>NZ_JAGFPK010000001.1:2400029-2750535 GCF_017599385.1 Ciceribacter sp. L1K22
TGTTCGGCCCTGATACATAGCTGACAGGTGTTCATAGACATGCCTGACACTTTCCGGATTGATTCTGGGAGGTGGCGATGACTTGGGAGACGAAGTCCGTGGTGGATCAACGGTTAGAGTTCTGCCGCCTTGCCGAGCTTGAAGGGGCGAATGTCTCGCAGTTGTGTAGACGCTTCGGGATTAGTCGGCAGACGGGCTATGTCTGGTTGAAGCGGCTTGGATCCGGCGAGCCGCCACAGGATCGCTCGCGCCGCCCGCATCACAGTCCGCGCCGCACGGAAGCATCGCTGGAGCAGGCGGTGTTGGAGGTGCGCGATGCCCATCCTGCATGGGGTGCGCGCAAGATTGCCCGCTTACTGCAAAATGCCGGGCTCGATCCGCCATCCGCATCGACGGTTCATGCCATTCTGGCTCGGCACGACCGTATCACGACACTTGCGGGTGCAGGGCCGGCGTTCGGTCGGTTCGAGCGCGCAGCGCCCAATCTACTCTGGCAGATGGACTTCAAGGGCCGCTTTCAGCTCGTCTCGGGCGATTGGTGTTATCCGCTCACGATTATCGATGATCATTCCAGGTTCGCCATCGGGATCGAAGCCTGTACCGACGAGCGCACATTGACGGTCCGCGACAGACTTGAACCCATCCTGCAACGTCACGGTCTGCCGATGGCGATCTATACCGACAATGGAAATCCATGGGGAACCGGAGTTCCCGGCGGCTGGACACGGTTGCGCGTGTGGCTCCTCAAGCTGGGCATAGACCTCATACATGCCCGTCCTTACCATCCACAGGGGCGCGGGAAGAACGAACGCTTCCACCGCAGCCTCAAGGCAGAGGTCCTGGCCTTCGCTTCGTTTTCCAATCTCAAGCAGGCTCAGGGCGCTTTCGACCGTTGGCGCGACCTTTACAACCATCACAGACCGCATGAGGCCATCGCCATGGTCGCCCCCGCAACCCGCTACACGCCATCGACACGAAACTTTCCTGCCAGACTTCCCGAGCCCATCTACGATGAGGGCGAGATCGTCAGACGTGTCAGCACCACAAAGGCTTACGTCACCTTCAAGGGGCGGCCATGGCGCGTGCCAAAAGCATTCCAAGGCGAAACGCTCGCCATCAGGCCGCTAACGCAAGACGGTCAATATGGCGTCTTCTTCGCAGCCAACCAGGTCGCGCTTATCGACCTCAACAAACGACAATGACTGTCAGGCATGTCTATGAACACCTGTCAGGCATGTCTCCGGGCTTTACAAGAGGCCGAAGTCGCGGATAAAAACCGCCGAACGGGGTACCGGAAGGTACCACTATACTAAACTAACGAGGTGCCCCCGGTACCCCGTCCGCTTCCCCTGTGTCTGGAGTTACGGGGAAGGAAATTACAGGTGATGCCGAACCGGAGGGGGAGAGCCTCTGCGGGGTTTTGGGGTGCCCAAAAATCAAACCGATGAAAGGAACCGCAATGCAGAGCCAACTGACACCGCAACAGCAACAGCACTATCAATATCGCCTGCGCATCGCCGAGACCTGGCGGATGCCGGCCGCCTGCGGCTATGCCGACTGCCGCCGCCACGGGCATTGCTTCTGGCGCCGCCGGGGCACCGCCCTGCCCCATTGCCTGAGCCTGATGGACCCGGCCGCGCAACAGCGGGTGGAGGAGATCCTCGCCGAGGTCAACGTCCTGTTCGACGCCATGCGGCAGCACACGACCTATGTCGTCGACCGGGCGGACGGCCCGCGCCGCGCCCTGCAGCTTCAGGCGCTCGCCGTCGCCGCCCGCTTCTATGGCCACGGCGCGCCCGATGACGCGAACCGCACCGCGCGGGACTGGCGCAATCTCTGCCGCAGCTACGTCAAGGATCCGCGCCGCGCCCCGCAGTCGCGCGGAAAGCTGGTGACGCCTGGCGAAACGCGCCGCTGATCCGGCTATTCCGCCGCCTTGGCCAGGTCCTCGGTGATCTGGTCAAGCTCGTAGGAATAGCCTTCGAGCATCGTGTAGGCCTGCTCGATCGCCTCGATCTGCGTCTCGGCCTGCTTGATCGCATCGGCGATCGACTGCGAGCGGGCGCGCAGCATCGAGCCGAGCACGTCGGTCTCCGGCTTCTTGCCCAGCCGGTCGAGATGCTTCCTGACCCGCGCCCGGTGGCGCTCCAGCTCCAGGATGTGGAAGCGGCTCTTCAATATGTCGTCCGAGAGTTTCCGCCGCATCGCCGCCACGGGGTCGAAACTGCCCGGCTCGCGCTCGTCGAGGATGAAGTCGTTGACCAGCGTCTCGATCATCATCAGGCCCTTGAGGTCCTTGGCGTCGGCGAGCTGCGGGTCGTAGCCGGTGTCGTCGTAGACCCTGCGGCGCACCGGGTCCTTCAACAGGTCGAAAGCCGCCTGCAGCCGCGAAAACTGCTCCGCGTCGCCGCCCGAATCCGGATGCGCGCTCTTGGCCGCCTTGCGATAGGCCGTCTTCACCGCCTGCTCGTCCGCATCGCGCTCGATGCCGAGCATCTTGTAGGGGTCGATCACCATCGTCACCTGTCTCTCGTCGCGTTCCACCCCGGCCCGCCCACAGACCTACCGCCCCCGCCGCCCCGCTTCAAGGCTCGGATGCGCTTTCCACCGATCAATGAAGGCGGGTATCATCACGGCAAAGCAAAGGCGGAAAATGTGGTGAAAGCGAGTCGACCGCCCTACTCCGCCGCCTGCAGCTTCGGCCCGCCGGCGATATCCACCGCCGAAAACGCGTCGAGGATCACCTGCGGTCCCGCCCCGGCCTTGGTCGCCTCGGTCGACAGGATCTGCCGATACCGACGCGCGCCGGCAAATCCCTGGAACAGCCCGACCATGTGCCGCGTCACGTGATTGAGCCGCCCGCCGCCCGCCACCCAGCGCTCCGCATAATCCGCCATCGTGTCGCGCACCTTCAGCCAGTCGACCGCGTCCGCCGCCTCGCCGTAGATCGCCGCGTCGACCTCCGCCAGCAGCCCGGCATTGTGATAGGCCGCCCGCCCGAGCATCACCCCGTCCATCACCTCCAGATGCCGCTTCGCCTCGGAAATCGTCGTGATCCCGCCATTGATGCCGAGGAAGACATCAGGGTTCTCTCGCTTCATCCGATGCACCAGATCGTAGTCGAGCGGCGGGATCTCCCGGTTCTCCTTCGGCGACAATCCCTGTAGCCAGGCCTTGCGCGCATGGACCCAGACCGCATCCGCCCCGGCGCCCACCATGCGCCTCAGGAAATCCGGCAGCACGTCTGAAGGCTCCTGCTCGTCCACCCCGATCCGGCACTTCACCGTCACAGGCACGGTCGCGACCTTCTTCATCGCGACGACACAGGCCTCCACGACATCAGGCGTCTTCATCAGGCAGGCGCCGAAGGTTCCCGATTGCACCCGGTCCGACGGACAGCCGACATTGAGGTTGATCTCGTCATAGCCGAACTCCGAGGCGATCCGGACCGCCTCCGCAAGCTTGCCCGGGTCCGATCCGCCCAGCTGCAGCGTGACCGGATGCTCTTCGGCCGAAAACCCGAGCAGCCGCTCGCGGTGTCCGTGGATCACCGCGTCCGCCACCACCATCTCGGTAAACAGCACCGCCTTCTTCGTCAGCTGCCGGTGAAAGAACCGGCAATGCCGATCCGTCCAGTCGATCATCGGCGCGACGGCAAAGACGGGTGTCCGGAGATGAGTGCGCTTTTCTGCGTTATCATGCGCCTGCAAGGATGTGATCTCCGTCTTCTTCACGCGCGTTTCGGGCCATAATCATCGATCCCGGTCGATCTGCGAACAGACGACCGCCCCAGGCCTTGCGTCCCACGGGATGACCGCATCCCGCCAATTGCCGCCCTTGTTACCGAAGGGCGCCGCCTTTTTCAAATCGGAAGGCCGCTTGACACATTTGTTGCACCGCACCAATAATTGCCGTGCGGCTTTTCAGCGCACTGTGGAGCATAGCCATGGCTTTCTCGGAAGTTCGCAAGCGGGAATTCATCGACGAGACATTTCGGCTGCTGTCCGGGACCCTGGGGGCAAGCAGGCTGGTCTTCTACTCCGTCGACGACAACAACAACCTGCACAACTTCGTCTGTTCGCGCGTCCCCTCCGAATTTCTGAAAATATACATCCGCGAAATGCACGCCCATGACCCGCTGCATGTGCGTCAGATCGAGCACGAGCAGAACCCGGTGGTCAAAATGACCGACGCGCGCCGCTATGCCCCCGAAAGCGAGGTGGCGCTCTATCGGCAATTCCTGGACGTGTTCAAGGTCAGCAACACCATCGAACTGATCTTCCAGCGCGACCGCCAGATCTACGCGGGGATCAGCGTGATGTGGACGGCCGACGACAGCATGCCGACCGACGAGCAGTTCCATCTGGCCGATACGCTGCATCCCTACATCGCCTTCAATCTCAAGGAAGTGCTTCCGACACCGAAAGCCGTCGTGACGCAGAAGGCCAATGCCCTCCTGCACCTCACCCAGCGCGAGGCCGAAGTGGCGAGACTTCTGTGCTGCGGGCGGACCAATGCCGACATCGCCCAATGTCTGGGGATCGGGCTGGCAACGGTGAAGACCCATCTCATCCACATCTTCGACAAGGCCGGCGTCGACAATCGCGCGGCGCTGGTGTCGCGGATGATGCAGTTCGGCTGAATTCCAACGACCCTGACACGAAAAGTCCGCCTCCGGCGGCCGTCGCAATCGGCTGCTCAACCGCAAGCGGCCGCAACGCTTTGCCGCGGCTGCGAAAAACCGCCTTTTCTTTGACATCTGTCAACCGTTCGGTGGATGGACAAGATTTAGGCATGCACAAATATTGACCTCCAAGAGTTGACGAAACGCAGTTGAGACCCCTGCGACCGTCGGCGGTAAACACCTTGAAATGGAGGATCGTCCGTGAACGAGAGACCGACAGTTTCCCTATCCCAGAAAGCCTCGCCCACCTTCGCGCATCCGCTCGATCCGCTGACGGCGGACGAGCTGATCAAGGCCGCGTCGATCCTGCGCGCCCATTTCGATTTCGGCCCGGCGCTCTTGTTCGAGACGATCGAACTGCTGGAACCGGCCAAGGACGTCGTCCGCGCCTTTGTTCCGGGCATGCCGATCGAGCGCAAGGCCCGCTTCAACGTGCACAAGCGCGGCGGCACCGGCGTCTGGCGCGGCCGGCTGGATCTGGACACCGGCACCGTGATCAAGGTCGATTTCCTGGCCGATGCCCGGCCGATGATCTCGCCCGAAGAGTTCATGATGATCGAGGATGTGGCCAAGGCCGATCCGCGCTTCCAGGAGGCCATCCGCCGCCGCGGTATCGACAACATGGCCTATGTCTGCGTCGATCCCTGGTCGGCCGGCAACTTCTCCGTACCCGGTGAGGAAAACAAGCGGCTGGCGCATACCTTCGTCTGGCTGCGCATGTCCGATCTCGACAATTACTACGCCCACCCGGTCGAGGGACTGAATGTCGTAGTCGATGTCGACAAGCTGGAAGTGCTGCGGGTCGATGATCATTCGGCTGCCTCCGGCACCTTCGTCCCGGTCCCGGACACCCCGATCAATTACGATGCCGAACTGCTCACCGATTTCCGCAAGCCGCTGAAGCCGCTGGACGTGGTGCAGAGCGAAGGCCCGAGCTTCACCATCGAGGGCAACAAGCTGACCTGGGACAACTGGGATGTGCGCATCAGCTTCAACGGTCGCGAGGGTCTCGTTCTGCAGCAGGTCGGCTATACGGTCGATGGCCAGCGGCGGCCGATCCTCTATCGCGTGTCGATGGCCGAAATGGTTGTGCCCTACGGCAATCCCGACGGCGTGCATTACCGAAAGAACGTGTTCGACAGCGGCGAATACGGCTTTGGCAAGCTGGTCAACTCGCTGGCACTCGGCTGCGACTGCCTTGGCCACATCCACTACATGGACGTCGTCCTGCCGGACATGATGGGCAATCCGCGCCTGATCCCGAGCGCCATCTGCATCCACGAGGAGGATGCCGGCCTTGCCTGGAAACACTTCGACTTCCGCTCGGAGCGCACCGAAACCCGCCGCCTGCGCCGTCTCGTCATCTCCTCGATCACCACGGTCGGCAATTACGAATACTGCTGCTACTGGTATCTCTTCCAGGACGGCACCATCGAGTTCGAGATGAAGGCGACCGGTGTCATCAACACCGCTGCCTGCATTCCCGGCACCGAACAGAAATACGGCACGGAAGTCGCCCCCGGCGTCGTCGGTCACATCCACCAGCACGTCTTCTGCATGCGCCTCGACATGGAGGTCGACGGCCCCGACAACACCGTTGTCGAATGCGACACGGTGGCCCCGCCGATCGGCCCCGACAATCCGATGGGCAATGCCTTCTATGTCGAGCAGACGCCGCTCACCAGCGAGCTGAAAGCGCAGCGCCGGGTCGACTTCGAAAAGTCGCGCTACTGGAAAATCACCAATCCCAACGTCAAGAACTGGGTCGGCAAGCCCACCGCCTACAAGCTGGAAACCCCCTCGGCCATCCAGCCCTACACACATCCGGACGGCCCGTCCGGCAAACGCGGCGGCTTCATCTACAATCATCTCTGGGTCACACCCTACGATCCCGAGGAACGCTTCCCGGCCGGCGAGTACATGAACCATTCGAGCGGCAATGACGGCCTGCCCGCCTGGACGGCCAAGGACCGGTCGGTCGAAAACACCGATATCGTCGTCTGGCATTCCTTCGGCCTGCACCACATCCCCCGCGTCGAGGACCACCCGGTGCAGCCTTGCGTGCTGTGCGGTTTCAAGCTGATGCCGGTCGGCTTCTTCAACGGCAATCCGCTGATCAACCTGCCGCCTGAAACCAACAAGGCCAGCAAGTCCAATACGCAAGGCGCTGCCTGCTGCCACAGTTGAGCGCGTGGCGGATCACGCCACCGCCTGTATCGCCGCAATGCCAGATCGCAATGATTGTCGATAACGAACCAGAGGGTCCTATCCATGAAGCGTCGAAACCTCCTGCAATCCTTCAGCCAGTCCCGGCGCGCCTTTCTGCGCGACACTGTCTCGATTTCGGCGGGCATCGCCGCCGCCTCCATGATGCCGCGCGGCGCCTGGGCGGCCCGCGAAAACGAAATGAACATCTATTGCTGGGAGGGCTACAATTCCGACAAGGTGCTCGACCCGTTCCGCAAGGAATTCAACTGCAACGTCAAGGCGCAGGGGCTGATCTCCGACCCGGAAGCCGTCAACCAGCTACGCGCCGGCGACACGAAGGTCTGGGACATCATCAACCTCAACAATGCCTGGGGTCGTCGGCAGCTTTATCCCGAAAACCTGATCAAGCCGCTGGACAAGGCGAAGTTCGAGCCCTTGTGGGACATGATGATCCCCGAGTTCAAGTGGCCCTATCACTGGGCCATGTCCGACGACGGCAATGCCCTGCTCGGCATGATCCAGCGCTACGGCCCCTCCGGAATGCTGATCAACACCGACAAGGTATCGGCGGAGACTCTCGCCGATGAAGGGTATGACCTGATGCTGTCGGATGACTACAAGGGCAAATATGCCGTGCTGATGTATGACGACTGGGTCATCATGCATGTGGTGATCGCCGCCGGTTTCAGCCCGTTCCGCGAAATGACCGACGACGAAATCGCCAAATACGAAGTGGTGATGCGCAAGCTGATCAACAATGCCGCCTTCCTCTCCGACGATATGAACGCCATTGCGCTTGGCATGATCAACGGCTCGATCGAAGGCTCCTTCCCGGGCAGCGTCTATTCCGTCTCGGCCGCCCGCTATGACGGCAACCCCAACCTGCGTTGCGTCGTGCCGAACAAGGGACCGGAAGAAATGGGCGGCAAGGCTGGCGTCTGCTGGATGGAACTGACCTCGCTGGTCAACAACCCGCAGCTCTCGCCGCGCGCCGAGGACTTCATCGAATACTGCTTCCGCCCTGAAACCGCAAAGAACGTCTCCTTTGCCGAGGGCACCTACAATCCGGTCGGCCAGATGGGCGATCCCAAGGTCATGGCGCTGTTCAACACGGAAGAACTCGACGCCTTCCAGTACGACACGCTGGCGGCCGACATGGCGAAGTGCGCCGACTTCGACATCATCCCGAGCTACGCCAAGCTGCACGAGATATTCCAGGCCGCCGTGCGCGAGAAGGCCTGACAAGGACGGGAGGTCGGCGCTCCCGTCCTCCCAACGCTCTGATCCTGCCAACAGACCGATGGGACCGCACGATGACAGTAACTGCCAACACCGATATCGCATCAGCAGCGCCCGTGCCCATTCTCCAGCTACGCGCGGTCGACAAGTTCTTCGGCGAGTTCCCGGCCGTGGACCGCATCAGCCTCGACATCAGGGAGGGCGAGTTCTTCACCATCGTCGGCCCGTCCGGCAGCGGCAAGACCACCATGGTGCGCATGCTGGTCGGCATGGACAAGCCGACCAATGGCGACATCCTGCTGCGCGGCGACCGCATCAACGACGTGCCGGCCAACAAGCGCCCGACCTGTATGGTCTTCCAGTCGCTGGCGCTCTTTCCCCATCGCACCGTCGGCCAGAACATCGAATTCCCCTTGAAGATCCGCGGCGTTCCGGCAGCACGTCGCAAGGAGCGGGCGCTGGAGCTGATGGCGCAGCTTCGCTTGCCGGACAGCTATTACGGCAAGGGCGTGCTGCAATGCTCCGGCGGCGAGCGCCAGCGCGTTGCGCTAGCCCGGGCACTCGCCTTCGATCCCGAAATCCTGTTCTTTGATGAACCGCTGTCGGCACTCGATTACAAGCTGCGCAAGATCCTCGAAAAGGAACTGAAGGACATTCACCGCGAGACGGGAAAGACGTTCGTCTACATCACCCACTCGCTCGAGGAAGCCATGGTGATGTCGGACCGCATCGGCGTGATGAACAAGGGCCGCTTCGTGCAGATCGGCACGCCCAACGAAATCTACGGCAATCCCTCAAGCCGCTTCGTCTCGGAGTTCATGGGTGAGGTCAATGTTCTCGAGGTCGGCCCCGGCCCTGATGGTACGGTGATCGACCAGACGACCGGCGCGAGCTATCTGGCCCCGCCGGTGGCCGACGCCTTTTCCGGCGGCGCGCTGGTCATCCGTCCGGAGGACATCCGCTTTCTGGACGGACCAGCCCCCCAGGCGACCAACACGCTCGAAGGCGTGGTCTACAACGAATATCTGCTGGGATCGCGGGTCCAATATCAGGTGCGCGTCGGCGATACGCAGGTCTTCCTCGTCGAGAAACTGCGCGAACAGCAACTGGCAGGCACAGCCGGCGGTCGCGTCACCATCGGCTGGGACGCCAGGGATTCGACGATCTTCCCGACCGCGCGGTTTGCCAACTGATATCAGCAGCACTGAGGGAGAATGTCGCGTATGACGGATGCAAGCGAAACGCTCAGCCACACCGCGGTCCCGCCGCGCCGGACATCCCGTACCGAGCCCTTTCAGATGCGGCTCGCGCGGGGCGTGCTGAACCCCGGCTTCCTCGCGGCATTACCGGTCGGTCTTCTCTTGCTCGTGGGCTTTCTCGGTCCCCTCACCCTGGTCCTGGTCTTCGCCTTCATGCCGCCGCAGACCTTCTCCGTGCTGCAGATGCCGACGCTTGAGAATTTCCGCGCGATTTTCTCCGACAGCTATTACCTGTCTTTCCTGGCGTCCGTGCAACTGGCGGCATCGACCGTCGCGATTCTCCTGGTGGTCTGCTATCCGCTCGCCATTGCCATGGTGCGCGTGTTTGACCGCTCGGCCGGAGTTCTGGCCCTGCTCCTGGCCGCGCCCCTTTTCGTCGCCGACAATCTGCGGCTGATGGGCTGGATGCTGTTCCTGGTCAAGGGCGGCGTGGTCTCCGGCACCCTGCAGACCTATTTCGGCATTCCCGTCGATTCCATGCTTTACACCTTCAGCGCCACGCTGTTCGGCCTCGTCTACATCAACCTGCCGATGATGCTGTTCCCGATGATCCTCGGCGTCTCGATGGTCCCGGCCCAGATGCGCGAAGCGGCCTTCGATCTCGGCGCCAGCCGCTGGCAGGTGATGAAGGAAGTCGACATCCCGCTCGCCATGCCCGGAATCATGATCGGCGCGCTGATCACCTTCATCCTGGCCGCCGGTGCGATCACCGAAGCCAAGGTGCTCGGCGGCACGGCCGTCGTAATGATTGCCCAAGACATCCAGAAGGAATTCACCTTCGCGCAGAACTGGCCGAAAGGGTCGGCGCTGTCGATGCTGATGATCGTGCTGGCCGGATCGCTGGCGCTGGCCATGTTCAAGCGCGTCGATCTCGACGCCATCTTCGGCCGCAAGAGATGAGAGGAAAGAGCCCATGAACGATTTCAGCCGCAGCGCCAAGATCGCCTACGGCGGTGCCATGGCCGCCCTCATCGTCTTCATGTACCTGCCGATGATCACCATGGCGCTCGCCTCGTTCTCGCGCTCGAAATACTTCAGCTTCCCCGTGCCGAAATATTCGGACAAATGGTATCTCGAGGTCTTCGAGTCCCTGTCGATCCGCGATTTCTTCTGGACCTCGACGGTCATCGCCGTGGCGGTCGCCTGCCTCTCCACCGTCCTGGCCTTCTTCGGCGCGCTCGCCTTTGCCCGCTACGACTGGAAAGGTCGGCGCCTGTTCCAGAAGATCATCCTCCTGCCCATCCTCTTTCCGCAGGCCGTACTGGGCCTTGCCCTGCTGCTGTGGTTCACCGCGCTCGGCATCACGCCCTCCTGGCAGGCGACCGTCTTTGCCCATCTGGTCTGGATCGCGCCGATCGCCACGCTTGTGATCGCCATCCAGGTCTATTCCTTCGATCCGGCGGTGGAGGAGGCCGCCTATGATCTGGGAGCGAGCCGCTGGCAGGTGATGCGCGAAATCACACTGCCCTTGCTGGCTCCGGGCATTTTTTCCGGCTTCACCTTCGCCTTCCTGCTGTCCTGGGCGAATTTTCCGCTATCGATGCTGTCATCGGGCGCCGATTCGACCATTCCCGAATGGGTCAGCGCCAAGCTGCAATCCGGATACACGCCCCAGGTCCCGGCGGTCGGTACGCTGACCATCCTCGCCGCCGCCGTGGTGATGGCGCTCGGATACCAGATCTCGGCCCTGATGAAGCGCCGCCAGGTCAGAGGCTAAGCGCAGGCAGAATTGGGGATGAGCGGCTTTCGGGCCGCTCTTTTTTTCAATTCACCGCCGCGCCATACATCCACAGCGATCCGGCGAGAACGAGGGCGATACCGATGCCGTGGGAGACGTGGGTTTTCGTCACGCTCTTCTCGAGCGCCATGGCGAGGAGGAGCAGCGCCATGGCGACGATGTTCATCATGCCAAGGAAGATCATGCACATCATCAGTGGCCCGTTGGACCTTACGCAATAGCCCGCATAGCGAATGCCTGCGGGCAATGAGGAGGTAAGGCGGGCATCGCCGTGAATGTCAGGGAGGTTACACGTCGCGATCTGGAGCCGCGCTCCGTGCTTGAACCCTGTCCATTGAAAAACGCCGGCGCCAATGACAGCGGCTGCAGCCAGAACGCCCGTCAAACCTGCCGTCGAGACGAGGTGCGGACCGACGTGAAGGTGCAAGGTCATGTCGACCGTCGCGAGCACCAGTGAAAACAGGATCCAGATAAAACCGTAGCCGCCGAGGAAGCCAAAAGCGGCGGAGGCGACCCCTCCGGTGCGGAGCATCCGCCAGGCAGGTGACGCACACGGCAACATCATGGCGAGCGTCATGATGGCCCCCATGGCGCAGAATTGGCTCCAGCTGGCCCAAGAGAAATCAGGCTCTACGTCCGTGACGCAAAGTGACTGCCAGAGCTCAAGGGGAATACCCTTCACCTTCAGGAGGACGCCACTGACGACCGCCATGCCGGGGCCGAGCGACCCGGCTTCGGAGGAAAAGATGGCGGTATCGAGCATGTCGAGGATTGCCAGCCAACCGAGGGCGACAAGGCCTGCCGCCAGCACGTATGGCGGTCGTACGACAGGCGGAAACCCTGTTGAGAACGAAAGCCGTTGGGAAGGCATACCGGTCGTTCCTCTCAAGGCAGACCCAACTTGATATGGGACTGAAGTCTGCGCACGAGGAAGTCGCTGTGCAATCAACCGTTTGGTGGAGAGCCCGAAGCGGCAGCCGGCCCGTACCACAGCCCGTCCTCGCCCCTGGCGAGCAGAGGCGTCTCAAGGCTGCCGCGCACCCGTTCCGGCCAGTGCGGCCCCTCCTCGCCCAGGGCCTTGTGCCAGCGATCGGATTGCAGCATCGCGGCGCCGACCACCACCGGCTCGACGCCACAGGTCTGAAGAAGCGACAGCGCCGCACGGATAGAGGTTCCGCTGGAAATCACGTCGTCGACAACAGCGACGCGGCGTTCCGTCAACAGCGGCAGCATGCGCGGATCGACGTAGAGGCGCTTCTGCTGGTCCGGCGTGGTGATAGACGACAGCGGCACCGACAAGGCATCGGAATACCAGAACTTGCGCGAGGTGCCGAGCGGCACGTAGCGGCGATGGCCAAGCTTTTGCGCCACGGCGGAGGCAAGCGTCAGCCCCAGCGTCGGCAGGCCCACCACGATCTCGGGGCGCAACGGGGACAGCCGCCCGGCAAGATCCTCGGCCAGGGCATCGACCACCGCAAAGCTGGCTTGATTGACGATCAGCGAGGCGAGCGCATGTCGCCCGTCTGAGAGCGGACGGATCGGCAGGCAGATCTGGCGTCCGTCGGCAAATGTCGCCGGATAGAAGTCCGCATGCCCGCGCGCCGGATCAAAACTCTTCGGCGGCAGGATGTCCTGCCAGAAATCATGGGGCTGCATGCCACGCTCCTTGAATTTCTCCGGGCCGCAGCGGGATGATCATCGCCCGTTATAGAGCCGCTGCGTCCAGCGTTCGCCGATGACACGCTCCCATTCCTTCGGCTCGAAACCCTCGTAGCCGCCGCCGGGGTAGAGCGTGATTTCGCCCACGTGGACGCTGTCGTCGGAGACGAAGAAATCGATACGGGCGAAGTCGAGCTCGCGGCCGAGCGTCGAAGCGATCCGGCACATCGCTTCGAACTGCTTCGGACGCGGCACCTCACCCTTGTGATGCGGGAAATATTCGGGGTCGTAGAACGGCAGCTTGGTCCAGTCCGGCCCATAGGCACAGGATGTTGCCGTCTCGCCGTGGCGGATGTCGACCATGAAATGCGAGATCTTGCCGTCGAAGACGAAGGCGCGGAAGTCGGCGGGGATGCCGCCGTCGACGACGAGCATCTGCTCGATCATCATCTTGGGCTCGACCTGGCTGTAGGCCCATTCGCGATTGTACCTGTAATGATTGACCGCCAGCCATTCGGCCGAAGGGTCATCGGCCAGAAGCTCCGCGACATCCTCGGGCGTGTAGATGAAGCGCCCGAGACCGCTGGCGTGGTTCGGCTTGACGACGACCGGCAGCGGAATGGTGCTCCAGTCGACGCTTTTCAGGTCCCTGCCGGCCCAGTAGACCTGCAGCACGTGCTCGGCTCCGACCCGCTCGGCGATCCACGCCTTGACGGCATTCTTGTCCACCAACGTGGCATAAAGAGGATTGCGGTCCCAGAGCTTGCGGGCCTGCACCTTCTCGCCGAACATGACCGGGTTCGAGAGGTTCGGCCAGGCGCCTCTGATCAGACGATATTGCAGCCGGACGTAAAGCGGATCTGGGAGCGGGGCGATCAGACGCCAGGCAATCCGCCGCAAGAGATTGCCAAGTCCCTTCGTATGGATTTCCTCGAGCTTGAATTTTTCTTTCCGGGCGATCGCCACGCCGCTTCCCCCTCCGTCGTGTCGTTGAACGGCAACTCATAAGCGAGGAAACCGAAATTTGCGTAAACGCGACACTACCGGATTTCGGAGGTTCAGCGCCCCCTACAGCAGTCCGAGCTCGGCCAGTTCCCGCTTCAGGTCGTCGGGCATGTCCTCGATATTGGCACCTGAGGCGGCAAGGTCGCGGGGCGCGGCATCGGCTTCAAGATAGCGCCAGCCCTGGAACGGACGGCGCGGCGCCGGCGCGACTTCGATGACCTCTGGACCGAGGATGAGTTCACAGCGCGTGATTCCGTCGCCACCGGTGAACGTCTTGATGTCGAGGAGTTTCTGCCGGGCCGAGAGCTGGCCCTTGATGATCCAGTAGAGCGAACCACCGTCGAGCAGTTCCGCGATGCGCTTCGGGACCATGCGGGTGACATGCGAGGAATGCGGCTCAAGCCCCGCCGCGACGGCCACCAGGCAGCGCTCAGAGACCCAGTCGCGCAGGTCATCAATCGAATCGGCTCCGACGCAGAGTTTGAGGAGATGCAAGGTCATGGCTACCGAGATAACCGGTCCTGGCCAGCGGTCAAGGGCAAGGCTGACGCAGACGGAGTGTGCTCAACAGCTTCAACACTCCACCACGTTCACCGCCAGACCACCGAGCGAGGTTTCCTTGTACTTCTCGTTCATGTCGTTGCCGGTCTGCCGCATGGTCTCGATCGCGGCATCCAGCGGAACGAAATGCGTGCCGTCGCCCTTGAGCGCGAGCGAGGCGGCGGTGACGGCCTTGACGGCGCCGAGCGCGTTGCGTTCGATGCAGGGTACCTGGACGAGGCCCGCGACCGGATCGCAGGTCATGCCGAGATGGTGTTCAAGCGCAATCTCGGCGGCGTTCTCGATCTGCTCCGGCGAACCGCCCATGACGGCCGCAAGACCTGCGGCCGCCATTGCCGAGGCCGAACCGACCTCGCCCTGACAGCCGACCTCGGCGCCGGAAATGGACGCATTGTGCTTGATGATGCCGCCGACGGCCGCCGCCGTCAGAAGGTAATCGCGGATGCCTTCCTGATCGGCATCAGGATGGAAGTGCAGGTAATAGCGGATGGTCGCCGGAACGACGCCGGCCGCGCCATTGGTCGGCGAGGTTACGACACGACCGCCGGCCGCGTTTTCCTCGTTGACCGCCATGGCGTAGACCGACAGCCAATCGTTGGCGAGCACCGGGTTCAACCGATTGGAGCGCCACTCCTCCTGCAGCTTGTCGTGGATCGACTTGGCGCGCCGCCGCACCTTGAGACCACCAGGCAGCTGACCCTCCTGTCGAAGACCGCGATCGATGCAACTCGCCATCGCGTCCCAGATCCGGTCGAGGCCGGCATCGAGCTCCTCGCGCGACATCACCGCCTCTTCGTTGGCCCGCTTCATCTGGGCGATCGTCAGCCCGGAACTTGCCGCCATCGCCAGCATCTGTTTCGCCGACGCGAACGGGTACGGCACCTTCTGCGAGGTCGCCGCCTTCTTCTGTTTCTGCATGGCGAGAAGCTCGGTGTCGGTGACGACGAAGCCGCCACCGATCGAATAGTAGATCTGGGTCAGGAGCAGCCGGTCGTCCCGGTCGAAGGCCGAGAGCCGCATGCCGTTTGCATGACCGGAGAGCGGCGTTTTCTTGTCATAGACGAGGTCGTCCTTCGGCAGAAAACGGTACGAGGGATGGCCGGGCGGTGTCACCTGCCCCGTCCGTTCCACCTCGGCGACAATGGCTTCCATGCGATCGGGATCGACCTTGTCAGGCGCCTCGCCTGTGAGCCCGATGATGACGGCGTTCCCGGTGCCATGACCTATTCCCGTATAGGCGAGCGAGCCGTGCAGGCTGGCCTTCAGCGCCACGACATGGGCTCCGGCCGGACGCGGCCAGTCATCGGAGGCAATGAGATCCAGGAAGCGGTTGGCGGCGGTCATCGGCCCCATCGTGTGGGAACTGGACGGACCGACCCCGATCTTGAACACGTCGAACACCGAAAGAAACATGCTTTTCCCCTTGCCGCTTTTGACCAAGGCTAAATCAGCGCGGGAGCCGAACCCGGCGGCGAACCGACATCGCCTTTCATTCGAGCGACACGGAAGAGCACGGACAATACAGGAACGGCGCGGCCCGTGAAGGCCACGCCGTCAAGATTTCGAGTTGTCGAACGTCTCAGACGCGTCCGAACAGGTAGACAATAGCCAGGACACTTGTGAAGCCGATCAGCGCGCGAAACGTGATGGCCCAGCAAGACTTCTGGATGCTGTTTTCCATGATAACTCCGAATTGGTCCGCCAAATGCGGAACGCTGTCCCCCGACCGCGTTTCCGGCGCCCTTATTATTAAATTCCGTCAACCTCCGCAACCTCCAAAAAAGGCTAAACCAAGGCGACCACGACATGGCAGTCATGCACAAGACGCACGAACGGATTAAAATTCAGTCACTTAATCAAACTGTCACATTTGTGCGCTTGTGGCACACCGCCCCAATTTTGGCGTAGAGATTGCGGTCGCGTTAAGGCCTTGCCTGTGGAAATGGCAAACGCCTACAACAGGTGACCGACGACGCCTTTCAACAAGGGACCTCCGCATGCCGATCGCCGATCTCGTGGCCCTCGCCTTCTTCATCGTCAGCTGGATCGTATTCGCCTGGGTGACCGGGGGCGCACGAATCGTGTCGCGAACCAGCCTGACGCAGGCGATGAGCGAACGGCGGCGCCAGTGGATCGAAAATTCGCTGAAGCGCGACCTGAAGATGATCGACACGCAGATTCTCGCCGGGCTGCAGAACGGCACAGCCTTCTTCGCCTCGACGTCCATCTTCGCCATCGGCGGCTGCTTTGCGCTTCTGGGCGCAGCCGAGCAGGCGGACGCGGTGTTCCGCGACCTGCCCTATGTCGCCGCCGGTGGACGCTCGGCCTTCGAGCTCAAGGTCTGTGGCCTCACTGCCATCTTCGGCTATTCCTTCTTCAAGTTCGGCTGGTCCTACCGGTTGTTCAACTACTGCACCATTCTGTTCGGCAGCCTGCCGATGCAGGACGAGGCGAAACGCTATCCGCTGGCCGCACGCGAGGCAGCCGAACGGGTGATCCGCATGAATGTGCTCGCCGCCGGCAATTTCAATGCCGGGCTACGCGCGATATTCCTGTCGATCGGTTATCTCGGCTGGTTTGCGGGTCCCTATGTCTTCATACTCATGACCTCGTTCATCTTCCTCGTCCTCATCCGGCGCCAGTTCTTCTCCGAGGCGAGGCAGGCGGTGCTGGCCGAAGTGCGTCATGAAAAGGACGAATTCCGGGTCTGAAACGCGGCCGTCCGGCCCGAGTCGGCGACCCATCAGAGGCCGGAGAGGACAGCCCGTGAACAGCGATACCCCTGCCACGAAAGCCCCGGCGCCGCGCCGGATCGAGATCATCGACACGCTGCGCGGTGTGGCGCTCGTCGCCATGGCGACCTATCATTTCAGCTGGGACCTGGAGTTCTTCGGCTATCTCGACCCCGGAACGACAACCCACGGCTTCTTGAAATACTACGCACGCTCGATTGCCGGCAGCTTCCTCTTTCTCGTCGGCCTGAGCCTCGTTCTCGCGCATTTCCCACAGATCCGCTGGAAGGGCTTCGGCAAGCGTCTCGCCATGGTGGTCGTCGCCGCCGCCGCCATCAGCATCGCCACCTATATCGGCACGCCCGACGCCTTCATCTTCTTCGGCATCCTGCATTCGATCGCCGTCGCAAGCGTGCTCGGTCTTGCCTTCGTCAGGTGGCCGCCGCTGGCGACGCTCGCTCTCGCCGTCGCGGTGATCGCGCTACCCCAGATCTGGCGGTCGGCGGTGTTCGATCATCCGGCATTGCTGTGGGTCGGATTGTCCGAAACGCCGCCGCGCTCCAACGACTACGTGCCACTCTTCCCCTGGTTCGGCCTGGTGCTCGCGGGAATAGCGGCGGGACGGCTGCTGCTGTCCTCAGGCTGGCTCTCGCGGCTCGCGGACATGCCATCCGGGCCGCGCCTCCTTGGCTTTGCCGGGCGCCACAGCCTGGCCTTCTACCTGGTGCACCAGCCGGTACTCATCGCATTGGTCTGGATTATCGCGCAGATCGCGCCACCGGCGGCCCCCGATCCTGCCGTGTCCTATCTTCGCAGCTGCGAAGTCAACTGCACCGCCCAGCAGGGCGACGCCGGCATGTGCGTGCGCTTCTGCGCCTGTACGCTGGACCGGCTGAACCAGGAGGACCTGTTCGAGCAACTCCAGTCCGGCGCAATCTCCGTGAATGAAGATGAGCGAATCTCGCGCATGGCGAGTGAATGCACAGCCGCAAGCCAATAACGGAACAGCATCATGAATGCCTATCGTTTGAAGCCAGTGCGTTTTCCTTGGCCCCCGTTTCTCTACGCCGTGGCGATCGTCGCCGCCTTCGCGCTCGGTCATCTCGTCCGCCTGCCGCTGCCCGGCCGGTCCGTGCTCATTCTGGTCGGCGGACTTGTCTTGATGGCAGGGATGCTTCTCGATCTCTCGGCGCTGAAGACGCTGATCACCGCGAAGACGACGGTGATGCCACATAAGGCGGCCTCGCACCTGATCACCACCGGTCCATATCGTATCACCCGCAACCCGATCTATGTCGGCTATACGCTGAGCACGGTGGGGATTGGCCTGATCCTCGGCAATCCCTGGTTTGTCGTCGCGGCAATCGCAGCGGCGCTCGTCACCGATATTGTGGTGGTAAGGCGGGAGGAAATGCACCTGCTTGCGCGATTCGGCATCAAGTACGAATCGTATTGCCGCCAGACGCGACGCTGGATCTGAGAAACGGTGCACCTCCGAGCGCTTGATCGCGTCAGGTGCCGACGCCGATCTCGACCAGCCGTGTGAGGCAGGATTCCTCGGCGACATCGAGCTCGGCGATGGTTTCCTCGATATCCTTGCGCTTCTGGCGCAATTCCTCGCGCTTCTCGTCGATGCGCTTCATCATCAGCTTGAGCTGGCCGACCTCGCCCGGCGGCTCCTTGTACATCTGGATGATTTCGCGAATCTCCGCGATGGTGAATCCGATGCGGCGACCGCGCAGGATTTCCATGATCAGCCTGCGGTCGGCCGCGCGGTAGAGCCGCGTGCGACCGCGACGTTCGGGATGGATCAATCCCTCGTCTTCGTAGAAGCGCAACGTGCGGGTGGAAACGCCGAATTCCCGCGTCAGCTCCGTGATGCTATAATGTTTTTTCAAGGTCGTTCCGATTCAAAGTGCACGACCATTCTATTAACTCTTACGTAAAAGTCAATTTGCCGGCCTCATCGGATATTGAACCACCACGCCGCAAGTCCGAGGAACGAGAAGAAGCCGGTGATGTCGGTGACGGTGGTGACGAAGACCGCCGAGGCGACCGCGGGGTCCGCACCGATCCTGTCGAGCAGCAGCGGGATCAGGATTCCCGCGATGGCGGCCGCCATCATGTTGATCAGCATGGCCGTCGCGATAATGCCGCCGATGTTCGGGTCCTGAAACCATAAAGCGGCGACGATGCCGATCAGGATGCCGAACACCATGCCGTTCAACAGCCCCACCCCCGCCTCTCGTCGGACGACGCGCCAGGCATTGTGGATGTCGAGATTGCGGGTCGCGAGCGCCCGCACGGTCACCGTCATCGTCTGCGAGCCGGCATTGCCGCCCATGCCGGCGACGATCGGCATCAGCACCGCGAGCGCCACGATCTCCTCGATGGTCGCCTCGAACAGCGATATGACCGAGGCGGCGAGAAATGCCGTGACGAGGTTGACCGCAAGCCACGGAACACGCGACCGCGACGTTTCCCGGACGCTATCCGACAGCTCTTCGTCGCCGACGCCGCCGAGGCGCAGCAGGTCTTCCTCGGCCTCTTCCTGGATCACGTCGACGACGTCATCGATGGTGAGAACGCCGACGAGGCGCTCGTTCTCGTCGACGACGGCGGCCGAGAGAAGGTCATACTGTTCGAAGAGCTGGGCTGCCTCTTCCTGGTCCATTTCGGCCGGGATCGGGTGATTGGTCTCGCGCATGATCGTCTCGACCTTCACCTGACGCTTGGTGCGCAGGATACGGTCGAGGTCGACGGCGCCGAGCAGCTTGAAGGTGGGATCGATAACGAAGATCTGCGTGAAGCTCTCCGGCAGTTCCTCCTCGTCGCGCATGTAGTCGATCGTCTGGCCGACCGTCCAGAACGGCGGCACGGCGACGAATTCGGTCTGCATGCGGCGGCCGGCCGAACTTTCCGGATAATCGAGCGAACGCCTGAGGCGAACACGCTCGGTAAACGGCAGCTGAGCGAGGATCTCCTCGCGGTCCTCGTCGTCGAGGTCTTCCAGAATGTAGACGGCGTCGTCCGAATCGAGGTCGCCGATCGCCGCCGCGATCTGCGCGTTCGGCATCTGGTCGACGATCTGCATGCGGATCGCTTCGTCGACTTCGGTGAGCGCCGTCAGGTCGAAGTCGTCGCCGAGCAGCTTGACCAGCGCGAGACGCTGGTCCGGCTGGATCGCCTCGATCAGGTCACCGAGTTCGGATTCGTGCAGCCGCGCCACATGCTGGCGCAGGAACAGCACGTCGCGGTCGGCGATCGCCGCGCCGACCAGCGTCAGGAAGTCGTGACGGACGTAGCCTTCCTCGTCGTAGATATCGTCGTGCTGATCATCCGGCGCCGGGCGGTTGAGGGCGTCTTCGTCGGTTTCGCTCATCGCTCCGCCTCTCGCTCCTGTGCCGGTTTATCCGGTTCGCGACGAGCACGGCCGGAGCTCAAATTATGCTGATGGACCAAACTCTTGCAGCACGCGCAGCAGCGCAGCCCAAGCCAGATGTCCGCCCCTCTGCTAACGCATTCGCGCCGACGCGTCCAGACCCGGAGCCACCGGCCTGGCGCATTGCACGAAGGCCCCGGCAGGTTTATCGGAAGGCGGCGAGATTTTGCCACACCGGAGGCCCAGCATGCGCCGCGACATCATCGTCTATCCCGATCCTAGGCTCGCCGCGGCGTGCCGGCCCGTCACCGACTTTGGCCCGGATCTCAAGGCCCTCGCCGATGACCTTTACGAGACGATGAAGGCAGCTCCGGGCGTCGGCATTACCGCCGCGCATGTGGGGATGGACCTGCGTCTCGTGGTGCTCGACCTGCCGCAACTGGGTGGCCGTCGCGACTTCGCCAATCCGGAGATACTGAGCGCATCCGCCCACACGATGGAGCACGAGGAAGGCAGTGTCTCCATGCCCGGCGCCATCGAAACCCTGGAGCGGCCAGCGGCGATCCGGTTGAGATACACGGATCTGTCGGGCGCCTCCCATGAAGTCGACATGGAGGGCTTCCCGGCGATCTGCATGCAGCACGAGATCGACCAGCTCGACGGCATTTTCTGGCTTCAGCGCCTGTCGCGGCTGAAGCGGGACCGGCTGGTCAGGAAATGGGAAAAATCGCGTCCCGGCCGAAAGGCATGACCGGCGACTGAACCAAGACGCCTCTGTGACGTTTCCTTGGCACCAACCCAAGGAGCACACCGATGGCCGACGAAAAGAAGCCCCTGTCCCGCGAGGAAGACTACCGCGATTATGCCGAACGAGATGTCGATGACGGCTGGCCCTATGCCGACGAGCCGGGTGCGGCCGCGCGCCCTGTCGACAATGTCGCCTATGGCGGCGCCGGCGCCAATTTCGATCGCCAGCGCAACGAGGGTTACCGGATCAGCCGCGCCGACGAGACAGGTCTCGAGCACAAGCCGAAAGATCCCGTCCTGCCCGAAACTGATCACCGCGAAGACAGCGACCAGCTGGAGGCGGACGTCACCTCGGCAATCGAGATGATCGACGGCATCGACCCTGACGCCATCGACGTTCATGCCGACGGGCATACGGTAACGCTGACGGGTGCTGTGGACACTGCCGAAGAACGGCGCATGCTGGAGCTTGCCGTGCTGGCCGTTCCGGGCGTGGCCGAACTGCGCAACCAGGTAACCACGCTCGGCGTCGACACGCACATTCCAGCCGACGCGGACGAATGATCAGACGCGGCCGAGCTGCTGTCCGGACAACAAAAAACCCGGCCGAAGCCGGGTTTTTGGTGCGGTCGAGAAGACTCGAACTTCCACGGGTTGCCCCACAGCGACCTCAACGCTGCGCGTCTACCAATTCCGCCACGACCGCATCGTGGTAGGCCGACTTGCGCCGGCGGGGCAGCATGTAGCAAAACGATTTCCCCCGCACAAGGCCACCATGACAGATTTTTGATGAATTCCGGGAACGACCCTCCAAAGCCCTTGCACCGCGGGATTCCGGCTCTTGATATTGTCCGCCGTCGCTGCCAATTAGGGGCCGAGGTGGCCAATGCTCCGTACCGATCTTTCCGTTGAAATGCACGCATCCGCCGGTTCTCCGCCAGTCCGCTGGAGAATCTCCGAGGGGCTCGTTCCGTACGAGGCCGCCATCGCCACGATGGAGGCCGAGGTGGCCGCCATTGCCGACGGAAAGGCGGACGAACTCGTCTGGCTGCTCGAACATCCGCCGCTTTATACCGCAGGCACCAGCGCCGACGCCAAGGACCTGATCGATCCGGATCGGTTTCCCGTTCACGCCACCGGGCGTGGCGGCGAATACACCTATCACGGCCCGGGCCAGCGGGTCGCGTATGTGATGCTCGACCTGAAACGCCGGCGCCAGGACGTCCGCGCCTATGTGGCTGCGCTCGAGGAGGTGATCATTCGCACGCTTGATGCCATGAACGTGAAAGGCGAGCGCCGCGAGGACCGCGTCGGTGTGTGGGTCCGCCGGCCGGACAAGCCGCCGCTGCCGGACGGTGCGGTGACCGAAGACAAGATCGCCGCCCTCGGCATCCGGCTGCGCCGCTGGGTCAGCTTTCACGGCCTGTCGCTCAACGTCGACCCGGACCTTTCGCATTTCGGCGGCATTGTGCCCTGCGGCATCAGCCGCTACGGCGTGACGAGTCTCGTCGATCTCGGCCTGCCTGTGATGATGGCCGATGTAGACATCAGACTACGCGAGGCGTTCGAAGAGGTATTTGGCGCGACCGCGAACGAGACGCGCCAAGCCGGCTGACTAGTCGCGCCGCGTTGAGCGCTGCATCTCGTCGACCTGCCGCTGAAGGCTGGACAGCAGCCGGCCGCTTTCGGTGTGAAGTTCCCGCATGCGCAGCAACTGCGTCTGCATCGCCTCGATCGAGAGTTCGCCATTGCCGCCGTGCACCGGCCCATCACCCTGCCCCGTCATCAGCCACATCGGCGAGACGCCGAGAATGCCGGCGAGATTGACGAGCCGCGACGGACGCGGCTCGGCGCGATCGGCCTCCCACGCCTGCAGCGTCTCGTGGCGAACGCCGAGCTGGTTGGCGAGGTCGGCGAGGCTGACGCCCACTGCGTCTCGCGCGCTGGAAAGCCGGCCGCCGAGCGTGTCGTCACTGGCATCGGGAACGAACTTGTCCATCCGGGTGAAGGTGTTCATGGGTATCCTTCCTGTATTTTCGCGGCCGGAGCGATTATCGCGGGGAAAAGCGTGCCGCGCTGCAGGCCGTTCTTCTTCAATTGCACTGGAACGAAGGCGATACGCCCGAAGAATGGTCCAGATGATGGCAGCTGGTACTATAGGTGGTGTGTACCGGGACCGCCACCCCGCTTGCGCCACAAAATGCCGTAGCATGACAAAAGTCGAATAAAGGTTGCTGCCAGCTTTTGGACCGTAAGGCCTTGCGAGGCCGCGACCCGCATGCTTCAAGGCGGCTTCAACGAACCGAGCCGCCATGTCGACAGCACTCCAAAACCACAGCCGCAGCCCGGTCCACGGCATGGTCCTGATGGGCGGCTGCATGCTGGTTTTGCCGCTGATGGACGCGATCGCCAAATACATGGCGTTGTACGAACACATGTCGCCGGCGCAGATCACCTTCTTCCGCTTCTTCTTCCAGTTGGCCTGCACGCTGCCCGTCCTGGTCGCACTGCACGGCCGGGCGGCCCTCACCGCAAAACGTCCCTTCCTCAACCTGCTGCGCGGCGTGCTGCACGGCGCGGCAAGCCTGATGTTCTTCATCGCGGTCAAGTACATGCCGCTCGCCGACGTCTTCGCCATCTACTTCGTCGAGCCCTTCATCCTCACTGCTCTGTCCGCGCTCTTTCTCGGTGACCGCGTCGGCTGGCGGCGCTGGCTGGCGATCCTGATCGGTTTCGGCGGGGCCCTGATCGTCATCCAGCCGAGCTGGGAGATTTTCGGCTGGACGGCGCTGCTGCCGGTCGCCTGCGCCTTCCTGTTCGCGCTCTACATGTTCTTGAACCGCGCCATCGGCGAGGCCGATTCGCCGATGACCATGCAGACCATGGCCGGTATCGGCGGCACGCTCTTCATGGGTGCAGCGATCCTGGTCGGCGACGGGCTTGCGATCCCGGATTTCGCACCGTCTCTCCCGGCGTCGCTGCTCGGCCTCGTACTGCTGATCCTGCTCGGATCGATCTCCGGCTATATCCATCTTCTGGTCGTGCGCGCCTTCCGGATGGCGCCGCTCTCGGTGCTGGCACCGTTCCAGTATTTCGAGATCATCGCCGCCACCGCACTGGGCTACGTACTGTTCGGCAATTTTCCGACGCTGTCGAAATGGGCCGGTATCCTGATCATCGTCGCCTCCGGGCTGTTCATCCTATGGCGCGAACACAAGCGTGCCGGAACGGCACAGGCCTGACAACGGGTTACGGACCGCTAACCCTTCCGATTGTCCGGTTGGAAACAGATCGCGCCTATTCTGTTTCGAGTTTCATGATGAAACGGGGATAGAAAGAATGGACGATCATCGTCTTTCTTTTCCGGCATGTGTGATCGCCGGGAAGACGGCGCTCGACGCCGCCGACATGGACAGATTGCGCCGCTACGCATTTCCGGAAGGGTTGCGCAGCCGACGCGACGTCATCGCGCTTCTCGGCATCAACAATCTCTGTCCCGTCAAATGTGCCGAATGGCGCAACTATGTCATCGAATCTGTCACCCTTTATCTTGTCGACGGCAGCGAACCCCGGGGCATCATCGACGACGTGTGGGGCCGCTGGCTGGAAAGCCTTCTTGCCAGCGACGGCGCGATCCATTCGACCCTCGAGCTTGAGATCGTCCTGCATGTCCTGGAGACGGCACGGTCGGTTCCCGAATTTCTGTCGACCCTGGCACTCGACCAGTTGCGCCTGGCGGTCTGCGAGGATCGCGGCGCTTACAGGCACTGGCGCAACAACGCGGGCTCCGGGGTCGGCCTCGACGATCTCACCTTCATCTACCGCATTCTGCGCGGCTGCGTGGCTCGCGGCAAGGTCGTCCTGAGCGCACCGCAGATTGAAATCCTGACGCGGATCGAGCGAGAGACGCCGGCGGGACGGGTGCACCATCCGGGCTGGCACGACCTGTTGTCGGCTATCGTTCCTTCCGAGGTCATCGCCAGGACCGGCAAGGCCCGATGGCTCAACGTGCCTGATCATGTTCTGCTGGAAGGCGTCAGAGCCGCCTGACCGCGACCTTGACAGCGACCGCCCAAAACGGTCCAAAGGGCGCATGGACACCAAGAACCCTCACCTTCCCATGGGCTACTCGCCCGTTCCACCCGGCAAGCTCGCCAACGTCGTCACCTGCCTCGAAATGCTCGAGCCTCCGCCAACGCGACCGGCGCCCGCCGGATCGTTGACGGTCGAACGCTGGCACAGCCCGTCAGTGGAAGACTACCGCGACCTGTTCCGGCGCGTCGGCGAGGACTGGATGTGGGTCTCGCGCCTGTTGATGGCGAAGGAAGAGCTGGCGGCCATCCTTGGCGACCCGGGCGTCGAAGTCTACACGCTGACGGATGGCCGCGAGCGGCTTGGCCTGCTGGAGCTCGATTTCCGCAAGGAGGGTGAGTGCGAACTCGCCTTCTTCGGCCTCGTTCCTGAAGCGATCGGCGGCGGCTCCGGGCGCCTGCTGATGAACACAGCAATCGGTCGCGCCTGGGAAAAGCCAATCTCGCGCTTCTGGGTGCACACCTGTAATTTCGATAGTCCGGCCGCCCTGCCCTTCTACCAGCGCTCCGGCTTCAAGCCGTATGCGGTGATGGTCGAGGTGAGCGACGATCCGCGCCTGACCGGCGAAATGCGTCGCGACGCGGCCAGTCATGTGCCGCTGATCGAAGTACCGTGAAGACCATTCTCGCCCCTTGAGGCGAACACGTCCGGCGTGCCAATGTCGGGCCGAAACAAAAGCAGATATGGAGGATACCATGGACGTTCGCGCCGCCGTCGCCACCCAGGCCGGCAAGCCCCTGGAAATCATGACGGTTCAGCTCGAAGGCCCGAAGGCCGGCGAAGTCCTGATCGAGGTCAAGGCGACCGGCATCTGCCACACCGACGATTTCACGCTGTCGGGCGCCGACCCGGAAGGCCTGTTCCCGGCGATCCTCGGCCATGAGGGCGCGGGCATCGTTGTCGATGTGGGCCCGGGCGTGACGTCGGTGAAGAAGGGCGACCATGTCATTCCGCTTTACACGCCGGAATGCCGCGAATGCTATTCCTGCCTCTCGCGCAAGACGAACCTCTGCACCGCGATCCGCTCGACCCAGGGCCAGGGCTTGATGCCTGATGGCACGAGCCGCTTTTCGATCGGCAAGGACAAGATCCACCACTACATGGGCTGCTCGACCTTCGCCAACTTCACGGTGCTGCCCGAGATCGCCGTCGCCAAGGTCAATCCGGACGCGCCGTTCGACAAGATCTGCTACATCGGCTGCGGGGTCACCACGGGTATCGGCGCGGTCATCAACACAGCCAAGGTCGAGATCGGTTCGACCGCCATCGTCTTCGGCTTAGGCGGCATCGGCCTGAACGTGTTGCAGGGTCTTCGCCTTGCTGGCGCGGACATGATCATCGGCGTCGACATCAATCCGGACCGCAAGGCCTGGGGCGAGAAGTTCGGCATGACCCACTTCGTCAACCCGAAGGACGTCGGCGACGACATCGTGCCCTATCTCGTCAACATGACGAAGCGCAACGGCGACCTGATCGGCGGCGCCGACTATACCTTCGACTGCACCGGCAACACCAAGGTGATGCGCCAGGCGCTGGAAAGCTCGCATCGCGGCTGGGGCAAGTCCGTGATCATTGGCGTCGCCGGCGCCGGCCAGGAAATCTCCACGCGTCCCTTCCAGCTGGTGACCGGCCGCAACTGGATGGGCACGGCCTTTGGCGGCGCACGCGGCCGTACCGACGTGCCGAAGATCGTCGACTGGTACATGGACGGCAAGATCCAGATCGACCCGATGATCACCCACACCATGCCGCTCGAGGACATCAACAAGGGCTTCGAGATGATGCACAAGGGCGAATCCATCCGGGGCGTCGTGGTTTATTGAGCGGAAAGGCTTACGATCGCGTCGACGTGCGGAGGATGGAAGACTTCCCCGCCGTCGAGCTTTACGAGATGCTGAAGCTGCGCGTCGACGTCTTCGTCGTCGAGCAGCACTGTCCCTATCCCGAACTCGATGGCAACGATCCGGACTGCCTCCATTTGCGGCTCTTCGATGGCGACGCCCTTGTCGCCTGCGCCAGGCTCTGGCGTCCGACGCCGGACCATCATCCCCGCATCGGCCGCGTGGCGGTCGCGCCTGAGCATAGGGGCAAGCGGCTGGGCGACGCGCTGATGCGCGAGGCGATCGCCGAAATCGAGAAGCGCCACCCCGGCGAGCCGATCGAGATATCGGCGCAAAGCCACCTGCGGAAATTCTACGGATCGCTTGGCTTCAAGCCTATCTCGGAGGAATATCTGGAGGACGATATTCCCCATGTGGACATGCTGCGGCGGGGATGAACTGATGCCTGAAATCTACGTCGATGCCGATGCCTGCCCGGTGAAGGCGGAAATCCTCAAGGTCGCGGAGCGGCATGGCCTGCCGGTGACCTTCGTCGCCAATTCGGGCCTCAGGCCTTCGCGCGATCCCATGGTGAAGAACGTGATCGTGTCAGGCGCATTCGACGCCGCCGACGACTGGATAGCGGAGCGGGCCGGCGATGGCGACATTGTTGTGACGGCGGACGTTCCGCTGGCGGGACGTTGTGTGACCGCTGGCGCCCTCGTAACGGGCCCCACCGGCCGCATCTTCGACAAGGCCAATATCGGCATGGCGACCGCCATGCGCGACCTTGGCGCGCATCTGCGCGAGACCGGCGAAAGCAAGGGCTATAACGCTGCCTTCACGCCACGCGACCGCTCCGCCTTCCTCGAAACGCTCGACCGGCTATGCCGGCGCGCCAAGGCGTGATAGCCAGACCGCACGATTGAACGCAGATGACGGAGGCCCCTTGCGGCTGGAGAGTATCCTATCCCGGCGCCACAGGGCCTTTATGATCGCCATTGCGACAGCGGCGGCGGCAGGCATTGCCTGCACCCTCATGCTCCCACACCTTGCGGTCGAGCTCTCCGCCGTTGTCTTCTTTTTCCTGTATCTCGTGCTGATGATGCTTCGCCTCCCGCATCTGACGGCGGACTATCTGCATGGCAGCGCGGAAGAGGCGGACGAGCCGGCACCCGTCATCCTTCTGGTCACCCTGTCAGCAGTGGGCGTGTCCGTTACGTCACTGTTCATCGCCCTCAATGACGGCGGACGCGTCGGACTGGCGGAACTGCTCTTCGCCTTCGCATCCGTAGTCGGCGGCTGGTTCGCAATCCATATGATGGCGGCCATGCACTATGCCCATCTCTTTTGGCGCCCCGATGGCGACAAGGCCAAGGGCCGCCATCATGGCGGGCTCGACTTCCCCGCCACGCCCTCCCCTTGCGGCTGGGACTTCGTCTATTTCGCCTATGTCATCGGCATGACGGCGCAGACCTCGGACACGGCCGTGACCACGACCGCGATGCGGCGCCTCAACCTGCTGCACGCGATCGTCTCCTATTTCTTCAACACCGTGCTGATCGCCGCCGCCGTCAACGGCGCGGTGCAACTGGCCGGCTGATCTCAATTGAAATGAAAGGAACAGAAATGAAAGTCATTTCCCAGAACACGGCCTTCGGCGGCATGCAGGGCGTCTTCTCCCACGAGTCCGAGGCCTGCAGGTGCGAGATGACCTTCGCCGTCTTCGTACCGCCGCAGGCGATCGCAGAGAAGCGGCCCGTGCTCTGGTATCTGTCCGGCCTCACCTGCACCCATGCGAACGTCATGGAAAAGGGCGAGTATCGGCGGCTTGCTGCCGAACTCGGCCTGATCATCGTTTGCCCCGATACCAGCCCGCGCGGCGATGACGTTCCGGACGAACTTACCAACTGGAAGATGGGCAAGGGCGCCGGTATGTACCTAGACGCCACCGAAAAGCCTTGGGCCGATCACTACCGGATGTACACATACATCACCGAAGAGCTACCGGCCCTGATCGCCGAACAGTTCCGCGTCGATATGGACCGCCAGGGCCTGCTCGGCCATTCAATGGGGGGCCATGGCGCCATGACGATCGCGCTGAAGCACCCCGACCGGTTCAAGAGCTGCTCCGCCTTCGCGCCGATCGTCGAACCCTCGACCGCCGGCTGGACCTCCGACGCGTTCGAGAAGTATCTCGGTGCCGACAGGGCCAAATGGCGCGAATACGATGCCTGCGCGCTCGTCTCCGATGGTGCCCGTTTCCCGGAATTCCTGATCGACCAGGGCAAGGCCGATCCCTTCCTCGACGAAGGACTGCGCCCGTGGCTGTTCGAGGAGGCGGTGAAGGGGACGGACATCAAGGCGACCGTGCGGATGCACGATCGCTATGACCACTCGTATTTCTTCGTCTCCACCTTCATGGACGACCACCTGCGCTGGCACGCCGAACGCTTGGGCTGAGTCTCGGTCGGCCCGCTTCGTCTATCGCGGCAGATAGGCGAAGCGGTCGAAGTCGGCGGCTTGTCCCCGCCCGCTCGTATCGAAGGCGAACATCCCGGTGAACGCACCGGTGAACGAGCCGTGCTCGCCGCGACCGCCCTCGTCGGAAACGACGCCTGCGTCAAGAACGGGACCGATCGCCCGCCATTCGTCCCGGCCGTTTTCGCTGATGTAGAAGCGCAGCTCGTTGTCGCTGACCTCCATCGCCAGCTCGACCGGCCCGTCCGTGACCGCCTCGCCCTCCCCGATCGGGAACGACAGCCGGCTTTCCGGATAATCGCCCGGGCAGCTGAGGATCGTCACGACACGGCCGAGCTTCTCGTGCAGGGTCACACCGATCGCGTGGAACTTGTAGCGGTTGTAGTAGTAGGTCAGACCCGCGACCTGCTGGTAGGTATCCGGAGAGAAGTCGAGCACCGTCTCCGCGCGGAAACAATGGCTTTCCTGGCGGCGTGCGACCAGCGACTGCTCGAACCAGGAACCGATGCTTTCGCGTCCGAAGAGCCTGAGATGGCCGGGTCGCGCCGCCAGACTGAAGAGCCTTGCAGGCTCGGGCGTGCGCAGCCACTGGAACTCCGGCGGCAGTTCGCCGTCGTCGAAATGCCGGACCGCGGCCGAGGGCGCCTCGGGTTCGACGTCGGTCGGCGACGGCACGAAGACCTCGGGCACCTGGGTCCCGTTTGCGAGATAAAGCCAGCCGTCGTCCTTCCAAACGCATTTCTGGATCGATGTCTCGCGGCCGAGCGTGCAGCGCCGCTTCGGCGCCAGTGGCCGGCCGCTCAGATGGGTATGATAGACTTCCCCATCCGGTGTCTCGACATACTGGCCATGACCGGCCCGCTGCAGCTCGGCGTCAGGATGGTCTTTCGAAGTGATCAGATGCGTCTGCGGATGCATTTCGTAGGGACCATCGATGGTGCGTGAGCGGGCCATCGTGACCGCATGGTCGTAGCCCGTACCGCCTTCGGCCGTCGTCAGGTAGTACCAACCATTGTGTTTGAAGAGGTGCGGACCCTCGACGAGGCCGAGGCTCGACCCCGGGAAGATGTTCCTGATCGGGCCCACCAGTTCCTTGGCGACTGGGTCCCATTCCTGCATGAGGATGCCGTCAAAGGCCGGATGCTTGGGAGAGCCGCCGTAGCTGGCGGTGCGATGGTTCCACTGCATGTTGAGGAACCACTTGCGGCCATCGTCGTCGTGGAACAGCGTCGGATCGAAGCCGCTGGAATTGACATAGACCGGATCCGACCATTCGCCTTCGATCGACGACGCGGTGACGATGTAATTGTGCGCGTCCTTGAAATTACCGTCGAAGCGCTTGACGTCGGTGTAGACCAGCCAGAACAGCCCGTCGGCATGGGAAAGGCATGGCGCCCAGACGCCGCAGCTGTCGGGATTGCCGCGCATGTCGAGCTGGCTCTTCCGGTCCAGCGGCCGGCGCACGAGCGTCCAGTTCACCAGATCGCGCGAGTGATGGATCTGGACACCGGGATACCATTCGAAGGTGGAGGTCGCGATGTAGTAGTCCTCCCCCACCCGGCAGATGGACGGGTCGGGATTGAAGCCCGGCAGTATCGGATTGCGGATCAAATGTGCGTCCTCCCAAAGGTTTCGAACTGCCCCTCATCCCCTGCCGGGACCTTCTCCCCGCTTGCGGGGAGAAGGAGGATGGAGCGCGGCGGTGCCACTTGTCCCTTCTTCCCGCGCGCGGGGAGAAGGTGGCGTCAGCCGGTTGAGGGGCCTGTCTTGCAAAAACTACTTTTTCCGCCGGGGCGGCCCTTTCCGTTCCGCCGAGGCGGCCCAGAGGTTGATGTCGGCGTCCCTGGCATGAACGTCGATCCGCGCCAGTTCGTCGTCGGTGAAGCTGTCGTTCTCGAGCGCCTTGACGCAGTCGATGATCTGCTGCGACCGGCTGGCGCCGATCAATGCCGAAGTGATGCGGCCGCGCCGCAGAACCCAGGCGATCGCCATCTGCGCAAGGGTCTGGCCGCGCTCCTCGGCAATGGCGTTGAGCGAGCGGATATTCTCGACATTGCGATCGTTGAGAAAGTTCGGGTCGAGCGAGCGGTCGAGCGAGGCGCGGCTGCCTTCGGGAATGCCATTGAGGTATTTGGCGGTCAGCATGCCCTGCGCCAGCGGAGAGAACACGATCGAGCCGATACCGAGGTCTTCGAGCGTGTCGATGAGCCCGTCTTCCTCAATCCATCGGTTGATCATCGAATAGCTCGGCTGATGGATCAGCACCGGTGTGCCCATCTCCTTGAGGATCGCATGGGCCTCGCGCGTGCGCTGCGAGTTATAGGAGGAGATGCCGACATAGAGCGCCCTGCCCGACCGGACGATGTGATCGAGCGCGCCGCAGGTCTCTTCGAGCGGCGTATCGGGGTCGAAACGGTGCGAGTAGAAGATATCGACATAGTCGAGGCCAAGGCGCTTGAGGCTCTGGTCGCAGGAGGCAATGAGATACTTGCGGCTGCCCCATTCGCCATAGGGACCCTTCCACATGCCGTAGCCGGCCTTGGAGGAGATGATGAGCTCGTCGCGCAGTCCTGAAAACTCGTCCTTCAGGATCCGGCCGAAGGCTGTTTCGGCGGTGCCGGCCGGCGGACCGTAGTTGTTGGCGAGGTCAAAATGGGTGATGCCGAGATCGAAAGCCGTGCGGCACATATCGACCTTGCGGTCGTGCGGCGTGTCGTCGCCGAAATTGTGCCAGAGGCCGAGCGAGATCGCCGGCAGCTTCAGACCGCTCCGGCCGAGGCGGTTGTATTTCATTTTCTCGTAGCGATCGTCAGCCGGTTGCCAGGCCATGGTTCTCTCCCTGTCTCGTCATGCGGGGCGGAGCACGTCTGCGCCCCGCCCGGACCATAAACGGCCAGCCTTCTATTTCAACAGGGCCTGCGCTTCCTCGATGCCGAGCGCCGCCGGCTGGGTGCAGGTGGTGGAGAGCTCGACGAAACGGCCCTCCTCGCCTGACTGCAGGATGGCCGTCATCACGTCGACGCCATGCAGCGCCCGGTCGAGCGAGCAGCGCGCATCCCGCTTTTCGAGGATGGCCATCGCCATGTCGGCGAGGCCGGCCGTGCGGTAGTTGGCGCGAGGACCTTGCGGGCTCTCCTGGTTGTTGACGCCGAACGGATGCTCCCAGGCCGGCAAAGGCTGGATGTCCTTGTTGCGGCCCGACGCTTCGACGAGACCGCCGAAAAAGTTCGGGTCGGGCACATAGAGCGAACCTTCGGTGCCGTAGAGCTCCATGTTGGCGTGACGGTGGCTCCAGACGTCCCAGCTGGCTGAAAAGGTGATGGTGGCGCCGTTCTGGAATTCCATCAGCGCGTGGATGTTGGTCGGCGTCTCGACCGGGATCACCTCGCCCGAACGCGGCTGGCTGGTGATCGTGCGCGTGGTGCTCGCCATGGAGGTGAGAGCGGCGACGCGCTTCACCGGGCCGATCAGGTTGATCAGATTGGCGATGTAATAGGGCCCGAGGTCGAGAATCGGTCCGCCACCCGGCAAGAAGAAAAAGTCGGGGTTCGGATGCCACATCTCCATGCCCGGGCTCATGACATGGCAGGTTCCCGAGGTGACCCGGCCGATGCCGCCCTGGTCGACATACTGGCGGGCGAGCTGATGCGCGCCGCCGAGGAAGGTGTCGGGCGCGCATCCGACGGAGAGGCCCTTGGCGCTCGCGATGCGCCGCAGCTCCTCGCCCTGTTCAAGCGTCAGCACCAGCGGCTTTTCCGAATAGACGTGTTTGCCGGCTTCGAGGATCGCCTTCGACACCGGAAAATGCGCAGCCGGAATGGTCAGGTTGACGATGATGTCGAGCTCGTCATTGGCGAGAAGCTCCTCCATCGGCTGGGCGATGACGCCGTATTCTTCCGCCCGCAGTTCAGCGGCGTTCATGTTGAGGTCGGTGCAAGCCAGCACCTTCAGCCCCTTGAAGAGCGGTGCGAGGCCAAAATAGGTGGTGGAGATATTGCCGCATCCGATGATGCCGACGCCGAGTTCGCGTGCCATGTGGTGCCTCGAAGGAAAGAAGGATATCAGTAGGTGCCGAACGACGCGATCGAGCGCGTGATGAGGCGATCGATGTCGTTCGGATTGTCGTGTTCGACGATGTAGTGGCGGACATTGAACGGCTTAAGCGCCGCGACCAGGCCCTTCCAGTCGACGGTGCCATGGCCGACGTCAGCCCACCCGTCCTCGTCGGTGTTCTCCCCAGCCGGCGCGATGTCCTTGACGTGGACGGAGGTGATGCGCTTGCCGTAGCTCTCGATCCACGAGAACGGGTCCGCCTTGCCCCGGATCACCCACGCGATGTCGGCCTCCCAGGACAGATCCGGCCCGCCGGCGAAGATCTGTTCCTGCGGCGTCGAGCCGTCGGCGAGTGTCGCGAATTCGAAATCGTGGTTGTGCCAGCCGAAGTCTAAACCGGCGTCGCGGAAAGGCTTGCCTGCTTCCTGCAGGCGTTTGCCGAACGCGAACCACCCCGCAGCATCCGTCGGCCGCTGGTCAGGCATCAGATAGGGGCAGTAGATTGCCTCAAGACCGAGCGTGCGGGCGATCGTCAGCGCCCGGTCCGTCTCCTGCTCCAGCATGTCGATGCCGAAATGCCCTGTGGGCATGGTCAGGCCGCAGCCATCGAGCTCGTCGCGAAGGGCCTGGAGACCGCTTTCGTCGAGCGAGGCGTAGAGAGCGCCATAGCCCTCGACCTCCCGGTAGCCAGCCTTGGAAAGCAGCGGAAAAATCTTCGAAAACGGCTGGAAATTGCGGGCGCTGTAGAGCTGGAAACCGAGACTGGTCATTGTCTTTCCTCCTGGATGCCGGACGGGGCCTCGTGCTCCGCGTCCGGAAACGTGGTCATCCCGCCGACTGGCAGGAATGAAGATCGTAGAGCCTGAAGGCCGGTACCGTACCGGCGGCAGGCGGTGAAGATGGCGTGAAGACGATCCGGCGGCTCCCGCCGGCTGGAAGGTCGAAAGCGTTGTCGGAGTACCGTCCGGCCATATCGCTCTCAACCATGATGTAAAGGGCAAGACCGGTCGCCGAGACCTCCAATTCGTAGGTTCCGTCACCAATGTTGGTAACGTTGAGATCAAGACCGGATGGCTGAAGTTCCAGCGCCTTGTAGCCTTCGGCGACGTAGTGCCCTTCGCCGCTCATGCCATTCGACGCGATGAAGCTCCAGGCGAGGATCGCGCCCGGCGGGATGTCGACGAGATCCACGGTCGCCAGAAGCCCTGCCCTGTCCGCTGCGCACTCTCCGCTCGCTGTCTTCAGCGGCACTTGCTCGCCCGTCATCGTCAGCGCGAAGATATTGGCATCGAGCGTCACCGGTTCGGCCGTGTCGTTGACCATCCGGAGTTCGATCGTCCCGCCCCCCTCCTCCGGAACCGGCATGACGTTTACCGGCTGGAAGAAACGCCGCGCCATGTAATGCATCGCCTTCCAGCCGCCGCCATGGTCGAGGCTCGACCACGAGGCGACCGGCCAGGTGTCGTTGAGCTGCCAGTAGAGCGTGCCCATGCAGTGCGGTTTCAGCGACCGCCAGTAGTCGACGGCGGTCTTGATCGCCAGCCCCTGCTGAATCTGACTCAGATAGACGAAATTGGCGAAATCCTTCGGAAAGCGGAAATACCGGAACATCGTCCCGGCGATCCGCTCGTTGCCGCCGACATTCTTCTGGTGCAGCTCCATCACCGGGGAAGCGATGTTCATGTCCTTGCGGTCCGCGAAACCTTCGATGACGGGCAGCGACGTGTAGGACTGGAAGCCGAATTCAGAGCAGAAGCGCGGCTTGACGCTCCGATAATTGTCGAACGACTTGTTCTCGTGCCAGACCGACCAGTAATGCATGTCGCCGGACCCGTCGGCATGCCAGGCGTCTCCATAGTCGAGATAGCCGGACGCCGGGCTCGATGGCCACCATATCCCCTCTGGCTCGGCCTTCTTCACGCCCTGCTCGATAACCCTGTTCAACCGGTCGTAGGCGACGAGATAGCGGTCACGGTTGTCGACCGATTCCGGGAACCAGGTGAGCGCGCCGACCAGTTCGTTGTCGCCACACCACAGCACGATCGACGGATGCGAAGCGAGCCGCTTGACCTGGTAGTCGACCTCGGCCGCGACGTTGTCGAGAAACTCGTCGCTGCATGGATAGAGATTGCAGGCGAACATGAAATCCTGCCAGACCATCAGCCCGAGCCGGTCGCATAGATCGTAGAACCAATCGTGCTCGTAGAACCCGCCGCCCCAGACGCGGATCATGTTCATGTTGGCCTGGATGGCCGACCGCAGAAGGTCTTCGGTCTTGTCGGGTGAGGTGCGGGAAAACAGCGCGTCGGCCGGTATCCAGTTGGCGCCGCGGCAGAAGATTTCGCGCCCGTTGATCCGGAAGGCGAAGCGGCTGCCTGCCTCGTCGGGGTCGGTCAGCAGCTCGACCGTGCGCAGACCGATCGTCCGGCTGACAGTATCGCCCGGCACATCGACCGTGAGCGTGTAGACTGCCTGCTCGCCGCTGCCGGCCGGCCACCACAGACGCGGTTTGTCGATGACGAAGACGTGGTTGACCTGCGTTTCGCCGCGCTCTATCCCGCAATCGAGACGGACGCGCTCGCCATCGAGATCGAAATGCACAGGCACGACGGCCGGATCCTCGGCGAAGACGGTGGCTGTAACGTGCAGTTCCACCGAGCCGTCGACAGCATGCACCTGCCGCGTCGTGACGTGCTCGATGCGCGCAGGCTCGAGCTTGCGGATCGCGACCCTGCCGTAGAGGCCAAGCGGCGACAGCGCGATGTTCCAGTCCCAGCCGAAATGGCATTGCGGCTTGCGCAGCATGTTGCCGTTCGGGATCGGCGAGTTCAGCTTCTGATAAGGGATGTAGAATGGTTGACGCGCCTGACGCTCGGCGCCAGCCGCGATCGCCGAATGGATGACGATCCGGATATGGTTTTCGCCCTGCTGAAGGGCGCGCGAGACAGACGGCCGGTAGCGCCGGAAGCAATTGTCCGCCGTCAGAACCGGAACGTCGTTGATGAACACCACCGCGACCGTATCGAGATAGTCGACGTCTAGGTACCAGTCGCCGTCGACATGATCGACCGTGAAGCTGCGCTCGATAACCCAGTCGCGCTCGGCGACCCATTGCACGGCCTCCTCGTTCCGACCGAAATACGGTTCCGGAATGACGCCCCCAGCGGCGAGCGCCGAGTGCACGTCGCCGGGGATCGGCATCGCCACCGCATGTTCGCCGTCGCTCGTGGAAGCCTGCCACGAACCTCTGAGGTCGATCATCTGGGAAGCGGTCTGCGTCATCGTCGTCTCTCATATCTGCCGGTCGGCCGTTGCAATGGGGCCGCGCCCCTCGTTGATTCTCGCCCCGCATTCGGGCGGAACGAGGCCGAGGAGCGGTTTATCCGTCAGATGCGCTCCTCCGTCACCGCATCGAACAGCGAGGCAACAGACATGTCAAAGCCGAGACGCAAGGCGTCGCCCGGCGAGAAGCGCCGCGTGCCGCCGATGCGGACGGCCAGTACGTGACCCGCGTGCTTGAGCCACAACAGGTTGTCCGCACCCATCGGCTCCTCGATGTCGACCACGGCGTCATGGGTTTCTCCGCCGGCGGGAATGTCTTCATTGATCCGGATGTGCTCCGGACGAACGCCGAGCACGACCTCGCGACCAGCCTGAAGTGGCTCCTGCGCCTGATATCCGTCGAGCGAAAAGACAGTCCCCTGCGTGACGAAGACGACTGCGCCGTTGCGCTCCTCCAGCTTTCCGTTGATGAAATTCATCGACGGGGAGCCAATGAAGCCGGCGACGAACTTGTTGATCGGACGATTGTAGATGGTCATCGGATCGTCGAGCTGCTGGATGACCCCGCCCTTCATGATGGCGATGCGATCCGCGAGCGTCAGCGCCTCGATCTGGTCGTGCGTCACGTAGATCATCGTGTTCTTCAGCGAATGGTGCAGGCGCTTGATCTCGACGCGCAGCTCCGAGCGGAGCTTGGCGTCGAGGTTGGAGAGCGGCTCATCGAACAGGAAGACATCGACGTCACGCACCAGCGCGCGGCCGATCGCGACACGCTGCCGCTGGCCGCCGGAAAGCTCGGACGGCTTGCGGTTCAAAAGCGGTTCGATCTGGAGGATTTCGGACGCACGGGCGACCTTCTCCTTGATCTTGTCGGAAGGCACCTTCGCGACCCTCAAGCCGAACGACAGGTTCTTCTCGACCGTCATCTGCGGATAGAGCGCGTAGGACTGGAACACCATGCCGATGCCGCGATCCTTGGGCTCTTCCCAGGTGACGTTGCGACCCTTGATGAATATCTGCCCTTCGGTCGGCTCCAACAGGCCGGCGATGCAGTTGAGCAGCGTGGACTTGCCGCAGCCGGACGAGCCGAGCAGCACCAGGAACTCGCCGTCGCGAACCTCGAGATCGAGGTTCTTCAACACTTTGACCGCTCCGAACGAAAGCGAGAGATCGCGGATGGATACGCTGTTGGTCATGGATTACCCCTTCACTGCGCCTGCGGCGATACCGCGGACGAAAAGCCGGCCTGAAACGAAATAGACGATGAGGGGAACGGCGCCCGTCAGAAGCGTCGCGGCCATGTTGACATTGTACTCCTTCACACCCTGGACGGAGTTGACGATATTGTTGAGCTGCACGGTCATCGGATAGGTGTCCGGGCGGGTAAAGACCACGCCGAACAGGAAGTCGTTCCAGATGCCGGTGATCTGGATGATCATCGCGACGACGAAGATCGGCAGCGACATCGGCAGCATGATCTTCAGATAGATCTGCCAGAATCCGGCGCCGTCGATGCGCGCCGCCTTGAACAGCTCGACCGGCAGCGACGAGAAGTAGTTGCGGAACAAAAGCGTCAGGATCGGCATGCCGAAGATCGTGTGAACGATCACGAGACCGGTCAGCGTTCCATAGATGCCGAGTTCGCGCAGCGCGATGACAACCGGATAGATCATCACCTGATAGGGAATGAAGGCGCCGATGATCAGGATCGAGAAGAACAGCTCCGATCCCTTGAACCGCCAGTTTGCAAGCGAGTAGCCGCTGACCGAGGCGACGAAGATCGACACGACGACCGACGGAACGAGGATCCGGACCGAGTTCCAGAAGCCGCGCGAAAGGCCGTCGCAGTTGAGGCCCGTGCACGCCTCCGCCCAGGCCTTGACCCAGGGCTCGAAGGTGATCTCCATCGGCGGCGAGAAGATGTTGCCCATGCGGATCTCGGGCATGCCTTTCAGCGACGTCACCACCATGACGTAGAGCGGCAGCAGGTAGTAGAGGGCCGCGACGAACAGTGTGCCATAGAGGATGATGTTGCGGCGCGACAGCGTCCGGCGCGGACGGCGCCCGCGCGGGCCGGAGACATCGGGCGCGACGGCATCGACACCTGCGGCGGTGGTATTGAGTGAGGATACGTTAGCCACGCTTCTTCCCTCCGAACTCGAGATAGGCCCACGGAATAATGATGATCGCGACTGTGATCAGCATCATGGTCGAAGCGGCGAAGCCCTGGCCGAGATTCTGGGCCTGGAACATGTAATCGTAGACGTATTTGGCCGGCACTTCGGACGCATTGCCCGGACCGCCGCTGGTTTGCGCCACCACGAGGTCGTAGACCTTGACGATACCGCTGGCGATGATCACCAGCGTGGTGATGAACACCGGGCGCATCATCGGGATGACGATGAAAAGATAGGTGCGCCACATCGGAATGCCGTCGACGCGGGCCGCCTTCCAGATGTCCTCGTCGATGCCGCGCAGGCCGGCAAGCATCAGACACATCACAAGGCCAGTCCCCTGCCACAATCCGGCAATCAGTATGCCATAAATGACGATGTCGGGATTATAGAGCGGATCGAACCGGAAACTCTCCCAGCCGAGCGACCGCACGATGCCCTCGACGCCGAATTCCGGGTTCAGGATCCATTGCCAGACGAGGCCCGTGACGATGAAGGAGAGTGCGAACGGATAGAGGAAAATGGTGCGGAAGACGTTCTCGAACCGGATCTTCTGGTCCATCAGCGCCGCAAGCAGGAAGCCGATCACCAGGCTGAAGATCAGCGAGAGGATGCCGTAGATGGCGAGATTCTGGATCGAGATGATCCAGCGCGATGTGTTCCACAGCCGCTCGTACTGGTCGAAGCCGACAAAGTTCGCGCGCGGGAGCAGCTTGGAATTCGTGAACGAATAGACGATGGTCCAGATCGAGCCCCCGAAGAAGATGCCGACGGCAATCAGGATCATCGGAATGGAGGCAATCTTGGAATTCAGATTGCGGAAAAGCTGGTTGGGGCGTTTGGCAGGCGCGTGACCTGTCATCTCGTTTCCTCCTCGAGCGCTTTATCGCCGGAACACGGGGACGCGTGGCGTCAAAGCCGTCGCCGCCGAATGGTGCGGGCCAGAGACATGCCGATCCGGCCGGAGCCCGCGCGGGTTCCGGCCGGATGCAATTGTTCTCGATCAGTCGGCGGAGCCGATGATGTCGGCGAAGCGTTCCTGTGCCGCCTCGGGCGTCATCGAGTTGCTGGCGAAGAACTCGGTCAGAAGGTCTTCCTTCTGCTTCTGGCTGTCGGCCGAAAGCGCCTGGTCGGTACTGGTGAGCGCATTGCCGGCGGCAACGATCTCCAGACCCTTCTTCATGCAGTCGTTGGCGGCCGACAGGTCGACGTCGCCACGAACCGGAAGAGAGCCCTTTTTGAGGTTGAAGGCGACCTGGGTGGCCGGATCGAGCATCGTCTGCGCGAGCACGTCCTGGGCCTTCGACTTCTCCTCGTCCTGAAGAACCGGGAAGTAGAACGCGTCACCGCCTGTGGTGATGTAGGGGCTGAGACCAAGACCTGGAAGGCAAGTGTAGTCCTTGCCGGCGACCTGTCCGGCAACCTGGAACTCGCCCTGGGCCCAGTCGCCCATGACCTGACCACCGGCCTTGCCAGTGATCACCAGGTTGGTCGCCTGGTTCCAGTCCTGCACATTGCTGCCGGCGGCCATTTCGCGGGCCTGGGCAGCGGCCTGGAACACCTTCGCCATTTCCGGACCAGCCGCGGCGTCGGCGTCCTTCTTGACGAACACGTTTTCGAACAGGTCCTTACCGCCGAGGTTCAGCACCAGCACGTCGAACAGACCACCGGACTGCCAGGCCTGGCCGCCGAGGGCGAGCGGCTGCAGACCGGCTTCACGAAGCTTCGGCGCAGCGGCAACGAACTCGTTCCAGTCCTTCGGAACCGGGACGCCCGCCTTTTCGAAGGCTGCGTTCGACAGCCAGAGCCACTGCCACGAATGGATATTGATCGGCGCGCAATAAATCTTGCCATCGATGGTGCAGCTATCGAGCAGCGACGACGGCTTGATGATGTCCTTCCACTTGCCGGCTTCGGCGACAGCCGTGAGGTCGCGCATCAAGCCTGCCTCGACAAGCTCCTGCGCCTGACGACCGTGGTTGAACTGGGTTGCGCCCATCGGGTCGCCGCCGGTGATGCGGCTGATCATGATCGGCCGGGCGGTGCTGCCGGCACCGGCAATGGCGCCGTCGATCCACTTGTTGCCGGTGGCGTCGAAAGCCTTGGCGAGTTCAGCGACCGCAGCCGCTTCGCCACCGGATGTCCACCAATGGGTTACTTCGAGATCGGTTGCCTGCGCCAAACCGAACGGCATGACGACGGTTGCCGCCAATGCGGCTGCAAAGCTACGAAAATTCATGAGTCTCCTCCCTCACTGAAACGTTGCCGTAAAAACTTATTCGAAACGATTTAGGGACGCAACCGTCCCACAGAAGAAAAAATTCATTCGCCGGCAAATCCCGCAATGATTGCATCCCAATACCTGTAACCAAATACATGCGCAGCGCATATTTTTGCGACGCAATAAGCGAAAAAAGGCGTTTTCTCGATGGGTTTTACGCATTCAAAGCCTTGAAGTCTCCCTCTGCCGAATAGTACTCGCCTTCGCATCCGCACAACCGAACATCAATATCTCGTGCTTCAATCAGCGGTTATCCTAACAACCGCCGGGCGTAAATTTTCCTCGACATTTCTACTGTATCGTTACAGATTTACCGCTTTCAGCGCTGTGCGGCCGTGACCGCGTGGCATTGGACGAACGTGATTTAGGTCGTATAAGAACAATACAGACACACGGGGCGGGAATGGCTGAGGCATACGAGGGGGACCGCGCGAGACTCGCGGCCATGCGCGAAAGACCGACACTGAAGACGATAGCCTTCATGACGGGCCTGGGCATAACGACGGTGTCGCGTGCGCTCAAAGACGCGCCAGATATCGGAGCGGAAACCAAGGAACGCGTGCGGATGGTGGCGCGGCAGCTCGGCTACCAGCCGAACCGCGCGGGCGTGCGCCTGAGGACCGGCAAGACCAACGTGATCGCCCTGGTGCTGTCGATCGACGAGGAGATCATGGGCTTTTCCAGCCAGATGATCTTCGGCATTTCCGAAGTGCTGAGCGGTACGCCCTATCACGTCGTCGTCACGCCCCACTCGCACAGCAAGGATCCGATGCTGCCGGTGCGCTACATCCTCGACACCGGATCGGCCGACGGCGTCATCATCTCGCGCATCGAGCCGGATGACCCGAGGGTCAGGCTGCTGGAAGAGCGCAACATGCCATTCGCGACCCACGGCCGCACGAGCGGCGGCGTCGTTCATCCCTATCACGACTTCGACAACGAGGCCTTCGGCTACACCGCCGTCGAGAAACTCGTGAAGCGCGGTCGCCGCCGGATCGCTTTGCTCTCTCCGCCGAAGTCACTCACCTATTGCGCCCACACCCGTGCCGGCTTCGATCGGGCGCTCAAGGGTTGCGACGCCAGCGAAGTGCCGGTCTCCGTGGACATCGATACGCCGCTCGCCGACCTCAACGGTGCGATGGAGGCGCTGATGCGCTCTCCGGAACGGCCTGATGGCATCGTCTGCTCATCGAGCAGTGCCGCGATCGCCGCCAACGCCGCGATCGAGACGGCCGGACTGAAGCTTGGGCACGATGTCGATCTCGTCTCCAAGCAGGGCCTGCCGATCCTTAACTGGATTCGCCCGGAGATCATCACGGCGCTGGAGGATGTCCGCCTTGCCGGACGCGAACTCGCCAAGGCTGTCATCGCCCGCATCGACGGCATTTCACCCGATCTGCTGCAGAGCATCAGCCAGCCGGCCTGGCCGGACGAGACGCGTTAGTTCTGCTATTTCCGCCCCGGTTCTTTGGTGCAAAAATGACCCGCGATCCGGGTGCAGCCTACCCTTGACGAACCCCAAAGCTTGTGACCTTGTCTCGGCAAAAAACCAGGGGCAAAACGTGCGTCAACGTCTCATCGACATCCTGAAATCCCAGCGCTGGGAAAACTTCATCATCGCGGTCATCCTGATTAATTCCGTCACGCTCGGCATGGCGACGGACAAGGACCTGATGGCCTCCTTCGGTCCTCTGATCGACGGCATAGACCGGCTGATCCTGGCGATCTTCGTCGTCGAAATCGTGGCCCGGTTCATCGCCTTCCGCTTCCAGCTGTTCCGCGACCCGTGGAGCGTATTCGATGTCTTCATCGTCGTGATGGCACTTATACCAGCGACCGGACCCTTCCAGGTCCTGCGCGCGCTGCGCATTCTGAGGCTCCTGCGTCTTATTTCGATCATCCCGTCGCTCCGGCGCGTTGTTGGCGGGCTGATCTCCGCCCTGCCTGGCATGGGATCGATCGTGGTGCTGCTGGCACTTCTGTTCTATGTCTCTGCCGTGATGGCGACGAAACTCTACGGCGACCAGTTCCCCGACTGGTTCGGCAGCTTGGGCGCGTCACTCTACACGCTGTTCCAGGTCATGACGCTCGAAAGCTGGTCGATGGGCATCGTCCGTCCGGTGATGGAAGCCTATCCCAGCGCATGGATGTTCTTCGTACCCTTCATCCTCCTCAGTACCTATTCGGTGCTGAACCTGTTCATAGGTGTCATCGTTTCCGCGATGCAGAAGGAAGCGGAGGCGCACACGGACGCGGAACTGCAATCGCTGCATAGCGACAATACCGCCGTCTTGGCCGAGCTGCGCGCGTTGCGGGCAGAAATCGGAGAACTGCGGCAGAAGCTGACACCTTAGCGGGCAGCTTCTGCTTGCCTCACCAACCAGAACGTTGAAACGAAAAAAGCCCGGCAATGCCGGGCTTGTCTGTTATTCATCCGCAAATCAGAACGTCGCGGCACCGCTGCCCCACGGACCGTGGTGGAAGTCCTTGCCATCGATGCGGTCGAAGCCGTGAGCGCCGAAGAAGTCGCGCTGCGCCTGGATCAGGTTGGCGCTGCCGCGCGCCTGGCGATAGGCATCGAAATAAGTGAGCGCCGAAGCCAATGCAGGAACGGGCAGACCTGCGGTCACGGCCGCAGCGACGACGCGGCGCAGCGATGGCAGGCTTTCCTTGACCATCACAGAGAAGGCCGGCGTGACGATCAGGTTCGCCGCATCCGGGTTTGCGGTGAAGGCACGGGTGATCTCGTCGAGGAACTGCGAGCGGATGATGCAGCCCGCGCGCCAGATCTTCGCAATCGTCGGCATCGGCAGGCTCCAGGAGAATTCCTCGCTCGCGGCTGACATCACGGCGAAGCCCTGCGCGTAAGCCGCGATCTTGGCGGCGAACAGCGCCAGTTCAAGGTCCGCCTCGACATTGCCGCCGGCAAGCTCGAACCGGGCGGTCTCCTTGCCGAACATCTTCTCGGCGACCTCGCGTTCCGCTTTCATCGACGAGAGCGAACGAGCCGCGACAGCCGCCTCGATGGCGGTCGCCGGAATGCCCATCTGCTGGGCCTCGATGACCGACCACTTGCCGGTGCCCTTCTGGCCGGCCTTGTCGAGGATCATGTCGACCATCGGCTTGCCGCTTTCCGGATCAGAGGCCATCAGCACCTTCTCGGTGATTTCGATCAGGTAGGAATTGAGGCGCCCCTTGTTCCAGCTGCCGAACATCGTGCCGATCTCGGTCGCCGAACGGCCGAGACCGTCGCGCAGGATGCCGTAGATCTCGGCGATCATCTGCATGTCGGCATATTCGATGCCGTTGTGGATCGTCTTGACGAAATGGCCTGCGCCATCCGGGCCGAGCCAGGCAACGCACGGATCGTTATTGAACTTGGCGGAGATCGAGGTCAGGACCGGCTCGACGCGCTTCCAGCTCTCCTCGGTGCCGCCCACCATGATCGAAGGACCATGACGCGCGCCCTCTTCGCCGCCCGAGACGCCCATGCCGATGAAGGTCAGGCCGGTATCCTTCAGCCAGTCGAAGCGGCGCACGGTATCGCGGAAGTTTGCGTTACCTGCATCGATCATGATGTCGCCCTTTTCGAGATAGGGCTTCAGCAGCTCCATCTGCTGGTCGACCGGCTCACCGGCCTTGATCATGATGATGATCGGCCGCGGCGGGCGAATGGACGCCACGAACTGCTCGATCGTCTCGCAGGGAACGATGCGGTCGGCGAGATCGCCGGCCTCGGCCATGAATTCCTGGGTCCGGGCGAAGGTGCGATTGAACACCGCGATCCGGTTGCCCTTTTCGGCGATGTTCAGCGACAGATTGGCGCCCATCACACCGAGTCCGATCAACCCGATTTCCGCTTGCTGCATGCCATGCTCCGATTCATATGATCAATATCAACGGACCGTCTTGTGGCACTCCTCGTTCCTGCGGGCAAGGCTGAAGCTGTTCCGAAAAGGCATGTCAGCCTTGCGGACGATCGTCCCCGTCATCAAGCACCCGCCAGGCTGCCCCCTCCAGGTCGTCGTACTGCCCGCTTTTCAGCGACCAGAGAAAGGCGAAAAGACCGAGGCCTCCGAGGAAAAGTGCGATCGGGATGAGGTAGATCAGCATATTCATGAGGCTAGCCCGGTCCGTGGCGCAATCATACCCTGTGTCCGCATCTCGTCTGCCGCCTTCGCTTCGGCCGTGCCGAGGCGGTTGAGCCTGAGCGCGTTGACGACGACGATGATTGACGACGTCGACATCGCCACAGCGGCGATCAGCGGAGTTGCATAGCCGAGGATCGCGATCGGTACGGCGAGAATGTTGTAGCCGACGGACAACGCGAAGTTTTCCCGGATGAGACGGCCAGACCGCTTCGACACCTCGATCGCAAAGGCCACAGTGTCGAGGTTCGGCCGCACGAACACGAAATCCGCCGCCTGCCGCCCGACATCAGCCGCCGTGGCCGGCGCCATCGAAACATGCGCTGCGGCGAGCGCCGGGGCGTCGTTGATGCCGTCGCCAACCATCAGCAGACGGTGCCCGCTCGCCTGCATCTCGGCGCAGAATGCTGCCTTGTCGCGCGGGGCAAGCTCCGCTTTCCAGTTTTCGATTCCAAGCCGAGCTGCGATCGATCGCACAACGCCGGCACGGTCACCGGAGAGAATGCCGACCGAGAAACCCTGGCGCCGCATGAATGCGATCGCCTGCTCCGCGCCGGGCCGCAACGTGTCCTCGAAGCGGAAGGCCTGCAGCTCCCGGCCATCGAGCGATAGCACGACCTCGGAATACGCGTGCTGGTCCTTGGCCTCTGCCTGATTACCGCAGGCGAAGCGCCGGCTTCCGAGGCGATAGAGGCCCTCCTCCGTTTCGGCCTCAATTCCGGCGCCGGGGATTTCGCGCACGGTATCGAACAGGCGGGGCGCAGCCAGTGCGGCAGCCGACAACGCCTGCGACAACGGATGACGGGAGTGCCCGGCCAGGCCGGCGGCAATGGCAAGGGTTGACGACGATATCCCGGTGGCATCAACCAGCCGGGGGCGGCCCAGCGTCAGGGTGCCGGTCTTGTCGAATGCAACGGAATCGATCTCGGCCAGACGCTCCATGGCCGATCCATCCTTGACCATGATACCTGCCCGGTAGAGACGGCCGGCAGCGACCACCTGTACCACCGGAACGGCAAGGCCGAGCGCGCACGGGCATGTTATGATGAGCACCGCGACGGCGACAAGCAGCGCATGTTTCCAGTCACCGTTGTAGAAGCCCCAGCCGAGAAAGGTGAGGAATGCGGTCAGATGCACCACCGGCGAATAAAGCTGCGCGGCACGGTCGGCGATGCGGCGGTAGCGCGCCCTGCCCCCTTCGGCCGCCTCCATCAGATGGATGACTTCCGCAAGGAACGAATTCTTCGCCGTCGCCGTCGCCTCGACGACAAGCGATCCGGTAAGGCTCAGGGTTCCCGCCTGTACGACGTCGCCGGGCGCCGCCTGCATCGGCGCACTCTCGCCGTTGACGATGGAGACGTCCATGTCGCTCGCCCCGCTGACGATCGTTCCGTCGACCGGAATGCGTTCGCCGGCGGCAACGGCGATCCGGTCGCCGACACGGATTTCGTCGACCGGACGGTAGTCACGGCTGCCATCGGGTGCCACAACCATGGCGCCGCGCGGGCTGAGCCGCGCCAGCCCGCTGATCGCCGAGCGGGCACGGTCACGCATGATGTGGTCAAGGGTGCGGCCGATCAGCAGGAAGAAGAGCAGCGAGGCCGTGGCGTCGAACCAGGCGTGTTCGCCGTGGTTGATCGTTTCCCACAGCGAGATGAAATAGGAGAGCGAGATGCCGATGGCGATCGGCACGTCCATGTTGGTGCGACCGTTGCGGATCGCCTTCCAGGCGGAGATGTAGAAAAACCGCCCGGCGTAGATGAGCGCCGGTGCCGCGATCATCGCGGAAATCCAGTGGAACATGTCACGTGTCGAGGCGTCGGCACCGGACCAGATCGACACCGACAGCAGCATGATGTTCATCGCCGCGAAGCCGGAAACGGCAACGGCACGGACCAGCTGGTTTCGCAACTGGTCGGCGGCCTCCTCACCCGCGGCGAAAAGGTGCGTCTCGTAGCCTGTGGAGGCGATCGCGCGGGCGATGACCTGCGGGTCGGTGACGGCCTCGCCAACCTCTTCGCGCCAGACGACCGACACGCGGCGGGTCGACAGGTTGACGCGCGCACGCTCGACTTCGGGCAGGCGCTTCAATGCACCTTCGATTGCGGTGATGCAGGCGCCGCAGTGCACGGCCGGAACGCTGAGATCGATCTGGCGAAGGCCCTCGCCAACGTCCCGGCTGGCAAGCTTCAACTCTTCCGACGTCGGCAGAGCGTGGGCCGAGCGTTCGATCTCGAGAGCGCCTTCGGTTCCGGCGGCACAGCAGCTCATTTTTTTGCCTCGATCACCGCAATGCGGTTGGCTTCATGCATGATGATCTCGCCGTCACGCATCGCGATCATCTCGACGATCCAATGCCCGGGAAGAACGGGATGGCTTGCGACATAGTCGCCGTTCCCGGCCGGTTGCAGAGCGACGACAAAATCCTGATGCTCGCCGACGGGACGCTTGAAATGCGCCGTCACCGTGTCAGCGACAACGGGACCTTCATCCGCAATGCTGAGACTGTAGCGGATGTCTCCACCCGTAACTGTCAGCTTTCCCTTGATGCCGGTCGCCAGCATGTCCCGGATCGCCGCGGCCTTACCGTTGAACTGCTGGCTCGCCACATAGGTGTTCGGGACCACCAGACCGCTCCAGGTGGACGTTGCGAAATAGGCCATCAGCATGTTCACCGAGATGATCACCCCGAAGAAGGCGACCATGATCGTCGCCATGTGCCAGCCGGTGAAGACGAAGCCCGTCTTGCTCTGCTGTAACCTCATTTCTTGACTCCCGGTCCATTGAAGACGGCCTTGTAGCTCGCGGCCTCGTGACCCTCGACGTCTTCCACGATGAATTCGAACTCTTCCGACGTCCAGGCGACCTGATCCCCGGGCAGCGTGACGAACACCTTCAGCGTATTGGCTTCGTCCGGCTTTGCCTCGATGACCATGCGGCGCGGGTCACCGCTCTCGACGCCGTTGGCCTTCATCGAGGCGCCAGGCAGACCTTCAAGGGCGACGCTGATTGTGCGCGGCTCCGGGATCATGTTCAAGATGCGGACAGTATAGCCGTTGCGGATCGAGCCGTCGGATTCCAGGACGTATTGCGGATTGCGGTCGTGAAGCACGTTGACCTCCAGTCTGTCGCGCGACAAAAGCGCGATCAGCAGACCGAGGCCGACGGCGCACCAAACGCCCATGTAAAGCAGCGTGCGCGGACGGAAGATGACCTTCCAGTTGAAGTGCCGGATGCTGTCGCTGAACGAGCCGTCAGCCTTGCGCACCTTGCGGGGATCGATCGCCGTCGCGCCGTTGCCGGTCGCGAGCGCCATGTTCGACTGGTACTCGTCGAGCGTCGCATAGGCGATCAGTCCGCGCGGCTTGCCGATCTTGTCCATGACGCCGTCGCAGGCGTCGATGCACAGCGCGCAGGTGATGCACTCGAGCTGCTGGCCGTCTCTGATATCGATCCCCATGGGACAGACCGCGACGCAGGCATTGCAGTCGACGCAGTCGCCGACCACCTCGCCGGCTGCCGCTGCCTTCTTGGCGTGCCGCGAGCGCGGTTCGCCACGCCAGTCGTTGTAGGTCACAACGAGCGAGTTTTCGTCCAGCATCGCGGCCTGAATGCGCGGCCAGGGGCACATGTAGACGCAGACCTGCTCGCGCATGATGCCGCCGAACACATAGGTCGTGGCGGTAAGGATCGCCACGGTGATGTAGGCGACGGCCGGTGCCTGTCCGGTCACGACATTGACGAGCAGAGTCGGCGCGTCAGCGAAATAGAAAATCCAGGCACCGCCCGTCGCGACCGCGATGACGATCCAGGTCGCGTGCTTGGCGACGCGCTTACGGACCTTTTCGACGGTCCAGGGGCCGGCATCGAGTTTCATCCGGGCATTGCGGTCACCTTCGATGAAACGCTCGACGACAAGGAACAGGTCGACCCAGACCGTCTGCGGACAGGTATAACCGCACCAGGCGCGTCCGACGGCCGAGGTGATCAGGAACAGGCCGAAACCGGCCATCACAAGCAGGCCCGCAACGAAGAAGAATTCCTGCGGCCAGATTTCGATAAAGAAGAAATAGAAACGGCGGTTTGCCAAGTCGATCAGCACCGCCTGATCGGGCGCGAAAGGCCCCCGGTCCCAGCGCAGCCAAGGCGTGAGGTAATAGATGCCGAGCGTGATGAGCATCACCAGCCATTTGAACTGGCGAAACCGACCCTCCGCCCTTTTGGGAAATATCTTTTTACGCGCTTCGTAAAGCGGTTGTCGGACCTTGGCCGACATCACCGGTTCAGCTTCGATGCGCTCGATTTCGCCGCTGTTGGCGGCATCTTTGTCTAACTGGACGTTCATCTACGGCAACCTCGTCTTTCGAGGTTTGTCATCCCACGTCGGACGGCCATCCTCCTTGACTTATATCAAGTAGCGGCCAAGTGTCACAACAGATGCGATTTTCAATATATGGCAGGAGATTTCGAAACACCCCAAGCAAGCCGATTTCCTGGCAAATTTCGGGGGTTCCGGTGGTACGCAAAAGGAAATGCGGCGGAATGTCGCCATTCCGCCGCATTGGTTTTCAACTCATTCGCCGCCGCCCAGCGAGTGGACATAGATCGCCAGCTGCTTGACCGTGGCTTCGCCGAGGCGCGCGCCCCACGCCGGCATCACGCCGTGTTTGGGCTGTGCGACCTGGGACGCGATCCCGGCCTCACCCTGGACCTTCAGCCAGATCGCATCGGACAGATTCGGCGCGCCGAGATCGCGATTGCCCTTGGCATCCTCACCGTGGCAGGCCGCGCAGTTGTCCATGAATATCTGCTGGCCCGGAGCAACCATCGAGGCATCCGCCGGCGTACCAGTCAGGCTGATGACATAAGCGGCCACCTGCTTGATCTGCTCCGGCTCCAGAATGTCGGCGTAAGCCGGCATTTCGGAGACCCGAGTGTCCGGATCGCCGTCGTAACGGATGCCGTGCAACAAGGTCGTCTGGATCGCTTCCAGATCGCCGCCCCACAGCCAGTCGTCGTCGTTGAGGTTGGGATAGCCGGCACCGCCGGCCGCACCCGAACCGTGGCATGGCGAGCAGTTGACCTTGAACGCAGCGGCACCGCCAGCGGTAGCGAACTGCGTCAGTTCCGGATCGGCGACGATCTCCGTGATCGGCAGCGCCGCGATCTTGTCGAGGTAGACCGCTTGCCCTGCCTTGGCCTCGCTGAGTTCGGCCGCGACCTGGGCACGGCTCGAATAACCGAGCAGACCCTTGGTGTTTTCCGTCAGGAGCGGCCACGCCGGATACATGATCGTATAGCCGATGGCCCAGACGATCGTGGCATAGAAGGTCCAGACCCACCAGCGGGGCATCGGATTGTTGAGCTCGCGAATGCCATCCCACTCGTGGCCAGTGGTTTCGACGCCACTGATCTCGTCAATATGTTTTTCTGCCATTTCTCAATCCTCCTTGAGAGGGATGCTGGCGGCCTCGTTGGCGGACTTCTTTCCGCCCGGCCGGAACGTGAACAGGACGACCCCGACGAAGAACAGCGCCATGGCAAGAAGCCCCCAGCTGTCTGCGAAGTGGCGCATGGCCGTATAGGTTTCCATGGTTCACACCTCTCAACGGTATCCGGTCGCGTCGTCATACGTGGAGAAGTCGACGAGAGTGCCGAGCATCTGCAGGTAGGAGACCAACGCGTCCATTTCGGTCAGTTGCGCGGGATTGCCGTCGAAGTCCCCTATCTTTGCCTTCGGGTAGCGGGCAAGAAGCCCCTCCGTGTCGGCGTTCGGATCGGCCTGGGCCTTGAGATCGGCTTCCGCGTTTTCGAGCATCTCGTCGCTGTAGGGCACGCCGACAAGGCTGTTGGCCTTGAGGTTGGCCGTAACGTTCGCGACCTTGAGCGGCGTCTGCAACAGGAACGAATAGCTCGGCATGATCGACTCCGGCACGACGTCGCGTGGCTCGGTCAGGTGCTGGACATGCCAGGCGTTCGAGTAGCGGTCGCCGACGCGGGCGAGGTCAGGCCCCGTCCGCTTCGAACCCCACTGGAACGGATGGTCGTACATCGACTCCGCCGCCAGGCTGTAATGGCCGTAACGCTCGACTTCGTCGCGGAACGGACGGATCATCTGGCTGTGACAGACATAGCAGCCTTCGCGGATGTAGATGTTGCGTCCGGCCAGTTCGAGCGGCGTGTACGGCCGCATGCCCTCGACCTTTTCGATCGTGTTCTCGAGATAGAACAGCGGAGCGATTTCGACGATGCCGCCAATGGTCACGACCAGCAGCGAACCGAGGAGCAGAAGGCTCGAATTCTTCTCGAGAATTGCGTGTTTATCAAGAATGGACATTGAGCCTTCTCCTTATTCAGCGGGCTGCACGGCCGCGGGCACGATGGAGCCCGGGATCGGCGCTTCCTGCCGCTCGTATCCGAGGATGGTCATGAGCACGTTGTAGGCCATGATCACACCACCGATGAGGTACAGGCCACCACCGAGGGCGCGCAGGACATAGTAGGGGTACATCGCGGCGACCGACTCGGCGAACGAGTAGACCAGGAAGCCCTGATCGTCGTATTCGCGCCACATCAGGCCCTGCTGGATGCCGGCGACCCACAGAACGGCGGCGTAGACGACGATGCCGAGGGTAGCGAGCCAGAAGTGCCAGTTGACCAAACGCAGCGAGTAGAGCCGGTTACGGTGCCACAGCTTCGGCGTCAGGTAGTAGATCGCGCCGAACGAGATCATGCCAACCCAACCGAGAGCGCCGGAGTGGACGTGACCGATGGTCCAGTCGGTGTAGTGGCTGAGCGAGTTGACGGCCTTGATGGACATCATCGGACCTTCGAAGGTCGACATGCCGTAGAAGGCAATTGCAATGACCATCATGCGGATGATCGGGTCAGTGCGGATCTTGTCCCATGCGCCCGAGAGCGTCATCAGACCGTTGATCATGCCGCCCCAGGAAGGCATCCAGAGCATGATAGAGAAGACCATCCCGAGGGTCTGCGCCCAGTCCGGCAGAGCCGTATAGTGCAGGTGGTGCGGGCCGGCCCAGATGTACATGAAGATCAGGGCCCAGAAGTGGATGATCGACAGGCGGTAGGAATAGACCGGACGACCGGCCTGCTTGGGCACGAAATAGTACATCATGCCGAGGAAGCCGGCGGTCAGGAAGAAGCCCACGGCGTTATGGCCGTACCACCACTGTGTCAGCGCATCCTGGACGCCCGAGAACAGAGAATAGCTCTTCACGCCGACGAAGGAGACCGGCATCGCCAGGTTGTTGACGATGTGCAGCATCGCGATCGTGACGATGAACGACAGGTAGAACCAGTTCGCCACATAGATGTGTGATTCCCGCCGGGTCATGATCGTCCCGAGGAAGGTGATCAGGTAGGCGACCCAGACGACGGTGAGCCACAGGTCGACATACCATTCCGGCTCCGCGTATTCGCGGCCCTGGGTGATGCCGAGCAGGTAGCCGGTCGCGGCCATGATGATGAAGAACTGGTAGCCCCAGAACACGAACCAGCCGAGGCTGCCGCCGAACAGACGCTGCCGCGAGGTGCGCTGGACGACGTAGAAGGACGTCGCGATCAGGGCATTGCCGCCAAAGGCGAAGATCACGGCCGAGGTGTGGAGAGGCCGCATGCGACCGAAATTGAACCAGGGCTCGATGTTGAGGTCGGGATAGGCCAGCTGCAGCGCGACCACGACGCCGACCAGAAAGCCGACAACGCCCCAGAAAACGGTGGCGATGACGCCGTATTTCACGACTTCGTCGAAATATTCCGACTTGGCCTGTGCGGAGGATGTGCCATTCGCCGGCGCGAAGGTCATGCGACGCAGCATCACGATGGTGCCGGCGGCTAGCGTAAAGAACGCAACCCACATGTGGGCAGCAAAGAGGCTGTCGGCGGCGAACGCCACTCCGAGCAGCGCGGCGAAGGCAAGGACCGCCATCACCAATGTTTCAAAGGTATAATTCATTGTTGGTATCCCCCAACACATTGTGCGTTTCGTGCGCAGGTACCCCTTCGACGGACCCGAAGCGACATCCTGCATCACGGTGAGGATTGCCATTCCCGGCAACAAGCCACCTTGATCCAGATCAAGGCGAGCCTGCCTTGATTGAGGGAAAAACAATTTACTTTGGCCGGACGTCCGCGCCGCTTCTGACAGGCGGCGCAACGATGCCCCTTCAAGGACGCATAAGACGGGCCACCCGCCTCGCGCATCCGGTCGCGACGCGCGGACGTGACATCGACGGAGAGAGCAAGATGCAGTCGGAAACGCCGTTAAGTGCCGGCATTGACGTCATACAGGTCCAGAAACCGGGCGTATCCGGCGAGAGCAAGAACCTGGGCTGGCTGCGCCGCGCTCATCAGGAACAGCTGGCCCTCTGCCGCGAACTGGAGGAGATAGCCGATTCGCTGCCGGCAAATATCAACCGCCAGAAGTGCATTTATGCCGCCAAGGCGCTCGGCCCCTTGATTCGCGGTGTCCATCATTTCGAGGAGACAACACTCTTTCCCTGGCTCAGCGATCGGGAATACGGAGACCTGGATCTTTCACGCACGCTAGACCGCCTGCGGTTCGAACATTGCGAGGACGAGTGCTTCGCCGAAGAACTGACCGACGCGCTCCTGCATCTCGGGGCCGGCGAAGCGGTCAACATGGAGGCTGTCGGCTATATGCTGCGCGGCTTCTTTGAGGGCGTGCGGCGCCACATCGCCTTCGAAACCGAGCACCTTCTGCAGCACCTTCCGGAGGATGCTCTGCAGACGGCCTAACGGCTCAAAGTCGTTTTCTCCCAGAGCCCTGCCTATCGCTTCGAACGTCAGGCCGCGAGAACGGTATTCCCGTCGCGAAGCGGCCGCGCCATCACAATGACGCCGAGCGTTTTGCCTGCGGACCCGGCCAGAGGACTGAGCCGGCATTCAAGCCCGCCCCCGTCCGTACCATTAGACCAGGACGGGATTTCAACAGTCTCGCCGCCCAGGCAACGATCGAAATGGCTCTTGCCGGTCGATTGAAACCAGTCCTGCCCGAACAGATCACCCACATGCCGTCCGATCGTGTCGAACGGCGTACGACCGAAATAGCGCGCATGCGCAGGGTTGCAGAACAGGTATCGATAATCCACGGTAATGACCGAGACGAGATCTGGCAGGCTGTTGAGAACCGTCTCGTTGAGAAAGACGTCGTCGCCAGGGCCCGACCGGTTTTCCATGCCGTGCGACGTCGGGCAGGACGCGGCGATGCCTTCCGAGCCAAAGTACCGCTCGAGCAGCACCGCCAGCATCGCAGAGTGCCTAAGCACACAGGACCTGTCGTCTGCATCCTCGCGGATGAGGCTGTTGATGAAGCGGAGCTGCTGATGCACCTCGTGGGAGCATTGGGCTCGGTGGTCGATGATCGCGCCGATCAATGGTTCGAGTTCGCGGTCCAGCATGCGCACGAGCCTCTCGTCCCCAACCCGAATCGCATGCTGGAGCTGATGACACTTCAGCGAAAACGCCTCGAAGAGCGGCAGCAGGCTATGATCTTTGACGTTCTGTGCCATCGTGACCGATCTGGTGCTCGACCTGTTTCTCTCCCCGGCGCATCGCCGCAACGCGGACTACGCCCCATTGCAAAGTGGGTAACATGACGCCCCTTCATGTTCAACAGACTAGGTTTAGGGTATTTGCAGAACGGAAGAATGTACTAAAATGAAGATACCGGAATGTATAAAATGCAGGTGAAACCGCCAGCGTGCAATGCTCCGGGTTTGACTTGAAATATTAGCGAATAACAACCGGTTACATTGCCTTGAAGGCGTCTGACGTTGCGCCTCCGATTGCCTGAGCGATTACAGGCTACGCTTGATCGACCAGCGATCGTGATACCAGAGCCATTGCTCCGGATATTCGCGCACCCAGCTCTCCACCTTGTCGTTCAACAACTGGGCCGTCGCATCGACATCGAGCTGACCGCGCTCGTCACGCGGAAGCGTCATGGCCGGTTCGATCTCAAGACGAAACCTGTTGTCCGGGAGGCGGATGCATCTCGCTGGATAGACTTCGCAGTTGAACTGCCGGGCGAGCTTTGCCAGCAAGGGGTTGGTCTTGACCTTCTGGCCGAAGAACACTGTCTCGCGGCCCTTGTTGAATTTCTGATCGACCAGCACGCCAACACCGCCGCCCGCCTCGAGCTGGCGCGCGAGCGCAAAGGATGACCCGGCGTGCGAAGGCACCAGCTTTCCCATTCTGCCAGCGCGGAAGTCGAAGACCTTCTGGGCGATGTAGGGATTGTTCGGCGGACGGAACAGCACGGTGACATAGAGGCCGAACGCGGCACCGGCGACCGGCAGCATCTCGAAATCTCCCGAATGCGCGGTGAAGACGATGAAGGGACGCGGATTGTCGCGCAGGTCGAGGAAGATCGGTATTCCCGACACCTCCACCCTGCCCGTCTTGTCGCTGAACGGGTCGAAATCGAAGAGACGGTCAAGAAAGATATACTCCGCCGCCATCCGGCCCATGTGGCCCCAGGCGGCAAGCGCGATGGCTTCGCGCTCGGCCTCGTCCTTTTCGGGAAAGGCGTTGGCGAGGTTGACCTGCATCAGCCGGTGACGGCTGGTCTTCGGACCGATCCAGCGCATGGCCTGGTCCGCAAATCGGATTGCCGGGTCGGCCGGCAGGATCTTCAGGAGATTGAGCAGCGCGAATGTCAGCTGCGCCACGGCCCATTGCGGGAACCGGCGCATCGCCACAACGAATCGCGTGACCAGTGCTCTCAAGGGATCAATCCATCCTGAGCACGATCTTGCCGAACACCTGGCGGCCTTCCATCCGTTCCAGCGCACGGTCGATGTCGTGAAGCCCGACCTCGGTGTCGATCACCGGATGCACGATGCCGCGCGCCATCTTCTGCATGGCGTTCGCCATGTTTTCCATGCGGCAGCCGAAGGAGCCCAGCAGTTTCAGCTGCTGCTGGAAGAGCATCATCAGGTTCATGTCGGTCGAAACGCCGGACGTGGAGCCGCAGGTGACCAGACGCCCTCCCCGCTTCAGGCAGAGCATCGAGCCGGCCCAGGTGTCCTTGCCGACGTGTTCGAACACGACGTCGACACCCTTCTTCTTGGTGATCTTGCGCACCACACCCTCGAAGCGATCGGTGCGATAGTTGATCACGTGATCGGCGCCGAGCGCCTTCGCCTTTTCGATCTTGTCGTCGGAGCCGACGGTGGTGATCACCGTGCAGCCGATGCGCTTGGCAAGCTGGATCGCCGCCGTGCCGATGCCGGAGCCGCCTGCATGGACCAGAATGGTCTCGCCGGGTTCGAGCCTGGCATTGTCGAACAGCATGTGCTCGACAGTACCGAACGTGACTGGCGCGAGCGCTGCTGCGACGGCATCGATGCCCGGCGGCGCCGGCACGAGCTGGCGCGCCGGAATGTTCATCTTTTCCTGCGCAAAGCCGTCGAGATGGAAGCCGTGCACACCGCCGACGTTTTCACACAGATTGTCGCGCCCCTCGCGGCAAGGCTTGCAGAGGCCACAGACCCTGGCACCGTAGACCGAGACCAGCTGACCCGGCAGCACATTGGCGACGCCGGGACCGATGGCATCCACCACGCCGGAAGCCTCGGCACCGATGACCAGCGGCATCTTGCGCTTGGCGAACGCCATCCCGCGCCAGCCCCAGACATCGATGTGGTTAAGCGCAACCGCCTTGACCCGAAGCGTCACCTCGCCTGGGCCGGGAGCCGGCGGTTCGGCGATATCGGTGATCTCAAGCTTGCGGTCTTCGACGAGCTGCAGTGCGCGCATGGAATTGGTCCTCGCCGGTCAGGCGGTTGATTGATCTGGCGTTGGGCGGTGACTTAGGCCGGTTCCCGCGTCATGACAAGGCTGGCGTTCTGTCCGCCGAAGCCGAATGAGTTCGACAGTACGGCCGACACATCCGCGTCACGCTTCACGTTCGGCACCACATCCAGCTCGATTGCCGGATCGGGATTGACGTAATTGATGGTCGGCGGGACCGTCCCGGTCAGCATCGTCTGGATCGAGAATACCGCCTCGACGGCGCCGGCGGCCGTCAGTGTATGGCCGATCATCGACTTGTTCGACGACACCGGGATCGCCTTCAGGCGGTCGCCGAACACCGCAAGCATGGCGCCGTATTCCATCTTGTCGTTCTCGGGCGTCGACGTGCCGTGGGCATTGATGTAGCCGACCTGGCTCTCCAAGAGACCTGCGTCGTCCAGCGCCGCACGAATGGTAGCAATCGCAGGCGCACCGTCCGGCGACGAGCGCGTCCGGTGGAAATGGTCTGCCTTCTCGCCGCAACCCTTCATGATGCCGAGCACCTTCGCACCGCGGGCGACGGCCGATTCCAGCGATTCCAGCACGACCGTCGCCGCGCCTTCGGCGATGACGAACCCGTCGCGATCCTTGCTGAACGGCTTCGAGGCCTTCTCCGGCGGATCGTTGTGGGTCGACAACGCCGACAGCAGCGCGAAGCGGATGAGCGCCTCGGCGCCAACGGAGCCGTCAGTCGCCACAGTCAGCGCGCGGTCGGTGCGGCCCTGACGGATGGCCTCGACGCCGAGCTGGATCGCGGTGGCGCCCGAGGCGCAGGCCGTCGACAGCGTCACCGGCAGTCCGCGCGTGCCGAACCGGTCGGCGAGCCGTTCAGAGATCGAACCGAACTGGACCGCCTCCATGAAGACCGGATCGGCCTTGGCGCGCATCGCGGCCGTCAGTCGATTATAGGCGTGCCCGTGGTTCTCGTCCGGCGGGCACCGCTCCACCACCCGGAAACGATCGTCCCATTCTGGCTCGACCGGCGGGGCGGCGAGGAAGAGAGGACCCTCGAAATCACCCGAAAGGCCGGCTTGCGCCAGCGCTTCGAGGGTCGTCTCGCGTGCCATGGCGTAGGAGCGCTCGACGGCGTTGACTGCCGGGAGTTCGATGAAATCGACCGTGCCTGAGATCCGGGTGTTGAGCCCTTCGGTCGGAAAGCGGGTGATCTTGTGGATACCCGAAACGCCGCTTGTTAGCTTAGCCCAGTTATCCTCTAGCCCCTGACCGAGCGAGGTGATGACCCCCATGCCGGTGACGGCAACGATTGGGCGGCCGAGATGATCCTTGAAGCGGGACTGTGTCATGTCTGTCTCCTCAGCCTTCCGCGCTCAACCGGGCCATGCCTTCACCGCGAACATAGCCGACGGTGGTCACGATGGCGTCTGACGCTTTCGTCGTCATTGCCGCCTCGGCGCCGGCATCGAACGGCGGCACGAGCGCCTTTGTATCTAGCGCAAGCGCGGCAAGCGCCAGTCCAAGAGGGAACTGCGCCTCGAGCGCATGCCCCGTCACGCCGCCAAAACCGCGTAGAACGGCCTTCCGGAAGGCGGTTTCAAGAGCGGATTTTTCGCGCCGGGACAAGTCGACCATGCCGCTTGCGCCCGAAAAAACCAGCGTCCCGTCGCCGGCACCCGCGCCAACGGAGGCAGCCATGCGCGCCAGACGCTTTTCAAGGCCGCCGTCCTCACGGCGACCACGGTCGCCCTCGATGGCATCGATCGTCGCGTAGATGTGGGCGGATCGGGATTCCGCGTGCGAACGCGATTCAAGAACAAGGAAAGCGCCGACGGTGCCGAACATCATGCCGCCGCCATGCGACGTATCGCGCTGCCAGAGCGGTTTCCACGCTCCGGTCAGATGCGCCTGAACCCCTTCGACCAGCAGGAAGATATCGTCGCGATCTGCGACGAAGGCGCCGCCGACGAGGGAATGGGTCGACTGGCCAGCGCGGATGCGCGCAAAGGCTGTCTCGATCGCGGAGATGCCTGCGGCTTCCTCGCCCATGAAGGTGCGCGACGATCCGGTAACTTTGTGAACGATCGAGATGTTTCCGGCCATAAGATTGGAGAGCTGTGCCAGGAACAGGGTCGGGCGCAACTCGGTGGTGAGCTTCTCGTTGACCAGTTGGTCGCGATCGTTCCGCTTGAGGCCTTCATCCAGGATCAGCGTGTCAACATTGATGTCGCGTTCGCCGCCGCCGGCAGCAACGATCATGTCCATGGTCGCGCAGGCCTCCGCATCATCCTTGAAGCCTGCGTCGTCGAGAGCAAGACCTGCCGCGTAGACACCGAGCCGCTGCCAGTTTTCCATCTGCCGCTGGTCGCCACGCTTCGGGATCTGCGTCGACCAGTCGATCTCCGGCATCGGATGGATCGGGTAAGGCTTGAAACGCTCCGCTTCCACCGGTGGCTGCAAGCCTGATTGGCCGGACAACAGCGCGACATGCGGCTCCTTGCCGGTTCCATGGCAGGTGACGATGCCGATGCCGGTGATCACCACATCGTTTGGCTGTTTTGTCATATGTCGTCCTCTCGGCGGAGAGTGTGTGAAGCGGCAGCGTTGGAGCCGGGTACCGCAATGGTCGGGATGACCCGCTCTAAAAGCGCAAGCGACGCCGCCCGTCAACAGTCTTCAATCAAGGAGGAATGCAATGCGGACGGCGACGGATCAGCCGGCGGCCTTCATCGCGGCGACAAGTCCGACCTCGACGGCACGCGCCTTGACGATATCGCCGATCGGAATTTCGCCGAACGGCATCGTTCTCAGCTTCAGCTGCGCGTCGCAGACCTTCTTGGCGCCGGCGCTGATCTTTGCCTTCGTCACGGCGAAACCGGATCCGTCATGTTCCAGCCGCGCCTCGATCTCGAGCTCCGTCTCCGGCTCGACGAAGGTTCGCATCTTGGCGCCGTCGACTGTCATCAGGAAGGGCATCGCCGAGAAATCATTGAGCGCGAGCAGCAGGAAGCCGGACGCCTGGGCCATGGTTTCGATCAGGAGAACGCCGGGAACGAGCGGCATGCCGGGAAAATGTCCCTCGAATACCGGGCTCGCCGCAGGTACGCGTGACCGCGCTCGCAGTACGCGCTCGCCCAAGTCGACCGACTCGATCCGGTCGATCATCTGGAAGTATTCGAGCAGCATATCGGTCTCCCGCGCCTGGAAGGGCTCAGCCCTTGGCGGCGCGCAGTTCGTCGATCTTGGCGCAGAGGTTCTTCAGGACGAAATAGTCTTCCGTCGAAACCTTGCCCTCGTTGACATCCTGCGTCCACTGTTCCAGCGGAATCTTGATGCCGAATTCCTTGTCGATCGCGAACACGATATCGAGGAAGTCGAGGCTGTCGATGCCGAGATCGTCGATCGTGTGGCTCTCGGGCGTAATCGTCTCGCGATCGATTTCGCTCGTTTCAGCGATGATGTCGGCAACCTTGTCGAATGTAGCAGTCACGCCAGTGTACCCCGTGGTCTCAAAAATCAAAGCCCCACATAGGCAAATGAAACTGAAATGCCAATGGGTTCCGCATCGCGCGGTGACGATTTGCAGGCGAAGTGTTGCCTAAACAGCAATGGAATGGCGGCCTTTGCCATTCGAGAGGTAGGCGTCGAAGACCGCCGCGACGCTGCGGGCAAATGGCCGACCGGCCGCTGTCAGGCTGAACCGGTCGCCCTCTATGCGACAGACGCCATCCCTATCGCCGGCGGCAAACACGCGTGCTTCCCCGATGACCTCCTCGGCACCGCGAGGGAAAAGCGCGCGGGCGGCCGAAAAATCGAAGCCGAAATTGCACATCACCTGCTCGATCACATAGGCGCGCAGCCGGTCATCCGCTGTAAATTCGATACCCCTGACGGCGCAGAGACCATCGGCCAGCGCCATTTTCTGGTACTCGCCGGTGGCAGGCATGTTCTGGATATAGCCCTGCGGCAATTGCCCGATAGAGGATGCACCGAGACCGATGAGCACCTCGGCGCCATCGTCTGTATAACCCTGGAAATTCCGTCGCAGCTTTCCCTCGCGCGCGGCAATCGCAAGCCGGTCGGCGGGCTTGGCGAAATGGTCGATGCCGATCTGCTCGTAGCCGGCGGCAAGCAGCATGTCGGCGGCTCGCACCATTTGCTCATAGCGCGCCTCGACATCCGGAAGCGCCGCCTCAGGGATCATCTGCTGGTGCTTTTTCATCCATGGTACATGCGCATAGCCGAACAGCGCGATGCGGTCGGGATCAAGGGAAATGATATCGGTGACCGTGCTCTCAAGGGTTTCCAGCGTCTGGTACGGCAGGCCGTAGAGAAGGTCGCAATTGACAGAATGGACGCCGCGAGTCCGAACAGCCTCGACCACGCCGGCCGTCTGCTCGAACGTCTGGATGCGGTTGATCGTCTTTTGAACCTGCGGATCGAAGTCCTGGACGCCGAGGCTGGCGCGTGTCATGCCGATCGCGGCGAGCGCGTCATAGCGGGAGTCGTCGAGATCGTTCGGGTCCATTTCGACGCTGATTTCCACGTCGTCGGCGAAGCTGAACGCCGCACGCAGTTTCCGCATGAGCAAGATCAAGTCATCCGGTTGGAGCATTGTGGGCGAACCGCCGCCAAAATGCACGGCCGTGACCTTCGCCGCCGGATCGATGAACGAGCCGACCTTCTCGATCTCCGCGTGGAGCGACGCAAGATAGGTGGTGATCGGCTCATACTTAAGCGTGTGTTTTGTATGGCACGCGCAGAACCAGCAGAGCCGGTCGCAGTACGGAATGTGAATATAAAGCGAAATGTCCTGCTCACCTGTCAGCGCTCCGAGCCAGCGTGCGTAATTGCCGCACGCGACACCCTCATGGAAATGCGGTGCCGTCGGGTAGCTCGTGTACCTGGGAACAGCCCCGGAATACTTGGCCAGCAGGGATTTTGTCATGTCGCGTGCACCATGAATCTAAGCCTCTCGATACCTGAAGCTTAGAGGTAGTCACATTCACAACCTTTGACTTCGATCAATTTACTGGTAGATTCACGACAACAAGCAAGACGGTGAAGAACCCGTGGAAATGGGTCATTTGGTCACGTCCGTCGCGAGTCGTCTCGACGCGGCTTGCCGGCGTGTTTAAGAGGGTGGAAAAACCATGGACGCGCAGAAAATGGACGCGCAGAAGAGAGCCCCCATCGATCTTGAAGCTCCTGTCGTGTGCCGGGCCTGCGAAGCTCGGCATGGCGGTGTATGCTCGACCTTGACCTCGGCACAGCTTCTCGAACTCAATCGTCATTCCACGCGCCGCAAGGTCGAAGCCGGTAACGAAGTTATCGGCCAGGGCGAGTCGATCGACAGCTATTCGAACATACTCCGCGGTGTCGTGAAGCTGTCGAAGATGATGGCCGATGGCCGTCAGCAGATCGTCGGCTTGCAGTTCGCACCCGACTTCATGGGACGACCTTTCATACACGAAAGCACCGTGACCGCGGAGGCCGCGACGGACGCGGAGATATGCTCTTTCCCAAGAGCTCTGATCGACCGCATGGTCGCCGAGGCGCCGGATTTCGAACGGAAGCTGCACGACCAGTCGCTCAAGGAATTGGACGAAGCCCGTGACTGGATGCTCACGCTCGGCCGCAAGACGGCACAGGAAAAGGTGGCGAGCTTTCTCCATCTGATCGCCAGCCATGCTGACCCGATCAGGGGACATGTCACATCGTTCGACCTGCCGCTTTCCCGCGCCGACATCGCCGATTTCCTCGGCCTGACGATCGAAACCGTGTCGCGCCAGATGACCAAGCTGCGCAAGGACGGCATCATCGTCATCGAGAACAACCGGCACGTCACGGTTCCGAACCTCGAGCGGCTTCGGTACGCCTCCGGCAACGACTGAACCGGTCGCGGCTATCTGCGGCCCGGTTCAGCTCTAGTCCAGCGCCGTCAGCGCGTGATCACGATGCGCGTATTTGCAAGACCATTCTTCTGAGCCATCGCAAAGAGCTGAGCCGCATTGTCCGGATGCAGTCGCACGCAACCGTGCGAAGCGGGACGACCAAGGCGCTTCAGGTCGAATGTCGCGTGAACCGCGTAGCCGCCCTTGAAGAAGATCGCGAATGGCATCGGTGCATTGTCGTACTTGCGCGACCGGTGGTTCTTCGAAAGCCATTTCGCCGAATAACTGCCGGTTGGCGTGACGTAACCTTTGCGGGCCGTCGAGACTTTCCATCTGTATTTGACGATGCCGTTCTGGCTGACGGTCATCATCTGGTCGGAAATGCTGATGCGAGCTACGAGGCTCGCGGCTTCGGCGATCGCCGGCTGCATCTGAAGGCAAAGAAAGGCCGTGGCGACCATAAGCAACTTGCGCATGTTTTCCCCTCCGTTTTACCCCTTGCCGGGTTTTGGCGCTGCTCAAGATAGTAAAAACAGCGCTACACTCCGTTAAGGCGTATCGGATCGAAACAGTAAAGCGGGTTGCTAGACTTTTAAGGGATCGGGTGTCAGAGCGCCGTGACGGCGAAGATGGCAAGCACAAGCCCAGCCGTGACGCTGCAAGAGGCCCAGAACAGCCGCGTTGCGCGATCAATGTCCACGGCAGAGGCATCGGCGCGTCCGGCGCCGTTGATCATCGGCTCGCTGACCAGGTCGCCGCCATAGACGCGTGGACCGGCGAGCCTGAGATCGAGCGCGCCGGCGAAAGCCGCCTCGGGCCAACCGGAATTGGGCGAGCGATGCAGGCCAGCATCGCGACGACCGACGCTGAAGGCACGCGACATGGCCGCGCGCCCTGCCGTGAACAATGCGCCTGCGGCGATGATGAAGAGCGACAGCCGCGCTGCCGGCCAGTTGGCCAGATCATCCAGCCGTGCTGCCGCCCAGCCAAACGCAAGATATTTCGGGCTCTTGTGGCCGATCATCGAATCCGCCGTATTGAGCATCTTGTAGGCGAATATCCCGGGAAGGCCGCCGACGGCATACCAGAAGGCCGGCGCGACCACGCCGTCGGCGAAGTTTTCCGCAAGGCTTTCTATGGCAGCCCGGCAGACCCCGGGCTCGTCCAGCGTCCTGGGATCGCGCCCGACGATCAACGATACGGCGCGACGGCCGCCCTCCAGCCCGTCCTGCCGCAAGCCGTCAGCCACGGCACCCACATGGTCTGCGAGACTTTTCTGGGCAAGCAACACCGCAACGACCACGATTTCGACGAGAACGCCGAGAACATGGAGGTGCGACAGCAGTGCATGAAGGACAAGACCTGCAAGGCCGCTGCCAATCACGAGAACCGTGGCAGAGACCAAACCGTTGAGGCGCCTTTGCTCGGCGGGGAGTTCGTCGCGGTTGAAGCGGACGTCAAGGAAAGAGATTGCCGCGCCGAAGAGCACCACCGGATGCTTTACCTTTCCCCACAGCCACGGTGGATCGCCAATCAAACGATCGGCGATCAGGGCGAGGAACAGCAGAGGCAGGTGCGACATCTCAGGATTTTCCGAAAGCAGCGAGCGCTGTCGCCAGCCGGGCTTCGGAGGTCTCGTTCGGGGTCAGTCCGAACCGAAGCCAGGTCGGCGCATAGTCGAAGGGGCGCGTCAGGATATGGTGGCGGCAGAGGTGTTCGTAAAGACCGCGGGCGTTGTCGTGGCGAACGAGCACGAACAGGTTGGTGCCGCCGACGATCTGAAGGCTTGCGGTCTCCAGCACACGCCGCAGACCCGCATGTCGTTCGGAAATGACGGCCCCAAGTGCACGCGTGTCCGCGCGAAGAAGTACGGCGGCCACCGCCAAGGCCGGCCCCGACACTGACCACGGACCCAGCCAGTCCGACATCGTCGCGGCCCGCTCGGCACGCGTGAAGACGAAACCGAGCCGGACGCCCGCCATGCCGAAGAACTTTCCGAACGAGCGGAAGACAATGAGATTGTCGTGTCGGGCAACGAGCGGAACCAGGCCGGCGCCGCTCTCGGCGTCTGCAAAGGCCTCGTCGACCACCAGGAGCCCGTCGGAGGCCCCGAGCCGCGACGCGACATCCTCCAGCAGGGACGCGTCGTATCGACGACCATCGGGATTGTTGGGGTTGACGACGACCAGCAGCCCGTGCCGGTCAGGATCGACGTCCTCCGGCCTGTCGAGACGATCGACCGGCAGTCCGGCGGCGGCAAGCGATCGCTCGTATTCGCCATAGGTGGGCCAGACGACGGCCGCCCGCTTTGTCGCTCCAACCAGTCGGGGAAGAAGCTGGATCGCGGCCTGCGTTCCGGGGACGGCGAGCGGAAGCAACGCACCGGAACCATAGAACGTCCGTGCAGCCTCGCAGGCGGCCTCTACGAGGGACCTGTCCGGCAGACGGTGCCATGCCTCGGCAGGTATGACAGGCAGATCGGGCGGACACGGATTGATGCCCGTCGACAGATCCAGCCACGCGTCCGGGGTACCACCGAAGCGGGCGACAGCCGCCGCGATCGCTCCACCATGCGCGATCGGAGCGCTCATGGCGCGTGGCTCTCGATATCGATCAGATGCAGGAAAGAGCCTGCGACCCGGCCGCGCTGCCTCCCGAAGGTCCCGAGTTCGCTGCCAAGGGCGTCGACGGCCGAAAACAGCGGCTCGCCCTCGCCTTCCGACACGACCGTCGCATAGTGAAATTCGTGGGCGGTCATCGGCGCGTCGAAGAAGGCTCCCACCGGCGTCACCCGACGATAGCCGAGATGACGGGACCGTGTCTGGAAGCTCGTCACGACGGGAAGCAGACCGAGCATTTCGTGCCGCTCCCCGCTCGCGTCGATCAGCCCCTCGCCCATCACCATGTAGCCCCCACACTCGCCGAAGATTCGCGCGCCGCGATCGCGGGCTGCGAGCACGCCGGCACGGAAGGTTGATGCGGCTGCGATCCTGCCCGGCTGCAGTTCGGGATATCCGCCGGGAAGATAGACGGCATCGACGTCCGTGGCCGGTGCTTGGTCTGCGAGCGGAGAGAAGAAAGATATCTCCGCGCCCCGCCGACGCCAGCCCATCAGCATGTGCTCATAGGAGAAGGCGAAAGCCACATCCCTCGCGACCGCGATCTTCTGTCCGAGCGGCGGCAACCGGTCGATATTGGCCTCTGACGGCCGGTCTGGAATGTGCCGCGCCGCACGCAGCAGCATGCCGAGATCGCATTCCGCCGCCACGATCTCGCTCGCCTGCTCGATGAACCCGTCGAGTTCCGCATGTTCGCCGGCCTGGACGAGGCCCAGATGACGCTCGGGGATTTCCAGCACCTTGTGCGACCGGATGACGGCGAAGACCGGCATGCGGATCTTTTCCATCGCAAAGCGCAGCATCTGTTCGTGCCGGTCGCTGCCGACCCTGTTGAGGATGACCCCAACGATACGGGTATCGACACGGTAATTGGCAAAGCCGCTGACAAGCGCGGCAATCGAATGCGAGGCCCGTGCGCAATCGACCACCAGAACCACAGAAAGGCCGAGGATGGAGGCAAGGTCCGCCGCAGATCCCGAACCGTCGGCCGCTCCGTCGAACAGACCCATCATCGCCTCGATCACCAGCGTCTTGCCGCCGCTGGCGTGGAGCGCGGCATTCGCCAGCAACAGCTCGCGACGCATGCCCCAGGGGTCGAAATTGAGACAGAGCTCACCGCTTGCCGCTGCGTGAAACGCGGGATCGATGTAATCAGGCCCCGCCTTGCCCGGCGCGATCGCATGACCGGCCTTCCTGAGCGCCCGGAGTAGCCCGAGCGTCACCGTCGTTTTCCCCGAGCCGGTTGACGGCGCGGCGATCATCAATCCACTCATGCACTGTCCTTCTGGGCCCGGTCCGCGAACGGATCGGGCTGCAATGTGCGCCCGGCCATGGCGCCAAGCCAGTCGAGCGATGGCCTCAGCCGCACCACTTCGCCGACAACGACGATCGCCGGCGGTTCGAGCCCCGATGCCTCGACCGCCTGGGCCGCCTCGACGAGCGTGGTTTCCAGCACCCGCTGCCGCGCGGTCGCTGCGTCGCAGACAAAGGCAACAGGTTCGTCCGCACGACGACCCGCGGCGATCAAAGCGTCAGCGATATGCCCGATATGCTTCATCGCCATGTACATCACGATGACAGGCGAACCGCGTCCGATCGCCTCCCAGTCGATTCGGTCTGGCACGACACCCGACGAATCATGGCCTGTGAGGAAGGTCACCGCGTGATTGACCTCGCGATGCGTCACCGGGATGCCTGCATAGGCAAGACCGCCAATACCGGCGGTGATGCCCGGAACGATGCGGAACGGAACGCCATGCTCGACGAGTGTCAGCGCCTCCTCCCCACCTCGGCCGAAGACGAAAGGATCGCCGCCCTTCAATCGCAGAACACGCTTGCCGGCGCGCGCGAGCTCGACCAGTCTCAGAGAGATGTCACGCTGCTTGGCCGACGGCTTACCACCACGCTTGCCGGCATACTCAAGCTGCGCCCCAAGCTTTGCGAGCTTCAGGCAATCATCGTTGACCAGCGCGTCATGGACGATCACGTCCGCCTCCGACAAGGCCTTGGCGGCGAGCAGCGTCAGGAGACCGGGATCGCCCGGCCCCGCGCCCGTGAGCCAGACATGGCCGGGCAGCATCGAAGGCAGATGGGCGAAGGGATCGAACGTCATGGCCAAGCTCTATGCTCCGCATGTCGAAATTGCAATCTTTGACAGCGCTGCCGGTGCTTTCGCCCGACGGCCCGCTGGCCTATAACGACGCCATGAGCGCGCCGGTCGACAGTCCAGAACACGCAACAGCATCCGACGGTCGTCGGCCCGGCGGTCCGTTGCGCAAGGGCTGGACGACAGGCGCCTGCGCGACTGCCGCGACAAAGGCGGCGCTGACCGCGCTGCTCACCGGCGACTTTCCCGATCCCGTCATCATAACCCTGCCACGCGGCGAGACACCGGCCTTCTCGCTGGCCATGGAGCGGCTCGGCGACGGATTTGCAGAAGCTGGCATCGTCAAGGATGCCGGTGATGATCCGGACGTGACCCATGGCGCCACAGTAATATCCCGTGTGCGACGCCTTCCGCCCGGAAGCGGTATCCGCTTTGCCGCTGGCGACGGCGTCGGGACCGTCACACGCCCCGGCCTGCCGATCGGGGTTGGTGAACCCGCCATCAATCCCGTGCCGCGCTCCATGATGACGACGGAAATCGAGGCGATCTGCGCCAAGCAAGGGATCGCCGCCGATGTCGAGGTGACCATCACCATTCCGGGCGGAACCGAGATCGCCCGACAAACCTGGAATCCGCGCCTCGGAATCGTCGGCGGCCTGTCGATCCTCGGCACCACGGGCATCGTCAATCCGTTCTCGTGCGCCGCCTGGATCCACTCCATCCATCGCGGCATCGACGTGGCCCGCGCCATCGGCCTCACGCATGTGCTCGGCGCCACCGGTTCGACCTCGGAGAACGCCGCCCAGAAATTGCTTGGGCTTCCCCAGGAGGCCCTGCTCGACATGGGCGATTTCGCAGGCGGACTTCTGAAGTATCTGCGGGTCCATCCAGTGCCCCGCCTGACGATTGCGGGCGGCTTTGCCAAGATGGCGAAGCTGGCGCAAGGCGCCCTCGATCTGCACTCCTCCCGCAGCCAGATCGACATGGCATTTCTGGCATCTCTGGTGGAAAAAGAGCAACTGACTCAATCACTCAGCGACCGGATTCAATCTGCCAACACCGCGCTTGAAGTGCATGAAATAACGACGGAAAACGGAATTGACCTAGCGCCCGAAATCGCCGTCCGGGCACGGCTGACAGCGCTGGACACCTTGCGCGGCGCGCCTGTCTCCGTGGATGTGATCGTCACCGACCGCAAGGGACTTATCCTCGCCCATGCCATCTGATCATCCGATATCCGGGGCGAGCAAGATACTTATCCTGGGCGGGACCACGGAAGCCCGTGCGCTGGCAGAGCGTCTGGTCGCTGAAGGCTATCACGTCATCACCTCGCTCGCCGGCCGCACGGCGGATCCTGCAATCCCCCCGGGCGATATCCGCATCGGCGGCTTCGGCGGAGTGGACGGCCTCGTCCGCTATCTGCGCGAGGAAAAAATCACGAGGGTGATCGACGCCACGCACCCCTTCGCGCGACAGGTCTCCGAGAACACGGCCACCGCCTGCGCGGCGGCAGGTGTGCCACTGGAGAGGGTCGACCGTCCGCAATGGCAGCCGCAGCCCGGCGACCAATGGATCGATGTATCGTCGCTGACAGAGGCGGCCGCCGCCCTGCCCGCCGGCGCCACCGTCTTCCTCGCGCTTGGCCGACAGTATATCTCCGCCTTCGAGGGTCGTGACGACTGCCATTTCGTCGTCCGAATGGTCGACCGGCCCGAGCATCGGCTGCCGTTCCGATCTCACGACCTGCTGCTCGGCAAACCATCACCGGATGCAGCCAAGGAAGCAGCGCTCTTCACTCTATACCGCATCACTCATCTGGTGGCGCGCAACTCCGGTGGTGACGCGGGATACGGCAAGATTGCCGCCGCGCGCGCGCTCGGCATTCCCGTGATGATGATCGGCCGCTGAAACTGACTGCGGTTCGTTGAACGGGATGGTCCGGACTCGTGACTTTGCCGCCTGATCAGCCGATCATTCGGCAGCACGCATCGGCGCGCGGCTGAGGTCGTTGCCGGCTTCCACGGCCTTCCGGAGCAGACCAAGCAAGGTTTCCGCCTCGTCTTCGTCCAGTCCGCGCAACATCAGCGTCTGCGCGGAGCGCACGGCGGGCTCGATCTCCTTGAGTGTTTTCGCTCCGAGCGCAGTGACGCGCAGTTCCCGGACCCGCCGGTCACTGACGCTGGCCTGACGCGTCGCAAGGCCCTTCTGCACGAGACGGTCAACGACACCGGTGATTGTCGTCCGGTCGTAGGCGATCACGCCGGCAAGACCGGCCTGATCGATGCCTGGATAACTGTCTATAGCTGAAAGGGCCGCGAACTGGACGGGCGTGAGGTCGAACCCCAGCGCATTCGCCTCGGCATGAAAGACCGCGACCGCGATCTGCTGAAAGCGGCGGGCGAGATGGCCAGGCATGTGGTCGAAATCCTTCATCGTCGTTCCTCGCAAATTTTCTTTACAGTATACCGATAATATGTATGCTGATCAATAGGAGACGGGCGGAGGATTGCCCGTAATGGGAGGCTGGCGGGGACCATCGGGAACGGTGGTCACCCGCGAAGGAGGATCACACCATGCAGTTCCACCACAACGGTTTCAGAACGGGCGATCCGGATATCTCGGAAGCGCTCAGTGACGCAGAGCATAACCCCAACGCCTTGCCGCGCGAGGTGGACGTCCTGATCATCGGCTGCGGCCCGGCCGGACTGACGCTCGCCGCACAACTGTCCGCCTTTCCAGATATCCATGTCGCGATCGTCGATCAGAAACCCGGCCCTCTTGAACTTGGCCAGGCGGACGGTATCGCCTGTCGTACGATGGAAATGTTCAACGCCTTCGGCTTCGCAGAGCGTGTCCTGCGGGAATCGTACTGGGTCAACGAGACGACGTTCTGGAAACCCTCCGACGCCGATCGTAGCAAGATCATCCGACATGGTCGGGTGCAGGATGTCGAGGACGGGCTGTCGGAATTTCCGCACGTTATACTGAACCAGGCGCGGGTCCATGATTTCTACCTGGACATCATGAAAAAATCCCCTCGCCGCCTTGAGCCCCATTACAACCGCCGACTGTCCGACCTCACGATTTCCCCGGTTGGCGACCACCCCGTCACCGCCTCGCTGGAGGGGCCCGGTGCTGGTCACGAGGGAGAAACGGAAACGGTGAAGGCCCGCTACGTCGTCGGTTGCGATGGCGCCCGGTCCGGCGTCAGGAAGGCGCTGGGCCGCGACCTGAAGGGGGATTCCGCCAACCAGGCTTGGGGCGTGATGGACGTTCTCGCCGTCACCGACTTTCCGGATATCCGGCTGAAGGCACTGATCCAGTCCGAGGGCGAAGGTTCGATCGTGCTGATCCCGCGCGAGGGTGGCCATCTCGTGCGCATCTATGTCGAACTCGACAAGCTGGCGGAGAACGAGCGCGTCGCCACACGCGCCATAACCGTCGACTACCTCGTCGCCGCCGCGAACCGCATCCTCAAACCATACAGCATCGACGTGAAGCAGGTCGCCTGGTGGTCGGTCTATGAAATCGGCCAGCGGCTCACCGACAAGTTCGACGACGTACCGGAAAGCGAAGCGTCGTCGCGCACGCCCCGCGTCTTCATCGCGGGCGATGCCTGCCACACCCACAGCCCAAAGGCTGGCCAAGGCATGAACGTCTCCATGCAGGACACGTTCAATCTCGGTTGGAAGCTCGCCAACGTGCTCCGGGGCCATTCCGCGCCCGACCTGCTGCACACCTATTCGGCGGAGCGGCAGGCAATCGCCAGGACGCTCATCGATTTCGACCGCGAATGGGCGAAAATGTTGAGCGCGCCACTGAAATCCGAACGCAATCCCGACGGCGTGGAGCCTGCCGAGGTGAAGCGCTATTTCGTCGAGCACGGCCGCTATACCGCCGGCACCGCCACCGTCTACAGTCCCTCCATCCTGACGGGCAAGTCGACGTACCAAGAGCTGGCGAAAGGCTTCCTTATCGGAACCCGCTTCCACTCGGCGCCGGTGATCCGCCTCGCTGACGCCAAACCCATGCATCTCGGCCACGCCGCGAAAGCGGATGGCCGCTGGCGGATCTATGCCTTCGCGGACCGGGCTGGAGCCGCCAACGGCTCACCGCTTCACAAACTCTGCGAGTTCCTGGAAACCGACCCTGCATCACCGGTGGGTAAAGTTACGCCACGGGGTGCCGACATCGACTCGCTGATCGACCTGCGGGCCATCTTCCAGAAGGATCACCGCGACCTTGACCTCGAGACGATGCCGCCTCTCCTGATGCCGAGAACCGGAAAACTCGGCCTGCGCGATTACGAGAAGATGTTCTGCCCGAACCTCAAGGACGGACCCGATATCTTCGACCTACGCGGAATCGATCGCGACCGTGGCGCTCTGGTGATCGTTCGCCCGGACCAGTACGTCGCTCACGTCCTGCCGCTTGACGCCCACGGCGAGCTTTCCGATTTCTTCGCGGGCTTCCTGCTGCCGGCCAGTTAGCCGGCAGGATCTCACCAGGACGTGGTCAGTCTTCCTTGACCGACACGATCGTGTCGTGGATCAGCCGAAGCACGCCGTCCGGATCGATGCCTGTGCAGATCTTCTGACTGACGATGCCGTCCCAGTCGGACGGGCCGAAGCCCATGCCATCAGGCTTCTGGATCGTCTGGCCATCCGCCAGACCTCCGCAGACCACGCGCACCGCGCCGGACCGGGTGGTGAAAAGCCCCGGCGCCACGACATAGGCACAGGCGCAGCTGTCATGCACCACCATGCCGTCAGGCACGCGGCTTTCGTAAAACTTGATGTAGAACTGCGAGAGGTCGAAAAGCAGCCGTGCACGGCTGGAACCGGCCGCATCCCGGATATCGGCGAGTTGCTGGCGCGTCATCACTGTCTGCGTGGTCACGTCGAGACCGACGATCACGACGGGCCAGCTCGCGGTGAACACCACGTCGGCGGCCTCCGGATCGCCATGGATGTTTGCTTCCGCTGCCGGCGTCACATTACCGTTGATGTCGAAGGCGCCGCCCATGATCACGACCTCCTTCACAAGGCCGACGATCTCCGGATCCTCCTTCAGCGCATTGGCAAGGTTGGTCATCCGGCCGACGGCCACCAGCGTGACCTCTCCCGGATGGGCGCGGACGGTCTCGACGATGAACCGGTGCGCCGGACGCGGGTCAAGCGGCAGGTCGATCTCGTCGGGCACGCCGATATTGCCGAGACCATCGTCACCGTGAATGAATTTCGGCGGCTCGTGGCTGACACGGTGCGGAATAAAGGTCTCCCCCGCTCCCTTGGAAACCGGCGCGTCGATCTTCCATTCCCGTTTCAGGAACAGCGCATTGCGCGTCGTCATCTCGATCGTCGCGTTTCCGAACACAGTGGTGATACCGACAAGGTCGATGTCCCGGTGATGATGCAGGAAGAGGAGCGCCATCGCGTCGTCGACGCCGGGATCCGTATCGAAAATGACCTTGTGCATGAAGGGGAAGCCTTTCAGAAGTGAGCCGGCGTCTTATCGCAATCCCGTCAAACGGGAAAGCGATTACCGGGATGTCTCCGCAAACTCCGCCAGAAGGGCCGGAAACGCCTCCATCGGCGGGAACTGCTCGTAACTGTGCCGCACCGGCACCGTTACCCATGGCAGTTTTTCCGCCGCACAGGTCTCGATGAAGGGCGCAATTTCTGCGGTGTGATCCAGCATGCTCGACCGTATGTTGATCAACGGACCGAGCATGTCCGCCCGCGTAAAGATCCAGCTGAGGCAATGCGGACAGAAGTTGTGCTTCAGTTCGCCATGCATGCCGCCAATGACCGGATCGAGGCCCGTGATTTCCACCGAAGCCTCGGGAAAAAGCGCGCTGAGGGAAAACGCGCTTGCCGTCATCCGCTGGCAGCCTTTGCAATGGCACGCCATCGTCATCAACGGCTTGCCCTGCACCTTGAGACGGACCTGGCCGCAGCGGCACGCACCATGGGTAATGCTGTTTTCGTCCGTCATGCCTCGATCCTTTCACTGCGTTTGAAGCGACACCTGTTGACGGGGGGGTCACGACAGGCGACACAAGCCTCCGTCGCGATCTAGCACTCTTACCTGACGACAATCCAGCGGCGGAGAAAAATGTATCCGGCGGTCAGGACGACCAAGAGCCCGGACACGCGCAGCACCTGCCGGTCTATATCCGTCGAATAGGCGACAAGACCGAAAGCATAGACAGTTAGCCCGAGAGCCACATAACCGATCATCATGCGCCACCAGACTGGCGGAAAACCGGTCATCCAGCCGAGGATAACGCGGCAGACAGGCAGAGCCGGCAGACCCCATAACAGGATGTTGAAGGTCCACTGCCAGGCCGTGCCGCTGTCGATCACGGTATAGCCGAGCCAGCCGCGGAAATTGCGGATCCAACCGCTTCCCATATATACGGACAGGTAGAGAAAGAGGGACATCAACATGATGATGAAGCCGGCAACAAAGGCTGCAAGGAAGACCATGTACCGGCCGAATTCAGTCGTCACATGATAACCCCGCTGAATGTCCGGGCGCTCAGCCACCCACGGCCTTCTTTTTCTTGCCTACATTCCGCAGTACGTGACTGAAACCGGAATTGTAGAGGTCGCTGTCTCGGAATTCGACGTGCCCGAACACCCTGCCGACCATGATCAGCGCCGTGCGGGTGATCTTCGCCTTGCGCACCTCTTCCGCCATCCCCTTGAGCGTCGTGCGGATGAAGAGCTCGTCCGGCCAGGTCGAGCGGTAGGCGATCACCACCGGGCAATCCTCGCCGTAGTACGGTGTCAGCCTATCGCGGATATGGCCGAGATTGCGGATCGACAGGTGGATGGCAAGCGTCGCGCGCGACTTGCCTAGGATCTCCAGCGTCTCGAACTCCGGCATCGAGGATGCCTTCATTTCTGTACGGGTGACGATCACCGTCTGGGCGATCTCCGGCAGCGTCAGTTCCGTCTTCAGCCGCGCCGCCGTCGCAGCGAAGGCCGGCACCCCCGGCACGACCTCATAGGGAATGCCGAGCGCATCGAGCCGCCGCATCTGTTCGGCGATTGCGCCGTATATAGACGGATCGCCGGAATGGACACGCGCCACGTCCTCGCCGCGCGCATGCGCCGCCTCGATTTCGGCGATGATCTCGTCGAGATGCATGGGCGCCGTATCCTTGACGATGGCGCCTTCCGGTGCGGCCTTGACCGTCTCCTCCGGCACAAGCGATCCGGCATAGAGACAGACCGGGCAACGCTCGATAAGCCGCAGGCCGCGCACGGTGATGAGATCGGGGGCTCCGGGCCCAGCGCCGATGAAATAGACGGTCATGCCTCAGCTCCCTTCATTCCCGTATCCGCCTTTCCAGAATAGCCGCGCGGCGTGTAGACCCAGGTCTTGCCGTCGCCGGTCTTCACCGTCCGGCTTTCCGAAGAACCAACGACGACCACGGTCAGCATATCGACATCGTCGACATTGAGGTCGCCGAGCGGCACGGTGCGCACAGTCTCGCCCTCGCGGCCGAGATTGGTGGCAAGGATCACGGGCGTCGACGCCGGGCGGTACTCGAGAAGCTTGTCGCGCGCCCAGGCGAGTTGGGTACGACGCTTCATCGAAACGGGGTTGTAGAAGGCAATGACGAAATCGCCCTCGCCGGCCGCCCTCACGCGGCGCTGGATATGCTCCCACGGCGTCAAGAGGTCCGACAGCGAGATGGTGCAGAAATCGTGCCCGAGCGGCGCGCCAATGCGGGCGGCGGCGGCCTGCAGGGCCGATATGCCGGGCGAAACCTGCACCTCGATCCGGCTTGCCGCATCCGTGATGCCGCCCTTGTCGAACAGTTCGAACACCAGCGTCGCCATGGCATAGATTCCAGCATCGCCCGAGCAGACCAGCGCCACCGTCCGCCCCTGCCCCGCGAGCTCCATGGCATGCACGACACGGGCCTCCTCCTTGCCGAGGTCGAAATCGTGTCGCGTCTTGCCCTCGCCAAGCGGTCCCAGCAGGTCGAGATAGAGCGAGTATCCGACGAGATCGGTGGAGGCCGAGACCATCGCCGACACCTCGGGCGAGCGCCAGCCTTCCGAGCCGGGGCCGATGCCGACGACATAGAGCCTGCCCCGTGCCCGGCCAATCGATTGCGGATCGACAATATCGCTGGCGCGCGCGATGGAAGCGGTCGCCCCCTTCGACTTGATCTTTTCGACGACGAGTTCGCCCGAAACACCGACGGCAGCCAGAGCGGCCCCTTCGGCGACACCATGGCAACCGACTTCGGCGAACACGACATCGGAGGGGTTCTTAAGCCTCGTCGCCTCCGCCTCCAGCGTCTGCGCCGTGAAGAAGCGCGCGGGAATGCCGAAATGGCTGGCAACCGCATGGATCGCCGTCTCGTCGGCCTTGAGGTCGATCGAGCAGACGGCAGCGAGGCTGTCGCGGGAAAAGCCGCCGCTCTCCAGCGCCTGCTCGGCCAGCGCAATCGCCTCTTCGCTGGACGCATGTCGCTCGCAACCCATGCCGAGCACCAGCGTCTTCGGATGATAGACGAGCTCCATCGGCTCGGGCGTCTTTGTCTTGTCGGTCACGGTCAACGTCACACGGGCCTCATTGTCGAAAGGAAGTCGGGATTGAGTGAGCCAGGCGGCAACGGCCGGACCAGAGGCGCCGGCATCGATGGTCAGCCTCGCCTCGGCGCCAGCCACGAGCTCGGCCATCACAGCCTTTGCACCCAACGGATTGGCGAGCACATGACCAACCGGCGGCTGGTCCAGCGCAATGCCGAATTTCAGGTCTCCGGCTGTGGTGATCGCCGCGTGAGTACCGAGCCCTTCGGCGATCATACGTGCGAGATCGTTGGCTCCATGATGCCCGCCCAGCAGTGGCACCACGGAAGCTCCGTCCTCCGAGACAGCCAGCACGGGCGGTTCGCCCTGCTTGTCGGCCAGAACCGGCGCCAGAAGTCTTATGACGGCGCCTGACGCCATCACCGAAACGATCGGTCGACCGCCGGCGAAGAGTTGCCGAAGGTGTTCCTTGGGCGAAGCGAAGGACACATCAGCCGTCGTTACCCGCGCAGTCGCTCCATGCAGCTCGCCGCCGACGATAGCGGCAATGCGACGGCCGATGGCGGCCGCTTCCTCGGTTAACACCACGACAGCGGGAACAAGCCCGTTCATGCGCCAGCCTCGTTGTTGCCAAACGCCGGATGCCAGACCTCGCCACCCTTATAGATCAGGATCATAGAGAAATACGGCGCAGCGTCATCCGGCACTTCGTCGAGAGGCATCAGTTGCTGATTGTCGAGGCTGACGCGCTCGGCATAGGCCGCCTGCCCCATCAGTCCGAGCCGCTCGACCAGTGCCCGGATACGCGTGAAGTGCCGCCCGACCTTGATGATCGCCACCGCGTCGGCGGCTGCAATCCGAGCTTCCAGTATCTCATCGTCCAACGGTCCCGGCACGACGCTCAGGACGTCGTTGCGCGCCGCCAACGGTCGCTTGAGCGCCGAAGCCGCCGCCATCACCGACGAAACGCCGGGTACGATCTGGGTCGGATAGCGATCCGCTAGCCTCTCGAAAAGATACATGAAAGACCCATAGAAGAAGGGATCGCCCTCGCAGAGCACGGCGACATCCGATCCCGCATCGAGATGGCGCCCAATGGTCTCGGCGGCAGCGTCATAGACCTCCTGCGCAGGAAACCGCTCCACCCGCATGGGCATCACGACAGGCACTTCCAACTGGTACGCTCCGATATAGGAAGCCGCGATCTGGCGGGCGAAACTCGGGCCGGTATCCGGCGCCGGATAGGCGATCACAGGCGCGGCCGTCAGGATACGGTGTGCTTTCAGCGTGATCAGTTCCGGGTCGCCGGGACCAAGGCCAAGGCCATAGAGCTTGCCGGTCATTCCAACTGTTCCTTCTTCATCCCCCAGATCGTCACCGGCATCAGCGATTTCCAGCCACAATAGCGGCCGACCGGAGCGGAGCGGGACACCTGGAGGCGGACGAGATCGCCACCATGGAGACTGCGCAGATAGGCAATCTGCCCTTCCCCCTCGATGGTGACGGCATTGGCAACAAGAAGTCCGCCGGGTTTCAGCGCCTCGAAGCACGCCTCGAACACACCCTCATTGTTGATCCCGCCACCGATGAAGATACGATCCGGCGCCGGAAGACCATCGAGCGCGGTCGGCGCCAGACCTTCGACGATCTGCAGGTCGGGCACGCCCAACCGGTCGGCATTCTCCTCGATCATGGCGCGGCGTTCCGCCTTCGCCTCGATCGCGATCGCCTCGGTGCCCATGCCGCAGCGCAGCCATTCAACCGAGATCGAGCCGCAGCCGGCCCCGACATCCCAGAGCAGCGCATTGGGCTGCGGCTTCAGGAAGGACAGCGTGACCGCGCGGATCTCGCGCTTGGTGAGCTGTCCATCGTGACGAAAGGCATCGTCCGGCAGACCCGGAACGGGCGGCAGCACCGCGCCATCGCCGGCGACATCGATGCCGAGCGTGTAGAAATCGTCGATCTCGGGCTTTTCCGCCGCGAAATCCTCGGCGGTCATCCGCACGATCCGTTCCGCCGCGCCGCCGATATGCTCCAGCACGGTCAGGACAGATGCTCCGAAGCCCGCGCCGACGAGACGGTCGGCCACCTCGCCAGCGGTATGCCGGTCGCCGGTCAGGGCCAGGATGCGAGCGCCAGGCATCATGTGGCGGGCAAGATGCGCGACGGGGCGGCCATGCAGCGAAATCTGCGCCGTCGTCTGCAGTGGCCATCCCAGTCGCGAGGCGGCCAGCGAGAAGGCCGAGGGCGACGGGATCACATGCATCTCGCGGGCGGAGACGTACCGTCTCAGCGTCGCGCCGATACCGAAATGCATCGGATCGCCGGTCGCCAGAACCGTGACAGGCGTGCCGCGCAAAGCCAGCACCTGCTCCAGCGTATCGCGAAAACCGCCGGACCAGTTGAGCATGCGCTTCAGGCCGGGAAGCTGGCTGCCGGACAGCACCGCGTCCAGCCGTTCGCCGAGCACGATGGTCTCCGCCTGCCAGAGCAGCGATTGCGCCTCCGGCGTCAGGCTCGCAAGCCCGTTGTCGCCGATGCCGATGACGGTGAGCCAGCGGCCCGTCTGCTGTTCAGACATTGGTGCCAAGCCCTCCCGCCAGCGCATTGATAGCGGCCGAAGCCATGGCCGAGCCGCCGCGCCGTCCGCGCACCGCGATATAGGGAATGCCGCGACTGTCCGCGATCAGGGCCTCCTTGCTTTCCGCCGCCCCGACGAAGCCGACCGGGAAGCCGAGGATGACCGCCGGCTTCGGCGCGCCCGCATCGATCCGTTCGAGTAACCGGAACAGGGCTGTCGGCGCGTTTCCGATCGCCACGACCGCCCCTTCCAGCCTGTCGTCCCAGAGATCGACCTGCGCGGCGGAGCGCGTGTTGCCGATCTCCTCCGCCTTCGGCCGGACCCGCTCGTCGTTCAGCAGGCAGACGACATCGTTGTCGGCCGGCAGCAGCCGGCGAATGACCCCGTGGCGCACCATCTCCGCGTCGACCAGCACGGGCGCGCCCTTTTCAAGGGCCGCTGCCCCGGCCTCGAACGCGCCCTCGGAGAAAGCAATGTCGCCGGCCAGATCGACCATGCCGCAGGCGTGGATCAGCCGGATGACCAGCGGGTGAAGCACGGCGGGAAAGCGACCAAGATTAGCCTCGGTACGGATCGTCTCGAAGGACTTTTTGTAAATCTCGGTGGGATCTCGAATGTACTCGAGGTGCCTGCCTCCCGGCGGTGCGGATTCAGAAGCGTCAACGGCAACAGACAGCTCTCGATGACCAATACCCAAAACCCAGCCTTCCTCGGCAACCGATGTCGCGACTTCCTCTTCGGTCAACATCGCCGGACGACCGAGAAGCGTCGCGAGCCGACCATCCGCATCGAAACGACAAAAGGCTTCGGCCACCGCCCTCACCTGCGCCGCGTCCCTCACCTCGTCGCCGTCAGGCAGGGCAAAGAGCGACGGATAGATTTCGGCAAACACGAAGGGTTTGTCGAAGCGCGTCGTGAAACCGGTCTCAAAGGGCCAGACGGCGATTTTGTCTTGAAGCCCACCTTCATCGAGAAAACGCGAGAGGCATGCGATCCCGAGCAGCGTCTGGCTGCCGACGGAGCCGTTATAGGAGAGCTGCCAAACCGACTTCGCGCCCTTGGCGAACTGCTCCGAGCGGCGAAAGGCAAACGGCGCGCCTTGTGGCGCCGGTGGCTTCGTATCGCTCAAATCGGCGTAGACATGCTGGTGAGGGCGACCCCAAAAGCGCGGCTCTCCCGGAAAATAGGTCGCGTTCCAGCGGGAAGCCAGGTCGAAACGGTTGTTGGTATTGTCCGGCCCGTCCTCGATCTCCGCGGCGATCTTGCGCCACAGGGAACGCCAATCGGCCTTGCCGGTCAGCCGCTCCGCCGTGCCGGCGGGGTAGCCAAAGGCAAAGTCAAAGCCGCAGAGAAGGCATTCGCCCTTTGCAATCGCTTCCCGCACGATCTGATCGAGTCGCAGCATGAAGGCGTGACGGGTCGAAAAATTCTCCAGCCATTCGATCGCGGTCCCATCGCCCTCGCGCCGGGCGAGGCACGCCCAGAGCGAGTTGCGGCCGGTCGCCGGTTGCCCGGCGCCCGACCAGTCGACGATCAGGATGCGATCGAACAGCGCCATTACTTTTTCTTCTGCATCGACTTCGGCCCCAGCGGATGGTCCGCGTGCGGGTACGGCGCATGATGGTGGTGATGATCGTGGCCGTGACTGTGACCATGCGAATGATCATGCCCGTGATGGGAATGATCGTGGCCGTGGTCGTGCGAATGGCCGTCATGGTGGTCATGATGGCCATGGTCATGGCCGTGATGACCGCAACCGCAGTTCGGTCCGTGCTCGTGTCCGGCGAACTTGCCGCTCGACGGCGCGTCCATCACAGCCTGCAACTCGGCATCCACCGCCTTGTCCGCGAGCGCTGCATATTTGCCGCCGAGCGTGAAGGAGGCAGAATAATCGAAGGCCGGTTCCAGATCGTGCGGCTCGGCATGCGAGTGAACCGGCGTCCAAGGAAGACCATGTTCCCGGCAGAAATCAGGATCGCGACAGGAGGCATCGCAGTCACCCTTGCACGGACAGTTTTCCAAGCCCCCGCCGATCCCCTCGACATGATGGTGATGGCTCTCCTGGGGCTGGCCGATATCCGCCTCGAAGCCGAGCACCTGCTCGCGGTACTTGCACATCTGGCAGTTCATGACCGCGGCGCCCTCGAGGATTTCCTTGACGCGATCCTGGAAGGCATCGAGCACCAGCGGGTGGTCGTTGAGATAGCTCGCCTTGACGAACTGGATCTCCGGATGCCGCGCGGCCACCTCGTCGGTATAGCTGTAGATGCGCTTCACCAGCACGCCGGTGAACAGGAAGTACGGGAAGACGATGATGCGCTTGTAGCCGAGCTTGGCCGCGTGCGTCAGGCCCGGTTCGACCAGCGGGAAGGTCACGCCGGAATAGCAGGTCTCGCCCCAGCCGAAGCCCATGCCTTCCCAGAGCATGCGCATCACCTTGGTGGCGTTCGAGTTGGCATCCGGATCGGAGGAACCGCGACCGACGACCATCAACAGCGTGTCATGCTTCTCGACGAAGCCGAGTGTCTCGTTCGCCTCGTCGACGGCCGCCTGAATACGGTCACCGGCGGCGCGGATCATCTTCAGGTCGATGCCGAGTTCGCGGCCGTAGTTGATCACCATGCCGGGGTTCTGAGCTTGGTAGGTATTCAGCACCGACGGGATGTCGTTCTTGGCATGGCCGGCCGCAAACAGCATGCCGGGAACGGCGAGCACCCGCGTTACGCCCTGTGCCTTGAGGCTGTCGAGCCCGGCGGCGATGACGGGATTGCAGAATTCGAGGTAGCCGTACTCGACCGGCATGTCCGGATTGCGGGCGCGCAACGCCTCCGCGATCACGGCGAATTCCTTCGCCGCGTTCTGATTGCGGCTGCCGTGGCCACAGACCATGATTCCGAGTTTTTCCGCCATAGATAAGGCCTCCCTGCTTCGTTGCACCATGTACGAAGCGCCGGAATCACTCGATGATTCCATGGCCTTTACGGACAGCTCCGGAATTGGCCCCCTGCTTGGGTCGGCCGCACCGGACTATTTCCAGCCTGTCGAACAGGCGCCGTCGCACATGGCACGAGCTTTATCCAACCAGGCTTGAGGGGTCAAACCCGTTTGCGCCGTATTGTGTGGAGGATGCGCCGATTGCGACATTCACCCGAAAGCGGAACGGTTGCGGGCGCGACCGGTTTGGGGCAAGAGAGGCAACCTGTCGCAGCGTTCCGGAATTCCCGTGGTCGAACTCGCTTTTGAGAGCATCGCTCTCCTTTTTCTCGCCGCCTTCATTGCAGGCTTTGTCGATTCCATCGCCGGCGGCGGCGGTCTCATCACCATTCCGGCCATGCTGATCGCCGGCATCCCGCCTCTCCAGACGCTCGGCACCAACAAGCTGCAATCCATGTTCGGTTCGGCGTCCGCCACCATCGCCTATGCTAGGCGTGGCCATGTCGATCTCAGGAGCCAGCTGCCGATGGCGGTCATGGCCTTCGCCGGCGGAGCGATCGGTGCGGTGATCGCAAGCTTCGTGCCGGGCAATGTCTTGCGCGTGCTCATGCCGTTTCTGCTGATGGCGATCGCGCTTTACTTCGCGCTTAAACCGAATCTCTCGGATCAGGACCGCCACCAGCGGATGACGCCCTTCGTCTTCTGTTTGACATTCGTTCCCCTGATCGGCCTCTACGACGGTATCTTCGGCCCTGGCACCGGTTCTTTCTTCATGCTGGCTTTCGTCTCGCTCGCCGGATTCGGCATGCTGAAGGCGACGGCTCACACCAAGCTCCTCAACTTCGGCTCCAACCTGGGCGCCTTCGTCGTCTTCACCTTCGCCGGTGTGATCCTCTGGAAGATCGGCCTGTTGATGGGGCTCGGTCAGTTCTTGGGTGCGCAGGCTGGCTCTCGGCTGGCAATGAGAAGCGGCGCAAGGCTGATCAAGCCGCTGTTGATCATCACCTGCCTGGCGCTGGCTGTTCGGTTGCTGATGGACCCGACCAATCCGGTACGGGTCTGGGCGGGTTTCTGAATTCCATCAGTATCGAACGATCTGGCGGTCACACTGGCGGATGATCTCGACGCGCGGGTCGTAGAGCGGCGCGCGGTACTCGATGTAGTATTCGTCGCAACGGACAGGACGCACCGCCACGGAGGCGGGGGCCACGACCGCCGCCGCTCGCTGCTGGACGACCACGGGCCGTTCCGTCTGGTAGAGCATGTCCGCCCCCACCGCAGGGCTTGCGCCAATCACCAGCAAGACGATCGCGGACGATAGCAGAACGCTTTGAATGACCCTCAGCATGGTGCGGCTCCTGTTGCAGACGTCTCGTAAACACGCGTGGCGCCGGGAGGTTCCCTTATAAGTTCCGGTTCAAAACTCGACGCCCACCTGCGCCTTGATCCCGGAGCGGAACGGATGCTTGACCAGTTCCATCTCGGTGACGAGATCGGCGATTTCGATCAGCTCTTCCTTGGCGTTTCGTCCCGTCAGGACAACGTGGGTCATGTGCGGCTTTTCGGCGCTGAGAAACTCCACCACTTCGCCGATATCGATGTAGTCGTAGCGGATCGCGATGTTGATCTCGTCGAGCAGCACCATGGAATTGCTCTCGTCGCGGATCAGGTCTTTCGCCTTCTCCCAGGCTGCCTTCGCCATGGCGATGTCGCGCGCCTTGTCCTGGGTTTCCCAGGTGAAGCCCTCGCCCATCGTGTGGAACTCGCAGACATCGGAGAAATGCCGCAGGATCAGGTCGCGTTCGCCGGTCGACATAGCGCCCTTGATGAACTGCACGACCGCGCATTTCTTGCCATGGGCGATATGGCGGAAGATCATCCCGAACGCAGCCGACGACTTGCCCTTGCCCTTGCCGGTATGGACGATGACAAGACCCTTCTCGTCGGTCTTCGTCGCCATGATCTTTTCGCGGGCGGCCTTCTTCTTCGCCATCTTTTCCGCGTGGCGGGCCAGATCGTCCGTTTCCGGCTTGATGTCCTCGGTCATGTATCGCTCCCGCTATCGTCAAATGTCTTTGCATACCAGATACGCTGTGGCGCCTGGCCGGTTTTCGGAAGGCGGCCGATCTCGGCATAGCCTTCCCGTAGATAGAAGCGTGGCGCCTGAAACTCGAACGTATCGAGATAGACGCCGGCGAGCCTATCGTTGCGCGCCATGTCCTCCGCCGCCGCAAGAAGCTTGGCACCGACGCCGCGGCCACGCGCGTGTTCGCTGACGCCGAGCAGCTTCACGTAGAGCCAGCCCTGCAGCCGCGCGCCGACCAGGCCGCCGAGCATCGTCCCGTCCGGAGCACTCGCACGGATATGGACGCGTTCGCTGACGAACGGCCTGCCTAGCGCCAGCGCGGCCTCGTCAAGGATGCCGTCGACGGCGGTGACGAATTCGTCGACACCGTCCCCGGTCACCTCTGCAATCAGGATGTCAGTTGTGTCAAAGGCCATTTCAGTGCTCGTTCTTCGGCAGGCCGTCGACGACATGCAGCCAGCCCACACGCTCGCTCCAGAAGTCATGAGCCTTGGGCACGATAGCGGACGGATCGTCGAGGCAGGCGATGTAAAGATCGATCTCCGCCGGTCGTCTTTCCGTTTCATAGGACATCGGCGAACCGCACGTGCCGCAAAAGCCGCGCGTGACACCGGGTGACGATACGAACCGCCTCAAGCTCGCGCCGGAGAGTTCGGCATCCTTCCGCGCCACCGTGAAGAAGCTCGCGACGCCGGACGAGGTCGCCCGGCGGCAGCTCTCGCAGTGGCAGTGGTTGGCGTTGAGGACAGGCCCCGACACCGACAGCCGCACGGAACCGCAGAGGCAGCGACCGACAAGCTCAGTCATGACACGCTCCCTTCCAGAACGATTTCGGAAAGCGAGAACTTGGCGGAATTGCTTCTCGGCGTCCACAGTCCGCGCTCAATCGCCTCGATCAGCCGCTCGGCAAGTTCCTTCAGCGCCGGGGCGTTCTTCTCCGCCATGAACGCGCGCACGCGCTCATCCATCAGAAAGGCTTGGTAGACAGCCTCGAAGTGGTGGTCGCGCACGGCCCCTGTCGTCGCTGCGAAGGCGAACATGTAGTCAACAGTCGCGGTGATCTCGAAAGCGCCCTTGTAGCCGTGCCGCATCACGCCCTCGATCCACTTCGGATTGACGACGCGGGCGCGGACCACCCGGCCAATCTCTTCCTCCAGCGAGCGGATCACCGGCTTTTCCGGCCTAGAGTGGTCGTTGTGGTAGACGGCGGGACGCCCTCCGGCGACGTGCTCGATCGCCGCCGTCATGCCGCCCTCGAACTGGTAGTAATCGTCGCTGTCGAGCAGGTCGTGCTCGCGATTGTCCTGGTTCTGCACGACCGCCTGCACAGAGCGCAGTCGTTCCTCGAACAGGCCGCGCTCCGCCTTGCCCTCGACATCCGCGCCATAAGCATAGCCGCCCCAGACGAGGTAGGCCTCGGCCAGATCGCCGCGCCGCTCCCAGCCCTTTTCGTCGATCAACGCCTGCAGGCCGGCACCGTAGGCGCCCGGCTTCGACCCGAACACCCTGTATCCCGCTTGCCGCGCCGCCTGCTTCGCGTCGAGCCCCTCGGCCTCCAGCTTTTCCGTTTCCGCGCGAACGCGCGCCGCGACCGGATTATCGCCCTCGTCTTCATCCAGCGCGGCAATGGCCCGGACAGCCTTGTCGAACAGCGCGATCTGCTCCGGAAAGGCATCGCGGAAGAAGCCGGAGATGCGCAGCGTCACGTCGACGCGCGGCCGCCCGAGCATCGCCATCGGGATCACCTCGAACCCCGTCACTCGCCGGGACGCCATGTCCCAGACCGGTTTGACGCCAATCAGCGCCAGCGCCTGGGCGATGTCGTCACCACCGGTACGCATGTTCGACGTGCCCCAAGCGGTGAGTCCGAACGATGTCGGCCAGTCGCCGTGGTCCTGCACATAGCGCTGGATCAGCAGTTCGGCGGACTTTCGGCCGAGCTCGTAGGCCACCGGTGTCGGCACCGCCCTACTATCGACGGAGTAGAAATTCCTGCCCGTCGGCAACACGTCCGGCCGACCCCGCGTCGGCGCCCCGGAGGGACCGGGCGGCACGAAGCGGCCGTCGAGGCCCTTGAGAAGCCCCGCGATTTCGGCGGCGCCCGACTTCACCACCGCTGGCTTGAGACGCGTTTCGATTTCGTCAAGCACGACCCGTGTCGACACCCAGTGGTCTGGCGCGTCGATCTCCGTCGCCACAAGGTTCGCCGCCAGCAGTTCTATCCGCTCGACCGTATCGCCATTGGTGCGCCACGGCTGCTCGTCGAGCTCGGCGAGAATCACGGGTTTGGGTCCGGTCCACGGTTCGGACATGACGCAATCGAGAGGGTCGAAAGCGACGCCATTGGCGCTCAGATCAAGGTCGTCGGCGATCGCCCGCTGGAGACTCCGGTCTCCGCCCTCGCCCAACCCGCGCGGCACCCGCGCCAGAGCCACGACGAGATCGGTCAGCAACCGCCCCTCCGGCGCCAGACCGAACACGTGCAGCCCATCTCGGATCTGCATTTCCTTGAGGTCGCAGAGATAGGCGTCGAGCTTTTCGAGCGCCGTGTCCTCAGCCTCGCCCTTGCCGATCCCGACATCCTGGTCGAGACCGATGTCCGCGATGAGGTCGAGGATCTGCTTCTTCAGCAGCTTCAGACGACGCGGATCGCCGCCCGCCGCCTCGTAATATTCGTCGACCAGCACCTCGAGATCCTTCAGCGGACCGTAGCTTTCAGCCCGCGTCAGCGGCGGGGTCAGGTGGTCGATGATGACGGCCGAGGTGCGCCGCTTGGCCTGGGTACCCTCGCCCGGATCGTTGACGATGAAGGGATAGAGATGCGGCAGCGGGCCGATCACGGCTTCCGGGTAACAGGTCTCCGACAGCGCCAACGCCTTGCCCGGCAACCATTCGAGATTGCCATGCTTGCCCATGTGGATCATCGCATCGACCCCAGCGACCTTCCGCAGATAGGCGTAGAAGGCGAGATAGCCGTGTGGCGGAACGAGGTCCGGAGAGTGATAACTCTCCTTCGGATCGATGTTGTAGCCGCGCGCCGGCTGAATGCCGAGGAATACGTTGCCGAAGCGGGTGAGTGGCAACGCGAATGCTCCATCCTGAAAGAAGGGATCGCCTTCCGGTCCACCCCATCGAGCCGTGATCTCTTCTTGAATCCGCTTGGGAAGAGATTCGAAAAACGCTATGTAATCATTCAAGGAAATGACATCGCGGATTTCCCGCCCATCACGCGCGGCATTGGTCGGCCCGGCCATCATATGCGCCATCAGCGCATCGCCATCCGAGGGTATGTCGGCGACCGAATAGCCTGCCGCCTTCATCGCCCTCAGCACCTCGACGGTGCCGGCGGGCGAGTCGAGGCCGACGCCATTGCCAAGCCGGCCGTCGCGGTTCGGGTAGTTCGCCATGATCAGTGCCACGCGGCGGTCCGCCGCCGGCGTCCGTCGCAGCCTAGCCCAGCGCGCGGCAAGCTCGGCGACGAAAGCCATGCGGCCGATATCGGGCTCGTGGCTGACGATATTGGTCTCGACCGTCTCATCGAACCGCGCTGCCGCCTTGAACGACACGGCCCTCGTCATCACCCGCCCGTCGACCTCCGGCAACGCCACATGCATCGCAAGGTCACGTGCCGAAAGGCCCTGAGACGATTTTTCCCAAGCGTCCAGAGCGGAACTCGAGAAAATCGCCTGCAGCACAACCGCCCCGCTCTCGTCGAGCACGGTAGACGGATTTTCACTGCCGGGCGCCGAAACCGCGAATCCGGTGACGTTGATGACCACGTCGGGCGCCACCTCGGCGAACACCGCCCGCAGCGTTTCTACCGATACCGGGTCCTTGAGAGATCCCACGAACACCGGCAAGGCACGCATGCCCTGCGCTCGCAGCGCCTCCACCATCGCCGCGACTGGCTTGGTTTCGCCGCTCTGCACGAGCGCGCGGTAAAAACAAATCGCGGCGATCGGCGCCGTTGATCCTGCAGCCTTTTTCCACCCTTCCACGCCGACGACACCCCGGCCCGGCCACCAGATACCCGCCTTCATCAGCGGAATGGCCGGTGCCGGCTGCACGCCTTCTCCAATGAGGAAAGCGGCAAAGTCTAGGAACGCCCGTGCGTTCTCCGCCCCACCCTCGATCAGGTAGGACCACAGATTGGCAAGGTTATCCGGCCCGACAGTCGAAAACGGCGCCAGCCCTTCATCCGGTTTGTCATCTCCCGGCAGCACGGCGATCTTCGCGCCGCTCCGCCGAGCGGCGGCGTGCAGCGCCTCTAGCGCATAGTGAAAATAGCTCGCCCCTCCGAGCGCCCTGACCACGATCAGCTTCGCATGCCGAGCTGTCCGCTCGACATAGGTATCGACCGACATCGGGTGCTTGAGGCTCATCAGGCTCGCCAGCCGCACGGATGGCCCGCCCTCACGGCCAGCAGCAGCGGCCGCGATCGCCGCGAGCTCCGTATCGGCCGCAGACAGGAAGAGGATGTCGCCAGGCGTCTGCCCGAGATCGATCGCCTCCTCCCCGTCGCTGATCGAGCCTTTCTGGGCGAGCAGAAGATGCATCGATCAGCCGGCCGCCGCCTGCACCGCCTCGACAACCGCGCCGTAGTCCCACTCGTGCAGGCCGATGACCACGAGACGGGTCTCGCGTTTTTCGCCGCTCGTCCATGGGCGGTCAAAATAGGTGTCGACGCGGCTACCGACGGCCTGCAAGACGAGGCGCATCGGCTTGCCGGGCACGTCGATGAAGCCCTTGAGCCGCAGGACGTCATGGGTTGCGATCACGTCTTTCAGCTTCTCGACGAAACCCGCCGGATCGGCGATCGGCGGAAGCTTCAACACGAAGCTCTCGAACTCGTCGTGATCGTGATGGTGCAAGTGGTCGTGATCGCCGCCGGCGGCGTGGGCTGCCTCGTGCTCCAGTTCGTGGTGTGACTTCCGGTTTTCGATATCGTCCTCGGTGCCGGCGCCGATGCCGAGCAGCACGAGCGAGGGGACCTCGCCGTTCCGGGCCTCGATCATTGTCGGCTTGCGCGCGGTGCGGCCGGCCACCTCGGCGCGCACCGCGACGACACCAGCGGCATCGAGCAGGTCGGTCTTGTTGAGCACGATCAGGTCGGCGCACGTCAACTGGTCCTCGAACAACTCCTCGATCGGGCTCTCGTGATCCAGGCTCTCGTCGTCGGCCCGCTGGGCGGCAACGGCGTCATGATCGTCGGCGAAACGACCCGCCGCGACCGCCGCGCTATCGACCACAGTCACCACGCCGTCGACCGTCACGCGGGTACGGATGTCGGGCCAGTTGAAGGCCGCCACCAGCGGCTGCGGCAGGGCAAGGCCGGATGTTTCGATGACAATGTGGTCAGGCTTGATATCGCGGTCGAGCAGCTTCTGCATGGTCGGCACGAAATCGTCCGCCACCGTGCAGCATATGCAGCCATTGGTCAGCTCGATGATGTCGTCTTCGGTGCAGTTCTCCGCCCCGCAGCCTTTCAGCACCTCACCATCGACGCCAAGATCGCCGAACTCGTTGATGATCAGCGCGATCTTCTTGCCGCCGGCATTGGTCAGCATGTTGCGGATGATGGTCGTCTTGCCCGCGCCGAGAAAGCCGGTGATGACGGTGGCGGGAATTTTCTGCTGCAACATGGTTCAACCCTTCATCTTGAGCGGCAGTCCGGCCGCCACGAAATACACTTGCGCCGCCACCTCGGCGACGCTCTGGTGAAGCCGTCCGGCATGATCGCGAAATTCCCGCGCCATCCTGTTATCGGGCACGATGCCAAGCCCGACTTCGTTGGAAACGACGATGACACGCGCCGAGAGCGACGGAAGAACTTTCACGAGGCTGGTGGCTGAAGAGTCGACGGAACGCTCCTCCATCATCAGATTCGTGATCCATAGCGTCAGGCAGTCGACGAGGACCACACGGTCCGGCGAGTCGAGAGCCCACAGACGATCGGCAAGATCGAACGGCTCCTCGTGCGTCGTCCAGCCATCCCCGGCGCGATCCGCCTTGTGTTTGTCGATACGCGCTTGCATCTCATCGTCAAAGGCGCGGCCTGTCGCCAGATAGTGCAGATCGAGACCGCTTTGACGAGCCAGGCGCTCCGAAAAGGACGACTTGCCTGAGCGGGCGCCACCGAGCACGAGAATGGTCCTGTTCATCTTGCCTCCATCGCATCCGTCGCATACATGCCGCCGCCCCGCGCCGCAAAGGCTGGAAAAGTCGCGGTTGGCCTTGCGGCAGACCCGTCAGAAGGGTGCAGGGAATAGGTTGATGTCACGACACGGCTCGTAGTCTCAGCAGACGCAGAAGAAAGTCCATCAACCGTCTGCTGGGTCGTGATCGGATCGTCCTGAAAAGACGGAACCACCGCAAACGCCGTCGCGGCAACAATCAGGATGCCGAGGGCGATCGAAAGGAAAGAGAAATTCTTACGCACGACGTGTCGCCCCGGCGCGTTTCACAGCGCGGCCCAGGGACTCATCGCGTGTTGACCGGACGTACGGATACACCACGCCTGTCGTCTGTGTCGCCATGACAACCTCCGTGCTGGCAACGGGGAAATCCTTCCCCAAGGCTGGGCAAAATGCCCGGCACGGATGGCAGGTCTCCTGGCTCATGGCATAAGGCCCAATCAAGGGCACGCGGGTCCGTCTCGCCTTCCCGGCGCATCGGCAATATCGCGAAAAGGTGGACGATTCGTAGATCCTAGAGGCGTCCGACCCCGGCTGATCGCGCATGCCGCGCCAGTGACTTTTCCGGACTTTCCCGTAGCGCCGTCCAAGGCACCATGCCCTGATCCCGACGTGTCCGGGGCAGATCCGGATGACGGACCCTCGCCACTCTACAGTCGCGGGGTCGGCTGCGATGGGGACGCCCGGAATGGGTCCGTCCTGTCGCATTCCCTTTTGCTCTCCGCCCACCCTTTGCGGGACGACGGAAACCATCCGTTCATTCCGACTTGATTAGGCCGACGACATCGGCAAGTCAATCGCGCCGGCGACCTTCGCCGTTCACGGATTGCAGGTCGGATCGGTTGCCACGTCGCAAGTGGAGCCGCCGCCGATGGTGATCTTGCCGCTAGCACCTTCCTCCACATTGGTGCCCGATGGGACCAAGGGCGCGGCAGGCGGCGCGACGGTCGGCGCGGGCACCACCGCGGGCGCGGCAACCGAGACTGGCGCGGCCACAGCCGGAGCATCCGCTTTCAGCTTGGTCGACATGGTCCGCGGCTTCGGGCGGGGCGGAGGCAGGCGAGGCGTTTGCAAGGAGAAGGCGAAGCGAATTCGCGCTGCTGCCTCTTCCGCAAGGTTCTCGTCGGCGATACGGGGATTGTCGGTAGAACTGTGAACAACGAATGTTCCCGATGCGACGGGATTGCCGGTGTCGATGTCGGCGGCTGTCACCTTGAAGCGAACGCTCGCACGCCTGTCACCATAGCCCTGTACCGGACGATAATCGTCGAACTTCACCGTCAGCACGACCCTTTGCAGCGGAACAGTGCGACGAGTGGCATTGACTGCCGCAGCGACACGGCGGTCAACGCCGGCAAGCACGACGAGAGGCACGTCGGCGGCACCGATCACCGCAACATCCCTGACATCATACATCAGTGGCCGGCGGATCGGCTCGCGCCCCGTGAGAATGCAGGAGGGCAGCACCGCGACGACCGCGATAATCGCAAGGAGACGGAGAAGGAATCGCTGCATGGGGAATCCCGAAAAGACGTTTCGTCTTTTTCGACATTCCTGATTTATGGTTAGCGGGTGGTTAACTCAGCCGCGACGGGCCGAAAATACACCATAAGCCGCGGCCATTTCCTCGAACCGCTTGGCCCGGCGATGGGCCGCTTCCGCGTCGATACCCCAATGCTCGTCCGTCCAGTCTTCGTCGAGATGGGCCAGAGACCATGCCTCTTCCAACGAAATCCGCCCTTCGGCCAGCGCGAGGCCGATGAGCGCCGAGCCCGTGAGGGTTGTCATGACGTGCAAAGCCGAGAGCGCGAAAGGATCGCGATGCCTGGCAAGCGCCTTTTCGAATGCGGCGATCGCCGCTTCTGGCTGCTCCTGGTGCATCACACCAACAGCCAGGATGAAGCGCGCTCCAAGGGTCTCCGCGGCCCAGTCCAGCAGGGGATTCCACGAGAGGTTCTGGCGCTCTACCAGTTCCTGCGGCGTGTCGGCGCGATAAAAGATCATGTCCGTGCCTGCAAAGCGGAGAATTTCCGCCGCCACCATGTCGACCTGTTCGGCCACTGCATCGATTGCGGTGTTGGCGAGCCTCGTCACGGGCATGGTCGCCGGATCGATCACATCCCTCTGAGCCCGCCATTCAACCGCCACAAGTTCGGCGAGCGGTGTGGTCGGAAGGAGAAGCGTATTCCTGGCAGGCGTCTTTACGGGTCGCCCGTCGAGCTTGACGGCGAAGCTGTCGCCATCTGCCTCCACGCTTACGTTTTCGTAGAATTTCTTCGGCAGAGGCCGCTTCATCTGGATCTGCGCTCGGCGGACCGGATCTTCGTGGCTGGGCTCAGGCACGAATGTGCCGAAGATATCAGAAAGTTCATCGCGCATCGGGTTACCCCTTGTGAATATAAGCGAGAAGATCAGCGGGTCGCTCCACCACCGCGTCGGCGCCGGCCTGCCAAAGCTCCTCGACGGAACAGTAGCCCCAGGAGACACCGATCGCCGCAGCACCCGCCGCCTTCGCCATCTGCATGTCGTAGATCGCGTCGCCGATGACGACCGTCTCCGCCGGCGAGATGCCGCTCTGGTCGCAGCATTCCGTCACCATGGCCGGATGTGGCTTGGACGGACAATCGTCGGCGGTGCGGCTGACGAAGAAATGGTCCCGCCAGCCGTTCGAATCAAGGATCAGGTCCAGCCCGCGCCGCGACTTTCCTGTCACCGCCCCGATCAGCACATCGTCCCGCGCGGCAAGCGTAGCAATAACCTCGGCGATGCCGTCGAAACGCCGCTCTGTGGCTGCCCCGCTGCCGCGGACATCCGAGAAGATCGCCTTGTAGTACGCGGTCATCTCGATCGCTTCGTCGTCGACATGCGACTTCCCTTGCAACCGCGCGATTGCGATATCGAGCGTGAGCCCGATGATCGCCTTGGTCGCGGCAAGGGTCGGAGGTGGGTAGCCAGACCGCTCGAAAGTCTTCTCCATCACTGCATGGATCAACCCCGCGCTGTCGACCAGCGTCCCGTCGCAGTCGAAGAGCACGAGCTTCATTCGATATCTGCCTCTGGCCCATCGACATCGAAGCCGAGCAGGTTCCAGCTCTGCACCATATGCGGAGGTAGCGGCGCCGTGACGCGCAGCCGCCCGCCGTCCGGATGCGGAATGTCGATATGGCGCGCGTGCAGATGGAGCCGCTTCTGGATACCGCCCGGGAATTCCCAGTTGTGGTCGTCGATGAAGTATTTCGGATCGCCGATGATCGGATGCCCGATGTGCAAAGCGTGCACGCGCAATTGGTGGGTACGGCCGGTATACGGTTCCATTTCCAGCCAGGCGAGGTTCTGCGCAGCCGTGTCCACGACGCGATAGTAGGAGACTGCGTGGTCCGCCCCCTCCTCGCCATGCTTGGCGATCCGCATGCGGTCGCCGTTGATCGTCGGCTCCTTGACCAGCCAGGTGGAAATCTTGTCCTCCCGCTTGCGCGGCACGCCCTTGACCAGCGACCAGTAGGTCTTCTTCGTATCGCGCTCGCGGAAAGCCGCCGTCAGTTTCTGGGCCGCACCGCGCGTCCGCGCGACGACCAGAACGCCGGAGGTGTCGCGGTCGATACGGTGCACAAGGCGCGGTTTCTCGCCCTTTCGGCTGGTCCAGGCCTCGAGCATCTTGTCGATGTGCCGCGTGACGCCGGAACCGCCTTGCACCGCGATCCCCGCCGGCTTGTTCAAGACGAATACCTTCTCGTCCTCGTGCAAGAGCATGCGAGACAGCAATTCCGCGTCGCCGGCATGCTTCAGATCTTTGCCGGCGATCGGCCCGGTCTTCGGGCTTTTCGGATCGATATCCATCGGCGGAATTCGAACGAGTTGGCCCGGCTGGACGCGGCTGTCGCTTTTCACCCGGCCGCCATCGACACGGATCTGCCCGGAGCGCAACAGCTTCTGCAGCGCTCCGAAGCCCAGTCCCGGATAGTGCACCTTGAACCACCGGTCGAGGCGCATGCCCGCCTCGTCCGCGTCCACCTTGATATGCTCTATGCCGGCCATGGGTTCTCTTCCGTGCGCGCGGCCGAAACGCCGCGTCTTGCTTGTCAGACGCCGGCTTTACTGCATTTCACCGCCTTCGGACAACCTCTATCGAGGATACCGTCAAAACAGCATGCGGCCGATCTGCAGACCGCCAATCACCGCGCAGATGGAAAGGAGGACACTTGCCGCGAGGTAGGTCACCGCCGCAACTGTTGCGCCGCGCTCGAACAACGAGATGAAATCCAGGGAAAAAGCTGAAAACGTGGTGAAGCCGCCAAGGAAACCGGTGATCATCAGCAGTCGTAATTCCGCCGAGGCGTTGAACCGCCGTGCCACCAGTTCGGCAAACAGCCCGATCGCCAGAGAGCCCACGACGTTGACGGTCAACGTGCCGCAAGGGAAGGCCGGCCCGAACCAGCGCAATGTCAAAAGACCGACGAGATAGCGGCAGACCGAGCCGGTAGCGCCGCCGAGGGCGACGAGAAGGACATGCAGCATAGGGACTCCGGCGTCGAACGCGGGCGAGATTCGTCCGGACCTTACATCCGGCCGCCGTTGTTTGCACCCTGTCAGCGGTCAGCCGACCACAGGAAAACGGACACAAACCGGTCGATTTCGCTCCAGTCGGTGAACTCGACATCCTCACCGGTGTCCGATGGTGCGCCTTCCCGCTCCGCCATGCGCTTCATCATCCAGCGCTTGAAGAAATCGTACTCGCTGAAGCTGAAGGCACCGGCGGCATGGTGCACATGATCCGGCGCCCATCCGGTTTCGGTCTTCAGCGCATCCGGAAAGTGTCGGGCCTCCTCCTGTTCCGCTTCGATATCGCTGCGGATGAACAGCGAAACGGACACGAAGGCATTCGGAACGGACGACAGCCAATCCTTCTCGCGGCGGACGAAATCGACGAAGGGCGCCGGATAGCGGCCGGCATGGATGGGGGCGCAGAGGATCGCCGCATCGGGCCGCTCCAGCGCATACTCCGCCATCGACATCACGTTGAAGAGAACGGCGCGGTGGCCGTCCTTTTCGATCCGCGCCGCGATCGCTTCGGCGATCTTCCGCGTCTGGCCTTCGATACTGACGTAACCCACGAGTACGATCATCTGAACCCTCCATCAGGCATCGCGAGCCGGCGCAGTCTTAACATTTTCAGGCACTGACAGACAGGTCGCGCCGCCGATGCTCTGTTCAAGCTTGACCAGTTTCTCCGCAAACGCAAGCGACCGGCCGGAGGCGCCATGTCGCACCCTCCGTTGAACCGTTAAAATTCTAGGCTTTAATTTAAAGAACCGTACAAGCAGGGGCTGTTATATTAGAGAGATAAACAAAGTGGTAAGGCCATGACCCAAGTAGTCACAGTGTCGGCCCATACCGCCGCCTATGCGTCGGAGGCCGTGAAAAAACCGATCCGGTCTCCTCGCAAGACCGATGTCCAGGACAATATGCGCGCGGTCGTCAACAACGCCGCCGAGGGCGAGGACGTCTGGAAGACGGCACCGCTGAACATGGTGCAATCGTCCAAGCTCAGCCTAGATTTCCTGAGCGCGAACCAGTCGCGGCACGAGCAGCAGGCAACGCTGAAGCAGACGATCGACGCCTACAAGAACAGCACGACCTGACCTGCCAAAAGGGGGTTCGGCAAGGCCGCGGCCTGACTGACCGCGGCCTCTTGTTTGGTATCAGTTCTTCTTGCCGGCAGCCGCCACCGGAAGCATGATCTCCACCTCGCCCGCGTTCTGGAAGACCAGCTTCACCGGAACAGTTGCGCCTTCGGCGAACGGTTCCTTGACCTCCATGAACATCATGTGAAGTCCACCAGGCTTCAACTCCACGGTCTGCCCGGCCGGCAAAGGAATGCCGTCCGCCAGTGCACGCATCTTCATCACCTCGCCGACCATCGCCATTTCGTGCAGTTCGACGCGACCGGCATTCGGCGATTCCGCCGACACCAGAACGTCGTCGTGATGACCGTTGTTCTTGATGGTCACGAAGCCGCCGCCGACGGGCTGTCCGGGCAACATCGCCTTGGTAAAGCCGGCCGTCAGTTCCAGGTCACCGACCGTAACGGGAGTGAAGCTACCGGGGTCGGCTGCCGCGGCCATATCACCGTGCCCGGCATGGGCATCGTGGGCGCCGTGCGCTCCATGGCCTGCATGAGCGTCTTCGGCCGGATCGGCGGTCACGATCTTCAGAACGGGCGCCGGGTTTTCCAGAGAATGCGGATCGACACCCGCCGCAGCGACCTCGGTCCAGCTGACCTGCGCATCCGAGCCGCATAGCTGAACAGTCGGGAAGGCGAGGCCCGCCTCGTCGGCTTCGGCGACCTTCCCGTAAATCACGAACGTATCGTAGAAATTATCCGGCAGTTCGCCGTTCTTCCAGCGGATTTCCACCGGACCGGAGGTGATCTGCGTGCGGTGATTGTCATAGGCTTTCTGGTAGTCGCCGGTGATCACCTCGATTTCCCAGCCGGCTTTGGGCTGCGGCTTGGCGGAGATGAAGCCTTCCGGCAATTTGATCTGGACCTCGTTGGTCGCCTTGCCGTCGCAGCCGTGCGGCACCTGCAGCGCCGCGGCGACATAGGAACCGACCTTCACCGGCTGGTTCGCGAAGGTGGCGTGGGCGAGCGCCTGGCCGCCGGTGAGCGAAACGAGCGCGGTGGCGCCGAGAAGAAAAGTGGTTTTCATGGGTGTTCTCCGTGTCCGGCCGCCCTGCGACGTCACCGGATTTGCCGCAAGGCGGCGATTGATCATCGTTTGCATTGAAGATCAGGAGAACGTCGGCGGCCCGCGCGACCGGGGCAGAGAAAGCGCATCAACGGTGACATGGGCCACGACGTCGGAAAGGCCATTGTCCAGACATTTAAAGCTGTCGATCAGCCATGACTCGTCGTCAGGCAGCGGCAGAAGCGTCGAGCCGCCGATGAGGCAGGCCTCGCATTTCGCCATGTCATGGCCTGGATGCGGCAGGCCCTCGTCACCGATACAGAGATCGGCATAGGTTCCGTCGGGAAGGAGGAGCGCAGCCGTATCGAACGCCGCGAGCGCGACACGCGGCGGAGTATGTGCGAGCCCCAGCGACAGCATCGCGATCGCGCACAAAAGGCGCGTCATCGTCCCGACCATCGCAATTGTCTTGCCCATTTCCGCAGGCCCTCCGGCAGCCCTCCTTAGCCGGAATCAGTCGGCAAGGCAAAATCGAAAAGGGGCTGCGACAAAGGAACACAAAACCGTCTCTCGCTGTTTGTCGTTCATCAACAACCAGAGGAGAAACCAATGCCCGCAAAATCGAAAGCCCAGCAGAAAGCAGCCGGCGCCGCCCTCTCGGCCAAGCGTGGCGATACCCCGAAGGAAAAGCTCAAGGGGGCCTCGAAGAGCATGGCCGAATCCATGAGCGAGAAGGAGCTTGAGGACATGGCGGAAACGAAGCGCAAAGGTCTTCCGGACAAGAAAGACTAAGCGCCACATTCGGCACGCGCACGCCCCCGCGTACGATGCGACGAAAATTGTGCTGGCGACGACATTTGCCCCTTGCCAAGCGCCGGGTCCCGTCGATAATGGCGACAACCCGTTGGGAGAACCGGTTCGATCCGGTGCCGAAGGAGCAACCGCCCCGGAAACTCTCAGGCCAAAGGACCACGGGTGCCGACAGGACTCTGGAGAGACGTCACCCGAGTATGTGTGACGCGCCGAAGGGATAACAATCTCAGGCGAAGGGACAGAGGGGGCTCAATGAACCGGTGCGCGGGAATCGTGCGCCAATTTTGAGCCAGCGCGCTTCGCGCCAATCCGGAGGCCATGGTGGACGACACCGTTCCGCTGAAAAAGACCCCGCTCCACGCCCTTCACCTGTCGCTTGGCGCCCGTATGGTACCCTTTGCCGGCTATGACATGCCGGTGCAATATCCGATGGGCGTCCTGAAGGAGCATCTTCATACCCGCACCAGCGCCGGCCTCTTCGACGTGTCCCACATGGGCCAGGTGCTTCTGCGTGCGAAGTCCGGCCGATACGAAGACGCCGCCCTTGCCCTGGAGCGTCTCGTTCCCGTCGACATCCTCGGACTGAAGGACGGGCGCCAGCGCTATGGTTTCTTCACCGACGCGAACGGCGGCATCCTCGATGACCTGATGATCACGCACCGCGGCGACCATCTGTTCGTCGTCGTCAACGCCGCCTGCAAGGACGCCGACGTGGCGCACATGAGGGCGCATCTGTCCGAAACCTGCAACATCGAACTGCTTGAAGACCGCGCCCTCATCGCCATCCAGGGCCCCCGCGCCCACGAAATCGTGCCGCAGATGTGGGCCGGTCTCGACGCGATGAAGTTCATGGACATGCGCGAGGGACCTCTGCACGACATAGACTGCATAGTCTCCCGCTCGGGCTACACCGGGGAGGACGGCTACGAGATCTCCGTTCCCGCAGACCGCGCGACCGAACTGGCCGAGATTTTCCTCAGCCACCATGCCTGCGAGGCGATCGGCCTGGGCGCCCGCGATTCGCTGCGGCTGGAGGCTGGCCTCTGCCTCTACGGCAACGACATCGACACCACCACCTCGCCCGTCGAGGCTGGCCTGGAATGGGCGATGCAGAAAGCCCGTCGCAGGGGCGGCGAACGCGAAGGCGGCTTCCCCGGCGCGGACCGCGTGCTCGCCGAGCTTGAAGACGGCGCCACGCGCCGCCGTGTTGGCCTGAAACCTGAGGGTAAGGCCCCCGTCCGCCCTCCGGCGAAACTCTTTGCGGACGCGGAAGGCTTGAACGAGGTCGGCCATGTCACCTCGGGCGGCTTCGGCCCGACCGTCGAAGGTCCCATCGCGATGGGCTACGTGCCCACGGCGCTCGCCGCACCCGGCACGCAACTCTTCGCCGAGGTTCGTGGCAAGTATCTGCCCCTAACCGTGACCGCCCTGCCCTTCGTGACGCCCGGCTACCGGCGTTAGCCGCCACCAGCATTTTTTTCCCTATCCCACCAGAGGACAACACAATGATCAAATTCACCGCCGAACACGAATGGCTCAAACTCGACGGCGACGTCGCGACCGTCGGCATCACCCGTCATGCCGCCGACCAGCTGGGCGATCTTGTCTTCGTCGAGCTTCCGGAGGTCGGCGCGACATTCAAGAAGGATGGTGAAGCCGCCACCGTCGAGAGCGTCAAGGCCGCATCGGACGTGTTTTGTCCGCTCGACGGCGAGATTGTCGAGGTCAACCAGGCGATCGTCGACGACCCGTCGCTGGTCAATTCCGATCCGCAGGGTGCTGCCTGGTTCTTCAAGCTGAAGCTCGCCAACGTGGCCGATGCCGACGCCCTTCTCGATGAAGCCGCCTACAAAGAGCTGATCGCATGACAACGCCAGTCGAATTCTCCTTCACCGACTACGATCCGTACGACTTCGCCAACCGTCGTCATATCGGCCCCTCACCGTCCGAGATGACGGAGATGCTGAAGATCGTTGGCTATCCCACGCTCGATGCGCTCATCGACGCCACTGTGCCGCCCTCGATCCGGCAGGAAATCCCGCTCACCTGGGGCGCCGCCATGACCGAGCGCGAGGCGCTGGACAAGCTGCGGGAAACCGCCAACAAGAACCAGGTGCTGACATCGCTGATCGGCCAGGGCTATTACGGCACGATCACGCCGCCGGTGATCCAGCGCAACATTCTCGAAAATCCCGCCTGGTATACGGCCTATACGCCCTACCAGCCCGAGATTTCCCAAGGTCGGTTGGAAGCGCTGCTGAATTACCAGACCATGGTCTGCGACCTGACCGGCATGGACGTGGCCAACGCCTCGCTGCTGGACGAAGCAACCGCGGCCGCCGAAGCCATGGCGCTCTGCCAGCGCGTCGCGAAATCCAAGGCCACCTCCTTCTTCGTCGACAGGGACTGCCACCCGCAGACCATCGCCGTCATCCAGACCCGCGCGGAACCGCTCGGCTGGACCGTGATCGTCGGCGACCCCTTCGCCGATCTCGATCCGACCGAAGTCTTCGGCGCGATCTTCCAGTATCCCGGCACACACGGGCACGTCAGGGACTTTTCGGGCCTGATTGCCCGCTTGCACCAGACAGGCGCAGTCGCCGCCGTCGCGGCGGATATCCTCGCTTTGCTTCTCCTGAAGTCGCCCGGCGAAATGGGCGCCGACATGGCGATCGGCTCCTCCCAGCGCTTCGGCGTGCCGGTTGGCTATGGCGGACCGCACGCGGCCTACATGGCCGTCAAGGACGCCCACAAGCGATCGATGCCCGGCCGTCTCGTCGGAGTCTCGGTCGACGCGCGCGGCAACCGCGCCTATCGCCTGTCGCTGCAGACCCGCGAACAGCATATCCGCCGCGAAAAGGCGACCTCAAACATCTGCACCGCCCAGGTGCTGCTCGCCGTCATGGCCTCGATGTATGCCGTCTTTCACGGTCCCGATGGCCTGAAGGCGATCGCGCAACAGGTCCACCGCAAGGCGGTTCTAACGGCCAAGGGGCTGCAAAAGCTGGGCTACAAGGTCGAGCCGGACACCTTCTTCGATACGATAACCGTCGACGTCGGCCATATGCAGGGCCTTATCCTGCGCGCTGCAGTGGCCGAAGGGGTAAACCTCCGCAAGGTCGGCGAGACGAAGATCGGCATCGCGCTCGACGAGCGCACACGCCCGGCAACGCTGGAAGCAGTCTGGCGCGCCTTCGGCGGCGGCTTCAAGGTTTCGGAGTTCGAGGCGGATTATCGCCTACCGGCGGACCTGATGCGCACGAGCGACTATCTCACGCATCCGATCTTCCACATGAACCGCGCCGAAAGCGAGATGACGCGCTACATCCGCCGGCTGTCCGACCGCGACCTGGCGCTCGATCGCGCCATGATCCCGCTCGGCTCCTGCACGATGAAGCTCAACGCCACGGCCGAGATGCTGCCGATCACCTGGCCGGAGTTCTCCGAAATCCACCCCTTCGCGCCGCCGGAACAGGCGCTCGGCTACAAGGAGATGATCGACGACCTCTCTGAAAAGCTCTGCGCCGTCACCGGCTATGACGCGATCTCGATGCAACCGAATTCAGGAGCTCAGGGCGAATATGCGGGCCTCCTGACGATCCGCAACTACCATCTCGCCCGGGGTCATGCCCACCGCACCGTCTGCCTTATCCCGACCTCGGCGCACGGCACGAACCCGGCCTCGGCACAGATGGCGGGAATGGTAGTCGTACCGGTCAAGGCGAAAGACAACGGTGACGTCGACCTCGATGATTTCCGCGCCAAGGCCGAACAGCATGCGGACAACCTCTCCTGCTGCATGATCACCTATCCCTCGACGCACGGCGTGTTCGAGGAAACGGTGCGCAAGATCTGCGCCATCACGCACCTGCATGGCGGCCAGGTCTATCTCGACGGCGCCAACATGAATGCCATGGTCGGCATCTCCCGGCCCGGCGATATCGGCTCCGACGTGTCGCACCTCAACCTGCACAAGACCTTCTGCATCCCGCATGGCGGTGGCGGCCCCGGCATGGGCCCGATCGGCGTCAAGTCGCATCTGGCGCCCTACCTGCCGGGCCATGTCGCGACCGACGGTCGTCCGGGCGCGGTCTCGGCCGGTCCCTACGGTTCGCCGTCGATCCTGCCGATCTCCTGGTCCTACTGCCTGATGATGGGCGGCGAAGGCCTGACGCAAGCGACCAAGGTGGCTATCCTCAACGCCAACTATATCGCCGAGCGACTGAAGGGCGCCTACGACGTGCTCTACAAGTCCGAGGCTGGACGCGTGGCGCACGAGTGCATCATCGACACGCGACCGCTGAACGCCTCTGCGGGCATTTCGGTCGATGACGTCGCCAAGCGCTTGATCGACTGCGGCTTCCATGCCCCGACCATGAGCTGGCCGGTGGCCGGCACGCTGATGATCGAACCGACGGAAAGCGAGACCAAGGCGGAGATAGACCGCTTCTGCGAGGCGATGCTGGCGATCCGCGAGGAAGCCCGCGCGGTCGAGGACGGCCGGATGGATAAGGACAACAATCCGCTGAAGAACGCGCCGCACACGGTCGAGGATCTCGTCGGCGAGTGGAACCGTCCCTACAGCCGCGAACAGGCCTGCTACCCGCCCGGTGCCTTCCGCGTCGACAAGTACTGGTCGCCGGTCAACCGGGTCGACAACGTCTTCGGCGACCGCAACCTCGTCTGCACCTGCCCGCCGATGAGCGAATACGCCGAGGCAGCCGAGTAAGGCTTGCGCAACATCGAAACGCCGCCCCAGGGCGGCGTTTCTCGTCAAGCAACTTGCGACGCAACCTATCGCAGATAATGAATATGCGGCCGGCCGTGATGGGCCGAAGCCTCCACCCGCGCGTCGACGGCAAAAACCCGCCGAAGCAGGTCTTCCGTCAGCACGTCCTCGGGTGATCCAAAGGCCACGATCCGTCCGTGATTCAACACGATCAGCCGATCGCAGAACATGGCGGCGTGGTTGAGGTCGTGAAGTGCGATGATGCTGGTGACCGGCAGACCGGCGACAAGCCGCAGAAGCCCGATCTGGTGCTGGACGTCGAGATGATTGGTCGGCTCGTCGAGGATCAGCTCTCGCGGGCTTTGTGCCAGTGCCCGCGCGATATGCGCCCGCTGCTTCTCCCCACCCGAAAGGCTCTGCCAGCCGTCGTGGCGCTTTGCCGACATCCCTGCCCTTTCAAGCGCCTCCTCGACGGCCACGTCGTCTGCCGCAGTCCAGCCGGCGAACATCCAGCGGTGCGGAAAACGACCAAGCTTGACAACGTCGACGACCTGCAGATTGGCATTGGTCGCAGCATGCTGCTCGACAAAGGCGACCCGTTGCGCGATCGCTCGACGGGCGGTCTCGCGGATATCCCGGCCTTCGATCAACACGCGGCCGGCGTGAGGCGTCTTCAATCCGGCGATCAGCCTTAGAAGCGACGTCTTTCCGGACCCATTCGGACCGAGCAGGCCCAGCATCTCGCCTGGCCGCGTCTCGAACGAGACCCCGTCGAGGATCGTCTTCCTGCCGATCTTCCAGCCGAGATTTTCAACCGAGATGCTCATGACACGCGCTGGAACCGATAGAGGATGACCGAGAAGAAGGGGACGCCGACAAGCGCCGTCACCACACCGATCGGCAGAATCTGCTGCGGCACGAGGATGCGGGAGGCGATGTCCGCGAGAACCATGAATACCGCCCCGCCGACCGCGCAGGCCGGCAAGAGCCTGATGTGCAGCGGCCCCACGAGGAAGCGCACGGCGTGCGGGACGACGAGCCCGACGAAACCGATCGAACCGACCATGCTGACGATCGTCGCCGTCATCGCCGCCGTCAGCGAGAAAAGCGCGATCCGCGAGCGCCCGACATTGACGCCGAGCGCCGCCGCCGCCTCGTCGCCGAACGCGAAGGCATCGAGAACGCGTGCATAGAGCAGACAGATGACGAGCCCGCATCCGACCACGACGGAGACGACCGCGAATTCCGGCCAGCGCACGCCGCCGAAGCTGCCAAGCAACCAGAACATGATGTCGCGCGCCTGCTGGGCGTTTGCTGATGTGGTCACGATATAGGAGGTCGCGGCGTTGAAGAGCTGCGACGCGGCAACGCCGGCGAGAATGGTCCGGTCGGCGCCACCACGGGTGCCGTTGGAGAGCAGTGCCACGAACAGGAAGGCGGCGAAGGCGCCTGCGAAGGCGCCCGCCGAAAGCGACACCGCCCCTGCCCCGAGTCCCAGGATCACGATGGCCACCGCCCCCGTGGACGCTCCGGCGGAAATGCCGAGCACATAGGGTTCGGCGAGCGGGTTGCGCAGCAGCGACTGCATGATCGCGCCGGACAGCGCGAGCCCAGCGCCGCAGAAGGCCGCGACCAGCGCCCGGCTCAGCCGATAGTCCCAGATGACGGTCTCATGAATGCGGTTGAGCTCGGCCGTGGTCCAGCCGAGCTTGTTGGTCACCGCGTAGAAGGTCGTCTGCAGTGGGATCGGCAGGTCGCCGATCCCAACGCTTGCGGCCACGGCGAGCGCCACAGCCCCGAGCGAGGCCAGAAGCAGCGCCCAGAACGTGAAAGCGCGGTTGCGTGTGGCCGTCAGCGTGCTCACTTGAGAAGACCGAGTGCCTTCAGCTGTTCGGCCACCTGTTCCGCCCCATAGACGGTGCGGATCGTCGGGTTCATCGCCTGGCCGTCCATAACGACGATCGCCTTGTTCTGCACCGCCGGCATCTGGCTGGTAGCCGGATCGGTCGTCAGGAACTGGATCTTGGCCTCCGGCTTGTCGAGTTCCCACCGGTTGCGGTCAAGGCTTGCGACGACGATAACGTCGGGATTGGCGGCGATGATGCCCTCCCATCCGACCGTCGGCCACTCCGCTTCGGTGGTGATCGCGTTCGTTCCGCCGAGCAGGTCGGCAATGAAGCCTGAGGCGCCGTTCTTGCCACCCAGATAGGCTTCGGCCGACGGCGAAGGGCTGGAGAACCAGAAAACGTAGGAAAGCTTCTTGCCGTCCTTCGGCGCCGCTGCGCGAAGTGCTGCCTCGCGGGCCTTGAAGTCGGCGATCAGTGCCTGGCCGCGATCGGCAACATCGAAAATCTGCGACAGCTCGTCGATCTCCTTGTAGAGCAGGTCCATACTCCACAACGCCTTGCGGCTACCGTACATATCCGACTTGCCGTCCGTCGCAAGGCAGGTGCTCGGCGACAGGTAGCTCGGCACGCCGACCTTGTCGAAGTCCTCGCGCTTGGCGACCTTGCTGTCGGGTCCGACAAGGCTCGGCAGGGCTGACGCCACGAAATCCGGGGTCTCTGCAAGGATCGACTCGAACGTCGGGAACTCGACCGTCAGAAGCTTGACCTTGGCATTGGCTTCCGCGAGCTCCGGCAGCACCTTGCTCGGCCAGAAGGCCGTCCCGGCCATCTTGTCCTCGAGACCGAGCAGCAGCAGGATTTCCGCGCTGTTCTGCCCAAGCGCGACCGCCCGTTCCGGCGCCTTCTGGAAGGTGACCTGGACACCACAATTCTCAAGCGTCAGAGGGTATTCCGTCGGAGTAGCCGACGCGGCTCCAGCAAGTAGACCGATGGTCACAAGGGTGGAGGCGGCGAGCGTGCGGGCAAAAATCATCGGGATAAATCCTAGTCGGTTGTCTGTCCGCAGGCCTATAGTTCCGGGCGCGACAGAAAACAAGATAATAACAATCATGTTTCTATGCATTGCCGGATGCGGGACGCGCGTTGTGGGTGGAAAGATGGCGTCGCAAGACGCTGACACGCCTCTCCGTTCGAAACGGACCGGGCAATCCGCCGCTCTCTCCCGCTCCCTGAAACCGTAGTCAGGTCGATCGTTTACACGGCACCGACCTCGAGAAAAACGAAATGCGTAACCAGCTTATTCTTGCCGGCACTATGGCACGGTCCGGTGGAACTCTACCCCGAGTGAAGGGCTTCCGCTTGTCATTCGGCCGATGTCGATGCAAGACAGCGACTATCCCGTCAAGCAGAGCCCTTTGACGAATGCCGCACGCCCAAAACATTATCCGCCCGAATGGTGGAAAAATATCGGAACCGTCGGCGTGAGCGGCGGTATGGGGGCGTTATTCGGGCTTTTTTCCTCTGCCTTTCTGGCGGCCACCCTCCTCCCGGCGCAGTCGGAATCCGTGCTTGTTTACCTCGTTCTTGCCGGCGGCCATCCGCTCGCTCTGCTGGTGACCGTTGCGAGCCTCGGCAATGTTCTCGGCTCCGTCGTCAACTGGTTTCTCGGGCGCGGTCTTGAACGGTATCGCGACCGTCGCTGGTTTCCCGTCTCGCATGCGGCCCTGGAGCGGGCGCAGCGCTGGTATGCCAGGTACGGCCGCTGGTCGCTGTTGGCGAGCTGGCTTCCCGTCGTCGGCGACCCGATCACGGTGGTCGCGGGTGTGCTGCGCGAACCGTTACCGACCTTTCTCGCACTCGTCACTCTGGCCAAGGTCGGACGGTATCTCGTGCTCGTCGCCGCCACAGCGGGCTGGATGTCCTGAAGACTGAACGTCAAGAACTAGCCCCGGCTCTCCGGATGATCACCGGAGGCACCACGTCCAGGTCGCTTGCCTTTCGCTTCCGGCTTCGACATAGCTCACCCTCACCATCGAGGCGAAGGCGCATCCATGTTCGTTTCCGAAACTCTGGCCATCGGCTCCGCCGCCTGCATCGCGGCAAGTTCCATGTTCGTCAATGAACTGAACGGCCGGGTTCCATTGATGCGGCTGACGCGCTGGCAGCTCACCTCCGCCTTTCTCTTCACTGCCATCGCGGCGACGATGACCGGCGGCTGGAATACGCTCGGTCCATGGCAGATCTGGGCACTGATCGGCTCCAGCATAGCCGGCATCGTTGTTGCGTCCACAACCTATTTCGCGGCGATCTACACGGCCGGACCGCGCGTAACGGCGCTGCTCTTCTCCCTTGCGTCACCCTTCGCGCTGCTGTTCGGCTATGTGGCTCTGGGAGAGACGATCTCCGGCCGCCAAGGCGTCGGTGTAGCGCTCATCCTGACCGGGATCCTCATTGCCATCGGCGTACGCCGCCGACGCCCAGCCCCCATGATACCGCTCGCCGACCAGAAGCCTATCGAGGCACCGGCACCGCAAAGCCCGCCGATATCGCTGCTTGGGACCGCGCTTGGCGTTGTTACCGCTTTCGGCCAGGCATTCGGCAGCCTGCTCGCTCGACCGGCAATGGCATCCGGGGTTGAACCGTTTGCGGCGATGGACATCCGGTCAGGCTTTGCTGTCCTTGTGTTCTGGGCTCTTCTCTTCATTCCTGCCATCCGGCGCGAAGGCGGAAGATTCCGCCTCGGCGACCTCGGACTTGCCGCGACCGCAGCATTTTTCGGCACCACCCTCGGCATGTCCCTGCTGATGGCAGCGCTGGCGGGCGGCAATGTCGGCATCGTCTCCACCCTTTCTTCCATGACGCCGATCGTCATCCTGCCGATGGTATGGCTGCGCAGCCGGAAGATGCCGCGGCCACACGCATGGGTCGGCGCCGCGCTGGCGATCGCGGGAACGGCGCTCATCAGTCATTGACGGCCAAAGATGCAAAAAGCGGGAATGTATCTTCCTTAAAATGCAGTGTTTTCAAGAAATGCTTCGCTCACCTCGTCTTTTCAGAGTTTGCTAAAACCTTCATATTATCAATGGAGCCCTGACCGTTCTGTGCATCGGGGGGCAAGGAATGAGCATCTCAGCCGTCATGGGTGTCGCCCTGTCCGGCATGCAGGCGCAAACGACGCGGCTAAGCGCGACGGCGAACAATGTCGCCAACGCCCTGACGCCCGGCTATGACAGGCGCGTGACCGACTTCGTTACAGGCTCGCGCGGTGGCGTTACCGCTTCCGTTTCTCCGTCGGGGGAAACCACCCTCCCCGACGCTTCCAATGTCGACCTCGCCCAGGAAATGCTATCTCTCGTCGAGGCAGAAACGGCCTTCAAGGCGAACGCCGCCGTCTGGGAGACCGGCGCCGAAATCTGGGACGTGCTGCTCTCCATCAAGCGCCACTGAGCCCTGCGGTCGGCGAAGCCGGCCATCATCGGACCGGCTTCCGGTTATCTTACTCTTCTTCGTCGATCACCGGCTCATCGTCGACAGGCTCGTCTTCGACAAACTCGTCTTCGACGGGCTCCTCGACCTCTTCAGCATCGTCCGCATAGTCCGGTTCTTTGTCGACAACCTCCTCTTCCACGACATCGTCCTGCTCCGTCGTGTCGTCGGACTCCTCGTAAATCGCCTCGTCATCGCCGGCCTGATCGTCCGCGCCATCGACATCGTTGCCGACATCGTCGCTCATGTCTTGTTCGATGTCAGCGGCAGTGTCCTCATCGGCGCTCTGGTCGGATTGCGGTGAGATGTCCCCGTCATCAGTCGTTTCCTCCGTTTGGTGGTCCTCCGAGAATGTCGCTTCTTCCGAATACTCCTCGATCTCCTCTTCCACCAGCAGATCGCCGGCAGCGTCGTCCGGCAGGCCTTCGTCGAGATCACCCTCGGCGTATTCCTCGACCTCTTCGTAGACGACCTCCTCGTATTCCTCGTACGTCACTTCGACATACTCTTCGGTCACGGAGAGTTCCTCCGTGGTGATGACGGTGTAGCTTTCGAACACGGTCCACTCCACCGTGTAGCCGAACGTGTAGGTCAGGTCGACGAAATGGCGGCCGCGCGAACCGGTCACGATCGGGCTTACCCCGCGACCGAGCGATAGGACGAGAAGGCCGATGATCTCCGAGTTGCGACCATCGACGGCCATCAGCGCTTCGGTGCCGAAGCCATCCCTGACGTGCAGGAAATAGACCTGCGCCAGACGGCGCATGGCGATAACCTCGATGCCGCGCTTCTCGAGTGCGGTCATGATGAAATACGGAGACCTCACGCGTTTCATGCGGTGCTGGACGGCCGCTTCCGCTTGGTAGTGGGAGATGGAGGCGACGCCCGCCGCCAGTTGCAGCGCAATGGCCGCCGAGCAAAGAACTTTGCGCACGGAAATGATCCTTGGAGAGAATGATCTGTGGACGCTCCGGCCCCTCCGAGGGCGTCCGTCGGCAACGTTGGCGCAAAGCATGGCCACGGTCACCGTCCAAAACCGGGCCTATCGGATATGGCCTATTTTGGCCGATTTATAGGAGCAACGTCCTCAGCCCGAGGCCCACGGAAAGCAGCCCGAACCCGAGAAGCACGGCACCCGACACCCAAGACACCCAGGTGGAGAATGAAGGCGGTAGGCGATGCTGCAGAAGCCGCACGAGGCCGGAGAGAAAAATCCACCAGAGCATCGAGCCGCAGAAGACCCCAGCCACGAGCAAGGCCGGGCCGGCCCGCTCCCCCGCCAGCCCAAGCCCGGCGAAGATGGCCGCGAACGAGAGGATTGTCGCCGGATTGGCAATGGTCAGGAAAAAGGTGGCGACCGTGGTCGAGACCAGATCGCGCGCACCTGTGCCGGCGGCCTTCACTTCGCCGCGCGGACGAAAACTCGTCACACCGAGCCAGAGCAGGAAGGCACCTCCAGCCAGTTGGAGCGGCAACGACACCACCTCCAGCAGGCCCGAAAGAGCCGCAAAACCAGCCGCCGCCATCGCGGCATAGGCACCGTCGGCGAGCGCGGTTCCCAGACCGCCGGCGACACCGGCGAGAAAACCCCGCTGTAGCGTTCTCTGGATGCAGAGCGCTCCTATTGGACCCACCGGGGCAGCGATGGCGAGTCCCAGCAACAGCCCCTTCCCGAACAGCAGCATACTCACCCTGCGCCCACCCGATCGATCACCACGCCAAGCTGCCACATTGGCAAATCATCGTGACTGAGGCAACGCGCGGAGCAGACCTGTCATCCGTGCGCGTCGGCCACCTGTTTCTGCCGCGCAAGCTCGGCAAGGTCGGCCGCTTTCAACTCCACCGACTCACCACAGCCGCAGGCTGACGTTTGGTTGGGATTGTGGAACGTGAACCCCGAGCGCAACGTCGTGGTTTCGAAATCCATTTCAGTTCCAAGCAGATAAAGCACGGCAGCCGGATCGATCCAAACCGACGCGCCATCGCGTTCGATCCGGTCATCCTTCGCCTGGGGCTCGGTCACGAGGTCGATGGTGTATTCCATCCCGGCGCATCCGCCCTTCTTGATGCCGACGCGCACGCCCCTGGCGCCCGGGGAATTCTCGACGATCGCACGAACCCGTGCTGCCGCCTTGTCCGTCATGGTCATGACGCTGAAAGCCATGGTCTTCTCCTTGGGCATCCGGGTTCAAGGTCCGGTGCCTTCGTCTTCAATGTAGGGGTTGGCGGTCAAAGGATCAACAAGACCGTCAACGAAACAACCGTCCCCAGTCCCGTGCGCCGTGAAGAACGCGTAGGATTTCGATATGCCTGCCCGAGCGCCGAAAGAAGATCAGATAACCATCCTTGGGAAAGAACAGCAGTTTTCCACGTCCTATCGTGCGCTCGATACCGATTCCCGGCAAATCCGCAAGCAAGTCGAATGTCCGGAAAATCTCGTCTTGCCAAGCCAGCGCTGCCCGAGGATTCTTTTGACCGATGTAGGACATAATCGAGTAGATGTCGCCTTCCGCCGATGGCCGAAGACGATAAGCCATTTAAAGCTTGTCCCCGAACTCTCGTTCGAATTGCGCACGAATACGCCGAAACGCCTCTTCCCCATCGATCGGATCGCCGCTGTCCAAGCCCTCCTGGATCAGCGCATCGAGCTCCTCCGGCGTAAAATTCGCCAGCAGCCGTTCGGCCTGCCATTGTGTGAGGGCCGCCGACACGACATCTTCCGCCGACTTGAAGTCGCCCGACGACATTGCATCCTCGACAATGTCGCGCATGTCGTCGCTCAAGGTCACGCGGATTGTTTCGGCACCCATCGTCTTCGCCTCCGCAAATCCCGCAGAGAATACCCGATCCGTCGCCTCAATACCAGCCTACGGCCACCTGCGCTTCTTCCGACATGCGATCCGGCGTCCACGGCGGATCGAAGCTCATCTCGACCTCGACATTCGACACACCCTCGACCGCGCCAACGGCGTTCTCCACCCAGCCGGGCATCTCGCCGGCAACAGGGCAGCCGGGCGCCGTCAAGGTCATGACGATTTTGACTGTACGGTCGTCCTCAATGTCGATCTTGTAGATGAGACCAAGCTCGAAGATGTCGGCCGGAATCTCCGGATCGTAGACGGTCTTGAGCGCCGCGATGATATCGTCGGAAAGCCGCGCCACTTCCTCGGCCGGAATGGCGGTGTTGATGATGCCCTCGCGGACGTCGATCTTGTCTTCCGTGTCGCTCATGGCATGATCCTCAGGCAAAAAAGCTGCGGGCATAGTCGAGCGCGTCGGCGAGCGCATCGACCTCTTCCCTCGTGTTGTAAAGTCCGAACGAGGCGCGGCAGGTCGACGTCACGCCGTAGCGGGCCAGAAGCGGCTGTGCGCAATGCGTACCTGCTCGAACGGCGACACCGCGGCGGTCGATCAGCATCGAAACGTCGTGCGCATGGATACCGGCAAGCTCGAACGAAAAGATCGCCCCCTTGCCGGGCGCATTGCCGAAAATCTTCAGCGAATTGATCGCCCTCAGCCGCTCCTCGGCATAGGTTTTCAGATCGGCCTCGTGCGCAGCGATCGCATTCCGGCCAAGACTTTCCATGTAGTCCAGCGCGTATCCGAGCCCGATCGCCTGGACGATCGGCGGCGTGCCCGCCTCGAACCGGTGCGGCGGATCGTTGTAGGTGATCGCATCTTCGCTCACCTCGACGATCATCTCGCCGCCGCCCATGAACGGGTCCATATCGCGCAACCGGTCCATCTTGCCGTAGAGCACGCCAATGCCGGAGGGACCATAGAGCTTGTGGCCGGTCACCGCATACCAGTCGCAGTCTATATCGGTGACATCGACCGGCATGTGCACGGCGCCCTGGCTGCCGTCGACCATGACAGCGATGCCACGCTCACGGGCGATGCGGCAGACTTCCTTGACCGGAACCACGGTGCCGAGCGCATTCGACATATGCGTGATCGCGATCAGCTTGGTGCGCTCCGTCAGGCAGGCTTCGAAGGCCTCCATGTCGAAGGCGCCATCGTCTGTGACAGGTGCCCAGACGAGCTTCGCCCCTTTGCGCTCGCGCAGGAAATGCCACGGCACGATGTTGGAGTGATGCTCCATGATCGACAGAACGATCTCGTCGCCCTCGCCGATATGCTTCATGCCCCAGCCATACGCGACCGTGTTGATCGCCTCGGTCGAGGATTTTGTGAAGATCACCTCATCTATCGAACCGGCGTTAAGGAACCGCCGCACCTTCTCCCGCGCCGCCTCGTAGGCATCGGTTGCCGCGTTCGACAGGAAGTGCAGGCCACGATGCACATTGGCATATTCGTGGCCATAGGCATGGCTGATCGCGTCGATCACCATCTTCGGCTTTTGCGCCGAGGCGGCATTGTCTAGATAGACCAGCGGCTTGTCGCCGTGGACGGAGCGCGACAGGATCGGAAAATCCCTGCGTACCGCCTCGATGTCATAGCCAGCCTGCGTGGCGATCGTATCAGCCATGACGCTCCAGCCAGTCGGAGATGACGGTTTCCAGTGCTTCCACCAGCGCCTCGTCCTCCAGTTCCTCGACGATCTCGGCAACGAAGCCGTTGATCAGCAGCCCACGTGCCTTCTTCTCCGGAATGCCGCGCGACATCAGGTAATAGAGATGCGTTTTCATGATATCCGCGACCGTCGCACCATGGGCGCACTGCACGTCATCGGCAAAGATTTCCAGCTCCGGCTTGACCGAGAACTCGGCATCATCAGACATCAGCAGCGTATTGCAGGCCATTCGGGCATCGGTCTTTTGCGCATCCGGCGCCACCTTGATCATGCCCTGGAAGACGCCCTTCGCCCGATCGAACACCACGTTGCGGATGACTTCCGTCGACGTCGTATTGGGAACGTCATGGCCGAGCGTCATGGTGATGTCGGTATGCGTGTCCCCACCGAGCAGGTTCACTCCCCGCAAGGTGAAGTCCGATCCCTCGCCGGCCGTGTTCACATGCACTTCCTGGCGCACAAGCCTGCCGCCGGTGTTTACGATGAACAGCCGGAACTTCGCATCGGTGCCGAGTACCGCCTTGATCTGGCCGAGATGGGTATCCTCGGAACCCTGCCCCTGCACGATCACCCAGGTGATCTCAGCACCTTCACCGAGCTTGAGATCGCTGACCGAACTCACGAAAGACGCACCGGACGCGGACGAGATATGCCGTTCGATCACCGTCGCCTTAACACCGGCGCCGATCGAAACCGGAAACCGACTATGCGCTTGTCCGGCCGCATGCGTGAGCTGGAGTTCGAGTGGCGCCTCGAGTTCGGCGCCGTCGGCAAACGACAGTGCAAAACCGTCGGTCACGAAACTTCCGTTGATCCGGCCGATCGCATCGTCCGCCTTGAACGGCACGAGGCAAGCGACGTGACGACCTGCAACGAGAGCTTCGCTCAACCGCTCGACGACAACGCCGTCCGGCAGCGATCCCGCGTTTTGCGTGCGACCCTGGTTGACAACCAGCAGCGACGACCCGGCGACCAGCGGCGTAGCCACGTCACCCGTCGCCGCAGGCTCCATCGCCGGAACCGCGCGCAGCAGGGTCTTGAGGTCGGTATAGTGCCAGGCCTCGACCCGGCGTGTCGGCAACCCACCCTGACGAAGCTCGGCGAACAGCCGGTCGCGGGCGATCATCACGGAGCCGTCACCCGGCAGGGTTCCGACCTGGGCGGTATAGGCCTCGATCAGCGCGCTTTCGGCGGCTGTCGGCCTGTTTGCAGCTTTCAGATCCATCGAAAAGCTCCTTCCTGGCCTCAGGCCGCCTCACCGATGATGTCGGCATAGCCATTGGCTTCGAGCGCAAGCGCAAGGTCCTTGTCTCCCGACTTGATGATCTGGCCCTTGTAGAGAACGTGAACGGTATCCGGCACGATGTAGTCGAGCAGGCGCTGGTAGTGGGTGATGACGATCACGGCGCGATCCGGCGAGCGCAGCGCATTGACACCATCGGCAACGATCTTCAGCGCATCGATGTCGAGACCCGAATCCGTTTCATCGAGAATGCAGAGCTTCGGCTCCAGAAGCGCCATCTGCAGGATCTCGGCGCGTTTCTTTTCGCCGCCGGAGAAACCGACGTTCAGCGGGCGCTTCAGCATATCAGGATTGATCTGCAACTTGGCCGAGGCTTCCTTGACGAGACGCATGAAATCCGGCGTCGTCAGTTCCGACTCGCCGCGCGCCTTGCGCTGCTCGTTCATCGCCACCTTCAGGAACTGCATGGTGGCCACGCCCGGGATTTCGACCGGATACTGGAAGGCGAGAAAGATGCCCTTGGCGGCGCGCTCGGCCGGATCGAGTTCGAGAATGCTCTCGCCGTTATAGAGGATATCGCCCTCGGTGACCTCGTAGTCCTCGCGACCCGACAGGATGTAGGACAGCGTCGACTTACCCGAGCCGTTCGGGCCCATGACGGCGGCGATCTCGCCCGGCTTCACGGTCAGGTTCAGGCCGCGGATGATCTCGGTGCCGTCTTCGGCGATGCGGGCATGGAGGTTCTTGATTTCAAGCATGATTTCTATCCCAGATATTTGGTTGTCTTGCGCGGCGATCGGCTATTCGCTCAATTCCAGCCGCTTTTCGATCCGGTCGAGACGCAGCTTCAGTTCCGCAATCTCGCCATCCTGTCTCGTCTCGTCGGTCATGAACCCGGCCATATGCTGCTTCATAGCCCGCATTTCGGACCGCATCCCGACCATCTCCTCTTTCAACGAGGCGATATCGGTGCGCATGACACGCAGATGCTCCAAAATGAGGTTCTCGACCTTCTCGTTCATTACCCCACGCTACCCTCGAGCGAGATGTTGATCAGCTTCTGCGCCTCGACGGCGAATTCCATCGGCAACTGCTGGATGACGTCGCGGACGAAGCCGTTGACGATCAGCGCGATCGCCTCTTCTTCCGGGATGCCACGCTGCATGGCGTAGAACTTCTGGTCCTCGGAGATCTTCGAGGTCGTCGCCTCGTGTTCCACCTTGGCCGTCGAGTTCTTCACCTCGATGTACGGCACCGTATGCGCGCCGCACTTGTCGCCGATGAGCAGCGAGTCGCAGTTGGTGAAGTTGCGGGCGTTTGCCGCCTTGCGGTGCATCGACACCTGGCCGCGATAGGTGTTTTCCGACACGCCGGCCGAAATACCCTTCGAGATGATCCGGCTTCTGGTGTTCTTGCCCAGATGGATCATCTTCGTGCCGCTGTCGATCTGCTGATGGCCGTTCGACACCGCGATCGAGTAGAACTCCCCCTGGCTGTCGTCGCCGCGCAGGATGCAGGACGGATATTTCCAGGTGATGGCGGAGCCGGTCTCGACCTGGGTCCAGGAGATCTTGGAGCGCGCACCACGGCAATCGCCACGCTTGGTGACGAAGTTGTAGATGCCGCCCTTGCCATCCTTGTCGCCCGGATACCAGTTCTGGACGGTCGAATACTTGATCTCCGCATCGTCGAGCGCCACGAGTTCGACAACGGCCGCATGCAGTTGGTTTTCATCGCGCTGTGGCGCCGTGCAGCCTTCGAGATAGGATACGTAGGCCCCTTCTTCGGCGATGATCAGCGTGCGCTCGAACTGGCCGGTGTTCTTCTCGTTGATACGGAAGTAGGTCGACAGCTCCATTGGGCAACGAACACCCTTGGGAACGAACACGAAGGAACCGTCGGTAAACACCGCGGAATTCAGCGTCGCGTAATAATTGTCGGAGGTTGGAACGACCGATCCCAAGTACTTTTTCACAAGATCAGGGTGCTCGCGAATGGCTTCCGATATCGACATGAAGATCACGCCGGCCTTCTTCAACTCTTCCTTGAAGGTCGTGACGACCGAAACCGAATCAAACACCGCGTCGACAGCAATCCTCGACGACTGAACGCCGGCCAGCATTTCCTGCTCCTTGAGCGGAATGCCGAGCTTCTCGTAAACCTTCAGAAGCTCCGGATCGACTTCATCAAGCGACTTCGGACCCGCAGCAGTCTTCGGTGCGGCGTAGTAATAGATGTCGTTGAAGTCGATCTTCGGGTAGTTGACGCGTGCCCAGGTCGGCTCCTCCATGGTGAGCCAACGCTTGTAGGCTTCAAGCCGCCATTCCAGCATCCATTCCGGCTCCTGCTTCTTCGCGGAGATGAAACGGATGATGTCTTCGTTCAGACCCTTCGGAGCCTTCTCGACCTCGATCGTGGTCTCGAAACCGTATTTGTACTGGTCGACATCGATCTGGCGGACCTGATCGATTGTTTCCTGTACCGCAGCCATGTGCGTTCTCCAATCTTGCCGGGTCAAGGCCGGCAGCTTGTCAACGTAGTGAGGCGGGGAAGTCCCGACTCTATGTAAGAGCGAAAGGCGTGATTTCACCCCTTTTCGCAAGCGAAATTTGCCAATCGGCAAGTTTTACGACCTCAGGCGGCCCTTTCCTCCCGAGGCCGCCGGCCGTTGACCAGGGCGAAGACCTCCAAGGCCCGGTCGATCTCTTCCTCTGTCGTCGAATACCCGAGAGACATACGCAATCCTCCCGATTTCGGATCGTGCCCCATCGCCGTCAGCACGTGACTTTGCCCGACCTTTCCCGACGAACAGGCCGATCCGGCCGACAGCGAGACACCTTCGATGTCGAAGGCGATCTGCCCGGTTTCGGACTTCAGTCCCGGCAGGCCGAAGAACGTGGTGTTGCAAATCCTCGGTACCGACGCGCCGTAGATTGCGACATCGGGCGCAACTTCCCGCATCCGCGTCTCAAGCCGGTCGCGCAAAGCCCCAATTGACGCATTTCGATCGCCGATGCCTTCGGCCATTGCGGAGGCCGCGACCCCGAAACCGACAATCGCGGCAACGTTTTCCGTACCGCCGCGGTGCCCCTTCTCCTGCCCGCCGCCCGTCACCAGCGGCTTCGGCATGAGGGTCTCGCCACGCGACACCAACGCGCCCACCCCTTTCGGACCGCCGATCTTGTGAGCCGAGACAATCAGGAAATCGGCGTCCAGCGCCGCGATATCGAGCGGAATGCGTCCTGCGGCCTGCACGGCATCGACGACGATCAGACCACCCCTGGCATGGACGAGCGAAGCCGCCTCCCGAACGGGCTGGATCACACCGGTCTCGTTGTTCGCCGCCATGACCGCCACCAAAGGCAGGCCGGCATCGGCCGGATGGCCAGCAAGCAAGGTTTCAAGCGCTGCAAGATCGACGACGCCATCCGATGTCACAGAAATTTCGGTCACCTCGGAAGCGGCGAACCGCCCTCCGAGCCTGACCGCCGGATGCTCGATTGCAGAAACGTAAAGCCGGCCGAAGCGAAGCGGCGAGCGGCCCATCGCGAAATCGGGCGTCAGCACCATATTGGCCGCTTCCGTCGCCCCCGACGTGAAAACGACATTCGCCGGCGTCGCCCCGACCAGCGCCGCCACCTGCCGGCGCGCGGTCTCGATGGCGGCCCGTGCCGCACGACCATCCGCATGAACCGAATTCGGGTTTCCCTGAAGCGAAAGCGCGTCGACGAACGCATCACGAGCGACCGGTAGAAGCGGCGCCGTGGCATTCCAGTCGAGATAGATGCGGCTCTTGCTCATCCGGGACCAGTTTTCGTTGGTTTCGGTCAACCGACGCATTTTTCTTGATATTCGCGCCGGGCTTGAACTAAGACACGTCCACACCGGATGGCCTACCATCGCAGTTTCGAACGGTTCTAAACTGTTCTAGAAAAGCTGACATGTTTCGTCAAGTCAGCTCGCGGGATATGGGGTGTCCGAACACAGAAAAAAGACAGGGACCCGAGTTTATGCCCGAAGTCATCTTCAACGGCCCGGCCGGCCGCCTCGAGGGACGCTACCAGCCGTCGAAGGAAAAAAGCGCCCCGATCGCCATCATCCTGCACCCGCACCCGCAGTTCGGCGGCACGATGAACAATCAGATCGTCTACCAGCTCTTCTACATGTTCCAGAAGCGCGGTTTCACGACGCTCCGTTTCAACTTCCGCGGCATCGGCCGCAGCCAGGGCGAATTCGACCATGGCGCGGGCGAACTCTCCGACGCGGCTTCGGCGCTCGATTGGGTCCAGAGTCTGCATCCCGATTCGAAGAGCTGCTGGGTTGCAGGCTATTCCTTCGGCTCGTGGATCGGCATGCAGCTGCTGATGCGTCGCCCGGAAATCGAGGGCTTCATTTCTGTGGCCCCGCAGCCGAACACCTACGACTTCTCCTTCCTGGCACCCTGTCCCTCCTCTGGCCTGATCATCCACGGCGATAGCGACAAGGTCGCGCCGGAAAAGGACGTTCAGGGCCTGGTCGACAAGCTCAAGACCCAGAAGGGCATCCTGATTACCCATAAGACCATCCCCGGCGCCAACCACTTCTTCGGCGGCCAGGTGGAAACGCTGATCGAGGATTGCGGCGACTACCTTGATCGCCGTCTCGACGGCGAGCTGGTGCCGGAGCCCGCTGCGAAACGCATTCGGTAACCCAATACGGGTTGTCTGAAGGGCGGCGAAAGCCGCCCTTTTTCGTTTGCGCCTTGTCTGCCGGTATTGGGCATTGACACGGCAGGACGAAAGTTCTGACCTGAACGACAGCGCACTCTACGAAACGAACACATGTCAGATCATCCAACTTTTGATGCCGTCGGGCTCGCAGGGGGCGGCAACCGCTGCTACTGGCAAAGCGGCTTCCTGAAGGCTTATTCTGAACACGCCAGCCTCACGCCGCGCTTCTACGTTGCCGTGTCGGCCGGCGCCTATCATGGCGCCATGCATCTGGCGGGAGTCGGCGACCGGGTTCGCGCGGCAGCCTTCGCCTTCGCCGAAACCCGTCAGCGCGACTTGGACTGGAGGGCGCTGAAGCGGCGTCAATCGCCGCTTGTCGTCGGAGACCTCTATCGCCGGTTCCTCGCCCAGGAATTCGGAGAAGCCGAACTGGACGCGCTGAAGGCAGCCCCACCCATGCTGATCCAGCTATCCGCGCTGCCCGGCTGGATGCCAGGCGCCCTTGGCGCACTCGGCTCGATTGGCGCCTACCAGATCGAGAAGCTTTTGACGGACGGGTCCCATTCTCGCGCCGGACGACACATGGGGCTGAAGCCGGTCTGGATCTCGACGCACAATGTCGACTACCCCGGCGAACTGGTCGACGCCCTCATGGCGACGTCCTCGGTACCGCCGTTCATGCCCGTCGGACGACTGCGCGGCCGCGCCTATCTCGATGGGGGGCTCGTCGACAACCCGCCGCTCATCAAGCTCCGGGAAGTCGAGGAAAAGGGTTGGCGCACGCTGCTGCTGTCAACCCGGTTTGGCCGAAAGCCCCCGGAGGCTCCAAACCGCACAGTTGTCGGTCCGAGCGAGGACATCCCGGTCAACAAGTTCGCCGTGGGAGATCCCGATGGCATACGCCATGCCTACGAAGTGGGGTTGCGGGACGGCAAATCGTTTTCACAACGCTCCCTTGCGACCATCTCTTGTTAGGCGCGTATCGGCCTCGCCAAGACCCCACCCGTCATCGGCCGCGCCACGCCGGTGGTGCCCGGAAAGGTGAGCGGCAACCCGGCGAGCGAGCGTACCGAGAGATAGGCCCAGGCTTCCGCTTCCATCGCATCGCCGTCGAAACCCGCTTCCTCCGCCGTCAGCACCTGAGCGTCATGCCGGGAAGCCATTTCGGCGAGATCTTCCATCACGGCGCCGTTGAGCCGCCCGCCGCCGCAGATGATGAAGCATTTCGGCATCGCCGACAGGTGACCTGCCGACCGCATGACGGAAGCCGCCGTCACGTAGGCCAGGGTTCGCGCGCCGTCGTGGAGGCCCGCCTCGTCCGCAGCAGGCGGCCGAAAATCGCTGCGGTCGAGCGAGCGGCGCGTGTCGGAGGTGAAGAAGGGATGATCCAGATAGCGATCGGCAAGGGCCATGATGATGGTACCCTCGGATGCGATCCGTCCGCCCTGATCATAGGGAACGCCGGCGTTCTCCTCGACCCACTGGTCGATCAGCGTATTTCCCGGTCCGCTGTCAAAGGCAATGATCTCGTGATCCGGGCCGATATAAGTGAGATTGGAGATACCGCCGATATTGACGAAGCAGACCGGGCTCGTCCGATCCTCCAGCCGGGCGGCAAGCGCGGCATGATAGGCGGGAACGAGCGGCGCCCCCTGCCCGCCATGCGCGATGTCGTTTGCCCGCATGTCGAACACCGTGGCGATGCCCGTGCGGTCCGCCAACAGCTGGCCGTCGCCAATTTGCACCGTCAGTGCGGCATACGGACGATGAAGCACCGTCTGCCCGTGGAAACCGATCACATCGATATCGCCGGGCAAAATGCTGTTTTGCTTCAGGAAGTCATTGACAGCATCGACGTGTCGCAGGGTGAGATCGCGCTCCAGGTCCGCAAGATCGCCGGGCCGCTCATGCCGCTCGTGAATGGTCTTGGCGGTTTCGAGGCCGGCCTTCAGGCGCTCCCGAAAGTCAGGATCGTAGGACACGGAAAGAAACGGCCCCCGCTCGACAGTCTCGCGCCCGTCGGTCGCCAGCAGCGCCACGTCGATCCCGTCCATCGACGTGCCGCTCATCAGACCCACGGCCCGCTTCAACTCACTCACGATTCAGCTCCTTTTCGAATCAACGTCACGAATGAAAGTCTTGACGAGATTTCATGGCCGAACCACGTGCACAAATCACAAAACAGTGGTAAAGCGCCGGCGCATTTGCGTTTATTCCAGAAAGCCAAGAGTCATGTCGAAGTTCAAGTCCGATTTTCTCCGCACCATGCACGAGCGCGGCTTCATTCATCAGGTCTCCGATGAAACAGGCCTCGACGAGCTGCTCGCAAAGGAAAGCGTGACCGCCTATATCGGCTTCGACCCGACGGCCCCCTCCCTTCATGCCGGCGGCCTGATCCAGATCATGATGCTGCACTGGTTCCAGGCGACCGGACACCAGCCGATCTCGCTGATGGGCGGCGGCACCGGCATGGTGGGAGACCCCTCCTTCAAGGAGGAAGCCCGGCAGTTGATGACGATCGAGAAGATCGAGGACAACATCGCCTCTATCAAGCGCGTCTTCGCCAACTACCTCGACTACGACAAGGGTCCGAAGGGCGGCGCCCTGATGATCAACAATGCAGAGTGGCTGCGCGGCCTCAACTACCTCGAATTCCTGCGTGATGTCGGCCGGCATTTCTCCGTCAACCGCATGCTGTCCTTCGACAGCGTGAAGACGCGTCTCGACCGCGAGCAGTCGCTGTCCTTCCTCGAATTCAACTACATGATCCTCCAGGCCTACGATTTCGTCGAGCTGAGCCAGCGCTACGGCTGCCGCCTGCAGATGGGCGGTTCCGACCAGTGGGGCAACATCGTCAACGGCATCGATCTCGGCCACCGCATGGGCACGCCGCAGCTCTACGCCCTGACATCGCCGCTACTGACGACGTCGTCCGGCGCCAAGATGGGCAAGTCGGTCAACGGCGCGGTCTGGCTCAACGCCGATATGCTGTCGGCCTACGACTTCTGGCAGTACTGGCGCAACACCGAGGATGCCGATGTGTCCCGCTTCCTCAAGCTCTACACGACGCTACCAATGGACGAGATCGCTCGACTCTCCGCGCTTGGCGGCTCCGAGATCAACGAGGTCAAGAAGATCCTCGCGACGGAAGTGACCGCCATGCTGCATGGCCGCGTGGCGGCCGACGAAGCCGCGGAGACGGCGCGCAAGACGTTCGAGGAAGGAGCATTGTCCGCGAACCTGCCGACCGTCGAGGTCGCGTCGAGCGAGCTGGAGGCCGGCATCGGCCTGCTGGCCCTGATCGTCCGCGCTGGCCTTGCAGCGTCGAACGGCGAAGCTCGCCGCCACGTCCAGGGCGGTGCGGTCCGCATCAACGACGAGCAGGTCTCCGACGAGCGGAAGACGATCGGCACCGGCGAACTGACCGCCGACGGCGTCATCAAGCTCTCGCTCGGCAAGAAGAAGCACATGTTGGTAAAGCCGGCCTGACATCAAGGCGCATCGAAAGACATGTGGAAAAGCCGGCCCTGCGCCGGCTTTTTCGTCAGCGGAATTCGAAGATCTGACGAAAAACGCCGGGAGCGATGATCGATAGCGGATTGACGGCCAGCCTCGGCTCTTCCGTCGGTCCGGAGAGCCGGAAGGTGATGCCAAGCAGGCCGCGGTCGCGGCCATTTCCGAGGATGGCGCCGATGATCGGCAGCTCGCCGAAGATGCGGTTCAGCCCGTAGGCAGGCATGAAGGTGCCGGTGAGGTCCATGCGGCCGCTCTCGTCACGGACGACCCCCTGGAATGTCGCGCCCACCTGCTCTCCCCGCACGACGCCGTTTTCGACGCGGAAGGCACCCGCTGTGGTCACCAGCCGGGCAAAAGCGCGCTGGAAGCGTTCGGAGCTCACGTCGATGTCACGCCGCACGGCATTGTTGAGGCTTTGTCCGTCGCGGCCGGCCGGCGTCGAGACGATGGACTGCAGGCGCTGCTCGTTCACCAACTGGAAATTCCGGACGTCGACCGTGCCGCTCCAGCCATTGGCCTGCTCGTTGAGCTTGAGGTTCAGCAGCCCCCCCGCCATGCGGGTGTAGAGGTTGGCGATCCTGAGCACGGCGCCGGCATCGCTGCTGGTCAGGGTGAGCGTCCGCGTTTCTCCAGGAGTCATTTTCGCGACGACCGCCTCGCCCCTTTCGGTGACGGCCGTTAGGTCGAGCGATGATGTCTTGCCCCCACTGGCAAGGTAGGAAAGGGAGACATTGCGCAATTCTTCGCCACCGAAACCCTCGACCGAGTCGAGCCCCACGGTAAGGGCAAGCCGCTTGGAGCCGGTCGCGGCACCACTGCCAGCACTCGACTTCAACTGCGCCATAAGCGACCGGATATCCGCCGATCCGCCGGTGACCCTGACATCGTAGCCACCCTTTGCCGACGTCATGACGACGGCGAAATCGTCGGCCGGCGATAGCCTGACCTTGCGGAATTCCGCCGACTGCAGCCCGTCCTTGCCGACGACCAGATCGCCGCTGGCACCGAAGCCGTCGCCGGTCAGCTCCAGCCCCTTGATCCGCGTCAGGCCATCGGCTTCGGTCACCTCGAAACTGGCCTTCGCGGCGACCCCCTGCCCCTTCGACCAGCCCACCCACGGCACCCGCAGCGTCGCACGCGCAAGGTCGAGATCGAGCTTCTGGCGGCTCTCGTCGATCCGCGTCATCGTCAGCGACAGCGGCCCGTCGATGATCTCCTCGAGGCCCGGCACTAGCCGATCCCGCTCCGCGTTCGACAAGGTGGCCTTGACGATTCGCTCGCGCGCGACGGTAGAACCTGCCTCCACCGGCTCGACGAGGGTGAGCTCCATCGGCACCCCGTCGATTTCTCCGCCCCCTTTGAGGCGCGCTGCCGCGCGGTCCACGTCCAGCGTTCCATCGAACGCGGCGACCTTACGCCCCGCAATCTCCGTCGCCAGCGACACCTTGCTAAGATCAAGATGCGCATTCCACTCGGTCGGCGGTGGATTTTGATCGCGTATCAGACCGACGCGCAGCCTCACCTTGGCCTTGACGTCTCCGGAGAGATCTTCCGGCTTCAGACCGGTCCGCGACAGCACGTTGATCGGCTCATAGGTGACGAGCTCACCGACGGCATCCGCCTTGCCTGAAAGGTCGAGGTCGAGATCGGCCATCAATGGCTTGAGATAGACGTCGTCGACCGTCAGTCGCCCGGCATCCAGCTTCACCGTGCGCCCGGAGCTGAAATAGGAGGCCCCGGTCTTGAAATCGATGGCAAGAGCCTCGCCATTCATCGTGATATGGGCGCTCGCATCTCTCACCGGCGGGATTTTTCCTGTGACGTTGACCCGACTGTCGACAAGATCGATATCGAGTTTCAACTCGTCGCCCCGCAGGTGTAGCGGCGTCGGCTCGACGCTCATCCGACCGGCAGGAATGAAGACGTCGATCGTCCCCCTGGCGACGGTACCGCCTATGACGTTCTGCATTATCCAGTCGCGCGGCTTGTCCGCGATCCAGAACGGCCACAATTGTTTCACCACCTCGGTTTTCATATCGGCAACGTTGCCGCTGAACCGCACCTCGGGCGACTGCGCTCCCGTATTGCGCACGCGCGCCGATGCCGTCATGGTGCCGGCTGGCGTCGAAACGATCAGCTGGTTGGCCTGCAGTTCGGAGGTCGCGTAGAGATAGCGTCCGTAAACCTTGAAATCGAAGGGCACCGGGGCTGCGGCCGCCTTCGGCACAGACGCCGTTCCCTGCCGTACCAATAGGTCGATGCCGATCCCGCTTCCGGTGGGATAGTCGCCTTCAAGGCGGTCAAGGTCGATCAGCGCACCGGTAAACGGCAGCACCGTGGCGCCGAAAACGGCGCGAGATGACCGCAGTTCGATCGTATCCTTCGAAAAGTCGTAGGCGAGGTTGATGTCCGCCATCGTCAGCGGCTGAACCTTGCCGTCCATGTAGAACAGCCCGTCCTGGCCGGTGACTTGGGCCGACAGCACAGGCGACTGCCCGTCATCGGCACGGCGCGCCTCCATCGCTATGGTGGCATCCGCATCGAGCCCCTGGCGAATTTCGCCGGCCCGGCTGCGGCGAATGAGGAAAGGCGCAAGGTCCACCGATTCCAGCCGCGCGTTCATCGACAACGTTCGCCCCGGCAGCCCCTGGCTATCGATCTTCAGCGTCGTTGCCTTCCCCGCGACGGCGACGGAACCCTCGATCACCAGCGACGTCTCCTCCACCCGCTCCAGCGTCAGGTCATCGAGCGCCGCCACGATCCGCCCGGTCTCCGGATTGCCCCGAAGGATCTGCAGGTCGTGTAGGCTAACCCGGTCGAGACTACCGCGGGCGATGAAGGTCGAGGCGTTATCGATCTCGACGAAGGCTCTTTCGAGCAGCGCCGGCAGCTGGTCGACCCGAAGCTTCGCAAGATCGATGGGCGGACCGGCTGGCAGCTGGTTGGCGTCGATCACCAGACCTTCCCCGTCGATCTCGTCGATCTCCACGCGTCCGAACCCGAGCGCCAATGGATCGATGACCAGGCGGACGCTCTCCGCCTGCCCGAACACGCCGCCGCCGTCGCGCTTGTGGACCGTCACGCCGCGCGCCTCGACGGACAGATGGATGCCGGTGAAAAAGCGGACCTGGGTCGTCTCGATCCGCGCGATGAAATCGGGAGCAAGCGCCGTATTCAGCGCGGCCTGCGCCCTTGCCGCGAGGATGCGATCGAAGCCGCCGCCCTCGACCGTGAGCATCACGGCCGACACGGAGAGCAGAAACAACAGGCACGTCACCAGTCCATACCGCAACAGGCGGCGGCCCAGTCCCAATCGCGGCGGGCAGTGAACGATCAACGGATCCTCGGCCTGCGCCGACGGAAGCCGGTGCAGTGGCACGATGTCTTGCCTGCGAAAGCTGACCTTTTCGCCCCGGATTTCTCCCATGCGCGGTCGATCGTCTCCATCGATCGGCGATGGCCAGTCCTGCTCTGGACCTTCTCCGAACCCTTTCCATATCTACGCAGTCGTTTATATCGACAATGACGGCGAAAGAAAGGATTACCATGAGCGCGCTTGCAATCGGCGATACCGCACCGGCCTTTACCCTGCCCCGCGACGGCGGCGGCAGCGTCTCCCTCTCCGATTTCACCGGAAAACCGGTGGTCGTCTACTTTTACCCCAAGGACGACACCAGTGGCTGCACCACCGAGGCCGTCGCCTTCAGTGGCCTGGCGGACGACTTTGCCAAGACAGGCGTGATCGTCATCGGCGTCTCCCCCGATTCGGTGAAGAGCCACGACAAGTTCGTGTCGAAGCACGGCCTGAAGGTGATTCTCGCCTCCGACGAGGGCCAGGACATGCTGAACGCCTATGGCGTCTGGAAGGAAAAGAGCATGTACGGCCGCACCTACATGGGCGTCGAGCGCACCACCTTCCTGCTCGACAAGGATCACAAGATCGCTGCAGTCTGGCCGAAGGTGAAGGTGCCCGGCCATGCCGAAGCCGTTCTCGAGGCGGCAAAGTCGCTGTGACACCTCGTGAAGGCGGCACGCTGCCGCAGATATCATCGCTGCGCGGCGGCGCGACGCTTGCCATCATCTCGGCCGACCTCGACGTGAAATGCGCCCTCGCCCGTGATACGGCGAGGCGCTGGCACGAGCGACGGCTGTCATTGCGTTCGCCGCTCGACCCGCCGCTGCCCGATCGCCCGGGTCGACCGGCCAAGCCCGAACTCGTCCCTCCGAAAGCGGTCGGGAAGCGCTCGCTGCACACGCTGCCGGGCCGCGTTGCCATGTTGCATGCGCTCGCCCATATCGAGCTCAACGCCGTCGACCTGGCGCTCGACATCGTCGCGCGGTTCGCCGCCGAACCGGTGCCACATTCCTTCTTCGACGGATGGATGCGGGTCGCCGATGAGGAGGCCAAGCATTTCGGTCTCGTGCGAGATCGCATGCGCGCGCTAGGCGCCGATTACGGCGATATGCCCGCCCATGACGGCCTCTGGCAGGCGGCGCATTCCACCCGCAACGACCTGACGGCCCGCCTCGCGGTCGTACCGCTGATTCTGGAAGCCCGAGGCCTCGACGTGACGCCGTCGCTCCAGGAGAAGATGCGCGAAACCGGGGATCTGGAGAGCGCCGAAGTCCTGCGCATCATCTACGAGGACGAAAAGGGCCATGTCTCGGTCGGCGCCAAATGGTTCCGATTTCTGTGCGCCCGCGAAAAGAAGGACCCGGCGGCCACGTTCAAGGAGCTGGTTCGCGTCAACTTTCGTGGGGCGCTCAAGGCGCCGTTCAACGATGTCGCCCGCGCAGAAGCCGGTCTCACCCCCTCCTTCTACCGCTCTCTGACCTCCACAAGCAACGGCTGAAATACCGTTGCGATCGAGGCCGCGCAACCATCGCGAACAGCATCGGGAAAGGCTTCGTTAACCATATTCGGTTCTACTCCTGCCATCGGTAAGGCGCCGCCCATCGGTCTGGATCATGCGGCACTGAGAACGGCAGGAGAGTAGCTTTGTCAGCCAGGACGCAGGGCCGCGTATTTGGAAAACGCCGCGAGCCACACATCATCATCGTGGCGCAGGGCGACAACATCCGGCACGTAACGGTCAGGCCGTGGATGGTTGCGCTTGGCGTCTCCTTCCTCGGCATGATGGCGATCGGCTATCTCGGAGCCACAACCTATCTCGTCCTGCGCGACAATCTCATCGGCGCCAGCATGGCCCGCCAGGCCCGCATGCAGCACGACTACGAAGACCGAATCGCCGCCCTTCGCGCCCAGGTCGACCGTGTCACCTCGCGGCAGCTCCTGGACCAGCAGGTTGTCGAGGAAAAGGTCGAGAAGCTTCTCGAACAGCAGATGGCGCTCAGTTCCCGCCATGGCAAGCTCGATACGCTTGTCGATCGCGCCGAAGAAAACGGCCTCGTCCCGGAGGCTGCACCGCTGCCGACAGTGAAACCCGGAGACGGCTCGCAGCGTGCAACGCTGAGCGGCGGCATCGGCGCCATCGACAGACTGCTCGGCAAGGACAGCGCGGAAGCAGAAGCCACACCGGACAACCTCACCCTCGCCTACGTGCCCTTGCGGCAGACGGCTGCCGATCGGGCGGACCGGCTGTTCTCGACGGTGACGCGGTCGCTTAAGGATATCGAACGCAGCCAGCTCGACCGTCTCCAGCAGTTGACGATCGGCGCCACGGTTGTCGCCGACGAGATCGACAGCATTCTGCGAAAGACCGGTGTCCGTGTCGACGTCGCGTCCAGCGCGATCGCCGACCAACAGGCGATCGGCGGACCCTATCTGGATCCCCAGTCGCCGACGGATTTCGACAATTCCCTCGATGAACTCGATGCGGCACTTACCCGGCTCGAAGCCATGCGCTCGACCGCCAAACGACTGCCCTTTGCCAACCCGGCACCCGGAAAACCGATCACCAGCCGTTTCGGCAATCGCATCGACCCCTTCTTCGGACGCCTTGCCATGCATGCCGGGATCGACTTTTCCGCGACGACCGGCAGCGATGTGAAAAGCACCGGCGCAGGTGTCGTCATCACTGCGTCCCGCTCCGGCGGCTACGGAAACATGGTCGAAATCGACCACGGTGACGGCATTACCACGCGGTTCGGCCATCTGTCGCGCATACTCGTAAAGGTCGGAGACGAGGTCGCCGCCGGTGATCTCATCGGCCTGGCCGGCAGCACAGGGCGCTCCACGGGCCCGCACATCCATTATGAGGTCCGCCGTCACGGCGACGCCGTCGATCCGATGCACTTCCTTAATGCCGGCATGAAACTCACCTCGCTGGTAGATTGACAGCAGCAGAGGCGCGCGCGAGGGTACGTCAACCTCCGGAGTCGCCATGGACAGCCATATTCTCCTAGCCTTCGCCGCCGCCTTCTTCGTGTTCGCCGCAAGTCCCGGCCCTGATAACATGACGATCGTCGCGCGCACGGTGACCAGCGGTCCCCTCTCGGGAATCGCTTATGGGCTTGGCACGGTTGCCGGAATCCTCGTCTATCTCGCGCTAGCGGCCTTCGGCCTGACGGTGCTTGCCGCCGAGATGGGCTGGCTGATGACGCTCCTGCGCTATGGCGGCGCCATCTACCTGATCTGGATGGGCATCAAACTGTGGACCGAGCCGGCCCGCGTTCCAGCCGAAAACGTCGAGGCACGCCAAGGCGATGTGTTCAAGATTTTTCTGACCGGGTTTGTCCTCAACCTTGGCAATCCCAAGATGCCGCTGTTTTACGTGGCCCTTTTGCCGAACTTCGTCGGAGAAAGCTTCGGCCGCGCCGATTTCGTGGCCCTCGCGACCGTCATTCTCGGTGTCGAAACGCTGGTGATCGGCGGACATGTCGTGCTCGCCTGGCGCGCGCGACGTCTGCTGCGGACGCCGTCCGTCGTCACCATCACCAACCGTGTCGCCGGCACGCTTCTGGCCGGCGCCGGCATCGCCACGCTTGCGCTCCGCCGCGGCTCCTGAATTGCTTGTTAAGGGTTAATCGCGGGAATCTCCCGCATTCCTTGACTTTCAGGCTCTTTGGCTCTATCCCGCCCTTGCGAAACGGCCCGTCTGACGGGTCGACTCATGAGTTTTCGCCAAAACCGAAATGGAAAACGATCTCCCTTTGACAACGTTCGCCGATCTTGGCCTGAGCCAAAAAGTCCTGTCCGCCGTTACCGACGCCGGTTACACAATCCCGACGCCGATCCAGGCAGGCGCCATTCCGCCGGCGCTTCAGCGCCGCGACATCTGCGGCATCGCCCAGACCGGAACCGGCAAGACGGCCTCGTTTGTTCTGCCGATGCTCACACTGCTGGAAAAGGGCCGCGCCCGCGCCCGCATGCCACGCACGCTGATTCTCGAGCCGACGCGCGAACTCGCGGCACAGGTTGCCGAGAATTTCGAGAAGTACGGCAAGAATCACAAGCTGAACATCGCGCTTCTGATCGGCGGCGTCTCCTTCGAGGAACAGGACCGCAAGCTTGAGCGTGGCGCCGACGTGCTGATCTGCACGCCCGGCCGCCTGCTGGACCACTGCGAGCGCGGCAAGCTACTGATGACGGGAGTCGAGATTTTCGTCATCGACGAGGCCGACCGCATGCTCGACATGGGCTTCATCCCAGACATCGAGCGCATCGCCAAGATGATCCCGTTCACGAGGCAGACGCTGTTCTTCTCCGCGACCATGCCGCCGGAAATCCAGAAGCTGGCCGACCGCTTCCTGCAGAACCCGGAGCGGGTCGAAGTCGCTCCGCCGTCCTCTACGGCCAAGACCGTGACCCAGCGTCTCGTCGCCGCCAACAAGAAGGACTACGAGAAGCGCGCCGCCCTTCGCGATCTGATCCGCGCCGAGGAAGGCGAGTTGAAGAACGCGATCATTTTCTGCAATCGCAAGAAGGATGTCGCTGACCTGTTCCGCTCGCTGGAACGCCACGGCTTTTCTGTCGGTGCCCTCCACGGCGACATGGACCAGCGGTCGCGCACCAACATGCTGGCCGGCTTCAAGGACAACCAGATTAAGCTGCTCGTGGCCTCCGATGTCGCCGCACGCGGTCTGGACATCCCTGATGTCAGCCACGTCTTCAATTTCGATATCCCGATCCATGCGGAAGACTATGTCCACCGCATCGGCCGTACCGGCCGCGCTGGTCGTTCCGGCAAAGCGTTCACGCTCGTGACCAAGGCCGACACGAAGTATCTCGACGCCATCGAGAAACTGATCGGCCAGAGCATCGAATGGATGAGTGGCGACCTGTCGGCGTTGCCGGCATCGGAAGAAAGCCTGGACGAGCCGCGTTCGCGTGGCCGTGACAAGGATCGCGACCGCCGCAAGGGTGGTCGCAAAGCTGAACCCCGGCGGGCGGAAGCTGCTCCGGTTATCGAGGAGATCGAAGTGCAGACAGAAGTCCGCGAACCGCGTCGCAGCGAAAACCGCCCGGCACCGCAGCCGCGCAACGAACGTCCGCGTTCGCGCGACAACGATCGTCCGCGTCCGGCCAATGACGACCAGCAGCGTCGCCGCAACCACTACCGCGATCACGATGATGGCCCGACACCTGTCGGCTTCGGCGACGACATCCCGGCATTCATGCTGATCGTCGCAAACGCCAAGGCCTGATCGCTTCCCATGGGAATGCCCGGCATCGACTTTCCCGGCCTCGGTGTCGGGCTCGCGCTCCTGCGCGACGACCGGATTCTGCTCTACCGCCGCATGAAGGCGCCCGAGGCCGGCCACTGGAACATCGTGGGCGGCAAGGTCGACCACATGGAACCGGCTGAACGGGCCGCGCGCCGCGAAGCGGAGGAGGAAACGGGTCTGTCGATCGGCGCGCTGACCTTCCTCGGCCAGACCGAGCAGATCATCGAGGCCGACCGCCAGCACTGGGTCTCGCTGCTGTACAAGACAACCGACTTCAGCGGCGAGCCGCAACTGACTGAACCCGACAAGCTCTCCGAGTTCGGCTGGTTCGATCTCGATGCGCTCCCCGAGCCCCTATCGGCCTTTACCCGCGCCGTCCTTCCGCTTCTTCGCTGACTTCTTCTTCGGCACCGTCGGCCCGGCCCTGAGCCCCGCCTCGTAGGCGAGACCCACCCATTTCGCCATCTCGTCCGGATCGTCATAGGCACCGTCAGGGATTGTCCAGTAAGGCATCGCAACCGGCGACTTGCCCTCGCGCTGGTAAACCCACTGCGTCGCACCAGCCTCGGCGAACTGGGGTCCGCTTTCGGTGTCGGCTTTCAGCATGATCTCGTCGAAAAGGTCGATCGCGATGATCACGCCGTGATGATAGATGCCCTTGCCGCCGAACATTCGCTTGATCGTCACGGGCCCGAGCGACTGGAACATCTCCTCGATATCGATCGTATCCACAGTCTCACCCCTTCAGGATTCCACCAGCGGAGACTACCGCCTCGGGGGTATCGACGTCGAGATGGGCGGCGGCACCAATCTCGACGTCGATCACCGGAAGTCCCGACCCCTCGACGATCGGCCGCGCGCCGATATCACCCTCAAGAGCCTTTACGGCATCGAAGGTGGAACGCGGCAGGATCACGGGATTGCCGCGCTTTCCATTGGCGACGGCCCGCACGATGGCCGTGCCGCCATGCTCGCGAAAAGCATCTATCAGTCGTTTCAGGTCGTCCGCCTCCAGTCCCGGCATGTCGGCAAGCATGACCAGCACGCCGTCGCTCTCCGCGACCTGCGGCACCGCAAAACCCGTCTTGAGCGAACTCGCCATGCCGCTCGCAAAATCGGGATTGTCGACGACATCAACGGCAAGACCAGCCAGCGCACCACTGATGTCCGCTTCCCTGTGCCCGGTCACGACGACGACGTGCCCGGCACCGCTCTCCAGCGAGATCCGCGCCGACCGCCTGACGAGCGGTTCGCCATCGAATTCCGCGAGCAGCTTGTGGTTTCCGCTGCCGCCCATACGGCTGGCTTTGCCGGCTGCCAACAACACGGTCGAGATCGACAAACTCGTATCGCCATGCGTCGCGACCTCGCGCGGCAGCGGCCGGCTCGGAATTTCCATCAGCAAGCCTCCAACGCCCAATCCGGACAACTCCCGCGCGGTCGGCCATTCGCCCGCCAGCAGCCGGTTCATCACCCAGTCGAAGCCGTTTTCCTTCGGTGAACGCGCGCATCCCGGCGCGCCGATAACAGGCACGTCGTCCACGCGTCCGAGCACCAGCAGATTGCCCGGATCGACCGGCAGGCCAACCTGCTCAACCATGCCGCCAGCCATCCGGATCGCCTCGGGGATCACGTCGGCCGGATCGGTCATCGCCGACGCGCCGAAGATAATGACCATCGACGGTTCCTCATGCCGAACCGCCAGCGCCGCCTCGATCGCCGCCGCAACATCGCGCGCATGATGCGGAACCCGACGCTCACCGACGAGCCGGCTGCCTGACGGCGAAAGCCGTTGCTGCAGGACCCGTGCCGTCTTTTCCATCACCGAGGTCTTCAGCGACGGCAGTTCGGTGGCGATCAGCGACACTGCATATGCGCTGTAAGGCTTTAGCGTCACCGGCGCCGATTGCCGGAAGATGTCCACGGCGATATCCACGCTCTGCCGCGAGACAGCCAGCGGAATGATCTTGACGGTTGCCACGAGATCGCCGGTCCGCACATCGCTGTGGTCGTCGAGACAGGCGAAGGTGATCGCCGGATCGACGCGGTTGAAGCGATCGACAACCTCGCGATCGGCCACGAACAGACCGTTACATGCGGCATGTATGTTAACGCGGCCTGTGGAAGCCGGCGAGAAACGCAGATGATCAGGCGCCATGGCGGTCGCCAACGCCTCGGCCGCCAAATCTTCCCCAAGATCGCCCTCCTCGATGCGGCAGGCGATCACTCTTGTGACACCGCCGGCCCTCAACGCCTCGACGTCACCGGCCGTCAGGTGATGGCCCTTTGGCAGCTTTCCATCGGCCAGGCGTATCGAATGGGCGAGCACCAGCCCCTCGGCCACATCAAGCGAAAACTCGCCGAAGATCATGCTGCTTCTCCGGCGGCCAGCCCGCGCCGACGGAAGGCGCCGATGATATCGGCCAGCACCGCAACGGCGATCTCGCCCGGATTGGCGGCGCCGATATCGAGTCCGATTGGCGCTGAGATGCGCCCGATCTGCTCGGGGCCGAAGCCTTCGGCGGCAAGCCGTTCGACGCGTTTCGCATGCGTCTTGCGACTGCCGAGCGCGCCGACATAGAAACATCCTGTACGTAAAGCCTCCGCCAGCGGAAAATCGTCGATCTTCGGGTCGTGCGTGACCGCCGCCACCGCCGTATAGGCATCGAGCGGCCGCGCCTTCAGCACATCCTCCGGCCATTCGGCGACGAGATCGACGCCCTCGAACCTTTCAGGCGTGGCAAAGGCGGTGCGGGGATCGATGACGGTGACGTCGAAGCCCGCAATCCGTGCCATCGGACAAAGCGCCTGACTGATATGGACGGCGCCGATGATGACGATGCGCGGTGGCGGCAGGTAGACATTGATGAAGTGACTGCCGCCGCCCGTGTCCACCACTCCCGCCTTGCCGGACCGAAACCGCGTGGCAACCTCGTTGCCCAGTTCCCCCGCAACGCTCTCGCCCTCCAGCACCAGCCGCCCCGCGCCTGTGACGAGGTCCGTGACAACGGCCGCCGCCGTCCGGGCGGCCCGTGCCGCGTTCAGCCGCTCCAACAGGTTCCGGTCCATCAGCCGAGCCTCTCGACATAGACGCGAATACGCCCGCCGCAGGAAAGCCCGACGCGCCATGCGGCCTCGTCGGCCACGCCGAACTCCAGCATGCGCGGCGCGCCGCTCTCGATCACCTCCATCGCCTCGGTGATGACGGCGCCCTCCACGCATCCTCCGGACACCGAGCCCTCGAAATTGCCCTCGCCGTCGATCACCAGATGGCTGCCGACAGGACGGGGCGCCGAGCCCCAGGTCTCGACCACGGTCGCAAGCGCGACCGAGCGTCCTTCGCCGGACCAGGTCTGCCCGATGACAAGCGGATCGCGCGTCTCGTCCATGGATGTCGTCACTGCAGCCTCCCGTGTTTCAGAAATCGCCGCGGATCCGCTTTCCGGCTCGTCGCGCCGGACAATGCGGCCGCGAGATCCGCGAGTGAATTGAGATTGTGGACCGGGCGGAACTCGTCGACATGCGGCAGCATGGCCTTGACCCCGCTCGCCCGCGCCTCGAAACCGTCGAACCGGAGCAAGGGATTGAGCCAGACGAGCCTGCGGCACGAACGGTGCAGCCGGTCTACCTCGGTCTTCAGAAGTTCCACCCCATCGCGCTCCAACCCATCGGTGATGAGCAGCACCACTGCGCCCTGCCCCAGCACCCGCCGCGCCCATATGCGGTTGAATTCCTTGAGCGTCTCACCGATTCGCGTACCGCCCGACCAGTCCTTCACCAGCGCCGAACATTGGTCGAACGCCTCGTCTGGATCGCGAAAACGCATCTGCCTCGTGACATTCGTTAGCCGGGTACCGAACAGAAAAGTGTGCACCCGCCGCCTTCGCTCGGTCATCACATGCAGGAAGTGCAGGAAGACGCGCGTGTACTGGCTCATCGAGCCGGAAATGTCGGCGAGGATCACCAGCGGCGGCTCTATCTCCCGTCGGTCGCGAAAGCGCGGCAGGATGAGATCGCCGCCGCTCTTCAGCGACGCCCGCATCGTCGCGCGCGGATCGAACGCGCGTGGCCTGTGCGATGGCTGGAAGCGCCGCGTCTGCAAGGTGTCGAACGGCATGACGAGCTGTTCCATGATCCGCCGTGCATGTGCCAGTTCCGAGGCCGACATCTGGGCAAAATCCATCTGCTTCAGAAACTCGTTACCCGACACTGTGAAACGCGCATCAATCTCGATCTCCGGCTCGTCCTTTTCCCGCAGTGGGCGCTCACGTTCGGCGAACAGCGCACCGCTAACGCGCGCCGAGCCGGCCTTGTCCTTCTCCTTGTGTCCTTCGGGCGCAACCGGCGACATCATAGCGATCATCTTGCCGACGAGATCGCGGGTCCGCCAGTAGAGCCGGAACGCCTCGTCGAACACGGCCTGGTCCTCATGGCGCTTGACGAACACCGCCGAGAGCGCCGCGTGAAATTCCTCCCGCGACCCGATGCCGATCGCCGACACCGCCTCGATCGCATCCGCCACCGCGCCCGGCCCCGGCTTCAGCCCTGCCTTGCGCAGCACGCGAGCGAAATGCACGATGTTGTCGGCGAAGCGACCCTCGCCTTGCGCCACCGGCGGCATCACGAGACCGTCCTGTGCTCCGGTCGCCGCCATCGTCAACCCGCCAGCAGTTCCGCCCGGACCTCGGCGAGCAACTTCTGTCCCTCGCCGCCCTGTATCCGGGCAATATCGTCCTGATATTTCAAGAGAGTCCCGAGCGTGTCGGAAATCGTCTCCGGATCGAGCGCCAGCCGATCGAGTTCGGTGAGCGCCGTCGCCCAGTCGATGGTCTCGGCAACGCCGGGGTTCTTGAAGAGGTCGAGCGTTCTGAGTTTCTGCACATAGGCGACGATCTGGCGCGACAGCGCCTCGTTGCATGCAGGCACCTTGCGGCGGATGATCTCCAGCTCCTCGGCGGCCTTGGGATAGTCGACCCAATGGTAGAGGCAGCGCCGCTTCAGCGCGTCGTGCACCTCGCGTGTCCGGTTCGACGTGACGATGACGATCGGCGGTTCGGCGGCGCGGATGGTGCCAAGCTCGGGCACCGTGACCTGGAAATCGGACAGCATCTCAAGCAGAAAGGCCTCGAAGGCCTCGTCCGTACGGTCCAGTTCGTCGATCAAAAACACCGGCGCCTTGCCCTCGACACCCTGCAGCGCCTGCAGCACCGGCCGGCGGATCAGGTAGCGCTCGGAGAAGATGTCGCCCTCCAGGCGACCCCGGTCAGACACGCCGGTCGCTTCCGAGAGGCGAATCTCCAGCATCTGCGCCGGATAGTTCCATTCGTAGACGGCCGACGAAATATCGAGGCCTTCATAGCATTGCAGGCGGATCAGTGGCCGGTCGAGTGCCTTTGCCAGCACCTTGGCAACCTCGGTCTTGCCGACCCCCGCTTCGCCTTCGAGAAACAGCGGCCGTCCCATTTTGAGCGAGAGAAAAAGCACGGTGGCGAGTGGGCGGCTGGCCAGATAGTCATGACGCCCAAGAAGCCCGGCCATCTCGTCGATGCTTGCCGGCAGGTTGCCGTCCGACTGTCCGCTCATGGCTGCTCCCTCGTGTTTTCGAAGGAGCTTACAGGCTGTGATAGCCCCGGTCCAGATAGATGAGACTTTCGTCCTTCGGACCGAAATGGACGCCTGCCACCTCGCCGAAGAGAACGGTATGCGTCGCCGTCACCTTCATGTCGACGACCCGGCAGTCGAAGGATACGATGGCGTCCTTCAGCACCGGCGCTCCGGTCGCGAGACTGATCCACTCTGCCATCCCGAAGCGTTCGTCCGCAGAGAGGCTTCCGAACCCGGCAAAGGCGTTGGCAAGCGTCTGGTGCCGTGCACCGAGCGTGTTCAGCGCAAAACGGCCGCTCTCGAAGAAAACGCCGTTGCTGGCGTTGCTGTTGTTCAGGCAGGCAAGCACCGTCGGCGGATTGTCCGAAACAGAGCAGGCGGCTGTAATGGTCACGCCGCGCCTGACGCCCTCGTGTTCGGTCGTCACGATCTGCACATGCCCGGCATACTGCGCCATCGCATCGCGATAAAGGACGGGTTCGATCTTATGCCTGTTCAACAAGTCTATCTCCAGGAGTGCCTGCACGGCGCCAGCGTCTCAGATGTGGCTGTGCCGTCAATATGGAGCGCAGGCGTTACCTTTTCCACAATGGGCGTTGCAATATGCCTGCAACGGCAATTTGGCCACCATCTTGCGGTTTCCTTTGCGATGGCATGCCTCTAAGCTGCATCCATTGCCGAAGGACCGATTGCTGATGACGATCCGACTTGCCCTCACCGCCCTCTCCTTCCTGTCCGTCGCATCCCATTCGGTTGCGGAAGGCATCGCCGTCGTGGCACCCCAGTCCGGTCCCTATGCGGTGCTCGGCGAGCAGATCCGCGATGGTGCCGCGGCCGCCGCATCCGCGGTCGGGCAGAACATCTTCCTCGTCAACGAGAGCTGCGAGGCGGGCAGTGGCCCCGACATCGCCGCCCGGATTGTCGAGGCCGGCGTCGACACCGCCATCGGCTTCCTCTGTTCGGAATCCCTTGACGGCGCCCTGCCGGCCCTCGCCGAGGCTGCCATCCCGGCGATCACAGTCTCGGTGCGCTGGAAGGTCCTGATGGAAGACGCGCTGAAAAAGGGCTGGCCGTTCTTCCGGCTGGCACCCGCTCCGGACGACGAGGCGGAAAAGCTCGTCGAGGTCATTCTCGCCAACTGGCCCGGATCGCCCATCGCTCTCATCGAGGACGGCACCATTCACGGACGCGAACTGGTCGAGTCCGTCAGGGCGGGACTGGAGGAGCGCGGCCTGACACCTGTTTTCACCGACACCTTCCGTCCCGGCCAGGAACAGCAACTCGCCCTCGTGCGCCGTCTGAAGACCGCCGGCGCGACGCACGTTCTGGTCGGCGGCGACCGCAACGACGTGTCGATCATCGCCCGTGACGCCGCCGCCGAATCCATTCCGCTGACGGTGATCGGCGGTGACGCCATGCGAGCCCTGGATGAGCCCGTTCCCCTGGCCGACGGCGTGTTGGCCGTCGCCCTGCCCGACCATGCCGGCGACACCACGGCCGCAGGTGCCCTCGCAGCACTCGCCGCCGTCGATGTCGCCCCGCAGGGCTACGTGTTACCGGCCTTTGCCGCTGTCGAGATCGCCCTTGCCGCGGCGACGACGGCGACCGATCGCAAGCTGCCGATTGCCGACATCCTCGCCAGCGAAACATTTCAGACCGCCATTGGCCCGATCAGGTTCGGACCGGATCATGAACTGGCAGAAAACCCCTACCGGCTCCTGGAGTGGCAAAACGGCCGTTTCGTCGAGCCTGCGCCGCAGGGACAGTAATATCCGTCGGCGTCAAACCGGATAGGGCCATTGGGGCTGCGAAAACAGACCGCCATCAACCCAGATCGTCTGTCCCGTGATGAAGGCGGCGTTGTCGCCCGAGAGAAACAGCACGGCCGACGCGATATCCGCCGGCTGTCCGGCACGGCGCAGCGGCGTCAGCTTCGACCACGTCTCCTCGTAATCCGGCGCCTCCTCCAGCGTCCGCTCGGTGATGATCGCGCCGGGCGCCACGCAGTTGACCCGGATACCCTGCGGCCCGAGCTCCACGGCCGCCACCTTGGTGAACTGCTCGATCCCGCCCTTCGACGCCGTGTAGTCGACGAGGCGCGGAAAGGCGAGCTTGTTGCAGCCAGACCCGATATTGACGATCGCCCCGCCCTTTCCGGCATCCACCATGCGTCGCGCCGCCGCCTTGGTGTTGAGGAAGGTTCCCGTCAGGTTGGTCCGGATCACGCGGTTCCAGGCCTCCTCGGGAAGATCGAGCAGAGGCGACCAGGTCTGGATGCCGGCATTGTTGACCAGAACATCCGGCACCATCCCGGCCCAGTCAACGACGGCGTCGAAAAACCGGTCGACCGCCTCCCCCTCACCAGCGTCGGCGGCAAACCCTCTGGCCTGTCCGCCCCGCTCCGTGACATCTGCCTCGACCGCAACGGCGCCGGCCTGGTCGTTGAAATGGCTGAAGGCAACCCGGTAACCGGCCGTCGCGAAGGCCTCCACCAGTCCGCGGCCGATACCGCTGCTTCCACCCGTGACCACCGCCAGTTTCGTCATGTCATTCTCCTTGCCGTCGCGAAACGTCCTTACACCGGCCGACGGAGGTCCGCCAGATCGTCGATCCCGACGCCGTGATGCGACGAAAGACGCGGCCGACCGATCCGCGCGAGTGTTGTGACACGGCCCGCCCGGTGCTATGGGCGGCAACATCGCCGAATGCCGAGGAGCCCGCCGCCATGACCCGCCCGTTGAAGATCGCCCCGTCGATCCTTGCCGCCAATTTCGCCAAACTCGGCCAGGAAGTCGCCGACGTGACGGAGGCCGGCGCCGAATGGATTCACCTCGACGTCATGGACGGGCATTTCGTGCCGAACATCTCCTACGGGCCCGCCGTGATCAAGGCGCTCAGGCCCTTCTCGACAGCCGTCTTCGACTGCCACCTGATGATCTCGCCCGCCGACCCCTATCTGGAAGCCTTCGCCGATGCCGGCTGTGACGTGATCACCGTCCATGCCGAAGCCGGCCCGCACCTGCACCGCTCGCTGCAGAAGATCCGCTCCCTCGGCAAGAAGGCCGGCGTCTCGCTCAATCCGGCGACACCGGTCAGCGTCCTCGAACACGTCCTCGACGACCTCGACCTGATCCTGATCATGAGCGTCAACCCCGGCTTCGGCGGCCAGAAGTTCATCCCAGCCATGGTCGAAAAGACCGCGCAGGCCAACCTGCTGATCGGCAACCGTCCGATCGAGCTTGAGGTCGATGGCGGTGTCACCGCCGAGACCGCGCCGCTCGTCACGGCCGTCGGCGCCAACGTACTCGTCGCCGGTTCCGCCGTGTTCAAGGGCGAAGGCGTTGACGACTATCGCAAAACCGTCGACACTCTGAGGAAAGCTGCGGAGGGAGCACGCGCTTGACGCGATGGGAGAGAGGCCGGCTGGTCGCGATGACGATGTTTGTGCTCGGCATGACCGGGCCAACGCTTGCCGGAGATATGGCGGCCTTCAATCCCCTCGGTTTTTCCGCCGATGGCAATATCTTCGCCTTCGAGCAATACGGCATCCAGGACGGCTCCGGCTTTCCTTACTCGGAGATCTTCGTCATCGATACCGCGAAGGACGCCTTTCTGCCAAAGACCCCTGTCAGGGTCAGGATCGACGATGAGGCGGCAGGCCTTTCGCAGGCACGTGCCAAGGCCGCCAGCGACGCCTCGCCCCTCCTGAACCAATATGGCCTCTCAGATCATCCGGGCCATCTGGTCGCTTTCAATCCGGTCAGCGAGATCGAGGCGCCGGCGCACCAGCTCGGCTATCGCGCTTTTCCGGCGAAGCCCGCCTTCGGCGAACCCTACCGGCTATCGCTGACGGAAACCGAAGCCCAGCCGTCCGACGCCTGCAAGGATCTCGGAACGCCGATCAAGGGGTTCCGCCTCTCGCTGACGGAAAAGAACGGCGAGGCCGCCGATGTAACGCTTCATGAGGACGGCAAAGCCGTCCCGTCCAGCCGCCGCTGCCCGACCGGCTACCGCATTGGCGGCGTCATGACGTTTCATCCCATGCAGGGCGAGCCGGTGCATGTGGCCCTGGTGCTCGTGCTCAGCTACGGCTTCGAAGGCCGGGACGGACGATGGATCGCCGTTCCGTTTCGCCCCTGACGATGGTCGACGACACGCGGCACACGCCGGGCGGCAGACCTTCGGCCCTCAAGACACCTCTGCTGCCATGGCTCGGCGGCGCTGTTCTCTGGGGTACGGCGATGGCAATCTCCGCCTGGCTCGGGTTTGCGTTGTTGCAGAACATCCCCGTCACCCACCACGACGAGTTGATGATCCTGTATTTCGCCGGAGGCTCGCTGACCTGGTTAACCGTCCTGCCGCTCATCCGCTTCCTGTCTTATGCCCGACCGGCCGAAACCCGCTTTGCTGCCGCCTTGCTTCTGCTTGGAGCAGGCACGGTCGCGATGACGGCTTTCATCTTCGCCATGCAGTACCGGCTGTTCTATGCGCAATGGCACGCACCGTTCGGATCCCGGATCTGGATGTTCCAGTTCGTTTTCACCTCCGCCGGTGCCGTATACCAGTTCGCGGTGCTCGGCATCCGCCCCCTGCTGCCGATCGGCGGACCGATCCTCGTGGCGATGAGCCTGCTGCTTGCCCGCCGGCACCGTTGAGATTGCCGCCGCTCTTTGCTAAAGCGGCGCCAGTCCTTCCCGCACCCGTTCTTTCGAAGACAGAAAGCCCAAGCCGATGATCCCCCGCTATTCCCGTCCCGAGATGGTCGCCATCTGGTCTCCCGAAACCAAGTTCCGCATCTGGTTCGAGATCGAGGCCCATGCCTGCGACGCGCTTGCCGAGATCGGCGTGATCCCGAAGGACGCGGCCAAGACGATCTGGGAAAAGGGTGGTGCCGCCGAGTTCGACGTCGCCCGCATCGACGAGATCGAGGCCGTCACCAAGCATGACGTCATCGCCTTCCTGACGCACCTTGCGGAATTCGTCGGCCCCGACAGCCGCTTCGTCCACCAGGGTATGACGTCCTCCGACGTGCTCGACACCACGTTCAACATCCAGTTGGTGCGCGCCGCCGACATCCTGATCGCCGACATGGATCGCGTTCTGGCGGCACTCAAGAAGCGCGCCTTCGAGCACAAGGACACCGTCCGTATCGGCCGCAGCCACGGCATCCATGCCGAGCCGACGACCATGGGCCTCACCTTCGCCCGCTTCTATGCCGAGATGGACCGCAACCGCGCCCGCCTCGTCGCCGCCCGCGCCGAAGTGGCCACGGGTGCGATCTCCGGTGCCGTCGGCACCTTCGCCAACATCGATCCGCGCGTCGAGGAACATGTCTGCGAAAAGCTCGGCCTGAAGCCCGAGCCGATCTCCACCCAGGTCATCCCGCGCGACCGCCATGCGATGTTCTTCGCCACGCTCGGCGTCATCGCCTCGTCGATGGAAAACATCGCGATCGAGATCCGTCACATGCAGCGCACCGAAGTGCTGGAGGCCGAAGAGTTCTTCTCGCCCGGCCAGAAGGGCTCGTCCGCCATGCCGCACAAGCGCAATCCCGTTCTCACAGAGAACCTGACCGGTCTCGCGCGGCTGGTGCGCATGTCGGTCACGCCGGCGATGGAGAACGTTGCCCTTTGGCACGAGCGCGACATCAGCCATTCGAGCGTTGAGCGGGCCATCGGCCCCGATACGACGATCACCCTCGATTTCGCCCTGAACCGGCTGGCTGGCGTGATCGAAAAGCTCGTCATCTACCCCGAGAACATGTTGAAGAACATGAACAAGTTCAAGGGCCTGGTGATGAGCCAGCGCGTGCTCCTGGCCCTGACGCAGGCCGGCGTGTCCCGCGAGGACAGCTACCGTCTCGTCCAGCGCAACGCCATGAAGGTCTGGGAAAAGGGTGCCGACTTCCTCGAGGAACTGCTGGCCGACGAAGAGGTCCGCGCGGCACTCTCCGAGGAAGAAATCCGCGAGAAATTCGACCTCGGCTATCACACCAAGCACGTCGACACGATCTTCAAGCGTGTCTTCGGCTGATCTACAGCACTCTTGCTGCTCCGGTTTTCGCGGGCCGCCGGAGATCATCCGGCGGCCTTGCCGTATCCGTCGTCAGCGTCTGTCCGAAGCCACCATTGCCCGGTAGAGATGCCAGGTCCCATGGCCGAGGATCGGCATGGTGATCGCCAGGCCGACGAGCAGCGGGATGGACCCGACCACCAAAAGTCCGGCGACGATCGCGCCCCAGAGCGCGACCGGCAACGGATTAGCAAGCGTTGCCCGTATCGAAGTCTCAACTGCCGTCGCAACGCCGCAGTCTCGGTCGAGCAGCATGGGGAAGGCGATGACGGTCGACGCCAGGACGGCGACGGCAAAGAAGAAGCCGACGAGAATGCCCCAGAAGGTCATGGCCCGCCCATGGCTGGTCTCCAGGACGCCGCTGATAAAATTTGCGAATGACGTCGGGATGACCTCGCCGAAATAGCTGGCATAGATCTGCTGGGCGGTCAGAAGCCAGACCACCAAGACCATGGTCAGCAACACGCCCAGCGCCAGGATCGAAGGCAGCGCCGGAGACCGTCGAATGGCAACGATGTCCTCGAATGTCCAGGACAACCCCTGCTCGCGCCTCCGGCTGATCTCGTACAGCCCGAGCGCGGCGAACGGACCGACCAGCGCGAAACCGGACAAAAGCGGAAACAGCAGCGGCAAGAGATTGGCGCCGGAGGCCCAGGCCATCAGCAGCGCGCCCGCCACCGGATAGATGAGACCGAGAAAGAGATAGTGCGACGGACTGGCGCGAAAGTCCTCCGCCCCCGCCTTCAGTGCCGCCAGAACATCAGCTATGCCGATCTCGCGGATGACGACACGAGACCTTTCGACGCCGGTGGATCCGGCCCATACGTGGAAAGTAGCCATGCAAACCTCCTCCGTTTCACGACTGGTGAGACCGGCGCATCCGCGGCGAAGGTTTCGACCGACGTCACGAAAGAGCACCGGCAGAGTTCAGATTAGCAAAAGCAGCGCCCTTTGTCGCCCCGAGCCTTGACACCACTTCGTGAACGTCACAAATCGGGCGTCACCATGAAAGCATCCGACGCCGACATTCTCATCATCCCCGGCTATACCAATTCCGGGCCCGACCACTGGCAGAGCCGATGGGAGAGCAAGCTCTCCACCGCCCGCCGCGTGGAACAGGCCGAATGGTCGAAGCCCGTGCGCGAAGACTGGGTCGAACAGGTCGCGGAGGCCGTCAATGCCGCGAGCCGGCCGGTCGTTCTTGTGGCCCATTCCCTCGGTGTTCCAACCGTGATCCATGCGATACCGCATTTCCGCAAGCCGGTCGCAGGCGCCTTCCTCGTCGCGCCGCCAGACGTCGCCAATCCGGCGATCCGTCCGAAGCATCTGATGACCTTCGGCCCCTACCCGCGCGATCCCCTGCCCTTCCCGTCGATCACCATCGCCAGCCGCAACGATCCCTTCGGCACCTACGACCACGCCGACGATATCGCCTCCGCCTGGGGTTCGCTGCTGATCGACGCCGGCGAGTCGGGCCACATCAACGCGGAGTCCGGGCATGGGCCATGGCCGGAAGGGTCGATGGTCTTCGCCCAATTTTTGGGGAGGCTCCGGTAAAACTTCCGGCGCCTCTTTAAGCCGATCTTAATCTGCGCATACACATAGTCAGCCTTCTAGTTTTGCTTGCAGACGAGTTGGCCGTGCCCGTCAGTTCCGCCTTACCCTTGAGCCGCGAGGCGACGCCGCAGGAGCGATCCGCATATCTTGAGGCCCTACCGCAAGCCGCGGCCATCGTGGATGTATCCGGTACCGTCCTCGCGATGAACGAACCGTTCCATCGGTTGATGGGCAGCGCACGACGTAACGGTACATCATCATGTTTCGAACTCGTTGATATCTCCGACCAGCCGAGACTTCAGGCCAACCTGACGGCCGCTCTGACGGGAAGCACGCCGCCGCCTTGCGACGTGATCCTCACCGCCGGCGATGGGAGACGTTCCACGGTCCTGGCGCTGACAAGCCAGGTGGATGATCGCCGCACACGCACCGCCGTTCTGCTACAGTTTGTTGACATCAGCGAACGCGCGGAACGCGAGGCGGAACTTGCTCGACATGAAAGTCGCTGGCATCAGGCCCTCACCAGTGCTGCGACGGGAGTCTGGGATCACAATTTCAAAACCGGCGAGATGTACTACTCGGAAACGTGGCGGCACCTGCGAGGTCTGGGCCCCGACGACATGCCGGCTGCAACGGCAGAGGAATGGCTCCAGCTCCTGCACCCCGACGACCGGGATCGCGTCTGCCACGCCCTCGAACGGCAGAACGCCGGCGATCCGGACTACATGGCGTTCGAATACCGTGAACGCCACAAGGCCGGTCACTGGGTCTGGATCGAGTGCCGCGGCGCCTGCGTCGAGTGGGATGACAAAGGCCAGCCGACCCGAATCATCGGCACGGACATCGACATCACGGCGCGCAAAAACGCCGAGGAAATGTTGCGACAGATGACCGCGCGGCTGGAACTTGCGCTGGAGACATCCAAGATCGGCGTGTTCGAGGCCGATCTAGATACGATGGAGGTCTACTGGGACGAGCGCGTGATGCGCATCTACGGCATGGAGGGACCCGGCCGGATACTGCCGAACGGCACGTGGCAGAGCGTGCTCCATCCCGACGACCGGGACCGCGCAATCGGCAACTCCGAAAATGCGATCCGGGGCGGCGATGAGTTCTACGACCAGTTCCGGATATTCAGGAAGAACGACGGCGAGATTCGCCACCTGCGCTCGCGGGCAACGACCATCATCGACCAGAACGGCCGCCGGCGCCTTCTCGGTGTAACCTGGGACGTCTCCGACGATATCACCCTGCACCAGCAGCTCGACAGCGCAAAGACGCTGGCCGAGGCGCGCAATCGCGAGTTGGAAGGCGCGCGCCAGCGCATGGAGCATATCGCGCTCCACGACCACCTGACCGACCTGCCGAACAGGCGATATCTCGATGCGATGCTGGACCAGATGGAAGAGCATTGCCGGTTGACGCACAAACGTCTCGCGGTCCTTCATATCGATCTCGACCGCTTCAAGCAGATCAACGACACGCTCGGCCACAATGCCGGCGATGCGCTGCTGCGTCACGCCGCATCGATCCTGAGGGCCGAGGTCGGCCAGGGCGATTTCGTGGCTCGCATCGGCGGCGACGAGTTCGTTGTCCTCGTTCAGTTCGAAGGACCGGAGAAGCGGCTCGGCAAGCTCGCAGAGCGCATCATCGATCACACCCGCCGCCCCGTCACCATCGAAGGACATGAGTGCCGGTTCGGCAGCAGCATCGGCGTCGCCGTGTCGCGCGGCCCTGTCATCAATGCGCGCCAGCTACTGCTGAATGCCGACATGGCGCTCTATCACGCCAAGAACCGCGGCCGGAACCGGTTCGAATTCTTCCGCGACGACGACCAGACCCGCGCCGTCAGCACCAAGCGCTTGTCGGACGACATTCTGCGCGGGCTTGAGCAGGACGAGTTCGTTCCCGTTTACCAGTTCCAGTTCGACGCCCGGACGCTTGACGTCGCTGGCGTCGAAACTTTGGTTCGCTGGCAGCACCCCGAGCGTGGCCTTCTGACACCCGATCTGTTCCTGAAGGCCGCCGACGATCTGAACGTCGTCTCCGATATCGACGGCCGCGTGCTCGACAAGGCGCTGGCCGACATGCGCCTCTGGCGCCAGCGCGGCTTTTCCATTCCCAAGCTGTCGGTCAACGTTTCCTCAAGGCGGTTGCACGATCCGAACCTGCGCAAGGCGCTGGCCGGAATCGAGATCCCGCCCGGCGCGCTGTCCTTCGAACTGCTGGAATCCATCTTCCTCGACGACTTCGACGCGCAGGTGAAGGAGAACCTGCGGCTTCTGCGCCGGCTCGGCATTTCCATAGAGATCGACGACTTCGGCACCGGGCATGCGTCGATCGTCAGCCTGTTGCGCCTCAATCCTCAGGCGCTGAAGATCGACCGTGAGCTGATCCGCAAGGTGCCTGACTCCCGCGAGCAGCGGCAGCTCGTCCGGGCGATCATCGAGATCGGTCACTCCCTGAACGTCAAGGTCGTCGCCGAGGGGGTCGAGACCGACGCCCATGTAGAGGTATTGCGCGACCTCGGCTGCGATGTCCTTCAGGGTTTCGGACTCGCCCGCCCCATGCCGTTCGACCAGACGGAAACCTTCCTCAAAGGCCAGACATGGAAACGCCCCGCCACGGCCCTATCGGGCAACGACACGGGGCGTTGAAAAATCTGTCCTGATATTAGGTGTTCTGAACCTGCTCCACGGCGACGCCGAGAAGTTCCAGCATCTTGGCGCGCAGTTCCTCATCCGAAACGGACACGCCGCCGGCAGCCAGGTCGCCCTTGACCTTGCGGAATACGTCCTCGTCGCCGGCTTCCTCGAAATCCGAGGCTACGACTTCCTTGGCATAAGCATCGACATCGGTCTTGCCAAGCAGTCCGCCAGCCCAGATGCCAAGCAGTTTGTTGCGACGCGCTTCAGCCCTGAACTTCAGGTCCTGATCGTGCGCGAACTTGTTTTCAAACGCTTTTTCCCGGTCGCTCATGCCACTCATATCGTTCTCCCGAAATCTCTTGCCTTCTTGATGGCGCGTTTCCCCATTAATCAAAAGGCTGTAGAAAGTGCAATGCGAAGTTTGTCGTTTCCCTGAGTCGTTACCGGTTTGTCGGAAATATCCGTGAGGAACAACAGCTGCATTGTGAAAACGGATGTTTTCCTTTATGGGACCGCTTCAATTGCCGATCCACTGCGCCCCGCGCGAGGCGCCAACCAGCAGAGTAATTTGTCCATGAACCGTCGCCGCCGTATTTACGAGGGCAAGGCCAAGATCCTGTACGAGGGTCCGGAGCCAGGCACGCTGATCCAGTTCTTCAAGGATGACGCCACGGCTTTCAACAAGAAGAAGCACGATGTCATTGACGGCAAGGGTGTCCTCAACAACCGCATTTCCGAATACCTGTTCACGCACCTGAACAAGATCGGCATCCCGACCCACTTCCTGCGCCGCCTCAACATGCGCGAGCAGTTGATCAAGGAAGTCGAGATGATCCCGCTCGAGATCGTCGTGCGCAATGTCGCCGCCGGCTCGCTCGCCAAGCGTCTCGGCATCGAGGAAGGCGTCGTTCTGCCGCGCTCGATCATCGAATTCTACTACAAGTCCGACGCGCTCGACGACCCCATGGTCTCCGAGGAGCACATCACCGCCTTCGGCTGGGCCAATCCGGCCGAACTCGATGACATCATGGCGCTCGCCATCCGCGTCAACGACTTCCTGTCAGGCCTCTTCCTCGGCATCGGCATCCAGCTCGTAGACTTCAAGATCGAGTGCGGTCGCCTGTTCGAAGGCGAGATGATGCGCATCATCCTTGCCGACGAGATTTCGCCCGACAGCTGCCGCCTCTGGGACATCGAGACCAAGGAAAAGCTCGACAAGGACCGGTTCCGCCAGGATCTCGGCGGGCTTCTCGAAGCCTACCAGGAAGTCGCCCGGCGGCTTGGCATCATCAACGAGAACGAACCGATCCGTGGAACCGGCCCGGTTCTGGTGAAGTAAGGAAGAGGGAAATTCCAGTGATCAAGGCCCGTGTCACCGTCACCCTGAAGAATGGCGTTCTCGATCCGCAGGGCAAGGCGATCGAAGGCGCGCTCGCAACCCTCGGCTTCGACGGCGTTGGCCACGTCCGCCAAGGCAAGGTCTTCGACCTTGAACTTGATGGCGCCGACAAGGCAAAGGCGGAGGAAGACCTCAAGGCCATGTGCGAAAAGCTCCTCGCAAACACGGTCATCGAGAACTATACTATCTCCATCGCCTGAGGGTTGAAGGAGCGGTGGCATGGCCGACCAGACGCAGGAACTGATGTTCGAAATTCTGCGGAAACTGCAGGCGGATATTTCGACCATCAAGGATGGCCAGCGGGAAACGCGTCAGGATATCAATTCGCTCCGCAACTACATGCATGTGATGCAGGGCGACCTCAACAATATGCATGGGACGATGAGCCAGGTTCTGGACCGTCTCGATCGCATCGAAAATCGCCTGGAGCTGCGGGAGCTCCAGGAAGCCCAAGCAAGGTTTGAGCACCAGCCATGAAATCAGCCGTTCTCCAGCTTCCAGGCCTCAACCGCGACCGCGACATGATCGCCGCGCTGACCAAGATTTCCGGACAGGCGCCGGTGACGGTGTGGCAGACCGAGACGGACCTGCCCGATGTCGACCTCGTGGTCATCCCCGGCGGTTTCTCCTACGGCGATTATCTCCGCTGCGGCGCGATCGCCGCCCGTATGCCGGTGATGCAGGCGGTCAAGAAGGCGGCTGAGCGCGGCGTGAAGGTTCTCGGCGTCTGCAACGGCTTCCAGATCCTCGTCGAAGCCGGCATGCTGCCTGGCGCGCTGATGCGCAATGCCTCGCTGAAATTCGTCTGCCGCCAGGTGAAGCTCGAAGTGGTCAATTCCGACACCGACTTCACGCGGGCCTACGAAACCGGGCAGATCATCCGCTGCCCAGTGGCACACCATGACGGAAACTACTTCGCCGACGACGAAACGCTGAAGGCGCTCGAGGGCAACGGTCAGATCGTCTTCCGCTATGCCGATGGAACCAATCCCAACGGTTCGGTGAATGACATCGCCGGCGTCATGAACGAAAAGGGCAATGTGCTCGGCATGATGCCGCATCCGGAAAACCTGATCGAGGCCGCCCATGGCGGCAATGACGGACGCGCGATCTTCGCCTCCGCCCTCGAAGTCATCGCTGCGGCGTGAAGGTTTGAAAAACATGCGCAAAGCGCTCGGTGCGACCGCCCTGCTCGCCCTCATGGCCCTCGTCGGCTGCCAGCCCAAGGCGACGACGCCGGCCGGGGGGCCTTCGGCGCTCGACATCATGGAAAAGGTGGCCGTCGGCGCCAACCGCTGCTGGTTCAAGTCGGGCGATCCCGCTTTCAAAGCCTATTCGCTGGCGCCCGAACTGACGTCCTTCTCCGGCCGGCCGCGCATCCTTCTCGTGCGTAAGGGGTCAAGCGACATCCGCCCCCTGCTCGTCGTGCAGGCCGAAGGCAAGCCCGCTCGCCTCCAGGCCTTCGGCCCGATGATGGGCGAGCCGATTTCCGGTCGTATCGGCAAGGATGTCCAGCGCTGGGCTGCCGGCAATACCGACTGCTGAACGGATCCGGCGTCACGGGGTCGGGGAGACGCAACGCCGGATCCGTGCTTCCGCCAGGGGCGGAGGTCTAAGCGGCGGAAGCTCAGAACCAGGTCAGCAGGCGAGAACGACCCGCCTCCGACATCGCCTCGAGCCGCGACACGCCGATATCGCGCAACTGCTCGTCCGACATGCCTCTCAGCGAAAGCCGGCCGACGCGCCGTGCGTTCCAATTGCGCCACCGATCCACCAATCCCAAAATCCCGCTGCGCGGCGCCGGCATCGGCGCTGGCGCCAACAGGTCGCCGCTTGCGAGAAACTGTGACTCCCTGACATAGCTATCGGGATAGATTGTATCGATTGTGATGAGATATTCGTCATATCTACGCATATTGCACCTGCCACATCGGGCGTTTCGGATGAATTGTCATCTATATTGACAGGGACATTATGCCAATGTAGAGAATTGTCCCCATGACAAATTGGCTTCCCAATCTCGCGGCGGGCAAAGGTCCGCTCTACGTTCGCCTTGCCGATCAGATGGAGGATGCCATCATGACCGGCCATCTTCCGGCGGGTAGCAAGCTCCCGCCGCAGCGAAACCTCGCCTTCGATGTGAAGGTGACAATCGGGACGATAACCCGCGCCTACGCGCTGCTGCACGAGCGCGGCCTCGTCAGCGGCGAAGTCGGCAGAGGGACTTACGTCCTTCCCCGCCCCAATGGCGAGGCGGCCAACGATCCCGTCAGCGCGAGCCTCGCCGGCACCCGTCCCTTCGTCGCGCCGGACGACAAGATCCGCTTCGACAGCACCGCCGCACCCGATGTCGGGCAGGCCGAGGTTCTGAGCGGCCTGATGGCGGAGATCACGCGCGACCACGCGACCGATATCGCGAGCTACACGCGCTCTTTCCCACGCCAGTGGTTCGAGGCGGGCGCCGACTGGCTGGCCTGCAACGGCTGGCGCCCCGCGCCCGAGACGATCGTGCCGACGCTCGGCGCCCATGCCGCGATCATGTCTGTCCTGACCGTGCTGACGAGCCCCGGTGACAAGATCGTCTTCGAGCATTTCACCTATTCCCAGGTCTCGCGGGCCGCCGGTCTGGCAGGCCGCCGGACGGCGCTCGTCGAGTCCGACGCCGAGGGCGTGAAGCCGGACGACTTCGAAAGGGTCTGCATCCAGCAACATCCCAAGATGGCCTTCGTGATGTCGACGACACAGAACCCGACGCTGGCCACCATGCCGGTCGAGCGGCGCAAGGCGATCGCCGATATCGCCCGCAGGCACAATGTCTGGCTGATCGAGGACAATCTCTATGGCGCCCTGACCGACTCGGCCCTCCCCCTGATCGCCACCTTCGCGCCGGAGCGCACCTTCGTCGTCGACGGCCTGTCGAAATCGGTCGCCGCCGGTGTTCGCGGCGGCTGGGTCGCCTGCCCGCCGCATTTCGCACAGCGGGTCCGCATCGCACACAAGATGATGACCGGGGGCCTGCCGTTTTTGCTTGCCGAACTGGGTGCCCGGTTCGTGCTGTCAGGCGAAGCGGCGCGCATCCGCGATCTCTGCCGCAGAGAGATTGCTGCCCGAGTCGAGATCGCCCGAAGGGACCTCGCAGGCTTCGACTTCCGCTCGGATACCTTCGTGCCCTTCCTCTGGCTGAAGCTTCCCGAGCCGTGGTTGTCGGCGACCTTCAAGCAGGCTGCCTACAATGACGGCGTCCTCATCGACGATGAAAACGAATTCAAGGCCGGCCGGTCAGAAAAGGTGAGCCACCGCGTCCGTCTCGGCTTCTCTTCGTCGCAAGACCGTACAGAGGTCTCGCGCGGCATGAAGATCGTCCGCCGTCTGCTCGAAAACGGCGCAGCCGGCTACGACAGCGTCGCCTGACGGGCGCCCCCGGGTCCGGGAGGCGCTAAGCCGTTGAAACGGCCATTTTCCTGTCGCGCTTGCCCGTCACATGCGCTAAAGAGGCCGCAATCCCGAACCGGCAGCCGTCCCAGGAAAAGCGATGACGATCTCCAATACGATCCAGATCACTCCCGAACTCGTAGCCGCACACGGGCTCAAGCCCGACGAATACCAGCGAATCCTGGATCTGATCGGCCGCGAGCCGACCTTCACCGAGCTCGGCATCTTCTCCGCGATGTGGAACGAGCACTGCTCCTACAAATCCTCCAAGCGCTGGCTGCGCACCCTGCCGACCAAGGGTCCGCGCGTCATCCAGGGACCGGGCGAGAACGCCGGCGTCGTAGATATCGATGACGGCGACGTCGTGGTCTTCAAGATGGAAAGCCATAACCACCCGTCCTACATCGAGCCCTACCAGGGTGCGGCGACCGGCGTCGGCGGCATCCTGCGCGACGTCTTCACCATGGGCGCGCGTCCCATCGCCGCCATGAACGCGCTGCGCTTCGGCGCGCCGGATCATCCGAAGACCAAGCACCTCGTTGCCGGCGTCGTTGCCGGCGTCGGTGGATACGGCAATTCTTTCGGCGTGCCGACCGTCGGCGGGGAAGTCGAATTCGACGCCCGTTACAACGGCAACATTCTCGTCAATGCCTTCGCCGCCGGCCTCGCCAAAGCCGATGGCATCTTCCTGTCGGAAGCCAAGGGCGTCGGCCTGCCGGTCGTCTATCTCGGCGCCAAGACCGGCCGCGACGGTGTCGGCGGCGCGACGATGGCGTCGGCCGAATTCGACGAGTCGATCGAGGAGAAGCGCCCGACCGTCCAGGTCGGCGACCCCTTTACCGAGAAATGCCTGCTGGAAGCCTGCCTCGAACTCATGCAGACCGGCGCCGTCATCGCCATCCAGGATATGGGTGCGGCCGGCCTCACCTGCTCGGCCGTCGAGATGGGCGCCAAGGGCGACCTCGGCATTGAGCTCAACCTCGACAAGGTGCCGGTGCGCGAGGAGCGCATGACGGCCTACGAGATGATGCTGTCGGAAAGCCAGGAGCGCATGCTCATGGTGCTCGAACCTTCCAAGGAAGAAGTTGCCAAGGCGATTTTCGTCAAGTGGGGCCTCGACTTTGCGATCGTCGGCTACACCACCGACGACCTGCGCTTCCGCGTCATCCATCAGGGTGAGGAAGTCGCCAACCTGCCGATCAAGGATCTTGGCGACCAGGCGCCGGAATACGACCGCCCGTGGCGCGAGCCCGGCAAGCGAGGCGCCCTGCCCGCCAACCTCGTCGCCGAACCGGATGACTATTCGGCAGCCCTCCTGAAACTGGTCGGCTCGCCCAACCAGTCGAGCCGTCGCTGGGTCTACGAGCAGTACGACACGCTGATCCAGGGCAATTCGCTTCAGCTTCCCGGTGGCGACGCCGGCGTCGTCCGTGTCGACACGCACCCGAAGAAGGCGCTCGCCTTCTCCTCCGACGTGACCCCGCGCTACGTCGAGGCCGATCCGTTCGAGGGCGGCAAGCAGGCGGTCGCCGAATGCTGGCGCAACATCACCGCGACCGGCGCCGAGCCGCTGGCTGCCACCGACAACCTGAACTTCGGCAATCCCGAGCGCCCGGAAATCATGGGCCAGTTCGTGCATGCCATCAAGGGAATCGGTGAGGCCTGCCTTGCACTCGATTTCCCGATCGTCTCAGGCAATGTCTCCCTCTACAACGAGACAAACGGCGTCGGCATCCTTCCGACCCCGACCATCGCCGGCGTCGGTCTGCTGCCCGACTGGTCGAAGATGGCCCGCATCGGCAGCGCCCAGGATGGCGACCACCTGATCCTGATCGGCACCGACGGCAGCCACCTCGGCAGTTCGGTCTATCTCCGCGACATCCTCGGCCTGACCGATGGTCCTCCACCGGAAGTCGATCTCCATGCCGAACGCCGCAATGGCGACTTCGTGCGCTCGGCGATCCGCAACGGACAGGTCACCGCCTGCCACGACATCTCCTCCGGCGGCCTTGCGGTCGCGCTTGCCGAGATGGCGATGGCGTCCGGCAAGGGCATGTCCGTCAACCTCACCGAAAGCCGTGGCCCCGCCCACGCCCTGCTCTTCGGCGAGGACCAGGCCCGTTACGTGGTCGCCGTCCCGGCCGACATGGCGAATTTCCTCTGCGCCAATGCAGAAGGTGCCGGCGTTCCCTTCCGCCGTCTCGGTACGGTGGGCGGCTCGACGCTTGCCGTGGAAGGCGTGCTCTCGGTCTCCGTGGACCAATTGCGCTTGGCCCATGAATCGTGGTTTCCTGAGTTCATGGACGGCAAGGCCATGGCCTCTGCCGCGGAATAACAGGGAGCATACCGATGGCAATGAAGGCCGGCGAAATCGAAGATATGATCAAGGCGGGCATACCCGGCGCGAAAGTCGTGGTCCGCGATCTGGCCGGCGATGGCGATCACTATGCGGCGGAAGTCGTGGCGGAAGCCTTCCGCGGCAAGACCCGCGTGCAGCAGCATCAGATGGTCTATGACGCATTGAAGGGCAATATGGGCGGCGTTCTCCACGCGCTTGCCCTCCAAACCTCCATTCCGGAATAAGGTGATACCGCCATGGCGAAGGGGCTCGTCGCGGAAATCGTCGAAAACGTCATCGAAGGCGTCCTAAAGGAGGTCCTGAAGAAGACCACCGGCCGCAAGACGACGCGCCGTCGCAAGCGTCAGACGCGCTCGGCCACAACGGGCGGCTTCGTTCGCAAGAAGACGGTGCGCAAGCCCGCCCGCAAGCAGGTGAGCCGGCGCCGGACCGCCGCCAAGCGCAGCCGGCAGAAATCCCGATAACGAGGCGGACCGACCATGATCCTCCGTAGTCTGATGATCGCTGCGTGGGCATCCGCCGCGATGCTGACCCAGCTCCCTCTCAAGGCCCAGGCCGGCGAAATACACTGCCACGCCAATGAGAACTTCAACGTCGCTGTACGCGAATACGACGAAGAGCCGGGTTCGCAGTTCGCCGTCACAGTTCTCGATGGGGCGGAAGCGCCGGCGGACTGTGTATTCGATGCACAGCTTGCGGACATTGTCATCGGCGAGGCAGGAGACCCGCTCTGGTATGGCGAACTCACCGCCGATTTCCTCGTCACAACCCGGTCGACCGGCCCGGAAGGCGATCTCGTCGTCTTCGATCTGTCCACAGGCGAGAAAGTTCTCGACGCACCGGCGGACGAATATGACATCGAGGATGGCTTCATATCGTTCTGGCAGCGCGCCGGCGAGGCAACGTCGGCAACCTGCACGGAATACGCCGAGAACCAGGCGAACGGCTTCGGCTCCGTCATCCTCGAGCACGTCGCCTTCGACCTTCAGGCAAAGACCTTGGAAAAGACGGGCGATACGCGCTGCGGGGCGACCCAGTAGGCTTCAGTCTGAAGCGCCGGCAGCTTATCCGCACCATCACGGTTTTTTCGGCGGTCGGCTGGAATTTGGCCACCGACATGTTATTTAGGGGCAAGCAAAGCAGCGGACCTTGAACCCGCATGTGAAAGGATATGCCATGAGCGCCAACGAATTCATCGCCAATGAAGTGAAGACCAACGACGTGGTTCTCTTCATGAAGGGCACGCCGCAGTTCCCGCAGTGTGGTTTTTCCGGCCAGGTCGTGCAGATTCTCGATTACCTCGGCCTCGACTACAAGGGTATCAACGTCCTTGCCGACAGCGAAATCCGCCAGGGCATCAAGGATTATTCCAACTGGCCAACGATCCCGCAGCTCTACGTCAAGGGCGAGTTCATCGGCGGTTGCGACATCGTCCGCGAGATGTTCCAGGCCGGCGAGCTGCAATCGCATCTCCAGGAAAACGGTATCGCCGTCCGCGGCGCTGCCTGAGGTCTCTAGACCCTTTAAAATTTAATGGTTTCATGACAAGGCGCTGCCCCCGCAGCGCCTTGTCGCTGCTTGAAAGAAAGTCATGTCCAGTCAATCGGAAAACCCGCCGGCGCTCGGCGCTATGCACCGGGTCGAATTCATTGCCCTCATGGCAGCCTTGATGTCGCTGACGGCGCTTGCCATCGACAGCATGCTACCCGGGCTTGCCATCATTGGCGCCGACCTCGGCGTCACCGATCCCAACCACAACCAGTATATCGTCTCCGCCTTCCTTCTGGGCTTTGGCGCGGCACAGCTTTTCTACGGCCCGGCCTCGGATCGGCTCGGCCGTCGTATTCCTATCTTCTTCGGTCTCGCGCTCTACATCATTGCCTCGCTCGGCGCCGTCATCGCGCCGAGCTTCGAGGTCATGCTGGTGCTGCGCGCCATCCAGGGCGTTGGCGCCGCGTCGCTGCGCGTCATCACCGTGTCGATCGTCCGCGACGTATACGGCGGCCGCCGCATGGCCGAGGCCATGTCGCTGATCCTGATGGTCTTCATGGTCGTGCCGGTCATCGCGCCGGGCACCGGACAGGTGATCATGCTGTTCGCCGACTGGCACTTCATCTTCGTCTTCATGGCGCTGGGCGCGCTGGTTGTCGGTCTCTGGACATACATCCGCCTGCCCGAAACCCTGCCCGTCTCCGAGCGTCGCGCCTTCACGCCGAAGATCGTGCTCCAGGGTTTCCGGATCGTGCTCTCCGATCGCATCGCGCTGTGCTACACACTGGCCAGCACCTTCATCTTCGGAGCGCTGTTCGCCTTCATCAACTCGGCGCAGCAGATTTATATCGATATCTATCAGCTCGGTGAGTGGTTTGCCGTCGCCTTCGCGGCCGTCGCGATCTTTATGGCGTTGTCGTCCTTCATCAACGCCAGGCTCGTCGGCCGCTTCGGCATGCGCCGGCTTTCCCACGGCGCGCTGGTGGGCTTCCTGTTGATCAACCTGGTCTGGCTCGTCGGACACTTCGTCGGCCCGTCGCCAATGCCGTTCCCGCTGTTCATCGCGCTCTTCGCTCTGGCGATGTTCCAGTTTGGCTGGATCGGCTCGAACTTCAACTCTCTGGCAATGGAGCCGCTCGGCCATGTCGCCGGCACCGCGTCCTCCGTTCTCGGTTTCCTCAGCACGATCGGCGGCGGCCTGATCGGCGCCGTCATCGGCCAGGCCTTCAACGGCACCGCGATCCCGATGGTCGCCGGCTTCTTCACGGTCTCCGTCATCGGCCTCGTCTTCGTACTGATCGCCGAAAAGGGAAAGCTGTTCCAGGCGCACAACCCGCCGGTCTGACACGTTCGTCAGTCCCCGGAAACGACGAGGCCCGCGGAGATCGCTCCGCGGGCCTTCTCTTTTGGGCTGACAAGCCGGCTCAGGCGGGACGAAACACCTCGCGCGACAGCATCTCCCAGCTCGCCTTGTCGGGCGCGACCAGCAATCCGCCATCGACATGGCTCGGCAGATAGGTCGATCCGTCGAGCCTTGCCACATGGGCGCCCGCCTCCGCCGCGATCAGCGCGCCGGCCAGATGATCCCAGGGCATCAGCTTGCGATACATCAGGAAGTGCACGTGGCCGCCGACGAACATGCGGTATTCGTGCGCGGCGCAGCGGTAGGTGGTGAAGAGCCTCACCTCGGCGAGCCGCGTCAGCAGCCCGCGCCGTTCCTCGATCGGCACGTAGCTCGCATTGGCGATCCCGACCATGTCGGCAAGCGGCACGCCCGGCGCCACGCCCATCTGCGTCTGCGAACCGTCGGGACCGCAAAGCCAGGTACCCGAGCCCTTCTCCGCGATCACCCAGTCATTGCCCATCGGATCGTAGATGATCCCGGCCACGACCTCGCCCTTCGACACGACGCTCGCCATCACCCCGAACAGCGGCAGGCCGGCGGCGAAGTTGAAGGTCCCGTCGATCGGGTCGACGACGACGGCGAGATCGGCATCCGCCAGCTTCGGCAGGAGGTCCGGATCGGCCGCGACCGATTCCTCCCCGACGAACAGCGCGTCCGGCATCGCCGCCTCGATCCGCGCCCGGATCAATCGTTCCGCCGCCTCGTCCGCTTCCGTCACCAGGTCGATGGCCTCGGTCTTGATCCTGACATCGCCGTCACCGAGATTGCGGAACCGCGGCAGGATCTCGACCGCGGCCGCCTCCTGCAGCGCATTGGCAAGCATCGCGATATCGAGATCGGGCATGGGTGTTCTTCCTTCCTTGTTCAGTCGAGCGCGAGAATCTCGCGCCTGATCATCGTCCAGCTGTCTAAGTCGGGCGCCGACAATATGCCGCCCGTGGTCTCGCCCGGACGATAGGGAGTGCCATCGAGCTTGGCCGTATGTCCGCCGGCTTCCTGGTGAACGAGCACGCCGGCCAGATGGTCCCAGGGCATGAGCTTTTCGTGGCCGATGAAATGCACCTTGCCGGTCGCCGCCAGCCAGTATTCGTGCGCCGAGCAGTTGAGCGACAGCGCCATCCTGATACGGCTCATATTGGCGGCGATCAGCGGCCGCCGAGCGGGCGCGCTGTGCCCCCAGGAGAAGATGCCGACCATCTCACCGAGCTCGACCGGCGCGGCAACCCGGATTGGCGTCGTCTGACCGTCATGCCGCCGGAGACGCGCCCCCGCCCCCTTCACCGCGACAAGCGTATCGCCCATGACAGGATCATGGATCAGCCCGGCAACTGTCTCGCCGGCCACCGTCACCGCCAGCAAGGTCCCGAAAGCGGGGAGCCCCGATGCGAAGTTGAAGGTACCGTCCACCGGATCGATCACAAAGGCAAGCGGCGCCTCGGCGAGACCGTCTACAACGCCGGGATCGGCGGCATAGGCCTCCTCGCCGACGATGTGGGCGGACGGAAAACGCGCCCGGATCGCGGCGGTGATCCGCTTTTCTGCGTCGAGGTCCGCCTCGGTGACGAGATCGACGGAAGACGCCTTCTCGCTGATGTCGGCGGAGCCGAGATTGCGGAACCGTGGCATAATGTCATGAATGCCGGCTTCCCGTACGGTGGCCAGCAGGAAATCGATGTCTGTGTCTGAGAAGCTCATGGAAGAAGATCGGTCTCGGTGGAAGGGTCCGCCTGACTATCCTCTCCCGATGACGACGCCGTGACAGCAAGCCCGGCAAAATCGAAGAGTTTTCTATCCATGAGATGCGAAGGGTTCACGTGCCCGAGTGCCCGAAGCATGGCGTCCTTGCGGCCCGGCATCTTCGCCTCGATGCCGGCCAGCATCTCCTTCATCGCATTGCGCTGCAGCCCGTCTTGGCTGCCGCAGAGATCGCATGGGATGATCGGAAACGCCATGGCCTCGGCAAACCGCGCCAGATCTTCTTCCGCCGCATAGGCGAGCGGCCGGAGCACCATCAGGTCACCCTCGTCGTTGACGAGCTTCGGCGGCATGCCCGCAAGCCGCGCCCCATGGAACAGGTTCATGAAGAACGTCTCGAGAATGTCTTCGCGGTGATGCCCGAGCACCAGCGCCTCGCAACCCTCTTCCCGCGCGATGCGGTAGAGATTGCCGCGCCTCAGCCGCGAACAGAGCGAACAATAGGTCGCGCCCTGCGGCACCTTCTCCTTCACGATCGAATAGGTGTCGCGATACTCGATCCGGTGTTTGACCCCGATCGCGGCGAGATAGTCGGGCAGCACATGTTTCGGAAAGTTCGGCTGCCCCTGGTCGAGATTGCAGGCGATCAGCTCGACCGGCAGCAGACCGCGCCATTTGAGATCGAGCAGAAGCGCCAGCAGGCCGTAGCTGTCCTTGCCGCCTGACAGGCCGATCAGCCAGCGCTTTTGGCCCTTCAGCATGTCGAAGTCCTCGATCGCCTGCCGCACCTGCCGGATCAGCCGCTTGCGCAGCTTGTTAAAGCCGACGGAGCGCGGCGCTGCGGCAAACATCGGGTGCGCGCCGGAAAAATCGGCGTCGTCGACCGGTTCGGCATCCTGGAGGGACTGGGCTATGGGGGACGTGAGGTTCATGCCGTCTTCCGCAAATGGCGTTCGAGAAGCGACATGCCCCCATCCGGGTCCAAGATCAAGTCCCGAATACCGACCAGCCGGTGCGCGTCGCCAGCATTTCGAGCGCGACGGAGCCGAGCGCCGAGTTGCCGACCTTGTTGAGACCGGGCGACCAGACAGCGATCGACGCCTCGCCCGGGGCGACGGCGAGGATGCCACCGCCGACGCCGGACTTGCCGGGAAGGCCGACATGGAAGGCGAAGTCGCCCGACCCGTCATAGTGGCCGCACATCAGCATCAGCGCGTTGATGCGTCTCGCCCGCTTCGGCGAGACCACCGAAAAGCCCGTGATCGGATTGGTGCCGCGATTGGCGAGATAAAGCCCGGCATGGGACAGCTGCACGCAGCTCATCGCAAGCGCGCACTGGTGAAAATAGACGCCGAGCACATGCTCGACCGGATGATGCAGGTTGCCGTAGCCGCGCATGAAGTTGGCGAGCGCGAAATTGCGATAGCCGGTCTTCTGCTCCGACTGGGCGACCTTCTCGTCGATGCTGAGCGTCTCGTCATCGGCGAGATAGCGCATGAAGCGCAGGTATTCGCCGATCGCCTCGCGCGGCGCATGGCCGGCAAGCACCATGTCGGTGACCACGATGGCCCCGGCATTGATGAAGGGATTGCGCGGGATTCCGTGCTCGTATTCCAGCTGCACGATCGAATTGAATGACGATCCCGACGGCTCGCGCCCGACCCGTTTCCAGATCGTCTCGCCCGCCTTGCCGAGCGCCAGCGTCAGCATGAAAACCTTGGAAATGCTCTGGATCGAGAAAGAGGTATCGGCGTCGCCGGCCTTGAAGGTCCGTCCATCGACGGTGGTGATCGCGATCCCCAGCTGTTCCGGCTTCACCCGCGCAAGCTCGGGGATGTAGTCGGCGACATTGCCCTCGCCCAGCCGCGGCTTAAGCTCCCGCACGATGTCGTCGGCGATCGCCTGCAGATCCATGTCGTCCCCTCGTCACAAAACGCCCGTCGCAATATTCAACGACGACCACCGCACCGCAACAAAAAAGCCGCCCCGAGGGACGGCTTTTCCGAAATCGATAACTGAAACCAATCAGCGCGAATAGAATTCGACGACCAGGTTCGGTTCCATGATGACCGGGTACGGTACATCCGAAAGGGTCGGCACGCGCGCGAAGGTCGCAACCATCTTGTTGTGGTCGACTTCGAGATAGTCCGGAACGTCGCGTTCGGCGAGCGAAACCGACTCGAGAACTGTTACGAGCTGCTTCGACTTCTGGCGAACTTCGATCACGTCACCGGCCTTGCAGCGGTACGAACCGATGTTGACGCGGACGCCGTTGACCGTGACGTGGCCGTGGTTGACGAACTGACGGGCAGCGAAGACCGTCGGCACGAACTTGGCGCGGTAGACGATGGCGTCCAGGCGCGACTCGAGCAGGCCGATCAGGTTTTCGCCGGTGTCGCCCTTGCGGCGGTTGGCTTCTTCATAGATTGCGCGGAACTGCTTCTCGCGGATATCGCCGTAGTAGCCCTTGAGCTTCTGCTTGGCGCGCAGCTGTACGCCGAAGTCCGAAAGCTTGCCCTTGCGGCGCTGGCCGTGCTGGCCCGGGCCGTATTCGCGACGGTTGACCGGCGACTTCGGGCGGCCCCAGATGTTTTCGCCCATGCGGCGGTCGATTTTGTACTTGGAAGATGCGCGCTTGCTCATCCGTATTTCCTTTTCAACAGGTTACAGCGGTTTGTTGCCAAACCGCCTTAAGGAAACACGCCCTCCTCTGAGCCCTGTTTGGGAGCTCTGACAGGCTTCTCACGTCAGCGAACGGAGAAAACCACGGGACATGTCAAAACAAACACCGGGCATTTCGGCCCGGCGTTGGGGGCGTCTTTAGTCAGGATAGGCATTTTTGTCAACAGCCATGGCCCAACTTCGCACCCGCCACGCCGACCGTATCGCTTCGGGCGTCGGACCACACGGCCATACAGCGCCATGCCGTCGTCCGCCAACAGTTGAAAATACCGTGAAGCGGCACACGGCGGCTGACAGCCCGGGTGATCTGCGATATGCGGAAGGACTGCATTCCATTTATCGAAAGATCGCCATGTCGTCCCGCGTTCACACCGCCGTCGCCCGCACGTTTCTCGCAATAGTCCTGACTTTCACCGCCAGCCAGGCCCTCGCCGGTCGCGCCCATCTTGTGGTCGACGCGCAGACGGGGACCATTCTGGAAGCCGAGAACGCCGACGAGCTGAACTATCCGGCCTCGCTCACCAAGATGATGACGCTCTACCTCACCTTCGAGGCGCTGCATCAAGGTCGGCTGACATGGGACAGCAAGCTGGTGATGTCGGAAAACGCCGAGAGCAAGGAACCCTACAAGTTCGCCGTCGGCGTCGGCCGCTCGATCACCGTGCGCGAGGCAGTGATGGGCATGATCGTGCTGTCCACCAATGACGCCGCCGTTGCGGTCGCCGAGGCGCTCGCCGGCTCGGAGGCAGCCTTCGGCCAGATGATGACCGCAAAGGCCCGCCAGCTCGGCATGGCAAGCACCGTCTTTACCAATCCCGCCGGTCTGCCGGACCCGAACCAGGTGACGACCGCGGCCGACATGGCGCGACTTGGCCTTGCGCTGCTGCGCGACTATCCGGAAGAGTACAAGCTGTTCTCGACCCGGACCATGACCTTCCGCGGCATGAAGTTCCGCGGCCACAACGGCGTTCTCGCCGCCTATCCGGGCGCCGATGGCATCAAGACCGGTTATACGGAAGCGTCCGGCTACAATCTGGTCACCTCCGCCAGCAATGGCGGACGCCGCCTCGTCGGCGTCGTGCTCGGCGGCAACAGCGCAGGCGAGCGCGACAAGCAGATGATCGCGCTGATGGAGAAATATCTCGGGCCTGCCCCGGCCGGCCAGTAACAAACATTGAAGGATCGGAGCACGCCATGACCGACACCGTTCTCGACCGCCTGCTGCGCTACGTCATGATCGATACGCAATCCGATCCGGAATCCATGGCGCAGCCCTCGACGGAAAAGCAGAAGAATCTCGCCCGCGTGCTCGTCGACGAGCTTCTGGCCATGGGCCTGTCCGACGCCCACATCGACGAACACGGCAATGTCTACGCGACCCTGCCCGCCAATACCGGCAAGCCGGTCCCGGTCATCTGCTTCTGCTCGCACATGGACACCGCGCCCGATTTCACAGGCACCGGCGTCAAGCCGCAGGTCGTCAGGAACTACCAGGGCGGCGACATCGTTCTGCCGGGCGACACCAGCCGCGTGATCCGCGTCGCCGAACATCCGGACCTGAACGACCAGATCGGCCACGACATCGTCACCACCGACGGCACCACCCTTCTCGGCGCCGACGACAAGGCGGGCGTCGCCGAGATCATGACGGCGATGCGCCATTTCGTCGACAATCCCGACATCCCCCATGGCACGGTGAAGGTGCTCTTCACCACCGACGAGGAAATCGGTCGCGGCGCCGATAAGGTCGACCTCAAGAAGCTCGGCGCCGCCTTCGGCTACACCATGGACGGCGGCAAGGTCGGCGAGATCGAGAACGAGACCTTCTCCGCCGACGGCGTCGACATCGCCATCACAGGCGTCTCAATGCATCCGGGCACGGCCAAGGACGTGATGGAAAACGCCATCAAGATCGCCGCCGACATCGTCGCACGCCTGCCGAAGGATCAGGCGCCGGAAACGACCGACGGACGCCAGGGCTTCATCCACCCGACCGACATCTCCGGCGCCATGGACGCTGCCCACCTGAAATTCATCATCCGCGACTTCGACGTGAACGGCCTGCACGAGAAGGAAGCGCTGCTGGAGGGCATCGCCCAGGACGTGATGAAGGCCTATCCCGGCTCTTCGATGACCTTCAAGGTCCGCGAGCAGTATCGCAACATGAAGGAAGTGCTGGACCGCCATCCGGACGTAATTGCCAATCTGGAAGAAGCCGTCCGCCGCGTCGGCCTCACGCCCGTCACCGCCTCGATCCGCGGCGGCACCGACGGCTCCCGCCTCTCCTTCATGGGCCTGCCCTGCCCCAACATCTACACCGGCGGCCACGCCTACCACTCGCCGCTCGAATGGGTGAGCGTCCAGGACATGGAGGTCTCGGTGAAGACGATCGTCGAACTGGTGAAGGTTTGGGAGGAGCGGGTCTAGGACGTCCTCGCCGCCGACCTGTCCTCATCATCCGTCACCGATCCCCGTCTCGCGCAGACGCGGCGCTTCGTTCTGACGCTGCCCGGTGCCAGGGCCATTTCCCCTCGATCTCGACCTCCAGCGACAGGCTGAGAAACGTCCGGACCAGGACGATACCGGCCAGCACCGCAAGACTGTCGAGGCTGGGCTCGATCGCAACGGTGTTGATGATGTCGGCCGCGACCAGAAGCTCGAGCCCCAGCAGGATCGCCCGGCCGAGCGTCGAGCGAAGCTTCCGGTAGGCGCCCTCTTCCGCACGATCACGGATGAACTTGCCGAAGGCTACCGAGATGCCGATGACGATCACGACCACCCCGGCCGCCTCGATCGTCAGCGTCGTGATGTCAAGGAATGTCGCGAAGTTGATATCCATCCGGGGGCCCCTTTTTGCTGAAAGGGGAACTCGTTTCACCGGAGGAAGTTTCAAGAACAGACCCACGCAACCAACCCTCAATCCAGAGAGGACAGCCCGTGACGCAACCCGACGACAATCTCCAGCGCTTCATCGACGCCCAAGCCCCCGTCTACGACACGGTCCTGCGCGAGCTCCGCGCCGGTCGGAAGCAGAGCCACTGGATGTGGTTTGTCTTCCCCCAGATCGCGGGCCTTGGGTCCAGCCCGACCGCCCGGCGCTACGCCATCACATCGCTCGACGAAGCACGTGCCTATCTCGAACGTCCCGTTCTCGGCCCACGTCTCCGGGAAAGCTGCCAGATCCTGCTCGCACTCGACGAAACCGATGCCGAGCGCATCTTCGGCTATCCCGACGTCATGAAGCTGCGCTCGTCGATGACACTCTTTGCCAGGGCCAGTGCAAACCCGAACATCTTCGAGGATGTGCTTCGGAAATTTTATGACGGCAAGGAAGACGGCGAGACGCTGGCCCGCCTCTGACCCTCATTCGGCCGCGGACGGAACCTCGCCGCCAGCTTCGTCTGTCGCGTTCGGATCACCCGGCGCCGTCTCGGCCTGCAGGTCGGGAAACGCCACGATCCGCTTTCCGGAAAAATCCGTGTGCACCACCATCAGGCCCTGCTCCTCGAAATAGCCGAGCAGACGGCGCGCGCGCCGTGCCGAATGCGTGCCGTAGGCCTTGGCGATGCGCTGGTCCGACGGGCACACCTCGCGGGTCAAAGCCGCCTTGGCGAGCAGCAGGAAGACGCCCTGAAGGTCATCGGATACCTGCGCCGACAGCGATAGCGCCGTCGCCCAGCCCTCGCTGGCTACCGTCTCCTCGTCCACGCCGGAACGGGAAATGGCGACGCGACGCCGGAACTCCCCCATCGCCATCGGCGGACCGCCGACGCGACGCATGCGGGCGCGCACGAGGAATTCCTGGTAGAGAACCGAGTCGGTCCGATACGCCGCCTGCGGATCGGCGAGAATTTCGTCCAGTACGGCCGCAAGCCGCTCCTCGCGCTCCTCCGCCGAGATTTCGGGCGCGGCCGGACGCGACGGCGTAGCGGCGGACGGCTGGTCTTCGCCACCGGCGGGCGCGGCGCGCGACAGCTCCGCCAGGATATCCGTGGTCGGACGCGGCGCCGGCGGCGCGCGGCGCACGATCGGCCGGGTGAATTCCTCCGGATCGGGCGTGAAGATCAGGTCCTCCACATCCTGCGGCGCATCCGGCAGCGGCATCAGCTTCGGCGAGGACGAGCGCGCCGAGGTCTCGACATTGCCGATCACGATCGGCAGCGGCCGACGCGACAGTGCAGGTCCGAGCGCGACGAAATTGCCACGCTTCAGGTTACGGAACATCTCCGCCTGCCGCCGGTCCATGCCGAGCAGGTCGGCAGCGCGCGCCATGTCGATGTCGAGAAAGGTGCGCCCCATCAGGAAGTTGGAGGCTTCGGCCGCGACGTTCTTCGCGAGCTTGGCCAGCCGCTGCGTCGCGATCACGCCGGCAAGCCCGCGTTTGCGGCCGCGGCACATCAGGTTGGTCATGGCGCCGAGCGACATGCGCCGCGCGTCTTCCGACACGTCCCCCCCCATCGACGGCGCGAACATCTGCGCCTCGTCGACCACCACCAGCACCGGAAACCAGAATTCGCGGTCGGCGTCGAACATCCCGTTCAGGAAGGCGGCGGCCGCCCGCATCTGCTGCTCGATTTCAAGGCCTTCCAGCGTCAGCACGCAGGACACGCGGTGACGCCGGATGCGGTCGGCGATCCCGGCAAGCTCCGCCTCGGTCCGGTCGGCATCGATGACCACGTGACCGTATTTGTCGGCGAGCGTGACGAAATCGCCCTCGGGGTCGATGATCACCTGCTGCACCCATTTGGCGGACTGCTCCAGCAACCGGCGCAACAGATGCGACTTGCCCGAACCGGAATTGCCCTGCACCAGCAAACGCGTGGCCAGCAATTCCTCGATATCGAGCTTGGCCGGGTCACCGCCCGCCAATGTTCCCATATCGATCCCGACCTGCAACGTGAATCACCCTTTCAGACTGTCTGGAAGATGCCGGCTACGGCTATCGCGGCAAACCAATCCCCGCAATAGCAGACCCGGCGCGCGGTGACGCGCCGGGAATCGCGAAACCCACAGGCAATAACGCCACAGCGGTCAGATTTCGCCCTCGCCAACCGGCGTCACGAGAAGCTTGTCGATGCGGCGGCCGTCCATGTCGATGACCTCGAACTTCCATCCGTCCTTGATGAAGCTCTCGCCGAGATTGGGAATGGTCTTCATCTCGTCGATGGCGAAGCCCGCGACCGTCGTATAGTCGGGTTCGTCCTCGATGCGCACACGGATGTGATCGATGAATTCGTCGATCGGGGTCCAGCCGGCCACCAGATAGGAACCGTCCTCGCGGCGCAGCATCGCCGGCTCGTCGTCGCCCTCCTCCTGGAAGGCGCCGGTAATGGCCTCCAGAATGTCGCCCGAAGTGACGATCCCCTCGAAATGACCGTATTCGTCATAAACCAGCACCATGTGCAGCGGCGTCCGACGCATCGCCTGGATGATGTCGGTCGCGCCGGCGAGGTCGGAGATGATCGGCACCTCGGCCGCCATCGTGCGGATGTCCACCGGCTGGCCGAGCGCCAGCGCCTCGTAGACCTTGCGGCTGACGAGGACACCGAGGATTTCGTCCGAATCGCCGGTTCTGACCGGCAAACGCGAATGCTGGCTGTTCCTCAGCGTGTCCTTCAACTCTTCGAGCGTATCGTCGACGTCGACCATCTCGACATCGCGGCGCGGCGTCATCAGGCCCCGGGCGGTGCGATCGGCAAGCCGCATCACGCCGGAGATCATCGCCTGCTCTTCCGTCTCGATCACGCCGGCGCTCTGGGCTTCCGCGAGCACGCTCTTGATCTCCTCGTCCGTAACGGTCCCGACATTTCCGCCGCTTTGCCCGAGCAGGGCAAGGATCAGTTTGCCGGAGGTGTCGAGCAGCCAGACAAGGGGCGCCGCGACCTTGGACAAAAGAAGCATCGGCCGCGCCACACGCGAGGCGACGCCCTCGGGATTGCGCAGCGCGATCTGCTTCGGCACAAGTTCGCCGACGATCAGCGACAGATAGGTGATGAGCACGACGACCGAGCCGACACCAAGCGCATTGGCAGCCGTCGTCGAAAGCCCCTCGCTTGCGAGAAACTGGGCAAGGCGCGCACCGAGCGTGGCGCCTGAAAACGCACCCGAAAGGACGCCGACAAGCGTGATGCCGATCTGTACCGTGGAAAGAAAACGACCGGGGTCTTCACCCAGCCGGATGGCGACTTGCGCGCCGTGATTTCCCTGATCCGCCAGGATTTTCAATCGAGCCGGCCGCGACGAGACAACAGCCAGTTCGGACATGGCGAGAACGCCATTCAGCAACGTCAAGAAGATGACGATCAATATCTCTGTTAACAAAACGAAACGAGCAACGCTCCTCTACACCGGCTAAACGGCCGGCCACTCCGGTTCTCTATCATACAAGACCGGTCCTTCCAAACGACAAGGACCGGCAACCGGCGATCAATTCTTGCGGAACAGGATGCGGCGACGAGGTCACCGCATCCTGCCTGATTGACGGGAATTTACCGGTCCTGTCACTCAGAACCGGATATCCCAAAGGCTCGGGCGCGACGGAGGAGGAAAGCGCTCCTCGAGCGGCAAACCCATGTCGCGGCGCATCCTGTCCGACAGGCCCGCGATGGCGTTGTAGCGCCGCCGGAGCCGCATCTCGTTGATGAGCAGGGACAGGGCGATGCGCCAGAAGCCGAATTTTTCCCGCAGTTCCTGGAGCGGAATCCGCGGCGACGCTTCAATCAAAAGTTGATCTCTGAACATGGTTTCTCATGCCGTCGCCTCTCGGCCGACGGCTCCTCGAAAAATGAATGAGCGCGCGATTACGGCTTACGGCGCAACAGGCGCCGAGGGGCAGAAATCAGGCACGGGATGATGGTGAAAAGGCCGACGAACCGGACTTATCGGGCTCTCAATGCGAGGCGCGACCGGAGCAACCTCGGACGACGTTTGTCGAAACACGCGTCGAGGCGGCGAGACCGAGGGTTCGGCGCATCAGTCGTGCAAAATGAGTCATAACGCCTCCAACGGTTCGGATTTCGGATTGTTGGACGATGCCATAGAGGTCCGATCACGGCAAGAGCACAATTCGCGATTGCATCAACGGGGCGTGAGCCGTTGCCCAATAGCAACATTATCGACGCTCACCCCACGCGCAGACCAAATCCCTGCATCAGCCGCCGCGTCGAGAAATCCGGATTGCCGGACGTGAAGACGGCGAGATCGAATCCCTCCGGATGCTCCGCGCCTTCGACAACAGGCACCAGCCGCCGCGCCTGCCGGGCGATCGCCTCGGCCGGGTCCAGCCAGTCGACCGGCCATGGCGCCAGCCGCCGGAAGACGTTCGCCATGAACGGATAGTGCGTGCAGGCGAGCACAACGATGTCGGTCCTGCGCCCCTCGCTCTCGACAAAGCATGGCGTAATCTCCGACAATACCTCGTGGTCGGAGACGGCATCACCCCGAATATAGGCCTCGGCCATGCGCGCAAGGTTCTGCGATCCGACCAGCCGGACGTGGCACTGTGTGGCGAAAGACTGGATGAGGTCGCGGGTATAGGCGCGTTTCACCGTTCCCGGCGTGGCCAGCACGGAAACCAGCCCCGATCGCGTGCGCTCCGCCGCTGGCTTGATCGCCGGCACCGTGCCGATGAAACGCATTTCGGGAAATGCTGCCCGCAAATCCGCGCCGGCCAGCGTAAAGGCGGTATTGCAGGCGACGACAACGGCTTCGGGATCATAAGTGACGATGAGCTCTCGGAAGAGAGCGACGATCCGCGCCTTGAGCGGCGCCTCCTCCCAGTCGCCATAGGGAAAGCCGGCGTCGTCGGCCACGTACACGAAACCGCGTTCCGGCATCAGCACCCGCGCCTCGCGCAGGACCGTCAGCCCGCCAATGCCCGAATCGAAGACGAGAACAGGCTTCAGCTCACGCGTCTCCGTCGCCATCCTCGTCCCCGCTCCTAGACTTGACCGACCCTTTGGGATTGTTGCGGCTGTAGCGGTCGAATGTGGCGAAAACACCGCGCAACACGCTGATCTCCTGCTCGGTGAAGGCCCGCCGCGACAGCACCGCGCGGAGATTTTCGATCATCCGTGGCTTCTTGCCCTCAGGGCGAAAATAGCCGCGTGCGTCGAGCGCCTCCTCCACCTGCTCGAACAATCCGATCAGATGGTCCTTGGTCGCCGGTCGCTGCTCGGAGGCGGTAAACCGCGTCTCCGCCAGATCCTCCATGCCCGATTTCATCCACTCATACGACATCAGGAGCACGGCCTGGGCGATATTGAGCGAGGCGAAGGCCGGATTGACCGGAAAGGTCACGATCTCGTCGGCGAGCGCCACCTCCTCGTTCGTCAGTCCCCAGCGCTCGCGGCCGAACAGGATGCCGGTCCGCTCGCCGCCGGAAAACTTCGCCCGCAGCGTCGAGGCAGCGACAACGGGCGAGCGCACCGGCTTGAAGCCGTCGCGTTCGCGCGCGGTCGTCGCATAGACGAAGTTCAGATCGGCGATCGCTGCCTCAAGCGTTTCGTAGACCTGCGTGGCGTCGATCACGTGATCGGCCTTGGAGGCGGCGGAGCGCGCCTTCTCGCTCGGCCAGCCATCGCGCGGATTGACGAGCCGGAGCTCCCAAAGCCCGAAATTCGCCATGGCGCGAGCCACCATGCCGATATTCTCACCGAGCTGCGGCTCGACCAGAATGATCACCGGACCTTCCGCCAACAATTCGCGCTCGCTGTTCGTGCCTGCCATTCTATTCGCCCGCTCTCGATGAAACGGCGGCTTCACTGGCACAGGTGCCGCGAAAATGCAAAAGCGATGATCATCTCCACGGCACCGGCTTGCCCGACGCCTGCCGTTCGAGCCAGGCCTTGAGCGAAAACCATCCGCCACTTTCAAGTGGCCTGAGAACATCGTCGATCGCATATCGCGACGATGAACCTGCGACCGGCTCGAAGATGAACATCAGGCGGTGCCCCCCCTCGGGAAAGTTGTCGCCACAGTCCGGTGTCTGCAGGCTCACATCGATCATGTTGCGGGTATCGGCGCGTGTCCGGTCGATTACCCCGACCTTGCCGATCGGACAACGGTTGGGATCGCCGGTCATCGCATCCGTCTCGAACAGCACCACCGCGCCCGCCGCCTTCGCCATACGGACCGCACCGGTATAGGCCTCGACGAAGGACAGCGTGAAATCGTTCAACAGTTGCGTTTCCGTAAAATACGGCTCATGCCGGTCGGGTTCGTCGAGCGCGTTCACCACGATCCGCTCCACATAGCCGTCAACCAGATCCCGCCGGTTGTCGGCCTGAGCCGGCGCCGCCAGAACCAATCCCGAAGTCAGGAACAAACACGCCAACCGAAACATTGCATCTCCCGGACATCCGTCTCTGTCCGGAGATTGCGCGCAAGACCAAAACAGCGCAAGGGCGCCGCGACCATCAGTCTTCGGCGAGCGCCCGGAACTGTTCCCTGAGCGAGTGGTCCGTCTTGCCGTCGTCGCCGAGATGGCGGATGTCATCGACGTAATACCACGGCGCGGGCTCGTTGTAGCCCTCCTGCACGACGTCGAAGACCACACGCGTTCTCACCTTGGCCCACTCCTCGCCGAAACAGGCAAAGGCATTGAACTCCACGAAGACAGGCGTCTTGTCGCCCTCCGGCTTGCCGACCTCGTAGGTAACGTCGGTCACCTCGCAATTGTCCTGCCCGCCGATCACGGGCTCGTGGTCGAGGAACATCATGTCCTCGTTGCTCTTCACCTTGACCAGTGCAGCGGCGAGATCCCTTGTGAAGCCGACGCTGTAGAGCGCCATCAGCGCCTCAGGATCGAAATAGCTGGTCGACACGTCCCCGCCGGTCGTCTCGCCGCCCGAACTGCGGATCGTCACGCCCATCACGGCCTTGACCGGCCGCAACGGATCGGCGCCGTCGGCCAGCGAGATCGAGGGCGTGGCCGTCAGCATCGCCAGACCAAGGCTTACAAACAGCAGGCGTCTTGAGGACCGCGGACTGCTCATTGAGCACCGATTTCCTTCAGATAGCCCTTCAGCGATTCGCCGGTCTGCCCGTCGACCACCTCATAGAGGTCGTCGATCACCGCTTTGCCTTGCTCTTCGATCACATGGAAGATCAGCACGCGTTCGGGCTCGTTGGTCGCCTCGTCGAAGCAGTTCCGGTTATCGAAGGTCGCGACCACCTGGCCGTCGCCGTCGTCCTCTATCTTGAGCTTCTCGATCGGGCAGCTGTCCTGTCCGCCGACGATCGGATCGTAGTCCAGCGGCGTGCCTGTCGTTTCACCTTCCGGCGGATCGTAGACCGGAAACTTGGATGCCTCGCGATAGCTGTTGGCGAAGTCGCGGCTGTAAATCTCGTCCAGCAGGTCGTCGCCGAACATGTCCCGGAAATCGGTATTGTCCCTTTCCCAGTTCTTCTGGGCGATCTGCATCAGGGTCTTGACCGGAGCGGTCATGTCGATGGCCAGGGCGGAACTGGCGAGAAGCGTCAGCGACAGGCCGAGGAGGATGGATTTCATCTGTGGATTTCCGCAGGTTTTGAGTTTATCGCAATCTATCGATACCATGGGAAACGGCAAGCGCGCCTCCGATCGACGACGCGACCAAAGTTGGTGGCAATTTCTTCAGCAAAAGCACGATAGCAGGGCTTCTGCGCTTTGCCTCGCGCCGTCGCGATGCTATAGCGCAGCAAATTTCGCTTGAAACCCCGCGGGATTCCCCTCCCACAGAGCAGAAGAGGCAATTCATGAACAAGATCAAGGTTGCGAACCCGGTCGTCGATCTCGACGGCGACGAGATGACCCGCATCATCTGGCAGTTCATCAAGGACAAGCTGATCCTTCCCTACCTTGATCTGGACATTGAATACTACGACCTGTCGGTCGAGAACCGCGACGCCACCAACGACCAGGTGACCGTCGACGCCGCTCACGCCATCAAGAAGCACGGCGTCGGCATCAAGTGCGCCACCATCACGCCGGACGAAGCCCGCGTGAAGGAATTCAATCTGAAGCAGATGTGGAAGAGCCCGAACGGCACGATCCGCAACATCTTGGGCGGCGTGATCTTCCGCGAGCCGATCATCTGCAAGAACGTTCCCCGCCTCGTTCCCGGCTGGACCCAGCCGATCGTCGTCGGCCGTCACGCCTTCGGCGACCAGTACAAGGCAACCGACTTCAAGTTCCCCGGCAAGGGCAAGCTGTCGATCAAATTCGTCGGCGAAGACGGTGAAGTGATCGAGCGGGAAGTCTACGACGCCCCCGGCGCCGGCGTGGCGCTCGCCATGTACAACCTCGACGAATCGATCCGCGAATTCGCCCGCGCCTCGATGATGTACGGCCTGATGCGCAAGTGGCCGGTCTACCTGTCGACCAAGAACACCATCCTGAAGGCCTATGACGGCCGCTTCAAGGACATCTTCGAGGAAGTCTACCAGAACGAATTCAAGGCCAAGTTCGACGAAATCGGCATCGTCTACGAACACCGCCTGATCGACGACATGGTCGCCTCCGCTCTGAAGTGGTCCGGCGGCTATGTCTGGGCCTGCAAGAACTACGATGGCGACGTCCAGTCCGACACGGTAGCCCAGGGCTTTGGCTCGCTTGGCCTGATGACCTCGGTTCTCCTGTCCCCGGATGGCCGCACGGTCGAGGCAGAAGCCGCCCACGGTACGGTCACGCGCCACTACCGCCAGCACCAGAAGGGTCAGGAAACCTCGACCAACTCGATCGCCTCGATCTTCGCCTGGACCCGTGGCCTCGCCCACCGCGCCAAGCTCGACGACAATGCCGAACTCGCGAAGTTCGCAACAACGCTTGAAAAGGTCTGCATCGACACGGTCGAATCCGGCTTCATGACCAAGGACCTGGCGCTCCTCATCGGTCCCGATCAGCCGTGGCTCTCCACGACCGCCTTCCTCGACAAGGTCGACGAAAACCTGAAGAAGGCCATGGCCGCCTGATTGTCATAGACCAAGTGACGACGAGAAACCCGGTCTTCTGGCCGGGTTTTTTTCTTGCATGGAGCGCCGAGCCATTGACGCGCCGGTGATGCGGGCCCTAGCCTTCCGCACAACCTTTGGGAGGGCTCAAGATGTCCGAAATCGTATTCTACACCAATCCGATGTCGCGCGGCCGCATGGTGCGCTGGATGCTGGAAGAGGTCGGCGTTCCCTACCGCGCGGAGATCGTGCCCTTCGGCCCGCCGATGAAGACCCCGGACTATCGTTCAGTCAACCCGCTCGGCAAGGTGCCGTCGATAAGGCACGGCGATAACGTTGTCACCGAAGTCGCCGCAATCTGCGCCTATCTGGCGGACGCCTTCCCCGAAGCTCACCTTGCTCCGCCACCCGCCGACCGCGCCTCCTATTATCGCTGGATATTCTTCGCAGCCGGCCCGCTGGAGGCCTGCCTCGTCAACCGGGCGCTGGGCGTCACGGTCCCTGACGACAAGCGCGGTATGGTCGGGTACGGCCGCTACGAAACCATGCTCGATACGCTCGAAGCCGCCGTTAGCGCATCGGACTATGTCGCGGGCAAGGCCTTCACCGCCGCTGATGTCTATGTCGGCTCCCATATCGGCTGGGGGATGCATACCGGCGCGATCGAGAAACGCCAGGCCTTCACAGACTATCTTGGTCGTGTCGGCAGCCGCCCCGCCGCGCGGCGTGCGGCGGAACTCGACGATGCCGCTGCAGCGGCCATGCAAAATACCTGAGCCGCTGCGGGGGCCGGCCTTGCCCCAAGCAAGGCCAAGGTCTCTAATCCGGCATCACAATCTCCGCTCGACCGAGTCGCCATGTCCGCCAGCCTCGAGACCTTCGAACCGAAATCCTTAAGCGTCCTGAAGGAAGGCTACGGACTTGCGCGGCTGCGCGCCGACGCGATTGCCGGGCTCACCGTCGCGATCGTCGCCTTGCCACTCTCCATGGCCATCGCGATCGCTTCGGGCGTGACACCGGATCGGGGACTGTTCACCGCTATCATCGGCGGCTTCCTCGTGTCGCTGCTCGGCGGCAGCCGCCACCAGATCGGCGGTCCGGCCGGCGCCTTCATCGTGCTGGTCGCCGCCACAGTCGACCGCCACGGCATTACCGGCATGCTGCTCGCCGTGATGATATCAGGCTTCTTCCTGATCCTCGCCGGCAGCCTGAAGCTCGGCACCTACATCAAGTTCATCCCCTACCCCGTCACCGTCGGCTTCACCGCCGGCATCGCCGTCATCATCTTTTCCAGCCAGCTCGGAGAGCTCTTCGGCCTGACGCTGCCGGGCAAGGAACCCGGCCCGATTGTCGAGAAACTCGAAACGCTGGCCGGCGCCTGGCAGACGATCAATCCGGCGGCCTTCGCCATTGCCGCGCTGACGATCCTGATCATCCTCGTGCTCCGGCGCCTGCGCCCGCATTGGCCGGGTCTGCTGATCGCAATTTGCGTCGCCTCGCTCGCAACCGCGCTGCTCAGCCTCGACATCACCACGATCGGCTCGCGTTTCGGCGGCATTCCGCGCACGCTGCCGCTGCCGGAAGTGCCGCCCTTGTCGTTCGATCTGGCGGTCGCCGTCCTGCCGGATGCCATCGCCTTTGCGCTGCTGGGGGCGATCGAGTCGCTTCTCTCCGCTGTCGTAGCCGACGGCATGACCGGACGACGTCACCGATCGAATGTCGAACTCGTCGGCCAGGGTGTCGCCAATATCGGCTCGGCGCTGTTCGGCGGCATCTGCGTCACCGGCACCATCGCCAGAACCGCCACCAATGTCCGCGCCGGCGCCACGAGCCCCGTGTCAGGCATGCTGCACGCCCTCTTCCTGCTGCTCTTCATGCTCGTCGCCGCGCCGCTTGCTGTCTACATCCCGCTTGCCGCGCTCGCCGGCATGCTGGCGGTCGTCGCCTGGAACATGGTCGAGCGACCCGCCTTCGCCGCACTCCTGCGATCCTCGCGCGGCGACGCGGCGGTGCTTCTCGTCACCTTCCTGCTGGTCGTCTTCCGCGATCTGACCGAAGGCATCGTCGTCGGCTTTGCGCTCGGCGCGCTGCTCTTCATCGGCCGCATGAGCAAGGCTGTGACCGTGACACCGCACGAGGAACCGGGCGCAGCCGAAAAACCCATCGACCAGAGCGACGAGGACACCGTCGTCTACCGGATCGGCGGCGCCTTCTTCTTCGGCGCGGCCGCCACAGTCGGTTCGGTTCTGGACCGCATCGCCGACCGCTACCACAATTTCGTCCTGGATTGCTCCGATGTCTCCTTCATGGACTCGACGGCGGCGAACGTAATCGAGGGAACGGTCCGGAAGGCCGAGCGCGCCGGTGTCAGCGTCTACATCGTCGGCGCAGGGGAAGAGCTTAAGAAGCTGCTGGAGACGCATGAACTGGAGCCGCCGCGCGTCACCTATGTAGCCCGCATCGCCGACGCCCGCGCGGCCATTGCCGCAAGGCGTGCCGTCACGTCGCCTGTCTGAGGCCGTCCCGGTCCGGCCGGCCGGCATCCTTGCTCTCCGCCATCAGCGAAGCGATCAGCTTGAGCCCGGCGCTCGCATTGAGCGCGGTGACCCGGTTGCGGCCGTTGCGCTTGGAGATGTAGAGCCCCCGGTCGGCGATGCCGAGCAGAAAGTTAATGTCGGCGTAGCTGGCGACATCGGCGCTGAGGCCGATGCTGACCGTCATCCGCAGCTCCTGGGGTCCGAGCCTGACAGGCGCCCGTTCCACCGCCTCGCGCAGCCGCTCGCATGTCGCCCTGGCATCCTCGAGCTCGCAGTCCGGCAGGTAGAGCGCGAACTCCTCGCCGCCGATCCGGCCGAACACGGCACCCTGCGGCAATTGCGCGATGACCAGCCGGCTGAACGCCATCAGCGTCTCGTCGCCGCCCGCATGGCCATAGGTATCGTTGATCCGCTTGAAGTGATCGAGGTCGAGCAACGCCAAGGCGCCTTGCGCCTTCGACTGCTCGCGGCAGCGGTCGACCGCCTTGATGAACGCCCGGCGGTTGAAGATGCCGGTGAGCGAATCGATCTCCGCCTCCCGCCTGTAGCGGAATTCCAGCCGCTCGCGCGTCATCACGAAGATCGAGAAGCCGCCCATCAGCGCCAGCGCAAACAGGCTGAACATGAAGATGCCGTTGGTCAGCGAAGCGATGCTCTCCGGCGGTTGCACCAGCGTCACGATGAGCCGCAAAGCATAGACCGCCGCATGCAGGCCGAAAAACACCGAGAGCCAGGTCCGCGCCGGCAGCGGTTCTTTGGCCCGACCCCGCCAGCCGGCGCCGGCGACCAGAACCGATGTCACGACCATGAGCACCGAAGCGCCGAGGATACGGGCTCCGAGATCGTTCTGAAACGTGGGCAAGCCGAAATAGAGGCCGAGCCAGATTGCTGGCGGCACGGTGGCCCAGAGCGGATTGACCGGCCGGTCGTCGAAGGCCCGAATGCCGACCCAGTAGAGTGGCATGGCGTAGGTCGTGAGAGCGTTGCCGACGCCGGCGACCAGCCATTCGGGCGCAAGCCCGCGCAGGGACAACAGGAAAACACCGGTAGCCGACGTAAAATAGGCCAATGCCCAGAAGAACAGGGCGGCGTTGGATCGCTCACGAAGCCAGTTGGCGGTCACGAAGACACAGATGATCGCCAGCCCGGTGGACAGGCACAACATCAGGGTCGACACATTCAGCAATTCGGACACGCACTACTTCCCGCTCACTGATGCCGAGACGTAGCAGCGAAGTCTTAAATAATGACGTAAGCGGATCGTTAGAAATCTGTCGTGCCGAAAATAGTTCGGCACGACATCGGTTTTCGGGCAAATCGTCAGCCGCCGATTGCAGCGGCGACGGCATCCACGGCCGCCTGGGCATTGGCTCCATCCGGACCGCCCGCCTGCGCCATGTCGGGACGGCCACCGCCACCCTTGCCGCCAAGCGCGGCCGAGGCCACGCGGACCAGATCCACCGCGCTGAAGCGACTGGTCAGGTCTTCGGTGACCGCGACGACGGCGCTTGCCTTGCCATCTTCCGAAACCCCGATCAGCGCGACGATACCCGAACCGAGCCCGGCCTTGCCGTCGTCGGCGAGGCCCTTCAGGTCCTTCGGCTCGACGCCCGACAGCACCTTGCCGACGAACTTGACGCCGGCGATCTCGGTCGCTTCGACGGCACCACCACCCTGGCCGCCGCCCATCGCAAGCTTGCGCTTGGCATCGGCCAGTTCGCGCTCCAGCTTCTTGCGTTCTTCGATCAGCGCCTCGACACGGCCGACCAGATCGGCCGGCTGCACCTTCAGCGAGGCCGACAGCGTCTTCACCCGCTCGTCCTGCTCGGAAAGATAGGCGCGTGCAGCCTCGCCCGTCAGCGCTTCGATACGGCGCACGCCGGCGCCGACCGCGCTGTCCGACAGGATGCGCACGAGGCCGATATCGCCGGTCGCCGAAACGTGCGTCCCGCCGCAGAGTTCGATCGAATAGGCCTTGCCGGCCTTCTCGCCGCGCAGCGCCGTGCCCATGGCGACGACACGAACCTCGTCGCCATACTTCTCGCCGAACAGCGCCATCGCGCCCTCGGCGATCGCGTCGTCGACGCTCATCAGCCGCGTCGTCACAGGCGCGTTCTGCAGCACGATTTCGTTCGCCATCTCTTCGACGATCTTCAGCTCCTCGGCGCTGATCGGCTTCGGATGCGAGACGTCGAAGCGCAGCCGCTCCGGCGCCACCAGCGAACCCTTCTGCGCGACATGGGTGCCGAGCACCTCGCGCAGCGCCTCGTGAATCAGGTGGGTTGCCGAATGGTTGGACCTGAGGCGACCACGACGGGCGTGGTCGACATCGAGCGTCGCCGCGACACCGACGGCGACCTTGCCGTCGCGCACGGTGCCGATGTGAACGAACAGGCCCTCGCCCTTCTTCTGCGTGTCGGTGACATCGATGATGAAACCGTCGCCGGTGATGACGCCGGCATCGCCCATCTGTCCGCCCGACTCGCCGTAGAACGGCGTCTGGTTGACGACGATCTGCACTGCCTCGCCGGCCGATGCCTGGTCGACGGACGTGCCGTCGCGCACGATGGCCTGGATTTCGCCTTCGGCGGTTTCGGAGCTGTAGCCGAGGAATTCGGTGGCGCCGAGCTTTTCCTTAAGCTCGAACCAGATTGTCTCGGTCGCCTTGTCGCCGGAGCCGGCCCAATGCGCCCGTGCCTCGGCCTTCTGCCGCTGCATCGCGTCGTTGAAGCCGGTGATGTCGACCCCGATGCCCCGGGCGCGCAGCGCGTCCTGCGTGAGGTCCATCGGGAAGCCATAGGTGTCGTAGAGTTTGAAGACAGTCTCGCCGTCGAGCGTATCGCCCTTGGACAGATTGGTGGTCGCATCCGACAGCAGCGACAGGCCGCGTTCGAGCGTCTTGCGGAACCGGCTCTCCTCGAGCTTCAGGGTTTCGGTGATCAAAGCTTCCGCCCGAACCAGTTCCGGATAGGCCCGGCCCATCTGCTGCACCAGCGCCGGCACCATCTTGTAGATCAGCGGCTCGCGCGCGCCGAGCAGTTCGGCATGGCGCATGGCGCGACGCATGATGCGGCGAAGCACGTAGCCGCGGCCCTCGTTCGACGGCAGCACGCCATCGGCGATCAGGAAGGCGGACGAACGCAGATGGTCGGCGATGACCCGGTGGCTGGCGCGGCGCTCGCCTTCGGCGGCAACGCCCGTCAGGTCGACCGAGGCCTCGATCAGCGCCCTAAAGAGGTCGATGTCGTAGTTGTCATGCTTGCCCTGCAGAAGAGCTGCGACGCGCTCCAGGCCCATGCCGGTATCGATCGACGGACGCGGCAGGTCGATCCGCTCCTCCTTCGTCACCTGCTCGTACTGCATGAAGACGAGGTTCCATATTTCGATGAACCGGTCGCCGTCTTCTTCCGGCGAGCCGGGAGGGCCGCCCCAGATATGGTCGCCGTGGTCATAGAAGATTTCCGAGCACGGTCCGCACGGGCCGGTATCGCCCATCGCCCAGAAATTGTCGCTGGTGGCGATGCGGATGATCTTCTCGTCGGAAAGTCCGGCGATCTTTTTCCAGAGATCGAAGGCCTCGTCGTCAGTGTGGTAGACCGTCACGCAGAGACGCTTCCGATCGATGCCGAATTCCTTGGTGATCAGGTTCCAGGCAAGCTCGATCGCACGTTCCTTGAAATAGTCGCCGAACGAGAAATTGCCGAGCATTTCGAAGAAGGTATGGTGGCGCGCGGTGTAGCCGACATTGTCGAGGTCGTTGTGCTTGCCGCCAGCACGCACGCATTTCTGCGCCGTCGCCGCCGTCGAATATGGACGCTGCTCAAGTCCAGTGAACACGTTCTTGAACTGCACCATGCCGGCGTTCGTGAACATCAGGGTCGGATCGTTGCGCGGCACCAGCGGGCTGGAGGAAACGACCTCGTGACCATTCGTCTTGAAGTAGTCGAGAAAAGTCGACCGGATGTCGTTTACACCGCTCATGTCACGCCCTTCATTCGGGCCGGAAGCCCGGCCAATTCGCAAAATCAATGGCTTTTATCGCCCGGCATCGCCCCTGTCCAGCGGCGTATCCGCATGCGCAAATGAAAACCGGCCGCGTCCCGAAGGAAACGCGGCCGGTTGAATTTCGACAGACTGGCGAGAGCCTTACATGTCGTCGGCACCGTCGCCGTCATTGGCGTCGGGACCACCGTTCTGCAGGAAGCGCTCGGCGATCAGGCCGGCATTCTGCCGCAGCGCCATCTCGATCTCGTCGGCCACGGCCGGATTGTCGCGCAGGAACAGCTTGGCATTCTCGCGGCCCTGGCCGAGGCGCTGGCTGTTATAGGAAAACCAGGCGCCCGATTTTTCGACGATTCCGGCCTTGACGCCGAGATCGACCAGTTCGCCGGTCTTCGAAACACCTTCGCCATACATGATGTCGAATTCGACCTGCTTGAAGGGCGGTGCCATCTTGTTCTTGACGACCTTGACGCGGGTCTGGTTGCCAACCACTTCCTCTCGATCCTTGACCTGGCCGATACGGCGGATGTCGAGGCGCACGGAAGCATAGAACTTGAGCGCATTGCCGCCGGTCGTGGTCTCGGGAGAACCGAACATCACGCCGATCTTCATGCGGATCTGGTTGATGAAGATCACCATGGTCTTCGACTTGGAGATCGAGGCCGTCAGCTTGCGCAGCGCCTGGCTCATCAGGCGGGCCTGCATGCCCGGCAGGCTGTCGCCCATTTCGCCCTCGATTTCGGCCCGTGGCGTCAAGGCCGCGACCGAGTCGACGACGAGAACGTCGATCGCGCCGGAGCGCACCAGCGTATCGGTGATCTCGAGCGCCTGTTCACCCGTGTCAGGCTGCGAGATCAGCAGGTTCTGCAGATCGACGCCCAGCTTGCGGGCATAGACAGGGTCGAGCGCGTGTTCCGCGTCGACGAAGGCGCAGATGCCGCCCTTCTTCTGGGCTTCCGCGATGGTCTGCAGCGCCAGCGTCGTCTTGCCCGAGCTTTCCGGACCGTAGATTTCGATGATGCGCCCTTTCGGCAGGCCGCCGATACCGAGCGCGATGTCGAGGCTGAGCGACCCCGTGGAAACGGTCTCGACCTCGACCACGCTCTCGTTGGCGCCGAGCTTCATGATCGAGCCCTTGCCGAACGAGCGCTCGATCTGCGACAGCGCCGCTTCCAATGCCTTGCTTTTATCCACTGCTTTATCCTCTACGAGCCGCAAAGAATTCTGTGCCATTTGATCCACCTTTAGGTTATTGAAGCCGCATAGGCAATAAAGCAGCCGATGTCGGTTATGTACACTTTTTGTTCTTGTTTTGCAAGAGCCGCTCAACCACCTGTTATCATTGAGATAACGGGAGAGCGTTCGATTTTCGTTCCGCAGCCTCTCCTGGATGACAGGGGATATGCGCCGTCCGAGATCCGACACCCGTCGCGGACCCTGCTCGATTCGACTCGCCGGGGCCTTTCGGAGGGCGTGGCGTGAGCGGTCCCTTGGTGGTTTTCGGCGGGGCGCATATCGATCGCCGCGGACGCATCGAGGCCGATACGGTGATGGGTGCGAGCAATCCAGGTCACTTCATGTCGGAGGCCGGTGGCGGCGCCTTCAACGCGGCACGCGCGCTCGCGCGGCTCGGCCATAGCGTGCGTCTCGTGGCGCCGCGCGGCGGCGACGCGGCCGGCGAAATCGTCACCCATGCCGCCGCCGAGGCTGGCATCGACGACCGGCCCTTCGTTTTCCTCGATCGCGAAACGCCGAGCTACACCGCGATCCTCGACCGCGACGGCGGCCTCGTTATCGCCCTTGCCGATATGGAACTCTACCGCCTCTTCTCCCCCCGCCGGCTGCGCACATTGTCGGTGCGTGCCGCGCTTGCGGATGCCGGCGCGATCCTCTGCGACGCCAACCTGCCGGCCGAGACGCTGGAGGCATTGGCAGCGACCGGTCGCCAGCGTGGCCTGCCGGTCGGCGCGATCGCCATCTCCCCGGCCAAGGTGGTGCGGTTCCGCGCCGCGCTGCCCCATCTCGACTGGCTGTGCATGAACGTGGCCGAGGCACGGGCGCTTTCCGGCGCCGATGCAGCCTCCGCCGGCGACTGGGCGACAATCCTTCGCGGTCTCGGTCTTGCCGGCGGCCTCGTCACCAACGGCATGCATCCCGTCGTCGCCTTCGACCGCGAGGGCATTGCCATTCTGACACCCCCGCGCCTCGATAGGGTCGCCGATGTCACCGGCGCCGGTGACGCGACGGCCGCCGGCTTCCTGTCGGCCAGGCTTGCCGGGATACCGCTCGGCGAGGCGCTGCGCCGCGGTGTCGCGGCGGCGCTGGTGACGCTGAAGACTGACAGCGCGACGGCGACAAACCTTTCGCCCGACCAGCTGAATGCGAATCTGCCCCTTGTTCCGGCGGCGCAAATGTTGTCATGACAACGCGAACACTTGATCGGACGGCCCCATGACGAAGCATAACCTCCCGCAACTCCCCCTCGCCTATTCCAAGGAAGTCTCCGACGCCAAGGCGCGCGGCGCGCCGATCGTCGCGCTGGAATCGACGATCATCACCCATGGCATGCCCTATCCGGGCAATCTGGCGATGGCGAGAAGCGTCGAGGATATCATCCGCCACGCCGGCGCCGTTCCCGCCACGATCGCGGTGATCGACGGCACGCTGCACATCGGGCTTGAGGCCGACCAGATCGAAAAGCTCGCCCAGGCCACCAATGTCATGAAGGTCTCGCGCGCCGATCTCGCCTTCGCCATTGCCGAGCGGCGCACCGGCGCCACCACCGTCGCCGCAACGATGATCGCCGCCGCCCGCGCCGGCATTTCCGTCTTCGCCACCGGCGGCATCGGTGGCGTCCACAGGGGTGCCGAGGAAAGCTTCGACATCTCCGCTGACCTCGAGGAACTGGCCCGCACCGGCGTTCTCGTCGTCTGCGCCGGCGCCAAGGCCATTCTGGACATTCCAAAGACGCTCGAAGTGCTGGAAACCCGCGGCGTCCCGGTCGTGACCTTCGGCAGCGAGGACTTCCCGGCCTTCTGGTCGCGCGTATCAGGACTGAAAAGCCCGCTGACGCTGTCGAGCCCGGAAGCGATCGCCAACTTCCAGCGCACCCGCGAGAGCCTCGGCATCGACGGCGGCATGCTGATCGCCAATCCCGTGCCGGAAGAGTTCGAAATCCCGCGCGAGGAGATGGAAATCTATATCGGCAGGGCGCTCGCCAGCGCCGAGCGCGAGGAGATCGCCGGCAAGGCCGTCACCCCGTTCCTGCTCGACAATATCTTCCACCTGACGGCCGGCCGCAGCTTGAAGACCAATATTGCGCTCGTCGAAAACAATGCCCATCTCGCCGCCGAGATCGCGGTCGCGCTTGGTTGACATACTCAAGACAACGCGCGGCTTCGTCAGGAAATGAAGCCGCGCCTCAAAGCCTCGGTGACGGCATGCTCCAGCGTGTCGACGCCGAGCTTGGAGCAGACGGACGATACCAGATAGTTCACCGTCCGGGCCGAAAAGCCCATCTTCTGCGCGATAGCTGACGAGTCGAGACCCGATGCGGCAAGCGTCAGGCATTGAATGTCGAGTGCCGAAACACCGGCCGGCCAGCCGCCGCCGCGCTTCTCCAGCGTGTAGACCCGGTGGAGCAGCTGGAACGAGAGAAGGCTGAAATCGTCGAGTTCCGACGCCGACAGCGGCTCGCGGTTGCCGTAGAAGGCGACGATCCGGTTCGGTCCCTCAACCGCGTGAAGCGAAAAATAGACGCCGAGATGCAGCTGGTAATCGTCCAGCAGCTCCAGCACGCGGCAACGCTCGGGCTCCTGATAAGCCCTTTCGACGAAATCCCGTGTCCAGACGAACGTCCGGCTCTCCCCGGAATGGAAAAGCTCCTCAGGCGTCGGCACTCGTACGCCGGTCTGCTCAAGCCGGGTGAAAAACTCGTCCGGGAAATTGTTGAGAAGCAATTGCTCGCGGAAGCTGGCGCCCGGCTCCGGCTGCGACACGAAGATCTTGTAATAGGAAAACCCGAGCCGGACCTGGATCAGGGAAAGCGCCTCGCCGATGCCTGTCAGCGTTTCGGCGGCATGGATGCGCGCCACGATCCTCTTGCGGCCGTCGGGGCAGTCCTCGGTCTCGCTCATGCCGCTTCCCCTTGCTCGTTCGGTAGATATGCCGTCACCGGCTCACCGACCGCCTTGATCCGGCTCAACTGTCGAGCATCTCCCGCACGGCGACGGCCAGTTGCTTCAGCGAGAACGGCTTCGGCAGGAAGCCGAATTTCGCGTCGGCCGGCAGGTTCCGTGCAAATGCATCCTCGGCATAACCGGAGACGAAGATGAACTTGAGGTCGGGATAGTTTTTGCGCAGCTCGCGCAAGAGGCTCGGCCCGTCCATCTCCGGCATCACCACGTCGGAGACGACGATGTCCACCTTCCCGTCCAGCTCCTCCATGATGTCGAGAGCCTCGACGCCGGAACCGGCCTCGTGCACGGTATAGCCGCGCGTTTCCAGCATGCGCTTGCCGCCGCGCCGCACCGCCTCCTCGTCCTCGACGAGCAGCACGATCGCCGACTTGCCGGTGAGGTCGGCCTTCTCGTCCGCCGCCGGATCGGCGCTCGACGCCGGCGCATCCACGGCGGCCTCCGCCGCCTCGGCGCTCTCGGCCGGAACATGGCGCGGCAGGAAGATGCGGAAGGTCGTTCCCTTGCCGACTTCCGACAGCGGATAGATATAGCCGCCCGACTGCTTGACGATCCCGTAGACCATCGCGAGGCCAAGTCCGGTGCCCTTGCCGACATCCTTCGTGGTGAAGAATGGCTCGAAGATCTTGTCCATGATCTCGGGCGCGATGCCCGTGCCGGTATCGGTGACCTCGACCATCACGAAATCGTCGGCCGGCAGGCCGCGATGATTGAAGGTCGCGACCTCCGCCGCATCGACATTGCGCGTGCGGATGGCGATGGCGCCGCCGTCCGGCATCGCGTCGCGGGCATTGACGCAGAGGTTCACGAGCACCTGCTCGAATTGCGACAGATCCGTCTTCACCGGCCAGAGATCGCGATCGAACTCGACCGAGAGCTTGACGTTGGTGCCCGAGATCAGCCGATCGACGAGGATGCGCAGGTCGCCGATCACGTCGGTGAGGTTCAGGACGCTCGGCCGCATCGTCTGCTTGCGCGAGAAGGCGAGCAACTGCCTGACGAGCACCGCGGCGCGGTTTGCGTTGCGCTTGATCTCCATCAGGTCGGCGAAGCTCGCGTCCGAGGGTCGCGCCTGCAGGAGAAGATGGTCGGAGGAGAGCAGGATCGCCGTAAGCACGTTGTTGAAGTCGTGCGCGATGCCGCCGGCGAGCGTGCCGACAGCATTCATCTTCTGCGTCTGCGCCATCTGCGCCTCGAGCGCCTTCTGCTCCGTCACGTCGACGGCATAGACGATCGCTGCCTCTTCGGGCGCCTCATCGCTCTGGTCGATCACGGCGTTCACGTAGAAGCGGAAATGCCGGCCCTCGACGGACGGATGCCGGGATTCGATCGGCGCGATGTCGACCTGGCGGTCCTTGGCGGCGGCCAGCGCCTCGGCGAACCGCTCCCGGTCGCTTTCGGGAAAGACGACCTCCATGCGGGCCCCGCTTTCAAGATCGTCGCGCGAAACGAGATCGGCGAAGAGCCGCATGAACGGCGCATTGGTGCGCAGGATTTTCCCGTCGCCATCGACAGAGGCGATCGCCATCGGCGTATTGTTGAAAAAGCGGGTGAACCGCATCGAGGCGACGGAATCCGACTGGTCGGACCCAGCCGTTTCTGTGCGTTTCAGGATGATCGTCCGGCTTTCGCCCGGCGCGCCGTCGCGGGTGGAACGTACCCGATGGACGAAGCGGACGGGGAGGCTCTGGCCGTTGCTGCGGCGCAAATCGAGATCGAGCGTGGCAGTGCGCGTCAGACCCGGCTCGGCCTGGACGGATTCGATCAGCGCCATGCCCTGGCCGGCGACGATGTCGGCGACCGACATCGAGCCGGGCGCGAATTTGGTGAGATCGATGCCGAGCCATTCGGCGAGTGTCGCATTGATATAATAGATTTCGCCGTTTCGCCCCGCTGACAGGAAACCGGCGGGCGCGTGGTCGAGATAGTCGATCGCGTTCTGCAAGTCGCGGAAGAAGCGCTCCTGGTCGTCACGCTCGGAACTGATGTCGACGATCTGCCAGACATGCATTTCCCGCTTCTGCTCATCGCCCTTCAGAAGGCGTGCCTTGAGACGGTACCAGTGGGCGCCGGTCGGATGCGGCGCCGCCACCCCGAGAGGTTTCAGCAGGCGGAACTCCTCATAGCCCTCGCGCCCCTCGCGCAGCCCGTTCGTCAGCCGGTAGAGCGCCTCGCTGGATTCCCGGTGCTTGGAAAGCAGCGTCTCCAGATTCTGCACCTCGGCAGCCTTGCGCGCGCCGGTCAGCCGTCCGTAGGCGGCATTGGCATAGATCACCCGCCCCTTGGTATCGGTGATCAGCGTCCCATCCGGCTGGCTGGCGAGGAATGCCCGGGCGAGCGTGTCAGACTGCGATTGCGGCATCACCTCGACGAAGCCGATCACGGCAGAGACGAGGAAGAATATCCCGACCATGGCGAGAATGCCGAGAAGCCCTATCACCACCTGGCTGTCGAGCGTCTCCTTGAAGATGACGAATGATACGGCGGCCGCCATCAGCACGAGGGCGAGCATGAGGATACGGATCGCGGTCCCGGAACGGTTTCTGCGATCCACCAAAGGCGCTGCCGTATCGACGGCCTGCTGCGATGTTTTCATCAATCCCTCATGCACGACGCCGGCGACTGTTGCGGATAAACCGGAATCGCGCCCGTCGATTCTTCTTTAGCAACTTGCGCCATGCATCAAAAGCGCCGCCGCAGCAGATAACGCACTGCATTCACAACCAATCCCAAGCCCGATCCCAAGCATTGCCACAATCACCTCTATGCTGCGCCACCCCGGCGCCTTGCCGCCGGCAAGGGTCGGCCACGGGACGCTCAAAGCTGTGGCAGGGCGGCAGCTGTGCGTTGCCATTGTGCCGGTCTTCTGTCACAAAGCCGCAAAAGGAGACGCGACTATGCTCGAAGAAATGGTGTCTGCCTACGGCAACCGGTTTCTGATCGCGGCAGCTGGCGTGAGCCTTGCCCTGCTGGGTTTGTTCGTCGTTTTGTGGGTGCTGCGGCATCGCGCCCCCTCGCCCTTCGTGCGCGGCGGACGCAATCGCCAGCCGCGCCTGCAGGTTCTCGACGCCGCCGCGGTCGACGCGCGCCGCCGCCTCGTGCTCGTGCGCCGCGACAATATCGAACATCTGATCATGATCGGCGGCCCGACCGACATCGTTATCGAGAGCGGGATTGGTGACGACCGCACCTATATCTCCGTCCAGCAACCGAGACAGGAAGAGCTCCCGGAGCCGGAGCACGCCGCGCCGCTGATGCCGCCGGTGCAGCAGGTGACAGAGGCCCGGAAGATCGCTCCGCAACCGCCGGGAATCGAACAGCGTGTTGCCGCCCGCGCTCCAGAGCCGGCCATGCCTTCACCCCGCCCGGTGCCCTCGCAACCGCCGGCGCCCAATCCTGTGGCAGTCCAGCCAGCGGCAACCCAACCGTCCGCGATCCAGCCGGCCACCGCTCAGCCCGCCGCGTCCCAGCCTCCGGTGCAGCAGCAGTCCGCGCCGGCACCTGCTGTGGAGCGCGAGGCCGCAACCACCACACAGCCAATACCCGCGGCACGACCGCCGGCCGCGCCGACAGTACAGCAACTGGCTCCCGTCGCCGCACAGCCGGCTGCGAGCGCCGCGCCCCAGGCGCCGCAGACGCCTCCCGTCGCGCCGCCACGGGAGACCTCGCCGACGCCCATAACCGCGACGCGGACCGAGCCCAGTGTCGATGACGTCTTCGATGCGGCGCGCAAGCGCGTGCTCTCGGTCGATCCGGATGAGGCGGAGCCGGCCGCCGCCGTAGGCCCCGAGCCGATGCGCGCCGCGGCCCCCGGCGGCAGCGCGTTCGAGCAATTGCTCGAGGCGGAAATGGCGACGCATCTGGACGCGGTGAAGGCCGCAACCCAGGCAGCACCGCGTCCCGTACCGACCGTATTGCCTCCCGCACCGCCCAGCGTTTCCGCATCGATGGTCGCTGTGCCCTCGGCCACCTCGCGCCCGTTGGTAACGCCGGCCGCACCTGCCTCGCCGGTGCCGGCTAGACCCGCTCCGGCGGACGCTCAACCCGCGTCGAAAGCGGCACCGGCCCCGCAGCGCGAAGAACCCAATCTCCAGACGGAAATTGCCCGAATTTTCGGCGAAATGGAGTCGGGCCGCGATAAGTGATCGCCGGATTTTCTTCTGGTCGAGACAAAAAAACCCGGCGGAACGCTCCACCGGGTCTTAAAAATCACGGATAAAACCGCAGACTCATTCGTCCCGGTAGACTTTTTCGCGGCGCTCGTGTCGCTCCTGGGCCTCGATCGACAGCGTCGCGATCGGGCGGGCGTCGAGACGCTTGAGGCCGATCGGCTCGCCCGTCTCCTCGCAGTAACCGTAGGTGCCGTCCTCGATGCGCTGCAGAGCGGCGTCGATCTTGGAAATCAGCTTGCGCTGACGATCACGGGCGCGAAGTTCGATAGCGCGGTCGGTTTCCGACGAGGCCCTGTCCGCGAGATCGGGGTGGTTTGCGCTTTCTTCGGCGAGGTGGTCAAGGGTTTCCCGGGCTTCCCGGAGAATGTCGTTCTTCCAGGCAATCAGTTTGGCGCGGAAGTATGCCCTTTGGTTCGAACTCATGAACTCTTCGTCTTCCGAGAGCACATAGTCGCTAAGATTGATCTTCTCACTCAACGCGATTCTCCTGAAGAACATCTCAATGGGCGGCTGTATATCCTTTCAAAACGGTGCATTCAAGCCTAAAGCCACGATTTAAGAAAGAGTTCACATTGTCGTAAAACTCTCATAAACGGCTAATATTTCATCGTTTTTCGGAAAGTGTCGCTCATTTTTCCGGCAGTGCCCTCCAACCCATCGATCCGCCTTTGGCCTTACGCCCTTGGCTGTGGTTGACGGACATCCCCCTCAACCGCTAGTGCAGGAGAGCCGACCAGCCTCGCACATGAAGAACCGGGATGACGACCGTAACTCCGCCCCCCTACCGGATTTACCTGCTACGGCATGCCAAGGCGGGCTGGGCGCAGCCGGGAGGGCGCGATTTTGATCGCGAACTGACGGAAGACGGACATGCGGAAGCCGAGGCCATCGGCCGTATGGCCGCCGAACGTGGCTACAGGCCGTCCATGGTCATCAGTTCCACCGCCGCCCGCTGCCGCCAGACCGCCGAGGCGATGCGCCGCGCGCTCGGAGACAGCGGAGAAGTCCGCTTTACAGACGATCTCTACAACTGCCCCGCCGAAACCTATTTCGACCTTCTGGAAAGGCTTGGCGACGTCCAGTCCGTGATGATCGTCGGCCACAATCCGGCAATCGAGGAGGTTCTGGCCGGACTGGCGGGCTCAGACGCGGTGTCTGACCGCGTACCCATGGGCTATCCGACCGCCGGCCTCGCCGTTATCGACCATTCAACCGGCAACGGTGACAGCGCCACCTGGCGCGTCGTCGACTTCCTCGGCGCCTGATCCGTTGCCAAACGCCGGCCGATGGCGAACCGTTGCCTTCCGTCCGCGTTGCCGTCTTCCTATATGTCGTGAAGAACAACAGACCGGGAGCGCATTTTGCCGCCGAGAATAACCACCTTCGCCGACGAGGCGATCATTGCGCTCGACAACATCGCCGATCGCGCCGTGCATTTCATGCAGCCGACGCTGCGCCTCGGGGTGACCGGCCTCTCCCGCTCCGGCAAGACTGTCTTCATCTCCTCGCTGGTCCACAATCTCCTGAACGGCGGCCGCCTGCCGCTGTTCGAACCGCTGCAGTCCGGCCGCATCACCGCAACCCGGCTGGAAGAGCAGCCGGATGATGCCGTGCCGCGCTTCCAGTACGAGGATCACATCCGCTCGCTGGTCCGCGACCGCGTCTGGCCCGACTCGACGCGGGCGATTTCCGAGCTGCGGCTGACGATCGACTACGAAAGCGCCAGCGGCTGGAGCCGCTTCTTCTCGCCCGGCCGCCTGTCGATCGACATCGTCGACTATCCCGGCGAATGGCTGCTCGACCTGCCGCTGCTGGCGCAGGACTTCCGCACTTTCAGCGACAATACGACCGCGCTTGCCAGAACCGGCATCCGCGCCGAACTCTCCTCCGAATGGCTGGCGGCCGCGGCCGCGATCGATATGGACGCGCCCGCAGACGAAATGACTGCCCGCGAGATCGCCCGGGTCTTCTCTGAATACCTGAAGGCCTGCAAGCGGGATGAGCGCTCCCTCTCCACCCTGCCGCCGGGCCGCTTCCTGATGCCCGGAGACCTCGACGGCTCGCCGGCCCTCACCTTCGCTCCGCTGCCCGACATGCCATCAGGCCCGCCGCCGGCGGGTTCGCTCAGGGCCATGATGGCGCGGCGTTTCGAGGCCTACAAGAGCGTCGTCGTCAAACCCTTCTTCCGCGAACATTTTGCCCGGCTCGACCGGCAGATCGTTCTCGTCGACGCGCTGCAGGCGATCAATCGCGGCACCGAGGCTGTCGAAGACCTCGAAAGAGCACTCGTCGATGTGTTGAGCTGCTTCCGCCCCGGCACCAACAATTTCCTGACTTCGCTGCTCCAGCGCCGCATCGACAAGGTCCTGGTCGTTGCCACCAAGGCCGACCATCTCCACCACGAAAGCCACGACCGCCTGCAGGCTATCACGCGCCGGTTGGTCGACCGGGCCGTCCGCAGCATAGGCCTGTCCGGCGCCGGCATAGAGGTCATGGCGCTCGCCTCCGTCCGCGCCACCCGGGAGGCCACCGTGCGCGAAGGCGGCGAGGACCTGCCTGTCATCGTCGGCACGCCGATGGACGGCGAAACGATCGGCGGCGAGCGCTTCGACGGCAACCGCAAGACCGCCGTCTTCCCCGGCGACCTGCCGGAAGACCCGGAAGCCTTCTTCGCCTCGCTGGAGAACGCCACCGGCAGCCGGCCGATGCCGGAACTCAACATCGTCCGCTTCCGTCCGCCGGAACTGGAACAGACCGGCGAAGGCCTGAAGCTCTCCGTCCCGCACATCCGCCTCGACCGCGCCATGCAGTTCCTGCTGGGAGACCGTCTCGCATGACACCGACCTCCAAAACCCCGAACGCGGGCCGCCGGCCGGCGTCCTTTACCGTCAAGGACGATACCGCTCCGCCGGAGACGAAACAGCTGCCGCGAACCCCACGCAGCTTCGACGCGCCCGTGGCCGTCGTCGTGCCGGACGAGGAGGATGTTTTCCTGGCCGAAAGCCTCTCCGCGGACATGACGACCGCGGACGCGATCGCCCTTCCCCGTCGCCGCCGCTTCTCGTTCCTGAAGCTTGCGATGAGCGCCTTCGGCGTGCTGGTCTCGCTGGCGCTCGGGCTCTGGGTCGACGGACTGGTGCGCGATCTCTTCGCCCGCGCCGACTGGCTTGGCTACACCGCGCTTGCGGTGCTGACGATCGGACTTTCCGCCACGCTCGTCGTCATCCTGCGCGAACTCGCCGGGCTGATGCGGCTCGACGAGGCGCAGGTGCTGAAAAGCCAGGCCGCCGACGCCATCGCGAAGAACAACGACCGCGAAGCCCGCTCCGTTGCCGACAGGCTCTCAAGGCGCCTCGCCACCCGCCCCGAGACCGCCAAGGGCCGGGCGACGCTGGAAGCGAGCCGCGACGACATCATCGACCCGCCGCACCTGATCGCGCTTGCCGAACGCGAACTGCTGGCGCCGCTCGACCGCAAGGCCCGCGCCCTCATCCTCGGCTCCTCCAAGCGCGTCTCCGTCGTCACCGCTGTCAGCCCCCGCGCCATCGTCGATCTGGTCTATGTGCTGTTCGAGGTCGTTCGACTCGTCCGCGCCATGGCCGAACTCTATGGCGGCCGGCCTGGGCGGCTCGGCATGCTGCGCCTGCTGCGCGACGTGATCGCCCACCTCGCTGTCACCGGCTCCATCGCCGTCGGCGATGGCCTTGCTCAGCAGATTCTCGGCCACGGCCTCGCCTCGCGCCTGTCCGCCCGTCTCGGCGAAGGCGTGATCAACGGCCTGATGACCGCCCGCATCGGCATCGCAGCGATGGACCTCTGCCGCCCTCTGCCCTTCGTCGCCGTCAAACGTCCGGGTATCGGCGATTTCATTGGCGATCTGACACCCAGCATGAAGGGCGAAAAACCCGACAATCGCGAGTGACGGTACGCGCGAAGACGATTGCCGAACGGCGGCGAATATGGTTAATCGAAATGAAGCATTAACCACTCCGCGTTAAGGTGCGGTCAGGTTTCCGGTTGCTCGTACCCCAAGGTAGCTCGATGTCTTTCCGTTCGTTCACGCTCATCGGCGCGTCTTTCGCCCTCCTCGCCACGGCGGTTGTTGCCGTGCCGTCTCCGGCCGACGCCGCCCCCCGCGACAAGCGCTTCTTCGATTCCGTCGCCGGCATCTGGACCGGTCCGGGCGAAATTGTCGCCGGCAAGTACAAGGGCACCAAGTTCACCTGCAATCTCACGGGCATCTCGTCCACGGGCCCTGCCGGCCTGACACTGGATGGCACTTGCCGCGTCGGCGTCTTCTCTCAGCCGATGAAGGCTGTGATCTCGCAGGTCGGCAACGGCTACCAGGGCAAGTTCCTGGACGGCGCCGAAGGCAAGGGCCTCGACATCATCTCCGGCAATGTCAGCGGCAACAAGGTCGTGATGGGCATCAACCGCGCCAAGCTGAACGGCGCGATGGTCGCGAGCCTCAAGAACCAGACCGCGATGAACATCACCATTTCCGTCAAGGTCGAGGACCAGCTGGTGCCGGTAATCGGCCTCAGCCTCAACCGCCAGGCTGCCGCGCGAGCTGACTGATCAGCGAAATTCACCGACAGCTTTCGAAGGCCGCGTTTTCGCGGCCTTATTCGTTTGAGCGCCACCAGCCGCCGTCGGCGCTGGCCGCCTCGATGCCGCCGGCGTCGACGATAGAAGTCCAGTCCCGTACCGACTTGCCTGCAATGTCGAGCTCCGGCGCGATATCCGCGAGCGGCACCAGCACGAAGGCCCGTTCGGTGATACGCGGATGCGGAATGGCAAGCGTCTCGGTCGAGACGTCCTGGTCGTCATAGGTCAGGATATCGATGTCGATCGTGCGCGGCCCCCACCGCTCGATCCGCACCCGCTTCATCTCCCGTTCGATCGACAGGCAGAGCTCAAGAAGCGGCTGCGGCGCAAGCCGCGTCTCGATCAGCGCGCAACAGTTCAGGAAATCGGCCTGGTCGGTCTTCCCCCATGGCGGCGTGCGGTAGAGTTTCGACACCGACACGACCCTGCAATCGTCCCGCCCATCGAGCCGCGCCAGAGCGTCGGCCATGGTCTGCCGGGGATCGCCGACATTGCCGCCGAGGCCGAGCGTGACGCGCGACCAGCCGGACGTCTCAACGGGAGAGTTCAACGCACACCTCGGCGTAATCGAGCACGCCCTGGATCGGCGCCGACGGTTTCCGCACTGTGATCGCCACGTGGCGTATCGGCGGAAACCTGCCGAGAAGCGTGCGGCAGATGTCGAGCGCCAGCGCCTCGATCAGGCGCCGGCGCGTGCCGGTGACGACCTTCTCGATCTCCTTGAAGGCGGCGCCGTAGTCGACCGTATTCTCGAGCGCCTCGCGGTCGAGCGACTCGCCGGCATCCACATCCATCTCCGCGTCGACGAAGAACCTCTGTCCCAGAACCCCTTCCTCTGGATAGAAGCCATGATGGGCGAAGAACGCGCAGTTTTTCAGTCTGATCTTGTATCGTCCGGTCAAAGACCCTGTCCTTCTGTAAATACGCCGCGGGCGGCCAGCATAGCATCGGCCACCTTCAGCGCGTCGCGATTCGCCGCGACATTGTGCACCCGGAAAACGCTGGCGCCCGCCAGCCTGAGCAGCGCCGACGTAGCAGCCGTCGCGATATCCCGATCGGCCGCCCCCCGCCCCGTCAGCGTCCCGAGAAACCGCTTCCGCGACGTGCCGACCAGAAGCGGCAATCCGAGATCATGAAGCTCCGCGAAGCGCGCCATCAACTCGACGTTTTCGGCTTCTGTCTCCTTGGCGAAGCCGAAGCCGGGATCGAGCACGATCCGTGCCCGGTCGATCCCGGCGCCGGCGGCGATCTCAAGCGAACGCGCAAGATAGGCCTTTTGATCCTCGATCGGATCGGCAAGCCGGGCCCGGCCGCGGCCCGAATGCATGATGCAGACGCCCGCAGATGCGGACGCGACGACGCCGGCGATGTCGGGCTCGCGCTGCAACCCTTGCACGTCGTTGACGATATGCGCGCCGGCGGCAAGCGCCAGTCTTGCCGTTTCCGCCCGGTAGGTGTCGATCGAGATGACCGCGTCGGTCTCGCGCGAAAGCCGCTCGATCACCGGCAGGACCCGGTCCTGCTCCTCATCCGCCGTCACTTCGACGGCGCCGGGACGGGTCGATTCGCCGCCGATGTCGAGGATGTGAGCGCCGTCCTCCAGGCACCGCAGCGAATGGCGCAAGGCCGCCTCCGCCGTCGCATGCTTGCCGCCGTCGGAGAAGGAATCCGGCGTGACGTTGACGATCGCCATGATCAGGCTCTCCGGCCCGAGCTGCAGCTGACGACCGTGGCCGATCAGCCACGTCGATCGAACGATCTGCTCCATCGAGCCTCTCCCTCTCAAAAATCGCGACCCGATATTGCGCTCGCGATGGCTATGCCCCAAGGTCGGGTGGAATTCAACAGATGGACTCGCCGATGACCCGCCTGCGCAGCCTTGCGACCTTCTTTCTCGCCGCAATTCTGCCTCTTGTGTTTGTCCAGCCAGTCCCCGCCGAAACGATCGTCAAGAAGCGCACAACCTATTTCACGATCGGTGGTCGCACCGCCGAGGAGCTGGACAACGAGTTGTCGCGCCACGGCCCGATGACTCAGACGACCGGCGCCCGGCACCCCGGGGCGACCCGGATCAAGTTCGACGGTGAACTGACATACGTGGAAAAGGGCGGACGCTGTCGCATCGGCAAGGCAACCGTCGTCGTGGACACGCACCTGATCCTGCCGCGCTGGAAGAACCGCAAGACCGCCAGCCGCGACTTGGGCTTCATCTGGGATGCGCTGTCGAGCGACATCAAGCGTCACGAGGAACGGCACGCCGAAATCGCCCGCCAGCACGCCCGTTCGCTGGAGAAATCCCTGAAGGCCCTACCCGCCATGCGCAGCTGCGAACCGCTCCAGGAACGCGTCCAGCAGCTCTCCGACCGCGCCATCGAGGCGCATGACGCCGACCAGATGCGGTTCGACCGCGTGGAATCGGTCAACTTCGAACGCCGCCTGATCCGGATTCTGGAAAGCCGGCTCGAGCGTTCGGCCAAGTCCAAGTAGCCCACGGCCGAATCTGCACAACTTTTTTACAACTTTGCTCGCAAGCTTGTGCAAAACTTGTGCGTAAGCCTGTGAATAACAGGCCATTTCTCGCCGTGGAACTTGATAAAAAACTGAAATACAACTGTCATCAACGTCAAGTGCTGGCGTTGATGGTCCCGAGTTCTCCTGGCGCGTCCTTGATGCCGCGGGTGTATCCTCCCTCTCCCGTTGGCGATGCGCCCCCTTGCCTCGCTCGTCGCATGCGACGTAGCGAGGCCTTTTTATGTGGGTATGCCTCAGGGAGACGGGTCTGCGGATCAGCCCTGGCGCTCGGGAACGTTGACCACGAGCCCGTCAAGGGCCGGCGTGATCTTGATCTGACAGGACAGACGCGAGTTTGGACGGACATCGACGGCAAAGTCGAGCATGTCTTCCTCCATGGGCGACGGCTGGCCGGCAGCGGCGACCCAGGCGTCATCGACATAGACATGACACGTGGCACAGGCGCAGGCGCCGCCGCATTCGGCCTCGATGCCGGGCACCGAATTGCGGACAGCGTTTTCCATCACGGTTGAACCCGGCTCCACCTCCAGGTCATGGCGGGTACCGTCAAAGGCGACAATCGTCAGTTTGGTCATTTTTGCATAAGGTCCAGGCTAGGCTTTCGGAGAGGCCCGGAGTCATCCACGAATTCCCGATCCCAGTCAACAAAAAGGCCGCCGCCGATAGGGTTTCTAGGGCGCGGCCTCTTGTCTCTTGTTCTGTCGAGGTCAGCGGCAGAGCTTCAGGATGAAGTTTTCCGCTTCGACGATCGCCGCGCTGACGACGGCGAGATTGGCAGCCGAGGCGCCATCGCGCTCCAGTGCCTCCGCCGCGTCGATGACGCGCTGCGCCCCGATCTGGCCGGCCGCACCCTTGAGCCGAGCCGCGGCTCCGGCAATGGTGGCCGGATGCTGGCTGACGAGATCAAGAAGGCAGGCCCGCGCCTGGCGGCTGTAGGCCTTCAGGGCCTCGATCTCACGTTCTTTGTCGCCCTGCGCCGCAGCGGCCAGGAAGACGAGGTCGACGGGCCGCGACAGCGACGCAGTGGCGGCGGTGGCGTTGACCGGAGGTTCAAATGCGATATTCAAGGCAGCCATGATCAGGTTTCCCGAGTTTTTGTCCTTTGGCACGGACACCCTGCGCCCGGAAAAGTCGATTTCGCGTTAAATGCGCCTGGTTGGCGCCTGCAAATCTCTGAACATGGTTAATTTTCGGTAAATGCTTATATAGTTTCGCATTTCCGTCCGAGACTTCGTTCAAATGCTGTTAACAACCTCCGACGAAAGCCGTAAGCGACCCGCCCTATTAATTGTCACGGCCCTGTGAATGTGTCACTACGATACGAATGAATGGGCAAGTGTCTCAAACCTTTGCCTGAAATGGCTGGAGGATGGTATGTAAATATCGTCCAGCGCCCGACGAAATTCGGGCTCCGGCAGAGTAATAGTGTACGTCGTATCCCGTTAGGGCAAGGGGATGCGGCGGGCCAGAGTACGGATCTGCCAACGCTCTCGAGGCAGCGGCGGAAGGGGGCAAGGCGGAACTGGCTTGGAAAGCGGTAACGAGGCGTAACCCTATGGCGAATAATAAAACGAGCGGATCGATCGACGAAAGCGCCTATCAGGCCCTTGAAGCTGCGCTTCGGATCGAATTCGACGACACCGAACAGCCGGCGCCTGGTAGGCAGTATGCGCCGGACGCTGCGGAGGCCAAAGTGTCCGATCAGTCCAACCCGCGTACCGCCGCAGATCGCCGCAATGTTGAGCGAAAGGCAGCACGGCCAAGCGAGAGCCCCGAACCGCGCGCTCCCTCATTCGAACCGGCCAATGACGCATCCCGACGCAGCTCGGCCGCGATCATGAAATCGCTCGACGGCGCTTCCATGCGCTCGGCCCTGCGCAATGCGTCGATCGTGTCCGTCGCCTGGGTGATCGGCGCTGTCGGACTTGCACAATTGCTGTTCGGGTCGATGATCTGGCAGTCGCCTTCGGTCTCCGACCTCGTCGCCAATCCCGGTCTCGTCGCCATCCTCGTCGGCACGATCCTGCCGGTCATGCTGTTTTTCGCCTTCTCCATCATGATGGCCCGCGCCCATGACCTGCGCAACGCCGCCCGCTCGATGGCGGAAGTGGCACTGCGCCTCTCCGAACCGGAAACGATCGCCTCCGAGCGCATCATGACGGTCGGCCAGGCCGTGCGCCGCGAAGTCTCGGCCATGAACGAGGGCATCGAACGCACGATCGCCCGCGCCACGGAACTCGAAACCCTCGTCCACTCTGAAGTCTCGGCGCTGGAGCGCAGCTATACCGACAACGAACTGCGTGTCCGCGGTCTCGTCCACGAACTCGGTGCCGAGCGCGATGCCATCGTCAATCACGCCGAGCGCATCCGCACGTCCATCATCGGCGCCCACGAACAGCTTAAGGAAGATCTGTCGCTGTCGACCGAGGAAATCTCGGTTCGCCTCGCGACATCGGGCGAAGCCTTCGCCTCGCTGCTCGACACCCGCGCCGCCGCCCTCATGGAGAAGTCGGACGCCGCCGCCAACGCGCTCGGCAGTCTTCTCGCAACCAAGACCGAGAATCTGGTCCAGGCGCTGAGCGTCTCCGGCATCTCGCTCGCCAGCGAGTTCGACACCCGGTTGCACTCGCTGACCTCGACACTGGCGGAAAGCGGCCAGCGGCTGCTCGGCGAGTTCGAGACGCGCGCCTCCACGCTCGAAGCCAATACCGAGAAGCTGAACGAAGCGCTGATCGAACGCGCCCGCCAGCTCAACGAGACGCTGGCCGAGCGCACCCGCGCCATCGCCGACAGCCTGACGACCGGCGAACGCGACATCACAACCTCGCTCGATTCGGTTCTTGCCAAGCTCAACAGCGCGCTCGACGAAAAGGGCACCAGCTTCCGCCACAGCCTGCAGTCCAGCGTCGACGACGTGGTCGTCGATCTCGACCTGCGCACGGGCCTGTTCGAGGAGCGGCTCCAGGGCACGATCGGCCAGATCAACACGATCTTCGACGACAGCATCTCCGGCTTCGCCACCGCCTTCGACCAGCGCGCCGGCACGCTGGACAACAAGCTGATGGACAGCCTCAACCGGATCAACGAATCGCTGTCCGGCAACGTCGAGTCCCTCGACGGCATCCTGAACTCCGGTATCGACCGCCTCGGCTCGACCCTGACCGACCAGTCGTTCGCGCTTGCCACCACCCTTGGCACGGGTCAGGAACTGATCGAAGGCGCCCTTTCCGATCATCAGGCGAAATTCCAGCAGGTTTTCTCGGAACGCTCGGCGGAGGTGATCTCGACCTTCGAGAGCGGCCAGCAGCGGCTCGCTGAGACGCTCGATGCCAAGACCGCCGAAATCGACGGCCTGCTCTCGACGGGTGTCGACAATGTCACCCGCAGCCTCGAAAGCCGCTCCGGCACGCTGATCGGCGCGATCTCCGGAACCGAGGAACGCCTGTCCGAGACGCTTGGTACACGGACCCGCGAAATCACCGAGGCGCTCGATCACGGTCAGGAACGGCTGGCGCAGAGCCTTGATTCACGCACCGAAATCCTGTCGCAGTCGCTGTCCGGCACCGAGACCCGCCTCGCCGACATCTTCGAGCGCCAGACCTCGGCCATCGCCGAAACGGTGTCGGACGCCGAGCTGCAGATCGAAACCGTTCTCGCTGTCCGGGCGGAAACGCTGCAGGCCTCGCTTGAGGAAAGCCAGCGCCAGATCGACGAAAGCCTCGGACGCCACACCGAAGGCATGTCGACGGCTCTTGCTTCGGGCACCGAGCGCCTTGATGGCGTGTTGCGCGGCGCCGGCGAACAGATCGAGGTCAACCTCTCCCGCCATGCCGACGATATCTCCGGCGCCCTCACCTCCGGCACCGACCGGCTGGATGGGGTACTGCGCGGCGCAAGCCAGGAGATCGACGGCCACCTGTCCCGCCACACAGAGACGCTCGCCGAGACGCTGTCTTCAAGCGCCCGGACGCTCGACGCAGTACTTCGGGACGGCGAGACCCAGATCGGCAACACCATCTCCGAACAGGCCGCAGCCCTTGGTGCAACCGTGGCAGCAAGCGCCGGCATGCTCGAAATCTCCATCGAAGGCCACAGCGACGAGCTGCGTCGCGCGATCGACGACAGCGGCAAGGCGCTCGACGAACGCCTCCGCAGCACCGTCGGGGCGATAGCCGGCGAACTCGGCTCGGCCGCGACCGACGTCACCCGCTCGGCACAGGACTTCTCCGAACGCGTCGAGAAGTCGATCAGCGGCATGACCACGCGCCTCGACGAAACCTCCACCCGCATCGAGACAAGCCTCGGAACGCTGGAAGACCGCATCCGCAACGGCCTCGACGGGGTCGACAGCGCCGTCGACGATGCCGGCGAGAAGTTCTCCGCTCGTCTGTCCGAGAAGGTCTCCGTCATGGAGCGGGTCGGCTCGGAAACGACCGAGCGGATCGCCCGCGTCATCGAGGAAGGCACAAGCCGCGTTGGCGAGACGCTGGACAGCCGTACGGCGAAGATCGACGAACGCCTCTCCACCATGGACAAGGCTCTGAATATCGGCCTCGAAAACGTCAACCGCACGATCGAAACAAAGGCGGCGGGTCTCGCGAGCGCTCTGCGCGCCGCGGTCTCCGATGCCGCCCAGACGATCGACACCGAAGCCAGCCGCTCGGTCGAACGCATCGGCGAGACCGGCGAGCAGTTCGCCTCCCGTCTGGCCCAATCCACCAGTGACTCGACGCGCAGCCTGACGGAAGCCGCAAGCAGCGCCGCAGCCTCGCTGAGCGAAGCGGCGGCGAACGCAACACGATCCTTCGGCGAAGCTGGCGACGCGCTGGAAAGCCGCGCCGAATCCGTCCGGACCGTCCTGTCGACGACCGCCACGGATGCGACCACCTCGCTGGAAACGGTCGAGAAGGCATTGGAAGCGCGCGGCAATTCGATCCGCTCCGTCCTCGACGAGCGGACCCGCGAACTCAATTCGATGCTCTCCGGTCGTGCCGCCGAGCTCAATCGTGTTCTCGACGAAAAGGCCCTGCCCGCGATCGAGCAGTATACCCGCACCAGCCGGACCATCGCCGACAATGTCACGAGCGCAGTCCAGGAAGGCGCCGACCGCATCCGCACCGAAAACGCCGCGATCGTCGGCGCGATCAACGAGCGGACGGAAAACGCTGTCCGAACCTTCGGCTCCACCGAGAATTCGCTGGTCAACAGCGCCGGTCGCCTGATCGAGCGCCTGGAAGCCAACAGCGCGATCATATCCGAAACCCTGCAGAGGGCGTCGTCGGAAATCGCCTCGGCCGACGAGCGCCTGGATGCGACGACCAACCGCTTCGCCGAGGCCTCTTCGCGTGCGGCGGATTCGCTGTCGAGCTCCAGCCGTCTGCTCGACGATAAGCTGCAGCGCCTGTCGACCATCTCCGACGAAACGCTGTCGCAGGTCTCCAGCATCGTCAGCCGCTTCGGCGACCATTCCCGCGTTCTCGGCCAGGCCGCGGAGCTTCTCTCGGCCGCGCAGTCGAACCTCGCCGGCACGCTCGAAGAGCGCCAGCAGGCGCTGCGCGATCTCTCCATCGGCCTCGTGAAGCGATCCGAGGAAATCGAGAACACCATGAAGTCGCTCGGCAGCATGGTCGAGGTCGCCTTCGACCGCGTCGAGGATCGCTCCAACCAGGTCGCCGGCAATCTCCGCCAGTCGGTCTCCTCGTCCTTCTCGGATGTCGGCCGCATTCTCGGCGAGACCGAAAAACAGGCGACCGCCACCGCAGCGTCGATGCGCGAGGCGCTGATGTCGGCGGGTCAGGACGTCACCAGCACGATCGAAAGCACGCTGTCGGAAGCGGAAAAGCGCTCGGCCGACATCGCCAACCGGCTGCGCTCCGGCCTGTCGAACTCGCTCGGCGATCTCGACCGCCTGCTCGCCGATGCCGGCCATCGCTCGGATCAGACCGCCGCCCACCTGCGCGAAGCGCTCAAGGGTGCGGTCGAGGATGCCGTCGGTCGTTTCGCCGGCGCGACGGAGGAAATCCGCCGCTCGGCCAGCGACATCCGCAAGGAACTGGATCTGACCCGCAACGAGCTGAAGCGCGGCGCCTTCGATCTGCCGGAAGAAGCCAAGGAAAGCGCTGCCGCCATGCGCCGCGCCGTCTCCGAGCAGATCCGTGCTCTGCAGGACATCTCGCAGTTGGTCGGCCGTTCCGTCCAGCCGATGGAAGTCTCGACGCCCCGCGCACCGGCCCCTGCACCCGCTCCCGCTCCGGTCGCCCAGGCGCCGCAGCAGGAAGCCCGCCGCGCTCCGGCGCCCGCCGCCGCTCCGGCACGCCAGGCTCCGGCCGCCGATTTCGGCCTGCGCGGCAGCCTCGGCATGGAACAGCAGCCAGCCCGCCAGACTGCCCCGGCCCGCAGCGACGAAAGCGGTGGCTGGATCAGCGACCTCTTGCGCGGCGCCTCCCGCGACGAGCAGCCCGAGCAGCCGAGCCGTCCGGCGGCACCTCGTCAGCCGGAACCGCAGCAGGCCACCCGTGCCAATGACAGCCGCAACCCGCGCCATGTCGTGGAATCGCTGAACTCGCTGTCGGTCGATATCGCCCGCGCCATCGACCACGACGCCTCGGTCGACCTGTGGCGGCGCTACCAGCGCGGCGAGCGCGATGTCTTCACCCGCAGGCTCTACACGCTGAAGGGCCAGCAGACCTTCGACGAGATCAAGCGCAAGTACGACCGCGAGCCGGAATTCCGCGTCGCCGTCGACCGCTACATCGCCGATTTCGAGAAGCTCCTCGCCGACGTCGCCCGCACCGACCGCGACAAGACCGTGACGCAGTCCTACCTGACGTCCGATACCGGCAAGGTCTACACCATGCTGGCGCACGCGGCGGGTCGCTTCAACTAAGGCAAGCCGCCCAAAACGATCAGAAAGCCGCCGCTCACCCGGCGGCTTTTTCGTTGGTGGCCGGGCAGGCCGTCGAAGCCGGAAACGCTAAGATTTTATTGATGATATAAATCGCAGCGAAAGAAACCCTGAGTAGCATCGCCTGAAAGCCGTCAGCCTCGGAGTGAATCATGATCAGCATCCTTCTTTCTATCGTGGCGGCCTTCGGCCTGACGATCATGAAGGGCTGGCTCGTTTGCCAGGATCTAACTGCGGGACGGTACAAGCCTCGCAATTTCGCTGTGCTTGCCGTGTTGTGGTTGGTGGTGGTCGTGCCGGGCATCCATCGAGTCTGTACTGATATCTATTGTCGTTACGGCATTCGTCTTGGCTGGTTGCTCGACGGCTTCGTACAATCCGCCAGCGCAAACGCGAACATACAGATCACCTACGCTCTCCTCACCGCGTTGGCTCTGTTGTCGGTCTACGTGTTCGGGCATCTCCTCGGTTTGATTTTCTATGGGTTTCAGCGTGCCTTCAAAGCCTGGGATCCCCGAGCGCAGTAATCAAACGAAATTAGAGCAGCAAAAAACCCCGGCCGGGCGAAAACCCTCCGGTTGGTGACTGTTCATTCTGTTGTCCCTCCGAAGAAGGACGGGGCACCGGCGCTGCCGGGTATGCGGTATGCCATGCGGTGTCGTTCGTGGCAGCTTTATCGGCGCCCCGTTCGGCAATTAAGTCTCCCGGTCTGATCCATGCCAGCATCGGCGCCACCCGATGCCTCCTCCGGTCGACACGTGTCAGTTGCCGTCCGGTCTCTGCGGCGACGCATCTGGCGTCGCCGTGGCATGCCTCATTCCGGTCGGCCCTCGGGGATGAAGGATCGCGTCCGCTCCCACCCGCCCAGGCGCCGGTCCCGCCTCGCCGGCACGTCTGCCGGTGTATCCAAAGCGGAACGGGAGAATTGTCTCACGACCTGGAAAAAGGGGGACGCGGAGCAAAGAATATTTTTCAAAAATTTTTCGGGGTCGAAGTCGAGGTCGCCAGTATCTCAACAAAAACAAAGCCCTGGACGATGCCAGGGCCATAATCTTTTTTTTCAAGCGGAAAGCGCCGTCAGATATTCGACAGCGTCCACGACACGATCTGCGCCGATACCTGGCCGAAAGCTCGGTCGAGCGCGGAGATATAGGCTGGGTTCTGTGTGCCCGATGCGGGGACGGTGGCGCGAAACACCTGCTGCGCCTTAACCGTGCCGTTCCGGTCGTTGAGCAGCTTGACGGAGATCTCGACGATCGCCCGGTCGGCACCATTGGTATCGATCTCGAAGGCCCTGATGTCGGTGACCAGCTGGTAGTCGATCGCAAGTCCCTGCCCCGGCTTGCCGACGCCGCCGAGACGGCCGGTGTTCTCGAAGGTCTCGACGAGCTTGGCCTGGACCACCTTCGGCAGGCTGTCGCTCCATTGGGCACCGGAGAGATACTGAACCTCCGAACCCGAGAGACGGACGACGACCTGTTCGCTGTCGAGCACCTTGAGCGCGGTCGGATCGGGGACCAGCAGCTGCCGCGAGCGCGCGGAGGACGAGGCCTCTATCGCGGCCGCCGAAAGATCGAAGGTGTCGTTCTTGGCACCCGTGCCGCAGCCGGACAGCGCTGCCAGGCAAACCGCGACAACGGCGGCGGTGACACCCCGGCGATACGCAAGACGCTCCGATACACCCATGACTAGCCCGCCTTCCCGCATCTCTGTCCTCAACGCCTTGTCCGCCCGTCATACTGCTTGACGGTTTCCCCGCCGAAAAGCAACCGCTGCGGATTTTCGTCGAAATTGCTCACAGCCGAATTCAGCGTGCGCACCGCATCGCGCGTCTCGCCGACCAGCGACTGGATGTCTCTCAGCCCCGTACCGGAGAACCGCGCCAGGTTGGCGGCGATGGGGCCGATCTGGGCATTGAGGTTGTCGGCAACCGCCCGGATCGATTCGAGCGTCCGGCGCGCCTCGGCCGAGAGCGACTTGGTGTCGTCGGTACCGAGTAGTTCGTCGACCTTCCTGAGGATACTGTCGACACGGTCGGAGGAATTGTTGAGCTTGTTGGCAAGCTGCGTGAAGTCGGTGATCGCCTGGTCGATGTCCTGCTGGCGTCCGCTGACATTCTTGCCGACTTCCGCGAAGGAGGAGATCGCCTCCCGCGCTTCGCCGGTGGCGACAGAGATGTCGTCGACCGCCTTGCCGATCTTCTGGCTGTCGACGGCGGCGATCAGCTGGTCGACCCGGTCGAGCGTCTCGTTGGCGCTGGCGCCGAACTGCTTGAAATTCGCGATCGTCGCCTCGAATTCGTCGATGACCGGACCCGCCTTCGCCGACACGTCGGCGGCATTGCGGCTCACCGTCTCCACATTCGACAGGATCGTGTCGATCTTCTTCGCATCGACCGCCCGCACCAGATCCTCAACCGCCGTCAGCGTCGAATCGAGACGGCCGGAGAGACCTGTGACCGTATCGGACAGCGCGCTCACGCTGGTGAGGAACTTGTCGACACCATCGGCATTGTCGGCGAGCGCCTTGGAAAAGGTCTCGGCATTGCGAACGGTGTTCGTCAGCGGCGTACGCGCATCGGCGATGAAACCCTGCAGATCGCCGATCGCGCTGTCGGCGCGCTGCAGGATCTTGTCAGCGGTCGCGAGCAGGTTCGTAACGCTCGACTGGTCGGCGACGAGCACGGCCGGCTCGTCCCGCTCGATCGAATCCCTGAGGATTTCCCGATCGCCCGGCTCCCCGCCGGAAAGTTCGATATAGGCAGCACCCGTCAGCCCCTGGATCTCAAGGACCGCCGTGCTCGACGCGGTGACCGGTGCATCGGCCCGGATTTCGGTCATGGCGATCGAATACTTCGGATCGGCCTTGTCGATGAACAGGCTGCGCACCGAACCGACCGCAATACCGTTGAAGCGCACGGGAGAGCCGACGCTCAGCCCGTTGGCGGAACCTGGAATGCGGATGATCAGCTGCGCCGTCGGGCCGCCGCGGCCGTATTCGGACATCCAGTAGATGAAGCCGAAGGCGGCGAAGATCACGACGACCGCGAAAAATCCGACGATTGCGTAGTTGGCTCTGGTTTCCATGTCGTTACGTCACTTCATCGGATTTTCGCCCGCCTCGGAGGCCGGCACAATGGATCGGGCCCGCTTGCCGCGGAAATAGGAGCGCACCCAGGGATCGTCGCAGGCGAGCATATCGTCTATCGTACCCTCGACCAAGACCCGCTTCTCGCCGAGTACCGCAATTCGGTCGCAGACGGAAAACAGGCTGTCGAGGTCGTGCGTCACCATATAGACCGTCAGCCCCAGCGTGTCGCAGAGCCTTGCGATCAGATCATCGAACTCGGCCGCGCCAATGGGGTCAAGACCGGAGGTCGGCTCGTCGAGGAAGACCAGATCGGGATCGAGCGCCAGCGCGCGGGCAAGCGCGGCGCGCTTGATCATGCCGCCGGACAGCTCGGACGGATACTTGTCCGCCGCATCCTCCTGCAAGCCGACCAGCTTGATCTTCAGATGCGCCAGTTCGTCCATCAGCCATTGCGGCAGGTCGAGATATTCGCGCATCGGCAGCTGGATGTTCTCCTTGACGGTCAGCGAGGAAAAGAGCGCCCCATGCTGGAACAGCACCCCTAAACGCATGTCGAGCCGTGCGCGTTCCTCCTGCGTCGCATTATCGTAATCCGTGCCGAGAATTTCGATCCGCCCCGCACGACGCGGCAGCAGGCGCAGGATCGTCCGCATGAGCACAGACTTGCCGGCGCCCGACGCGCCGACGAAACCGAGGATCTCGCCGCGATAGATGTCGAGGTCGAGATGATCCAGAACGATCTTGGGTCCGAAGCCCACGGTGACACCGTGCACCGACAGTACGACCTCGCGTCCCGACTTGCCCTGCCTCTTCTCGTCCAAAGCGTCGCTCCTCAAAAATCGATCGCCGAATAGAACATGGCGAACAGGGCATCCACGAGGATGACGACGAAAATGGACTTCACCACCGAAGCGGTAACGTGGTGGCCGAGCGACTCCGCACTGCCGCCGACCTTCATGCCCTCGACGGCGGCGACGACACCGATGAGCAGCGCCATGAACGGCGCCTTGATCATGCCCGACGCGACGGTCGAATAGTCGATCGCATCGTGCAGGCGCGAGATGAACACCTCATAGGTGACGCCGGAATAGACATTGGCAATTATCGCGGCGCCGACGAGCGCCGAGAAATTGGCGATCACCGCAAGCAGCGGCAAGGCGATGGTGAGCGCCACGAGGCGCGGAAAGACCAACACGCCGATCGGATTGAGGCCGATGACCTTGAGCGCATCGACCTCCTCGCGCATCTTCATCGAGCCGATTTCGGCCGTGATGGCGCTGCCGGAGCGGCCGGCGATCATGATCGCCGTCAAGAGCACGCCGATCTCACGCAGTTGGAGAATGCCGACGAGATCGACGACGAAGACTTCCGCCCCGAAATAGCGAAGTTGGAAAGCGCCCTGCTGGGCGATGATCGCGCCGATCAGGAAGGACATCAGCGCGATGATCGGAACGGCGCGCACGCCCATGTGGTCGAGCTGGTTGACGACGGCCGCAGGCGAGACGCCGCCGCCACGGCCAAGTTTCATCTGCGCGCCGCGCACGGCAGAGCCGACGACGTAGAGCATCGCGACGACATCGTCGAAAAGGTCGTAGGCGCCCTTTCCGATCGGCGTGAAGATACGTTGAAAAAGGGCAGGCTTCGGGCCTTTGCCGGCCTCGGTCTCGACCCTCTCCGGCAGGGCCTCGACCAGGTCGGTCATGATCGCGGACGCGCCGACGAGACGAACCTCCGCCCCGGCCTTGCGCCGGGTCACCAGAAGCCGCTTGACGAGCCACGCGCCGGTCGTGTCCATGTCCGTGACGCCGCTGAGATCGATGTCGACCCGGCCTCCGCCTCCGGACGCGCCAAGTTCGTCCAGAGGCTGGAGCACACCGCCGATGCTGGTATTGAGCCAGGCGCCCGACAGGCGCAGCTGCGCATCCGCTCCTCCGCCGGAACTGGCGAGCTCGATCCGTGCGCTGTCAGGATGAACGGGCTTCAAGCTGCTGCCATCTCCGCTTGCTCGATACATACAGACGCCGCGAGTCACGCCAAACGGCTCGCGGACGCCGGACTATAGACAAGCCTTGGGCAAAAAGCACCCGTCCGCAACCGTTAAGCAGCAGGCGTCTCCATATCGCAACAGCAGACCGAAAGCCCTGCCGAAATCACGCCGCCTGGACGTCTTCGGCCTTCGCCCCTTCCGGCAGCAAAACCGGTACGGCGGGCGCGGCGAGCAGCTTCACCTTCTTCGGCATGGCGATCATGTGACCCCAGGAAATCATCTCGAACCGGCCGTCGAAATGCTCGACAACGGCCGTGCAGCTTTCGACCCAGTCGCCCGTGTTGATGTAGTGGATACCGTCGATATCCTCCATCACGGCATGATGGATGTGGCCGCAAATCACGCCGTCGACCTCGTTGCGGCGGGCCTCCTCGGCCACGACCCGCTGGAACTCGCCGATGAAGTTGACGGCCTGCTTGACCTGCTGCTTGGCCCAGGCGGAGAATGACCAGTAGGGCATTCCGAGACGACGCCGCACGGCCGACAGCACGACGTTGATCGAAATCGCCGCGTCATAGGCCCAGTCGCCGAGATAGGCGAGCAGGCGGGCATTGCGCACCACGACGTCGAACTCGTCGCCATGCAGGACGAGATACTTCTTGCCGTCGGCGGCTTCATGGATGATGCGCTCGGCCACTTCGATCCCGCCGAAATGCGTGCCGGGAAAATCGCGGAGAAACTCGTCGTGATTGCCCGGGATGTAAACGATATGCGTTCCCTTGCGCGCCTTGCGCAGCAGTTTCTGCACCACGTCGTTGCAGTCTTGCGGCCAGAACCAGCTGCGCTTCAGGCGCCAGCCGTCGACGATGTCGCCGACCAGCACGATCTTTTCCGCCTCGTGCTCGCGCAGGAAGTCGAGCAGGAAATCCGTCTTGGCCGCCTTCGAACCGAGGTGGACGTCGGAGATGAACAGCGTTCTGTACTTGCGGGGTTCAGAATGGGAAGTCATGATCATGGCCTCTCGCCTCATCAGCGTTTGGCCTTCCAAGATCAGACTCTTGTATCAGGAAGATGACAGCGCTGGCGAAGCCGCGTGCGGATTCGGATCAGCCGGCGCATCCCGTCGTGTAGTTGACCTGCATCTCGCCGCTGGAACGCTTGCTGAACATGGCCAGATAACCCTGCTTCCCGTTGACGCGCGTGACACACCACGGCCCTGTCCCGTTGGTATCGAAACAGGCCCAGATCGGCACGCAGCTGCCGGCCGGGATGCTGAAATGCACCGGCTGGTCGAAACCGATCTTCGCCCTGAAGTTCAGCCCTGTCAGAACGGTGACGTTAACGGGCTTGGTGTAGGCGGTGGAATTGCGTGGCAGAGACGTGGGAAGGCCGAGCTCGTAATCGGTGGCGCAACTGTCGCCGCTGCCGCGCTTGACGCAGGAAACACCGCGGACGAAGGCTTCCCGTGCCCCCACCGGCACCGAACCGCTTCCGGCCACCCGTGGCGCAGCACCCGCCGGCGCCGGTGTGGTGCGCTTGAAGCGGATCTCGGCACCGGACGACAGATATGTCACGAGGTCGCCGCCCGATGGTTTCAGCCGCGCCACCGACTTGTCGAGAACGGTTCTTAGATCGACCAGATCGCCTGACATCCGCCACTGGGTGACGAAGGCCCAGTCGCCCGAGCAGAAATTCGTCTCGGCCTGGAGGTTGCCGAGGATGTCGCCGCCCTTGAGGTGCAGGGTGCAGCCCTTGTAGGTCCAGGTTCCGACGTAGAAATTGTTGGCCCCGGCCGTGCCCACGCCCCAGAGCATGAGACCGAAGGCAATCAGCAAGCATCTCAGTGCCATCCTCACCTCGGTTCGCCCTCCGGTGCTCAAGTCGTCTCTAACGGGTTGAGCGCATGGCCCTTCACCCGGCACCGCGGCACAGACTGTCATGATGGGGTAACCCTGTCACGTCACAAAATCGCCAGCAATTGGCGGCGGGTACTCCCAGCGTGCGCCATTTGGTGTATGCAGGAATCGATTGAACTTAAGACGACCGCACGCGGGGACAGCATGGATACGAGCGACACGACCAAGAAACCAATCGGCACGGTGCCGGCAGATCTGGACGAACAGGCGCTGTTCTACCACCGCTATCCGCGCCCCGGTAAGCTCGAGATTCAGGCGACCAAGCCCCTTGGCAACCAGCGCGACCTGGCGCTGGCCTACTCGCCGGGCGTCGCAGCCCCCTGCCTTGCGATCCGCGACGATCCGGAAACCGCTTTCGACTACACCGGGCGCGGCAACCTCGTCGCCGTTGTCTCGAATGGCAGCGCCGTCCTCGGCCTTGGCAACATCGGTCCGCTCGCCTCCAAGCCGGTGATGGAAGGCAAGGCGGTCCTCTTCAAGAAGTTCGCCGGCATCGACGTCTTCGACATCGAGATCGAGGCGCCGCTGGTCGACCAGATGGTCAGCACAGTCGCCGCGCTCGAGCCCACCTTCGGCGGCATCAACCTCGAGGACATCAAGGCGCCGGAATGCTTCGAGGTGGAGCGACAGCTGCGCGAGAAGATGAATATCCCCGTCTTCCACGACGACCAGCACGGCACCGCAATCATCGTCGCAGCCGCGATCCTGAACGGCCTTGAACTGGCCGGCAAGTCGATCGCCAGCGCCAAGATCGTCGCCTCGGGCGCGGGTGCGGCAGCCCTCGCCTGCCTCAATCTGCTCGTCGAGCTTGGCGCCAGACGCGAAAACATCTGGGTCCACGACATCGAAGGCCTTGTCTATGTCGGCCGCGAAGCCCTGATGGACCAGTGGAAGGCCGTTTACGCGCAGGACAGCGACAAGCGCGAGCTGTCGCAATCGATCGACGGCGCCGACGTCTTCCTCGGCCTCTCCGCCGCCGGCGTCTTGAAGCCGGACCTGCTGGAGCGCATGGCGGAAAACCCGCTGATCATGGCGCTGGCCAATCCCACGCCCGAGATCATGCCCGACCTGGCGCGCGCCGCCCGTCCCGACGCAATGATCTGCACCGGCCGCTCGGACTTCCCGAATCAGGTCAACAACGTCCTCTGCTTCCCCTATATTTTCAGGGGCGCGTTGGACTGCGGCGCCACGACCATCAACGAGGAAATGAAACTGGCCGCGGTCCGCGCCATCGCCGCGCTGGCGCGCGAGGAAGTCTCCGAGGTCGCGGCCAAGGCCTATACCGGCGAATCCCCGACCTTCGGCCCGAATTACCTGATCCCCTCGCCCTTCGATCCGCGCCTTATCCTGCGCATCGCCCCGGCCGTGGCGCGTGCCGCGGCTGAGACCGGCGTGGCGCGACGGCCGATCGCCGATTTCGACGTTTACATGGATCAGCTGAACCGCTTCGTGTTCCGCTCCGGCTTCGTCATGAAGCCGATCTTCGCCGCCGCCAAGAAGGCCGAGAAGAAGCGGGTGATCTTTGCCGAGGGCGAGGACGAACGCGTGCTGCGCGCCGCTCAGGTGCTGATCGAGGAAGGAACGGGCCGTCCGATCCTGATCGGTCGTCCGCAGATCATCGAGACGCGCCTCAAACGCTTCGGCCTGCGCATCCGCGCCGGTGCCGACTTCGAACTGGTCAATCCCGAAGACGATCCGCGCTACCGCGAATATGTCGACGAGTATTTCGCCCTTGTCGGCCGTGCCGGCGTCAACCCCGAGGCAGCGCGCACCATCGTGCGCACCAGCAACACGGTGATCGGCGCGCTTGCCGTGCGCCGGGGCGATGCCGATGCTCTGATCTGCGGCCTCGAAGGCCGTTTCGACCGTCACTTGCGCGATGTTAGGCAGATCATCGGCAAGAAGCCCGGCGTCTGCGCCTTCTCCGGCCTCAGCCTGTTGATCTCGCAACGCGGCGCGATCTTCTTCACCGACACCTTCGTGACATACAACCCGTCGGCCGCGGAGATCGCCGAAATGACGGTGCTCGCCGCCCAGGAAATCCGCCGCTTCGGCATCACGCCGCGTGCGGCGCTTGTGGCCCATTCGAACTTCGGCTCGCGCGATTCCGAAAGCGCCCGCAAGATGCGCGAAGCGCTGGTGCTCGTCCGCGAGCTGGCCCCCGATTTGGAAGTGGACGGCGAAATGCAGGGCGGTTCGGCGCTGTCGGAAAGCCTGCGCAAGCGTGCCATGCCGGACAGCACGCTGACCGGCGAGGCCAACCTGCTGGTGTTCCCCAACCTCGACGCGGCCAACATCTCGCTCGGCATCGTCCGGACGATGATGGACGCGCTGCATGTCGGCCCGATCCTGCTCGGCGCCGCCCTGCCCGCCCACATCCTGTCGACCTCGGTGACGTCGAGAGGCGTGGTCAACATGGCAGCGCTCGCGGTCGTAGAGGCTGAACAGCCCGTCTGATCCACCGCTCCAGATAGTCGGCGCGACACCCCGAAGGATGTCGCGCCTCCGGCCTCGCCCCGCCGCCATTAAGCAAAACCGCCATAAGCGGTTGGCCTTGTGGCACCGCTTGGTTATGGTGAGGGCGGAACAGGCGGAAGCCGTCCCGCCCCGGCCCCACAGGATGAACGCGTGAAACAACGCCGCCCATTGCTGCAGTTGATTTCCCTGGCTTTGCTCCTTGCCACGCAGGCAGGCGGAGCCGAGGCCTCGCTCGTCTGCGACAGGCTGCGCATGAAGCTCGCCAACACGCCGGAGAGCGAGGCGACGACGGCCGAAATCCGCAGTTATTCCAGCGCAATAGCCAGACAGAACCTGGAGATCCGCAAGACGATCCAGGACCGGAAACGCCTCGGCTGCACGAGCGGGAGCATCACCGTGGTCAGCGAGCCGTCAGGCTGCGACGTTCTGAATGACGCGCTCGACCGGATGGAGAACAACAAGCGCATCCTGACCTCGAAGCGCGAAGGCCTAGAGCGCAGCGTCGGCCAGCAGGCGGCGCGCAACCGCGTTCTCGCGGCCATGCGCACCAATGGCTGCGGAGACGGTCCGGCCGCCGACCTGGCCTCGGCGGTTATCGAAGACGACGCGATGATCGGCGAACTGCGTATCCCGAACGAGGGGCTGGACACCGATGGCGGCTGGACGCTGAGCCCGTCGGACCGGGTAGGCACGCTCCGGACGCTCTGTGTGCGGACTTGCGACGGCGCCTTTTTCCCGATCTCGTCGAATGCCACGCCGCTGAGCTTCCGGCGGGACGCGGCGATGTGCCAGCAGATGTGCCCCGGCACAGAGACCGAGCTCTACTACCACTCGATCATGAAACAGGAATCGGCTGAGATGGTGTCGGCCACGACCGGCCGGCCCTATCGCGAAATGCCCGGCGCCTTCGCCTATCTGGGCCGCGCCTCCTCCAAGGACCCCTCCTGCAGCTGCAACCTGTCGGCCTACTACGACCGCGCCAGGCAGTCGCAGCCGTCGTTTGGCCGGGAAGAGCAGCCCTATTCGTCGATCAAGCAGATAAGAACCCGCCCCGCCAAGCCGGATGAACCGATCGAGGCGCGCGAACGCCCCTACGATCCGGCCAGGGACAAGGTACGTCAGGTCGGCCCGACCTTCCTGCCGACGGAAACAAGCAGCATCGACCTGAAGAACCCGGCGCTCGACGGCCCGCAACCGCTGCAGCAGTGACGCTTGGCCGCCCAAATGCAAAGAGCCGCCCGATCGGCGGCTCCTGCGGTATCGGTGTGTCACGCGGCGCGTGACAAGCGGGGCTGCCGCTCCTGTGAAAGCCGGAACTGGCCGATCTGGCCGCTCATGTCCTCGGCTTCGCCCGCGAGTTTGTGTGCGGACGCGGTCATTTCCTCGACCATGGCGGCGTTCTGCTGCGTGACCTGATCCATCTGCGAAATCGCCGAATTGATCTCGCTGAGGCCCATGGCCTGCTCGCGAGCACCCGTCACGATGTGGCGGATGTCATCGTTGATCTGGAGCACCTGCTGCTGGATCAGCGACAGGATTTCGCCGGACTGGTTGACCAGCGACACGCCATTGCTGACGGCACCGTTCGACTGACTGATCAGCGCGGCGATCTCCTTGGCGGCGGTCGCGGAGCGTTGCGCCAGTTCGCGGACTTCCTGGGCGACCACGGCGAAGCCCTTGCCGGCATCGCCAGCACGCGCGGCCTCGACGCCGGCGTTGAGCGCGAGCAGGTTGGTCTGGAAGGCGATCTCGTCGATGACGCCGATGATCTGGCCGATCTGCGAGGAACTCCGCTCGATATCGCCCATGGCCTTGATCGCGTTGCGCACGATACCGTCCGACTGGTCGGCCCGCTTGCTCGCCTCGGCGACCTTCTGGCCCGCCTCGTCGGCGATACGGGAGGCGTTCTTCACCGTGTCGGTGATTTGTCCGAGAGCCGCTGCGGTCTCTTCGAGCGCTGCCGCCTGCTGCTCGGTCCGCCGCGCCAGGCCGTCTGAGGCGGAACGCATCTCGGCCGAGTCGCCACGGATTTCGTCGGAGATGTTCGAGATATCGGTCATCGCCCGCTGAAGCTTCTCCGCCGACTGGTTGAAGTTGAGGCGAAGCCGGTCGTATTCGCCGTCGAAGGTGGTGTGGATACGGGCCGTCAGGTCACCCCCGGCAAGACGGTCGAGCGCGTCGGCCAGAACGTCGACCGTCGACTTAGACCGATTGAATTCGGCGGTCCGCCGCGCCTCTTCCGACGAGCGCATGTCATCCATTTCCAGCCTGCGACGCTTGTCTTCCTCGTCCGCATGCTGCTTGGCGAGAAGGTTCTCTCGGAACTTGACGAAGGCGCGGGCCAGATCTCCGATCTCGTCGCGGCGATCGGCGCCGTCGAGCGAGACCGACAGGTTTCCTTCGGCAAGGCCGTTCATGGCGCCGGTCGCCCGCGTCAACGGCCGCATCAGGCGCCGCGACACGAAAAACGCCAGCGCGATGCCGCACAGCACGGTGAAAGCGCCAAGCAGCTCCATAACCAGCAGCATCCGGGCGCCGTTCGCCTGCACGCTGACCAGCGCCGCCCCGGCCTCGGCGTCGCTTTTCGCGACGATGCCGGAGACGATCGACGTCATCGATTCCACTTCGGCCTGCAGCGCGTCGGACACGGCGTCGAAATTGCCCATGAGGACATTGCCCTTCTCCGGCCCACCCGCGATATAGGCGTTGGCCATCTCGATGCCGCCGGCGTGGAACTCATCGTACCGCGCGACGAGCTGACCAATGGCGGAGGCCAGTTCGGGTGAATTGAGTTTCGACGCGAGCTGCGTAATGCCACCCGCATATTCGTTTAGATGCCGCGCCTCTTCCTCGGCGAGCGCGAAACCGTCATCGAGACCGTCTCTGCCCTGTGTAGCCGAAATATCGGTCAGCGATTCCTGCGTGCTGACAACGGAGAGCTCGACATTCTTCTGGAGCGTCACCAGCTCGCGGATGAGCAGCGCTTCGTTCTGTGTGCGCTCATGCAGGTCAATCACATCAGCGAGCTGCCGCTGACCAACAATATCCGAGATGACAAGCGATCCGGCGCTCAGGGCAACGAGGCCCGCCACGGCAAGGGGCACCGCCCGGCCAAGTCTAACATTTCCAAAAGACATGATTTCTCCGCTCAAACACTCTCGTGCGCAGCAACCGCCCCTAGGGGGATCAAAGATCCCGCATAGGCAGCTCGTTGCCGTTACGTGATGCTGAAATTAGTAATCGTCCTTTAAAATAACATTAAACATATGATGCAGCTTTTAAGCGACCGATCGAATTCAGACACCTTTAGGACGAAGGCCATGTCTCCTCGAAGACGAGTTCATCGAGCGGCATCCGCTGGCGCCAGCCCTTGATCGCAAGCTCCGGCTGATCATAGAGCCTCTCGACATAGCCGAGACAGAACCAGCCGATGATTTCCACATGCTCGGGAATGTTGAGGAGGACGCGCAGATCCTCCTGGTGGAAGATGCTGACCCAGCCCATGCCGATCCCCTCAGCCCTCGCCGCGAGCCAGAGGTTCTGCACCGCGCAGACGGAGGAATAGCTATCCATGCGAGGGTTATGGGTCCGGCCAAGGACCACCGGACCGCTCCGCGTCGGGTCGCAGGTGACGCAGATGCCGACGGGCGCCTTGCGGATGCCCTCCAGCTTCAGCCGCATGTATGCGTCACGACGCTCCTGCGGAAACATGGCCGCCGCCTCCTCGTTGGCACGGCTGAAGGCTTGCCAGACAGCCTGCCGCTTCGCCGCGTCGCGCACCACGATGAAGTTCCAGGGCTGCATGAAGCCGACGGAGGGCGCGGCGTGGGCGGCTTCCAGCAGGCGCCGCACCAGGGTATCGGGCAGCGGGTCGGGCAGGAACTGGTCGCGCACGTCGCGGCGCGTATGAATGGCGCGGTAGACCGCTTCCCGCTCTTCCGGCGAAAAGGCAGCGGCCCGCACGAGATGGTCGTTCGGTTCGTCGTGCATCGTCAAATCCCCAACGGTGCATGCGACCGCCTGCCGTCCACGCAGGCAAAGCCTATCTTGTCGGGCCGGTCTTCTGGCTCGGCTTCCTCTGCCTTTCCCACCTTCCCGGCGAAACCGCCAGTGGCCTGAGCAATCGCTCCTTGAGAAAGGCATCCGCCTCACAGCGTTGGGCACGCACCGGATTTCCACCGGCTTCCCGATTCTCCCCCGTCGCCGAGGGCACCTGACGATGATGTTCTAGCGCGCCCGGAGGGCAAGGCAAAGCCCTGCCTGCGACGCCCGGATGCTATTCCGGGAAATAGCGGACGAAGGCGAACGCGCTGCCGTCCGGCGACCAGTTGGGCACATTGATGCTGCCCTGCCCGCCGAAGAACTCGAACAGCGTCTCGACATTGCCGCCATCGGCATCCATCAGCCGAAGCCGGACGGTCTTGTCGCGGGGATGGTCGAAGACGTCGGCGTCATAGGAGAGAAACAGCACCTTGCTGCCATCGGGCGACGGATGCGGAAACCAGTCACCGTAGCCGTCCGACGTCAGCTGTTCGAGCCCGGTGCCATCGGGATGCATACGCCAGATCTGCATCAGACCGGTGCGACTGGAATTGAAATAGATCCACTGTCCGTCGGGCGAATAGTCGGGTCCGTCATTGCGCCCCTCGCCCGATGTCAGTCGCCGCTCGGCGCCGCCGTTGACGGAGATCGTGTAGATGTCGAACTGGTCGTTTCGGATGCCGCAATAGGCAAGCTCCTTCCCGTCCGGCGACCAGCCGTGCCAGTAGGACGGCATGTTGGCCGTCACCTGGCGCGGCGCCTCATCCCCGTCGCCGAGGATATAGATGCAGGACTTGCCGAACAGCGTCTTGTCGGAGAAGGCAATGGAGGCGCCATCGGGCGAAAGCCCGTGGTCGTTGTTGAGCCGGACCGCGAAACCCGTATCGATCAGTTCCGGCTCCGGATCGTCCTCATCGAGCGGCAGGGCATAGAGCAGGCCATCGCCGTTGATAACGAGGAAATCCCCGTCGCGCGACCAGTTGGGCGCCTCGACCAAGTCTTCCGTCTGCCAGACGACCTCGCATTCGTGTGTCGCAATGTCATAGATCTCAACCGAACTGCGCATCCGCGCATCCTCCCGATAAAGGGTTCAACGATCCCTGAACCGGTTGGTGATCGGGTAGCGGCGATCGCGACCGAAATTCTTCTTGGTGATCTTCACACCCGGTGCCGACTGCCGGCGCTTGTATTCGGCGAGGTAGAGAAGGTGCTCGACGCGATGGACGGTCGCGATGTCATGGCCACGGGCGACGATCTCGTCGACCGACATCTCCTTTTCGACGAGGCATTCGAGAATGTCGTCGAGAACCGGGTAAGGCGGGAGAGAATCCTGGTCGGTCTGGTTGGGCCGAAGCTCGGCCGAGGGCGCCTTGGACAGGATATTCGCGGGGATCACCTCGCCCGAAGGCCCGAGCGCGCCGGGCGGCACGTGGCTGTTGCGCCAGGCCGACAGCGCGTAGACCTGCATCTTGTAGAGGTCCTTGATCGGGTTGAAGCCGCCGTTCATGTCGCCGTAGAGGGTGGCGTAGCCGACCGACATTTCCGACTTGTTGCCGGTGGTGACGACCATCGACCCGAACTTGTTGGAGATCGCCATCAGGATCGTGCCGCGCGTGCGGCTCTGCAGGTTCTCCTCGGTGATGCCGCTCTCGGTGCCCTCGAACATCTCAGACAATGCCGACAGGAAGCCTTCCACCGGTTCGGCGATCGGCACCGTATCGTAGTGGCAGCCGAGCGCCTTTGCACAGGCTTCGGCATCGGTGAAGCTCTCCTGCGAGGTGTAGCGATAGGGCAGCATGACCGTGCGCACCCTCTCCTCGCCCAGCGCATCGACGGCGATCGCCGCACAGATGGCGGAATCGATCCCGCCGGAGAGGCCGAGCACCACGCTCTTGAATCCGTTCTTGTTGACGTAATCGCGGAAGCCCAGCATGCAGGCGCGGTAGTCCGCCTCCTCCGCCGTCGGGATTTTCGACACTGGCCCGGCGTCGCAACGCCAGCCATCGGCGGCGCGCCTCCAGGTAGAGACGTAATGGGTCTGCTCGAACTGGCTCATCTGGAAGGCGAGCGTCTTGTCGGCGTTGAAGGCAAAGCTCGCGCCGTCGAAGACGAGTTCGTCCTGGCCGCCGAGCTGGTTGGCATAGACCATCGGCAATCCGGTCTCGATCACCTGCCTGAGCACCACCTGATGGCGCACGTCGACCTTGCCGCGATAGTAGGGAGAACCGTTCGGGGAAAGCAGGATTTCCGCGCCCGATTCCGCCAGCGTCTCGCAGACCCCGAGTTCGCCCCAGATGTCCTCGCAGATCGGGATGCCGATGCGGACCCCCCTGAAATTGACGGGTCCGGGCATCTCGCCGGCGACGAAGACGCGTTTTTCGTCGAACTCGCCGTAGTTCGGCAGATCGACCTTGTCGCGGATCGCGACGATCTTGCCGCCGTCGAGCAGCGCCACCGAATTGTGCCGCCCGGCCTCGCCCTGGCGCGGAAAGCCGATCACCACGCCCGGACCGCCGTCGGCCGTCTCGGCGGCCAGTTCCTCGACCGCCATCAGGCAGGCCTTCAGGAAAGCCGGCTTGAGCACGAGGTCTTCCGGCGGATAGCCGGAGATGAAGAGTTCCGTCAGCATCACCAGGTCCGCCCCATGGGCGGCGGCCTCCGCACGCGCCTCGCGGGCCTTGGCAAGGTTGCCCGTCACGTCACCCACGGTCGGGTTCAGCTGGGCGATGGAAATGCGGAGTGTGTCGGTGCGTGAAGGCGTGTCGGTCATGTCCATTCCTCTACCGTGCGCGCCCACCGATCGCAATCGCGAAGCCGCCTCGCAAGCCCCTTCTTCGCACCGCAAAATTTTTTCGCCGGAACAAAGTTCCCCGCCGCCGGTTCATCTGGCGTTCATGACAGTAATGTGACAGTGATATGACGCAATCGTCATGAAGGCCGGATTTTTCGAAACTGGCCAATCCGAACCATCGCTGGAGAACCGAGTTGGCCGACACTGCCTCCGACACCACCGCTGTGACCGCCGCCATGCCGGCGAATGGCCGCTCGCTCGAGGTCGGCAATGCGCGGTTTTTCATGCGTTGCGCCAGCCGCATGGCGATATCCGGAGCGCTCGCGCTGCTTCTGGTTTTCGTCACCGAATGGATCTCGCGAGGCAGCATCGTCGACATCGGCAACTATCTCCTGGCCCCGGATCGCCCGGGTCTCGCGGTCGTCGGCGTGCTGTTCCTCGTCTTCCTCGGGCTCGACGCGCTGTTCGGCCGCGCGCACCAGGCCGCGCTGGTTCTTTTCCCGGCCGCTCTGCTGCTTGCCTTCTTCTCCAGCCAGAAGCAGCTCTATCTGTCCGACCCACTCTACCCAAGCGACATGCTGTTCGGCCGGCAGATCGCCGAACTGCTGCCCGTGATGGCCGCAGCCCAGCCGCTGAAGGCCGTGGCGGCCGGGATCGGTTTTCTCGTCGTCTGCGCCCTCCTGGTCTACATGTGGATCTTCGGCCGGCGCAATTTCAACGCCATTCCCATGGGCGGCCGGGCTCTGCGGCTCGTCGTTGCCGTGCCGCTTCTGGTGGCCTTCGTTCCGCTGCTCGACTACACCCGCTTCTACGAGCTGCGCGACCGGCTGAACATGATCCCGATGATGTGGGATCAGCAGGAAAACTATCGCCACAACGGCTTCCTGCTCGCCTTTGCCTTCAACGTGCCGATGACGAATGTCACCGCGCCAGAGGGATATGGCGCCGAAGCGATCGACATGATCCCCTCGCCCGGCAATGTCTACGGCTATTCCCCGAGCCGTCAGCCAGACGTGATCGTCGTCATGAGTGAATCGCTGTGGGACCCGACCCGACTGTCGAATGTCGAGCTCTCCAAGGATCCGATGCCGGTCATCCGCGCCAACCAGTCGGGCCAGGTATTTTCGCCGGAATTCGGCGGCATGACCGCCAATGTCGAGTTCGAGGCCCTGACCGGTTTTTCGAACGCCTTCCTGCCCTATGGCAGCATTCCCTACCAGCAATATATCCGGGGCGAGCTTCCCTCGCTCGCCACCTTCTTCCGCTCCAAAGGATATGTGGCGAAGGCCTTTCACCCCTTCCAAAGTTGGTTCTGGAACCGCGGCAGCGTCTATAGCCATCTCGGCTTCGAAAGCTTCCTGTCGGAGGAAAATCTGCCGGCAATGGAAAAGCGCGGCATCTTCGCTTCCGACGCAGCTCTTACCGACAGCCTGATCCGCGAGGCCGATCGCAGCAGCGCGCCGTTCTTCTTCTTCGCCGTGACGCTGCAGGGTCATGGACCTTATGAGGCGAACCGCTATGTCAAGAACACGGTAGAAGTGGAGAGCGACGTGCTCTCGCCGTCGGCCCATGCCTCCCTCGCAACCTATGCGCAGGGCGTGCGCGAGGCCGACGACAGCCTCAAGCGGCTGATGGACTGGGCGAAGAAGCGCAAGCGCGAAACGATCATCGTGCTCTTCGGCGACCACCTGCCGCCGATGGGCGACGTCTACACCCAGACCGGCTACATGGAAAAGCCCGTTGCCACCCGCAAGGCCTCGCCTGCGATCATGGCACGCGAGCATGAGACACCGCTTGTCGTCTGGTCGTCTAGGCGCGGCGTGCAGAAGGACCTCGGATCGATCAGCCCGTCACAGTTGCCCTACCACGTCGTCCGCCTGACGGGTTTCCGCCATCCGTTCTATACCGGCCTGCTGCGCGATGTTCAGAACCGCTATGCCGTGGTCGACCGTCACCAGCTGATCGACCGCGAGGGCCGCGGTTATCCCGACTGGCAGATAAACGGCGCCGACCGTGATCCGCTGCTGAAGAATTACGGCCTGCTGCAATACGATATGATGTTCGGCAAGGCCCACGCCGGGGAACGCTATTTCCCGGAACTGGGCGAGCTGCAACCAAGCACGTGAGGTCGTCCTTCCGGCATCACTAAAGTAGCTTGTTTATCATAATAATGCATATCAGTTGACTTTTTCGGGTATCGCCCGTTGATATCGAGTGGCGGGCTGTCCGTAGTCTGACCCTGCGCTTCCGTACGGCTGTTCCGTGCCTTGTGATCTGACCGATGATGCTGAAAATCGAAGCCGTTGCCGCGCCGCAATCCCGCCCCCTGGACCGCGAGGATATCCAGTCCCATCCGCTGTTCGCGGAAATCGAGCGCCAGATCGCGCTGCATCTCATCGCCATCCACGATCGCACGCCGCGCCTGTCGCGCCTCAAGGCCTCGCACCGCAAGTGGCTGATGACGCATTCGCTTTTCGCGCTGAGCCTGCAGCGCCGCGACGACGATCCGCTGTCGGGGCTGACGGCCACCCGCTTCGTCGACACCGTAATGCGGCTTGCGGCCGCGAGCCGGAACACCGCGACCGCCTATCTGGCCGAACTGGTCGCCTACAAGTTTCTCCGCGACGTGCCTGACGTCCCCGACCGCCGCGTGCGCGTGCTCGAGACGACGGAAGCGGCCTATGACGCCATGCTCAGCTGGTTCAATGGCCACCTGGCGTGCCTCGACCGTCTGGACGGCGGCACCCGCCAGCAGCGGAGCCTTGCCGACGGACGGATCTTCCGGCTGGCCCAGCCGATGATCGCCGAACGCCTGTCGGAAGACCCCCTTTGGCGCGATCCGCCCGACAGTATCGGCAACTTCCTCTGGTCCGACTATGGCGGCATGGTCCTGCACGACTTGATCACCCGCATCGAACACTACGATCCGAAAGCGGAAACGACCGAGATCGCCCCGCTGGCGCTGTCGACCCTGAGCGACAAGTACATGCTCTCCACCACCAATCTGAAGCGCATGTTCAAGAAAAGCGAGGACGACGGGCTGATCGGCTGGCAGCAACCGCGTCGTCGGGGGCACATGTGGTTCTCGCGCTCGTTCCTGCACGACTATTTCCAATGGCAGTCGGCCAAGTTCGCAGCCGTCGACGCGGCGTTCCACGAGGCAAGCTCGCGCCTGGACGACAATCGTTGGACAGCCGCACCGGGCGCGTCCGGCTAGCCAGTACGCCCTTGCGGATAGCGCGGCTTGCCGTCGTCGATCTCGTAGAAATCACCCTTGTCGGCGCAGAAGATATGGTAGCCGATCGACAGGCCGCTCGGCTGCTCGAAGGCACCGGCCATCACGGACACATAGTCCTCGCCATCGCCTTGCCAGAACAGCGCCGACCCGCAGACCCGGCAGAAGCCCCGGCTTGCCGTATCGCTGGCGCGATACCATGTGACATTGTCGGCGCCCTCCACCTCGATCCTGTCGCGCGCCACATTGGTCGCGGCATAGTAGAGCCCCGTCTGCTTGCGGCATTGCGAACAATGGCAGGCAATCACCTCGCGCAGCGGCCCTCGCGTTGAAAACCGGACCGCGCCGCACAGGCAGCCGCCGCGATGCTCATCGTTCATCCCTCACTCCCCTCAAACGAAAACCGGGCCAGCATTTCCATGCCGGCCCGGTCCGTCAACTTAAAAGCGGTGAAGCTTAGCTTCAGCCGTTTTCACCGGCCATCAGCCGTTGGCGACCATCATCCGCTTTTCGTCGCGGCCGCTCTTCATGCGCTCGGCCAGCAGGAAGGCCAGTTCCAGCGCCTGGTCGGCGTTGAGGCGCGGGTCGCAATGGGTGTGGTAGCGATCCTGCAGGGCTTCCGCCGTGACCGGACGGGCGCCGCCGGTGCACTCGGTCACGTCCTTGCCGGTCATCTCGATATGGATGCCGCCCGGATGCGAACCCTCGGCACGGTGGATCTGGAAGAAGCTCTCGACTTCCGACAGGACACGCTCGAACGGACGGGTCTTGTAGTTGTTGAGCGTGATCGTGTTGCCATGCATCGGATCGCACGACCAGACGACCTTGCGGCCTTCCTTCTCGACGGCGCGGATCAGCTTCGGCAGATGGTCGGCGACCTTGTCGTAGCCGAAGCGGCAGATCAGCGTCAGGCGGCCGGCCTCATTCGCCGGGTTCAGCGCGTCGATCAGCTCAAGCAAGCCGTCAGCCGTCAGCGACGGACCGCACTTCAGTCCGATCGGGTTCTTGATGCCGCGGAAGTATTCGACATGCGCATGATCCGGCTGGCGCGTCCGGTCGCCGATCCACAGCATGTGGCCCGACGTCGCGTACCAGTCGCCGGTGGTGGAATCCACCCGGGTCATCGCTTCCTCGTAGCCGAGAAGCAAAGCTTCATGGCTGGTGAAGAAATCGGTCTCGCGCAGACTCGGATTGTTTTCCGACGAAATGCCGATCGCCCGCATGAAATCCATGGTCTCGGAAATGCGGTCGGCGAGCTTGCGGTAGCGTTCCGCCTGGGGTGAGTCCTTGATGAAGCCCAGCATCCACTGGTGGACGTTTTCCAGGTTGGCATAGCCACCCATCGCGAAGGCGCGCAGCAGGTTGAGCGTTGCGGCGGACTGGCGGTAGGCCATGATCTGCCGTTCCGGATTCGGAATGCGCGATTCCGGCGTGAACTCGATGCCGTTGATGATGTCGCCACGGTAGCTCGGCAGTTCGGTGTCACCGGACTTCTCGAAATCGGACGACCGCGGCTTGGCGAACTGGCCGGCAATACGGCCGACCTTGACCACCGGCAGCTGGGCGCCGAAGGTCAAGACGACAGCCATCTGCAGGAAGGCGCGGAAGAAGTCGCGGATATTGTCGGCGCCGTGTTCGGCGAAGCTCTCGGCGCAGTCGCCGCCCTGCAGCAGGAAGGCATTGCCTTCCGCCACTTCGGCGAGCTGCTTCTTCAGGCGGCGTGCCTCACCCGCAAAAACGAGCGGCGGAAAGCTTGCGAGCCGCCCTTCCGCGGCCGCCAGCGCGGCAGCATCCGGATAGGCCGGAACCTGCTTGATCGGCTTTTGCCTCCAGCTGTTCGGGGTCCAGTTCTGTGCCATGTCATCACCTGTTGTCGATCGGGCCGGCATATCCGGCTTTTTGAATGGGGCGGCTTATAGACGGTTAATCGGGTCTTGCAAAGCCGCAGTGCGACGCCCGCTGTCCGATTCGACACCCCTTCTCCGGCAAAAGCCATCAAAAAAGATGCTGCATCGCAGCGTATTCTGCCGACTGGGAGAGCGGGTTTGCGCCTATACCCGCTCGCCGTTCCTGACCCGATAGCTCGGGCTGTACATGGTCACGAGTTCTTCCGCCGCCGTCGGGTGAACGGCCATGGTGCGGTCGAAATCGTCCTTGGTGACGCCCGCCTTCAGCGAAACGCCAAGAAGCTGCGCCATCTCGCCGGCGTCGTGGCCGAGGATATGGGCACCCACCACCTTGCGGTCTGCGGCGTTGACGATCAGCTTCACGATCATCTTTTCCTGCCGGCCCGACAGCGTCGCCTTCATCGGCCGGAACTGGGCGCGATAGACCTCGATTTCATCGTACCGCTTCGCCGCATCCTCTTCGCTCAGGCCGACGGTGCCGATTTCCGGCTGCGAGAAGACGGCGGTGGCGATCAGATCGTGGTCCGGTGCGGTCGGATTGTTCTTGTATTCGGTCTCGATGAAGCACATCGCCTCGTGGATCGCGACGGGCGTCAGCTGCACGCGGTCCGTCACGTCGCCGAGCGCGTAGATGTTCGGCACGTTGGTGCGGGAGTATTCGTCGACGATGACCGCACCACGATCATTGACCGCCACGCCCGCGGCCTCGAGGCCGAGACCGGCGGTGTTCGGATCGCGGCCGAGCGCCAGCATCACCTGATCGGTGGACAGGTGGCCGTTGTTTTTCGTCTCGGCCAGCAGGCCGCCGGCGGCGGTACGGCTGACCTTGGTGATGATATCCTCGCAGAGGATGCGAATGCCCTTGGCTTCCATCGCCTCGTGCAGCCCGTGACGCATGTCCTGATCGAAGCGCGACAGGATTTCCTTGCCCCGATAGATCAGCGTCGTATCGACGCCGAGGCCGTGGAAGATATTGGCGAATTCCACCGCGATATAGCCACCGCCGGCGATCACGATCGAGCGGGGCAGTTCCTCCAGATGGAAGGCATCGTTGGAGGTGATGCAGAGCTCGTATCCCGGCAGCGAGGCGTGCGGATTGGCCGAACCGCCGACGGCGATGACGATGCGCTCGGCCGTCACCACCTTGCCGCTCTTCACGAGCCTGATGTTGTGCGGCCCAACCAGTTCCGCCCGCGTCTCGAGGATTTCCGCACCGGCGTTTTCCAACCCCTTGCGGTAGAGACCCTCAAGCCGAGCGATTTCCCTGTCCTTCGCCTCGATCAGCGCCTTCCACGAGAACGAGGTGTCGCCGACCGTCCAGCCATAGCCGCGGGCGTCTTCGAAATGCTCGTGAAACTGAGACGCGTAGACGAAAAGCTTCTTCGGCACGCAACCGCGGATGACGCAGGTGCCGCCGAACCGGTATTCCTCGGCGATCGCCACCCGCTTACCCATGGCCGCGGCGAGCCGGGCGGAGCGTACACCGCCGGAGCCGCCCCCGATTACGAAAAGGTCGTAGTCGAATTGGGTCATGGTCATCTCCGGATTAACAACGTGAAAAGCCGCCCTTCTCAGGCGGCCATTGGAAAGAAGGCCCGGACATGGTGTCCCGGGCCTTGTTTTGCAAGACGATCAGGGATTGGCCGGAGCCGCGGTCCCCTCGGCGGCCGCCCCGTCCGCCGGCTGCTGCGTCGGTACCAGCTTCAGCATTTCCTCGTTGGTCTTGGTGCTGAGGTCACGCTGGATGCCCGATGCCCAGATGTCGGCGGCCTTCAGCATTTCGCGCGCCGCGATCGGACCGTCCTTCAGGAGCTTCTTGCCCGTTTCGCTGCCGTAGAAGTCGGCGATCGCCTTCAGTTCCTCGACGCTGAAAGACTTGGCGTAGACCAGAGCCGCTTCGCGCTCCAGATCCGCACGACGCGGGGCCAGCGACAGCGCCGTCTGGTCGACCGTAGCGGAGATCTGATCCTCGAGGTTCGGATAGTTGAGGATAAGTTCGCGCTTCAGCCTTTCAGCAAGCGTCGGCAGGATGTTGTCGAACTGGTTCGTCAGGCCCAGCGCGCTGATCGCGGCGCGCGCAGCCTGCACATGTTCTTCCGGCACGTCTTGCGCCCGGGCCGAGGCACCAAGGGCAAGTCCGCTGATGACGATAGCGACCGATACGGCGCGGCCGAAGCCCGTTTTCGTGAACATGAAACTCATTGCTCCTGTTTATTTTTGTGTCTCGACCGTGCGCGCGCCGGACGGACCGGCGATGATCGCAAGCGCAGCCAGATTGATGAAAAGCCCGTGCTCGACGACCCCCGGAATCGCGTTCAGCGAAGCTCCGAGCGCCTCTGCATCAGGAATACGGCCAAAAGATGCATCAAGGATCAGGTGCCCGCCATCCGTCATGAAAGGATCGTCACCCGACTTGCGCGGGGCGATATCGCCGCTGAGACCGAGCCGTGCGGCGACCTTCTCGATGGCGATGCGGGTTGCGACCTGACCGAAGGGATTGATCTCGATCGGCAACGGGAATGCGCCGAGCGTGTCGACCATCTTCGTCTCGTCAGCGATCACGATCATCCGCGAGGAGGCCGCTGCCACGATTTTCTCGCGCAGCAGAGCGCCACCGCCACCCTTGATCAGGCGCAACGAGCGATCCACCTCGTCGGCGCCGTCGATGGTGAGATCGAGTTCGGGGAGTTCGTCGAGCGATTTCAGCGGCACGCCGAGTTCGACACACAGCCGCGCTGTACGTTCGGAGGTCGGAACGCCCTCGACCTTCAGCCCGGAGGCCACCTTTTCCGCCAGCAACCGGACGAATTCTTCGGCGGTCGACCCAGTCCCGATCCCGAGCCGCATGCCGTCCTCGACATGCGACAGCGCCGCCTCGGCGGCCTTGATCTTCATCTGGCGGGCGTCCATGCGCCGGATACTCCGTCTGTTTCGTCGCAAGCTGTTTACACGCCTCGCCCGCCAAACGAAAGCCCCTTTTGCCACCCTCGCCCGCCTTGCATTTCGGGCATGCGTGACGTACGCGCAGACCATGAAACGCTTCGAAAGGCCGCGCCGTGACAGTCACCACAATCGTATTCGACCTTGACGGAACGCTGGTGGATACCGCTCCGGACCTGATGCACAGCCTGAACCACACGATCGCCGCTGTCGGTCTGGCGCCTGTCGGCTACGAGGACATAACTCATCTCGTCGGACAGGGCGCCAAGGTGATGATCGAGCGGGCCTTCAGGCTGCGTGAAGCACCCCTGGCGGATAGCGAACTGCCAGCCCTTCTCGACCGTTTCATCGACCACTATTCCGCGCATATGCCGGGCGAAAGCCTCCCCTTTCCGGGGGTCGTCGACGCCCTCGACCGGCTGACGGCTGCCGGCTACCGGTTGGCGGTATGCACCAACAAGATGGAGCGCCTTGCCGTTCCTCTGATCGCAAATCTCGGCCTTGGCGATCGTTTCGCGGCGATAGCGGGCGGCGACACCTTCCCCACCCGCAAACCGGACGGGGCGCATATCGTGTCGACGGTTGAAAAGGCCGGCGGCGATCCCCGCCGTGCGATCATGGTCGGCGATAGCGTCAACGACATCCTGGCGGCCCAGAATGCCCGAATGCCTTCGATCGCCGTGCCGTTCGGCTATTCGGATGTCCCGGTCGACACACTCGGCGCCGACCGCATCATCAGTCACTTCGACCAGCTGACATCGGAACTGGTCGAAGCTCTTCTCGCCTGAAGCCGTTGAGCCAGGGCGTCAGCCCTGGGCTCCGCGTGCCTTGGTCGTTGCCTCGAACGCCTTCATCGTGTGCTCGTCGCGACCATAGACGTCGTCGAAGAACTCGACCTGACCGTCCTTGTTCGGCCACGCCGTGAAATAGGACACGTAGACTGGAATGTCGCCCTTGACCGGGATCGCCTTGTTGCGACCCTGGGCGATCTCCCGGCCGACGTCCTCGACGCTCGTGCCCAGCACCGCCGCCGCCATCACCCGCGGTTCCGCAAGGCGCACGCAGCCATGGCTGAGCGCCCGGACGTCACGCTGGAAGAAGCTCTTTTGCGGCGTGTCGTGCATGTAGATCGCGTGGCTGTTGGGGAACAGGATCTTCAGTTCGCCAAGCGCATTGCCGCCGCCCGGCGGCTGACGGACATCGACGCTGTGGGTCGAGTTCCAGTCGACCTGGCTCGATGCGACGGTTCGGCCCTTATAGCTCACTTCATAGCCGAGACGATCGAGATAGGTCGGATCCTGGCGCAGCTTCGGCAGCATCTCGTTGACGATGATTGACTGCGGCACGCCCCAATAGGGATTGACCTCGACGGTCTCGATCTTGTCCTGGAAGAAATAGGTCTGGTTGGCGCGCGAGCCGACAACGACGCGCATCGACAGCTGCTCGCGTCCATCATTGACATAATAGACACGATAGGCCGGCTGGTTGATGAAGACGTAGCGCGAGCCGAGATCGGCAGGAAGCCAGCGCAACTGCTCCATGGCGATCACGAGCTTGGAAATCTTCTCGGCATTGCTGTGCCCGACGAGCGCGCGGATCGTGGCGGGGCCAATGACGCCATCCGGCTTCAGGCCGGCTTCCTTCTGGAAATCCTCGACGGCAGCGACGAGTTCTGGCGTGTAATCCTGACCATCGACATAGGCTGAAAGCGTCGCGGCATGCGTAGCCTTCATCGCCTCCGATCCGTTCTTGCGCAGCGCCGCGACGACATTGCGAAGTTCGGGGCTCGTATTGCCGGGTTTCAGGAGCGTGCCGCTGGCGATCACGATCGACGGACCGGCGGAGGCTTCCTCGGCCCGCAGCTTCGCCAGCTCGCCCTTCAGCGCCGCAAATTGCGGGCTGGACGGGTCACGGTTGCGCAGATAGGCCGCGACATCGGGGCTGAGCCGCAGCATGTTGAGCACAGGTCCGAGGTTGACCGGCTTGCGCTTGAAGTCATGGTAGCCGGAGAGCTTGTTCGGGTCGATCCGACCGCGCACCGTGTCCTGAACATAGGCGACGACCTTGGCCGACAGCATCAGCTCGAACCGTGCCAGCGCGCGGCGCTGGGCATCGATATCGGTAGCGGCGAGCGTGGCTTCGGGAGGGCTGACCAGGTAGTCGGACGCATCCAGACCGACATCGCCTGCGGCAGCCAGCGCCGACATCGCCGATTTCGCCTTTTCGGTAACCGCATCGCCTTCGACCCAGATCAACGGCTTGCCGGAGGCATAATAAGCCTCGACCGCCTTGGCGACGTCGTCGGTCGCCAGAACCTTAGTCTCGGCAAGGGCCGCCCGAACGTCGGAAACAGGCGCAACCGAGCCGGTCGTCACGTCGGTGTCGGTCGCAGCCGGTGCGGAGACGGCGGGCAAAGCGATCTTGATCGGCCGCTGCGCCTCGGTCTTGTAGGTGTAGTAACGCGGTCCGCTCACCTTCGGCAGCGGTTCGGGATCGCCGTCGAGCATCGGCGCGGCAGCGGACGAGGAGCCGCCGAAAAGCGTGGGACGCTTTTCAGCATTCCTCTCTGTCGACTTGCCGGGGCCGCCGCGCAGAAGGTCCATCAGCGTGGTCGCGTGGGCATCCGCAACGAGGGCGGTGCTCGCAATCAGGGAAATGGACAGGGCCGAGGCCCAAACGAATGGTGTCTTGAACTTAGGCAATGTCATTCCCCGACGGATCTAGGCGAAGGCTGAATCGAAGTTTGGAGCTGAATGCTCCAGTTAGCGGATAGGCGAAAGGTTGAAAAGGCAAAGCCTGCAACACCCGTCGGCTAATTTGTCACTTGTCCGTGAGACGGCCACGGTGCTCGTCACAGGCCAACGATTGTAAAAGGGCCGCCAGTTAATGCAAAGTTAATCTGGACCGTAAAATCCACAGCATTCCTCGGTGACCTCGGAACGCCGCCAGCGCGTGAGCGAAAAACGATAAGATGACTGCAGACATCAAATTAACCGCTTCATCGTATCGCCGACCGGCAGGCCGTTGTGATAAGGCGATGGCCTGCAATTTCTGTGACGGAGACACTTCATGACGACGACACGCACCGAAACCGACACCTTTGGCCCGATCGACGTGGCGGCCGACCGCTACTGGGGCGCGCAAGCCGAACGCTCGCGCGGCAACTTCAAGATCGGCTGGGAAAAGCAGCCGCTGTCGGTCGTTCGTGCGCTCGGCATCGTCAAGAAGGCGGCCGCCCGCGCCAACATGGCGCTCGGCGTTCTCGATCCGAAGATCGGCAATGTGATCGTGGACGCCGCGCAGGAGGTGATCGACGGCAAGCTCGACGACCATTTCCCGCTGGTCGTCTGGCAGACCGGGTCCGGCACCCAGTCCAACATGAATGCCAACGAGGTGATCTCCAACCGCGCCATCGAAATGCTGGGCGGCGAGATGGGCTCGAAGAAGCCGGTCCACCCCAACGACCACGTCAACATGAGCCAGTCGTCGAATGATACCTATCCGACGGCCATGCACATCGCCTGCGCCGAGCAGATCGCCCATCACCTGATCCCGGCTCTCACCCATATGCACAAGGCGCTGGAGGCGAAGTCGCAGGCCTTCGCGCACATCATCAAGATCGGCCGCACCCATACGCAGGACGCGACGCCGCTCACGTTGGGTCAGGAGTTCGGCGGCTATGCAGCCCAGGTGCATTCGGCGATCAAGCGCATCGGCGACACCATGGGCGGACTGCTGGAACTCGCACAGGGCGGCACGGCCGTCGGCACCGGCCTCAATGCTCCTGTGGGCTTCGCCGAAAAGGTCGCAGAGGAAATCGCCAGGATTACCGGCATGCCGTTCGTGACCGCGCCCAACAAGTTCGAGGCGCTCGCCGCCCATGACGCAATGGTCTTTGCCCATGGCGCCATCAACGCCGCGGCCGCCGCCTGCTTCAAGATCGCAAACGACATCCGCTTCCTCGGCTCCGGTCCCCGCGCCGGACTCGGCGAGCTGGCCCTGCCGGAAAACGAACCGGGCTCGTCGATCATGCCCGGCAAGGTCAACCCGACCCAGTCGGAGGCGATGACTCAGGTCTGCGCCCACATCTTCGGCAACCAGGCGGCCATCACCTTCGCCGGCAGCCAGGGCCATTTCGAGCTCAACGTCTACAATCCGATGATGGCCTACAATTTCCTGCAGTCGGTACAGTTGCTCGGCGACGCCGCGATCTCCTTCACCGACAATTGCGTCGTCGGCATCCAAGCCCGCGAGGACAATATCAAGAAGGGCGTCGAGAATTCGCTGATGCTGGTCACGGCGCTGAACTCGCGTCTCGGCTACGACACCTGCGCGAAGATCGCCAAGACAGCCCACAAGAACGGCACGACGCTGCGCGAGGAAGCGGTCGGCGGCGGTTACCTGACGAACGAGGAGTTCGACCAGCTGGTGCGGCCGGAACTGATGATCGGTCCGAAGTAAGCCGCGTCACATCTCGGCGAGGTGAGCGTCAGACCGTGCTCACCTCGACACGGTTTCGTCCGGTTTCCTTCGCGCGGTAGACAGCCATATCCGCCGCGTGAATGAGTTCGGCAATCGACGGGTTTTTCGAGGCCCGCGTCGCAACGCCAAAGCTCGAAATCAATGCGCCCTGCTCCACGGCATTCGTCGAGGCAGTCTCGAGAGTAGCCCGCAAGGCTTCCGCCCGTTCGCGCGCGTCCTTCTGGCTCGCCCCTGCAAGGACCAGCGCAAAGGTCTTCTCCGACAGGCGCCCGCCAAGATCGGCGGGGCCAAGCACACCGCGAACGATGTCGCCGACGACGACCAGAGCCCTGTCGGCCGCCTCGCGGCCATGCCGGCGTCGGATGTCGCCGTATCGGTCGAGGTCGAAGACGACGACGCTCAGCTTTCCCTGGCCGAGGACGACCTCCGCCAGCCGCTCGTCGCCCATGTCATAGATACCGCGCGCGTTCGCTAGTCCGGTCAAGGGGTCGCGCATGGCGCGCTCGGTCACCTGCTCTCCCAAAACGGCGATCTCGCCAACGAGGCCGCAGACGCCACGCGTGACGATCCCGATCTCGCTATTTCCGCGCTTGTCGAGCCTGCTTTCGCTGAGATGACCGGTCGCGCGGTAGACGGAAATGGCCTTGGACAGTCGGCGGATTGGTGAAACGATCTTCCACATCAGCCCGAGGCAGACGACAGTCCCGACCAGAGTGGCACCGAGCACGGTCCAGAATGCCGCAAGGTCCTCAGCCAAGCCGCGCGAGAAGAACAGGGCGGCCAGAGCCAGCAGCGGCAGGTGAATGCAGACGAAGCTGACCACGAATATTCTGAAGATCACCGTCTGATGCCACACCGGTGATTGCTGCGTCGTCCTGCTCATTCCTGTCTCCGCTCGTCGTGTCCTGTCGCCCCTCATGTCATGACAGACATTATGAATATCCTAAAAAGGGAATGCTATGTCTCCGTCCTGACCGGCCGTGGCCATAGGCTTTCGGCTCATTGAAATTCCGCCCCGATAATCCTAAACCACGGCGATTTTTCCGCGTCCGCACGAAAGGCTCGCATCCATGGCTGACGATCTCTTCCCACTTGGCGAAGACCAGACCCCCTACCGCAAGATCACGTCGGACTACGTGTCGACGACCAGCTTCAACGGCAAGGACATCCTGTCCGTCGATCCGGAAGGCATCCGCCTTCTCGCCGAAACCGCGATGGCCGACATCAACCATCTCCTGCGTCCGGGCCACCTGAAACAGCTGGCCTCGATCCTCGAAGACCCGGAAGCCACCGATAATGACCGCTTCGTCGCCTATGACCTGCTGAAGAACGCCAATATCGCCGCCGGCGGCATCCTGCCCATGTGCCAGGATACAGGCACCGCGATCGTGATGGCGAAGAAAGGCCGTCGCGTCTGGACCGAGGGTGGCGACTACGAGGCGCTGGCCCAGGGCGTGCGCGATGCCTATGAGCGCAAGAACCTGCGCTACTCGCAGCTCGCGCCGCTGAAGATGTTCGAGGAAAAGAACACGAAGACCAACCTCCCGGCACAAATAGACATCTACGAGGAGGGCGAGGACGCCTACAAGTTCCTGTTCATGGCCAAGGGGGGTGGCTCGGCCAACAAGACCTTCCTCTACCAGGGCACACCGTCGCTGCTGACTCACGACCGGATGATCGACTTCCTCAAGGAGAAGATCCTCACCCTGGGTACGGCGGCCTGTCCCCCCTACCACCTGGCGATCGTCATCGGCGGCCTCTCGGCGGAGATGACGCTGAAGACCGTCAAGCTCGCTTCGGCGCGCTACCTCGACGACCTGCCGACCGAAGGGTCCGAAAGCGGCCACGCCTTCCGCGACATCGAGATGGAGAAGGAAATCCACAAGCTCACCCAGTCCATGGGCGTCGGCGCCCAGTTCGGCGGCAAGTATTTCTGTCATGACGTCCGCGTCATCCGCCTGCCCCGCCACGGCGCCTCGCTGCCGATCGGGCTCGGTGTCAGCTGTTCCGCCGACCGCCAGGCGAAGGGCAAGATCACGAAGGATGGCATCTATATCGAGCAGCTGGAAACCAATCCGTCGAAATACATGCCTGATATCGACGAAAGCGCCCTCTCCTCCTCGGTCGTGAAGATCGACCTCAACCAGCCGATGAGCGCCATTCTGGCCGAGCTGACGAAGCATCCGGTCAAGACGCGGCTGTCGCTGACAGGCACGATCATCGTCGCCCGCGACCTGGCTCATTCGAAGATCAGGGAACGGCTGGAAAAGGGCGAAGGCATGCCCGACTACATGAAGAACCATCCGGTCTACTACGCCGGCCCGGCCAAGACCCCTGCTGGCTACGCCTCCGGCTCCTTCGGCCCGACGACCGCCGGACGCATGGACAGCTATGTCGACCAGTTCCAGTCCTTCGGCGGCTCCATGGTGATGCTTGCCAAGGGCAACCGGTCCCGCGCGGTCCGCGAGGCCTGCAAGACGCATGGCGGCTTCTACCTCGGCTCGATCGGCGGCCCCGCCGCCCGCCTCGCCCAGGACTGCATCCGCAAGGTCGAGGTGCTCGAATATCCGGAACTCGGCATGGAGGCGGTCTGGAAAATCGAGGTCGAGGACTTCCCCGCCTTCATCGTGACCGACGACAAGGGCAATGATTTCTTCCAGGAATTCAACCTTGGATGAAGCGGGTACGCGCCGGGCAAAGCGGCAAGACTTTGCCCGGCACCCAAAAATTCAAATAAAGACAATCACTTGGTTGGATTCTTGCTGAGATACCCAAGAATTACTGAACCACAACTGGGGTAATCTCCATTAAAACTTTTCAAACAATTTTACCGTAACCATTAAGCGAATGCGGTTTAAGAATTTGGGGGCATGCGGATGGCCACGGCAACGACGCCGAAGGGTATGAATCCGGACATTGGCGCACAGATCAGCTATGCCATGCGTTCCATGGGCATTGCCCCGATCCCGCGCAATTACGAGCTTTTTTACGAAGCCTACATAGGGTCCAATCCGGCGCTCAGCCGCGAACTGGCGGCACTCGGAAGCCAGGCGACCCAGGAAGAGCTCGACGCCATCGGCCAGCAGTATTTCTCTTCGCAGCATGGGCGAATGGTGGAGACTGCGCACGACCGGATCGCCGCCGAACTGGACAGCCTGCTTCGCCTGCTGCGCCAGGAACAGAATTCGCTGGAAAGCTACAGCCGCCTTCTCGGCGAAACCTATTCGCGCATCAATTCCAAGAACAACGCCAGCGCCGATATCCTCAGAAGCGCAATCACAATTCTGACGGAAGCAACCGAGGGCACCATGGCCCACGGAGAACAGACCGTTGAAAGCGTCACGCGCAAGTCCCACGAAATGGACATGGTGCGCAAAGAGCTCGACGAATACAAGCGGATCGCCAACACCGATTCTCTCACCCGTCTGTCAAACCGCCGCGCCTTCGACGACCGACTTGCCGCAGTCTACGACGGCAGCGCCGGGCTGACCGGCCTCATCCTGATCGACATCGATCATTTCAAGCGCGTCAACGACAGTTTCGGCCATCCCGTTGGCGACAAGGTGCTCGCCACCGTCGCCACCGTGATCCGCAACCATGTGCGCAAGGACAGCTTCATCGCCCGCACCGGCGGCGAGGAATTCGCCGTCATCGTTGACGGACTGGGCGCGGAAGAAATCCAGCAGATCTGCGAGCGCGTTCGAACAGCGCTCGAGTCCACTCCGTTCAAGAACTCGAAGTCCGGCGTCAACTATGGCCCGATCACCATTTCTCTCGGCTACTGCATGGCAGGAGAAGCGGACGATGCGGGCGACCTCTACAGCAAGGCCGATATCGCGCTCTACTGTGCCAAACATGCCGGACGAAACCGCACCAAGATGTTCGAAGCCGGCATGCAGAAGGATTTCACGAAGAGCTGGTTGATCTATCGCCGCTGAACCGAAAGATTACCACATCGTCTTGGCGGCCCGCTCCGGCCACTGCCTGTCATAGGTTTCCTTGTCGAAATCGGCTTTCGCCGCCTGCAGGAGATCACCGGGCGTTGGCAGGTTCTTCGGATCGGCGTAACGCTGCGGGTTCCAGAGTTGCGACCGGATCAGCGCCCGCGCGCACTGGAAATAGACCTCATCGATCTCGATCAGCACGACGCTGCGCGGATGTCTGCCCTCCATCTCGAAGCTCGCGAGAAGGTCCGGATCGACGGATACGACGGCCTTGCCGTTGACGCGCATGGCCGTATTCGAGCCCGGGACGAGGAACATGAGCGCGACACGCGGATCGCGCACGATGTTGAGGAGCGAATCGATCCGGTTGTTGCCGCGCCAGTCCGGCAGCGCGAGCCGTGTCGGGCTTTCGACGCGGACGACGCTGCCATCGTCGCCGCGCGGGGAACAGTCCATGCCCTCCGGGCCGATGGTTGCCAGCGCCACGAACGGCGAGGCTTCGATCATCTGCCTGTATGCAGGCGTGAGAGACGCTGTGACCTTGACCACAGATGCTTCGCTGACACCGTCATAGATCGCCTTGAGCTCTTCTACGCTGCGAAGAATGGTCATGTCGGATGCGCCTCCCTTGGGGTGTCTCCCTGCTGCTATCGCTCGACCATATCAGTTTCATGACGACCGGCCACCGCCTCTGTCGCTGCATCCCCATGCGCGAAGACGGCGACGGTTCCGATGACCTCCGGGGCGCTGACGATGCGCCGGTGACCGCGACCGTTCGCCCATTCGAGGCGAACATGTTCACCTAAACCTTCGTACCTGCGGGCGTGGCGGGGATGGACCTCCTTGTCGTCCTCCGCATGGATCACCAGCAAAGGGCGTCCCAGGCGGCGGGCGATTGCAACGGTGTCAAACGCCTCCAGCGTCGTCCCGACCCTGCGCTCCGCGTGGCCGAAAAGACGCCTCTGCGCCTTGGGCGGCAGACCCACCATGGCGAAGAAATCCTCGAAGATGAACTCGATTTGCGATGGTGCGCCGAGAACAGCGAGCCTGGGCGCCCGCACCGCCTCGATGCCCGGGAAAATCCCTCCGGCCGCAACCAGCAGCGACGCGCCACCGAACGAATGGCCGACCGCCGCGTCGAACGGCCCGAGCGTCTTTTCGACCGCTGCGATCGCCTCGGCCGCCAGCCGCATGTCGAGCGCTCTTCCGTAGGATCGCCCATGGCCTGGCAGATCAAGGACGGTGACGTCGAGGCCGCTGGCGCGCAACCCCGAAGCCAGACCGGCCAGATATTCCGCCCGCGATCCCCAGCCGTGGATGATCAGGACCCGTGGCGCGTCGTGGCACGAAAGCCTGTACGTCATGACGGCGCCCGAGCCGGTCGGGACCGCGACACGCTGCGCGCTGGCGAGCGTCCGCACGCCCTCATCGAACGCCTTGCGGGCCTTTTCGCCTGCCGGCCGGCGCGACGGTGTCCGGCGGAACAGCCGCCAGGCAAGCCTGCCGGCCAGATCCGGCGCGACCGCACCGAGCCCGCCGACTCCGAGACGGGTGACCTTGAGCAGAAACGGTGGCATAGTCGGGACTCCGCAGATATGTTCAACTATGAACAATAAGAACAAATATGGACGAAAATCAAGTTCTGCCTTGGGATCATCCGCGATTTCGCAGCTGGATAGCCGTCGGCCGCGCCTGCCAGATGATGCAACAGGCCCTGTCGCGGGCGCTCGCACCCCTCGACATCAAGCCGCCGCATCTCGACATTCTCGTCAACCTCTACCGTTTCGAGGGCATCTCGCAGCAGGAACTGGCCCGCAAGCTTCTGGTCGGCCGCTCCAACATGAGCATGCTGCTGCCGCAGATGGAAAAGCGCGGACTGGTGGAGCGTCGCGGCGATCCGGCCGACAAACGCGTCCTGCGGCTTTATTTGACGGAGAGCGGGAACGCTCTGACCCGCAAGGCGATGGTCATCCAGACGGAACTGATCGAAGCGACGCTGTCGGCCACCCCGCTCGAAGAATGCCTTGCCATGGCCGAAGTGATGGAGGCGCTGACCCGCCGGTTGCAGTCCGAGGAGAAGTTAGCCTGCTGACGCTCAGTTGTGGTGATCAACCACAACTTTCTCCAGACGTCGATCCGGCACGATCCACATCAGGGCGACGACCGCGTAGAGACCGTAGGATATCAGCGGAGACACGAAGGCCAGAGCAATGGCCGTCACGTATATCACAGGCGAGATCAGTCCTTTTACGTCCCGACCAAGGGCCGATCTTAGGGCGTCCCGCCGGGACGACGAGTCGATGATCTGCACCTGGAGAATCTTGTAGGCGATCGCCGCCATCAGCATGACCGCACCGTAGCAGGCGGCCGGCATCGCGGCGCCATGCGACTCTCCCACCCAGCCGGTGACGAATGGCACGAGAGACAGCCAGAACAGCAGATGCATATTGGCCCACATCTCGCGCGCCGTGGTCCGCCCGCAGAACGTCAGGAGATGATGGTGATTGTTCCAGTAGATCGCCACATAGACGAAGCTCAGCACGTAGCTGAGAAATACCGGTAGAAGCGGAATGAGATTAGCGAGGTCCTCGCCGTGCGGAACCTTGAGCTCCAGCACCATGATGGTGATAACGATCGCAAGCACCCCGTCACTGAATGCTTCCAGTCGTGCCGTACTCATGACGCTCTCCCTCGCCCGTGTCGTCAGCGAGGATCGCGGCTGAGCCCCTTTTCCGCAAGTGCCTTTTCATAGTCGGCGAATTTTTCAGCGCCACTCTCCCCGAGCTCGCCGAGATAGGCCCAGGTAAAGATGCCGCTGTCGTGACCGTCGTCGAAACCGATGCGCACCGCATAATTGCCGGTCGGCGTCATCGAGGCGATCGCGACCAGACGTTTTCCGGGCACGGTAACGCCCTGCCCCGGCCCGTGACCCTGCACCTCCGCCGAGGGAGATAGAACCCGCAGCATTTCGGCCGGAAGCGCGTAGGACGCCCCGTCATTGAAACTGACTGTCAGGGTTCGCCTGTCCTTGGAAACCTTGAGTTCGGTCGGCCAGATGTCGGTCATGAGCGCAATATCCCGCGAGTTTTCAGAGGCAGACCTAGTCGCCGCACGACCGCCGCGCAAGAGATTTTGAACCGATTGCACGTACCCTTCCTTGACCGGATTGCCCGCAAGTCCCAGATTAGCCGCAAGCGTAGGGAGACATGCCTTGGACAACAGCATTGCGGCCTTTCGGGAGGGAAAACCTCTTGCCGCCGCCGAAGGACCGATGATCGACCCGTTCGGACGCGCGGTGACCTATCTCAGGGTCTCCGTCACCGACCGTTGCGATTTCCGCTGCACCTATTGCATGGCGGAGAACATGTCCTTTCTTCCCAAGAAGGATCTGCTGACGCTGGAAGAGCTGGACAGGCTCTGTTCTGCCTTCATCGCCAAGGGCGTGCGCAAGCTGCGCCTGACCGGCGGCGAGCCGCTGGTGCGCAAGAACATCATGTACCTGGTACGCCAGCTCGGCCGCCATATCGAGGCGGGTTCGCTCGACGAACTGACGCTGACGACGAACGGCTCGCAACTTGTCCGCTTCGCCACCGAACTTTATGACTGCGGCGTCCGCCGCATCAACGTTTCCCTCGACACGCTTGACCCGGCCAAGTTCCGCGCGATTACCCGCTGGGGCGAGTTCGACAAGGTCATGGAAGGCATCGAGGCCGCCCAGTCTGCCGGCCTGAAGGTGAAACTGAACGCGGTTGCCTTGAAGGGCTTCAACGAGGACGAACTGCCGGAGATGCTTCGTTTCGCCCATGGCCGGGGCATGGACCTGACCCTGATCGAGACCATGCCCATGGGCGAGATCGACGAGGATCGCACGGACCAGTATCTACCGCTCTCCGAAGTGCGGGCCCGGCTCGCCGAAACCTTCACTCTGAAGGACAACCTCTTCCGCACCGGCGGGCCCGCGCGCTATGTCGACGTCGCCGAAACGGGCGGACGGCTGGGCTTCATCACGCCGATGACCCATAATTTCTGCGAGAGCTGCAACCGCGTCCGCCTCACCTGCACCGGAACGCTCTACATGTGCCTGGGGCAGAACGACGCGGCGGACCTGCGGACAGCGCTCAGGGCGTCCGATGATGACGCCTACCTTCACAGCGTCATAGACGAGGCGATCCTGCGCAAACCGAAGGGCCACGACTTCATCATCGACAGGGAGCATCGCCGCCCGGCTGTCGCGCGCCACATGAGCGTCACCGGCGGCTGAGCGCCGCCGGCGGATACCTCACGCGCTTCGGCGGAACGCGGTCTCCGAGATACCGGGCGTCTCGGTCTGGAAATGCCCGACCTTCTGCATCAATACGTCGACGCGCTGGCGAAGCCCGTGGATTTCGGCATTGTTTTCCTCGACCATCGCCGCGTTCTGCTGGGTGATCAGCTCGACGTCGCGCACCGCGCTGGTAACCTCGCTGATGCCGGTCGACTGTTCGCGGGTTGCCGACGAGATGGTTTCCACCAGCCCCTGAACCTCTTCCACCTGGTCGATGATGGACCGTAGCGCAGCGCCGGTGTTTTCCACGAGCTCGACGCCGGTCTTCACCTGGTCGCCACTGACGGAAATCAGCGACTTGATCTCCTTCGCCGCATTGGCACAGCGCTGGGCAAGATCGCGGACTTCCTGGGCCACGACGGCGAAGCCGCGACCCGCCTCTCCGGCACGGGCAGCCTCGACGCCGGCGTTGAGTGCCAGCAAGTTTGTCTGGAACGAGATTTCGTCGATGACGCCGATGATCGTCGAGATTTTCTCAGACGACTGGCTGATCGCGGCCATGGCATCGACGGCCCGCCGAACCACGACACCCGACTGTCGTGCATGTTCGCGCGCAGCCGTGACCGATTGCGCCGTCCGCGCGGCACCGTCGGCGGTGGAGCGCACCACTTCGCCGAGATGCGAGAGCGCCCGCACGCTCTCCTCCAGTGCGGCCGCCTGCTGTTCGGTGCGGCGCGCCAGATCGTCGGCCGAAGCCGCGAGGTTTTCCGTGCCGGCATTGATGTCGCTGCTGGCGCCGCGAACCTCGTCGATGGTCGCCCGGAGCGCCTCGACCGCCTGGTTGTAGGTGGTCGCCATGGCGCGGAAGTCGGCCGGCAGGTCGTTGCGCATGGACGCATGCAACTGGCCGCGGGCAAGCGCCTCCAGAACAGAGGAAAGGGCATCGAGCGCCGCTCTCTGGTCCGCTTCGACCTGCGCCCGTTCGCGGGCGCGCTGCTCGTTCTCTTCCGCCGACCGTTGCCGCGAGGCGGCGGCCTCCTCCTCGAGGCGGCGGTTTTCAAGGGCGGCATCGCGGAACACCGTGACGGACCGCACCATGTCGCCGATCTCGTCGCCGCGATTGCGACCGTCGATCGGGACCGACAGATCGCCGCTTGCGAGCCTGGACATGACGCCGGTGATGCGTTTGAGCGGCGCGCGCAGCGTCTCGATCAGCATCAAGCCGCCGACGATCGCCAGAAGCGTGCCGACGACCATCGTGACCACCGAGATCGTCGCGGACCGCTCGCTGTCTTCCTTGCCAATTTCCTGGGCTTGGCTGACGAAATCGCGCAGCGCAGCCATGGCGGCGGCAACCTGCGCGTTCGTCGCAAGCCGCTGTTCATCCCACGCCTTGCCGGCGTCAAGCAGCGCCTGCGAACCCGTCTCGATGGCAGCGACACGCGGCGCGATCTTCTGCGGAAAGTCGCGCAATGCCGCGTTCTTCGCGCCAAGTACGGAAATCCGCCCCGCCATGTCGGTCAGCGACGCAAGATTGGCGAGCACGGCGGCGCGGGTCTCGCCCTGCGGATTGCCGCGCATCTGCTGGATCCGCAGCTCAAGTGTCGCGATCTGCAGCGCGGCGGCGTCCACGAGGCTCATGAGTTCGCGCTGATCGATGACCAGCTTGTTGAGGCCGACGAAACGGTCAGCCGCGATATCGGTGTTCTTGGCCGCCTGCAGCGTGATCTTCTGCTCGATCTGCACAAGCTCGGACAGGACGCGCGACAGAGCCTGCGCCTTGGTATCCTCCGGCTCGCTCCCCTGGAGCAGCGCATCGATCTTGCCCATGGCGCCCTCCACCTCGGCGATCAGGGCCATGCCCTTCTTCGAGGCGATCGCCTTGGCTTTCGCGATATCCTTGTTGACCGGGCCTGCGAACTTCGTCGCCTCCTCGATCTGTTCGGCCGGAGTGAAAGCCATCTGCACGCCGGCGCGCAGCTTGCCGAGCCGGTCGATCAGCATCTTGTATCCGGATGCGTCGAACAGCAGTTCCTTGGCAAAGGTTTCCTTGTCGGAAATCTCCTTGCGCACGAAATCCACCTGCTTGACGATCTGCTGGCCGTCGCCCTGGAGCTGCGCGAACGCCTCGGCAAGCCCTGCATCGAGCGCCGCGCGCTCGCTTTCGGTCTGCCACATCGTGGCGGCCTGCTGGCGCATCCGCTCCGGCAATGCGCGCAGATCCTCAAGATCGGCGCGTTCGGCCTGCTCGGCGATGACACCGTCAAGCACGGTCAGGCCGCTCTGCTGAGCGTCAACTGCGGCGAGAAAAGCATCCCGGCTGCCTTCCGTCGGCTCAAGGCTGAACTCCTGCAAACCCTGCTGCACGCGTTCGAGATCACTGATGTTGCCAATGGTGGCGCGGGTAACCGTCATATGGCCGTTGAGCATCGTGGCAGTCCGGTAACCCAGAAGTCCGACGCCGGCCATCAGAAGAACGAGAGGAACGACGAAAAGCAATACTTTGGTGACGATCCTGCGGCTCTGCAGGAGGCGATCGATAAAATTCATGAGGGCCCTCGGCAATATCAACCGACGGCAGCCATGCATCGGCCGGTCGTCGAACGGGCATAAACCCGCCTCATGCGGGTCGTGCCAGCTTTGCGAGCGAAGTTTGAACAAAGGTTAAACCGGAAGCAGAGTTTTCGCAGTGCAGCACATTTTCTTGGTGTCCCGATCCCAAAAAGGCGGTTTCGCCATCTCACCGCTTGGTCTACAAGAACCGGCGCAATTGAGAATCTGGTAAGACATGGCCTTTTCCGACAATACCCGCGGCGCTCTCCTGATGTCGCTCGCCATGGCTGGCTTCACCTTCAATGACGCGCTGACCAAGACGCTGACTGATGACCTGAATGTCGGGCAGATCATGTTCGTGCGCGGCGTGATGATGACGATACTCGTCTTCGCGCTGGCAAGACGTTTGGGCGGTTTCGCGCCGATCCGGACCGTCATGCAGCCGATGGTCCTGGCACGGGTGGCGCTGGAATGCGCCGCGACCATTCTCTTCCTGTCGGCGCTCGGACTGCTGCCGCTCAGCAGCGTGTCGGCGGTGCTGCAATCCATGCCGCTCGTTGTCACGGTTGGCGCAGCACTCTTCCTGCGCGAACCGGTCGGCTGGCATCGCTGGACGGCGATCATCATCGGCTTCGGCGGCATGCTGCTGATTATCCGCCCTGGTCCGGAAGGGTTCCAGCCGGCATCGGTCCTACTTCTGATCTGTGTGTGCTGCACCGCCGGACGCGACCTCGTCACCAAGAGGATCGGCCCCACCGTACCGTCCGTGATGGTGACCTTGCTCACCGCCATCGCCGCCATCGTCATCGGCGCCGCGCTGATCGTGCCTCTCGGCGGGTGGCGCCCGCTCACGGCATCGGCGGTCGGTGTCCTGGCAATCGCCGCCGTCCTTCTCGTCGTGGCGCACCAGGCGATCGTCATGGCCATGCGCACGGCGGAAGTCTCCTTCGTCGCGCCGTTCCGCTACACGAGCCTCATCTGGGCGGTCGCGATCGGCATCGTGTTCTTCGGCGAGACGATCAACATTCCGACCGCCTTCGGCGCTGTCATCGTGATCTGCTCGGGCCTCTACACCTTCTACCGCGAAAACAAGCGCAAGAACGCCCGGCCCATCAGCCAGTCGTCCCGTCCGGGATCACCTTTGTGACGAAGATGATAGCGCTGACAGGACACCGACAGACATGACCGGCGGCCGTTTCCTAGACCGGCGCACGCCGCCGCACATCCTGACCCTCGTGCTGATCGCCGGCCTCTCGGCACTGACGATGAACATCTTCCTGCCGTCGCTGCCGGAAATGGCACAGCATTTCGGGGTCGACTATTTCGTGATGCAGTTCGCCGTCTCCGGCTACCTGACTGGCATCGCCATCCTGCAACTCGGCATCGGACCGTTTTCCGATCGCTTCGGCCGTCGCCCGACGATGATCCTCGGCATCGTCGTCTTCCTGTTCGCCACCGTCCTCTGCATCGTGGCGCCCTCGGTCACCTGGTTCATGGTCGGACGCCTTCTCCAGACGACCGTCGTGGCCGGCATGGTGCTCTCGCGCGCCATCGTCCGCGACATGGTGCCGATGGAGGAAGCGGCCTCGATGATCGGCTATGTCACGATGGGTATGACCATCGTGCCGATGATCGGCCCGACCGTGGGCGGCGTCCTCAGCGACGTGTTCGGCTGGCAGGCGAATTTCATCGCGCTCGGCGTGGCCGGCCTCATCGTACTGGCGCTCGTGGTCTTCGATCTTGGGGAGACCAATCGGCAGCGCTCCACGAGTTTCATGGATCAAGTGCGAGCCTGGCCGCAGTTGCTGCTGTCGCCACATTTCTGGGGTTTCACGCTGACGGCCACCCTGACATCGGGCGCCTTCTTCGCCTTTCTGGGGGGCGCACCATTCATCGGCAGCACGATCCTCAAGCTGTCGCCGAGCGTGCTCGGCATGCAGTTCTTCTTCGTTGCCGGAGGATATCTGATCGGCAACTTCCTGTCCGGCCGCTACACGCGCCGCTTCGGCATCCCGAACATGATGCTGTGGGGCGCCCTGCTCTCGGTGGTTGGAACGGTGATCCCGCTGGTGCTGCTGGTCTTGGATTTCCACACGGCGCTGTCCTTCTTCGGTCCGCTGGTTCTGGTCGGGCTTGGCAACGGCTTGACGCTTCCGAGCGCCAATGCCGGCATGGTAAGCGTCAGGCCGCATCTCGCCGGATCGGCATCCGGTCTCGGTGGCGCCATCACCATGGCCGGTGGGGCGATGCTGTCCGCCCTCGCCTCGGCGATCCTGACCGAGGAGACCGGCGCTCTTCCGCTTCTGATCGTCATGCTCCTCTGCTCTCTGGCCGCGATCGGCTCCGTGCTCTATCTTCGCCGCCTGGACGCTCCGGCATAAGCGGCAAGGGGAAGGCATGAGAACGCAATCGGTCGACCTCGCTGTGATCCTGGCCGGTGGCCTTTCCCGCCGCATGGGGCAGGACAAGGCGACGGTATCACTTGCCGGCAAACCGCTCGTCGGTCACGTCATCGACCGCCTGCTGCCACAGGCGCGAACGCTGGCGATCAACGCACCGGCGCCGCTCGATCTGCCCTATCGGATGCTGCCAGACACAAGATCGGACCGGCCCGGGCCGCTGGCCGGTATTCTCGCGGCCATGCGCGAATCCGCGCGCTGTGGTCTGCCGCACGTCCTGACGGTGCCGGTCGACACGCCCTTCCTGCCGACCGACCTTTCGGAACGGCTAGGTGCAAAAGCCGCGCCGGGTTGCATCGCAGTTGCAAGCTCCGCCGGGCGAAGCCATCCGGTGGTGGCGCTTTGGCCGAGCGCTCTTGCCGAAGATCTGGAGCTTTGGCTGGCCGACCCGCAAAACCGCAAGGTCACCACCTTCCAGGCCCGCCACCCAAGCATTGTTGTGGAATTTCCGCTGCGCGAGGACCCAGCCCGCCCGCTCGATCCGTTCTTCAACGTCAACAACGCCGACGATCTCGCGAGGGCGGAACAGATAGTGGAGGCAGGGGGATGGGACTGATGCGTGTCTTCGGCATCGCCGGCTGGAAGAATTCGGGCAAGACGGGCCTCGCCACGCGCCTCGTCGAGGAATTCACGCGGCGCGGATATCGGATCTCGACCATCAAGCACGCACACCACGACTTCGACATCGACAAGGTCGGCGCCGACAGCTGGCGGCATCGCCATGCCGGCGCCCACGAAGTGGTGATCGTCTCCGGCACCCGCTACGCCATCATGCACGAATTGCGCGGCGCGCCCGAACCGAGCTTCGAGGAAATCCTCGGCCGCATCGGTCCCTGTGACCTTGTGCTGATCGAAGGTTACAAGCGCGAACCCGTTCCGAAGATCGAGGCGCGACGCTTAGAGGCTGCCAAGCGCGAGCCCTTGGCGCCGACCGATCCGCATATCGTCGCCATTGCAGCCGACCACGCCGTCACCAACACCGACCTTCCGGTCTTCGATCTCGACGACACCGTCGCCGTGGCCGATTTCATCGCACGCATCACCGGACTGCCGCCGCGCACGTGAAAAAGCCGCCGGATCGCTCCGGCGGCCAGGTCTTGGCGTCTGTGCCGATCAGCGCGAGGCGACCGGCTTCACCAGCGGCGTCACGCGCCGGATCGTCACCCGGCGATTTTGCTCTTCGGCCGCCTGCGTGCGGATCTTCAGGTACCGCTCGCCATAACCCTGCGTCGACATGTTCTCCGGCGGGATGCCGTAGACCTCGGTCAGAAGGTTGGCCACGGTTTCCGCCCGCTCGTCCGAAAGGATCAGGTTTGAGCGATCCGAACCGACGGCATCGGTATGGCCTTCGATCAGGAAGACCTCGCCCGGATCCCGGTCGAGGATCTTGAGCATCGCCTCGGCGACGCGGCGCAGGGTTTTGGCCTGCGACAGCGACACCTCGGCCGAACCGGTCTGGAACGTGATCGTGTCGAGATCGATACGACGGACCTTGTCGCGCAGTCGGGCCGACGACTTCACCTCGTCGATCGAGTAGACGCGCTCGACGCGCTCGACCGGCGGACGGGCGAGGAAGTCGTAGTAGTCACGATCCGGCTCGTGCGACATGGTCACGATATAGTCGCTGACCGGAACCGTCAGACGCATCGGCGGCAGGCTGGCGCCCACGTCGACATACATGCGCGGGCGGTCGCTGTCGGCTTCGGGCGAGTAGAACAACACATATTCCTCGCCGCGCGGCGAGAACCGCGAACGAAGAATGATGTCGCCGAACCGGTTGTAGATCGTCACAAGGCGCGAGCCGTCCAGTCGCTCGATCGTCTCGCGAACCCGGCCACGCGATAGTTCCTCGTAATACGTACGCTCTTCGTCGTAGCGCAGGCGCGGACGGTCATCGTGACGAACGACAACCTTGTCGCCGACATTGATGATCGTCCGGTTGTCGACCTGCTCGACGACCCGCACTTCGGTGACCTGGTTCACGACGTTATTGGTCACATTGTTCGTGACATTGGTCACGTTGGTGACGTTGTTGACAACGGTCGTCGGGACCTGGAACGTCGGTGCGGCATTGAGTTCGGTGCCCTGCTCGTTGGCCGCTTCGCGGATCACCTCAGGCTCTATGCGGACGGCATCGGCCTGGGCATCGGCATCGCTCTCCGGCGGCGGAGCAACTTCTGCTTCCTCGCGCTGCTCGCTGCGCTGTTCGCGAACGTCGGTCTGGCCGCTATTGTCGGCGTCCTTGTCGCTGTCGAGAACGGCGGCGCCGTCCTCGACCGGAAGCACGATGGTCTCGGACGTCGAACCTGGATCCTCGGCGATCGCCTGCTTCTCTTCCTCGGTGCGGGTGTCCTCGATTTCGACGACCGGCTGTTCCTCGGGCGGCTCTACCGCCGGGACGACAACCTGTTCGCCTTCCGGAAGCGGCTCTTCGCCGGTCTGCTGCTCGTCGGTCTGTTCCTCCTGGCCGGCAGTGTCCTCGCCATCCTGCGACGGACGAAGGTCGCCGTCACCGGGCTGTTCGGCCTGCTGCTCTTCGTCGCTCGAAGGCTGCTCGGCCTGTTCGTCCTGCTGCTGCTCGACCTCGGCAGGTTGTTCTGCCTGTTCCTCAGTCTGTTCTTCCGCCTGCGGCTGTGCCTCCTCGACAGGGCATTCGTCTTCGGAAGCGGCCTCTGAGCCGTCGGCGCAGGTCACGACGCCGGCCTGGGTTTCGCCGGCTTGCTGTGCGTCCTGGTCAGCCTGCTCGGCAGCCTGGCGTTCCGCTTCTTCGGCGGCCCGCTGTTCCTCGGCCTGACGCGCCGCTTCTTCCTCGGCGGCCTGTTGCTCGGCCTGTTCGGCGGCCTGCTGTTCCTCGGCCTGGCGAGCGGCCTCCTGCTCTTCTGCCTGACGCGCGGCTTCTTCCTCAGCCTGTCGCTGGGCTTCCTCGGCGGCCTGCTGCTCTTCCGCCTGGCGTGCGGCTTCTTCGTCAGCCTGACGCTGGGCCTCTTCCGCCGCCTGCTGCTCTTCAGCCTGACGAGCAGCCTCTTCCTCTGCTTGACGTGCGGCTTCCTCTTCGGCGGCTTGCTGCTCGGCCTGACGTGCCGCCTCCTCTTCGGCGGCTTGTTGTTCTTCCGCCTGGCGCGCGGCTTCTTCGTCGGCCTGACGCTGGGCTTCCTCTTCCGCCGCCTGCTGTTCCTCGGCCTGGCGCTGCGCCTCGTCGTCGGCGGCCTGCGCCTCTATCGCATCGCAGGTCTCCTGGTCCGGAGCCTCCGACCCGTCGGCACAGGTGACAGTCTCGGCCTGGGCGACAAGCGTGCCGACCGGTTCGGCCTGTATCCTCGTCTCGCCCACGCGGGCGGTTGCGGAAGCCAGGGCGGGTTGTCCGGCGACGACGGCGGACAGCACCGGCACCGCGACAGTGGCAAAGAGTTTCGATCTCAACGTCATTTCATCTTCCTTGCAGGGCGTGCAGACACGCTCGTTTGAGGCGGGAGCGCGTGAAAACAGTCGTTACGACTCTCCGGACGCCCTCCCAGACACGTCCGAAGCTATTTTCCGGCACATTAACCGCCGCTGAACGAAAAAGTTTCGCAGCATCTCGGGATCACGCCTCCATGACGAATTTCACTCGATTGCGGCGCAATTCGGCGCGATTCGTCACCTACACCCGTCTTTCCTGTTGATTTTCCGGTGAAAGGCGTAGGAATATCGGCCCAGGCCCGACATGGAGACATGAAGGCTTCACCGTTCAGCGCGGGCATCACAACCGTGCGGACGACCAACAGAGAGGATCTCATGCGTATTTCCACCCGCTTCTTCGCCGCTGCATCGATCGCCGCCCTGTCGCTCTTCGCCGGCAGCGCGATGGCTGAAGACAAGCTGATCATCGGCACCGAAGGCGCCTACCCGCCCTTCAACAACCTCGAGGCGGACGGCACGCTCGTCGGCTTCGACATCGACATCGCCAAGGCACTTTGCGAGGAGATGAAGGTCACCTGCGAGTTCGTCACCAACGATTGGGACGGCATCATTCCCGCCCTGCAGGCCAAGAAGTTCGACGCCATCATCGCCTCGATGTCGATCACGCCTGAGCGCGCCGAAAAGGTCGACTTCACCCACAAGTACTACAACACGCCGCCGGCACTTGCCGTGCCGAAGGACAGCCCGATCACCGACGCCACGGCCGAAGGCCTGAAGGGCAAGGTCATCGGCGCCCAGGGTTCGACGACCCACTCCAACTACGCCGAAAAGCACATGCCGGATTCCGAGCTGAAGCTTTACCCGACCGCTGACGAGTACAAGCTCGACATCTCCAACGGCCGCGTCGATGCAGTCGTCGACGACGTCGTCGTTCTCTCCGAGTGGGTCAAGTCCGACGCCGGCAGCTGCTGCAAGATCCTGGCGACCCTTCCGGTCGACGTTGAAATCAACGGCGAAGGCGCCGGCATCGCCATCCGCAAGGGCGAAACCGAGCTGGCCGAAAAGTTCAATGCCGCCATCGACGCGATCCGTGCCAACGGCAAGTACAAGGAAATCAACGACAAGTACTTCGATTTCGACGTCTACGGCGAATAAGCGCCAGACGTTCTGTTGATACAAGACGGCGGAAGGGTTGCCCTTCCGCCGTTTTTGCTGGAAAAAGACCGGATAACAAGAAACGCGGCGCCTGCCGCGAGGGGATAGAAATTTATGGGCGGAGCCCTTTCCGCGATCGGGTCTTTCCTTGCATCCGCCGGACATCTGGTCGATCCGCTGTGCGGACCGGTGGGTGTGTTCACGCTGCTTGGTCCGTCGTCGATCCTGTCCTGTGGGGCCGAAGGCTGGGGTGACGAGATCGCGTTCGGTTTTCGCGTCTCCCTCTCGCTTGCCATCGCCACCTTGCCGGTCGGCCTTGCCATCGGCTTCTTCGTGGCCCTTGGCTCCCAGTCGGGCGAGCGCAGCCTGCGCACCGCCGCCGGCATCTACACCACCATTTTTCGCGGACTGCCGGAGCTCCTGACGCTCTTCATCGTCTACTATGGCCTGCAGATCCTCATCCAGTCGACGCTGACAGCGCTCGGCATCGAGCAGCGCATCGAGATCAACGCCTTCTTCGCCGGCATGATCGCGCTCGCGGTGGTCTTTTCCTCCTACTGTTCTGAAGTCCTGCAATCGGCCTTCAAGGCCATTCCCAAGGGACAGTACGAAGCCGGTCACGCACTCGGTCTTTCCGGCGGCCGGACACTTCGTCTGATCGTCCTGCCGCAGTTGATCCGCATCGCCCTCCCCGGCCTCGTGAACCTCTGGATGAACCTGTTGAAGGATACCGCGCTCGTCTCGGTGGTCGGCCTTTCGGACATCATCCGCCAGACCGGCATTGCGGCGAAAGTGACCAAGGAAGCGTTTTTCTTCTACCTGATCGCCTGCGCCCTTTATCTCGCGCTTGCGGTAGTCTCCTCGATCGGCATCCGCTTCATCGACCGCTGGACCAAACGATCGGAGGCACCGCGATGAGCGTCGCCGAACACATGATCGACCCGCGCCCGGCGCCGCCGCCGGCTCCCAAGCCGTTGACCGCCGGCCGCATCATTGGCACCGGCATGATGGCGCTCTGGCTGCTGCTGGCCGCGAGCCTCCTTGCGATGATCGTCACAGGTTGGGACACGGATAAATTCGTCCGCTACGGCCCCCGCTATCTCGAAGGCCTGTGGGTCACGGTATCGCTGGTGACGGTGTCGGTGGCACTCGGCGCCCTGCTCTCCGTCCCGCTCGTCTTCGCCCGCATGTCGAAGAATTCCGTGCTGAACGCCATCGGTTTCGGTTACGTCTATGTGTTCCGCGGCACGCCCCTGCTCGCCCAGCTCTTCCTGATCTACTACGGCCTCGGCAGCTTCCGTGGCTTCTTCGAGAGCATCGGCCTGTGGTGGTTCTTCCGCGAGGCCTGGTATTGCGGCCTGCTGGCGCTGACGCTGAACACCGCCGCCTACCAGGCGGAAATCCTTCGCGGCGCGATCCAGAGCGTGCCGAAGGGTCAGCATGAAGGCGCCGCGAGCTTGGGCCTGCCGAAACTCGTCACCTTCTGGAAGATCGTCCTGCCGCAAGCCCTCATCGTCGCGCTTCGACCCTACGGCAACGAAATCATCCTGCTGATCAAGGGCTCGGCCGTCGTCTCCATCGTCACGGTCTTCGACCTGATGGGCCAGACGCGCTACGCCTTTTCGCGTACTTTCGACTATCAGGCCTATCTCTGGGCGGCGATTTTCTACCTCGCGATCGTCGAGACCATGCGGCATGCCTGGGCGGCGATAGAGCGACGCCTGACGCGCCACCTCGTCCGGTAAGCGCTTGTCAGCACTCTCACCGATTGGCTGCTAACAATCTGAAAGAAAAAGAGAAAATCTCTTTTGACGACGATCCGTTAAGCTTCGGTTAAGCATCCCTTGTTTCCATTGAGGAAGCTCCCGGGCGGAGCACAAAAAAATGGGAACAGCTTGACGAGGCGGACATGAACGCAGACATGGACATGATGTTGAAGGGCTATGGCCTGACGACGGCGCAGATCCTCTACCGCATGCCGGACCACCCGGCTCTTCTGCAAACCTATCTCTGGCAGCACTACGACCTGGCGCCGGACTTCCCCGAAATGAAAAGCTTCCTCAAATTCTGGCAGGAAAAGCTCGACGGCCCTCTGCACTCGGTGCGCTACGTGCACCGCAAGCTGATCGGCGCCAGCGAATGGAGACATCTGAACGGCGAATTCATTCTGCACTGACCTCGCTCAGACATGCACCTCGCCATAGGCGAACTCGCCGTTGTCAGGCTCGCGCCGGACGGCGAAATAGAGGATTGCGAGGTGCACCAGACCGACCGTCATGAGCACCGACCAACCGGGCAGCGGGCCAAGGCTGGCATTCTGCACCAGATGTCCCCACGACCAGACCAGATCGGTCGCCGGCTGGTTGGGCAGAAGCTTGGGTGTCGAAATCTTGAGGCTCCAGGCGAGCAGCAGGATCAGGTACATCCAGCCGTAGTTCCGGCGGATGCGGCGCGCCACGGCCTGACGCCGGGTCATCAGAAAGGCCGGCGACCGTAGGCTGTTGGCAATCGCCCCCGCCCAATCGGCATTGAGTTCGGCCTGTGGCAACAGGGCCTGCGCGAAATAGTGTCGCTCCAGCTGCCGCACCCGCGCCCTGTAAACGTCGAAGAACCGATAGCGCCGGGCCTCGATCATCAGGAACACGGAGATGATCAGCATCGCGAACAGCACGACGCCGTGGTGAGAGGTTGGCGTCGACAGCGACACCGACAGCAGTCCGGCGACCACCGTCATGGCCCAGTTCGACGTGCGGTCGATGCGGTCGCGCCAACTCGTCATCCGGCCGAGTTCCCCGCGATAGTAGTGGATGATCATGTTGGCCTTCTCGCCGGACGACGACGGAAGCCTTGGCGCCGTCGGCCCCGGTCGCTCCGTCTTCTCGAAAATGGTCTCCTGCGTATCCATCGCTCGCTCCGTTCGTTCAAAGGAGAACGGAGAAATGGAAATTCCGGTTCCACCCCGCTTTGCATTGCCAAAGCGGCGGCGAAGCTTTAGAGCCCGCCTCAAACGACCTTCAGGAGACGACAATGGCCAAGATCGACGAGGAAGCCCTGGCGGAGGCCTATAACCGCGCCCTGGCGCACGAGAAGGCCGGAGAGGTCGACGCCGCGGTCAAGGCCTATGAGGAATGCCTCGCGCTCGATCCCGATGATCACGGCGGCGCATCGGTGCGCATCGCCGCACTCGGTCGTGGCGAAGCGCCGCCGAAGGCGCCTGACGCCTATGTCGAGACCCTGTTCGACCAGCACGCCGCCGCCTTCGAGGATATCCTGGTGGAGCAGCTCGGCTATGCCGTTCCCATGCTCGTGCGCCAGCGCCTCCAGGAACTGAAGCTTGGGCCCTTCAAGCGTATGCTCGATCTCGGCTGCGGCACCGGCCTGACCGGTGGCGCGCTCCGCGACATGGTCGAGGACATCACCGGCATCGACATCTCGGAAAACATGGTCGAGCTTGCCCACGAAAAGGACCTGTACGAGACCCTCTACGTGGCGGAGGTCGAGGACTACCTCGAAGACAATGACGAGGACGCGTTCGACCTCGTCACCGCCACGGATGTGCTGCCCTATCTCGGCGCGCTGGAACCGCTGTTCTTCGGTGCCGCCGAAAACATGGAACAGGGCGGCATCTTCGTCTTCTCGTCGGAAACGCTGCCATCCGGAACCGGCACCTATGCCGTCGGCCCGCATCAGCGCTTCCTGCATTCCGAGGCCTATATCCGCGACCGCCTGGCGGCGACCGGTTTCGAGCTTCTGGAAGTCACCGAGATCAATGTGCGCATGCAGGACGGCGAGCCGAGCCCCGGCCATCTGGTGATCGCGCGACTGGCGTGAGCCAATCCAGCCACGCAGCCTGCCATCGCATCGGCGACCCTGACAGCCCCTTTCGTCGGGCGCCCACATGCTTTAATCGTTCGGCCAACAAGGCAAGACAGGAGTTTAAGGCATGGCGAAGGTAGCGTTCATCGGTTTGGGCGTCATGGGGTATCCGATGGCGGGACACCTGAAGGTGAAAGGCGGCCACGACGTCACGGTCTACAATCGCACGACCGCAAAGGCCGATGCCTGGGTGAAACAGTACGGCGGCACATCGGCCGAGACGCCGGCAAAGGCTGCCGAGGGCGCTGATTTCGTCTTCACCTGCGTTGGCAATGACGACGACCTGCGGTCCGTTACCCTCGCCGACCAGGGCGTCATCGGCGCGATGAAATCAGGCGCCGTCCTGATCGACAATACCACCGCCTCCGCAGAGATCGCCCGAGAGCTGGAAGCAGCGGCGAAAACACGCGGCTGCGGCTTCGTCGACGCGCCCGTCTCCGGCGGACAGGCCGGCGCTGAGAACGGCGTGCTCACGGTCATGTGCGGCGGCGATGAAGCGACCTTCGAACAGGCGCGGCCGGTCATCGACGCCTATGCCCGCATGGTCGGCCTGATGGGTCCGGCCGGCTGCGGCCAGCTCGCCAAGATGATGAACCAGATCTGCATCGCCGGCCTCGTCCAGGGGCTGGCCGAGTCGATCCACTTCGGCAAGAAAGCCGGTCTCGATATCGAGAAGGTGGTCGAAGTCATCTCCAAGGGAGCCGCCGGCTCCTGGCAGATGGAAAACCGCCACAAGACCATGAACGCCGGCAAGTACGACTTCGGCTTCGCCGTCGACTGGATGCGCAAGGACCTCGACATCGTGCTGTCGGAGGCCCGTCGCAATGGCGCCAATCTGCCGGTGACGGCGCTGGTCGACCAGTTCTATGGCGAAGTTCAAAAGCTCGGCGGCAAGCGCTGGGATACGTCCTCGCTTCTCGCGAGGCTGGAATCCAAGTGATCGGCCCGTCCTCCTCCGCCGAGGACATCATCGCGCATCTGCGAACGATGCGGTCCGATGAAAATATCGCCGGCATGGCCCGCTATGGCATCGTCACCGAAGATGCGCTGGGGATCGGCAATCCGGCCATCCAGAAAATCGCAAAGGCGATCGGCAGCAATCAGGCGCGGGCGTCCGCGCTCTGGGAAAGCGGCATCCGCGAGGCGCGGCTGCTGGCGATATGGACATTCGATCCCGCGCAGTTGTCGCGGGACGACATCCGGCGCCTTGCGGCCGATTTCAACTCCTGGGAAATCGTCGATGCCGCCTCCGATCTTCTGACCGAGACGCCCTTCTGGCGCGAACTTGTCGAAGAATTTGCGAAAGACGAGCGAGAGTTCGTGCGGCGCACGGCATTTGCCATGCTTGCCGGTGCGACGGTGCACAACAAGAAGGAGCCGGACGAGACCTTCATCGCCTGGCTGGCGCTGATCGAGCGATACGCTGTCGATCCCCGCAATTTCGTGAAGAAGGCTGTCAACTGGGCACTGCGCAACATCGGCAAGCGCAGCCGCAAATGCCACGACCACACGCTGCCGCTGGCCGAAAGGCTTGCGGAAAGCGGCGATCCCTCAGCCCGCTGGATTGGCAAGGATGCCCAGAGGGAACTGCGCGACCCGAAGCGCATCGCCAAACTGAAGAGCTGAGGCGGTCGGCCTATTCCTCGCCGGACTTCTGGTTGTCGATCACCATGTAGTCGAGCGGCAGCTCGGTCGTGTACTTGATCTGCTCCATGGCAAACGCCGAGGAGACGTCGCGGATTTCGATCTTGGCGATCATCCGCTTGTAGAAGGCGTCGTAGGCGGCGATGTCTGGCACGACGACGCGCAGCAGATAGTCGACGTCGCCGCTCATGCGGTAGAATTCGACCACCTCCGGAAATTCGGCGATAACTTCGGAGAAGCGCTTCAGCCATTCGATCGAATGCGTATTGGTGCGGATCGACACGAAGACAGTCACCTTGGTGTTGACCTTGGCCGGATCGAGCAGCGCCACGCGCCGGCGGATCACACCGTCCTCTTCCATCTTCTGGATACGGCGCCAGCACGGCGTCGTCGACAGTCCAACCTTCTTGGCGAGGTCGGCGACGGCGAGCGTCGAATCTTCCTGGAGGATACGCAGAATCTTTCGGTCTAGTCGGTCCATTGCATGCCTTTCACGTTCCCTCCGTCTTATAGAACGAAGACATTAAAACAAACTCTATCTTTCTAGGCGATCATTCGCTCCACCTCTTTCCGCAGCACCGGCAACACCTCTGCCTCGAACCACGGATTTCTCTTCAGCCAGCCGGTATTGCGCCAGCTTGGATGCGGCAGAGGCAGCACGCGCGGAAAGATGTCGTTGGCGAAGAACATGGCCCGCCAGTTCTTCACGGTGTCGGTCATCGTCTTCTGCCGGTGGTCGCGCATGTGCCAGGCCTGCGCATACTGGCCGATGACCAGAATAAGCTCGATCTGCGGCATCGACGCCATCACCGTTGCCCGCCACAGCGGCGCGCACTCCCGCCGCGGCGGCAGATCGTGCCCCTCGGCGTCATATCCCGGAAAACAGAAGCCCATCGGGACGATGGCAAAGCGATCGCGATCGTAGAAGGTCTCCCGGTCCACCCCCAACCAATCCCGCAGCCGGTCGCCGGAGGCGTCGTTGAAGGTCAGTCCGCTCTGATGCGCCTTCATGCCGGGCGCCTGGCTCGCGATTAGCACCCTTGCCGTTGCGGAAATCACGGGTACGGGCCGCGGCTCGTGCGGCATACGGCGCTCCGGTCCGCCATCTGGCGCATCGCGGCATTTCCGGCAGCCGGCGATTGCCAGCCTCAGCTCATCGAGGTCGTGCATGTGTTCTCCATCGACGCCATTCTCCCAGTCGTCCCGGCGAAATCCTGAACGGCGGGGCGATCCGTTGAGTTTCATGGCAAACAAATCCTTTAGCGAAGCATCTTCTTAAGAAATCGCCTCTAGTCTGTCGTGAGTTTGGTGAAATCGTCAGATCGTCATGAGTACAGACGCAAGTTCCTCGACCGACAAGAACATCGTCGACCTGACGCGCAAGCACCGCGACAAGGCGGTGGCGAAAGCCGTCCGCACTACGCGCGAGCGGCTGCAGTCCGGCAACAATGCCACCGGTGCGTTTGCTCCCGAAATGCTCAGGATGTATCTCTCGTCGAGCCTTCAGGGTGCTGCGATCATGCCGGTTCTGGTGATGCTCGTCGGCGGTGTCGGCGCCTATCTCGACCTCCGGCCGGAACTCTATCTCTGGGCACTTCTGACGCTCTCTGTCCACGCCCTCAATATCGTGCTGGCCCGGAAGGCGATCAAGAGCGAGATCACCCAGACCACTGTCGGCAAATGGCGTACCGCCTTGCTCGTCGGCCAGGTCGCGATGGGATCGTGCTGGGCTGTGTTCGCCTGGCAGGATTGTTCAGCCTGCGACGGCAATACATACATCCTCTACAAGGGCGCGGTCCTTCTCATCGTCCTGTCGATCACGGCCATGGCCAACATGCTGTTGCGACAGGCGGTACTCGTCGGCTTCTTGCCGACTGTCCTTGTCCTCAGCCTCATCGCCGGCACCACCCGCCAGCCACTCGATATCGGCCTTACCGCGATGTTCACCACGGCCATGGTGTTCTTCGTCTACGTGACCGACCGGCTCTACCAGAACAGCCTCAGGCTCATGTCCTTCCAGACAGAAAAGGATGACCTGATCGCGGAGCTGGAGGTCGCGAATTCCATGTCGGACGAGGCACGTCGCCGGGCCGAGGAGGCCAACCTCGCCAAGTCGCGCTTCCTCGCCTCGATGTCGCACGAGCTTCGCACCCCGCTCAACGCGATCCTGGGCTTTTCCGAGGTGATGGCGACCGAAGTCCTCGGCCCCCTCAACAATCCGCTCTACAAGGAATATGCTGGCGACATCCATCGCTCCGGCCAGCACCTTTTGAACCTCATCAACGAAATCCTCGACCTCTCCCGCATCGAGGCGGGCAAATACGAGCTGAATGAGGAAGCGATCTCGCTGCTCGAGCTCGCCGACGACTGCATCGGCATGGTGCAACTGCGCGCGCGGGCCAAGAACATCTCGATCACGCCGCACCTCGAACAGCAGCTGCCGCAGGTCTGGGCCGACGAAAAGGGCATGCGGCAGGTGATCCTCAACCTGCTTTCCAATGCCGTGAAATTCACACCGCAGGGTGGCGAGATTTCCGTGAAGGTCGGCTGGACGGCCGGCGGCGGGCAATACGTTTCCATCCGCGACAACGGTCCGGGCATTCCGGAAAAGGAAATCCCGGTGGTGCTCTCGGCTTTCGGCCAGGGATCTATAGCCATCAAGAGCGCCGAACAGGGTACGGGCCTCGGCCTGCCGATCGTCCAGGCCATCCTCGCCAAGCATGGCGGCGACTTCAAGCTGAAATCCAAGCTGCGCGAAGGGACCGAGGTCATCGCCATCATGCCCGCGAGCCGCGTTCTTCAGAGCCTGCCGGCCGTTGCCGAAACCCAGGCGATCGAGCCCCGCAAGCGCCAGTTCGCCTAACGTCGGGCCTGTTGCTTCAAGGCTTTCCGCCTTCTTCCAGCCGTCACGATTCCGCGATAACGTCGGGCCGATCAACCGCCGTTCCGGAGCAAATGATGTTCAGCGCCCGCGCAACCCTTCTTGCCGCCCTCGTCTCCTCGATACTCTGCTTCAGTGCGCAGGCGCAGGTGCCGACAACCGAATTGACGGTGATGTCCTTCAATATCTGGGGCGGCGGCGCCAATGAAGGCAAGGGCGTCGAGGAAACGGTCGCCGCCATCCGTGCGGCCGGTGCCGATATCATCGGCATTCAGGAGACAAAACCGGAACCGGAGGTCTGCGAGGCGGACGATTGCGCCGCCACCGGCGAGAGTGTGGCTGCGCGCATCGCCGAAGCGCTTGGCTTCCACCACTTCGATCAGAGCGAGGAAAACCCCGCGCTTTGGGCAAACGCGATCATCAGCCGCTATCCGATCGGCAAGCCAACCGCAAACGAACTCGGCGTCGAGATCGCGGTCGGCGACCGCAAGGTCTACGCCTTCAACATCCACCTGACGGACTTTCCCTACCAACCCTACCAGCTTCTGAACATCGAATACGGGCCGGCGCCGTTCCTGAAGACCGGCAAGGAAGCGGTCGCCGCTGCCAAAGCGGCGCGCGGCCCGGCGCTCGACCTGTTGATGAGCGACCTGAAAGAGGCCGACGGCGCCGATGCGGTGTTCCTCTTCGGCGATTTCAACGAGCCCTCGCACCGGGACTGGACCGAGGCCGCGGTCAAGGCCGGTCATCAACCCACCGTCGTTGAATACCCGACCACACTCAGGATCGAGAAGGAAGGCGGCTTCACCGATCTTTTCCGCGCGGCATTTCCCGATGAAGTCGCAAAGCCCGCCTTCACCTGGACGCCAACGAGTGAGCCGACGAATCCCGAGGATCACCACGACCGCATCGACTTCACCTTTGGTAAGGCGGATAACCTAACAGTCGTTAAGGCCGGCATCGTCGGCGAGAAGGCGCCGGAGGCCGATATCGTCGTGACGCCGTGGCCGTCGGATCATCGCGCCAGCATGGCGACCGTCAGGTTCTAGGCGAGAGCGGTGCGGACAACGACGCTCGCGACGAACACCGCATTGGCCACGAGAAGGCAGAAAACGGCGAAGGAACCCAGATCCTTCGCGTGTTTTGCGACGATGGAAAACTCCGGCGAAATGCGGTCGATGATCTCCTCGATCGCCGTGTTCAGCGCCTCGACGGCGAACAGCACGAAGGCCAGAACGCTGAACAGCAGGTAATCGTTGAACGACGCGCCAAAAACGGCGAAGAGAACGATGATACCGGCATAGGCGAGCAGTTCGTGGCGGAACGCCGACTCCTGCGTCAGCCGCTTGAAACCCTGAAACGAATAGCGGGACGCGGCAAAGAAGTGAGCGATCCCCCTCTCCTTGCGGATTCCGGTGTTGCCGATGATGTCGGGCTCGGGTGCCTTGTGTTCATTCATGGGACTTGTTGCTCACGCCTGCGCTTTCGAACGTCGCCATGCCCGAATGGCAGGCCGCAGCGGCCTTCACGATACCGGCCGCGAGTGCAGCGCCTGTCCCTTCGCCAAGCCGCATGCCGAGCGCCAGGAGCGGCGTCTTACCAAGACGGTCAATGGCCTTGATGTGACCGGGCTCGGCCGAGACGTGGCCGATCAGGCAGTGATCGAGCGCCGACGGGTTCATCGCCTTCAGGATCGAGGCCGCCGCCGTCGTCACATAACCGTCGAGCAGCACCGGAACGCGCTCGACGCGGGCGGCCAGGATGGCACCCGCCATGGCCGCGATTTCGCGCCCGCCGAGACGGCGCAGCACTTCGAGCGGATCGCCGAGATGGTCACGGTGGAAATCGACGGCCTTCTCCACCGCCTCGATCTTCCGCTTCAGGACGTCGCCTTCCGAACCGGTGCCGGGTCCGACCCATTCCTCTGCTGTGCCGCCATAAAGCGCGAGGTTGATCGCAGCCGCGATCGTCGTGTTGCCGATGCCCATCTCGCCGACGCAAAGAAGATCGGTGCCGCCGGCAATCGCCTCCATGCCGAAGGCCATGGTCGCCGCGCAATCGCGCTCCGACAAAGCCGGTTCACAGGTGATGTCGCCGGTCGGATAATCGAGCGCCAGATCGAAGATCTTCAGCCCGAGGTCGTTGGCGACGCAGATCTGGTTGATGGCAGCGCCACCCGCGGCGAAGTTCTCGACCATCTGCTGCGTCACCGACGAGGGGAACGGCGTGATACCGTGCTTGGTGACACCGTGATTGCCGGCGAAGATGGCAACCAGTGGGCGATTGACCGCCGGCGGACGACCGGTCCACGCTGCCAGCCACATCGCGATCTCCTCGAGACGACCGAGCGCGCCCGGCGGCTTGGTCAATTGCCGATCGCGGTCGCGCGCGGCAACGAGCGCGGCCGTATCCGGTCCCGGCAGATCCCGCAGGAGGGTGCGAAAGTCGTCGAAAGGCAGTCCGGTGACCGTCATGGAGAAAGCTTTCTTGTCATCTTCGTGTAAATCAGGCTTTGTGCGCTTGTCATAATGAGGCTGCGTCACGGCCACAACATGAAAAAGCGACATTTGTCGCGTCCGATGGAGCAGTCGATCGCCATGCAATTGCGTGGATTTTTGGGCGATAGCGTAAGAGCGGTCGGCTTTCTCAGCCGCTTTCCCGTCCCTTCACGGTTTTACGAGGGGCATACGGCGCCTATCTCCGCCATGGCGGGCGCCTTTCCCCTGGCCGGTGCGATCGTGGCCCTGCCTGCCGCCATGCTGCTCCTCGTTCTCGACGCGACGGGCGCGCCAGAACTGCTTGTCGGCTTTCTGGTCGTCGCCACACAGATCGTATCGTCAGGCGCACTGCACGAGGACGGTCTCGCGGACTGCGCCGACGGCCTCTTCGGGGGCCGCGATCGGGACAGGATGCTGGCCATCATGAAGGACAGCCGCGTCGGCAGCTACGGCGTGTTGGCCCTCGTTCTGGCCGTTGGCATCCGCGCATCGGCCATCGCGGCCGTTGCCGACGCACAGTCGCCGCTTGTCGGCGCCGTCGCCTTGCTGATCGCAGCGATCCTCAGCCGCAGCGCCATGGTGTGGCACTGGTCATCGCTCCCGCAGGCCCGGCCCGACGGCGTGGCGGCCGCGGCTGGCGCACCGGATCGGTCCGCAAGGAGGATCGCCGTGATCAGCGGTGTCGCGCTTTGCCTTGTTCTCGGCACGGTGGAGTTCATCGTTCCTGCCGTCCTGCTGGCCATCACAGCCTCGGCGGTGACCGGCCAGGTCTTCGCCAGCTTCGTGACCCGCAAGATCGGCGGCCACACCGGCGACACCATTGGTGCCAGCCAGCAAATTGCCGAGATCGTGACACTGCTCTGCCTTGCCCTGGTGCTCTGACATACCAATATTAGGCCGCAAACACGGAACATCTCATGGAATCGCCCTGCATTCTCGTCTGCTCCATCGACGACAAGACCGGATACTGTTTCGGCTGCGGCCGCACGCGCGACGAAATCGCCGGCTGGATCGGCTATTCCAGCGCCGAACGTCGAGCGATCATGGACGCGCTTCCGGCGCGGCTGGAAACGGTCGAACGTAAGCCCCGCCGGGAAACGCGTCGCACCCGCATGGCCAGGGAGCGCCAGGACGGTGTTTAGGCTCGGTTTCGCGCTCGCGGTTCTCGGCTTCGGCCTCGTCGTGCTGATCATGAACAATAACAGCGGCCGGAGCTTCGGCATGGACAACGACCGGTTCGGCGAGATGATCACGCTGCTGCCCTTTGCCGCTCTCATCGGCGCCGGAATCCTGGCGAGCCGCAGGTCGCTCGGCGAAAGCGCGCGCCAGATGTTGATCTGGGTGGTGATCGTGCTGGCGCTCGTCACGGGATACGTCTATCGCGGCGACCTGATGGCAGTAAGCGATCGGGTGCTCGCAAGCCTGGTCCCAGGCCGCGCCGTGGTGGTTGAGGAAACAGACGGAGCCCAGTCGGTGGTCCTGCACAAGTCGATGGGTGGCCACTTCGAGGCCACGGTCGATGTCAATGGCACGGGACTGCCGATGCTGGTCGACACCGGAGCATCATCGGTGGCGCTGAGCTGGGACGACGCCATCAGGGCGGGCATCGATCCCCAATCGCTGACCTTCTCTCGCACCATCCTGACAGCCAACGGAACGGCGCAGGCGGCACCGGTCAGGCTGCGCAGCGTATCGATCGGTCCGATCTGGCGTGAAAATGTCGAGGCTCTGGTAACCGAACAGGGCAAACTCAGCCAGAGCCTGCTCGGCATGAGTTTCATCGGCACGCTCGGCGCGCTGGAAATGCGCGCCGACGAGCTACGGCTCAGAAACTAGCAGTATCGCTGCCAGAGAAGCGAGAGACGCCTAGCGCTTCTGCGCGCTCCTGATCTGGGTCAGGGTGTCGAGGTTCTGGTTGACGCGGCAGTAGAATTCCTCGTCGATGAACGGCCGCAGCATGAAGTCGTTGCCGCCGACCTTCAGGAACCGCGCCGACAGGAGGCGGTTCGTCGAGGACGAGACGCCGATGATGCGCAATTCGTGCGAGCCGCGCACGCCGCGGATACGGCGGGTCAGTTCGAAGCCGTCGATGTCGGGCATGTTGTAGTCGGTGACCACCAGGCCGATATCCGGATTGGCCTTGAGAATCTCGAGCGCCTTGGCGCCGCTCTCCGCCGTGCTGACCTTGAAATTGTAGCGCTTCAGACGGCTCGACAGCAGGGTTCTGGCGGTCGGGCTGTCATCGACGATCAGCACGTGATGGCGATGGTTGGTCAGGAAGCGATAGACCGACTCGATCAGCATTTCGACGGCGAAGATGCTGTCCTTCAGGATATAGTCGACGATGTTCTTCTGCAGCAGCTTCTCGCGGGTCTCGTCGTGGAACGTACCCGTGAAGACGATCGTCGGGATATTGCAGTCGATGAGATATTCCAGAGCCTCGCCGCTTTCCGCGCCGGGCAGGTTGATGTTCGAGATGGCAAGAACCACCGGCTCGGACGACAGCTCGTTCGCCGCCTGTATATCCTCGAACGTCCGGCAGATTTCGCAATCGATGCCGAGAAGTTCCTTCAGCCGCGCCGAGATCATGGAAGTGAAGACATTCGAATCCTCGCCCACGAGGATACGAACATCAGGAAACTGCTCACCGGAATACTGCATTCCGGAAATACCAAGGACTGCCATGCTGCGCCTTTTCTGGGAACGACCGAACTGAATCGGACGCTAGCACGTGTCACTTAGGGAACAGTTAATCGGCAAACGCGAGGAATTGGTAAAGCCTAACGAAGGGTAAATCCCACCAGGCTAGATTTGCCACAGCCACGCCGGTGCGAGAGCAGTTAGCGGTGGTCAACGCACGGTCGCCGAGCCATCCTTCACGTCGACGGTCTCGCCGCCCTCCAGGCCGACGCGGTCGCCGTTCGGCAGCGTCAGGAAACAACCGGCCGGGCAGATGGTTTCCGTCTGGCCGGCGTCGAGCGCCACCTCCATCCGGTTGCCGCCCTCGACAACGACGAGGACAACCGGGGCGGAGCCAGAATTGGTCACCGTCGCGGAGAAAGCCGGCACGGCTGCGGCGGAGATCATCGACATGGCGATCAGAAATCTTTTCATTCTCGTCCAGCGTGCGAGCGCTGCCTCTCAGTAGTCGACCCGGTGTTTCCGGGCCTGCCCCTCTTTATTAGTTGAATGAGACTGAACGGACGCTGAACGACCGTTCAGTCTCGCGTGACTGTGTCAGCCTCTGGGCGATCTTGCAATTGCCCGTGGTCGCCATCCGGCAACTTCGCCCCCGTTGCGCGCCCGAGTTCGGTCTGGACGACCTCGCGTACGAAGAGATTGACGTCGTGCTTCTGGTAGGGAATTTCGATGCCCTCCGCCCGGAATTTTTCCAGAATCGAAATGCGGACACCATTCTTCACGGCAAGACTGTCCAGAATATCGGGCACGAACAGACAAACCTGGAAGTCCAGCGACGACGCGCCGAAGCCGAGGAAGATAACGAAAGGCTCAGGCGTCAACAGCACGCCCTCCTGCTCCAGCGCCGCCTGCTGAAGGAGTTCCATGACCTTTCGCGGATCGCTGTCGTATCCGGCTCCGACGACCACATCGATACGCGCCAGGCGGTTGCGGTGGGTCCAGTTGCCGACAGACGCGTTGATCAGCTCGGAATTCGGGACAATGATAGACTGGCGCTGGAAAGTCTCGATCTCGGTCGCCCGCACCGAGATGCGCCGCACGAAGCCTTCCGTCGTTCCCGTCGCCACCCAGTCGCCCACCTTGAACGGCCGCTCGGCGAGAAGAATGAGACCCGAAACGAAGTTCGAAACGATGTTCTGCAATCCGAAGCCGATGCCAAGCGACAGGGCGCCTGCTACCAGCGCCAGGCTTGAAAGGTCGATCCCGGCTGCGGAAATGCCGATCAGCCCTGCCAGCGCCGTTCCAAGATAGCCGACAGCCGTCCTCACCGAGTTGCGCACACCGCCATCCACATGCGAGCGCGCCATGACGCTGCCGTCGAGCCATTTCTGGAACCAGCGGGTCGCAAGAAGGCCCAGCACGAACAAAAGGATGCCGCCGAAGATCCCGACAAGCGAGATTCGAATGCTGCCGATCGAGATCTCGGTGAACGCCTGGTAGGCGAGGAGTTGCAGGTCGCGTGGACTGAACCCCCAGGAAAACAGGATGAGCGGCAGGCCGATTGCGATCGCGAAGGCATAGATGAGTAGACCCGCCGCCAGACCCGTCTGGTCTAGCGCAACCGGCGAAAGGGCGAACCGCTGACCGAGACGCCGGCCGACCAGCGTCTCGCCGAACCGGTTGGGCGCGGAAATCGCTTTACCAGACAGGATACCGAGATAGACGGTGACAAGAACCGCGCCCGTCACAACGATCTGGGTCGCCATGAAGCGGGCGAAGCCGACATAGCCGGTCAGTGCAGCGAGGATGAGACCGAGCCCGACCAGGCGGAAGCTGATGGCAAGCGTCCTCGGCCAGGGGCGTCCGCGCAGTGCCGGGTCACCGCTGGCATCCGTGACAGGACGCAGGAAGGACACGATGAAGATGATGAGACCGACGAGAACCGAAGAGATCAGGCTCTTGACGACCGTCAGGACGATTGGCGAACTCAAGGCTTCCGTCGCGGAGCCCACCACATAGTCCAGGCCGTTGATCACGGCCATCATCAGCACCGCGAAATTGAGGTCGCGTGCACCCTTGTTCGACAGCCGCACCAGCCGCCAGTCAGGCTCCCTTGGCGCAAGGACGGCTGTCGCCAGCAGCGAGACGAACACCACCAGACCGACGAACCCGAACAGCGCCTGGACGATCGGCGCGATGTCGGCTCGCAGCACGTTGAAAACATCAAGGAAAAAATAGCTCGAGATCAGGAAGACCCCGAGCGCCAGCGTCGGGAGGATCGTCGACCAGAACGCCACCGATAGCCGGCTCATGTAATTCGGATTGCCGCGAGTCCGACTGCGTCGGATCAGGTTTCCGAAGAGGCGATATTCGGAGAAAGCAAGTGCCAGTGCCAGGACGAGCGACAGTGTCACGGCGGCGCCGAGCGCGGCGCGCTTGAATTTCCACACGAACGAATACCAGCTCGACACGACCCGACCGAACCGGTCGGCTTCCTGCACGAAGGCTCCGGATGCTTCCGCGAACACGTCGGCGGAAATATCCGTGTGCTTGAACAACTCGTCGGCAAAAAGCTGCCGACGGATCTCCGTCACGGAATTGGAGAGCGTCGTCCCGCGGATCGACAGGTCTTCGGCCTGTCCCGTCAGCGCATTGATCTGCAACCGTTCGGCGTTCAGCCGATTGCGCTCGTCGGTAATCTCGGGAGCCTCCGCCGGCTCTCCTTCGGCCGGCGGCTCTCCCAGTTCCGTGAGGCGCGACTTCACCTCGTTGAAACGCGGCCGCAAGTCGACGGAGATTTTCAGGAGGTCCCGCACGATCGAATCGATCTGCGCCTTGATCTCCGTCAGGGCAGCGTCGTTGGTGCTTCGGCCCTCGATCTGGCCTTCAAGACTGTTAAGCCTCTGGCTGGCCGTTTCGATCGATTTGCCTGCCTGCTCTAGCTGCGCGGGCGCTGCCGGCGCCTGGGCAAGAACCGGCGTCACGGCGAAGCTGCCGCAGACGAGACATGCGGCCAAGATCACTCGAAGCAAAAGCAGGCGTTGAAAAATAAGAATCAAAATCGGTCCCTGTCGGAGTTCGCAGCACGAGCGCGGAAAATAGGGACAGTTCGGGACAAAAGAAAGGAGGCGTTGATCCTCGCCTCCTCCGGACTTGCTGCAAATGCGTGTGTGTCAGGCCGACGCCATGTCGCCGCGCAGGGTTTCGAACTGCTCGAGTTGCGCGGCGATCAGGTTCCGTTCGGCATCGCGCCGCACGAAGACCTTGAACATCGCCTTGCCCTCGCTGTTCATGAACCATACCGAGCACGACCGCCGGCCGTGGAAACCACGATCGACAAACACGATCGAGACGCAACGATCCTTGCGGATGTGACCGCCGATCGGGCTGTCGCCGTGAATGTTGAACCATCCATGGCCTTCGCTGCCGGCAGGCAGCGCGCCTTCGACTTCAAGCACGATATCCTCGGTATGCACGATCATCAGGACGTCTCCCCAGGCGCCGAGACGCGCCCAGATGTCCTCGAACCGACTGGCCGGCACGATCACCGCGGCGCCCTCAGGCAGCACGGCAAGCACGTCGAGCGGCGTGACGCGGCCATTGGCGGCGATCGCCTCGACCACCCCGTCCGGCTTCTCGGCCAGTGCCGCCCGCGCCTTTTCGGCCGTCTCGGGCGCGATTTCGATGCTCAAGGCGCTCATCACGCGGCCTCGGTCAGGCGCTGGCCCTTGCTGTCTTCGTGGATGATCACCTGGAAGCCCTCGAAATGCGGTCCGGCCAGATACTGCACCTTGCTCTCGCCGGTGCGGGAATGGGCAGCGCGGAACTGCTCGGACTTGGTCCAGTCCTTGAAGTGCTCCTCGGTTTCCCAAACCGTATGCGATGCATAAAGCGTGTGATCGTCGCTCTTGGGGCCTTTCAGCATGTGGAACTCGAGATAGCCCGGCATTTCCGCAAGCCTGCCCTGGCGGCTGCGCCACATGCTCTCGAAAGCTTCTTCGTAACCGGGAACGACCCGGAAGCGGTTCATTGCGATATACATCGACCTCAATCCCTTGCTTTGCCACGGTATTCGCCGCGACGGCGATTATCGCCCGCCGCGATCCTGTTGCCTTCTTATTTAAACATGCGTATTAGAGTCAAGTTATAACGCCCTCGGCAAACCGACGACGCGAGCTCCGCACGCGCGCCGGAAACTCGTGCCCGGCGACCAAAGAAACCTCGTGTTTTCAAAGGCCTGATAATATGAACGCTTTCATCTCCAGACTGTTCGGCTTTGCCCTCGGGGTCGCCTGCGTGGCCACGCCCGCGCTTGCCGATGACACCTATCCCGACGCCCGGCGGATCGTCTCGGTCGGCGGAACGGTGACCGAAATCCTCTATGCCCTCGGCGTACAGGATCGCATTGTTGCGCGGGACTCGACAAGTCTTTATCCGGCTGACGCCGCCACGAAGCCGGATGTCGGATACATGCGACAGCTGTCTGCCGAAGGCATCATATCCCAGAACCCCGACCTGATCCTCGCCGAAAGCGGGGCCGGACCGGCAGACACGATCGCCATTCTTCAGGCGGGCAGTGTTCCGCTGGTCTCGATCCCGACTCCGCCCACGGCGAAATCGGTCGGGCCCCGGATTCGCGCCGTCGGCGCAGCGGTCGGCAAGCCAAAAGAAGCGGAGGCGCTGGCTACCGATGTCGAGGCGCGCCTTGCCACATTGACCGACGAAATCGGCAAGCTCACGGGCGCCAAGAAGCGCGTGCTCTTTGCTCTGTCTCTGGCAAACGGCCGCGTGATGGCCGCCGGCCGCAACACCGCCGCCGATGCCATGATAAGGCTTGCAGGCGCCGCGAACGCGGTGGAATCCGTCGAAGGCTACAAGCCGCTGACAGACGAAGCGGTGATCGAGGCGGCGCCGGACGCGATCCTGATCATGAACAATCCGGGCCGCCACATGACAGCGGATGAGGCCTTCGCCATCCCGGCCCTTAAGGCCTCGCCAGCGGGGCAATCCGGCACGCTGATCGCCATGGACGGTCTCTACCTTCTGGGCCTCGGCCCGCGCACCCCGCAAGCGGCTCGCGAACTCGCCTCGAAGCTCTATCCCGACCATTTGGCGCCATGAACGCGATCGCCCTGATGCTCCGCCGCAATGACGACGGCGATCGGACCGGCAAGGGGATCATGACCCTTGCCGCCCTGATGTTTCTGCTCGCCATCGCCGCTCTGGTATCGCTCCACAGCGGCGCCACGGAGGTCGGTCTTGCCGACCTTCTGCGCTATTTGTTCGGCGACGCATCGGCGCTTCCCGAGCAGGACCGCATGATCCTCGAATCCGTGCGCCTGCCGCGCACGGTGTTGGGCCTTCTCGTTGGCGCTGGCCTCGGCGTTTCGGGTGCGATGATGCAGGGCCTGTTCCGCAACCCGCTCGCCGATCCGGGCATCGTCGGCGTCACCTCGGGCGCCGCCTTCGCCGCCGTCACCGCCATCGTGCTTGGTGGGACGGTCCTTGCCCCGTTGCAGGCGCTGCTCGGCCTGCATTTTCTGCCGATCATGGCCTTCCTTGGCGGGTTGGCGAATACCCTCGTGCTCTACGCGATCGCCACCCGCAACGGCCAGACATCGACCACCGCCCTGATCCTTTCGGGCATCGCGATCGGCGCCATGAGCGCCGCCGCCACCGGACTGCTGATTTTCTTGGCCGACGACAGGCAATTGCGCGACATCACCTTCTGGAGCCTCGGCTCGCTCAGCGGTGCAAGCTACGCCAAGGTCACAGCCACCCTCCCCTTCATCCTTGCCATCCTCGCCGCCACGCCGTTTGTCGCCCGCGGGCTCGATGCGCTGGTGCTTGGCGACGCCGCGGCCTATCACATGGGAATCTCCGTCCAGCGCCTGAAGAAGCTGTCGATCCTGGCTGTCGCCGCCGCCTGTGGCGCCACCGTTGCCGTCGCCGGTTCGATCTCCTTCGTCGGCATCGTCGTCCCGCATCTTCTGAGGCTCGCCATCGGTCCTTCGCACCGCTTCCTGCTGCCGGCATCCGCGCTTGGCGGTGCCGCTCTGCTGCTCTTCGCCGACAGCGTCGCCCGCGTTGTCGTCGCGCCGGCGGAACTACCGATCGGCATCATCACTGCGATCCTCGGTGCCCCCGTGTTCCTGATGCTGCTGCTCGGGAGGACCGGCCGCGCCCAGATGGAGAACCTGCAATGATCAAGGCAAGCGGGGTTTCCGTCATCCGCGCCGGCCGCGCGCTCGTCGACCAGGTGGATCTTGCGCTCTGCGCCGGCCGCTTCACGGTCGTCCTCGGCCCGAACGGCGCCGGCAAGTCGACGCTTCTCAAGGTGATGGCCGGCGAAATCGCGGCCGATGCGGGCCATGTCCTCTACGACGACCGCGACATCAGGGACTGCCGCCCGGTTGATCTCGCACAGCGTCGCGCCGTCCTGCCCCAGTCGATGGCAATCGCCTTTCCGTTCACCGCGCTCGAGGTCGTGCGCATGGGCGCCATCGCCCATGGCAGCCTGACACCGACGGAAGATGCCAGACGGGCGCTTGCCCGCGTCGATCTGAAGGGTTTCGAGGCTCGGTCGTATCAGGCGTTGTCTGGCGGCGAGCAGCAGCGCGTGCAGTTCGCCCGGGTGCTGGCGCAGGTGTCGGAACCGGTCGAGCACGGCCGCCCGAAGGCGCTGTTTCTGGACGAACCGACGGCAAGCCTCGACATCGGTCACCAGATATCGGTGCTGGAAATTGCGAGAGATTTCGTGGCCCGCGGCGGCGCGGCACTGGCCATTCTGCACGACCTCAACCTCGCCTGCGAGTTCGCAGACCGCCTCGTCGTCATGCACCGGGGTCGCGTCGTTGCCGCCGGAACGCCGGTCGAGACCATCACCGAGGAGGTGATCGCGTCGGTGTACGGCATCAGGGGCGCAGTCGGTCGCGTACCCCACGCCATTCCCTACGTGCTGCCGCAGGCACGTATATAGCCGGCTATCGGCCCAATAGTTATCCACAGCTCTCCACAGGAACATTCTGAGGCGCACGCGGCGCGCAGGGAACGAGTCCGGAACATAAGGGGAAACCAGGGACTTTTTCGGTCCATCATGCGCCGCTTTCGATGCCACCCTTCAAGTTCGCATCTCGCCGTGGCGCATCGCCCGCGACCATGACTTTCGTTTATTCGGCCGGACGATGGAACAGAGCGCGAGCCTTAAGGTTAGCCCTGTGCAAGGCACAAGGAGAAACACATGCGCGCGCTCAACCTCATCACACTGCTTCTCGTCATCGTCGGCGGCCTGAACTGGCTTCTGGTCGGCATTGCCGACTTCGATCTCGTAGCCACGCTGTTCGGCGGACAGGACACCGCACTGGCCACCATCGTCTACGTCCTCGTAGGTCTATCTGCGATCTGGCAGTTGGTGCCGTTCGCCAAGGCTATGTCGGTAGGCGAACCGGCAGCCGAATCCAATCTCGGTCACCGCCACTAACAGGCCGCAAGGTTTTCACACGCGCGCCGCTGGCAGGGTCTGCCGGCGGCGTTCTTTTGCGTGGCTGCGAGAAAAGCCCTGCGCCGGTCATATAGATCAGCGCAAAACGCCAAAAAGCGGCCATAGCCGCTCTTCCACATCATCGCTAACTCTTTGAAAATGGTGGGTGATGTAGGGCTCGAACCTACGACCCGCTGATTAAGAGTCAGCTGCTCTACCAACTGAGCTAATCACCCGAACGCTGCCTTCCGGCGGCGTGAGGGGGGCTATAAAGGGGAACGTTCGGCTTGTCCAGCACCTTCGGAAAAAAACTTTCGCCACCGGGCGATTTGCGCAGAACAGGGTTACCGCCCGCTCATATCTCCAGCGTGCCGGTAGCGATACGGACCGCCTGACCTCCGATACGGGCACGGGAAATACTGCCATCCTTGATGTCCATGTGCAGATGGATATAGGAGGGCCGCCCCATTTCGACCCCCTGCTCCACCAGGACTGGATGATGGCCGTCGGGCATGGCGTCGAAATGGTGGATGGCGCCGGCAAGTGCCGCCACCGCCGAGCCTGTTGCTGGATCCTCCGATATCCCCATTCCGGCCGCAAACATCCTGGCATGAAAACGCGCCGTATGGTTCACACCGCCACGACAGTAGACATAGGCTGAAACGAGCCCGCCCTCGGCGAACGGCGCGACCTGTTGCCAGAGTTCTGCATCGAAATCGAGACTTTCGACCGCTTGGAGATTATGCACCGGTATCACGGCAAACGGCACGCCAGCCGTCCAGATCGACGGCACGTGGTTCTCGAAGCCGATATCGGTGCTCTTCAGTGACAAGGCATCGGCCACGCCCTGTCGGTCGAGCGGATGATCGAGGCGCACCGGCACTTTCGGCAGGTCAAACTCGGCAAAGGCGGCCTCGTCCTCGCGCAGCCGCACGGCGCAGCGGACCGGACCGATCTTTTCCTCGATGACGGACACGATGTCGAGCGATGCGCCCTCCCCGCCATAGGATCGCTCGGCGAGCGCGATGGCGGTTCCGACCGTCGGATGACCGGCGAACGGCAGCTCCCGGCCGGGCGTGAAAATGCGGATCCGTGCTGTGTGGGCGGGATTGTCGGCGGGGATGACGAAGACCGTTTCCGAGAGCTTCAGCTCTGCCGCGATGGCCTGCATCGTCTCGTCGCTCAGACCATCACCATCGAACACCACGGCAAGGGGATTTCCGGCCAGTTTCGTGCCGGTAAACACATCATAGATCGAGTAAGCGCGCGCCAAGCCTGCCTCCGCTCCTTCATTGCCGTCCGCCGCGACGGCCGCTCCACATTTCTGCCGCCCCCTTCGACAGGGTCAAGTGCCGCCGCCGAAAAACCACGAGAGGAGCGGCGGCATGGTCGGGTTATACGGATGCGCGTCCGGATCGGCCGAGCGTATCGCGATCGCACCCGCGATCTCCTGTTCCTCATCCTCCACCATGTGCCGCTCGATGGCCGCCAGAAGTTCGTCCGCCGACTGGCGGAAACGAAACACCCGGCAGACCATCATCCGCCGTTCCTGATGACAGGCGAAATAGCGACCGTCGTCATCGGCCTGTCTGAGGTCGAGGCCGGTTTCCTCCCGCACCTCGCGCACCATGTTGCCGAGCACGTCGCATACGCCGTCAACGACATCGGAGGCATCGAGCGAACCGGCCGGACAATAGACCTGTCCGGGATTGGCGGTCCGCTCGCCCATCCGCACTGCGATGATCGCCCCGTCGGAACTGACCGGCACGGGATAACAGAACAGGTGCAGGCCTCCGCTCGGCCGCTCCTGCCGGCGCCACCAGAGAAAGGTGGAGAACGGCACCATGTAGGCCTCGCCGCGAATGATGCCGTCCTGCAGCGCCAGCCGGTGCTGGAACACCATCTTGCCGTCGAACAGCGCCGGATTGGCAGCGACTTCCTTCCGCCAGTTTTCCGCCGCCCTCTCACGCTCGGCGAGATACCAGGGATGGTCGCCGGGAGAGACCTTGAGGTCCAGCCCCGAGATCGGAAAGACAGTGTTCGCCGGATAAAGACGGAAAGGATCGTGATCGATCGACACGGTCATGCAAAATCCAGGCTCATGACAACAGGACAATGGTCGGAGGCCTTCGGCCGGTCCCAGCCGACCCGCGGAAAACGCTCGACCTCCTGCCCCGGCGGAAACACGGTACGGAAGGGCTGCCCGCCGCGCACGATCTCCGGCGCCCGTCCGGCATTCCGGGCCGCGAGCGACGGCGACAGCCAGATATAGTCAAGCTGGCAGAGGTGCTGCTCCTCCGGACCGCGGGCATGATACAGCGTCCAGCGGTCGAGAGGCTCTCGCCGCCGCATGACGTTTTCGGCGAATCCATCGTGGCTGAAAACGTCGAGCGCGCTAGGCAGGCCGTCCTCGTGCGTAAAGCCGTATCCGGTGCGTCTGGAGCCCGATACGATGACCCGCTCTTGGTAGTCGTTCATGTCGCCGCAGATCGCAAAGTCCTTGCGGCCCGCATGAACTGGCCCGAAGCGGTTCTCGATGATGTGCCGGACGGCAAGCGCCTCAGCCCGGCGGATCGGCATGGTCGAGGTGCGCCCGTCGACGCCGTCCCGACCGTTGGTCATCGACTTGAAATGCACGACATAGAGCGTGAACGGCCGTCCGCCGATCTTGAGATCGAGTTCCAGGCAATCGCGCTTGAAGATCTTGTCGTCCGGCTTGTTGGTCGCGGCGATCTCGGGCGAAAAGAGCCCGATGTCGGCATAGGTCAGCGCCGCATGGCTCTTGATGTCGACGATCTCGATCCGCTCGCCGTCGCGCGTCTGATCGCGCATCATCACGCCCACATCGATGCCGCGGCTGTCGTTACCCTCGACGAGATACTTGTGCATGTAGCCGTGCCCGACCATGCGAAACAGGTAGCCGTATTCAAATGCCCTCAGGGCATCCATGTTATCGACTTCCTGCAGGCAGATGATGTCGGCCTCGGCCTCGGCGATCGCCAGTGCCGAAAGCTGGCGGGTATCGTCGGTCGAGGCGACGATGCGGGCGGCTTCGAGCCTACGGTAATCCTCCTCCGACTTCACGTCGAACAGCTTCAGCACGCGGTCCTGGCGCAACTGGTTGCGAAAGCCCGTGAAATCGAACCGGCTCATGAGATTTTCGACATTGAAGGTGGCAAGTCTCAAAGACATCGGCGGTCCGCTGTGAGAAAGCGCCGACTGGGCCGGCTGATCATTTCTGGCATGTCACGCCTGGCGGGTCAAACGCCGCTGGGCAAGCCATCCGTCAGCCTATATCGTCGCAAGCGAGCATTATCCGGGGGGACGCATGCAACGTATTTCGACATTTCTCTTCACTATTACCCTGATCGTCGCGACCACTCTGTCCGGCACGGCCGAGAGTGCCGGCCAGAGCTTCGGCGCGATCGCCTACTCGCCACAAACGGGCGCCATGGGCTGGTCCTATGATTTCGGCAATCAAAGACAGGCGGAGCGGCGCGCGCTTTCGGGCTGCGCGAAGCGGGCCCGCGACTGCCGTGTGGCGATCTGGTTCAGCAATGGCTGCGGCGCGGTGGCCGTCGGTTCGTCCGGATGGGGATCCGGATGGGGCGGCGATCGCAACCGGGCAGAGTACGAGGCGATGGGCAGTTGCGCCAAAAATAGCTACGGATGCCGCGTCGTCCGGTGGCAGTGTTCCGGCGCCCGCTGACGGCATCAAAGCCGCCACCCCGACCTGATCGTCACCCGCAGCACATCACCGGCTGCCGCCAGCAAGCGGCTGTAGGCCCTCAACCGTTGCCCGTCACCAAGTATCAGCCGCAAGGCGTGGCGCTCGCCCTCGAAGGTGGCGCTTTCAACGGTGGCCGTTAGCCCGTCGCCACCGATCTCGACATCCTGGGGACGAACCAGCACGTCGACCGTGGGCATGCCCGCGGCTGTGCCAAGGCAAGCCCTCAGGCGCGGCCAATCATAGCCGCGCTCGCTCGTGCCGTCGTCGCGGACCTGAAGGATAGCGCCCTGCCCGATCAGCGACCCCACAAGCCGGCCCTGGGGCCGGGCGTAGAGCTCGGCCGGCGGCGCCATCTGCAGCACGCGCCCCTCCGACATCACCGCGACGTCGGTCGCCAGCGCCATCGCCTCGGCCTGATCGTGCGTGACATAGATCATCGTGGCGCCTGAGCGGGCATGGAAGTCGCGGAACGCCTCCTCCATTTCCTGCCGCAGATGACGATCGAGATTGGCGAGCGGTTCGTCGAGCAGCACCACGTCAGGCTCGGTCACGAGGCATCGGGCCAGCGCCACGCGCTGCCGCTGGCCGCCGGAGAGATCCGCCGGTCGTCGGTCGGCGAAGGCTTCCAGATGCACCGCCGCAAGCGCCTTGCCGACCTTATCCGCGACGACACCGGCCGAAAGTCCCCTCACCTTCAGCGGATAGCCGACATTTCCGGCAACCGTCATATGCGGCCAGAGCGCATAGGACTGGAACACCATCGCCATGTTCCTGCTCTCGGGCGGCACGACGGCATTGGCGGACGAGAGCAGCCTGTCGCCGAGCCGGATCGCCCCCTCGTCGGGCGTCTCGAAGCCCGCAACCATCCTGAGCACGGTTGTCTTTCCGCAGCCGGAGGGACCGAGAAGTGCCAGAAAGCCACCAGGACGCAGCGTGAGCGAGACACCATCGACGGCCGCCCTCCCACCGCCGAACGTCTTTCGCAAATCAGAAAGGATCAGTTCCGCCACGGCACAACTCCCTTCGGCAGCCTGGCCGCCATCAGTTCCAGCAACAGCATGAGGATAACGACCATGATCACCACCAGCACGGAGAGCGCCGAGGAAAGATCGTAGGAGCCGCTGTCATCGAGATTGTAGATTGCCACGCCGAGCGTCTGCGTGCCCGCCGACCAGAGCAGCGCCGAGACAGTCAGCTCGTTGCAGGCGATCAGGAAGACGAGGATCACCGACGCGCCCGCCGCAGGTGCGATCAGCGGCACCAGTATATCGGAAAGCCTTTGCCTGAATCCGGCACCCGAAAGCCGCGCGGCCTCCTCGAGCGCCGGGTCGAGCTGGCGGAACGCACTCAGAATCGGCTTCAGGCCGACAGCAAAGAAACTGGACAGGTAGGCAAGCAGGATGATCCAGATCGTCCCGTAGATCGACACCTCGATCACCGGCAGCGGCGCGGCGAAGAGCAGTATGAAGCCGACGGCAATGACGATTCCCGGCAGCGCGTAAGGTATCTCGATCATCGCCGACAGCAGCCCGACCAGCCGCCCGCGCTGCCGCGTCAGCACATAGGCCGTCAGCACCGAGAGCGCCAGCAAAAGCACGGCGGCCGAGGCGGCGAGGAAGATCGAATTGGAAAACGCCGTCTGCGTCACCGACTGCCGGAACAGGATTTCCTCGTAGGCCGACAGCGATGCCGTCTTCAACGACAGCGCCACGCCGTAGGCCGGCACGAGCGAGGCTGACACCAGCGCCAGGAACGGCGCCACCAGCATGACAATCAGCATCAGCCACAGGCAGAGTTGGATCGGCAGCCGCAATCGACCGAGTGCGAATGTCGCCATCGCGCCCGACAGGCCGATCAGCCGGTAGTCGCGCCCCTTCAACGCCCGCTCCTGCACCGCGAGCCCCGCCACGGCAAGAAGACCGATCATGGCGGAGAGAATGGCGATATCGCCGAACGTGCTGGTTCCGAAGCTCGCGAAACGCGAATAGACCAGCGTCGGCAGCGTGTAGATCGAAGCAGGTATGCCGAGGATAGCCGGAATCCCGAAATTGCCGATCCCGGAGACGAAGGCGAGAGCCGCCCCGGCAATCAGCCCCGGCAGCGACAGCGGCAGGATGATGTCAAGCAGCACCCGCATCGGCCTGGCCCCCGCCAGCATCGCCGCCTCGACGGCATCACGCGGCAAGGCGAGCAGCCCCGCCCGCAGAGCCAGATAGACGAGCGGTGCGTGCTGCACACCGTAAAGCAGCGCAATCCCGCCGATCGAATAGAGCGGCTGTGGGCTGCCGAGCGGCGGCGCAAGCCCCAGCGTCTTCAGAAGCGGGCTCGACGGCCCGGACATGCCGATCCAGGAGAGCGCCGTCACCTGCGGCGGGATCATCATCGGCAACATGAACAGGAAGCTCAGCCACCACTTGCCGCGAATGTCGGTGAGCGTCAGCACAAGCGCGAACAGACCGCCGATCAGGACCGCGATGATCATGCCGAGGAAGGAGGTCGTCAGCGTATTCCAGGTCGCCAGCCAGAAGGCGCGGTCGGCAAGAAGCGACGCCGCCGACCCCGAGGAAATCGTCCCCACGCCGGCGGCCGCCAGCCTCAGCAGCGGCAGCGCGCACAGAAGGAAAACCGTTGCGAGCACAAATGGAAACAGCCAGCGGGGCTGGCTGTTTCCCTTGATGAAAGGCTTGGGCATCAAGACTGTCAGTTCGTTCCGAAGATAGACGAAAAGGTCTTCAGGTCTTCGTCGGTGGCCTTCAAAGCCGCGGCGGCGTCGAGCGGCAGGACCTTGATCGACTCGCGGGCCGGGAAGCCATCTGGAACCGGCATGCCATTGCGCGCCGGAATATAGCCGAGCTTCAGGAAGCCCTCCTGGCCCTTTTCGGACAGGACGTAATCGACGAACTTCTTGGCGGCGTCGGCATGTTCGGTGCCGTTGAGGATCGCGACCGGCTCGGTCACGGCCGAAACGCCCTCTTCCGGGAATACGAACTCCACCGGCGCGCCCTTGGCCTTCTCGCGGATCGGCATGTAGTCGACGACGACTCCATAGGCCTTTTCGCCCGATGCCACTGATTTCAGGACCCCGCCATTGCCGCCAGCGGCGATCGCGCCGTTTTCCTGAAGCGCGCGGTAATAATCCCAGCCTAGGCTGTCGACGCCGGTCAGCGTCTGGGCATGAATCAGCGCGGCCCCCGAGGTCAGCGGGCTCGGCATGGTGACGAGCCCCTTGGCTTCCGGCTTGGCCAGATCCTGCCAGCTCGTCGGCTTCATCGAAGCCGCCGTGTTGTACATGATGCCGGTGGTGATCAGCTTGGTCGAGTAATAATGGCCGTCGGCATCATAGAGGCTCGCCTCGTAGTTGGCGGCCTCCGGCGACTGGTAGGCCATCAGCTGGCCGGCCTGCTTCATGCGTTCCAGCGTCACGGTATCAGCGATCAAGAGAACGTCGGCGACCGGATTGCCGGCCTCGATCTCGGCCATCAGCTTGGCCATGATCTTCGGCGTGCCGTCGCGCACCCAATCGACCTTGATATCGGGGTTTTCGGCCATGAAGCCGTCGACGGTCGCCTGCGCGTCCTCGTTGGGCTGGCTTGTGTAGAGCACCAGGTCGGCGGCGTTTGCGAAAGACGTCGCGGCACCGAGGGCAACCAGGGCCGTCGCGGTCAAGAGCAGCTTCTTCATGGGATATCTCCTTTCATCGGTGGCCGCTCAATAGGACCCGGTTTTAACAGCCATGTGACATCGCGGCCGTCCCGCCCCGGCAACTCGCCCGCTCGGTCACCGATTTTTGCAACGTTCTCAGACTTTTATCGGTCGAAAGCCGGCACCCGCTTCCAAGCCGGATTGTTTTGCACTAGTGGCCTTCACGGAACATTGATCTTTGCAAGGGGGCAAGGGCACCATGAAGGCGGAAGCGGGTTGGCGCGCGCGGGCACGCTATGCATTCGACAAGAGCATGGCGGGCGGCGCCGTGGCGCTGATCGGCTGGCTCGGGCTGATCTCGCTGATCGTCATCATTCTCGCCGGCCTGTTTCTGTCCCTGACTGGAATAGCCCCTGAAGGCGGCGAACCCGTCGGCTTCATCGAGGGCGCCTGGGAATCCCTGATGCGCACCATGGACGCCGGGACCATGGGTGGCGACATGGGGTGGAGTTTCCGCATGGTGTCGCTGTTCGTCACCATTTCGGGCATCTTTGTCTTCTCCGCCTTGATCGGTGTTTTAAGCAGCGGTCTCGAGAACAAGCTCGACGAATTGCGCAAGGGCCGCTCCAGGGTGCTGGAACAGGATCACACGATCATCCTCAACTGGTCGCCCTCGATCTTCGACATCATCTCCGAACTCGTCATCGCCAATCAGAGCCGCCGCAATCCGCGGATCGTGATCATGGCGAACCGCGACAAGGTCGAGATGGAGGAAGAGATCGCCGCCAAGGTCGACAATCTCAAGAACACCAGGATCATCTGCCGCTCCGGCGATCCGACCGACCTCTACGACCTCTCTATCGTCAATCCGCAAACCTCGCGCTCGATCATCGTGCTCGCCCCGGAAGGCGACGATCCGGACAGCCAGGTCATCAAGACCGTACTGGCACTGGTGCATGATCCCAAGCGCCGCCAGCAACGCTACATGATCGCCGCGGAAATCCGCGACGCCGAAAACGCGGAGGTCGCCGGCATCGTCGGTGGCGGCGAACTGCAGCTCGTGCTCGCCGACGACCTGATCTCGCGGATCGTCGTCCACACCAGCCGGCAATCGGGTCTTTCGGCCGTCTACTCCGAACTTCTCGATTTCGACGGCTGCGAAATCTATACGCTGGAAGTCCCGGCGCTCACCGGCAAGAGCTTCGCCGCATCGGTCATGGCGTTCGAGAACTGCGCGCTGATCGGTGTCTGCGACCGGAACGACGCGGTCCATCTCAATCCCCTGCCCAACCGCGTATTCGAAGCCGGCGACAAGGCGATCATCATCGCCGAGGATGATGCCTCCATCGGTACCTGGGGCGAGGACATAAAGCTTGACCGCGAGGCAGTGATCGCGCCCGTGAAGCATCCGAACCAGCCGGAACACACCCTGATGCTGGGCTGGAACCGCCGCGGCCCGATCATCACCCGCGAACTGTCCCGCTATGTCGCCAAGGGCTCGCACCTGACCATTGCCGCCAGCACGCCCGAGTTTGAGAGTGAGATCGACGCGCTCGCGCTGCCGGTCGACAACATGACGGTGACCCATAGGGTCGTTGACACCAGCAGCCGTTCTGCGCTCGATACACTCGACATCGACAGCTATGATCACGTGCTCGTCCTCGGATACAGCGACCACATGAATGCGCAGTCCGCCGACACGCGCACGCTGATCACCCTGTTGCATCTCAGAAAAATCGCAGAGCGCGCCGGACACCATATCAACGTCGTCAGCGAGATGACCGACGTCCGGAACCGGGAACTGGCCGAGGTAACGCGCGCCGACGATTTCGTCGTCAGCAACAAGCTGGTCAGTCTGATGCTCGCCCAGGCATCGGAAAATCCCTACATGTCGGCGATCTTCGCCGAACTTCTGAACGAGGAAGGTTCGGAACTCTACATGCGCCCGGTGACGGATTACGTCTCGATCGATCGTCCCGTGAACTTCTTCACGATCGCTTATTCGGCCTTGCGCCGGGGCGAAGTCGCGATCGGCTATCGCCGTCTGCGCGACAACGACCCGGACGAGCGCAATCTCGGCGGCGTTGTCGTCAACCCTCACAGGGCGCCGGCCATGACCTACCAGCCGGAGGACATGATCATCGTGCTCGCGCGCGACTAAGCGCGCGGAAGCCTGGTCCAATGCAAAGGCCCGCGATCGCTCGCGGGCCTATTTTTGTTTTGGCTAACGACACGCGGTCACGCTGCTGCGGCAATCGCTCCGCCGACCAGGCGTCCGAGACGCTTGATACCCTCGTCGATCATCGCCTCGTTGGCGCAGGAGAAGGAGAGCCGCAGCGTGTTCGTCCCCGACCGGTCGGCGAAGAACGCCTGCCCCGGCACGAAGGCGACCTTCTCCGTCTCCACCGATCGCGCCAGAAGTTCGGCGCCGTCCATGCCCTCGGGCAGCGTCACCCAGACGAACATCCCGCCTTCCGGCTTGGTCCAGGTCGTCCCGGCCGGCATGTACTTTTCCAGCGCCTTCAGCATCGCGTCGCGGCGCGCGCTGTAGGCAGACTTGATCTTGGCGACCTGCTCCGGGAAATGCCGCTCGGCCACATGGGTGATGGCGATCTGGTTGATCGTCGAGGAATGAAGGTCGGCAGCCTGCTTCATCAGCACCAGCTTACGGATGACGGGCATGGCGGCGACAACGAAGCCGACCCGCAGGCCCGGCGCCAGAGTCTTGGAGAAGCTGCCGCTGTAGATCGTACGCGTCTCCTCGATCGAGCCCTTTTCGGCGATCTCGAGCGCGAGGATCGGCGGAACCGGTTCGCCGTCGTAGCGCAGCGACTGGTAGGCAGCATCCTCGATGATGGCGATGTCGAGTTCCTCGGCAAGCTTCAAAAGCCGCTCGCGACCGGCGCGGTCGACCGTCTCCCCCGTCGGATTGGCGAAATCGGCCGAGAGATAGGCGAACTTGACGGCACCGCCGTTCTTCTCCGCAGCCGCCTTGTAGCTCTCCGGCGTGCGATTGCCGGAAAGGCTGAGCTGGTCGTAGTTCGGCTCGTAGGCATTGAAGGCCTGCAGGGCGCCGAGATAGGTCGGCCACGTCACGAGCGCGGTATCCTTCGGCGACAGGAACAGCTTGCCGAGATAATCGAGCGCCTGTTGCGATCCTGAGGTTATGAAGATGTTGTCGATGGTGCAGGGAATGCCGAGCTTTTCCATCTCGCCGCGCAGCCATTCGCGCAGCGGCTTGTAACCCTCGCTCACCGAATACTGCAGCGCCGCGCCGACCTGGTCGCCGGAAAAGATGTCGGCATAGGCGGTCTTGAACGCCTCGTCCGGAAACAGCGCCGGATCGGGAATGCCGCCAGCAAACGAGATGATGTCAGGCCGCTCGAGCAGCTTCAGAAGTTCACGAATTTCGGAGGCGCGCATACGCGAGGAACGCGTTGCAAAGATATGGTCCCAATTCAGCACGGGAGTTTCCTCGAAGTGTTTTTGTGATCGAGGAAGATCACCACACAAACCACGATAAGTCAACAATGCTGACCTATCGCCACACGCAACATTTCTCACATTTTTTCGGATGCTGGATAATGTTCGGTCGTCTCTACCCCTTCAGCGGACCGAATCGAACCGCGTCAACGGGTGCACAGCCAGCGAAACACCCAATTTGGTCAGTGGGCGGAGGACTTTGTTTAGACTCCGGCGCTAGCGTGCAGTCACACAATCGAAGCGTTATATTTATGCCCGCCAAGTCAAATTACATCCTGCAGTCTGTCATCGGTCGTGAATTCGGTTCCGAACGCTATTGTTGGTCGGTGCTGGATGACCTCTTCTCCATCTGGCCTCATCTTCTCGCGGGCGCGGCCATCGCCCTTGTGGCGCTGCAGACCGCAATCATAGCGGAACCCGCCTATCTCCAGTGGTCCATGGCAGCCCTCGCAATTCAACTCGTCGGCCGGTTCGCCGTCGGATACGCCTACAGACACCGATCCGCATCGTCCTCCGAAGCGCTGAACCGGTGGCTGATGGTCTTCTGGCTTGTCGCCGGCGGTTCGGGAGCGCTGTGGGGTGCTTCCCTCGGACTACTGCTGCTCGATGCCAGCAGCGAGGCGACGGTCACCATCCTCGTCGTCGGCTGCATTCTCGTACAATCGGCAAGCGCGCGCGCCTATATGACGCCGATGCCGGCCCTCACCCAGGCTGGGCTGCTGCTCTCGACGCTGCTTATGATCTCGGTCGCGAAAGGCCATCTTCTGATGCTGCCCCTGACAGCGATCTTCGTCGCCTTCCAGCTGGCCTATGTCAGCCGCCTGATCGGCCTGCGCCTGTCGCAGATGAAGGCAGAGACCGAAAAGGACGGCCTTCTCGGGGAGTTGGAACTGGCAAACCGGGAACTGTCCTCGGCGAACGAGCGTCTGGCCCGCCACGCCTTGACCGACGGGCTGACAGCGCTGCCCAACCGCCGCCATTTCGACCGTAGCCTGCCGAGCCTGCTGGATCGCGCCAACCGCCTCGGCCTGCCGTTCTCGATAATCCTCGTCGACGTCGACCACTTCAAACGCTTCAACGACACCCACGGGCATCTTGCCGGCGACGCCTGCCTCCGTGCGGTTGCGACAGCAATGGCGACTCGCGTGGACGACTCGCACGTGCTTGCCCGCTATGGCGGAGAGGAGTTTGCGGTGCTGCTGCCGGACACTGACGCTTGCAAGGCGCAAGACGTCGCTGAGCGGCTGCGCCAAGCAATCGCCGGGCTTGATCTCGCCGCGGCAACGGGAACCGCAACCTCGATATCCGCCAGCTTCGGCGTCGCCACCAAGCCCGCGCGCGATGCCGCGAAGGATGAGACCCTGTTGTCTGAAGCTGATGAAGCCCTCTACGCCGCCAAGGGCGCCGGTCGCAACTGCGTCCGCCACGCCGGCGACCTCTCGCGCCAACAGCCCCGGCTGGAAGCCTGACTCAAGGTCAGGCATCCCTCCTTGTGGAAACATCGGCGAGAACACCCGCGATCAGCTTCCGGGCGGCCCACAGGGCCGTATCGATGGCCTCTTCGGTTTCGAGGTCACAGACATCCTTGAGAACGACGAGCGTTTCGATGCCGCACATCAACCCCAGCGCATGAACGAGACGACGGAAGTCCGCGGCGGAAAGCTCGGCCTCGAGCGGCTGTAGCGCCTCGCTGAGCCAATCCGCCCGCCGCCCGGCACGCTTAACGGAATGGCTGCCGCCCACGGTGCTCGCAAGCAGAGCGCGAAACGTCGCTTCATTTGTCTCCACCATGTGCAGAACCTGTCCGATGACATCGACCGCCCTGCATGATGCATTCGAATCGTCGCTGAGCGGCTGCACCTGAATTCGGTTCGCAACTGCATCCAGCACGGCTTCGCGGATCATATCCTCGGCTGTCGAGAAATACCGGTAAGCGGTCGCCTTGGATATGCCCGCGTGTTCCGCCGCCTCTACAACGGTCGGCGACAAGCCACGTTCCGTCAGTTCCAGTGCGGCGCGCATCAGCTCGGCGCGTGTACGCTTCTTCTGGTTGACTCGTTCGAAATTTTTCTCTTGACCTGGCATTTACACCTCATTATGAGACTATCGTCTCGTGATGATCCGATACTATCATTTAAGAAAGGAGTTGCAAGCATGAATCCCTCACATGCGTCATCCGGCCACTCGGCGCCGCGCACAGTTCATTTTCTCGGAAACCTTTTGACCTTCATTGCCAAAGCGCCGGACACGTCCGGGAGCTTTTCGCTGGCGGGGTGCCTGACGGCGCCGGGAGCGGGATCGCCCTATCATACCCAGCAGGACGAGGAGGGCTTTCTCGTCGTCGAAGGCACCTACGAATTCATCCTCGACGGCCAGCCGCGCACATGCAAGGCGGGCGACTTTGTCCACATTCCCCCGGGCCTGCCGCACATGTTCCGCAACACGGGCGACGCCCCCGGCAAGCTCGTCATCATCAACCTACCTGCTGGCCCGCACGAGGATTTCTTCATGGAAGTCGGAACGCCGGTTGAAGCCGACTCAACGACCTTCCCGCCGGCATCGGAGCCGGACATACCCTTCGTCATGGCGGCGGCGGCCCGTCACGGTATCGCAATCCTCCCGCCGCCCTCGGCCTGACCGTCATATATTATCGACACGCGCGCGGATTTAGGGAAGTTTTAGGAAGCGGATAACACCCCGAGCGCGTATTGCCGCCACGAGGTGAAGCGAGGCCCGCGCCATCGCCGGCCGACGACTATCAGACACAAACACAGCAGATCAGCTCGGGCGATCAGTATCGCGTCCTCCCGCCCGTCGCAGCCGCTGTCGCGACATTCGAAATCAACTGCATGTCCGCGCCCTGATCCGGCTGACGGACGGTTCCATATTGGAGAGGTATAGAAATGCGTGGACTTTCATTCTTCTGCCTGGCGACTGCCGTCGCCTACGCGCTGGTCGCCATGGCGCTCGGCATCTTCATGGCAGCGTCTCATGACCACATGCTGGCACCCGCCCATGCACACCTGAACCTGGTCGGTTGGGTCAGTGTCGCCTTGTACGGTCTCTTCTATCATGCCGTTCCGGCGGCGTCGGGGATGAGGCTGGCAAAGGTGCAGGTCGGCTTTGCCACGGCCGGTGTCGTGACGCTTTGTCCCGGTATCGCGCTCGCGGTTCTCGGCATTTCGGAAGGTCTGGCGGTGCTTGGCTCCTTCCTCACCATTATCGCAATGGCGCTGTTTGCGACCGTCGTCTTCAGGTCCCGCGCTCGCGCCTGAGACGATCATCGCCGTCGTTATGCAAAAGCGCATAACATAAAGACGGGAATGCAGTTTGCTGATCGGTCGGACCGTCGCTAGAGCAAGGCGGCGGAGCGCTGGCGGCAGGCGGCGATCCATTTTCAACAACAGGAACGCTGCGGGAATTCGGAGCGGGTCCGGACAGGCCGGAAGCCGGTAACGCAGGGACCGCTTCCGGCAAGGCCGTCGCGCGCCGTTTCTGCGGGCGGACGGCATCACCAAGAGTAGGGATCGGCCGCACCGGACGATCGCAACCATCAGCATGGCGAACCACGTGCGCACCCGCACGGGGGCGGGATGACGCGTGCCTTTCAACCGGTTTTGCCGGTGGCGGCGGTCATCCTGTGCGGCCAGCGGCAACACAACCATTGAAAGGAAACACCATGGCTTACAGGTACGGAACAGATAACGCTGAAACCATGATCGGCGACGACAGCGCCGACTATTTTGCGGCACTCGGCGGCAACGACCAGATCTACGGCGGGTTTGGCAGTGACATTGTCTCCGCTGGCGAGGGCGAAGATACCGTGGACGGCGGCTTCCAGGACGACACGCTCTATGGCGAAGCCGGCAACGACAAGCTGATCGGCGGCTCGGGCGATGACCTCCTGATTGGCGGAGTTGGTGCCGACACGTTGTCCGGCGGCATCGGTGAGGACACCTTCAACGAATTCGACCCGGGAAATTGGGACGGCGACACGATCGACGGCGGCCTCGGCGTCGATATGATGCAGTTCGACCTGCGCTGGTTCTCAAGCGGCGTCACCTTTGCTGTTGCCGATCCGACCGTGACGAACTCCATCCTCGGCGCAACTGTCAAGAACGTGGAAAGGTACGGGATCTTCGGCACCTCCTACGCCGATACGCTGACAGGCGGCGCATGGAACGACGAGCTTTACGGCGGTGCCGGCAACGACAGGCTGAACGGCGGCGGCGGCAACGACTACCTCATCGGCGACACCGGTGCGGATACCCTCTATGGCGGTCAGGGCGACGACTATATCTCCGGCGGCAGTGACAACGACACGCTCAGCGGCAGCTACGGCAACGACTACATCAGCGGCGACGATGGCGACGACACGCTTTCCGGCGCCAACGGTAGGGACAGCCTCTATGGCGGGCGCGGCAAGGACAATATCACGGGCGGCTCCGGCAACGACTATATCGATGGCGGCGAAGGCGATGACATCATCGATGCCGGCAACGACAACGACTATATCATCGGTGGCGACGGCAATGACCGCATCAATGCCGGCAGCGGCAACGATGAGATCATCATGACCATCGGCCAGGGCCGCGACACCGTGGATGGTGGCTCCGGCACCGACATCCTCGACATCACCGGGCTGAGCGGCGTGTTCACCGCCAAAGCCGCCAACCTGACCAATACGCTCTCCGACGGCACCACGATCAAGGGTATCGAAGCCTACAACCTCAAGGGCTCGAACGGCAGCGATACCTTCACGACACTCGATGGCAACGACGTGATCTTCGGCTATGGCGGCAACGACCGCCTGAAGGCCGGCGCCGGCAATGACATGGTCAACGGCGGCCTGGGCAACGATGTCATCTACGGCGAGGCCGGCAACGACGTCCTGATCGCCGGAGGTGGAAAGGACACCATCTATGGCGGTTCCGGCATCGACACGGCCGTGATCGACGTGTCCGACTCCAACGCCAACACCACCTTCTCGATCAGCGGCACGACGGGCAAGGTCTCCAACGGCACGACCGCAAAGGACGTCGAAATCTACGAGATCACTACCGGTCGGGGCAATGACATCCTGCGCGCCGGCACCGCGCGTCAGGTCACCTTCCAGACGGGCGACGGCAACGACCAGCTCTATGGCGGCAAGGGTGACGACTATCTCTACAGCGGCCTCGGCTCCGACAAGGTCGAGGGCGGAGACGGCGATGACACCGCCTACGACCTCGGCGGCAACAACACCATGAACCTCGGGAACGGAAACGACCGCGTGGACATCACGGTGTTCCAGAACCATTCCGGCGGCGACAAGTCGGTCGTCAATCTTGGCGCTGGCAATGACAGCGTTTCCTTCAACAGCGGTCTCGGCTACACCTATGGCGTCCTGCAGGCCGACGGCGGCTCCGGCACCGACGTCGCATCGGTGGATCGTTCGCGCGGCACGTCGAACATGTCCTTCACGCTGAGCTCGAATGCCACCTTCGTCAACGGCAATGCCGTTCTGAAAAACTTCGAGGCCGTCATCCTGGCCAGCGGCTCCGGCAACGATACCCTCAAGGGCGGCAATCTCGCCGACACCTTCCGCGGCAATGCCGGCAACGACACCATTTCCGGTCTTGGCGGCAATGACTGGATCTATGGCGGCAGCGGTGCCGACAAGCTCTACGGCGGCGACGGCAATGATCGCCTCTATGCCGCCGACGGCAGCGGGGATACCAGCCGCGATGTCATCAGCGCCGGCGCCGGCAACGACCACATCTACATGAACGGCAACGACACCGCAGATGGTGGCAGCGGCATCGATACCGTCCACCTGAACCTCAGCACCCTGTCGGAAGGCGTCAAGTTCACCCTGTCGAGCGGCACGGTGAAGGTCAATGCCAACACCACGATCACCGGCATGGAACAGCTGGACTTCACCGGCACCTCCGGGAACGATGTCGTCACCGGTGGAGCACGCAACGACGTCCTGCGCGGCAAGAACGGTAATGACACCCTGAACGGCGGCGCCGGCAACGACACGCTTTATGATGGCGCCGGCAATGACAAGCTCTACGGCGGCTCCGGCAATGATCAGTTCTACCGCGATGTCTACAGCGGCACCGACCGTTTCGACGGCGGCTCCGGCACCGACACGCTTTCCTTCGGCAACTGGTATGGCGACATCTCCGCCAAGGTGGACCTCCTGGACTCCACCAAGAATGACGGTCCGGCTCGCGGTCTGACTTTGGTCTCCATCGAGAACGTCACCGGCTCCGCCAAGGACGACTGGATCGCCGGCAGCAATGAGGCAAACGTGCTGACCGGCGGCGCCGGCGGTGATGCCCTTTACGGTCGCGGCGGCAATGATACGCTGAACGGCGGAAGCGGAGCCGATCTTCTGTCAGGCGGTTCTGGCGACGACCGGTTCGTTTTCGATACCTTCGTCGGGGGCGGTGACGAGATCACCGACTTCCAGCGGGGCCACGACAAGATCGCGATCGACTCCATCGATTTCGGCCTGAAGAGCAACTACAAGCTCGCGCTCATCCAGGGCGCAAATCCAGTGGCCACCGGCCACGGTCCGACCTTCCTGTTCGAGACCGACACGCACCGCCTCTGGTTCGACGCGGACGGCGCCGGCGGCGATCAGGAAGCGCACCTGATCGTCACCCTGGACAATGTGAAGTCCCTGTCGGCCAGCGACTTCCTGTTCATCTGAACAGGCGAACCCACGAAAACAAAAGGGCCGGAGAGCGATCGCTCTCCGGCCCTTTTGTTTGCAGCAGCGCCGTGCGCGACGCGCCTTGGCGACAATCAGTTGCGGGCCTTGTCGACCAGCTTGTTCTTGCCGATCCACGGCATCATGCCGCGCAGCTTTTCACCGACCTGCTCGATCGGATGCTCGTCGTTGAGGCGGCGGGTTGCCTTGAAGCGGGCCGCACCCGAATGCCATTCCTGCATCCACTCGGCGGTGAAGCGGCCGGTCTGGATGTCCTTCAGGACGCGCTTCATTTCGGCCTTGGTCTCGGCAGTGATAATGCGCGGACCGGTGACGTATTCGCCCCACTCGGCCGTGTTGGAGATCGAGTAGTTCATGTTGGCGATGCCGCCTTCATAGATCAGGTCGACGATCAGCTTCACTTCGTGCAGGCACTCGAAATAGGCCATTTCCGGAGCATAGCCTGCCTCGGTCAGCGTCTCGAAGCCGGCGCGGATCAGTTCGACCAGACCGCCGCAGAGAACGACCTGTTCGCCGAAGAGGTCCGTTTCGCACTCTTCGCGGAACGTCGTCTCGATGATGCCCGAACGGCCGCCGCCGACGCCGCAGGCGTAGGAGAGCGCGAGTTCGAGCGCGTTGCCGGAAGCGTTCTGGTGAACGGCGACCAGGCACGGCACGCCGCCGCCCTTCTGGTATTCGCCGCGAACGGTGTGGCCCGGGCCCTTCGGCGCGATCATCACGACGTCGACCGAAGCCTTGGGCTCGATCAGGCCGAAATGCACGTTGAGGCCGTGAGCGAATGCGATTGCCGCGCCGTCACGAATGTTCGGAGCGATGTCGGCCTTGTAGATGCCGGCCTGCAGTTCGTCCGGGGTTGCCATCATCAGGAGGTCGCCCCAGGCGGCCGCTTCCGCAACCGTCATGACCTTGAAGCCGTCGGCTTCGGCCTTCTTGGCGGTCGGCGACCCGGCCTTCAGCGCGATCGCAACGTTCTGCGCGCCGGAATCCTTGAGGTTGAGGGCGTGCGCCCGGCCTTGGCTGCCATAGCCGACGATGACGACCTTCTTCGACTTGATGAGGTTTACGTCGGCATCACGATCGTAATAGACGCGCATTGTCTGTTCCTTCCCTATGCTTGTCAGTTGTGGTGAGTGTTTGTGACGGACCGGCCGGAGGCGGAATTGCCCTCCGGTCCAGCCAGAACCTTGTCCGTGCCATAGAGCGCCAGGAAGGCGTGAACCGCCTGCTGGGCCCGGGCTGCGAATTTCTTGGTGTCGGGCATCTCGCCAAGCAGCATGCGCACATGCATGTCCTGAACGATGAGCCCGTAAAATGTGCGGTAGGCCTCTTCGCCATCGGAAAAGCGTAGAAGTCCGTCGCGCTGGCCGGCGTCGAGGAGCGCCCTCGCCCGCCTGTCGATCTGCCGGCGGCCGCGCTCGCGCAGCAGCGTCCCGAGCTTGGAACCGTCGCGGCTGGTCTGGCCGATCGCCAGCCTGTTGAGCGCCAGCGACACATCACCGGCAAGAACATCCAGAAGATCATGCGCGAAGATGTCGAGATGCTCGCGCAGGCTCGCCGGCGTCAGTCTCTCGCCCTGGCGCTCGACGGTGCGAACCTTGCTCGCCTGATAGGAGATCATCGCGGCAAGCAGCCCGTCGCGGTCGCCGAACCATTTGTACAGGCTTTCCTTGGAGCAGTTCGCGGCGCGGGCCAGCCCAGCCGTCGTGAGCGCCTTGTCGCCGCCCTCCACCAGCAGACGCAGAGCCTCCGCCAGGACGGCGTTCTGCCGCGGCGTGAATCCTGCATCGCTCGTGAGATCCGCTGACAAAAAAGCACCTCCAATTCGCGTACCGTACCGTACGGTTCATATCTCTATAGCGGCGGATATGGGAGGTCAAGCGTCTATGACTGCGAAAACGCCATTTAAAAAAGACAAGCCCAACAACCGCCTCACGATCCCATCACACACGAGTGATTGTTGTTGCATATAATTAATCACAGCGTTCACAAAACCGGAATAGTAATGTTAAGTTATTGATTTTAAACGGATACACAAAAGCTTCACACAGGACGTATCGAACCAGAAAGTTCGATTGACCGCAATTGACCCCTTGTCAAAAACCAATCCGTATCCCAAATCCAGCTCATCGAACCGACAAGTTCGATATACAAGACAACAAAGAGGTTCGTCATGAACAAGCTCGCAATCGTAGCAGCCGCTACACTTCTCGCCGGCGCTTCCACCGCCTTCGCTATCGAACCGATCCCGGGTTCGATCACCTACGGTGGAAACGTCGCCCAGCTGGAGAAGGCACCGGTAGGCTCCACCGTCCTCCACACGTTCACCAACGCGGGCAAGGACGTCAATGAAGTTTACGTCGTTGCCGCTGACAAGACCCTTCAACTGGTCTCGCGCTCCATCAGCAACGACTGACATTCAACCGCTCAACCAGAGAGATCTCCGGCAATCACCCGAAGTCTCCCCATAAAACACTGAAAAGGAAACACCCCATGAAGACCATCATCGCAGCAACCGCCGTCATTGCATCGCTTGCCGGCGCATCCTCCGCTTTCGCCGTTGAGCCGATCCAGGGTTCGATCACCTATGGCGGCCATGTCGCCCAGCTGTCTGAAGCTCCGGTCGGCTCCACCGTCCTTCATAGCTTCAGCGCCGGCGGCAGCGACTTCCGCGAAGTCTATCGCGTATCGGCTGACCGTACGCTCGACCTGGTATCCCGTTCGGTCGCCAACGACTGATCTCGACAAAGGTGAACGCCAGCAACGTCACCACAAATACAACCCAAGATTAAAGTCCTCCCAAGACTTGAAAGGAACACAACCATGAAGACCATCATCGCAGCAACCGCCGTCATCGCTTCGCTTGCCGGCGCCTCCTCCGCCTTCGCCATCGAACCGATCCAGGGTTCGATCACCTATGGCGGTAACGTCGCCCAGCTCCAGCAGGCACCGGTCGGTTCGACCGTCCTTCACAGCTTCAGCGCCGGCGGCAGCGACTTCCGCGAAGTCTACCGCGTCTCCGCTGATCGCACTCTGGACCTCGTCTTTCGCTCGGTCGCCAACGACTGATCCCAACACACATCAAGACCCGGCGCAGTCGACTGACTGACCGGAACCCAAATCGAAAAGGAACATGACCATGAAGACCATCATCGCAGCAACCGCCGTCATCGCTTCGCTTGCCGGCGCATCCTCCGCTTTCGCCGTTCAGCCGATCCAGGGTTCGATCACCTACGGCGGCCACGTCGCCCAGTTGTCTGAAGCTCCGGTCGGTTCGACCGTCCTCCACAGCTTCAGCGCCGGCGGCAGCGACTTCCGCGAAGTCTACCGCGTGTCGGCAGACAAGACCCTCGACCTGGTATCCCGTTCGGTCGCCAACGACTGATCTCCACCATCCCATTGCGGCCGACAGCACTAGGCTGGACGGCATCAGATTTGAAAGGAACAAGACCATGAAGACCATCATCGCAGCAACCGCCGTCATCGCTTCGCTTGCCGGCGCCTCCTCCGCCTTCGCCATCGAGCCGATCCAGGGTTCGATCACCTACGGCGGCCATGTCGCCCAGCTGTCTGAAGCTCCGGTCGGCTCGACCGTACTCCACAGCTTCAATGCTGGCGGCAGCGACTTCCGCGAAGTCTATCGCGTATCGGCTGACCGTACGCTCAACCTGGTATCCCGTTCGGTCGCCAACGACTGATCGACACCTCCGGGTGACACGGGGTCCCGGCTTCGGCCGGGACCCCCGAACTTTTTTGCCATACCACATTTGGTCTTTGGCAGCCGGCGTGACCTGCGATACTGAGCTTCAGGCCCTATCGGAGGAAATCATGCGCCCCCACCTGCTCTCCCCAATTCTTGCTCTCAGCCTCATGGCCCTTCCGGGCCTTGCGTTCGCCAAGGAAAACCGCTGCGGCTGGATCCAGAACCCCACGCCCGGCAATTATTGGCTGGACGATCGCGACGGCACCTGGATCATCCTCTCCCAGGGCAGTCCCGACGAACCGCTCGGCATGGAAAACTTCCCCGACATCTCGACCGGCGACTATGTCGCGGCCAACGGCAATTACGGCTACACCTGCGGCTGCATCCAGGCCGAAACCGAAGGTGACCCGCGCGACATGGGCCGCATCACCGCGATCTATTCGGTGAAGCTCCTGCCGCTCAACAAGTGCCTGGCCGATCGCAGCCTGCCGAAGCCGGAATAATCTAGACGGCGTAGCCGACCGGCAGCACCGCACCGCTTTTCAACGTCTCCATGGAAATGAACGCGGAGACGTCGAAAAGCTCGATGCGCTTCACCAGCCGCCGGTAGACCACGTCGTAGTGCTCGACCCGGGGCAGCACGATTTTCAGCAGGTAGTCATAACTGCCCGTCAGCCGGTGCGCCTCGACCACCTCGGCAATGTCGGCGATGGCGCGCCGGAATTCCTCGATCCACTCGTCCGAATGATGCGCGGTCTTGATCAGCGCGAACACGGTCGTGGGCACCCCGGCCTTGCCGCGATCAAGCTGTGCCACGCGCGCCACGATATAACCTTCGTCCTCCAGCTTCTGGATACGCCGCGAACACGCCGACGGCGACAGCGCCACCTTGTCGGCAATGGCGGCCACGGGCATCGCCGCGTCGAGTTGCAGCAAATCCAGAATCTTCCTGTCTCTGTCGTCGATCATGATCACCTTTACGCAATAGAACAGCGTAAAGAAGACATATCATGCATCTTCGTTGCGCGGAACCTCGACTACCGACATCAAAACACACCCCGCTTGCCTCAGGCGAGCGCTAAGCTGCGAGCAGATGGAAACGCAGGAGAACGGGATGAAAACCATAGGTCTGATCGGCGGCATGAGCTTCGAGAGCTCGGCGGTCTACTACCGTCTGATCAATGAGGCCGTCCGCGACCGTCTCGGCGGCATCGCGTCGGCGGAGATCCTCATGCACTCCCTGAACTTCGCGGAGATCGTCGCCCTGCAGAAGGCCGACCGATGGGACGAGGCGGCCGAACGCCTCTCCGCCTCGGCCCGCATGCTGGAGCGCGGCGGCGCTGGATGCGTGCTGATCTGCACGAACACGATGCATCTCGTTGCCGACGCCGTGTCCTCGGCCATCTCGGCTCCTCTGCTGAACATCGTCGACGTCACGGCCGACGCCATCAGAATGACTGGCCTGCGCCGGCCCTTGCTGCTCGCCACGCGCTACACCATGGAACATGGCTTCTATACCGAGCGCATGCGGACCTTCGGTCTCGATCCGATGGTGCCAGAAAAGTCGGATCGCGGCGCAGTCCACGCCGTCATCTTCGACGAACTCTGCGCCGGTCAGGTGAAGGACGCCTCCCGCGACCGTTATCTGGCGATCATCGACAAGGCGCGCGCCGCCGGCGCAGATTGCGTCATCCTTGGCTGCACCGAGATTTGCCTGCTGCTCGATCCCTATGATCTTCCCCTTCCCGGCTTTGATTCCACCCGCCTGCATTGCCAGGCCGCCGTCGAACTGGCGATGAAAGCCGATCTGCGGCAACCGGAATTTACTTGACTCAGTCAAATATTGTCTTGATCAAGTCAATTTTTCGGATTAGCTGTTGTGGCGGGGAGATCATTCGCCATGCACGCGCCAAACGACATTGACGTCATAGACGGCATCCGCGCCTTCAACCGCTTCTACACCGACCGCATAGGACTGCTCGATCGGGCCTATCTGAAAGCGGATTATACACTGGCAGAAGCCAGGGTTCTCTACGAGATCGGCGCAAGAGGCACGACCACGGCCACCGATCTCGTCCGCGACGTGCACCTCGATCCCGCCTATCTCAGCCGTATTCTGAAGGTCTTCCGCGACCGCGGTCTCGTCGCGATCGAGAACGACCCGGCCGACCGCCGCAGCCGCCGCCTTCGCCTGACACCCGTCGGAACGGCGGAATACGAACAGCTGGCCGACCTGTCTCGCGGTCAGATCCGCGAGATGCTGTCAGCGCTTTCCGCCATTGAGCAGGAGGTGCTCGCCTCGGCGATGCAGCGCATCACCGGCCTGCTGGACGGCGAGGAGACTCAAAAGACGCCCATGGTCCTTCGCCCGCACAGACCGGGCGACCTCGGCTGGATCATACAGTCGCAAACGGAGTTCTATGCTAGCGAATTCGGATGGCGCCAGGGCTTCGAGGGGCTGGTGGCGAAAGTGGCGGCGGACTTTCTCGCCGGCCACGATCCCCGTAATGAAGCCTGCTGGATTGCCGAGCGCTCCGGCGTGCGGCTGGGCTCGATCATGGTGGTGAACGGCGGAGGCGATGTCGCCAAGCTGCGGCTGCTTTACGTCGATCCGATGGCCCGCGGCCGGGGGCTCGGGATGCTCCTTGCCGAACAGGCCACGTCCTTCGCCCGGCAGTCGGGATACCGGCGGATGACCCTTTGGACCAACGACAACCTCGACGCCGCGCGCCATATCTACAGGAAGCTCGGCTTCTCTCTCGTCTCCGAGGAGAAACACACGCTGTTCGGACCCGAACTGACTGGCCAGACCTGGGAGCTTGACCTGTAAATCAGGTCTCGTCGGCCTCGTCGAACCTGCGCCGCGCCTCGCGCACGGCGAGATAATTCTCTTCCGCCCAGGTGAGCAGGCTCGACAGTGCGCCATACAGCGAGAGCCCGAGTGGCGTCAGGCGATACTCCACGCTCGGCGGTTTTGTCGGAAACACTGTCCGCTGCACATAGCCATCGCGCTGCAACTCCCGCAGCGTCTGCGTCAGCATCCGCTGCGAAATATCGGGCACCAGCCGACGCAGTTCGCCGAACCGGTAAGGCTTTTCCGAAAGCGCTAGCAACAACAGCGACGACCATTTCCCGCCGATATGATCGATCACCGTCCGCACCGGGCAATTGGCAAGCCCGCCTTCGCCGCTGCTGAAATCGGCAAGCTTGTTCTTCAGATCGACAGCAACATTCATCCGGGTGGTTCCCTGAAGGTAACGAGGTCCCGAAAAACTGCCTTCTTTACAGCTCCACGTCAATTCCCATTTTAGTGTTACTCTCATTTTGAGAGCGACTAACCGGCCGGACGCGCCGATCGAAAGGGATACCCATGAGCAAGATTCTTATCACCGGCGCCTCGGGCAAGCTTGGCCGCCTCGTCATCGACAACCTCTTGGCCTCCGGCAAGGTATCGGCCTCCGATCTGGTCGCCGGCACGCGCGACACGGCAAAACTTGCCGACCTGTCCGGCAAGGGCGTCGAAATCCGCCGGGTCGATTTCGACGATGAGGCGGGCCTCATCGAGGCATTTGCCGGTATCGGTCGGCTGCTGATCATCTCGACGGATGTGCTCGATCGTCCTGGTCACCGGCTGGTCCAGCACCAGGCAGCCGTTCGCGCGGCAAAGGCTGCCGGCGTCGGCCGTGTCTACTACACCTCGATACCGAATGCCGAAACGAGCAAGGTCAGCTTCGCCCCGGATCACGCCGGCACGGAGGAAGCGATCAAGGCGAGCGGCATGGCCTACACGATCCTGCGCAACGGCTGGTACATGCAGAACCTCTTCATGGGCCTCCCCTCGGCCTTCGCCTCGGGCCACTGGTATACATCGGCCGGCGACGGCAAGACCTCCCATATCGCCCGCGAAGACATCGCCCGGGCGACGGCGGCGGCCCTCGCAAATCCACCGTCTGAAAACGTCATCTACACGCTGACCGGCGCCCGCGCCTATTCAAACAGCGAGATCGCCGCCCTCGCTTCGGCTGCCACCGGAAAGCCGCTCGCCGTCGTCAACATCACCGATGAACAACTGGCCGAGGGAATGGCCGCCCATGGCGTACCGGCCCCCTTCATTCCGACGCTGGTTTCCTTCGAGGCGGCGACACGCGCCGGCGACCTCGGCAGCGTGACATCCGATGCGGAGAAGCTGGTGGGTGCTCCGCTCGTCACGCTGGAAACCTTCATCGAGACCAACTCCGCGTCCCTCGCCGGATGAGGAGACGGGGGAGCGGCGCGAGCCGCCCGTTCAGGCCGCTCCCCACCCCCGTTGAAACCAGACGATCAGATCGTCTGTCCACATGCCTTGCGGAAACGGCGCACCGTCTCCGCCATCCCGTATTCCAAAGCATCCGCCGTCAACCCGTGGCCGATCGACACTTCGGCCAGTCGCGGGATCCGCTTCACAAGGGCCGGAAGGTTCGCAACCGTCAGATCGTGCCCGGCATTGACGCCAAGCCCGAGCGCGAGCGCCGCATCCGCCGTCTTCCCCAGAAGATCGATTTCCTTGGCAGCCCTCTCCGGATCGTCGAAGCACCCGCCATATGGTCCGGTATAGAGCTCTATCCGGTCTGCACCGGTCTCCTTAGCCAGCCGAACCCGCTCGGCATTGCCGTCACCGTCTGCAAACAAAGACACGCGCATGCCGCTGCGCTTCAGTCGCGCGACCACCGTCTTGAGAAAATCGCGATGTTTCTCGAAATCCCATCCGTGGTCCGACGTCGCCTGGGATGGATCGTCAGGCACCAGCGTCACCTGTTCCGGCTCGGTTGCCTCGCAGAGCGCCAGGAAATCCTCGGTCGGATAGCCCTCTATATTGAACTCCGCCTCGGGAAACTGGTCATCGATCAGGGCCCTGAGCACCGGCAGGTCGTTGAAGCGGATGTGGCGCTGGTCCGGCCGCGGATGGACCGTCAGACCGCTGGCGCCGGCTTCAAGGGCGATACGGCCGAAATCGGCGACGTCCGGCCACGGCAGATCGCGCCGATTGCGCAGCATGGCGATGGCATTGAGATTGACCGAAAGCTGGGTTGGCATGACGGGTTCACTTTTTGAAGCGATGATCGTTCCGTCCGGATTTAGGCCAAGTCGGGCCCGATTGCCAACGCGTTTCGTTCGTCATTCGATGAGCGGCGTTGATGGATCGCTCTCATTATCTCCACCGGCTCGCCGAGGTTGCAGCAAATTGCCCCGCTTCGGCACAAAAATCGCGACGAATGAGGACTTTTTCAGACTTTTGCAGCAGACGCGGCGTTTCCCGGTTTACAAGTTTGACGACAGCGGCGTAACCTGCATGATCGTCGCGGGAGGAGAGACGCGGCAACGATGCGTTGAGGAACGCAAACCGGAAAGCACGCCTTGGCGCGATTGCCGGGACGGGACGGTCATGGTCCCGCCCAGGGAAGTACCGTGCCCGGACGACCGAGCAGGAAGGGGACAATATGGCGGAACGCTCCAAGCACCTGCATGAACGGAAACCTCCTGCGGCGGGCCAGCAAGCGGCTTCCGGCTTCCTGCCGCAAGCAACGCTGCCGCGCAATCCGCCCGACGAGCCGATCGCGATCGCGGAAATGGCGAACCACTTCGGCGTCACCCATCGCACCCTGCATTTCTACGAGGAAAAGGGACTGTTGTCCGCCGGCCGCATCGGCCTGATGCGCGTTTATACCCGCGCCGATATGCAGCGCATGGCGCTGATCAACACCTGCCGCGAAATCGGCATGCCGGTCGCCGTGATCCAGGAGCTGTTGGAAGAACTGTCCGGCGCCACCAGCCAGGAGGAGGCCGATTGTATCTTCCGCCAGGCCCTGCGCACCCGCCGCCGCGAACTGACGGCCGCGCTGTCGACCATCCAGCGGCAGAGCCAGCAGATCGAGCGTCTCCTGTCGGACGACGACGATCATGACGATGCGCCAACCGCGCACCGGATTGCAGTCCAGCTCACCGATCTGGAGAAACGATGCCTCGAACTCATGGCCGAAGGCTATACGCCGATGCGACTGTCGCGGGCGCTAGGCCTCCAGTCGGACGAGATTGCCGCGCTTGAAGAGCGCATCATCCGCAAGTTCGACGCCAACAACCGGTTTCAGGCCGTCGCCAAGGCAGTCCTTCTCGGCGTCGTCGCCTCTTAGGCTGCATTTGCCCTCTGTCAAAGCTTACGGGGATTTAAGCTGACTCCGGAGGAATAGCGTGTATGCCGAAGTCTGTTATCACAACGAACGGACTCGTCTTATGCCCTCCCTTTTCTCGCGCTACGCCACGCCTCTCGTCACTGGCCTTTTCCTTGTCTCGCTGATTTCCGGCATCGCCCTCTTCTTCCACGTCGGCACCGCCGCGTTCCACGGCATGCACGAATGGCTGAGCATGGTGCTGATCGCTCCGTTCGTCTTGCATGTGTGGAAAAACTGGCGCGCCTTTCTCACCTATTTCAAACGCCTGCCGATGACCATTTCGCTGGCGCTTTCGCTGGTCGCCGGCCTCGCCTTCGCCTGGCCCTCCCTGACCGCAAGCGGAACCGGAGCCGGCAATCCGCAGATCGCCATGATCACGCTGGTCACCGCGGCAAGGCCCGGCGAAGTGGCGCCCCTCTACCACCAGTCGGAGGACACTTTCCTGTCGATGCTGAAAGATAAGGGCTATACGGCCGCGACCGCTGACATGCCCCTGAACGACATCGCGACCGCCTCGGGCAAGAGCGAGCGCGATCTTGTCATGACGCTGGTATCGCTGAAAAACTGACGGCTGAAGCGCTCACCGCACGATGGTGAGCGTCTGCGCCGCGCGGGTCACGGCCGTATAGAGCCAGCGCTCGCGCGTGTCGCGAAAGGCCCAGCTCTCGTCGAACAGCACCACGTCGTTCCACTGCGAGCCCTGTGCCTTGTGAACGGTGAGCGCGTAGCCATAATCGAACTCGTCATAGCGCTTGCGCGTCGACCACGGGATTTCGGTCTCGATATCCTCGAAGGCCGCCTTCAACAGCTTGATCTTCGCCGCACCTCGGTCCTCGTCGTCCTCGGGCCGCACCAGGAGATTGATGCCGGGCTTAACCGTCTCGCGCGACGAGCTCATCACCTGCCACAGCGAGCCGTTCAGAAGCCCCTTCACCTGGTCGTTACGAAGACATACCAGCTTGTCGCCCGCCTGCGGATAGTCGGCGGAGAAACCCTTCAGCTCCCGCAGTCGCTTGTTGTAGCGCCGGCGAGTCTTGTTGGTCCCGACCAGCACCTGATCGGCGTCGAGCACCAGTTCCTGCGTCACCTCGTTCTTGGAAATCACCTTGGCGGTGCCGTAGTCACCATACATGATCTCCTTGCCCTCACGGACATGCATTGCAAGCTCGATGATCGGATTGTCGCGCGCCTGTCTATGGATTTCGGTCAGCAGGTAGTCGGGATCATGCTCCGTGAAGAAGCCGCCGCCCGAGACCGGCGGCAGCTGGCCGGGATCGCCGAGCACGAGGATCGGCGTGCCGAAGCTCATCAGGTCCTTGCCGAGCTGCTCGTCCACCATCGAGCATTCGTCGATGACGATCAGCGCCGCCTTGGCGACCGGGCTCTGCCGGTTGATCGCGAACATCGGCGCGATCGAGGTCTTGCCGGTTTCCTCGTCTTCCACCGCCTCCTCGCCGCGCGGGCGGTAGATCAGGGAGTGGATCGTCTTGGCATTGGATGCGCCGCGCTGGCGCAGAACCTGCGCGGCCTTGCCGGTGAAGGCCGCGAACAGCACGTCGCCGTCGACATGCTCGGCGAAATGCCGCGCAAGCGTCGTCTTGCCCGTACCGGCATAGCCGAACAGGCGGAACACCGGCTGGCGGCCCTCCTTCAGCCATTGCGAAACGGCTTTCAGAGCCTCGTCCTGTTGCGGCGCGAACTGCATGAACCGGTCTTGTCAGGATTCGGAAGCAAGACGCAACGGCTATTTGCCTCACGGCTGAAATCACTGCGGCGATTTCGCGCGAACGTGGCGAAGAAACGTGTGCCAGCTATTCGGTGACCTCGACATGCGCGGGCTTGGATCGACCGCCATTGCCGGCCGGATTGATGACCACCACCGGGACCTTGCGCGCGCTGGCCAGTTGCCCGTCCTCGAGCATGACCTGCAATCTGCCATCGTCCATCACCTTGTGAACGACGGCTTTGCCATCAATCTCGACGGTCGCCCGGGCCGCGAAATTGCGTCCCTTCACCAGGATCCCCTTGTCAGCGTCGTTGATCTTCTTGTTGGAGGGCTCGACGCTGTCGATAACCGGCGGCAGCGCTTCGATCTCCTCCTGAACCTTCGGCGCTTTCAGGAGCGTATCGAACAATTCGTCCAGCTTGGCGATGCCCTTGCGCGCGAACATCCCAACCAGCGCCGACAGGGCGGCAAGGCCCGTCGGATCGACGGCCGCAGTCTTGTCCCCAGCCGTACCGACGGCAAACAGCCCGCCCTTGAACAGCAGGCAGACCAGCAGCCCCAACCCCATTCCGAACACCGGGTGCATGACATACCACCAGTTCCAGCTGTCGTTGAACTGGCCGAGCCCCTTGTGAATGGCGAACTTGTAGGAAGCGTTGAGCGACCCGCCTAGCGCGCCGGCCATGGCGATGATCAGCAGCAGGCCGACATCGGGCGCCACAGATTTCAGCAGAAAGGTTGCCCAGAGTTCATCCTTGATACCCGAAGGCCAGAGACCGATCAGGAGAAACACGAGTATGAAGGGAAGCGTGACGAGATAGGCGCCAAGCTGCCAGTTCTTGCTTTCCGCATAAGACTGCTTGTCCGGTCCAATCTCCATGGCTACCCCTCCAGCGCCGAAGGGATAACGCTAGCATAAAACCCGGTGCCGTCAACCAAAACGAGAATTTCAAACAAACACACCCGGACACTTCCTGGCGCGTCTCATCACTATAGCAGGCAAGCGGCGCATCCTAGCGCTGCGGATCGTTTTCCAGCAGGATCGGCCGACCGTGTGGCGTAGCCTCGGCTGCCCGCTTCCAGCTCTCCTGCAGCGCGAGCACGTCGCTTTCGTCGCCGATACCCTTCGACACCAGAAGGCCCGTCAGGGCCGCGACCCAGGCATCGAAATAATCCGATCCGTCCTCGGCCCGATCAGGCCCGTGCACTTCAGCCGAAAGGCGCTCCGCCCACTCGCTCCAGGAAAACACCCCGCGCTCGTGCAGATGCACGGTCATGGCGAACGCCTGCGCATGCCAGGGCTCGGCAAAGACCGGATCGCCCTCCGCCGACACGGGCAGACCCGGCGAACCCGACATCGGCGAGCGAACCTCACACGTGCTCAAGATAGCTCTCCCAGGCATCGATCGACACCGTCAGCGTCGGGTCGGCCCCCTCGCCCCAGATTTCCGATGCGTCGAAGACAACCGTGTAGACCCATTGCGGGTTCTCGCCCTTGCCATGCGCGTTGTCGTCGGGAAACACGAAACTGCCCTGCACCGCCTCGATCGTTCCCGTCTTGGCCCGCGCGTAACGCGGCAGCCGGGTATGGGTCTCGGGATGGAAGTTCTTCGTCTTGACGACGTCGCCAGGCATGAAACGCGGCTCGGAATGGACCGGCCGGTCGCAGGGGCCGCCCTTGGCAAGCACGCCGACCACCATATCGGCCTTGAGCACCCGTTGCGGCTGCCGTCCTTTCCCCATCGAATGCCCCGAGAACAGCTCCTCCCGGGTGGCGAAGCGGTGTCGCTCCAGCAGCACATCGAGTGCCCGTATCCAGATTTCGTAGTAGCTGGCCGAGAGATATGTGGCAGGCGGAATATTCTCCCGTGCATGGCGGCTTTCGTCGATGGTCCATGCGCCGAACGCACCGCAGGAGAGCGTCAAACCCAGCGCCCGCTTTTCCCAATCGGCATGGAAATAGGGCTCGTCCTTTTCAGGCGCGACCGGCCCCAGCCCCATCTGCCCGCCAAGATCGTGGGGCCCGTTCATCGCCGCGCCTCCGGCGAGAGCGCCAGCCCGGTGCCGATCATCGAGTCGCGTGTAACAAGGGCCGCAAGCGCGTCCTCGTCCAGGTCCTCGCTCCCGGCCGGCCGCTCTGGCACCACCAGGTAGCGCAGCTCAGCGGTCGAATCCCAAACGCGAATATTTTTAGAATTCTCTAAAGTTAAGCCGAATTCCTCAAGCACCGCGCGAGGATTGATCACCGCCCGCGACCGGTAGGCTGGCGCCTTGTACCAGACCGGCGGCAGCCCGAGCACCGCCCACGGATAGCAGGAGCAGAGCGTGCAGACGACGATGTTGTGGGTCTCGAGCGTGTTGAACACCGCCCGCATGTGCTCGCCCTGCCGGCCGGTGAAGCCAAGGCTTGCGATCGCCGCCGTTGCATCCTCGCGTAGCCAGTCGGCGAACCGCGGATCGGTCCAGGCCTTGGCAACCACGCGGGCGCCGTTGCGTGGCCCCACCTTCGTCTCGTAGGTTTCCACGATCGCGTCGATCGCCGCCGGATCGATCAGGCCCTTTTCGGTCAGCAGCGTCTCGAGCGCCCTCACCCGCGCCTGCATGTCGGAGTAGTGATTGTCGTGATCATGGTCGTGGTGGTGATGATCGTGGTCGTGCACGTCGGTCGGTCCGCGTTGTTGATCCCCGATGATTAAGCGGGCGGCGGATCAAATCCAAGTGAAAAGAGCGCGTTACCGTAGCATCGGCCAGAGGCTGGCCACCAGCAGCACCGCCATGGTGATGTTGAACCACTTGAGCCTGACGGGCACCGACAGCCAGTCCCGCAGAACAGACCCGAAGCCGGCCCAGGTCGACACGCTCGGCAGGTTGACGGCCGCGAACACGAGCCCGATGACGATCACGCTGAAGACGTAGCGGCCGGGCGTCGGATCGGCATAGGTCGCCATGGCCGTCACGGCCATCACCCATGCCTTGGGATTGACCCACTGGAAGGCGGCAGCGCCAAGGAACGTCATCGGCCGCGCGGCCCCTCCACCCTCCGAGAGGCTGCGCGACGTTCCGATCTTCCAGGCGATATAGACGAGGTACAAGCCGCCGGCGATCTTGAGGGCAGTATAGAGAAGAGGCACAGTCGCAAGCAGCGCCCCGAGGCCGAAGCCGACGCCGATCAGCAGCGACAGAAACCCGACCCCGATCCCCAGCATGTGCGGGATCGTCCGCCGGAACCCGAAGTTCACGCCGGAGGCAAACAGCATCATGTTGTTGGGGCCGGGCGTGATCGAGGTCGTGAAGGCAAAGACGACCAGCGTGGCAAGCGTCGCGAGTTCCATGAAATCCTCCGGTATCGAGCCACTGCATTAGCGCCTGCGCTAAGACGCCACCACACGAAAATTGTCATGGTGGCAAGCTTCGAACGCATTGTAATGGCGTGCATCTTCTCTAATCTCGGCTCCCGAAGAGGAGATCACACCCGATGCATGACAACCTCCCCACCGTCACCCTTGCAAACGGCAGTTCCGTCCCGGCCCTTGGCCTCGGCACATGGAAGATGGGCGAGCAGAAGAGCCGCGAACGGGCGGAGATCGACAGCCTTCGACTCGGCATCGATCTCGGCATGACGCTGGTCGACACGGCCGAGATGTACGGCGATGGCGGCGCGGAGATCGTGGTCGGCAAGGCGCTGGAGGACCGCCGCGACGACGTCTTCCTCGTCAGCAAGGTCTATCCGTGGAATGCGAGCTTCGAGAAGACGGTCGCCGCCTGCGAGGCAAGCCTGAAGCGTCTCGGCACCGACAGGCTGGATCTCTATCTGCTGCACTGGCGGGGCGACCATCCGCTCGACGAAACCGTCCGCGCCTTCGAGCACCTGAAACGGCAGGGCAAGATCGAGGCCTGGGGCGTGTCGAATTTCGATACAGATGATATGGAGGAGTTGTTCGCCGTACCCGATGGCGAAAAATGCGTCGCCAACCAGGTCCTCTACAATCTTGCCCGACGTGGCATCGAATACGATCTGCTGCCGTGGTGCCAGCAGCACGGCGTCGCCATCATGGCCTATTCGCCGATCGAACAGGGCCGCATTCTCGCAAACCCTGTTCTCGTCGATATGGCCAAGGCCTATCAGGCCACCCCGGCGCAAATCGCCCTCGCTTTCCTGATGGAACGCGAGGGCGTCATATCGATACCAAAGAGTGCAAGTCTGAAAAGAATTCAGGAGAACCGGGAGGCGGTGGATGTCGACCTGACGGACGAGGATCTCGCGGTTCTTGATGAGGCCTTTCCACCTCCGGCACGCAAGGTACCGCTCGAGATGATTTGAGCGATCAGGACGGCATCAGGCAGCTGTCGAGAGAGGTCGTATTGGGATCGCTACCCTCCGGACCGAACTGGTCATAGCAGTCGAGAGCCCATTCGCTCGCCGCCTCGTCCCATTCCTCGTTCGGTGCGACCGGCAGGCGCACGGTTTTCTGCAGGGTGATCGTCTCCATGGCCGGAATGCTGCTGTGGGCCTCGGATGCACTCTGCGCCGCGAGCAAGATCGCGGCGGTGACAAACAAAGAGGTGGCTGCTGACAGTATGATCGGCTTGTTCATGGTCATATCCTTCCGTGCCAAGTAAACGCGCGACCAGCGTTTTTGTTCTGCACCAGGAGAAATGAACCATTCCGGAACGGCCGATTAATCCGCCGTTAACCATATTCTTCACATGCAAGCGCCCGCTTCTCATCGAAGCGGGCGCATTCTTCTTGGCGACGACTATAAGACGCCGAAAATTACATACCTTGCGAGCCGCGGTTCATGGCCGCGATGCCGGTGCGGCAGATTTCGTTCAACCCAAGCGGCTTCATGATCGCCACGAACTGGTCGATCTTGGAGGACTTGCCGGTCAGCTCGAAGATGAAGTGGTCGACGGTCGCGTCCACCACCTTCGCATGAAAGGCATCGGCGAGACGCAGCGTCTCGGCCCGCATGTCCCCGGAGGACACCACCTTTATCAGCGCCACCTCGCGCTCGATCGGCCGCTCCTGCCCAAGCTCGCGCGCCCGGACCGTCAGGTCGACGACCCGGTGCACCGGCACGATGCGCTCGAGCTGCGCCTTGATCTGTTCGAGCACGCTTGACGTCCCGCGGGTCACGATGGTGATCCGGGAGAGATGCGCCTCGTGCTCGGTCTCGGAAACCGTCAGGCTTTCGATGTTGTAGCCACGGCCGGAAAACAGGCCGATGACGCGGGCGAGAACGCCCGGCTCGTTGTCGACGAGCACCGAGAGTGTGTGGCTCTCGATGACAGCCGTTTCCTTGGCAATGAAATAGGCCGAACCGGTCGGCTGAAGATGTGCGTTCATGGTCTTCTTCCTTCGGTCAGACGAGCTGGCGGCCCTTGGCGTCGATGGCATTGGCGACAACTTCGTCGGTCGCCTCGTCCGGCAGCAGCATTTCATTATGCGCCTTGCCCGACGGGATCATCGGGAAGCAGTTGGCGAGGTTGGCGACGCGGCAGTCGAAGATGACGGGCTTCTTCACGTCGATCATCTCCTGGATCGCCCCGTCGAGATCGTCAGGCTTCTCGCAGCGCAGGCCGACCGCGCCATAGGCTTCCGCCAGTTTGACGAAGTCGGGCATCGCTTCCGTATAGGAGTTCGACAGCCGGTTGCCGTGCAGGAGCTGCTGCCACTGGCGCACCATGCCCATGTACTGGTTGTTCAGGATGAAGATTTTGATCGGCGCCTCGTACTGGATCGCCGCCGACATTTCCTGGATGCACATCTGGATCGACGCGTCGCCGGCAATGTCGATGACGAGGCTTTCCGGATGCGCGATCTGCACGCCGAGCGCCGCAGGCAGGCCGTAGCCCATCGTGCCGAGGCCGCCCGAGGTCATCCAGCGGTTGGGCTGTTCGAATCCGTAGAACTGTGCCGCCCACATCTGGTGCTGGCCGACTTCGGTCGTGATGTAGGTATCGCGATCCTTGGTCAGTTCATAAAGCCGCTGCAGCGCGTATTGCGGCATGATCACGTCCTTGGCCGGGGTATAGGCGAAGGAATTGCGTGCCCGCCACTTGGCGATGCTGTCACGCCATTCGGCCGTCTGCGAGGCCTCCGGCTTCTTCGGCAACGCGCGCCAGGCGCGGACCATGTCTTCCAGAATGCTGCCGACATCGCCAAGGATCGGCACGTCGACCCGGACGTTCTTGTTGATCGACGACGGATCGATATCGATATGGATCTTCTTCGAGTTCGGCGAGAACGCATTGAGACGACCCGTGATGCGATCGTCGAAGCGGGCGCCGATGCAAACCATGACGTCGCAGTCGTGCATCGCCATGTTGGCCTCGTAGGACCCGTGCATGCCGAGCATGCCAAGCCAGTTCTTGCCCGATGCCGGATAGCAGCCGAGGCCCATCAGCGTCGAAGTGATCGGGAAATCAGTGAGACCGACCAGATCGCGCAACAGCTTGGAGGCTTCCGGACCCGAATTCACGACGCCGCCGCCCGAATAGATGATTGGCCGGCGCGCGTTTGCCATCAGCTCGACGGCAGCCTGGATGGCACGCGCATCGCCCTTCAGCTTCGGCTGGTAGCTGCTCTGGATCTTGTGCGTTTCTGGCGGCGTGTAGGTTCCGGTGGCGAACTGGATGTCCTTGGGAACATCGACGAGAACAGGACCGGGACGGCCCGACTGGGCGATGCGGAACGCCTCGTGGATGATGCTGGCAAGCTCGTTGACGTCCTTGACCAGCCAGTTGTGCTTCGTGCAGGGCCGGGTAATGCCGACGGTGTCGCACTCCTGGAAGGCGTCGGAGCCGATCAGCGAGGTCGGAACCTGGCCGGAAATGCAGACCAGCGGAACGCTGTCCATCAGCGCATCCTGAAGCGGCGTGACCGCATTTGTCGCGCCGGGGCCCGAGGTGACGAGCATGACGCCGACCTTGCCGGTCGACCGCGCATAGCCTTCCGCCGCGTGACCGGCGCCCTGCTCGTGGCGGACGAGGATGTGCTGGATCTCTTCCTGCTGGAAGATCTCGTCATAGATCGGAAGCACGGCGCCGCCCGGATACCCGAAGATATGCTCGACGCCATTGTCCTTGAGCGCCCGCAAAACGATTTCCGCGCCCGTCATCTGATTGTCTGTACCCGTCATGCCTCTTCCCGTCATATTTTCTCTTGGAGTTTTGGGATGGGGTGCTACCCCGGTTTCGGCCATAAAAAAAGGCCCCTTCGAGGAGCCTGTCTTCTAGCGCATGGGTGGCTGTCGCCGGATGGTTACACCATCCTGCCCATGCGCCTTCCCACCACGATAAGAACGATCGAGTTTGCCATGGGCGAAGTGATAGCCAGAAATATCCGATCCGTCAACGAACAATCGGCGCAATTATCTTTCCCTCTCACCATACCGTCGAAAGCCCTACACCTCTTGTTAACGCACCCCCGCTAGGCTCTCGCGAGCAGGGAGAAGTCCGTATTGCGTAACAACGATCTCCACACGTCCGGATCCGCCGGCGAGTTGGACCGCCGCAACACCATGGCGCCGGGCAACCGGCTGCTGGGTCGCGTCGTCGCATGCAACGGTTCGCGCGCGACCATCGCCGCTGTCGCGGAAGAAGGCGGTACCGATCTCACCGAACTCTGGTCCGTTGGTCGCCTGATCTCCATCAGCGTCGGCGAAAACCGTGTGGTCGCGCTGGCATTCTCCATGCACACGGAAGCCCACGCCTGGGGCGAAGGTGCAGACAACACCTTCCTGATCGAGGTCGAACTCCTTGGCGAGGTCTACAAGGCCCCTTCGGGCCGCGACGAGTTCACGACCGGCATTTCACGTTATCCCTATCTCGGCGCCATTGCCCATCGCATCCGCGCCGCCGACCTCCTGCGCATCTACGAAAGCCGCCAGGGCAATCATTGCGTCATCGGCAAGCTGACGCAGGATGAGTCGATCGACGCGACGATCCACATCCCGTCGATGCTCTCCAAGCATTTCGCCGTCGTCGGCTCGACCGGTGTCGGCAAGTCGACCGCCGTCTCGCTGCTGCTCCACAAGGCGATCGAGAGCGACCCGAAGCTGCGCGTCCTGATCCTCGACCCGCACAATGAGTTCGCCGCCGCCTTCCCCAACGATGCGGTCGTCATCGACACCGATACGCTCGACCTACCCTTCTGGCTGATGAAGCTCGACGAATTCGCCGAGGTGCTGTTCCGCGGCCGCCCGCCGGTCGCGGAGGAACTCGACATCCTCCGCGACGTGCTGCCCGAAGCCAAGCGCGCCTTCCGCGGTTCCGATTCGAGCCTGATGCGTCGCCAGACGGAAAAAAGCTCGATCACCGCTGATACGCCGGTGCCCTATCGCATGGCCGACCTGCTCGCCCTGATCGATGAGCGTATCGGACGCCTGGAAGGTCGCGGCGAAAAGCCGTTCCTCCGCTCGCTGAAGATGCGCGTCATCTCGGCGATCAACGATCCGCGCTACCACTTCATGTTCTCCAACAACACGATCAACGACACGATCATGGAGACCATCGCCCACATCTTCCGCATTCCGGGTGACGGCCGCCCGATCTCGACCTTCCAGCTCGCCGGTATCCCGTCGGAAGTGGTGAACTCCGTCGCCTCCGTGCTCTGCCGCATGGCCTTTGAGATCGCGCTCTGGTCCAATGGCGCGATCCATATGCTGGTCGTCTGCGAGGAAGCCCACCGCTACGTGCCGGCCGATCCCAATCTCGGCTTCTTCCCGACCCGCCAGGCGATCGCCCGCATCGCCAAGGAGGGCCGAAAGTACGGCGTTTCGCTCGGCATCATCACGCAGCGCCCCGGCGAACTGGACCAGACGATCCTGTCGCAGTGCTCGACGCTGTTCGCCATGCGTCTCTCCAACGACCGCGACCAGGAAATCATCCGCTCGGCGATCCCCGATTCGTCGATCTCCACCACCAGCTTCATCTCCTCGATCGGCAATGGAGAGGCGATTGCGTTCGGCGAGGCCATCGCGGTTCCCATGCGCATGCGCTTCTCGCGCGTCGAGGAACAATACCTGCCGAAGGCGAATGGCGTCAGCGCCAAGACCACCGAGGAGACGCCTGACACCGTCGACCTGCGCAACGTCGTCGCCCGGATGCGCGCCGTCAGCGGCGGCCCCGACATTTCGGCCTTCCAGCAGAGTTACGAGGCCGCCGCCTCGCGGCAGCCGGGGGATGACGACGACGATCGCGACGAAAGCGTCCTGCCCGACAGCCGCGACCTGCGCGCCGCCCATGCCGCCCTGTCGTCGCCAGCCCTGTCGCCACCATCCCTGTCATCCCCCGCAATGTCGTCTCCCGCACCGGCACAGGCCGCCGCTCCGCTCGAATCCTACCGATCCGACATGCTCCCCCGTGCCGAGGTGGCGGCAGCAGCGGCGCCCCGGCCGGATTTCGTCGAGATCCGCCGCGATCTGTCCCAGCCCAGCCTCCGTCGCTCCACCGACGGCGCCCAGGAGCCCGCGCCATCCCTCCGCCGGGAACCGGGCACGTCCCTGCGCGAAAGCATCCTCAGAAAGCCGCTGTCGAGCCTCTACGACAAGGATTGAGCGGCCGCCGGATCGACCCGCTGCCAGCTCTCGTCCATCTGGTTGCGGAACCATGTCATCTGCCGCTTGGCATATTGCCGCGTCGCCGCCGATGCCGTCTCGATCACTTGGGACCGCGTCATCTCGCCTTTCAACATTGCCGCAATCTGCGACACCCCGATCGCCTTCATCGCCGGCACGGCGAGCGGCAGGTCAAGCGCAAGCAGCGCCTCGACCTCCTCCACTGCCCCCTCGTCCAGCATCTTGGCGAACCGCCGGTTGATGCGGTCGGCAAGCACGGTCCGGTCCGGCAGGACGACAAGCTTCCTCGCCCGCGCCGGATCGACGATCACGGGACCGCCGGAAGACTGCAAGTCGGCGATCGACCGACCGGTCGCTTCAAGAACCTCCAGCGCCCGGACAATCCGCTGCCCGTCCGTCGCGCCCAGCCGTGCCGCCACGGCGGGATCGCGGGCCGCAAGCTCCCGATGCAGGATCTCCGCCCCCTCTTCCACCAGCCGCCCCCGCAGCCGCGTGCGCACATCCTCCGGAATGGCCGGCATCTCCGACAGCCCGCCGGTCAGCGCCTTGAAATAGAGTCCCGTCCCGCCGACGATGACAGGCAGCCGCCGTTCCGCTTTCAGCCGTTGGAGCAGCGGCCCAATCTCCCGCAGCCAGTCGCCCGTCGAATAGGACGTCGCCGGATCGACATGCCCGTAAAGCCGGTGCTCGATCCCCTCCATATCCTCCGCCGAAGGACGCGCCGTCACCACGCGCAGCACGCCGTAGACCTGCATGCTGTCGGCATTGATGACGACGCCGCCATGGCGTTTGGCGAGATCGAGCGCCAGCGCGGACTTGCCGCTGGCGGTCGGCCCGGTTATCAGGATCGCGTCCGGTTCTGTTGCGGGGTTCTTCATCATGGCCTTCGTTGCCACGCTTATCGCCAATCCGTCAAATCCCGTCCTCAGCCCAGCCCTTGGAGAAAAGGCGGCCGAGGCGGTCGGCGCCGCTGGCCTCTACTGGCTGGCGGACGGCATCGCCTGTGACATCGCGCTGAAGGACGGCTCGGATCCCGCTCAGGTCGAATCGACGCTGCGCACGCTGCTTGCAGGAATGCCCGTCGATCTGGCGGTGCAGGATCAGGAAACCCGCCGCAAGCGCTTCCTGATCGCCGACATGGATTCGACCATGATCGGTCAGGAATGCATCGACGAACTCGCCGCCGAAGTCGGCCTTAAGGAAAAAGTGTCCGCCATCACCGCCCGCGCGATGAACGGCGAGATCGAATTCGAGCCGGCCCTGCGCGAACGCGTCGCGCTTCTGAAAGGCCTGCCGGTCACCGTCGTCGATGAGGTCATCGCCAGGCGCATCACGCTGACATCAGGCGGGCCGGAACTGATCGCCACCATGAAGGCCAGGGGGCATTACACCGCTCTCGTCTCCGGCGGCTTCACCGTCTTCACCACCCGCATCGCCGCCACGCTCGGCTTCGACGAAAACCGCGCCAACATCCTGATGGAAAAGGACGGCCACCTCACCGGCGAAGTCGCGGAACCGATTTTGGGCAAGCAGGCCAAGGTCGACGCCCTCATCGACATCACCGCCCGCCTCGGCATCGAGCCCGCCGATGCCATCGCTGTCGGCGATGGAGCCAACGATCTCGGCATGCTGCATCTCGCCGGCGCCGGAGTCGCCCTGCATGCCAAGCCCGCCGTCGCGGCGGAAGCGAAAATCCGCCTCGATCATGCCGATCTGACCGGCCTCCTCTACCTGCAGGGCTACCGCAAGACCGACTTCGTGACGCCATGACCGTGATCCTGGAAACGGAACGGCTGATCCTGCGCAACTGGCGCGACGAGGACCGCGACCTCTTCCGCGAGATCAACCGCGATCCGAAGGTGATGGAGTTCTTTCCCTGGCGGCGAACCCATGAAGAGGCCGACGCCATGCTGGAGCGCGTCCGCGCCATGATCGACGCCACCGGCCTCGGCTTCTACGCCATAGAGGAGAAGGAGAGCGGCGATCCCGTCGGATTCTGCGGCCTCGGCCCCGCCATGGTGACACCCGTCATGCCGGAGGAGACAATCGAGATTGGCTGGCGGCTGGCAACCCGCTACTGGGGCAAGGGCTACGCCACAGAGGCCGCCACCGCCGCCCTCCGCTACGGCTTCATAGACCACGGACTGGAGGCGATCGTCTCCTTCGCCGTCGCCGGAAATACCCGCTCGACATCCGTCATGAAGCGCATCGGCCTCCGTCGCCTCGAAAGCCTCGATTTCGATCACCCCCGCGTGCCCGATACCCATCCGCACCTGAAGCGGCACGTCGTCTACGGCATCACCGCCGGCGCCTGGCGCGAAGCGCAGCCCTCGGCCTGAAACGAAACGGCCGCCCCAAAGGACGGCCGTGGTCTCTCTGCATAGAAGGCGCCGCTATTCCAGGGGCACCGCGATGAAGCGCAGGTCGCCGGCCTTGTTGGCAATCATCAGATGCGCGCTGCGCCGTCCGTCGCGACGGAGTGCCGTCACTGTATCGGCAACGTCCTCGGCCGACTGCACGAATTCCTGGGAGACCTCGACGATCACCTCACCCTCAGCGATCCCCTTTTCGGCAGCCGCCGAACCCGGCGCGACCGAGGTGATGACGACGCCCTCGACGCTGGCGGCAATGCCGTAACGCTCGCGGGAGGCTTCGTCGAGCGGCGCCAGCGCCATGCCGAGGATCGTGTCGCCGGCAGGCTCCTGCTGGGCGCCTTCGCCGGCCGGCGGTGCTTCGTCTGCTTCGCCGATCTCACCCTCTGTTGCCGGAGCCTGGTCGTCCGCCTTTGTGTTTGCGGCAGTCCGTTCCCCATCCTCAAGCCGGCCGAGCGTGACCTTCACGGTCTGTTCCTGGCCGTCCCTGAGGATGCGCACCTCGACTTCCTTGCCGACGGGCGATTCCGCCACCACCCGCACCAGTTCGTCGCTGTCCTTCACGTCGCGTCCGTCAAACGAAACGATGACGTCGCCGATCTCGATCGGTCCGTTTTCGACCGGCCCGCCCTTGATGACGCCGCTCACCATGGCGCCGCGCGCCGAGGTCAGCCCGACGCTCTTGGCAACCTCGTCGGTCACTTCCTGGATGCGCACGCCGAGCCAGCCGCGCCGGGTTTCCCCAAACTCGATCAACTGGTTGACGACGTTTTCGGCAAGCTCCGTCGGCACCGCGAAACCGATGCCGATCGATCCGCCGCTCGGCGAGATGATCGCGGTGTTGATGCCGATGACCTCGCCCTGCATGTTGAACAGCGGACCGCCGGAATTGCCCTTGTTGATGGCCGCATCCGTCTGGATGAAATTGTCATAGGGGCCTGCATTGATGTTGCGGCCACGCGCCGAAATGATGCCGAGAGTCACAGACCCGCCGAGCCCGAACGGGTTGCCGATCGCCATGACCCAATCGCCGATGCGCATCTTCCGGGAATCGCCGAATTTGACCGCTTTCAGCGGCTTCGGCGGCTCGACCTTCAGCACCGACAGGTCTGTCTTCGTGTCGGTGCCGATCAGTGTCGCCTTGAGTGTCGAGCCGTCGGCGAACACCGCCTCGATGTCGTCGGCGTTCTCGATCACGTGGTTGTTTGTGACGATGATGCCTGAGGGATCAATCACGAAGCCGGAGCCAAGCGAATTCACCTTCTGGCTGCCGCCGCCCTCGCGCCGGTTCTGGAAGAAGTCCTCGAACAATTCCTCGAAGGGCGAGCCTTCCGGCACTTGCGGCCGCGGCCCTTCGCCTTCTCCCTCGCCGTCGACTTTCTGGGACGTGGAGATGTTGACGACCGCGTCGAGCAGCTCTTCCGCGACATCCGAGACCGCCGCCGGGCCGACCGCCTGGGCATGGCCGGCGGACAAACCGCCGATGCCGGAGCCGGCGACAAGGGCACTCGCAAGCACGATGGACAGCAGCTTCGAAAACGGATTGGCGATCACGACCATGGGCTTCCTCGCGGCTCGGTTGAATGACGCCGGCACCATAGGATGCTTCGGCCGATTGCGAAACGGCTATTGCCGCGAAAACGGCCTCTGGCCGATCACATCCGGATGAGCCAGACCAGACCCACGCCGAGACCGATGGCAACAAGGCCCGTCATCCGCAATTGTTGTTCGGGAATTGATGGCAGCAATTTGGCCATCGCGACAAGAAAACGAGGGGCCAGTGCGTAGACCAGCCCCTCGATGATCAGAAAGAATGCGATTCCCGTCAGGAAATCCTGCATCGCCCGCCCGTCAGTTGGCGGGCGCGGCCGGTGCCGCCGGCGCTGCGGGTGCAGCGGCGCCGGGCGTGGCAGGTCCGCCGGGCGGAACCGCGCCGGCCGGATTGCCGAAGTACCGGAAGAACTCCGAGTCCGGCGACAGCACCATGGTCGTGCCGGTATTCGACATCGAGGCCACATAGGCACGCATCGACCGGTAGAAGTCGAAGAAATCAGGATCGCGCGAGAAGGCCTCGCCGAAGATGCGGTTGCGTTCCGCATCGCCCTCGCCTCGGATGATTTCCGAGTCGCGCTGCGCTTCCGACACCAGTTCGACGACCTGACGGTCGGCGATCGCCCGGCGACGCTGGCCTTCTTCACCACCACGGGCGCGGATCAGTTCGGCTTCCGCCAGACGTTCCGCCTTCATGCGCTCGAAGGTCTGCTGCGACACTTCCTGCGTCAGGTCGGTCCGGCGGATGCGGACATCCTGGATGCGCAGGCCGAGCGTTTCAGCCGCGACGTTGAGGTCCGAGTGAACCTCTGCCATCATCGACGCCCGCTCTTCCGAGAGAGCCGCGGTGAAGCTGCGCAGACCGTAGACCCGGCGAAGGCCGGCATCAAGACGGGTGCTGAGACGCGATTCGGCCGCAGCCCGGTCGCCCGATACGGTTTCCCGGAACAGACGCGGATCCTCAATGCGGTAGACCACGAAGGCGTCGACTTCATAGAAGGCACCGCCGCTCACCTGGACGCGGATGTTGTCGAGGTCGAAGCGCAGCGCCCGGTCCTCGACGTACTGGACGCGGTCGGCGTCGAGGAAGGCGAACGGCAGCTTGAAGTACAGCCCCGGCTCGGTCTTCACATCCTGGATTTCACCGAAGCGCAGAACGATCGCCTGTTCGCGTTCGTTCACCACGAAGATCGACGAATAGAGCACGAACAGCACGAGGCCGATGGTAATGATGAAGGCAGGCAATTTGTTCGAGTTCATCAGTTGCCTCCCTGCTGTGTCGTTGCTGACCGGTTCAGCTCGTTCAGCGGCAGATACGGCACGACGCCCTGCCCGCCCTCGATGATCACCTTGTTCGAGTTCTTCAGCACGTTCTCCATGGTTTCCAGGAAGATACGCTGACGCGTCACATCAGGAGCATTGACGTACTGGTCATAGATCGAGATGAAGCGCTGCGCCTCACCGGTCGCCTCGTTGACGACACGGTCGCGATAGGCGGACGCCTCTTCGCGCACCTGCGCCGCCTGGCCTCGGGCCTGACCGAGTTGCTGGTTGGCGTAGCGGTTGGCTTCTTCTACGATACGATCCTCGTCCTGTTCGGCACGCTGCACTTCTTCGAACGCGTCGGCCACTTCGCGCGGCGGAGCGGCGTCCTCGATCGGAACCGCATTGATGGCGATGCCGGCGCCGTAGCGGTCGATGGTGCCCTGGATGATATCGCGCACGAGATTGGAGATGCCTTCGCGGTCATCACGGAAGATGTCCTGCGCCGGACGACGTCCGACCACTTCGCGCATCGCGCTGTCGGCCACCTGCTGCAGCGTTTCGGCCGGAGACTCGACGTTGAACAGATAGGCTTTCGGATCGGTCACGGTGAAGAGCACCGAGAACTGCACGTTGACGATGTTCTGGTCACCCGTCAGCATCCAGCCGGTATTGGTGCCGGAGGTATTGCCGCGCGAGCCGATGTTCTGCTGCTGCTCGGTCACCTTGACCAGTTCGACGGTTTCGAGCGGCCAGAGGTGGAAGTGCAGGCCCGGCATCGAGATTTCGTCTTTCGGCTTGCCGAAACGAAGTTCGACGCCGCGTTCGTCCGGCTGCACGGTGTAGACCGCCTGCATCAGCCAGAAGACCAGGAGGATCGCGACGACGGCGAAAATCGCCCCGCCGTTGAACCCGCCCGGAACGATGTTCTTCAGCTTGTCCTGTCCCCGACGGATGATGTCCTCGAGATCCGGCGGATTTCCGTTTCCGCCACCACCACCGCCCCGGGGACGGTTAGGACCTTGTCCCCACGGACCTTGGTTGTTACCACCGCCGCCGCCGCCCCAAGGGCCGCCGCCGCCGTTCTGATTGCTCCAGGGCATTCATACCTCTTTGTTTAAAACGCTCCCAATCCCGCTCCAACGGCCGGTTTTCCGGCCACCCCGCAGGCTCATGGCATGGTTATAGGGACGAGACCCCAAGCTTTCAACGGAAAGCCCCTAACTTCTTTGAGAGCTATGGAAAATAGAGCGTTATGCCGCAGCTTTTCGGCGATAGACGACGTATAGCGTGGCGTGGCTGTCTTTCTCCCCGGCCGGAACCTTTTCCTCCGAGGTTTTGTCGAAGACAGCAGGGTCTATCTCGGGAAACACGGTATCGCCCTCGATCTCCGCCTCGACATGCGTCACGTGCAGCTCATCGGCGAGCGGCATGGCCTGCCGGTAGATCTCACCGCCCCCAACGACGAACACCGTATCGACACCGGTTTCCGCCGCAATCGCCCCTGCCCGCTCAAGGCCAGCCTCCAGGCTCGTCGCGACCTCGACCCCGTCGGGATGAAAGTCGCGATTGCGCGTCACGATCACATGCGGTCGACCCGGCAAAGGTCGCGAACCGATCGATTCGAACGTCTTCCGCCCCATCACCATCGGCTTGCCAAGCGTGATCTGCTTGAAGCGCTTCAGATCCGTCGACAACCGCCACGGCATGTCACCATCCCGCCCGATCACACCGTTCCGCGCCGCCGCCACCACGATGACGATGTTCATCAGGCAGCCAGCCTGTGTATGAGGGCATCCTCGACGTAGATGCCATTGACCATCGAACGGGAAAACCGCGCACTCGTCGTCCCGGGCACGCGCAGGACCTGCGTCAGGCCCGCGACCAGCGGATCTGACGAACTTGTGATCCTGACACGATCGAGCGGCAGGAGATCGGGGAGCCCGCTTTCGCGAGCTTTGGAGATAATCCCCGCAGCATCCAGGTATTTCTGCCCTAGATCCCGCTCGGCGTCCCTCGCGGCAACGACGAACCGCCAGCGTTCCTGATCGGAATCGTACAACCAAAACGCCGCGGTCACGCCGAAGCCCGCCCGGTCGAGCAGTTCCAGCAACCGCAGGCCGGCATCGATGTCATCCTTCACCAGCGTTTCCGCAACCATTCGAACACCCCGTCTTCCTCGGACGCCACCGCATCGCGCATTGCCGTTGCTCGCGATTGGTCGATCATATCATAGCGGGACGCCTCGGACCAATCAGTAACGGTGGACCAATGGGCGTTTAACCGCACCGACTGGGCCTGCGCCGCACGCAATTCGGCCTGGAGGCCAGAAAATTCCATGAGGCGCGCAAGATTATGGGTGTGAAGATCGTTCACGAATTTCCTGTCCGGTATCGTATCGGCCTCGAAAAAGCGCGCGAGCCGCGCCTTGAGAGCGATCTCCACCGCATAGCCGAAAAGGTAATACGCATTCGAGTATCGTCCATGGCGAAACAGAAGCTCCGCATCATCGAGCTTTTCCACCGCGATGCGTTGAAGCTCCGCCCGCCTCATTTCTCCCTCACACCGCGATCGGCGCCTTGATGTTCGGGTCGGCCTCGTAGCCTTCCAGCGTGAAGTCCTCGAAGCGGAAGTCGAAGATGTCCGTGATGTCAGGGTTGAGCCGCATCACCGGCAACGGCTTCGGCGTGCGCGACATCTGCAGCTTCGCCTGCTCGAAATGGTTGGCGTAGAGATGCGCGTCGCCGAAGGTGTGGATGAAATCGCCGGGCTGAAGCCGCGTCACCTGCGCCACCATCAGCGTCAGGAGCGCGTAGGAGGCGATGTTGAAGGGCACGCCGAGAAAGATGTCGGCGGAACGCTGGTAGAGCTGGCAGGAGAGCTTGCCGTCCGCCACGTAGAACTGGAACAGGCAATGGCACGGCGGCAGCGCCATCTCGTCCACCTCAGCCGGGTTCCAGGCCGAGACGATGTGCCGGCGCGAATTCGGATTGCTCTTGATGCTCTCGATCAGGTTGGCGATCTGGTCGATCTTGCGCCCGTCCGGCGCCGGCCAGGACCGCCATTGCGAGCCGTAGACCGGGCCGAGATCGCCGTTCTCGTCGGCCCACTCGTCCCAGATCGTCACGCCGTTCTCTTGCAGGTAGGCGATATTAGTGTCGCCGCGCAGGAACCACAGCAGCTCGTGGATGATCGACCGCAGGTGCAGCTTCTTCGTCGTCGTCACCGGAAAGCCGTCCGAGAGATCGAAGCGCATCTGGTAGCCGAACACGGAGCGCGTGCCGGTGCCCGTGCGATCGCCCCGGTCGGAGCCGTTGTCCATCACATGACGAAGAAGATCGAGATATTGCCGCATGGTTCACCACGAGTCGAAAGTAGCCGCATCCTACAGGCTCGGCCTGGGGGAACCAAGCGAAGGACCGGCCCGTAAGAGGTTTTCCATAGCCTATATGGGCTGGGTCCTGTCGATGCAAATTTTGGACCTTGCCCGCTGATCGGCAATGACGGAAGAAAGCAGGGCCGCGTTCGCGGCGCGACTAGGTGGGGATGGACATGAAAAGACTGGCAGTTCGTGCATTCGCTATCCTGGGCCTTCTGGCCCTTCTTGACATCACGGCGGCCAGCGCCCAGTCGCCGCAGGATTTCGTCGGCAACTGGACCGTCGAGGGCGGGCCGCTTGGGGCCTGCTCGATCAATCTGTCCGGCCAGGCCATGGGCGGCCAATTGAAGGCAACGACCTATACCTGCGTCGGCCCGATGTCGTTTGCCTGGGCCTGGGCGCCCACCGGCAATGGCGTGACGATCCTCGGCACCAACAACTTCCAGATTGCCACGCTCAACGTCAATCGCGGCGTGCTGACCGGTCGCATGAACGACGGCAGTCTTGTCACCATGAAGCCCGCCAGCGGCCAGCGTATCGGCGCGCCCCAACGCCAGGAGAATGCCGGCAATACCCGCCGCGAAAAGTGCTATCGCCGCTACGACAACGATCGCTGCGCCGAGGATGTCGACGTCGTCCCGCCCCGCACCGGCAATGGTCCCATCCGCGCCCAGGCTCTCAACATGCTCAACATTCGCGGCAAGGAGGACATGAAGAGCGAGATCATCGGCCGGATCGAGCCGGGCCAGTGCTTCCTGGTCGAGGCCTGCCGCGAGACCCAATGGGGTCTCAGATGCCGCGTGCCCGTCGGAGACAGCGGCCAGAAGGGCTACGTCATCAAGTATTTCAGCGACAAGACCGGCGATTACATCGTCTTCCGCAACCGCTGCCGCTGATTGCACCTGCGGCGGGAGGCCGGGATAGTTCGCCCGCCCCTCTTTTCATTGCCGGCGGAAACACCTATATCAGCCTTGCCGGGGCTTGCTCCGGCTATGGCAATAAACGGTCGGTGTAATAAACCTATTGGACCCGGGGGCGGTACCCGGCGCCTCCACCAAAAACCGGTCGGTGACGAAGTCTTTCGGACCGGCTTTTGAAGGGGGCGAAATAGGATCGACAAGGGCGTAAAGATCGAACTTTTGCTCGGCATGATACCGCCGTTATCGGGTCACAAGTGTAGTTGCAAACGACAACAACGCTAAGGGTTACGCTCTCGCTGCCTAATGGCGGTGCGGGAAACCCGCTCTAAAGTCCTTGGGGTTAGCCCCTCAAGGCGGGGTTCGAAGGCACCTGGCAACAGAAGCCTTCACCTACTCCCCTTTATGAAAATCGTGTAGTATGGCTTTCCGTGACTCGTGACCGGCTTTGACACTTCGCCGGATCATGCGATAAGGCGCGCCTCGCGAGAGGAACAGCAAGGAAAGACAGGATCACATGGCGACGGACCACATTCGCTACGACATTCTCGCTCAGGACGCCCTTCGTGGTGTCATTCGCAAGGTCTTGGCGGAGGTGGCGGCGACCGGCCGGCTGCCGGGTGATCATCACTTCTTCATCACCTTCCTGACCGGTGCGCCGGGCGTGCGCATCTCGCAGCACCTGAAAGCCAAATATGCCGAGCAGATGACCATCGTCATCCAGCACCAGTTCTGGGATCTCAAGGTCACCGACAGCCTGTTCGAGATCGGCCTCTCCTTCTCCGACACGCCGGAAAAGCTGGTCATCCCGTTCAACGCCGTCCGCGGCTTCTACGACCCCTCGGTCAACTTCGAGCTCGAATTCGACGTCCCGCTTGCGGACGAGGATGAGGAAGGCGGCGAAGTTACCGCCTATCCCGTCGCCACGGCCGAAAAGCAGGAGGATGGCGCCGAAGCCAAGCCAGCCTCCGACGAAAAGAAGGAAGGCTCCGTCGTCTCCCTCGACGCCTTCCGCAAGAAGCAGTGACGGAGCCGGGTCCATGACCGGCGACGTCGTCAATCTCCGCCAGTTCCGCAAGGCCAAGGCGCGCGACCTCAAGGCGCGCGAAGCCGAGCAGAACCGCATTGCCTTCGGCAGGACCAAGGTGGAGAAGGACCTGACGCGCGCGCTGAACGAAAAGGCCGAGCGCGCGCACGAGCAGGGACGACTGGAAAAATCCGACGAAACGTGACGTTCGCCACCGCCGCAGCGCGAGGCCGGTGGAGGAACGTTTTCGCCGTTTTTGAATTTCAATGCGTGTCGCGCAGCGGAGGTGTCTTTTGATCCGCAAACATTCCGTCTCCCTCCATGGTCACCGGACCAGCCTGTCGCTCGAGGAACCCTTCTGGCAGGAACTGAAAGCCATCGCATCCGATCGCGGCCTCTCGCTGGCCGCCCTCGTGGCCGAGATCGACGAGACCCGCGAGGCCTCCACCAACCTCTCCTCCGCCCTTCGCCTGCATGTGCTCGATGTGTTGAAGGCCGGCGCGGCCGGGGACTGAACGGGCTTGGACGGCATTTGCAAGCGCCTCTGACCGACGCTCCTGGGACCGGATTCATGCTCGCAACGACCATCCGGCGGTCAACTATCGCCGCATCCGGTTCAAGTACGCACACTAACCATTCGTTCACGCCTGACCCCCTATATCGAATTTATTCGATTCGCCGAATCGCGCGCCGGTCATTCGTTTCCCGGTTCACCGCGTCGTCCCTCAGTCGTTGGTCCTTGCCGCCCACTATCAGGAGCGTCCCATGGTCAGTGCCGTCACATCCGCATCCACCACCATAGAGGTCTCTACGACAAACAACACGGCCGCATCGATCCGGTCGAAAATCGCCGGCATCGAAAACCGGATTTCCGCCAAGCAGCAGGAAATGAGCGCGGCGACCGACGAGGAAGCCAAGTCCGCTCTGGAAGACGAGATCGGCGAGCTTCAGGAGCAAGTGGCGCAGCTTGAGGCGAGCGCTGCCGCGGCGGAGGCTTCAGAACGCATGCAGGCATCCGCTCGCGGTGACGAGGGCGGGCAATCCACCGAAACCCGCGCCGACGAGAAACTGTCGGGCGAAAGCGACCGGATCGGCACCCGCAACTACGACGACGAGACGCCCTTCGGTGATCGCAGCGCGATCGTCTGACCTGCCTTGCTGCCGCCGCTCGTGACTTAACCGAGCATCCCCGTCCTCACGCAAAACATCAATAAACGCCCGGAAGCCCCTCGAATTTAAGGGGCGGTAATGGTGCGCCGCGCGTCACGCGCTCCTGTGCGGGAACCGGCATGCCACCGGAACCGCCGCCCGGAGCCGCAGCCGGATCTGCCGCTGGAACCTCCGGAGCTTCGATTTCCCCGGTCGGCGCCACCGTGCCCGTCGATCCGTCGTCGGGCGTTGCGTTGAGCCGCTGCTCTTCGATCTCCCGCGCCCGGCGTTCGGCCGCCAGCGCCCGCAGGCGCGCCTCTTCCGCCGCCTGCAGCTTGCGCGCCTCTTCCTCCTTCAGGCGCGTTTCCTCACGCACAAGGTCCAGCGCCCGGTAGAGTGCCACCTCGCGCCGCAGCCGCTGTTTCTCCAGCACGTTGGACTGCAAGGTTTCCACACGGCGCCGCTCGCGCTCGAAGGCTCTCAGCGACAGATAGTTGGTGAGGTCGGTGACGGAGATTTCGCTGAGCGGCCCCGCGACGTCGCCGATCAGGTCGACACGGAAGGCAGGTTCGGCGCCCGTGACCTCCTCCTCGCCCGCATCGAGCGTCACATCTGCCGAAATCTCCACGCCAGCGCCTCGCAAATCGAACCGCCCGTCCGTGCGGATCGTTGCTGTCCCGGCCGGCACGGTCAGGTTCTGGACGCGCACCACGCTGTCCGTGATGTTGAAAGGCACGGATACATCGCCGAGACGCACCGGCGCCCTTGCAAGCAGCGGACCGATCGCCTCCCTCACCGAAGCCTCTGTGATTTCCGTCTCCTCCGCGTCGAACATCGCCGTCAATGCCGGCAACAGCGTCAGGTCGAACCGGGAAATGTCCACCTCCCGAAGCATGGCGCTACCGGAACCGTTGAACGAATGCAGGATCTCGTCGACGCTCGCGCCGGCCGCCTCGCCGATCAGCGTCAGCCCGAAGCGGCCCGTCGCCGCCGGCACACCGCCGGGACGCGGGGTCACCGCGGCAAGATCGCCATTCTCGATGGTCAGCTTCAATTGCGCGAAGCCGCTCGCATTGGCGTTCGTCAGTGCCAGACGGCCCGTCGCGGTCCCGCCAAGCCACGTTCCGGAAATATCCTCCAGCGCCAGGCTTCCGTCGTTCAGCACCAGCGAACCGCTGACATCGGTCAGCTCACCGCCGACGCCCAGCGACAGGCGGGACGTGGTGAACTTGACCGTTCCGTCCAGTCCTGCGATCGATGCCATGCCGAGCGGCTGGGTATTGCGGTCGCCCGTCGCCGGATCGGAAAGCGGCCCGAACACCGACTCGGCCAGAACGGCAAGATCGAGTATGCCGAGGGAAAGCTCGCCGGTCACCTTCGGCCGGGACTGGCCCCGATCGACCGTGAGCGCGCCGCTTATCGGCGTCCCGGCGATCTCGCCGACAATCTTCTCCGCAGCAACGGTGGTGTCGCCGATCGCGACATCAGCGCCGCCCTTCACCGCCAGCCCGTCCAGCAGCGCCGGTACCTGCACGCCACCTGCCAGCAGGTATGGCGCGAGATCGCTGCTGTCGATGTCGACCCGCATCTGGCCGCGCAGAAAATCTTCCGCCTGCAAGGAAACCTGGCCGGAGGCCGTGACACTCGCATCGTCGGTCGTGAAGGTCAGCGTGGTTTCCGCCGCGCCATCGCCTTCCGGCTGGGCGATCAGCAGGGTCAGTATCCCCGCCTGGTCGAGCGGCAGCGGCAGCGGCTGCAGCCCCGCCTGTCCGAGCAGGATCGACGCGTCTGCGTTCTCGACCGTCAGGTCCATCTGTCCCGCCGGCGCGGCGAAAAGATCCTCCGCCGCCTCGCCCAGATAGTTGAGATCGATGCGGCTGCCGTTCGCGGTGCCGCCCACACGCACGCCAATGCCACCGCCCTGGCTCTCCCCAAAGGCGATCCGCGCCGTCAGGTCGGCGTTCTCGAACCACGCGGCGTTCTCGACCAGCCTGTCGAGCGCTGGATGGGCCGCCATCTGCGACCGGACGATCTCGAGGAAGGGTCGCGGATCGGCCGCCCGCACCCTGAGGGTCGCGTCGCCGCTGGAATCCAGCAGCGATCCGCTGGCGCGACCCGAAGCGGAAATCACAGCGCCGCCGAGATTGCCGATTTCGAGCTTTTCGAGGGAAATCCCCTCCTCGCCGACCGTGAACGTCGTATCGACGTCGCGCGCCGTCACACCGCTGTAGGTCAGTTCGTCCACCGTCAGTCGCGCACCGATCTGGTGCGCGAAGAAGCTTTCGGCGCTCGTCTCGCCAGCGACCAGCGAATAGACCGCCTGCATCGCCTCAAGATCGACCGCGTTGCCGTTCAGGTCGAAGGTGATATTCGGCTTTGAATTGACGAAAGACTGCCGTTCGATCCGGCCGTTGAGCGTCGCCCCGCCCATCGCAAGCTCCAGCCGGTCGAAGCGCTGGATTTCCGGCGTCAGGTCGACCCGGGCCGAAAATCCGAGCGAAGCAAGGCCGCGAATGGCGGGATCGACCGACCCGGCGAGCCATTGCGAAAGACCGGAGGGCTGCGTCGACGCCACCAGCAGGTCGCCGGTGAACGACATGTCCCCGGAGAGCCTCAGATCGCCGCTTGCCTCCACCGTCGTGCGGCCCGGCAGCACGGCCACGGCCTTGTCCACCGTCCAGCCGCCGCCATCGGGCCTCAGATCGAGCTGGATGTCGCGCACGACGGTGTCGCCTGCGACGATCGCCGGCAGGCGCAGCGTCGCCCGGCCCGGCACCGAGGGGATCGGAATTTCCGCCGCCCGCGCAACGAGCCCCATCAGCCGCTGCCGCGCCGACAGCGACGGGTCGCGCCCTGTCTTACCATTGGCGCCCTCGTTGCCGATGCGGTTGACGTCGATCTGCTGGCCCTCCGCGGTCAGCAGGAATTCGGCCTCCTGCCCGGTATCCAGCGTCGCCTCGCCGGTCACGGCATAGGGATTGTCCGCATCGCCGAGTTCGAGCCGGTAGGAGGGAATGCGGATCGCCTCGTTCGTCAACGAAAACTCGCCCTTCATCTCCGGCGGCCGCGGCGGCTTGACGCCGTTCACGACGGTCGCCTCCTTGTCCGCCAGCCAGCGGGCATCGAAACGCCCTTCATAGCTCGGCCGGTCCTCCTTCAGCGCGATGGTGCCGTCGAGCTCCAGTGTGAACGGCCGCATGTCTGGCATCAGCCGCGTGCGGATCGGCAGGGCGGCGCTTCCCTCGGCCATCTGTTGCGTCGCGATCGAGAAGGCACCAGCCTCACCGTCCAGCACGCCGCGCCCTTCGATCGTCCAGGGACCGGCAAGCGAACTCGCCCGCATATCGGCCTGCAGGCTTTCGATTCGTCGGATTCGTCCGGTCTGTTCGTCGATGAACTCGACCGTGCCGCCGCTCACCCGCACGCTTTCAAGCACCACCGTCCGCGCCGGAATGGCCGGATTGCTGCCGCGCAGCCAGTCGAGCGTCCCGTTTTCCAGGAGCCGCAGCCGGACCTTCGGCTCCTCGATGCGCATGTCGAAGATGCGCGCCTCGCCGGAGAGGAACGGCGCAAGCTCCGCATCCATCGAAAACCGCGCCACCTGCACCAGCGGCTCGCCATTGTCGTCACGGCCAACCGTTACGTCATGCATCGTCACGGAGGGGAATGGCAGGATGCGCGCCTCGACCGCGCCGTTGACGGTCACCTTCTTGCCGAGAATGCGGCTCGCCCGGTCCTCGAAGTCGCTGCGGAAATCCGTCCAGTCGACGAAAAACGGCGCGAGCAGAGCGGCGAAAAGCGCCACCACCACCAGACCGCCGAGTGCCACGAGGAATCGTCCGAGCAACTATCCGCTCCCTTGTCGTTTACAGCAGACTACCCGTATTCGGCGGTGCGGCAAGCCGCAAAACCTTGTGATCCCGCGTACAATTCGCAAATCACGTCAGGCGGAAGATCTTGCCCGGATTGAAGATATTGTCGGGATCGAGCCCGCGCTTGATCTGCCGCATCAGCTCCAGCGCCGGCCCCATCTCCTCCTCCACGAAGGTCATCTTGCCCTGCCCGACGCCATGCTCGCCGGTGCAGGTGCCGTCCATCGACAGTGCCCTTTCGTTGAGCCGCGCCATGAAGGCCTCGGCCCGGGCCACATCGCCGGCACTCTTGTCGTCGAAGAGAATCAGCACATGGAAGTTACCATCGCCGGCATGTCCGACGATCGGCGCCAAAAGCCCGGTCTCGACGATGTCGGCTTGCGTCTCCGCCACGCAATCGGCCAAACGCGAGATCGGCACGCAAACATCGGTGGACAACCCCGCGAGTTCAGGCGCGAGCGCCCGTCCCGCCCAATAGGCGTTGTGTCTGGCCTTCCACAGTTGCGTCCGCTCCTCGGCATTGGCGGTATACTGGAACGGATCGGAGCCGCATTCGGCGGCAATCTCCTTGAACTGCTCCGCCTGCAGCGCCACCGTTTCTTCCGTGCCGTGAAATTCCAGGAACAGCGTCGGCTTCTCAGGATAGGAGAGCTTCGAATAGGCGTTCACGGCCCGCATCTGCGTCTCGTCCAGAAGCTCGATGCGCGCCACCGGAATGCCCATCTGGATCGTCAGCACAACCGCGTCGCAGGCCGCCTTGAGGCTCGGAAAGGCGCAGACGCCGCCGGAAATCTTCGCCGGAATGCCCTGCAGCTTCAGCGTGATCGAGGTGATCACGCCAAGTGTGCCCTCCGCCCCGACGAAAAGCCGGGTCAGATCATAGCCCGCCGATGTCTTGCGCGCCCGCCGCGCCGTGCGGATTTCCTCGCCGTTCGCGGTGACGACCGTCAGCGCCAGCACATTGTCCTTCATTGTCCCGTAGCGCACCGCATTGGTACCCGAGGCACGAGTCGAGGCCATGCCGCCGAGCGAGGCATTGGCGCCGGGATCGATCGGGAAGAACAGCCCGGTGTCGCGCAGATGCGTGTTGAGGTCCTCGCGCGTCACCCCCGGTTCGACCGTGCAGTCGAGGTCCTCGGAATTGACGTCCAGCACCCGGTTCATGCGCGAGAAATCAATGGAAATCCCGCCCGCCGGCGCATTGACATGGCCTTCCAGAGAGGTTCCCGTCCCGAACGGGATCATCGGCACCTTGTGCGCCGCGCAGGTCCTCACCACCGCCTTCACGTCATCCACGTTCTCGACGAACACGACCCCATCCGGCAGCTGCGCCGGCAGGTAGGTGGTCGTGTGCGCATGCTGCTCGCGGAAGGATTGTCCGGTCTGGAAACGCTCTCCGAAAGCCTGCTTCAGGATGCCGAGAACGGCAGCTATACCCTCTTCGTTGCGCGGCAGCGCGACGACATCTCTCATGACCATGGTGTGTCTCCCACGCGCCCGCCACGAACGGTCGGCGCGCTCCCTCGTTTGGCCGATGGTATCGGGCAAGTCGCCCCGCTTTGTCCAGACGGTAGATTGCGAGTAAGTACCTTTATCTTGCCGCTTCGGGCCGAAGTCGGGCGACTGCCTGGATCGTCTCGGCCCTTATCGGAAGATTGGCTAAGACCAGCCTCTCAGGTCATGGTTCACAACACCAATCTCTGGAATCGAGCTGACAGGCTGCGTATAGTTGCAGTGAAGTGGCAGGGGAAAAAGGCAAAAATCACATTCAACCAGGAACTGACAACGGCGCTCAGCCAAAAGGGTATCTCCATAACCGGGGCAAAAGGAGAGGTAAGCATAAACCCCCATCTGTCGCTTGAGCCTCCCTTATCTGTAGATGCAAACGTTTCTCTTTCTAGCTTTCTCCAGATAGGGGCGTTTTCGCATTTGAACGGCGGGTTCATCCAGAATGTTTCCATCGGCCGCTATTGTAGCTTTGCGCGGGATGTGCAGATTGGGCATGGCGGGCACCCCATCGACTGGCTATCCGTCTCATCTATGCAATACAAAAGAGACTATCGGGGGTGGGCGAGTTTTGTCGGCAGCAAAGGCGTCGAGCGTTTCATAGCGCGCGAAGTCATTCCATTTGAACATACACGAAGGACCATCATCCAAAATGACGTTTGGATTGGTAATGGCGTGTTCATTAAGGATGGCGTGACGATCGGGAACGGTGCAATTCTTGCGGCAGGCAGCGTCGTGACAAAAGATGTCCCTGACTACGCTATCGTAGGCGGTAACCCGGCTAGACTAATTCGTATGCGCTTTCCTGAAAAAACAATCGAACAACTAATGGAACTGCAGTTCTGGCGCTACTTTATCGGTGATTTGCATCCAATTGACTTTTCCAACATTGACGCCGCAATCGAGCGCCTATCGGAATTGGTCGGCAATGGTGACATCGAAGAATACCGGCCCGCGCCGGTGGGTTTGGCCGAGTTGAAGAAACTGGCTCTGATAACGACTACACAAAAACAAGAAAGTATCCCCCGTCGTCCCTGGCTACGGCGATTCCTCAAGTTACGTCGGTAAACTGCCGAACGGGAGCCGAATCTAAGCACGCTTGCCGACTAAAGAAGCGTCTCGCGGAAGAAGGTCGTCACCCGCTGCCAGTGCCGCTCGGCCCCGGCCCGGTCATAGGCGCTGTGATCGTCGATGCACCAGCCGTGATTGACGCCGGCATAGGTCTCGAGCGCAAAGTCGATGTCCGCCCGGTGGAACGTCTCGACCAGACGCGAAGCCTGTTCGGGCGGGAACGATCCATCAGAGCTGGAGGTGCCGATATGGATGCGCGCCCGGATCGAAGACGCCAGCCGGTGCGGACTGTCCTCGGCCTCCGTCGCCAGGTGACCGCCATGAAAGCTAGCAGCAGCCACGATGCGCTCCGGATAGGTCCCGGCCGCCGTGATCGCCCGTCCGCCACCCATGCAATAGCCGACGACGCCGACCGGACCGGGGGCGCCGGCCTCGGCAAGCGCGGTCAGGAAATATTTGGTGTCGGCCGCCGTCATCGCCTGGCTGGTCGCCGAAAGCATCCCCTTTAGCCGCGCCCCCTGCTCCGGATCCTTGAACCCGATCCCGGCATCGAACGTGCCCTTGTCCGGATGGCGGTAAAAGAGATCCGGCACCAGCACCGCATAGCCCTCCGCCGCATAGCGCTCCGCCATGGCGGTCAGCGCCGGCCGCAGGCCAAATATGTCCATGAACAGCAGCAGGCCGGGCATTCCGGACCTCTCGGCCTCCGGCAGCACCAGCGTCGCTTTCGCCACGCCCTCGTCCATCCGCACGTCGATCTGCCGCGTCACCGTCATGCCATGCTCCTCTCCGGACGCCACCCTATTCGGCGGCCTTCGGAGACATCGCACCTTCCATCTCGCGCTTCAACCGTGCTTCCTCGTCGGCATGCGGTTTGGCGAAGCGGGCAATCGCGAAATAGGCGACCGGCGTGATGTAGAGCGTCACGGCTGTCGCGAGCCCCAGGCCGCCGACGATCACCCAGCCGAGCGCAATGCGCGCTTCGGCGCCGGCACCGCTGGCGAGGATCAGCGGCAAGCCGCCGACGATGGTGGCGATCATCGTCATCATCACCGGGCGCAGCCGCAGCCGGCAGGCATTCTCGATCGCCTGGCGAACGCCCATGCCCCGGTCGCGCAGCTGGTTCGCGAACTCGACGATCAGAATGCCGTTCTTCGCCATGACGCCCACCAGCAATACGAGCCCGATCTGCGAATAGACGTTGAGCGACGACCCCGTCAGCACCAGCGCGAACACCGCGCAGGCAAGCCCGAGCGGCACCGTCGTCATGATGATCACAGCCGAGAGCACGCTCTCGAACTGCGCCGCCAGCACCAGGAAGATGATCGCGATCGCAAAGCCGAAGGTCAGCGCCATGCCGGCCGAGTTTTCCTCCAGCGACGCCGCCTCCGACAGCGGGATCAAGCGACTGCCGGGCGGCAGCAGCGGCGCGGCGATCTCTTCGACAGTGGCCACGGCATCGCCGAGCGCCACACCTTCACCGAGACCGGCCGAGAACGACACTGAGGCCAGCTGCTGCTCGCGGTTGAGCTCCGGCGCCACGGCACCTTCCCTGAGCGTCGCGATGACGGACATCGGCACGATCTTGCCATCGTCGGTCTTCAGGAAGATGTTTTCGAGGTCGGTCGGATCGTTGATCGGCCGCGTGGTGGAGGTCAGCCGCACCGGCAGCGCCTCGCCGTCGACGAACACGTCGACGATCGAGCGCCCCTCAAGCAGCGACTGCATCGCCGAGGAAAGCCCGGTGATGTCGATGCCGAGGTCGGAGGCCCGCTCGCGGTCGATGGAGACCGACAGCTGCGCCTGCGTCGGCTCGTTGTCGAGACGCGGCGTGTCGAACATGTCCGTCCCCTCCATCGCCCGTACGATGTCGGCCGCCGCCCGCGTCAGGCTGTCATAGTCGCTGCCCACCACCGCCATCTGCAGCCCGTTGCCGGCGCCGCGAATGCGCAGGCTGTTCGACTGGATCGCAAAGCCCCGCAGCGCCGGAACACGCTGTGCCGCGGCATTGATGTCCTGCACGATCTCGTTCTGGGTCCGCTCCCGGTCCTCCCAGGGCGCCAGCGTCAGCACCATGAAGCCGCTATTGGTCGAACCGCCGAAGCCGGAGATCGAGAACACGTTGAGCACTTCGCCGCTGTCGACAAGGGGCATCAGGTTTTCCTCGACCCGCTGCAACTGATCACGGGTGAAATCGAGGCTGACGCCCTGCGGCGCCGATGCCCGCATCATCACCATAGCGCGGTCCTCGCGCGGCGTCAGCTCGTTCTGCACCGTCAGGAAGGCCATGTAGCCGGCACCGGCGAACAGCACGGCGACGACGAAGACGATGAACGGCGCGTTGAGGCAAGCCTTGAGCGACCGGTCGTAGAAGCGCGCGAATCCGCTGCCGATCCGGCCCATGACGCCGCTGTCGTGATCCCGGCTCTCCTTCAGCATGCGCGATGCCAGCATCGGGCAGAGCGTCAGCGCGGTAATGGAGGAAAGACCGACGGCGAAGGCGAGCACGAAGCCGAACTCGCGGAACAGACCGCCCAATTGCCCCGGCAGGAAGGACAGCGGAATGAAGACCGCGGCAAGCGTCGCCGTCGTTGCGATGACGGCGAAGAACACTTCCTGCGTGCCCAGCACCGCCGCTGCCCTCGGCCCCATGCCTTCCGATCGTCGTCGCACGATGTTTTCGAGCACCACGATCGCATCGTCCACCACCAGACCCGTGGCGAGCACGATGGCGAGCAGCGTCAGCGTGTTGATCGAGAAGCCGACGAGATAGATCGCCATCAGCGTGCCGATCAGCGCGACGGGCATGGTGAGCGCCGGAATGAGCGTCGCTCGCCAGTCCCTGAGGAACATGAAGATGACAGCGACAACGACGGTCGCCGAAATCACCAGCGCGATCTCCACCTCGTGCAGCGCGCCACGGATAAAGATCGCGTCGTCGCTGGTGACGAACAGCCGCGTGCCCTCTGGCAGGATGCTCTGCATATTGTCGACGGCGGCCCGCACGCCGGTGGAAATGTTGAGTGTGTTGGACTGCGCTTGGCGGATGATGCCGAGACCGACGCCCTGTACCCCGTTCGACCGCAGTACCGTGCTGCCATCGTCGGGCCCGAGCGTCACGGTGGCGATGTCGCGCAGGCGCACGTTCGGACCGATCAGCAGGTTCTCGAAGTCCTCGGGCTTGGTCAGGTTCGCCGTCGCACGCACCACGATGTTCTGCATGGAGCTTTCGAGCGAGCCCGCCGGCACGTCGAGCGCCGCCGATGACAGCGCCGTCGATATGCTGGCAACCGTCAGCCCCCGGCTGGCAAGCGCTTCCTGGTTGATGTCGACGCGGAAGATTTTCTCCTGGTCGCCATAGAGCTCGACATCGGCGACGCCATCGACCGAGGCGAGCCGGTCGATGATCTCGTTGTCGACCAGGAGCGTCAGGTCTTCCATCGAAAGCGTGCTCGACGTCACGGCAAGCCGCATGATCGCCTGGGAGTCGGAGTCCGCCTTGACGATGCGCGGATCGTCGGCATCGTCGGGCAGCTGGTTGGTGACGCGGCTGATCGCATCGCGCACGTCGTTCGAGGCGACCTGCAGGTCGACGGTATCGTTAAATTCCATCGTCACGCGGCTGGAGCCGGACTGCGATTCCGACGAGATCGATTTGAGCCCGCTGACCCGTGCCACCGCGCCCTCGATCACCTGCGTGATCTCCTGGTCGATCGTCTGCGGCGCCGCCCCGTCATAGGAGGTTCGCACCGTAATGACCGGCTGGTCGACATCTGGCAGCTCGCGCACCTCGACGCCGGCCAGCGCCGCGAGCCCCGCGACGACCAGCAAAGTATTGATGACGGCGGCGAGGATGGGTCGACGCACGAACAGCGCCGTGAAATGCTGCCCGGATTCCGAAGGCGTATGGTTCTCCGATGTCATTGGCGCGCCACCTCCGGTTCGGCCGGACCGCCGAGCAGGCGCACCGCCTGTCCCTCGCGCACCCGCTGGATGCCCTCGGTCACGACCAGATCGCCCGCCTCCACGTCACCTTCGACCAGCACGCTCTCGGGATTGCGCTGCACGATGCGCACCCTTGCCTTTTGGGCTTTCTCGTCCGTCACCTTCCAGACGAAGGAACCGTCGACATCCCACTGCACCGCGAGCGGATTGACCGACGGATAGGTCTCACCGGGGAACCGCATGGAGACGTTGAAGGCCATGCCGGCCCGCAGCACGTCCTGCGGATTGTCGATGCGGGCGCGGATGCGGATCGTCCGGCTTTCGAGATCCACACGGTTGTCGATGGCGTCGACGACGCCGCTGAACACCTGGCCCGGCCGGGCAATCGATGTCGCCTCGACCGCCTGCCCCGGTTCGATGGTGACCGCGAAACGCTCCGGCGCCCAGAAATCGACCAGGATTTCCGAACGGTCGTCGATCGTCACCACCGTCGTCTGGGTCGTGACATTATCGCCCACGTTGACGGCGACGATGCCGGCCACACCGTCGATGGGTGCGACGATGTCGCGGCGCCTCAGGTCGAGTTCGGCAGTGCTCACCGCAAGCTTGGCCGTTTCCTCGGCGATCTGTGCATCGAGTACCTCAAGACGGGCGACCGACTGGAGATTTTTGTAGGACGAGGAGCGTTCCACCGCGCTCCGAAGCGCCACGCGGGCCCGGTCGAGCGCGATCACCTGCTCGTCGCGGTCGAGCTTCGCCAGCACCTGACCCTTGGTCACGCGCTGACCCGACGTCACAAGGATCTCCTCGATCGTGCCCGCCACCTGCGGCATCACGACGACCGACTGGATTGCCTCACCGCTGCCGATCGCGCTCAACCGGTCGTTCACGGTCCCGGTCTCGACGGCGACGGCGACCACCGCCGGTGCGTTGCCGCCCTGCCGCCGGCCACCGTTTGCACCGGCCTGCCCACCGTTGACTGCGCCGGTCTGCGTCGCCGCATCCGGTGACGGTCCGAGCGCCGACACCAGAGCCTGCGGCAGGCCGAGCCGGGCAAGCGTCTGCCCGCTTCCCGGTACGAACCACAGCCAGCCGACCAAGGCCACCACCAGCAGCACCGCCGCCAGAAGCAATTGTTTCCAGAACGCCATCAAGGACTCCGCGCATCAAAAAAAATAAGTCATCGAGCGTTCGGCCGGCGCCGAAAAACGACACCGGCCGACAGCCCGGTCCAAGGAATTCCTGGTACTATTTATGCGCCGCAACAGAACGGCAAGCCAGATTGTTCAACATTACCAAATTGTCATCGCTATCACGAAAGCGTCATCGGCCATTCGCTCGCCAGCTTGACTTTTGCCGCACCGCAGCAAGACTGCCTGAACTCCTTTGGCAAAAGTGACCTGACCCATGATCTCGATGGCGGAATTCCTGGCGAAAATCCCGAAGATGGAACTGCACTTGCATCTGGAGGGTGCCATTCGCCCGCAGACGGCCGTCGATTTGGCCCGAAAGAACGGCGTCGCCCTGCCACCCTTCGAACGGGTCGAGGACCTTTACCGCTACGACACGCTTGAGCAGTTCCTCAAGATCTACACCGCCGTCTCCGACAGCCTGGTCTCCGCCGACGACTATAGGCGCGTCACCTACGAGATGCTGGAGAGCTGCGCGGCGAACAACTCACGTTACGTCGAGTTCTTCTTCTCGCCGCAGATTCACTTCCCGAACGGCGTCAGCTTCGACACTCAGATGGATGGCATCCGCGCCGGCATGGCCGATGCCGAAAGCGATTTCGGCGTCGTGAGCGTCTGCGCGCCGGGCGTCAACCGCGAACTCGGGCCGGCGGCGGGCGAGGATTTCCTCGACATGATTTTCGCCCGCGGCGACGAAAAGCTCGTCGGCATCGGCCTCGACTTCAACGAGGCCCCCTTTCCGCCGGAACCCTATGCCGCCCTGTTCGAGCGGGCCCGCAACGTGGGTCTGCAGGTCACGGCGCATGCCGGCGAAACCGGGCCGGCCGAGTTCATCCGCGGTTCGATCGACGCGCTCAAGGTCCGCCGGATCGATCATGGCTATCATGTCGTCGACGATCCCGAGCTGATGCAACGCTGCAAGGATGAGGGCATCCTCTTCACCGTCTGCCCCTCGACCAGCGCCGTCACCTCCCCCTGGCACGACCTGTCTGCCCCGGACCACGCCATCCGCGTCATGAAGGACTTCGGCCTGAAGGTCATGATCAACAGCGACGATCCGCCGATGTTCTTCACGGACCTCGGCAAGGAATACGGCAAGGCCGCCCATCAGCTCGGCTTCACCCCCGCCGACATCCGCCGCAGCACCATCGACGCCATCGAAGGCAGCTGGCTGGACGACACGACGAAGCGCCGCTACGCGGCCGAATGGGGCGCCGAAATCGATGGTCTCATCGCCGAGCTCGGGTGATTTTCCCCTTCCGGAATCCGGCCCGTCAAACCGCCGCCGGAATGAAAGGAGAACATCTTGACTCGCCTTTCGGGCTCGAATCACTACATTGGGGCCCATGAGTAACGGTTTCGACGACATTCCTTTCTTCGACGAGGAGCCGACGCCGCGCAACGGCGCGCCCGCCCCGGCCCCAAAGGCCGGCGGCCTCGGCATTGCCGCGCGTGCCATGGCGGCCCGGGACCAGGCCCAGGCACCCGACTATCTTGCCGGCCTCAATCCCGAGCAGCGCGAGGCGGTCGAGACGACTGAGGGTCCTGTCCTGGTGCTGGCCGGCGCCGGCACCGGCAAGACGCGCGTGCTGACCACCCGCATCGCCCACATCCTCGCCACCGGCCGCGCCTATCCCTCGCAGATCCTCGCCGTGACTTTCACCAACAAGGCCGCCCGCGAGATGAAGGAGCGCATCGGCATGCTGGTCGGCGGCGCCGTCGAGGGCATGCCCTGGCTCGGCACGTTCCACTCGATCGGCGTCAAGATCCTGCGCCGCCACGCCGAACTCGTGGGCTTGAAATCCGATTTCACCATCCTCGACACCGACGACGTCATCCGTCTGATCAAGCAGCTGATCCAGGCGGAAGGCCTCGACGACAAGCGCTGGCCGGCCCGCACCTTCGCCGCCATGCTCGACGGCTGGAAGAACAAGGGCCTCGACCCCGCCCAGATTCCGGAAGGCGATTCCCGCGCCTTCGCCAACGGCAAGGGCCGCGAACTCTACACCGCCTACCAGAACCGCCTGAAAAGCCTGAACGCCTGCGATTTCGGCGACCTGCTGCTCCACCCGATCCGCATCTTCCGGCAACATCCCGATGTGCTGAAGGATTACCACCAGCGCTTCCGCTACATCCTCGTCGACGAGTACCAGGACACCAACACCGCCCAGTATATGTGGCTCAGGCTGCTGGCCCAGCGGTCGCCGGCATCGCGCAGCAGCCCCATGCCAACCAAACAGGTTGCAGATCACGAGATCCAAAGATCCGAGCCATGGGAAGATATTGGCGCGTATCCGACCGAAGGTCGGCAAGGCCAAGCGGCCGTCGCGCCCGATGGCGCGCCCCCGCGGAGCGAGCCGCGCAGCGGCGACCGCGTGAGCGAAAACAAATCGCAGCAGATAAATATCTGCTGCGTCGGCGACGACGACCAGTCGATCTACGGCTGGCGCGGCGCCGAAGTCGACAACATCCTGCGCTTCGAGAAGGATTTTCCGGGCGCCAAGGTCGTCAAGCTGGAGCGCAACTACCGCTCCACCGAGCACATTCTCGGCGCCGCCGGCCATCTGATCGCCCACAACGAGGGCCGTCTCGGCAAGACGCTGTTCACCGAGCGCACCAATCCCGACGACGAGAAGGTGCTGGTCCACGCCGCCTGGGACTCGGAGGAAGAGGCCCGCGCCGTCGGCGAGGAGATCGAGCGCCTGCAGCGCGGCGATGGCGCCGACGGGAAAAAGCACAATCTCAACGACATGGCGATCCTGGTCCGCGCCTCCTTCCAGATGCGCGAGTTCGAAGACCGCTTCGTCACGCTCGGCCTCAACTACCGCGTCATCGGCGGCCCGCGCTTCTACGAACGGCTCGAAATCCGCGATGCCATGGCCTATTTCCGCCTCGTCTGCCAGCCGGCCGACGATCTCGCCTTCGAGCGCATCGTCAACACCCCGAAGCGCGGCCTGGGCGACACCACGGTGCGGACGCTCCACGACTATGCCCGCGCCCGCGACATCCCGATGCTCGCCGCCGCCGCCGAGATCGCCGAGACCGACGAGCTGAAGCCCAAGGCCCGCAAGGCGCTCTACGACGTCGTGCAATACTTCACCCGATGGTCGCAAGCCCTTGAATCGACTCCGCATACCGAGCTCGCCGAGCAGATACTCGAAGAGTCCGGCTATACCGACATGTGGAAGAACGACAAGTCGGCCGAAGCCCCAGGCCGGCTCGAAAACCTCAAGGAACTCATCCGCTCGATGGAAAGCTTCGAGTCGATGCGCGGCTTCCTCGAACACGTCTCGCTGGTCATGGACGCCGAGCAGAACGAGGACATGGACGCTGTCTCGATCATGACGCTCCACTCCGCCAAGGGCCTGGAATTCGACACCGTCTTCCTGCCCGGCTGGGAGGAAGGCCTCTTCCCCCACCAGCGCGCGCTCGACGAGAGCGGCCGCGCCGGCCTGGAGGAGGAACGCCGCCTCGCCTATGTCGGCATCACCCGCGCCAAGAAACTCTGCCACATCTGGTTCGTCTCCAACCGCCGCATCCACGGCCTCTGGCAGTCGACCATGCCCTCGCGCTTCCTCGATGAACTCCCCGCCGTCCATGTCGAGGTCGCCGAGGCCGAGACGAGTTACGGCGGTTACGGTCGCGGCGGCTACGGCCAGTCGCGCTTCGACAAGGCCGACCCCTTCCAGAACAGCTATTCCACCCCCGGCTGGAAACGCGCCCAGGCCAACAAATCGGACGCCACCCGCGACAACTGGGGCACCCGCTCCGGCCACGCGGTGGAACGCATCGGCTACGGCGAGGCGGGTCCGAGCGGCAAGGTCATCGAAGGCCAGCTCGTCGCCAAATCCGTCGCCGACACCCCCTCGAAATTTTCCGTCGGCGACCGCGTCTTCCACCTGAAATTCGGCAACGGCAACGTCTCAGGCGTCGAAGGCAACAAGCTGACGATCGATTTCGATCGGGCGGGACAGAAGCGGGTGCTGGACGGGTTCGTGGAGCGGGCGTGAGGGTTACGCCTCGGCTGGACAGGCCTTTATGATCTGGAACAACCACAACGGGGTCATTCCGGCGGGACCCCTGAGGTTTCCCAGTTCTCTCTGCCGTGCCGCACGCGGACGATTAGAACCTCGTCATTTTCTTCCACGACGTACACGATCAAATGCGCTTTGAAAGGCTGCAGCCTCACCGGCGGAACGATCTCAGTTCTCTCGCGGGCCATTCGGGGATTCTCACCGATCAGCGCCAGAAGCGCCAGCAGTTCGGTATGGTAGCGCTTCGCCTGGGCTCGGCCGAAGACCGAAACTCCATGTTCAGCGATCGCGATGATGTCTTCTTCCGCCTCGCCTGACAGACGGAATCCCATCCGTCAGCGTCCGTTCTTGGCGCTCGCCCGCGCAACCGCCTCTTCGAAAAGCGCCTCGGGCGACCGCTCGCCGATCCCGCTCGCCAGCCCCTCGTCGACCAGTCGCTGCATGGCCGCGATCTTGTCAGCCCGTTCCTGGTCCCGCCGGATCAGGTCGCGGACATAGTCGCTGGCATTGGAATACCGGCCCGACTTGGCCTGCGCCTCCACCCAGTCCTTCATCGGATCTGGCAGGGATACGTTCATCGTCGCCATCGGCATCGTCCTCTTTCCCAGGATAATGGCAAACTTTGCCATCTGCTGCAATCCGCGCGCCCGGGAAGCGGAGCATACATATCAAATTCAATTTTAGATTGAACTCAGGAACAGCTTGCCCTATCCTCTCCCCTTAACCGGGAGCGACGCCAATGACTGGCAATCTGATCGTCTCGCTGTCTTTCGTGGTGCTGGCCGCGCTGTGCATTCTTGGCAGCATCTTCGTGCTGTCGCGGGTGAAGTACAATCCGGGCGCCGGCACCGAGATCAACATCCCCTTCCTGGGTACGATGAAGACCGATGTCCCGGCCATTGGCGGCCTCCTCGTCGGCATTGTCTTCGCCGGGTTCGCCTATGACCTGCAGCGCCCCAACAAGATCGAGTTCGTCAATTTCACCGGCAAGGTCCATATCGATCCCGAGGTCCTCCGCGACGTTCCTGCCGTCGTCGTCGGCGTCACCACCAGCCGCTGGAACCTGACGGAAACCCCGCGCGACAATGGCACGATGGAGATCACCATTCCGGTGCCCAACAATTGGGACAACTACACGGCCTATGCCTTCGCCCACGGCGTGCCCTCCGTCCGTCCGGCGGTCGAGGGCCTGCGCCTTGATGCGGCGAGCTTCGAACTGGATCTGAAACGATGAGCCCGCGCGCCCTCCTCCCCGCCCTACTGGCCGCCGTGGCGCTGCCGTCCGCCGCTCTGGCCCAATCCGCCGAGGTCACCGGCGAGGTCAAGACGCCAACGGCCGAGCCGCTCGCCGGCGTTCCCGTCATCATCGAGGGGCCCGAAGGCAAGAGCGTGCTGTTCACGGACAAGGAAGGTCGCTGGACGCTCTATAACGCGCCGGCGGGAGATTATTCCGTCCAGGCGGTCGTGCCGGACGAGAGGGTCGCCGATGTGGCGCCGACCGTGCCCTTCTCCATCGAGGAAAAGGGCTTTTTCAAGAGCTTCGGCTCGGACTCGATCACAAACGTCGAACCGCTGATCACATCCCCTCAATACTGAGGGGTGGGGCTTCTGTCAGCCCTGCGCCATCTGCTCGCGGTGCAGGGTCATCAATTCCATCTGCACGGCCAGCTGGAAATCCATGATCTGCGTCCGCATCTCGTCTTCCGGGCATCCCCGGGCGACGAGATCGGCGCCGAGCGCCCGGCAGGTCGTCTTCCAGAAATCGACAGCCGCTTCGCCGTGATGACGGTCGAGATCGTGTGCGGCCTTGCGCACCAGATCGCGGCGCATGTGCAGGGGAAAGAAACTCAAGGAACCACCGGCCTCAGCCGAACGCGCGTCTACCGACATACCAAAACACCCTTACATCTGATTCCTGGAGTTAAGGGCATGCGGGTTAATGAAGGGTTGAGTCGCGGCATTTTGGCGGCGGCCGCCGTGCCAAAATGAAAACGAGGCCGCGTGTCGGTTGGCGGGACGGCGCCGAGGATTGACCGCGGCCGGCAACTCACCCTCGCCTGTCCGTCACCTTTGTCGCCATGCCGACAACGCCGTGCCACTTGGCATGGATCAAGGCGCCCCGCCAAAAAGCAATGTCTTACAATGGACGGCACGGCCCGTTCGCGACAGCATGCATCCCAACACGATGCCCCTGTCCCGAAACGGAAATGCAGGCCTGTAAGACTGACGCGAGACGACGAAGGAGAACGCCGCCGATGACGATCCCCGACCGCGCGATCGACAGACGCCATGCCGACATGCCCCACCATGCCCATACCGCCGAGACCGTCATCGCCGCTCTGTCCTCGGACAAAAACGGGCTGAGCGCGAAAGAAGCCGGAGACCGGCTCCTGCGCCACGGCGCCAACAGCCTGCCGGTCGGCAAGCAGCGTCACCCGCTGTTTCGCTTTCTCGCCCAGTTCAACAATGCCCTGATCTATTTCATGCTGGCGAGCGCGCTCGCCGCCGGGCTGCTTGGACACCTCGTTGATACAGGCGTGATCCTCGCCGTGGTGCTGGTCAATGCCATTGTCGGCTTCCTGCAGGAGGGCAAGGCCGAGCAATCGCTTGTCGCCGTGCGCGACATGATCGCCCCGAGCGCCGCCGTGCTGCGCGATGGCAAGCGGATCAGCATCCCGGTCTCGGGGCTGGTGCCGGGCGATGTCGTCCTCATCGAGGCCGGCGACCGCGTGCCCGCCGATCTTCGCCTCTTCAAGGCGCGTGGCCTGAGGGTCGACGAGGCGCTTTTGACGGGCGAATCCGTCGCCGCCTCCAAACATGTCGATCCGGTGGCGGAAGATGCCGCTCTCGGCGATCGCAAGTCCATGGTCTTCTCCGGAACCCTGGTCTCCACCGGTCAGGGCACCGGTATCGTCACCTCGACCGGTCTTCGCACCGAGATCGGCAGGATCAGCGCGCTCTTGGGCGAGGTCGAACAGCTGACGACGCCGCTGCTGCGCCAGATCAACAGCTTCGGCCGCGGCTTCACCTGGTTCGCCTTTCTCGGCGCCGCCATACTGTTCGGCTTCGCCGTCGCTGTCAGCGGTTTTGCCTGGGACGAGGCGCTGATGGCGGTCATCGCGTTGTCCGTCAGCCTCGTGCCGGAGGGCCTCCCCGCGGTCATCACCATCACGCTTGCCATCGGCGTCCAGCGCATGGCCGCCCGCAATGCCGTCATCCGCCGCCTGCCGGCGGTCGAAACCCTCGGCGCCACCTCCGTCATCTGCTCGGACAAGACAGGCACGCTCACCCGCAACGAAATGACCGCCCGCCGCCTCATCGCTCCCGAGGGAACGATCATGGTCGCGGGTTCCGGCTACGATCCCGGCGACGTCCTCCTGTTCGACCACAGGAAGCCGGCCGGACACGGCACCGCCCTGTCGCTCGCCCGTGCCGGTCTGCTCTGCAACGACGCCACGCTTCGGCAAGATCGGAGCGGCTGGCATGTGGAGGGCGACCCGATGGAGGGCGCGCTCGTCACGCTGGCCATGAAGGCCGGCTTCCAGCCGGATGTCGAACGGGCTGAATGGCAGCGCCTCGACGAAATCCCCTTCGATGCCGCCCATCGCTTCATGGCGAGCCTGCACCACATGTCGCTTGCCGAGCGGGTCGTGCTTGTGAAAGGCGCGCCGGAGGTGGTGCTGGCGATGTGCACCAACCAGGAAGGACCGGCGGGGCCGGTCCCGCTCGACGTTGAGCTCTGGAACCATCGCATCGCGGAAGCCGCCACCGAGGGCGAGCGCGTGCTCGGTTTCGCCACGCGGCCCCTGCCCGCCGGAACGGACAGCATCGATTTCGACGACGTCGAGGGCGGCCTCACTCTGCTCGGCATGATCGGCTTCATCGATCCGCCGCGCGAGGAGGCCATCCAGGCCGTCGCCGAGTGCCGGTCGGCCGGCATCGCCGTCAGGATGATCACCGGCGACCACGCCGCCACCGCCAGGGCGATCGCCGGGCAGCTCGGCCTTGACGACGATCCGAAGGTGCTGACCGGCGCCGATCTCGATGCCCTCTCCGACGAGGATTTCGCCCGTGCCATCCGCGAAACGACCGTCTTTGCCCGCACCAGCCCGGAGCACAAGCTGCGCATCGTCCAGGCCCTTCAGGCGGAGGGACGCGTGGTGGCGATGACGGGCGACGGCGTCAACGACGCACCATCGCTGAAACAGGCCGATGTCGGGATTTCGATGGGCCTGAAGGGCACCGAGGCCGCGAAGGAGGCCTCGGAAATGGTGCTGATGGACGACAATTTCGCCTCCATCGTCGCCGCCGTCCGCGAAGGCCGCACGGTCCACGACAACATCCGCAAGGTCATCGGCTGGACCCTGCCCACCAATGGCGGCGAGGCATCGGCTGTCATTCTCGCCATCCTGTTCAATTTCGTGATGCCCATGTCGCCGGTGCAGATCCTCTGGATCAATCTGCTCTCGGCCGCTACCCTCGGCCTCGCGCTGGCCCTGGAACCGGCCGAACCGAACGTCATGCAACGCCGCCCGCGTCGTCCCGATGCCGGCCTGCTCACACCCTTCATCCTGTGGCGTATCGGCCTCGTCACGGTCATGTTCACCGGCATCGTGCTCGGCCTGTTCTTCTGGGCGCTCGGTCAGGGCCGCGATCTCGAAACCGCGCGCACCATGGTCGTCGACATGCTTGTCGTGCTGGAAATCTTCTACATGTTCAGCGTCCGCTACCTGCACACGACCTCGCTGACGTTCACGGGCGCCAAAGGCACTTGGCCCGTTCTGACAGCGCTTGCCGTCGTCGTGATCGGCCAGCTCGCCTTCACCTATCTGCCGGTGATGAACACGATCTTCGACTCCCGGCCCCTGACGTTTCTCGACGGCATCCTCATCCTCGCCATCGGCGCCGCCTCCTTCATCGTGCTGGAGATCGAGAAGCGCTTTACGCGTCGGCTGTTCGCCGAGCAGTGAACGGTGCCCGACCTCAAAAATTCGCCGCCGAGGCGCATATCTTCGGCGGCGATGGGGAATATCCAATCCCTGCTTCGGGACGAGCCGGAACCCTTATCGGTGTAGCCTCAGCCCGCCATCGCCGGCGGCGGCATGTGGAAGGGCTCGCCGGTCTCGGCCAGCGTCTTCAGCCGCGACAGCGCTTCCGGCCAGCCGCCGGTGATCGCCTTGCTGGTGGCCGTCTCGCCTCCGAAATCGTCATGCGTCAGCGTCAGCTTGCAGGCCTTGTCGCCGACGGGTTCCAGCGTCCAGGTCACCCGCGAAGCGGGGTCGACCGCCACGTCCGGCGACCACTGGGCGCTGAACGTATGCACGAAGCGGCGCGGCGGCTCGATTGCCACCACCTTGCCCACGATCATCGGCCGGTCGCCGACGAGGAACGTGATCGCTCCGCCTTCGGTCCATTCGGTTTTCGAGGTCATGTTGAAGTGTTGCCAGAGCGGCGTCTTCTCGTCGTCCGTCAGGATCGACCAGACCGCCTCCGGCGTGGCGCGGATATACATTTCCCAGACATGCTTCGGTGCTGCGGCGCTCATGGTCCTGTCCCTTGTTTCTGCGGCCGTTGCCAGATCGCTCAGCGTGCGCGCGAACGGCGCTGCGAAACGCGACACCCACCGGTCCGCCACCTGCTGGATCGGCAGCGGATTGAGATAGTGCAGCTTTTCGCGGCCCACCTTGCGGGTCACGATGAGATGGGCGCTCTCCAGCACGCCGAGATGCTTCATCACGCCGAACCGCGTGACAGGCTGGTCCCGTTCGAGCTCGCCCAGCGTCTGACCGTCGCGTTCGCGAAGCCTGTCCAAGAGGTCGCGACGGATCGGATGTGCCAGAGCGTTGAAGATATCGTCCATGCCGCTACAATAGGTGACTATTTAGTCACGTGTCAATAGGGTCACATTTTCGGCGCGGCCTCTCGTCAGCGTCCATGCCAGCGCGCCGAGACCGAGCAGCGTCGTCAGCGCCCCCACCACCATCATCACCTCGGACGGCCCGAGAAACGCGATGTCCATCGTCGCGTGGAAAACGGCCGCAGCGAAGACGCTACCGCCCGTCCCGTTCAGAATGACCGTCAGCAGGAAGGCGCCGGTCAAAAGGCTCGCGGCCCATCCGGCGATACCGCCGGCGCCCAGTGCCGACAGACCGGGCGAGAAGAGAAACAACGGCCAGTGCCAGACGGCCCAGATCGCGGCAACGCCGAGCGTTGCCATGAACGGCGAGAACCGCTCCTGCAGCATCGGCAGCGCAAAGCCTCGCCAGCCGATTTCTTCGCCGAAGCCGTAGAAAAACAGCACCGCCAGCCAGTAGATCGCAACAGGCATAGCGGGATACTCCGCGCTCGGTGCCAGTTCGCCCGGCGTCACCTCTGCGCCATTCGCCCGCGCGACCAGTTGCGCGAGGACGAGCAGCGCGAACGGCCCCAGCCAGACCGCCATCTGCCAGCCCCATCCGATCCGCCGGAAGGCGATACGACGCACCAGCCGCCGCAAACCCTCCCGCCCGCCGGTGAGCCACGCCCATAAAAGCCCGGAAAGCGCCGGCCCAAGACTGCCGACGAGATGCAGGATGGCGAGCGGTGACGTTCCCGTCTGCCCCGGTCCACCGAGCGCAAGCGGCAACCACAAGAGCCACGAAAACAGGCCGGCGCAGAGAAAGAAACCGGCAAGATGTCGGAAGACGGCTGATGATGACGGGGCGGAGGACATCCGGCACAACCTTCGGGACGAGCGGCCGCGCCTGTTTTACCCCCATGCCGGCCCGGCGAGAAGTGCGGCGCGACGTCCCGCATCCGCCGTAAGACAATGACCAGCAATCAGGGCGGCGCCGGCCCCGTGCCGGCTAGCTTGTCGAGATAGGCATTGCTGTCGTCGATATCGAACTCCACCCACATTGGCAGGTGGTCGCTCATCCGGAAGGTCCGCCAGTCCTTGTAGCTCCTGCCGCCCTTCACAGCCCGCTCGGCCGCGTAGTCCGCCTCCTGATCCGCGCGATAGACGTGGTCGAAGACGTTGAACACCCCTGCCCGCTTCGTCGGCTTCAAGCCGGCAAGCTTCTTGTGGTAGGCGATCTGGTCGTAGTGCTTCTTCTGGTCGACATTGGAGCCCGGAATGCTCTGCAACCCGTCAGGCACCACGAAGCCCGCCTTGGTCAGCGCCTCCATCGTCACGTCCTTGCGATTGAAGATGTTGAAGTCGCCAAGCAGCAGCAGGTTGTCGCGTTGCGGCTTGCCGTCCGGCGAATAGACGCGGGCGCTCGAAAAATCGGGCGCGAACTTCGTCAGCGTTTCCGCGAGCTTCTGGATCTCCGCCAGCCGCCGTTCGTCCACCGGCACGCCCTTGCCGTAGTAGACGTGCACGGTCACAAGCGTGAAATAGGCCCAGCCGGCCCGGAAGCCGGCGATATAGGGCGAGCGGGCGAACTGCACGATCTTCTCGTCGATGGCGATCGCCTTGTCGAGCACCAGTTCCGCCGCGAGCCCTGTGAAATCGACCTTGCGCCGGTCGTAGAGAAACGCCATGCGCTCCGAATTGCCGCCTGCGCCGAGCGTGATATCGGTCACGAGGAAATCCCACCAGCTGCCGAGCAGCCGTTTCAGGTTCTGCAGCGGATAGAGGCTGCGCCGCACCTCCTGGATCGCCACGATATCGAACCGGCTGATGATTTCAGCGATATAGTAATAGGCCTCCTCGTCGCGGAAGCTCGCCTTCGATCCGGCGTCGAATTCGCGGATATTCCACGAGGCCATCAACAGCGTGTTGTCCGCCGATTTCGACGGTATGCCATGTTCCGGATCGGCAAAGCCCTCGCGCAGCGCCTTCAGCCCGCGCACGATCCGGTTTCGTTTCGCCTGATCCTTGATCGTCCGGATGTCACTGTAGAACGGCATGCCACCCTCCCCGCGTCCGATAACCCATCATACACGCTCTGCGGGATAATTCGAGTCTGTCACACCGAAATGACGAAAGGCCCCGGACATGCCGTCCGGAGCCTTCTCCTTATGCTTTGCGGGCTGCCGCCGGTCAGTTCTCCGGCAGCGTGTAGGCGATCACGTAGTCGCCCGCCTTCGTACCGACAGAGCCATGACCGCCGGCCACCTGCACGACATACTGCTTGTCGCCGATCGCATAGCTCATCGGCGTCGCCTGTCCGCCGGCCGGCAGCCGGGCTTCCCAGAGCTGCTTGCCTGTCGTCAGGTCATAGGCGCGCAGGTAGTCGTCGACCGAAGCGGCGAGGAACGCAACGCCGCCCTTGGTGATCATCGGACCGCCGATGCCGGGCACGCCCACCTTGAAGGGCAGCGGCAGCGGCGTCATGTCGTAGACCGTGCCGTTGCGGTGCTTGTAGGCGATCTCGCCGGTGCGGAGATTGGCGCCCGCGACATAGCCCCACGGCGGCGCCTGGCAGGGAATGCCGAGCGGGCTGAGGAACGGCCCCATCTTCACCGCATAGGGCGCGCCCTCGTTGCGGTTCAGGCCCTGCTCGGAACCCTTCTCGTTGGCGCCCGGCGGCGGCACGTCCTCACGCGGCACCAGCTGCGAGGTGAAGGCGAGATAGGTCGGCATGCCGAACATCACCTGCCGCTCCGGATCAACCGCGATCGAACCCCAGTTGAACGTCCCGAAATTGCCGGGATAGACGATCGTTCCCTCAAGCGACGGCGGCGTATACTGCCCCTCGTATTTCAGCTGGTGGAAGGCGATGCGGCAGGCGAGCTGGTCGAACAGCGTGATGCCCCACATGTTGCGCTCCTCGAGCGGCGGCGGCCGGAAGGTGAGGTCCGAGATCGGCTGCGTCGGCGCGGTGAAATCCTCAGGGATCGCGCCGCCGGGCGCCGCGATCTCGCGCACCGGGATGATCGGCTCGCCGGTGCGGCGGTCGAGCACGTAGATGTCGCCCTGCTTGGTCGGCCCGACCAGCGCCGGAACCGTCGTGCCGTCGTCCTTGGTGATGTCGAGCAGCACGGGCTGGGCCGGAACGTCCATGTCCCAGAGGTCGTGATGCACGGTCTGGCGCACCCAGCGCACCTGGCCGGAATTCACGTCCAGCGCCACGATGGAGGACGAATAGGTCTCCACCGCCTCGCTGCGGCCCATGCCGAGTTGGTCGGGCACCTGGTTGCCGAGCGGGATGTAGACGAGCCCCAGCGCGTCGTCGACCGAGAAGATCGACCAGCTGTTCGGCGAGTTCGCCGTATAGGTCTCGCCCTCCGGCAGCGGTTCGGTTTCCTCCGGATTGCCCGAATCCCAGTTCCACAGCAGTTCGCCCGTATCGACGTCGAAGGCGCGGATCACGCCGGACGGCGAGCGGATCGAATAGTTGTCGTTGACGGCGCCGCCGATGATGATCTTGTCGTCGACGATGACGGGCGGCGAGGTCGAGTAGTAGTAGCCGGCCGGATTGTACGGCATCTTCTGCTCCAGCCGCAGCGTACCGCCGTCGGCGAAGTTCTCGCAGATCTCTCCGTTCTTGGCGTCGAGCGCGATCAGCCGCGCGTCCGAGGTCGGCAGGTAGACCCGCTCGCTGCAGGCGCTGCCGGCCGGAACCGACGGATCGGCATAATAGGTCACGCCGCGGCAGGTCTGGTGCTGGCGCTGCGGTTCGAGCCCGGCATTCGGATCGAACTTCCACTTCTCCTTGCCGGTCGCGGCATCGATCGCGATCGCCCAGTTGTGCGGCGTGCAGATGTAGAGCGTGTCGCGCACCTTCAGCGGCGTCACCTGGTAGGTGGTTTCACCGACATCCTCCGGCAGCTTCACATCGCCGGTCTGATAGGTCCAGGCGACCTCCAGCTGATCGACATTCTCGGTGGTGATCTGGTTGAGCGGCGAATAGCGCTGACCATAGGGGGTGCGGCCATACTGGTGCCATTCCTGGTCGGCCACCTGCCCGCCATAGTCGACCGTCTGCGCGACCGTTTCGGTCGGCAGCGACCCGGACATGTCGGCCGGATCGGTGGTCAGCGAATAGCCGGCAACAACGATTGCCAGCACCACCGGCACCGCCACCGCCGTGGCGCTCGCCGCATGCCGACGCCCGTCCGATCCGCGAAAGCCGAGCGGACGACGCACGGCCGGCAAAAGCAGCCAGAGACCGGCCACCACGACGACCCCGCCGCGCGTGCCGAGCTGCCACCAGTCGAAGCCCACCTCCCAGATCGCCCAGGCAAGACTGCCGACGATGAAGAGCCCGTAGACCCAGAGCGCCGACGGGCGCCTGAGGAGGAGAAGGATCGCGGTAAGCGCGAAGGCAAGGCCGGCAATCAGGTAATACCAGCTGCCGCCGAGCATGACGAGCTGGCCGCCGCCGACGCCAAGGAAAAGTCCGATGGCGCCGAACACGACGGCGGTGAGGATGATGATCATGGTGAAACCCCGGGGTGTCTTTGTCGAGAAAGGGCGAGAGCCGGCGCATGGTCCGACGAACCCCAACGCAAAACACCCCGCAAAGGTTCCGCGCGTCGATTTCACAAAGCGCCAGCGTGCTTTACGTCCGTTGACGATATGCCGCCCGCCTCACCCCCGCCACGTCATCGCCACCCCTGCCAGCGTCACCGCCAGCCCCGCGAACATGACAGGCGTCAGCGGCTCGGAAAACAGCATCAAGGCCCAGATCATGGTCACCGGCGGCGACAGATAGATCGCCGCGCTCACCTGCGCCACCGGATAGAGCCGGAGCGCCGTATAGTAGACCCCGTAGGCCGCGAAGGTCGCGAGCAGCACCAGCCAGCCGATGCCGAAGGCGAAATGCGCCGTCAGCGGCGGCATCAGCGCTTCCTGCCACCACGCCACCAGCCCGAACACCGCCGCCCCCGTCAGCGTATGGATCGAGAGCGCCTGGTGGATCGGCATCCGGAGCGTCGGCCGCTTCTTGTGCATGACGGAGGCGAGCGCGAACACCAGCGTCGAGGCGACCGTCAGACCATAGGCCCAGAGCGGCGCCTCCCCCACCGTCAGGCTGTCGAACGAGACGATGAACACGCCCCCGACCGCCACCGCCGTTCCCGCCCACTGCCGCCCGGACAGCTTCTCGCCCAGCACCGGCTGCGACAGCGCCGCGATGGCCAGCGGCAGCATGTCGGAGATCAGCGCCACCAGCCCCGTCGGCACCCGCTCGGCGATCGCCACCGCGAAGCCGCCGAGGTAGAGAACCACCGCCGCCACGCCGAACACCATCTGCTCGGCCACGCCCCGCGCCGTCATCCGCGGCCCGATCATCAACGCGAACGGCAGCAGGATCAGCCCCGACATCAGCGTCCGCCAGAACAGCACCGTCGCCATGCCGGCCTCCTCGTTGGCATAGCGCAGGCCGATGAAGCCCGAACTCCAGCTGACGATCATCACGAGCGCAAGAACCGGCCAGAGCCAGCGCCTGTGAAAGACGGGAGCGGGTGAAGGAACGCAGGTCATGGGCCAATCTCCGTGTGGATGACAGCCGGAGACTTAGGCCTGAATGATCCGCAAGGCACATGACAAAAATCGATGATCGGATGACAATCAAGAAAAATATGGCATGAACATTTGCCATACCAATCGATATCCCGCACTATGGCCAGACAACGACGAGGAGCCAGTCATGACCGACCTGAACGCCCGCCGCCTCGAGATCGACGCGCTCCGCGCGCTACTCGCCATCCGCCACCACGGCGGCATCACCCGGGCGGCGGACGCCCTCGGCCTGTCGCAATCGGCCGTCAGCCACAAGATCAGGCGCCTGGAGGTGAGCCTCGACTGCGATCTCCTGAGCCGCAAGCCCGGCGACCGCACCTTCACCGCCGCCGGCGAGGACCTGCTCGATTATGCAGGCCGCATCCTCGGCCTGCACGACGAGGCGCTCTTGAGCCTCACGCGCACCACGCTCGCCGGCCGACTCGCGCTCGGGCTGACCGAGGATACCACCTGCACCGATCTCGCCCGCATCCTCGGCCGCTTCCGCCGCCTGCACCCTGAGGTCGCGGTGCGCACCAAGGTCCGCATGAGCCTCGTGCTGCGCGACATGCTCGATCGCGGCGAGCTCGACGCGGCGATCGTCCAGGTCTTTTCTCATGAGGTCCGCCCCACCGACCTCGTGCTCTTCCGCGAAAACATCCACTGGGTAAGACACCGCGATTTCGTCCTGCCGGAAGAGGGGCCGATCCCCTTCCTCTCCTTCGACGACAATTGCTTCTATCGCCGCTGGGCGCTCGATATCGGCCAGGATGAGGGCGGCGTGCTGGAAACCGTGTTCGAATGTTCGAGCGCCGCCGGCATTGTCGCCGCCGTCACCGCCGGCCTCGGCGTCGCCCTCCTCTCCGGCCGGCATCTGCGCCCCGACATGACCCTGATCGAGGACCGCCTGCCGGCACCCCCCTCCGTCGCCTACATCGTCCGCCGCGCCCGCAAAACCCGCAACCCGGCGCTCGACACGCTGGTTTCGGAAATCGAAAGCGAAATCAGCCGCTACGGCGGACTGGGCCTCGCAAGCTGACGGCCGGAACCGCCGACCGCTCCCCTCACCCCAACCCGAGCGGCATCACCGCCAGCGGCCCGATCAACATCAGCGCCGCCATGCCAAGCGCGATCCGGTCGCGGGTTTCGAACAGCGGGCCGCGAAAGGCGGCGGCGGGGTAGCGGGTTACTGCGGCCCGCTCGGCCTCGTCGGCGAGGCGGGTGGGTGTGGGGGGTCGTCGTTGGGAGGTCAGTGTGGCGGTGTCGATGGTGCTGTTCATTGGGACTCTCCTTTTTGGGGTTGAGAGAGCCGAACTGGCACGCGGCGAGGGAGTTCCAAAACAATAAACAAACCGCAACTCCTACAACCCCCGCGCCATCCATTACGCAGCGGTCTACACGCCGATTTGCAGAGCCTTGTACCCAAATTGATTGCTCCACGACACTACCCAGACAAACTAGACTTCTGATAGTGACAAAGAAGGGCGACAACTTTGGAGGACAACATGGAAGCGTCACCGGCACAAGTTATTCAGTACTTCAATGGCGAGAAGCAGAATCTTATTCCCCTGTTCCAGCGTCCCTATTCGTGGCAGCGAGCGAATTGGAAGACTCTGTGGGATGATATGTTGGTGCAATACGACGCTGATGAACGTTCCGCTCATTTCATGGGAACTATCGTATCTGTCCCAGCACGCAGCGTGCCCGTTGGAGTAAGCAAGTATTTAATAATCGACGGTCAACAGCGCCTTACGACGATTTCCATTCTTCTGGCCGCGCTACGCGACACGCTTGATAAAAATTCGTCAGATCGGATCCAAGAAGTTTACCTTACGAATAGATTTCGTGACCCTGAAGACACATTGAAATTTGTGCCGACCCAAATCGATCGTGATCGATATCGCGCGATGATTCTGGATCGCACGATCGCTAACGATCAGAGTCTGATGTCTGACGCGTACAACTATTTCAAAAATCAGCTACTTACAGGTGCAGATCTCAACGGCGACCCGATAGATTGCACCAAAGTACTTACAACTGTAGAGCGCGCTCTGCAGGTGGTGATGATTAACCTAGGGGATGATGATGATCCCTACCTCATATTCGAGAGTTTAAATTTCAAAGGTGAGCCGCTCACACAAGCTGACTTGGTCAGAAACTATATACTCATGCGGTTCCGTCATTCCATGTCGTCCGGAGGGGAACAGGAACGAATCTATAAAAGCTACTGGGCTCCGATGGAGGGACGACTAGGTAACAACCTAACTGAATTCTTGCGTCACTACGCAATGAAAGGCGGTGATAACGTCTATCAGCGCGGCATATACGCTGCGACTAAGGCACTACTTAAGGGCATGTCGGAACCCACTGCGGTTGAAGTAGAGCTAACCGAAATGGCAAAGTTCTCGGAGATATACGCAAAAATACTCGATCCACATTTAGAAACAACTCCTTCTATCCGTACATGCCTCAAGAACTTAAAAATATTGGATGTTGGAACGTCGTACCCTCTCCTGCTAAGGCTTTTTGAGGCACGAGATTGCCAGAAGCTTACCGATGTTGATCTTGAACAATGCCTGTCGCTTGTTGAGTCATTCGTGGTGAGACGCGCGATCTGCTTTGTTCCAACGAATGCGCTCAACAAGCTATTTCTGCAGTGGGCCCGCCAATTTCCGGAAGAAAACCATTTCGATTGGCTTCTTTCGTCAATGTCCGCTGGTTCAGGTGGAAGGCGCTTTCCAACTGACGAAGAATTCAGCGAAAACTTCAAAAAATCCCCCCAGTATGGTCGGGGATACACTCGCTACATCTTGCTACGTCTTGAAGATTCCTTCGGCCATCGGGAGAGAGTCGACCTTAATAACGCAACTATCGAGCATATAATGCCACAGACGATGACCAACGAGTGGGAAAGAGAAGTTGGAGAATATTCAGAATCGGTTCATCTCCGACTTAAAGACACTTTCGGAAATCTGTCGCTAACAGCATATAATGCCGAACTAGGCAATCTTCCATTCATTGAGAAAAAGGCAAAGTTAGCTACCACTCATATCGAGCTTAACCGCTTCGTTCTTCAACAGGAAAAATGGGATGAGGATGCCATACTAAGGCGAGCCGAGGCTATGTTTGAACGCGCGGTGTCGCTATGGATGGGCCCAACAATTCCGAGAAGTGTTGAGACATTAGACTCCGGAATACCAAACGACATTGGGTTCTGAGATCCATGCTTTGGCGCCCCACCTCGCTCCAACCTAGTGCAAGGCGCCGCCAACAAACCCTGTAGGTGATCGTTTTGCGACAAGGTGAGGACGTTGGAAAACGTTTTCCCCTCTCCTGCCAAAGCTCAGGTACGGCCCTGGCCGAGTGTTCGCGGGCTTGGCTTTGGATCCTCGGGTCAAGCCCGAGGATGACGACCGGAAGGAGGAGGAACAATGGTGCCCCAAGCAACGCTCAACCCGCTAACCTCTCTTTTGGCACCGACCGTAACCCCACACTCCGTCATCCTCGGGCTTGATGTTCGGCCCTGATACATAGCTGACAGGTGTTCATAGACATGCCTGACACTTTCCGGATTGATTCTGGGAGGTGGCGATGACTTGGGAGACGAAGTCCGTGGT
>NZ_JAGFPK010000001.1:2750635-2953782 GCF_017599385.1 Ciceribacter sp. L1K22
GCAGAGAGGCCGAAGTCGCGGATAAAAACCGCCGAACGGGGTACCGGAAGGTACCACTATACTAAACTAACGAGGTGCCCCCGGTACCCCGTCCGCTTCCCCTTTTGTCTGGAGTTGAGGGGAAGGAAATTACAGGTGATGCCGAACCGGAGGGGGAGAGCCTCTGCGGGGTTTTGGGGTGCGTGATTTTTGGAGAGGGTTGGCGAATGGGATTGAAGGAGATGGATGGTGTTGCGCGAAAGGAAATGGTGGGGAAAGCCCCTCATCCGCCTGCCGGCACCTTCTCCCCGCCTGCGGGGAGAAGGAGGATGGAGCGCCGACGGTGCCACGAGTCCCTTCTCCCCGCGTGCGGGGAGAAGGTGGCGGCAGCCGGATGAGGGGCAGCGAAGGTGGCCGCAGCGGCTCAACCTCCCCCCTTGCGGGGGAGGATGGAAAATCGAAGGCTTAGGCGAGCGCAAGCCGCCTAAACTTCAGATTTTCCTGGAGAGGGGCATCGTTGCGTGGGCACCATCCTCACGGAGCCCCTCTCTTGCGAAATCCGAGGTTTGGCCCTGATCGGGCCAATTCCTCGATTTCGCTTTCTCCCCCGCAAGGGGGGAGATGGGGAAGCGGCGTGCCCCTTACTCCCACCAGGGGCGACGCCAAAACCGCACACCTGCCCTGCGGCAGCCCCCCTTGATCCCCTGCCCGGCCCTTGCCATCTTCACCCGACGAAACGAAAGGCAAACCCATGACCCGTGCGCTGCTGCTGATCGACATCCAGAACGGCTTCTGCCCCGGCGGCAACCTGCCCATCGCCGAGGGCGACGCCGTGGTGCCGGTCGCCAACCGCCTGATGAAGAGCGGCCGCTACGATCTCGTCGTCGCCTCGCAGGACTGGCATCCGGCCAATCACGGCTCGTTCGCCTCGCAGCATCCCGGCAAGGCGCCGTTCGAGATCGGCGAACTCTCCGGCAAGCCGCAGATGCTATGGCCCGACCATTGCGTCCAGGGCACGCCCGACGCCGATTTCCATCCGGACCTCGATACCGCCGCGATCGACCATGTGCAGCGGAAGGGCGAGAACGTCGCCGTCGACAGCTATTCCGCCTTCCGCGACAACGACCGCGCGGCGCTCACCGGCCTCGCCGGCTACCTCGCCTCGAAGAACGTCACCGAGCTCGACCTGATGGGCCTTGCGACCGATTACTGCGTGAAATTCTCGGCGCTGGATGCCGTCGACATGCTGCCCGGCGTGCGCGTCGCCTTCATCGAGGACGGCTCCCGCGGCATCGATCCGGAGGGCGTGAAGAGCGCGATCGAAGAGATGCGCGCGGCCGGCGTCCTGATCACGACAAGCCATGACCGCCTCGCCTGAGACACCTGTCGCAGCCCATCAGGGGAATTGCCTTTTTGCGCCGCACGCGCTAGGCCGCCTTTCAAGGACCGAACGCAACAAGGGTCCGCGGAAAATGACAGGGAGGAGCCGGTCATGAGAACCATCGGTACCATCGCCGCACTGCGCGAGCGCCTGACCGCCCATCGCCGCGCCGGCCGCAGCATCGGCTTCGTGCCGACCATGGGCTACCTGCACGAGGGGCATATGAGCCTCGTCGCCCGCTCGAAGGCGGAAAACGACGTCACGGTCGTATCGATCTTCGTCAATCCGCTGCAGTTCGGCAAGAACGAGGATCTCGCCAAATACCCGCGCGACCTTGCCCGCGACAGCCTGATGCTGGAGGCCGCCGGCGTCGATTTCCTGTTCGCGCCCGATGTCGCCGCCATGTACCCCGAACCGATGCAGACGGTCGTCGACCTGCCGAAGCTCGGCGGCCAGCTGGAGGGCGAGGCCCGTCCCGGCCATTTCGCCGGCGTCGCCACGGTCGTGACGAAACTCTTCAACATCGTCCAGCCCGACGCCGCCTATTTCGGCGAGAAGGACTACCAGCAGGTGACGATCATCCGCCGCATGGTTGATGACCTTGCCCTGCCGGTCCGCGTCGTGCCGGCCCCCACCATTCGCGAGGCAGACGGCCTCGCCTGCTCCTCGCGCAACGTCTACCTGTCGCCGGAAGAGCGCGCCGCCGCCGTCATCGTGCCGAAGGCGCTGGAGGAGGCCGACCGGCTCGTCGCCGCCGGCCTGCGCGATCCGAAGGAGTTGGAAGACGCCATAAAAACCTTCATCCGCGCCGAACCGCTGGCCGACCCGGAAGTCGTCGCCGTGCGCGATCCAAAGACTCTGGAGCCGCTGGAGCGCATCGGCGCCACCGCGCTGATCCTGCTCTACGTCCGCATCGGCCAGACCAAGCTTCTCGACAACAGGGTTCTCGGCAAGGCCGAGGCAACCGGAAAGGAAGCCGCATGAGCGCGCCCCTCCGCCAGAAGCGCATGACGCCGTCGGCCATCAAGGCTCTCAAAGGGCAGCGCCCGATCGTCTCGCTCACCTCCTACACCACGCCGATGGCGCGGCTCACCGATCCGCATTGCGATTTCCTGCTGGTCGGCGATTCCCTCGGCATGGTGCTCTACGGCATGGAAAGCACCGTCTCCGTCACCATGGAAATGATGATCGCCCACGGCCAGGCCGTCATGCGCGGCGCCAAGCAAGCCTGCGTCATCGTCGACCTGCCCTTCGGCGCCTACCAGGAATCGAAGGAACAGGCCTTCCGCAACGCCGCGCGTCTGCTCAAGGAAACCGGCTGCGACGGCGTCAAGCTCGAGGGCGGCGCGGAGATGGCCGAGACAGTCGCCTTCCTCGTCAGCCGCGGCGTGCCGGTTCTCGGCCATGTCGGGCTGATGCCGCAGCAGGTCAACACCAATGGCGGCTACCGTTCGCAGGGCCACACCGAGGCCGAGGCCGACAAGATCCGCCGGGACGCGAAAGCCATTTCCGAGGCCGGCGCCTTCGCCATGGTGATCGAGGGCACGGTCGAGCCGCTCGCCCGTGAGATCACCGCCAATGTTGCGACCGCCACCATCGGCATCGGCGCTTCGCCGGCCTGCGACGGCCAGGTGCTCGTCGTCGACGACATGCTCGGCATCTTCAACGATTTCAAGCCGCGCTTCGTCAAACACTTCGCCTCGCTCGCGCCGCTGATCTCCTCCGCCGTCGAGGATTACGCCAACGAAGTCAAGGCCCGCACCTTCCCCGCCGAGGAACACACCTTCCAGCCGCGCGTAAAGAAGTGAGGCCTTGTCAGCCGATATCGACCGGCTGTTCCAGCTGGTAGATCGCGTCGTTCAGATCCTCGATCTTGCCGAGCATCACCGACTGGGCATCGTAGAGGCCGCGATTATAAAAATGCGCGCCGATCTGCTGGGTGAAGAAATCGACGAGTTCCTCGGCCTCGAACCGTCCGAGCTCCAGTTCGAATTCGGACTCGAAATGCTCCTGCACCCTGGAGATCAGCGTGGCGAGATCCTCGGTGGAATAGTCGAGCTTCATCGTCGATCGGTTCCTTTCGTTCAAGAAACATCGCCATCGGCCTGCCAAGAGTAAGTCGAGACGCCTTTGGGATCAACCACGGCGCGCGAAGGTTCGGTTTCGTCAATCGATCCATCAGCCAAATTTGATTGTCCGCCTGCCGGCAAAGCCGTAAGGGGCGGACGAAGGAGACCTTGAAATCATGCGAGCCGATCTTGTCGAGGGCCTGCGCCAGGCGCCGCCGGTGCTGATGTCCACCATTCCCTTCGCGCTGCTGTTCGGCGCCGTCGCCGTCGGCAACGGTTTGACGGTGGCCGAGGCGACGCTGATGAGCGCGACGCTGTTTGCCGGCGCCAGCCAGCTCGTCGGCATCGAGCTCTTCGGCCATAACGTGCCTGCCTGGCTGATCGTGCTCTCCGTCTTCGCGGTGAACTTCCGCCACATCCTCTATTCCGCCGCCGTCGGCCCCTTCCTCTCCCGCTTCACCCTGCCCCAGCAGGCCGCCTCCTTCTTTCTCCTGACCGACCCGCAATTCGCGCTTGCTCTTGCCCGCGACGAAAGCGGCAAGAAGGTCACCTTCGCCTGGTACATGGGATTCGGCCTGGCGCTTTACGTCGCCTGGGTCGGCACGACCGCCGTCGGCGCTTATTTCGGCCGGCTGATCGGCGACATGGAGACCTGGGGCATCGACGTGCTGCTGCCGGTCTACTTCATGGGCCTGCTGCTCGGCTTCCGCAAGCGCGACAACTTCGCCCTCGTCGCCGCGGCGAGCGCCTTGTCCTCGGTGCTCGCCCACATCTATGTCGGCTCGCCCTGGCATGTCAGCATCGGCGCCGCCGTCGGCATCGTGGTCGCCGCCGCCCTGCCCCCGAAAGCGCCGGAGGCGTCGGAATGACCGAGATCCTGTCGCCCTACATGACCGCCGTCATTCTCCTGTCGGCGCTCGCCACCTATCTCACCCGCATCGGCGGCCATCTGGTGATCAGCCGTATGAAGACGATCCCGCCGAGGCTGGAGGCGGCGTTGAACGCCGTGCCGGCCGCCGTGCTCACCACCCTCGTCGCCCCCGCCTTCTTCGCCGGCGGCTGGGACGTCAAGGTGGCGATGACGGCCGCCTTCCTCGTCGGACTGCGCTTTTCGGCGATCCCGCTGCTCGTCGCCGGCTGGGTCACCGTCATGATCATGCGCTACGGCATCACCGGCTGAACGGCGCCGTCGCCTTTTCGAGCCAGTCCCGAACCTTGGCATCGTGGATCAGCGGCAGAAGCTCCTCGCGGGTCTTCTGGTGATAGGCATCGAGCCAGCGCAGCTCTTCCCGGGTCAGAAGCTCGGTGACGACGAGATAACGGTCGATCGGCACATAGGTCAGCGTCTCGAAGCTCATCATCGGCATGTCGCCGCCCTCCACGGGTTCCAGGTCGCGGACATAGATCAGGTTCTCGATGCGGATGCCGAAGGCGCCGGGGCGGTAGTAGCCGGGCTCGTTGGAGAGGATCATGCCGGGTAGCAGTTCCTGCGTCGCCAGCCGCGAAATTCGTTGCGGCCCCTCGTGCACGGAAAGATAGGAGCCGACGCCGTGGCCGGTGCCGTGGGCATAGTCGGCGCCAGCCTTCCAGAGCGCGATGCGCGCCAGCGGATCGAGATCGCAGCCGCGCGTGCCCTTCGGAAACCGCGCCGTGCTGATCGCGATCATGCCCTTCAGCACCAGCGTGAAGAACCGCTTCTGCTCCTCCGGTACGGCCCCGACAGCCACCGTGCGGGTGATATCGGTCGTGCCGTTGACGTACTGCCCGCCGGAATCGATCAGGAACAGTTCGCCCGGCTTCAGCACCCGGTTGGTTTCGGTCGTCACCCGGTAGTGGATGATCGCGCCGTTCTCGGCGGCCCCTGAAATCGTGTCGAAGGAAATGTCCTTCAGCGGGTTCTGCATCCGCTCGCCGACCCGCCGGCGCGCCACTTCAAGCGCCTTGGTCGCGTCGATCTCGGTGACGGAGCCCGGACGCTGGTCGCTGAGCCAGGCGAGGAACTCTACCATCGCCACGCCGTCCTGCAGATGCGCGACGGCAGAACCATTGAGCTCCACAGTGTTCTTGATTGCTCTGGGGAGCTTCGCCGGATCGCTGCCCTCCACGGCCGTTCCGCCGTCGCGGCCGATCAGGTCGTAGAAGGCGTAAGGCGTCAGGTCCGGATCGACGAGGACGCGCGCGCCATCCCGGCCAAGTGCTGCCAGACGTCCCTCGATCTCCGCCGGCTCCCGCTGGGTAGCAAGCTGGGCAAGATAGGCTTCGACCTCTATCCCGGTCTTGCGCCGGTCGAGGAAGATGTCGGCGGAGCCGTCGGCAAACACGATCGCGCGGGCCAGCGGATGCGGCGTATGCGGAACGTCGTTGCCGCGTATGTTGAAGATCCAGGCGACCGACGACGGGTCGGTGATCAGCGCCGCCCGCAAAGAGCGTTCGGCAAGATCGCCGGCGATTTTCGCGATCTTCTCCTTCGCCAACGTGCCGGCAAAGGTGTCGGTCTGGATGGTAACGGCGCCGAGCGGTTCGGGCGGACGGCCCTCCCACACGGCGTCGAGCGGGTTCTCCCCGAGAAGCACGAGGCTGCCGTCCTTCTCCGCAAGCGCCTTTTCAAGCCGCCGAACCTCGGCAGCCGTGTGCAGCCACGGATCGATGCCCAGACGGAAGCCTTTGGTGGCCCTTGCGGCAATCCAGCGGTGCGGCGGCTCGCCGACGAGGTCGCCGGGCTCGAACACCGCGCCGTCCACTTGGTCGACCAGCTGCGTCGTGTAGCGGCCATCGACAAAGACGACCGCCTGCCGTGCCGTCACGAGCGCGATACCGGCCGATCCGGTGAAGCCGGTCAACCAGGCAAGCCGCTCCGACGAGGCCGGCACGTATTCGCCCTGGTATTCATCCGCGCGTGGAACCAGGAACCCGTCGATCCCGAGAGAGGCGAAGCGGGCGCGCAGGGCGTCCACCCGCTCCTTGCCGAACTGCGGGGTGGAGGTGACGTCGAAGGACTGGAACATCGGAAGACCTGACTGACTGAAAGAAACGAACGTGAGTCGTTATAGCAAGCCCGACCGGCTTGCACAGCCGCGGCGTCGGACGTCGATGCGTGCATCGCAACATCATCTGGAGGCACGCTGCCCAATTTTGTGACAGACAACGGCCAAAAATCCGGCGAAAACGATGAAGCCTTGCGCTACACGCATAACACCCGTGCCCTAGACCCCCTCACTAAAATTGTTGCAGCGCTTATATTGAGATCATCGAACGGAGCAAGAGTGCTTCCGTAACGAAAGGATTTTCAAAATGGCAACCTCCTTCTTCCGCACCGCATACGAACGCGTCGTCGCGGCACGCGAACGTCAGGTGAGCCGCTACGTCAACGGCGCCCTGTTGAACCTCGACGATGAGACGCTGGCGTCCATGGGCACCAGCCGCGAAGAACTGCGCCGCAAGGGCGCCAAGAGCTTCGTATTCTGATCACGATCCGGTCGCCGTCTCCTCCTCCCTCCAGCGACCGAATTCCAGAGTACGAATGATCCGCTTGAGCGTCTCCTCCCAAAGGCTCGCGGATCGGATTTGCATGTAGCAAATCAGCAAGGCGGCACCATCGGTGCCGCCTTTTGCATGTTCGGAGCCTGAAACGCAAAGCGCACCTGACATGCATCAAGTGCAACGCTGCGCCGCAAAATAAGCGATAACTACTGAAGATGAATGGTGACCCAGCCGTTGCGCCAGATTGTGCGCACGTGGCGGAGGCCCGCGCCGTTATAGGCAGCGAGAACCTTCCATCGCTGCTCGGCAAGAATACCCGAGAGGATGACCGAGCCGCCGAACGCGAGATTGCCGACGAGCTGTGGCGCCATCTTCATCAGCGGACGGGCGAGAATATTGGCAACGATCAGGTCGAACGGCCCGTGGTGACGGAAGGCCGGGGAGTGGAAACCGGGTGCGGTCGCAAACTCGATGCGACCGGCGACGCCGTTCTTCCGGGCGTTTTCACGTGCCACCCGCGTGGCGATCGGATCGATGTCGGTCGCCAGCACCGGAATAGCCGCGAGCTTGGCGATGGCGATGGCAAGAACGCCACTGCCCGTGCCGAGATCGAGTGCGTTGACGACTGGGCGGGAACGCATGACGCTGTCGATGACTTCGAGGCAGCCGGCGGTCGTGCCGTGATGGCCGGTGCCAAAGGCTTGCCCCGCCTCGATCTCGATTGCAAGGTCATTGGCCCGCACTTTGTCGCGGTCATGGGCGCCGTGAACAAGGAACCGGCCGGCCCTGACGGGCTTCAGGCCTTCGAGCGATTTGGCGATCCAGTCTATGTCGGGAATGACTTCCGTTTCGATGGCGAGACCGGCGAACTCTTCCGCCAGCAGGGCCGCGAGCCGCTCGCGGATGTCGGCCTCCTCATCGGCCATCAGATAGACGGATGCCTGCCAGCGGTCAGCCTTCTCGTCGACTTCGGTCGTGGCGATCGCATAGCCCTCGTCCTCGAAGACAAGCGTCATCAGGTCGAGGATGCGGTTCGCCTGCTTCTCTGATGTGGTTACAAAGAGACGGATTTCACTCACGGCCTGCCCTCGGATGCTGGATGGAAGTATCAGCAGTCCGGTACTATGCCGGCCCCCGCGACGCAACCGGGCTGGGCGGGTCCATCGCGCGAGCGAGCGGCACCCTTGACCCGACACCGCCGCGGGCAATCCGGAGAGAAGGCCTAGCCCTTCATCAGGTTCTGCAGCTTTTCGATGGCGACATCGGGATTTTCGCCATAGGCGATCGTACCCTTGAACCGGCCCTCGGCGTCGAGCAGGAAGATCGAGGCGGTGTGGTCCATGGTGTAGTCGCCGTTCGGATCCTTCTCGTCGATCGGGATCTTCTTGGCATACACACGGAAGCCCTTCACCACTTCGGCGACCTTTTCAGGCGGGCCGGCAATGCCGGTCACGCGGTCGGTGACATTGGAAATGTAACTGCCGAGCAACTCCGGAGTATCGCGCTCCGGATCGACCGTCACGAAATAAGCATGCAGCTTCGAACCATCGGGATCGACCTTCGGCAGCCAGTCGCCGAGTTCGAACAGTGTCGTCGGGCATACTTCCGGGCAATGGGTGAAGCCGAAGAACAGAAGCGTCGGCTTGCCGCGGAAAGCCTGCTCGGTGATCGTCTGGCCGTTCTGGTCGACCAGTTCGAACGGCACCCCGAACGGCGCTTCGGCCAGTTGTTCCTGTTTTTGGCTGATCGAAAAGCTCATCCAGCCGAGCGCGCCGGCCATGACCACGACGAGCGCCCAGAGAACGATGCGGACTGTTTTCATGACATACTCCCTGCCGATCCTCGCGGACCGCGACTTCAGGCTGCCTGCTTAGCGCCAAGAAGCCGACGGATCAAATCAACAGAGACGGAAAGCGGCGTACCGCGCGGTTTTGTCTCGCCATCACGGCATCAGGAAGGCTGGTCAGAGACACCAGCTGAGTCCGTTCTGGCTGAACGCCAGAAGGATATCGGCTCCAAAACGCATCCAGCCGGCGAACACGAGACCGCTCACGGCGCCCAGAGCAAGAAGCAGGGCGACAACGGTCATTGTGCGGGGCGTTTCGGCTGTGGCTGTCGTCATGGATAGAGAATACCAGTGCCGCCCTGCCCACGAAAGCGCATTTTTTGCGAGCGTCGATCAGATTTGATAAACATCAGGGACGGGGGCGCCGGTTTGCGCCAATCTTCGCTTATCGCCTTTGATCTTGGGAGGGATTGATGGGAGACGGCACATTGGAGATGGGTGTTCCGGCCAAACCGACGATCGGGACGTTGGCGCCTGCTGACATCTCCGCGGCTCTTGCCGAAGGATGGCGGGACTTTACGCGCTACCCTACCTACGGACTTTTCTTCGGCGCCATCTATGCGTTTGGCGGCATTTTTATCGTCACCATGCTGGCCATCTACCATCTGCCCTGGATGATCATACCGGTGGCGATCGGCTTTCCGCTGGTCGGGCCCTTCGTCGCCGTCGGCCTTTACGAAGTGAGCCGCCGTCACGAGCAGGGTCGCGCAGTGACCTGGCAGGGGATTCTGACCGAAGTATTCCGACAGCGCGAACGGCAGCTTTCGTGGATGGCCTTCGTGGTGCTGTTCATCTTCTGGATCTGGATCTACCAGGTCCGCCTGCTGCTTGCGCTGTTTCTCGGCTTTCGCATCCCCGCAACGCTGGAGGCGTTCGCGACCGTCGTCACGACAACGCCGGAAGGTCTTCTTTTTCTTGCCGTGGGGACGGTCGTCGGGGCCGCACTCTCGACGTTCCTGTTTGCCGTCACAGTCATTTCGATGCCGTTGCTGCTCGACCACGAGATCGACTTCGTCACGGCGATGATCACCAGCATCCGCACCGTCGCCGCCAACCCTGTGCCGATGCTTGCGTTCGGCTTCGTCGTCGCGGCGACGGCCATCCTGGCAATGCTGCCGCTGTTCCTCGGCCTGTTGGTGGCGCTGCCGGTGCTTGGCCATGCCACCTGGCATCTCTACCGCCGCGCGATCGCTTTCGCGTAAAGGCTGCATGAGCACATAGAATATTAGCGAATGTTTAACTGTAGCAGGCGAAACTTCGCCTGCGAGGCAGATTCTGTCGAATCGCGTGGATATGACATCCGCGGACTGTGCTGCGTTCCGACCTTCGCATGACACCGACGAGGCCGATTGGGGCCATGGAAAAGCATCGAGGAACGCATGCTGGGGTTCATTGCCGGTCATAACCTGTCCGTGAAACAGAGAATGATGACGCTCGGCGCTGCCGCCGTCGTCGGTATCGCATCCATGCTCGGAGCGGGCTGGTACCAAAACAGCCGCGCCGATGCGGCCCTTGAACGCGCCATAGAAAGCCAGATCGCGATGGAACGCGTCGGCGAAATGCGGCTGGCCGTTTCCAACCTTGTGCTCGCGGCCATGGACACGATCATCGATCGCGACGAGCGCGTGGTCCAGCCGGAGCGCCTCGCGATCATGGCCGAAAGCGGCGCTATGCTTTCCGACAATGTCGAAACCCTGACATCCGTTGCGGCTGACGCGGGCCAGCCGGCGCTGATCGACGGTTATGCCGAAAAGGTCGCCGCGCTGCGCAAGGCCATCGAGGTCGACCTGAAGGCACTGGTGGAGGCCGGCGCGGAGCCTGGCTCGTATGCCGCAGCCGACGACATTATCGACAGTAGCGGCGACGAGGTCGCTGAAATGCTGACCAAGATCGCCGGGCTTGGCGGCAGGCTGATCGAACAACGGGTCTCCGAGGCACAGGAGAGTTCCGCCGAAGCGCTTTACATACAGCTGGTACTGGGCTGCATCGCCTTTGTCAGCGTTCTGGCGCTGCAGTTGATCCATGGGAATGCCATCGTCAACGGCATCCAGTCTGTCCGCGCCTTCCTGCAGTCCATCATCGACGGCAATTACCAGGCCGACGTCGCGGAAAAGGCGCGAAAGGATGAGATCGGCGACATCGCACGGTCGGCGGATCTCTTCCGTCTCGCCGCGATCGAGAAGATCCAGATGGAAGCGGAGGCCGAGAAGGAGCGCGAGGAGCGCGAGCGGGAACGGCTGAGCCGCGCGGCGGCCACCGAAGAGGATGCCCGCGTCATCAAGAGCGCAGTCGACCAGCTTGGCCAGGGCATCAACATGCTGGCCGAAGGCGATCTTTCGCCAACCATTTCGAGCGCCTTCGCCGGCGAACTCGACCGGCTGCGCTCCGACTTCAACCAGCTGACCGAGCGGCTGCGCAACGTCATGCGCGACATTGCGACCAGCACCGCCTCGATCACCGCCAACAGCCACCAGATGCGCTCGGCCGCCGACGACCTCGCACGGCGCACCGAACAGCAGGCCGCGTCGCTGGAGGAAACCTCCGCCTCGCTCGACCAGATCACCGCCACCGTCCGCACAGCCGCCGAACGGGCGGAGGAAGCCAGCCGCATGGTGGACGGCGCCAAGGATTTCGCTGAACGCTCGAGCGTGGTGGTCGGCGACGCCGTTGCCGCCATGGAGCGCATCCAGACAGCCACAGGCGAGATCGGCAAGATCATCAACGTCATCGACGAGATCGCCTTCCAGACCAACCTTCTGGCGCTCAACGCCGGCGTTGAAGCCGCCCGTGCCGGGGACGCCGGCAAGGGCTTTGCCGTCGTCGCGCAGGAAGTTCGGGCGCTCGCCGGTCGCGCGGCCGATGCGGCCCGGGACATCAAGGACCTGGTTGGAAAATCCAATGACGAGGTCAAGACCGGCGTCGATCTGGTGGCCGCCGCCGGCGAGGCGCTCCATCGGATCGGCGAAGAAGTTTTGCAGATCAACGACCACGTTAAATCAATCGTAACCGCTGCTCGTGAACAATCAGCGGGACTATCTGAAATCAACGTGGCCGTCGGCCAGATGGATCAGGTGACGCAAAAGAACGCGGCGATGGTGGAAGAAACCAATGCCGCAAGCCATACGCTGGCTCAGGACGCGGAAAACCTCACGCGACTGGTCGGCCAGTTCAAGACCGGAGGCAATGCCGCTTCCGCCCCGGTCAAGCCGGCAGCAGCGACAGCCGCGGCCGTGCCGAAAGCTTCTCCTGCCCGCGACCTGATGAACAGGGTGGCAGGATCAATCAACCGCTCCGCTCCGGCAGGCCGCGCCGGAACGGCAGCCGCAACAGAAACCTGGGAAGAGTTCTGACATGACAAACGCGATCAAACAGTCCGGGGCCTACCTCGAAATCGTTTCGTTCCACCTGGGTGACCAGGAGTTCTGCATCGACATCATGGCGATCCGCGAAATCCGCGGCTGGGCGCCGGTGACGCCGATGCCGCACACCCCGCCCTACGTGCTCGGTCTCATCAACCTGCGCGGCGCGGTGATCCCTGTTATCGACATGGCCTGCCGCCTCGGCATGAAGATGACCGAGCCGTCGGAACGCGCTGCCATCATCGTCACCGACATCGCAGGCAAGCTGGTCGGCCTCTTGGTCGAACAGGTCTCCGACATGATGACCATCAAGGGTGAGGACCTGCAGCCGGCACCGGAAATCATCCCGGAAGCCCAGCGCGCCTTCTGCCGCGGCATCGTGGCGCTGGAAAAGACCATGGTCTGCTTCCTGAACCTCGACACCGTGATTGCCGACGAGCTGGCACAGGCTGCCTGATCCGGCAATTGGGCCAAAGCACGTCCGAAATGAGGCCACGCGCTCGCGCGTGGCTTTCGCATATGTGATTTCAACCTCTGAAACTGCCTAAATTAGCAAAAATAACCGGAAAATTATCGTTATTTTTCCGGAACTTCGCCGACTCCCGTCCGTTCTTTCATCGTCCAATACAGAGACGAAAACGGAAGGAGAAACATCATGAAAAACGTTATCAAGATCGCCCTCGCCGGTATGTTCGCAGCCTCGTCGCTCGGCGGTATCGCCATGGCTCAGACGGCAACGACGACCATGGCGCCGGATGCCACCACGACCGGCTCGACCGTCGCGGACGACAACTACACCATCGTTCGCCTGAGCTCGCTGAACAACGACACGGACCGTCAGCAGTACGAGCGCCTGTCGCTTGTCGCAAACGACGCATCGCAGGTCCAGGAAGCCCAGGCTGAAGTGGCGGCGAACCCGGCTCTGGCAGCACAGCTGCAGGCCGAAAATGTCCAGATGGAAAACATCATCGAAGTGGATACCGCTGCCAACGGCGGCAAGATCATCTACGTCCGCTAACCCAGCCGGACTGGCAAGCTCCACGGATTAAGCCAGATCAGCAAACGAAGACCGCCCCGATGGGAGTCGGGGCGGTCGACGAAACGAATGGCCCTCAGGCCAGGCAAGACATTGAAAACACGGACTGGGGTTTGCCCGCTTTCCGGATGTCAATGTGATCCTGCCTCATAATAAGTATGACCAAAAGCCCTCCTCCCCCACCCGATCGGCCAAAACTGGGTTCATTTCTAAGAACCGCTTGACCTTTTTTGGGTTTTAACGCTGCGGCTTTCCCTCTTCCCATCGCACCTCTTCGCCGAAAAGCGGGACAGTCGAGATCGCCATTTTGGCCGACCCCTCGACGACCTGACGGCTGTGCGCAAGGTAGATGAGTGTGTCGTTCGCCTTGTCGTAAATCCGGTTCACCACCAGCGATTTCCAGATCAGCGAACGTCCTTCGCGAAACACTTCCTCTCCATCGTCGGACAGATCGATATCACCGATCTCGATCGGGCCGGTCTGCCGGCAGGCGATCGAGTTGTTGGACGGGTCTTCGAACCAGTTGCCATTCGACAGCCGATCGATGATCGAGCGGTCGAAATAGGTAACGTGGCAGGTCACGCCCTTCACTTTTGGATCAGACACAGCCTCGACGACGATGTCGTTGCCGACCCAGTCGACCCCGACCTTGCCGACAACCTCGGCGGCGACGGGCGTGACAAGGGCGCCGAAAACGGCGGCGGATGCCAGGAAACGGCGAAAAGGCATGGGTTTCACTCCTTTGTGATCGTTCCCATAGAGTGGGATCGCCCGGTCAGGCTTGCAAGGCCGCGCGTCGCCGCGGCGTGCGGGCGACCGAGCACGCATCATAGCCGCCGCGATAGATTCGCCCGGGATTGATACCGAGCACCGACGCAAACGCGATCAGGCTGTCCGCGCCGGCTTCCGCCGCCATGGCGAGCGACGCTTCGGCGCAGATGCGCGCATCCTCGGCCGCATTATGATGCTGGAAAGAAAGACCGAGATGCGCCGCAAGCACGTTCAGCCGGTGCGATCCGAGATCCGGCCAGTGCCGCTGCGCAAGCTTGACGCTGCACAGGTAGGAAAGCTCGGGATAGTCGAGGCCGTACATGTCGAGGCTGGCACGCAGCACGGAGAAATCGAAGGAGGCATTGTGCGCGATCATCGTCGCGCCCTCGAAATCCTCCGCGAACTCCGCCATCACATCCGGAAACTCCGGCGCGAAAGCCACATGTTCGGGGCGAATGCCGTGGATCGCGATGTTGAACGAGGAGAAGCGATTGCCCGGCGGCCGTATAAGCCTTTCCTCGACGCGCACGACCTTGCCATCCTCGATGAAGGCAAGCCCGATCGAGCACGCACTGGCGCGCGCTTCGGTGGCGGTTTCGAAATCGATGGCGATGGTCTTGCCGGCGGAGTGATATGCGATCGACATGATCCCGGCATAGGCTGCATCGGGGATTCGGGCAAGGTTTTGAGGGCAACATGCCGAAGATCGCCGGCTTTTACTGCGAGATCGACAATCCGGACGGCCACGGTCTGCCGCTTGTCTTCCTGCACGGCAGCGGGCAGGACGAGACGGTCTGGGGCGATCGGGCCGAGTGCCTGGGGCCAGACTCGCCCCGCATTCGGCTGCGCGGCAACGTCGACTGGGAAGACCGTTACGCCTTCTTCCGCCGCCGCCCCGACCGCAGCCTCGACCCTGAAGACCTCGCACGCTCGGTCGCGGAACTGGCCGTCTTTCTCGAAAACCTCACCGCGCTGCTGCCGGACCGGCCTCCCGTCATGGTCGGCTACTCCAACGGCGCCATCGCCTCGGCCGCGCTGGCAATCAAAAAGCCCGAGGCGACACGGGGCGCAATCCTCATGCGCCCGCTATCGCCCGATCCGGACGCCAGCTTCACGGGGCTGGACGGCTACCCGTTTCTGCTGATCAGCGCCACCGACGACGAGCGCCGTGCCCCGGGCGACGCCCATGTTCTCGCCGCTCAGCTGCGTGCGGCCGGCGCGGAGGTCGACCACCGCGATCTCGCCTGTGGCCACGGCTGGGATGAGGAAGGCCGCGACCTCGAACTGGCAAGACAATGGCTGGATCGGCTGGAATCGATGCGAACCCGTGCCGGATAGGCAGGCGCCGGAGCTTTTTCAGTCCGCCCCCTGTACTTTTTGCCGCCGCGAGGATAGGAACGCGGCAAAACCGTGTCGCCGGCTACGTATAGACTGCCGGCCCTGCCCTTCCATCCCTCGGGAACGGAAGGAGCGTAATCGAAAGACCGTTACATGACCCAGTTTGACGGCATCGCCCCGGCGATCGCTGAAGCCTTGCGCAAGCGCGGCTATGACACCCTGACTCCCGTTCAGCAGGCGATGATCGATCCCGAACTGGAAGGCCGCGACGCGCTCGTCTCCGCCCAGACCGGATCCGGAAAGACGGTCGCCTTCGGCCTTGCGCTGGCGCCGACGTTGCTCGAAGGCGAAAACCGCTTCGGGCGGGCCGGCGCGCCGCTGGCGCTCGCCATTGCACCGACCCGCGAACTCGCCATGCAGGTGAAGCGCGAGCTCGAATGGCTCTATGCCGAAACCGGCGCTTCGATCGCCTCCTGCGTCGGCGGCATGGACGTGCGAACCGAACGGCGCGCCCTGGAACGCGGCGCCCATATCGTCGTCGGCACTCCTGGCCGCCTGCGCGACCATATTACCCGCAACGCGCTCGACCTCTCGGCGCTGCGCGCGGTCGTGCTCGACGAGGCCGACGAAATGCTCGACCTCGGTTTCCGCGAGGATCTGGAATTCATCCTGGAAGAATCACCGGATGACCGCAGGACGTTGCTGTTCTCGGCGACCGTGCCGCGCTCCATCGCCGATCTTGCCAAGAGCTACCAGCGCGATGCCCGCCGCATCGAGACCGTGTCCGAGAAGAAGCAGCACGTCGACATCGAATACCGTGCGCTGACGGTCGCCAATCCCGACCGCGAGAACGCCATCATCAACGTGCTCCGCTACTATGAGGCGCGCAACACCATCGTATTCTGCTCGACGCGTGCGGCCGTGAACCATCTGACGGCGCGGCTGCACAATCGCGGCTTCTCGGTCGTGGCGCTGTCGGGCGAACTCTCGCAGAACGAACGGACCCATGCGCTGCAGGCCATGCGCGATGGTCGGGCACGGGTCTGTATCGCCACCGACGTTGCCGCCCGCGGCATCGACCTGCCGGGACTGGAACTCGTCATCCACGCCGACCTGCCGACCAATTCCGAAACCCTCCTGCACCGCTCGGGCCGAACCGGCCGCGCCGGCAACAAGGGCATCTCGGCGCTCATTGTTCCGGTCAATGCCCGCCGCAAGGCCGAACGCCTGCTTGGCGGCGCCAATGTGCAGCCGACCTGGGCGCTGCCGCCGTCCGCCGACGAGGTGATCGCCCGCGACGACGAACGGCTTCTGGCCGATCCCTCGCTGACGGAAGCGATCACCGAGGACGAAGCGCCGATGATCGAGGCGCTCATCGCCACCCACGGCGCCGAGCAGATCGCCGCCGCCTTCATCCGCCTGCAGCGCGGCAATCGCTCGGCGCCCGAAGACCTGATCCAGGTCAATCTGGAAGCCGCCAAGAAGCGCCGCGAGCCCGACTATGCCAATCCGTCGAGCCCGGTCACCAAGCCGCGCGGCGACTTCGGCCCGAGCGTCTGGTTCACGGTCTCCGTCGGCCGCCGGCAGAATGCCGAGCCGCGCTGGCTGATCCCGATGCTCTGCCGCAACGGCAAGATCACCAAGGACGTGATCGGCGCGATCAAGATGCAGCCCGAGGAAACCTTCGTGGAAATCGCCGAGGATGGACTGGATCGCTTCCTGTCAGCGATCGGTCCCGGCGGTCAGCTCGAGCGCGGCATCACCATCGAGCAGCTCGACGGCAAGCCAGACTTCTCCGCGCCGCCGAAGGAACGTCCCCAGCGCGACGATCGGGAGTTCGCCGACCGCAAGCCGAAGCGTGAGCGCCCGGCCCGTAGCGAAGGCGACGCGCCGGCAAAGGACTGGACCGGCAAGAAGGACTTCACGCCAAAGAAGGATTTCGCTCCGAAAAAGGATTGGGCCGCGAAAAAGGACGGCGCCGGCCGCAAGGACTGGAAGGACAAGCCGGCTCGCGACAATGCCACCCGTCCGGCGCGTCGCGGCGATGACGACCTGAGGGCTGCCGATGCCGAAGTCTGGGGCGATGCGCCGGCAAAGCCGCGCCGCGACGACAGGCGCCCCGCGGAGGCGAAGAGCTTCGGCAAGCGCGGTGACGGGCCGCGCGGTCGTGGCGACGCAGCCGGCGGACGCGAAGGACGCTTCGCCAAGCCGCAGGGCGGGCCTAAAGCCGGCGCGCGGGACGGAAAGCCCAAGGGCTTCGGTCCGAAAAAACCGCGCGGCTGATATCGGCCACGGAACCAAATACCCCGTTCCGCGTTTGGAGTACGCACCGCGGACGGGGTATTCATGGGTCAGCAGACCAGCCTGAAAGATGACAGTGTCGATCGGCACGCCGCCTCGCGGTTTATCTGGGGGCTGGCGCGCGGCGGAGCAAGCGCACTCCTGTTCTCGCTTCCCATGCTGATGACGATGGAGATGTGGGCCCTCGGCGTCTATCTCTCTCGCGACAAACTGCTGCTTCTCCTGCTTCTGAACATGCCGCTGCTCGCAGTGCTTTCCCACCGGATCGGCTTCGAGCATACCGCGACGTGGCGGCAGTCGATCCGTGACGCGCTCGTTGCCTACGGTATCGGCATCGTCGCGAGCGGTGCGATCCTCGTGCTGTTCGGCGTCATCAAGAACCACATGCCGCTCGACGAGATCATCGGCAAGATCGCGGTACAGGCAGTACCCGCCAGCATTGGCGCCCTGCTCGGCCGCAGTCAGCTTGGGACGAGCGACGAGACAGAGGATGACGACGAGGACACGGATCGACGTACCTCCTATGTCAGCGAGCTTTTCCTGATGGCGATCGGCGCCCTGTTCCTGTCGCTGAACATCGCTCCGACCGAGGAGATGATCCTCGTCTCCTACAAGATGACCTACTGGCACGCGCTCGTTGCGATCCTTTTGTCTCTCGCCGTGATGCACGGCTTCGTCTACGCCGTCTCCTTCACCGGCGGACACAGCATGGAGAAGGATGCGCCCCGATGGCACGCGTTCGTGCGCTTTACCCTGCCCGGCTACGCCATCGCCCTTCTCATCAGCCTTTATTCGCTCTGGACGTTCGAACGCCTCAACGACAGCGCCATGCTGACGGTGGCGATGTCCGTGATCGTTCTCTCCATGCCCGCGGCGATCGGCGCCGCGGCAGCCCGCCTGATCCTGTGAGGTCGCCATGTCTCCTGCAAAACAGACATTTCCCGAATCCGGCAAGCCTCACTGGATCGAGTGGGTCACCGGTGTCGTCTCCGGTTTGCTGGTAGCAAGCCTGGTGATCTGGATCGCCTACGAAGCGGTGGCCGGCGAACAGAAGCCGCCCGAACTCGTCGTGCACGCGACCCAGGTCGAGCAGATCGCCGGAGGATTCAGGGTGTCGTTCGATGTCCAGAACCGGTCCGGCACGACAGCAGCCGCCGTCGTCGTGCGCGGGGAACTGTCCGACGGCGATGAAACGGTGGAAGACGCCGAAATCACCTTCGACTACGTTCCGGCCCAATCGAAAAGCAGCGGCGCCGTGATCTTCGATCGCGATCCGGCCGAGCTGTCGATGTCGCTCCGTCCCGTCGGCTACACCGAGCCATAAGGGCATCGTTGGCAGCCGGGGGTTCGCTTGATCGCTGCCTGCTCACCGTTCCTCAATCCCGAGCGGCGGAGATGCCCTTCAGTACCAAATCGAGATGGGCTTCCATGTAGGCCGGCAGGTCGACCGTTCGCCGGCTGTCGAAGATCAACAGGTCGATCATCAGGGTCAGGATCGGCGCGACGATGATGTCGGCGTTGACGGTCGGCGAGGAGCGAAATTCTCCGGCCGCGATGCCCTCGTCCAAAATCTGCTGCGTACGGCCGATCAGCGGCTCGATGAGTTCGGCGTGGTGGGCATCGATGACTTCGGGAAAACGCGTGCCCTCCGCCACGACGAAACGCAGCAGTTCCTTCGCACGCCGGTCCTGTGTCACCTTCTCATAGGCGATCTGGAAAAACGATCGGAGCTGGTCGGCGAACGAGCCGCTGAGGCCGTCCGTTTCCCGCAAGAGATCCTCGATCGGCACAGAGACATGCCGGATCATCGCCGAGAACAGGTCCTCCTTTGTCGGGAAGTAGACATAGATCGTGCCCTTGGTGACCCCGATCCGATCCGCGATGTCCTCCACTCGTGTAGCGGAAAAACCGTTCGCGACGAACTCTTCGAACGCCGCGTCGAGGATCTGGATGGGCCGTAGCGCCTTCTGCTCTGCGCGCGTGAGCTTTCTGGCCTTGATCATCGATATACCTTTCATCGCCTCCGCGACGGAAATTCATTGACTAACGAGTCATTCAACGATACAGATTTGCCACCTATATTCAAGAGGCGATCATGCAACGGCTCCGTACAATACTTCTGGTGGCGTGCTCATGCGCCTCCCTGGCCGCCTGCGCTCCGGCGGAAGAGGCAGGCGACAAGGCTCCCCGGCACGTGGAAACGGTGACAGTCAGGGCAACGCCCTGGTCGGAGAAGGTGTCCAGCACAGGTGAAATCAATGCGCGCGTGCAGTCCGAACTGTCGTTCCGCATCAGCGGCCGCATCATTGAGCGGCTGGCCGATGTCGGCGACCGTGTCGCGGCCGGCGAGGTGCTGGCCCGCATCGACTCGGAGGAACAGCAGGCCGACCTGCAGGTGGCGCTCGCCACGCTGCAATCGGCCGAGGCGCAGCAGACGCAGGCACAGCAGGCTTTCGACCGACAGCAGAGCCTGTTCACGACGGGTGTTTCGACCCGCGCCGCGCTGGACGAGGCCCGCGAGGCGCTGCTGAGGGCCGATGCGACAGTCGATTCGGCCAAGGCCCAGGTCGACACGGCCCGCGATACCCTGGCGCAGACAGAACTGAAGGCCGACGCCAACGGCATCATCACCGCCAGAAACGCAGAGGTGGGACAGGTGGCGCAGGCGGCCCAGCTGATCTTCACCCTCGCCCAGGACGGACCGCGTGACGCCGTCTTCAACGCCGACGAGTCGCTGTTTCTCGGTCTCGGCCTTGGCCGCACGATCGAAGACGAGGTCGAGGTTCGGCCGCTGAGCGGCGGCGCGCCGATGAAGGCGATGGTTCGCGAAATTTCCCCGACCATCGACACCAGCACCGGCACGATCCGAGTCAAGCTGGCGATCGAAGGGGATCCTCAGGTGAGCCTCGGCAGCCCTGTCGTCGCAACGGCGCGCTACACGCCTGTCGACACGATCGAACTGCCCTGGTCGGCGATCGCTTCGGACGCGGGGCGGCCCGCCGTGTGGATCGTCGATCCGCAGACCAGCAAGGTATCTCTGCGTCCGGTCGAGATCCTGGTCTATGGCAGCGAGAGTTTTTCGGTCCGCTCCGGCCTCAAGCCCGGCGAAATCGTCGTCACGGCGGGGACCAAATTCATCAGCGACGGGGATGTCGTTGCCTACGAGGGGGCCGCCCAATGAACAAAATGTGTAAACTCGTCCTGGTCCTCCTGGCAGGGACGGCTCTATCGGCCTGCCAGGAAGAGGAGCAGAAGACGGCGACGGAACCCCGGCCAGTGCTCTCGGTCGTGGCGATCGCCGAGCCCGCGGTCAAGCTTGCCCTGCCCGGCATCGTCGAGGCACGGATCGAGACCGAATTCGGCTTCCGGATTCTCGGGCGCGTCGTCGCCCGCAATGTCCAGACCGGCGATCTCGTGAAGAAGGGCGACGTTCTCGCCGCCATAGATCCGCTGGCGCTTGAACTTGCCGTGAAGAGCGCGCAGTCCGACCTCGCCAACAGCGAGGCGCAGCTCGCCAACGCCATCACAACCGAGGAGCGCCAGAAAACCCTGTTCGAACGCCAGTCCGGCGCCAAGGCCGCCTATGAGACGGCGCAGCTGGAGCGCAAGACGGCGGAAGCCGCCGTCGCCAAGGCGAAAGCCAATCTGGCCAAGGCGAACGAGCAGCTCGGCTACGCGCAGCTGGTCGCCGAATTCGACGGAGTCGTCACAAGTACCTCGGCCGAAATCGGTCAGGTCGTCTCTCCAGGACAGACGATCGCCACAGTCGCACGACCGGAGGAGCGCGATGCAGTGATCGACGCACCGGAGACCGCCGGAAAGCTTTTGCAGCCGGGATCGGTTTTCGACGTGTCCCTGCAGCTCGATCCGTCGGTCCGGGCGCGCGGCATCGTCCGCGAAATCACCCCCGAAGCCGATGCCGCCACCCGGACGTTCCGCACGCGACTGACGCTGGTCGAACCGCCGGAGGTCATGCGGCTTGGCTCGGTGGTGACGGCGACCGCGGCCAACGGCGGTGAACCGGCGATCCGCCTGCCGGCATCGGCCGTCAGAACGGTCGGCGCCCAGCAGTTTGTCTGGGTGATCGACGTCTCCGCCGGCAAGGTTGCATCACGTTCCGTCACTATCGACGGCGATCCGTCGGCCGGAGGAACCGTTAACGTTCTGTCCGGAGTCGAGCCCGGTGACAGGATCGTCACCGCCGGCGTCAACACACTCGAAGAAGGCCAGTCCATCCGCGTCGATCAGGAGATGACAAAGTGAAATCCTTCAACCTCTCCGACTGGGCGCTCGAGCACCGTTCGCTCGTCTGGTACTTCATGCTCATCTTCATCGTCGCCGGCACGCTGTCCTACATCAATCTCGGCCGAGAAGAGGACCCGGCGTTCACGATCAAGACGATGATCATCAACGCCCAGTGGCCCGGCGCCTCGGCCGAAGAGGTCACGCTCCAGGTGACCGACCGGATCGAGAAGAAGCTCGAGGAGCTCGATGCGCTCGACTACACGAGAAGCATCACCAGGGCCGGCCAGACGACGATCTTCGTCGAATTGCTCGACACCACCAGGGCGGACGAGGTGCGGGACAACTGGGTCCGTGTCCGCAACATGGTCAACGATATCAGGGGCGATTTCCCGAGCGGTGTCGTAGGGCCTGCCTTCAACGACAGCTTCGGCGACGTCTACGGCAACATCTACGCCTTCACCGCTGATGGCCTGACACAGCGCCAGTTGCGCGACCTCGTCGAGGACGCCCGCGCCAAGCTGCTGACCGTGCCGAATGTCGGCAAGATCGATGTGATCGGTGCGCAGGACGAGGCGATCTATCTGGAATTCTCGACCCGCAAGATCGCGGCACTCGGCATCGACCAGCAGTCCGTCATCGCCACGCTGCAGGCGCAGAACGCCGTGACACAATCGGGCGTCGTCGAAGCGGGTGCAGAACGGATCGCCCTGCGCGTCAGCGGCCAGTTCACCTCCGAAGACAGCCTCAAGGCCATCAATCTGAGGATCAACGACCGCTTCTTCCCGCTGACCGACATCGCCACGATCAAGCGTGGCTATGTCGATCCGCCGTCTTCGCTGTTCCGCTTCAAGGGCGAGCCGGCGATCGGCCTTGCCATCGGCATGAAGACCGGCGCCAACCTGTTGACCTTCGGCGAGCAGCTCGACGCCCAGCTCGACCGCGTCGTCGCCGACCTGCCGATCGGCGTCCACGTCGAGCGGGTCTCGGATCAGCCGAAGGTGGTCGAGGAAGCCGTCTCGGGCTTCACCAGGGCCCTGTTCGAGGCGATCGTCATCGTTCTCGCGATCAGCTTCATCAGCCTTGGCATGCGCGCCGGCATGGTCGTTGCGATCTCCATCCCGCTGGTGCTGGCGATCACCTTCGTCTTCATGGAGTACACCGGCATCTCGCTGCAGCGCATCTCGCTCGGTGCGCTGATCATCGCGCTCGGCCTGCTTGTAGACGACGCCATGATCGCGGTCGAAATGATGGTGTCGCGGCTTGAGCACGGCGATACGCTGCGCAAGGCGGCGACCCACGTCTATACCTCAACCGCCTTCCCGATGCTGACCGGTACGCTTGTCACCGTCGCCGGCTTCATCCCGATCGGCCTCAACAGCAGCGCGGCGGGCGAGTTCACCTTCACGCTGTTCGTCGTGATCGCCGTCTCGCTGATCGTCTCCTGGGTGGTGGCGGTGCTGTTCACCCCACTGCTCGGCGTCACGATCCTGCCGAAGACGATGAAATCCCACCACGAGAAGAAGGGCCGCTTCGCGAGTGCCTTCGCATCGCTGCTCGCGCTCGCCATGCGTTGGCGCTGGGTAACCATCATCGCCACCGTCGTCGTCTTCGCGGTGTCGGTCGGTGGTCTGGGTCTCGTGCAGCAGCAGTTCTTCCCTGCCTCCGACCGCGTCGAACTGATCGTCGACTGGGACCTTCCGCACAACAGCACGATCGCCGAAACGAACCGGCAGATCGCCCAGTTCGAGCGGGAGAAGCTCGTCGGCAATCCCGACATCGACCATTGGTCGACCTATGTCGGCGAAGGGGCGCCGCGCTTCATCCTCTCCTATGACGTCGCGACACCCGCCCCCTCGACAGGCCAGGTGGTCATCGTCACAAAGGACCTCGAAGTACGCGACCGCCTGAGGGCCGACCTGCAGGACTATCTCGTCAAGACCTTCCCCGGCACCGACGCCTTCGTGAAGCTGCTCGACATCGGCCCGCCGGTCGGCAAGCCGGTACAATACCGGATCGGTGGTCCGGACGTGCAGAAGGTGCGCGAACTGGCCGGCAGGCTCGGCTCGATCGTCAACGGCCATCCACTGCTCTCCAACATGACCTTCGACTGGAACGAACCCTCGCGGGTCGTGAAGGTCGACGTGCTGCAGGACAAGGCTCGCCAGCTTGGCATCTCCTCGCAGGACATCGCCACCGGCCTCAACAGCATCGTCGAGGGATCGGCCGCGACGCAGGTCCGTGACGACATCTACCTGATCGACGTCATTGGCCGGGCGCAGGATTCCGAACGCGGCTCGATCGAGACGCTGAAGAACCTGCAATTGCCGAGCACCAGCGGCAAGTCGGTGCCGCTCTCGGCAATCGCCAAGTTCCGCTACGAGCTCGAACAGCCGGTGATCGCGCGCCGCGACCGTATCCCGACGATCACCGTCAAAGCGGCCGTAATCGGCCCGACCCAGCCGGCGACCATCGTCGAGCAGCTGAAACCGGCAATCGACGAGTTCGCCCGGTCGCTGCCGGCGGGCTATCAGGTGGAGGTCGGCGGTTCGGTGGAGTCGAGCGCGGAATCGCAGGGGCCGATCGTTGCCGTTGCACCTCTGATGCTGTTTGCCATGGCGACGATCCTGATGATCCAGTTGCAGAGCTTCAGCCGCCTGTTCCTGGTCTTCGCGGTCGCCCCGCTCGCCCTGATCGGCGTCGTCGCGGCATTGCTGCTCAGCAACGCGCCGATGGGCTTCGTCGCCATCCTTGGCGTGCTGGCGCTGGTCGGCATCCTGATCCGCAACTCCGTCATCCTCGTCGTCCAGATCGAGCAGTTGCGGAGCGAAGGTATCTCGCCATGGAAAGCCGTTGTGGAAGCGACCGAGCACCGCATGCGGCCGATCATGCTCACGGCAGCGGCCGCGACGCTCGCGCTCATCCCCATCTCGCGCGAAGTGTTCTGGGGACCGATGGCCTACGCCATGATGGGCGGCATCGTCGTTGGCACCGTCCTGACCCTGCTCTTCCTGCCGGCCCTCTACGTCGCCTGGTTCCGGATACCGCGCGAGGAGGACGCCGCACCGCCGGCGGTATGATGAAACTACTGAGGGCGCCGCGAGGCGCCCTCTTCACGTCCGGAGGATCTACGATCACTCAGCCGGCGATCAGCGCCAGCCATTCGTCCTCGTCCATGACGGTGACGCCGAGTTCGCGGGCCTTGTCGAGCTTCGATCCGGCGCCGGGGCCGGCCACGACGTAATCGGTTTTCTTCGACACGGAACCCGCCACCTTGGCGCCCAGCGATTCCGCCCGCGCCTTGGCCTCGTCGCGGGTGAATTTTTCCAGCGAGCCGGTAAAGACAACCGTCTTGCCGGCGACTGGGCTGCCGCTCGCTCTCGGCGCCTCCGCGTCAAGCGGTGTGACTTCCTTAAGGAGGTCTTCAATGACAGCGGTGTTCCGTGGCTCCTTGAAGAACTCGACGATCGCGGTTGCCACCACCTCGCCGATCCCTTCGATGGCGTTCAGCTCGTTCCAGGCCTCACCATGGAGCGGCGCGGCCTCCTTCATGGCCGCCGCGAAAGCCGCATAGGAGCCGTAGGAGCGCGCCAGCAGCTTGGCGGTGGTCTCGCCCACATGGCGGATGCCGAGCGCGTAGATGAACCTGTTGAGGGCGATCTCGCGGCGGGCGTCGATGGCATCGAACAGCTTCTTCACACTGACCTTGCCGAAGCCATCGATGTTTTCGAGCCTGGTCAGCGACGAGGCCTCCTGCCGGCGCTTGAGCGTGAAGATTTCCGGCGCCGTCCGGACCCGGATCGCCGGATCCTCGCTCTCGAAGAAGAAGTCGACCTGCTTGGTGCCGAGACCCTCGATGTCGAAGGCGTTGCGCGAGACGAAGTGCTTGAGGTGCTCCTTGGCCTGCGCCGAGCAGACGAAGCCACCGGTGCAGCGCGTGACGGAATCGAGTTTCCCGGTCTTCTCGTTCTTTTCCCTGACAGCATGGCTACCGCAAACCGGGCACTTCGTCGGAAACTGATACTTCGCCGCCCCTTCCGGACGCTTCTCCATGACGACGTCAAGCACCTGCGGGATGACATCCCCTGCCCGCTGCACGATGACGGTGTCGCCGATACGGATATCGTGATCCTCCTCGCGGATGCGCTGGCCGGAATTGCCGATGCCCTCGATGTAGTCGGCATTGTGCAGCGTCGCATTGGTCACCACGACACCCCCGACGGTGACCGGCGTTAGCCGCGCGACCGGCGTCAGCGCGCCGGTGCGGCCGACCTGGATGTCGATCGCCTCGACTGTGGTGAAGGCCTGTTCGGCCGGGAACTTGTGTGCCGTCGCCCAGCGCGGCGAGCGCGAACGGAAACCCAGACGCTCCTGCAGGTCGAGCCGGTCGACCTTGTAGACGACACCATCGATATCGTAGTCGAGCTCGGCGCGTTGAAGGCCGATCTGGCGGTAGTGCTCCAGGATATCCTGCGTCGAGGAGAGCCGCTTCATCAGCGGATTGACCGGAAAGCCCCAGCGCTTGAACACCTCGACCATGCCGAACTGGGTGTCTTCAGGCATGTCTGACATCTCGCCCCAGGCATAGGCGAAGAACCGCAGCTTGCGGCTTGCCGTCACCTTCGGATCGAGCTGACGCAGCGAGCCGGCGGCGGTGTTGCGCGGGTTGACGTAGGTCTGCTTGCCCTCCGCCTCCATCTGCGCGTTGAGCGCCATGAAGTCGGACTTGGCCATGTAGACCTCACCCCTCACCTCGACGACATCAGGCGCGTCGGCCGGCAGCGTGTTCGGGATTTCGCGGATCGTGCGGATATTGGCGGTGACGTTTTCGCCGGTCGTGCCGTCGCCACGCGTCGCCGCCGTCACGAGCTCGCGGTTCTCGTAGCGCAGCGACATCGACAGCCCGTCGATCTTCGGTTCGGCGGTGAAGGCGATGGAGTCGTCCGGCAGCTTGCCGAGGAACCGGTAGACGGACGAAACGAAGTCGGCGACATCCTCGTCCGAAAACGTGTTGTCGAGCGAAAGCATCGGGCGGGCATGGGTGACCTGCGAGAACACGCCGGCCGGCGCTGCGCCGACCCGTTGCGAAGGGCTGTCGGTCCGAACAAGTGTCGGAAAATGCGCCTCGATCTCGTCGTTGCGACGCTTCAGCGCGTCATAGTCCGCGTCGGAAATCTCCGGCTGGTCCTTGCCGTGATACAGCGCATCATGATGGGCGATCTCGCGCGCCAGCCGCTCGAGTTCGGCTTTCGCCTGCTCCTCGGTCAGGGTCTCGACGGGAACGAGCTGTTCGGCCATGGCATCCTCCGGAATCGTCTGCAATTCTCATAACGCAAATTCGCCGAATGGAAACCTGCGAGACGTCTAGCTTAGGCAGGCTGTGAGATCGATCCTGGCAGTAAGTGGCAGGTGATCGGAGGCCTTGCGGGCAAGCGGCGTGTCGTGAACGGCAAGATTGCCGATGAGGCCCTGCCGGTTGGCGAGAATACGGTCGAGCGACAGCACCGGCATGCGCGCCGGAAAGCTCGGCAGCGCCGGCGGCAGGGGCCCGAACAAGGCTTCGAGCCGGTTGAGCGCCGAACCATTGCCGAGGCGCCATTCGTTGAAGTCGCCCATCAGGATCGTCGGCCGGTCGTCGCGGCCACCCAGCAATTCGAGCAGAGTGTCGGCCTGCTGACGGCGCGCCCAGCGCATCAGTCCGAGATGGGCGGCGACGACGCGGATCGAGGCGCCGCGCTCGAGGTCGATTTCCGCGAGTAGCGCGCCACGCGGTTCCAGGCCCGGTAGCTTGACCTGATGCACGTCGCTGACGACACCCTGCCGAAACAGCAGCACATTGCCGTGCCAGCCGTGGGATTTCGGATTCGACGTGACCGGTACCGGAACGAGCCCCGTCTCGTGCCTGAGACGCGGCAGGTCGAGCAGCCCGGCACGCTCCCCGAACCGCATGTCCGCCTCTTGCAGCGCGATCACATCGGGACCGATCTCGCGGATCACCTCCATGACCCGGGACGGATCGAACCGGCCATCGGTGCCGACGCACTTGTGCACGTTGTAGGAGGCGACCAGCATGCTGTCGCTGTCGAGGACGTATCCAGGGTGCTGCGACGGACGCCGTTTGCGATTGCGGATAGAGGCGATCAGCGCACGGGCAAGGTTGGTGTCGTTCGTCTTCATCGCAAAGTTCCCGCTCCCTTCCCGTCGACGCTCCACCTCATAGATAGGGCGACCCCAGCCAGAAGATGCGGTCGGTCAGGCGCAGCGGAAACGGCCGCGCTTTCAACTGGTCCAGCTTCAGCTCGGTGCCGCCATCGCGGGCCGCGAGAATCCGCGCCTCCACCTTCCGCGCGAAATTGGGGTCATGCACCTCGAGGTCGATCTCGAAGTTCAGGCGCAGCGACCGGGAATCCAGGTTGGAGGAGCCGACGAAAGCCCAGTTGCCGTCGACCACCAGAAGCTTGGAATGATCGAAGGGTCCGGACGACAGGAAAACACGGCTGCCATCCTTCAGCACCATCGCGAACTGGGCCATCATCGCCCGCGCGACGATGGCGAGATTGTTCTGCGAGGGCACCACGATTTCGACCGCAACGCCACGCCGGGCGGCAGTGGCCAGCGCGCCGAGGAAGACATTGTCAGGCAGGAAATAGGGAGACATGATGCGGATCGATTTTTCCGCGATTGAGAACGCGCCTGTCAGAAGCTTGTGATTGGTCTCGATCGTCGAATCAGGACCGGAGACCACGGCCCTGGCGCACGCCGCTTGCGGCCCTGCGACCCCGATCCCGGACGAAATCCAGGGCTCGCCGGACAGGGTTTCCCCGGTTTCGAAATGCCAGTCCTCCGCCGCAACGGCGAACAGATCGGCGACAAGCGGCCCATGCACGCGGAAATGTGTATCGCGGTTCGCGGCCACGCCGCTGAAGCCGGCGCGAATGTTCATGCCACCGGCGAAGGCGATCAAACCGTCGACCACCATGATCTTGCGGTGCGTGCGCAGGTTCGCATAGGGCAGCCTGAGCCCCATGATGACCTGCCCGTTGAACGAGGCGACGGTGACCCCTCCGGCTTCGAGATAGGGCAGAATGCTGGGCACTGAATAGCGTGCGCCGACGGCATCGACCAGCACACGCACCTCGACGCCCCGCTGCCGCGCCGCGATCAGCCGGTCGGCGATGCGTTTACCGACGCGGTCGCGGTCGAAGATATAGGTTTCGAGAATGATGGACCGATCGGCCGCATCGATCGCCGTGCAGAAGGCGTCGTAGGTCTCGTCACCGCTTCCCAGAAGATCGATCTGGTTTCCGTCCACCAATGGACTGGAGGCAACCCGATCGCCGAGCCGTTTCAGGGAGGCCATGCGCGCTCCGAACCGGTGCGCATACGTTTCGTCGTCGACGATATGGGATGCGAGGATCGTCTCGACCGCCGAATGGGGAACGTGCCGGCGCAGGAGCAGCGACTTACGGCGGATTCGGTTGACGCCCGCCACCATGTAGATCAGCGCTCCGAGGATGGGCGACAGGATGATGACGCCGACCCAGCCGATCGCGGAAGGCACGTCGCGCTTGGTCATCGCCGCATGCACCGCCGCGACGCTGCCCATGGCTATGGAGAGAGCGGCGAGCACATGCGGCCAATAGGTCGAGATGATGTCCACGCGCTGTTACTCCGTTGGCCGCCGACGAGAACGACTGGAAGCGGTTTTCGTTCAATGATCTCCGGAAAGCAGTTTGGCCGCGGCCGCGCGAGCCTCGTCGGTGATCGAGGCGCCGGCGAGCATCCGGGCGATCTCCTCGGTCCGGTGCTCCGGCTGCATGCGGGCGACGCGTGTCGCGATCTTGTCGGCGGCTTTCTCGGACGGTCCCTTGGAGATCAGCAGGTGCGTCGAGGCGCGGGCGGCGACCTGCGGCGCGTGGGTGACCGACAAGACCTGCACTTTCGAGGAGAGACGTTTGAGGCGCTGACCGATCGCATCCGCCACCGCGCCCCCGACACCCGTGTCGATCTCGTCGAACACGAGCGTCGGTGCCGAACCGCGATCGGCGAGCGCGACCTTGAGTGCCAGCAGGAAGCGCGACAGTTCGCCGCCAGACGCGACTTTCATGATCGGGCCGGGTCGTGTGCCCGGATTGGTCTGAACATGGAACTCAACGGTATCGATGCCGTCGGCGGTGGCCGCCTCGGCATCGGTGGTGAGCTCGACCATGAAGCGGGCGCGCTCCAGCTTCAGCGCCGGCAGTTCGGCCATGACCGCTTCGGCGAGAGCGTCGGCGGCGTTGTGGCGCTTGGCCGACAGCGACTTCGCCGCGTGATCAAAAAGCGCCCTCGCCTCGCCGACGGCCTTGTCCAGGATCGCCAGTTTCTCTTCGCCGGCATCGAGATCGGCGAGATCGGCGACCATCTTCTCGGCGAGCGCCGGCAGATCGGACACGAGAACCGAATACTTGCGGCCGGCGGCGCGAAGCGCAAACAGCCGCTCTTCGACGCGTTCCAGCTCGCGCGGGTCGAATTCGGTGCGCCTGAGCGCGGATTCCACTTCCATCTGCGCGTTGGACAGATTGTCGAGCGCCGAATCGAGCAGTTGCACCGTCTCTTCGAGCAGGCCGGGCGCCTCATGACTCTTTCGTTCGAGCCGCCGCACCAGCGAGGCGATCAGCGGTACGGGGGAAGCATTTCCGTTGAGGAATTCGGAGGCTTCGGCAATGTCGCCGGCAATGCGTTCGGACTTCTGCATCACTGCGCGACGGTCGGCGAGCTGGTCCTCCTCGCCATCCTGCGGTGACAGCTTCTCCAGTTCATCGACGGAGGCGCGCAGATAATCCGCTTCGCGGGCGGCAGCCTCGACCTTGGCGCGATGCGCCTTGGCGGCCCGCTCGGCGTCACGCCATTTGCGATAGAGCTCGGCAACGGCCAGCGCTTCGTCCTGAAGCCCGGCAAAGGCATCGAGCAGGATACGGTGGGCGTTGGTGTCGATCAGCGCGCGGTCGTCGTGCTGACCGTGGATTTCCACGAGCAGCTGACCCGCCTGTCGCATAAGCTGCACGCTGACGGGCTGGTCGTTGACATAGGCCTTGGTGCGTCCATCAGCCGACTGCTGTCGGCGGAAAATGAGATCGCCGTCATCGTCGATGCCATTGTCGCGAAGAAGAACGCGCGCTGCATGATTCGCGGCAACGTCGAAGACCGCGGTCACCTGCCCCTTGTCGAGTCCATGTCTCACAAGCCCGCCATCGCCTCGTCCGCCGAGCGCCAGCGAGAGGCTGTCGAGCAGGATCGACTTGCCCGCGCCGGTCTCGCCGGTCAGCACCGACAGGCCGGCCTCGAAGGCGAGGTCCAGACGTTCGATCAAGACGATGTCACGGATCGACAGCTGAACCAGCATGGGCTTTCAGGTCTCGTTCGGATTCGGGGCTCACGTGCCGAGAATAAGCTTCTTGCCCGCTCTCGCAATCCAGGAGCCCGGATTTTCGCGCGGCTCCAGACCACCGGTCTGCAGAAGCTTGTAGGAATCGGCGTACCACTGGCTGTCAGGATAGTTGTGTCCGAGAACGGCCGCGGCGGTCTGCGCTTCCTGCGTCACGCCCATGGCGTAGTAGGCCTCGACGAGACGAGCAAGCGCTTCCTCGATCTGGTTGGTGTTGGAATAATCCTCGACCACCTTCCGGAACCGGGAGATGGCCGCGAGGTATTCCTTGCGCTCCAGATAGTAGCGGCCGACCTGCATCTCCTTGCCGGCGAGCTGGTCGCGGGCGAAGCGGATCTTGGCCTGGGCGTCGGGCACGTATTCGGAGTCCGGCCAATTATCGACGACTTTCTGCATCGCCTCGATGGTGCGCACCGACGGCTTCTGGTCCTGAGTCACGCTGGCGATCTGGCGCCAGTTCGACAGGCCGATCAGGTACTGCACGTAAGCCGCGTCGTCCGACTTCGGATAGAGCGCCATGTAGCGGTTGCCGCTGGAGATCGCCTCCGTGTAGCGCGAGGTGCGGTACTTGACGTAGGTGGTCATGACCAGCGCCTTCTGCGACCATTCCGAGAACGGGTGCTGCCGGTCGACCGCCTCGAATTTGCGGCCCGCCTCCGTCATGTTGCCTGCCTTCATGTTGGCAAGCCCCTGATTGTAGAGCACTTCCGGGGGATCGGTCTCGACCGCGAGCTTGGTGATGTCGATGTCGGGATCCGTCTGGCACCCGGCCAGAAGGACACCCGGGCCCGTCATGAGGACACACACGGCGGCGATACGCGCTGCTTTCTTGACCATTCTCGACCCTACATCACTCGTACGACGGTTCCCGGCCGCAGCGCCGCCGGCGAAGATCGCCTCTCTCAACTGGCGTTTCTAGCCACAAATGCGGCAAGAGGGCAACGCAATGATCGTGATTTAACGCATTTTTATGGCAGCCGGCGGGCTTGCACCAAGAATGACCGTTCGCCGATCCGTCAGATGACAAGAAAAAGGCGGGTCCGAAACCCGCCTTTTAAATCAAACCTCCGCGGCCCAGGGCGCGAAGCCCGGAACGCTGACCGCCACGAACTCGCCTGCCCTGACCCGTGTCGTGCTGCGCGACGGCGCCTCGACGATTTCATAGGCGGTCGGATCCGACAGCAGGGCCTTGAGCGCATTGGCGTTCATCTTGTGGCCGCCGCGATAGGAGCGGTAGCAGCCGATGAACTGGGCGCCGGCAAGCGCCAGGTCGCCGACGGCATCGAGGGTCTTGTGACGCACGAACTCGTCGCCGGCATACCGCAGGCCCTCGACGTTGATCACTGTGTTGTCGTCGGAAATGACGACCGAATTTTCAAGCGACGAGCCGAGCGCGAAACCGGCGGCCCAGAGCTTTTCCACATCGCGCATGAAGCCGAAGGTACGGGCGCGCGACAGTTCGTCCTTGAACGTGCCGGCGGTCAACTCACCCTGCCAGGACTGGCGCCCGATCAGCGGCGTGTCGAAATCGATCTCGACTTCGAACCGAGTGCCGTCGTGCGGACGGAATTCGGACCAGGAGGCGCCGTTATCGATTCGCACCGGCTTCAGAACGCGGATATAACGACGCTTGACGCCGAGATTGCGGATGCCGGCCTGCTCGATCGCCTCGATAAAGGGCGCGGAGCTGCCGTCCATGATCGGCATCTCGGCGCCGTCCACCTCGACGATCAAATTGTCGATGCCGAGCGCGTAGATCGCGGCCATCACATGTTCGATAGTGGCGACCGAGCCCTTGGCGGTCTTGCCGAGAACCGTGCAGAGATCGGTATTGCCGACATTGTTCGAAACGGCGCGCAGTTCCGTCGACGTTCCGTCGGCATGCTGGCGGCTGAACAGGATGCCGGTGCCGGCTTCCGCAGGCTGAAACGTGATCGACACAGGCGTGCCGGAATGAACGCCGATACCCGATATCGTTACGGGGGATTCGATTGTGGACTGGAAGCCCAGGAGGCCGATTGCCATTCTAACTTAACCTTCCGCACGGCGCGCCAAACCTTGGGACGAAAGGCGCAGCCCCATCTTTAAACACCGTCCGCACCAAAAAACGCCAAGCGGGACATCTGTCTTCACCCCATACATACGGGTGCGCGGCGGCCAAACCAAATCACTGTTTCTTTCGAATTGTTACGAATCTTCTCGAAAGAATAACTGAATATTTTCAAACGCTTGAACACGGAAAGACGAAAGGCCCGGACGAAGCCGTCCGGGCCTTTCGTTACAATGTGGTGACGGCGTCGGTCAGGTCGACTGGCGTCGCAGGAAAGCCGGAATTTCCAGCTGGTCGTCGTCATGGCCGGCATGGCTTGCCGGAACGGCGCGGCCATGGTCGTCGAGGTTGCCGCGACGCGGTGCGTAGAGGCTCGCCTCGGGCGACAGCGGGCGACGCTGCTGCGAGGCAGCCGGCGGCACGGCGGTCATGTCGGCCTGCACACCCTCTTCGTCGGCATGGCGACCGAGACTGTTGGTGATCCGCTTCAGGAGACCCATCGGGCCGCGTTCGTCAGCAGCAGCCGGCGCGGCCTGGGTGGCACGCTGGTCGATTTCCGCACGCAGAACCGGCGGGAAATCCTCCACCTTCGGCATCCGGACCGGGTCGACCGTCTGGCGTCCAACGGATGCTGCCATCGGCTCGTGCATCATCGGAGCAGGCTGCGGCGCCGGAGCGGGAGCCGCCGGACGGGTCATGACCGGGGCCGGCTGCGGCGCGGGTGCGCGCACCGGAGCCTCTGCGGCCGGCTGTGCGAACAGCTTGCTCTGCGGACGGAAGTCGCCGGCCGGCGCGGCGGGCTGTTCCATCGACGGGGCGGCCGGGCGGGCCATGGCGATTTCGAGCTCGCGCTCCATTTCAGCTTCTGCCGAGCGGATGGTTTCGGCGACCGGATCGATCGCCTTCGGTGCCTGCGCGGCGACAGGCTGAACGGCGGCCGGGGCCGGAGCCACGGCCGCGGAAGGACGGGTAACTGTTCTCTGGACCGGCTCGTAGCCCTGCTGGCCCATACCGGCCGCACGGTCGATGCCCGTGGCGACGACCGACACACGGATCAGGCCTTCCAACGCTTCGTCGAAGGTCGCGCCGAGGATGATATTGGCATCCGGATCCACTTCCTCGCGGATGCGGGTCGCAGCCTCGTCGACTTCGAACAGGGTCAGGTCACGACCGCCGGTGATCGAGATCAGCAGGCCCTGGGCGCCCTTCATCGAGGTTTCGTCGAGCAGCGGGTTCGCGATCGCGGCTTCGGCGGCCTGCATGGCGCGGCCCTGGCCGGAGGCTTCGCCGGTGCCCATCATGGCGCGGCCCATCTCGCGCATCACCGAGCGAACGTCGGCGAAGTCGAGGTTGATCAGGCCTTCCTTGACCATAAGGTCGGTGATGCAGGCAACGCCCGAGTAGAGCACCTGGTCGGCCATCGCGAAGGCGTCGGCGAAGGTGGTCTTGTCGTTGGCGATGCGGAAGAGGTTCTGGTTCGGGATGACGATCAGGGTGTCGACCGACTTCTGCAGTTCCTCGATACCCGATTCGGCGAGACGCATGCGGCGCGCGCCTTCGAAATGGAACGGCTTGGTGACGACGCCGACAGTCAGGATGCCCTTGTTGCGGGCCGCCTGGGCAACGACCGGAGCCGCACCCGTGCCGGTGCCGCCGCCCATGCCGGCGGTGACGAAGCACATGTGGGTGCCGTTCAGGTGGTCGATGATCTCGTCGATGCACTCCTCGGCTGCGGCGCGACCGACTTCCGGCTGCGAGCCGGCGCCAAGGCCTTCGGTGACGTTGACGCCGAGCTGGATGATGCGTTCGGCCTTGGTCATGGTGAGCGCCTGGGCATCCGTGTTGGCGACAACGAAGTCGACGCCCTGGAGGCCGGCGGTGATCATGTTGTTGACGGCATTGCCGCCGCCCCCGCCCACGCCGAATACGGTGATGCGCGGCTTCAGCTCGGTGATGTCTGGCTTTTGCAGCTTGATAGTCATTTACCCATTCCTTCTCTTCTCGGCCGCATCGCCAAGCCGGCCAGATATGCTAACTTCCCAGCCCTGCCCGAACCTTGTGTCGGGCGAGGACAAACTCAAAAACTTTCCTTCAGCCACTGTCCCATGCGGGCAAACCGCCCTGAGCCGTGGTTGAACGGTGAAAACAGGCCGCCCTGCCCGGCATGGGTCTCCATGTCGGCCACCTGCGGATAGATCATCAGACCCACGGCCGTGGAGAACGCCGGCCCCTTGGCTGCGGCCGGGAGGCCGGCGACACCCATGGGGCGACCAATCCGCACGTTGCGGGCCAGGATGCGGCGCGCCGCTTCCGGCAGGCCGGTCAGTTGGCTGGCGCCGCCCGTCAGCACGACCCGCTTGCCGACCACAGGGCCGAAACCCGACTTCTGGATTCGGTCGCGCATCATTTCGAGCGTTTCCTCGATCCGGGCGCGAATGATGCGGGTCACAAGTGCACGCGGCACCTGATGCGGCTGGTCGCGCTCGTCCTCGCCGATCGGCGGGATGGAGATCAGATCACGTTCGTCCGTACTGTTGGCGAGCGCCGAACCATGAACAACCTTCAGACGTTCGGCGTCTTCGATCCGGGTGGACAGGCCGCGCGCGAGGTCGGTCGTTACGTGATGACCGCCAAGGCCGATCGCGTCCGTGTGGATGAGCTTGCCTTCCGCAAAAACCGAAATCGTCGTGGTACCGCCGCCCATGTCGATCGCGGCGCAGCCGAGTTCAACCTCGTCGTCGACCAGAGCAGCAAGACCACTGGCATAGGGCGTCGCCACGACGCCCTCGACGGTAAGGTGGGCACGGTTGATGCAAAGCTCGAGATTTTTCAGCGCGGCGCGTTCGGCCGTCACCACGTGCATGTCGACCCCGAGCGCGTCGCCGAACATGCCGAGCGGATCGCGGATACCGCGTTCGCCGTCGAGCGAGAACCCGGTCGGCAATGAATGCAGCACGGCGCGGTCATGGTTCTGCGACTGCTGGCCTGCCGCGACGAGAACCTTCTTCAGATCGCTTGCCTCGACTTCCTGGCCGCCGAGATCGATGGTCGCCGTGTAGACGTCGCTGGTGATGCGACCGGCCGACACATTGACGATCAGGCTATCGATGGTGAGACCCGCCATACGCTCGGCGGCATCGACCGCCAGACGGACGACGCTCTCCACCTGATCGAGATCGGCGATGACGCCCGACTTGATGCCGCGCGACCGCTGGTGGCCGATACCAATGATCTCGACGCTGTGTGTGCGACCGGGCAGGATCGCGCTTTCCTTGCGCGGCGTCAGCCGTCCGATCATGCAGACGATCTTTGTCGAGCCGATATCGAGAACGGAAACGACGTGAGACCGCTTCGACGACAGCGGCTTTATGCGCGGGAGGCCGAAGCCCTGGGAACCAAAGAAGGGGGTCATGTGCGCTGCCCCTGCTTCTTGAGAAACTTCTCGCGCTCGGCCAGCGCCTGCTCGCGCCGCTCCTGTGCCTCGGGCGTCAGGCGGATGGCGATCCGGTCAGGGAGACGAAGATCGATGGCGGCGATGTCGCGCTCCAGAACCTGCTGCTCCGCTTCCAGACGACCCAGACGATCCATGGCCTCCGCCATGCCGGTTTCCGGCAGCTTGATGATGACGCCATTATCGAGATGCACGTCCCAGCGACGGCTGGCGACGCGGACATAGGCCTTGATCTGCGGCGTGATGGCCGGCCAGCTTGCGAATTCGGTCTCGATCGAAGACGCCGCCCGCTCGGCATCGCGACCGACGAACAGCGGCAGCGAGGCGAACTTGTTGTCGCGGAGCGGCGCAATCACGCTCCCGTTCTTTTCGATGATCGAGAGTTCGGACCCATGCTGCCAGATGCCGAAGGCCTGACGCTCTTTCAGCATGACTTCGACGGTCCGCGGATAAACCTTTCGCACCTCGGCCGTCTCGACCCAAGGCAGCACAGACAGCGCCTGACGCGCCGCACCGATATCGAGGGCGAGCAGCGACGTGGTCCCATCAAGACCCAGAAGCTGAAGGATGTCGATTTCCGATGTGTGCTGATTGCCCGAAACACGGACGTCCTCGATCGCGAACCCGGCCGCCGACGTTAGCGACTGGGCGACGGTTTGGCCGTGTCCGCCGGCGATAACGCCGTAGCCGACAACGAAGGCACAGTAGGCAGCAAACGAAAGGCGACCGAGCGCAGGCGCGATCGTGATCCGGCCGGTGCAAAGCCCGATGACGAAACGCACGGCACGGCGCAGCGGACGAGGCAGCACGAACTGCTCCGCCTGCGGTGCGACCGCCAGCCGCCCCGCCATATCGTACCGACCATGGTCGTCTAGCGAGCGCACGACGCGTCCTCCACCATCCAACGAACGAAATCACCAAAAGAATAACCGGCGTGAGCGGCCATTTCGGGCACCAGGGAGGTCGGGGTCATTCCCGGCTGGGTATTGACTTCCAGCCAGATCAGATCGCCATCCCCACCGAGACGGTCGTCGTAACGAAAGTCCGAGCGACTCACGCCACGGCATCCGATCGCCTGATGCGCCTTGACCGCGAAGTCTTGTATTTTTTGGTAAATTTTCGGTGAAATTTCCGCAGGAAGAACGTGCCGGGAGCCTCCGGCGACGTACTTGGAATCGTAATCGTAGAAGCTGTGGCCCTGCGGCACGATCTCGATGACATCGAGCGCCTTGCCGTCCATAACGCCACAGGTCAGCTCGCGGCCAGCGACATAACGCTCGACCATGACACGATCGCCATAGCGCCATTCGGAGGAGCTCAGCACCTGCGGCGGATGAGACTGATCCTCCTGCACGATGACGACGCCGAAGCTGGACCCCTCGGTGACCGGCTTCACGACGTAGGGCGGCTTGATCGGATGCTCGTGACCGATCTCCTGGCGCATCATGATCCGCGCCTCGGCAACCGGAACGCCAGCATTGGCAGCGACGATCTTCGCCTGCCCTTTGTCCATCGCAAGGGCGGAGGCAAGAACACCGGAATGCGTATAGGGAATCTGGAGATATTCGAGCACACCCTGGATGGTGCCATCCTCGCCGAAGGGCCCATGCAGCGCGTTGAAGGCGACATCGGGCTTGAGGTCTGCGAGAACGGCGGCAACGTCGCGACCGACATCGACCCGCGTCACCTTGAAGCCCTCGCCTTCGAGAGCTTCGGCGCAAGCCTTGCCCGAAGAAAGACTGACCGGCCTCTCAGAGGACAATCCACCCATCAGGACGGCGACGTGCTTGCTACCCATGAACGCTCCGGGAATTACCGACTATCACACTGCGACGAAGCGACTCGAAGACAGTGCGCGCCGACGTGGGAGCAGTAGAACGACATTAAGGTTAATGAAGCGTTTACTTTTCTTAACCGGAGGCCATAGGAGGCGAGATTTTTATCGTCTGAGCGCGATCGAAGCGAACGCGAAGACGATACTCCCGCGAACACAAGAGATTCTCCGCGACGCCTGGCAAGCTCCTGATTTTACAGAGAGAGGACGGCCAACGGCAAAGTTACGCGACTGATCTTCACCTTGGGCGACGATGCCGGCACGGAACTGCGCATAGTCCAGAGCCGAACGCCTTTTTAACCGGTCGTGACGCCCATGAACGGTTTCACCTCGCGCCCCGGCATGAAGATGCCCAGCCGCTTGATCTCCCATTCGAGCTTGACGCCTGCGTTTTCGAACACTCGCTGACGAACGGTCTCGCCGAGATACTCCAGATCGTAGCCGGTCGCGTGGCCCACATTGATCATGAAGTTGCAGTGAAGCGACGACATCTGCGCGCCGCCGATCATCAGCCCCCGGCAACCAGCCTCGTCAATCAGCTCCCAGGCCGAGTGGCCTTCCGGGTTCTTGAACGTCGAGCCGCCGGTCTTTTCCTTGACCGGCTGCACCGTCTCGCGGTGATGGCGAACCGCGTCCATGTCGGCACGGATCTTCGCCTTGTCCTCGGGGTATCCCTCGAAGGTGGCATGCGTGAAAATCAGGTCGGATGCCGCGGACGAATGGCGGTAGGAATAGCCCATCTCCGCCTTGCTCAGCCGGACGATATTGCCCTTGCGATCGACCGCCTCGACCTCGACCAGACGCTCTGAAGTATCACCGCCATTGGCGCCGGCGTTCATGCGCACGGCGCCGCCGATCGATCCCGGAATGCCGTAGTAGAAATGGAAGCCACCAATGTTGTTGTCCATCGCCATGGCGGAAATGTGCTTGTCGGGGCAGATGGCACCGGCGCGGATCAGGTTTTCGCCGGCGAGTTCGACCTGACCGAAGCCCTTGGCGGAGAGCCGGACAACCACGCCCGGAATGCCGCCGTCGCGCACCAGAAGGTTGGAGCCGACGCCGACCACCGTCAACGGAACCTCTTCCGGCAGCAGTTTCAGGAAGGCTACGAGATCGTCGACGTCGTGCGGCTGGAACATAAGCTCGGCGAGACCACCGGCCTGGAACCAGGTGACGCGATCCATCGGCGCATCGGGCGTCAGGCGCCCTTTGAGCTCGTTGGCGCCCGGTCCGAGCGATGCCAGCAGTTTTTCTCCGTCGACCTGTTTCATTCACGCACTTCCTGTCAGGGCTTCCAATTCCTTGGGCAGCGCCGCCGCCCACTGCGTAATATTGCCCGCTCCGAGCAAAATGACAAAATCTCCGGGCTGCGCCACTGAGGCAACAAGTCGCGGAAGATCGGCGGGCGTTTCCAGGTAGCGGGCGTCGCGATGGCCGCCCGACTTGATGCGCGACACCAGCGCTTCCGAATCCGCACCCTCGATCGGGTCCTCGCCCGCCGCATAGACCGGCGCCAACAGGATGCTGTCCGCATCGTTGAAGCAGTTGGCAAAATCCTCGAACAGGCTCGACAGGCGGCTGTAGCGATGCGGCTGGTGGACGGCGATGATCCGGCCCTTGCAGGCCTCGCGCGCGGCCCGCAGCACGGCGCGGATTTCGACCGGATGATGACCGTAGTCGTCGAACACCTGCACGCCGTTCCAGGTCCCCGTCAGCGTGAAGCGCCGCTTGACGCCACCGAAGCCGGAGAGCCCCTTGCGGATCGCGGCCTCATCGATCCCGAGGCGATTGGCGACGGCGATCGCCGCGCAGGCGTTCGAGATATTGTGGCGGCCGGGCATGGGCAGCATGAGATTGTTGAAGTTGAACACCTTGCCGGTGCGGCGACGGCGGATCTCCACATCGAAGAACGACTGCGTGCCTTCCAGCCTCACGTTGGAATAGCGTACGTCGGCCTGCGGGTTTTCGCCATAGGTGATGACCTTGCGGTCCTCGATCTTGCCGACCAGAGCCTGGACTTCCGGGTGATCGAGGCACATGACGCCGAAGCCGTAGAACGGCACGTTCTCGACGAACTGCCGGAAGGCGGCGCGAACGGCGTCGAAATTGCCGTAGTGGTCGAGATGTTCGGGATCGATGTTGGTGACGATCGCCACCTCGGCCGGCAGCTTCAGGAAGGTGCCGTCGGATTCGTCGGCCTCCACCACCATCCATTCGCCCTCGCCCATGCGGGCGTTGGTGCCGTAGGCGTTGATGATGCCACCATTGATGACGGTCGGGTCGAGCCCGCCAGCATCGAGCAGCGCCGCGACCATGGAGGTCGTCGTCGTCTTGCCGTGCGTGCCGCCGATGGCGATCGCGTTGCGGAAGCGCATCAGTTCTGCGAGCATCTCGGCGCGCCGGACGATCGGCAGCAGCTTTTCGCGCGCGGCGATCAGTTCCGGATTGTTCTTCTTGATCGCTGTCGAAACGACAACGACTTCGGCCTCGCCAAGGTTGGCCGCCTCGTGCCCGACGAAGACCTCGATGCCCTTGGCGCGCAACCGCTGGACATTGGCGCTGTCGGACTGGTCGGAGCCCTGCACCTTGTGGCCGAGATTGTGCAGCACCTCGGCAATGCCGCTCATGCCGATGCCGCCAATGCCGATGAAGTGGACGAGCCCGATGGAGGTCGGCATTTTCATCTTGTCATTCCCTTGTAGTCCGAAACGCGTTTGCCAGCGGCAATAGCCTCCACAAGGTCCGCAAGCAAGCGCGCGGCGTCAGGTTTGCCGACATGGCGGGCGGCCGTTGCCATGGTGGATAGCTTGTCAGGCTGCGTCATCGCGTTCTTGAGGAAGTCCGCAAGCTTCTCCGGCGTCAGCTTCGCCTGCGCGACGACCTTGGCCCCGCCGCTTGCCTCGAGCGCAGCGGCATTCGCCGCCTGGTCATGATCGAGCGCGTAAGGATAAGGCACAAGCAGCGACGGACGGCCGATCACCGAAAGCTCCGACACCGTCGACGCTCCGGACCGGCAGATGACGAGATGCGCAGCGGCGATGCGGGCCGCCATGTCGGTGAAGAAGGGCGCGATCTCGGCGGCGATGCCCATCTTGGCGTAGCACTCCCTGACCCTCTCCTCGTCCTCGGGACGCGCCTGCTGCGTGACGACCAGACGCCGGCGGAGATCATCATCAAGGAGCGTGATCGCATTGGGGATGGCGGAGGAGAAGAACTGCGCGCCCTGGCTGCCGCCGAACACCACCAGCCGGAAGGGACCTCCCTCGGGCGAAGGGGCATAGGGGATGTCGGCGGCCGCGATCACCGGCGGCCGTACCGGATTGCCAGTCAGGACCGTCTTGTCGAGATAGGCCGCGTCCTCGACGAGGAACCCGCCGGCGATCGCCCTCACCCGCTTGGCGAGCGCGGTATTGGCGCGCCCCATGACGGCGTTCTGCTCGTGTATCATCGTCGGCACGCCAAGGCCGCTTGCCGCCAGCAGCGGTGGCACCGTCGGATAGCCGCCGAAGCCGACGACAACAACCGGCTTGACCTCACGCACCAGACGGCGGGCCGCGCGATAGCCGCTCCAGAGCGTCAGCAGAGCCCGGGCGATCGCGACCGGGTTCTTCGAGCCGATCGTCGCTGACGGAATGGAGTGGACGGCCTCGGCCGGAAAGCTGCCCGCGTAGCGCTGGGCGCGGCTGTCGGTAACGAGGTGGACACGATAGCCGCGATCCGTCAGCGTATGCGCGAGCGCCTCGGCCGGAAAGAGATGCCCGCCGGTCCCGCCGGCGGAAAGAAAGACGATGCCCTTGGCCATGTTCGTTTACTCCGCCGGCACGCCGTGCATCGACCGGAACAGGCTGCGCTCCTGGGCGCGTTTTTCAGGTCGGTGACGCGTCAGCGCCAGGATGAAGCCGGCCGTCACGCAGATCGCGATCATCGACGAACCGCCGTAGGAAATCAGCGGCAGCGTCATGCCCTTGGCCGGCAGAAGTTCAAGATTGACGCCGATGTTGATCATCGACTGACTGCCGATCTGCAGCACCAGCCCGGCAACGGCGAAGCGGTTGAAGTCATCGCGCTCCCGATAGGCGTGGCTGAGCCCGCGCAACACGAGGAAGGCAAACAGCGCCACAAGCGCCATGCAGAACAGGATGCCGAACTCTTCCGCCGCGACGGAGAAGATGAAGTCGGTATGACTGTCGGGGATGATGCGCTTGACAACGCCCTCGCCCGGCCCCTGGCCGAACCAGTCACCGCGAATGATCGCCTCGCGCGCGGTATCGACCTGGAAGGTATCGCCCTCGCCGGTCCAGAACCGGTCGATACGCCCCGCCACGTGGGGAAGTGTCACATAGGCCGCGCCGAGCCCGGCGACGCCGATGCCGCCCAGGATGGTGATCCAGAGCCACGGCATGCCGGCCATAAAGAACATTGCGCCCCAGACGACCGTGGTGAGGATGGTCTGGCCGAGGTCGGGCTGCGCCACGAGAAGCGCGGCAACGACGCCGAACAGGATGATGGCGAAGAGATTGCCGGGAATGTCGGGATGGCGGGCGTGTTCGGCGAACAGCCAGGCACAGATGACGACGAAGGCAGGCTTCATGAATTCCGAAGGCTGGATGGACAGACCTGCAATAGACACCCAGCGTCGCGCGCCCTTGACCTCGACCCCGAAGAACAGCGCAAGCACCATCAGGACGATGGAAATTGCAAGCAGCAGCACGGCGGCGCGGCGCACCTGTCTCGGAGACAGAAAGGACAGGCCAATCATCACGCCGATCGCGGGCAGCATGAAGAAGGCATGACGCTTGACGAAATGGAAGCTGTCGAGACCGAGGCGCTCGGCCACAGCCGGCGACGCGGCGAAAGAGAGCATGAAACCGATGCCCATCAGAAGCAGGAACAGCACCAGGAACAGGCGGTCGATCGTCCAGAACCAATCGGCGAGCGGTCCACGCTCTGCGCGGCTGACCATGTCATTTGCCTCCTTCGGGCACGTCCACGAGCATCGTCACACCGGCAAGGCCGGCAACATGCGCGACGAACGAATCACCACGCACTTCGAAATTCTTGTACTGGTCGAAGCTTGCGCAAGCCGGGGATAGCATCACGGCGACCTCCTGCCCGTCCGCTGCCGCATCGGCCGCTGCATGTGCGACAGCCTGCTCCAGCGTCCCGGAAATCTCGTAGGGCACAACGTCGCCGAGCGTCGCGGCGAAGGCCGATGCGGCTTCGCCGATCAGATAGGCCTTGGCGATGCGCGAGAACAGCGGCTGCAGGCTGGCGATTCCTCCTTCCTTGGGAAGACCGCCGGCGATCCAGTAGATCCGATCGTAGCTGGACAGCGCCGGCGCCGCCGCCTCGGCGTTCGTCGCCTTGGAATCGTTGACGAACACCACGCTTCCGATGCGGCCAACCGGTTGCATGCGATGCTTGAGGCCTGTGAAGGAAGACAGACCGGCCCGAATTTCGTCGGGCGTGACGCCGACGGCGAGGCAGGCGGCGATGGCCGCCGCGGCATTCTGGGCATTGTGGCTGCCACGCAGCGTCTGGATGCCGTTGAGGTCGGCCAGAACCGATGTCGCACCCTGGTGCGCCTCGATGATACGGTGCCCCTCGTTATAGAACCCGCTTGCGAGCGGCTGGCGCTTGGAGATGCGCACCACCTTGCCGCCGCCGTTTTCGATGCGGTCGGCGATCAGTGCGCAATAGCTGTCGTCCAGGCCGACAATGGCCACATCGCTACCAGCGACCAGCCGTTCCTTGACCTCGGCGTAGTGCTGCATCGTCCCGTGCCGGTCGAGATGATCGGGCGTCAGGTTGAGCAGGATGCCGGCGGTCGGATTAAGCGTCGGCGCAAGATCGATCTGGTAGGACGAGCATTCGACAACGAAATACCGGCCGGCTTTCGGCGGCTCCAACGTCAGGACGGCACGGCCGATATTGCCGCCGAGCTGCGTGTCGCGGCCGGAGCTGGACAGGATATGAGCGATCAGCGCCGTCGTCGTCGACTTGCCATTGGTGCCGGTGATGGCGATGAACGGGCAGTCGGGCGCGAGCGCGCGACGCTCGCGCACGAAGAGCTCGACGTCGCCGATCACCTCGACCCCGGCGGCCTTCGCGAGCGTCACCGTCCAGTGCGGCTTCGGATGAGTGAGCGGAACGCCGGGAGACAGAACGAAGGCCGAAAGCGGCGTCCAGTCGATCTCACGCAAATCGCGCGTTGCGATCCCCTCGCCGGCGGCCTTGGCGACACTGTCGGGATTGTCGTCCCAGCAAACCACATCCGCCCCACCGGCAACGAGCGCGCGTGCTGTGGCAAGGCCGGATCCGCCAAGACCGAACAGCGCGACCTTCTTGCCGACAAAGGTGGTGACGGGGATCATGGAACCCTCACCGCAGCTTGAGCGTCGAAAGGCCGAGCATCGCGAGGCCGACGGCGATGATCCAGAAGCGGATCACGACTTGGCTTTCCGTCCACCCGAGCTTCTCGAAATGGTGGTGAATAGGCGCCATCAGAAAGACGCGTTTCCCCGTCCGCTTGAACCAGAAGACCTGGATGATGACCGACAGCGTCTCGGCCACGAACAGTCCCCCGATGATCGCCATGACGATCTCGTGCTTCGTCGCCACGGCAACGGAACCGATGAGACCGCCCAGCGCAAGCGAGCCGGTATCGCCCATGAAGATTGCGGCGGGCGGTGCGTTGAACCACAGGAAGCCAAGACCCGCCCCAATGACCGCGCCCAACAGTACCGCAAGTTCTCCGGTACCGGGCACGAAGTTGATCTGCAGGTAGTTCGCAAAGACCGCGTTACCGGAGACATAAGCGATGACGCCGAACGAGGCGGCGGCGATCATGACAGGCACAATGGCGAGGCCATCAAGACCGTCGGTCAGGTTCACCGCGTTGCCGGCAGCCACGATAACGAAGCCGCCGAACAGAACGAAGAAGATGCCGAGATTGAGCAGCAGATCCTTGAAGAACGGGAAAGCGACCGACGAGCCGAAGGTCGAGCCCTGCGGACCCGAGGCCAGCGCGGTGCGCATCATGAAATAGACGGCGATGCCGGCGATCAGGAACTCGATGCCGAGGCGCGCCTTGCCCGAGAACCCCTTGTCGCTCTGCTTTGTGACTTTGAGGTAGTCGTCATAAAAGCCGATCGCGCCGAAACCGAGCGTGACGAGGAGGGTAGCGACGACATAGGCGTTTGACAGATCGGCCCACAGCAGCGACGAGCCGACGATACCCGCCAGGATCATCAGACCGCCCATGGTCGGCGTGCCCGCCTTCTTGAAATGCGTCTGCGGACCGTCGGCGCGGATCGGTTGTCCCTTGCCCTGACGAACCCTCAGCGAGTTGATCATGGCGGGGCCGAAGAGGAAGACGATCATGGCGCCGGTGAACATCGCCGCGCCGGTTCTGAACGTAATATATCGAAAGAGATTGAAAAATTGCAGGTCGCTCGACAGTTCCACCAGCCAGATCAGCATGGGAGCCCTTTCCGAAAAGCTCGATTAATTCAGGCGCTCCGTCTCGTGGAATGCCGGATACTTGTCAAGAAGCGCCGCCACGATCTTGCCGAATCCGGTTCCGAGCGAGGATTTCACCATGAGCACGTCGTTGGCCTTGACCTTGGTCAGCGCGAACTTCGCGAGATCCTCGGTCTTTTCCCGGTACTCGACGTGAACGCTGTCCGGCAGGGCATCGCGCAGCGCCCGCATCTCCGGTCCCGCAAGCCAGACGTGGCTCACGCCAGCGGCAAGGAGCGGGCTCGCCAGTTCAGCGTGCACCCTCTCCGAAAACGCCCCCATCTCCAGCATGTCGCCAAGAACAGCGATCTGCCGCCCCTCGCCCTTCGGAGGCGTTTGGGCGAGAAGCGCTATTGCGGCACGCATCGATGCGGGATTGGCGTTATAGCTTTCATCGATCAGCGTGAAATTGCCCCTGCCGATCTTGAGCTTGTGGCGCTGTCCACGCCCCTTCACCGCCGCCAGTCCGCCAAGCGCCTGAGCCGCCGCATCGACATCAGCGCCAAGCAGCTTCACAGCGCCGAGCGCTGCCACCGCGTTTTCGGCGATGTGCTTGCCCGGTGCAGAGATAAAGACTTCGCGCGTCTCGCCGCCGAAACTGGTCCAGATCGTCGAGCTCTCGGCCGAGCCGTCATATTCAGCAAGACGGAATTCGGCTTTTGCATGCTGGCCGAAAGCATGGATGTTGTCGACGCCGGCGGCCTGGGCGGCCTTGTCGAGGAAGTCGTAAAAGGCGTTGTCGCGGTTGAGAAGCGCGTGACCGCCGGGCTCGACGCCTTCGAAAATCTCGGCCTTGGCAGCGGCGATTTCCTCAAGGCTATTAAAGTTGCCGAGATGGGCGGCGGCGATCGTGGTGATGATCGCAACATGTGGCCGGACCAGCTTGACCAGCGGCCGGATTTCGTTCGGATGGTTCATGCCGATCTCGAACACGCCGTAATCCGTGTCCTCTGGCATGCGCGCAAGCGTCAGCGGAACACCCCAGTGGTTGTTGAAGGATGCGACCGCGGCGTGAACCTTGCCGGAGGGCTCCAGCACGGTGCGCAGCATTTCCTTCGTGGTCGTCTTTCCGACCGAACCGGTGACGGCGACGATGCGTGCGCGACTACGGGCACGAGCCGCTACGCCAAGCCGCTCCAAGGCCTGCAACACGTCATCGACCACGATCATCGGAACGGTGAGGCGGCCAAGCGCCGGCAGCTTTGCCTCGCTGACGACGAGAAGCGATGCGCCATTGGCGACCGCAAGGCTTGCGAAATCATGGCCGTCGACGCGCTCGCCCTTGATGGCGAAGAAGGCTTCTTCCGGGCCGATCGAACGGCTGTCTATAGAAATACCGTTGACGCCCTCCGGCATCTGGCCGAACGGGCGCCCGCCCATGGCATCGGCCATTGCCTGCGATGTCCAGAGATAAGTCAATTCTTGAGCTCCTCCAATGCCTTGGTGAGTTCCTTGTGGTCCGAGAACGGCAGCGTGACCGACCCGACTGTCTGTCCCTCCTCATGACCCTTTCCGGCGACGATCAGCGTATCGCCGGACGATAGCATCGATACGGCAGTACGGATCGCCTCTGCCCGGTCGCCGATCTCGGTGGCACCGTTCGTCGCGGCCATGATCTCCGAACGGATTGTGGCAGGCTCTTCCGAACGCGGATTGTCGTCGGTGACGATCACCACATCCGCCAGCCGGCAGGCAATCTCGCCCATGATCGGTCGCTTGCCCTTGTCCCGGTCACCGCCGCAACCGAAGACGACGATGACGCGGCCGGTCGTGAAGGGCCGCACGGATTCCAGAACATTCTTCAGCGCATCAGGCTTGTGGGCGTAGTCGACGTAAGCGAGCGCGCCGTTTTTTGTGTGGCCGACCAGTTCCAGACGCCCGGCGGCACCCTTCAGATGCTCGAGCGCCTTCAAGGCCTTCGCCGCAGGCACGCCGGTCGATATTGCAAGACCTGCCGACACAAGCGCGTTGGCGATCTGAAAGTCACCGGCAAGCGGAATGTGCACCTCGAAGATATCGGAACCGGCATGGACCTCGGCGACCTGCTTGTGCCGGAAGTGCTCGACCCGCTTCAGCGTCAGGTAATCCCCTGCGCGACCGACGGTCCGCACATCGAGCCCGGATGCCTTCGCAACCCGGATGGCTTCCGCCGACCAGGGATCGTCGGAAAAGATCACCGCCGGAGCCCCCTTCGGCAGAAGCGTATCGAAGAGCCGCATCTTGGCGGCCATGTAGTCCTCGATCGTCGGATGGTAGTCCATGTGATCGCGACCGAGATTGGTGAAGGCACCGGCAGCAAGCTTCACGCCGTCGAGGCGCGACTGATCGAGCCCGTGGCTGGAGGCCTCCATCGCGGCATGCGTCACGCCCTCGGCGGCAAGTTCGGAAAGCAGCTTCTGCAGCGCGACCGGATCGGGAGTGGTGAGCGAACCGTACTCCTCGCGGGTCGGCGAGATCACACCCGTGGTGCCGATCTGCGCGGCTGCGAGGCCGGCGGCGGCCCAGATCTGGCGCGTGAAGGAGGCGACCGACGTCTTGCCGGCGGTGCCGGTGACGGCGACCATGGTTTGCGGTTGCGCACCGAAAAATCGTGCCGCAGCAAGCGCCAGGAAACGGCGGGGATTGTCGACAACGATGACCGGCGCGTCCGCGTCGACGCCATGGCCGGCCACGACGGCAACCGCCCCGCGCGACACGGCATCGGCAACATAAGCGGCGCCATCCGCCTTCGATCCGGACAGCGCGACGAACAGCGCTCCGGGCGTCACCTTGCGACTGTCAGCTGTGAGACCCGCGACCTCCAGTCCGCCGGCACCGGCCGGAAGAGTTTCAAGGGGTGCCAGGTCGGATGCAAGATCGGTCAGTTTCATACATGTATTCCAATTGTCGGCCCGGCCTCCAGGAGACCGGACGAATCGCTGTTCACTCAGTAAGACACAAGCATGGACGAGCCATCTTCGCCAAAACTGGGTTCTACACCGAGAATTGCGGCGCTTCTGCGAATGAGATCCTTCGTCACGGGCGCGGCGGTATAGCCGGCGGTGGGACCGCCATTGTCGTCACCCGTCTTGGGCTCGTCGACGAAGGTCATCACCACGTATTTTGGGTCGGAAATCGGGAAGGCAGCGATGAAGGCATTGAAGTTCTTGTCGCTCGAATAGCGGCCGTTCACGACCTTTTCGGCGGTTCCGGTCTTGCCGCCAACGTCGAAGCCTTCGACGCGGGCACGTCGACCGGAGCCCTGCGTCCCGTTCCATTCGAACAGGAAGCGCATGTCGTCGCTGGTCGACGGCTTCATGACCACCTGAGCGAGTGTATCGGCCTCCTCTCGAGAACGCGGAAGAAACGTCGGTGGAATGAGCTTTCCACCGTTGACAAGGGCCGAAACCGCGACAGCCGTCTGCAATGGCGTCGTCGAGACACCATGTCCGAACGAGATTGTGACCGAGTTGATCAGCTTCCACTCGCGCGGCTGCGTTGGCGTCGCGACTTCGGGGATCTCCGTATCCATCTTGGTCAGCAGACCGATCCGCGTCAGAAACTCTTTATGAGCTGCGATGCCGACCGATTCCGCCATGCGGGCGGTCCCGATGTTCGATGAATACTGGAAGATTTCCGGAACCGTCAGGACGCGTCCCTTGCCATGAAAGTCCTTGATCGTGAAACCGCCGATGCGGATCGGATAACGTGCATCGAAGCTCGACTGGAGCGTCACCTTACCCGAGTCGAGTGCCATCGCCGTCGTGAAGGCCTTGAAGGTCGACCCCATCTCGAACGTGCCGTTCGACATGCGGTTCAGCCAGCCCTCCTTGGCGCCGACGGTCGGATTGTTCGGGTCGAAATCCGGAACCGATCCCATGGCGATGACCTCGCCGGTATGCGCGTCGAGGATGACGGCACCGGCGCCGAGGGCTCCGTATTTCGAGACGGCGTTGACCAGCACCTCGCGAACGATGTTCTGCACCCTCAGATCGATGGAAAGCCGCACCGGCTCGAGCGGAGCATTGCTGGTCAACCCCGCTGCGGCGAGATCGGCAAGGCCCTGCTGGTCGATATAGCGTTCCATGCCCGCCATGCCGCGATTGTCGATATTGACGAAGCCGACGATATGGGCCGCTGTCGGTCCGCCGGGATAGAAACGGCGCTTTTCCGGCCTGAAGCCGATGCCGGGAATGCCGAGCGCGAGAATCTGGCTCTGCTGCTTCGGCGTCAACTGGCGCCGCAGCCACTGGAAATGCGAGCGCGGATTGGAGAGCTTGCGATAGGTGCCCTTGATGTCGAGGTCTGTGAGGACTGTCGCGAGCTTCTCGACCGCTTCATCCGGATCGACGATCTTGTGAGGCTCAGCGAACAGTGAGACGGTGCGGATGTCGGTCGCCAGAACCTCGCCATTGCGATCCAGGATATCGGGGCGCGACGCCATCAGACGGTCGGCCGGCAGGATGGAGGAGACGACCTCCGGATGAGCATAGCCATATTGCACGAGGCGGCCGCCGATAACTGCGTAGAAGGCGACGAAGCCGGCCATCATCAGGCCGACGCGCTTGCGGGCCAGTTCCGCCTTTCGCTTGCCCGTACCCTTGAAGGTTCCGGTGTTGAGCGAGACACCGACCCTCTGGCTGTTGGCCGAGAAATGGGCCTGGCTTTTCAGAAGCATGATCCGGGACAAAAATGACATCAGGGCTTCACCGAACCTGTTTTGATAATATCCGTCACCGAAAGTCCGTCCTCTTCGGCCACTTCGGGCTGCGGAAGTTGCGAACGAAGCATCGGGAGTTCCGCCGGACGCGCCAGCTGCGTCGACTCCGTCGGCTGAAGCTTCAGCTCATCGCCATAGACCTGGACAAGACGGTCCAGCCTGTTCGGCTGCGTCAGCAGGGCCCAGTCCGCCTTGAGCAGGTCGATCGTGTCGTGCTCCAGCTTGATCTCGGCCTCGATACGGCGAACCTCTTCCAGCTTTTCCTCGGCGTGATGCTTGATCTTGTAGGTGACCGTCGCGGTGGCGACCATGGCGCCGATCATGATGAGGTCGAAGGTGCGCAGCATGTCAGCCTCCCAATCGCTCGAGGCTCGCCAGAGCCGGAAGGTCGAATATGGCCATGTCGGCCTTGGGAGCCGGCGCGGCGGTGCGGATGCCGGCCCGCAGCTTGGCCGAGCGCGCACGGGGATTGGCCTCGGCCTCCTCCTCGCTTGCGGACACCATGCCCTTGCCGAGCGGCTCGAAGATCGCCGGGGCAACCGCCGCCATCGGCATATGCCGCGAGCCGCCGCTCTTGCCGGAGCGCTCGGAGAAAAACTTCTTCACGATACGATCCTCCAGCGAATGGAAGGTCACGACGACAAGGCGGCCGCCTGGCTTGAGAACCTGCTCGGCAGCGAACAGCGCCTTGGCAAGCTCGCCCAGTTCGTCGTTGACGAAGATGCGCAACGCCTGGAACACCCGCGTCGCGGGATGGATACGGTCAGTCATCTTGCGCGGGGTGACGATCTCGATAAGTCCGGCAAGGTCGCGCGTCGTGCGGAAGGGCTCTTTCAGCCGCTGCTTCTCGATCGCGCGGGCGATTCGGCCCGCTTGCTTCTCATCGCCGAGAAACCCGAAGATGCGGGTGAGATCGGAGACCTTGGCGCGATTGACGACGTCGGCAGCAGAGACCCCCGTGGCCGACATACGCATGTCGAGCGGACCGTTCTTCTGAAACGAGAAGCCGCGCTCGGCCTCGTCGATCTGCATGGAGGAAACGCCGATGTCGAGCACGACGCCATCAAGGCCGCCATCAGGGGCATGCTCGGAAAGACGTGAAAATTCCGAATGGATGAGCTTCAACCGGCCACCATAGCTCGCAACAAGCGCCTGACCGGCGACAATCGCGGTCGGGTCGCGGTCGAGCGCGATGACATCGGCACCTTTTTCCAGAATGGCCGAGGTGTAGCCGCCGGCGCCGAACGTACCGTCAAGAACGACCTGCCCCGCTTCGGGCGCAAGCGCCGCGAGAACCTCTGAAAGAAGAACCGGAATGTGGCGAACCGGTCCGCCTCCGGCTTCAGTTGAACCTCCGCCAGGATTCGCCATCATTCCGTTTCCTCGTCCTGCAGGGGCCACTAGCCTCTCGGCTTGCGCCCCTCCCTCGCCGCCGTCTGCGCCGTCTGAAACGCATCGGGCCGCCAAAGCTGAAAACAATCCGACCGTCCGACAAAGGTCACTTCCGAAGTGATTCCGGTGAAATCGCGGATAAAATCCGTGACCATCAACCGGCCTTCGCCGTCCAGCCGCATATGAACGCCACCGCCATGCACGAGAAGCGACAGATCGTTCGCCTCCTGCGAAAACGGATCGAGCTGCGCAAGCTGCCGCTCGTACCGTTCGAACAGGTCCGGACCGCCCACAGTGATCGCCGGAAAGACGAAATCCTGCAGGCAATAGAGATCCTGGACCTCCTTCGCCATCAGGACGGCACGAAACGGCGCAGGCACGGAGACCCGGCCCTTCGCATCGATCCTGTTCGTTGCATTGGACAAGAAGCGGTTCATGAAAACCAGAAGCCGCCCCTATCGGCAGAAGGCGGAAAACCCGCCCGGTAAACCCAACAAATCGACATGCCACCGAGGAGCGAAAAGACCCGGCAAAAACACCGGAATGCGACCGGAACGACCGCTCTCGCCCTTGAGAAATACGAACCTTCATCGGCCCTTGCGTGGCGTGATTATGGGATACCATGGGACAATATGGGCGTCAATGGGACGGAACTCGATTCCCGACCTTCGTCGATCAATCATTTATATCCGGTTAAGCTTAACGAAAGGTTAGAAAATACCGTCGACGGCCCCAAACGAGACCGCGCCCTAGAAAAGAAATAATGATTTATTTGCAGATATTTACGAGAATTTTCTTCACTCGTGCGAAGCTCGTGAAGGTGATCGCCAGTCGGCCTGTAAGCCGGGTTCTGTATGGCCCCGGTTTCCCGGAACGTGGCAGCCATTCATCTGGGACAGCACTTGCGCGCTGCCTCGTGCAACCCACCCGGATGACTGGCCCGGAAACCGGCTGGCTCGGGTTGCCCCGAGCCGCGTCATCCCTATTCGGTCTTGCTCCCGGTGGGGTTTACCATGCCGTCCCTGTCGCCAGGTCCGCGGTGGGCTCTTACCCCACCCTTTCACCCTTACCCCGAAGACGGGGCGGTTTGCTTTCTGTGGCACTTTCCCTGAGGTCGCCCTCGCCGGACGTTATCCGGCACCGTGTTTCCGTGGAGCCCGGACTTTCCTCACCCCACCGCCTTTCGGCATTGGTGGAGCGCGGCTGCCCGGCCGACTGGCAGGGGCTCCTTAGCGGAGACGGTTCGCGAATGCCAACAAATTCTCCCCGGGAGACGAACGGCGACACGTCGATCAGACGAACGTGGCGTTAAACTCCACCCCGTAGTCTCCGCCCGAGCGTCCTTCGAGCAGCAGCTCCGCGCCAAGCCGCCCGATCTCGTCGGAACTCTTGGCCGCCGCGCCGCAGCCACCGGTAAGCACGCCGATCCGCTCGCTGGCGAAATCAACCGCGGGATAGCCGCTCCGCGTGAACGAGGTCACACAGGCCGCCATGGTCGGCGGAACATGCGCGAGATCGGGAACAAGACGGTCGATAATGCGCTTGAGGTGATCGCGCGTGCCCACCCGACCGCCACTGCGGAACCACGCCCGCACATCGGGCTCGTTCGAAAGCCGCAGATCATCCGGATCACCGCCGATCTTCAGATAGACCTTGCCGTCCGGATAACGAACCGGCGGCAGGAGATAGATGTGCTCGGAGGGGTCGTCCGGCTGGTGGATCAGCGACGGCATGCCCTCGAACAAATCGCTTCTTTCAGGCGTGATTTCGAAGAAGGCAACGGTGCGCGCGTAGACGCTGAGATCGAGCCGGCGCGGCAGCAGCTTTTCGGCGATCGAGAAGCCGCCGGCGGCCACGAGCACCTTCTCCGCCGTATAGGAAGCGCCGCTATCGGTGGAAACAACAACGAGACTGCCCTCCTCCCGCACGGACACGACCGTTTCGGAAATCGGGGTCGCGCCAGCCTTTTCAGCCAGCCGCGACTGCGCCTCGACCAGCCGACGCGGATTGACGTAGCCGGCGTTCGACGCCTCGTGAACACCTTCGCAGGCATGGCCGAAACGGAAGTAGGGAAATCGTGTCGCAAGCGCCGAGGCATCCAGAAGTGTGGCCGCGACGCCAAGCGTTTGCGCTGCATCCCAGACGCGCTCGACATAGGGATCGCTGCCGCCCCGCTTTGGTCCGACGACAAGGCAACCGGCCTCGATGTAGAAATCGATGCCGCTCTCGCTTGCGATTGCGTCGTATCGGGCGATGGAGCGGTTGGCGAGCAGGGCCCAGACGGGGCTCTGGTCGATCGTGCGGGTGATGCGCGCCTCATCGTAGTGACTGGCAAAAACGCCGGCATGACTGGCGGGATCGGCAGGTTCGGACGGGCCGATGACGGCAACGCCTTCGCTGTGCCAGGCGAGATACTTGGCCGCGGCGCTTCCCATCATGCCTCGGCCGATGATGATATATTTGAACTGTGCCGTCATCGATTCCCAACATCCGTTGTCCTGGAAATCGCGATAGCACGATAGAAATCCGCGCGCATCCGGGCAAATGCAAACCGGATGCGCAGCCGGGAAATGTCGTCAGTCGAGCAGGGCCATGACCTTGCCGCAGTAGCGCTTCGAAACCGGATTCATGCGCTTCGCGCCATGGCCGGCATTGTATTTCAGGATGGTCCGGCAGGTTTCGCCCCCGCCGAGTTGGTGTGCGGCTGCGAGATACTTCATGCCGAAGCGGATATTGGTGTCGGGATCGTAGAGGCCCTTCACGGAACCGCTATAGCCCATGGAGCGTGCGGTGGCGGGCTTGATCTGCATGAGCCCAACCTCGCCTGCGCTGCCGCGCGCCTTGGGATTGAAGTTGCTCTCGATACGTACGACCGCATGCGCAAGGCTGACAGGCACGCCGTATTGCTTCGCATACTTGGCGATGATGTCGCCGTACGGGCCTTTCTTGGCGGCCTTGTCCTTCGAGCTTTCCGAACCGAACAGCGGCTTGATATGAACCTTGGTCTTGTCGTTGTCCCGGGCAAGGGCGGTGCCGGATAGAGGCATGGCGAGGGCAATGCTTGCCGCAGCAGCAACAATCAATCTGATCATGTGGGTATTCAGTCTCCGAACCTTAAGGGCGTGTTTTTAGGCTTTCGGCAAAGCTCTCTTGTTCGGCGTCCCGTAGGGAAGCCGGCCGATGATGCCCTTTCGTTGATGTTATGCGGTGGCGACCAACACGGGTGCCCGACCGCCTTTCAGCGCGGCCTTTAGACCCTGAATTTAAGGAATTCCTGTGGCACCGCGGGAAAAACGCATCTGAGAGGATCCGAAGCGGCGCCTCGCCTCAACGGTAGCGCGGTAGCGCCGTCAACAATCGATGCAGCGTTTCGACGGTCGACATGTCGGCTATGCCATCGACGCGCTCCGGCCGGAAATGACGCTGGAACGCAGCAACGACGCCTTCGGTCGCGGCGCAGAATTCACCCGTGATCTCAACATTGTAGCCATAGAGCGACAGCATCGACTGCAAGGCTTCGACCGGCTGGCCGCGATCGCCGCGCTGGAAGAACCGCCCGCCCCCGACCGGAACCGGATCGACGTAGTGGCCGACGCCGGCGGCAAACAGACTTCCCCAAGGGAAGTTCTCGCCCGGATCAACCTTGCGAACAGGGGCCACGTCGGAGTGCCCGAGCACACGCTCCGGCGGGATTTGCCAGCGCTCGCCGCAATCCCGACACAATTCGGCGACCGCGGCGATCTGCTTTTCCGGAAAAGGCGGCAAGCCGGCCGGATGCCCCGCATTGGCGATCTCGATGCCAATGGAGTGGGAATTGATGTCGGTTTCGCCCGCCCAGAAGCTTTTTCCGGCGTGCCAGGCCCGCATCACCTCGGGCACGAGTTGCACGATCCGACCGTCTTCATGAACGAAGTAGTGCGAGGAAACCTCGCTCTCAGGATTGCAGAGCCACGACAGCGCGCCCTCAGCCGACGGCATGCCGGTATAGTGCAGGAGGATGATATCGGGTGCATCGCAACCCACGCGCGGACCGCAATTGGGCGACGCCTGAACGCGCGCGCCCTTGAAATCCGGCTGGAATGGCTTCATGCGGCGCGGCGCTCTTTCTCGATCGCGGCGTAGGCAGCGTTGAATTCGGCCATGCGCTGGTTGGCGACGGCGTGAAACTCGACCGGAACGCCGCGCGCATGCAGGCGGTCGGGATGATGTTCGGCCGCAAGGCTCCTGTAGCGCTTGCGGATCGCCGCGAAATCGTCCTCCGGCGAGACCCCGAGCACCCGGTAGGGGTTGCCCTCTAGATGCAGGTGGCGTTCGACGATGTCGGCGAAGCGCTGCTCGTCGATCCCGAAGATCTCGGCGATCCGGCTGACGAAGCTCAGTTCGCGTTCATGCACGGCTCCGTCGGCCTTGGCGATATGGAAGAGACCGTCGATGATGTCCTCGAGGACCGGGCATGCCTTTTCGCAGGTCCGGCACATGGCGGCGAGCCGCTCGGCGTAGGATTCGTAACCGGCGATGTCCTGCTTGGCGAGATTGTAGAGACGAGCGACGTTGCGCGCCTCCTCCGGCGGATAGTCGAAAATCGACCGGAAAGCGTCGACCTCGGCCGTGGTCACGACTCCGTCGGCCTTGGCCATCTTGGCAGACAGCGCGATGATCGACACGGAGAATGCGACTCGGCGCCGTGTGTCGGGATCGCCTTCGAACAGAGTTCGCACAGCTTCTATCATGCCCGACAGTGCGTTTCCGGCGGTATCGGCGACTGCGCCGACAAGCCGGTCCCACAAGGATTGAATCTGTTCACAGGCGAAATCGAATATCATGATTCAGCATGACCAAATACCGCGTCCAAAAGCAAGCGAAGACGGCTGATGCGACATTAAACTTTATTCATCTTGCCTACCGGATGGATAACACCCCTTGAAAAGACGGGCCAACGTATACGCGAAGCCTCGCCTGCCGCTCTCACCACCACGACACCCAGGCAGCGACGAGGGGACCGAAACAACCCAGGAGTGCGCTGCGAAAAATTGAAACGATTATATTCGCGCGATCTCTGTGGATTGGCCGAAAGCCCTCAATTTCCTGACAAATTTTCTTTACAGATGCGCCTTAACTGTCGCATCCATTCGCCCGGAAAGCCCTTGTCGGCATGTCTTTGTGTTTCAGGAGAGTTCGATGGCCAAACAAAAAGTTGCAATGCTGACCGCCGGCGGTCTCGCCCCCTGTCTCTCGTCCTCGGTCGGCGGCCTGATCGAACGCTACACCGATATCGCGCCCGACATCGACATCATCGCCTACAAGTCCGGCTTCCGCGGCCTGCTGATGGACTATAAGATCGAGATCACCGGCGAGATGCGTGAAAAGGCGTATCTGCTGCATCGTTATGGCGGCTCTCCGATCGGCAACAGCCGCGTGAAACTGACCAATGCCGCCGACTGCGTGAAGCGCGGCCTGGTGAAGGAGGGTGAAAACCCGCTCCGCGTCGCGGCCGAACGGCTCGCTGCAGACGGCGTCACGATTCTCCATACGATCGGTGGCGATGACACCAACACGACGGCGGCCGATCTCGCCGCCTATCTCGGCGCCAATGGCTACAATCTCACCGTCGTCGGCCTGCCGAAGACGGTCGACAACGACGTCTACCCCATCAGACAGACGCTCGGCGCCTGGACGGCCGCGGAAGTTGGCGCTCGCTTCTTCGACCACGTCTCCAACGAACAGAGCGCCTCGCCGCGCACGCTCGTCATCCACGAGGTCATGGGCCGCCACTGCGGCTGGCTGACGGCGGCGACCGCCCGTGCCTACATGCAGCGCACCCGTCACAACGAGTATATCGAGGGCTTCATGATGAACGAGGAGCTCAAGAACATCGACGGGCTCTACCTGCCGGAAACGCATTTCGACATGGAATCGGAGGCGGCGCGCCTGAAGGACATCATGGACCGTACCGGCTTCGTCACCCTGTTCGTGTCGGAAGGCGCCTGCATGGACGAGATCGTCGCCGATCGCGAGGCCGCCGGAGAGGAAATCAAGCGTGACGCCTTCGGCCACGTGAAGCTAGATACGATCAATGTCGGCAACTGGTTCCAGAAGCACTTCGCCAAGCTGCTAGATGCAGACCGGTCGATGGTCCAGAAATCCGGCTACTATGCCCGCTCGGCGCCCGCGAACTACGACGACCTCCGCCTCATCCAGAGCATGGTCGATCTGGCGGTCGAAAGCGGCCTCAACAAGGTTTCCGGCGTCACAGGCCACGACGAAGACCATGGTGGAAGACTGCGCACAATCGAGTTCCCGCGCATCAGGGGTGGCAAGCCTTTCGACCTCGATACGCCCTGGTTCAAAGAAGTGATGGACTACATGGGCCATAAATACCAACCGGCCCGTTGACGACTCCCCCAATCGGTGTCTTTGCTTTTCACCGGGAGGATGCGGATATGTCGTTTGAACTCTGGATCGCCTTCGTAGCGGCCTCGGCGGTTCTGGTTGCAATACCGGGACCGACGATCCTGTTGGTGGTCTCATACGCTCTGGGTCACGGTCGCCGGACGGCGGCGGCCACGGTCACGGGTGTGGTCCTCGGCGATTTCGTCGCGATGACCGCCTCGATGCTCGGTGTCGGCGCGCTGCTGATGGCCTCCGCCGATGCCTATGCGATCCTCAGGATCATCGGCGGCGCCTATCTCGTCTACCTTGGCATTCGCCTCTGGCGCGCACCGGTCGGAGACGGCCCTTTGGCAGACAACGACAACCTGCCCGAAGAAAAGCCGCTGCGAATCCTCGGTCACGCCTTCGTCGTGACGGCGCTCAATCCGAAGAGCCTGATCTTCTTTGTAGCCTTCCTGCCCCAGTTCATCGATCCGGCAAGACCGTTCCCGCTGCAGATGGCGATCCTAGAAGTCACCTTCCTCACCATCGCGGCGGCGAACGCGCTTGCCTACGCATTAATTGCTGAAAAGGCACGCGCTTACATTCGCCGCAAGGCGGTGCGCAAGGCGATCAACCGCACCGGCGGCACGCTGCTGATTTCCGCTGGCGCCGTTACCGCAGGGTACCGCCGCATCGCCGCGTGACCCGGCACGCTTGCGACGATGGTACGCCTCGGTTTATAACTGCCTCCGCTTCGCCGCTTTTGCCGCAATTTGGCCGCTGGATTGTGAAAATCGACGAGACAGGATTCGGGACCGAAAAGGGAATCGGATCGTGACGGGGACAATGGACGTTGGCATGACCTTTAGCAGACCTATCGCCCTCAAGCTGGGGACCGCCGCTCTTATCGTCGCAGGCATCAGCGGATGCAGCTCGAGCATGGAAGACGCGGCCCGACAGGAACTGAAGGCCAATCCGAAGGTTGCAACGCCCATCAGCAGCGATCAGGCGCTCATTGCAGCCCTGACCCCTGCCCCCGAGGATCCCGCCACGGCGACGCCGGCACCGGTTATCCCCGGCACGAACACACCAGCACCGCTTCCGAACTTCCGGGTCATGGCTCTGGCCGCATCGAACGTGCCGCCGACGCCCGCCGAGGCGGAAGCCGTTGTCAAGGCACAGGAACAGGCTGCCCTTCAGGCACCCGCGATGCCCACGACCTCGACCGAGCTTGTGACGACACTGGCTCCAGCGGGCGGACCGGACGAGGCAGACGATGTCGCCGCCACCACCACCCTTGCCACAGCAGCGACGGCCGTACCGAGCGCCAAGCCGGCGGGAGGCGCTCTCGCCTACGCGGCGACGCCGGCGGTCGCATCGTTTTCCGTGCTCGAAAACAGCTATGACGTGACACCGCCGGGCCCGCCGCCGGTTCTCGACAAGCCGGCCACGACAGGCCCGACGGTTCTCAACGCGCTGATCAAGAAATACGCTGCGCTATATGAGGTCCCCGAATCACTGGTTCACCGGGTCGTGCATCGCGAAAGCCGTTATAATCCCGCCGCATACAGCAAAGGCAACTACGGCCTGATGCAGATCCGCTACAACACGGCCAAGTCCATGGGCTACGACGGCCCGGCCTCCGGCCTGTTCGACGCCGAGGCGAATATCAAGTACGCGACGAAATACCTGAAGGGCGCATGGCTCGTGGCCGACAAGGACGCGGACAGCGCGATCCGGCTCTATGCCCGCGGTTACTACTACGATGCCAAGGCGAAAGGCATGCTGCACCTCGTGCAGTAACCTCTCTCTCGTCAGTTCAGGGCATCGATGACGGCCTTCACCAGCAATTGAGGCCGGTATCCCTTGTTATAGGGCGTGAGCCCCATTCTGAGAACAGCCAGTCGCAGGCTCGGCACGACGGCGATGGTTTGTCCGTCATGACCCTGAAGCCAGAACATGTCAGGCGGCAATCCGTAGTCTTCCCTTGCATCAAAGCCCGGTCCCACCGTCCAGGTCTGCATTCGCGAATAGCGCCCGCCTGACGCTTCCGTCGGCTCCGCCATGGCGGCGACATAGCCCTCTGGCAGCAACCGTTCGCCGTTCCAGAAGCCGTCCTGCAGCAGCAAGAGCGCGAACCTGGCCCAATCGCGCGGGGTCGCATACATGTAGGAACTGCCAACGAACGTGCCTCGGGCATCTGTCTCGAAGACAGCGCTGGTCATGCCGAGCGGACGAAACAGGGCTTCGTCCGGATAGGCCAGAGCCTCGGGCCTGTCGCCGATCCGGTCCATCCACAGACGCGACAACAAGACGGCGGTTCCCGAGGAATAGTTGAATGCTGTTCCGGGGGCCTCGGCCTTCGGCCGGGCACTGGCGAAAGCCGCCATGTCCGGTTCAAGGAACAGCATCCGCGTCACATCGGCGACGTCGCCATAGAGTTCGTTGAAGCGCAGGCCATCTTCCATCGCCAGCAGCGAACGGAGCGTGATCGCCGAACGCGGATCGTCTTTCCAGTTACTGAAAAGATTGCTCTCGTCGAGCGATATCCGATCCTCAAGCACAAGACGGCCGAGAATTGCGGCGTTGACGGTCTTCGTCATCGACCAGCCGAGCAGTGGCACGTCTGGCCCGAACCCGTCGCCATAGGTTTCACCGAGGATTCGGCCGTCCTGAACGACAACGACGCCGCGCATTCCGGGGCCCTGCAGCGAGACATCCACAAGAACGGAGGCAATACGCGGATCAGTGACTGTGACATCGTTTCCCTCAGGCCACACACCGTCCGCGATAGCGGAAACTGTATCTTTCGGCGGCAGGTCACGCGCACGCTCAACATCACCGTCGGCCACGTTGGCACAGCCGAAGCCGGGTCGATTGACCGCCAGCGAAGGCGCGATGAAGCCGAGCATGCTGGCTCGCACCGTGCCGGCGTCCCGATCGACGTTGACCGTCACAAGCCGCAGCAGTGGATGACCCGGCGCCTGCACGTCGACTGCAAGCACAGCCTCCGGATCGCGTCCCGCAAGGAAGACATTCGAGCAGACCATCTTGGCGGCGTAGCCCGTTCCGACCAGAAGCAGGCTCGGAGGACTGACCAGCAGCCAGCCCAGACCTGCAATGATCAGAACCACGAGACCGATCGCGAGACCTCGCAGCAGCTTTCCGACAATCCGCATCAAACGCCTCCCGTGTCTGTCACTGTCACCATGCAAGCAGGAAACGGCCCGGCATGAAACCCCCGTCGGTCGTCGCGACGGCCGCATCCCCGGTTTCCCAAGGGGCCGTCATCAAACTGTAGCAGGAGGGGTCTAGAGCCCTTCGAACCGTAAAAGGGGATGGCAGAATCGATGACTGACCTCGCACCCGATGCCGGCTTTCGCAAGAACGGAAAGCTGAAAAGCGCCCTGCTCCAGCACAAGGCCCTGTCGAAGGACGGATTTTCCGAGCGTCTGTTCGGCCTCCTGTTCTCTGGCCTCGTCTACCCGCAGATCTGGGAGGATCCGGACGTCGATATGGAGGCGATGGAGCTCGACGAAGGTCATCGTCTCGTCACGATCGGCTCCGGCGGTTGCAACATGCTGGCCTATCTTTCGCGCAGCCCCGCAGCCATCGACGTCGTCGACCTGAACCCCAATCACATCGCACTCAACCGGCTTAAGCTCGCGGCCTTCCGGCATCTGCCCGATCACGGCTCTGTCGTCCGCATGCTGGCAAGCGAGGGAGTGGTGACCAATAGCCGAACCTTCGACCGCTACATCGCGCGGCATCTGGACGCGGTTACGCGCGCCTACTGGAACCGCAGGACGGCATCCGGTCGCAGGCGGATCGACGTCTTCAACCGCAATTTCTACCGCACCGGCCTGCTCGGCCGCTTCATCGGCGCTGGCCACTTGCTCGCCCGTATTCATGGAATCCGGCTGGAAGACATCACGAAGACCCGCTCGCTGCGCGAACAGCGGCAGTTCTTCGACGACGCGATTGCGCCGCTCTTCGACAAGCCATTCGTCAAATGGCTGACGAGCCGCAAGAGTTCGCTGTTCGGCCTTGGCATCCCGCCGCAGCAATATGACGAACTCGCAAGCCTGTCGGACGGTGGCACCATCGCTCCTGTTCTGCGTCACCGCCTGGAAAAGCTCGCCTGCCATTTTCCACTCAAGGACAACTACTTCGCCTGGCAGGCCTTTGCCCGCCGCTATCCGAAGGCCGGCGAAGGAACCCTTCCGGTCTACCTGAAGCAGGAGCACTACGCAGCAATCCGCGCCAATGTAGACCGCGTCAGCGTTCACCACGCCACCTTCACCGAACTGCTGTCGACCAAGGCGGCGTCGAGCACCGACCGCTACGTTCTGCTCGATGCGCAGGACTGGATGACGGATGGCCAGCTTTCAGAACTCTGGGGCGAGATCACCCGCACCGCAGCGCCAGGCGCGCGGGTGATCTTCCGCACCGCCGCTGAAAAAAGCATCCTCGACGGCCGACTGCCGCAAAGCCTGCACGACCAATGGGTCTATCACGCCGACCGTTCGCATGCGCTGAACCTCAAGGATCGCTCTGCGATTTATGGCGGCTTCCACGTATACGAGAAGAAGGCCTGATGGCGACCGGCTCGATCATCTCCGGGGACGGCCATGCCGAACGCATGGACCGAATGTACCGCTACCAGAGGCACATCTACGACATCACTCGCAAATACTATCTTCTCGGCCGAGACCGGGCGATTGAAAAACTGGATGTGCCGGCCAGCGCATCCCTCCTGGAGGTGGGCTGCGGGACGGGTCGCAACCTGCTGCTGGCGCATAAACGCTATCCACAGGCGCGCCTCTTCGGACTCGACATCTCCGAGGAAATGCTGTCGTCCGCACGCGCGAGTTTCCGCTCCGCGGCCACTGCGCCCGAATTCCGCGTGGCCGACGCCACGAGCTTCACGCCCGCAGACTTTGGCACCGAGGGCTTCGACCGGATACTGATCTCTTATGCATTGTCGATGATCCCAGACTGGGAGCGCGCGATCCAAGCCGCGCTGGCCGCCCTCGTTCCTGGTGGATCGCTGCACATTGTCGATTTCGGCCAGCAGGAGGGTCTGCCGCGCTGGTTCCATCACCTGCTCATACGCTGGCTCACGCGTTTTCATGTGACGCCAAGGGCGGAACTGGAGCATGTTATCCGGACAAACGCCGAAAAACGCGGCGCGCTGGTGGAGTTCGACCGGATCGGTCGCGGCTATGCCTGGCACGCGATCGTCAGGATATGAGCAAAATCTCCGGTTGATCGTCATCTCATTTTCAGGATGATGGCTTCGAATCGCGCGCCATGTTCCATGCCGACTTGCAGGCGCGCATCGGATGCCCTTGATCTACGGACCGTTTCTTTATGCGCTGGCTCATTACAGCCCTCCTGCCAATCGCGTTTCTGGTCGGCGGCTGCACCGCATCGGGCTATGACGTGCTGGAAACGGCATCGGCCAAGCCGCGCTTCGCCGACAAGGATCCCCAGGATTTCGGCAGTGTCACGCCGCACCACCATTCGGTCCACGGCATCGACGTGTCGAAGTGGAATGGCGACATCGACTGGCCCAAGGTCCGGAAGTCCGGGGTTTCCTTCGTCTTCATCAAGGCGACCGAGGGCAAGGACAGGCTCGACGCGCGCTTCACGGACTACTGGCGCGGCGCCCGCGCCGCCGGCATCCCACACGCGCCCTACCACTTCTATTATTTCTGCTCGACAGCCGACGAGCAGGCCGACTGGTTCATTCGCAATGTTCCCAAGGAATCCGTGCACTTGCCACCGGTTCTTGACGTGGAATGGAACCCGAGTTCACCGACATGCACCTACCGGCCCGGCGCTCTGACCGTCCGCGCGGAAATGCAGCGTTTCATGGACCGGATCGAAGCCCACTACGGCAAGCGCCCGATCATCTATACCTCCGTCGACTTCCATCGCGACAATCTCGTCGGCGCCTTCAAGGATTACCACTTTTGGGTCCGCGCCGTCGCACAACACCCGAAGCACATCTATGCCGACCGCCGCTGGGCCTTCTGGCAATACACCTCGACGGGCCTCATCCCCGGTATCGAGGGAGACACCGACATCAACGTCTTTGCCGGTACGGAGAAGAACTGGCGCAACTGGGTCGCGACCGTTTCCAAAGGTTGAACCGGACGATTTTCATCCTTTGGCCTTGTTCGCAAGGCAGGAGAGGCTTGACTTTCACCCCACCGTCGCGATCCGCTAAAACAGACAATTATTGAAGGACCTTCGAATGCGCGCACCATTACGTCTCGCTCTCGCTCTGTCGCTCTCCACCATGGTCGCAACCCCGCTTGCCGCCCAGCAATGCGGCGGCGATCTTGGCGCTTTCCTCGAAGGCGTGAAGCAGGAGGCAATCGCCAACGGCGCATCGCCAGAAGCGGCGGAAAAGGCGCTGCGCGGGGCGCAAATCGATCAGAAAGTGTTGTCACGCGATCGCGCGCAGGGCGTCTTCAAGCAGACTTTCCTTGAGTTCTCACAGCGCACCGTCAGCCAGGCCCGCCTCGACATCGGCCGCCAGAAGATGAAACAGTATGCCGATGTCTTCGCCCGCGCCGAAAACGAATACGGCGTGGCCCCCGGCGTCATCACCGCGTTCTGGGCGATGGAAACCGACTTCGGCGCCGTGCAGGGAGATTTCAACACCCGCAACGCATTGGTGACACTGGCGCACGACTGCCGTCGCCCGGAACTCTTCCGGCCGCAACTGCTGGCGCTGGTGATGATGGTCCAGCATGGCGACCTCGACCCTTCATCGAACACCGGCGCCTGGGCAGGCGAAATCGGTCAGGTGCAGATGCTCCCCAAGGACATTATCGAATTCGGCGTCGACGGCGACGGCGACGGCCATGTGAACGTCAAGCAGAGCTCGCCCGACGCCATCCTGACGGCGGCGAAGTTCATCCAGCATCTCGGCTACACCAAGGGCGAGCCGTGGATCCAGGAAGTGACGGTTCCCGACAATCTTCCATGGGAAAAAACCGGTTTTGACGCCGGAATGAAGGCCAGAGACTGGTTCGCCCTTGGCGTAACGCCGCGCGACGGCAATACCGCGTTTTCGCATCTGGAAGGAGAAATCCTGCTACCGCAGGGGCGCAAGGGACCGGCCTTCCTCGCGTACCCGAACTTCAACATCTACCTCGAATGGAACCAGTCGTTCATCTACACGACGTCCGCCGCCTATTTTGCGACGCGCCTGTCCGGCGCCGAGCCGTACCGGAAGGGCAATCCGGAGCAGGGTCTCGATGACGGTCAGATGAAGACGCTGCAGACAAAGCTGCAGGCGATGGGCCACGACGTCGGCAAGATCGACGGCATTCTCGGCGGCGGCACCCGCGTCGCTGTCCAGAAGGAACAGCAACGCCTCGGCATGCCGGCCGACGGATGGCCGACCCCGGCCCTGCTCAACGCGCTCTGAGTATGAAGGGTAGAGAATTTGAAGCCGCGGTCCCTGGCCGCGGCTTTTTCTTTACACCCATACAGATGCAATAATGACAAGAAACGGGTGGCGAGAGGCAGTGAGGCCTTCTAGGAAGGAGGCAACGGAATTCCACTGTCGCACCGGATGTTTCCATGGCCGCGCCGCAAGACTATCGCCTCACCTCCAAAGCATGGCTTCTTCTTGTCCTCCTGGGACTGATCTGGGGAGGCTCCTTCTTTTTCGCCCGCATCGCCGTCGCCTATGTGCCGCCCTTCACGCTGGTTCTGCTGAGGCTGTCGCTTGCCGCACTCGCTTTGCATGTCTGGCTGCGCGGCAGCTCCGATCTCTACGGCTCTCTAAGGCGGCATTGGAAGGAATTTCTGCTGATGGGGCTTCTCAACAACGCCCTGCCGCACAGCCTCATTTTCCTCGGGCAGACGCAGATCGGTGCAGGGCTTGCCGCCATCCTCAACGCAACCACGCCAATCTGGACAGTGATCATTGCCCATCAGATGACGGCCGATGAGAAGCTGTCGACCGCCAAGGTGACAGGCTGCCTGCTCGGTCTTGCGGGCACCATGGTGCTCATCGGGCCTAGCGCCCTGGCCTTGACCGACATACCGCTCTGGGCTGTCATTCTACCCGTCTCGGCCGCGCTGTCGTACGGTTTCGCGACCATCTATGGCCGTCGATTCAGGCATCTTCCGCCACAGGTCACGGCCACCGGTCAGCTGACCGCGTCGTCGATGATCATGCTACCGGTGGCGCTTCTCGTCGATCAGCCCTGGAATATAGGCCTTCCGCCCCTGACGGCAATCGCGGCGATCCTTGCGCTGGCCTGGCTGTCAACGGCCTACGGTTACATCCTGTTTTTCCGCATCATGGCGATTGCCGGCGCAACGAACACGTCACTCGTGACCCTGCTGGTGCCGCCGAGCGCGGTTCTGCTCGGGGCCGTGTTTCTCGGGGAACGGCTGGCTGTCACCGATCTGGCAGGGATGTTGCTGATTGGTTGTGGCCTCGTCGTTCTCGACGGGCGGCTCTTCGCACGCCGCGCGCGACCAGCCTAGCGGCGTGATCGAATCCCTTATTCACGCAATTAGTGTCCCGTTAACGCACGTTGATAACGCCTGCGGCAATTTGCCGGCAACCAATTGGGACATCCATTAGAGATATCGGATGAAATATTCGTCAGATATTTCAACAAATTGCCTGTTCTGGGCAAAAGTTTTCCACCGTTCCCCACTGCACCGCAGCACAGAATTCCCTTCCCAAGCGACACAAAACGGACATATTATCTAACGGTCAACACAAGGAGGCAGACATGGGACTGACCAATTCTCTCAATGTCCTGATCGTCGGTGCGGCGTTTGTGTTCATCGCGACAATGCTGTTCATCTAGCCGGAGGTGATGGACGGATCGGATGGAAAGCCATCCGGAGGCTCGGCAAAATGAGCCCTTAGCAATCAGTAGAAAGGCGCATGCGACAGGGCATGCGCCTTTTCTTTTTGTCGGAACTGAAAGCGAGGATCAGGCGGCGGCGCCCGTCTGGACCGGTTGCCCATCCCGGACACCGAGAAGCGACAGGACGGACGAGACAAGCGGTGCCTTGTTCATCGTATAGAAGTGAAACTCGGAGATGCCGCGACGGCGCAGGTCGTCAATCTGTTCGGCTGCCAGTTCGGCCGCCACCAGCGCACGCGCCTGCGGCTTGTCGTCAAGACCGACGAAGCGCTCTTCCAGCCACTGCGGCACCGAGGCTCCGCATGCGGAAGCGAAGCGCTTCAGCTGGTTGAGGTTCTGCACCGGCATGATACCAGGCACGACAGGAATGGAAATCCCGGCCGCGCGGACCCGCTCGAGGTAGCGCTCATAGACATCGTTGTCGAAGAAGAACTGGGTGAGCGCGCGGTCGGCACCGTTGTCGACCTTACGCTTCAGCATGTCGATGTCGGCGTCCACATCGCGGCTTTCCGGATGCTTCTCCGGATAGGCGGACACGGAAATCTCGAAATCGCCCATCTCCTTCAGCCCCAGGACAAGTTCGGCGGCATTGGCAAAGCCGCCCTCGTGCGGCCGATAGGTCGAGCCGACACCATCGGCCGGGTCGCCGCGCAACGCCACAAAATGACGAAGGCCCGCTGCCTGGAAGGTCCGGACGACCTCGCGAACCTCGTCCTTCGTCGCACCAACACAGGTCAGGTGCGAGGCGGTAGCAAGAGGCGTATCGGCGATCAGCCGTTTGACGGTCGAGAGCGTCGGGGCCTGCGTGCTTCCGCCGGCGCCATAGGTGACGGACACGAAGTGCGGCTGAAAGCGCGACAGCTCGGAAATGCATTGCCAGAGCTGGCCCTCGGCGTCCGGCGATTTCGGCGGGAAGAACTCGAACGAGAACCTGATCGGCTGCGGACGATTATCGGTGCGGGTCATCTCGGTTGCTCCCTTGATCTACGCTGCGGATTGCGCGGCCGCCGCAGGACGGCGGGCGAGCCAGATGGTGACGGTCAGCCCCTGAGGACCCTTGCCGGCCGGGCGAAGATCGACGGTCTTCTCGACCTCAAGCCCTGTCCGAGACAGCCATTCCGACATCGTCGAGTGCGAGAATCCGAGACGCACATGGGCATGCTCGTCGCGCAGGAATTCCAGCGAGTGCGGCGCAAGGTCTATGACAACCAGCCGACCGCCGGGCGAGAGCATGCGCGAGGCCTCGGCAAGGGCGAGCTCGGGCTGCACGAGGAAGTGCAACACCTGGTGGATGAGCACCAGGTCGAACTCGCCGCCATCGAGCGGCAGGTTGAGGATATCGCCGAGACGAACGGAGGCTTTCAAGACCCCGGCTTTGTCGAGATTGGCGCGAGCGACGGCAAGCATGTCGCGGCTTGCGTCGACGCCGACGGCGCGGCGATAGTTTGCCGACAGCAATTGCAGCATACGGCCGGTCCCGGTTCCGAGATCGAGCAGGGAGTCGACCGGATCGGCACCGACGAGCTTGAGAAGCGCAGCCTCCACCTCGGTGTCATCGACATGCAGCCGGCGCAACTCGTCCCATTCGTCGGCATGCTGGCTGAAATAGGCCTGCGCCTTCTCCGCCCTCGCCCGCTTGACACCGCCAAGACGCTCGCCGTCGCGCTGGACCACCGGATCGCCGGCATCGACCGCGGCAAGAAGCGTGCGCGCCAATTCCGCCGCACGCCCGTCCTGCTTCAGCCGGAAATAGGCCCAGGCGCCTTCCTGATAACGATCGACCAGACCGGCTTCCGCCAGGAGCTTCAGATGCCGAGAGATGCGGGGTTGCGATTGACCCAGAATATCGGTCAGATCGCTTACGGTGAGATCGCCGGAGGCGAGAAGCACCAAGAGCCGCAGCCGCGTCGGCTCGCCGGCGGCTTTCAGAAGTTCGACAAGTTCGTCACTCGAAAAGATCACGCGCGCCACCAAATGCAATCAAGATATAAACATGTCTTTATATCAACAATCGCACGAGTGCAAGCGGGAAACACGAAAGCGCCATTTCGTGGCCGGACAACGACAGGACATTGCTCACGTCAAGCGCCGCAGGACAAACAAAAACCCCGGCAAACGCGCCGGGGTTCCTGAACGAAAATCTTTTGAAATGATCAGCGGGTCAGACGCTTGTAGGTGACGCGCTTCGGGTTGACCGCGTCAGCACCGAGGCGGCGGATCTTGTCCTGTTCGTAGTCTTCGAAGTTGCCTTCGAACCACTCCACGTGGCTGTCGCCCTCGAATGCGAGAATGTGGGTCGCCAGACGGTCAAGGAACATGCGGTCGTGGCTGATGATGACGGCGCAACCGGCGAAGTTTTCGAGCGCGTCTTCGAGCGCACCGAGCGTTTCGGTGTCGAGGTCGTTGGTCGGTTCGTCGAGCAGCAGCACGTTGCCGCCGGCCTTCAGCATCTTCGCCAAATGCACGCGGTTGCGCTGGCCGCCGGAGAGATTGCCGACCTTCTGCTGCTGGTCGCCACCCTTGAAGTTGAAGGCGCCGCAGTAGGCTCTGGAGTTCATCTCGAACTTGCCGAGCTTGATGATGTCGTTGCCGCCAGAGATTTCTTCCCAGACGTTTTTCGATCCGTCCAGCGAATCGCGGCTCTGATCGACATAGCCGAGATGCACCGTATCGCCGATCCGGATTTCACCGCTGTCGGGCTTCTCCTGGCCGGTGATTATACGGAAGAGGGTCGATTTACCGGCGCCGTTCGGACCGATGATGCCGACAATACCGCCGGGCGGCAGCTTGAACGAGAGGTTCTCGAACAGCACCCGGCCGTCATAGGCCTTGGTGAGGTTTTCCGCCTCGATGACCACCTGGCCGAGGCGTTCACCGACGGGGATGATGATCTGCGCTTCGCCGGGACGGCGGTTTTCCGCTGCTGCCACCAGTTCGTCATAGGCGCGGATACGGGCCTTGGACTTGGCCTGGCGGGCCTTCGGCGAGGACGCGATCCACTCCTGTTCACGCGACAGCGCCTTCTGGCGGCTGCCTTCTTCGCGCTCTTCCTGCGCCAGGCGCTTGGCTTTGGCCTGCAGATAGGCCGAATAGTTGCCTTCGTAGGGAATGCCGCGGCCGCGGTCGAGCTCGAGGATCCAGCCGGTGACGTTGTCGAGGAAGTAGCGGTCGTGGGTGACCATCAGGATGGCGCCCGGATATTCGCGCAGGTGCTTTTCGAGCCAGGCGATCGTCTCGGCGTCCAGATGGTTGGTCGGCTCGTCGAGAAGCAGCAGGTCGGGCTTGCGCAACAGCAACTGGCAGAGCGCCACACGGCGACGCTCACCACCCGACAGTGTGTCCACGGCCGAGTCACCCGGCGGGCAGCGCAGCGCGTCCATGGCCATTTCGACCTGGCTTTCCAGATCCCAGAGGTTCTGGCTATCGATAATGTCCTGAAGCTTCGCGCCCTCTTCCGCCGTCTCGTCGGAGTAGTTCATCATCAGTTCGTTGTAGCGGTTCAGGATCGCCGTCTTGTCGGCAACGCCTTCCATCACGTTCTCGAACACGGTCTTCGTCGGATCGAGCTGAGGCTCCTGCGGCAGATAGCCGAGCGTGGCACCATCGGCGAGCCAAGCCTCGCCGGTCCATTCCTTGTCGAGCCCGGCCATGATCTTCAGAACGGTCGACTTACCGGCGCCGTTCGGACCGAGAATGCCGATCTTGGCATCGGGATAGAAGGACAGGTGGATGTTCTCGAGGATCTTCTTGTTGCCATAGGCCTTGTTGAGGCCGGACATGTGGTAGATGAACTGGCGTGCCATGAAGTGTCTGCTCCGCGCGTCAAAGGGAAAGTGGCCGCTATGTAGGCCAAAGCGGCACCTGGGGCAATGCCGGACGGCGGCTTCGGGTCCGATTGGGCCGGAAGTTGCGAATATGGTTGTGGATCGAAACGCTGCAGGCGTACCAAGGCCGCAAACGACATTGCGCCCGTGAAAAAAATCCCCTTCTGTCTCGCCATACATCGTGGAGGAGGATCCGGATGTTTTCCGAAACAAGGCGCCTTTCGAGCCCGAGCGGCGCCCTTCTTGCCTATCATTACGAGGAAGCGTTGGCTCCCGCCCGCGCGACCGTAGTCATATGCCATGGACTGATCGAGCATTCCCGTCGTTACCAGTCCTTCGCAAAATCGCTTTCAGCCAACGGTTTCAATGTTTATGCGCATGACCATCGCGGGCACGGCGAAAGTTGCTCGACGCATGCGCCCCTCGGGATTTTCGCCTTGTCCGGGGGGCCGGACAAGGTGATTCAGGACGTTCTGGCGATGCGGGAAGTCGCCCGGTCGGAACATCCGAGGCTGCCGCTGATTCTGTTCGGCCATTCCATGGGCGGATTGATCGCGCTCAACGCGGCGATCGCATATCCGCAGGCAATGGCCGGTCTGGCCATCTGGAACTCGAATTTCAACACGGGACGTGAAGGCAAAGCAGCGAAGTTCGTGCTGGCCCTGGAGCGCATGCTCAAGGGCTCTGACGTCCCGAGCAGCATCCTGCCAAGGGCCACCTTTGGTGCCTGGGGTAAGTCGATCGAGAATCGTTCGACCGAGTTCGACTGGCTGTCGCGCGACCCCGACATCGTTGCCCGTTATGCCGCCGATCCGCTCTGCCGCTTCGACGCCAGCATCTCGATGTGGCAGGACGTTCTGGAACTGGCGCAGCGACCGATGCGCAAAGGTGCCCTGTCACCGCTCAACAAACTGTTGCCGATCCATCTCGTCGGCGGCGGCCAGGACCCGGCGACGCGAAATGCTGCCGACGTGCGCTGGCTTGCGAAACGGCTGCGGCATGAGGACTTCCGAAACGTCACCATGCGGATCTACGAGGAGATGCGGCACGAAACTGTCAACGAGATCGGACGCGAGCAGGCCATCGACGATTTTTGCGACTGGATCAACGGCGTCGCCAGAAAGGCGTCGCATTCGTGAGGCGATGATCTTTCGTCTGATCCGGAATGAGGTCATGACATAACTTCAAGTGCCTGGCGACGGCCGCCGGGCTATAGGGAAAGCATGACCATGGCGACGACCAGCCTTCCGCATTCGACCGCAACGAACAGGATCGTTCACGGCCTGGGCCTGATGGTTCTTGCCATGCTTCTCGCGCCACTGATCGACGTCTTCTCCAAGTTGGCCACGCAAACAGCGTCGCCGGCGATGATCACAGCCGGTCGCTTCTTGTTCCAGGCCCTGTTCATGCTGCCTTTCGTCATGGCCAACAGCGGATGGCGCGGCCTCTCCTGGCGCCAGAGCAAGTATCATGCAATCCGTGCCGTTCTGATCACGCTGTCGATGATCTGTTTCGTTGCCACGCTTGCCGTCATGCCGGTCGCCGACGCTGTCGCAATCTTTTTCGTCGAACCCATCATCTTGACCGTTCTCGCCAGCATCTTCCTCAAGGAAACCATCGGCTGGCGGCGCTACCTCGCCTGCGTCGTTGGCTTCATCGGGGCGATGATCGTCATCCGTCCGAGTTTTCAGGAGGTCGGCTTCATCACCCTGCTGCCGATCGTCACCGCATTCTGTGTCGCAGTCTTCGCGCTGATGACGCGAGCCCTCTCGCAAAAGGAAGATCCCTGGACGATGCAGTTCCAGATGTCGCTATGGGGACTACCGATCTGTGCGGTCGTGCTTTTCGTCGGGAACTTTGCAGGCTTCGCGCCGCTGACGCCATCGCTGCCGGATAGCCTGACGATCGCATGGATGGCAGGGGTCGGGTTCGCTGCTGCGCTCTCCGGCATCCTTGCCGTCTTCGCCTATCGCGAGGCGCCGGCGTCCGTCCTGGCGCCGATGCAGTACCTGGAGATCGTCTCGGCCACGCTTTCGGGCTGGCTGGTGTTCGGTGACTTCCCGAATGCCGTCAAATGGCTCGGTATATCCATCATCATTGGCTCGGGCCTCTTCATCATCTGGCGCGAGCGCAGGGCCGCATCCCGCCCGGTGACCGAGACCGAAAAGATCACCGCCACAGTTGAACCATGACAGACACGAATTCGAACCAGCCTCCGCTCAAGGGTATCCGCGTCATCGAGCTTGCTCGCGTGCTGGCCGGTCCGTGGGCTGGACAGATGCTCGCCGATCTCGGCGCAGACGTGATCAAGGTGGAAAACCCTGAGGGAGGCGACGACACCCGCGCCTGGGGACCGCCCTTCGTCGAGGGCAAGGATGGCGAAAACCTGTCGGCAGCCTATTATCACTCGACCAACCGCAACAAGCGCTCGATCGCCATCGATTTCCGCACAGAGGAAGGCCGCGATATCGTCCACCGGCTGGTCGCCACCGCCGACGTCGTCATCGAGAACTTCAAGCTCGGCGGACTGAAGAAATACGGTCTCGACTACGACAGCCTGAAAGCCATCAACCCCAGGCTCGTCTACTGCTCGATCACCGGCTTCGGCCAGAACGGCCCTTACGCCGAATTCGCCGGCTACGATTACATCGTGCAGGGCATGTCCGGCTTCATGTCGATCACCGGCGAAAAGGACGGCGAACCGATGAAGGCGGGTGTCGCGATCGCCGACATCTTCACCGGCATTTATGCCGTCACCGCGATCCAGGCGGCCTTGATCCACGCCATGAAGACCGGAGAAGGCCAGTTCGTCGACATGGCCCTGCTCGATGTCATGTCCGCCGTGCTCGCCAACCAGAACATGAACTACCTCGTCTCCGGCAAGGCGCCCGTCAGGCTCGGCAATGCGCATCCGAACATTTCGCCCTACGAGGTCGTCCCGACCTCGGACGGCCATCTCATTCTCGCCGTCGGCAATGACGGCCAGTTCAAGCGGCTTTGCGCCATCCTCGGCATCGCCGAGGTCGCCGACGACGAGCGTTTTTCCACCAACAAGGCGCGCGTCGCCAACAAGGCTGAGGTTCGCCGCATCGTCACGACCGAGACTGTAAAGTGGACCAAACGCGATCTCCTGAGCGCGTGCGAGACCAACGCCGTGCCCGCCGGCCCGATCAACTCTATCGCCGAGATGTTCGATGACCCGCAGGTCAAGGCGCGCGAGCTGCGGATCGACCTCGAGGACCCCGACGGCAACAGCATACCCGGCGTGCGCACCCCGATCGTGCTGTCCGAAACACCCCTGACCTATACGCGGCCGAGCCCGCGCGTCGGCGAGCACCAGGACGAGATCCTGGCCGAACTCGCGGAAATCGAACGAAAGGCATCGAAATGACAAAGAAGACCGGCGGCGAACTGATCGTCGAAGCCTTGAAGGCGAACGGCGTCAAGCGTGTCTCCTGCGTGCCCGGCGAAAGCTATCTCGCGGTCCTCGACGCGCTTTACGAAAGCGGCATCGAGACGCTGGTGTGCCGCCAGGAGGGTGGTGCGGCGATGATGGCGGACTGCTGGGGCCGGCTGACCGGAGAACCGGGTATCTGCATGGTCACCCGCGGCCCAGGCGCCACCAATGCCAGCGCCGGCCTCCACATCGCCCGCCAGGATTCGATCCCGATGATCCTTTTCATTGGCCAGGTCGCGCGCGACATGCGCGAGCGCGAGGCCTTTCAGGAAGTCGAATACCGTCGGGCGCTGACGGAATACGCAAAATGGGTCGGCGAGATCGACGATGCCCGCCGTATCCCGGAATTCGTCACCCGCGCCTTCGCCGTCGCGACCTCGGGCCGACCCGGCCCGGTCGTGCTGTCACTGCCAGAGGACATGCTGACGGATATGGTGGAGGCGCCCCCCGCCCTGCCCTACACGCCTGTTGAGAGCCATCCCGGCCGAAGCCAAATCGCTACCTTTGAGACGCTGCTGAAAAACGCAGAACGGCCGATGTTCATCCTCGGCGGCACACGCTGGACCGACGAGGCGATCGCCGGCATCCAGGATTTCGCCAGCCGCTTCAAGCTGCCCGTCGGCTGCTCCTTCCGCCGCCAGATGCTGTTCGACCACATGCACCCATCATACGCGGGCGATGTCGGCATCGGAATCAATCCGTCGCTTGCAAAGGAAATCAAGGAAGCCGACCTGCTGGTCCTGATCGGCAGCCGCATGTCGGAAATGCCGTCCTCCAGCTACACCTTGATCGATATTCCCTACCCGAAGCAGAAGCTGGTCCACGTCTTCCCCGATCCGGAAGAACTCGGCCGGATGTATCGTCCCGATCTCGCGATCTGCTCCGGCCCCGCAGAGTTCGTGGAAGCCTTGGAGGACCTTGAGGCGCCTGCCGCTCCGATCTGGGCCGAGCGCAAATCGGCGATGCACGACGCCTATCTCAGATGGTCGACGCCCCCCAAGACGGGCCCCGGCGATGTCCAAATGGGACCGATCATGGAATGGATCGAGGCGAATACGGCTGACGACACCATCTTCACCAACGGTGCCGGCAACTACGCGACCTGGGTGCATCGCTTCCATCGCTTCCGCAAGTTCCGCACACAGGCCGCCCCCACCTCCGGCTCCATGGGCTACGGACTGCCGGCAGCGGTTGCCGCCAAGCAGTTGTTCCCCGAACGCGAGGTGATCTGCTTCGCGGGTGACGGCTGCTTCATGATGCACGGCCAGGAATTCGCGACTGCCATGCGCTACAATCTGCCGATCATCGTCCTGGTGATCAACAACGGCATCTACGGCACGATCCGCATGCATCAGGAGCGGGAATATCCCGGCCGCGTCAGCGCCACCGGCCTTACCAACCCTGACTTCGCCGACCTCGCCCGCGCCTATGGCGGCCACGGCGAAACGGTCGGCAAGACGGAAGAGTTCGCGGGCGCCTTCGAGCGGGCCCGCGCCTCGGGCAAACCCTCGATCATCGAGATCAAGCTGGATCCGGAAGCCATCACGCCGGCGCTGACGCTGAGCGAGATCGCCGCTGCAAGCAGGAACGGCTAGAACATCACGAGGTGGGCTGGTCCTCAGCCCGCCAGTGACCGGATCGTATCCGTGTCGAGCGCGCACAGCCGGCGGGCATCGTCCGCCGGCATGGCGCGACCGAAAAGAAAACCCTGGCCGACATCGCAGCCGAGCTCGGTCAGTGCCTTCAACTGGCTTTCGCTCTCTATGCCTTCCGCGGTCATGGTGAGGCCGAGCCCCCGGCCGAGACCAAGGACGGCGCGAACGATCTTCGCCTGCCGTTCGTCGGTCTCGAACCCTTCCACGAAGCTTCGATCGATCTTGATCTTGTCGAAGTTGAAGCGGGAAAGCTGCGACAGGCTTGAATAGCCGGTTCCGAAATCATCGAGAGCGACGCGAATTCCCGCCGCATGCAGTGTGGATACCGTGATGTCGGCCTGATGCAGATCCTGCACCAGCGCCGTCTCGGTGATCTCGATCTCCAGCCTGTGTGGCGGCAGTCCGGTTTCGCCGAGGATCTGAATGATACGCAGGCCGAGCTGCGGGTCGCGGAACTGCACGGGCGAAATGTTGAAGGCGAGATTGACGTGGTTCGGCCAGCTTTTCGCCTCGATCGACGCCCGGCGCAGGAGCTGGTCGGTCAGTTCAACGATGAGCCCTGTTTCCTCCGCGAGGGCGATAAATTCCATGGCCGGTAAGAATTCCCCGTTCCGTTCCCATCGAGCCAGGGCCTCGAAGCCGTGAACCTTCCCGCTTTTGAGATCGACCAGAGGCTGGAAATACGGGACGACCACGTGTTCCCTGAGCGCGCTGCGCAGATCGCGCTCAAGCTCGATGCGGTGCCTCAAGGCATCCTTCATCGAAGGCTCGAACCAGACTGTCTGGTTGCGCCCGCCGCGTTTGGCGACGTACATCGCAGCATCGGCATGTTGCAGGGCAGTCCGGACACCGCCCTTCCCCTTGGGCACGGAGGCAATGCCGATACTGGCGCCGATCTCGGCCGTCGTTCCGCTGAGCGCAAAGGGTTCGGAAAGCGCCGCCACGGCCGCGCTGGCTTTCGCCTGCGCCGCTTGGGCGTCCGTGGACCCCTGCAGCACGACGAATTCGTCGCCTCCGACACGAAACAGCGCGTCGCTGCCGTAGATGCCGCCAAGCCTGCGGGCGACCTCGAACAGCGCCTGGTCGCCGGCCTCGTGGCCCAGCAGGTCGTTGATCTTCTTGAAGCCGTCGAGATCGATGGAATGAACGGTGTAGCGCCCCGTGGTGCCGTTGGCCTCCATGGCCGCGACAGCCGCGTCTAGACCCCTGCGATTGTGAAGATGGGTGAGCGGATCGTGTTCGGCGAGCCAGGCGGTATCGCTTTCTGCCCGCTCCTTGGCGTTGAGCGCCCGTGCGAGCTCGACGACCCGCAAGGCGGCATAGATAAGGCTGCCGATGCCGGCGGTGGCGAGAGCGAGGATCAACTCGTCGAGCTGGTACTCTTCGTGATCAGCCACATAGTCAACAAGCGCCTCGAAGGCATCGTTCTGAACAGCGAAGAAAAGGACGCAAAGGCAGAATGCCGTAAGGATAATCGCATCCGAAAAAGCCCGACTTGTGAATGGATTACGCACCGTCTGTGTCCGCCCCGCCCCTGTGTCGGCCATGCCCTTAGGGGAAAATTCTGGCCAAGCGTGCCGACAGTAGGACACATATATATTAAGCTATTCTTATAAAATAGCGGAGAGGGCGTCCTTTCTATCGTTTCTTCGTGTCTGCTGTGCGATTTTCCGAGCATGTCCGTGTCGCAGCCGCATTCGCAGTCGCGATCACTGAAACGAAAAAGGCCGGTGTATCGCGGATACACCGGCCCATGGGCAATCGATCGTCGAAGGCTCAGAGCGCTGCAGTAACGATGAACTCGACCTTGTAGTCCGGGGTCGCGAGAGCCGCTTCGCTTGTCGCGCGAGCCGGCGGGTTCGCCGGGTCGATCCAGCCTTCCCAAACGGCGTTCATTTCGCCGAAGGTCGACATGTCCGAGAGATAGATGATCGTCTGAAGAATCTTCGACTTGTCGGTACCGGCGGCGGCAAGCAGGCGATCAACTTCGGCAAGCGCCGACTTCGACTGCTCTGTCACGCTCGTGCCCTCGCCCACCTGGCCAGCCAGATAGACAGTGTTGCCGTGAACGACGGCGCCGCTCATGCGCTTGCCAGGCTCGATACGCTTGATGGTCATGGAAATGCTCCTGTTGGTGTAAGATATTGGTCCGGCTGGAATGCCGGCTCAGCCGCGCTGGTGGAGCGCGAGTTCGTAGGTGCGGGTCGAGCGGGCGCCCGACCGGCAATAGCCGAGCATCGGCCGGTCGAACTCCTCAAGGGCGTCAACCATGTCGGCGACCGCCTCCGGCGTCACGCCCATCGGGCCGACGGGCACGTGCTTGATCTTGATCCCAAGTTCTTCCGCGCGAGCCGCGATCTCCGCGAATGTCGGCTGGCCCGGTTCCTCATTGTCAGGACGATGGCAGACGATCGACTGGAAACCCTGCGCCTTGATTGCATCGAGATCGGCAACAGTGATCTGGCCTGTGACCGCGTATTCGTCGTTGATCTGCCTGATATCCATCGCCATCGTGCTCCTCGAATGAATGTGGCAAACACTTAAGGTGCCATCGGCAGGGCGTCAATCTAAACGAAGGCGAAGGTGAGCGCGTATTCACGGGTCTCGCCCGGCGCCAGCAAGTCCAGTTCGCCCGCCTTTTCCAGTTCCGCCCGCCCGACCCAGCGGTGCGAGACGGGTTCGATGCCGAGAACGGCAGCCGGAGCGGACTGGTTGTGCCACATCTGCAGAAACGGCAGAGTATCGGTACGGAACCGCACGATGAGCGTCCGGCCACCGATAGCGGCGATCGGTCCGAGCCGTACCTCGGCCCAGCCGCCCTTTCCCGCCGGCACACAGAACACCTGGCCCGCCGGATCTCCGAACCGCCAGCCAAGCGAACCCTCCTTGATCATGGCGCCGGATATCCGGGTGGCCTCGTCGAGATGCTTCGAGCCGATGTTCATGTGGTACATCAGCATCGCGGGGAACGGCGTCTCGCCGGCATTGCAGAGCGTATCGCGCAGGTGCACCTCACCGTTGGCGCCGTCGATCCGCCAGTGCCGCGTCAGCAGCGCCTTTCCGCCGTCGGCGAGGTCAACAGGCACGCGTGCCCGGCAATCCGCATCGTCCTCGAGGCTGACATCGAGAATATCGGCCGGACGGGACGAGAACGAGCCATGCAGCGGATAGTTCGCGCCATCCTTGCCTGAGATCGGTTCAGGATGGCGGATGTGATCGGGACCGCAGGTGAAGAGAAAGCCTTCAAGCGAATGGTCGATTCGGGGGTCGCCATCATCGGGAATCGCGCGACCCGGCGACAGATCCACGCCGTCGACGACACAGGAACGAATGTCCAGCACGGACGTTGGATCGAGTGAAAGCCGCGGGCCCTTTGCCGCCTTGAAATCCATGGAAAGCCGCCTCATCTGAATTTTTCGTGACACCGCCGATTTGCCATAAGGAAGGCATTGCTTTGCCACACTTTTCCCGCATCAAGCCGAAGCTGTTAAGACGGTGTTCACCATGAATTCACCTTTTGCGGCCTACTGTCAAATGGGGAATTTTGCCGAATACCGGAGTGGAATCTCAATGAAGGCTACCGTTACGAAAAGATGGATGACAGGCACGGCGCTTGCAGCTCTGGCGGCAGCGACATCGCTTTTTGCCATGCCCTCGGTGGCGCAGGATGTCTACGGCCGCTCGCAGACGCTTCTGGTGACGCCAGAGGGCGACTTGCTTGGCTACACGCCCGAACGGGGTGAAGTCGTCGTGCGTTACGACAACAGCGGTCGCCGCATTCTCCTCGACCGCTACGGCAACATGATCGCCTACGAGATGCCTGCGGAGGAGTATTTCCCGCGCCGCCATCGCGAACCCTACTGGGGCGGTCAGGTTGCCAACGCGCCTGTATGGGAAGATGACGTCATGACCGGATCGGTGCCAGGCGATCCCGCGATCGAGCGGCAACCGTTGGAGGAAGCCCTGCCCGGCTTCCCGGACGACAGCTTCGGCGCTCAGGAGCAGCCTGAACAGCCGATGACGAAAAAGGCGATCCCTGAAATACCTGTCGGCAAGCTTTCCCGCCCCGAAGTGACGGCACTTCAGGTCTTCCTCGATCGCGAAGGCGTGTCGCCCGGCGTCATCGACGGCAAGATGGGACAGAACGTCAACAAGGCGATCGTGGCCTGGGAACAGATCACCGGCGAGACGCTGGACCCGAATGACGCCGATGGCATCATCGAGCGGCTCCGCCTCTCCGGCGGCCTCGCCTTCATGAGTTACACAATCACTGCCGGTGACGCCGCGGGTCCCTATGTGGCGGCGATTCCGGAGGATTACGCCGAGAAGGCCGCGCTTCCGGCTCTCTCCTACACTTCGACCGCCGAAATGCTGGCCGAGAAATTCCACATGGATGAAGCCTATCTCCGCGAACTTAATCCGGGGGTCGATTTCACCATTCCGGGCACCATCATCAAGGTGGTAGATCCCGGCCCGGCCAAGAAAGGTTCGGTTGCGCGCATCATTGCCGACAAGGGATTGAAGCAGGTTTTCGCCTATGGTGAGGACGGCGCGCTGATCGCCGCATATCCCGCGAGCATCGGCTCTGCCGATACGCCGTCTCCCTCTGGAACCGTCACGGTCGAGCGGATCGCCCTCAATCCCGGCTATACATACAATCCGAAGGTAAACTTCAAGCAGGGCAACAACGACCGCGTTCTGTCGATCCCACCGGGTCCCAATGGTCCTGTCGGCACCGTGTGGCTGGCGCTGTCGAAGCCGACCTACGGCATTCACGGAACGCCGGAACCCTCGAAGATCGGCCGCACCCAGAGCCACGGCTGTATCCGCCTAACCAATTGGGACGCGACCGAACTTGCCAAGATGGTGAAGCCGGGCGTGACGGTCGAGTTCATCGACTGATCGTGACTTTGGCACATGAAACGAAAGAAGCCGCCGGATGTGATTACGGCGGCTTCTTTCGTTTGGCTTGGGAGGTTATCAGGCGGCGTTGCGCACCAGCCGCAGGAAGCGACGCGGCGTCTGCGAGCGGATGACCTTGACCGGCAGAAGCCGCATGACTTCGGCCGCAAAGGCACGGGCGTTTTCCTGGGCCTTGTCGAGATTGCTGATCTTGGCAGGATCCATCCCGTACAAGGTGCCGCCACAGTCGAAGATCTCGCGATAGGCGCTGCGCTCGACGATCGGGGTATTGATGACGTTCACGCCGCGCGCCGAGAGCAAGCCCTTGATGGTTAGCAAGGCACGCGTCGTGACCATGGAGGTAACCCGGGTCAGAACGACGGAGTGCGCCACCTTCAGGTTACCCGCCTCCTCCATGAGTCGGATCAGATCGAGGATCTGGGCGCCGCCCTTGGCATCCATGGCACAGCCCTGGATCGGGATCATGACGTGGTCGGAGAGACCGATCGCCGCCGTCACCACTGCGTCCCGAGCGCCGGCGAGGTCCACGACGACATAGTCGGAGGTAGCCGACAGCTCGCGCAGGTGCCCCTGCAGCGATGCGAGCGATACTTCGGAGACGACTTCGATATTGTGCTGCGGGCCGGACAGTTCGAACCACTGGCTGATCCACCGTTGAGGATCGGCGTCCAGAATGGCGACGCGGTAGCCCTGGTGGGCGAGTTCGGTCGCGAGAAGCAGAGCGGCTGTTGTTTTGCCCGCGCCGCCTTTGGCATTGGCAAAGGAGATGACTGGCATTCTAGATCCTCAAACGTATGGCCCGAGCCAATCATTGCTCTGCGGGACACCGGCTCATGGTGCCATATTCCCACTCTTTCTAATTATGGTTAACAAACCTTCAAGAATGGGGCGAAGATCTCATCTTTAAGAAATTTCTGATATATTTTCAGTGAATTGATATCAAAAAGAAAATCTCCCGACACGTTGTGCCGGGAGACGAAGGGGCACCCCCTGAATTGAGGGGTTAGAAGCAGGCTTCGAAAAGGCTCTTGGTGTTCTCCAGCGTCATCTTTACAGGATTGCCGCCGGCACTCGGGTCCTCGATCGCCATGGCCGACAATTCCTCGATCCGGTCGGGTTTGATTCCCATCGCCGTCAGATTGTCCGGCACGTTCAGTTCGGAACGAAGCGCCAACACGTAATCGTAGAAGCCATCGAAGCCGCCGGCGATACCGAGATAAGCTGCGGCGCGCTCGATCTTGTCCTCGATGGCGTCACGATTGAACTTGAGTACCGGCGGCATGACAACGGCGTTGGTCATGCCGTGGTGGGTGTTGTAGACGGCACCGATCGGATGCGACAGCGCGTGGATGGCGCCAAGACCCTTCTGGAATGCGACCGCGCCCATGGCGGCGGCCGACATCATGTTGGTCCGTGCCTCGATGTCGGTCGCATCTTTGTAGGCGCGCGGAAGGAATTCCTTGACGAGCCGCATGCCTTCGAGCGCGATGCCCTGGCTCATCGGATGGTAGAAAGGCGAGGAATAGGCTTCCAGGCAGTGGGCGAAGGCATCCATGCCCGTGCCGGCGGTGATCATCTTCGGCATGCCGACCGTCAGTTCCGGATCGCAGATGACGACATCCGGCAGGAACTTCGGATGGAAGATGATCTTCTTCACATGGGTTTCGGAATTGGTGATGACAGAGGCGCGGCCGACTTCCGAACCGGTGCCGGCCGTTGTCGGCACGGCGACGATCGGGGCGATGCCGTCGGAATTGGCCCGCGTCCACCAGTCGCCGATATCCTCGAAATCCCAGACGGGCCGCGTCTGGCCGACCATAAAGGCGACGCACTTGCCGAGGTCGAGACCGGAACCGCCGCCGAAAGCGACGACCCCGTCATGGCCACCATCCTTGTAGGCCTTGATGCCGGCTTCCAGGTTCTTCTCGTTCGGGTTTGGATCGACATCGGCGAAGAGTGCGCGGCCAAGGCCCGCCTCTTCCAAAACGTCGAGTGCCGTCTGAGTAATCGCCATGGGCGCCAAGCCCCGATCAGTGATCAGCAGCGGCTTCTTCATGCCGAGCGATTTGCAAGCGTCCGCCAGTTCCTTGATGCGGCCACGTCCCATCTTGACGGCGGTGGGATAGCTCCAGTTGGCGACGATGTTCATTTCGTGACTTTCTTCAGGTGATAGGATTTTGGACGGGTGAGGTTCTGGAAGCCGAGTACGGAAAGAGAGCCGCCCTTGCCGGTTTCTTTCACGCCGGTCCAGCAGAGCGCCGGGTCGAGATAGTCGGCGCGGTTCATGAAGACGGTGCCGGTTTCGATGTCGCGGCCGATACGGGCGGCCCGCTCCGGATCCTGCGTCCAGAGAGAGGCAGTCAGGCCGTAGGGGCTGTCGTTCATCAGGCCGAGCGCCTCGTCGTCATTCTTGACTTTCATAACGCCAACGGCCGGACCAAAAGTCTCGTCCTTCATGAAGGCCATGGAGTGATCGACGTTCACCAGGACCTGCGGCATCAAGTAGGCGCCGCCGTCGTCCTGCGGGAACAGCTTCGGATCGACAAGCGCCTTGGCGCCCTTCGAAACCGCATCGGCGATCTGCTCGCGCACGACCTTGGCGAACCGCTTGTTGGCCATCGGGCCAAGGGTCGTTTCCTTGTCGAGCGGATTGCCGAGCTTGTAGTTCGACACCCAGGCGACAGACTTCTCGATAAAGGCATCGTAGAGGCTCTCATGCACATAGATACGCTCGATGCCGCAGCAGCACTGGCCGGAATTGTAGGTCGCGCCGTCCATCAGCGTGTCGACGGCAGCGTCGAGATCGGCATCCTCCATCACATAGCCAGGATCCTTGCCGCCGAGCTCGAGGCCGAGACCCGCAAAGGTACCGGCAGCGGCGCGCTCGATCGAACGACCGCCTTCAACCGAACCGGTAAAGTTAATGAAGTTGAAATTCCCGGCCGCGATCAGCGCGGATGTCGTCTGGTGGTCGAGGAAAAGGTTGATGAACACGTCATCGGGCACGCCAGCCTCGACGAAAGCGCGCACCATGCGCTCACCAACCAGCAGCGTCTGGGTCGCATGCTTGATGACCACGGTGTTGCCCGCCATCAGCGCCGGTGCGATCGTGTTGATCGCGGTCATGTAGGGGTAGTTCCACGGCGCAATGACGAAGACGACACCATGCGGCTCGCGCTCGATGCGACGCTCGAAGGATGCGCTCTCTTCGATGACCAGCGGCTTCAGCGAGTCGGCAGCGATGGAGGCGACATAGTTCGAACGCTCGTTGAAGCCCTTGTATTCGCCGCCGTAGCGGACCGGCCGGCCCATCATGTGGGCGAGTTCCGGCACCACCTCGTCGGCCATCTCGTTGAGGCGCGCCACACCCTTCAGCACGAGTTGCACGCGCTCTTCTAGCGGCCGGCGCGCCCAGGCCTTCTGCGCCTTGCGGGTACGCGCAACCGCCTCGGTCGCCGCTTCAAGCGACATGGCCGGGCGTTCGGCGTAAACCGATCCGTCGATCGGAGAAATGCATTGGATCATGGTCATTCCAGGGTGCTCCTCAAAAGCTCTTTGTCGCCGATACCGCGCCTCGATCCGTACCGCCATCCGTAAAGGTGACGCAGGGGTGCGTCATCGCGCTTCCCCTGGATCGGTCCGGCCGGCATGCCCTCCCTGATCGAGAGGTCGCCTAACTCTTCATATCGCCGCGATCGCGGCTTCGATATCTCCCCAAAGGGGTATCCTTAGCTCCCAGCCGATTATGCTCGCTCGAAACCGCGCGCGACTTCCCAGTCGGTGATCCGCCGATCATACTCCTCCTGTTCCCATTCAGCAGCACGGACATAGTGATCGACAACGTCATCGCCGAACGCCGCCCGCAGCATCTGGGAGTCCTTCAGAGTTTCGGCGGCCGCCCGCAGCGTGCGCGGGATTTCGCGGACGTCCTGCGCGCCATAGGCATCCCCCGTGAAGGCCGGTTCGAGCTCCATTTTCTTCTCGATCCCGTCTATGCCGGCGGCCAAAAGCGCTGCCATGGCGAGATAGGGATTGAGATCGGAGCCACCGACGCGGCATTCGACGCGGATACCCTTGGTGCCGTCGCCGCAAAGACGGTAGCCGGCGGTGCGGTTGTCCTTCGACCAGATCGCCTTGGTCGGCGCAAATGTGCCAGCCATGAAGCGCTTGTAGGAATTGATGTATGGCGCGAGGAAATACGTGATCTCTGAGGCGTGGTTGAGCAGGCCCGCCATGTAGTGCTTCATCGTCTCCGACATGCCGTACTGACCCTTCTCATCGAAGAACAGAGGCGTCTTGCCATCCGCGGACCAGAGCGACTGGTGGATATGGGAGGACGAACCGGCAGCGTTGTAATGCCACTTGGCAAGGAAGGTGATGGCCTTGCCCTTCGACCAGGCGATCTCCTTGCAGCCGTTCTTGATAATCACATGCCGGTCGGCCATGGTTAGGGCGTCGGCATAGCGCACGTTGATCTCTTCCTGGCCGGCAGAGGCCTCGCCTTTGGAGTTTTCGACAGGGATGCCGGCGCCCTGCAGGCCCTTGCGGATCGCCCGCATCACGTCCTCTTCCTTGGTGGTCTGGAAGATGTGGTAGTCCTCGTTGTATCCAGAGACCAGTTTCAGGTCGCGATAGCCGGAAAGCCGCGCCTCGTCATAGGTCTGGTCGAAGAGGAAGAATTCGAGTTCGGTCGCCATGAAGGCCTTCATGCCCATGGCTTCAAGCCGGGCGACCTGCTTCTTCAGGATAGCACGCGGCGAATGCGGCACTTCGGCATGGGTGGCGTGGTCGAGCATGTCGCAGAGAACGAGTGCGGTGCCTTCGAGCCAGGGAATACGACGCAACGTCGTAAGATCCGGCTTCATGGTATAATCGCCATAGCCCTTTTCCCAGCTCGTCGCTTTGTAACCGGAGACGGTTTCCATCTCCATGTCGGTGGCAAGCAGATAGTTGCAGCTATGCGTTTCCTTATAGGCACTCTCGACGAAATACTCCGCCTGGAAACGCTTGCCCATCAAGCGTCCCTGCATGTCCACCTGACACGCCAGAACCGTGTCAATGCGCCCCTCGGCGACGTCCTTTTTCAGATCTTCGAATGTGTACGTGGTCATCTCGGTGTTCCCAGGGCAGCGATTGGCTCATGCCGTCTTGTTTTGTGAGGGCGACCCGGTCGAAACCGGATCGCCATGTCATGTGTCAGCCGTAACGGTAAGGCTTGCCGGCCTTTTCCATGTCGGAATTGTACTTCTTGAGGATCTCGACGACCTTGCCGGTGCGCGGGGTCTGCTTGGCGACTTCCTCCCAGAACACATGCGCGGCATCTTCGACGGTCTTCCACTCAGCGTCCGGGATGCTCGTCAGTTCAAGACGACCACCTTCGGCGCGCAAGCGTGCTTCGCCCCCCCAGTACCAATGCAGGCGCTTGTAGTGCGACGAATCCATGCACATCTGCCAGAGCGTCTGCAGATGCGGCGGGACTTCCTTCCAGCGGTCGGCATTGGCGAAGAACGAACCGCACCAGCCGCCGGAGACGTTGTTGGTGAGGAAGTACTTGGTCACATCGACCCAACCCGAGGTGAAGACCTCAGTGATGCCAGACCAGGCGATCGCGTCGATTTCACCCGTCTGCATGGCAACCGGAACGTCTTCGAACGGGATGGTGACAGGGACGACGCCGAACTGCGACAGGAACTGACCGGCCGTCGGGAAGGTGAAGACGCGCAGGCCCTTCAGGTCATCGAGTTTGGTGATCGGCTTGTTGGTGGCGAAATTGCACGGATCCCATGCGCCGGCCGACAACCACTTCACACCCACTTCCGTATAGGCTTCGTCCCAGATCTCGGCGAGGCCGTATTCGTAAAACAGCGTCGGCACGTCGAGGCTGTAGCGCGAGGCGAACGGGAAGTAGCCGCCGAACACCTTGATATCGACCGGCGAGTTCATCGAGTCGTCGTCCGACTGCACCGCATCGATGGTGCCGGCCTGCATGGCGCGGAAGAGCTCCCCGGTCGGCACCAGCTGGTCGGCCGTATAGAGCTGGATTTCCATCTCGCCGTTCGCCGCCTTGTTGAAGGCATCGACCGCAGGCCGGATGACGAATTCGGCAAGCGCAGCACCGGCATAGGTCTGCAGGCGCCAGGTGATCTTGGCGTTTTGCGCCTTCACGTAGGGCGCCGCCAGAACGGCGGGGGTGGCCATCGCGGCCGTCTTCAGGAATGAACGTCTGCTGTTGGTCATGTTGTTTCCCTCTTTCTTCGTTTCTCTGGAAGACCGCGGGAACCTCAGGTCCTGCGGGTAGTGCTTGTACCGAGCCCGTTTGCCGGGCCTCTTGTCATTCGAACGCTAACCTCGAAGATAGATTTGGCTCGGGAGCCAGGTTGCGATCTGCGGAAAGACCATGATGATCACCATACCGAGCAACATGATCAAAACGAACGGCACGACAGAGCGGTAGATATCGATTAACCGGAAATCGGGCGGCGCCATCGCCTTCATGAGGAACAGATTGTAGCCGAAGGGCGGGGTCATGTAGGCGATCTGGCAGGTGATCGTGTAGAGCACGCCGTACCAGATCAGCGCGTTGTCGATCCCGAGATCGAGCTTGCCGACGAGCGGGATGTAGAGCGGCGCGACGATGACCAGCATCGCCGTGTCGTCGAGAAACGCGCCCATGACCAGAAACGACAGCTGCATCATGATCAGGATCTGCCAGGGCGACAGGCCTATATCGTTGACCAGCAGGTTTTCGATCGCGCGCACTGCACCCAGTCCGTCAAAGACCGCGCCAAAGCAGAGTGCGGCCAGGATGATCCACATGAACATGCAGGAGATGCCGAGCGTCTGCTCGAGCACCCGGTTCCAGACAGCCTTCGTCAGGCGGCCCTTGTACCAGGCCGCGAACAAGGCACCCAGTGCCCCGACCGCCGAGCTCTCGACAAGGCTGGTTACGCCCATCAGGAAGAGACCCATCATCAGGAAGAAGATGACGAATGGCAGCACGCCGGCACGCGCAAGCTTCAGCTTCTCGACCATCGGCATGTCGCGCTCTTCCTTGGGAAGGGCCGGACCAAGCGTCGGATTGAGGCGGCAGCGGATGATGATGTAGATGCAGAACAGCGTTGCAAGCAGCAGGCCCGGGAACACGCCCGCGAGCCAGAGCTGGCTGACCGGCTGGCGCGCGATCATGCCGTAGAGCACGAGAACGACGCTTGGCGGGATCAGGATCCCGAGCGAACTGCCTGCCTGGATGACGCCCGAGACCATGATCTTGTCATAGCCGCGGCGCAACAGTTCGGGCAGCGCGATCGACGCACCGATCGCCATGCCGGCCACGGACAGGCCGTTCATGGCCGAGATCACCACCATCAGGCCGATCGTGCCGACGGCGAGCCCGCCTGGCATACCGCCAAACCAGACGTGAAAGGCCTTGTAGAGATCCTCCGCGATGCCGGATTCCGACAGCATGTAGCCCATGTAGATGAACAGCGGCAGCGTCAGCAGTGGATACCACTTCATAAGCTTCATGCCGGCCGAAAAGCCCATTTCGAAGCCGCCATTGCCCCAGAGCACGGCCGCAGCCACCACGCCAACGAAGCCGATGGTCGCGAACACGCGCTGCCCGGTCAGCATCGACATCATCATCGACGAGAACATCAGGAGCGCGATCATTTCATAGCTGAGGAAGTCGGTCACGCGATCGGCCTCCCGATGGCAACCGCCAGATCCTTGATGAAGATCGACGTCGCCTGCAGGAAGGTGAGCAGGATGCCGATCACCATGACAATCTTGACCGGCGCCATATAGGGGGACCAGGAGGAGTAGCTGGTTTCGCCGTACTGAAGCGCGTAGGTCGTGCTCGACACGCCGCCCCACAGGAGGAAGAACAGGTATACGAACAGCATCATGATCGTGATCACGTCAACGACCGCCTTGGTCTTCGGCGACCAGCGGCCATAGAGCAGGTCCATGCGCACATGGCTGTCGAGCTGAAGCGAATAGGCGCCGCCCAGGAGATAATAGCCAGCCATCACGAACTGCGCCATTTCGAGTGTCCAGTGCGCCGGCAGGAACATGCTCTTGGACAGGGAGGAATAGAGCAGGATGCCCATCATCACGAAGACGCCATACATGACGATCCGTCCGACGCGCCGGTTGAACGCATCGATCACGCGCACATAGGTCCTGATCGCCTCAGGCATGAGCCACGTCTCCCGTTTTTATCTTCAATCGCATGCGTTCCCTCTTTTTTCTCGTATGCGCTTGCGTTGCTATTTCAGCCCGTTCAGGGGTCGAAGGCACCAAGGGCGGCATTGATGAGCCGCGCCAGATAACCGGCCGCCCTCTCCTGCCCGTCCACATCCGCGATCAGGTCGTTCCTGACCTCGATCATGACATTCAGCAGACCGAACGGAAGAGCGTGAAGCCTCAGGCTGTGCGTCACCCCGTCGGCAGGACCATAGGGCTCGTTGCGCTCCACTCGGTAGCCCTCCGTCGCACCATTGAGCATGGCATCGGCGAGACGGCTGTCGTCGTCGTGCAGGATGCCGATTTCGACATCGCGGCGCTTTCCCATGTACACGGGTGTGAAGCTGTGGATCGTGACCAGAACCGGCGCCGCGCCCCGCTGCCGGCGAAGCGCGATCTCGCTTGCGACCCGGTCGTGGAACGGCACGTAGAGCGCGGCCGTACGGGCGAACTTCTCCGCTGGCGAGAGGTCGCGATTGCCGGGTATCTCGTAGATTTCGCTCACCTCTGGCATCGCCGAAGGCGATTCCGGAGGTCGGTTGCAGTCATAGATCAACCGGGAAAATCGCTGTGAAATCAGCGTCGCGTCCAAAAGCTCCGCCATGCGCTCGGCAACGGCAAGCGCACCGGGATCCCAGGCAATGTGGCTGATCAGGGCATCTGACGAAAGTCCGAGATCGCCGACGCTGGCCGGCAGTCGTCGCGATGCATGCTCGCAGACGAGCAGCACGCGGCCCTGGCTCTCCGGCCTGTGCACCGCCACGGCTGCGCCGTCGCTTGCCGCCAGGATGTCCGATCGCGTCAGCATGTAAGGTTCCCCGAGGCTGGAATTCGAGAAAAGAATTCTTCACCTTCCTGTCACTGTCAATCGTGTTTCTGAAAAAATCTCTTCACGAAAAGGATTGACCCGGCCGAACTCCAGGGCAATAGTTCTGAAAAAAGCGGCAGAAGCCGCACGCCGGGGAACAAGAAAGACATCCGTTTGAACGCAACGGCCAAAACCGTTTTCGACGCCATCCACGCGCGCTTCGGCGAGCTGACGCGCGCCGAACGATTGCTGGCCGAAAGCCTGCTCGACAACTACCCGGTGTCGGGCCTCGGCAGTATCACGACGATTGCCGAAAACGCCGGCGTGTCGACGCCAACGGTGGCGCGGATGGTTCAGAAACTGGGCTACAAGGGCTACGCCGAGTTTCAGGCGAACCTTCACCAGGAGCTCGAGGCAAGCCTGTCGAACCCGATCGCCAAGCACGACCGGTGGGCGTCGAATGCGCCCGGCATGCATATCCTCAACAGATTCGCCGACGCCGTGATGAACAATATGCGCCAGACGCTTTCGGGTCTCGACAGCGCCATGTTCGACAGCGTCGTCGACCTCCTCAGCGACCGCAAGCGCAACCTCTATTTCGTCGGCGGCCGCATCACCGGCGCGCTCGCCGAATATTTCTTCACCCATATGCAGGTCATCCGCCCTAAGACGGCGCTGATCTCGTCGAACACCAGTTCCTGGCCGCAGCACGTGCTCAACATGAGCGAGGGCGACATTCTGGTGATGTTCGACATCCGCCGCTACGAGGCCGACATGGCACGGCTGGCCGAGGCCGCCAGAAACAACGGTGTCGAGATCATTCTCTTTACCGACCCATGGACCTCGCCGGCAGCCAGGCATGCCCGCCACGTCTTCAAGATCGACATCGAGGCACCTTCAGCCTGGGACTCGTCCGTCGTCACGCTCTTCGTCGTGGAAGCTCTGATCGAGGCGGTGCAAAGCGCCGCTTGGAGCGAGACCCGCGAACGCATCAACACGCTCGAAGGCCTGTTCGAACAGGCCCGTCTCTTCCGCAAGCCTAAATAACCGACGAAAGGAATGACACACAGAAGATCGACAAAGATATCAAAGGGATGAGGGGAAACACCGACGCTTGCGGCACGCGTCTGGCTTCCGTCACACAAGTATCATCGAAGACGAATAACAGTCGCGCCGACACGCGACACCAACAAGGAGAAAGACCGTGTTCCAGAACATCACCCGCCTTCTTTCCGCTACGACGGCGCTCGTCGTGGCCTCCACTTCCCTCGCCGTGGCAGAACCCAGCGCAGAGCTGATCGAAGCCGCCAAGAAGGAAGGCATGCTGACCACCATCGCCCTGCCCCACAGCTGGTGCGGCTATGGCGACGTCATCGCCGGCTTCAAGGCCAAGTACCCGGAAATCCAGGTCAACGAACTGAACCCGGACGCCGGCTCGGCCGACGAAGTGGAAGCCATCAAGGCCAACAAGGACAACAAGGGCCCGCAGGCTCCTGACGTTGTGGACGTCGGCCTCGCATTCGGCCCGCAGATGAAGGCCGAAGGCCTGCTCCAGCCGTACAAGGTCTCCACCTGGGACGAAATCCCGGAGAACATCAAGGACGCCGAAGGCTACTGGTACGGCGACTACTACGGCGTTCTGTCGTTCATCGTGAACAAGGATCTCGTCGAGAACACGCCAGCCGACTGGGCCGATCTGCTGAAGCCGGAATATGCCGGCCAGGTCGCTCTCGCCGGTGACCCGCGCGCTTCCAACCAGGCTATTCTTGGCGTTCTTGCCGCTGGTCTCCACAAGGGAGCAAAGGCTGGCGAAGAATCCGGCAAGGCCGGCCTCGAATACTTCGCCGAGCTGAACAAGGCAGGCAACTTCGTTCCGGTCATCGCCAAGGCCGGCACGATTGCCCAGGGCGCGACCCCGATCGCGATCGCATGGGACTACAACGTTCTCGCATGGCGCGACGAACTCGCCGGCAACCCGCCTGTGGAAATCGTCGTTCCGAAGACCGGTGTTCTGGCCGGTGTTTATGTCCAGGGTATTTCTGCCTATGCACCGCACCCGAACGCTGCGAAGCTGTGGATGGAATACCTCTACTCCGACGAAGGCCAGAACCTGTGGCTCAAGGGCTACTGCCACCCGGCGCGCTTCAACGCCATGGCAAAGGCCGGCAAGATCGACCAGGCTCTGCTCGATGCGCTGCCGCCGGCTGAGAGCTATGAAGCCGCTGTGTTCCCGACCGTTGAAGAGCAGAACGCCAACAAGGCCGTCGTCACAGGCGGCTGGGACAGCGTTGTCGGCGCCAACGTTCAGTAAATCCGGCTGACATTCAGGCTCCGGTCCGCCTGGCGGACCGGAGCTTGCCATTTCCCCGCTTCTGCGCCTTACTTCATAAATTGTTTACCATGCCCGCCGCGAAGGCTCTCACATGACCCAAGCTCCTCCCGCACGCAGGATGCGTTTGCCCCTGACATGGCTGGGCATCATGCCCTTCGTGATCTTCATCACGATGTTCCTGATCCTGCCGACGATGCACATCGTCATCGGTGCGTTTCAGACCCGCGACGGAAGCTTCACCCTTCAGAACATCATCGACCTCAACTCCGGGACCATCCCGTCGAGCTACTGGATTTCGGTGAAGATTTCGGTTGCCTCGGCCGCGCTCGGCAGCCTCATCGGATTTGCGATGGCGGCGGCCGTGGTGTTCGGTGCGGTGCCGCGGTGGGTCAAGTCGCCCCTTCTTACCTTCTCGGGGGTTGCCTCCAACTTCGCCGGCGTGCCCCTGGCTTTTGCCTTTCTGGCCACCTTCGGTCCTGTCGGCCTGGTCACCGTCTTTCTCCGCACCAATTTCGGCATCGTCTTGCAGCGGGATCTCGGCTTCAACATCCTGAGTTTTTGGGGCCTGACCGTCACCTATCTCTTTTTCCAGATACCGCTGATGATCCTGATCATCACGCCGGCACTTGAAGGCCTCCGCCGCGAATGGCGCGAAGCTGCGGAAATCCTTGGCGCGACAGCGCTGCAATACTGGCGCATGGTCGCCCTGCCGATCCTGTTTCCATCCCTTCTCGGCACGTTCGCACTGCTCTTCGCCAACGCATTCGGTGCCGTCGCCACCGCCATCGCGCTGACCGGATCGAGCCTCAACATCGTGCCCATCCAACTCTATGCGCAGATCCGCGGCGACGTTCTCGGCAACCCGCACCTGGGTTACGCCATGGCCTTCGGCATGATCGTCGTCACGGCGATCGCCAACGTCGTCTACATCTGGCTGCGCATCCGCGCCGAAAGGTGGCTGAAATGAGCATCTGGGCACGCATTGCCGGCTGGGCCGCGCTGATCTTCGGCCTCCTTTACTTCTTCGTCCCGCTGGGTGGCCTCTTCGAGTTTTCGATGAAGGCCCGTCGCGGCGTCTACAGCTTCGACGCCTACGTCAAGGTCTTTGCCGACCCGCAGTTCCAGCAGACGTTCGGCTATTCCGTGATCATGGCGCTGGTGACGATCGTCTTCGGCGTTCTGCTCGTCGTGCCCACGGCCTTCTGGGTGAGGCTGAAGATGCCCTGGGCTCGCCCCTACGTCGAGTTCCTGACACTAATGCCGCTCGTCATACCCGCTATCGTCATCGTCTTCGGCTATATCAGGCTCTACAACACATCAAGCTGGCTGCCGCTGACGGGATCGGTGATCGGAACAAACCTGCTGCTCGCCTTTGGCTACACGATCCTTGCGCTGCCCTACATGTATCGTGCGGTCGATACCGGATTGCGCACCATTGACGTCGCGACTCTGACCGAGGCGGCGCAGAGCCTAGGAGCCGGATGGACAACGATCCTCGGCCGGGTCATCCTCCCGAATGTCATTCCGGCAGTGCTCTCCGGCGCTTTCCTGACATTTGCGATCGTCATTGGCGAATTTACCCTCGCCGCCCTTCTCGATCGCCCGGCCTTCGGCCCGTATTTGCAGCGCATTGGTGCCAACAAACCATATGAACCGTTCGCTCTTTCGGTGATCGCCTTCGCCATTACATGGGGTTGCCTGGCTCTGATTCAGCTCGTCTCCCGCTTCCAGAAATCCGCCCAGCGCCCGGCCTGAGGACATCCCATGACATTCCTGACCCTCACCAGCATCCAGAAGTCCTTCGGGCCGGTCAAAGTCGTCCATGACTTCAACATGTCGATCGACAAGGGCGAGTTCGTCTCCTTCCTCGGTCCGTCCGGCTGCGGCAAGACGACCGTGCTGCGCATGGTCGCCGGCTTCGAGACGCCAACGGCCGGCAGTATCGTCATCAACGGCAAGGACCAGTCGCGGCTGAAGCCGAACCAGCGCAACATCGGCATGGTGTTCCAGGCCTATGCGCTGTTCCCCAACATGAATGTGTTCGACAACGTCGCCTTCGGCCTGAAGATCCACGGCATGCCGAAGCCGGACATCCAGAAGCGCGTCAAGGAAATGCTGTCGCTCATCCATCTGGAACATCTCGGCGAACGCTATCCCTACCAACTGTCCGGCGGCCAGCAGCAGCGCGTGGCGCTCGCCCGCGCGCTGGCGCCGAAGCCGCAGGTCCTCCTTCTCGACGAACCCCTGTCGGCGCTCGACGCCAAGATCCGCGTGTCACTGCGCGAGGAAATCCGTCAGATCCAGCAGCAACTCGGCATCACGACGATTTTCGTAACGCACGACCAGGAAGAGGCTCTGTCGATCTCAGACCGGGTGGTCGTGATGAATTCAGGCCGGGCCGACCAGATCGGCACACCCTTCGAGATCTACAACAAGCCCGCAACGCGCTTCGTCGCCTCTTTCGTCGGTACGCTGTCGACCATCGACGCCACTGTCGTCGACAGCGCATCGGGCAAGGCGAAGATCGGTGAACAGGTCATCGACCTGAAGCAGGCGCTTCCCGCCGCGCAGGGCGAGCGCATCCAGCTCGCGGTGCGGCCTGAAGCCGGATCGATCGCCGATGGCGCGAAAGGCGACTTTGCGCTGGATGGTCAGGTTACATCGAGCCAGTTTCTGGGTTCGGTGATCCGTACCCGCATCAATGTCGCCGGCAGCGTCGTGTCCTTTGACATGTTCAACGATCCGGGGGTCAAGCCACCGGCCATCGGCGACATGGTGTCGGTGAAGGTCGACACCGCGCACGTTCACGTCCTGCGCGATTAAACCTCCGCCCCGATAAACCTTCTGCTCACGTTTCCCCGTCATTGTCTGCTGGCGGACAAAACGGGCAAGCCGAGGGAGGTGGCAGTGGCATCGGGATGGAGACACTTTTCCGATCTGTCGGAAAGGCATTTTCTGGAGGAATACCAGCGTCTTCGGCGCGGCTCTATAACCCGAAGGCAGTTTCTGCGCGCCACCGGTCTTGCCCTTACGTGCACGTTGATCCCCGGTCTCGTCAGGCGTCCGGCCTCGGCAACGGGCGATACCAAACAGTCGGTTCGCCTCGGCACTTGGCCGAACTATCATGACCCGGAAGTTCTAAAGGCCTTCACAGAGGCCACCGGCCTTGATGTCGAAATAGAGGTATTCGGGTCCAACGAAGAGATGCTGTCGCGTCTTCGCTCCGGCCGCGCGCGCTGGGACCTCTTTATTCCGACCAACTACACCATCTCCACCTATCGCGACCTCGACCTTATCGAGGAACTTGACGGCAACCGGTTGCCGAACCTCGACATGGAGATGGAGAACTCACGTTTCACCAGACCTGGCATCATCGATGGGCGCCTGTATGCCATCCCGCGCAACTGGGGCACGACGGGCATGGCGTTCAATGGCGACGTCGTGTCGAGCCCGCCGACGACGTGGAAGGATTTCTTCGAGCTCGCCGCGACGGAGGCAAGCGGCCGCACGATCGTCCATGACTACCAGCTGACGGCGATTGGAAACGCGCTGGTGTCGCTCGGTTACTCGTTCAATTCCGTTGACGAAACCGAACTAGCGGAAGCCGAAAAGCTCCTTCTGGCGCTGAAGCCCCACCTTCTGGCGGTGGACAGCGACTATCAGGCGGCAATGCGGGCCGGCGACGCATGGCTGTCGATGTGCTGGTCCAACGATGCCGCCCAGCTTGTCCGTGACGTTCCGGCCATAAGGTATCAGATCGGGGCGGATGGTGGCGAGGTCTGGACGGATTTCTACGCAATCCCAAAAAATGCACCAAATAAACGGGCGGGTTATGCGCTCCTCGATTTCCTGCTGGCGCCTGCAATCGCCAGCCGCGAACTGGCCAACAGCGGCGCCGGCGCCACCGATGGACGGGTGTTGCGTCTCCTGCCGGACGAACTGGTGAAGAGCCGCATCAGCTATCCCGATGAGGCCGCGCTCACGCCACTGGAATTCGGCGCTGCCGTGACGCTGACCAATCCGCTCCGCCAGGAAATCATGGCACGCTTCCGCGCAGCCTGAGCCTAAGCCTCAGGCCGGCCGAAGCCGGCGCCGCGTTTCCGACGGGCTTTCCCGAAAATTGGCGCGATAGCTCCGGGCAAAGGCAGACGCCGAGTTGAAGCCCGTGGCAGCCGCGATATCGGCAAAGGCAGCACGCGTCTCGATCACCTTCCGCCGCGCCGCATTGAGCCGGAGAGCCAGATAGTGCACGTGCGGCGACACGCCGACCGTCGTATCGAAAAGCAAGGACAGGTGGCGAGCGCTGACGCCCACCCGACGCGCAAGACGCGGCAGGGTCAGCGGCTGCTCGATATGCTCCTCCATCAACCGCATCGCATGGCCGACACGGACATCGACCATCCGGATGCTGCCGGTGGACGGCATCGCCGAAGCCGAAGCATCGACCCCACCCTGCTCGTGAATGAACTGCCGCGAGACTTCCAGTGCCAGCGAATACCCATGCCGCCGGCGGATAAGCTCAAGCATAAGGTCAAGTGTCGGCAGCGAGCCGCCGGTCGTGATGCGCTTCCCGTCGATCACATAGCGCTCGCGCACCGTTCGGATCTGCGGATAGGTGGCTGCAAAGTCATCATAATCTTCCCAGTGCGTCGTCGCGGAAAAGTCATCGAGCAGCGCGGTGTCGGCGAGGAACCAGGACCCCGATTCGACGCCCGCGACCAGCGAACGGTAACGGGCGGTCTTGGCAAGCAGGGTTTTGAGCGCGGATGTCGCGTGACGACGCCAGTTGTGGCTGGAGAGGACAAAAAGCGGCGCCGTCTCGCTTTCTGGTCGGAAGGCACCGCAGACCGGAACGGGGATGCCGCTTCGCGTCTCGATCGCCTGTCCGTCGGGACTGAAGATACGCCAGCGGTACAGTTCGAGTCCGCTGATCCGGTTCGCAACGCGCAGCGGCTCGATCACCGACGCGACCAGGATCAGGTTTGTTTCAGGGATGACGAGCAGGTCTATTTCCGTGCTCTCTCCCGCGAAATGCTGCGTCGCCATAATCGCTTCAGATCCGTTTATGTATGAAATGCAGCACAAAATGAAAAGCATCGCAAGCCGGATTGCCTCGTAATGCCCCTAGACAATAAGGGAGAACGACCGTGCCGCTAGCCATGAACCGCGATGTCTTTATCACCTGCGCCGTCACAGGAGCCGGCGACACGACGTCGAAATCGAGCCACGTTCCGATCACACCGAAGCAGATCGCCGAGTCAGCGATCGACGCGGCCAAGGCCGGCGCCGCGATCGTCCATTGCCACGTCCGCGATCCGGAGACCGGTGCCGCCAGCCGTCGCAACGAGCTCTACCGCGAAGTCACCGACCGGATCCGCTCGGCCGACATCGACGTGGTGCTCAACCTGACCGCCGGCATGGGCGGCGACCTCGTGTTCGGCGGCGTCGAGACACCTTTCCCGGTCAATCCCAACGGCACCGACATGGCCGGCGCCACAGAGCGCGTGTCCCACGTCGCCGAATGCCTGCCGGAAATCTGCACGCTCGACTGCGGCACCATGAACTTCTCGCTCGGCGACTATGTCATGACAAACACGCCGTCGATGCTGCGCGCCATGGGCCAGATGATGACAGATCTCGGCGTCCGCCCGGAGATCGAGGCCTTCGACACAGGTCACCTGTGGTTCGCCAAGCAGCTCGTCGAGGAAGGCATCATCGAGGACCCGGTCCTCATCCAGCTCTGCATGGGCATCCCGTGGGGCGCCCCAGATGACCTCAACACCTTCATGGCCATGGTCAACAACGTTCCCTCCAACTGGACCTTCTCGGCCTTCTCGATCGGCCGCAACGCCATGGCCTATCCGGCAGCCGCCGTGCTGGCCGGCGGCAATGTCCGCGTCGGCCTTGAGGACAACCTCTATGTCGGCAAGGGCCAACTCGCCACCAACGCACAACTGGTCGAAAAGGCAGTGCAGGTTGTGGAAGGCATGGGCGCCCGCATCATCGGCCCTGCCGAGGTACGCGAGAAGCTGAAGCTAACGAAGCGCGCACCGCGCGGTTGATCGGGTTCGAACACAACGAGACGGGGAATTTCATGACCAAGATCAGCAAGGCAGCCTGCATCGGCGGCGGCGTCATCGGCGGGGCCTGGGCCGCCCGCTTCCTTCTGGGCGGCATCGACGTCCACATGTTCGACCCGCATCCGGAGGCAGAACGCATCGTCGGCGAGGTGCTCGCCAATGCCGAGCGCGCCTATGCCATGCTGACCATGGCGCCGCTACCTCCACGCGGCAAGCTCGTCTTCGTCAAAAGCATTGAAGACGCCGTGCAAGGCGCTGACTGGATTCAGGAAAGCGTTCCCGAACGCCTGGAGCTGAAGCGCGGAGTGATCACACAAATCGATGCGGCGGCAAGCCCCACTGCGCTGATCGGCTCGTCGACCTCCGGCCTGCTGCCGACCGACCTCCAGCGCGACATGAAGCATCCCGAACGCCTGTTTGTCGCTCACCCCTATAACCCCGTCTACCTCCTGCCGCTCGCCGAACTCGTCGGTGGCGAGAAGACCTCCCCCGCGGTGCTCGAGGATGCCAAGGCAAAGCTCGCCACCGTCGGCATGAAGGGCGTGATCATCAAGAAGGAGATCGAGGCCTTCGTCGGCGATCGCTTGCTCGAAGCCGTCTGGCGCGAGGGCCTGTGGCTGATCAAGGATGACATCTGCGATACCGAAACACTTGATGATGTCATCCGCTACTCCTTCGGCATGCGATGGGCGCAGATGGGCATGTTCGAGACCTATCGCATCGCCGGCGGCGAGGCAGGCATGCGCCACTTCATCGCCCAGTTCGGGCCGTGCCTCTCTTGGCCGTGGACCAAGCTCACCGACGTCGTCGATCTCGACGACGCATTGACCGACAAGATCGCCAGCCAGTCAGACGCCCAGTCCGGCGCCTATGGGATACGCGAGCTGGAGCGCATCCGCGATGAAAACCTGGTCGGCATCATGCATGCGCTAAAGGGTGGCAATGGCGGCAAGGGCTGGGGTGCGGGCAAGCTTCTCGCCGACTTCGAGACCCATCTGTGGGCCAACGCCCCGAAGCCTGACGTCAAGCCCTCGTCCGAGCCGATCCGCCTTCTGGACACAAAGGTCAATCCGTCCTGGGTCGACTACAACGGCCACATGACGGAGTTCCGCTACAACCAGTGCTTCGCTGATAGCGGGGATGCGCTGCTGCGCCTGATCGGCGTGGACATGGACTATGTCGCGGCCGGCCACAGTTACTACACCGTCGAGGCCCATAACCAGTGGCTCGACGAAGGCAAGCTCGGCGATTCTCTCTACGTGAAGGCGCAAATCCTGCCTTGCGACGGCAAGAAGCTGCACACCTTCATGTGGCTGCACCGCGCTTCAGACGACGCGTTGCTTGCGACCTGTGAGCACCTCATGCTCCATGTCTCCTCAAAGGAAGGCAAGGTCGTCCCGCCGCTTCCGGCCGTCCTTCAAAAGCTCGAGCCACTGCTCGCTGCCCATGCCGGCCTGCCGCTTCCGGCCAGTGCCGGGCGTGTGGTCGGACAGAAGAAAGGTTGAGGGAGGAACGCCATGAATTTCGGGCTCACCGAAGAACAGGAAATGATCGTCAAGACGGTGCGCGACTTCGTCGAGACGGAAATCTATCCGCACGAGGACATGGTCGAGCAGACCGGCGAGGTTCCGAAGGAACTCGGCCAGGAGATCGCCCGAAAGTGCAAGGAGATCGGCTTCTTCGGTTGTAATTTCCCAGAGGAAGTCGGCGGCGCCGGTCTCGACCACACCACGTTCACCCTGGTCGAGCGCGAGCTTGGCCGGGGCTCCATGGGCCTCACGGTCTTCTTCGGCCGCCCCTCCGGCATCCTGATGGCCTGCAATGACGAGCAACGCGATCGGTATCTTCTGCCCGCCGTGCGCGGCGACAAGTTCGACGCGCTGGCGATGACCGAACCCGACGCAGGCTCGGACGTGCGCGGCATGAAATGCTTCGCCAAGCCCGACGGCGACGACTGGATCGTCAACGGCACAAAGCACTTTATCAGCCACGCCAATATCGCCGACTTCGTAATCGTCTTCATCGCGACCGGCGAGGAAGATACACCGCGCGGCCCAAAGAAGCTCATCACGTGCTTCCTTGTCGACCGCGGCACGCCGGGCTTCGAAATCCGAGAGGGCTACAATTCCGTGTCCCATCGCGGTTACAAGAACTGCATCCTGACCTTCGACAATTGCCGCCTGCCGAAGAGCCAGATTCTCGGCGAACTGCACAAGGGGTTCGATATCGCCAATGACTGGCTCTACGCCACGCGCCTGACGGTCGCCGCGACCTCCGTCGGCCGCGCCCGCCGCGCATTCGACTACGCGCTGAACTACGCGGCCGAGCGCAAGCAGTTCGGAAAGCCGATCGGTGCGAACCAGGGCGTTTCCTTCAAGCTCGCCGACATGATCACCGATATCGACGCTGCCGACCTGCTGACGCTGTCCGCCGCCTGGCGCCTCGACAACGGGCTGCCCTCGAACCGGGAAATCGCGTCGGCCAAAGTCTTCGCCACCGAAATGCTGGCCCGCGTCACGGATGAGGCGATCCAGATCTTCGGTGGCATGGGCCTGATGGACGATCTGCCGCTTGCCCGCTTCTGGCGCGACGCAAGGGTCGAACGCATCTGGGACGGGACGTCCGAAATCCAGCGGCACATCATCAGTCGCGATCTGCTCCGACCGCTAGGAGCGTGATGACATGATCAGAAGCCTCGACCGCCTCATTCGGCCCAAATCCATCGCCGTCTTTGGCGGCAAGGAGGCGGGCCGTGTTGTCGAACAATGCCGCAAGATGGGCTATGCCGGCGAGATCTGGCCGGTGCATCCCACCAAGGACGAGGTCCATGGCTATCGCTGTTACCGCAGCGTCGCCGACCTCCCCTCGCCCCCGGACGCCTCCTTCGTCGGCGTCAACCGGGCTCTGACAATCGAAATCATCGGGCAGCTATCGGCCATCGGCGCCGGCGGTGCTGTCTGCTACGCCTCCGGTTTCCGCGAGGCCGTCAGCGAACTGGCCGACGGCAGCGACCTGCAGGATGCGCTCGTCGCGGCGGCCGGCGACATGCCGATCATCGGCCCCAACTGCTACGGCCTCATCAACATGCTCGACGGCGCCCTGCTCTGGCCCGACCAGCACGGCATGGTGCGCACCGATCGCGGCATCGCCATCCTCACCCAGTCGTCCAACATCGCCTGCAATATCTCCATGCAGATGCGCGGACTGCCGATTGCTTATCTGATGACCGCCGGCAACCAGGCCCAAACGGGTCTGTCGACATTGGCAAAGGCGGTTCTGGAAGACGAACGCGTTACCGCGGTCGGTCTTCACATCGAGGGTTTCGACGATATTGCCGCGCTGGAAAGCCTCGCCACCCGCGCTCGCGAACTGAAGAAACCGGTGATCGCGCTGAAGGTCGGCAAGTCCGAAGCCGCCCAGAAAGCCACGGTCTCCCACACGGCTTCGCTCGCCGGCAACGACGCGGTTGCCACCGCCCTGCTCGAACGTCTCGGTATCCCGCGCATAGATACGCTGCCGGAAATGCTGGAAACGCTGAAGCTGCTGCACGTCTTCGGACCGCTGGAAAGCGCCGAGATTTCCTCGATGAGCTGCTCCGGCGGCGAAGCATCGCTGATGTCGGACGCCGGTGAACGGCACAAGGTCGTCTACCGCGACCTGAAGCCGGAACAGTTGAAACCGCTGCGCGAAAGCCTGGGCGAGATGGTAACGCTTGCCAATCCGCTTGATTACCACACCTTCGTCTGGGGCAATCTCGAACGCCAGACCGCAGCTTTCACGGCAATGATGCAGGGCGGCTATGCCTTGAACCTGATTGTTCTCGACTTCCCGCGCGCCGATCGATGCGACGGCTCGGACTGGCTGACCACCTGCAAGGCGGTGATTGCGTCCGCCCGGGCAACCGGGGCGCGGGCCGGCATCGTCGCCAGCATGGGTGAGAACATGCCGGAGGATGTCGCGCTGTCGCTGATGGCCGACGGTGTTATTCCCTTCTTCGGCCTCGACGAGGCGCTGACGGCGGTCGAAACCGCAGGCTTCATCGGTGCCGCGTGGCGCAAGCCGAAGCCTGCACCGCTTCTGCACGCGGCACCATCCGACGGCGAAACCCGTATGCTCTACGAGGACGAGGCCAAGGCCGAACTCGCCGCTTTCGGCGTTCCGGTCCCGAAGGGGGCCAAGGCCGCAACGCCCGAGGAGGCAGCGTCTGCATCAAGCTCGATCGGCTTTCCCGTGGCGCTCAAGGGGATGGGAATCGCCCACAAGACGGAAGCGGGTGCGGTGAAGCTGAATCTGAAGACGGAAAACGAAGTTCTTGCCGCCGCACGTCAAATGGCCTCCGTCGCGAGCGGTTTTCTTGTGGAAAAGATGGCGGCAAAGCCGGTCTGCGAGATCATCATCGGGGCGACGAGAGACCCGGTGGCCGGGCCGGTTCTGACCGTCGGGGCAGGTGGCGTGCTGGTCGAACTTCTGGAAGACGCCGTGACCTTGACGCTGCCGACCGATCCTGAAACGATCCGCGCCAACATCGCACGTCTCAAGATATCGAAGCTTCTCGCTGGCTATCGAGGCAATCCGCCGGGAGATATCGACGCGCTGGTACAAACGGTCGCGGCTGTGGCACAATATGTCGCAGCCAATGCGGCAACGGTGGAGGAACTGGACCTTAATCCCCTTATGGTTTTGCCTGAGGGGGATGGTGTGGTCGCAGTCGACGCCTTGATAAGGAAGAGGAGCTGACGCCATGAGCGAGCCCATCCGGACCCGCCGCGAAAACGGCATCCTCGAGGTCACCATTGACCGCCCTAAGGCCAACGCCATCGATCTCGTCACCAGCCGCATCATGGGCAAGGTATTCCAGAATTTCCGCGACGACGATACGCTCCGTGTGGCCATCATCACAGGCGCCGGCGAAAAATTCTTCTGCCCAGGCTGGGACCTCAAGGCAGCCGCTGCGGGCGATGCGGTAGACGGCGACTACGGCGTCGGCGGCTTCGGCGGGATGCAGGAACTTCGTGACCTGAACAAGCCGATCATCTGCGCGGTCAACGGCATCTGCTGCGGCGGCGGCTTCGAAATCGCGCTGTCCACGGACCTGATCCTGGCCGCAGAACATGCGACCTTCGCCCTGCCGGAAATCCGCTCCGGTACGGTTGCTGACGCCGCCTCGATCAAGCTGCCGAAACGTATCCCCTATCATATTGCCATGGATATGCTGCTGACCGGCCGCTGGCTGACTGTCGAGGAAGGCCATCGCTGGGGTTTCGTCAACGAGATCCTGCCTCCCGACAAGCTGATGGATCGCGCCTGGGAGCTCGCCCGCCTGCTGGAAAGCGGTCCTCCCCTCGTCTACGCGGCGATCAAGGAGATCGTTCGCGACGCGGAAGGCAAGGATTTTCCGACGGCGATGAACAAGGTCACCAAGCGGCAATACCGGACCGTCGACATTCTCTATTCGAGCGAGGATCAGCTTGAGGGCGCGCGCGCCTTCGCGGAGAAGCGCGATCCCGTGTGGAAAGGAAAATAGTCTGGACACACCGCCAGCAAGAGGAGTGCGGTGCAAGCCATTATCCGAATTGAGTTTGCATATCCCATTTTGGGCAACAACGAGAAATCCGTGTCACGAACACGATATCTGGGCATGACAACAGAGAAGGAACTGGGGAATGAGTGATTTTACCAATTATTTGAAGGGCCGTGTGTCGACCGGTGGCATGAGCCGCCGCGAGTTCATGGGCCGCGCCATGGCGGCGGGCCTGACGCTGACGGCCGCAAGCACGCTTTACGCAGCTGGCGCCGCCGCCCAGGAACCGAAGCGCGGCGGACATTTGAAGCTCGGCCTTGAAGGCGGCTCCGCCACCGACAGCAAGGACCCGGCGAAATTCCTGTCGCAGTTCATGTTCTGCGTCGGCCGCTGCTGGGGCGACATGCTTGTCGAATCCGAACCGCTGACCGGCGCCCCTGTTCCGGCCCTCGCCGAAAGCTGGGAAGCCTCTGCGGACGCTGCGACCTGGACCTTCAAGATCCGCAAGGGTGTCCAGTTCCATGACGGCAAGGAACTGACGGTCGACGATGTGATCGCCACCCTGCGGCGCCATACCGACGAGAAGTCGGAATCCGGCGCGCTCGGCGTTATGAAGTCGATCAAGGACATTGCCGCAGACGGCGACAACGTCGTCCTGACGCTGACCGAAGGCAATGCCGACCTGCCGCTGCTCTTGACCGACTACCACCTGGTCATCCAGCCGAACGGCGGAAATGACGATCCGCTCGCCTCGATCGGCACCGGCCCCTACAAGATGACGAGCTTCGAGCCCGGCATCCGTGCCACCTTCGAGAGAAACCAGAACGACTGGCGCTCCGACCGTGGCTATGTCGACTCGATCGAAATCATCGGCATGAACGACGCCACCGCCCGCATCGCGGCTTTGGCATCCGGTCAGGTGCACTACATCAACCGCGTCGATCCGAAGACGGTCTCGATGCTGGAGCGCGCCCCCAACGTCGAGATCCTGAGCACCTCGGGTCGCGGCCACTACGTCTTCATCATGCATTGCAACACCGCGCCGTTCGACAATAACGACCTGCGTCTGGCGCTGAAATATGCAATGGACCGCGAGAACATGCTGAAGACCGTCCTCGGCGGCTACGGCAAGGTGGGCAACGACTTCCCGATCAACGAGACCTACGCTCTCTTCCCGGAAGGCATCGAGCAGCGCGCCTATGATCCTGACAAGGCGGCTTTCCACTTCAAGAAGTCGGGTCACTCCGGCCCGGTTCTTCTCCGCACCTCCGAAGTTGCCTTCCCCGGCGCCGTCGACGCGGCGGTTCTCTATCAGGAAAGCGCAAAGAAGGCTGGCATCGACATCGAGGTCAAGCGCGAGCCTGGCGACGGCTACTGGTCGAACGTCTGGAACGTACAGCCGTTCTCGACCTCCTACTGGGGCGGCCGTCCGACGCAGGACCAGATGTACTCCACCGCCTATCTTTCGACGGCGGACTGGAACGACACCCGCTTCCTGCGTCCGGACTTCGACAAGATCCTGCTGGAAGCCCGTTCGGAGCTGGACGAGGCCAAGCGCAAGGACATGTACCGCGACATGGCGATGATGGTCCGCGACGAAGGCGGCCTGATCCTGCCGATGTTCAACGATTTCGTGAATGCCGCGACGAAGAACGTCAAGGGCTACGTCCACGACATCGGCAACGACATGTCGAACGGCTACGTCGCGACCCGCGTCTGGCTGGAAGGCTGAGTTCCGCACGCATGCGGGGCGATAAGCCCCTTATCGGTCGATCGACCCGCGGCAGTCCCTGCCGCGGGTCATTCCCGCTATAAAGGACCTGGGCAGACTGACCATGACCAACCTTACGGATGCCGGCGACGCGCCGGCTCGAAAACTGTCGGAGCGATATCCGCTCGCCGCGCTCGTCATCCAACGCCTGGCGCTGAGCTTCGCGCTTCTTCTGGCGGTTTCGGTACTGATCTTCGGTGGCGTGGAGGCGCTTCCCGGCGACTTCGCAACCACCTATCTCGGCCAGTCGGCGACACCGCAGGCGGTCGCCAACATCCGCTCCGAACTCGGCCTCGATCGCCCCATTACAACGCGCTACTTCGAGTGGCTCGGCGGCGTTCTTCAAGGTGATTTTGGCACCTCCTGGGCCAGCCGCAATTCCGTGACCGAACAGATCGGCAAGCGCCTCGGCAATTCCCTGATGCTTGCCGGCCTGGCCGCGGCGATCTCCGTGCCGCTGGCCGTCGGCCTCGGCATGCTCGCGGTCCACTTCCGCAACCGGCTGCCCGACCGCATCATCAACGTGGTCTCGCTGGCAGCGATCTCCCTGCCCGAATTCTTCATCGGCTACCTGCTGATCCTGTTCTTCGCCATCAACACCGGGATCGCCACGTTCCCCTCGACCGTGCACGACGGCATGAGTTGGTCCGACCGCCTGGCGGCGATGGCGCTGCCGACTGCGACGCTCGTGCTTGTCGTGCTCGCCCACATGATGCGCATGACCCGCGCCGCGATCCTCTCGGTCATGTCGTCGGCCTATATGGAAACCGCCGAATTGAAGGGCCTGTCCGCCTTTCGCGCCATCGTCAAACACGCCGCTCCGAACGCCATTGCGCCGATCGTGAACGTCGTGGCACTCAACCTCGCCTACCTCGTCGTCGGCGTGGTGGTGGTCGAGGTGGTCTTCGTCTATCCCGGCATGGGCCAGTACATGGTCGACGCCGTGACGGTCCGCGACATGCCGGTCGTCCAGGCCTGCGGTTTGATCTTCGCCGCCGTCTACATTTTCCTGAACATGCTGGCGGACATCATCGCCATTGTCGCCAACCCGAGACTGAGGCATCCGAGATGAGGCTGAAAGAAATCCCCATCAGCGCCTGGGTAGGCATTCTCGGCATCTTGCTGGCCTTCTTCTGCGCGCTTTTCGCGCCATTCATCGCCCCTTACGGCGAGCGCGAGATCGTCGGTAGCGTATGGGAACCCATGGGTGGCACCTACCTTCTGGGCACCGACAACCTTGGTCGCGACCTGCTGTCGCGCATGATTTACGGGGCGCGGACCACCCTCTTCGTGGCGCTCGCCGCCACCCTGCTGTCGTTCTCGATAGGCATCATCCTGAGCTTCACAGCCGCTGTGTCGCGCGGACTTCTCGACCAGTTTCTGTCGCGCTTCAACGACCTGATGATGTCAATCCCGACCCTGATTTTCGCGCTGGTCGTGCTCGCGGTCCTGCCGCAGAACCTGTTCGTGCTGATAGGCGTCATGGCGATCCTCGATTCCACTCGCGTCTATCGCCTCGGCCGCGCCGTGGCGCTCGATGTCGCGGTTATGGAATTCGTCGAAGCGGCACGTCTTCGCGGCGAAGGACGGCTCTGGATCATCTTCCGCGAGATCCTGCCCAATACGCTCTCGCCGCTGCTTGCCGAATTCGGCCTTCGCTTCGCCTTTTCGATCCTGTTCCTGTCCACCCTCTCCTTCCTCGGCCTCGGCATTCAGCCGCCGGCGGCGGACTGGGGCGGCATGGTGAAGGACAACAAGGACGGCATCATCTTCGGCATCTCCGCCGCCCTCGTTCCGGGTTCGGCGATTGCCGCGCTCGCCGTCTGCGTCAACCTGGTGGTCGACTGGCTGCTGAAACGAACCTCCAGCCTGAAGGGAGGCCGCGGCGATGCCTGAGCTCCTGTCTGTTCGCAATCTCAAGATCGAGGCGACCTCCTATCCTCCGGGCGAGCCGCCAAAGACCATCACCATCGTCGAGGGCGTCTCCTTCGATCTGTCCAAGGGCCAGGTCCTCGGACTGATCGGCGAATCCGGCGCCGGCAAGTCGACGATCGGCCTGTCTGCGATGGCATACGGGCGCGGTGGAGTACGCATCACCGGCGGCGAGGTGCTGCTCGATGGCGAGAACATTCTCGCGCTCGGCAAGTCCGGCATCCGCAAGGTCCGCGGCGCCCGGGTCTGCTACGTGGCGCAATCGGCGGCCGCCGCCTTCAATCCGGCGCACAGGCTCGGCGACCAGGTTATCGAGGCGAGCCTCAAGCACGGACTGATGTCACGCGAGGAAGCCAAGAAGCGCGCCGTCTACCTGTTTGGCGTTCTCGGACTGCCCGACCCCGAGCACTTCGGCGACCGGTATCCGCACCAGGTCTCCGGTGGTCAATTGCAGCGCGCCATGACCGCCATGGCGCTCTGCCCGAACCCCGAATTGATCGTCTTTGACGAACCGACGACGGCGCTCGACGTGACGACCCAGATCGACGTGCTGGCCGCGATCAAGCACGCAATCGAGGAAACGGACACGGCCGCCCTCTACATTACTCACGACCTCGCCGTCGTCGCCCAGATCTCGGACGACATCATGGTTCTCCGCCATGGCAAGACGGTGGAATACGGCACGGCCCAGCAGATCATAGAGGCGCCGGTGGAGGAGTATACCAGGGCGCTCGTCAATGTCCGCCAGACCGGCAAGGAAGAAGCAGCCGACCAGTCGAACACCCTGATCAAGGTCGAACATGTAACAGCCGGCTACCCGAACGGCTTCAAGGTTCTGCACGACGTCTCGCTGCACCTGCCGAAGGGACAGACACTTGCCATCGTCGGCGAATCCGGCTCGGGAAAGTCGACGCTCGCCCGTGTCATCACCGGCCTCCTGCCGCCGCAGGAAGGAACGGTGTCCTTCGAGGGCCAACCGCTGCCGAAGGCTTTGAAGGACCGCTCGCGAGACGATCTGAGACGCATCCAGCTGATCTACCAGATGGCCGATACGGCGATGAACCCGCGCCAGACGGTGCGTGACATCATCGGCCGGCCACTGACGTTCTACTACGGCCTCCACGGTGCGGCGAAGACGGCGCGCGTGAAGGAACTGCTCGAGCAGATCGAGATGGGCTCCGGCTTCGTCGACCGCTATCCCGCCGAACTCTCCGGCGGGCAGAAGCAGCGCGTGGCGATTGCCAGGGCACTTGCCGCCAAGCCCGAAGTGCTGCTCTGCGACGAGCCGACCTCGGCGCTCGATCCGCTGGTGGCCGAAGGCATTCTGAAACTGCTGATGCGCCTGCAGGCCGAAACCCAGCTCTCGTATGTGTTCATCACCCATGACATCGCCATCGTCCGCGCGATAGCCGACTCCGTGGCTGTCATGCACCGGGGACGGCTGGTGCGCTTCGGACCGAAGTCGAAAGTGCTCGCACCGCCCTTCGACGACTATACCGACCTGCTGCTGAAATCCGTGCCCGAGATGGAAATCGGCTGGCTCGAAAAGGCGCTCGCCACCCGCAAGATGGAGAGCGCGGGCAACTGACCCGCGCTCAATACTCGTTCGGAACCGTCAGAAGCTCCGCCTCCGGAACGTCGAGAAAACTTCGGACCGTCGGCGGCAATTGCCGCGACGACAGCGGCAATACTCCGCATCGCGACAACAGTTGCCGCAGGTCCGGCTCCGCGCCGACATGCCGCCAGATCATGCGGGACGCATAGGGAAGATTGCCCTTGCGCCAGGAAACGCCCATAGTCGTTCCCCTGAGATAGGCCTTCTGGTGGATCTCGAACGGTAGCAGGATCGTCTGCGACAGCATCGTATTGATGCCCCTCGCCCGCTCGTAGATAAAGATACGATTGCGCAGGAAGGCGGCGAGGCCGACATATTTCGTATCCTGCCGGATTTCCCTTTCCCGGTCCCTTATCCGCTCGACCGTCTTCACATGCATTTGGCCGTTGTGCTCGTAAAGCCGGCTGCAGGAGCAAACGGCAAGGCCGGGCCAGGACAGCGACAGATGATAGGTCTGGTAATAGCCGGCATGCTTTCGAAGCGCCGCGAGATCGCCCGGAAGTCCTTTGAGGAGGTCGGTGGCCTCGGCCCCGCCGCGCTCAGGCCGGTGCAGCTTCTCGCCGAATACCCTGGTAGACAACGAGAAATCCGAGGCGGAGAGTCCGAAGAAGGCGGCGATCCGTGCCAGGTTGTGCGGCGACGGTCTCGTTTCGCCATTGATGTAGCGGTTGAACTGCTGCCGGTTGATGCCGACCTCGCGGCAGATGTGAGAGATCGAGCGCTGTGTCGCACACGCCGTTTTGAGATTTTCGATGAAGACATCCATGGCGTGACAGACCGCAAGAAGACAACCGGTACGGTAGCGTAAATTCGCTTAAATATGCTTCATATAGCGAAATTGTGTGGCGCACCACTCGGATTACGGTCTGGCCGACAAATCCGAAAAGGGGATCTCCAAATGTCCGATTTCAGCAAGGGTCGCACCGGCCTCATCCTCCCCACCTCTATCGACCGCCGCACCTTCCTCGGTGGCACCGCCGCCCTCGGGCTGGCAGCAGGCCTTTCCGGCGGCCTGTTCGCGTCGCCGGCTCGCGCCCAGGAGCCGAAGCGCGGTGGCGATCTCAAGCTCGGCCTCAAGGGCGGCGCCACCAGCGACGTGCTTGATCCCGCCACATACAGCGCATCCGTCCTCTTTGTGATCGGCCGCCTCTGGGGCGACACGCTGGTCGAATCCGATCCGAAGACGGGCGCACCGGTGCCGTCGCTTGCAGCCTCCTGGGAGCCGTCCGCGGACGCATCGGTCTGGACTTTCAAGATCCGCGATGACGTCGCCTTCCACGACGGCAGCAAGATGGGCGTGGCTGACGTTGTCGCCACATTGAAGCGCCACGCAGACGAAGCCTCCCAGTCCGGTGCCCTCGGCCTGCTGTCCTCAATCACCGGGATCGAGGAAAAGGCGGGAGATCTCGTCCTGACGCTGAAGGAAGGCAATGCCGACCTGCCGCTGATGCTGACCGACTACCACCTGATCATCCAGCCGAAGGGCGGCGTCGATGCGCCTGCCGCGGCAATCGGTACCGGCCCCTACACGCTGAAGAGCTTCGAGGCCGGGGTACGCGCCACCTTCGAGAAAAATGTCAGCGACTGGCGCTCCGACCGCGGTTTCGTCGACAGCGTCGAGATCCTGGTGATGAACGACACCACCGCGCGTGTCGCGGCGCTCGCCTCCGGCCAGGTCCATTTCATCAACAATGTCGATCCCAAGACCGTGCCTCTGTTGACCCGCGCACCGACGGTCGAGATTATCAGAAACGCTGGCAAGGGCTTCTACAGCTTCCTGATGCATTGCGACACCGCACCCTTCGACAACAACGACCTTCGGCTGGCACTGAAATATGCGATCGACCGGCAGGCGATTCTCGACCAGGTGCTCGGCGGCTACGGCACGCTCGGCAACGACTACCCCGTCAACGGCAACTATGCGCTGGCATCCGATGATATCGAGCAGCGCGTCTACGATCCGGACAAGGCCGCCTTCCACTTCAAGAAGTCCGGTCACGACCGTCCCGTCCTGCTGCGCACGTCGGACGCCGCCTTCGCCGGTGCCGTCGACGCGGCGATCATGTTCCAGGAAAGTGCCAGGAAGGCCGGCATTGAGATCGAGGTCAAGCGCGAGCCGGAAGACGGCTATTGGACCAATGTCTGGAACGTCCAGCCCTTCTGCGCCTCCTACTGGGGCGGTCGTCCGACGCAGGACTCGCGCTACTCGACTTCCTACCTTTCAAGCGCCGAGTGGAACGACACGCGGTTCAAGCGCGACGACTTCGACAAGATGCTGCTGCAGGCCCGCTCGGAGCTCGATGAAGCCAAGCGCAAGGACCTCTATCGCACGATGGCGCTGATGGTGCGCGACGAAGGCGGCCTCATCCTGCCTGTTTTCAACGACTACATCATGGCGTCGACGAACAAGCTCAAAGGCTATGTCGATGATATCGGTAACGACATGTCGAACGGCTATATCGGCAGCCGTATCTGGTTCGACGCGTGAGAATGGAAGCACGGGAAAACATCGTGAGCAGCAAACGCCCCTTCACCGTCATCGAAAACGAGTGGATCACCCTCAAGGACGGCACGCGGCTTGCCGCGCGCATCTGGATGCCGGATGGCGCCGAGGCCGATCCGGTACCGGCCGTCTTCGAGTTCCTGCCCTACCGCAAGCGCGACGGGACCTCGCCGCGCGACGAGAGCACCTATCCGCACTTCGCCGCCGCCGGCATCGCCGGCGTGCGCGTCGACATCAGGGGTTCCGGTGAATCAGATGGCGTCATCGACGGCGAATACACGCCGCTCGAACTGGCGAACGCCTGCGAACTCATCGGCTGGATCGCGGCCCAGCCGTGGTCGAACGGATCCGTCGGCATGATGGGAATCTCCTGGGGCGGCTTCAACTGCCTGCAGGTCGCGGCTATGAACCCTCCGGCGCTGAAGGCGGTGATCTCGATCGCCTCCACCACCGACCGCTACAACGACGACATCCACTACAAGGATGGCTGCCACCTCTCCGCCCAGCTCTCCTGGGCGGCCACGATGCAGGGCTACCAGTCGCGCTCTCCCGATCCTGAGATCGTCGGCGACCGCTGGAAGGACATGTGGCTGGAGCGGTTGGAGAAGGAACCCTTCTTCATGAAAGAGTGGCTGCCGCACCAGCGCCGCGATGCCTTCTGGAAACATGGCTCCATCGCCGAGGATTTTTCCGCGTTCAAGATCCCCGCCCTCGTCATCGCCGGCTGGGCCGACGGCTATCGCAACACGCCGATCAAGGCCGTCGAAGGTCTGGGCGACAAGGCCAAGGCCCTTATCGGCCCCTGGGTCCACAAATATCCGCATTTCGCCTGGCCGAAACCGCGCGCCGACTTCATCGGCGAGGCCATCGCATTCTGGAACCGCTGGCTGCGCGGCGAACAGAATGGCGCCGAAGCAACGCCGCAGATGCGCGCTTACATCCTCGACGCGATCCGCCCTGCCCCGCGCCGCGACCACGACGCCGGCCGCTGGATCGCCAAGGATGTCTGGACAGCACCGAGCTTCCAGACCTTCGCAGTCTCCGCTACCGGCGCCCTGACCCTCGGCGGCAAATCGGGGGTTAATGCCCGCGACGTTTTCCTGAAATCGCCGCTCGACACGGGAACGGCCTCCGGCGAATGGTTCACGTTGAAGCCTGACGTCGAGATGGCGATCGATCAGCGCAGTGACGATGCCGGCTCGCTCTGCTTCGAAACCGCTCCTCTTGACGCCGATGTCGATTTCCTCGGGCGGCCGATCGTGACGGTGGAAGTCGCCTGTGACGCCGACTGGGCAAACCTCGTCGCCCGCGTCGTGGACGTCCATCCGGATGGCACCGCTTATCGGGTCTCCTTCGGCGTCCTGAACCTTGCCCATCGCGAGAGCAACGAACATCCGAAGGCGATGCCGCACGGCCAGAAGGTCCGCATCACCGTCACGCTCGACGCCTGCGGCTATCGTTTCCGCGCCGGCCACCGGATCAGGCTCGCTCTGTCGACCAGCTACTGGCCGATGATCCTGCCGCCGCCTTCCGATCCGGGCCTGACGATCGACACCGCCAGCCTCGAACTCAAGATGCCCGAGCTCGGAGATCACCGTGACATCACGGTCAGGGAGCCGGATGATCCGAACCCGCTGCCCACCTACATCGAGCATGAGCCGTCCGAAACCGTGCGCGAGGTCATCCGCAACCTCTCGGAAAACACGACGACCTACCATATCCTTGAGGATACGGGTCTGTCCGAACATCCCGGCACCGGCCTCTCGACTCGCCAGGTGCGCGAGGAAAACTGGACGATCTCGCCCCGCGATCCCCTGTCGATGACCGGCAGTTCGACCTGGACCTGCGACATGTCCCGCCCCGGTTGGTCGGTTCGCTCCGTCGCCACATCGACGATCGCCTGCACCGCGACCGAATGGGTCATCGCCGCGCACGTGACCGCCTACGAGGGCGACACGCTGATCTTCGAGCGACATCACGGCGAGCGCATCGCGCGTGATTTCATGTAAGCGACGTGCTTTGATGGCTCGCCGTCGGCAAAGGCGGCGAGTCGCGGGGAGTATGTGATGAAGGCGATGTTCTACGAGCGTTTCGGCGAGGCTCCAAAGATCGCCACCTTGCCGGATCCCACGCCGCCGAAAGCTGGCGTCGTGCTCTCCATCACAGCGACCGGCCTCTGCCGCAGCGACTGGCACGGCTGGATGGGTCACGACCCGGATATCAATCTGCCCCACGTGCCCGGCCATGAATTCGCCGGCGTGATCGAGGCCGTCGGTCCCGAGGTGAAGCGCTTTAAGGTCGGCGATCGCGTCACCGTCCCCTTTGTTTCGGGCTGCGGCCATTGTTTCGAATGCAAGTCGGGCAACAGCCAGGTCTGCGAGGAGCAGTTCCAGCCGGGCTTCACCCATTGGGGCAGCTACGCCGAGCTGATGGCCCTCGACTATGCCGACCACAATCTGGTGAAATTGCCCGACGACATCGACGATGCGACCGCCGCGAGCCTCGGCTGCCGTTTCGCGACCTCTTTCCGGGCCGTTGTCGACCAGGGACGGCTGAAGGGCGGCGAGTGGCTCGCGGTCCACGGATGCGGTGGCGTCGGTCTCTCTGCGATCATGATCGGCAAGGCGCTCGGCGCCAAGGTCGTCGCCATCGACATTTCCGAGGAAAAACTTGCGTTTGCCCGCTCACTCGGCGCCACGGTGACCATCAACGCATCCGTCGAAACCGACATCCCCGTCGCGGTTCGTGATGCCACCGGCGGCGGCGTGCATGTCTCGGTCGATGCGCTCGGCCACCCCTCGACCTGCAACCATTCGATCCTCAACCTGCGCCGCCGAGGCCGCCACGTCCAGGTCGGCCTGCTGCTGGCCGAGCAGGCGCGCCCCGCGCTTCCCATGGACCGTGTGATCGCCCACGAACTGGAAATCTACGGCAGCCACGGCATGCAGGCATGGCGCTATGACGCGATGCTCGCGATGATCTCCGCAGGCACCTTGCAGCCGCAGAAACTGATCGGTCGGCATATCTCGCTGACGGAGGCCGTTTCGGCACTAGCAAATATGGACCGTTTCGCCGAAAGCGGTATCACCATCATCGACAGCTTTGCCTGAGGCACGCGCAAGCCGCGCTTGCGTTAACCACGCAAGCGCATGTTCCTTATGTAGAAAGTTCTGATTTTAATAGATTGTTGTCTATTATCATCAATACTGAGGTCACTCACTCATCCGGAGACCTCATCCATGTCCCTGTTCGGCCTCGGCAGTGATGCCAGCCTCGTTATCGACGCCCTGAACAAATCGCTCGCCATCATCGAATTCACGCCCGAGGGCGAGATCCTCGATGCCAACGAGAACTTCTGCAAGGCGATGGGATATCAACGCTCCGAAGTGGTCGGCAAGCATCATCGCATGTTCATCGCTGTCGAGGAGGCGAACTCATCTGCCTACCGCGACTTCTGGAAACAGCTCGCGTCCGGCCGCTTTGACCGCCGCCAGTACAAGCGTTTCGGCAAGGGCAACCGCCCGGTCTGGATCGAGGCTTCCTATAACCCGGTGATGCGCGGCGGCAAGGTTTTGAAGGTGGTCAAGATCGCCACCGACATCACCGAGGCGAAGCTCAGGGAACTCGACAGCAATGGCAAGATCGATGCGTTGAGCCGTTCCCAGGCCGTCATCGAGTTCACCCCGACGGGCGAGATCCTGACGGCCAACGAGAACTTCCTCCAGACGCTCGGCTACAGCCTGAACGAGATCGTCGGCCGCCATCATTCAATGTTCTGCGAAAAAGACTATGCGCGGTCGGCCGACTACGCCACCTTCTGGTCCCGTCTGGCCAAGGGCGAATTCTTCGTCGACAAGTTCGCCCGCGTCACCAAAAGCGGCGCCCGCATCCATATCCAGGCGAGCTACAACCCGATCGTCGACGACACCGGCAAGGTCTGGAAGGTCGTCAAGTTCGCCTCCGATATCACCGCCCGCGTCAACGCGCTGACGGAACTGGGTGCAGGACTTACCCGTCTTGCCGACTGCAACATCCGCGTCACGATCGACCATCCCTTCCCCGAGGAATTCGAAAACCTCCGGCACAACTTCAACACCTCCATCGGCCGCTTCCAGGAAACGCTTGAGCTGGTTCTGTCCGAGACCGCGCAGCTGACTTCAAACAGCAGCCAGATGCGCAGCAGTTCCGAAAGCCTTGCCCATCGGTCGGAACAGCAGGCCGTATCGCTGGAGCAGACATCGGCCGCCCTCGAACAGATCACCGAGACGATCCGGGAATCCACGGAGCGGACCCGCAGCACCCGCACATTGGTTCAGGATGCCCGCAAGGCCGCGTCGGAATCGGTCGATGTCGTGAAATCCACCGTCGACGCCATGGGCCGCATCGAGACGGCCTCGAAAGAGATCGGCAACATCATCGACGTGATTGACGAGATAGCATTCCAGACCAACCTGCTGGCACTCAATGCAGGCGTTGAGGCGGCGCGCGCCGGCGAGAGTGGCAAGGGCTTCGCCGTCGTCGCGCAGGAAGTCCGCGAGCTTGCCCAGCGGTCGGCCAAAGCGGCTCAGGAGATTGCCCAGCTGATTGCCAAATCAACTTCCGAGGTCCAGGAAGGCGTGCGCCTTGTGGGCGACACGGGGGATGCGCTGAACCGCATCCAGACCTTCGTGCAGTCCATCGACACCAATGTCGAGGCCATCGCCCATGCCGCGCAGGAACAGTCGAGCCGGCTTGGCGAGATCAACGCCGCCGTCAACTCGCTCGATCAGGCGACTCAACAGAACTCGGCCATGGTCGGCGGGATGACGAGTGTCGGTCAGGCGCTGGCGGAAGGCGCCCGCAAACTCACCGAGATCGTCGCGACCTTCAAGCTCAACCGCCGCAAGGCCATCCGCGAACCCGGTTCGGCCGCGGCCGCAGCAGCACCGCAAAGACGAGCGGCCGCCTAGGCCGATCGCTCTCCGGCAGTGTTCACTCCTGTGAGATGTGACACCGCTCCACAAAGCGCGGCAAATCCGGCTGTTGCCCCTTCGCTCATATGCCTGGCCCGCAGCCAGGCATGCACCATCTGCGGCTCCTCCCGGAACCAGACCTCGACACCCGCCCGCGCCAGCCGCGCCGCATAGGCCCGTCCGTCATCGCGCAACGGATCGAAACGTGCGACGGTGATGAACGCGGGCGGTAGTCCTTCGATATCCGCCGCGAGCAGCGGATAGGCGACGGCATCATCCCCAGGCGCCTGCAGCACCTCGCGGTAATAGCGCACGTCGGACGTCGACAGCCCGGGCGCCTCGGCCATCTCCTCGTAGGAACCCGTCCTCAGATCGCCCCCGAGTGCGGGGTAGACAAGCGCCTGCCCGACGATGGCGCCAGACCAGCCCTCCTGCAACGCCCTGACACAGAGGCCGGCCGCCAGATTGCCGCCGGCACTGTCGCCGATGACCACGACCTTCTCTCCCGCGTGCACAAAGCGTCTGAGCACCGCGAGGCAATCATCATGCTGCGAAGGCCAGACATGCTCCGGCGCGAGACGGTAATCGACCGCGGTGAGTTCCGCGCCGACGGCGTCGGCGATCTCCGCACAGATCGAGTCGTGGCTGTCGAGCGAACCGACCACGAACCCGCCGCCGTGCAGATAAAGCAGCCTGACCGCCGTCCTGAGCCGAGAGGGTCGGTACCGCCGCACGGGAATGCGATTATCGATCAGGAAATCGTCGGTGACCACTCCGTCCGGATGCGCCGGCGAAAACTCCGCGCAGAGCGCATTGTACCATTCCCGCTGCTGCCCGATCGACGCATCAACCGCATCGGCGGGATAGAAGGCGTCGCATTTTTCGAGAAAGGCCAGGATGCCCTCCTCGCTCGGCATTGGCTTAATCCCGTCGGTCACTGCTTTCCCCGTGTCGATTGCGCATTGGATCGACAATGTCACGCGACAAACCGGCGTGTCTCGCCAAAAGCGACAGCGACGAGGCCACTGAGCTATGCCCCAGCAGATTCCCGATCAGGTTCAGCGCGCCACGTCACGCCGCATCGTCCACAGCCGCATCCGGCTTAGCGGGAATGTAGTTGAGCACGGGCCCCAGCCACCGCTCCACCTCCCGAACCGCCATGCCCTTCCGTGTCGCATAGTCCTCGACCTGATCGCGCTCCACCTTGGCAACGCCGAAATAGTAGCTGTCCGGATGACCGATATAGAGACCGGACACCGAAGAGCCTGGCCACATCGCCATGCTCTCGGTGAGCGTCACCCCGGTCGCCTTCTCCGCGTCCAGCAGGCGGAACAGCGTGGTCTTTTCCGTATGGTCCGGCTGGGCCGGATAACCGGGCGCGGGTCGGATGCCCGCATAGGGTTCACCGATCAGGTCCTCCGGCGCGTAGGCTTCGTCGGCGGCATAGCCCCAGAACTCCTTGCGCACCCGCTCATGCATGTGCTCGGCAAAGGCTTCCGCGAACCGGTCGGCCAGCGCCTTCACGAGGATCGACGAATAGTCGTCGTTCGCTCGCTCGAACCGCTCGGCGATGGCGATCTCCTCGAAGCCCGCCGTAACGACAAAGCCGCCGACATAGTCCTGAATGCCGCTGTCGAGCGGCGCGACGAAATCGGCGAGCGCAACGTTCGGTCGCCCGTCACGCTTCGACAACTGCTGGCGAAGCGTGAAGAATGTCGCCAGCTCTTCCCGCCGCGACGGATCGGTGAAAAGCCTGATGTCGTCGCCGATGGCGTTCGCCGGCCAGAAGCCGATGACAGCGCGCGGCCGGAACCACTTCTCGGCAATGATCTTCTGGAGCATCGCCTGCGCATCGGCAAACAGCTGCCGTGCCGCCTCCCCTTGCGCCTCGTCATCGAGGATCGCCGGGTAGCGGCCCTTGAGTTCCCAGGTCTGGAAGAACGGCGTCCAGTCGATGTAGCGGGCAAGCTCCGCGAGGTCGTAGTCGTCGAACACCTTCGTTCCAAGGAAGCGGGGCGCCACGGGTTTGTGGGCGGGCCAGTCGATCGTCACCTTGTTTGCCCGCGCCGCCGCCAATGGTAGCCGCTGCTTCTCGGCTTCCGCCCGCGCGTGGGCGTCCGCAACTTTCCGGTACTCATCGCGAATTCCGGCCAGATACGCATCTTTGTTGTCGGGCGAGAGAAGCGATGACACCACGCCGACCGCACGACTGGCATCGGTCACATAGATCGCCTGGTTGCGCCGGTACTGCGGTGAAACCTTAACCGCCGTGTGCACGCGACTCGTGGTGGCCCCGCCGATCAGCAACGGGATGTCGAAGCCCTGCCGCTCCATTTCCGAGGCGACATGCACCATCTCATCGAGCGAGGGCGTGATGAGGCCGGATAGGCCGATGACATCGACCTTCTCCTTGATCGCCGTCTCAAAGATCTTCGTCGCCGGCACCATGACGCCAAGGTCAATGATCTCGTAATTGTTGCAGGCGAGCACGACGCCGACGATGTTCTTGCCGATGTCATGCACGTCGCCCTTCACGGTCGCGAGCAGGATCTTGCCGGCACTTTCACGTTCGCCGCCTCCGTTCGCAAGCTTCTCCGCCTCCATGTGGGGCAAGAGCACCGCCACTGCCTGCTTCATCACGCGGGCGGACTTGACGACCTGCGGCAGGAACATCTTGCCCGAACCGAAAAGGTCGCCAACCACGTTCATACCGGCCATCAGCGGCCCTTCGATCACATGCAGCGGCCGTTCCGCCGAAAGCCGCGCCTCTTCCGTGTCGGCTTCGATATACTCGGTGATGCCATTGACCAGAGCATGTTCGAGCCGCTTCTCGACCGGCCATTCGCGCCAGGCAAGATCCTGCGCCCTCGCCTCCTTGCCGGGACCGCCGCGGAACCGCTCGGCAATCTCCAGCAGCCGCTCCGTCGCGTCGGCACGACGGTTCAGCACCACATCCTCGCAGGCCTCCCGCAATTCCGGTTCGATGCTCTCGTAGACCGCCAGCTGACCGGCGTTGACGATACCCATGTCCATACCGGCCTGGATTGCATGATAGAGGAAGACGGCATGCATGGCCTCGCGCACCGGCTCGTTCCCACGGAAGGAGAAGGAGAGGTTCGAGACGCCACCAGAGATATGCACCAACGGCATCCGCTCGCGGATCGTCCGGGCGGCCTCGATGAAATCGCGGCCGTAATTGTTGTGCTCCTCGATACCCGTCGCCACCGCGAAGATGTTCGGGTCGAAGATAATGTCCTCGGGCGCGAAGCCCGCTTCCTCCGTCAGCAGCCGGTAGGCTCGCTCTGCGATTTCCACCTTGCGCTCGTAGGTGTCGGCCTGCCCCTTCTCGTCGAAAGCCATGACGACGACCGCAGCACCATAATTGCGCACGAGACGGGCTTGCGCGAGAAAGCTCTCCTCGCCTTCCTTCATCGAGATCGAATTGACGACCGCCTTTCCCTGAACGCACTTCAGTCCGGCCTCGATGATCGAGAACTTGGACGAATCGATCATAATCGGCACGCGGGCGATATCCGGTTCGGCTGCGATCAGGTTGAGGAACTCGACCATCGCCTTCTCGGAGTCGATCAAACCCTCGTCCATGTTGATGTCGATGATCTGCGCACCGTTCTCCACCTGGTCGCGCGCGATTGCCAGCGCCGAGGCATAGTCGCCGGCGGTGATCAGTTTGCGGAACTTGGCCGAACCCGTGACATTGGTGCGCTCGCCGACATTCACGAACGGAATGTCCTTGGTCAGCACGAACGGCTCGAGACCGGACAGCGACATGAACGGTTTGTGCTCGGGCACCTGACGCGGCTTGAACGGTGCCACCGCCTCGGCGATGGCCCGGATATGCTCGGGCGTCGAGCCGCAGCAGCCGCCGACCACGTTGACTAGACCGTCTTTCGCGAAACCCTCGATCTGCGCCGCCATCATCTCGGGCGTTTCGTCGTACTGGCCGAATTCGTTCGGCAGACCTGCGTTCGGATAGGCGCAGATGAAGGTATCGGCAACACCGGACAGCTCCTGCAGGTGCGGCCTCATGGCATCGGCGCCCAGAGCGCAGTTCAGACCGACGGTGAAGGGGTTGGCGTGTCGCACCGAATACCAGAAGGCCGATGGCGTCTGGCCGGAGAGTGTACGGCCCGAAAGGTCTGTAATCGTCCCTGAGATCATCACCGGCAGGCGGATGCCTTTCTCGGCAAACCGCTCCTCGCAGGCAACGATGGCCGCCTTCGCATTCAGCGTGTCGAAGATCGTCTCGATCAGGATGATGTCGGCACCGCCGTCGATCAGGCCGTCGATCTGCTCGGCATAGGCGAGCCTCAGATCATCGAAGGATACCGCGCGATAACCGGGATTGTTGACGTCGGGCGAGATGGAGGCTGTCCGGTTCGTCGGTCCGATGGCGCCGGCGATAAAGCGGCGCTTGCCGTCCTCGCGTTCGGCCCGGTACGCGGCCCGCCGCGCGACACGGGCGCCTTCGAGATTCAGGTCATAAACCGCCCCCTCCATCGCGTAGTCGGCCTGCGCGATCTTCGTCGAGGAGAAGGTGTTCGTCTCCAGGATGTCTGCCCCGGCCATGGCGTAGTGAAAATGAATCTCCTCAATCGCGCTCGGCTGGGTCAGGATCAAAAGGTCGTTATTGCCCTTCTGGTGGCAGGCACAACCGAGAAACCGCTCGCCGCGAAACTGGTCTTCGTCGAAGCCGAGCCCCTGGATCTGCGTGCCCATCGCACCGTCGAGGATCAGGATGCGCTCCCGCGCCGCCTTGGCCAAAGCCTCGGCAATCTCCTGCCCATCCCTCAGTCCCCTCTCCGGTCCAAAAAGATTGTTGAGCATGAGCGAATTTCCTTATTCCATAAGCGACACGATTTCAAAAGCACATAAAGACATGTTTATGTCAACATGCCTTTATGCTGTTCGTCAAGTCTTTCCGCCGGCCGACGGCGCCGTGACAAAGCTGCGTAGCGCCGCTATACGAACCATCGGATTGCAGATGCGGCGGAGGAATGCGCATGGAACAGGGCACTATGACGGGCACGCTGCCCAGGCATTGGACCGACCGGCCGCACCACCGCCGCTGGCTCCTGCAGCAGGCCGCAGGTCTTTTTGATTTCTTCCAGTTCGCATCGATCAATCCGAAAGGCGGCTTCTACGACCTCGACCGTCGCGGCAAGCCGCTCAAGCTGGACAATCCGGTGCGGGGCATCCACGCCAGCGCCCGCATGGTCCACTGTTTTGCAATCGGCGATCTCCTCGGCCAGCCGGGCTCCGCCGAGGTCGTCGATCATGGCATAACTTTCCTGTGGAAGCGCCACCGCGATCAGGACAATGGCGGCTACTACTGGCAGGTCGATGACAACGGCGCGATCGATCCGTCGAAGCAGGGCTACGGCCATGCCTTCGTGCTACTTGCCGCCGCCTCCGCGAAATGTGTCGGCCATCCGCTTGCCGACGACATGCTGGCCGATATCACCGAGGTTCTCGAAACCCGCTTCTGGGAGCCGGAGCACGGCGCCATCGCCGAGGAGTTCTCCGCCGTCTGGACGCCGGTGCCCGGCTATCGCGGCCAGAACTCCAACATGCACCTGACCGAAGCGCTGATGGCAGCGTTCGAGGTTACCGGTGAGCGCCATTATCTCGACAAGGCGGAAAGCATCGCCGACCTGATCATCCGCCGCCGCGCCACCGAATGCACCTACCGTCTGCCGGAACACTTCGACGAGCAGTGGACCCTCGACCGGAACTACTATCATCGCAACGAAATGTTCCGACCGGCCGGCACCACGCCGGGCCACTGGCTGGAATGGGCACGCCTCGTGCTGCAACTCTGGACGCTCGGCGGCAAGGTGCACGACTGGATGCCGGAGGCGGCACGCGGCCTCTTCTTCCAGTCGATGAAGCTTGGTTGGGACAAGGAGCGCGGCGGCTTCTATTACACGCTCGACTGGGACAACGTGCCGGATAAGAAGATGAAACTCTGGTGGCCACTCTGCGAGGGGGCCGCAGCTGCGCACTATCTGAACCAGCACGCGCCCAGCGACTTCCACGAGGAAAGCTATCGCAAGATCTGGGGCTTTATCTCGCGCTACACGCTCGACCGCGAGAACGGCGGATGGAACGAGGAACTGAGCGACGACCTGAAACCGTCAAATACGCTCTTCCCCGGCAAGGGCGACATCTACCATGCCCTCCAGGCCTGCCTGATCCCGCTGTTCCCGGCCGAAGGCAGCCTGACGAAGATGATCACGGAAATGCCTGACGCGGCAGCCTGAACGCGCTTACTGCGGCGGCGTGCCGTCCGTGCGGAAGGACGCCACGAAGGACGTGCCCTCGGCCAGCGCACCGACGCACCGGATCGTCACGGGGCCGCGGCTCGGATCGGTATAGCTGCAGCGTCCCGTCGCACGAACCGCCTGTGGCTTCACGGCCTCCTCGCCGGTGTTGAACACAACCCGGTCGATCGGGAAACCACCGCGCTTGTCGGTCGCCTTGCCGCTGAACGTCACGATGTGATTGTTGGCCATCAGGAAATAGATGCCGTTGCGGCCATCCGCGTGCTCGGAGCCGCCCAGCATGCCCGTGCAGGCCGGCGTCATGTCCTGCTTGCCCATGGCGACGCGCAGGCATTGCCCGGAGAACGTGACGAATTCCGGCGCTTTCAGCCCGCTTCTTGCCTGCCCGGTCGAAGGTGCGGCGAGAAGGACTGTGGCGGCCATCAGAGCCAGGGCGATCTTCATTGGCGATCTCCGGATAGATACAATGTGCTTCCAAGACTATCGCGGCCGCCTTTCGTGAAGCTTGGCCAGGCCTCGTCAGATACATACATGCAGCATGTATCAAAAGAAAAAGCCGGACTCTCGCCCGGCTTTCTTCGTGATCGTTGCGACGGCTCAGTTCATCGCGGCGGCGGCTTCCCGCATCCGGCGCTTGGCGCGCCTTGAAAGGAAGACCGGGAACACCGCGACCGCAATGGCCATGCACCACAAAACGATGCAGATCGTGCTGCTGAAGAGGATGGAGACCTCCCCGCCACTGATTGCCAGCGCGTTGCGCAGGTTCACTTCCATGACCCGCCCGAGCACGAAGCCCAGGATGATCGGCGCCATATCGAAGCCTGCCTTGCGCAATAGCCAGCCAGCCATTCCGATCGCGAACATCAGGTAGATCGAGAAGATCGACGCATGGGTGGAGTATACCCCGACGATCGACAGGACCAGGATGCCGGGTACCAGCAGCCAGTTCGGCACCGTCAATACGCGGGCGAAGATCTGCACCAGCGGCAGGTTGAGCGCCAGCAGGATCAGGTTGCCGACGAACAGCGATGCCACGAGGCCGCCCACGATTTCCGGCCGTTCCGTCAGCAGCATCGGACCCGGCTGGATGTTGTAGAGCATCAGCGCGCCCAGCATGACGGCGGTGGTACCGGAACCCGGAACACCGAGTGTGAGCATCGGCACGAATGCGCCGCAGGCCGTGGCGTTGTTCGCGGCTTCCGGCGCGGCGAGCCCACGCACGTCACCCTTTCCGAACGTGCCTTCGGTATCGGAAATACGCTTTGCTGTTGTATATGAGATCGCGCTCGACACCGAAGCGCCCGTGCCGGGAAGAACACCGACGACGAAACCGATGATGGCGCTGCGCACGGTAGTACCGGCGCTTTTGGTGATGTCGGAGAGACGCGCGGTCATCCGGCCGAGTTCGCGGATCACCGTCATCCCACGCCCCTGGTTTTCCAGGATGATGAGCGCCTCGGATATCGAGAACAGACCGATGACGAGAACGACAAACTCGATGCCGTCGCCGAGTTCCGGCTCGTTGAACGTGAAGCGGTAGGCGCCGGACGTCGGATCGAGACCGACGGTCGCCAGCATCAGGCCGAGCGTGCAGCCGATCAGCGTCTTGACCGGCTGGCTGCCGACCATCGAGCCGAGCGTCGCGAACGCGAACACCATCAGCACGAAGTATTCGGCAGGGCCAAAACCGATCGCCAGACCGGAGAGGATGGGCGCAAAGAGCGCAAGACCCGCCGCCCCGAACATGCCACCCACGAACGAGGCGAGACCCGACAGCGCCAGCGCCTCGCCGGCGCGGCCCTGCTTGGCCATCGGATAGCCGTCGAGCGCCGTCATGACGGCACCGGCGTCACCTGGAACGTTGAGCAGGATGGAGGAGATGCGGCCGCCATATTCGGCACCGCAATAGATGGCGGCAAGCAGGATCATCGTGCTTTCCGCCGGCAGGCCCATCGTATAGGCGATCGGCAGGAGAAGCGCGATTCCGTTGATCGGACCGATGGCCGGCAGTGCGCCGACCAGTGTGCCGATGAAGCAGCCGACGAGACCGATCAAAAGGTTCTGAAAGGTGAGCGCGACGGCGAAACCCTGCCAGAGATATTCGAAGTTCATGGAATTGATCCTTTCCGGTTCCGGTCCCGAGCCTCAGCCGAACAATGCGCCGACGGGCAGATAGACCTCCAGAAGATAGGAGAAGACGAACCACCACAGAGCCGCATGACCGACAGCGCCGATAAAGGCCTTGACCGGTGGCGCGCCGAAGATGAGCGCCGCTCCGAAGGTGAGAACAAAGATCGAGATGGCAAAACCGGCCGGCTCGAACAGTGCGACCGAGACGATCAGCAGTACCGGCACCGAGAGGACGCGAACGAGAAGCGCGCCTGAAGGGAAGCCTTCGGCCGATCCCGGCGAAGCGATATACCAGATGCACAGCAGCCCGAGGACGATCGCGAGCGCGACCGGAAAAACCCGGGGGCCGAGCGGATCGGAGGAGAAGGCGTATTCGATCATGCTGCCGCCGATACCGTAGGCGAGTGCAAGCAGGATAAGGCAAAGCGCCGCGCCACGGCCGATCAACTGCACGGCCCGGGCTGATGGATGATGGTTTTCTGACATGGTGTCACCCCCTGTTCTTATGAATAAGCCGCCGGATCGTGATCGCCCGGCGGCGCAGGTCTGGATGAATGTCTTCGCCCTCGTTTCCCTCCGTCACCTGACGATGCAGGTGACGGAGGGCGGTCCGCCTCGTGTCTTGGGAGGATCGTCGAGGGGAGTGGAAATTACATGCCGGCTTCCTTGGCGAGGATCTTGAAGCGCGCCACGTCTTCCTTCACGCGGTCTTCGAAGGCCTTGCCGAGCAGGGTGAACTCGAAGAGGCCGCGCGCTTCGCGTTCCTTGGCGAACTCCGGCGTGGCGGCGGCCGTTTCGAAGGCCTTTACCCACCAGTCGTAGTCAGCGTCGGACACGTCCTTGCCGACGTAGTAGCCGCGCCAGACCGGCCAGTCGATGTCGTAGCCCTGTTCGCGGGCGGTCGGGACGTCGGCCAGTTCACCGGGCAGGCGCTCGGGCGCCATGACGGCGAGGATGCGGACCTTGCCGGCAACGTGGTGCTTGCCCATTTCGGCCGCGTCACCGGAGCCAACCTTGATATGGCCGCCTTCAAGCGCGGTCAGAACGGCTCCGCCGCCCTCCAGCGCAACGTAACGCATGGTCTTCGGATCCTGGCCGGCAGCCTTGGCAAGCAGCGAGCCCTTCATCCAGTCCTGCGAGCCTACGGCACCGCCGCCACCGATCGGGAACTGCGTGGAGTCTGCCTTGAAGGCCTCGATGAGTTCACCGAGCGTTTTGTAGGGCGAATCGGCGGATACGACGAGAACGCCGTAGTCGGCACCGAGCGCGCCGAGCCAGCGGACCGCATTCTCGTCGTACTGGCCGAACTTGCCCTGGGCAATGAGGAGCGCCGAGCCGGAGGAGGCAGCGGTGATCAGATTGCCGTCAGAGCCGCGCTTGCCGATCACATGGTTATAAGCAACGGCGCCGACGCCGCCTTCCATGTAGGTGACCGCCATCGGCTGCGAGATCTGCTTGGTCTCGAGCAGGGCGTTGGCTGCCAGACGGCAGGTCAGGTCGAAGCCACCGCCGGGCTTCGCGCCGGCAAGGCATTCGGGCTTCGAAGGCTCGGCAGCGGCGGTCGCGGCGAAGGCGGCGACAGCAATCGCTGCGCCGAAAAGGGTCTTGCTGAAATCTCGGATCATGGATGTCTCCCGTTTATCCTGTAGCACCGAAAAGAACCGGAAACGGCGACTGGCCCGCTTTTCGCAAGGCAGCGGCGACAAGGCGCACATCCGTTGGGTTCCCTCCCGGACCGGCTTCCTGCTCTCTCCCTGAAACCGGCAGCGCCAAACTAGGACACGTTCCTGTCACCATCCTGTCAAACTTCCGCCCCACCGGTAAACGCGCGTAAACCGGATACTTGCGAGCCCTCGGGCCACATGCGATCATTGCGCGTGCGCATACTTTTGGTCGAAGATACCCTCGATGTGGGCGAAGCAATTTGCCGGCGCTTCCAGCAGACGGGGCATACCGTCGACTGGGAGACCGACGGAGCGGCTGCGGCCGACATTCTGGCATTCACGGAATACGACCTGGTGATCCTTGATGTCATGCTGCCCGGCATGGACGGGTTTTCCGTCCTACGCGGCCTGCGCCAGTCAAAAAGCAGCGTACCCGTGCTCGTTCTGACGGCCCGTTCCGAGATCGATGACCGGGTCGGCGCCCTCGACCTCGGCGCCGACGACTATCTCGTCAAACCCTTCGACTTCCGCGAACTTGAGGCCCGCGCCCGCGTTTTGATGCGTCGGCGCAGTGGCGGGGAATCGACCAACACGATCGTCTGCGGCGACGTGACGTTGGATCGGACCAATCGCTCCGTCACGGTCGGCAAGCGGGAAGTCCAGCTGAAGCGCCGTGAGATGACGCTGCTGGAAATTCTCGCCTCGCGTCCCGGCAAGGTGTTCAGCAAGGAGGAACTGCTCGACCAGTTGTTCGGCTTCGAGGAGGCGGCCGGCGCCAATGCGATCGAGCTCTATATCGGACGCCTGCGCAAGAAGCTCGAAGGCGCGAAGGCCCGAATCGTGACACTGCGCGGTGTCGGTTACCAACTGGTGTCCGATGACTGAATCAAGAAGCTCGCTGTTCTCGCGCCTCATGCGGCGTGTGGCGATCGTGCTCGGACTGGGCGCGGCCTGCCTGATAACCGCTGCATGGTTCTACGCCCGCGCCGCCGCCGACGAGGCCTATGACCGGCTACTGCTCGGCGCGGCATTCCAGATGTCGGAAAATCTGGTTCTGTCGGACGGCGAACTCGATTTCAACTTGCCGCCCTCCGCGTTCGAACTGCTCGGGCTTGCGCAGCGCGACCGGATTTTCTACCGCATCATCACGCCGACCGGCGAGACGCTGACGGGTTACGGCGACCTTTCACCCGACCTCGATCTTGCCGATAGCCGCGCAGTTCCGCTCTTCGGTCGCATCACCTATCGCGGCGTCGAGGTACGGACCGTCACCACCGCGCGGGCCATTACCTACGGCGAGGGCACCGGCTGGGCGTATGTGATCGTGGCCCAGACCACCGATGCGCGCCGCTCGCTCGCCGCGGAACTGACGACCCGCGCCACCCTGCTCGTCCTCGTCATGAGCCTGCTGGCACTCGTCGGCACGGCACTTGCCGTGCGTCATTCGCTGCGCCCGGTCGACGATCTCGGCGAGGCGCTGCGTCAGCGCGACCCGCAGGACCTAACGCCGCTCGCGCTCGCGGTGCCGCGCGAGCTTTCCCCCTTCGTCACCTCGATCAACCATTTCATCACCCGGCTCGACGAGCGCGTGAAACTCCTGCAGCGCTACGTCGCCGACAGCGCGCACCAGATCCGCACGCCGCTGACGGCGCTGACCTCGCAGGTCAGCCTCATCAACGAGACAAAGCTGGCCCCGGAGGACCGGCGGCACTTGGAACGCGTGCGCGACCGCACCGCCGAACTCGCCCGCTTCACCAACCAGTTGCTGAACCATGCGATGGTGATCCACAGGATCGATTCGACCCATCTCGTACCGGTGTCGCTGAACGAGGTGGCGCGCCTCGCCTTCCGCGCTGCCGTGCCGATCACCGTCGATCCGGATATCGTCGTTTCCTTCGAGGCGGCCGAACCGGACGCCTCGGTGCTGGGCGACTCGCTGAGCCTTAGGGAGGCTATCGTCAACATCATCGACAACGCGCTGCGCCACGGCGCAAAAGCCCGGCTCGACGTGCGCGTGACCCGCACCGAGACCCACGGTCTCGTCGAGGTGCGCGACGACGGCCCCGGCATCCCCGCCGCCGAGTGGAGCAACGTGACACGGCGCTTCTATTCCAGTCGCTCCGACAAGGGCGCATCCGGCCTCGGCTTCGCCATCGCAGCGGAAGTTGCGGCCACGCTCAAAGGACGGATCGGCTTTCGCGAGAAGACCGACGACCAGCTCTTCTGCGTCTACATCGAGCTTCCCTTGCTGGAGGAGAGCCCATGAGAACAACGCCGATCTATCTTGCCTTGACGCTCTGCCTCCTTCCCTCCCTCACCCAAGCGCTTGAAGGCGATCGGGAGATATTCTCGGCAAAGGGCGAGGAGACAGCCCGCCTCGTGGTACATGCAGCAACCGATCTGGAGGCCATGCGCCCGCTGATCGAGGATTTTCAGACGAAGGAACCGGGTGTGACCGTGGAATTCGTCGACTACGTCACCAACGACCTGTTCCGCGAGGCGCAGGACGCCTGCGCCGGCAGGGCGCGCGGCGGCGACATCCTGCTGTCGTCCTCCGTCGACCAGCTGGTGCGGCTCGCGAACGACGGCTGCGCCCAGCCGCACACCTCGCGCGAGACGCAGACCACGTCGAGCTGGGCGAACTGGCGGGACGAAATCTTCGGCTTCACCTTCGAGCCGGTCGTCTTCGTCTACGACCGTCGATCCGTGCCGCCGGAAGATGTGCCCCAGAGCCACGAGGCGCTCGCCGACCTTCTGCGGCGCAAGCCCGAGGTCTATAGCGGCCGCATCGGCACCTATGACATCGAGGCCTCCGGCGTCGGCTATCTCCTCGCCTTCAACGATTCGCGGCAGGCGCCAACCGCCTATGGCCGGCTGATCGAAAGCCTGAGCCGAATCGATACGGTAATTCGCTGCTGCAACAACGAGGTGCTGGGCGAACTCGCCGCCGGCCGCGTTCGCCTCGCCTACAACGTGCTCGGCTCCTATGCCTACGGCGCGGCGCTCAAGAACCCCGATTTCGGCATCGTTCTGCCGGAGGATTACACCTTGGTGCTGTCGCGCGGCGCGATGATCCCCTCGACGGCTCCTAACCCTCTGCTCGGCAAGATCTTCTTGGATTACCTGCTCTCGCCGCGGGGCCGCCAGCTGGCGCGCGAAAAATCCTTCTTCTTTGCCGAGGGGCTGGCGCTGCCCAAAGGCGTCGAAGGCCCCCCGTCCCTGATGGAGTCAGGCATCGGCCGCCCCATCCGCATCGGCCCCGCGCTGTTGGCGGCGCAAGACGAGATCCAGCGGAGGCAGTTTATCGAGGACTGGAAGGGATTGATTGGGCGGTAACCGGTCTGGCGGCGAAGTAGCGTTAAAGTGGCTGGGCGATATCGCCGAATATAGTTTGAGTGCAAAACAAATCAGCCCAAAAAACATAGCTGAATGTCGCAATTGACTTTCAAACACGCGTCAAGAAACTGCGTCTCTTGAAAAGAGCGGATCTTGAAGCGGTACTCGATCACAATGTATTAGATCATGATACGCCTCACCGCCTCGATGCCGCATTCCAGTACATAGATGACGATGGCGAGGATAGAGGCAAAATATGAGCAGAGGGACACGCCCTCAGTGTCGATGATGGCCAATAAAGAGTGCGCCCCGAAAAACAAAGGCACAAACTGCAAAAACTGCCCACCTGTATTCATCAATGCTTTCAGATCGAGATTTTTTCTCCCAGCCAATCAATTTCAATTTAGATTTAATTATAGAAAATATTAGATAAACATATCGGGAAAAACAGTCCAGAATACCCACCAAGGATCATGACGATCATGGGTAAATTGGCAACAATCATCCACCGAAACAGAGTTTTCTTCATGCACGTATATTCTTTATAACGAGCGGGCGAATTAACGTGCTTTGAGGAGAATTTAACTTCCCGCCTTACCGAAAAACAACATCCAAGAGTAGTTTCTGTCGCGTTGCAAAGGGTTGACACAAAGCTTGAGATACAAGCCGCCAAAGCCAACTCATCTAGCCGGTTACAAAATCATCGGACACCGATATCTCCACCGACCTCGCCGATATATAAAAATCGCTGAACTGAATATCCTCTAACGTGCCTTCATTTGGGAGATCGCCCCAGCAGTCGAAATTCATATAAAACATGTCATCTGCCTGAAAAAAGGACACCCCGAACGAAACGACGGCCATGCTCGTTTTAGTTGGCTGAAAAAGCTTGTATTCTCCAACATCCGAAAAGAGAATTGTACACCGTTTGCGCCGATGCTGGTCGTCTTGATCGTCTTGGCAAATAAACACGACAGATACAGTTCCGGAAGGTGACGACGCGTAGTCAATACGGATGCTTTCCAGGACGGAATCATTGAAGAAATCAAACCTGTAAAGAACATCGTTGATCAAACGGGAAATCGAGTTAGCCGGTTTACGAAGTTTTGGGTATCTCATCACTCTCTCGGCATGACGCAGCGGGACAAGCGTCCTCGGAAACCAATTCGGTGGCAGCGAGCATAAATGAGTTTTGAACCTCGCCATAGATTTTTCGACACTCTTCTTTCGGAATGGATCGAACGGGTACCGAATGAGCTTGACGTCGATGCCGTCGGCCTGTGGCAGATCGTGGGTTCTGGGCGAGACGGCTTCTCGTTGCAGGGAAAGGAGTTAGCGGACTTCGTAAACGGCTGTGTTCTCGCTTTGCTACGCAATGGCGCGGTCCCTGTGCGACCCAGCGCACAACCGAATGAGTTTTGGCGAAGGGACATTCGCTACGAAGGCTGCGATGAAGAGATTGCCCTCTCAATCGTCAACGAGTGGACCATGTCGGGCAGCGACCCGGATCATGACGGACTGTGGTTTTTTCGCTTCCATTCCGCAGGAATGCAATACCGACGTCAATTGACAATTAAACAAGATCAGAAAACAGAAATGGTGGGCCCGGAGGGACTCGAACCCCCAACCAAGCGGTTATGAGCCGCCGGCTCTAACCATTGAGCTACAGGCCCCGGCCGGCATTGCGCGGCGGTGACGGACAATGGTAACCCGTCGCGGACACGCTCTAACCGAATTCTTAGGCAGCGACAAGCCGTTGCCGTATTCGCTACACAATCGATCGCCAAGACTGCGCCATCATCAAGCCGGAGGACATCCCGAATGAAGACTACCCTGAACGCCACTCTCGCGGCTGCGGCCCTGTTCGGCCTAACCGCGGCGGCAGCGCCAGCCTTGGCGGAGACGCCGCGCGAGGCGACGGTGATCGTCTCCGGCGAAGGCGAAGCGACGCTGACCCCCGACATGGCGATCCTCACCATGGCCGTTGTACGCGAGGCCGAGACGGCCGCGGATGCGCTCTCGGCCAACAACGAGGCGATGGCGGCCGTGCTTGCCGACCTCAAACAGGCGGGTGTCGAAGAGCGCGACGTGCAGACGAGCGGCTTTTCCGTCAGCCCGCGCTACCGTCAGGATCCCTCGACCGACGGCGGCTACGAGGCGCCCGAGATCGCCGGCTACCAGGTGAGCAATTCGGTAACCGTCCGTGTGCGCGACCTCACCGCGCTCGGCGGCATCATTGACCGGTCGGTGAAGCTCGGCGTCAATGACGGGGGCAATATCGCACTCACCAACGACAATCCGGATGCAGCGGTCGCCGAAGCCCGCAAGGAAGCCGTCGCCGATGCCGCCGCCAAGGCAAAGGCGCTGACGGACGCCGCCGGCGTCAAGCTCGGCCGGATCATCGAGATCAACGAGAATTTCGCCCGACCGATGCCGCAGCCGATCTATCGGGCCGCGATGGCCAAGGAGATGAGCGACGCGTCGGTTCCGATCGCGAGCGGCGAAAACAGCTACACTGTCACGGTCAACATCACATACGCCATCGAGCAGTAGACAAGACGGCACTATAGACAAAAGCCGCTCCGGCCGATTGGCGGGAGCGGCTTTTTCATGGGCGTTACCCGGATCAGCGGCGGATCAGCGGGCAGCCGTGACGATTGGCGAACACCATCCGGTCGAAGCGGTGATGCCGGTGGCCAGCCACGACCACTTTATAACGCGAGACGTGCTCCACATGCGCACGGCGCAGGCCGTTCCAGCGGGCCTTCTCGACCGCCATCATCGGCCGGCAACCGCGCTCGCGGTCGCCGTGCCATCCATGGTGTCCGCCGGGGCGACCCGGTCCGCCGATGTGGAAGCTGAAGCCGGGGGCATCGTAGTAGTATCCGCGTCCGCTGGCACTAGCCGTGGTGGCGAATGCGGTCAGCGACATCAGGGCGCCCAGCATGGCTGCGCCGATCTTGATCAAGGTCTTCGTCATGGCTGCTCTCCTCAGGTTCGATCTCCCGCGTCCGTGGCGGTGACAGGGACCCTAGGACAGGCCGGCTGAACGCCCGCGTAACCCTCCATTCAGCCAGGGTTCATTGTAAACGAGATCAGCCGGAAAGATGCAGCACCACCTCGCGCCGGTGCGGCCGGTCGCGATGCTCGAAGAGATAGATCCCCTGCCAGGTTCCGAGGAGCAGCCGGCCACTTGAGACGGGAATCCCGAGCGACACCTGCGTCAGCGCGGCCTTGATGTGGGCCGGCATGTCGTCCGCCCCCTCGTCCCGGTGCACGAGATAGGACATGGTGGGATCCGTTGCCGGCGGCACCAGCCGCGCAAAGAAGGCTTTCAAATCGCGCTGCACGTCCGGATCGGCGTTTTCCTGGATGATCAGCGAGCAAGAGGTGTGGCGCACAAAGACGGTCAAGAGCCCCTCGCCCCGCCCGGTCCTTTCAACGAAGTCGGAAGCGGCGGAGGTGAATTCGTAAAGTCCCTGCCCCCGGGTATCGATCGTCAATTTCGTCTGCGGCATGCGCGTCTATCCCTTTCGCGCAAGGCCGGTGGCAACCGGTTGGCATAGCCTTGCGGTAAAAAGGATAGTGCACGTCGGGGGCTGAGACCATGCTCAACAGACCACGTCAGTCGCTCAACCGCTGGGGCACGGGCGCCAACCGGTATTGCGACCAGAAAAATGCGTTCGCGGCATCCTGGTCGGCCGACAGGTTCGTCGCCTCCACGATCTTGCCGTCCTCGATTCGGTAGATCAGCGCCCAGGTGGTATTAACGTTTGAAGCGCCCTCGACGGTCGAATAGCCTTTGTGGACATCGACGACATACGCGTCATCCGCGCCAAAATAGATCGGCTCCGCCTTGAAGCCGGAAACGGCAAGCTGGCCGAAGAAGGCCAACACCTCGTCACGTCCCTTAAGCGTACCGGAGAGTGGATGGCGACCGGGGATATGCCAGCGAACATCCTCGGCCATCACGGCGGCGATCGCGCCCAGATCGTTTGCCGCATAGGCGGCAAAGAAGTTCTGGACGACCTTTATATTGTCCTCCGGCGTTTGCGCCATGGCTATCTCTCCTTGCAAAAGGCAGGCAACTGCAACAATTGAAAACAGGCAATTTTTCATCTCGGTTTCCTTGATGGTTCAGGAATTGAGCGATGACGTCGGCGTAAGCTAACCTTATGGGCTCGCACGAAAGTCGAAGGCGATTGCGACATGGCCTCGCGCCGAAGCTTCGCGTGCATAGGGGCCGGTATTCTGTTGCGTGAATGTCGTCCGCGCGGCCATCACAATAATGGTTGGAAATGCCGCCACCGCGTTGTCGAGCATGGAGGACGCCTCCAAACCACATCATGGCTTAAGACCTGCACGCGGCGGAAGATGCCTCCTTTGTGTATTGGTGTGTTCTGTAAACTCATGTGCGCCGCAACCATGATGAGTTTAACGAACCACCCGCTCCGTGATTGCAACGCAGCAAACGCTAAAACGAGCACTCGCATCCCGATAGCCCCCTAAAGGCCAACTCTTTCGTGTATGAAATCGAACGATCGGGCCATGGGAGGACAGTTTTGCGATTGCCACTCATCACACTAGAAGTTTTCCTCGCTATCGCGCGCCACGGCAGTTTGCGTGCCGCCGCTGCCGCGCTTGGACTAAAGCCGTCCACGATCAGCCATCAACTCAAATCCTTGGAGGACCAGCTGGAGACAACGCTGTTCATCCGGTCGACACGGGCTTTGAGCTTGACGGAGGCGGGACGCGCGCTTCTCCGGGGCTCCGACCCCGCCTTTCAACAGCTGGCCGTAGCTGTGGAGACTGCTCGCAACACGGGCCGCTCAGCCCGCGGCACCTTAAAACTGACGATGCCTGATTTCGTCTATCACCTGGTCGTGGGCCCTGCGTTGAAATCATTTTCGGCGGCGTATCCGGACATAAAGCTCGAGCTCTCGGTAACGGATGCCTTTTCCGACATCCTTGGGGAGGAACTGCATGCGGGTTTTAGACTGGGCGACAGGATTGCCCCAGATATGGTGGCTGTTCGACTGACCCCGCCATTGAAGCTGGCCGTCCTGGGGAGCCCGGCTTACTTTTCAGCCCACGGGTTGCCGTCTGCGCCCACGGATCTGCTGGGGCACAACTGTATCCGGTATCGCTTTCAGACGTCGGGAAGAATCTACCCTTGGTCGTTTATCGGTGAAGAAGGAGAATATTGTGTCCAAGTCGACGGCACGTTCACCGTCAACACCCTTCCGTCCGTGATCGATCTCGCTGTGAACGGGCTCGGCCTAGCCTATACCTTCAGGGATTTTGCCATACGGGAACTGGAGTCCGCGGCGCTTGTGTCCGTGCTGGAGCCACAAGCTCTTACCGTGCCTGGACTTCACATGTATTTCCCTGGCGAATATCGCAGCATGGTGCCGTTGCGGTTGTTCCTCGATCACCTGAAGGCGCAAACGGCTTTCGGCGGCTTTGACCACGGCACCGATTGAAGGCTATGGCCACTGGCAAATCTGCCCATCCGCTGTCTCGTGCACACCCATTCCGCTTATCCTTCATATCGGTTAGTGTCGCGGCGCAATTGCGATAAGGGAAGGAAAAGGCGTGGCCAGCGAAACCAATCTGATTGACGTTCTTGCGGAACAGGAAACCCGTCTCGTCTTCCCCGCTTTCGATGAAACTGTGGCCTTGGCGGTCGGGCTCGAGCTCGTGGACATCGCGAAAGCGGAAAAGGCACCCGTCGTCATCAACATCCGCACCCCGAACCGCACCCTCTTTCATGCCGCCATGCCGGGCTCGGCGCCGGATAACGATGTCTGGGCCCGTCGCAAGAGCAATGTCACGCTGCGCCTGCACAAGGCGTCGATGTGGGTCGGCGAGAACAACCGGCTGAAGGGCCGCACGCTCGGCCCGGACCATGGCTTCGATCCGATGGACTACGCCGATCACGGCGGCAGTTTTCCGATCCGCGTGAAGGGTACCGGCGTCGTGGCGGCCGTCACCGTCTCAGGCCTGCCATCGGCCGACGACCACGCGATGATCATCAAGGCGCTGGAAGCCCAGCTTTCAACTCGCTGATTTCGATCACGTACACGGAAAGGCCCATGTTTCTCACCAACCAGGACCTCGTCTCGCTGATCGATCTCAGGCACGAGCTGCACCGGTTTCCCGAAGTGTCCGGTGACGAGCGGGAGACGGCCGCCCGCGTCGTGACGTTTCTGAAACCGCTCTCGCCCGCCCGTATTTTGACGGACCTTGGAGGCCACGGCGTGGCGGCCGTGTTCGATAGCGGCTCACCCGGCCCCACGCTTCTGTTCCGCTCGGAGCTCGATGCGCTGCCGATCGAGGAACTGTCGGACGCGCCGCACCGCTCCACCATCGCCGGCAAAGGTCACCTTTGCGGCCATGACGGCCACAGCACGATCCTCACCGCCATGGCGATCGGCCTTTCCCGCCAGCCACCGAAGCGTGGCCGTGTCGTTCTGCTGTTCCAACCGGCGGAGGAAAACGGCGCGGGTGCCGCGGCCGTGATCGCCGATCCGCGTTTTAGCGAGATCGTTCCGGATTTCGCCTTCTCGCTCCACAACATGCCCGGCCTGCCGCTCGGCCACGTGGCGCTGACGGATGGCCCGGTCAACTGCGCCTCGCGTGGCATGCGCATCCGGCTGACCGGAAAGACCTCGCATGCGTCGGAGCCGGAAAAGGGCGTCTCCCCCATGCAGGCCGTCGCGCGCCTGATGCCGGCTCTTGCCGCTCTCTCCCACTCCAGGCCGCCCGCGCCCGACTTCCTACTGGTGACGATCACCCACGCCGAACTCGGAGAACCGGCCTTCGGCATTTCGCCCGGCGCGGCGGAGATCTGGGCGACGCTGCGCACACTGACGGACGACCGTATGGATGCGCTGATCGAAGCCGCCGAGATCCTCGTCCACGACGCTGCACGCAAGGATGGTCTGCAGGTCGAGATCGGTTACGAAGACGTCTTCCACCACTGCGAGAACGCACCGGAAGCCGTGGCGCATCTCGAACGTGCGCTCGCGACGGAAGGAATACCGTTTGGTCCGGGAGACCTGCCGATGCGGGCATCAGAAGACTTCGGCCGGTTCCGCCAGCATGCGCCGACGGCGATGTTTTTCCTCGGCGCCGGTGAACGTCACCCGGCCCTCCACAATCCCGACTACGATTTTCCCGACGACCTGATTTCAACAGGATCACGAGTCTTCATGCGGGTCGTACGCGATATCCTGGGCTGACGACCGGTCCGGTCAGAAGCTCGGAAAACCGCGCCGCGCCCATTCGCTGCGCGGTATGGAAGGGCCGACGTGAAACGCAAACGACAGGACGCGGGTGGCATCCTGATCGACCTCGCAGCGGAAGCTCAGGTCGTGCCACTCGCCCTCTGCCCGGAAGGCCGCACGACGGATTTCGTAGATTGTGCCCTCGCCGAGCCGGTGTGACGGCAGGAGGTCCGGCCGGTAGCGCGGCGTTGAATTCAGGAGCTGCGCGCGGAGCTCCGTTAGGCAAAGCTGATCCGCTCTGACACCCCGCGGTAGGTTGCCCATGGCGGTCATGGCGATCGGATCCTCGCTGACGCGGGTCGAGAACAACCGCTCGGCTCGGTCAAGTGGCGGGTCGTCCGCCGTCGCCTCAGAAGCGTCCGGCTCCGCCTGACCCGTTGCGTCCGATTGCGACGGATCAGGCACGCTTTCTGCGGGCGCCGCCAAACCTGCGTCGGCCTGTCCGCCTTCCGCCGTCAGCAAAGCGAGATCGGTCCGCAACGGCTCTTCCGGCAACGGCTCCTCGGCGTCCGCGTCCTGTGTCTCTGGCTCGACCTCGGCTTCCTCTAGCGTTTCAGCCTCCGGTTTGGCCGCCTCTTCGACCGCCGTTCCGTCAAGCGCCTCACGCCCGCCCTGATCCCGCTCCCCAAACTGCACCACCGGCCTCAACCTCGGAAGAGGAACGCGCGCTGGCGGTGGCGGCTCCTCCAGTGACTCTGCCTGCTGCTGCTCGGTTGGCGATGGAGGCGGAGGCGGTTCTTCCGGCTCGGCCGCCTGCTCTTCCTGCGGCTGTTCTTCCTCCGTCTGTTCCTCCGGCGCCAGCGGTTCTTCCGCCTCCGGTTCCGGTGGTGGCACGAGGGTCACGGCGACTTCGGTCTCCTCCGGCGCAGCCTGCGGCCAGGAGATCGGCACGATCATCACCAGCACGAACAGAGCGTGCAGCGCCAGCGAGCCGGCGATTCCCCATCGCAGGTTCCGCCGCCAGGTGATTTCACTATCGTCCGCCTTCGACAAGAAGCGCCTTTCCGGGAATTGCCTTCGCTACCGCATATAGTGTGCCGCCGACACCGTAGAAACATCTTTTCGGCAGACATGCGGCAGTTCACTACCATGACAGCATTCCGTGCGGCGAATTCCCGGTTGAAATTTTCGCGAGGCGGCATCTGTCGAGAAAGCCATTCGCCGACAGCCAGCTGAAAACCTGTCAGGATCGCGCCAACTCAGATGATTTTCAGGGAGACACGCCATGAGCCTTCGCATCAACCAGACCGCTCCGGACTTCACCGCCGAGACCACCCAGGGCACGATCAGCTTTCACGAGTGGATCGGCGACAACTGGGCCGTTCTCTTCTCACACCCGAAGAACTTCACTCCGGTCTGCACCACCGAACTCGGCACCATGGCCGGCCTTGAAGGCGAATTCCGCAAACGCGGCGTCAAGATCGTCGGCATCTCCGTCGATCCGGTCGAAAGCCATGGCAAGTGGAAGCAGGATATCCGCACCGCCACAGGCTTCGACGTCGAATATCCGCTGATCGGCGACAAGGACCTGAAGGTTGCCAAGCTCTATGACATGCTGCCGGAAGATGCCGGCTCAAGCTCAGAGGGCCGCACGCCGGCCGACAACGCCACCGTGCGATCGGTCTATGTGATCGGCCCGGACAAGAAGATCAAACTGATCCTCACCTACCCGATGACGACCGGCCGCAACTTCGATGAAATCCTGCGCGCGATCGACTCGATCCAGCTGACGGCGAAGCACCAGGTGGCGACCCCCGCCAACTGGAAGCAGGGCGACGATGTCATCATCACCGCCGCCGTTTCCAACGAGGATGCCATCACGCGCTTCGGCTCCTTCGACACGGTGCTGCCGTATCTCAGGAAGACGAAGCAGCCGACGGCTTGAGGCTAATTCGTCCAACAAAAAACCCGGCGCAAACGCCGGGTTTTTTATTACGTAAAGCAGGTTTGCATCAGCTATCCAGGAACGAGCGCAGCTTGCGGCTGCGGCTCGGGTGCTTCAGCTTCCGAAGCGCCTTCGCCTCGATCTGGCGGATACGTTCGCGCGTGACCGAGAACTGCTGGCCGACTTCTTCCAGCGTATGGTCGGTGTTCATGCCGATGCCGAAGCGCATGCGCAGCACGCGTTCTTCGCGCGGCGTCAGCGAAGCGAGGACGCGAGTGGTGGTCTCGCGCAGGTTCGCCTGGATGGCGGCGTCGATCGGTAGCAGCGCGTTCTTGTCCTCGATGAAATCGCCGAGATGCGAATCCTCTTCGTCACCAACAGGGGTTTCGAGCGAGATCGGCTCCTTGGCGATCTTCAGGACCTTGCGGACCTTTTCGAGCGGCATGGCGAGCTTTTCGGCCAGTTCTTCCGGGGTCGGCTCACGGCCGATCTCGTGCAGCATCTGGCGCGAGGTACGCACGATCTTGTTGATCGTCTCGATCATGTGCACCGGAATACGGATGGTGCGGGCCTGGTCGGCGATCGAGCGGGTGATCGCCTGACGGATCCACCAGGTTGCATAGGTCGAGAACTTGTAGCCGCGGCGATACTCGAACTTGTCGACCGCCTTCATCAGGCCGATATTGCCTTCCTGAATGAGATCGAGGAACTGCAAGCCGCGGTTGGTGTACTTCTTGGCGATCGAAATCACAAGACGCAGGTTCGCCTCGACCATTTCCTTCTTGGCGATACGCGCCTCGCGCTCGCCCTTCTGCACCATCGAGACGATGCGGCGGAATTCGGTGATCGAAATGCCGGTTTCCTGGGCGAGATTCTGGATCTCGCCGCGGATGTCGCGGATCGTCTGGTTTTCTTCCTTGGCGAATTCCTTCCAGCCGCGGGCGGCAAGGTTGGAGATCGACTTCATCCAGTTTGGATCGAGCTCGGCGCCCTGGTACTGCTCCAGGAAAGAGTCACGCTTCACGCCATAGGATTCGGCGAGACGCAGAAGGCGTCCCTCGTTCTGCATCAGCCGCTTGGAGATGTCGTAGAGCTGCTCGACGAGCGAGTCGACGCGGTTCTGGTTGAGCGACAGCGACTTTACCGCGGTGATGAGCTGGTCCTTCAGTTCCTTGTAGCGTCGCTCCTGACCGGAAGACAACGTGCCGGCACAGGCCAGACGTGCCTCCACCTGCTGGTCCTGCAGCTTGCGCAGCTTCTTGTAGGTGTCGGCGATGGTGTCGAGGGTCTCCATGACCTGCGGGCGAAGCTCCGCTTCCATGGCGGCGAGCGACAGGTTGCTCTCGTCCTCGTCCTCTTCCTCCTCTTCCGGAGGAGCGCCATCGCCGCCGACATCGGTGATGTCGTCGTCGCTGGACGAAGCGCGGCTCCGGCGAGCCTTTTCCTTTTCCTCGGCGGCCTTGCGGTCGGCCTCGATCTTCTCCGGGCTCTGGAACTGCGGAGCAGCCTTCGCTTCGGGACCCGAATAGGTCGTTTCGAGATCGATGATCTCGCGCAGCAGCGTCGTGCCTTCGTTGAGCTCGTCACGCCAGATGATCAGCGCCTGGAAGGTCAGCGGGCTCTCGCAGAGCCCGGCGATCATCGTTTCGCGGCCGGCCTCGATGCGCTTCGCGATCGCGATTTCGCCCTCGCGCGACAGCAGCTCGACCGAACCCATTTCGCGCAGGTACATGCGCACCGGGTCGTCGGTACGGTCCGTCGGCTCCTTCTTCTTGGTGGTCGCGAGCGCGCCGCCGGTGGAAGTAGCCAGTTCGCCGCCTTCGCTTTCGGTATCGTCGGCGTCATCGCTGTCTTCGGCGGCAGCTTCTTCCGCCTCCTCGTCCTCGATGACGTTGATGCCCATGTCGGAGAGCATGGCCATGGTGTCCTCGATCTGCTCGGAGGTTACTTCCTCCGACGGCAACACCGAATTCAGCTCATCCATGGTCACGTAGCCGCGCTTCTTGGCGGCCTTGATCATCTTCTTGACAGCATCATCCGAAAGGTCGAGAAGCGGACCATCCGTAGCGCCGTCGCGTTCGCCGTCTGCTTCTTCGTTTTCTTTGACTTTCGTTGCCATCTATCTCGTCGCTTTCCCTGACGCGTATCCATGCCATGTTCTTCGGTGAGACGTTACGGGACGATAAGCCCGCCACGAATCCCGCCCATGACCTAGTGGAACGGTATTAATTCCTGCTTAACCACGATGGTTCCCGCCGGCACGTGGTCCCTTTGCGCATCCGATAAACCTGTCATGCTTAGCTGAAAGTGCATGACGTGTTTCACCTAAAAGTGCCTGCAATGGTGATTCCCACAATTTTTCCCGACGTCAAGCTTTTCCGCCGCGAATGCCCATCATTTTTAGAGATTCCGACGGGCTTGCAGCTTTTGCTGCCGAGACAAAACCATCACGTCGACCAGACATTTAGGAAGACTTCAGCAAAGAACAAGGCTGCAATCCCGACAAAGACGACATCAGGCCGCGACGACGGCATCCCATACCGCCCCATAGCGGTCGAAGTCGCTACGATCAGTTATCGTCAGACGCCGTGACTAGACGCAGCGCCCTTCACACGCCCCGACATGATACCGAAGCCGTCGATGATGGCCTCCTGGTTTTCCATCCGGACGATTTCGAGCTGAACCTGCTGAAGCGCGCCGATCAATTGATCCATGCGGTCGGCGTCGCCGTCCTCCGTGGCAGTCGCGACCTCCTGCTCAAGGTCCAGCCGCTGACGCTTCAATGCCTTGGCGCGCTTCTGGAGAGACAACGCTTGGCGGTAGCCTTCCCGTGCATCCTCCAGTGCCGCCACGGTCGTGGCGGTCCACAACCGCGCATTCCGTATCTGCTGGTCGAGACTTGAGAGAATACCGCCTAGCCCCTGCGCTTCCAGTTCGAGGACCAGAGCCTCGCGATCAAGCTTGGCACCGCTCGTCATCGCCACTGTCAGCACCGCGGACCAGAGGCGCTGCAGGTCGCGGTGGTCGAAGTCGATACTGGCGATTTCGTCATACTCTTCCTGCAGCAACTGGGGATGATTGACGATGGTCAGTGCCAGAACGCTGTCGCGCAGCGCCGGGTTGCTTTGGTAGCCCTTCACCAAGCCGGAGCGGGCAAGCCGGTCTGAAATTCCACCTGCGGGGGAGTTGCCGCCCGGCATCCCGCGCCCGGCCCCTTGCCCGCCGCGATTGCCATTGCCTCTTTCGAAGCGCTTTCTCCCGTCACCGCTGAAACCGCCTGCGGGCCGAAACAGGCCGTTGAGCCGGTCGCGCATGTCCTGGGAATAGTGACGTCGGACGCTTTCATCGCCGACCGTCGCGACGATCTGCTTCAGCCGTGCTTCGAGCTCCGCGCGTTTTTCCGGCGTATCGAACCCGCCCTGGCCCGTCTCCCGCATCCAGATCATCTCGGCAAGCGGTCTTGCATCGGCGAGAACGCGGTCGAAGGGTCGTCGGCCCTCATGCCGAACCAGATCGTCCGGGTCCTTGCCCTCCGGCAGGAGGGCAAACTGTACGGAGCGGCCGGGCTTCAGATGTGGCAAGGCCAGATCGGCGGCGCGATTGGCGGCGCGAAGGCCAGCCTGGTCGCCGTCGAAACACAGCACCGGCTGCGGGGAGACCTTCCAGAGGAGGTCGAGCTGGTTCTCGGTCAGAGCTGTACCGAGCGGCGCCACCGCATTTTCGACACCCGCCTGGTGAAGCGCGATGACGTCCATGTACCCTTCGACTGCGATCAACCGTGCATCACCACCGCTTCCCTGCGCGGCACGGCGTGCGCGGGCAAAGTTGTAAAGCACGGTCCCCTTATGAAAGAGCTCGGTTTCCGGCGAGTTCATGTATTTCGCCATGGCATCGGGCGCCATTGCCCGGCCGCCGAATGCGATGACCTTCTCCCGCGACGACAGGATCGGGAACATGATTCGGTCCCGGAACCAGTCGTAGGAAACGGGAATATCGGGCCCGTGACGGACAAGACCGCAGGCTTCGATCTGCTCCTTGGGCACGCCTTTCCCCGCCAGATGCTCCTTCAACGCATTGCGGCTTTCCGGAGCGTAACCGAGGCGGAAGGTTTCGATGGTTCGGCCGGAAAGCCCGCGTTCTCGCAGATAGGCGCGCGCCTTGGCCCCACCTGCTGACTGAAGCTGCTCCTGGAAAAACCGGGTTGCCATCTCCATGACGTCGAGCAGCGTCGTGCGCTCGCGTTCGCGCTGTTCCGCCTGGGGATCGGCCTTGGGCATGGCGATACCGGCCATGTCGGCAACACGTTCGACGGCCTCGGGGAAGTTCAGACCTTCAAGGTCCGTCAGGAAGCGGAAATGATCGCCCGATACGCCACAGCCGAAGCAGTGATAGCGACCCTTGCGATCCTCGCAGTGAAAGCTCGGCGTCTTCTCGCCGTGAAACGGGCAGCAGGCCCAGTAGTCGCCCTTGGCGGCATTGGTCTTGCGCCTGTCCCACGACACACGCGTCCCCACCACGGCCGATATCGGCACGCGGTCACGGATCTCGTCGAGGAAGCTGTTAGAAAAACGCATGAGCGTCCCTGCTGTTGGCTCATTCATATAGAGCTACGAACGAGCAGGCGCCAAGACAATCGGATTGCCTTACCCGCTATTCACAGACCAAAGACCGATGGCAGAAACGAAAACTCCGCCCGAAGGCGGAGTTTAGGGTCTCGACCGTTCAGGCCGGGCTACTTCAAAAGGTCCTTCACCACGCCGGACGCCTTGGCAAAATCCATCTGGCCGGAATAGCGCTCCTTCAGTGTGCTGATGCACTTGCCCATGTCGCGCAAGCCTTGCGCGCCGGTTTCGTTGATGACGGCAGCGCAGAGTTCGCGCACCTTCTCCTCCGGCAACTGCTCCGGCATGAAGCTCTTGATGATCTCGATTTCCTCGCGCTCCTGGGCAGCGAGTTCCGGACGGGCGTTGTCCTCGTAGATCTTGGCGGACTCGTCGCGCTGCTTGATCATCTTGACGAGGATTTGCATGATTTCGTCGTCGCTGACGGGGTCCTTGCCCACGCCGCGATTGGCGATGTCGCGGTCCTTGATCGCCGTCTGGATCAGACGGACAGTCGAGGTGCGGCGAACATCCTTGGCTTTCAGAGCGTCCTTGAGGACATTGGCGAACTTGTCGCGCAGCATGATTTTTCTCCATGAAAAGCCCGTTTCCGGGTTCGCCGAATTGTGGCTTTTCCTTGTCAATTTTGCCGAAGTCATAACGACAGCCGCGCGGCCACGCAAATCAATTAGCCAAGCCTTTGAATTTCATTGGAAGAAATTCCACGCTTTCCACAAACGCGAATTGACCTGTCGAGCCTATGCGACTATTTTCCGGCACCTGCACCAAATACAGTCGGGACGAACCGGCGCGACTTCGCGCCTCCCTTTGCCTGCGCTTAAATGGCCCTCCGCCGCCCGTCCTTCAAGGGCGGCCGCGATCGGCCGGAAACGGATTAGACCATGACCACGACAGCCCCGTGGACCTCCCGCAAGCCCACCGCCCTGCTCGTTCTCGCCGACGGCACCGTCATCGAGGGACAGGGCATCGGCGCCACCGGCAAGGTCCAGGCCGAAGTCTGCTTCAACACCGCCCTCACCGGCTACGAGGAAATCCTGACCGATCCCTCCTATCTCGGCCAGATCGTCACCTTCACATTTCCGCACATCGGCAATGTCGGCACGAATGACGAGGACATCGAAGACCTGACGCCCGCCGCCCGCCACGGCGCGGTTGGCGTCATCTTCAAAGCCGATATCACCGATCCCTCGAACTACCGTGCCGCCAAGCACCTCGACGCGTGGCTTAAGGCGCGCGGCGTGATCGGCCTTTGCGGCGTGGACACGCGTGCGCTGACTGCCTGGATTCGCGAAAACGGCGCGCCAAATGCCGTGATCGCCCACGATCCGAACGGTGTCTTCGACATCGAGACGCTGAAAGCCGAAGCCAAGGCCTGGAGCGGCCTCGAAGGCCTCGACCTCGCCAAGGTCGCTTCATCCGGCCAGTCGTCGCAGTGGTCGGAAAAGCCATGGGTCTGGGACGAAGGCTTTGCCGAGCTGAAGCCCGAAGATGCGAAATACCATGTGGTCTGCATCGACTACGGCGTCAAACGGAACATCCTGCGCCTGTTCACCGGCCTTGATTGCAAAGTTACCGTCGTCCCCGCGACCACGAAGGCGGAAGACATCCTGGCGCTCAAGCCGGACGGCGTGTTCCTGTCGAATGGACCCGGCGACCCGGCAGCGACCGGCGAATATGCCGTTCCTGTGATCCGCAAGCTGATCGATAGCACCCTGCCCGTCTTCGGAATCTGCCTCGGCCACCAGATGCTCGGCCTCGCGGTCGGCGCCAAGACCGAAAAGATGCACCAGGGCCATCACGGCGCCAACCACCCGGTGAAGGACTACACCACCGGAAAGGTCGAGATCGTCTCGATGAACCACGGTTTCGCGGTCGATACGAAGACCCTGCCGGAAGGTGTAGAGGAAACTCACATCTCGCTGTTCGACGGCACCAATTGCGGGCTGCGCATCGTCGGCAAGCCGGTCTTCTCGGTTCAGCATCATCCCGAGGCTTCACCCGGCCCCCAGGACAGCCACTACCTCTTCCGCCGCTTCGTCAACATGCTGCGTGAGAAAAAGGGCGAGCCGGCGCTCGCAGAGCGCTGATAAGACTCATCTTATCGGAATGGTACAAACGGCTGGCGCCTCAGGCGCCGGCCGTTTTCATTTCGTGCCGGACCAGCAGAACGAAGCGAAGGCTGAGCATCAGCGCAGCGCTCGCAAGACCGATGAGAAAGCCGAGCCAAATGCCGATGCCGCCGAACTCGAGCGGAAATGCCAGGAGCCAGGCGAGGAAGAACCCGATTGGCCAGTAAGAGACCAGCGCCAGCAGCATCGGCACGCGCGCGTCTTTCAGGCCCCGGAGCAAGCCGGACGCAACAGCCTGCAGACCATCCATCAGCTGGAAGAAGCCTGCCACCACAATGAACGGTCCGGCGATCTCCAGGACGCGCGCGGCATCCGCCGTGCTGGTGTTCAGGAATGGGCTTCCGAGCGTCGTCGGAATCGCCGCAAACAGGATGCCGCCCACCAGCGCGATCAGCATCGCAATGAGCGTCACCGTGATCGCCGCCCGCACAAGGTTCGGATAGTCGTTCCGCCCGTGGGCGATACCGATGCGGACAGTGGCTGCCTGCGACAGACCCAGCGGGATCATGAACGCGATGGATGCCAGTTGCAGCGCGATACCGTGTGCCGCGAGCTCCAGCGTGCCGATGCGCCCCATCAGCAGCGATGCTGCTGCAAACAGGCTGACCTCCGCCAGCACGGTGACGCTGATCGGTAGCCCGAGATGAATGACCTCCCAAAGCGCGTGCCAGTCCGGCCGCCAGAAGCGGACGAACAGTTCGTATCCCCGGGTCTCGGGTCGCCTCTGCAGATAGACGACGAGGAAAAAGAAGCTCGCCCAGTGGATGACCGCGGCGACGATCGCCGCACCCAGCATTCCGAGCGCCGGCAGGCCGAAATGGCCGAGCACCAGCGCGTAGGCAAGGATGGCGTTCATCACCAACATCACCAGCGTCGCATAGAGGATGATCCCCGCCTTGCCCGTGGCACTGATAAGCGATCTGAGAACGGCAAACAGCAAAGCCGGCAACAGCCCGAGATGCACGATACGGACATAGTCGGCGGCCAGTGTGGCGACGTCAGTCTTCTGCCCGAGCGCGAGCAGGATGGCTTCCGCATTGTAGAACAGCGGCGCCGTCAGCAGCGTGTAACCGATCGATGCCCACATGCCCATGCGGATCGAGCGGCGGACGGAAACGGCATCGCCACGGCCATAGGCCTGGGCGACCATCGGCACAACGGCGATTGAAAAGCCCGAACCGAAGATGAAGATCGTGAAGAAGAACTGTCCGGCGATCACCATGGCGGCGAGCGGCACGGGACCGAGCTGGCCGACGATGACCACATCCGTCGTGTGAATGCCGAGCTGGGCGAGTTGGGCCCCGATCAACGGCACGCCAAGCGATAGCGTCGCGCGAACGTGCGCCATCCAGCCGTCCGCCACCTGTTTGGGGCGCAGAAGTGTGGCGGTGTGATCCATGATCGCGTTTCCAGAACGAAAAAAGCCGCTTTCCAGATCGGGCTGGCGGAGCGGCGGTCCCCACCTCGATAGTTGAACAAAATTTAGGCCGCAAGCCCGAAAACCAATCAAGAAATAATATTGGCCGCACGATCACGCCGATTGATGCATCGCTGCAATGTCACAGCCGGTCGACAACATTGAGGAAAACGACTCTTCCCATCCAGAAGCTGCGATTCTTAACTTGACTATTTTTATCTTGTTTAAATAGGTTCCGCCCACGGCGACGGTGCGGCCTGCTGTCGCCACATGATTGATCAAGGAAGGGACAATAGAATGACGACGGAACGGGGCAAGGTTCTGATAAGGCGACTAACGGCGAGCAGTGCGATAATGACGATCGCGTTGCTGGGCATCAGCGGGTTCGCCAGCGCCCAGGACGCAACCGAGCTTCAGACGATTGTCGTCGATGGCAAGTCGAATCGCCCGGTTGGCCCGGACACCACGATCGTAGCCGAACAGGCCGCGACAGGCACCAAGACCGACACCCCGGTCATCGACGTCCCTGCCTCGGTGTCTGTGGTAACGCAACAGGAACTCGAGAAGCGCCAGGTGGACAGCCTGCAGCAGGCAATCGGCTATACATCCAGCGTATTCGCCGATGAGTTCGGCAGCGATGATCGCTATGACTACTTCCGCATCCGCGGTTTCGACCAGACCACCTTGGGAACCTACCGTGACGGTCTCGCGGCCCGCATTCCCGCCTGGTTCACGGCAAGCCGGCTCGAGCCCTACGGCCTGCAGCGAGTAGAGGTGCTCAAGGGATCGACATCGACCCTGTTCGGCCTCAACGGTCCCGGCGGTCTTGTCAATGCAATCACCAAGCGCCCGCAGGATGAAAAGCACGGCGAGGTGTTCACGTCCTACGGCGACGGCACGAAGACGGTCGGCGTCGATTTCGGCGGACCGATCGACGAGGAAGGGATCTGGAGTTACCGCCTCACCGGTTTGGCAAAGGAAGGCGATCTTGGCTGGGACTATTCGAATGATGACCGCATGTACGTCGCGCCAGCCCTTACAATCAAACCCGAAGAAGGCACGTCGCTGACGATCCTGACCGACTATTCCAAGCGCGACGGCACAGGCGCGCGCGGCTTTCCGACCGGTGCTGATATCGACATCGACACGTTCACGGGCGAACCGGACTTCAACCGCTTCAACACCGAGCAGGTCGACATCGGCTACCAGTTCGAGCACGAGTTCAACGAAAGCCTGACGTTCCGCTCCAACGGCCGCTATACGCATCTCGATCTCGACTATGCCGAGGTCTACGGCGCTTCCACGGATCCGACGGCCGACCGCACCGCCTTTTCCGTCGATGGCATGTCCAATCGATACGCCTTCGACAATCAGTTGCAGTACGACGCGAGTTGGGGTCGCTTGGATAGCAAGACACTCGTCGGTGTCGACTACACCAACGACAACACGCGCGAGGAGATCCTCTACGGCACCGCCGGTCCGATCGACATCTATGATCCCCAGTATTGCGGCATGTCGTGCATCGCCGTTGGGCCCTACGTGAACTGGCAGGTCAAACAGGAGGCCGTTGGCGTCTACGCGCAGGAGCAGTTGACGATCGACGACCGGTGGATCGTGACGCTCGGCGGACGCTGGGATCACGTCAACACCGTCGCCGACTATCTGGACACCGGAACCCGGGATGACGAGACAGCCTCCGCCTTCACCTCCCGCGCCGGATTGACCTACAAGGTGACGCCGGGGCTCGCACTCTACGCGAACTATTCCGAGAGCTTCCAGCCGCTCGTGGCCCCCACGGCAAACGGCTATGCCGTCGACGGCTCGTTGAAACCTCAGGAGGGTGAACAGTTCGAGGTGGGACTGAAATATAAGCCGGAGGGCTTCGACGGCCTCTTCACAGTTTCCTTCTTCGACCTCACCCAGACCAATGTCCCGAGCTATGTCTCGCCGACGGAACAGCGGCAGATCGGCAAGGTCGGCGTTCGCGGGATCGAACTCGAGGGCAAAGCCGCGTTGACAGACAATGTGAATATCACCCTCGCCTATTCCTATTGGGATGCGGAAATCCTGGAGGACGGTATCAGCGGAAATGTCGGCAACAGACCTGAGCGGGTGCCGCAGCAACTCGCATCGGCCTGGCTCGACTACACCATTCCGGGCGACGGGCAGCGCGGCGACCTGACGATTGGCGGCGGCGTGCGCTACATCGGCCAAACCTACGGCGATGCAGCGAACACTGTTTCGGTGGAGGGTTACACCCTCGTGGATGCAGCGGTCAGCTACAAAGTCACAGAAGACGTCACCCTGGCCGTCAATGCTACCAACTTGTTCGACAAGGAATACGTCTCGACCTCCTACTACGGCACCGAATACTACGGTGACCGTCGCAAGGTGATCGGCACGCTGAAATACACCTGGTAGGAGCGGCTGGCTTCTGTGAAAGCAATCCGGTCCCGGAGGCAATGTCTTCGGGACCTCCATCAGCGACGTTCCGCAGCCTTCCCCTCCTGCCGCACGAAATCGACGAACGCCTTCAACGGCGCCGGCATGTATTTTCGGCTCGGATAGTAAAGATACGGCCCGGTAAAAACCTCGGTCCAATCGTCCAGGATGGACACCAGACTGCCGTCGTCGAGAGCGGGACGGACAAATTCCTCGAAGGTCGCCAGAATTCCCAGGCCTGACACAGCCGCGGCAAGCTCGACCTCGAACGCTTCACATATCAGTCGCGCCGGCGGCGTGACTGTCAATGACTCCTCTCCACGCTCGAAATACCAGTTGAGCATCCGTCCGTTGGGGAAGCGGTGAAGGACCGACCGGTGGGCGACCAGATCGCGCGGATGAGCCGGACGACCGTACTCGGCAAGATAGGTAGGCGATGCCGCGCAAACATAGCGCTGCCGCCGCGGCCCGATTGGAACGGCAATCATGTCCTGATGCAGGGATTCCTCATAACGGATTCCCGCGTCATACCCCTCGGCCAGGACATCAACGAGCGTGTCGTTCACGGAAAGCTCGACCACGATATCCGGATAGTCCGCCAGGAAACGCGACAGGATATCCGGAAGGAATGTCCGCGACGCCGCGCCCGGCACGTTGAGGCGCAGCCGGCCCATCGGCCGGTCGCGAAATTCGTTGACGTCATCGAGCGCTGTTTCCAGTTCGCTCATCAGCGGAGCCACGCGATCGAGAAGCCGCATGCCTGCATCCGTCAGTGTCACGCTGCGGGTCGTGCGGTTGAACAACCGGACTCCAAGCCGTTCCTCCAGCCGCCGCATCGCCTCGCTGAGCGAGGAAGCGGAAACGGCTCTCACCTTGGCGGCCCCACGGAAACTGCGAAGCCGTGCGACGGTCGCAAAGGCATCAAGGTCGGCAAGGGGAATATCGCGCATTGTTCTATTTTCCGCACAACTTGTACAAATAATGCATGATTATCTCACAATCCAAGCTGGAGTAAAACCCCTTCCGTTCCCGATGCGGGTTCGACGAACCCGCCAACGCCTGATGGAGACCCCTATGAAGACGACAAAACTTGGCCAGACTGGCCCGAATACCTCTCGCATTGGCCTCGGCTGCATGGGCATGTCCGATATGTACGGACCCTCCGACCGGACGGAGAGTATCGCCACCATCCATTCGGCGCTCGACGCCGGTATCACTCTGCTCGACACGGGCGATTTCTACGGCATGGGCCACAACGAGATGCTGATTGGCGAGGCGGTCAGCGGCCTCAGCCGCGATGCGTACCAGCTTAGCGTCAAGTTCGGCGCACAGCGCGATCCGTCGGGAGCCTGGATCGGCTACGACGCCAGCCCCAACGCCTTGAAAACAGCTCTCACCTATACGTTGAAGCGGCTTGGTGTTGACCATATCGACATCTATCGACCTGCGCGCCTCGACCCGAAGGTGCCGATCGAGGACACAGTCGGCGCCATAGCCGAGATGGTGAAAGCGGGATACGTGCGCCACATCGGCCTCTCGGAGGTCGGCGCCGACACGATCCGCAAGGCGGCGTCCGTCCATCCGATCGCCGACCTACAGATCGAATATTCTCTGGTATCCCGCGGCATCGAAGACAAGATCCTGCCTGTTTGCCGAGAACTGGGAATTTCAATCACCGCCTATGGCGTCCTCTCGCGCGGCCTCATATCAGGACACTGGGATCCGTCGAAGGTCGGCCAGACCGATTTCCGCGCCCACGGCCCCAGGTTCCAGGGAGAAAACATGGAGAAGAACCTGGCGCTTGCCGCGGCGCTCGGCCGGATCGCCGCCGCCAAGGGCATGACGACGGCCCAAGCCGCCATCGCCTGGGTTCTTGCTCAGGGTGAGGATATCGTCCCGGTCATCGGAGCCCGCCGTCGCGACCGGCTGGCGGAATCGCTCGGTTCCCTTGATCTGGAACTCACTCAGGCAGACCTCGAGAAGATCGAAAACGCCGTACCAAAGGGATCGGCATCTGGCACCCGCTATGCCGAGGCGATGATGTCCCACCTCGATAGCGAGAAGTGATCAACACCGAACGCAGGGCGCAACCACGTTCGCGCCCTGCGTCTTATACCTCGGCAAATCACACGGGTCCGGAGAATGTATCGCAATCGGAAAAGCGTCCGCTCTCAAAACCGCGACGGAACCACTTTGCCCTTTGCTCGGAGGTGCCGTGGTTGAAGCTGTCGGGCACGACATAACCCTGGCTGCGTTTTTGCAAGGTGTCGTCGCCGATCTGGTGGGCGGCGTTGAGCGCCTCCTCCAGATCGCCCTGCTCCAGCAGCCCCTTCTGCTCGGTGAACTTGCCCCAGATACCCGCGAAGCAATCGGCTTGCAGTTCGACACGCACGGACATCTGGTTAGCCTCGACTTCGCTCATCGAGCGGCGCATCTCGTTGAACTTCGGTAAGACGCCGGTGAGGTTCTGCACGTGATGGCCAACCTCATGCGCGATCACATAGGCCTGGGCAAAATCGCCGGACGCACCGAACTGCCGGTCAAGTTGGCGAAAGAAGTCCGTATCCAGATAAACCTTCATATCCGCAGGACAGTAAAACGGCCCGGTGGCCGACGATGCGGCCCCGCAAGGCGAGGACGTTCGGTCGGAGAACAGGACCAGTGTCGGCTCGCGGTAGGTTTCGCCGTCGGCCTGGAAGATGCCATGCCATACGTCTTCGGTCTCGGCCAGTACCGTCCGCACAAAAGCCGTCATCTCGTCGCTTGCAGGTGAGCTCGGCTGCGACCCGGCCGACTGCTCGTATCCGCTACCGGAGTTCGAACCATCGTCGAGCACCTGCAGCATGTCGATACCCATCATCTTCAGGACGAAGTAGATGACGACGAGGAAGATGATCGTCGAAATTGACAAACCGCCACCGCGCCCACCCGTCGGAATACGCATGCCCCGCCCGCCGAACGGATTGCCGCCCATGCGCCCGCGACCGAGCGAGGTCCCGCGCCGGTCCTCGACATTGTTGGATTGCCGACGGCCTCTCCATTCCATCTTTCTGCCCTCTCCTGAAGCACACGAGCCCGAAGAACAATCTACAGGTCAATGGGTTCCGGGCGCCACCGGAAAAAATCCGTCAAAAGCGACGTCAATCCGCAGCCCGCAGCGACTATGCCCTGCAACCATTGAAGCAAGGGTTTGTTAACGACGTTTACCTACCGTTGTCGCCGGCTGGATCCAATCACCGAGGGAGCGAGGGGTGTCATGATATTCAGGTCGGCGACAAGCAGGAACGTGTTCTCGATCGTTGCCCTGGGATTGGCGACAACCATGACGGCGGCCGGAGCACTGCTCTACGTCACCTATTCCGGCATTCGCGACGCAAGCATCACCGAGATGACGCTCGCTGCGGCACAAAACGCAGCCGAGATCGAATCCGACCTGCGCAAGGACTATCAGCTGGTTGCGGACATGGAAGCCGCGATCAGTGCCGTTCGCACTTCCGGCACCGCGACGCGCGACAACGTCATGGCCTTGATGCAGGAATTCCTGGCCCGCGCACCGAACCTGGTGGGTGTGTCGACCGGCTGGGATCCCGACACCTTCGACGGCAAGGACAGCGAGTTCGTCAACGCCCCCGCACACGATGCAAGCGGACGCTTCGTGCCGTATATCTTCCGAAGCGGTGGCGCGATCCAGACGGATGTGCTGGTCGATTACGACAAACCGGGTGCCGGCGATTACTACATCCTGCCGCACGATACCGGCAAGCCCGTCCTGCTCGAACCCTATGTCTATCCGGTCGACGGCAAGGACGTCTTGATGACGACGATCTCTGTGCCGGCAAAAGCCGACGGCAAGGTCGTCGGCTATGTCGGAGCCGATATCGATCTCGCCGAAGCCTCGCAACAGCTTGCGGAAAAGAAACCCCTTGGCGACGGCTTCATCGCCATGCTTTCCGCCGCCGGCGCCGTTGTAGCCCATCCCGACAGCACGATCGTCGGCAAAAGCCTCGCCGAGTCCGGCCTGGATGCCGCCGCCTGGCAAAAGGTTGTCGCGACCCCCGGCGATGCTGTGGCCCTGCCGGCAAAGGACGGAACACCCCTTCTCGCCGTGGCAGTGCCCATCGAGCCCTTTGAAGGTGCAAGCTGGTTTGCCATCGCCGCGGTGCCGGAAGCCACCGTCTTTGCCAAACTGAATAGCCTCATCGCAACGGCCGCCCTGATCATTGTCGCGGGCGTCGTCGTCCTCAGCGTCGCGGGTTGGCTGATCGCGCGCCGCTTCGTGCGCCGGATCGCCGATGTCGTCGACCAGACCACGCAGATTGCCGAAGGCCGCTTCGATGTCACGCTGACCAATGTCGATCGCACCGACGAACTTGGCGACCTGTCGCGATCACTGGAAATCCTGCTCAACAACAGTCGCGAAAAGCTCGAACTGGAGAAGAAGGACGAGGCCCGACTGGAGCAGGAGGAACTCGATCGTCAGGAACGCTCCAAGGAGCACCGCGCCCGCGAAGCCGATATCCGTTTCGTCGTCGACGAATTGAGCGCCGGGCTTTCGCGTCTGGCAAACGGCGATATGACTGTTCGTCTCGAGCGTCCGTTTACCGCCAACCTCGATTCGGTTCGCACCGATTTCAACCAGTCTATCGAGAAGCTGCAGGCGGCGATGGTGTCGTTCTCGGAAAACGCCGCGACCATCCGCAGTGGCTCGGAAGAAATCAGTGCGGCTGCCGATGACCTCGCCAAGCGAACCGAGCAGCAGGCAGCGTCTGTCGAGGAAACTGCGGCCGCGCTCGACGAAATCACCAAGTCGATCAAGGATTCCACCCGGCGCGCGGAGGATGCCGGTGAGCTTGTGAACCGCACCAAGGATGGCGCGGAGCGCTCGGGCGAGGTCGTCCGCCGGGCTGTTGCCGCCATGAGCGAAATCGAACAATCGTCCGAGTCGATCTCCAACATCATCGGCGTGATCGACGAGATCGCCTTCCAAACCAACCTGCTGGCGCTCAATGCGGGCGTCGAGGCCGCTCGTGCCGGGGAAGCAGGCAAGGGCTTCGCCGTCGTGGCTCAGGAAGTTCGCGAACTCGCCCAGCGTTCCGCCAATGCCGCCAAAGAGATTAAGTCGCTGATCACCGCCTCGGGCGACCATGTCAAACACGGCGTGGCTCTTGTCGGAGAAACCGGCGAAGCGCTGGAAGCCATCGTTGCGGAAGTGCAGGACATCAACAGCAACGTCCAGGCCATCGTCATGGCCGCGCGCGAACAGTCGACTTCGCTCCAGGAAATCAACACCGCGATCAACGTCATGGACCAGGGCACGCAGCGCAACGCCGCGATGGTCGAGGAAACGAATGCCGCCTCCCACACGCTGGTGCAGGAGGTGTCTGCACTTTCCAACCGTCTGGCCCAGTTCAACCTGGGCCTCGTTGGCGCGTCGCAGCCCGCGGCGATGCCTGCGAGGGGGGCGCCCGCCGCACCCGCAAGCCCGTCTGTCGCCGGCGCCCAGTCCCGTCCCGCGCCATCGCCGGCACGTGCGCTCGGCAACAAGATTGCCGCGGCCTTCACCAAGACCGCCGGCGGGAACACCGCCGAAGAATGGCAGGAGTTCTGACGACCAACCGCGGAACGCGTGGCAGCCGGCGTGACCGGCGGCCTTGCGTCTTAACAGCGGTCAAGTCTCCGAATAGGCGTAGAGCCCTCCCCGCTCCAGTGCCCGACTGTAGGCGCCACGGGAGCGGATTGCGTTAAGCCACGCACGAAGATTTCGGGTATCAGCCGCCCCCGCATAGCGGCTCATCGCCGTCTCCACCGGAAAGCTCATCGCGATGTCTGCCGCCGAAAACGCCTCACCCGCGAAGTAGCCGCCGCGCGATACCTCGCTCTCCCAGAACGCCAGATGGTTGGCGAGTTGCGGGTCGAGAAGCTTCGCCGACACGCCGTTCGAAATCAGGCCTGCAACGGGACGAATGAGGAGCGGCACCTGTCCGGGCAGCTTCGAGAAGATCAGCTTCATCACCAGAAGCGGCATGGCCGAGCCTTCCGCGTAGTGAAGCCAGTACGTGTAGCGCAGCGCCTCATCTGTTCCCGGTCTTGGTCGCAGGGCGTCGCCGCCATAGGTCTGCACCAGATATTCGATGATCGCACCGCTTTCGGCAATGGTCCTGCCGTCATCCTCGATCACCGGCGACTTGCCGAGCGGATGCACCGCCTTCAATTCCGGCGGCGCCTGCATGTCAGGACGGCGCCGGTAGACGTTCACCTCGTAGGGAACCGCGAGTTCCTCCAGCAACCAGAGTATCCGGTGGGCACGTGAGTTTTCGAGATAGTGAACGAGGATCATGAAGGTCTCCGGTGTTGGCCGGAGATGATCCGGCGGCGATGAGGGGTGCACCTTAATACGCCCGAGACCGGCCTGCGGTTTCCGAACCGTCCGTTTCCGTTCAGCCGGACACCGGCAACACGATGAGTTCCTCAAAGTGGTTCATGTCCTCAAATGAACAGAATGTCGGCGGCTTCAGCTCCAGAACGGGTGCGCGCCGTTGGATATCCTTAGCAACCTCGTCGAGCATCGCATGCCACCGCGCCAGCGCCTCCTCGTCGAACCAATCGGTGACATAGGCGAAGGTGATATGGAAGACATAGGTATCGTGGTCGGGATGACGGTAGCCGAACAGATCTGCGAGACGGTTGCGCCAGTCCATCAAAGCCCTGCGGTCAGCCTCCGTCGCGCCCTCGAGCGTCAACCCGGTCGGCAGCGCCTCGACGACTTTCATCTGGAAGGCCGGACCGGGGGAGAAGCCCGCCACCCTTTGCGCCAGGATCGCCGTCATATCCTCGATCGGAGTCTCTAGCGGCACATCCACCGGCCAGTAACCCTCCGTCCGCCGATACTCGATGATCCCCTGAAAGAGCGTCATGTGCAGGCTGGAGAGCGGTGTGAACGCCAGCTGCCTTGCCTCCGGCATGTCGAGATATCTCTGACGCGCATCTGCGAGCGCCCTTTCCGTCTCCGTTCCCGGCATCAGGTGGCAGACGACCGTATTACCCGGTTCGGGCAGGAAAGTGCCGCTCGCGTCGTACCGCGTGCCGAAATGCCGGGGCGGCGCAGCGTTGCTTTTCCTTGCGTATGTCTGGAGGCGGGCGGCGAGACTGGTCTGGTCCATGATCGTTCCTGCTTGAACTGGAAAATGCCGTCTAGGCAAACAGTGCAACGTCGGTGTGACGCCTTCAGAAATCACATCGTCAGATGCGCGAATAAATCATGCGGGATTCGTCATTTCCGGGGTTCCGCTCCGGCAAACATTTCCCTATAAGCCGCTTCTAGCCTGAAAAGACCCTCCTTGCGCGCCCCGGCCGGTAAATTGCCCTGGCCGGTTTTTCGCGCAACAAGAAATTGGAAGACGCCGATGCCGAAGCGCCAAGATATCAAGTCCATCCTCATCATCGGCGCTGGACCGATCGTCATTGGCCAGGCATGCGAATTCGATTACTCCGGCACGCAGGCCTGCAAGGCGCTAAAGGAAGAAGGTTACCGGGTCATCCTGGTGAACTCCAACCCGGCGACGATCATGACCGATCCGGGCCTCGCTGACGCGACCTATGTCGAGCCTATCACCCCTGAGGTTGTCGCCAAGATCATCGCCAAGGAGCGCCCGGACGCGCTGCTGCCGACCATGGGCGGCCAGACCGCGCTCAACACCGCCCTCTCCCTGAAGCGCATGGGCGTTCTGGACCGCTACAATGTCGAGATGATCGGCGCCAAGCCGGAGGCGATCGACAAGGCGGAAGACCGCGCGCTCTTCCGTGAGGCCATGGCGAAGATCGGGCTCGAAACGCCCCGCTCCATGCTGGCCAACGCCACCGACATCAAGGATGCAGACCGCAAGACGCATGAGGCCGCTCGCGCCGAACTGCGCGCCAAGCTCTCCGGCGCAGATCTCGACAAGGCGCTCGACGAACTCGAAAATCAGTGGAACCTCGGCGAGAGCGACCGCAAGCAGCGCTACATGAGCCACGCTATGGCGATCGCCGCCCAGGCGCTCGACCATGTCGGCCTGCCGGCCATCATCCGGCCCTCGTTCACGCTCGGCGGCACCGGCGGCGGTATCGCCTACAACCGCTCGGAATTCTTCGACATCGTCGGCGGCGGTCTCGATGCGTCACCGACGACAGAAGTGCTGATCGAGGAGTCCGTGCTCGGCTGGAAGGAGTATGAGATGGAGGTCGTCCGCGACAAGGCGGACAACTGCATCATCATCTGCTCGATCGAGAACATCGATCCGATGGGCGTCCACACCGGCGATTCCATCACCGTCGCGCCGGCGCTGACGCTGACCGACAAGGAATACCAGATCATGCGCAACGCCTCGATCGCGGTGCTGCGCGAGATCGGCGTCGAGACCGGCGGCTCGAACGTTCAGTTCGCCGTCAACCCGAAGGACGGCCGCCTCGTCGTCATCGAGATGAACCCGCGCGTCTCGCGCTCGTCCGCCCTTGCGTCGAAGGCGACCGGCTTCCCGATCGCCAAGATCGCCGCCAAGCTCGCGATCGGCTACACCCTCGACGAACTGGAAAACGACATCACCGGCGGCGCGACGCCCGCTTCGTTCGAACCCTCGATCGACTACGTCGTCACCAAGATCCCGCGCTTCGCCTTCGAGAAATTCCCGGGCGCCTCGCCTGTGCTCACCACCGCCATGAAGTCTGTCGGCGAAGTGATGGCGATCGGCCGTACCTTCGCGGAATCGCTGCAGAAGGCGCTGCGTGGCCTCGAAACCGGGCTGACCGGCCTCGACGAGATCGAAATCCCCGGCCTCGGCGCCAACGGCGACGGCGCCGACGACAAGAACGCCATTCGTGCCGCGATCGGCACGCCGACCCCGGATCGCCTCCGCATGGTCGCCCAGGCGCTGCGCCTCGGCATGTCTGAAGCCGAAGTGCATGAAGGCTGCAAGATAGATCCGTGGTTCATCGCCCAGTTCAAGGCGATCGTCGACATGGAGGCACGCATCCGCGAGCACGGCCTGCCGCAGGATGCCGAAAACCTGCGCATGCTGAAGGCCATGGGCTTCTCCGACGCGCGCCTCGCCTCGCTGACCGGCAAGCGTCCGAAGGAAGTTGCCGAGCTGCGCAACGGTCTTGGCGTGCGTCCCGTCTACAAGCGCATCGACACCTGCGCCGCCGAGTTCGCCTCGCCGACGGCCTATATGTACTCGACCTACGAGACGCCCTTTGTCGGGGCAACGCGCTCCGAGGCGCAGGTCTCCGATCGTAAGAAGGTCGTCATCCTCGGTGGTGGTCCCAACCGCATCGGCCAGGGGATCGAGTTCGACTACTGCTGCTGCCATGCCGCCTTCGCGTTGAAGGACGCCGGCTATGAGGCGATCATGGTCAACTGCAACCCGGAAACAGTCTCGACCGACTACGACACCTCCGACCGTCTCTATTTCGAGCCGCTGACGGCCGAAGACGTGATCGAGATCATGCGTGCCGAGCAGGAAAAGGGCGAACTGGTCGGCGTCATCGTCCAGTTCGGCGGCCAGACCCCGCTGAAGCTTGCCGAAGCGCTGGAAAAGAATGGCATCCCGATCCTCGGCACCGCGCCTGACATGATCGATCTCGCCGAAGACCGCGACCGCTTCCAGAAGCTCCTGACGAAGCTCGACCTGACCCAGCCGAATAACGGCATCGCCTACTCGGTCGAGCAGGCACGCGTGGTCGCAAGCGAGATCGGCTTCCCGCTCGTCGTGCGTCCGTCCTACGTGCTCGGCGGCCGCGCCATGCAGATCATCCACCAGGAAAGCCAGTTGCAGGCTTACCTGCTCGATACCGTTCCAGAACTCGTTCCCGAGGATATCAAGCAGCGCTATCCGAACGACAAAACCGGCCAGATCAACACGCTTCTCTCCAAGAACCCGTTGCTGTTCGACAGCTACCTGACCAACGCCATCGAAGTCGATGTCGACTGCCTGTGCGATGGCACGGACGTCTATGTCGCCGGCATCATGGAGCATATCGAGGAAGCTGGCATTCACTCGGGCGATAGCGCCTGCTCGCTGCCGCCGCGCACGCTGTCGGCGGAAATGACCGACGAGCTTGAACGTCAGGCGAAGGCCATGGCGAAGGCGCTGAATGTCGGCGGCCTGATGAACGTCCAGTTCGCCATCAAGGATGGTGTTGTCTACGTTCTCGAGGTGAACCCGCGCGCCTCGCGCACCGTGCCCTTCGTCGCCAAGACCATCGGCGCGCCGATCGCCAAGATCGCCGCCCGCGTGATGGCCGGCGAAAAGCTCGATCCGGTCTTTAAGGCCTATGGCGAGAAGCCCGATCCGCGCGCGCTGAAGCACATCGCCGTCAAGGAAGCGGTGTTCCCGTTCGCCCGCTTCCCAGGCGTCGATACGCTGCTCGGCCCGGAAATGCGCTCGACCGGCGAGGTCATCGGTCTCGACACGAACTTCGCGCTCGCTTTTGCCAAGAGCCAGCTCGGCGCCAATGTCGAACTGCCGCGCGACGGCACCGTCTTCGTGTCCGTCCGCGACGAGGACAAGGAGCGTGTTCTGCCCGCCATCCGCATCCTGACCGAAATCGGCTTCAAGGTCATGGCGACCGGCGGCACCCAGCGCTTCCTTGCCGAAAAGGGCATCGAAGCGATCAAGATCAACAAGGTGCTCGAGGGCCGTCCGCACATTGAGGACGCAATCCGCAACCGCCAGGTTCAGCTGGTCATCAACACGACGGACGGCAACAAGGCGATCTCGGATTCGAAGTCGCTGCGCCGCGCCGCGCTGATGCAGAAGGTGCCCTACTACACCACGATGGCCGGCGCGCTGGCCGCGGCGGAAGCGATCCGCGCGCTGAAGAGTGGCCAGCTTGAAGTGCGCCCGCTGCAGAGCTACTTCTGAGAAAACACCGCCAACTCATTGAAAAGGCAGGTCTCAAGCCTGCCTTTTTTGTTTTGCGAGAATGGCGAACGCAATACCGCCAAGGACGACAGCACCTGCGATAACAAAATGCAGCGTCAGGCTCTCTCCAAGCAATAGGATCGCACCGGCCGCCGCGATGACGGGAACCGAAAGCTGGATCAGTGCTGCCCGGAAGGTCGTCAAACCACGAAGCGCGCTGTACCAGACTGCATAGCCGAGACCGGAGGCGACGATACCAGAGGCGAGCGCAAGCGTGACGCCGGCGGTTGTCGCAGTTTCGTCAAACACCGCATAAAACCCAAGCGGGATGCAGAACGCGGAGGCACGAGCGAAATTGCCTGCGGTCTCCCCTAGCGGATCGACAGAACCACGACCAAGCAGCGTATAGGCTCCCCAAGCCACGCCAGAGACGATCATCAACAGACTGCCAAAGAGATCCGGGCGGCCTGCGCCCGGAAGGACGAGATAGACGAAGGCAGCGAACGCGACGGCAAAACCGAGCGCCTCGTTAAGGTTGGGCCGATCGCCCCGCGCGACGGCATAGACCAGCATCGTCGCCTGTACCGAGGAAAACAGGATCAGCGCGCCCGTTGCCGCACCCAGGTCGACATAGGCCGCCGAAAACGCGATGGCATACAGAAACAGCGCCAATGCCGCCGGCCAGCTTCCGGGAATGCTGCCACCGTGGGTCAGTCCGCGCCTCCGCCGAAACAGCAGGAAGAGAACAATAGCGCCGGAGATGACGCGCAGCGCCGTATAGCCGGCGGGATCGATCGCTGGCACGCCAAGTGCTTGACGGGCCAGAAGCGAATTGGCCGCAAAGGCGACCATGGCCACCGCTGTCAGAATAAATGTCGACCGCAAACATCCCTCCCGCTCCGTCACGGGGGCGGCTTTCCTCGTCCGGCGACTATCTCCACACCTCATCTCGCTGTCAAATCGGATGCGTGTTGACACAAGGTTTTTTCGACACTAATTAGCTATCAGGTTAATTAACCGATGAGATAACTATGGCTCCGGATCCTCTGTCGGAAACCCTCTCCGCCCTCGCCGACCCAACCCGTCGTGCCATCCTGGCGCGCCTGGCTCAAGGCGAAGCGACAGTGAACGAACTCGCTTCGCCCTTCTCGATGAGCCTTCCGGCGATTTCCAAGCACCTGAAGGTTCTGGAACGCGCCAAGTTGATCTCGCGTGGCCGCCATGCCCAGTGGCGACCATGCAAACTTGAGGCGGAACCTTTGCAGGCGGTGGACGGCTGGCTCGCGGACTACCGCAAGCTCTGGGAGGACCGGCTGGAGCGCCTCGATACCTATCTCGCGACTTTGCAGGACAAGCGCACACAGAAGGGCGACATCAATGACTGACAAGATTGAAATCCTCAACGACCGCCTCTTCCCGGTCAGTCGGCAAACGCTGTTCGACGCCTTCGCCGACCCGCAAACGCTGGAAATCTGGTGGGGACCTGACGGCTTCACAAACCGCATTACCGCATTCGACCTGCGGCCCGGCGGCGACTGGCTCGTCACCATGATCGCATCGAACGGCGACGAGTTTCACAATCGCTGGAGCTTCGAGGAGGTGGTCGCCGGAGAGCGGATACGGGCATTCCATCACGGACCTGTCCACGCCTTTCCGCTGGAGATGACCTTCGTAGAAGAACCGGACGGCACACGTCTTTCCTGGCGCATGGTGTTCGAGCGGACGGAGGAAAACCTGGAAATCGAACGCTTCCTCCACGCCGCCAACGAACAGAACTTCGACAGGCTCCAGGTCGTTCTTGAAAAGGGAGCAAACTGACATGTCCGCCGAACTCGATCCCGCCAAGATCCTCCGCGTCGAACGCCTGGTGTCGGCACCCCGGCCACTCGTGTTCGAAGCCTTTTCCGACGCCAGGCATCTGGACGCCTGGTGGGGACCAGACGGCTTCACCAACGATACACATGAGATGGAATTTTCGGTCGGAGGCCTTTGGCGCTACACGATGATCGGGCCAGACGGAAAACACTGGCCCAACTGGATTCGCTACACCGAAATTTCCCCGCCCTCCCGCATCGTCTACGACCATGGTGGCGAGATGGGAGAACCGGCGCATTTCATCGGAATCGTCTCGTTAGAAGAACGGGGAGACAAGACCATGGTCTCGCTGACGCTGGTCTTCCCGACGGCAGAAGCCCGTAACGCAACGCTGAAGTTCGGAGCCGTGGATGGCGGCCGCCAAACGCTCGCGAAACTGGATGCTTACGTCCAGAAACGGGCCGCCTGACGCTCATCCAGCGGCCGATAAGGCCGCCATACGCCCGGCGATCGCCCGGAAATCCTGCCGGAAACGTTCCATCTCCTGCATACGGCGATCCTCATCCGGCAAACGCAAAAGGTAGGAGGGATGGACGGTGACGAACAGCCGCCGCCCATCCTCCAGCATGCGCTCGCCCCGCATGTCGCCCAGTGGCCCGGTCTCGCCGGTCAGGGCGGCGACAGCGGTCGCGCCCATAGCGACGACCATGCGCGGTTTGACGAGGTCGATTTCCTTGGTTAGCCACCACCGGCATTTCTGCACCTCGCCCGCATTCGGACGCTGGTGGATGCGGCGTTTGCCGCGCGGTTCGTACTTGAAGTGCTTGACGGCATTGGTGAGATAGAGCGCACGGCGGTCGATTCCGGTCTCCTCCAGCACGCCATCGAGCAACCGGCCGGCCGGCCCGACGAACGGCCGACCCGCAAGGTCCTCCTCGTCGCCCGGCTGCTCCCCGACCAGCATGACGGAAGCTCGCTCTGGCCCCTCGCCGAAGACGGTCTGGGTCGCCTTGCAATGAAGCGGGCACAAGGTGCAGGTATTCGCCTCCTGACGCACCGCTTCCAACGTCTCCCCCGCGACGACGGGCGCGGGTTCCTCCTCCCGTCGCAGTCGGTGATGAAATGCCGGCGGCATCGTCGGCGCCTGGGCCGCCATTTCGATGACGCGCGCCTCCGCCGAGGCGATGAGGCCGGGAATGAGATCGGCCTCCGGCAGGTTCTTCCAGTATTTCTTGGGCATCTCGGTCGTCATCATTTTGACCTTTAGCCGCGCCGGATTGAAGATCGAGGCATAATAGGTGCGCCAGAGATCGTCGGTGTCATCCGACAGATCGGGTTTCTCCGCACCCTCGTCTGTCGCCCGCAACGTCGCCCCGTCCCACGATGCCGACCCTTTGGGAGATGCGATCAGCCAGTCCATGTCGGTGAACCGGCGCTGGAAGAACGGTGCGGTGCGGGCGACGATGAAATGGTCCGGCTCGAACCATGCCACGAACCGTCGCCGCCCCGCCTCTCCCGGCGCAAGCGGCATCTCCTTGAACCGCACAAACGCCGTCATCTTATGGCAATCCCGTCGCACCGATTTTGCCAGCCGATGCGCCGCCACCACGTCCACGTCCGTGCGCATGCCGAGCAGAGCACGGTCACCGGCCAATCGCCACAGCAGACGATAGAGCAGCGAAAAGCGTCCAGGATCGGAATGACAGATGACCGCTTCGGCCAGGTGAACGAAGGGCGCCGGAACCGTGGGCGGCCTCGCACCGGGTCGCGGTGAGGGCAAGACGCTGCCCGCGCTTGCGAACAGCCCGCCGCCCGCTCTGTCCGCACACAGCCAGGAGACCTTGTCTGGTTCGATCTCCCCCATCAGCAGAGCTCTGGCGGCGTCACGCCATTCCGCAAAATCACCCCTGCCCCTGAGCACGACCTCCTGCATCAGAACAACGCAAGCTGCTCGGGCGGCGGCGCGAAAAGCCCGCGAAGATCGCCCCGATCGGCAAGCCGCATCGGCGTCCAGCTCTCCGCGACAATGAACGGGCGCACCTTCTTCAGCGACACCCCGAGACGTTTCAGGTCATCAAGCCGCAACCGCCGGAAGCGGCGCGCCGCCAGAATGCCTGCCACCGTCTTCGTGCCGAAGCCAGGCACCCGCAGCAGCATCTCCTTCTCCGCCCGGTTGACGTCGACCGGAAAGCGGTCCCGGTGCGAGAGCGCCCAGGACAGTTTCGGATCGAGGTCGAGATCAAGCATGCCATCAGGTCGCGCGGACGTGATCTCGCCGATGTCGAAGCCGTAAAACCGATAGAGCCAGTCCGCCTGGTAGAGCCTGTGCTCCCGGATCAGCGGCGGCTTGACCAATGGCAGCTTGCTCGAGGCATCCGGGATCGGACTGAAGGCCGAATAGTAGACGCGTTTCAGATGGTAGCTGCCGTAGAGCCGCGCACTCGTGCCGAGAATGGTGGCATCGCTTGCCCCATCGGCACCGACGATCATCTGTGTACTCTGCCCCGCAGGCGCGAACACGCGCCGGCGTTTGGTCTTCAGCGTCGGCTCCGCCATGTCCTCGATCTTCAGCCGCAACGCGCCCATCGACCTGCGAATACCGGCCGGCTGTTTTTGCGGCGCGTAATCGGTAATTCCCTTGTCTGTCGGCAGTTCGATGTTGATCGACAGCCGGTCGGCATAAAGCCCCGCCTCCTCGATCAGCGCCTGCGATGCCTCAGGAATGGTCTTCAGGTGGATGTAACCGCGAAAATTATGGGTCGTCCGAAGCTCCCGCGCCACCCGCACCATCTCCTCCATCGTATGATCGGAAGAGCGGATGATGCCCGATGATAAAAACAACCCCTCGATATAGTTGCGTCGATAGAATTCGAGCGTCAGCCAGATGACCTCGTCAGGTGTGAAACGCGCCCGCGCAACATTGCTGGAGGAGCGGTTGATGCAATAGGCGCAGTCATAAATGCAGAAATTGGTGAGCAGGATCTTCAGCAACGAAATGCATCGTCCATCCGGCGCGTAGGCATGGCAGATGCCGGAGCCCTCCGTCGAACCGAGCCCTCCGGAGGCGGAGGAATTGCGCTTCACCGTGCCGCTGGATGCACACGATGCATCATATTTCGCCGCATCCGAAAGGATCGCGAGCCGTTCTTTCAGCGTCTTTACAACCATGTATGTTCACTATATGTTCCATTTCTAAAAGTCAAACATCGAAAGGTTGTGTTGTGATGGCTCTCGCCCGCTGTACGCCGCCCGGATCCGTGTCTGCTGACATCGTCTGTCACCATTGGCCTCTAGGAGACTTTTGATCGCTGTCGCCGTCGCGGGGATTCAATCAAAATTTCATATTTGTCCATTCACGCGCCGCGAGGCACTCTCCACGCCTCATCAAGGATTGCGCCATGCAGATCAGCAACGCCCGAGCAGCGACACCAGCCGGAAAGCGCGAATGGACCGGGCTTTTCATCCTGTCCATCGCCTGTCTCGTCTATTCCATGGACCTGTCGGTTCTGTTCCTTGCGATCCCGGCGATCACCGCCGACCTCGACCCATCGGCCGCCGAACTACTGTGGATCAACGACATCTACGGCTTCATGGTCGCAGGCTTCCTGGTCACCATGGGCACCCTCGGCGATCGCATCGGTCGACGCAAGATCCTGATGATCGGCGCCGTCGGCTTCGGCCTCGCCTCGCTGCTCGCCGCCTTCTCCTCCACTGCACAGATGCTGATCATCTCCCGCGCGCTTCTCGGCATCGCCGGCGCGACGATCGCGCCCTCGACGCTGTCGCTGATCGTCAACCTGTTCTCGGTGGAATCCGAGCGCAACCGTGCCATCGGCATCTGGGGCACCGCCTTTGCACTCGGCGGCCTGGTCGGCCCGCTCATCGGCGGCGTGCTGCTGGAATTCTTCCACTGGGGTTCCGTCTTCATTATCAACGTACCGATCATGCTCGGCCTCGTGTTGAGCGCGCCGTTCCTGCTGCCGGAATTTCGCAGCGACGACACCGCGAAGCTCGACCTACCTAGCGTCGGCCTTTCCATGGCAACCGTCCTGCCAGTCATCTATGGGCTAAAGCACATCGCCACCGACGGCTTTCAGGTCATTCACCTCGCACCCATTGCCGCCGGCATGCTGCTGGGCATCATCTTCATACGGAGGCAGAAAAAGCTCGAAAACCCGCTGATCGATCTATCGCTGTTCGCGATCCCGTCCTTCACGGCATCGCTTTTGGTAAACCTCTTCGGCGTGTTCTTCGTCTTCGGCATCTTCCTGTTCCAGAACCAGTTCCTGCAGCTGGTGATCGGCCTCTCTCCGCTGGACGCCGCAATCTGGTCGGCTGCGCCGGGCCTCGTCTTCACCATCATGTCGCTACAGGCCTGGCGCATTACAAACCGTCTCGGTTCCGTCAGGACGGTGCTCATCGGCCTCGTCGTCAACGCTTTGGGCGCAGCCGTCATGGCGGTCGCCGCCTATCAGCAAAACCTCTACCTCGTGCTGTTTGCGAGCATGATCATCGGTCTCGGCTTCGTGCCCGTGGTCTTGACCACGACCGGCCTGATCGTCGGCTCCGCCCCGCCCGAACGGGCCGGTGCCGCCTCGGCGATTTCCGAGACAGGCGCGGAATTCGGAGGCGCCATGGGTGTGGCGCTGCTCGGCAGCCTCGGCACGGTCATCTACCGCTTGACCATGCAGCCGGTCGATTTCGGTGAGGTGCCGCCCGCGCTCGCGGAAGGCGGGCGCTCGACACTCGCCAGCGCGCTTGAGACGGCAAAGACGTTCGGACTGACCAACGCCGGATGGCTGGAAGCGGCAAGGCAAGCCTTCTCCGCCGGTTTCGCGGTTTCCTGCGCCGTGGCGACTGTCACACTGCTTCTCCTCGCGCTGCTTGCCCGGCGCGTCTACGCCAGCGGAGCACCCCTCAATCCACAGGCAGTGCACGGACATGGCTGAACGGACATGCGCGTGTGTGACAAAAAATCTGGCAATTGCCGCGCACGTTCTGCTATAGTTTGAGCAAGGTTGATTTGAAACATGGTTCCGTAGCTTCGCTCCGGAGCCTGTTTTTCTTTTGTGTCTGCGGCAAAGCGGACAGGATAATGCAAAGGAAAAGGACATGGTAGAAAAGGTACCCATGACGCAGGGCGGCTTCACCAAGCTGCAGGAGGAACTGCGTTGGCGGCAACAGGAGGAGCGTCCGCGGATCATTGAAGCGATCGCGGAAGCCCGTGCCCATGGCGACCTGTCCGAAAACGCCGAGTATCACGCCGCCAAGGAAGCGCAGAGCCACAACGAAGGCCGCATCACCGAACTCGAGGATCTGATCGCGCGCGCGGAGGTCATCGACCTCTCCAAGATGTCCGGCGACAAGATCAAGTTCGGCGCGACGGTGAAACTCGTCGACGAGGACACCGACGAGGAAAAGACCTACCAGATCGTCGGCGATCAGGAAGCAGACGTGAAATCCGGCCGCATCTCGATTTCCTCCCCGATCGCGCGGGCGATGATCGGCAAGGAAGTCGGCGACTCCATCGAGGTCGTCGCCCCCGGCGGCTCCAAGGCCTACGAGATATTGGCCGTCAACTGGGGTTGATGGAAGGAGCAGTCCTCTGTCCAGCAGCCTAGAGCACACGAACGGCGACGATCGTCGCCGTGTCGTGAAGATCATGGGGCGTGTCGATCGCGGTCCGGGCAGGAACCCCCTCGCCCGCCAGATCCTTCAAGGCTTTGCCGAGCAGCGCGGTCTGCGCTTCACCTTCGATCCTGAGGCCCGCGACTACGACTGGTTGGCGGTTTACGAGAACCTGCCCGCAGCCGAAGGCGAGCGTCGTCCAGTCCGGGTCGAAGAGCTCGCATGCCCGCAGGAAAACACCATCCTCTTCACGACGGAACCGAGCGGCATCAAGATCTATGGCCGCACGTTCACCCGCCAGTTCGGTCACGTGGTCACGAGCCAGGAGCCGTTCGCGCTACGCCACCCGGGACGGATCTGGAGCCAGGCGGGCCTGCGCTGGTTCTATGGGAACGGCAGCAAGCACCTGATGACGGCTGACGAGATCCGCGATCATTTTCCGGAAAAAACCCGGATGATCGGCACCGTCTGCTCCACCAAGCGGCAGGGTCATACGCTCCATCGGCTGCGCTACGACTTCACGCAGGACATGGCCGCCCGCATGCCGGAACTCGACGTTTTCGGACGCGGCCACCGCCCCGTCGACGACAAGGCGGAGTCGATCGACCCCTACAAATATCACATCGCCATCGAGAACCATCTTGCCCAACATCATTTCACAGAGAAGCTGAGCGATGCCTTCCTCGGCCTCTCGCTACCGTTCTATTTCGGGGCGCCCAATGCGGCCGACTATTTCCCGTCCGACAGCTTTATCGCGATCGACATCCGCAAGCCTGACGAAGCACTGCGAGTCATGAAGCAGGCCATGGCGGACGGCGAATACGAGAAGCGGCTGCCAGCCATAAAAGAGGCCCGCCGCCGTGTGCTCGAGGATCACAATATCATCACGCTTATCGCCAACATAGTTGACGCAAATCCGGGCGGAAGCGGCGCCAAAAGAGGCGGCGGCACGATTAAAAGCCAACGCGCGGCGCGGCAGGGTCATCCCTTTCTGGCGGCGGGCGACTTCGCGTTTCGCGAGATCCTTCACTTCCGGAACCGCGTCGCTGGGTGGCTCTCCAGGTAGACCAGGCTTGCGCCGCCGCCCGGCAAAGCACCTCCTGCCTGATTGATCGGCCGCCCATTCTGGTCTAAGCCGCTCCAACTTTGCTGGAGAACCGAATTGTCCAAGAAACCCGTGGCACTGATAACCGGCGTGACCGGCCAGGATGGCGCCTACCTCGCAGACTTGCTCCTCGCCAAGGGCTACATGGTCCACGGCATCAAGCGCCGGTCATCCTCGTTCAACACAGGCCGGATCGAGCACATCTACGAGGATCCGCACGAACCGGACCAGCGCTTCGTTCTCCACTACGGCGACATGACGGATGCGACCAATCTCGTGCGCATCGTTCAGCAGACCCAACCGGATGAAATCTACAATCTGGCTGCGCAGAGCCATGTCCAGGTCAGTTTCGAGACGCCGGAATACACGGCAAACGCAGACGCGATCGGGACGTTGCGCATGCTCGAGGCCATCAGAATCCTCGGATTGGAGAAGAAGACCCGCTTCTACCAGGCCTCAACGTCTGAACTCTACGGAAGGGCGCAGGACGTTCCGCAAAGCGAAACGACGCCCTTCTACCCGCGCTCTCCCTACGCCGCCGCCAAGCTCTACGCCTACTGGATCGTGGTGAATTACCGGGAGGCCTATGGCCTGCACGCGTCCAACGGTATCCTCTTCAACCACGAAAGTCCGCTACGTGGCGAAACCTTCGTGACGCGCAAGATCACCCGCGCTGTGGCCGCCATTACGCTCGGCGTCCAGGACCAGTTGTTCCTCGGCAATCTCGACGCCAAGCGCGACTGGGGCCATGCGCGGGAGTATGTGCGCGGCATGTGGATGATGCTGCAGCAGCCGCAAGGCGACGACTACGTCCTGGCAACCGGCACCACGACGACAGTGCGCGAGTTCGTTCAATGGTCCTTTGCCGAAGCCGGCATCGACATTCGCTGGGAAGGCAAGGGACGCAATGAGAAGGGTTTTGATGCGAAGACCGGCAAGCTGCTCGTCAGCGTCGACCCGCGCTACTTCCGCCCGACGGAGGTCGATCTGCTGTTGGGCGATCCTTCCAAGGCTCACAAAGTCCTCGGCTGGCGCCACGAGACGAGCGCGCGGGACCTTGCCAGCGAAATGGTGCGCGAAGACATCAAGCTGATGCAGCGGGAACTGACGAACAAGGGTCGTGACTGATGTACGAGCTTTCGGGCAAGCGCGTATGGGTTGCAGGTCATCGCGGCATGGTCGGCAGTGCCGTCGCGCGGCGACTGGAGAGCGAAGGGTGCGAGGTTATCATCGCACCGCGGGACAGGATCGATCTCGAACGCCAGACTGATGTCGAACGCTTCGTCGACGAGACACATCCCAATGCCGTAATCATGGCCGCCGCCAAGGTCGGCGGCATTCTCGCAAACGACCGGCAACCCGTTGAATTTCTTCAGCGAAACCTGTCGATGGAGTTGAACGTCATCAAGACGGCTTATGATTTCGGCGTGGAAAAACTGCTGTTCCTCGGTTCCAGTTGTATCTATCCGAAACTCTCCGCGCAGCCCATTGAGGAAAGCGCCCTTCTGACCGGGCCACTCGAACCGACCAACGAATGGTACGCGATCGCCAAGATCGCCGGCATCAAGCTGTGCCAGGCCTACATGAAGGAAAGAGGCGCTCGGTTTATCTCGGCGATGCCCACCAACCTCTATGGACCCAACGACAACTTCGACCTGCAGACCAGCCATGTCCTGCCGGCCCTTATCCGCAAGGCACACGAGGCGAAGCGGGCAAACCTCGACCACGTGACGATCTGGGGCACCGGCTCACCTCTCCGCGAGTTCCTGTTCGTCGAGGACTGCGCAGACGCGCTGGTCTTTCTGATGCAACGTTACGAGGACTACGAGCACGTCAATGTCGGATCCGGCACTGACGTATCGATCCTCGAACTGATGACGATCGTCGCCGAGGTCGTCGGCTTCACCGGCCGGATCGAGACCGATCCGTCCAAGCCGGACGGAACGCCACGCAAGCTGATGTCCAACGCCAAGCTGGCGGGCATGGGCTGGACGCCGAAAACGAGCCTGCGCGATGGAATTTCACGGACATATGACTGGTATCTGACGACGCTGCAACCCCGACCGAACGGCAGCGTCTCCACACGGCCTACCGCCAGTTCTCGGTGATCCAGGGCGTTGGGCGCACGTGCTTGTAGAGTTTCTTGTACCACGCACTTGCTGGCCAAACGCCGATCTCGGCCTCGTCGGGATCCGGCTTCCCCGTAAAGGCGACCACCCGCGTTGCCGGCGGCAACGGCGCGACCTTGAAGAAGTTCATCGGCCATTTGGGCAGGAGCGTGTGCTTGAAGCTGACGCACCACTCCGCCGGCCAGTAGGTCATGCTGTCGACGGAGCCCGAAACATAGCGCTGCGAGATGCCGTACTTGGCAAACGGTGTTTCGGCATCCCTGTTGAAGTCGTCGAAGATATGGGTGTTGGTACCCACGCGCCAACGATAGACGGACGTGTTGCCGATCCCCTTGCCCGGCTGCGTCCAGTTCTCAGCGATGCAGAAGGTCTTGTCAGGCTTGTAATCGAAGAAATCGTCGAGCGGACCGGTTATTACGACGTCGAGATCGAGAAAGAGTACATCGCCTTCGAGATCGGCCAGCGGCGCCTGCCACAGCGAGATCTTGCGCCACGGCTTCCATGCGATCTTCGCCGGAATGTTGATCTCCGGCAACGGAAACACATGAACGGCCGGGTCGATGCCGGTGGCATCCTCGGTGAAGCAGACGAGCCGGGTCGGGCGCCGCGTGTTGCGCTTGATCATCGACCAGAGCCGGTTGACATAGTCACCGGGATAGCGCGTTCCCCATTTCATGCATACGATGGTCTGCACCACTTCACCGCTCCTGATACGCAGGCACAAGAGAATGGCCCGCTTTTAAGGCGCCTCATTAGACCATTTGCGCGCTGGAAGAAAGCGTGCGCACCGTCGGCTTCCGCGGTTGCTTGCTTCAGCGACGGTGGCTTGCTAGCGGAGTTCTCAGACGACACAGGAATGGTAAAAATCGATGAGTGATCCGCGTATACTCCAGCTGCTGCCGGCCCTTGGCGACGGCGGCGTCGAGCGGTCGGCGCTGGAGATGGCCGAATTCCTGAGTGGGCGCGGGATCAAGAACTGGGTCGCCAGTGCTGGCGGACCGCTGGTGGAGGCGGTCGAGGCAGCAGGCGCGGTGCACGTCACCGTACCCGTGGGAACCAAGGCGCCCTGGCGCATGATCTCGGCAGCACGCGCGGTGGCGAGACTGGTCGACACGGAAGGAATCGATATCTTACATGCCCGCAGCCGGGCCCCCGCCTGGGTCGCCTTGATGGCCAGGTGCTTCAGCACCCGCCCGGTCCGCTTTCTCACAACCTTCCACGGTGTCTACGGGCACGCCAGTGCGCTGAAGCGGCTTTACAACAGCGCCATGCTGCGCACGCCCGTGGTGATCGCGAACTCAGACTTCATTCGCAAGCACATCGTCGAAGTCTATGGATACCCTCGCGAGCAGATCATCGTGGCGCCGCGCGGCATCGATCCCCTGGTCTTCGATCCGGCGGGGATCGATCAGGCAACAACGGAGGCCATCCGCGCGGAATTTGGTGCCGGCGAGGAACACCGTCTCATCGTGATGGTGGGGCGCATCACAAGCTGGAAGGGCCACGCGATCCTTCTGGACGCCTTCGCGCGTCTTGCCGACCCGACACTGCGGCTTGCCTTTGTCGGCAGCGGCGCGGCATCCGTAATATCGGAACTAAAGACGCAGGCGGAACGGCTCGGCGTAACGGACCGGCTGATCTTTGCCGGAAGCCGGCGCGACGTTCCGGCCGTGCTTGCCGCCGCCGATCTCGCCGTCTCGGCTTCGACCCGCCCGGAAGCATTCGGACGCGCGGCGATAGAGGCACAGGCCATGCAAACGCCGGTCATTGCCACAAACCACGGCGGCAGTCGCGAAACGGTTCTGCCCTCAGAAACGGGCTGGCTGGTCGAACCGGGCGATGCCGCCGCTATGGAAGAGGCTATTCGCGATGCACTAGCCGACCCGGACCGCTTGCGGGAGATGGGCAGCAAGGGCCGTGCCCATGTTCTCGATCACTTCACCACCCAGTTCATGCTTGAACAGGAATATTCCGCCTACGAGCGGATCATGTCCGAAAGCGCGGATAGTCAGTCATGACGAATGGCAGGAGGCCGACAGTCTGGGTGTTGACGGACGGCAAGGCTGGCGATGAGCAGCCGTTGATCGGCGTTGCCGAAGCGCTCGGCGTTACACCCGTTCTCCGCCGGCTCCGTCCACGGCGCGTCTTTTCCTGGTTCATGCCCTGGGGGCCGATCGATCCGCGCGAGGCGCCCAACCAACTCGGCTCGCCGATCGCACCTCCCTACCCGGACATCTGCCTTGCGACCGGTCGCCGGGCGGTCTCCTATCTTCGACGGCTCAAGGTGCTGTCGCCGAAGACGTTGACGGTTTTCTTCAAGGACCCTCGAACGTCGCGCCACGGAGCCGATCTACTCATCGTGCAGCATCACGATCGGCCGGCCTTGGCTGACAACATACTTGCCGTGACGACGGCGCCCAACCGCACGCCGCTGGCACGTCTGGACACGATCCGTCGGACTCCACCACCTCACCTCGTCGCCCTTCCCCATCCCCGCATTGCCGTGCTCGTCGGCGGCGATAGTCGTCACTCCCGTTTCACGCCCGACGACATCGACGCGTTCGCCTCAGCCCTGGAAAGCCTGCACGATCGTGGTACTTCTCTGATGATAACGACTTCGCGAAGGACGCCGCGAGAACTTGCAGACCGTCTTGCGACGCTTGGCGAACGGAACAGAGTGAATTTCTGGACCGGAACTGGCGAAAATCCGCTGGCGGGATATCTCGCACTTGCCGACGAGGTGGTCGTCACCGCCGACTCCACCAACATGATCGGCGAGGCAGCCGGCACAGGACGGCCGATCCGGCTGTTTTACCCGTCCGGTGGACACCGGAAAATCGATCGCTTCATCGCAGCCTTGTCAGTCCAAGCCAACATCGGGCGCTTTCCGGGCAATCAGGTCATGACCGGTTACGAGCCGGTCAACTCGACGTCATTGATCGCGAACCGAATCCTGGAAAAGTGGCAAACCATGCGGCAAAAGCAGCCATGGTGATACTCGCCCTCAGACCTCGACAAGCCCCAGCCGCTTGACCTGGCGGATCGTCAGCATGGTCCGGACGGTATCGACATTGTCGTGCGCGGTCAGCACCTCGATCACGAAATCCTGGAACTGAGTGAGGTTGGCCGCCACACAATGCAGCAGGAAATCGCTCTCCCCAGACACCATCCAGGCCTGGCGGACGATCGGCCAGCCTTCGCTGGCGGCCGCGAATGCCTTGAGTTCCGATTCCGATTGGTGCTTGAGCCCCACCATGCAGAACGCCACGAGATCGAAACCCAGCTTTCGCGCGTTGAGCATCGCGTGATAGCCCTCGATGATCCCCGCCTCCTCCAGCTTGCGCACGCGTCTGAGGCAAGGAGGCGCGGAGATGCCGACCCTGTCGGACAGTTCCACATTGGTCATTCGACCGTCGCGCTGAAGCTCGCGGAGAATTTTGAGGTCGATTGCATCGAGTTCGGCGCGCAACAAAGACATACCTTTCAACGTCGGCAATGCACCAGTTTGTAGCGAAGAGGTTGCCTGACGCAAGAATATGTCGCACTTGTGAACAATTATTACGATGTGCGTTTTTGCCCTGTGGCTATTGCAGGGCTGACCTTGAATAAATGCATGGAGGGACCGTAAATGAACCGGCTATTGCGCCCTGCACCAACGCATCCCATCTAAATCGTTCCGATGCGATACGGCGAGTTGAAAGGACATTTGACATGACGGCCCGTCACACCAAGGCGCTCATCATCGGCTCCGGCCCCGCCGGCTATACCGCAGCAATCTACGCCGCCCGCGCCATGCTGAAGCCGGTCCTCATCGCCGGCATGGAACAGGGCGGTCAGTTGATGATCACCACCGATGTGGAAAACTATCCCGGTTTCGCTGATCCGATCCAGGGGCCCTTCCTGATGGAACAGATGCTCAACCAGGCGGTCCATGTCGGAGCGGAGATCGTCAACGATATCGTCACAGAGGTCGAGCTTTCCCGGCGCCCGTTCACGGTGCGCACCGACAGCGGCGCCGTCTGGACGGCCGACACGCTGATCATCGCCACGGGTGCCAAGGCCAAGTGGCTCGGCATCGAGAGCGAGCAGCACTTCCAGGGCTTCGGCGTGTCCGCGTGCGCGACCTGCGACGGCTTCTTCTACCGCAACAAGGACGTTATCGTAGTCGGCGGCGGAAATTCGGCCGTTGAGGAAGCACTCTACCTCTCCAACATCACGAAGTCCGTCACCGTCGTCCATCGCCGCGACAGCTTCCGTTCGGAGAAGATCCTCCAGGAGCGGTTGTTCGCCAAGGAGAACATCAACGTCCTCTGGAATACCGAGGTAGCCGAGATCACAGGAACGCCGGCCAAGCCGCCGATGCCGCCGTCTGTCTCGGGTGTCAAGCTACGCGACACCCGCAGCGGCGCGATCACGGAAATGCCGATCGACGGCGTGTTCGTTGCCATCGGCCACGCGCCGGCTGTCGAACTGTTCAAGGGCAAGCTGAAGATGAAACCGAACGGCTACCTGTGGACCGCGCCGGATTCGACCGCCACCGATGTGGAAGGCGTATTCGCCGCCGGCGACGTGACCGACGATGTCTTCCGTCAGGCGATCACCGCCGCCGGAATGGGCTGCATGGCCGCACTCGAGGCTGAACGTTATCTGACCGCCGTGGAAACACGGCGCGAAGCGGCAGAGTGACGATCATGAGAGGGGGAGGCATGCCGCTCGACTGGGACAAGCTGCGCATTTTTCATGCGGCAGCTGAAGCCGGCTCCTTCACCCATGCGGCCGATAAGCTGCACCTCTCCCAATCGGCCATCAGTCGCCAGGTGAGCGCGCTGGAGATGGACATCGGCGTCAAGTTGTTCCATCGCCACGCGCGAGGCCTCATCCTGAGCGAACAGGGGGAACTGCTCTACCGCACCGCCCATGAGGTACTGCTGAAACTCGAAACGGTGAAGATGCAGCTGACGGAGGCCACCGAAAAGCCGACCGGCAAGTTGCGCGTCACCACGACAGTCGGCCTCGGCCAGGGCTGGCTGACCGACAAGGTGCAAGAGTTCCTGCAGCTATACCCGGACATGTCGATCCAGTTGCTTCTCGACAACGAGGAGCTTGACGTCAATATGCGCCACGCCGATTGCGCGATCCGGCTGCGCCAGCCGCAGCAGTCGGATCTCATCCAGCGCAAGCTGTTCACCGTGCACATGCATGTCTACGCCTCCCCCTCCTACATCAACAGGTATGGCGAGCCGCAGTCGATCGAGGATCTCGACAATCACCGGATCATCACGTTCGGTGAACCGGCACCCGCCTATCTGCTGGATGTGAACTGGCTGGAGATCGCAGGACGCAATTCAGACAATCCGCGCATGCCGCACCTGCAGATCAACAGCCTGACCTCGATCAAGCGGGCATGCCTCTTGGGAATCGGAATAGCGATGCTTCCGGACTATATCGTCGGTCGCGACCCTGGCCTTCTTCAACTGGTTACAAACGCCGACGTGCCGTCTTTCGACACCTATTTCTGCTATCCTGACGAAATGAAGAATGCCGCCAAGTTGAAAGCCTTCCGCGATTTCATCGTGGCCAAGGCACGCAACTGGAATTTCTGACAAGTCGGGCCGACAGCAAAGTGCTACCATCTGAAGGGCTTTCGACGCATACGACATAAATTTGCCCTCACGTCGGCTACGTCTAGAAGTAGAAATGCATGTGATGCATGCCTGACATGCACAAAAACACATTGTTCACTGCACAAAAAACCACCATATCGCACACAGCTGATGCACATGGCGGCTTTCCTCCCAGTTCCGCCGCAGCAGCTGTTCCCCTCTGGAGGTTTTTGACCTTCACACTTCAAAGGGCCCTGGAGCGATCCGGTGGCCCTCTTTTTTTTGCCCCTGCTGAACTTTTTCCCAGCTCGTGCGTTTTCGAGCCGATCAGCCGAAACGATCTGCCATCACCCGAACGTGAATTGACGGAAGGCAATTGCGACCGCTTCGAATGGTCGTCAATCTGCCCGGCGCAGGAATTAGGCACGACGCATGAATGACATTCTCAAGGCACTCGCTAGTCCGGTTCGCATGGATATGCTGAAATGGTTGAAGGAGCCCGAACAATATTTCGGCGAGCAGGCACAGCCCTTCACCACCGGCGTTTCCGCCAGCCAGTTCGAGCGCTGCGGACTGTCGCAGTCCACTGTCTCGGCCCATCTTTCGGTCTTGCAAAGAGCGGGGCTCGTCACCACATCCCGACACGGACAGTGGGTCTACTACAGGCGCGATGAGAACGCGATCAGACGTTTTCTTGCGGACCTGCAATCGACACTCTGACCAGGCGCGCCAGCGCTCCCATCAGATTTCCCACCTGCAATACCCTCCCGATTGCACTTTCCTTTTGAAAGGATCACCGATGCCGTCACTCTTCGATCCCATGACCGTGGGAGGCATCCCCGTCGCCAACCGTATCGCCATGGCCCCGCTGACCCGAAACCGGTCCCCGGGCGCTGTTCCGAACGATCTGAACGTCACCTACTACGAGCAGCGCGCCTCCGCAGGCCTGATCGTCACCGAAGGCACGCCAATCAGTCAGCAGGGCCAGGGCTATGCCGATGTGCCCGGGCTCTACCTTCCCGAGTCGATCGAAGGATGGAAACGCGTAACCGAAGCGGTCCACAAGGCGGGCGGCAAGATCGTCACCCAAATCTGGCATGTCGGCCGGGTGTCGCACACCTCGCTTCAGCCAAATGGCGGCGCACCCGTCGCACCTTCGGCCATAACCGCAAAATCGAAGACGTACATCATCAATCCCGACGGAACCGGCGCCTTTGCCGATACATCCGCACCGCGCGCTCTCGATATCTCTGAAATTCCGGGCATCCTCGAGGACTACCGCAAGGCTGCCCGCGCTGCAGTCGATGCCGGTTTCGATGGGGTGGAGATACACGCCGCAAACGGCTATCTTATCGACCAGTTTCTCCGGTCCGGGACCAACCATCGCACGGATGCCTATGGCGGCTCGATCGAAAACCGCGTCCGCTTCGCCGTCGAAGTTGTTGAAGCGGTGACGAAAGAGATCGGCGGTAGCCGCACGGGCATTCGCATCTCCCCCGTCACCCCTGCCAACGATGCCTCTGATCCGAACCCGCAACCGCTGTTTGATCTTCTCGTGTCGAAACTGGCCGATTTCGACCTTGCCTTCATTCATGTCATCGAAGGCGCAACCGGTGGGGCACGTGACTTCCAACAGGGCGACAAGCCGTTCGACTGGGCGGGCATGCGCGAGGCTTATCGCAAGGCCGGCGGTAAGGGTGCCTGGATGGTCAACAACGGCTATGACCGCGACAGCGCCATGGAAGCGGTGGAAAGCGGACGCGCCGACATGGTCTCCTTCGGCAAGCTGTTCATCTCGAACCCGGATCTGCCGGAGCGGCTGGAAAAGAACCTGCCGCTCGCCGATGCCAACCGGGAAACCTTTTATGGCGGGGGCGCGCCCGGGTATACGGACTATCCGACCGTGGCCTGATACCTGGCGTCGCGGTCCCGCGAAGAGCGGGACGCCGCCTGAAGCGTCCAAATCACATGACGAATTTTGCTAAGGGTCGGCGGCCTCCGCCGGCCCTTTCGCATTGATCGAAAGGCCCTGCCCTCTAGCATCTTTTGCAAGCGGGAGCGCTCCGCAACATCACTCAGGGCGCATCTTCATATAGCGCAGAAGACCCTCCACGAGCGCGTCGAACGTGACGCGACAGCGCGGCGCTGTCCTCAGGCTTTCGTGCATGACGACATAGGTATCGAGATGCAGATCCAGCATGCATGGCAAAATCGGCACGAGCTCTGGATCCTTTATAGCGAGGCCGACCTGACAGATACCGATACCGGCTCCGGCCCTTATCATGGACAGCTGTGCAACATTGCTGTCCGTCCGCACGGCGAAACGCAACTCTCCCAGTTCCGGGTTGGCTTTCAGTACGGAGCGAACATAGGCCATTTGTCGGTCGAAACCGATGAGGCGGTGCGCGCGAAGCTCGTCTGCGGTGCGTGGAAGACCGTGGCGCACCACGTAGCTGCGATGGGCGAAGAACCCCAGCGGAATTGCTCCAATACGTCGGCTGATCAAGGCCTCCTGTGCGGGAGCAACCATGCGCACGGCAATATCCGCCTCCTGACGCAACAGATCCTCAACCGCATCGGAAACGGATAGCTCTGCGTTGAGATCGGGGTACTGCTCCAGCAGATCTGCAAGGATGGGCGGCAGCACTTCGATGCCCATGACCTCGCTGGAACTGATCCGAACCGTGCCGCGTGGCGTCTGCGTGTCTCCAGAAGCAGTCCGTGCAAGCGCATCTGCGGAAGCCGCCATCGCTTCGGCGTGCGGCAGCATCTCCCGCGCCGTGACGGTCGGCAACAGTCCTTGCTGCGATCGTAGGAAGAGTGGGGATCCGGACGCGCGTTCGAGTGCATCGATGTGACGGCCGACCGTCGGCTGTGTCAGTCCGAGTTCGCGCGCGGCGGCAGACAGGGAACCGTGTGTCAAAACGGCGAGAAACGTCCTGTAGTGGCTCCAGTCAAGCACGGGGATCATGCATTTTTGTATATCACGTCAACAATAATATGCAATTTCGAATACACAGAGGCTATGGCATCGTCCGGTTGTCACAACAAAGGAACTTGGCGATGACCTCCACCCCGCAGGAACCAATTAGAAAGTCAGCAATAGCGCTCGTGCTCGGCGCGACAGGAGGAATAGGAGGAGCAGTCGCGACGCGCCTGCATCGTGACGGCTATCGGGTTCGCGCTCTCCATCGCAACGCCGACGTCATGCAGCGTCGCCTGCCGATATTTGAGTGGGTGCAGGGAGACGCAATGATTGCCAACGACGTCGTGACGGCTGCCGAGGGCGCGGACGTCATCGTGCATGCGGTGAACCCGCCGGGCTACCGAAACTGGGGCACGCTGGTGTTGCCGATGATAGACAACACCATCACTGCGGCCAAGAAAGCGGGTGCAACCATTCTGATGCCGGGCACCGTCTACAATTATGGCCCCGACAGCTTTCCCGATGTACGAGAAGACAGCCCGCAGAATCCGGTGAGCATCAAGGGACGCATCCGCGTCGAGTTGGAGCGCCGTCTTGAGATCGCCAGTACCGAGGGTGTGCGCGTGCTCATTGTGCGAGCGGGAGACTATTTCGGTCCAGGCGCCGCCAACAACTGGTTCTCCCAGGTGGTGGTCAAGGCCGGCAAGCCCGTGACGTCAATCACGAATCCCGCGTCCCCGCAAACCGGGCATCAGTGGGCCTACCTGCCCGATGTCGCCGAAACCATGGTTCGCCTGCTGGCCGCCTCCGATCGGTTGCCGACGTTCGCTCGGTTTCATATGGACGGCTTCTTCGATCGTGACGGAATTCAGCTTGCGGCAGCGATACGCCGGGTCGTGGGCAAGCCTGACCTGCCGATCAAACGATTTCCGTGGCTCCTTGTCCGGCTGTCATCACCCTTTGTCCCCATGTTCCGGGAACTGCTCGAAATGCGCTACTTGTGGAAGCAGATTGTCAGGCTGGATAACCGGGCCCTCGTCGATTTCCTCGGAGAAGAGCCCCACACCCCGATCGACCATGCCGTCCGGGCGACGCTCGAAGACCTGCGCTGCCTGCCACCCGCCGCAGGCCTGGTTGGTCCTCCGGAACGGGGTCGGTCTGTCGAGGGAGCTATGGCATGATCAGCCACCGAAAGCTGGCGGCCGTCGTCCCGGGTGGCGCTGCAATACCTGTAGGCCTGCTGGCGCAGGTGTTCCTGGCGGGGTCGGCATCTTTCACGATGGGGCATGGTGGCAGGTACATGCCATGTCCGGAGGTCTGCTTGGCCTACCGATACTGACAATGGCCGCCCTCGCCCTGACACGATGGGCCCATCCGGCCGTTCGCCTCCTGGCGCTCCTGCAGGCCGGCCTCCACCTGCTTCAGCTTTCCCTCATTGGCCTTGGCTCGGAAACTGGCGGCGGCTGGATTTCCGCACTGCATCCGGCGAACGTGGTCCTCATGATTGTCGTCGCCGCGGTCGTTGCCCAACGGGTCGCGTCCACATCATAGCATATGCGTAAAGCACGTTGTCGCCCGGATCGATATCGCACGATCCGGCGTCATTGCTCAAACGGAGAAGCGGTGGCTACAGTATTCGTCAGGCCGGCAGTTCGGCTCCCGGTGGCTCAAATGGGTCGACGATCTCGACCTCAGGACGGTCGCCGCCGTCGGAATACTCCTCGTGCCACTTGCCTTTTTCGTCCTGGTAGCTGATCTCGACCGGCTCGTCCCCGACCTGCTGCTCCAGCATCACGATCCGGGCGGCTTCCAACGCTTCGTCGTGACTTGAAAAGGTTTCTGAATATACCCCGTTCGACCGGTAGGCCCAGCCGCCATCGTGAGGTACAATTTCGTAGGTCACTTTCACCATCAGGTGCCTCCTCGATGTCACTCCCTCCCGTGCATTAGTATCGCATCACGGAGATGGAACTGCAATCTCGCTCGAGCATTGGGCGAAGGGCGTTCAACGCTCCATGCTCGCCAACCATTATTCTGATCAAACCCAAGAGGTTACGTGTTGACCCTTCTCAAGCGTGAGAGCCTAATTCTCCTGTGCGTGCTCGCCGCAATTATAGGCTTTGCGCTGGAGCATACCGTGATGGAAGCGGGTCGCACGGCATCGCTGATCGCAGCGGCGATCATGATCGGCGCGATCGTCCTTGCCTCGACCCGCGTTGCCCACCACGCCGAAATCCTCGCCGAGAAGGTCGCCGATCCCTACGGCACGATGATCCTGACACTGTCGGCCGTCGCGGTGGAAGTGCTGATCCTCGCGATCATGATGAACAACGAGGCGTCGCCGACGCTCGTGCGGGACACGATCTATTCCGCCGTTATGCTCGACATCAACGGCATCCTCGGACTGGCGGCACTGCTGGGCGGCCTCAAGCACGGCGAGCAGCCGTACAACGACGACTCCGGCAAGACCTACGGCGTCATGATCCTGACGGCCATGGGCATATCCATGGTCGTGCCCGAGTTCGTTCCCGAAGCGAAGTGGCAGTATTATTCCGGCTTCACCATCCTGGCGATGATTGCGCTTTACGCCCTTTTCCTGAAGATGCAGGTGGGCACTCACAGCTACTTCTTCAGCTACAGCTATCAGGGAAAAGGTCGGGTCGCGGACCACGAGACCGACAGGTCCGCATCGCCGGCGACGCCCTCGATCCTCATCATTCTTTTTGGCGTTGCGGTCATCGGTTTCCTGGCAGAGATCATGTCTACTCTCCTCAACAACGGCCTTCGCGGAACCGGGGCTCCCGTTGCCCTCACCGCTATTCTTGTGGCCGGCATCTCGGCCGCGCCCGAGATCCTGACAGCGGTGCGGGCAGCGCTTGGCAACCGCATGCAGGCCGTCGTCAACATCGCCATGGGCGCCTCTCTGTCTACCGTCATTCTGACCGTGCCGGTCATGGAGGCCATTGCGCTCTATACGGGCCAGCCATTCATCATGGCCATGACGCCGGTGCAGACCGTCATGGTCGCCATCACCCTCATCGCCGCAGCCATCAATCTGAACGATGGCGAAACAAATGCGATCGAGGGCATGACCCATTTCGTACTCTTCGCAACCTTCCTGATGCTGGCGATGCTCGGGCTCTGACAACAACGTTAACAGGGGAACTTTTCGGCCGGCTTGTCCGTTGCCGCAGCGCACATGTCAGCGGGATCGCCCCATTGCCGACATGATGACAGGCAAAATCACCCCCGGGTCGCGGGGGCCAAACCGGGAGCCGAACCGTGAGGAGATTGGACGTGATCGACGGCATGCGGGGATATTTCCTCGTGTTCATGCTGCTAAACCATCTGGTCTTTGCCGGCGGGCTGTGGCTCGTCGAAATCAACCACCGCAACCTGGCCTTTGTCGAGGACGCACAAGGCTTTGTCTTCCTCTCCGGCCTCCTGACGGGGATGGTCTATTCCCGCAAGATGCTCCGCGACGGCTACAGGGTCGGCCAGGATCGCATATATTCTCGCGTGGCCGAACTCTATCGCTACGCGATGGGCATCATTCTCGTCATCCTGGCGCTCAAGCTCTTCCTGCCGGGCGCTGCCGCGATCTGGACCAACTGGCTCGGCGATACCCGCCTGGATGATCCATTGCGGCTTGGCGCCATCGCCACGTTCCTGTTCCAGCCGACCTTCATGGATATCCTGCCGCAATACATCATCTACATGCTCGCCGCGCCTGTTGCGATCTGGCTCTGCATCAACGGTCGCTGGTCGACCGTGGCGATCGCATCGCTGCTGCTGTGGATGGCAGCGCAGCTTGGCCTTCAACGCGTCCTGACCGTTCCGCTTAACGAGTGGCTCTCGGCGGGTCGCGAGGAAGAAGGCTTGCGCGCGAGCTTCAACCTGCTCGGCTGGCAGATCGTTTTCTTCTCCGGCATCATCGCGGGATCGTTGACCGCGGTGAACAAGGTTGAATGGAGCAAGGTTTTCGACCCCCGCAAAACGCGCGTACTCAAGGTAGCAATTGCCGTCTGCCTGTTCTTCCTGCCCCTGAGGGTGATGACCGCCCATGGCCTCATGCCCGGTATCGTGCTCGAAAAATTCGGGTTGATGGAAGTCCGATCAGACTTCGGTCCGGTCTACCTCATGAATTTCGCCGCTGTCGGCTATATGTTTGCCTGGACGCTCATCGCCGGTCCTAAACATGCAGACGAGCGGGTCCGTCGGATCGCACAGATACTGACGGCGGTATTCTCGCTGCGCTATCTGCAGCTGCTCGGTCGTCACTCCCTGCAGATTTACGTCTGGCACGTACTGATCGTTTATCTGGTCTTCTACGTGGATGGTCACACCTCCGAACTCAGTCAGTTGACAAAGACCGGGATAGCCCTCGGTGGTCTTGCAGTGCTCAGTCTGCCGGCGGTCTGGCGCGAGCGCGACCGGCTGATCGGCGAACCTCCGACGGCATCGGGCGGCGTGAAAGTCGCAACCTGATCAAACAGAAGAAGGGCGGAACCACGGGGTTCCGCCCTTCTTCTTCGGGAAAGTCTCCCGGAACTTTACTTCAGCGATGCGCAGAAGCGCTGAATGCGGCTGCAGGCCTCTTCAAGCTTTTCGTTCGAGGTCGCATAGGACACGCGGAAGTTCGGGCCGAGCCCGAAGGACGAGCCATGAACGGTGGCGACCCCTTCGGTCGCCAGCAATTCCATGACGAAATCCTCGTCGTTCTCGATCACCTTGCCCGACGGTGAGGTCTTGCCGATCAGGCCGGCGCAGGACGGGTAGACGTAGAACGCACCCTCCGGCTTCGGGCACACGATGCCGGTCGCCTGGTTGAGCATCGAGACGACGAGATCGCGACGCTCCTCGAACGCCTTCTTCGACACCTTTATAAAGTCCTGCGGACCGTTCAGCGCCTCGACCGCTGCCCACTGAGCGATCGAGCACGCACCCGAGGTCTGCTGGCCCTGGATCATGTCCATGGCCTTGATCAGCGGCAGCGGACCAGCTGCATAACCGATACGCCAACCGGTCATGGCGTAGGCCTTGGAGACGCCGTTCATGGTGAGCGTGCGGTCGTAAAGAGCAGGCTCGACCTGCGCCGGCGTGTAGTAGACGAAATCGCCGAACACGAGATGTTCGTACATGTCGTCCGTCAGAACCCACACATGCGGATGCTTCATAAGCACGTCGGTCAGCGCCTTCAGCTCTTCCTTGCTGTAGGCAGCGCCTGACGGGTTGGACGGAGAGTTGAACATGAACCACTTGGTCTTCGGCGTGATCGCCTTGTCCAACTGCTCGGCCGTGAGCTTGAAATTGTTTTCGATCGTCGTCTCGACGAAGACGGGCGTACCGCCGCACAGCGCGATCATCTCCGGATAGGACACCCAGTAGGGCGCAGGTATGACAACTTCATCCCCTGGATTGATCGTTGCCATGAAGGCGTTGAAAAGAATCTGCTTTCCGCCGGTGCCGACGATCACCTGCTCGGGCTTGTAGTCGAGACCGTTCTCGCGCTTGAACTTCTCGGCAATCGCCTTGCGAAGTTCCGGAATGCCGGCAACCGGCGTGTACTTCGTCTCGCCACGGGCGATCGCGGCCACAGCCGCGTCCTTGATGTTCTGCGGCGTGTCGAAGTCGGGCTCGCCGACGGAGAGCGAAATGACGTCTTTCCCCTGCGCTTTGAGCTCCCGGGCCATCTGCGTGACGGCGATGGTCGCGGAAGGCTTGATGCGGGAAAGGGCGTCGGCAAGAAAGGCCATGATCTTCTGTCCTGAAGCTGTTGCGGTTGAGAACTCCGTGCACCGGGGCTCCAGGTCCAAGCTCTATGGCGAATTCGCCCTTGTGTTTCAAGCGGAAACGCGTCTCGGGGACAATCTCCACCCTCTCGGCCAGCAAGCCTCCGTTAGTGAAACGATTTATGGTCGGCCACATTAAGGGCGTTGGCGCACTGTCCCGCGTGTTCTGCCAACCGTTAACGGATCACAATAATGCCACAATAAATGCGCCGGCGAGCCGTATTTCGGTCGCCAAGCCGTCCACTTGAACCGCTTTTCTCCTCTAGCGAACGACAGCGAGGGACCAACAATGTTTTTCGATGAAGACTCCCGCAATCTCCGGGCCGAGCGAAATGCCCGGCATCCGCTAATGATGACCCTCCTGGCCTTGCTGTCCTGTGCGCTCATGCTCACCATCCTGGTCTCGCCGGCACGGGCGGATACGGTAGCGTCGTCCAACCTGCTCGACTCCAATAGTCTTGCCGACCAGCGCATCCTTATGGGCTTCCTCATGATCGCATTTGCAGCGATGGCGGCTGGCAGCGTAAGCTTCTGGCGCCGTAGTTTCAGCGACATGATCCACGCCGAGGAACTGCGCCGTGGTCGATGATGGAAACGGCATGGGTCAGCGTTGCCGTCGCGCGGGACGTGGAGAAAAGATCGTACTTCTCGCCCTTGCCCTGATAGCCATTGTCGGTCTGGTGCTGGTCGCTGATGGACTCTATCTTAAAACCATGGCACTTGCTTCAGAGATGATGCACGAACGTGCCACGGTTCTGCGCCCCCTCGCCGACGAGCGGTGACGCACCCGACGGCGACTGCCGAAGACATCGACCGGCGGGCCACGGCGCCCAGTAAACAGGCAGTGTAGAAAAAATTCGCACAGCCGGTTTATTCCGTATCCAAGGACTTCAGCGAGGAATTAGTCTCAGAACGAGATAAAAGCCCCCACATTTTTGGGATTTTTGACCGCGATTGGGCCATAGACTTGATATTTTAAAGAAACCGAAAATGTCGCGGTACTCTGGTGCAGCAAAACTTTCGCTTGCCAAGACCGGATAAAGCAAGCAATCTTGCGCCGTTCGGGCAGTTAGCGAGCACGGGAAGACCTAATAAATGATGCGGGCCGGAGACGCAAAAAAGTTCCGGGCAGATGGTTGGCGCGCTGCCCTCGTGGTCGCGCGGCATAAAGCCTCTGCGGTAACCGGGACCCTTTCCTCACATTTCGAGAAATGCCTGCCAAATACCCGTAACGGGGTTGTAGCAATGCTGTCCCTTGACCCGGACAGAGAGAAAAGGACCTGACGCATGGCCGAGACTGGCACTGTAAAATTCTTCAATACCGACAAGGGCTTCGGTTTTATCAAGCCGGACAATGGCGGCGCTGATATCTTCGTACACATTTCCGCTGTCCAGGCTTCTGGCCTCTCGGGCCTCACCGAGAACCAGAAAGTATCCTTCGACACGGAACCGGACCGGCGCGGCAAGGGACCGAAGGCCGTCAACCTGCAGATCGCGGGCTGATCCTTTCTTCCCTCGCATTTTTGTTTCGCGTATCGGCCCGGCAGAATTGCCGGGTTCTTTTATTCAGCTTCCGTTCAGGCACACCCAGCTACTCATTCGTCCAGGCTTTCCAGAGAGGAAAGCGTCGTCAGTGAGGATGACAGAGGCCATGAACAGGTTTGCACGCTACGCCCTTCTTTCGATTGCAGTCACAACGACGGCGATCTCTGCCGCCTCGCCGGCTTTTGCCGGTGGTGGTTATCGTCACCATCGCCACAATGACGATGCAGCTGTGCTGGGCTTGTTTGGCCTGGCGGCTGGCGTGGTAGCAGGTGCGGCGATCGCCAGTCAGCCCCGCTACGTAGAGCCCGACTATCTTCCGCCCGCGCCTCCCCCGGCCTACTACCCGCCCCGCGGCAACGTCTACGTCACACAGTATCCGCCGGCACCGGTTTCCTATGCGATCGAGCCTTGGACGCCGGAATGGTATGATTACTGCTCGGCTCGCTACCGTAGTTTCTCGCCCGATGACGGCACCTATATCGGCTACGACGGTCGCGCCCACTTCTGCGTGGCAGGCTGACCGCCGAAACGATCCGCTAGAGCCCCTGGAGGAACGGATTGGTCCGCCGTTCCTCTCCTATCCGCCCACCGGGACCGTGTCCGCAGATGAAGCCGACCTCGTCGCCGAGCGGAAACAGTTTCTCCTTGATCGACTGAAGCAGCTGCTGGTGGTTCCCGCCGGGAAGATCCGTGCGGCCGATCGACCCGTTGAACAGAACGTCGCCGACATGGGCGAAGTTCTGGTCACGATTGAAGTATATGACATGACCCGGCGCATGGCCGGGTGTATGGAAAACCTCGAAGCTATGCGTCCCGAATGAGACCTTGTCTCCTTCGTCGAGAAATCGGTCCGGCCTGCAGTTCCTGACCGCCATCTCCACGCCGAAACGCTTCCCCTGCTCTTCGAGACGATCGAGCAGCGGCACGTCGTCCTTATGCGGACCGATGATTTTCACACCAAGCTTTTCCTTGAGCTCCTCCGCTCCACCGGCGTGATCGATGTGCCCATGAGTGAGCCATATCTCCTTGATCCGGATGCCGTTCTGCTCGAGCGTCGCAACAATGGCATCGACATCGCCGCCCGGATCAACAACCACGCCCTCTTTCGTTTCGCTGTCGAAGAGAATGGTGCAATTCTGCTGAAACGGTGTGACCGGTATGATTCCCGCCTGCAACTGGCCCATGACTACCTCGTATCGGTTCGTGTCGGGCGCCAAGGACGCCGCAGCCCACACATAGGCTAATTTGTTGGCGAAGAAACCCCATCGGCAATCGGGCCGCCACTTCCGGCTTCCGCAGGCGATCCATGCGGCAGGATTGCCAATTGTACGAGAAGAAAGAGCGCGACAAGAAGCTTCGTCAGCATCACGGCAAAGAAAACAGGACGAAGTCGCTGGCGCGCGTGTTGTTCTGCCGTCGGTTCCGCCATCGGTCTGCAAATCCTTCTGAAGGTGCTGCGTCGGTAGATAACCGCGCCGGCTTGCGCAAGGCGGACCTCTCCCCAAAAGTGCGTTGCCACACCGATTTTTTGTAGCGTTTTTGACGATCTGCCCTTAGTTCTTGCCCGAAAGACGCAACCGGCCCGGCCGAGCCGCCGCAAAAGTCCCCCACTTATAGGGGATGCGTCCCAGGGAAAGGAAACCGCGCCGTGGCGCCACAGAAGACCGTTCGCAAGGAATTGCCGGAGATCCCGGTCGTCGACGACAAGACGATCGACTTCGACACGATCGAGTCCCTTTTCTTCGCCTATCGCGACTTCATCTCCGACCCCGACGCGATCCTGTCAAAGATCGGTTTTGGGAGAGCTCACCACCGCGTCGTATACTTTGTCAGCCGTCGACCCGGAATGACGGTCGCCGACCTGCTGGCGATTCTGCAGATCACCAAGCAGAGCCTCGCACGCGTCCTTAAGGAACTGATCGATTCCGGCTACATCAGGCAGATGGCGGGTCCGGCCGATCGCCGCCAGCGCCGCCTCTATCCCACGCTTGCAGGGCGAGAATTGGCGCTGGCGCTATCCGAGCCGCAGTCGCGACGGATCGCGCAGGCGCTTGAAGGTCTGTCAGGCGACCAGCGTGACGGCATCCGTCGATTTCTGGAAGGCATGCGCGGCACCCGGACGACAGCTCCGGCGGAGCTCGGGGAGGACTGAGACATGGCAAGCAAGGGGCCCGTGGCGGACGATGCCGCGCATCTACTGGTCGTCGACGACGACACTCGCATCCGTGATCTGCTTCAGCGCTACCTGACGGAACAGGGCTTCCGCGTGACCGTCGCCGCCGATGCCGCCGAAGCACGTCGCAAACTGGAAGGTCTGGATTTCGACCTTCTCGTTCTCGACGTGATGATGCCCGGCGAAACCGGCCTGTCCTTGACCAAGAGCCTCGTCGGCGAGCGCACGATCCCGGTGATCCTGCTCACCGCGCGATCCGAGGCGGAGTCGCGCATCGCCGGGCTGGAAGCCGGCGCGGATGATTACCTCGCCAAGCCCTTCGACCCGCGCGAACTCGTTCTGCGCATCAACAACATCCTGAAGCGGAACACGGCAGGCAGCGCGCCTAAGATCGAGCAGGTCATGTTCGGGCCCTATTCGTTCTCCATCGTTCGCAAAGAGTTGAAGAAGGCATCGGAAACCATCAAGTTGACCGAGCGCGAGCAGGAAATCATGCTGCTGTTCGCGACGCGCGCAGGCGAAACCATTCCGCGCCACGAACTGATTGGCGACGAGGCCGAGGTCGGCGAACGGACTATCGACGTTCAGATCAACCGGCTGAGGCGGAAGATCGAGGACGATCCGGCCAACCCCGTATGGCTGCAGACGGTCCGCGGCATCGGCTACCGCCTCAGCATGGACTGACGCCGGCAACCGCGGGGAGCCGGCGAGCAAGGAGCCAAATGGCGATCTTCGATGCCATCAGACGGGACCAGGACAAACCACCAGCCAACGCCTACAAACGGGTGACGCGCTGGATTCGCAGACGGCTGCCGACGGGTTTGTTCGCGCGCTCCCTCCTGATCATCATCGTGCCGATCCTCATCCTGCAGACGGTGGTCGCCTTTGTCTTCATGGAGCGCCATTGGCAGACCGTGACCCAGCGGCTCTCTTCCAGCGTCACGCAGGAGATCGCCGCCATCATCGACATCATCGAGACCTATCCCCACGAAGCCGACTATGGCGAGCTCGTCAGGATCGTCGAGGACAATCTCGGCATGCGGATATCGGTCGAACCTGGCGAGAAACTGCCCGCCCCTCGCCCCAAGCCGTTTTTCTCCCTTCTCGATCAGACGCTGACAAGCGAGATCACAAGGCAGATCGGACGTCCGTTCTGGATCGACACTGTCGGCAACTCGCGCCTGCTGGAAATCCGCATCCAGCTGGAAGGCGAAATTCTGCGTGTTTTCGTCAACCGCAATCGCGCCTATGCCGCGAACTCCCACATCTTCATCGTCTGGATGGTGGGCACCTCGCTTGTGCTGATCATCATGTCGACGCTTTTCCTGCGCGGTCAGATCCGGCCAATCCTGGCATTGGCACAGGCTGCGGAAAGCTTCGGCAAGGGTCAGAAGTCGCCGGAGGATTTCAGCCCCCGAGGGGCCGACGAGGTGCGCCGCGCCGGCCTCGCCTTCATCCTGATGCGGGAGCGCATCGAGCGTCAGATGGAACAGCGCACCGCCATGTTGACAGGTGTCAGCCATGACCTGCGGACCATCCTCACCCGTTTCAAGCTGCAGTTGGCGCTGGCAGGCGACAACCCCGAGCTCGACAATCTCAACAAGGATGTCGAGGACATGCAGACCATGCTGGAGGGCTACATGGCGTTTGCCCGCGGCGAGGCGGAGGAGGATGTCGGCGAAGTGCTGCTGAGCGACGTTCTCGAAAAGGTCGCCGCCGACTTCACTCTGCACGGCAAGGAGATGACCTGGAAGATCGACGGGGACGATCGCGTCAAGGTTCGTCCAAATGCGTTCGCGCGCCTGATCGGCAACCTGGCGTCCAACAGCCGTCGATATGCGAAAAGGCTGGAGGTCGATGCACGGCATAGCGCCAAGTGGCTGACGGTCACCTTCGACGACGATGGTCCCGGTATTCCGGAAGAGGTTCGCGACGACGTCTTCAAACCGTTTTACCGCCTCGACGAGGCTCGCAATCTCGATTCCTCGGGGACGGGTCTCGGCCTCGCCATCGCCCGCGACATCGCCCGCAGCCATGGCGGCAACGTCACCCTTGGCGACAGCCCTCTCGGCGGATTGCGGGCAACCGTACGGATACCGGCCTGATCGTCACATCAGCTTTCGGCCATTGGGCACTGGACGCTCGGTTGCCGCGAGCACGATTGCGCCGTTCTCGTCCTCAAAGCCGAGCGTGAGCACCTCCGATCGGAACGGCCCGATCTGCCGCGGCGGAAAATTGACGACCGCCAGGACCTGCCGTCCGAGCAGCAGTTCCGGGGTATAGTGCACGGTGATCTGCGCCGAGGATTTCTTGACGCCGATCTCGGCGCCAAAGTCGATCTTCAGCTTGAAGGCAGGCTTGCGCGCCTCCGGAAAAGGCAGCACCTCGACGATCGTCCCGGTCCGGATATCGACCTTCTCGAAATCGGCGAAGGTGATGGTGTCGCCAGACGCTTCCGAACTCACTTCGCCAGCTCCTCGGCTCGCTTGCGCGCAGCCTCGATCGCACGGTCGAACAGAGGTTGCATGCCGTCGTCCGCCATAAGAACAGACAGTGCCGCAGCCGTGGTGCCACCGGGCGACGTCACGTTCTGGCGCAGCCTCGAAGCGTCGTCGGGGGACTGGTGAAGCAATTCACCAGCCCCCGCGACTGTCTCCCGCGCGAGACGCATGGCAAGGTCCGCCTGCAGGCCGGCCTTGCGACCGGCCTCTGCCATGCACTCTACGAGATAGAAGACATAAGCCGGGCCACTGCCCGACAACGCGGTCACGCCGTCGATATCGGCCTCCGAGGAGAGCCACTCCACCGGACCGGAGACCTTGAGGAGCCGATGTACGTGATCACGCTGGCTATCGCTCACCTTCGCGTTGGCATAGGCGCCGGTAATCCCGCGCCCGATCATGGCCGGCGTGTTCGGCATGGCGCGAACCATGCCCGCGCCCCCCAGGTGCCGCTCGAGGGTTGCGATCGTGGTGCCCGCAGCAACGGAGACGACGACGGTGTCCGGACCGACGCATTTGCGAAGTCCCGGCAAAACCGTCTCCATCATCTGCGGCTTTATCGCGAGAAACAGGATGGCTGGTTGCAGACCCTCGGGCACCTCGGTCGTCCAGCTCGATCCTGCGTCGGCGATCAGCGACTGCATCTTCTCCGATGGGCCGGGATCGATGACGGTCACGCTGCCGCCGGCAATCCCGCTCTTCAGCCAGCCCGCGAGCATTGCCCCGCCCATATTGCCGGCACCGACGAGAAGGACGTGTTCGGACTTTGAAGACGGCATGCTCAGGCTTCTCCGACCGTCTCGAAGAGGACGGCATCGATCGCGGCCTGCGCTTCGAGTCCCGACCAGACGACGAATTGGAAAGCCTGATAATAGGCCTCACAGGCATCGATGGCGCTGGATAGCAGAACCTCGACCTGACGGTTCGTCGGCTCCGCTCCGCCGGCGAGCAGCAGAGACTGGCGGAAGATCACCACGTCTTCCTGCCGCCAGAGATCGAAATGTCCCATCAACACCTGGCCGTTGACCAGCGAAAGCAGTCGGATGACCTCGTTGACGCGCGTCTCGGGAATGCGAATGTCGAAGGCACATGCAAGGTGCAGGGCCTCGAACTCCTCCATCCACGAAAAAGAAACGTGGTAATCCGCCCAACGCCCCGCGACCGTCATCGCGATCTCGTCTTCCCCGGAGCGTTCGAAGGTCCAGTCGTTGTTCGAGGCCACGAATTCGATCATGTCGACCGGATTGGATTGGCGCTCAAATTCCATCTCGATAAGGCTCATACGGGCACCTTCTTCAGGGAAGCAAAAGAGCTCCGCGGCAAGCTTGCCGACGCTGCTCCACACTCCCAAACCAGACCAGGAATGATTACCTATGGACGTCAGGGTTAAAGCACGCACCCTGCCTGAAACTTGCGACGTCCGTTTCGAATCATCATTTAAAATCAGTGTATCGACGGACTCGTCCAAAGCCAGTCCTCCAAACCGGCCCATCGCTCCGAGAGCTGTGGAAACACCTTCCGACGGCACGCGACCAAGTCGCTCTAAGCGACTCTTCGGATTGGTTTTTTCGTGCTCGTGCGGGATGTGGAAAACGAGGTGTGAAGAGGTCGATTAAAGCTGTGGGCGACTCAAAATGGCACACAAACGAAGAGGGGCGCGAACCTGTCGCGCCCCTCTCTGATTCAATCTCGCCACAATGCAGGCTGGTGGCCAATATCTGGCCAGCGCGACCTCAGGACTTCGCGGCCAGCTTCGCTTCCAGTTCGGCGATTCGTGCGGCCAGCGCTTCGTTCTCGTCGCGCGCCTTGATCGCCATCTCGCGGACGGCCTCGAATTCCTCGCGCTTGACGACGTCCATGCTGTTGAGCCACCGCTCGGCCTGGGCGTTGAATGCCGTTTCCATCTCCTTGCGCACGCCCTGGGCCGCTCCGGCGGCATCGGTCATGAGCTTGGCGAATTCATCCAAGATGCGGTTCGGTCCGGTGGTCATCCCCAGGCTCCCTTCTCGCGTCGATCCCTCATCGCCGCGACCGTTTCGCGGTTGTCTGTCAGGTAGGGCTTCGACACGGCCGTTGCAAGCACAAAGGCGGGTGAGGCCTTGCCTTAGATTGGACGCGGCAAGATTCCATCTTGACCCGCAACAGTCACGACGCCATTTTCGCCCGAGTAAACGAAAGTACCGCCTTGCAGACAGCCGCCGCCTTCCTTGCCGCCCTGCCCTTTCCGGCAATTGATCCGGTTGCCTTTTCCATTGGTCCGCTTGCTGTACACTGGTACGGCCTCGCCTATGTCGTCGGCATTCTCCTCGGTTGGTGGATCGCGCGGCGTCTGATTGCCCGCCCCGATCTGTGGCCGAATGCCTCACCCCCGCTTACCGCCCAGCAACTCGATGATTTCATCCTGTGGGCTGCGGTCGGCATCGTCCTTGGCGGCCGGCTCGGCTACGTCCTGTTCTACGATCTGGCGCCCGTCGCCGCCAACCCGGTGCGGCTGATCGAGGTCTGGAATGGAGGAATGTCGTTCCACGGAGGCTTCATCGGCGCGACGCTCGCGATGATCGTCTTCGCCCGAAAACACGGCATCGCTCTCTGGAGCCTTTTCGATCTTGTGGCGAGTGTCGTCGCGGCCGGTTTGTTCTTTGGCCGCATCGCCAATTTCATCAACAGCGAACTCTGGGGTCGGGTGACCGATGTGCCGTGGGCCTTCGTCTTCCCGACCGGCGGCCCAATGCCTCGACATCCAAGCCAGCTCTACGAAGCGGCACTTGAAGGTATCGTTATCCTCGTCGTCCTTCAGTTGATGGCACGGTCGGGCGCATTCCGCCGCCCGGGACTGGTCACCGGCGTGTTCGCCATCCTTTACCCTTGCGCCCGGATCTTCGTCGAGTTCTTCCGCGAGCCGGATGTACAGCTAGGCTATCTCTTTGGCGGCTGGCTGACCATGGGCATGCTCCTGTCGCTGCCTATGCTCGCCGCCGGCATCTGGGCCCTGCAACGCGCTCTTCGCCAGCGACCCCAACTCTCGGGAGGGCGGCCGTGACGACAGCCCTTGCGGAGAAAATCAAGGCTCTGATCCAGACGAGCGGACCGATCAGCGTGACCGACTACTTTGCGCTGTGCCTCGCCGACCCGCAGCATGGCTACTATCAGACGCGAAATCCCTTTGGCTCCCTCGGCGATTTCGTCACAGCCCCGGAAGTCAGCCAGTTGTTCGGCGAGATGATCGGGGTTTTCGTTGTTCATGCCTGGCAGAACCACGGCAAGCCACTGCCCGTCTGCCTCGTCGAGGTTGGCCCCGGCCGGGGCACGATGATGTCGGACATGCTGCGGGTGATAGCGCGTGTAGCACCCGATCTCTTCGAAGGCGCCTCCGTTCACCTGGTGGAAACCAGCGACCGGCTCCAGGATGTCCAGAAGAAGACGCTGGAGAGTTACGGGGACAAGGTCCGCTGGCACAAGGGGTTCGACGAACTCCCGGAGGGTTTCACTCTTCTCGTCGCCAACGAACTCTTCGACGCGATCCCGATCCGCCAGTTTGTGAAGACACCCACCGGTTTCCGGGAACGCATGGTCGGGCTGGATGCGAACGACAATCTCGCCTTCACCGTCGGAGTTGCCACGCTCGACCCTGATTTTCTGAAGGATTTCGAAACGCTTCCCGCAGACGGCGCGATCTTCGAGATCTCGCCGGCCCGGCTGTCCGTCATGCAGGTTATCTGCGAGCGGATGGCGGCGTTCGGCGGAACCTCCCTCGTCATCGATTACGGCCACCTCACCACCGGGTTTGGCGACACGCTGCAGGCCGTTCTCGCACACGAATACGACCCGCCACTAGCCCATCCCGGCATGGCGGATCTCACCAGTCATGTTGATTTCGAGCAACTGGCGCGAGCCGCAACGGCGCTCGGCATGCAGATCAACGGCCTCCTGCCGCAGGGCGATTTCCTGAAGGGCCTTGGCCTGCTGGAACGAGCAGCTGCGCTGGCCAAGGAGAAACCGGAGGACACGCAGCACGAGATCGCGCTTGCGGTCGACCGTCTGTCCGGATCGGGCCAGGGCAAGATGGGCGAACTCTTCAAGGTTCTCGCCTTTTCAAGCCCGCCCGTCAAACTGATGCCCTTCAGAAGCGGCAATTGACAGATACCGCCATCCTGCGCACCATCCCGCCGTGTCTGCCGGGATGGTGCCGCGTCTCCCGGAGTCCGATCCGGAAATCAAGCCCCTCGGGCCACCTCGAACGGAGCGACATTTTGAACGACACACTTCCTCAGCCGATTCAAAGCCCGCTGCTCGCCTCCGATGCGAACGGCATACGTCATGGCTTTTTCACACGCGAGGGCGGCGTTTCCGAGGGCCTCTACGCCGGATTGAACGTAGGGCTTGGATCAAGCGATGATCCTGAGCGGATAAAGGAAAACCGCGCTCGCGTCGCCCGGTGGTTTGCGCTCTCTCCCGACAGGCTGGCGACGGTTCATCAGATCCATTCGCCGGATGTGTACGTTGTGGACCGCGACCTGAACGGTGAGCGACCGAAGGCGGACGCCCTGGTCACCGCCAATCCCGGCATCGTGCTCGGCGTGCTCGCTGCCGACTGCGGGCCAATCCTGTTCATCGATCCCGAAAATCGCGTCGTCGGCGCGGCACACGCTGGCTGGAAGGGAGCGCTCGAAGGGGTCCTGGAGAACACAATCGACGCCATGATAGGCCTCGGCGCCACGCGGCGCGCGATCCGCGCCTGCCTTGGTCCATCGATCACCGTGGACAATTACGAGGTCGGGCCTGAATTCGTCGACCGCTTCGTGACAAGAGACAGAGATTACGAACGGTTCTTCCGTCCGTCCTCGAAGCCGGGCCACGCCATGTTCGACCTTCCCGGCCTGACACTTGCACGCCTGTCCGCAGCTGGCGTCACCGCTGAATCGCTCGGGTTATGCACATATGCCGATCCCGCGCGCTTCTTTTCCTACCGGCGCACGACACATGCCGGAGAATCTGATTACGGACGCCAGATCTCCGCGATCGCAATACTGGAGGACTGAGATGGCACTTCACTTTGAAAGGCGGGAATACGCTGACCGCATGGCAAGGCTGACGGAGACGATGCGCGAGCAGAAACTCGACGTCATGCTCCTCTTCGCCCAGGAAAGCATGTACTGGCTGACGGGATACGACACATTCGGCTACTGCTTCTTCCAGACACTGGTGGTGAAGGTCGACGGCACCATGGCGCTTCTCACGCGCTCGCCGGACCTGCGGCAGGCCCGCCATACGTCGATCATCGACGAAATCGTCGTGTGGATGGACCGCGCCAACGCCGACCCGACGGTCGACCTGAAAAACATGCTGAGCGACATGGATCTGCTTGGCTGCCGGATCGGCGTCGAATACGACACCCACGGCATGACCGGCCGCGTCGCCCGGCTGATCGACAATCAGTTGATGAGCTTCGGTGAACTGATCGATGCCTCCTACCTCGTCAGCGGACTGCGCCTCCTGAAAAGCCCTGCCGAGGTGGCACACGTTCGGCGGGCCGCAGAACTGGCGGATGACGCCTTCGACGCGGCGCTTCATCTCATCCGCGAGGGCGCCGACGAGGCTGATATCCTCGCGGCCATGCAAGGCGCCGTCTTCGCCGGCGGCGGCGACTATCCGGCCAACGAGTTCATCATCGGATCCGCCGAGGACGCCCTTCTCTGCCGCTACAAGGCGGGTCGCAGGAAACTGGAGGCGAAGGACCAGTTGACGCTCGAATGGGCGGGTGCCAGCGCGCACTATCACGCGGTGATGATGCGAACCGTGGCCGTTGGCGATCCCTCGACCCGTCACCGCGAACTCTTCGCCGCCTGCCAGGAAGGCATCGTCGAGATCGAGAAGATTCTGACTCCGGGCAACACCTTCGGCGACGTGTTCGATGTGCACGCCCGCGTGATGGACGCACGCGGCCTGACGCGGCATCGGTTGAACGCCTGCGGCTACTCGCTCGGGGCGCGCTTCTCGCCGTCCTGGATGGAGCACCAGATGTTTCACGCCGGCAACCCTCAGCCGATCCTTCCCGATATGACGCTGTTCGTCCACATGATCGTGATGGATTCGGAGCGCGGCGTCGCCATGACGCTGGGCCACACTTACCTGACGACAGAGGCGGCGCCGCAGGCCCTTTCGCGCCACCCGCTCGAGCTCGTGACGCGCTGAACGATGATCCACCGACAGGGGGCGTTGACACGCCCCCGCCGGCGCACCCATAACTTGAGGGGCGGAATTCACGAGGGGGACGCAAGGAATGAGGCTCAACGGCTATCTGTCCGTTCTTCTCCTCGCGGGCGCGCTCAGCGGCTGCAACACGGCGGAGGGACTGACGCCGCCGGCGGATGTCGGCGACCCTGGCGGCTACGCGCCCCAGAGCAGCGCGACGACCATGACATCCGCCGATGCTGCGACGTACCAGCCGGCCAATGCGGAACAAGGCTATGTCTCGCCGCCTCAGAACACGCTGGAAGCACAAGCGCAGGCGCTTCAGGCAGGGGCGGCCCAATCGCCCGCACAGTCCCAGCCCCTCGGCGCCGCGCAGCCGTCGGTGGCCGCATCCCAGCCTCTGTCGCCTGCGACGTCGCAACCGATGCCGCCGCAACCTGCGGCACAGCAGGCACCATCCGGGCAGGTCGCCGCCCTGCCCGCCACCTCCGCCAATACGATCCGCTTCCTGCCGATCATCGGCGCCCCGGTTCAGGCCGTCACCCCCCTGTCGCGGCAGCTGGGGGCGGAAGCGCGCGCCAAGGGCCTGACGATCAAGGGGGCCAGCGATCCCGCCAGCCGGCACATCCTGAAAGGGTATTTCTCCGCCTTTGCAGACGGTGGCAAGGTCAACGTCGTCTATGTCTGGGATATCCTCGACGGCAACGGAACGCGGCTGCATCGCCTGCAGGGACAGGAGAGCGTTCCCGGCAGCGGCGCCGAACCATGGGCCGCGGTGCCGGCCTCGCTGATGCAGCAGATCGGCTCTCGGACCATCAACGACTATGTCGCGTGGAAGGCCGCCCAGCCTAGTTGAACGGGCTTTGGTCACATTCTTTTCATGAAAAAGTTCGACGACCCCGCCTAACCTCTTGCAATCGGGGGGCTAGGCGGTAAAAGCGCCCCAACAGCACGACAACAGGCGGACCAACATGAAGGTTTTCGCAGGTAATTCCAATCGGCAGCTCGCCGAAGCAATCTGCAATTATCTCAACGTACCACTCGGAAAAGCCAGCGTCAGGCGGTTCGCCGACCAGGAAATCTTCGTTGAAATTCAGGAAAATGTGCGTGGCGAGGACGTTTTCGTCGTCCAGTCCACCGCCTTCCCGGCCAACGATCACCTGATGGAACTCCTGATCATGATCGATGCCATGCGTCGCTCCTCGGCGCGGCGCATCACGGCGGTCCTTCCGTACTTCGGCTATGCCCGCCAGGACCGCAAGCCGGGTCCGCGCACCCCGATCTCCGCCAAGCTTGTCGCCAACCTGATTACCGAGGCCGGTGCCCATCGTGTCCTGACGCTCGACCTGCACGCCGGCCAGATCCAGGGTTTCTTCGATATCCCGACGGACAACCTCTACGCCGTTCCGCTCCTCGCCCGCGACGTGAAGGAACGCTACGACACCCGCAACGTCATGGTCGTCTCGCCTGACGTCGGCGGCGTGGTTCGCGCCCGCTCGCTCGCCAAGCGCCTCGACTGTCTTCTGGCCATCGTCGACAAGCGTCGCGATCGTCCGGGCGAGTCCGAGGTGATGAACGTTATCGGTGATGTCACCGGCAAGGATTGCATACTGATCGACGACATCGTCGATTCCGGCGGCACGCTTTGCAACGCGGCGGAAGCGCTTCTCAAGCACGGCGCCACCAGCGTAACGGCCTATATCACCCACGGTGTGCTGTCTGGCGGGGCCGTTTCGCGCGTCACCTCTTCCAAGCTGCGCGAACTCGTCATTACCGATTCGATCCAGCCGACGACGGCGGTCCAGTCGGCCCACAACATCCGCGTCCTGACGACCGCGAACCTGCTGGGCGAGGCGATCAACCGCACCAGTGCCGAAGAGTCCGTATCGAGCCTGTTCGACTGAGAAAATGGCGCGCGCGCCGGCATCGGCTCCGGCGCGACGAAACCTTTAGCCTTACAGCCTTAACACTCCCGAAATCAATTTTCCCGAAACTCCCCGGCATATTGCGCCTGGAGGAGTTTATTGATGTTCAAAGGCAATTCGGCACCGAGCCAGATCAAGGGCATATTATCGGTCAAGGCAAAATTCGCGGCGCTCGTGATCGGCGCCACTCTCGTCTCATGCTCCGCCGTCGGCATCCTAAGCTACCAGATCGGCAAGAATGGATTGATCGAAGCGAGCAAACTTCGTCTCGACACGATCTCTGCAAACCAGTCGAAATCGCTCCTCGCCTACAATCAGCGCATCGAGCAGACGCTGTCGGAACTGTCGCAGAACACCGCGATCGGTGAGACCACGGACTCGGCCGGCAACCTCATCAAGATCGAGGAAGCCAGCGTCCGCGAAGCCTTCCAGGACCCGGCAAAGAGCGTGGAAGACCGCGCCGCCTTCGACGGATCGGGCTTGAAGCTGCTCTACGGCGTTCGCCACAGCGCCATCCACGGTACGCTCTCCAGCGCCCGCAAGAACGCCAACGTCAGCGACATCTACGTTCTCGATGTCAACGGACAGATTGTCTACACCGTGACCAAGGGCGATGAGTTCATCACGAACGTTGCCGATCCGCAGAACGCTTCCCTGAAGGCCCTTTACGATCAGGTCGAGGCAGGTGCTCTCGATCAGCTTCACAGCTCGGGTTTCGTCGACTTCAAGGCGCAGGATGGCGATGTCTCCGCTTTCGTTGCCAAGCCGCTCGCCGTCTCAGTCTGGGGCGACGTCGTAAAGCGCGGCACTGTCGTGGTGCGCGTCTCCGCTAACAAGCTCGCGTCCATCCTCGCACCCGAAGGACTTGGCCAGACCATCAGCGACGCCTTCCTTCTCGCCGCTGACGGCTCGGTTCGCGGCGGCACGGTGTCGAGCGGCAGCGTCATCGCCCCCGAACTCGTGGAAGCGGCAAAGACGCAGCAGAAGGGATCGGTCTTCGCGACAGCCGGCGATCACTCCAACTTCTACTCCTACCTGCCGATAACCCTGTTCGGTCAGCCCCACCTGCTCGTGATCGGCCAGGACGAAGCCCAGGTACTGGCCTCCGCCAACGATCTCGCCCGCTGGGCATTCCTGGCGACGCTGGCCGTCCTCGCTGCCATGGGCGCAGTCGGCTTGCTCGTGTCCGCCAGCCTCACCCGTCCGCTCACGGAACTCGCCGCCCTGATGAACCGCCTCAACGAGGGGGACAAGTCGATTGAGATCAAGGCCGTTTCGCGCGGCGACGAGATCGGCGTCATGGCGCGCGCGCTGGAATCCTTCCGCCAGAGCGCTCTCGACAAGGAGCGTATGGAAGAGGAATCGGAACGCCGCACATACGAAATCGACGAGGAGCGCCAGCAGCGCGAGGCCGAAAAGGCCCGCAGCGCTGCCGAACTGGAAGAAGCGGTATCCGCTCTTGCCACCGGCCTCAAGAATCTGGCGGCAGGCCGCCTCAACCTGCGTATCGACACGCCTTTCGTGCCGTCGCTGGATCACCTGCGCGTCGACTTCAACCAGTCTGTCGATCAGCTTGAGACAACGATCCGCTCAATCACCGCGAGCGCCGACACGATCCGTGGCGGTTCCGGTGACCTGAAGTCGGCTTCGGAAAATCTTGCTCACCGCACGGAACGCCAGGCAGCCTCGCTCGAGGAAGCGGCCGCTGCCCTTGGTGAGATGACTGGCTCTGTCAACGACACCCTGAAGCGCTGCCAGACCGCGGTCCGCGTCGCCGCCGACGCGCTTGACGGCGCCAAGACCTCGTCAACGGTCGTCAGCGAGGCGATCGTCGCGATGGAGCGCATCGAAAGCTCGTCCTCGAAAATCCGCCAGATCATCGACGTCATCGACCAGATCGCCTTCCAGACCAACCTGCTGGCTTTGAACGCCGGCGTCGAGGCCGCCCGTGCAGGAGAGGCAGGCAAGGGCTTCGCCGTCGTCGCTCAGGAAGTCCGCGAGCTGGCCCAGAAGTCGTCGGGTGCCGCCCGCGACATCTCGCAGCTCATCAACACCTCGACCGCAGACGTTGAGGGCGGCGTGGCCCTCGTCCTGAAGACCGGCGAGAGCCTCAGCCAGATCGAGACAAACATCGTCGCGATCAACGACCACATCGGCGCGATCGCAGACGCCTCGCGCGACCAGTCGACCCGTCTGTCGGAGATCAACTCCTCCGTCAACGACCTCGACCAGGTTACCCAGCAGAATGCCGCGATGGTTGAGGAAACGACAGCCGCAGCCTTTGCGCTCGCAAGCGAAGCCGACGGGCTCACGCAGCAGGTCAGCCACTTCGCGATCCAGCGCGCTCCGACAAGCTCAGGCAGGCAGCGTCAGGCGGCCTGATCCACATCAGACCAGAAACCTAAAAGCCCGGCAGGTAAGACTGCCGGGCTCAGACCGCTGACAAACCCGCCGATTTTTGCTTGGCGGGTTTTCTTGTTTTGAGGTGCGCGGTCAGGTGGTGTTTTGGTCTTAGATTTTCGTGATCTTAATCGGACCTGTGCCCTTATACCCAGGCTCGGTCCGGGGCCTTGCTCACTGCCATGGCGATCTTCTTGATGTTTTGGGCGCTCGCGGCCA
>NZ_JAGFPK010000001.1:2953882-2960382 GCF_017599385.1 Ciceribacter sp. L1K22
CCATCTCGAGAGCCGTCTGTTCGGGAGCAGGTTTCTTCAACATGTCCCAGTGAATCATAAACCCCCGGATGTAGCCAGGGGTTTGTCAGCAGTCTGAGCCCGGCAGGTAAGACTGCCGGGCTTTTTTATGCGTCGGATCAGGCACATCTCATCGATCCGGCAACGGGCAAGCTTCCCCTTCCCCGAATAGTCTCGACCGAGTGAGAAAGCGCCTCTCCCGGCCATTGTCGAGCGAGAACATTCCTCCCCGTCCCGGTACCACATCGATGATCAGTTGAGTGTGCTGCCAGGCCTCGAACTGTGACCGGTTGATGTAGAAGGGAACGTCATCGATGTCGCCGAGCTTGATGTCGGTTTCTCCCACCCGGTAGTCCGCGGAAGGATAACACATCGGCGACGACCCATCGCAGCAACCTCCCGACTGGTGAAAGAGAATATCCGGGTGGTCTCTTCTAATCTCGGCGATGAAATCCAGCGCGGCGTCCGTGGCGATCACGCGCGCAATCGAACTGCTCGTCATTCCTCACCTCCCTCGAAAAGGTGTCCGGCGGCGATCGGGGCCGCCGCCGGACGTCCGGGTGTTAGCTTGGCGGCTACCCGGACATGAGACGAAAACGCCGGCTCAGAAGAAGCCGAGCGCCTTCGGGCTATAGCTCACCAGCATGTTCTTGGTCTGCTGGTAGTGGTCGAGCATCATCTTGTGCGTTTCGCGGCCGATACCCGACTGCTTGTAGCCACCGAACGCCGCATGGGCGGGATAGGCGTGGTAGCAATTGGTCCAGACACGTCCGGCATGGATGTTGCGGCCGAACTGGTAACAGGTGTTCGCATCACGGCTCCACACGCCGGCGCCGAGGCCGTAGAGCGTGTCGTTGGCGATCGCGAGCGCCTCGTCCTCGTCTCGGAAGGTCGTGACCGAAACAACGGGACCAAAAATCTCCTCCTGGAAGATCCGCATCTTGTTGTGACCCTTGAAGACGGTCGGCTTGACGTAATAGCCGCCAGCAAGATCCCCGGAGAGTTCGTTGCGGTAGCCGCCGGTCAGCACTTCCGCGCCTTCCTGCTTGCCAATGTCGATATAGGAGAGGATCTTCTCCAACTGCTCGTTGGACGCCTGAGCGCCGATCATGGTGGACATGTCGAGCGGATTGCCCTGGCGCACCGCCTCGACCCGCTTCACCGCCTTTTCCATGAAACGGTCGTAGATCTTCTCATGCACCAGCGCGCGGCTCGGGCATGTGCAGACCTCGCCCTGATTGAGCGCGAACATCGCAAAGCCCTCGAGCGCCTTGTCGAGATAGTCGTCGTCCTCGCGCATCACATCCTCGAAGAAGATGTTCGGCGACTTGCCGCCAAGTTCGAGCGTTACCGGGATCAGGTTCTGCGAGGCGTATTGCATGATCAGACGGCCCGTCGAGGTCTCGCCGGTGAAGGCGATCTTGGCGATCCGCGGGCTGCAGGCGAGCGGTTTGCCGGCCTCGAGACCAAAGCCGTTGACGATGTTGAGCACGCCCGGTGGCAGGAGATCGGCAATCAGTTCGGCCAGCACGAGGATTGAGGCCGGCGTCTGTTCTGCCGGCTTCAGGACGACGCAGTTGCCTGCGGCAAGTGCCGGCGCCACTTTCCAGGCCGCCATCAGGATCGGAAAGTTCCATGGAATGATCTGCCCGACAACGCCGAGCGGCTCGTGGAAGTGATAGGCGATCGTATCGTGGTCCACTTCGCCGATCGTGCCTTCCTGTGCCCGCACGCAGGCGGCGAAGTAACGGAAATGGTCGATCGCAAGCGGAATATCGGCCGCCATGGTTTCGCGCAACGGCTTGCCGTTGTCCCACGTCTCGGCCCGCGCCAGAAGCTCGAGATTGGCCTCCATCCGGTCGGCGATCTTCAAGAGGATGTTCGAGCGCTCGGTGGTGGAGGTGCGGCCCCACTTGTCCTTCGCCGCGTGGGCGGCATCCAGCGCCAGATTGATGTCGGCCTCGTCCGAACGTGCAACCTCGCAAAGCTTGCCGCCAGTGACCGGCGTCGTATTGTCGAAGTAGCGACCATTGATCGGGTCGCGCCATTCACCGCCAATGAAATTGCGGTAACGGAGCTTGAACGGCGTGTTCGCAACCGGTTGAACCTGGATATTCATCTGTCATCCTCCCTGTGAAAGGCCCTCCTCGGGCCGATGGGACGATGATTGTCGGAGCGACGCCGAGAGGATAGACCGCCCGGGGGCTATTGCAGCGCACACTGTTTCAGTTCTGCGACATATGTCGCGGCGCTACTGCAAGGAAAGCCGTTTCAGCTTCCGGTGCATCGTCGCGCGGCTGATACCAAGCGTCTGGGCCGCCAGAGAGACATTGCCGTTGCTGCGGGAAAGTGCCCGCCGCAGCGCCGCCCGTTCCGCCTCCTCGAGATCGGCGCTAACCTCACGTCGGTCTTCATTGAGCGCATCGGCTGCCGGCATGCCGCTCCGTATCTGCGCATCGTCAAGCCGAAGAGCCAACCGCGCTGCCTTGGTTGCTCCCAGAATCATGTCGTGCTGGTCGACGGCGAGCAGTGCGACTGATGAGATCGGAGCCGACGGAACCATGACGATGCGGGCGCCGGGAAAGGCACTGCGAAACAGCGTCGTCTCCAGCTTGCCTGCGACGTCGCGCACGGCGTGCGAAAGCATCGCGAGCGTCATGTCGGTCACGTCGTCGCGGCAGGTGGAGATGTCGATTGCGCCGGCGACCTGGCCCAGATGATCGCGGATCGGCGCCGTGACGCAACTCAGCGAGATGTTTGAAGACAGGAAATGCTGATCGCGGTGGATCATAACGCTGCGTTCGTCGGCAAGCGCCGTCCCGATACCGTTCGTGCCGACGCTCGCCTCGCTCCAGAGGTTGCGTTGCCACAGACCGAGTTTCTTGAATTCGACGTCATTGCTGGCCGCCCCTCGCCGATCGACGATCACGCCGTGCCGGTCGGACAACACGATGCAGCAACCGGAGCGGCCGACCGTCTGGTAAAGGCGGTCGAACTCGTCGGCACAGGCATGTATGAGCGGCTCCATGCTTTCGCGTGAAGAAGTATATGCATCGGCGTCCACCTGCACCGGATCCCGAGGCACGTCCGGCATTAGTCGATGAACATCGAGGCACCGGATCCACGACGCCGCGATCGGCGAACTGATCGCCGCGGATGGCCGCGAGGCGGTCGCATAGACAAGATCGGAATGTCGCACGGACTGGCGCATCGGCTCCTCCCAAAGCTTGGGCCCATCATGCTCTTCGCCGATCCATGTTTCAATGGCGTGTGGCAACCTCAAGTCCGCATGATACTTGGGCGGCCGGTCTGTCGCAAAACTGCGACAGTCGGGACGACAATCAGGCAGCGGCCGGCTTCTTTGCGTCTTCGCGATCGGTGACCTGCTGATCCATCGGCAGTTCGATCTCCGGGCCGTTCACCTCGATCTCGATGTCGGCGCGCGGCGATGGTCGTCCATAATAGAACCCCTGCACCTGCTGACATCCCTCATCGAGCAAAAAAGTCATGTGTTCCGCGTTCTCCACCCCTTCGGCGAGAACGGGAATATCAAGGCTGGCGGCGAGAATGAGCGTCGACCTGACGATAGCCGCCGAATGACGATTGGTGGCAACGCCGTCGATGAAGCTGCGATCGATCTTGATCTTGTCGAACGGAAAGAGCTGCAATGTCGAGAGCGAGGAATACCCCGTGCCGTAGTCGTCCATCGCAATTCTCACTCCCGCGTCCTTCAACTGACGGATCGTCTGCAGAGCGCGTTGCTGATCCTGGATGATCCCGGACTCCGTGATTTCGAGTTCCAGGCGCAGGGGATCCAGACCGGTTGTCTGCAGAATCTCCTGGACGCGCTGCGGAAACTTCGCGTCCGCAAGCTGCGCCGGTGCCACGTTCACCGCGACCGACAAGGGATTGCTCCAAGCCGCCGCCTCGCGGCAGGCCTCCTCGAGAACCCAGTCGCCGATCTGGTTGATGAGCCCGGTTTTCTCTGCGATCGGAATGAAATCCGCTGGCGAGATGCGACCGCGCTGCGGGTGGTTCCAACGCAGCAGGACCTCGAAGCCGATCACCTTGCCGCTCGCCGTCTCGTTCTGCCTTTGATAATAGAGCTCGAACTGTCGCTGCTGCAGCGCCGTTCGCAGATCCATGGCCAGCGCGTTGCGCTCGCGCGCTGCACTATCCATCGAGATATCGTAGAAGCAGATGTTGTTGGAACCAGTCGACTTCGCGCGATACATAGCGACGTCCGACTGAGCAAGCAGATCGTCAATGGTCGTCGCCGAATCCGGATAGATCGATATGCCGACGCTCGATCCGACGAGGAATATCTGCTCCTTCCACTCGATGGGTCGGCTGATCTGGTCGATCAGCCGCTTGGAAAAATGCATCGCGTCGGACCGGGTGAAGTAGCGCGTCTTGATGGCCACGAACTCGTCACCACCCACCCGGGCAAGGAACTCGTCATCATTGAGAACGCCGGACATGCGCTCGGAAATTGCCCGAAGGACGTGGTCGCCGGCCGCATGACCGTGCACGTCGTTGATCTCCTTGAAACGATCGAGATCGAAAGACAGGATTGCGATCTTGGGCGACCGGCCTGCCGGCATCTCCAGCGCCTCCCCCAGATGCTCCATCAGCGACACCCTGTTCGGGAGACCGGTCAGGGCGTCATGCATGGAGAGATGACGATACCGCTCGGCGCTCGCCCGGGTCGACTGCATGTCGATGAAATAGGAAGCTGCCCCAAGGGCGAGGATCATCATCATGATGGCGACCACGACCACGATAAGGACGCCCTCCGGAACGACATTCGCCGGAACGACCGCGTCTGCCATCGGCACGATCGTCAGGCCTGCCATGCCGATGAAATGCGTCGATGCGATCGCCAAGATCATGGCGGCGGCGCCGCCGTATTTGCAGAAACGCGTCACCGGCCGGCCGATGCGGTTGGTCGCCACAGCGCCGAGAAACGCACCGGCAATCAGGGACGCGAGGACGAAGTTGGCATCCCATTGCTTGAGACCCTGCACTTCATAGGCGTCCATGCCTGTATAATGCATCGCGGCGATGCCGAGCCCCATGATGACGCCACCGGCCTCGATCAGCGCACCGCGCTGCTGGACCGTGCTGATCAGGAAACCGGCCGACGTCACGGTGATTGCGATGGCAAGCGAAGAAAGGGTTCCGACCGGTTCGTAACCCACGACGACGCCGGCCTTGTAGCCCATCATAGCGACGAAATGCGTGGTCCAGATCGTCGCGCCTCCAATGATCCCGCCGAGTGCCAGCCAACTGAACCGTGTCGCCTTTCGGGTATGTCGTGCCCGCGCGAACAGACGCATGGTCAGAAGCGATCCGGTCAGGCAAACCAGGACGGCGGCGACGGTGAACACAGGGTTATGGTCGACAACAATGCAGGAAAGGACAGTCAGCATGAAATGAACTCGGCAAATTCGGACGCACCCTTCCTAACAAAAAGCAATTTCCAAACGATTGGCATATGTAGTTACCGATCCTTGAATATACGGAGGTCGGTGCACCGACCGAAACACCCCGCAGCGCCTTGCATTTTCATGCTTCGTGGTCTATAGCGCCCCGGTCCGCGCAGACACCCTTGGAGGCAACGCGGATGAGGTCTGCCGGAAACGGCACCTCCAGCTTCGAAAAATTGCCTTTTGCAGGCACTTTCAAGCTCTCCAAATAACCTCGAAAGGAAATGCCATGAGCCACTCTTCATACGAGCTCAAGGCCGAGGCGCGCGAACGGGTCGGTAAGGGGTCCTCCCGTGAACTTCGCCGCAAAGGTCTCATTCCTGCTGTCATCTATGGTGACAAGCAGCCCCCCGTCTCCATCGTGCTGAACACGAATGAACTGACAAAGCGCATTCATGCCGGCGGTTTCAAGACCACCGTCGCAACGATCGAAGTCGACGGCAAGAAGGTTTCGGTCCTGCCCAAGGACTACCAGCTTGATCCGGTTCGTGACTTCCTCCTGCACGTGGACTTCCTGCGCGTTTCAGCTGACAGCAAGGTCGTCGTTGCCGTTCCGGTTCACTTCATCAACGAAGAAAAGTCCGGCATCAAGATCGGCGGCGTTCTGAACATCGTTCGTCACGATGTCGAACTGCACTGCCCGGCCAACGACATCCCGGAATTCATCACGGTCGACCTCGCTGGTCACAAGATCGGCGACAGCCTCCACATCTCGCATGTGAAGCTGCCGAAGGGCGTGACCCCGGTCATCACCGACCGCGACTTCACGATCGCAACGATCGTGGCGCCGGCCGGTGGCGTTTCGGAAGAAACCGAGACCGAAGCCTGATAGGCCTCTCGAATACGAGATCGACCCGCAAACAGGAAATCCCGCCTCCACCGAGGCGGGATTCAGACTGCTGACAAACCCCTGGCTACATCCGGGGGTTTATGATTCACTGGGACATGTTGAAGAAACCTGCTCCCGAACAGACGGCTCTCGAGATGGTGACG
>NZ_JAGFPK010000001.1:2960482-3231335 GCF_017599385.1 Ciceribacter sp. L1K22
GATTAAGATCACGAAAACCTAAGACCAAAACACCACCTGACCGCGCACCTAAAAACAAGAAAACCCGCCAAGCAAAAATCGGCGGGTTTGTCAGCAGTCTGAATCCCGCCTCCACCGAGGCGGGATTTTTTATAGTGCGAAATCTTGCACTCCGGCATCACCCCTTTGTTAATCCTGTCGCTTCAGCCGCGTTTAAGCTTTCTCTGACACCCTCGCCTCTTGATCAAAATCATAAGGGGAAAAGGGTTTGAATTCCGCATGGGGACATCCGGAGCAGCGGGAGGCCGCCGCACCATGACACATTCAGTCGAGAACCGGTTCCTCGCGATCGTCGCGACGGCGGTTTTCGTGCTCGTCGTTCCCCTATTCGTCCTTTTCCTGACGCTGTCCACCGAACGGGCCGGACGCGAGCTCGAGGATCACGTCGACGTACTCCTGGCGGCCAATGCTCAGGCGCTTGGTAAGCCAATGTGGGACTTCGACGAGGAAAGCGTACGGCGTATCGCCACGACCGTTATTTCCGGCGGCGCCATCAGCAAGGTGCAGATCAGGGATACGGCCGGAGCCCTTGGCGTCGCGCTGCCCGCCATGCCCGATTGGCCCAAGGGCGGGCTGCGGTCCAAATCGCAACCGATCGTCTACGAAACGGTCGAAGGCCCCAAGGTCGTCGGCTCGATCACGGTCTATTTCAGCCGCCGGAGTTTCCTGTCGAGCCTGCGCGAAGCCGAGGCGGCCATCGTCGCGATCTTCCTGATCACCGTTCTTGCCGTCATCGGTGCCGCCGTCGTCGGCAACCGAATGATGATCGTGAAGCCGCTTCTGAAGCTGACGGCCGCCATCGAGGCGACCCGTCGCCTTGGCTCGCGTCACCACGTCGACTGGCATTCGAACGATGAAATGGGCCGCCTGGCGCAGAGCTTCAACGCCATGCAGATCAAGCTCGAGCAGGAAGAGCGTGAGTTGAAGCTCGCGCATCGGCGCTCGAACGAAATCTACAACATGACGCCGGCCATGCTGTTCTCGATCGACGACGACGATCGCATCACCGGCGTTTCCGACCACTGGCTGCTTGCCACCGGCTATAGCCGCGAGGATGTACTCGGAACGCGGTTCTCGGACCGCATTGCCGCGGATGCCCGTGAAAAATACCTCAGCCGCAAGCGGGAACGCCAGATCGGCGAGTGCATCTGGGAATGCACCACCAAATTCATCTGCGCCGATGGGCGCGTGATGGATGTCCTGATCATCGAAAGCTCGAAGAGCGTCGAAGATGAGGCCGAGGCCCTTTCCCTCAGTGTCATGACGGACATCACCGCTCTCAAGCAGTCCGAGGCAAGAAACCACCGTCAGGCGATCACCGATCACCTGACAGGGCTCATGAACCGCCAGGGCTTCGAAAGCGCGCTGGACGAGAAGATCGCCGAGGCGGACGCGGCGCACACGCAGCTCGCCTGCCTGTTCATCGACCTCGACCGCTTCAAGTGGATCAACGACAATCTGGGACATCAGGCCGGCGACTCGGTGCTGAAGATGTTCGTCGCCATGCTCGAACCGCTTCTACCGCAGGGCTCCGTTGCGGCAAGACTGGGTGGTGACGAGTTCGCGATCCTGCTGCTCTCCGGCGACGCAGAGCGCACCGCGCTGGACGTTAGCCGGCGCATCTGCGCAATCTTCGACGCACCCTTCATATTGCAGGGCACGGCCGCGCGCCTCAGCGCCAGCATCGGCATCGCGCTCTATCCCGCCCATGCCGGCAATGCGGCCGAACTGCTGCAGAAGTCTGACCTTGCGATGTACAGCAAGAAGCGGGGCGGCAAGAATGGTGCGCGCGTCTACGACCCGCAGCTTCAGGACAGCACCCGCCAGCGCGCCGAGATCGAGAGCTTCATCGAGGCAGGCCTCGAAAACGACTGGTTCGAGGCCTTCCTCCAGCCGATCGTCGATCTGACGGACGGAACCGTCATGGGCTACGAGTCGCTGATGCGCCTCAACCATCCGCAAAAGGGCCTTCTCCCGCCCGGCGACATCATCAATGTCGCCGAGGAGACCGGTTCGATCGTCGACATTGGCAATCGCATCCTCGAAAAAGCGCTCGACAACCTCGTTATGCTGACCGAAGCCACCGGCGACGACCGCACCTATCTTGCCGTCAACTATTCGCCCCTGCAGTTCGAGCCCGGCCTGCCGATGCGGCTGGCCGCCCTGACGGCGCGACGCAACATTCGGCCCGAGCGCATCGTCATCGAAATTACGGAAGCCATGCTGCTACGCGACAATCCGCTCGTGCACACGATCCTTGAGGAGTTCAAGCAGTTCGGCTGCCGCATCGCGCTTGACGACTTCGGCACAGGCTATTCGTCGCTGAGTTACCTCAACCGTTTCCCGGTCGATATCATCAAGATCGACCAGAGCTTCATTCGCTCGCTCACAGACGGACAGCCCGAAAAACGCAAGAAGAGCCACCTCCTCGCCGAAGGCATCACGGACATCGCCCACCGCATGGGCTGCTCGGTCGTCGCCGAAGGCATCGAGTCCGGCGCCCAATGGGAAATCGTCCGCGACTTCGGTTGCGACTACGGCCAGGGCTATCTCTTCGCGCGTCCGCAGCGGGTCGAGGATCTGATCGAACAACACCAGTGGCAACAGGAGAAGTCGACCTACGTTGCCTAATGCGGCGGCCGCCCCGCCCGAGAACCAGGAGAAGACAACATGAGAATGCTTTCTGTGCTGCTTCTGCTTGCCGCCGCTCCCGCTGCGGAGGCACAAACCGTCAAGTTCACCACGGAGGAATATCCGCCCTACAACTATCGCGAAGGGGATGGCTATGGGGGCGCCGGCTACGAACAGGTCGTCGAGATGATGAAGACGGTTGGTGTCGACTATACCGTGGAACTTATGCCCTGGGCCCGGGCCCTCGCGCTCGCCGAATCCGAGCGTGACCACTGTGTCTTCACAACGGCCCACATTCCCGAACGCGACGCGCGCTTCAAATGGGTGGAACCACTGGCGATCGATCGCAACTTCATGATCTCGAAATCCGGGACAAACGTCGAGGCGAAGAACGTCGAGGAAGCGCGCCAGTACATTGTCGGCACGCAGCGCAACGATTACACGCAGGATCTTCTCCAACGCAACGGCTTCCCGAAGATCGACCTTGCGGCCGATCTCGATCTGACGCTGAAAAAACTGCTGGCTGGTCGCATCGACATGATGCCGATCTCCGAGAAGTACTACACCAAGCTCAAGGCGGAAGGTAATCCGGTGGAGGCGGAATTCGTGTTCTCCAAGCAGACGTTCTCGATCGCCTGCAACATCGATTTCCCCGCCGACCTGCAGAAGAAAATGCAGGACGCGCTATCAGAGTTGATCGCTAATGGCACGCAGGCTCGCATCCTGGAAGCCCACGGTCTCGGCGGCCTGGGGGAGACGACGGCGGAGTTGCAGTAAGAAACGGGTTGACAAGTCCCGCGTTTGACGATGGTGGATCACCAGAGACAAGCACGGGACTGACGTCACATGTTCATCATCGCCGGCCTCGGCAATCCGGGCGCAAAATACGAAAGCAACCGCCATAACATCGGCTTCATGGCCATCGATGCCATCCATCGCCGCCATCCGTTCGGCCCGTGGTCGAAGAAGTTCAAGGCGGAGATTTCCGAGGGGGAACTCGGCGGTGAAAAGGTCCTGCTGATCAAGCCCCAGACTTTCATGAACCTATCAGGCGAATCCGTCGGGGAAGCCATGCGCTTCTACAAGCTGACGCCGGCGCAGATCATCGTGATCCACGATGAACTCGACCTGCCAGCAGGCCGGGCCCGGATGAAGACCGGCGGCGGCCACGGCGGCCATAACGGTCTCAAATCCATGGACGCCCACTGCGGCAAGGACTATCGCCGCCTCCGGCTCGGGATCGGCCACCCCGGCGACAAGGACCGTGTCCATGGTCACGTTCTCGGCGATTTCGCCAAAGTCGACCGCGATTGGCTCGATCCGCTGCTCGACGCCATCGCCGACCATGCCGACATGATGATGCTGGCCGATGAATCGAAGTTCATGAACAAACTGGCGCTGGCGACCGGCGGCAAGGCCGAAGAGGAAAAGGCAAAGCCGGCGAAACCACCCAAGCCTGCCGGCCAGTCGCATATCCGCCAGGCGCGGGGCGGCGCGGCACCGAAAATGCCGGCGAGCGGACCGATGGCCGACATGCTCAAGCGCATGTTCGGCGAGAAAAAGGATTGAGTCCTATTCTTCGGGCTCGGTCGTGAACATCAGCGGGAAGCCCGCCTCCTTTGCGAGGTCGGTCGCCTCCTTGGCTTTGGTCTCGGCGATATCCCTGGCACAGACCACGACGACCGCCGATCCGAACCGGTGCGCCGTCATCATCACCCTGTGACCGGTCTCCTCGCTCATCCGGAACACCGCCTTCAGCACGATGGTGACGAACTCGCGTGGTGTATAGTCGTCGTTGAGCAGGATGACCTTGTAGAGCTTGGGACGCTCCAGCTTCGGCTTCGACACCGTCTTCGGCGCCAGCACCGTGTCCTTGTCTGCCATGGCGAACTCCCGGATCGGTTGGATACGCTTCGCGGACGGTCAACACTTGACCGTCCCTCTCCTATACCCCATACGCGTGGTCAACGAAAATCCATCCCGAGCAGGTATTCAGAGCCATGGGCTTCAAATGCGGTATCGTCGGGCTTCCGAATGTCGGCAAGTCCACTCTCTTCAACGCGCTGACCAAGACGGCAGCCGCCCAGGCGGCAAACTATCCTTTCTGCACGATCGAGCCGAACACCGGTGAAGTGGCCGTTCCCGATCCGCGCATGAAGAAGCTCGCCGACATCGCCGGCTCCAAGGAAATCATCCCGACCCGCATCTCCTTCGTCGACATCGCCGGCCTCGTGCGCGGCGCGTCGAAGGGCGAAGGCCTGGGCAACAAGTTCCTCGCCAACATCCGCGAAGTCGATGCGGTCGTGCACGTGCTGCGCTGCTTCGAGGACGACGACATCACGCATGTCGAGGGCAAGATCGACCCGGTCGGCGACGCCGATACGATCGAGACCGAACTGATGCTCGCCGACCTGGAAAGCCTGGAACGCCGCGTCGAGCAGACCCGCAAGCGCGCCACCGGCAAGGACAAGGAAGCGACCGCCCAGCTGCCGATCATGGAACAGGTGGTCAAGCTCCTGCAGGAAGGCAAGCCCGCCCGTCTCCTGCTGAAGACGCTCGCCCCGGAAGAGATCGAAATCCTAAAGGGCCTCAACCTCCTGACTTCGCATCCGGTCCTCTACGTCTGCAACGTGGCAGAGGCCGATGCCGCGACCGGCAACAAGCACACCGAAGCCGTTGCCAAGATGGCGGCGGAACAGGGTGCGGAATGCGTCATCATCTCGGCCGCGATCGAAGCCGAAGTCGCGCAGTTGCCGGAAGACGAAGCGACCGAATTCCTCTCCGCCCTTGGCCTCGACGAGGCCGGCCTCGACCGCCTGATCCGCGCCGGCTACCACCTGCTTGACCTTATCACCTATTTCACCGTCGGCCCTAAGGAATGCCGCGCCTGGACCATCGTCCGCGGCACCAAGGCTCCCCAGGCCGCCGGCGTTATCCACACCGATTTCGAACGCGGCTTCATCCGCGCCTTCACCATCTCCTATGACGACTACATCGCCTACAAGGGCGAAGTCGGCGCCAAGGAAGCCGGCAAGGGCCGCGACGAAGGCAAGGAATATGTCGTCCACGACGGCGACGTCATCCACTTCCGCTTCAACACCTGACGGCAAGCCATTCGTTCAAAAAGAAAAAGCCGCGACATCGATCGCGGCTTTCGACGTTTTGGGACGTTGCCCTTCAGGCCTTGGTCACCGGGCACGTGGTGATACCGAGGATAGAATAAAGCGGGCAGGTCGACAGCAGACCGGTCGCCAGCGGCACGATGCCGATCAGCGTCAGATAGCGCCACGAAGCATTCGGGTAGATGAAGAACAGCGACAGGAGAACGAGTCCCGCGACAATCCGCAGGACGCGGTCGATCGATCCGACATTCTTGGTAAACATGAAAGTCCCTCCGGCTTTGTTGTCCATGCGCCGACACTACGCCGCGTTAGCTTCCGTGTCGGTGACTAAGTCACGCTTTCACGCAATTTGCGATCCGGCCATCCCGCGCATTTCGTTGCGGTCGAGAAGGCGAACCTGGCCTCGCTCGCTCGTGACCAGCCCTTGCGAAACCAGCGCTTCTATCCGCCGTGACACCACCTCGCGGGCGGAGCCGATAACGGCAGCCAACTCCTGGTGCGTCGCCGCGACGATACCGTTATCGTCAGCGCGCTCGACCAGTGCCTTCGCAAGTCTCTGCTCGACCTTCACGAAAGCGACCTGTTCCAGCACGAACATCATGTCCGTAAGGCGCGCACCGAACGCCTTGAAGACGAAGCCGCGAAATGTCGCCGACCGCGCCATCAGCCGGTCGAACAGGTCGGGAGCGAGCATCACGGCGACGATGTCGATTTCGGCAATGGCCTCCCCGGAATAGCGCGTACCGCCCATTACGCCGAGTGTCGTCTGGATGCAGGTCTCCCCCGGCGTAACCGAGTAAAGCAGCAGTTCCCGACCGTTGCGTCCGGTCAGATACACGCCGATCCGGCCGGACAGGATGATCACGAACGCTTTGGCCTCGTCGCCCGCCCCGAAGAGAACGGTCTTTGCGGGCACGAACTGCGGCTTCACCGCGGCCAGCATGTCTCGGGCTTCGGGCTCGATGCCGTTGAGAAAGGTCGCTTGGTCAAGCCACCCGCTCATGTCACCTCCTTGAATTTCAGAACGTCCCCCGCCATGGTACCGGCACAGTAATGCGGGCGGAGAAAATGACGAGACTTTATTTCGAGGATTTTGAACCGGGCCGGAGCTTTCCGCTCGGGCCGAAAACGGTTGATGCTGCCGAGATTGTTGCTTTCGCCACGGAGTTCGATCCGCAGCCGATGCATCTCTCCGAAGAGGCCGGCAAGGCGAGCATTCTCGGCGGTCTATCTGCCTCCGGCTGGCACACGAGCGCCATGCTGATGCGCATGATGATCGACGCCTATCTGCTGTCCTCGGTCTCGGAGGGCGCACCCGGCATCGACGTTATGGAGTGGAAAAAGCCCGTGCTGGCCGGTGATACGCTGTCAGGGCGGTCGACAGTCACGGCCGCGCGTACCCTCCGCTCGCGTCCGCAGATCGGCATCGCCACCTTCCGCCACGAACTGGAAAACCAGCGCGGCGAACGGGTTCTTGTCTCGGAAAACTCGATCATGTTCCGCCGTCGCGATATCGAGGGGGGCACCGCATGAAGTTGCTCGAACTCTCCCCGCCTGGTCATCCGTTGAAGACCGGCAGCAAGGAATTCACCGCCGAATCGATCATCCGCTTCGCCGAAAAATTCGACCCCCAGCCCTTCCACACCGACGCGGAAGCCGCAAAGGGTTACGTCTTCGGCGGCCTCTGCGCGTCCGGCTGGCACACCTGCGCCGAATGGATGCGCTGCTTCATCGATTTCTGGCGCCTCGAGACGGCGCGGCTGATCGCGGAGGGCGTGGTCCCTCCGAAGCTCGGCCCCTCCCCCGGTTTCAGCGAGTTGCAATGGCTGAAACCAGTGTTTGCCGGCGATGTCGTCAGCTACTCCCTGACCGGCATCGACAGCCGTCCGCTCGCCTCTCGTCCTGGCCTCATCCTCAACACCGGCCTCGCCGAAGGGGTCAACCAGAATGGCGAGCCGGTTCTGCGGTTCAAAAGCAAGATCATCGAGTTCGAATAGGAAACGACTATGACGGTCCACGATTTCACCGCCTTCGACATCACCGGCAAGGAACGGCAGCTCTCCGAATTCACCGGCAAGGTCCTCTTGATCGTCAACACCGCGAGCGCCTGCGGCTTCACGCCACAATACGAGGGCCTCCAGCAACTGCAGGAGAAATATGCCGATGACCTCGTCGTGCTCGCCTTTCCCTGCAACCAGTTCGGCGCGCAGGAAAGTGGCACCAACGCGGAGATCGCCTCCTTCTGCGACCTGCGCTTCCGCGTCACGTTTCCGCTGTTCTCCAAGATCGAGGTCAACGGCAACGATGCCCACCCGCTCTACAAATACCTGACCCACGAGGTGCCGGGCATTCTCGGCACCGAGGCGATCAAGTGGAACTTCACCAAGTTCCTGATCGGCCGCGACGGCGTGCCGATTGCGAGGTATGCCCCAACCACCAAACCGGAAGCGATCGCGCCGGATATCGAGAAAGCGATGTAGCGTTCATGGCCCACGGGTTCACAGCCTTCTCGACCGGCATTCGCGGCCTCCACGCCGTGGCGGCGGAAAGCGATCACGTCTTTCCGAGGCATACCCACGACGAGTTCGGCATCGGCGTCATACTTGACGGTGGTCAACTCTCGGCATCCGGACGCGGTCAGGTCGAGGCCGGTCCTGGAAACGTTATCACCGTCAATCCAGGCGAGGTTCATGATGGCATTCCGGCGGGCGGCAAGAGCCGTCGCTGGACGATGTTCTATCTGACACCGGAATGTCTGCACGACTTTGCCGCCGGCTTCACACACCTCACCGTGCCAGCTCTCGAATTCGAGGCCCCGGTGTTCAGGAACGGGCAACTGGCTGATCGTTTCCTGTGCGCCTGGCGAACGATCAGGACGACCGATGCGGCCGGGCCGCTCGCTTGGGAAGAGGCACTATTGGACCTGCTGGCCGAAGCGATGGCCCCACCGCGCACACGCCTTGACCGACACGATCAACGGGGCATTGCCCAGGCCCGGCAGATGATCGACGACGACCCAACCTCGACGCCGACACTTGCATCTCTCGCGGCGGAGACTGGCCTCAGCCGTTTCCAGACGCTGAGAGCCTTTGCGAAGGTAACCGGATTGACGCCGCACGCCTATCTCCTGCAACGGCGCCTCCTCCTGGCGCGCCGCCTGATCGCCTCGGGCGTACCGCTGGCGGCAACTGCCGCCGAGAGCGGCTTCGCAGACCAGAGCCATCTGACTCGCGCCTTCCGCCGTCACTACGGCCTGACGCCGGCTGCCTTTCGGCAGGCGACAACTGCAATCCCGTTCAAGACGCAGGAGCGGCACTAGTCGTATCTCTCCTTCCAAATGGAACCGGAGACACCCATGACCCTCGAATTCCTCGTGACCGCCTTTATCGTCGTCGCCACGCCCGGCACCGGCGCAATCTACACCATCGCCATGGGACTGATGCGCGGACGCAGCATGTCCATCGTCGCCGCCTTTGGCTGTACCCTCGGCATCGTGCCCCACATGGCCGCCGCGATCCTCGGCCTCGCCGCCGTGCTGAGCAGCAGCGAAAAGGCCTTCATGATCCTAAAGCTCGCCGGGATCATCTACCTCATCTATATGGCGATCGACATGCTGCGTGCCGGCGGTGGAGGCGGGCTGGGAAAGCCGGATACACGTCAGTCCGGCACCGGTATCGTCATGCAGGCAATACTCATCAACCTGCTCAACCCGAAGCTATCGCTGTTCTTCCTCGCCTTCCTGCCGCAGTTCGTCGATCCGTCAGCGGAAGGCGCCGTCTCTTTGATGATCGCCGACAGCCTCGTCTTCATGCTGATGACCTTCGTGGTCTTCGCCATCTACGGCCTCTTCGCCGCATCGCTTCGGGATCGTGTCGTCGAGCGTCCGAACGTACTCGCCTGGATCAGACGTGTCTTCGCGACCGCTTTCCTGGCGATGGCTGCGAAGCTCGCTCTGGCATGAGCGTCACAGGTATCCGTCAGGGGGATGCCGCGGCCAACTCCGACGGGACAGACGGCAGCCGCTCCGCGTGATCCGCTGTTGCCCGCAGCATGCTTGCCTCGATCTGCCGCGCCAGTCCGATCTCGCGCACGATCTCGGCCACCTTCTCGAACTGCTGCTTGAGCGGATTTGTCTTGCGCCAGACCATGCCGATCCTCCGGGATGGCCGGGGTTCGGCGAGACGGGCGACGGAAATCTCCGCCGACCGCGCCTCGATAGAAACGGCCATTTCCGGAATCAGCGTCACGCCGATGCCGGCACTGACCATCTGCACCAGCGTGGAGAGCGAACTGCCCTCCATCAGATCGCGTGGCGTGGAGGAACTGATGTTGCACACCGCGAGCGCCTGGTCGCGGAAGCAATGGCCCTCTTCCAGCAAGAGCAGCCGCATTTCGTGCAGCCTGTCGGAACTCGGCACAGGCCTGTCGGCATCTTCGAGCGAGCGCACCAGCACGAATTCCTCGTCGAACAGCGGCACCTCTTCGAGCGCAGGTTCCGACACCGGCAGCGCCACGATTGCCGCATCGAGCCGCGCGTCCAGCAGGTCCTCGATCAGCCTCTGCGTAATCGCCTCGCGCGGGCGCGGGTCGAGACCCGGATAGCGGCGGGTGAGCGTGGCGATCACCTCAGGCAACAGATAAGGCGCGACCGTCGGGATGATTCCGAGCCGCAGCCGCCCGGCAAGCGGCCCGTGAGCAGCCCGCGCCAGATCCTCGAGCTCGTCCACGGAACGCAGGATGGCCCGCACCCGCTCGGCGAACTCGTTGCCGAGTGTCGTCAGCCGGATGGTCCGCCCACCCCGCTCCACCAGTGGCGCGCCGATGAGGTCCTCCAACTCGCGGATCTGTACCGAAAGCGCCGGTTGAGAGATGGCGCAGGCCTCCGCCGCCCGGCCGAAATGGCCCGATCGCGCGAGCGCATCGAAGTACCGCAGATGCCGCATCGACAAACCTATCATAACCTGAGCATATCGGACCCTTTAGATTATACAATTGGAATTTATGGAACAGGCTTGCTAACCGTGGAAATCACGGAAGGAAGACGCTCGCTGTCACACAACGCGCTTACCTTCTCCTCGATCTTCAAACCTGAAAAAATCCGTCGGAGGATATTATGGACGCAAGTACGAAACCGGCTGGCAAATGTCCCGTCATGCATGGTGGCAACACCGCCACTGGTAGCTCGGTCATGGCTTGGTGGCCCAATGCGCTGAACCTCGACATCCTGCACCAGCACGATACCAAGACCAATCCGCTGACCGGCTTCAACTATCGTGAAGCAGTCAAGACGCTCGATGTTGCTGCCCTGAAGGCTGACATGAAGGCGCTCCTGAAGGACAGCCAGGATTGGTGGCCGGCCGACTGGGGTCACTACGGCGGACTGATGATTCGCCTCGCCTGGCACTCCGCCGGCTCCTATCGCCTGGCCGATGGCCGTGGCGGCGGCGGCACCGGCAACATCCGTTTTGCGCCTCTCAACTCCTGGCCGGACAATGCGAGCCTCGACAAGGCGCGTCGCCTTCTGTGGCCGCTGAAGAAGAAGTACGGCAACAAGATTTCCTGGGCCGACCTGATCATCCTCGCCGGCACGATCTCCTATGAGGACATGGGCCTGAAGACCTTCGGCTTTGCCTTCGGTCGCACCGACATCTGGGGTCCGGAAAAGGACGTCTACTGGGGTGCCGAAAAGGAATGGCTGGCGCCGTCCGACAACCGCTACGAAGACGTCACCAAGCCCGACACGATGGAAAACCCGCTCGCCGCCGTGCAGATGGGCCTCATCTACGTCAACCCGGAAGGCGTGAACGGCCGGCCCGACCCGCTGGCCACCGCCGCCCAGGTGCGTGAGACTTTCGCCCGCATGGCGATGAACGATGAGGAAACCGCAGCCCTCACGGCTGGCGGCCACACCGTCGGCAAGGCCCATGGCAACGGCGATGCCGCCACGCTCAGCGCCGAACCGGAGGCCAGCGACGTCGAGAACCAGGGCTTCGGCTGGATCAACCCGAACCAGAACGGCAAGGCGAGCCTCGCCGTGACCTCGGGCATCGAAGGTGCCTGGACCGCCAACCCGACTGTCTTCGACATGGGCTACTTCGACCTGCTGTTCGGTTACGAGTGGGAACTGACCCGCAGCCCGGCTGGCGCGCAGCAGTGGCAGCCGATCGGCATCAAGGAAGAGCACATGCCGGTCGACGCCTCCGATCCGTCGGTCCGCCGCATGCCGATGATGACCGACGCCGATATGGCGATGAAGGTCGACCCCGCCTATCGCGCCATCTGCGAAAAGTTCATGGCCGATCCGGAATACTTCAAGGACACCTTCGCCCGCGCCTGGTTCAAGCTGACCCACCGCGACATGGGACCGCGCGTCCGCTACATCGGCCCGGACGCCCCGACCGAAGACCTGATCTGGCAGGATCCGATTCCGGCCGGCCCGACCAATTACGACATCGGTGCCGTCAAGGCGAAGATTGCCGCCTCGGGTCTCTCGATCTCCGAAATGGTCTCGACGGCGTGGGACAGCGCCCGCACCTACCGTCAGTCCGACATGCGCGGCGGTGCGAACGGCGCACGTATCCGGCTTGCCCCCCAGCGGGAGTGGGAAGGCAACGAGCCCGCCCGTCTCGGCAAGGTCCTGTCGGTCCTTGAGCCGATCGCGGCGGAATTCGGTGCGAGCATCGCAGACGTGATCGTCCTTGCCGGCAATGTCGGCATCGAAAAGGCAGCCAAGGCGGCCGGCTATACGATCGAGGTGCCCTTCGCCGCGGGTCGTGGTGATGCGACGGCCGAGCAGACGGATGCCGCAAGCTTTGCACCGCTCGAGCCGCTGGCCGACGGTTTCCGCAACTGGCTGAAGAAGGACTATGTGGTCAGCCCCGAGGAAATGCTCCTCGACCGCGCCCAGTTGATGGGCCTGACGGGTCCGGAAATGACGGTCCTGCTCGGCGGCATGCGCGTGCTGGGGACCAACCATGGCGGAACCCGCCATGGCGTCTTCACAGACCGCGAAGGCCAGCTGACGAACGACTTCTTCGTCACGCTGACCGACATGGGCTACAGCTGGAAGCCGACCGGCAAGAACAGCTACGATATCTGCGATCGGAAGACCGGGGCGGCCAAATACACCGCCACCCGTGTCGATCTGGTTTTTGGATCGAACTCAGTCCTGCGCTCTTATGCGGAAGTCTACGCCCAGGACGACAACGCCGAAAAGTTCGTGAAGGACTTCGTTGCCGCCTGGACGAAGGTCATGAACGCCGACCGCTTCGACCTGGCCTGATATCGAACGCGTCTGCTTCGACAAACAACAGTGTGAAGCCCTCCCCCGCCCGCCGTGGGGAGGGCTTTTCCATTCGCGACTTTGGCGGCCGTCGGACGATCAGAGGGAGGAACATTTGCCTATCGGGTCCGTTGATAACGGGAGCCCAACGAGGAGTAGACAGATGTCCGAATACGCAAAGAACAACGACACGACGAAGAAGGAAACCGACGAGGATCCGGGCGTCATCACCGCCAGCCCCGACGCACACCGTCGGGAAAAAGCCGGCGCGGACAAGCGGGATGACAAGCCGGCGCAAAAGCCGGCGACTGATCAAACCAAGGACCGCTAACGTCCACCGAAACAAAAAACGCCGGCGTCTACGCCGGCGTTTTTTTGTGAACGCGATCGCCAGATGGGCTTCAGTGCCCCGAAAACTCCACCAGCGTGCGTACCTCGACGCCCATCGCTTCGAGCTTCTTTCGTCCGCCAAGATCCGGAAGATCGATCACGAAGCAGGCGGACACCACGTCCGCGCCGATCTGCCGGAGAAGCTGCACAGCTCCGACGGCGGTGCCGCCGGTGGCGATCAGGTCGTCGACAAGGATAACCTTCTCGCCCGGTTGCACCGCATCGATGTGCATCTCCATCTCGTCCACTCCGTATTCCAGGCTGTAGGCGATCCGCACCGTTTCGTGCGGCAGCTTGCCCTTCTTGCGGATTGGCACGAAACCGGCCGACAGCTGATGCGCGACCGCGCCACCCAGGATAAAGCCACGCGCCTCCATGCCGGCGATCTTGTCGATCTTCAGACCCGCATAAGGCTGCACGAGTTCATCAACGGCGCGACGAAACGCCCGCGGATTGCCGAGCAGCGTGGTGATGTCGCGGAAGATGATCCCCGGTTTTGGATAGTCCGGGATCGAACGGATGGCGGAGGCGAGCTCCAAGGCAATATTGCTCATGTTCTGTCTCTGGGAGAGTTCGGAAAAGTTAGGCAACACTAGCAACAGCGCCCGCTGCGACCAACAAAAAAGGCGGCCGAAGCCGCCTTTTCCAATGGGCTTGGAAAACCTCAGTGTTCCTTGTTCGCGTAAACCGACTTCTTCGTCAGATAGACGAGCGCGGTGAAGATCGCCAGGAACACCATGACCATGAAGCCGGTGCGCTTGCGCTCTTCCAGATGCGGCTCCGCTGCCCACATGAGGAACGCGGCTACGTCCTTCGCGTACTGGTCGAGCGTCTGCGGCGTGCCGTCGTCGTAGGTCACCTGATCGTCGCTGATCGGCTGTGCCATAGCGAGCGCCGCGGCATTCGCGAAATAAGGATTGAAGTGCGTACCCTCGGCAACGGTGACACCTTCCGGCGGCTCCTGGTAACCAGTAAGCAGCGAGTAGATGTAATCCGGCCCGCCTTCCTGGTACTGCGTGAAGATATCGAACACGAAGGTCGGGAAACCACGGGTCACGCCGCGCGCCTTGGCGATCAGCGAGAAGTCCGGCGGAGCAGCGCCGTTGTTGGCGGCGGCAGCCGCTTCCTTGTTCGGGAACGGCGACGGGAAATGATCTGATGGCACGGCGGTGCGGGTAAACATCTCGCCATCACCGTTCGGACCGTCCTCGACTTCGTACTCGGCGGCAAACGCCTTCACCTGCTCCTCCGAGTAGCCAAGGTCTTCCAGCGTACGGAAAGACACGAGGTTCATCGAGTGACAGGCCGAGCAGACTTCCTTGTACACCTTCAGGCCACGCTGGAGCTGACCCTTGTCGTATTTGCCAAACGGGCCGGCGAACGACCATTCGACATTTTTCGGCTTCAGGATCGGATAGTGACCGACCTGGGCCGCATGATGGACGGCTTCGGCGAGGTCTCCCTCGCTTTCTGCCGCCGTGGCGACGGCACCGAAGGTTCCGATCGAGGCGATCAGCGCGATGCTTGCAACAAGCTTTTTCATTGTATCAGTCCTTCTCTCGCGCTCAGGCCTGGGCTGCGGCAGACTTGCCGTTCTTTTCGAGAACCGCCTCGGTGATCGAGTTCGGAATGCGCCGTGGCGTTTCGAACAGACCAAGCAGCGGCATGATCACGAGGAAGAAGCCGAAGTAGTAGAGCGTGCCGACCTGCGACATGACCACATAGAGGCCTTCCGCCGGCATCGCGCCGAGATAGCCGAGCATGATGGCGTTTGCCACGAAGATCCAGAAGAACAGCTTGTACCACGGACGGTAGACGGCGGAGCGAACCTTCGACGTGTCGAGCCAGGGCAGGAAGAACAGGATGATGATCGAACCGAACATCACCAGAACGCCGCCAAGCTTGGAGTCGATCGGGCCGACGTTGAAGGTGATGGCGCGCAGCATCGCGTAGAACGGCAGGTAGTACCATTCCGGAACGATGTGAGCCGGGGTCTTCAGGGCGTCAGCCGGAATGTAGTTGTCCGGATGGCCGAGGTAGTTCGGCATGTAGAAGACGAACCAGGCATAGACGATCAGGAAGAGCGAGATGCCGAACGCATCCTTGAGGGTCGCGTAAGGCGTGAACGGAACGGTGTCCGTCTTCGACTTCACTTCAACGCCGGTCGGGTTGGTCTGGCCGGTGACATGCAGCGCCCAGATGTGCAGCACCACGACGCCGGCGATCATGAACGGCAGCAGGTAGTGCAGCGAGAAGAAGCGGTTCAGCGTCGGCTGGTCGACGGCAAAGCCACCGAGCAGGAATTGCTGGATCCATTCGCCGACCCACGGGAAAGCCGAGAAGAAGCCGGTGATAACGGTCGCACCCCAGAAGGACATTTGACCCCAAGGCAGCACATAGCCCATGAAGCCGGTCGCCATCATCAGGAGGTAGATGACCACGCCGAGAATCCAGAGGATTTCGCGAGGCGCCTTGTAGGAACCGTAGTAGAGACCGCGGGCGATGTGGAGATAGACCGCGATGAAGAAGAACGAGGCACCGTTGGCGTGCATGTAGCGCAGCAGCCAGCCGTGGTTCACGTCGCGCATGATCTTTTCGACCGAGTTGAAGGCGACTGTCGTTTCGGCGGCATAGTGCATGGCCAGCACAACGCCGGTCAGGATCTGCACAACCAGCATCACCATCAGCATGGCGCCGAAGGTATAGGCATAATTCAGGTTCCGGGGGACCGGATAGGCGACGAAGCTGTCGTACATCATGCGCGGCAGCGGCAGACGCGAATCGATCCACTTCTCCAGACCGGTGGACGGCTGATAGCTAGAATGACCACTCATATTTCAGTATCCCCTCAACCGATCTTGATCACAGAGTCGGAAACGAAGCCATAGGTCGGAATGTGCAGGTTTTCCGGCGCCGGGCCTTTGCGAATACGACCCGCTGTATCGTAGTGCGAGCCATGGCAGGGACAGAACCATCCGCCGAAATCGCCGGCCTGGCCGAGCGGGACGCAGCCGAGATGGGTGCACGAGCCGATCATGACGATCCAGTTTTCCTTGCCGTCGCCGGCCGAACGGGCGATATCCGTCGCTTCCGCGGTACCGTCGATATTGGCATTGCGCGCGATCGGGTCCTTCAGGTCGGCGAGCGGAACGGCCTTGCCTTCCTCGACTTCCTTCTCGGTACGGTTACGGATGAAGATCGGCTTGCCGCGCCACTTCACCGTCAGCGACATGCCCGGCTCCAGTGCTGAGACATCCACCTCGATCGAGGCGAGTGCCAGCGTCGAGGCGTCTGGCCGCATCTGGTCGATGAACGGCCAGGCAACCGACACGGCGCCCACGGCACCGGCCATACCCGTCGTCAGGTAAAGAAAATCGCGGCGAGTAGGCTCGCCCATGCTGTCGCTGTTGTCGTGTTCGCTCACGGTCAGACCATCCTCTTCGCAAATGTTTGCGATCACCGCATTTGCCCAAATGGCGACGAATCCCCCCTGCGCCATGAAGCAGACACAGATTCCCCGTCAATTTGGCGCGTTCTAAGCTTGATAGCGAAATATGTCCAGCCTTGACAGGGGGATGGGGGCAGTTTGTCGCGGAATTTATTGACCGCTCTGAAGAAGTCGGCATTGCCCTTCTTCGAGGCCCGAATCATGCTGGTATCGCTGGGATTCTCTAGGATATTTACCTAGCAGGATGACGTGTTTTCGCCATTCTTGCTACCGATGTTGCATTGCACACAGGTCTGCGGCATGGTCCGCGACCGTCAACACGCCGCTCAACGGAACGTCCTGCATGAAAACCAGCCTCGCCAGTGCCGTGTGCACGATCGTCACGCTTGCGATCGTGGCAATGAGTCTTCGCTACCTCACAGATTTCTGGCCGCTGTCCTTCATCTATACGCTTCAAAGCCACGCCGGTATCGCAGCGATGTCGGGAGCCCTGGTCGCGATCATGCTCGGCGCACGCCGTTACGGCACCACACTCCTGTTGGCGGCAGCGGCACTGACGGTCCACTCCGTCTGGATGTCGCGTGAATTTCTGCCGGCCGCGCGCGACGTGGCGGCGGGAGCGCCGACGGTGCGGCTAATGTCCTTCAACATCCTCAGCAGCAACCACGCCAATGCCGGCCGCATTGCCGACGAGATCCTGTCGTCCGAGGCCGATATCGTCTACCTCTTCGAGGCAGCGCCCACCCTGTCGCAACTCTCCGCCTTGTCGGAGAAGTATCCCTACCGCATTGGCTGTGGCGAGGTGACCCGCGGATGCGACCTCATGGTCCTGTCACGCCTGCCGATGAAGAAACGCGGCGCCTGGGGTCTCTCGGACCTGCGCGGCGAACGTTTCGCCGTGGCCGAAATCGACGTCGGCGGAAGGACCGTGCACTTCGCGGCCATTCATCTCACCAAACCCTACTACGACGATTACCACAGTACCGAGCTCGAGGTGGCTGGCACTTACTTCGCCAGACACCCCGGAACCTGGGTGGTGGCGGGCGATTTCAATTCCGGCGTCATCGCGCCCGACATGCAGCATTTCCTGCGCACTTTCGACATGACGACGGCAGGCACGGAACCCGCCACATGGCCGGTCGCGGCCGGCCGCTGGGGCGTGGCCCTCGACCATGTTTTCGTTTCTCCGGACGTCGCTCCGCTGAACCTTGAACGGATGGAAGACAATTATGGCTCCAACCACTTCGGCCTGATCGCCGACCTCGCCTTCCCCGCGGAGTAAACGGTCAAGTCACTCCGCATCGTCGACGGCAATGAACCCGCCTGACTGCCTGGCCCAGAGTTCCGAGTAGAGTCCGCCACTCTCGACCAGCTCCGCATGCGTGCCCTGCTCGATGATCCGCCCCTTGTCCATCACCACCAGCCGGTCGAGCGCGGCGATCGTTGAGAGCCGGTGGGCGATGGCGAGTACCGTCTTGCCCTGCATCAGTTTCTCAAGGTTGGACTGGATCGCCGCCTCGACCTCGGAATCCAGCGCCGATGTCGCCTCGTCGAGCACGAGGATCGGCGCGTCCTTGAGCATGACCCGCGCAATCGCGATCCTCTGGCGCTGGCCGCCGGAGAGCTTCACGCCCCGCTCACCGACATGAGCGTCGAACCCCTTGCGCCCGCGCTGGTCCTCCAGCCTTTCGATGAAGTCGAGCGCCTCCGCCCGCTCCGCCGCCTTGATCAATTGCTCTTCGGTCGCGTTCTCGCTGCCGAACAGGATGTTGTCCCTGATCGAGCGATGCAGCAGCGCGGTATCCTGCGTCACGACACCGATCGAGGAGCGGAGGCTCTCCTGCGTGACCGACGACACGTCCTGCCCGTCGACTAGGATACGGCCGCCCTCCACGTCGTAGAAACGCAGCAGCAGGTTCACGAGCGTCGACTTGCCGGCCCCGGAGCGCCCGACAATGCCAACCTTCTCACCCGGAGCGATGGTCAGGGACAGGTGGTCGATCACGCCGGACTGCCGGCCATAATGAAACGACACATCCTCGAACCGGATTTCCGGACGGCTGATCTTGAGCGCGACCGCATCCGGCTTATCGGTGAGTCCGATCGGTTTCGAGATCAGCTCCGCCGAATTCTGGATCGTGCCGATATTGCGCATGATGCCGTTGAGCTGCGTCATCATCCGGGCGAGCAGCATGTTGAGTCTCAGCACCAGACCGAGCGTGAAGGCAACGCTGCCAGCGCTGATCTGCCCGGAAAGCCACAGGTCGATGGAGAGTGCTGCCACCGCCGTGATCATCAGGCCGGAAAGCGCCGCCTGCGAGGCGCGCACCCCGGTGATCAGTCGCGCGAACGGCCGCAGCGTGTCCTGGAAACGGTCGAAGCCTTGGCGGATGAAATGGTCGTTTCGATCCTCACGCCCGAACAGTTTAAGCGTCTGGATATTGCTGAAACTGTCGACCAGCCGCCCGTTGACCATCGACGCCGCCTCGGCAGACTCCCGCGCATGATGCCGGATGCGAGGCACGAAGTAACGGGCAAGCAGGCCGAAAATCACGACCCAGAGCCCGATGATCGCCGCAAGCCGCCAGTCGAGCTGGCCGACGAGTGCCATGGTCGATGCCGTATAGATCACCATGAACCAGACGACCTGCAGGATCGAGGTTAGGAGATCGCCCGTCGACTGTCCGGCCGCCCAGACCTTGGTAACGATACGACCGGAAAAATCGTTCTGGAAAAAGCTCAGCGACTGACGTGCCACATGCGCATAGGCCTGCCATCGCACGAGGTTAAAGAAATTGAGAACGATCGCCTGCTCCTCGACCAAAGCGCCGACCGTCACCACGATGAAGCGGCCGAGCAGAACGACCAGCATCATGCCGAGCAATTCAAGTCCATGTGCCTCTAGGAGGCCAGACCAACCCGCCTCGCGCGGCACGGTATCAAGCAGGTCGACCAGCCGCCCGACGAACCAGAACAGCGCCGCCTCGAGAATGGCAACCGCGCCACCGAAGACGGCCATGGCCGCAAACGCGCCCTTGGCCTGGCTGACATAGTGCCAGATGAACGCCGACGTCTTCTCCGGCGGCCGCACATCACCGCGCTTGGAGAAGGGATCAATCCAGGTTTCAAAGAGGCGGATGATGGGGGCGAAGATCATGGAAGGCGATATAGGCGGTTTCCGACGAAAGGCAAAGGACCCCGCCGCTGACCCCTACTTCGAAAACCGCGTGAGATAGATCCCGAACAGGATCAGCGCCACTCCGGCCGGCTGGCCGATGTGGAAGGTGGCGGTGCCACGCAGATAATCGATCATCAGTCCCGCGATCATCTGGCCGCCGATGATCAGCAGCGCCGAGCGGTTCGCCCCGATGCGGGGAAAGACGTAGGAGCTGATAGCAACGAACACCGCGCCGATGATCCCTCCCGTGAACGCCCACGACGGCGTTGCCCCGAGAAGCGGAATACCCTCGCGGTGCAAGAGCAGGATATAGACGGTCAGCAGCGCGAAGCCGATGAAGTGGTTCCAGAACGAGGCGCTGAAGGCGCCGCGGTCCATGGTGAGCCGTCCGTTGATCGACCGGCTCATCCCGACAGCGGCGCCGCCGGCGAGCGCGATGAGAACCGAGGTCAGCATCAGGCACCTCCCGAATAGATGATCAGCGCGCTGCCGCCGATCACGCAGGCGGCCGCGAGCAAGTCATATCGGTTGATCGCCCGCTGCGGCGTGCCGAACAGTCCGCCCATGTCGGAGATGAGGCCGAACAGAATCTGCCCGACCAGAAGCAACGACAGTCCGCCGGCGAGCGCCAGTTCCGAATTGACCGCGATGGAGGACAGGGCGACGGCAAAGGCGCCCGGCGCGCCGCCGAGATAGGACCAGAGTGGCGGTTTTTCGCCGCTGAGACCTGCCGGGCGACGACCGCGCACCAGCGTCACGTTGACCCGAAGCAGCACGAAGGCGGCGACAGCGCCGACACCGTGCACGACCCATGAGGCGGTAAAGGGCGTGGTATGGGCCGCCAGTCCGCTGTTGATCGTGACCATACCAGCAAGCAGCACGCCAGCCAGCCCCGCCCACAGCCAATCGATATAATGTCTCATGCCGCCTCGCTTGCACTGCCGCAAGGATTCGCGGACCGATGGCCCCGCATAGGCAAGCAGCGGACACATGCCAATCGAAATCTGTCGGTCCTGTATATAGAAAAACTGAAGCGTCCACGCGTCCGCAAACGCGTGGACGGAGATGATGCGGCAGGATTACTCCGCCGCTTCGTCCGCCTCTTCGAGGGCTTTGGCCTCTTCATCGGCGCGACGCTTCTTTTCCAGCTCCTGCTCCTGGTCGACCTGGTCGGCAAGAAAGCCGCCGGACTGGCGGTTCCAGAGGTCGGCATAGATGCCGCCCTTTTCCACCAGTTCGCCATGCGTTCCGGTCTCGACGATATGCCCCTTGTCGAGAACCACCAGCCGGTCCATCTGCGTCAACGTCGATAGGCGGTGTGCGATCGCGATCACCGTCTTGCCTTCCATCAGCGAGAACAGGCTCTCCTGGATTGCCGCTTCCACTTCGGAGTCGAGCGCCGAGGTCGCCTCGTCTAGGATCAGCACCGGCGCGTTCTTGAGGAACACACGGGCAATAGCGATACGCTGGCGCTGACCGCCTGACAGCTTCACGCCGCGTTCGCCAACCTGCGCGTCGAGCCCCTTGCGGCCCTGCATGTCGACGAGCCCCTCGATGAAATCCCAGGCATTCGCCCGCTTCGCCGCCTCGATCACTTCAGCATCGGTCGCATCGGGACGACCATAGGCGATGTTGTCACGGATAGAGCGATGCAGCAGCGACGTATCCTGGGTCACCACGCCGATGAGAGATCGCAGGCTGTCCTGCGTCACCGCCGAGATGTCCTGTCCGTCGATCGTGATGCGGCCTGCCTCCAGGTCGTAGAAACGCAACAAGAGGTTCATCAGCGTCGTCTTGCCGGCACCGGAGCGTCCGACAAGGCCCACCTTCTCGCCCGGCTTTATAGCCAGGGAGAAGTCCTCGATGATGCCCTTGCTCTTCCCGTAGTGGAAGCGCACGCGATCGTAGACGATCTCCCCCTTTTCCACCGTCAGCGCCTTGGAATCCCGGCCGTCGACGATGTCGTGTGGCTTGGTCATCATGCCCATGCCGTCATAGACCGTGCCGATCTGCTCGAACAGCGCCGCCACTTCCCACATGATCCAGTGCGACATGCCGCTGATGCGCATGGCGAGACCGACGGCGACCGCGATCGCGCCGACCGACACCGTACCCGTCATCCAGAACCAGATGCTGAGCGCCGAGATCGTGAACAGCGCCAGCGCGTTGTTGAGATCGACGACGATGTTGAGCCAGGTGATCTGGCGCATCTGCCGGTAGACCGTGTCAAGGAAGGAGTCCATGCCCTTGCGCGCATAGACCTCTTCGCGTCCCGAATGCGAGAACAGCTTCACCGTCGCGATGTTGGTATAACTGTCGACCACCCGGCCGGTCATGATCGAGCGCGCATCCGCCTGCTCGCTGGAAAGCTTCCGCAGCTTCGGCACGAAAAAGGCGAGGATGCCGACATAGAGCACGATCCATGCGATCAGCGGCAGCGCCAGCCGCCAGTCGACGGATGCGACCAGCACGACCATCGAGACGAAGAATGTCACCGCATAGACGAAGACGTCGATCAGTTTCATCGAGGTTTCGCGCACCGCCAGCGACGTCTGCATCACCTTAGTGGCCACACGGCCGGCAAACTCGTTGGCGAAGAAGGTCATCGAATGGCGCAGCAGGAAGCGGTGCATCTGCCAGCGCGCGATCATCGGATAGTTGCCGGCGAGCACCTGATGCATGACCAGACTGTGCACGACCCCGATCAGCGGCAGGCCGACCAGCACCAGCAGCGCCATCCACAGCAGGCGTCCGCCTTCGTCTGTCAGGAAGGTCTGCGGATCTGCCTTCGACAGCCAGTCGACGATATTGCCGAGGAACTGGTAGAGCACGACTTCGCCGATGGCGATGGCGCCTGAACACAGGCCGAGAACCGCGAGCCACGGCGCCGCCGTCTTGGTATAGCTCCAGCAGAAGGCGACAAGCCCCTTCGGCGGAAGGCTCGGTTGTTCCGACGGAAACGCAACGAGGCGTTTTTCGAACCACGAGAACATGAAACAGCTCCTGATGAGGTCACCCGCGGCGCCGACAACGGCAGCATTCTGAGAGCGCGGGCGTTAGTTCAATATGAGAAGGCCAAATCCGGCCTAAAGGCGATTCACGGGGAAAATCAAAAAAGCAGAACGGCGTCCGCTGTCACGCAAGCCAGTAAAATGGCGGGACGGGGAAGCGCATCATGCTGAATATTGTCATCGAGGCCTCCCTTGTTGCGTGTTGAAGATGGTGTCTTCTACCTTTGCCGCCAACGTCTGGAAAGAGACAATCGGCTCGGCCGGCGCGGAAGCGCAAACCTGTTGCCCGCCGACAACAGCGCCGGTCGCTTGAGTTCCATGCTTTCTCCGCGCTAGATCAGGCACATGAGTCTCATCAGGATCGCCCTCTACCAGCCCGACATTCCCGGCAACACCGGCACCATTCTCCGGCTCGCCGCCTGCCTCGGCATTGGCGTCGATGTGATCGAGCCGGCCGGATTCGACCTTTCCGACCGCAACCTCAAGCGCTCCGGCATGGATTATCTCGCCGCCGTGGCGCTGACCCGTCATCTGTCGTGGACGCATTTCGAGGCGTGGCGGGCAACGACCGGCCGGCGGCTTGTCCTCGCTTCCACCAAGGCGGCGGAACGCTACACGGATTTGCGTTATCGCCCCGACGACATCCTGCTCTTCGGCCGCGAGAGCGCCGGTGTTCCCGACCATGTCCACGACACCGCCGGCGAAAGGGTGCTTGTCCCCATGGTGGAAGGGCAAAGGTCGATCAATGTCGCCATGACCGCGGCGATGATCGCGGGCGAGGCGTTGCGGCAGACAGGCTTCTCCGGCTGATTGTGTCGGCATGACCATAGTCCTCCCAGGGGCTGGCATCGGCAGGACACCTTGATAGAGGCTCAACCGCGGTTGAGGTCAAGCCTGCTCAGGAAACGCCGCGACCTATTCCCGCAACCATTCATTCAAGATTGCTAATTCCACCTTGACGCGCTATGTTGCAACGCAGCAAAAACCGGGAGGTGACTCATGTTCGAGACAGCATTCACCGTAGGCCTGACGCAGTTCGCCCGTACTCTCAGTTTTCCCGAACGCCTCCAGCACCGCACCGCGCGCAACGGCGTGCTCGAGGCATGGCGTCTCCGCAACACTGGACTCGACGGCTTCTTCTATGACGTGAAAACGTTGACGCCGGAAGAGATCTACTATGTCAGCGACGCAATCTCGGCCGAAGGGCTGATCCTGATCGTTCCACCGAGCGGCGGGCCGATGCTGACTGTCTGTGAAAATATCGACGAATACCTGGCGCGCGGTGGCCGGAACGTGAAGGTTCTTGCGGTCGCCGGCCTCGGCGGCTCGGCCCTTGGTGCCGCCGCCTTCGCCCGCAACGTTGCCGACGCCGTCGGCGAACCCGTCGCAGCGATCGTCTCCGGCTATGGCCTCGGGGATATCGTCAGCGAAACGATCGGCGCGACCTTCCTGTTCGGATGGCTCGGCAGCATCCGTGGCGACTGCGAGGTGATCGACGACGTGGTCGGGCGCCCGCGCTTCGGCGCCTACGATGATCGCCGGGCGGGTGACACGCCGGTCCGCACCTGCCTCGACGTCGATACCGTCAAGGGCCTGCTCGCCGACGACCGTCTTTCATTCCGGCTGCTTGCAGGGCATTCCCGTGGCAACCTGGTCCTGTCAGAGGCGCTTTACGCCTTGAAGGACGAAAAACCCGAGCGGCTCAAAACCATCGCCGCCGGCGCCCGGATCGTTACCTTCGGTGCACGCATCACCATGCCGCCCGCCTTCCAGTCCGTCATTGACGTGATCGGCGATCTGGACTGGTACGGCGAGATCAACTCCCGCCCGAAAATCGAAAGCGATATACGAGTGCCCATGGCCGGGCATTCCACCAACACCGACATGCTGGGTGCCTTACGGGTAACGACGCTTCTGAAGTCGATTCTTGCGGATACATCGGAGAGCGGCGAGGCACATGCTGCCGATCCCCTCGCGCTCCCGGCCCCCTCGCCTTCCGATCATGTCGTGGAGATAACAGCCGAAGACGCCCTGCCGGAGCCCCTGCCACCTGAAGCGATTGAGGCAATAGCGTCGGCGGAACCGGTTGCGGAGATAACGACGAGCGTTTCGGAGACGCCGCCCGCGGAGGCGCTGGAAGCGACGCCGGCTGAGAAGCCGGATAGCGTCCCGGCAGAGCCCATCATTGCCGATGCGGGCACGGCCAAGGCCCGACCCGCAACGTCCCGACGAAAGAACCCGCCATCTCGCCGCAAGGGCTGAGATCGGACGATTAGAGGAAGAGCTTGAAAGACCCGGCGACGCTGTTGGCGATGGGCAGCGATTGCGCCTGCAACTGTTCGCTGGCCTTCAGCGCGAGTTCGATTGCTCCTTGATCGTCGAGACCTGCATCGAGCGGGGAGGTCGATGAAGCCTGAACGTCGTCCAGGCCGATATCGCCAATCACCTGTCCTGCGGTCGTCTCGAGCGCTGTCGCGGCCGCGGCAACATATCCGGACATGAGATCGACGGCGGTGATCATGCCGTCGATCTCATTATTCGAGGTGGCTGGAGTCAGCATGACCGGCCGAACCGCATCGCCCGTACCCGCCGCCCCGGCGCCGAGCAGGACATAATCCGATATCTCGCCATTGGCGGCGACCACCGAATAGCGTCGTGTGAGAAGACCGTCCTCGGGGTTGTGGCGGCTGACGAGAACCGCCCCGGACGTATCGAAATCGATCACGTTGACCGAAAGCTCGCCCGCTGCGGTGCGCGACACCGAGGCGACGATAGCCTCCACATTCGGCGACCGGCCGGCGGGAAGGCTCAGCCAGTTTTCACCATCGAATTCGGATTGATCGGCTACGGCAAGGAGCTTTTCCTTCAGCACATCCAGCCTCGCGCCGATCCCGGAGCGCGAGATGTCGGACCGCTTTGCCGCCACGAGGGTCGAGCGGATTTGATCAAGAAGGGTCGCCGCATCTGCAAGGCCAAGCGCCGCCGTATCGACAAGCGCGCTCGCACGACTGGTTGCCGCCTCCGCGCTGGACAACGACAGGCCGTCGACCTTCACCGTCGTGGCAATCGACCAATAGGCCGCGTTGTCGGAAGCCTGCTCAACCTTGAGACTGGCCGCACGCGTCGACGCCGGCGGTGCAGCCCGCCCGACGCCAACAAGCAGCGACAGCGCCTGCGCCGCCGCGGTATTGATAGAAAGCCCCACGCCCATCGACCCTTTAAGTGAATCATTCACCTAAGGCGCCGTTCGCCACCCGAAACGGCACCCTGTCGCGACACACCTTGCATCGTAGGTCTTGAAACCGGGTTTAAGGGACCTTTAAAAATTTAGCGACGCCGCAGATAATGCGACAGTGTCGCTCAATCGGCGGACGGAAGACGGCGCATGGTGAACTCGATCTGATCGTTGTCGAGCTGACGCCAGCTCTCGACCTCGGTCCAGTACGCCGCCTTGGGATAGGAATCGAACCATTCGCGCGCCTTCGCCCTCGCCTCGTCGCGGGACAGGCAATAGGTTTGCCGCACGAACTGGCCGGCGCTGCGGCTCTCTTCGCGATGCCGCGCGATCCTGCGCTTCAGGCCGTCAAGCGGCGGTAGACCGGGCATCTTCGTCATGGAATACACCTCGCAGCTGAAAAGATAGTCGCCGACCGTTGCGATTGCGAGTCGATTTTTCGGGGAAGTCCGGCCGCGCGTCTGTTCGCGAAGTCCCTGACCTGCTAATCAAATCCGATTGTAAAACCCGCACACGATCGATGCGGGACAGCAAGACGGCGATGGGGGACGCGATGGAAAGACCGGATCTGCCGAAGGGCCTGCCCGACGATATCGAGGACAAGAAGAGCCGGGCACGCGCGTGGTTCGAAAGCCTGCGCGACACCATCTGTTCGTCCTTTGAAACGCTCGAGCAGGAATTGTCGGGTCCCAACTCCGAGCGCGAACCGGGTCGCTTCGTCGCCAAGGACTGGCATCGGGAAGACGGCGCGGGCGGCGGCGGTCGCATGTCGATGATGGAAGGCCGCGTCTTCGAGAAGGTCGGCGTCCACACCTCCACCGTCCACGGCGAATTCTCGCCCGAATTCCGCAAGCAGATCCCCGGCGCAGACGAGGATCCGAGCTTCTGGGCCTCCGGTATTTCGCTGATCGCCCATCCGGTCAATCCGAACGTGCCGGCGGTGCACATGAACACCCGCATGGTCGTCACCTCGAGCAATTGGTTCGGCGGTGGCGCCGATTTGACACCGGTCCTCGACCGCCGCCGCACCCAGGACGACCCGGACAGCCAACTGTTCCACAAGGCGATGGAAATCACCTGCGGCCGCCATCCCGATATCGCCGACTATCCCCGCTACAAGGCCTGGTGCGAGGAGTACTTCTTCCTGCCGCATCGGAACGAGCCTCGCGGCATCGGCGGCATTTTCTTCGACTGGCTGCATTCCGACGAGGAAATCGGGGGCTGGGAAGCCGATTTCGCCTTCGTGCAGGATGTCGGCCGCGCCTTCAGCCTCGTCTATCCTCGCATCGTGCGCGGCAACTTCAACGCCCCCTGGACAGATGCCGACCGCGAAGAGCAGTTGGTGCGCCGCGGCCGCTATGTCGAGTTCAACCTGCTCTACGACCGCGGCACGATCTTCGGCCTGAAAACAGGCGGAAACGTCGAGTCGATCCTCTCTTCCCTGCCCCCGTTGGTGCGCTGGCCGTAGTGCGGCCTGCGGGCGCGCCGCGACATTATTTCGTTGGGCAGTTGCGAAACCACATGCTAATTTTCCTCCCGAGACTCATGGGAGGAGAACCGCAATGGCTACGATTGGCAGCAGTCCGGTACCCGTAGTTGACCCAGCTTCGGAGCGCGCGTTGGATGCGCCCGAGCTTATCGAACGCATGGCCGCAGAGCTGCGCACCGCAAGCGGCTCGGAACTGCCTCTCGAATACTTTATCGATCAGGTAAAGCGAGGGCTCGCCGGCCAGGAGACGAACGACAGCCGGCCGCAGACCACCGAGACCCGCCGCGCCGCAGCCGGCACCTCGCCGTCGGTCTTCCACTCCTGGGCGATGCCGGAGAACTAGGGACCTATCGAATTTCAGCAACGATGAAACCATGCTACGATCATGGCGTTGAACCATGGCAAAGGAGGAAACGCCATGAGACTGTTTGAATGTGGTTCATTGGTTCCCGGTTGCCCCTGGCACACCCGAGCCGACGAGGATGCCGAGGTGGTCCGCCGCGCCGTCGAGCACATGCGCACCGCCCACGGCGAGACGATCATCCGGGAAAACATGGTCGACAACATCAAGGCGCGCATTCGCGACGACGCGAAGGCGGCCTGACCGACGGCTCAGCCGCCGGCCTTCAACTCTTCCAGCCGGGCGAGCAGCCTCGCCCGGTCCAGCGTAAAATTGCGTTCCAACCACTCGTCTTCCAACCGCTTCAGCAGGTCGCCCACCGTCGGTCCAGGCGCGATCCCCGCGGCAAGCACGTCCGCTCCGCTGACCGGAAACGAGGGCTTTTCAAAGCGCTCTGCGCGGGACAGCAATGTCGACACCCGTCCGACCTTTTCCATCCCCGCCATTCCGCCATCGCTGTTTGCGCGTGCCGAGGCTAGGTCCAGCTTCAGCCGAGCAATGATTCCCGTCTTGCCGGCCCGATAGAGCAGGCGATCGAGCGCGGCTTCCTTGAGATCATCGGCAACGGCCGGTGCTCCCGCGAACTGTTCGAGGAACGCCGTCTCCGCATTCGACATCCGCAAACGCGCCGCCATCGCCTTCAGCCGGTCCACGTCGCGCGGCACGATGGACGCGAGGCGCAAAAGCGGGTCGGGCGTCCAGCCGAGCGCCTTTTCGGCAGCGATCAGACCCGGAATGGCGTCGATGCCCCATCGCTCTGTCTCGGGCAGAATTTCGGTGAGGATCGCCGTCTGCCGCATCCAAAGAAGCGCCCGCCCCGGATCAGGTGCCGACAGAAGCTTCTTCATTTCGGCCCAGATGCGTTCGGCGGACAGTTGCCTCAGATGGCGTCTGGCGGCGGCGCAAGCCTTCAACCCGTCCGCGTCGGGTCGACCATCGCCATACCAGGCAAAGAAGCGGAAGAAACGAAGCACACGCAGGTAGTCCTCGGCGATCCGGAGGTTCGCATCGCCGATGAAGCGGACCCGCTTGGCCTCGATATCGTCGAGCCCGTCGACAAGGTCGATCACCTCGCCGTCGGCGTCGAGATAGAGCGCGTTGATTGTAAGGTCGCGGCGCATCGCATCCTCCGCCCAGCCCGCGCCAAAGGCCACCTGCGCCCGCCGTCCATCCGTCTCAACGTCATGGCGAAGCGTTGTCACCTCGAAGCCGCGACCATCGACGACGAGCGTCACGGTGCCATGGTCGATGCCCGTTGGCACCGCCTTCACGCCATCCTCCTTGGCCCGCCGCACGACCTCTTCGGGCACCAGCGTGGTGGCGATGTCGATATCGGAAACCGGAAGCCCCATCAGGCTGTTGCGCACGGCCCCGCCGACGATGCGGCCCTCGCCGCCGTCGCGATTGAGCAGCTCGAGCACGCGCCGGACAGCCGGATCATTGAACCAAGGCTCGGCCGAAAGATTGGTCATGCGTAGAGCCTTTCATAAAGCGTGCGCAGGATGCCGGCTGTGATACCCCAGATATACCGCTCGCCATAGGGCATCGAATAGAAATGCCGGACAATCCCCTGCCACATCCGGCTTTCCTGCTTGTGATTGTCGGGGTCCATCAGAAAAGCGAGCGGCACCTCGAACACCTCATCCACCTCGTGCGGATTGGGCGTGATGGTGAAGCCGCGTTCGACGACCGCCAGCACGGGCGTGATCCTGAAGCCGGTGCGCGACAGATAAAGCGGTAGGCGCCCCACAGGCTCCACAAAGCGCGGATCGAGCCCGATCTCCTCCTGCGCCTCGCGCAGCGCCGCCATCTCCGGCGAGATATCGTCCGGGTCTATGCCTCCGCCGGGAAAGGCTATCTGCCCTGAATGTTTGCGCAGCTTCGAGGTGCGCTGGGTCAGGATCACCTTGGCGTCGTCGCCATCGTTGACGATGCCGACCAGCACCGCCGCATCCTTGAGCTTCAGCCCCTCCACCTCGAGCATGGTGTCAGGATTGAGGATGTGATCGCCGTGGTCGCGCCAGGCATGTTCAACCGGCGCCCCGATCTGGTTGAGCGCGCGGTGACGGAAGTCGGCGGCATTGAAGGACGGTGTCAGGCTCATCGAGACAGGCGTTCCAGCTCGCGCGCCGGCATGATCGGAAAGACCTCTCCTCCAGAGCGGACGGAGAACATCGCCTCACCGTCGATCTCGATCTCCTCCCCGAGTTCCACCAGGTCGTACATCACGGCGCGCGAGACCAGAGCCTCAAGCCGACCGCGGACATGCAGGTACGGCTTGAGCTCCCCAAGGTCGCCCTCGATCGTGAAACGCAGCGGATGGTCTCGTCCCGCCTCGACCACGTCGCCAACATTGGTGCGGAACGTCAGAACCCGCTCAGCACCCTCACCAACCACATTCATCTCTACGGCAACGAATGGCGCGTCGATCACCCGGATTCCGACTTTTTCCACAGGCGTGACGAGATAGGTTTTGCCGTCCTCGTCCTTCCTCAGAACGGTCGAAAACATCCGCACCAGCGGCTGGCGGCCGATCGGCGTTCCCATGTAGAACCAGGTGCCGTCGGCGCGAATTTCCATGTCGATATCGCCGCAGAACGGCGGATTCCATCTATCGACGGGCGGAAGAGAGCCTTTTTTGCCCGGTGTCTGCTCGGCGGCGCGCGCGATCAGCGCGGCCAGTCCCGCCGCATCCGTCGTCGCTTTCAGCTCCTCGCCTGCCATCTTTGAGTCCCGGTTGTGAACTAACGGTTGATTTCACGAGATAGTCATTCATGAGCCGCTTGTCAGCCATTCGCCAGGCAATAAGTTATTTAGAATAGCGAAAAACGGATGGCCCGCCTGATTCGCCGGCCGCCATGCAACCGAACGGAGATCAGCATGGGGATGAACACGACGCCGGAAGCCGTGCTGGACGAAAAGGCCGCGATTGAGGCCGCCGAACACGCGCTCGCCGACATCGCGCTGATACGCCAGGAAGTGTCGAAGGTCATCTTCGGACAGGAGCGCGTCGTCGAGAACACGCTGCTCGCGATCCTCTCCGGCGGTCACGCTCTGCTCGTTGGTGTGCCCGGTCTTGCCAAGACCAAGCTGGTCACGACTCTGGGCTCCGTCCTCGGGCTCGACGCCAACCGCATCCAGTTCACCCCCGACCTCATGCCATCGGATATCGTCGGCACCGAAGTCATGGACCAGGACGAGACCGGTCGCCGTTCGTTCCGCTTCGTCAAGGGCCCCGTCTTCGCCCAGCTTCTGATGGCCGATGAGATCAACCGCGCCTCGCCGCGCACCCAGTCGGCGCTTCTGCAGTCGATGCAGGAGTACCACGTCACCATCGCCGGCCAGCGCTACGACCTGCCCGCCCCCTTCCACGTCCTCGCGACCCAGAACCCTCTGGAGCAGGAAGGAACCTACCCCCTGCCCGAAGCCCAGCTCGACCGCTTCCTGTTGCAGGTCGACGTCGGTTATCCGGGCCTCGACGCAGAGCGCCAGATCCTGCTCGAAACCACCGGCCTTTCCGAGGCCACACCGCAGAGCGTGATCACCGCCGCCCGCCTGTCCGAGATCCAGCGCCTCATCCGCCAGATGCCGGTGTCCGAAAAGGTCGTCGACGCCATTCTGGCGCTGGTACGCTCGGCTCGTCCCGGCCAGGGCACCACCGAAACGGACAAGCACGTCGCCTGGGGACCCGGCCCGCGCGCCGGCCAGGCCCTCATGCTTTGCGCCCGTGCCCGGGCCCTTTATGAGGGACGCCTCGCGCCGTCGATCGACGACGTTCGCGCCCTTGCCGAACCCGTTCTGCAGCACCGCATGGCGCTCACCTTCGCCGCCCGCGCCGAAGGCATGTCGGTCCGTGATCTGATTGCGGGTCTGGCGAAGAAGGTGGACGGCTAGGGAAACGCCCATGGCAACGATCGGCCAGGTCGTCGAACAGACATCCGGAAGTGAGGCGCTGACGCGCGCCCGCCAGCGCGCCGTGCTGGTGCCCGATTGCATGGTCGAAGCCAAGCGCATCGCCAACACCGTGATCGCCGGCTGGCACGGCCGCCGCAAGCGTGGCATCGGCGAGAATTTCTGGCAGTTCCGTCCTTACAGTGAAGGCGAGAGCCTCGCCCGCATCGACTGGCGGCGCTCCGCCCGCGACGATCACATCTACGTCCGCGACCGCGAATGGGAAGCCGCCCACACCGTGTGGCTCTGGGCCGACATGTCGCCGTCGATGATGTACAAGTCGACGCTCGGCAACGTCTCGAAGGAAAGCCGCGCGCTCGTCCTGATGCTGGCGCTTGCCGAAATCCTGGCGCGCTCGGGCGAGCGCATCGGCTGCCCCGGCGTCATGGAACCGGTGTCCGCCCGCAACGCCGCGGAACGGCTGGCCGCCGCGCTTCTCCACGCGCCGCTGACGACAGGCATCCCCGATACCCGCATGATCCGTGGCGCGAGCGATATCGTGCTGATCGGTGACTTCCTCGACGATGCCGAGGCGATCATGGCGCAGATCTCGCCGCTTGCCCGCCGGGGCCTGCGCGGCCATGTGGTCGAGATCGCTGATCCGGCCGAGGAAGATTTCCCCTACGCCGGTCGTACCGAATTCACCGATCCGGAAACCGGCGATAAGCTGGTATCGGGTCGCGCCGAAGGCATTCGCGAGGAATACCGCCGCGCTTACATCGCCCGCCGCGACGGCCTTGGCGAGGGCTTGCGCCGTCTCGGCTGGAGCTTCGTTCCGCACCGGACAGACCAGCTCGCCTCGCAGGCGCTCGTCGCCGTGCACATGTATCTGTCCGGCAGCCCGCCGCGCAGCGAAAGGAGCACCCGCAGTTGAGCTTCCTGTCGCTCGCCTTTTTAAGCCCCGCCGTGCTTGCCGCGCTCGCCGTGCTGCCGCTCATCTGGTGGCTGCTGAAACTCACCCCGCCACGCCCGCGCACGGAGGTTTTCCCACCGCTCAAGATCCTTGCTTCGGTCCTGAAGCGGGAGGAGACGCCATCGAAGAGCCCGTGGTGGTTGACCCTGCTGCGCATGGTCATGGCCGCGCTCATCATCGTCGCCCTGGCTGACCCCGTGCTAAATCCGCGCAGCGATACGCTGTCGGGCAATGGTCCTCTCGTGCTGGTGGTGGACAACAGCTGGGCGACCGCAACCGACTGGGACCGCCGGCGCGACACGGCGGAGTCGATGATCGACGACGCCGAAGGCCGCGACATCCCCGTTTCCATCCTCTTCACCGCCGATGCCCGCCATGACGCTACCCCGGGCGCCGCGACGGCTGCGCGGGAAAAACTCGCGGCTGCCAGCCCGCAGCCGCAGGTGCCACAACGCGCCCTTGCCATCACGGCCCTCACGGAAGCGCTCGGCGGCGAAGCACCGGGAACGCTCGTCTTCCTGAGCGATGGCATCGCCGCAGCGGAGGAAGACGACACCCTCGCCGCCCTGTCATCGCTCAACCCTGCCGAACTCCGCCTGGTCGAGGGTGACGGCGCCGCAGCCGTCGCGGTCACCACCGCTTCCAACGGCTCGACGGCGCTCAATGTCACAGCGTCCCGGCTGCGGACGACCGATGCCGCAAGCCTCGTCGTCGACGCCCAGGATTCGCAGGGCCGCACGATCGCCTCCGGCAGCATCGACTTCGCCGCCGGCGCGGCATCGGCGAGCGGCGAGATCGCCGCCCCCTTCGAACTGCGCAACGATTTCGCCCGCGTCTCCATCGCCGGACTGTCGACGGCCGGTGCCGTGCATCTGCTCGATGATGGCTTCCGCCGCCGGCGTGTCGCTCTGCTGGCCGGCGACACCGGCGACGAATTCCAGCCGTTGCTGTCACCGCTCTACTACATCAACCGTGCCCTGCAGCCTTTCGCCGATCTTGTCGAGCCCGGCGTCGCCGATCTTGCGGTCTCAATCCCCGACCTTCTGCAGCAGAACCCGTCCGCCATCATCATGGCCGATATCGGCCGCCTGCCCGCCGAAACCTATGAACCGGTCGAGCGGTGGGTATCGAACGGCGGCACGCTGATTCGCTTTGCCGGGCCTCGTCTCGCCGCCGCTCCCTCGGCGGACCCGCTCGTTCCGGTGATCCTGCGACAGGGCGAGCGCGCGCTCGGCGGGGCGCTCTCCTGGGCGGAGCCGCAGCCGCTTGCGGAGTTTCCAACCTTCGGCCCCTTCGCCGGCATGCCCCGCCCCGCCGATGTGATGATCCGCAGGCAGGTGCTCGCCGAACCGACACCGGATCTTGCCGAACGCACCTGGGCAAGCCTCGCCGACGGCACGCCGCTCGTCACCGTGCGCGACGTGGGCCGCGGCCGCATCGTGCTCTTCCACGTGACCGCCGAAGCAACCTGGTCGAACCTGCCGATCTCAGGCGATTTCGTAGAGATGCTGCGCCGCGTCGTGCAGCTCTCCTCGACAGGGGGCGGTGACGCCAGCTCCGGCACTTCGGCCAGTCTGGCGCCCTGGCGGCTGCTCACCGAACGCGGCGCGCTGACCGCCGAAACAGGCGATGCGCGCCCGATCGCCGGGGGACAAAACCGCCCTGTTGCCGCAAGCTTCGACCACCCACCCGGCCTCTATGGCAGCGAGGATGGCTTCGTTGCATTGAACCTCTTGCCGCCTGACACTGAACTTCGCCCGCTCGACCGCACCGTGCCCGTCACGACCGCCCCGCTGCTCGGGGAGATTGCCACGCCATTGAAACCGACCCTGCTGGCGCTCGCCCTGATGCTGCTTTTCATCGATGCCCTCGTCGTTCTTTTCATGGGCGGCGCCTTCGCCCGCCTGCCGAAACGAGCCGCGGCCGCTGCCGTCATCGGCCTTGCAGCGCTCGCCCTCTCGCCAGTGCCACAGGCCCGTGCGGACGACCCGAAGCCCGGCGATGAACAGATCTTCGAACGGCTCGACAACACGCATCTCGCCTACGTCGTGACCGGCGAGGAGGAGGTCGACCGCCTGTCGGAACAGGGGCTCGCGGGCCTCACAGAATACCTGACCTACCGCACGACGCTGGAACCCGCCCCGCCTGTCGGGCTCGATATCACAAAGGACGAATTGTCCTTCTACCCGATCATTTTCTGGCCGATTTCGGCTTCCGCGCCGATGCCGACCGCCGCCGCGATCAGCCGCATCGACGCCTATATGCGCGCCGGCGGCACCGTGCTGTTCGACACCCGCGATCAGTTCTCGGCGCTCGACGGCGACACTGGCCCTACGCCAAATGGCGAACGGCTGCAGGCGATCCTCGCCAACATCGACATCCCGCCGCTGGAACCCGTGCCGTCGGATCATGTGCTGACGCGCTCCTTCTATCTGCTCTCCGGTTTCCCGGGCCGCTACAGCGGCAGTCCGCTCTGGGTCGAGGCCCGTCAGGAAGCGAGGAACAGCGACAGCGGCATCACCTCCGCCGGCGATGGCGTCAGCCCCATCATGATCACCGGCAACGACCTGATGGGCGCCTGGGCGATCGACAACAACGGCGCGCCTGTCATGCCGACCGTGCCGGCTGACGAGCTGCAGCGGGAAATGTCGTTCCGCTCCGGCGTCAACATCATGATGTACATGCTGACCGGCAACTACAAGGCGGACCAGGTCCACGTCCCGGCGCTGCTGGAAAGGCTCGGCCAATGACCACGATCAGCTTTGCCCCTTTCCTCCCCTGGTGGATGCTCTCCGTCGCGGCCGTGCTGGCTCTCGGCATCGGCGTGCTCGGGGTGGCGCGATCCGTACGTGGCGCCTGGATCCGGCTCGCTGCCTTTGCCGCACTGATCCTCGCCCTCGCCAATCCTCTTCTGCTCAGCGAAAACCGCGAAGCGCTGTCTACCGTCGTGCCTGTGATTGTCGACCGCAGCCAGAGCCAGGCGACGGAAGAGCGTCGCCAGATGACCGATACCGCCGTCGCGGAACTGCGCGAGCGCCTGGGCCGCTTCGCCAATATCGAGCCGCGTTTCGTGGACGTAGAGGAGCCGGAAAACTCCGACACCCCGTCGACCCGGTTGTTCGAAGCCCTCTCCGCCGCCGTCGCCGACGTGCCGCCCGCCCGCATCGGCGCCGCCGTCATGCTTACCGACGGCCAGATCCACGACCTGCCGGCCAACGCATCGGCACTCGGCTTCGACGCGCCGCTCCACGGCCTGATCACCGGTCGCGTCGACGAGACCGACCGGCGCATCGAGATCGTCCGCGCACCGCGCTTCGGCATTGTCGGCGAGGAGCAGGAACTCACCTTCCGCGTCTTCGACGACGGCGTCGAGGACAATGCGCCCTCAGACGTCACTGTGACGATCAACGGCGAGCCCCTGTCCATCGTCCAAGCCGTCCCCGGCGAGGCGACGCCCTTCACTTTCACCGTCCCGCGCGGCGGCTCCAACGTGCTCGAATTCGAGGTCTCCGGCCTGCCGGGCGAAGTCACCGATGCCAACAATAAGGCCATCCACCTGATCGAAGGCATCCGCGAGAACCTGCGCGTCCTGCTGGTATCGGGCGAACCGCATGCCGGAGAACGTGCCTGGCGCAACCTGCTCAAGTCCGACGCCTCGGTCGATCTCGTCCACTTCACCATCCTGCGCCCGCCGGAAAAGCAGGATGGCACGCCGATCAACGAACTCTCCCTGATCGCCTTCCCGACGCGCGAGTTGTTCGTGGAGAAAATAGACGATTTCGACCTGATCATCTTCGATCGCTACCAGCATCGCGGCGTGCTGCCGATCCTCTATTACGACTACATCGCCGAATACGTGCAGAAGGGCGGCGCGCTGCTGATCGCCGCCGGACCGGAACACGCAGGCGAGGATTCGATCGCGCTGACGCCGCTCGCCAACGTCCTTCCCGCCGCGCCGACAGGCGAGGTGCACGAGGCAGCCTTCTATCCGCGCTTGTCCGAACAGGGCAAACGTCACCCGGTGACGCGCGGCCTTGATGGCTCCGCGCAGGAACCGCCGCAATGGGGTCGCTGGTTCCGCACCATCGATGTCGGCCAGCCGGAAGGCGAGACGGTGATGACAGGCGCCGACGACCGTCCCCTGCTGGTCCTCAACCGGGCCGCCGAGGGCCGTGTCGCCATGCTGCTCTCTGACCAGGGCTGGCTCTGGGCCCGTGGCTTCGAGGGCGGCGGTCCGCACGTCTCGCTCTACCGCCGCATCGCCCACTGGCTGATGAAGGAGCCTGAGCTCGAGGAAGAGGCGCTGAATGCCCGCGCCACCGGCCGCACGCTGGAAATCCGCCGCCAGACGATCGGTGACGATCCGGGCCCGGCAACCGTGGTCTATCCATCCGGCCGCAGCGAGCAGGTCACACTGTCCGAGGCAAGCCCCGGCCTCTGGCGCGCCGAACGCCAGATGGAGGAAACCGGCCTCTTCACGGTCCAGAACGGCGATTTCTCCGCCCTCGTCCATGTCGGCGCGGTCGATGCGCCGGAATTCAAGGCGATGATCTCGACGACCGATACGCTTGCTCCACTCGGTCAGGCGACACGCGGCATCACGACGCGTCTGGATGATGGCGGCGACGGAGTCCAGATGCCCGACATCTTGCCGGTGCGCGGCGCCGTCCGCGTCGTCGATGACCGCCGCCTCACCGTCCGGTTGACCGACGAAACGGTGCTGAAGGGCATCGATACGCTGCCGCTCTTCGCGGGTTTCGCCGGCGTCGGCCTGCTGCTGCTTGCCATGTCGGCCATGTGGTGGCGCGAGGGACGCTAGTCCTCGATGCGTTCCCTGTCGGCCTTCCGCTCATGCCTGTTCCACACGAACTGGAGAAGGGCGAAGACAGCGCCAAGCAGGATCGCCGGTACCAGATCGTCGGCCATCACGCCCCATCCGGAGGGAAGCTCTTCCATAAGGCTCACCGGCCAAGGCTTCTGCCGGTCGAGAAAGAGAAAAATAGCCGCGAAAGGCACAAGCATCCGCCAGCCGGCCTGGCGGATCAAAGATGCTCCGATCAGAAACGCCGCCACCTCATCGATCACGATGCGGCGGTCGTCCTTGACACCGGTGGCGATGTCAATGGACGACGAGACATAAACGCCGAGCGCGAATATCATCATCGCCACGAGCGGCATCACATGCCTTGGCAGTTTTATCGCCATAATCAGCAACGGAACCAGGGCAAAAACGGCAAGCCCTGCCCGGAACGGAACGACCAGCCCGGCGCCAAACCAGGTCGCGAGGAGCCAGTGCCAGCCCGGCACCAGCGCATATCCGGGCGGCTCCAGCAGTTCCAGGGACCAAAGATTATCCAATGAACACACCCTTGTCCGGCCGGCTCAACGCGGACGGTCCCCGTCAACCTGCTCCGCGATCGCCGCCTTGTCGATGATCGACCACACCGACCTGATTTTTCCATCCGCGAACTGGTAGAACACGTTTTCCTCGAACACGACGCGGGTGCCGTTCACAGGCATCCCGAACAGCATACCGGCGGGTGTGCAGTCGAAGCGAACCGGCTTGCGACGACAGGTGGATCGCAGACAAGAAGGCGAACGTCGAAGAAAAGGTCCGGGATCGCGACGAAATCACCTTCGATCATCTCCCGGTAACCGTGAATACCAATCCGCTCTCCGTTGTACTCTACATCATCGTGGACGAATTGCCCGAGCCGGTCGAAATCCTGACCGTTCAGGCAGTCGATGTAGGCGCGGTAGATCGTGGGAAGGTCGTTGTCCGGCATCGGCTTCTCTTCGCTGAATACCTCTCCATCTAGGTCATCTCGGCCCGATATCCACCAGCAGAACCTGAGGTCGCCGCGAAGCCACTCTCGACAGCTACGCGTGAGCCGCCTACCGTAACTCCATGACGACACCCATGACGCTCTTCGACACCGTCCCCGACGACGCCCGTGATGCGATCCTCGCCGGCATCAAGGCCTACAACAACAACGTCCTCGGCCCCACGGACCGGCGCGATCTCTTCATCCCCCTCATCGATGACGAGGGACAGACCGACGGCGGTCTCGTCGGTTACACCGGTCGCGGCTGGCTCTATGTCGAGATGCTTTTCGTTCCGGAGCGTCTACGAGGCCAAGGGGTGGCGGGCCAGTTGCTGCAGAGAGCGGAAGATGAGGCGAAGGCACGTGGCTGCCAGGGTGCCTATATCGACACCATAAACCCGGTCGCTCGCCGCGCCTACGAGCGGCAAGGCTATCGCATTTTCGGACGTATCGACGATTTCGTTCCAGGCTACGATATCACCTGGATGATCAAGCGCTTCCTGCCATAACCGCATCCGTCCGCTCGGCCCCGTCCTTCAGGATGAACTAGAAGATTAGCATCAGCAGCAGGACCACGACGATCAGTCCGATCAGGAAGATCGCTCCGATCGTTCCACCAATGAATTTCAGCATGATGTTTCTCCTCTCGTGATTGATACGGCGGACGAAGCTTGCCCTGCTAAAAAGTCAAACGCGTCGTCGAAAGGGGAACAGATCGGACCCTGAGAGGTTCCCTCTGACAACAGGACTGCTCCCGACATCACACCTTCTATGGTTGCCGCCGTCGCGCTTTCTGTCCAGCGCAAGGCGCGGCGGAAGCCAGATAACGGGTGAGCATCCCCGCAGCAAAGACGAAGGAAAGGAACAGACATGACGGTAAAACACGATCTGCTCCGCCTCGGGCCAACCGGGGGCCCGGACCGCCGTCAGATGTCCGTCGCTCTTGTTTGCCTGGTGATCGGCGCACTGCTGATATTTCTGCCCGGCACGCTATTGATGGTTTTTGCAGGCGTGCTGCTCGCCATTCTCGTCCGCTCCTCCGGAGCGTGGATTGGCGCGCGCCTGTCTGTCGGTCCGACCTGGGGCGTCGCCATCTTTCTGCTCGCGGTGCTTTTGGTCCTGGCTGCCGGCGGAACGGCCGCCGCGCCGGCGATTTCCCAGCAGATCGATGAACTCTGGCGTCAAATTCCCGATGCTGTTGAAAACCTGCGTTCGAGAGCGGAGGAATACGCATGGGGCCGTGAGCTGATCGACCACGTCAGCGAAGACAGCCTCTGGACGTCGGCTTCGGGAGGCGCCGCCACGCAGGCGCTGGGGTCCGCGTTCGGTTATCTCGGTAACACGGTCCTGTTGATTTTCATCGCCCTTTACGGCGCATTCGATCCGCACACCTACCGAAAGGGTTTCCTGAAGCTGTTCGCTCCGTCCCTGCGGGACAAGGTCGCACATGTCCTCTCCCGCTCCGTCGGCCAGCTGGAAAGCTGGCTGTCCGCACAGTTGATCTCGATGACGGTGGTGGGCGTCCTGACAGGACTGGGCCTCTGGCTGATCGGCATTCCGCTGGCATTGGTGCTGGGCCTGCTCGCGGGACTTCTCGCGTTCATCCCGAATATCGGCCCCGTTCTCGCCGCGACGCCCGGTCTTCTGCTCGCTTTGCCCGGCGGAACGAACTCGGTCCTGATGGTTCTGGGGATTTATCTGGCCGTTCAGGCCCTTGAGAGCTATGTGGTGACGCCGATCGTCCAGCGGCAGAAGGTCTCGCTTCCGCCCGTGCTGGTCATTTGCTCGCAGCTTGCCTTTGGGGCGCTGTTCGGCCTGATCGGCCTGGCGCTGGCGACACCGCTGATCGCTCTGGTTCTACAGCTTGTCGACGATCTTTACGTCAACGATTACCTTGAGCAAGAAACAAGGGTGCCGCGCGCCCACTAGGGGTCACGCACGTTACCCGGCGCGGGACAACCGGCCGAGCTCGACCGAGGACTCCACGACCGCATCGGCGTCGTCATCAGAACCGGCTGCGGCGCACATTCTCCAGCCGATATCTCCTCTCAGCCGGTCGTGCACGTCCGTCCCCATAGGCACCACCAACACCCGGCCCGGATCAACGGGCCCGGGAAACTCCAGCGCCTTCCAGGCGACCTTCTCGAAGCCGAGCGGCATGTAATACGGCGGATCGCCGATCAGGATAACGGCTTCCGAGCCCTTCCGCCGCGCGGCCTCAATGGCGATCCGGACCAGTTCCCGGCCAATCCCCATGTTCTTGTGCGAGGGCCGTACCGCAAGCGGCCCGAGAAGATGGCCCTTCACCGAACCAGCCAGCACCGGCGTCATGCGCACCGAGGCGATCGTTTCGCCGCGATCGGCGCAAACGAACGACAACTGGCGATCATGCGGTCCCTGCTCGCGGATACGGGCCGCCGCACGCGTATGCCGGCCGGGGCCGAAGGCTTCTTCGTTGATAAGTTCGATAACCGCGTCGTGCGACGCATCCTCGGTGAGGTAGACGAGCTCGTGAGCTTTCATGGGTATGACCGGAACCAGGCTGAACAGACGGAGACATAGGTGAGCGATGACACGCGAAGGTGTCAGGTCAGCGTCAGCGTCGTCGCAGGGTCCGTACAAGGGTCATAAAGGAGCGCATCCAATTTTTGGTGACGGCTTCGATAGCAGCATTGCGGCGATCCGTCCAACGGAAAAACGCAGTGTTCATTCATTCGCCCCTCGCAATCGACGCCGACCTGCATATTTTCAGGAAGACGATAAACGTAGCGGGAAAGGATAAGCCGATGGGCATGCTCGTGGACGGCGTCTGGAAGGACGTCTGGTACGACACAAAATCGACGAACGGGCACTTCAAGCGAGGTGCGTCGACATTCCGCAACTGGGTGACCGCCGATGGCTCTGCCGGTCCCTCCGGTGAAGGCGGCTTCAAGGCCGAATCCGGCCGCTATCATCTCTATGTATCGCTGGCCTGTCCCTGGGCTCATCGAACCCTGATCTTCCGCAAGCTGAAACAGCTGGAGGAGCATATCGGCCTGTCCATCGTCGATCCGCTGATGCTGGAAAACGGCTGGGAATTCCACGAACGCGACGGCGCAACCCCGGATCACCTGTTCGGCTCCGACACGCTCTGGCAGGTCTACACCCGCGCCAAATCCGATTTCACCGGCCGCGTCACCGTTCCGGTTCTCTGGGACAAGGAAAGGAACACGATCGTCTCGAACGAGTCCGCCGAGATCATCCGCATGTTCAATAGTGCCTTCAACGGCATTACCTGCAACACCGACGACTATTGCCCTGACGACCTCGTCGGCGAGATCGATGAGCTGAACGCCCGCATCTACGACAACGTCAACAACGGCGTCTACAAGGCCGGCTTCGCCACCAGCCAGGACGCCTATGAGAGCGCGGTCAAGCCACTGTTCGACACCCTCGACTGGCTGGAAAGCCGGCTGTCAGGCCAGCGTTTCCTGATGGGCGACCGGCTGACGGAGGCCGACTGGCGGCTGTTCACCACTTTGGTGCGTTTCGACGCCGTCTATGTCGGCCACTTCAAGTGCAACATCCGCCGCATCGCTGACTATCCGCACCTTTCGGCCTATCTGCGCGACCTCTATCAGTGGCCGGGCGTTGCCGAAACCGTCAACATGCGCCACATCAAGCACCACTACTACCGCAGTCACAAGACTATCAATCCCTCGGGCGTGGTGCCCGTCGGCCCGGCGCTCGACTTCGACCGTCCGCATGGTCGCGACAAGCTGGCCGAGGCTCTGGAAATCACCAGGTCTCGGCGCGGGGAAGCTCACCTCGCAACTCGCTGAGCCGGCGCAGCGTCGCATCCGTCGTGCCCGCCGGCGGGTTCGCCGGATCGAAGAAGCCGCATTCCACGATTTCCCGGTCTGGCAGTCGTGGTGCGGTCTGCCGGACGTTGACCCGGTAAAACAGCACATGGTCGCGCTTGCTGACATGCCGGTTGAAATAGACGCCCAGAAGTTCGGGTGGTGCTGTCGCCTCCAGATTGCCCTCTTCGCGGATTTCCTTTGTCAGGGCCTCTCCCACGGTCTCGCGGCGCTCGACCCCGCCGCCGGGAAAGTACCAACCCGGCAGGTAGCTGTGCCGAACGAGGAAGACCCGCCCCTCCGTGTCGAAGCATGCCGCGCGCACGCCAAGCGTCATGCCGCGCGCCATCACGAAATAGGTGTGCAGCACCCGCATCATCAGCCGCCGGCTTCCCCCCTCGATGACAGCCTTGCCTTTGTCTTCTTTAATTCCTTGCCCCATTGCCCCTCCCGCACTATGAGTGTCGCCGATGTTCAAGCTCGCTCACATATCCGACATACATCTCGGACCGCTCCCAAAGCTGACTTTGCGCGAACTTGCCTCCAAGCGCATCACCGGCTACGTCAACTGGCATCGTAACAGACGAAAGCATCTTTTTGCCAATGCTTTAGACCTCGTCATGGAAGGTATTGCCGAGGCAAGGCCGGACCATCTGGCAATAACCGGCGACATGGTCAATCTAGCCACCGCCATGGAAATCCGCATGGTCTCGGACTGGCTGAAGCACGCCGCCGAACCGCTGTCCACCTCGATCGTTCCCGGAAATCACGACGCCTATGTGCCCGGCGCACACGCTAAGACCGTCAGCGCCTGGTACGATTACATGCGCGGCGACGACGATCCGCTGGTCTGGGAGGACGACCACAAGCTCTTTCCTTATATCCGTCGGCGCGGACCCGTAGCGATCATCGGATGTTCCACCTCGATCGCCACCCCGCCCTTTTCGGCCATGGGATATTTCAGTGCCAGACAGGCACGAGAGACGGCAAACCTCCTGAAGGCGGCTGGCGAAGAGGGCCTGTTCCGCGTCGTCCTGATCCATCACCCGCCGGTGCGGGGCGCCGCCAGCCGCTACAAGCGCATGGTCGGCATACGGCGTTTCGGCGCGGCGATCTCCGTCGGCGGCGCCGAACTCGTGCTGCATGGCCACACGCACCTCAACACGCAATACACGCTCCCAAGCCGTGGTCGCCCCATTCCTGTCATCGGCATCGCTTCGGCATCGCAGGGCCCCGGCGGCCACAAGCCCGCCGCCGCGTTCAACCTGTTTGGAATATCGGGCAAAAGCGGCGCCTGGACACTGGACTGGCAACGTCACTCGCTGCGCGAAGATCTCCAAGGCACCGAGATGTCCCACCACCACATTTTCTCCCTCTGACGCCGGTCAGGCGGCGAACCACGCTCCAGTCTTGATCCAAGTCAATGCCGGAAGCCTTTGCCGGGCGCTCTATATTAGCGGTTTCGATGAAGGCGCGAGGGGGTGGGCATGACGCAAGACAACAACGAGGAGAAGAAGTCGGCTGACCTCCCGGAGGGCGTGGAGACAGGGTTGGCGGAGGAACGCCGCGAGGCCGCACAGGAGGCCGAACTCTCCGCCCTTGGCGCCATAGCCGCGACGGGCAACGAGGAGGTCGTCTCCGGCATCGAGGCCATCATAGAGGGCGCCTCTCCCGATGACGCCACCCGGCTGCGCAAGTCGCTAGGCCTTCCCAAGCCATCCGGCCATCCGCGCGTGACGAGCGACGAACTGGCCGACGACTGGCGCGACGGCGGCTATCCCTTCCGCTACAAGATGCTGCGACGCGATTACGAGCGCGAGAAATTCATCCTGCAGACCGAACTGCTGAAGCTCCAGTCCTGGGTGAAGGAAGCCCAGCAGCGCGTCGTCATCCTGTTCGAGGGACGTGATGCCGCCGGCAAGGGCGGCGCGATCAAGCGCTTCATGGAACACCTGAACCCGCGCGGCGCTCGCGTTGTCGCGCTTGAAAAGCCGAGCGAGGTCGAGCGCGGCCAATGGTATTTCCAGCGCTACGTCGAACACCTACCGACGCGCGGCGAGATCGTTCTGTTCGACCGTAGCTGGTACAATCGTGCCGGCGTCGAGAGGGTCATGGGTTTCTGCACGGACGAGGAATACCGCGAATTCCTGCAACAGGCGCCGGAGTTCGAGCGCAATCTCGTGCGCAGCGGCCTGCACCTGATCAAGTTCTGGTTCTCCGTCAGCCGGGACGAGCAGCGCCGCCGTTTCAAGGAGCGCAAGGTCCACCCGCTGAAGCAGTGGAAGCTCTCGCCCGTCGATCTCGCCTCCCTCGACAAGTGGGACGATTACACCCGCGCCAAGGAAGCGATGTTCTTCCACACCGATACCGCCGACTCTCCGTGGACGGTCATCAAGTCGGATGACAAGAAACGCGCCAGGCTGAATGCCATGCGCTACGTCCTCCATGCGCTGCCCTACAAGGGCAAGGACCTGAAGCGCGTCGGCCGCGTCGAACCCCTGCTGGTCGGCCGCGCCAACACCATCCACGAGCGCGGCGAATACGACTTCGGCGTCCGATAGGCGCTCATGCCCGGTCAGCCTGCGCCCGATATGATCGACTTCAGGAGGTCCGCCACGGCATCTGGGGCCTCTTCCGGCAGCATGTGCCCGATGCCCATCCAGCGACGGAAGACAAGATTGTCGGGAAGAGAAGTCTCGTCGGGGACAGGAAGGATCGCGTCCTCGTCGCCCCAGACGACGGTCACCAGCATCGAGAGCTGTGCCAACGCCGACATGTCGATGGTTCCCTGTTCCCATCCACCCTTGCCGTCCGGCCGCATCATCGCCTCGAAGACACGGCTCAGGAGCTCTCGAGCACCCGGCCGCTGACGCTCGTTCCAGAGCCGATCCACGACCTCAAGCAATGGCCGCCGCCCCTCCGCCATCATCGCGGCCAGCGCATCGGCGAGGTTCGGCCTGTCCTCGGGCAAGGAGAAGCGCCGCAGCACCTCGTGATTGATCTCCGGACCGAAACCTCCCGGCGCCAGCAGCGTCGCGGTCAACACCCGTTCGGGCGCCCTAAGGGCTATCAGCGCAGCGGTCGCCCCGCCGAGCGAATGACCCGCGAGGTGGAAATGCGAAATCCCGCGCGCCGAAAGATCGGAAAGCAGAGCTTTCGCCATCCGCCCCGCCCCGCCTGGATTTTCGGCGTCGACCGAGCCGCCATGTCCCGGCAGGTCGTAGGCAACAAGCGGCGGCCCTCCTGCGAGAGCCGCCACCACCTCATCCCAGACATGTCCGCCGCCGCCGAAACCGTGGAGTAGCACCAATGGCGGTGCGTCATCCAGGTTGCCGGTGATGGCGGCGTGGAGACCCATGGCTCAGGCCTTCGTGGTTTCCTCGAGCACGCGGTTGGCGGCCGAGACGATCGCCTCGAGCGAGGCGGCAACGATGTTGGTGTTGATGCCGACGCCGAACAGCTTGCCGGTCGGATGTTCCACCTCGACATAGGCGATCGCCGAGGCGTTGGAGCCGTGCTGCAGGGAGTGCTCGGAATAGTCGGCAACCGAGAGCTCGATCCCGAGATAGGTCGACAGCGCGTTGATGAAGCCGTCGATCGGTCCCGTTCCCTTGCCCTCGATCCGCTTCACCTCGCCCTTGTCGGTGATCTCCGCCGCCACCACGCGAACCCCGCGTGCGTCACCGCCGGCCGGGTAGGTGTGGTGGTCGACGAACTTCAGCCGCGCCGTCGGCTGGTCGACATAACGTTCGATAAAGCGCTCGTAGATCGCCTTAGACGGCAGTTCCTTGCCGCCTTCATCCGTGATCCGCTGGATGTCCTCTCGGAACTCGACCTGCAGGTTGCGCGGCAGGTTGATTCCGTAGTCCTCTTGCAGGATGTAGGCGATGCCACCCTTGCCGGACTGCGAGTTGATGCGGATGATCGCCTCGTAGGTGCGCCCCACGTCCTGCGGATCGATCGGCAGATACGGCACTTCCCAGACGGGCGAATTCGCCTTGCGGATCGCCTTCATGCCCTTGTTGATCGCATCCTGGTGCGATCCGGAAAACGCCGTATAAACCAGTTCGCCGACATACGGATGACGCTCGGGGATCACCATCTCGTTCGAGTATTCGTAGACGGCCTTGATCCGCTCGATGTCGGAACAATCCAGTTCCGGATCAACACCCTGCGTGTACATGTTGAGCGCCAGCGTCACGATATCGACATTGCCGGTGCGCTCTCCATTGCCGAACAGCGTGCCCTCGACACGGTCGGCGCCGGCCATCAGGCCGAGTTCGGTCGCGGCAATCCCGGTACCCCGGTCGTTGTGCGGATGCAGCGAGATGATGACGTTCTCGCGGTCGTCGATATTTCGGCACATCCATTCGATCTGGTCGGCGTAGATATTCGGCGTCGCCATTTCCACGGTCGACGGCAGGTTCAGGATCAGCTTGTTGTCGGCCGTCGGCTTCACGATCTCGACCACCGCGTTGCAGATTTCCAGCGCCACCTCCAGCTCGGTGCCGGTAAAGCTCTCCGGCGAATACTCGAAGCGATAACCGCCGCCCGCTTTCGCCGCCATGTCCATGATCATCTTGGCCGCGTCGACCGCGATCTGCTTGATGCCCGCCACATCCTTTCCGAACACGACGCGGCGCTGCAGCTCGGACGTCGAGTTATAGAAGTGGATGATCGGCTTGTTGGCTCCTTCCAGCGCCTCGAAGGTGCGCGTGATCAGCTCCGGCCGGCACTGCACCAGAACCTGCAGCGACACGTCGGCGGGAACCCCGCCCTCCTCCACGCACCAGCGGGCAAAGTCGAAATCGGTCTGGGACGCCGACGGAAAGCCTATCTCGATTTCCTTGAAGCCCATGTCGAGCAACAACTGGAACATCCGGGCCTTGCGGTCGTGGCCCATCGGGTTGACCAGCGACTGGTTGCCGTCGCGGAGATCCACGGAGCACCAGATCGGCGCCTTGTCGATCACCTTCGACGGCCAGGTGCGGTCCGAAATGTCGATCTGCGGATAAGGGCGGTACTTCTGCGAAGCGTCCGGCATGCCCTGCTTCACGGTATGGGTCTTCAAAATCATCGTCGTCTCTTCTCGTCCTCGTCGGCGTGACCGGCTGATAGCAAATCAGCACTGGTTTGGCACGTCCGAACACACCCTTTTCAAGGGATGGATTGCATCAATGGGGGAGTTTCGAGGAGCAATCGCCGAACGGCTGACCCGGCCGCCGGGCGCTCCTCAATGGACCCGGCAACCGCGGATAAGGCCGAGAAGAAGAAGCGAGTTTGGCACCGACGCGACGAAACCGGCCGCCGTGCGGGCCGTCATGCAAGTCGCAACAATGGTCGTGCCGTTGATATTCATGGGATGAGGAATAACGCGCGGAATTGAATCGCGCAAGGGCGTTATTCGGCGGCGGACGGCGTCACCGCGTCGAGCTTTTCACGCAGCCATTCTTCCAGAAGAGTGTCGGCGGATAGACCAAGCTCCCGAGCCTGCCTTTCCAGCCTAAGCTTCGTGCCCCGGGTAACAGTCACCGTCAGCACTACAGGCTCCAGATTGGGGCGAGTTGCCGTGGTCCAGTCGATGTATTCGCTTATATCTTCGCCATCATCGAACTTCCGATCGAATTCCTCAGCGCTGATTGTCTTCATAGCGACGCCTTTCATAAATTCGTGCCCGGCGGACCGAAATGATGCGAATACGCTCCTCGCGTAGAACGTAGACACCGGTCCACAGGACCCCGAAAATCCGGCCTATTCGGATCCGCCTTGGCTCGAGCAGATGTCCGGCATCCGCATCGACGGCGAATAGATCATACCACAATTCCTGCGCCGCCACGAAATCGATTCCGTGCTTCGCTTTGTTCGCCTCGCTTTTGGCCGGATCGAATTCGAACTCCATGCCGAAAAGCTAGCGCAACCATGACGATCACGCCAGATCGGTCACACCTCGCTCACCGCCGCCCGAACTGCGCGATTAAGGCTGCGGCCAGGAAGCCGAGCGCGATCATGCCCCAGACCATCCCGCCATCGGTAACGTTGTTGCCATCAGGCGTAACGCAGCTCGATTGTGAAGCTGCAATGCAGTCCCGCCACATCCAGTAGCGGGCATGAAAGATGGCGGCGAAAAGCCCGGCGGCAAGCACAAGGACAATCGCCCGCGGACGAACCCGCATCACGCGCGAGCCCTGGCCACTTTCAACAACCCCAGCATCGCGACCCCCGCGACCAGTCCCCAGAACGCGCCGGAGATCCCGAGGATCGAAATGCCCGACGCCGTCACCAGAAATGTCACCGCCGCCGCCTCCCGCGTCTCCGGCTCCTTGAATGCCGCCACCGCCGAGCCCGAAAACGCCCCGATCAGCGCCAGCCCGGCGACGGACTGGATCAGGATGGGCGGTGCCAGGGATACGAAGGCGGTCACAGCGCCGGCCGCGAGCCCAAGAACAATGTATCCGATACCGGCGATCACCGCCGCCCAGTAGCGCCTGACAGGATCGGGATGGGCATCCTCACCGGCGCACATCGCCGCCGTGATCGCCGCGAGGTTGACTGCATGGCCACCAAATGGCGCTGACAGGAGAGAGAACACCCCGGTCGCGGCGAATAGCGGCCCCGGATTGGGATCGTAGTTGTTGACCTTCAGCACCGCGATGCCGGGAATGTTCTGCGAGGCCATCGTCACGATGAAGAGCGGCAGTGCGATCGAGACGAGCGCGGCGAGCGTGAACTGCGGCGCCACAAATTCCACCGGCGGCGCCAGCGACGAGGCCCAGGTGGCGAAGGCTCCATCCGGCAGCTCGACGCCGAGGACCATGACGATCACGAACGCGACGAGCGCGGCCGGCACCGCATAGAGACGCTTGAACGCCGCAACGACCGCCCAGGCGATGAAGATCGGCAGGCCGAGCGCCGGATCGAAGGCGATTGCCTTGAACGGCGCGAAGCAGAGGCCGAGGATGACGCCGGACAGCATGGCGTTTGCGAGGGGCGCCGGGATCGCCGCAACCGCACGACCGAGCGGTCGGAACAGGCCGGCGACCACGATCAGCACGCCGCAGACGAGGAAGGCCCCGACCGCAACGGCGAACCCGCCCTCCGGCACGCCCGCCGTCACCAGAACGGCGGCACCCGGCGTCGACCATGCGATCGAGACCGGCAGGCGCGTCCAGAGGCTGAGCACGATCGCGCAAAGCCCCATCGACACCGAGAGAGCCATCAGCCCCGAAGCCGCCTCGTAGTCGGTCGCGCCCACGCCCTTCAGCCCCTGCAGCACCACCGCGAACGAACTGGCAAAGCCCACGAAGGCGGTCAGGCAGCCCATGAACACGCTTTGAGGGGACAGGTCTTTGAACATCGATGACTCCGGCGAATGACGCTCAACCCTCAGCAAAGATTCAGGTTGCACGCAAGCCTGTCCGGCGCCGTTCAGGTACGCATGAAATCCGGCTTTTCGGCCCTCGGCCTTGACATTGCCATGCTTTGACCCGACCTTTCTCCTATGAACACGCGCAAACGCCACACCCTGTACCGGCCCTTCCCGATCGCGGAATAGCGGCCCCGGCTCGGCATCCCCGGGACCGGGGAGGCGTGTAACCATCGGAAAAAGTTCATCGGTCGACCGTTGCCGCGTCCATCGCGGCGGCAAGCGTTTTGATTACGGATCAAGCGTTTTGACTACGGATATTGCGCCGGGTCGGCCCACTACACAGAAGGACAAGAACCATGACCAGACCCCGGATCGTCGTCGAGAAGAACGACCACGACAAGCTGATGCGCCTCGCCAACGGCCTCGTCGAAACCCGCCCCGAGATCGCCGAGGAACTGCTCGACGAACTCGAACGCGCCGCCGTCGCCGAGGACGCAAAGGCCATCAACGGCACAGTGCAAATGAACAGCACCGTCGAATACCGCACCGATGACGGCGCATCGCGCACCGTGACCCTCGTCTATCCGGCCGATGCCGATATCGCCGAAGGCAGGATATCGATCCTCACCCCGATCGGCACCGCGCTGCTCGGCATGCCCAAGGGCCGCACCATCGACTTCACCGCCAATGACGGCCGCGAGCACAAGCTGACCGTCGTCTCTGTCACGAAGGCCGCCACCGAAAACGGCGCCACGAAAGCCTGATCGCCGGCGGGCAAACCGCGCGGTCCGCGAGTTGATCTTTTTCGCGGCCTCGTGTTATAGGCCCGCCCCACACATTGCAGGTTTCATCTGCTGGTTGGAGAGGACGCCATGTCGAGCGACGCCCTGTTCCAATCGGGGATGGGCCCAGTCGAACTGGATGCCCCCCGAACGGAAGTAGTCTCTATCGCGCCCCTTACCCGGGCGTGCCGGACGATATTTCGTCTCGTCTTCACGCACACGCGGCTGACGGGCATCGCACTCATGCGCACCGAAATGCGCCAGCGCGGCGGTCTGCAGAAGCGCCTCGTGCCGCGCCGCATGGCGATCACCATCCCCTCCTGAACAATTCAAGCCAGCCCTGAAGCCGACGGGTCGAGGCGCGCCGCGCCATGCCCCGCCTCGGCTTCACGTCGCCGTCACATGCCGATGGCACACCCCTTCCCTGCGAACGAACAGGTGTCACGATGCCGCTCCAGACCCCCTATTACCTGATCGACAAGTCCAAGCTGCTCCAGAACATGGAGAAGATCGCGACCCTGCGCGAACTCTCCGGCGCAAAGGCGCTTCTGGCGCTCAAATGTTTCGCCACCTGGTCGGTCTTCGACTTCATGCGCGACTACATGGACGGCACGACCTCGTCGTCGCTCAATGAAGTCCGCCTTGGCCATGAGCGGTTCGGCAAGGAAACCCATGCCTATTCGGTCGCTTACGCCGACTACGAGATCGACGAGGTCGTCAGCCATGCCGACAAGATCATCTTCAACTCGATCGGTCAGCTCACCCGCTTCGAGAAGCAATCCTCCGGCATCATCCGCGGCCTGCGGCTGAACCCCGGCATCTCCTCCTCGAGCTTCGATCTGGCCGATCCCGCCCGCCCCTTCTCGCGTCTGGGCGAATGGGACCTGAAACAGGTCGAGCCGGTCATGGACATGATCTCGGGCTTCATGATCCACAACAACTGCGAAAACGGCGATTTCGACCTTTTCGACCGCATGCTGGGCGACATCGAACAGAAGTTCGGCCCGCTTCTGAAGAAGGCCGACTGGGTATCGCTCGGCGGCGGCATTCATTTCACCGGCGAGAACTATCCGCTGGAAAAGTTCGCCGAGCGCCTCAAGCGCTTCTCCGGCGAGTTCGGCGTTCAGGTCTATCTGGAGCCCGGCGAAGCCTCGATCACCAAGTCGACCACGCTCGAAGTCACCGTGCTCGACAGACTTTACAACGGCAAGGATCTTGTCGTGGTGGATTCCTCCATCGAAGCGCATCTCCTCGATCTCCTGATCTACCGGGAAAGCGCGAAGGTCCACCCCAACCAGGGACCGCACCGGTACCAGGTCTGCGGCAAGTCCTGCCTCGCGGGCGATATCTTCGGCGAATTCAATTTCGAGAAGGAATTGAACATCGGCGACCGCATCTCGCTGCAGGACACCGCCGGCTACACGATGGTCAAGAAAAACTGGTTTAACGGCGTGCAAATGCCGGCAATCGCCATCCGCGAACTGGATGGCAGCCTCAGGACGGTCCGTGAGTTCGACTACACGGACTACGAAACAAGCCTGTCCTGAACTCCCTCAGGAACAGGTTCTGACGATTGGACGTAAGGAGTTGGTCCCAGAATGAAAAAGAACGTGCTCATCATCGGCGCCGGCGGCGTCGCCCAGGTGGTCGCCCACAAGTGCGCGCAGAACAATGACGTGCTCGGCGACATCCATATCGCCTCGCGCACCAAGGCGAAGTGCGACGCCATCATCGCTTCCGTGCATGAGAAGAAGGCGATGAAGCAGGAGGGCGTTCTCGAAGCCCATGCGCTCGACGCACTCGACATCGAAGCCACCAAGGCGCTCATCAAGAAGCTCGGCACCGAAATCGTCATCAATGTCGGCACCGCCTTCCTCAACATGTCGGTGCTGCGCGCCTGCATGGACACCGGTGTCGCCTATATCGACACCGCGATCCATGAAGAGCCGAACAAGATCTGCGAGACCCCGCCGTGGTACGGAAACTACGAGTGGAAGCGTGCCGCCGAATGCGAGGAAAAGGGCATCACCGCCATCCTCGGCGCCGGCTTCGATCCGGGCGTCGTCAACGCCTATGCCCGTCTTGCCAAGGACGAATATCTCGACAAGGTGACCGACGTCGACATCGTCGACATCAATGCCGGCAGCCACGGCAAATACTTCGCCACCAATTTCGACCCGGAAATCAACTTCCGCGAATTCACCGGCGTCGTCTATTCCTGGCAGGGCGGCGAATGGAAGGTCAACAAGATGTTCGAGATCGGCAAGGATTACGACCTGCCGGTCGTCGGCACCCGCCGCGCCTATCTCTGCGGCCATGACGAAGTGCATTCGCTGGCCAAGAACATGGACGGCGCCGACGTGCGCTTCTGGATGGGCTTTGGCGATCACTACATCAACGTCTTCACCGTGCTGAAGTCGATCGGCCTCCTCTCCGAACAGCCGGTCAAGCTGGCCGACGGTTCCGAAGTCGTGCCGCTGAAGGTCGTCAAGGCCTGCCTGCCCGACCCGGCTTCGCTTGCCCCCAACTACGAAGGCAAGACCTGCATCGGCGATTATGTAATGGGCTTCAAGGACGGCAAGGAAAAGACCGTATTCCTCTACAACGTCGCCGATCACAAGGAAGCCTATAACGAAGTGGGCAGCCAAGGCATCTCCTACACGGCGGGTGTCCCGCCGGTTGCTGCGGCCATGCTCGTCGCGACAGGCGAATGGGACGTGAAGAAGATGGCCAACGTCGAAGAACTGCCGCCCAAGCCGTTTATCAATCTGCTCAACAAGATTGGTTTGCCGACGCGCATTCAGGACGAAGATGGCGATCGGGCCGTGGAGTTCTGAGGGCGCGGGTAGCGCTTGAGATTTGAGGGAATGCGGACCCCGCCGGAGAGATCTGGCGGGGTTTTTCGTTGGCCACCAATGCCTGCTACCGTCATCCCCGGGCTTGTCCCGAGGATCTGCTTTCGTCAGCGGCAGGCGCTGGGGTAGAGAGTGCGGATGCCCCCTCCGAAAGCGGTTGTGAAAAGGCTAAATGCGCATGTAGAGTTGCTCAAAGAATGAGAGGCAACTCGTGCAGTCACCAAAGTTCAAGTTCATACGCGACGAATTAGATGCCGCATTCTCAGCTTCCAAACTCACGGAAGAATGGAAGAAGCGGGTTCGCTATCAGATTAGGAAGCAGCTCGTTTTCGACCCAATCGAATATCGAGACTACAACGACAAGCTAAGCTCGATTGTCCGAGCGGTCAGAAAGCAGATTTTAGGCGGGATTTATGAGGTACGACCAGCGAAGAGATATCTAGCTGAAAAATCCCGGGGCCTTTGCAGGCAGATGACGCTTGTTCATCCGGTAGATCTTCTTGTTCTCGAGAGGCTTTCACGCTCTGTATACTTCGAATTGAAATCCAAAGCACCTAGCAAGTCGGCATTCTTTGAACCCGACGACGGAAAATTCATCAAAGGCATCAATCAAGCAGAGGTAAAGTATGGCTCATTTGAGAGTTGGAAGCGATTTCAAGGCGCAGTGTTCGGCTTCGCAAATGAAAACAAGTACATCGTAGTCACAGACGTAGCCAATTTCTATGACTTCATAAACTTTCAGCACTTAAGAAACATTGTTTCATCACTAGCAGACATCAGGGAATCACTTTTAGACCTTTTAATTTACGTCCTAAACAAATTGACTTGGACTCCAGACTTCATGCCGCTCACGCAAATAGGGATGCCGCAAATTGAGACTTCGGCGACCCGTGTACTGGCCAACGCGATGTTGTACGAGGTCGACAAAGTCTGCGAGCACTCTGCCGTATCGAATTACGCACGCTTCATGGACGATATGGACATCGGCGTCGAAACGATAGCTGATGCAAAGAAGATAGTTCGGGATGTCGACTTAACCCTACAATCGCGCCAGCTTCGCCTAAATGCTTCTAAAACCCGTATTCTTACGCAGAAGGAAGCATATACCCATTTTTGTATAGACGAGAACTTTCACCTTGCACGGCTTGAGCGCGTTATTGGCGCCAAGAAATCTTCAGCTGCGGGGAATATACTTCTGAAAACATATGAAGCATGGATGGCAAGAGACGAAGGCCCGTCACCCGGCAAATCTTCCCCATTTCACCACGGCAACGGATCCAAAATACACAAATACATACTAGGCCTGCTCTACCAAACAGAAACCCGAGTGCCAGATGATGATTTGTTATGGCTTATACGTAACAAGCCAGACATGCGCTCAACAGCGTTTCGTTATCTCTCATACTCGAACAACATCGGTACGGCGGCGTTTGAAGTACTCTCACTCCTCAGCGAGGGAATTTTTGTTGATGACGCATCTCTCGTCGATTTGACCGGATTTTTGCTGCACTCAAGAATTCCCAAAACACGTAAAATAAAGATAAAACTGCAGCAGGCGATCCAAATAATTGAATACTCTGGCGACCTAGGACTTCATTGCGCTATTTTTCTCTCAATTAAGTTCAGTGACCTTGGTGAGCTGCAATCAGTTATTCAGCGGCATAAGGAGAGAATAGCGAATGATTATTGGTTGGCTCGGGCAGCGGCAGGGGCGATTCCACGCTTTATTCACTCGAAGGATTCGTTTTCCGGTTTTCATGACCTAATTTCCGAGCTCCAAAACGAGGAAGCTCAGAATGTGGCGAGGTACTTGCTGGATATTTCTGAAATGGGATCAATCCCGCAAAGCCTTAAGCTGTATCTGAATGCTCCGAACAGCTCTTACCCGCAGAATATCTATTTCCCGAAGGTGATCATCCTTCTCGCTGCATGCAAAAATGCAGAATGGAAGAAATTACTGCCAAACATACACAAGACGCATGTCGCGTTGCGGGCAGATCCGTTTTTCAAGGATATGGGCTTTTAGCCGTCGGCGAAATCGGTGTCGGCTCGGAATGTACTACGCCTCGGCTAGGGCATCCACAACGCCCCCATATCCACCCCGCCCCCACCATGCTACGAGGCCGCCACACACCATTCCACGCTCGCCGAGACCCTGATGCCCCCAGCCCTCCACCCCGACCTCACCGCATCCCTCCGCCCCCTCCTCACCGAACTCCACCACACCCCGGACCTCTTCCAGACCTGGGACGCCCATCTGGAGCTCGTCGCGGCCGGTGGTCTCGTTGTCGTGAAGTCGAAGCGGGCGAAGGGGCTGGTCGACAGTCTGTTCTGGGGCCGCGCGCCGAATAGCCAGGAAAACAAGCAGCTTCCGGAGGCGACGGCCTTCGCCGCGATCGATCGCTTCCTCGGCCTCGGCGCCCATCTCGCCCTGTCGGATGCCCTGCCGGAAGGCGCCCTGCTGGACGCGGCCTATCCGCATTGCGCGGTGAAGATGAACTACCGCAAGAAGGGTGCGCCCAAGGCGAAATCGCTGTCGATGATCCTCATCGGCTTCAACGACGAGGGGGATGCCCTGGCCTATGCCGAGCGCGCCGGCACAAGCCTGCCGCTGGGCACATCCAGGCCGCTGATGGGTGACAAACTGCACGAGTGGCGCTAGCGCCTCAGCCCCCTCACCTCCGCCTCCGTCAGCGCCCGCACCGCGCCTTTCTCGAGTGTGCCCAGTTCCAGCGAGCCGATCGCCACGCGCACTAGCCGCAGCACCTCGATCCCCATCGCCTCCAGCATGCGGCGGATCTGGCGGTTCTTGCCCTCGTCCAGCACCACCTCGATCCAGGCGTTCCTGTCACCCTCGCGCAGCAGCGCCGCCTTGCGCGCCCGCAGCAGGTCGCCGTCGTGCATAACCCCAGCCATCATCGCCGCCAGCACGTCCGCATCGACCAGACGGTCGACCTGCACGTGATAGGTCTTCGGCACATGCGTCTCGGGGTCCAGCAGCCGGTTGGCGAAGTCGGTGTCGTTGGTGAAGATGAGCAGCCCCTCGCTCGCCTTGTCCAGCCGCCCGACCGGCGAGATATGCGCCCCGGCATGGTCCCCAAGGCAGTCGTAGACCGTCGCCCGCCCCTCCGGATCGTGCCGTGTGGTCACCAGCCCGCGCGGCTTGTTGAGCATCAGGTAGATTGGCTTTTCCGCCGCCACCCGCGCGCCGTCCACCGCGATCGCCGCCACGGCCAGATCGACCCAGGCCTCGACATCCGTCACCACCCGCCCGTCGACGCTGACGCGCCCCGCCGCAATCAGCGCCTCGGCCTGCGTGCGCGAGCAGTAGCCAAGCTTGGAGAGCGCCCTCGGCAGCGTCACGCGCTTGCCCTCGGCCTGCGCCTTGGGCTTGCTGTTGGCGGGCTTTGTCCGCTTCGGCTTGTCCTTCATCAGTCGCGTCCTCGACGTGGCGACGGTTGACCCGCCGCCCCCGGCCTTCTAGAGCGAAGGCACAACCTTTGTCCCCCGCAATAAGCGAGCGGGCCGCCATTGAAAAGCGAGAATGCCGTGGACGACATCACCAGAGACCTCGTGACCCTGCGCGATTACTGGCGCTATGCGATCTCCCGCTTCAACAAGGCCGACCTGAGCTACGGCCACGGCACCTCGACCGCCGGCGACGACGCCGCCTTTCTGCTTCTGGATTCGCTCGACCTGCCGATCGATGCGCTCGATCCCTTCCTCGACGCCCGCCTGCTGCCGTCGGAGCGCAAGCTGCTGGCCGAGCGCATCGAGACCCGTGTCACCACCCGCAAGCCCTCCGCCTATCTCACCGGCCGCTCCTATATCCAGGGCGTGCGCTTCCATGTCGACGAGCGGGTCATCGTGCCGCGCTCGCATATCGGCGAGATCCTGTTCCGCGAATATCTGGGCGAGCTCGGCTCGTCCTTCCTGCCCGATCCGATGGCGGTCGAAAGCGCCGTCGATATCTGCACCGGCTCCGGCTGCCTCGCGGTGCTGGCGGCGAAATTCTTCCCGCAGGCGGAGGTCGATGCCGTCGATCTCTCGGGCGATGCGCTCGAGGTGGCGAAGCTCAACCTCGCCGAACACGAGGTCGAGCAGCAGGTGAGCCTGCACGAGGGCGATCTCTTCGCCCCGCTTGCCGGCCGCACCTACGATCTCATCATCACCAACCCGCCCTATGTCGACCACGAGGCGCTCGACGGCTACCCGCCGGAATACCGCGCCGAACCGAGGCTCGCCCATGACGGCGGCGTCGACGGGCTGGACCTCGTCCGCCGCATCCTCGATGAAGCCGCCGCGCACCTGAACCCCGGCGGCGGCATGATCTGCGAAATCGGCTCGGGCCGCGAAATCCTCGAGGAGGAATACCCCCACCTCGATTTCGTCTGGCTGGAAACCGCAAGCTCCCAGGACGCCGTCTTCTGGCTCTCGGCCGAGGCGCTGGGGGTGGAATAAGCCCTAGCGGGCGAAACGCCGCGCCCCCGCGACGCAGCCGACCACGGCGACCGTGACGGCCGCCATCGACCAGCTCACCGCCTCGCCAAGCAGCCCGGCGGCGAGCGCCAGTCCGAAGAAGGGCTGCAGCAGCTGCAACTGCCCGACCGCAGCGATGCCGCCGAGCGCCAGCCCCCGATACCAGAAGATGAAGCCGATCAGCATCGAGAACAGCGAGACATAGGCAAGCCCCAGCCATGCCGCCTCCCCCACGCCGCCGAACGTTGCAGGGCGCGTGACAAGAGCGAGCACCACCATCACCGGCAGCGACAGGATCAGCGCCCAGGCGATCACCTGGAAGCCGCCGAGCCGCCGCGAAAGCCGCGCGCCTTCAGCGTAGCCGAGCCCGCAGGCGATCACCGCCGCCAGCATCAGCCCGCCGCCGATCAGCGACACCTCGCCGCCCTTGCCGCTCAGCGCATACCCCGCGACCATGGCGCTGCCGAGCACCGAGAAGGCCCAGAAGGCCGGCTTCGGCCGCTCGCCGCCCCTGAGGACCCCGAAGGTCGCGGTCGCGAGCGGCAGGAGCCCGATATAGACGATCGAATGGGCCGAGGTGATATGCTGCAGCGCCAGCGCCGTCAGCAGCGGAAACCCGACCACCACGCCGAGCGCGATCACCACGAGCGACGCGATCTCGTCCCGGCGCGGACGCGCGCCCGGAAAAAGGAAGACGAGCGGCAGCGCCAGAAGCCCGGCGATGGCGCCCCGCGCCGTGGTCAGGAACAGCGGATCAAACCCCGCCACCGCCACCCGCGTCGCCGGCAGCGAGGCCGAAAAGATCAGCACCCCCAGCATCCCGTTGATCAGCCCTTCCATCGTTCTCGTCATGCCATGTCACTCCGTGAATTCCACGTTCCGGATGTAACGCCGGACGACTGGCGTTCCGAGAGACAGTCCAGTACAATATCCGCAAACTGTATGGATCACGAAAGCAGTACGGATGGACCAGACCGTCACCCACCCCGACACGACGGGCACCTCCCGCGTCGAGCATGTCATGGCAACGATCCGCCAGCGCATCGCCTCGCGCACCCTGCAGCCGGGCTCCCGCCTGCCCTCCATCCGCCAGTGCGCGACCAGCCTCAAGGTCTCGCCCTCCACCGTGGTCGAGGCCTATGACCGCCTGGTCTCCGACGGCCTCATCCTCTCCCGCCCCGGCTCCGGCTTCTATGTCGCCGCCGCCCATCCCGCCCCGCTCGTTCTCGCCGAGATCGCCCCGCGCCTCGACCGTGCGGTCGATCCCTTCTGGGTCTCACGCCAGGCGCTGGAGGCGGGCGCCGAAACGCTGAAACCCGGCTGCGGCTGGTTGCCGCCGTCGTGGTTTCCCGAACGCGAGCTGCGCCGGGCACTGCGTGATCTCTCCCGCGCCGAGGATACGCTGCTCACCGACTACGGCACGCCGCGCGGCCTGCCGCCGCTCCGCCAGCTGATCGCACGGCGCATGAGCGAGCGCGGCATCGAGACCTCGCCCGACCGTATCCTGCTCACCGAGTCAGGCGTGCAGGCCCTCGATTTCGTCTGCCGCTTCCTGCTCGAACCCGGCGATACCGTGCTGGTCGACGATCCCTGCTATTTCAATTTCCTGGCGTTGCTCCGCGCCCACCGCGTCACCGCCGTCGGCGTGCCCTACACGGGAACCGGCCCCGACGTCGAGGCCTTCGCCGCCGCCCTCGCCACCCACAAGCCGCGCCTCTACGTCACCAATTCCGGCCTCCACAATCCGACCGGCGCCTCGCTCTCCCCCGTCGCCGCCCACCGCATCCTGAAGCTCGCAGAAGCCGCCGGTCTCACGATCGTCGAGGACGACATCTTCGCCGATTTCGAACAGGACCCCGCCCCGCGTCTCGCCGCCTTCGACGGCTTCGAGCGCGTCATCCAGCTCGGCTCCTTCTCGAAAACCGTATCGGCCTCCGCCCGCCTCGGCTATATCGCCGCCCGCCCGGACTGGATCGAAAGCCTGATCGACCTGAAGATCGCCGGCAGCTTCGGCGGCAACGCGCTGTCGGCGGCGCTCACCCTCTCGGTCCTGAAGGACGGCGGCTACCGCCACCATCTGGCGACGCTGAAGACGCGGCTCGCCAGCGCCATGGGCGAGACGATAAGGCGCCTTGCACCCCTCGGCATCAGACCCTGGCTTGAACCGCGCGGCGGCCTCTACCTCTGGTGCCGCCTGCCGGATGGTCTCGATGCCGCCGAGATCGCCCGCAAGGCGCTCGCCGAAAACGTCATCCTGGCCCCCGGCAACGTCTTCTCTGTCTCGCAGACGGCGGGCGACTTCCTGCGCTTCAACGTCAGCCAGTCGGCCGATCCGAGAATCTTTAACGTTCTGGAAAGGGTGCTCGACGCCCGGAATTGACATCCCCCAAGGGACGGATTAGGGAACCCACGCCGAAAAATGAACGGCTGGTCCGGTTATTCCAGCCCCCGTCTCCACGGGAATTAGTCGCTGCAAGCGAACCCACGGCATCAACCCCAACCGGGGTGGTGCTGCGCGACGATTAAAAAACGGCCTTCCCGCACGCTCCACCCCCATCTGTCGTGGAGACAAGAAATGACCAACAGAAAAACCCTGCTTCTCGCCCAGGTCCTGATCGCCGCCATGATGGCCGGCCTGATGAGCGGCTACATGTCCTTCCTGCACGCCGGCCCGACCGCCGCCTGGCTGTCGGAATGGGTGCGCGGCTTCGCGTTCGCCTTCCCGGTCGCCTTCCCGCTGTCCCTCGTCGTCAGCCCGCTCGCCTTCCGCATCGCCCGCGCGCTCACCTGACAAGCAACGGGACGCCGTGGCGTCCCGTCGACATTTGTCTCTAGTGCGCCTGCAGCACCCCGCCGTCCTTGTCGTGCACCGCGAACCGGTCGAGCATGTGGGCGCTCGCCTCGTTGACCCCGATCACATCGACCACCACGCCGTGGCGGCGGAACTTCAGCACCACCTTGTCGAGCGCGCCGACGGCGGTGATGTCCCAGAGATGCGCCTCGTGTACGTCGATCACCACCTTTTTCAGCGGCTCCATGAAATCGAAGGCCAGGATGAAGGCCTCCGTCGAGGCGAAGAAGATCTCTCCGTCCACGTGATAGGTCCGGACCTGGCCGTCCTCGCTGATGACGGAGCGGACATGGAACAGCTTCGCCACCTTGCTCGCGAAGAACACGCCGGACAGCAGCACGCCGACCAGCACGCCCTTGGCGAGATCGTGCGTGCCGACAGTCGTCACCACCGTCGCCAGCATCACCACGGAAGACTGCCAGGGATTGCGGCGCAAATCGAGGATGGACCGCCAGGAGAAGGTGCCGATCGACACCATGATCATCACAGCCACCAGCGCCGCCATCGGAATGATGCGCACGATGTCGTCGAGAACAAGGATCAGGAACAGCAGGAAGGCGCCGGCAACGAAGGTCGAGAGACGTCCGCGCCCGCCGGATGTGACGTTGATCACCGACTGGCCGATCATGGCGCAGCCACCCATGCCGCCGATCAGGCCGGACGCAATGTTGGAGCAGCCCTGGCCGATGCATTCCTGGCTCTTGCGGCTCGACGTATCGGTCATGTCGTCGACGATCTGCGCCGTCAACAGGCTTTCCAGCAATCCCACGGCGGCGAGCGCGATGGAGTAAGGCAGGATGATCTGTAGCGTTTCCAGCGTCAGCGGCACCTGCGGCAGCGCAAAGATCGGCAGCGCCGAGGGCAGCTCGCCGAGATCGCCGACCGTGCGCAGGTCCATGCCTGTGAACCAGGCGACCAGCGTCAGCGCCACGATTGCGACCAGCGGCGACGGGATCGCCTTCGTGACATAGGGGAACAGATAGATGATGCCGAGCCCTGCCGCGATCATCACGTAGGTGAGATTGGGCACGCCGATCAATTCCGGCAGCTGCGCCATGAAGATCAGGATCGCGAGCGCGTTGACGAAGCCTGTGATCACCGAGCGCGAGACGAACCGCATCACCCGCCCGAGCTTGAGGATGCCCGCGAAAACCTGGATCAGCCCCATCAGCAGCGTCGCCGCGAAGAGGTATTCGAGCCCGTGATCGCGCACCAGAGTGACCATCAGCACGGCGGTGGCCGCCGTCGCCGCCGAGATCATGCCGGGCCGTCCGCCGGTGAAGGCAGAAACGACGGCGATCGCGAAGGAGGCAAAGAGCCCCACCTTCGGATCGACGCCCGCGATCACCGAAAAGCCGATGGCCTCGGGGATCAGCGCCAGCGCCACGACGATGCCGGAGAGGATGTCAGCGCGAATGTTGGAAAACCACTCTCGCTTGTAAGCTATTATATTCATGAGAAAATTCCGCAAAAGGAGATCAACCGGGACGATGGGAGGATCGGCCGTTTTCAAGGTTTGATGCTGATGCGTTGTCTGGCGGATCGGCGGCCAGAAGAGCCACCCGGAGTTTCACCGGGTCCGGGGTGAGTGGGTGTCTTATAAGCAAGCACGGTCGGCATGACAACCGTCAACCTGTTGCGGCGCAAAAGCAGACGTCCGACGACAACGCCAGACGTCCGCGGCATCACATCACACGCGTCCGGACACACCGGCAAGACGCAGCGCGATCATCCGGACCGGTCCGCCGATCGCCGTCGCGATCAGGAATCCGATAGGCCAACCGATCGCGATGCCTCGTCCCCAGGCCCACAGCCAGTCGGCACCGAAGCCGAATGCGCGGTAGGTGAAGAAACCGGAAAAGAACAATGACATCGCGAACGACATCATCAATGAGGTGAGCAGTGCGACTTTGATCTGAGGCGCCATGGCCGTCTCCTTTTGATGGAGGGCAGGCGCGTTGAAAACACAGCGACACCTGCCCGAGGGTTTCGGGTTCAAGCGTCGTGGGTTCATTGAAAACGTGGCCCGCGTCAGCGGTGCCCGGCGACCATGCGGGCTAAGCCTCTTTTCGACAGCGGGAGAGTAGCGGATGCAACCCCTGGCGGCAAGCCTCAGGCGCTGCGCCGATACGCCTGCCGCTCGCCGCCGGACGCACCGGAGCCGACCTTGAAGCGGCCGATCAGACCAGCGAGGCTTTCGGCTTCGGCCGCCAGCGACTGCGAGGCTGCATTGGCTTCCTCCACGGTTGCCGCCGCCTTCTGCGTCCCTTGGTCGAGAATGTTGATGGCCTCGTTGATTTCGTTGATGCCGGCCGATTGTTCCTGCGATGAGGAGGCGATCGCGGCGACGTTCGCGTCGACCATCTGCACTTTCTCGGCGATCTCGTCGAGCGACGATCCGGTTTTCTCGACCAGTGTCACGCCGCTCTGCACGGCCGCGTCGGCGGTGCGGATCAGTTCACGGATTTCCTTCGCGGCCGTCGCGGAGCGCTGGGCAAGCTCGCGCACTTCCTGGGCGACGACGGCAAATCCCTTGCCCGCCTCCCCCGCACGCGCCGCCTCGACACCGGCGTTGAGCGCCAGAAGATTGGTCTGGAAGGCAATCTCGTCGATCACGCTGATGATGTTGCCGATCTGGCGGGAGGTTTCCTCGATCCGAGCCATGGCTTCATTGGCATCCCGCACCACGTTTCCGGAAGCTTCGGCACTGGAGCGGGTGTCGGCCACGAGCCGACCGGCCTCGACGGCGCGGCGGCTGGAATCCTTGACCGTGGTGTTGATTTCCTCAAGCGCGGCAGCCGTTTCCTCGACCGATGCAGCCTGGCGCTCGGCCGTCCGGGCGATGTCGTCGGAGACCGACCGGATCACCTTGGCGTTGGCGGCGAGGGTATCGGAGGAATCTCGTATCGACAGCATCGTCGATTGCAGGGCGCGCGCGGCAGTATTGAAATCCTGGCGGGTGCGCTCGAGCAGCCGGTCAACCTTGTCGGCGATTTCCGTCGTCAGGTCGCCTTCGGCCAACCGGCCGATCGCAGCGCCGATGATTTCCACTGACTTCATGGTTTCCGTAATGTCGGTCGCCACCTTGATGACCTTGTAGACGCGACCCTTGGCATCAAAGATCGGCGTATAGGCCGCCTGGATCCAGACCTGCCGTCCGCCCTTGCCAATGCGGATGAAATTATCGGCGATCATCTCGCCGCCGTTCAGGCGCGGCCAGAACTGCGCGTAGTCGGCGGAGGCGGTATAGTCCCGGTCGCAGAACATGCTGTGATGCTTGCCCCGGATTTCCTCCATCGTATACCCCATCGCGCCGAGGAAGTTCGCGTTGGCTTCGACGATCGTGCCGTCCGTCTCGAATTCGATGATGGCCTGGGACTGATCGATCGCCTTCAGCCGGTTGGCGTCGTGCAACGCTGCGGTCTTGCTGGCGGTGATGTCGCTGGCGATCTTCAGGATCCGCACCACCTTGCCGCCGCTGAACACCGGATTGTACGAAGCCTCGATCCAGATGTCCTGACCCTTGCTGTCCACGCGACGGAACTGGCCCTGCTTGAATTGGCCGGCCGCCAGATCGCGCCAGAACGCATTGTAGTCGGGAGAATCGACGATGTCACCGTCACAGAAGGTGCGGTGGTGCTTGCCGACGATGTCCTTCAACTCGTACTGCAACGCCTTGCAGAAGTTCTCGTTGGCGTCGATGACGGTCCCGTCGGGTTTGAACCAGATCAGCGCCTGAGATCGTGAAAGCGCGGCGACGTCTTCCGACAGACCGCGCGCGTGAAGGAAGTCCCGAAGTGCCATGCTTGTTGTTCCGAATTGTATTTCGCCAAATACAACCTTAAAGAAATTTATAAAATACTAAATAGAAACATAAAAAGTAGCACCGCCGTTTTTGGGAGTCGCGCGCTCCAAAACAAAACCCCGCCGAAGCGCTCCGACGGGGTTTGAAAATGACATAAGAAGCTCGATCAGCCGATGTCGGCGTGGCTCTCGATGATCTTGCCGACCAGACCGTATGCAACGGCGTCTTCGGCCGACAGCCAATAGTCGCGGTCGATATCCTTGGCGATCTTCTCTTCCGACTGGCCGGTGGCCTTGGCGTAGATCTTGATCAGGCGCTGGTTCATCTTGATGATTTCGCGGGCCTGGATCTCGATGTCGGAGGCCATGCCGCGCGTGCCACCGGACGGCTGGTGCATCAGGAAGCGGGTGTTGGGCAGCGCCAGGCGACGTTCCTTCGGCACCGAGACGAAGATCAGCGAACCGGCGGACGCGGCCCAGCCGGTCGCGATGATCCAGACCTTCGGCTTGATGAAGCGGATCATGTCGTGGATCGCGTCGCCGGCTTCCACATGGCCGCCCGGCGAGCAGACGAACACGCGGATGTCGTCGTCGGAGGCGGCAGCGAGTGCGACGAGCTGGGTGCAGACCTTCTGCGCCAGCTCCATGGTGATCCCGCCATAGATGAAGATCGACCGCGACTTGAAAAGGTTCGCTTCCGTTTCCTTGCCGATCGGCAGTTCCTTGCTCTTGTCGTCTTCGTCTTCATTCATCGGAGGTCTCTCCAGCGTTTCCGTGTCATTGAATCGGCACATAATGCGACTCAAGGTCTAAAACAATGGCTGGCGAACGGAAAGGCCAGAGCTGCCGAATATCCGGTGGTTCGAACAAGATGGTAAACCGGCTTGTGTTCGAACGTCGAACAGATGGACCACCGAGCTGCTCAATCCGACGCGATGCGCCTCAGCCACTCGTCAAGAAGCCTGCGCTCCGCATCCGACAAGACATCGACCTCCGCCAGTTCCGACCGAAGAGCCGAGGCGGCCACCGGCGCGCGATGATCGGCGAGCACGTGCACATCTGTCGTGATCGCCGCCAGCACGGCCTCGCGGGCAGCGACGGAGAGCGAGCAGTCCCGCTCATGCTCAGGCATCGATAGCAGAACGAATACGGTGCCGCATCCGCCCACCTGGATCATTTCCGCGGCGCGCTCCTCGCTCACCTTCAGCCGCCCAGCCGCGGCAATCGCGCGGATATGCGTCAAGAGACCTGCCCGCGCGGAGAGGACCGCCGGCGAGGCATTTCCGGGCCGCGGTTCGCCATACATCAGCGAAAACAGCGCCGGGTTCGATAGCCCGAAAGCAACATGGAGGTCCCATCCGTGGCGCATGTCCTCAACCGGATCCGATTTGGGCGTTCGCGCGAGCTTGTCCGCCAGGTAGCGGGTGAACCCATGCTCGGCCACGGCGTCGAGCAAGCCGTCCTTGTCGCCGAACAGACGGTAGATGTTGGGTGCCTGCGTACCCGCAGCGGAAGCGACGGAGCGGGTCGTCAGCGCCTCGCGCCCACCCTCGTCAAGCAGTGCCGCCGCCGCCTCAATGATGCGCTGCCGGAGACCGTCATGTACGTCCATGCTCAAAACCTTTTCTGCCACTTGATTCACATCCAGTGCATTCTCCCGAGCAACGATAACAAATTTCTGTTTCCAGTGAATTGACATTATCGATATCAGTGATAACAAAATAGAAATATCATTGATATGGGCGAAATGTGATCGCCGGAAAAGGAGATCTTGATGATCATCGTCGCAGGCGCGACCGGCCAGCTCGGCCGGCAAATTCTGGAACATCTTCTCGAAACGACGCCCGCATCGCATATCGGCGTCAGCGTACGCGATCCAGACAAGGCGACGGAGCTCGCCGAGCGCGGCGTTCGGGTCCGCGTCGCCGACTACGCGGATCCGGCGAGCCTCGCCCGCGCCTTCGAAGGCGTCGATCGGCTCTTGTTCGTGTCCAGCAATACGGCCGGCACGAACATGCCGGACCAGCATGCAAACGTGATCGATGCGGCGAAGGCCGCCGGGGCGTCCCGCATCCTTTATACGAGCCAGATGGCTTCCGCGCGCGACTCACGCTTTCCGCCCATGCTGAACCATGCCGCGACAGAGCAGATCCTGAGCGATAGCAGCGTGCCGTTTACCGCCTTGCGCCATGGCTTTTATGCATCCTCGGCATGGCAGGCAGTCGAGAGCCAGATCGCGTCCGGTACGCTCGCCCTCCCCGAGGATGGCCCGATCGCATGGACCGCCCATGCCGACCTCGCCGCCATCGATGCGCTTGCGCTCACCGAAGCAAGAGCGTTCGACGGAATCACGCCGCCGCTGACCGGCCGCGACATGCTCGATTTTTCCGACATCGCGGCCATCCTGTCCGATCTGTCGGGCCGCGAAATCAAACGCATCACCATATCCGACGAGGCATTTTGCGACCGGTTGAAGCAGCTCGGCGTGCCGGAGAACCGCATCGCCATCGCCATCGGAATGTTCAAGGCCGCACGGCGCGGTGAATTCGCGAGAACCGATCCCGCACTCGAACGCGCGCTTGGAAGACCGCCAATCTCGTTTCGACAGGCCGCGGCGAAATTTCTGGCGCATCAAGCGGCCTGACCCGCCGCTATCTTGATATCCGCGTCGAGAGGATGATCGACGACAGTGTGCGTTCGACGCCGCCGATCTCGCCGATCCGGTCTATCAGGCGGTCGAGGTCCGATATCGACGGCGCCGCGATGATGGCGATGAGGTCGAACGTGCCACTGACCGAATGCAGCGTCGTCACCTCGCGGATCGCACCGAGTTCGGCTGAAACCGCCGCAAGTGATTTCGGCGCGATGGTAATGAGCACATGAGCCCGAACCAGCCCGGACAGATAGGACTCCGAGAGTTTGAGCGCATAGCCGGCGATCACCCCATCCCGTTCGAGCCGCTCCATCCGAGCCTGCACCGTGGTGCGCGAGACACCGAGCCGCCGGGCGATCGTCGCCACCGGCATCCGGGCGTTTTCCGACAACAGCGCCAGAAGCTCGCCATCCTTGTCCGATACCTGCATTCTGCCCAGCTCCTTCGTCGAATTGTTCATTATCATACATCTTTTTGCCCGGAATGACACTTGGAATTGTTCAGTCATCGCCCGCATCCTGTCTCGACCTGACAACGATCAATCGAGGGGAACGACCATGCAGGACATCGTCATCATCGGCGCGGGCAAGATCGGCGGCGCCATCGCGCTCATGCTGGCAGCGAGCGGCGACTACCGGGTCACCGTCGCAGACCGCAGCGCCGAACAGCTGGCAGGCCTCGACAACCATCCGATGATCGCGACCGCGACGGTCGACATCACCGACCGCGCCGCGCTTGAAGCGCTGCTGAAGAACCGCTTCGCCGTCCTCTCCGCCGCCCCCTTCCACCTGACCGGCGCGATCGCGGAAGCGGCCGCCGCGACCGGCACGCATTATCTCGACCTCACCGAGGATGTCGCCACCACGAAGCGCGTCGAGGAACTGGCGAAGGACGCCGATAGCGCCTTCATTCCGCAATGCGGCCTCGCCCCCGGCTTCATCTCGATCGTCGGCCACGACCTGACGAAGCATTTTGACAAGATCGACAGCCTCCGCATGCGGGTCGGCGCCCTGCCGCAATATCCGTCCAATGCGCTGAACTACAATCTGACCTGGTCGACGGACGGCCTCATCAACGAATACATCGAGCCCTGCGAGGCGATCGTCGAAGGCCGGCTGGTCACCGTTCCGGCCATGGAGGAGCGCGAGGAATTCTCCCTCGACGGCGTCACATACGAAGCCTTCAACACCTCGGGCGGCCTCGGCACGCTGGCCCGCACGCTGGACGGCAGGGTCCGGACGATGAACTACCGCACCATCCGCTATCCCGGCCATCAGGCGATCATGAAGGCGCTGCTCAACGACCTCAACCTGAAGAACCGCCGGGACGTGCTGAAGGACCTTTTCGAGAACGCCCTGCCCGCCACGCTGCAGGACGTGGTCGTCATCTTCGTCACCGCCTGCGGCTGGAAGGACAATCGCTACCTGCAGGAGACGTATGCCAACAAGGTCTATGCCGGCCCCGTCGCCGGCCGCAAGATGAGCGCCATCCAGATCACCACCGCCGCCGGCATCTGCACGGTGCTCGATCTTCTGGCTGAAGGCCGCCTGCCGCGGAAGGGCTTCGTCCGGCAGGAAGAGATCGCCCTGCCCGACTTCCTCGAAAACCGCTTCGGCCGCGTCTACGACCCTGACGTTCTGAAGATCGCCAAGGCGAGCTGACCACTCCTGCGGGGAGGAGGACCGCCCACGGTCCGGGAGCGGCGGAAGAACAAGCATAAAGAGCCGCTCCCCTCTTCCCCGCTCTCGCCGTCTGAGGGCAAAGGGCCGGGTGCTTACCATTCATTCATCACGCCCGCCCACCACTTCGTTAAGCCGGCCATGTTAGCAAGACCTGCAATACGGTGACCCGACCGAGGCGGGAAGACGCGCCTTGTCGCCTCAAGCGGCATGGCAATGGACAGGCAATGGGCAAGGACGCAGGCGGATCGCGGCAGGCGCGGAAAGTGGTTGTCGCCTACAGGGCGGCGGCGCTGGTCGTCTTCGTCATGTCGCTCGCCTGGGCGCTGATCTTCTCCGTCAGCGGGCATCACGCCATGGCCCGCGCCGAACTCTTTCCCGCCGCCGTCGCCATCCTCTGCTTCATCCTGATCGAGGCCGGGCGGCTGGAGCTGGTCCTGAAGGTCACCCAGATCGCCTGCTTCGTCTCCATCGTCTATTTCTGCCTGCTGTTCGATACGCCGGACCCAGCCTATCCGCGGGTGACGCATCTCTTCCTGCCGCTGCTGGCCATTCTCGCCTATCTCGATCACATCCGCCGCCCCTCCCGGTTCCAGCTTGCCATCATCGCGGCAAGCGTCATCGCCTTCGTGGTTCTGCATGTCTCGGCCTATGCGCCACCCTTCGCCGAACCGATCCCGCACGAGTTGCGCCGGGTCGGCATCTGGGTCAACGCGACGCTCGCGACCGCGACTTTCTGCTCAGCCGTCTGGCTCTTGCAGCGCCGTCTCACCGCGCCGAAAGGGCTCGCCCGGGACTTGCTTGCCGCGCTTCAGCGGGATGAACTGACGCTCGCCTACCAGCCGCAGGCCGATCGCGACGGCCGGATCGTCGGCGCCGAAGCGCTGCTGCGCTGGACGCATCCGGTGCGCGGCACCGTCTCGCCCGCCACCTTCATCCCCGTCGCTGAGGAGGCCGGCCTCATGCCGCTCGTCGGCGGCTTGGTGCTCGAGGAAGCCTGCCGGACGCTTGCCCGCTGGTCCGCCGACCCTGCCCTTGAGCGGCTGACGCTCTCTATCAATGTCTCCGCCGGCCAGTTCAACGAAAGCGACTTCGTCGCCTCCGTCCGCAGCACCATCCGAGCTCACCGGATCGACCCGGCGCGGCTCAGACTCGAGTTGACCGAAAGCGTGCTGATCGCCGGGCTGGATGCCGTCGCCGCCAAGATGGAGGAGCTGCGCGCGCTCGGGCTCTCCTTCTCGCTCGACGATTTCGGCACCGGCTATTCCTCCCTGTCCTATCTCCGCCGCCTGCCGGTCTGCGAGCTCAAGATCGACCGCAGCTTCGTCGCCGGTGCGGCAGACGACGGCCGCGATGCCGCGCTTCTCCGATCGATCATAGCCATGGCCCGCGACCTCGATTTGTCGATCGTCGCCGAAGGCGTCGAGACCCAGCCGCAGTGGACGGCGTTGAAGCGTTTCGGCTGCGATGTCTTCCAGGGCTGGTTGATCGGCAGGCCCGGACCGGCAGCCGATCTCGAAGCCGCCGTCTGCAAGCAGGGCCTGCCCGAACCGCTGGCCCTGCAGTCGCGCATCCGGATGGCGACCGCCAAGCCCGCCACCCGCTGACCGGCACGGCGTTACGCGAAGCGCGACAGCAGTTTCAGCAACCAATCCGCCAATCGTCCATAGGGCGGATAGAGCAGCGCCACCGCCGACCACCGCGCCTGCCGCAGCACCGGCTTTTCCTTGCTGAGCGCCAAAAACCCCGCCTCGCCATGATAGGCGCCGTAACCGGAGGCGCCGACGCCGCCGAACGGCAGGTCGTCCTGCGACAGGTGCAGGATCGTGTCGTTAACGGTGACACCGCCGGCGATGGTGCCGGTCAGGACCTTCCGCTCCGAAACCCGGTCGGTGCCGAACCAGTAGAGCGCCAGCGGCCGGTCGCGATGGTTGATGTAGGCGATCGCCTCGTCCACCGTCTCGTAGGGCACGACCGGCAGGATTGGCCCGAAGATCTCCTCTTGCATCAGCGCGCAATCCTCAGGCGCCCCGACGACCGCGACCGGCGGGAACAACCGTCGCGCCGGATCGCCGGGGCCGCCGAGCGCCACCACCTCGGCGCCCTTCTCCCGCGCTTCCTCGACGAGCCGCCTCAGCCGCTCGAAATGCCGTTCGCTGATGATCGAGGTGTAGTCGCCATTGCCCGATATCGCCGGATATTGCGCCGCCACCGCGGCCTTGGCGGCGACGAGGAAGACCTCGATCCGGTCGCGCGGCACCAGCACATAATCGGGCGCCACGCAGGTCTGGCCGGCATTCAGCAGCTTGCCCCAGATCAGCCGGGGCACGGCGCTTTCGAAATCGGCGGAGCGGTCGAGGATCGCCGGCGACTTGCCGCCGAGCTCCAGCGTCACGGGCGTCAGGTTCTTCGCCGCCGCTTCCGCCACCTTGCGGCCGACGGCCGTGGAGCCGGTGAAGATTAGATGGTCGAAGGGAGCCGCCGTGAAAGCCGCCGCCACCTCCGGTCCGCCGGTGATCACCGCCACCTCGTCCTCGGCGAAGTGCTCGCCGACAGCCGCCTTCAGCGCCTCGGAAAAGCCGGGCGTCAGTTCCGACGGCTTGAGCATCGCCCGGTTGCCGGCGGCAAGCGCTCCCACGAGCGGCGACAGCACCAGGTTGAGCGGATAGTTCCACGGCGCGACGATGCCGACGACGCCGAGCGGCTGGCGGATGAGCAAGGCAGAGGCCGGCCAGCCTGTCCAGGAGAGACCGACGCGCCTCGGCCGCATCCAGCGCTTCACATGCCGCCGCGCATGCCTGATGGCGGCGAGCGTCGGAACGATGTCGGTGAGCGTGGTGGAGACCGGCGACCGGTTGCCGAAATCGGCGGAGATCGCCGCCGCGAACCGGTCGCCCCACGCGGTAATCATCCGCTCCAGCCGGTCGAGCTGGTCAAGGCGCACAGCGGCGTCGGGCGTCACATCTGCGGACCACGCCGTCTTCTGCCGGGCGAGAATGTCGGCGATCCCCTGGCCTGCGTCACCCTGCCCCGGCATCGATCCGTCCATATTCTCTCTCCTTTCCCGTTTGTCTCACAATGTGCGCGATGCGGCGGATTGTTCAAGATCGAACGGATGAGTTTGTTTTGGGTGACACCGCTCCGACACCTCCCGTGGAGCCCGCCCCTCATCCCTGCCGCCACCCGGCCCGCCTTCGCCAGAGCTCAAGGCGTTCGTTGCTGCCTCTCTCCAGCCTCATGCCGCGGTGCGCCGTGAGGCGCCTCGAAGCATCTGGGCTGGCCGCGCCGGTGTCATGCCCCACATGATCCTTCGAGGCCCTCGCGTTGCCGAGGACGCCTCAGGATGAGGGCGTGCCGGGTGGCGCTCCGCCAGCTTCGTCATCGCCAAGTGCCCCTCATCCGGCTGCCGCCACCTTCTCCCCGCTCGCGGGGAGAAGGGACTCGTGGCACCGCCGGCGCTCCATCCTCCTTCTCCCCGCCTGCGGGGAGAAGGTGCCGGCAGGCGGATGAGGGGCATGCGCTGTCGTCTCCAAGTGTCGCTGCACCGGTGGCAGGCTCTTGCGTCCTTCCCCTGCCACCAGCGCCGGCCCCGCCTCGCCACAACGCCTTGTGGTGTATCCGCGACGGAACGGGAACAAGGATACGGGCGTGGAAAAGAAGGGGGACGCGGAGGGTGTGAGATTTTTTTTGAGGGATGGTGTGTTTTTCTTTTAAGGGTATGATTTTGTTGGGGGATAATTTTCTGTCGTGCCTTGCCACGACCCCCTCACCTGAAAAATCTGGCACTTAGCTGACGCTAAGACGCCGATTTTTCTTCCTCTCCCACCAAGGGAGAGGTAGGGCCGCACCGGCGCGGCCGACTCCTCCTCTACCCTTGTGGGAGAGGAAGCAATTTCAGCTCTTAGCTGAAAGCTAAGTGCTAGAAATTGCCGGTGAGGGGGTCCGCTATGGGGCACGCCGCCTGCCCATCTCCCCCCTTGCGGGGGAGAAAGCGAAATCGAGGAATTGGCCCGATCAGGGCCAAACCTCAGATTTCGAAAGAGAGGGGCTCGGTGAGGGTGGTGCCTACAGAACTGCGCCCCTCTCCAGGAAAATCTGAAGTTTAGGCGGCTTGCGCTCGCCTAAGCCTTCGATTTTCCGTCCTCCCCCGCATGGGGGGAGGTGGGCATCGCTCTACTCCTTGTCGATCGGCAAGGCCGAAAGCTTCAGCCCCATGGCCTTCATCAGCTTGAGCACGGTCGCGAATTCCGGATTGCCGTTGTCGCCGAGCGCCTTGTAGAGGCTCTCGCGTCCCAGCCCCGCCTCCTCGGCGATGGCGGTCATGCCAAGCGAGCGGGCGACCGTGTTGAGCGCCCGGCGGATTTCGACGGCGTCGCCCTCCTCCAGCGCCGCTGCCATGTAATCGGCGCGTGCTTCCGCCGTGCCGAGATAGTCGGCGCCGTCGAATCGGGGCATGTCCTTAATGGAGGTCATTGGGCCAATCCTTCAATTCACTTGCCAGTCTTTTCGCGGTTTCGATGTCTCGTGCCTGGGTAGACTTATCGCCGCCGCACAGCAGGATCACGACCAATGAACCCCGTTGGACGTAATAGACCCGGTAGCCAGGCCCATGATCGATCCGAAGTTCCTGTACCCCACCGCCAACACTCTTGTGATCGCCGAAGTTGCCGTCCGCGATCCGTTCGAGCCGCAGCAGGATCTTTGACACCGCGCGCCTGTCCCGAAGGGCGTGCATCCAGCGATCGAATAATGGATGCCTGCGTATATCCATTACGTATCCTATGGAGTACAAAAATGCAATCTCGAGACTTCCGATAAGCACGGCAGGAGCGGACGCTTACCTATTGTCGCTGCCCTTCAACGCCGCCGCACCTCAATTGCGCCTCTGTTGGGGACACCCAGTCGAACACCGAAAAATCCACTGTCGTGCTGATTGGTTCTCCATCCCCCGTTGATCAGAGCATTGCAGAATAGAGGATTTAATCCATTCGAACGCATAAATGAGGCCACCCTTTCGGCCTGAGCGCGCGGCAAGTACCCTGCGGTCATGCCGGAGATGGTGATCCGGACAGCATTGGCATCGTGAGGATTTTGAGGCTCCAGTTCCAGGCACGCCTCAACCACTTTGTCTTGTCCTTGGCGGCTGAAACCTCCGCAGATCCGATGCAACGCGTCCTGATAGTTACTCTCTCCCACGACCTCCATCGGAAAGGAACCATACTTCCAGATGATGAAGTTCTTTAGCCTCTTATTCGGTGAACGAAACGGAAAAGACAGCAGCCCCATCGCAAGTTACTCCCACAAGGAGAGTAAACACAACCAGAATTAGAAAGTCTAGATTGCTGCGGAAACATCAAATGGTCACACATAACCGGAGTACGACCAAAAACCGCCCGTCTCCTAGCCGGCGGGTACACTCCCCACCACCCCAGCTACCTCCCCCTCAAATCCCGACCGCCTTCCGCAGCGCCGCGTTCACGCGTCCCTGCCAGCCCTTGCCGGTCTCACGAAACTTCTCGATCACGTCTTCGTCGAGCCTCAGCGTGATCTGCTTTTTGGGATTGGCGACGGCGGGCCGGCCGCGCGCGCGGCGGTGGTCGTCCATCGCCTCGAAGAATGCGGGCGGCAGGACCTCTTTGGCCGGACGCATTCGCGCCAGTTCCTCGTCGCTCAGTTCGGGAGCATCGACCGCGTCCCAGTCCGCGCGGTCATAGCCACGTCCGTCCTCGAAGGTCTTCAGGGTCTTGTTTTTGGTGGCCATGGGAGCCTCCTTCTTTCTCTGTCGTTTGCCGGGCGAAAGCTGATGATCGATATGGCTTCCGATCCGAGAAGGGCGAAGACCACGGCAGCCGTTCCGTCGCGGAAATATCCGATCGCCTTCAGCCGTCGCCGGCCATCCGCATCTGGCCTGCCGTCTTCGATAATGGCATTCTCCCAATCGAGTTCGCTGACGTCGGCGAAGTCGAAGCCATGTTTTTCCAGGTTGGCACGCCGCTTGGGCTCATCCCAGACGATCTTCATGATTAAATGTAGCTACATTTAATAACGGTATCAAGACGTCCCGACATGGCGCATCAAAAAAACCGCCGGCCTCACGACCGACGGGTCCATAACCCTCCGAGCGAACCGCCCCCGCCTCAGCTCCGCGGCTTCAAATTCTCCGGATCGTACAGCGGCTTATACCCCACAGCCGCGACCTCGACCGGATACGTCTCGGCGAAATACTCCACGTTCAGCTTCCGCCCTACCTCACAATACTCCGCCGGCAGATAGGCGAGCGCGATATTCTTCCCTATGGTCGGGCCGTAAGCCACCGAGGTGGTGTAGGAGCGGCGGCCGAGCGAGTCGATCAGGACTTCGCCCGAGGCGGGGTCGACGACCGGCATGGAGCCGACGGGGTAGCGGGCGACGCCGTTCGAGTCGACATTGTCGGTCATGACCAGCGTGCAGAGCATGGCGGGCTGCTGGGCGCGCGCCTTGTACTCGAGATGCTTGGCCTTGCCGCGGAAATCAGCCTCCTTGACCTTCGGGCGCGCGAGATCCGCCTCGATCAGGTTGTACTGGGTGAGCAGATCGGCGTTCTGCAGGCGCAGGCTCTTTTCCATGCGGCGGGAATTGGCATAGGTCTCGACGCCGAAGGCCATGACACCCGTCGCACGAAGGGCATCCCAGACTGCGAGGCCGTCCTCGTATTTCATGTGCAGTTCCCAGCCCTGCTCGCCGACATAGGAGATGCGGAAGGCGGTCACGGATTTGCCGGCAATCTCGATCGGCTTGATCGCGGCGAAGGGGAAGTTTTCCGGGTCGAGGCCGGCCGGATCGGCGACGGCCTTCTTCAGTGTGGCGCGAGCGTTCGGGCCCCAGATGCCGATGGTGATGTATTTTTCCGAGGTGTCGGTGATGGTGACGTCAAGCCCGCGATCCTGGGCGACGCGCTTCATGTAGTGGAAGTCGCGCGGGCCGGCGTCCGCCCCGTTGACGAGGCGGCAGCGGTCGGCCATGCGGAAGACGGTGAAGTCGGCGCGCACCATGCCCTCGTCGTCGAGGAAGTGGGTGTAGATGCCCTTGCCGATATTGGCGTCGCCGCCGATCTTGGCGGCGCAGAGCCATTCGAGCAGTTCGACATGGTCAGGACCCTCGATGTCGACCATGTGGAAGTGGGAAAGATTGACGATGCCGCAATCCTCGCTCATCGCAAGATGTTCGGCATTCGAAACGCGCCAGAAGTGCCTGTTATCCCATTCGTTTTCGCGAACGGGCACGCGATCGCCATATTTCTCCAGGAGATGCTCGTTGGCCTTGTAGCCGTGGGCGCGCTCCCAGCCGCCGAGCTCCATGAAATAGCCGCCGAGCTCGACCTCGCGCTCGTACATCGGCGAGCGCTTGATATTGCGGCCGGTGGCATAGGGCTCGCGGGTGTGCACGGCCGGGAAGTAGATCTTCTGGGCGGCCTCGTAGGTGCGGCCCTCGATGAACTTTTCTTCCAGCTGGTGCGGGTAGAAGCGGGCGTAATCGATCGAGTTGTGGTCGATCTCGGTGCGGCCGTCGGTCATCCAGTCGGCGATCAGCTTGCCGTAGCCGGGGCCGTCCTTGACCCAGATGGCGACGCAGTACCAGAGGCCGCGCACCTTCTGGCTTTCGCCACAGGACGGGCCGCCGGCGGCCGACACCTGCAGCAGGCCGTTGAAGCTATGGCTCTCGTTATAGCCAAGCTCGCCGAGGATCGGGGTGAGTTCCATGGCGCGTTCCAGCGGCTCGAGGATCTGCTCCATCTCGAGGTCGCGCTGCGAGGGCGACAGGCGCGACTCGTGCTTTTCGAGGATCTCGCGCGGGTGGCAGAGGCGCGGATTGGTGGTCTCGTAATAACCCCACTCGATCTGGCCGCCCTCGGTGGTCTTCGGATCGCCGGTATCGCGCATATAGGCGGAATTGCCCTGGTCGCGCAAAAGCGGGAAGCCGATCTCCTTGCCGGTGCCTTCGAATTCGTTGTACGGGCCGAAGAAGGTGAGCGGATGGTCGACCGGCATGACCGGCAGGTCCTCGCCGACCATTTCGGCGATCAGGCGGCCCCAGATGCCGGCGCAGACGATGACGTGATCAGCCATGATCGTGCCGCGATGGGTGACGACGCCCTTGATGCGGCCGCCCTCGACGATCAGCGACTTGGCCGGGGTGTTTCCGAACATCTTGAGCTTGCCGGTCTTCTCGGCGGCATCGACGAGCTTGCCGGCAACCGTCTGGGAGCGCGGGATAACAAGGCCGGCGTCGGGATCGAACAGGCCGCCCATGACCTGGTCTTCCTCGATCAGCGGGAATTTTTCCTTGATCTCGGCCGGCGAGACATAATGGGCGCGGGTGCCGAAGGCGCGGGCAGAAGACAGCTTGCGTTTGATCTCTTCCATCCAGGTGTCGTCGCCGGTGCGGGCGACTTCCAGACCGCCGATGCGGGCGTAGTGGCCCATCTTCTCGTAGAAATCGATGGAGTATTGCGTGGTCCAGACCGAGAGATAGTCGTGGGACGTGGTGTAGCAGAAGTCCGACGCGTGCGCGGTGGAGCCGATGTCGGTCGGTATGCCCGACTTGTCGATGCCGACGATGTCGTCCCAGCCGCGCTCGATCAGGTGATGCGCGATGGAGGCGCCGACAATGCCTCCGAGACCGATGATGACGACTTTTGCCTTGGTCGGAAACTCTGCCATGACCCTCAAAACCCTGCCTGCGAACCGTGTTGGAAAATCTGCCCGGATATTAGGGGCGAAGATGACACATTTGCAGCCTGTCTGCGACATTCTTCAGGGGACCGGCGACCAAGCCGCAGGCCGCGCGCATCGGGTGCGTTCCCCGGTGAGGGCACCTATGTGCGCACGTCGGCGGGCCGGCCGCTCCGGTCGCCGTTTGCGCCATCGCAGCCCGACCGAGCGTGCACTGCAGCATATCCAACTGTAAAAAACACATGACATCTGTGGATCGGTGCAGCAATTCCCTTTCAAAATCTTCAATCTGATGTTCAAATACTTGTCGACGTACAAGCATCGCCAATGTCTAACAAAGCAGGACTCAAGAGAACGGACGACAATACTATTTAAGAATTTCCACATATATTAGGGGGCTAATAGACATGAATACCGAAGCAACGGGGTCGGCCACCGATCCGGATCCTACCCTTAATCCCGCCTTCATGTTTCACACCGCCTATCTGGCGCCGGATGAACAGCTGGACGCGTTTCGCACGGTCGCCTCGGTCATGGGGGAAGCGACGAGCCCGAAACGCGACGCGCACAAAACCGGCTTTTACGCGGAAATGACCGTCTATGCGCTGGGCGACCTGCCGATCGGCACGGTGACCACCGAGGACTCGATCCTCACGCGCCATCGACGCACCGGCAGCGTCTTTGGCGACGACTACTGGATGCTGACAGGCCTTTTGAATGGCAGCGCGAGGACGGTCCTCGACGACCGGGAAATCATCGTTCCCAAAGGCGGGCTTGAGCTTCGCAACATGAGGGACGCGCATACCGCGATCGGCAACAGCACGCAGATGATCGTGCCGCTGTCGCGGCAGGATTTCGACGACATCGCGCCGCTGCTCGACCGGCTTTCGCGCGATGATCTTGCCGGCCGCTATCACGCTTTGCTGCCGGGCTATCTTCTGTCTCTCGTCAAGGCCGCGCCGACCATCCGCCACTCGGAGGCCTCTGTCATCCGCCAGGCGACAATCGACATGATCCGCGCCTGCATCACCTTGACGCCTGATGCCATCGCCGCCGCCGAACGCCCGATCCTCTCCGCGCAGCAGGAACTCGCCAAAAGCTTCATCCGCCGCAATCTCGCCAATCCGGAGCTCGGCATGGAAACCATCCAGGCGGCGCTCGGCGTATCGCGCCGGCAGATGCACAAGCTGTTTTCAGCCCATGGCGGGGTGATGAACTATGTCCGCGCCCAGCGGCTGAACGCCTGCCGGGTCGAGCTTCTCGATCTCGAACGGCACACACGATTGCGGGACATCGCCGAAAAATACGGCTTCAGCGAGGGCACGCATTTCAACCGGCAGTTCAAGGCCATGTTCGGCTATGCCCCGAGCGAGGTGCGCGAGGCCGGGCGGGACATGGAAGGCTCGCCCGCGACGCCGATTCTCGAAGCGCCTCGCCGGCGCTTCCTCGGACTGGATAGCTGAGGCGCAGCGACGGGCCGGGCCTCACTGGACCCGGATCGTGCCGTTGTCTTCGCCGTCCCAGTAGTGGACGGCATCGGCGTGGACCTTGATCAGGATGATGCCGGGCGTGTCCACGCCTTGCGGAAACCAGCGGTCGAGATCCTTCACCCAGTGGGCCTCGAACACCGCCCGGTCGGCGATCAGGCTGGCCCTGCCCTCCACCGCGACGAAGATGCCGGGCTTGCCGAGCAAACTCGGCGGCGCGGTGAAGGTGAGCGACACGGTCGGGTCGGCGGTGATCTGCCGGATCTTGTTCGTGTCCTCGTAGGAAAAGAAGAAGCTGTCGCCGTCATAGGCGACATCGCCATTGTTGCTCATCGGCCGGCTGGCGATCGCGCCCTCGCCCGACTTCGTCAGCATCATGCAGAAATCGATCTTCTCCATCTTCTTCGCAAGGTCGGGCAGCGTCAGCGTCATCGGGTATCCTCCGGCTGGGGTTGGCCGGGGATAAGGCTGGCGGACGGGATTTGTTCCGCCGGCCGGGCACTGCGGAAGAAATGACATATCGAGCCGGAAGGCCGGCGCGCCGCAAGGGCCGCACGGTTCCCGGGGCGAAATTCATAGGCCGTTCACGACCAGACGACGAATGTGGTCCGCCACTGTAGGGTCGACGGGCGTATAGACCATCAGGTTGAGGTCGACGCGGCCATCGACGGCGAAGGTGGAAAATTCGAGATCGATGGTCCCGAAGATCGGATGCACCAGACGCTTCGCCCCTTCGCCAGGAACGCTGATCTCGTTATCATTCCAGATCCGGTGGAAATCCTCGCTCTTCTCGCAGAGTTCCTCCACCAGGGCTCCGATCTGCGACACGGCACCGGCGCGCGCGGCATCGGCCCGGAAGGCGGCGATGCAGAAGCGGGCGATCGTCTCCCAGTCATGCTGCTTGGCGCGCACCTCCGGATTGCAGAAGACGAAGCGCAGCATGTTGCGCTCGCCGGGCGGCAGCTTGCCATAGTCGGACAGAACAAGAGTGGCGGCCCGGTTCCAGGCGACCACCTCCCAGGTGGCTGTCTTGACCACGGCGGGGCAGGTCTCCAGCCGGTCGATAAAGCGCTGGAGGCGCGGACTGACGCCCTCGACCGAAGCATAGCGCGCCTCGGGAGGACGGCCGAGACCCAGCATGAACATGTGCTCGCGCTCGGCTTCGGTGAGCAGCATGGCGCGGGCGATGCGGTTCAGCACATCGGCAGACGGCGCGCCGCCGCGCCCCTGTTCCAGCCAAGTATACCAGGTGGGGCTGATATTGGCGCGCTGGGCTACCTCCTCGCGCCTGAGACCCGGCGTACGCCGGCGGCCGGCAAGCCCGAAGGTGGCGGGATCGAGCCGCGTCCGGCGATCGCGGAGAAACGTGGCAAGCGTGGCGGCGGACATGACGGTCATCGCGATCCTGGAAGAAATTATACTAGGATAAAGTCACTACTTTAACAGTATACCAGATCTGTCATTGCTTGTCCCGTCACAACTCCAAAGGAAAAGCACATGCGTATTTTCGTTACCGGCGCGACAGGCTTCATCGGCTCGGCCCTCATCCCGGAACTCAAGGCCGCCGGCCATCAGGTTGTCGGCCTCACCCGATCCGAAGAGGGCGCAGCCAAATTGAGGGCGCAAGAGGTCGAGGTGCATCGGGGCACGCTCGAAGAACCGGAAACGCTGACGCGGGGCGCGGAACAGGCCGATGCCGTCATCCACCTCGCCTTTGACCACGACTTCTCGGATTTTCCCGCCAACTGCCGGAAGGACGCGGCAGCGATCGCGGCTCTCGGCGGGCCGCTGATCGGATCGGACCGACCGCTGCTGATCACCTCGGCCGTCGGCATGGGAACCCGCGCGCCCGGCGAGGTTGCCCGTGAAGACGTCTTGAACCTTGAGCAAAGAAATCCGCGCACGGCGACGGAGAGGGCCGGACAGGATCTGCTGGAGCGCGGCGTCAATGTCACGGCCATCCGCCTGTCGCAGATTCACGACACCCGGCGCCAGGGCCTTGTCAGTTTTCTCCTCGACATCGCCCGCGGGCGCGGACAAGCGGCCTATGTCGGCGAGGGAGACGCCCGCTGGTCGGCCTGCCATGTCGCTGACGCCGCCCGCCTCTACCGACTTGCGGCCGAGAAGGCGACATCCGGCGCGCGCTACAATGCCGTACACGAAGAAGGCATCCGCATGCGGGAGATCGCCGAAGCGATCGGGAAGAGCCTCGACCTGCCCGTCAGATCGATCGCGCCCGACGAAGCCGCCGACGAATTCGGCGCGATGGCGCACTTCGCGGTTCTCGACATGGTGGCATCATCCGCGTGGACGCAGGCTCAGTTGGGCTGGACACCCTCCGGACCCTCCTTGCTAGACGACCTCGCGGCCATGCGTCACGCCTGAAATCTCCTGCGGCCTCACGTCCCGCAGAACGTCCGCGTCACCACCTGCTCCGGCGTCGGCGGTATCAGATAGTCCGCGTATGCCGGCTTCTCCGCATAGGGCTCGGCGAGCGCCGCGTGCAGGCGCTCGAAGAAGGAGAAGTCGTCATAGGTGGCGGTCTGGATCGCCTCCTCGATGCGGTGGTTGCGCGGGATGACGGCGGGGTTGACGGCCTCCATCGCGGCCTGCACTTCGGAAGACGTCGCGCCGCGCCTCATGTGCCAGCGGGCGAGCCACGGGGCGGGATCGGCGGGGGCGGACAGAAGCGCGGTGAAGCCGCCCTCCTCCACGCCGCCGGCGAGCTTGCCGAGCGCCCGGAAGGCAAGCGTGAAATCGGCCTCGCCCTGGTGCATCAGCGTCAGCAGGTCGTTGACGAGTTCAAGATCGCCCTCCTCCTCGCCCGTCAGCCCGAGCTTGGCGCGGAAGGCATTCAGCCACGCGTCCTGGAAGACCCGGCCATACTCGACCAGCATGGCGTTGGCCGCCTCGACCGCTCTGTCCTGATCCGCGTCCAGCAGCGGCAGAAGCGCCTCGGCGAGCCGCGCCAGGTTCCACTGGCCGATGCCCGGCTGGTTGGAATAGGCATAGCGGCCCTGCCGGTCGATGGAGGAGAACACCTTCATCGGATCGAAGGCATCCATAAAGGCGCAAGGGCCGAAATCGATGGTTTCGCCTGAAATCGTCATGTTGTCGGTGTTCATAACGCCATGGATGAAGCCGACCGCCATCCAGCGGGCGATGAGCCGCGCCTGCCTGTCCGCGACGCCCTTGAGCAGGCCGAGATAAGGGCTTTCCGACCCCACGAGCTCCGGGTAGTGGCGGGCGATGGCATGGTCGGCGAGCGCCCTGACCGCCTCGTGGTCTTCCCGCGCGGCGAAATACTGGAAGGTGCCGATGCGGATATGGCTCGAGGCAACGCGGGTGAAGACGGCGCCCGGCAGCACGGTTTCGCGGATGACGGGCTCGCCGGTCAGCACCGCTGCGAGCGCCCGCGTCGTCGGAATGCCGAGCGCGTGCATGGCCTCCGACACGATATATTCGCGGATGACGGGCCCGAGCGCCGCCTTGCCGTCGCCATTGCGCGAAAACGGCGTCTCCCCCGAGCCTTTCAGATGAATGTCGCGGCGGCGACCCTCACGATCGACCACCTCGCCCAGCAGCAGCGCCCGGCCATCGCCAAGCTGCGGATTGAAATGACCGAACTGGTGGCCGGCATAGGCCATGGCGATGGGGGCGGCGCCATCAGGCACCCGCGCGCCGCCGAAGAGCGCCGCGAGATCGCCGTCCGACAGCCCTGCGACATCGATGCCGAGTTCGTCGGCCAGCGCATGGTTGAAGCGGATCAGCTTCGGCGCCGGCGCTGTCGCCGGGCGCACCGGCCGGTAGAGCCGGTCGGGCAGCCGCGTGTAGCTGTTGTCGAAGGATATGCGCATGGGTTGTGCCTTTCGCCGGCCTCGTCCGTCTGGCCGTCCTTGCCCCCAATATGGCGTCTAACCCGGACGGGACAAGCATGATCCACAACCGTGTTGTCGCCTGGGGACGATCAAGGCCAAATTTGGGTTGATCGGCAAGGGCACCTGTCGCAGTTTCGCCTGGGACAGTAGTGTCGCGCGCGAACAACGCGGCGTTGCACAGTTACTTTGGGGGTATGATCATGAAATTCCGTCTTGCGGCGATCGTTGCGATCGCGGGCGCGATCCTTGCCGGCTGCACCACCACCGAGGAGGCCCAGCAGGTCATCCAGTCACGCTGGATCGGCCAGCCGGTGGAGGTCTTCTTCACGCAATACGGCCCGCCCTATGCCGAATATCCGATGGCAAGCGGCGCGACGATCTACAGCTGGCGCGGCGGCGACACGACCCGCTACATCGCCCCGACCTACGCAACCCCGGCGGAAAGCGAACAGGTGATCAAGAAGACCACCACCAAGACGACAACGGAAACGGGCAAGAAAAACAAGAAAGACAAGGACAAGAAGAAAAAGAAGGACAAGAAGGTCACCGAGACCACCACGACCACCACGGTCGTCGTGCCGCAGCAGCCGCAAATGATCTCGCCGCCGCGCTACGAGGACCTGTTCTGCGAACTGCAGATCACCGCCGACACGAGCAGCCGCATCATCGCCATCCGCGCGACGAACGACACGGACGGGGAAGGCCTGAGCTTTTCGCGGTGCGCGGAGGTTTTGAACGCGCATCCGCAGAAGTGAGGGTGTGGGGTTTGGGAAAACGGGTGGGGGCCGTCCGTGGGGCGGCCTCTTGTGGGTTGACGTACCTCCCATTAAGCCCATCAGACTGAACTTGGTCACGACGCTAGACGTTATCGCCATACTTGGCATCGAGGTCTCTTGAGAAGGTTTTTATAAAAGATGGCGCTTCGCGCTTTCCAATCTTGCGCTTCACCTCAGAAAAATTGCTGCGATCTATAGAGTAAACGTATTTCCGAGCTTGCCCGACCACCGCATCGTTAACCTCTCTAACGATTTTACCTGTCGGCAAAGCACAAAAGCGCTCCGCAAAATCGACTGCAGTAAATGCGAGGAACATTCGCGTTGGGCTGATAGGAATGCCGTAATGCCCATCAAACCTCATTAAGCCAGAGCTCATTACAACAGGTCGATCGGACGTCATCAGACGGTTGCTTACCTTGCCAGTATCAAGAACTACCCAATACATGTTTCTAAGGAGATGCAAAGCGTTGGGATGTTCGATTAATCTAGCCATCGCTTTGATCGCCTCACGTTCGGCATACGTAGGGTCATTGTGTTGAATCCAGTCTTCGAAAAGGACTGGATCTTGATCTTTTCTAATTGCCTGATAGCGGCTTTGAAACTCCGCCATGGGGGTCATAAGGCGCCTCGCAAAGTCGGCTTTGAACTGCGTCAGTTCTTCAGGGTTGCGAAATACAAGGGATAAAACAAAGCGAGCCCAGGAATACCTCAGATCAGGATCTCTAGGGATTATCCCATCCAACAGCATGTCACGAGCCTTGACGGCAGAGTTGTCAACAAAACCCATGAAGTACCGCTCAATGTTTTGTTTGGTCTCCTCAGTGACGCCCGGAACTACGTAAAGGTCTTCTTCATAACCGGTCGACACAGTCCCATATCGCTTCGTCTGCAACCTACCTTTATGGCCCCGTCTGAATTCTTGAAGCTTGTGATCAGGCCCCAACCATTGACGAAGATAAAATTGAGGAATGTAGTGATGCTTCATTGGCTGTGACAATCGCCCTGCCGAGACACGAAAGAAACGTCCCCGTCCTTCGTCGAATCGGTTCTGTTGCCGAAATAGTTCGACAAGTTGACCTGAAAGTATCGGCACGAAAAACTTGTTGCAACGCTATCTTTGAAGACGGCTGAGGCCGTCACCCCACACTAATGCCTCGATCTCCACATGCACCGCCGCCACGATATTGACCGCGCGTCGAGGGAGAATTTGGCAAGCCTGCCGCAAATGATATCGCCACCGCGCTACGAGGACTTGTTCAGCGAACTGTAAAATCACCGCCGACACAACAAACCGCATCATCGCCATCCACGCCAGCATCAGCCGCTAGCACAAGCTGAAGCAGACGAATTCTCTAAAACCTTCTCACGATCAGCCGCTATCGCCTGACTTGATGTTACTGCGCTGAACGGCATAACCTCTTTCACTTGCTCTTTGGTCAGCTTCCTTCGCGACATCAAGAATGGGCCGCAGACTACCTCGTGCCCTGTATTTAAGAACATATAAACGCCGGAGATTACGGACGGGGGCTTAGTATAAGACGCATGAAACAATATTTGGGTGGGTGATCCATCTTCTACGTCGACTCCTCGCGCAGCATATTCACGGCCGATCTTGTTGATCGTATAAGCATTTCGAGAGGTACTCTCATTTGGCCGAATCCATTTTAGCATGAAACGACCGCTCCATTCCCTATAGATGACAACCTTCGGCTCAATGAGCTGATATCTACTACTATTAGACCAGCGGTAACAAAAATACTCGCCACAATACGATACAAGTTCGCTACTGAACCTACTTTGGAATAAAGATTTTATTCTACGCCAAGCAAACAAGGTCCAACCAGCAAGACCAATTCCCAGTATCTGAAAACTATCGAGTATAACGCTGGCCCACCAAGGTGCCTCGTCAATACCCGCAATTTCAAGGAAATATTCTACCACTCGAAGCCTCTCCAAAATATGATCTCACCCATACAAAGAAAGCAGAAACAAGTTTACGTAGACGCAACATGCCCGGTAGTGGTCGACCAATCATTTTGTAGCGATTGAAACCCAACTCATGGCCATCACATACAGAAATGCACAATATTAATTCCGCCCCCTAAGATTGTTATCAATATAATGGTTTAAGGCAATATCCTCGAGCTTGCGAGACAACCGTCGCAAAACGTCTCGATGGAAGGATTACCTGAAGAGATTAGCCATGGCCTTTGCGTCGAGCGACAGCTTTGAGTAAACCATAAAGCCCGCGTGAGCGGCCGAGACGAAGCGCAGACCTCCGTCATCACGCCGCATCCCGCACCTTGATCTCGATCTGCAGATGCGCCGCCGCCGCGATGTTGACCAGCGCGTCGAGGGAGAATTTGGCGAGCTTGCCGCGCAGGAGGTCGTTGGTGCGCGGGCGGCGGTGCTTGCATCGCCCGGCGGAACGCTCTGCTTGACCGATGCACAGACGGCGCCCTCGCCAGCATCTCAAACTCCGGCACTGTGAATCTGGACATCGACACCCAACTCTGCGCACGTTGAGCCCATGTCCCTCACGCAAGACCTCGACACAATTCTGGACACCGTCCTTCCAAGCGATCCGAGCTTCCGGCGGATCGAACGGGCGGTGATGGACGACTGTATCAGCGATGCCAGACGACGCGCTTCGGAAGGCTCGACGGAGGCCTTTCTGTTGGCCGCGATGCGGCTGCTGGCGCTCCCCGGCAACGGGCACACGCGGCTGATCCCGAACGATGGCATCCAGGTGCTGCCGCTCAGGTTCGTGAGCCTCGGGACGGCGGTGCGGTTGATGGCAACGGCGCTGGAAACCGAGGCACCACGGGGCGAGCTGGTCGCGGTCAACGGCACGCCCGTCGGCGAAATCGAAGCGGCCGCGGAGACATTTCTGGCGGGGACGCCTCAGCGGAAGCGGGTCATCGGGCCGATCCTTCTCGCATGGCCGCATGCCCTGGCGCGCCTCGGTTTTTCTGCCGGCGAGAAGACGACGGCGTATCGCCTGAAAGACGACAACGGGCGGATCACCGACCTGACGGTGGAGAACGGGCGGACGGTTCCCGCATCGAAGCTCTACCCGAGAAGCGAGCATGGCAGGGCCGATCCGGCCTGGAAACCCGGGAGTTTGGCGGAGATCACCGACTGGCAGGGGATGGGGCTTTCGATCGAGTTGCCGAGTTTCTTCGATCCGGATGGGCGTGCGCTGCCGGAAGCCATCGCGGGCGCGGCGAAGCATGTCAGGACCGGACCGAGCAGGAACCTTGTGATCGACGTTCGCGGCAACACCGGTGGCGACTTCCTCAAAACGCTGCCGCTGGTCGACGCCATCTGTGTTGACCAAAGCCGGCGGGTCGCCGTGCTCATCGACAAATTCACGTTTTCCGCCGCGGTCGTGTTTGTCGCCATCCTCAGGCATCGTCTGGGAGATCGGCTCACAGTCATCGGCGAAGAGATGGGCGACGGTTTCACGTTTTTCGCCGAGGGCGGCCTGCTCGATCTGCCGGTCAGCGGCGCGGTCGTCCGATACTCGACAGCCTTTCACGACTGGGAGAACGGAACGAGCGACGAGACCACACCGCCCGAGATCGCCCGGCACATGGTCCCGGCCGGAAAGCTGACGCTGGATCGGGAATGGGACGAAACGTCTACCGCCGGGAATGAAGAGGGCGCGTTTTATCGACGGGTTCTGACGAGCCTGGACGACTAGGCGGAGCCCACCTCACGCCGCATCCCGAACCTTCACCTCGATCTCCAGATGCGCCGCCGCCGCGATGTTGACGAGAGTGTCGAGGGTGAATTCGGCGAGCTTGCCGGCGAGCAGGACGTCGGTGCGGGCGGAGGACAGCCCGAGGCGTTTGGCGGCCTCCTCCGTCGGCAGGTTCCAGGCCAGGACCGCCTTGCGGATTTCGTAGAGCAGCGCCGAGCGCAGCTTCAGGTTGGCGGCCCCGTGCGGCGTATCGGCCACGGCGTCCCAGACGCTACGATCTACGCTGACTGCCATCGCTGCCTCCGCTGATGCGGAGACGGGTTGCGGCCACTTGAGAAACCGAAACGACACGAGATCGATGAACAGCCCGTAGGCCAGGACCAACCCGATGAAACTCGCCAGTACGTCAGCCGGGCTCAAGGGGGAGAAGGCAGTGGAAAATCGATGCACGAGCGCCAAACCTACAAGGAAGCCGGCAGCCAACAGGTATCGCCGATTTCGCAGCAACAAACTGGTTTTTTCATCAAGATACGTGGCGTACTTCACCCTGTTGCTGATCAATTCGTGGGCGGAAAAAGCGAGGCTGAGGCCGAAGAAGGCCAAAAGGTAAAGCGGGATAGGCCGCGCCTCCTCGATGCGGCCGAGAAACATCATCACGAAGTAATAGGCCAGCGCGATCGACCCAAAGACCGCAAAACTCAAAAACTGGAGTGTGACGACGGCCCTGAGGCCAAATTTCATCATTAACAATAGAGGCTCCCGTAGCACTCGTAAGTTCCTGACCCGGACGATAGCCGCAAAGGTCGGAGACCACCAGCAGCGGTTGCACCACGCTCGTGCGAAGGTAAACAAAGCGATAGAGGCACACGGATGTTTACCATCCCGCCCCTCCCCCGCCCGGCCGATTGCCGGCGCGCGTCCGGCGCGATACGGTCGGGCGATGAGGATACTGGCGATATCGGGCAGCGCACGGCGGGGATCGAGCAATACGGGGCTTTTGCGGGCCCTGGCCGCGGTCGCGCGCAAGGGCATGGTTGTCGACGTGTTCGACTGCATCGGCGATCTTCCGGTGTTTTCGCCCGATCTGGAGGGGCCGGAGCGGCCGGCGGGCGTGCGGGCGTTTCAAAGGCGGATTGCCGAGAGCGACGGCATCCTGATCTCCAGCCCCGAATATGTCAGAAACATTCCAGGCGGGCTGAAGAATGCGATCGACTGGCTGGTCTCCGGCGACGAGATCGTCGGCAAACCGATCGCGCTCGCCCATGCCTCGCATCGCGGCGACGACATGCTGACGGCGCTGCGCACCGTGCTGTCGACCGTCAGTTCCGGCTTCAACGAGACCCTGTTCTTCCGGCTGCCGGTGATGAAGGAGACGCCGGAGGCGATCCGCGCGCGTCTCGACAGACCGGAAGACCGGCAGGCCGCCGAGCGATTCCTCGAGGACTTCGCCGCCTTCTGCCGCAACCGGCAACGGACCGGGCCGAGTCCATGACGCTCTAGCCGGCATGGCGGCTGCGGCGCGCGTCCTTGGTGGGGGAAAATAGATAGCCGATGAGCTACCTGTCTTGACGATGGCTTGCGACACGCCTATAGGTAGCCATATGGATACCTATCAACAAGGCCTTCCGCGCATCTTCGGCGCGCTCTCCGACCCGACCCGGCTTGCGGTGATCGACCGGCTGCTCGACGGGCCGGCCTCGGTCAGCGCGCTGGCCGAACCTTTCGACATGGCGGGGCCGTCCTTCCTCAAGCATCTCAGGGTGCTGGAGGAGGCCGGCCTCGTCGTCTCCACCAAGTCCGGAAGGGTGCGGACGGTGAGGATCGTGCCGGAAACGCTGTCCTGGGTCGACCATTGGGTCCGGCATCACCGGGCGCGCCTGGAAGCCAGCCTCGACCGGCTGGGTGTTTTTCTCGATCAGGAGCAATAATCATGACGACTGCCGCGCAGGAACACAGGACCATCACCATCGAACGCATCTATCCGAACTGCGTCGACCATGTCTGGGCCGCATGGTCGATCGCCGAAAAGAAGCGGGCCTGGTTCGGCGAAGGGCTGAAGGACTTCGACTTCCGCGAGGGCGGCGTCGAGCGGAGCGGTTTCGACACCGACATGGGCACGCATGCCAACGAGACCCGTTACTTCGAGATCAGCGCCAAGACACGCATCGTCTTCGCCTATTCCATGGCGCTGAACGGACGCATCCACACGGTGTCGCTGGCAACGGTGCTGTTTGCCGACCATGGCGGCGGAACGAAGCTCACCTATGTGGAACAGCTCTGCGTGATCCCGCCCAGCGACGGCGCCGAAGGCCGCGAACACGGATGGCGGGCACTGCTGGAAAGCCTCGCGGCCTATCTCGCCGAGGATACCCGCGCCAAAAAAGGCTGACGGCGGCACTCCCACCCGTCTCGTGACCGCCACCGACACGCGCTCGCCGAGAAGGCATCGGCCACGTCGGTGAAGGCTACCTTCGGCCATTCGCTGCCCCCGCCAGAGGAGTCCGACGAGGCCGTATTGCCGACCGCCTTCGAACTCGCCAATATCCGGCCTGCGATGTTCGAGAGGTGGGCCCGTGAGGATAATGTGCCTGAATGGCTGGGGCGGGAGGCTGCATGACGCATTGCTTCCCTATGTCGAAGCCACCGCGCCTGACATCCTATGCCTGCAGGAGGTCATTCACAGTCCGGCCTCCGAGAAGGACTGGCTGACCTATCGCGATGGCGACCACATTCTGCCGCAGCGCGCGAACTTCTTTCGCGACGTCTCCCGTGCCCTGCCCGATCACCTCGCGATCTTCTGCCCGGCGGCCCAGGGCGTTCTGTGGGATGGGGACCGGTCCATTCCGTCGCAATGGGGACTGGCGACCTTCGTGCATCGGTCCCTGCCGATCATCGGGCAGGTACAAGGGTTCGTTCACAAGGACTATTCCCCCGACGGATACGGTGAACATCCGCGATCCCGCACCGCGCACGGAGTTCGGGTTTACGACCCCGTCGCAAATCGGCCGGTCAGCGTCACGCATATGCATGGACTGCGCGATCTGAATGGCAAGGCCGACACACCGGAACGCGCCGAGCAGGGAATGAAGCTGCTCGGCATGTCCAGGATACTCTCCACGCCGCAAGATCTGGTCGTGGTCTGCGGCGACTTCAATGTCGAGCCCGGAAGCGAGACGCTTGCGATATTGTCCGGGGATGGACTGACCGAGCTGGTCACCGGACGTGGCTTCGACGGGACCCGGAGCTCCCACTACAAGAAGCAGGTCCGGTTCGCGGATTACATGCTCGTCAATCAAGAGGCAGCGGTAAAGGACTTCAACGTGGTCCGGGATCCCGAGGTTTCCGATCACTGTCCGCTGCTGCTCGACCTGTAGTCTCTGGCTCCGCGGTTATCCGCAGGACAGCAAAATCACTCTATCCTCCGCGCATACACCGACGGCGGCACGCCCACCCGCCGCGTGAACGCCACCGAAAACGCGCTGGCCGAGCTGTAGCCCAGGCGTTCAGCGATGTCGGTGAGCGCGCCCTCGCCGCGGGTGAGGAAGGTCTTGGCGAGCGCCATGCGCCAGGAGAGGAGATAGTCCATCGGTGTCACGCCGACGGCGCGGGTGAAGCGGTCGAAGAAAGCGGAGCGGGAGAGAGCGGCCTCGCGGGCGAGGGCGGCGACCGTCCAGCTGCGGCCGGGCTCGGCGTGCATCAGGTGGAGCGCCTCGGACAGCCTGGTGTCGGCAAGCCCGCGCAGGAGGCCGGGCGCCGCCTCCGGTCGGGAGGACGAGCGCAGCGCCTCGATCAGCATCACCTCCAACAGCCTTTCCAGCACCACCTCGCGGGCCGGACGCTCCGCCCTCGCCTCCTCGGTGACAAGCTCGACGATCATGGACAGCCGCCGGTCGCCGCGGACATGCACGACATCGGGCAGAAGCGGTACCAGCAGGTCGGCATCCGGAGAGCCGAAGGAGAAATGGCCGATCAGCATCCGGACATCGGCCGGCGCATCCGGGTCTCCGTGCCGGGTCTCGCCAGGAAGCAGCGTCACCACGTCGGGATCGTTCTCGCCGGCGGCGGCCGGTCCGGTGCTTGACATCGTGAAACCGAAGGCGGCCGGGACCAGCACAAAATCGCCGGTCTTCAGATCGACGGGTGCACGCCCGTCGACGGCAAGCCGCGCGGTGCCTTCCATCAGCACGCAATAGAACGGCCCGCCGCTTTCCTGCCGCCGCACACGCCAGGCGCCGGCGCCGCTCGCGATCTTGGAGCGCAGCGCGCTGGGCTGCAGCAGGTTGACGATATCGGACACCGGATCTGTCAAAACAGGACTCATTCGAATGCATTGCGGATTTATGATCATAAACAGTCCGACATCTCACGTCTAGGATAGGTTCATCGAAACGAAGAAGGACGTCTCCCATGAACACAATCCTGATCACCGGCTGCTCCTCGGGGTTCGGCGCCGATATCGCCCGGCATTTCCTCGGGCATGGCTGGAAGGTCGTCGCGACGATGCGCACGCCCCGCGCCGACGTGCTGCCGGCCTCCGACCGCCTGACCATACTGCCGCTCGATGTCACGGATCCGGCGGGCATCGCCTCGGCGGTCGCGGCGGCGGGCCCGATCGACGCGCTGGTCAACAATGCCGGTATCGGCTGGCTGAACGCGCTGGAAGGCACGCCGCTGGAAATCGCCCGCGACCTCTTCAAGACCAACACGCTGGGCACGATCGCGATGACGCAGGCCGTGCTGCCGCAGCTTCGCGAGCGGCGGGCGGGCGTCATCGTCAACGTCAGCTCGTCGGTGACGCTGGAGCCGCTACCCCTGCTCTCGGTCTATACCGCCAGCAAGGCGGCGGTGAACGCCTTTACCGAGGTCCTGGCGCTGGAACTCGAACCCTTCGGCGTGCGCACCCATCTCGTCCTGCCGGGACGGGCGCCGGACACGAGCTTCGGCGCCAATGCGAGGGCACGCTTGCCGGAGGGCAATCCGTTCCCCGAGGCCTATGGCGATCTCGTCCAGCGCGTCTTCGCCGGCTGGGCTGAGGATACCGGTCCGGTGACGACCATCGAGGCCGTAACCGGGGCCGTCTGGCGCGCCGTGACCGACCCGACCGCTCCGCTCAGCATTCCCGCCGGCGCGGATGCCGAGACGCTGGCAAAGGCAGGCTGACAGCGATTGCCCAGCGTTTGAGCCGCCCCTTCCCGGTGATGCCGATCCCTTGCAGGCATCACCGGCCTAGACAGAAGACAGCGGCACAGAGCCATCGCGGGAACCGTAAAGAGGCGGCCACAAACAACACACGCGCCGGAAAAATCGACGGCTGACGCGCTTGGTATGCCGCATACGTTGACAGGCGAAATTCCTTCTGCCACGAGGCTTGAATGGAAGATCGTCAGCCGCTTGGCATCGTGCTCTCTCCGGAGCTAGAGGCCTTCATAAACGAGAGCGTTGCGTCCGGCGGTTATTCCGGCGCTGACGATGTCATCAGCGCCGCTCTGCGGGCGATGAAGGCCAGCGCGGCACGGCCTGCCGACGAATGGCTGATCGGCGGCGGCATCTGCGGCAAGCTCATCCGTGAAAAGGACTGGAGCCAGACGGCGCTCGGGCCCTCCGACACATGGTCGCTGACGCTGCGCACGACGGTCGCCAACGTCGCCAATTCCCCGGTTGCCAAGGTGCTGATGTGGGGTCCCGATCATGTCATGATCTACAACGATCCTTATATCGATATCGCCGGCGCCAATCATCCGGCCGCGCTTGGCGGCACCGTGCCGGGGATATGGCCGGAGATCTGGGACTGGAACCGCGAGATGCTGGAAGCAGGCTTCCGCGGCGAGCTCCGCTCCTACCGCAACCAGCCTCTGGTTCTCGTCCGCAACGGCGTGTCGAAGACCTTCATATTCGATCTGTTCTACACCCCGGTCTACGAGGAGGACGGCTCCGTCGGCGGGGTGCTGTGCACCGTCGTAGACAACAGCGACCGGGCGGAGATGGAAAAACGGCTGGCTGCAAGCGAGGCCGAGCTTCGCCACGTCACCGATGCGGTGCCGATGCTGATTTCCTATGTCGACCGCGACCATATCTACCGCTTTGCCAACGCCACCTATGCGGAGTGGTTCGGCGTCGATCTCGAAAACGTCATTGGGCGTCACGTCCGAGACACGATCGGCGAGACCGTCTATGCCAATCGACGCTCCGCGATCGACCGGGCACTGGCAGGAGAAAGCTTTACCGACGAGGCCAATCTCGGCGTGAGAAGCGGCAAGCCGTTGCGCCTGGAAATCCGATACATTCCGCGTGTCGAGCCTGATGGATCGATTCCCGGCGTCTACATCCTCGGTATCGACATCGGCGAGCGGGCTGACCGCGAGGCCGAGCTGGCGGCGAGCAATAGCCGCTTCCGTGCCGCGATGCAGGCAATACACGGCGTGCTCTGGACCAATAGCGCCGACGGCAGGATGCTGGGTGACCAAGCCGGCTGGGTGGCTCTGACAGGCCAGAACGAAGAGCAATACAGCGGCTACGGCTGGGCAAACGTAATCCATCCGGAAGATCGCGCGGGGACCGTCGAAGCCTGGCAGAGATCCGTCGCCACCAAGAGCATTTTCGTCTACGAACACCGGGTTTGCCGACATGACGGCGAGTGGCGCCGTTTTGCCGTGCGGGCACTGCCGATCATTGGCCCGGACGGAGATATCCTCGAATGGGTGGGCGTCCACACCGACATCACTCATCAGCGCGCGGCCGAAGAGGCTCTGCGCCAGCTGAACGAGACGCTGGAAGCCCGCGTCATCGCCGAAATCGAGGAGCGCCGGCAGGCCGAAGCCAAGCTCGCCCAGGCCCAGAAGATGGAAACCATCGGCAAGCTGACGGGCGGCGTGGCGCACGACTTCAACAACATCCTGCAGGTCGTCTCCGGCAACCTGCAACTGCTGGCCCGTGATGCCGCCGGCAACGAGCGCGCCGAAACGCGGATCGCCAACGCGCTTGCCGGCGTGGCGCGCGGCTCCAAGCTCGCCAGCCAGCTGCTCGCCTTCGGACGGCGGCAGGCGCTGGAACCGAAGGTCGTCAACATCAGCCGCTTCGTCCGCGACATGGACGACATGATCCGCCGCGCCATCGGCGAGGCGATCGAGGTGGAAACCGTGGTCGGCGGCGGCCTCTGGAACACCTTCATCGATCCGAACCAGATCGAGAACGCCCTTCTCAACCTGGCGATCAACGCCCGCGACGCGATGGACGGCCAGGGCAAGCTGACGATCGAGCTCGCCAATGCGCGTCTCGACGATCACTATTCGCTCGGCCATGACGAGGTGACGCCGGGCCAGTACGTGATGATGGCGGTAACCGATACCGGCTGCGGCATGCCGCCAGAGATCATCGACAAGGTGTTCGAGCCGTTCTTTTCCACCAAGGCGGAAGGCAAGGGCTCGGGCCTCGGCCTCTCGATGGTCTACGGCTTCGTCAAGCAGTCGGGCGGACACGTCAAGATCTACTCGGAGGTCGGCCAGGGCACGACCATCAAGCTCTATCTGCCGCGCGCCTATGAATCGGAAGACGTGGCCGTTGTCACAAATAACGGCTCGGTCACCGGCGGTTCGGAAACCGTGCTCGTTGTCGAGGACGATCCGCCGGTGCGCGAGACGGTCGTGGCGATGCTTGCCGATCTCGGCTACCGCGTGCTGCAGGCGGTGGACGCCGCAAGCGCGCTGATCGTGATCGAAAGCGGCATTCCGATCGACCTTCTGTTCACCGACGTGGTGATGCCCGGCAAGCTGAAAAGCCCTGAGATGGCGCGCAAGGCCAAGGAGCGGCTGCCCAACCTCGCGGTCCTCTTCACCTCGGGCTATACCGAAAACTCCATCGTCCACGGCGGCAGGCTGGACCCCGGCGTCGAACTGCTGTCGAAGCCCTATACCCGCGAGGCGCTGGCCCGGAAAATCCGCCATGTTCTCGCCAACACCGCGCAGAGGACCGCGACCGCGCGGCCCGCCACGACCAAGGCGCTGCAGCAACCGAACCGGCAGCCGCAGCCGACGTCGATGGAACCGCCCCCGACAGCCGAGGCCCCTGCCCGGTTCACGGTGCTGCTGGTCGAGGACGACGGATTGATCCGCATGAGCACGGCCGATGCTTTCCAGGAAGCGGGTTTCCAGGTGATGGAAGCCGCCGACGGGCAGGAAGCCGTGACCGTGCTGGAGAGCACGGATGTCGACGCGCTGGTCACGGATGTCAACCTGCCGCGCATGTCGGGTCGTGAGCTCGCAGCGCGATGCCGGACGATGCGGCCCGATGCCCTCGTGGTCTTCACGACCGGCGATCCCGGCAGCGTCAGCGACGAATCGAACGCGCTTGTGTTTTCCAAACCCTACGATCCAGACCGGCTGGCAAAGGAAATCCACCTGCGCTGCGTCGGGCGCCAGACCTCGGCCTGACATTCGTGCGCAGAAAAACAGCCGGCCGATGTCGTGAAGGCGCCATCGGCGCGGCGCGTTTTCGCAGGCGTGGCGACCCAGCCAAGCGCATTCTGCGGATCGAAAGCTTTTGCCGTTTACAGCGATTGAAGGCTTACGCTAGTCTTTCCGACGATCTATAGACGGGGCTGGCGCGACCGATGTCCGGGCGCCATGTCGACCAAACAGAGGGACAACAATGTTCAAGCGCATTTCACTGACCGCCGCCTTTTTCGCAGCAGCCGCCGCCCCCGCCTTTGCCCACCTTGATCCGGCCGCGCACGGCTCGTTCATGGCCGGCGTTTCCCACCCGCTGTTCGGCGCCGACCATATCCTGGCGATGATTGCCGTCGGTCTCTGGGCCTCGCAGATTGGCGGCCGCGCGCTGATCGCCGTTCCTGCCGCCTTCGTCGGCACCATGGTGCTCGGCTTCGCGCTTGCTGTCGCAGGCATCGGCCTGCCTTTCGTCGAGCCGGCGATCCTTGCCTCCGTCATCGGTCTTGGCCTTCTGGTCGCCACCGCCGTGCGCCTGCCAGTCGCCGTATCGGCTGCCGTCGTCGGCGTCTTCGCCCTCTTCCACGGCCATGCCCATGGCGGCGAGCTCGGTGCCGCCGGCGCGCTGCAGTTCGGCCTCGGCTTCCTGATCGCCACCGCCGCACTCCATGCCGTCGGCATCGCCGCCGGTCTCGGCCTGTCGCGTCTCGGCCCGGTCGTCACCCGCGTTCTCGGCGCGCTGACCGCCCTCGGCGGCGCGGCCCTGATCCTCGGCTGATCCATCGATCCGGGCGGCCAAGACCGCCCGCACACTTCGACCGCCGCAAGGACCGGACCTGTACCGGGAACCTTCGCGGCGGTTTTCTGTTTGAGTGGCCTGGTACCTCGGGAGATCCGGCCGCGCGCGCAAATGAGCAAAATATTCTCATTTGCTGAATTTGTTTGCATTTTCCTCTCACGCAAAGCCGGTCGTCACCTCCTATCTACGGGCCATCGAACAGCAGTGTGAAAGGAATACCCCATGAGCTGGCTCAAGACCCTCGCCGCAGCGGCTGCCCTGCAGGCACTTGTGCTCACCCCGGCGCTCGCCGGCGAAAACCTCGACCAGATCAAGTCGGCCGGCGTCATCAAGATCGGCACGGAAGGCACCTATGCCCCGTTCACCTATCATGACGCCTCCAACGAACTCGTCGGCTTCGACGTCGAGATCGGCCGCGCCGTCGCCGAAAAGCTTGGCGTGAAGGCCGAGTTCGTCGAAGGCAAGTGGGACGGCCTGATCGCCGGTCTCGACGCCAACCGCTATGACGCCGTGATCAACCAGGTCGGCATCACCGAGGCGCGCAAGCAGAAGTACGACTTCTCCGATCCCTACATCGCGTCCAAGGCCGTACTGATCGTCAAGCAGGACAACGAAGACATCAAGGGCTTCGAAGACCTCAATGGCAAGAAGGCCGCCCAGTCGCTGACCAGCAACTTCGGCAAGCTGGCCGAGGAGGCCAGCGCTGAACTCGTCGGCACCGATGGCTTCGACCAGTCGATCCAGCTCGTCCTGACCGGCCGTGCCGATGCAACGATCAATGACAGCCTCTCCTTCCTCGACTTCAAGAAGCAGAAGCCGGACGCGCCGGTAAAGGTCGTGGCCGAGAAAGCCGACGCCGACTATTCGGGCATCATCGTCCGCAAGGGCGACGCCGAGCTGGTCGCCGCGATCAACGAGGCGCTGGCCGCCATCAAGGCCGACGGCACCTACGAGGCGATCTCGCAGAAGTATTTCGGCGCCGACGTGTCGAAGTAAGACATGACAGTCCCCTCTCCCCGCATGCGGGGAGAGGGCCAGGGTGAGGGGCATGGCACGCCCTCTCTGCTCTGGTGTCGGCGGCGAACCAGCCGAACCGCTCCACCGCCCCAACCTTTCTCAACCGCCCCCTCATCCCCCTGCCGGGACCTTCTCCCCGCACGCGGGGAGAAGGAGTTTGCCGCACCGATTACCTTCCCCTGAGACGCTTGGCGGGCTATTGAGGTCGAAGGCCATACGAGGACACCGCCCATGCCGCACTGGCTGCAACTGATGCTCGACTCGCTTCCGACGCTTTTGTGGGCCGGGCTGAAATTCACGATTCCGCTGACGCTGATCTCCTTCGTGCTGGGACTGTCGCTCGGTCTGGTGACGGCGGTGACGCGGCTCTTTGCACCGAAGCCGCTGGAACTGCTGGCCCGCTTCTATGTTTGGATCTTCAGGGGCACGCCGCTGCTCGTGCAGCTTTTCGTCATTTTCTACGGTCTGCCGAGCATCGGCATCCTGCTCGATGCCTTTCCCGCCGCCGTCATCGGCTTTACGCTCAATGTCGGCGCCTATTCCTCGGAGATCATCCGCGCGGCGATTTCCTCGGTGCCCAAGGGCCAGTGGGAGGCCGCTTATTCGACCGGCATGACCTGGCGGCAGGCCATGCGACGGACGATCCTGCCGCAGGCCGGCCGCGTCGCGGTGCCGCCGCTGTCGAATACCTTCATCTCGCTGGTCAAGGACACATCGCTCGCCGCCGCGATCACCGTGCCGGAACTTTTCCAGTCCGCCCAGCGCATCGTTGCCACGACCTACGAGCCGCTGATCCTCTATATCGAGGCGGCATTTATCTATCTCGCCATGAGCTCCGTCCTGTCGGCGCTGCAGTCCAGGCTCGAAACCCGCTTCGCCCGCTATGGCGGCATGCTGGAGGCAAACCGATGATCGAGCTATCCCATATCGAAAAGCGCTTCGGCGAGGCTGTCATCCTCAAGGACGTCTCGCTGTCCTTCCCGGAAGGCAGCGTGACCGCGCTGGTCGGCCCCTCCGGCGGCGGCAAGAGCACGCTGCTTCGAACCATCAACCTGCTCGAACTGCCGAGCAAGGGCAGCGTGCAGGTAGGGGAAAATCGCGTCGACTTCACCTCCGGCCGCAAGGTCCCCTTCGCCGATATCCAGAGGATCCGCTGCGAGACCGGCATGGTGTTCCAGAACTTCCAGCTCTTCCCGCATCGCACCGCGATCGAGAACGTCGTGGAAGGACTGCTCACCGTGCAGAAATGGTCGAAGGACAAGGCCCATGCCCGCGCCATGGAACTCTTGACCAAGGTCGGCATGGCGCACAAGGCCGACGCCTGGCCGGCCAACCTCTCCGGCGGCCAGCAGCAGCGCGTGGCGATTGCCCGGGCGCTCGCCCCCTCGCCCAAGGTCCTGCTCTGCGACGAGCCGACCTCGGCGCTCGATCCGGAACTGGCGGGCGAAGTGGTAGACGTATTGGGCACGCTGGCGAGCGAAGGCACGACCATGGTGATGGCAACGCACGACCTGAGGCTCGCCTCGAAGATCGCCAACAACGTGGTGTTCCTGGAAGCCGGAGAAGTGGTGGAGACCGGTACCGCCGAGGCGATCTTCCAGTCACCCAAGCGCGAGCGCACTAAGCGCTTCGTGTCCTCGATCAGCGCGGCGCAGACGCTTTAGCGGCAGCCATCAGCCTTAGCGGCGCGAGACAGAGATACCGCGTCCATTGAATCACTTTGTGTGCGGCGCACCATAGAGCCTTGAAAAGACTCCTAGCTTCGCGATCGCTAAACTTCATCCAGAGCGTTAGCCGCGACCGCGATAAGTCGCAACGCCCTGCTCCGGCAGCCAGACACCCTGTGGCGCCTCGCCCGTCTGCCAGAACACGTCGATGGGGATTCCGCCGCGCGGATACGAGTAGGCGCCGATCCTGAGCCACTTCGGATCGAGAAGCTCGACAATGCGCTTGGCGATATAGATCGAGCAATCCTCGTGGAAGGCGCCGTGATTGCGGAAGGAGAACAGGAAGAGCTTCAACGACTTCGATTCCACCAGCCAGTCGCCGGGGATGTAATCAATGACGATATGGGCGAAATCCGGCTGGCCGGTCATCGGGCAGAGCGAGGTGAACTCCGGCGCGGTGAAGCGCACGACATAATCGGTGCCGGCATTGCCGTTCGGCACGCGTTCCATGACGGCCGTTTCCGGACTGACGGGCGCTTCCACGCTCTGGCCGAGCTGGGTCAGCCCGGACACATCGGTCTTGCTCATTGCGAAAATCCTCTTCGTTCAGTGTCCGAGTTCGACGTCGGCGCCGTGCGCCATCTCGTTTTCGGGTTCGACATGGATGGTGACCCGCGTGCCAGGCACGGCATTGTGCACGGCAAGTTCCAGCCGGTCGCAGATGACATGCGCGTCGCCGACCGACATGCGCGCGGGAACGACGAGATCGAAGGCGACGAAGGTGGCGGCACCGGCGCGCCGCGACCTCAGATAGTGCACGCCGAGAGACCCCTCGGAGTTCGCCTTGATCGCCTGGCGGATCGCCTCTTCCTCCTCCGGCTCCACGGCCTTGTCCATCAGGCCGTCGACCGAATGCGAAATCACCTTCCAGCCCTGCCAGATGATGTTGCAGGCAACCACGATGGCAAGAATCGGATCGAGGATCGCATAGCCGGTCGCAATGACGAGACCGAGGCCGACCAGAACGCCGGCCGATGTCACGACGTCGGACATGATGTGATGGCCGTCGGCCGACAGCGCCGGCGAGCGATGGCTCTTGCCGACCCGGATCAGAAGCCGTGCCCAGACGAGATTGATGACGGCGGCGGCCGCGTTGATCGCCAGACCGAGAACGGGTGCATCCAGCATTTCTGGAGACCTGAGCGCCGCACCGGCCTCCCGGATGATCAGCAGCGCCGCCACCACGATCAGAACGCCTTCCAGAACCGCCGAGAGATATTCCGCCTTGTGGTGACCATAGGGGTGGTCGCGGTCGGCGGGCTTCTGCGCATAGCGGATCACGAAATAGGCGATGAAGGCGGCAACGACGTTGACCGTCGATTCCAGCCCGTCCGACAGCAATGCAACCGATCCCGTCACCCACCACGCGACGAGCTTCAGCCCCATGACGCCGAAGGACAGCGGAATGCCCCAGAAGGCGAGACGCTGGACGAGAGTATCAGTGTGGGTCGCCATGACCGGCCCCTTTGCTGTTGCAAGCGAATTGCAGAAGCAATTCCAGAAACGACGAAACCGCCCACGGGTGGCGGGCGGTTTCAGAGAGTTGCCGCCCAATAGGACAAGTCCCCGGCAGCGTCAATGCCGGCTCCGGATGGGTGCGACTTTATCAGTGGATCGATAACGTTTTCGTACATATAAAAACCATAATATGCGCTTTCATCGCGAATTTCGGCGGCCGCATCGGCCAGCAGACCCTGGGGACCCCAATATGAGATGGAAAAGACTGCTGAAGCGCGCGGGACTCGGAACGCTTGTCGTGGTGCTCGGTCTGGGCGCCTGGCTCGGCTATCTGCAGTTCAGCGGCAATTTCCATGAGGTTCTGCCGGGCAAGTTCTACCGGTCGGCGCAACTCTCCCCCGAGGCGCTGGCGGGCTATATCGACCGCTACGGCATTGCCACCGTCATCAACCTGCGCGGCGAAAATCCGCAGGACCAGTGGTATCGCGACGAGATGAAGGCGGTACAGGATCGCGGCGCGGTCTATCTCAATTTCCGCATGTCGGCGAAACGCGAACTGACGATGGAAGAAAGCTTCAGACTCGTCGCCCTGATGCGCGATGCCAAGGGCCCCATTCTCGTCCACTGCCAGGGCGGCGCCGACCGCACCGGGTTTGCCTCCGTCCTCTACCTGCAGCAGATCGCGGGCGTCGACGAGGAAACCGCCGAACTGCAGCTCACCCCCCTCTTCGGCCACCTGAACCTGCCCTTCCTCGGCGCCTATGCGATGGACGAGACCTGGGAAGCCTTCGAAAAGGCGATCGGGCTGGATAGTTGAGGCTGAACCAGATCAATCGCGTTCAAACTTCACGTGAAGCTCTCGCATAAACCTTCGCAGAACGTCCGCGCTACGTTGCCCGCGTGTATCGCGGACGTCGATGATCCAGACGCAGTCATCGGCGATCGTATAAAGCAGCGAGAACGGTGTGCCGCCGACATGATATTCGCGGACACGTAGGAAGTCCTCGAAAGTCTCGCCGCTCTCGGGAAAATCACGCAACATCTGCTCGGCTTTTTTGAGAGAACCTAACATCGCGTCGCGATTAAGCTGCGGATTGCTCTTGTAGTAGCTGCGCAGCCATCGCAAACCGGGCTCGGCGGTCGCAAGATAGCGAAGCCGCATCGCGGTCAGCGGCCGGAGGGAAACGGACGGTCTTCATCCGCGAGAAGCCAATCGTGCACCGCCTCAGGCTCCGCGCCATCCTTTCCGGCATCGACCAGCGCCAAGCCGAGTTCGACCAGATCCCGCATCGCCTGACGTTCCTCGACAAGATTGCGGATCGCCTGGCCCGCCAGATCGGACGGCGACAGGTTGTCGAAGCGCGCGATTTCCGCAAGCGCGTCGTTCAGATCTTCTTCAATGCGGGTTGTTAGCGAAACCTTGGCCATGACATACAGCCCTTCGTGCAGGCGGAAGCAGACCGCAGTCTATCCTGGCCGCAAACCAAGTCAAACGGGGCGCCGCAGCGCCCCGTCCAATCCTCAAGCCGCCTTTACCTTCGCCCGCTTGGCGAGATGCGCCACCACGTTCTCGATCATCCGCATGCCGGCATCCTGGCCGAGCGTCATGATCGATTCCGGGTGGAACTGCACCGCCGCGACCGGCTCCTTGGTGTGCTCGATGCCCATGATCGTGCCGTCCTCGCTTTCCGCGGTGATCATGAAATCACGGTGCAGGGTGGCGGGGTCGGCGAAGATCGAGTGGTAGCGGCCGACGGTGACTTCCTTCGACAGTCCTGAGAAGACGATGCCGGGTTCCAGCACGCGGATGCGGGACGGCTTGCCGTGCATGGGGATCGCGAGCTGGCGGAGTTCGCCGCCATAGGCCTCGGCGAGCGCCTGCAGGCCGAGGCAGACGCCGAAGATCGGCAGCTGGCGGGCTCGGGCCTTCTTGATCGTCGCCTTGCAGTCGAAATCGGACGGCGAGCCGGGGCCGGGCGACAGGACCACGAGATCCGGGTTCAGCCGCTCGAACACTTCCTCCGGCACCGGCGTGCGCACGGTGTTCACCGTCGCACCGGTCTGGCGGAAGTAGTTGGCGAGTGTGTGGACGAACGAATCCTCGTGGTCGACGAGCAGGATGTTGACGCCCTGGCCAACCTTGGCGACGCCGCGCTTGGCCTTGCTGTCATTGCCTGTCTTCGCGTCTCTTATGGCTGCGATCATGGCGGATGCCTTCAGTTCGGTTTCGGCCTCTTCCTCTTCCGGAATGCTGTCGTTCAGAAGCGTGGCGCCGGCCCGCACCTCGGCGATGCCGTCCTTGATCCGCACGGTGCGGAGCGTCAGCCCGGTATTCATGTCGCCATTGAAGCCGACCATGCCGATCGCGCCGCCATACCAGGCGCGCGGGCTCTTTTCGTGTTGCTCGATGAAGCGCATGGCCCAGAGCTTTGGCGCGCCTGTCACCGTGACGGCCCAGGCGTGGGACAGGAAACCGTCGAAGGCGTCCATGTCGTCGCGCAGGCGCCCCTCGATATGGTCGACGGTGTGGATGAGGCGCGAATACATCTCGATCTGGCGCCGGCCGATGACCTTGACCGAGCCCGGCTCGCAGACGCGGCTCTTGTCGTTGCGGTCGACGTCCGAGCACATGGTGAGCTCGCTCTCGTCCTTCTTGGAGTTCAGGAGTTTGAGGATCTGTTCGCTATCGGCGATAGGATCGTCGCCGCGCTTGATCGTGCCCGAGATCGGGCAGGTCTCGATGCGGCGGCCGTTGACCCGGACGAACATTTCCGGCGAGGCGCCGACAAGATATTCTTGGTGGCCGAGATTGATGAAGAACGAATAGGGCGACGGATTGATTTCCTTGAGGCGCTTCGAAATCTGCGAAGGCTTCGATTCACAGCGCTCCATGAACTTCTGCCCCGGCACCACCTCGAACAGGTCCCCCCGGCGGAAGCTCTCCTTGGCCTTGACGACCAGCTCGGCATATTCGCCCGGACGATGATCGCCGCGCGGCGGGATCGTGTCGGTATGCTGGAACGGTTCCGGCGCGATCTCTTCCGATTTTCCGTCGGTGGTGACGCCATCCTTCTCGAAATCGTAGCGGTCGATCCAGGCCTTGGCCGAATAGTGGTCGACGACGAGGATCTCGTCCGGCAGGAACAGCACCATGTCGCGCTGGTCTTCCGGGCGCACGAGCGACAGCTTGATCGCGTCGAACTGGAAGGCGAGATCGTAGCCGAAGGCGCCGAACAGGCCGATGGCGCTGTCGGCCTCCGAATAGAAGAGATCGGTGATCGCGCGCAGCACCGTGAACACCGTCGGCATCTTCGAGCGCTCTTCCTCCGTGAACACCCGGTCCGGCTCGTTGACGGTGAGGTCGAGGCGGGTGGCGGTGGACGCGCCGAGCGTCAGGTCGCCGACGGTCTTGAGCTTCGCCGCAATGAACGAGAGCAGCACCTCGCCGCGCCCGTTATAGGCCTCGATCCAGACCTTACGGCCGAAGGAGGAAAGACCGAGCGGCGGATCGACGATCGCGGTATCCCAGCGGGTGTAGCGGCCCGGATATTCGTAGTTGGAGGAAAACACCGCACCGCGCCGCTCGTCGAGCTTGTCGACATAGGTGGAGATCGCGTCGGCATAGGTGGTCGGACGCCGCGCCCGTGTCACCTTGATGCCGCCGCGGGTCTCGTAGGTCTCCGAACCGTCGTCCGCTATGATCGTGGCCATGCTCGTTCCGTCTCCATGTTCAGGCCCTGGTTTCCCTGGCGCCTGAATACAAAAAAGCCGCCTCAGGAAGTCTCCGGGCGGCTTTGGGTCACGTTTTCATGGACATGACTGGTCAAGGCCGCGTCAGCGAGCCCACCACCAGTTGCCAATGTTCAAAAACGTCGTCATGGCGGAAGTCATAACCGCAAGCGGGTTTGGGCGCAAGATGTCTTGCGCGGGAGGGTGGGAACAATCCATTGCCCTTCGCCGCGCAGGAGTTGCCCCTCATCCGGCTGCCGCCACCTTCTCCCCGCGAGCGGGGAGAAGGGACAAGTGGCACCCCCGGCGCTCCATCTCCCTTCTCCCCGTCAAAACGGGGAGAAGGTGCCGGCAGGCGGATGAGGGGCGGCAGCCCGACGATACCCCGCTGAAACCAAACCCCATCTTCGCCCGTTGTCGGAACGCCCGAAACGGAGACCGGACCTTTGCTGACACGTCTTGCGCTGGCCGCAGCCCTTTTCGCCCTTCCCGCGCTCGCCGCTCCCGACACGATCCCCGCCGAGCCGCCGGTGCCGCTGCCGAAGCCGGTGGAGGAGCAAGCGCCTGTGGAGGCCGAACAGGCGGCGCCGGCGGAGGTTCCGGTGCCGGTCGAGAAGCCGGAGGAAGCGCCGGCGGACGTAGAACCCGAGGCAGACAACACTGCCGAAGAGCCGCCGGCCGAGATGCAGGGCCCGCCAAAGCCGCCCGCACCGCCTCCCCCGCCCCCGGCCCCGCCGGTGGAGAAGGAGGACGAAGAGGCCTACCGCGCCTGCATCGGCGCGCTGAAGACAATGGGGGTGACGTTCAAGGAACTGCCGCGCATTGATGACGGCGTCGGCTGCGGCATCGACAAACCGATCGCCGCGACGACGCTGTCATCGGACGTGACGGTCGAGCCGGAACTGACCGCGCGCTGCGAGACCGTGCTGCAGCTCGCCCGCATGACCCGCGATTTCGTCGAACCCGCCGCCGGTCTCGGCCTCGCCGGCCTGGGAGCGCTGAAGACCGTGCGCCAGGCCTCCGGCTATGTCTGCCGCAAGCGCAACAGCGCCGAGGAGGGCAAGATTTCCGAACACGCGCGCGGCAACGCCGTCGACATCGCCGGCCTCGACTTCGAGAAGGGCTCGGTTGCCATGGTGATCGCCAAGCCCGAGGACTCCGACCTCGCCTCAGCCTTCCAGCGCGCCCTCAACGCCTTCGCCTGCCTCTATTTCTCGACCGTCCTCTCCCCCGGCAGCGACGCCACGCACCAGGACCATATGCATCTGGATGTGATGGAAAGGCGGGGTGGGTATCGGTATTGCCGGTGATGGGTGGAGCTGGTTGAGGTCAGGAAAGCGCCTTCGCCACCATGACGCTGTCGACATACTGGGTCATGCGCCGGATCTTGCCATCCTCGATATCGTAGAGATGCGCAAAGGCCGCACGCATCGGCTTGCCGGTCGCCTTGTAGGTGCCGGAGTAGACGCCAAAGGCGGCAACGCGGTCACCATCGGCAAGGTAGGTTTGGACGTCGGCGCGGTAGTCTATCCACTCGCTACCGAGGCGGGCGAAGACGCCCGCCATCAAGGCATCGATGCCGACATAGGTGCCGGCATACGGAAAACCTTCCGCCTCCGTCCACTCTACATCGGGATGAAGAACGGCCATCAGGTTTCGGCCGTTCTCTTCCGACGAGCCTTCGTAGGTCGCACGGATCAGGTCAAGATTGCTGATCATATCAGCCCCACTTCATCTCGCCGGTAGCAACCTTCGATCCGATGTCGAGCGCAACGCCCATGCCGAGACCGGGGAAGCGGGCTTCCATCGCTGCCTTGAGCGCGGCAGAGTCGGCGGCCTTGCCCAGTTCCTCTTCGAAGGCGAGAAGATAGGCCTTCGTGTGCGCGACGGCGGAGAGGTCGATCGCGGCCTGCGGCTCAAGGTGGCCGGGCACCACGACCGATGGCTTCAGGTCGGCGATCCTGTCGAGGTTGGCGACCCAGGCGGCGCGGGCTTCCTTGCTCTGCGTGTCGGCGGTCCACACATGAACGCCTGAGAAGATCAGCACGCCACCGAATACGGCATCGAGCGAGGGAACGCGCAGATAGCGCCGGTTCGCGAGCCCTTCCGCGCTAACGATTTCAACCGTTTCACCGTCAACCGTGAGGTCTGAACCGTCGAAGGCCTCGGGCAGCACGATATCGGCGAGCGTCTGCGGACCATTTTCCTTGAGCTGCGGCCCCCAGACAGCCAGCTTCTTCTCGACATTGCCGTTGATGGCGGCAACTGTTTCGGAGGCGGCGATCACCCTGGCGTTCGGGAAGGCCTCGCGGACCGGTTTCAGGCTGAAATAGTAGTCCGGATCGGACTGGCTGACATAGATGGTCGTCAGCGTCTTGCCCGTCGCCTTGATTGCCTCGGCGAGCGCGCGCCCGTCCGGATAGGTGAAGCCGCCATCGATAAGCAGCGCTTCGGTCGGCCCTTCCAGCAGCACAGGGGCGCGGAAGAAGCCGGTCTGGCCGGCGGGGAAATGTTTCCAGGTCAGTTTCGAGGACGTATTGCTAGACATTTTTGCTCTCCATAAAGTGGAATGTGTCAGGGGTCTGTTGAAGTTTGGGATCAGAGATCAGCGACGCCTCAGGCAGCGCGCAACTGGGCGGCCAGAGCATCGAAAGAACCGAACAGGACGCTCGTATGGACGAGCCGCGGGCCAGACGCGCCGTCGTCGACAATGAGGGCAGGAACGCCCTGGACGCCGAAGCGGGCCATCTCGGCGCGCGCCGCGGAAATCCGGTGACGATAAGCGCCAAGCAAACCCTCGTCCGGGTTGCGAACGCGCCGGGCGGCTTCGGCGAAGCCGGCTGCATCGAGGGTTTCGACAACCACAGCGAGGTCAGAATTGTCGCGACCATCCTGATAACGGACACGCTGCAGCGCCTTCAGAGCTTCAAGCTCGCGTGCCGGCTCCGTCAGGCCGACCGCGACGAGGCCGAGTGTTGCCGGCGCGGAGTCAAACAGGCCGTCCAATGCGCCCAGAACATTCTCGCGATAAGCGTCTGTAAAAGGCTGGCCCGTCAGCCGGGCGATGCGCTGGTCATTCTGCCAGGCGTAGGCGGCGAACTGCCGGTCCATCGGACGCGACGCCTCACCCGCGAACAGGCCGGTCGGTGCCAGACTGAGTGTCACGCCGTCGATGTCCGCCAGCTTTTCCAGCGCCGGACCGGCGCCGTAGCACCAGCCGCAAAGAGGATCGAAAAGATAGGTGATCTGCATAACGGTTGTCCCTTGTTGTGTGGCTCAACAGATATGCGATCGCGATTGCGCCGACTATAGCGACCAATTATACTCACTGTATGCCTTTGGCTTACAATTTGGGTTCACGCATGGAAGCGATCAATCTCAATCGGCTCGCCTATTTCGTCGCGGTCGTCGACGCCGGCTCGTTCACCCGCGCCGCCGAGAGGCTGGGCATCACCAAGACGGTCGTCAGCCAGCAGGTGGCCCGGCTGGAGGCGGATTTGCGGACCAGCCTTCTCCTTCGAACGACCCGCCGCGTCGAACCGACGGAGGCAGGCCGTTTGCTGCACGCGCGGTCCGTCATCATCCTGCGCGAAGCCGAGGATGCCTTCGGAGAGGTCGCCGAGGTCACGGCGAGCCCGATGGGCACCTTGCGGATCGCCGCTCCGAACGACTTCGGAACATCGACCGTCGCGCCGCTGGTCGCGGAGTTCTGCCGGACTTACCCAGCTTGCACGGTCGACCTCGTCCTGTCGGACGCCAAGGTTGACCTCATCACCCATCACATCGACGTCTCGATCCGGGTCGGCTGGCTCGACGATTCCAGCCAGCAGGCCCGCCGGATCGGCGCATTCCGCCAGTTTCTCGTTGCCGCACCGGATTTCGCCCGGACGCTTTCCGTCGATGGCCCCGAGGACCTTGACCAGCAGCCGTTCATCGCCAACGGCGCCTTGCGCGAACCGCTGGTCTGGCATTTTTCGCGCACCGACTTCGACCGTCGCACCGTCCGCATGCGATCGGCGATGACGATCAACACGACGCCGGCCGTGCTTGCCGCGACGCTGGCCGGAGGGGGTCTGTCGGTACTGCCGGATTATCTCATCGCGGAGCCGTTGCAGCGCGGCACACTCGTTCGGGTCCTGCCCGACTGGTCCCTGCCATCCGGCGGCATCCACGCGGTCTACCCCGCCGCCCGGTTTCGCCCACCAAAGGTAACCGCCTTCGTCGCCATGCTGGAAGCCAAAGTGAAGCGACCGCCGATCAAGCGAGAAGCATGAACACGCTTTCAAAAAGGGGAATGCTTCCGCACTTTGCGCTGTTTTGAGTGGGCGTTGGCCCACCTCACATCCCCGCCATCACCTTCTCCAGCGTCGCCGGATACGCCCTGACCCTCACCCCCGTCGCGTTGAAGATCGCGTTCGTCACCGCGGCCGCCGCGCCGCAGATGCCGAGTTCGCCGAGGCCCTTAGCTTGCAGCGGGTTGGCGTGGTCGTCGCGTTCGCTGAGCAGGATCACTTCGATCTGCGGCACGTCGGCGTTGACGGGGATGTGGTATTCGGCGAGGTCGTGGTTGACGATGTGGCCGTCGCGCGGGTCGTGGGCAAGTTCCTCCGTCAGCGCCATGCCGATGCCCCAGATCATGCCGCCGAGGCATTGCGAGCGGGCGGTCTTGGCGTTGAGGATGCGGCCGGCGGCAAACGCGCCGGTCATGCGCCGCACGCGGGTTTCGCCTGTTACGGAATTGACCGCGACCTCGGCGAAATAGGCGCCATAGGTCGCCTGGCGGGCTTTCGAGGCGATGTCGCCGGGTTCGATATGGCCCCTGGCTTCCAGCGGCAGACCGGCCAGCAGCTCGACGATCGGCCGCTGGCGGTTGCCTGAAATCGCCATGCCGTCCTTCAGCGTCAGGTCGGCCTCCGCGCAGCCGGCGGCGGTGGCGAGCTTTTCGCGGATCTCCTCGCAGGCGAGGAACACGGCGGTGCCGCTCGACGCCGCGCCGAACGAGCCGCCGGAGCCGGAGCCGGGCGGCAGGTCGGTATCGCCAAGGCGGACGGTCACCTGCTTCGGCTGCAGGCCGAGCATCTCGCAGGCGATCTGGGTCAGTACCGCATAGGTGCCGGTGCCGATATCGGTCTGGTCGGTCTCGACCTCGGCGGTGCCATCGGGATTGAGCCGCACGCGCGCCTCGGCCTCCTGCAGCATGTTGACGCGGAAGGCCGAGGCCATGCCCATGCCGACAAGCCATTCGCCATCGCGCACCTGGCCGGGCGTGGCCTTGCGCCTGTTCCAGCAGAATGCTCGGGCGCCCTCGCTGAGCGCCTCGGCAAGCTTGTGGGAGGAAAACGGGATATGCTTCGACGGGTCCTCGTCGGGAATGTTGCGCAGGCGCAGTTCCACCGGATCGATGCCGGCCTTATGGGCGAGCTCGTCCATGGCGTTTTCGAAGACCGTCACGCCGACGGCCTCGCCCGGCGCCCGCACCGAGCCGGCGCAGGTGCGGTTGAGCCGGGCGATGCGGTGACCGATCACGCGGTTTTCGCCGCGATACATGAAGGGCGTTGCCTGGGTCACCGGCTCGGAGAAGCTCTCGTCGAACAGGCTGGACACCAGCGTCTCGTGGCCGATGCCGGTCAGTCGACCCTCGGCATCGGCGGCAAGCCGCACGCGCTGGCGGGTTTCCGACCGGCGCATGGTCGCCTCGAACACCTGCGGCCGGGTCATCGTCACCGACACCGGGCGGCCGAGCTTCTGCGCCGCAATCGCCGCCGCCACCGCCTCCGGCGCGATGCCGAGCTTGGAGCCGAAACCGCCGCCGACATAGGGCGACAGGATGCGCACCTTCTCCGGCGCGATGCCGAGACTGTCGGCGAGTTCGTTGCGGTTGTACTTCAGCATCTGGTAGCTGCCGCGCAGTGTCAGACGGTCGCCATGCCATTGGGCGATCGAGGCATGCGGCTCCATCGGCGCGCTGGAATGCGGCGGCGTCGTATAGGTGACGTCGATGCTGTGGGTCGCATCGCGCATAGCCGCATCGAGATCGCCCATCGACGACTGCTTCTTCTCCGGCACTTCGGGCTCCACCGCCTCGGGATCGACTACGGCGTCCGCGGCCCGCTCGATGGTCAGCGTCAGCGCCTGCGCGCCATGGCGGGCCTGCTCGAAGGTCTCGGCAACGACAAGAGCCACCGGCTGGCCGAAATAGGCGATCTCCTCCGGCCCCTGCACCGGCGCCTCGTTGGCCATGCCCTGGGCCGGATTGCGCAGCATGCGCTTGTCGCTGATGACGGCCAGAATGCCCGGCATCGCCTCGACCGCGGCGGCTTCGATACCGGTGACCCGACCCTTCGTTGCCGGGGCGCGCACCAGCACGCCGTGGCAGAGATCAGGGTCCTGCCATTCGCCTGCATAAGGGGCGGCACCCGACACCTTCAAAGGCCCCTCGGGGCGATCGAGCGGCAGGCCCAGCGCACCCTGCGCCATATCATCGAGCCGGCGGCGCGTATCGGGAACGTCCATCTTCATGTGACGGGTCATCGGGTAGCCTCCTGAAGAACGGCTTTGAGGGTGCGTCGGGCGAGCGGGATCTTGAAATCGTTCCCGCCCTGCCCTTTGGCGTCGGCGAGCAGCGCATCGGCCGCCGCGTCGAACGCCGCCTCGGACGGCGCCTGGCCGACAAGCGCCTGTTCGACGGCGGCATCCCGCCACGGCATCGGCGCAAGGCCGCCGAAGGCGATGTCGGCCCGCGCGATCGTTCCGTCTTTCACGTCGACGATGGCCGCGACGGAGACCAGCGCGAAGGCATAGGATGCGCGGTCGCGCACCTTTCGATAGACCTGCCGGCCGGTGACGGGGCCAGGCAGGATGACGGATGTGATCAGGTCGCCGGCGGAAAGCACGGTCTCCCGTTCGGGCGTGGCGCCGGGCAGCAGGTAGAGCTCGCCAAGCGGCAGGCGACGGCTTTCGCCGTCGCGGCCGCGGATCTCGACCTCGGCACCGAGCGCCCGCATGGCGACCGCCATGTCGCTCGGATGCGTGGCGATGCAGTGGTCGCTGGCGCCAAGGATCGCATGGATGCGGTTCACCCCGCCGATCGCGCCGCAGCCGGAGCCCGGCTCGCGCTTGTTGCAGGGCATGGCGGTGTCGTAGAAATAATAGCAGCGCGTCCGCTGCAGCAGATTGCCGCCTGTTGTCGCCTTGTTGCGCAGCTGGCCGCTGGCGCCCGCAAGAAGCGCCCGCGACAGCACCGGCCAGCGGCGGCGCACGCGCATGTCGGCGGCAAGATCGCTGTTGGTGACGAGCGCGCCGATCCTGAGGCCGCCGTCTTCCGTCTCTTCGATGGACTTGAGGTCGAGCCGGTTGATGTCGATCAGCCGCTCCGGCGTCATCACCTCGAGCTTCATCAGGTCGAGAAGATTGGTGCCGCCGGCGATGATCGAGGTAGCCGCATCGGCGGACGAAAGGTCGGACGGGGCCGCCGCGCGCTGGTAGTCGAACGGCCTCATGCGTCGCCTCCCTTCGCCACGCCTCTGATAGCATCGACGATGTTGGGATAGGCGGCGCAGCGACAGAGATTGCCGCTCATGCGTTCGGAAATCTCGGCGTCGGAAAGCTCCGGTTCGGCGGCGATGTCCTCGGTCACGTGGCTCGGCCAGCCGGCCTTCGCCTCCTCGATCATCGCCGTGGCGGAACAGATCTGGCCCGGCGTGCAATAGCCGCACTGGAAACCGTCATGCTCGACGAAGGCCGTTTGCAGGGGCGAGAGGTCGCCAGTGCTTCCAAGGCCCTCGATCGTGGTGATTTCGTCGCCGTCATGCATGCAGGCGAGCGTCAGACAGGAATTGATACGCCGGCCGTTGACGATGACCGTGCAGGCGCCGCACTGGCCGTGGTCGCAGCCTTTTTTCGTGCCGGTCAGGCCGAGATGATGCCGCAGTGCATCAAGCAGCGAGGTGCGGGGATCGGCGGTAAGAGGTCGCCGAACGCCGTTGATCGTCAGGTCGGTTTTCATGAAGTCCTCGCGCGGTCGGAATTGCAGATTTGTCCCTGCCGTTAACCGATCGCCGGGGGAATGGTTCCAGGGGCACGTGCAGCAAGGCCGCATGCCCCCGGTAATCTCGAAGAGAAGAAGAGACGAAAACCGCCTCAGAACAGGCCTTCAACCTCTCCGTCGGAATTCAGGAAAATCCGCTCCGACGATGGCGAGCGCGGCAGGCCGGGCATCGTCATGATCTCGCCGGTGATCGCGACGACGAAGCCGGCGCCAGCCGACAGCCGGACTTCACGGACATGGACCGAGTGGCCTTCCGGAGCCCCGCGCAGGTTGGGGTCGGTCGAGAAAGAGTACTGCGTCTTGGCCATGCAGACCGGCAGGTCGCCGTAACCCTGCGCCTCCCAGGCCTTCAGCTGATCGCGCACCGCCTTGTCGGCCGTCACCTCGCCGGCGTGGTAAATCTTCGAGGCCACGGTCTCGATCTTTTCCATGAGCGACAGGGCATCAGGATAAAGCGGGCGGAAATCAGACTGGCCGCTGTCGGCAAGTTCGGCCACCTTGAGGGCGAGTTCCTCGATGCCGGCCGAACCCTCCGCCCAGTGGCGGCAGAGAATGGCGTCGGAGCCGAGACGCGCGACATACTCCTTCACGGCGGCGACCTCGGCCTCGGTGTCGGATATGAAGTGGTTGATCGCGACGACCACCGGCACGCCGAACTTGCGGACATTGGCGACGTGGCGGCCGAGATTGGCGCAGCCCTTGATCAACGCCTCGACATTGGGCGTGCCGAGGTCCTCCTTCTTGACGCCGCCGTTCATCTTCAGCGCGCGCACTGTGGCGACGATGACCGCCGCGGCGGGCTTCAGCCCCGCCTTGCGGCACTTGATGTCGAAGAATTTCTCGGCCCCCAGATCGGCGCCGAAGCCGGCCTCGGTCACCACGTAATCGGCGAGCTTGAGCGCCGTCGTCGTGGCGACGACGGAATTGCAGCCATGGGCGATGTTGGCGAACGGTCCGCCATGCACGAAGGCCGGGTTGTTCTCGAGCGTCTGCACGAGGTTCGGCAGCACGGCATCCTTGAGCAGCACCGCCATCGCGCCGTCGGCCTTGAGATCGCGAGCGAAGACCGGGCTCTTGTCGCGGCGATAACCGACGATGATGTCGCCGAGCCGTTTTTCGAGATCCTTGAGGTCGCGCGCCAGACAGAGGATCGCCATGACCTCCGAAGCAACCGTGATGTCAAAGCCCGCCTCGCGCGGAAAGCCGTTGGCCGGGCCGCCGAGCGCGCAGACAATCTCGCGCAGCGCCCGGTCGTTCATGTCCATCACCCGCCGCCAGGTCACGCGGCGCGTATCGATGCCGAGCTCGTTGCCCCAGTAGATGTGATTGTCGACGAGCGCTGAAAGAAGGTTGTGGGCCGAGGTGATGGCGTGGAAATCGCCGGTGAAGTGGAGGTTGATGTCCTCCATCGGCACCACCTGCGCATAACCGCCGCCGGCCGCCCCGCCCTTCACACCAAAGCAGGGCCCAAGCGAGGCCTCGCGGATGCAGACGATCGCCTTCTTGCCGATCCGGTTCAGTCCGTCGCCGAGACCGACCGTCGTGGTCGTCTTGCCCTCACCCGCCGGCGTCGGATTGATCGCCGTGACAAGGATCAGCTTGCCGTCCGGCCGGTCCTTCAGCCCGGCGATGAACTCCTGGCTGATCTTGGCCTTGTCGTGGCCGTAGGGGATAAGATCCGTATGAGAGATGCCGAGCCGCTGGCCGATCTCGGTGATCGGCTTCTTTTTGGCGACACGGGCAATCTCGATATCCGATTTGATGTCCATGGGTGCTTTTCCTCCAACACACCCGCCATTGATAGCCAAACCGGTCTGTCGTGGGAACTGTGAACCATGGCGTCAATGTGACCAAAAAAGCACAGGCTTAAATGTTGACTGTTTTTATCACCTTTAAACTTGACTCTTTTTGACATGATTTAATAACTCTGGTTTCCGACCGCTGCAACGCAGCAGGGGGCACATCGAAATCAGGCGCATCCCGCCCCTGGGCGAAGGGCGCTCTTTTTTGAGGACATCAGTATGAAGTGGGGACTTTCACCGCGCACGCGGCTGCTCAATGGGACAGCGGTCGCGCTCGTCGTCGCGTTCACCGGATCGACATACGCGCAGGATGCGCAGCAGGCCGGGGGAACGGTTCTGGATACCATCACCGTGGACGGTCAGGCGCAAACCGGCACCAGCGCAACGGCACCGCAAACCCAGACCACGGACCGCGCCGTCGTGCAGCAGAAGATGGTCACCGATTACAAGGATTTTGCCCGCCGTATCGATGCGGGCGTGAACTTCGACAGCGCCAGCGGCAGTGTCAACCTGCGCGGCCTGCAGGACAACCGCGTCTTGACCACGATCGACGGCATTCGCCTGCCGTGGCTGACCGACCCACGCGATTCAGCCGTGGGCGGCGGCGACGCCTTCGATTTCGACAGCCTGTCGTCGGTCGACATTACCAAGGGCGCGGACTCCAGTCGCTACGGCTCGGGCGCCCTCGGAGGCGTCGTTGAACTGCGGACACTGAACCCCGAGGACCTGATCGAGGACGGCAAGAATTTCGGCGCCCTGACGAAGACGACCTATGACAGCGCCAACGACAGCACCGGCGGCAACGCAGCGGCGGCGGCACGCTCTGGCGACACATGGTTCATGGTCCAGGGGGGCTACACCAAGGGCCACGAGACCGAGACATCAGGCGATGTCGGCGGCTACAACTCCACACGCACCGAGGCCAATCCAGGCGACTTCGTGCAGAAGAACCTGCTCGTCAAGTTCCACCAGTATCTGGAAGGCGGCCACCGCATCGGCCTGACCGGCGAAATCTTCAACCGCGACGAAGACTTCGACAACATGCGCGGCACCACCGCGACCAACTACGAGGAAGGCACGCTGAAGGGCGGCGAGGAAACCGACCGCAAGCGGATCTCGGCCTCCTACGACTACGTCGCGCCTGACAACAGCTCGATCGTCGATACCGCGAGCCTGATCGCCTACTGGCAGAAGGAAAGGATCAACAACACAACGAGCGGCATCCGCCTGCCCGATGCCCGCGGCTTCATCATTCCGGGCGACCCGTTCTTCTACGGCTATCCGTCGGGCGCCTATTCACGCGACAACATGATCGAACAGACAAGCTACGGCATCACCGGCAATGCCGCCAAACAGGTCGATATCGGCGGCGTCAGCAACGAGTTCCGCTTCGGCGGCGAGTTCGTTTGGCAGCAGACGCACCAGTATTCCGCCGGCGAGGACAATTGCCCCGACGTCGACTGGACGACCATCCCGCAGTTCTTCGGACCGCAGACATGCCGCATGCTGCACTCGAACGCGTCAGACATGCCTGACGTCGACAGCTACATCTTCGGCCTTTACGTCGAGGACGACATCAAGCTGATGGATGACCGCCTCACGGTGACGCCAGGCCTGCGTTTCGACTGGTACAGCCATAATCCGAAGTCCACGTCGGCCTACGAGGACAATCCGAACTACGACCCGGCCTTCCTCGAATCCACCGACGACATGGGCCTCTCGCCGAAACTGCGCCTCGCCTACCAGGTGACGCCGGAACTGGAGGTCTTTGCCCAGTACGCCCGCGGCTTCCGCGCGCCGACTGCGCAAGAGCTCTACCAGAACTTCGGCGCGCCGGGCTCCTACGCCCGCATCGGCAATCCCGACCTGGATACCGAAACCAGCAATGGCTTCGAGATCGGCGCCAAATATGACGGCGGCGACTACCGCGTCGGCGCGACGGTGTTCAACAACTACTACAAGAACTTCATCGATACCGTCATGCTCGCCCCTCCGGGCGGCGAATACCCGGTCGGCGGCGTCACCGGCTACGAGAACCTCAACAACGTCCAGATCTACGGCGTCGAAATCGCCGGCGAATGGGTCTTCCAGCCGAATTGGCGCACGTGGGGTTCGTTCGCCTGGACCTATGGCGAGGATCGCGACACCGGCGCTTACCTTGACTCGATTGCGCCGATGCGGGCGATCGTCGGCCTCGGCTACTTCACCGAGACCTGGGGCACCGACGTGTCGGTGACGATGGCATCGAAGCGCGACAAGGTCACCGACGGCTTCGTCGCACCGGGCTACGGCGTGGTCGACGCCACCATCTGGTGGACGCCCGAACGCATCGCCGATGTCGACGTATCCGGCCTCAGGGTTCAGGCCGGTGTCTTCAACCTGTTCGACAAGAAGTACTGGGATGCCCTGAGCGTGCCGGATGGCACCACGACGGCATCGGCCGACTACTTCAGCGAACCGGGCCGTACCTTCAAGGTCTCGATCTCGAAGACGTTCTGAACGGACATCCATCCGCAGAAGGACGCCGCGCTGGAAAAGGGCGCGGCGTTTGCCGTTTGGCATGCGGTTCTCGGCGGCACAGTCTCTGCTTGCCGCTCCGCAAGCAGGCGATTTGTATCAGGGAGACTACGCTACGGAGAAGACCTCAGCGCAGCGATTCTCGGCCTCTTATCCCAGGGAGATTGCAGAATGGCGGACCTCACGAAAAACGCCACCATGAGTTGCATATAATTCCAGCCGGAGGCGGAAATTTGCGGCCTCTTTACCACGTGTCAAATGTGGACGGTCTGCCATCCCGCTGATCGTGCGAAAAATTCCGGCAGTCCCTTGTCATTGATATATTTGTAGGCTTAAACACTTCTCCATTGGTCAACTTAGATTTTGCGGATGATCATCGACGAGCGACAAACGCTGCTAAGCGCCGACATCTCGAAAACCGAGACACGAGCGGCGCTGATGCAGGTCATGGGGCGGGTTGTGCGCGAATTCGGCTTCGAATACGCGAGCATCCTCACGGCTCCGGGTCCGAACGACATCCTTCTGTCGCCGCTTGTGCACGAAAGCACCATCCCGGGCGCCTTTGTCAGGGAGTTCGATCGCAACCACTTCCTACGCTCCTGCCCTCTTCTGCCGCGAATGAGCAATTCGATCCTGCCGCAGGGCTGGCGCATCGGATCGCGCGATCCGGCCCTCTCCTACGACTGCCCGCCGGAAATGGCCGATCTGTGGCGCCGCTTCGGCATCGAGATGGGCATGGTCTTCCCGCTGAACTCGATCGATTCCACGCGTTTCCTGGTGCGTTACGACGGAAATCGGTGCGATCTATGCCAGCAGGAGATCAACGAACTCTCGATGATCACAATCCATGCCTTCGACATGTTCGACCGCATGCGCAGGTCCGAGATCGCCATTCCGGTGGCGCTGTCGGCACGGGAACTGGAAGTCGTTCGCTGGACAGCACAGGGCAAGACCTCGGTCGAGATCGGGCAAATCCTCTCGCTCTCGGACCACACGGTCAACGCCTACATGACGAATGCGATCCGCAAGCTCGATTGCGTCAACCGCACACAACTGGTTGCTAAGGCTATTCGCCTCAAGCTAATTAACTAAAGCTTAAAGTAAAGCATGTAGCCCTCGTCACGATGAACCAGAGGAAGAGGTCGTGCCTTGCCGATCCGCTACGACCAGATCGACAGCAAGACGTTTCAGGACGGCAGCGCCGTCGGCATCACCCCACGTGATATCATCGAACTCGTGACCGCCTTCAGGCTGTACGGCTTTTTCCGGATCGATCTCGAGACCGGCCACTTCTTCGCGACGCCCGACGTCTACACGATCTTTGGCATGGAGTACCAAACGGGTCCGATGAACCTGCTGGAGTTCCGCGACCACATCCACCCCGATGACCTGCCACTGTTGATGACCTCCTTCGAGCGTGCCAGCACGCACAAGGAGATATATCACAACATATACAGGGTGAAGCGTCCGGAAGGCGCCTACCGCTTCGTCCGCACCGTTGGAAAGTTTAGGGAAAAAGAGGGCACGCCCGGCGAGATCGTCGGCATCACCTACGAGTTTTTCGAGCGCCTTCGCACGATCGCTTTCGCATCGGAATTCGACGAGCCCTGACCGCCCTTAGCGGTCGAGCACCGCCCGCAGCTCCACCATGTTCGACCGTACCCGCAGGATGTAGAAGCCCATGGTCGCAAGATGGGTCGGCATGATCCAGCCATCTTCCGAGCCATTCGAGATGATCGCCGGCTGAATGCGCAGCGACGCCTGCAACTGCTTCTCCATCTCAACCCAGATCGAGGTCAGGTTGCGCTCTCTGATGACGTCCCTGAAGTCCGCCTTCGCCGCCTGCAGAATCGCATACTGGGCATAGAGCTGCCCGTAGGCGAACCAGAAACGGTCATCGGCGCGGGTATCGAACCAGCCTGCGTTATATTCCTCCGACCGGCGCCGCAGAATGTCCGACGTATTGCCGAGATCGCTCGCCATCCGGTCGAGCAGCTGCATCAGGTTGTCCGCGCGCGCGTCGAAGACCGCATTGCAGAGCTCCAGATCGGAGTTGAACTTGCGCCAGCTGTTGACAGCAGCACGGTAAAAGCTCGGCGTAGGTGTCTTGAAGCCGAACGGATTGGTGCCGAAATACCAGGTTCCTTCGTCAAACTGGATGTTGCCGCGCGCGTCCTGGAGATCGTTGTTGATGCCGGAGGTGCCGCGCACACGGCCAAGATTGTCGGCAAGCTCGATGCCGACGCGCCGCACGACCTGGTTCACACCACGCTGGAAGGAGGCCTTGTTGTCGAAGAACGGGGTATTGTCCCAGTCCATGCCGAACAGGCCCGTCTTGTAGAGCAGCGTCGAGGAAATCCAGACGTTCTGGTTGACGTTCATGTCGGTCAGATCGGCGGCCAGCGTGACGATCGCCGAATTCTGGCACACACCCGCCTGCCCCGCGACGGGTTCGCCCGCGGCGACCGTGCGTTCATTGAGATTATACCCTGACGCCATTTCCGGGTTGAAGCCGTACCAGACCTGGGTGCGCCAGAACAGCAGTCCGTAGAAGATCACGAGAACCAGAAGCACGAGGATGATCGGTCCCTTGATCAGCCAGTTGCGGCGCTGATACCAGCCGTGGGCGGCCATGAACGGCCAGAGAAGCCAGGCGACGACGAGACCGACGCCGCGCCCGAAGGCGGCGAAGACGCGCTGGAAGAACGCGATGACCGGGTCAAGCATTTGTGTCGTCTCCTATGGCATAGAGGCGTTGCCTGAAGCCTCTCTTGTCCTGCAGATAAGTGGAGCTCAGGCGCGATACAACATAGTCCCTGAATCTTTCGCCGAAGCCTTCATAGGCCAAGTAGAAACCCTGCTTGTCGAAAACGAAACGGGACACGAAGTCGCTGGGGTTGAACTGCGCGATCAGCCGCCCGGTCAGCCATTGGTCCGGATGACCGGGCTTGGGCCTGACGAGCAGGAAACGACGCTCCGCCGGCACCTGGGCAAGACGGATGCTGCCCGTCGCCGCCAGCTGCCGGATCATTTCCTGGAGGAATGGATAGGTGCCATCTTCCGCGATCCGTGCGGCATTGCGCTGCGCGAACGCCTGGAGCCAGACGGTGTCCACCAGCGATAGATCGGCCTCGGGGTCGAGATCTCGAACGAGCGCGATCAGCGCCATTTCGGCCCGGTGACGATAGAGGCCGGACTGCTCGACCCAGCTTGCGCGCGGCATCTCGATGCGGCCGGTGCTTGCCAGAAAATCGAAGATCTTTTCCCGGTCGTTGATCGAGATGTAGCTGACCTGCCACGGTCGCGACCGCCGGAACCCCGGCGCCGAGGGATCGCAGATGACAGTCGTCGTCCGGTCGTCGACGAAAACGTAGACACCGCCGAAATGATTGGCCCAGAAGGCATCGTGGCGGAAGACCAGCTTGTCCGGCACCAGCTCGTTCTGGCGGATGTCGCCGGTGAGTTTCGCCAGTTCCACCATGCGGTTCAAGAGCGCATCGTCGCGCCAGGCATCCGCCTCGGTCTCGACGCGATCGGCGAGCCGCCGAAGCTCTGTTGCCTTGCCCAGCACATCCTCGGCCGAGAGCACCCGGAATTGCACCTCGTTGATCGACAGCAGATCTTCAAGGGTGCGCACCTCGGCAACGCTGTCCTCGATCTCGCCGTAGATCGCATCCTTGATGGTGATCGCGTTGATCGACCGCGCATTGGCGGTGAAGAACTCGTGCATCAATCCGGCCGTGTTGGAAAAGCTCGTGTGCACCACCGGCAGGTTCTCCTGCTCGGGCGTCATGACGATGAAGCGGCGATTGACGCGCTTCGGGTCGAGATAGTCCTTATCGCCGAGTTCGTCCGCCACCTGAGGCGAAAAGCCGGTCATGTCGATGTCGAATTCCGTGAGCGCCGTCGGCGGCAGGCCGAAACGCGTCAGCGCCTTGTTGTAGCGGTCGACGAGATGCGGCTCCGTGACCGGCAGCAGCCGGCCGTAGATCAGTTCGGCTTCAAGCAGGCGGTTCATAAGACAGGGGCTCTCGTGACGCGCTGGTATCGGGTTCGTCGTTGCCGCTCCAGGCGACAAGGTCCTCGAGATCGACCTTCAGCGCCCTTGCGATCTTCTTGAGCGACGAAATGCTGCCTTCCTTCTTCTTCGATTCGATCTCCGACAGATAGGTCGCGCTGATGCCGGCGGTGGCGGCAAGGTCCTTGGCCGAAAGCCCCCGGAAATCGCGCCACACGCGCACGGGGCTTTCGCCATCCATCATCCGGTAGACGAATTCGGCCGGGATGAGTTCTTCCTCGCCCTTGGCGAGCTTTTCCTTAAAGCGATCATAGGCCGCCACGTCCTCAAGCATTTCGGCAGCCTCGACGAGAGCTTCGTAGTCTTCCTGGGACAGTATCACCATGTCTTCGCCATTCGGCGTCTTGAAGCGTGTTGCTACACCCATGTTCTTACCCCGTTAATAGACACTTCCGCGGCTCGCGATCTTTTGAATATCAAGAACATTGTCGTATTCGTCAAAGATAACACGCCAGTCTCCGACCCGCAGGCGGTAGCCCGGGCGGTCCTGCAGCTTCACGACGTTGTTTGCCTGCGATCGCGGATCTTCGGCATATTGTTCGATCTTCCTCGTTATGCGGCGACGCTCGTTCACGGGAATGCGAGCCAAAGTTTGGCTCGCCTGCTTGCTGAATATGATCTGCTTCGCAACCATACCGCCCCCTCCAGCGACCATCAACAAAATTCGCAATGGGCGAATTCGTGCAAAACCGCGACCCTACCAGCGCCCTTCTCTCTTCATTCCCTCGATCTCCAATACCGCCCTCTCCCTCTGCTTCTCGCGCCTGATGATCTCTGTCACGGCCGCGTCGTCGGACTTGTCGGCATAGCGGAATTCGCTGTCGGCGTAGCGATTGATCTCCTGCAGCACCATCTCCATGGTGATCGGGCCACGCAGCTCCTCGATCATCGCCTTCTTCTTGTCGTAGGACTTGCGCAGGAAGACCTCAGGCGTTTCGAACCAGTCGTCCGGCAGCTCCATGTCCATCGCCCGCATCTTGATCGCGTCGGTGATGTTCTTGATGGCACGGCCGGTAAAGCGCGGTTCGGCAAGCTTGATCTCGTGCAAATAGGCGCCGATGTCGGCGAGCGTTGCGATCCTGCCCTTCGCCTTTTCGAAGCGCTGCCAGACGGCAGCGAGCCCCTCTTCCTGCGGACGATCGTGCTGGCCGTAGGAGGTGGCGACCGCGCGCTTGATCTCCTGGTCGGCAAAGAGCGCGTGCTCGCCGAGCGGGATCTTGTGGTTTTTGCCAATCAGAAGCGCGAAGATATCGACATAGTCGTTCTGCGTCTGCGGTCCATCGACCAGCCAGCGGGCGCCGGCGCGCTGGCGCAGCGCATCGTCGACGTTTTCTGGAAAGTTCGAGAACATGCCGAAGCTGGCATTGCCGCGCACCACGGTGGAGGCGCCGGCGAAGCTCTCCATCAGGACCGCCGTCACTTCGTGCTGGCCGGACGAGGCCCGGTCGTCGGAGCGCTTGGCGGTGACCTGGTCGACATCGTCGATCGTGCCGAAGCCGATCGCCTTCGGGTTCAGCACGTTGGTGACGAATTCCTTGGCGTTCTGCCCCGACTTGCCCTGATAGGAGGAAATCTGGTCGACGCCGAAATTTTCGTAGTGGAAGGCATAGCCGGCCACCTGGCAGTAGTCGTGAAGCAGCCCCGCGATCATCTGGATCAGCGTCGTCTTGCCCGTACCCGGCATGCCGTCGCCGATGAAGGTGAAGAGAAAGCCGCCGAGTTCCACGAACGGGTTCATCTGCCGCTCGAAATCATAGGCCATCAGCATCTTGGCGAGCTTGATCGACTGGTATTTGGCGATGTGGTTGCCGACGACCTCTTCCGGCTTGCGAAACGTCATCGACAGCGGCTTGCGCCGCGCGCCGGGTGCGACATCGAACCCGTCGAGGGTGAAGTCGTCTGACTCGATGCGGATATGGGTGTTTTCGAAGGCGGACAATCCCGTGAAGCGCGCCTTGCGGGCGATCAGACCGTCGATCGTCACCCTGGCCAAGGCGCGAGCCCGTATCAAAAGGCCGGTATCATCTGGAGCACCGGAAAGCGCCATATCAAGACCCGCGATCAGGCTCTTCAGAGCATCCTGCGGCGTGTCGAACAGGAAATCCGGCTCTTTGGTATCGTTCGCGGGCTCGCTCTCGCCGGTCAGGGTCGAGAGCAGGTAGGCGGCGAAGGTGAATGCCGCAACATAGGCGCACGCCGACAGCAGCGCCTTGAATTGTTCGGCCTCGGCGCCGGCCAGCGGTGCGGCACGATTGCGCGCCTGCAATTGTTCGAGGTTGGTCTGGCGGGCGAAGACGTCGGACACCGCGAGCGCCACCTGCGCGCCGCGCCTGGCGCGGTAAAGTACGGCATGCTGCTGCGGCGACAAGAGCGGATCAGCGGGGCGGACCGACTGGATCGTTTTTTGCAATTCGATCTCGCGGGTGCGCTTGACCGACCCTGTAGACACCGTTGGCACGAAGCGTCGCCCGGTGCCGGCCAGCGTCGCGCCCTGCCCGTCGCCGGGATCGAGCACGACGGTTCGGGTTACCAGCCCTTGCGCGACCGCGAGGTGCTTGGCGATCTCGTCCTCGTGGATGGTCGTCAGCCCCGCGTTCAACCCGTTCATGCTCAGACCTCGCTCACGACATTGCTGCCGGAAATCACATGGACCTTGTAGCCGGCGAAGATCGAGGATGCCTCGCCCGAGGCATAAAGCGCCTGGTAGGCATCATGCGGCACCAGGGCGTGCTTCTGGTAGGCCGAGACACCCATGCGCGCCGCTTCGAGATCGCCGGTCTCGATGTGGAACTCCTGGATCGCCGGTGTGGAGGAGAAGAAGCCCTTCTGCGCCGGCCGCTCTGTCTTGGAGAAGATTTCCTGCATGGTCCAGGTGAGTACCCAGGCGTTTTCCGGCTTCCTGACTCGTGTGAGGATGTCGGTGACGCGACCGTTGTTCTCGGTGATACCGGCTGCGTAGAAGGGACCGAGCACCATGCGGTTCATCTGCTTGGGGTGCAGCGTCTCGAAATCCTTGTCCATATTGCCGATGACCGTCGCCGGCGTCAGCGAATAGGCGCCGTTCTTCGCGGCGAAATCGTCGAAGCGGGCGGCCAGCTCCGGATTGAGCAACCCGCCGACAGGCAGCGGTATATCAACGTCAGGATTGAGTTTGCCGTCCGGCGTCACGAGCAGCTTCGCGACATTGTCGGACGAGTCCTCAATGCCCGCCGCGTAGATCATCGGCAACGTGTTGGTCCCGTCGAACACGGCCCACGTGACGACATAGTAGGGTCGCCGGGTCTTCTCGTTGACGGTGACGCGCACCGTCTCCGGCATCACGAACGGCGAGAAGATTTCACCGCGACCGATCTGTTCGAGATAAAGCCGTTCAGCCATCTGCGTCTGCAGCGCGGTCGGAAATTCCTTCTGCCGCAGGATGAAATCGACGATTTCGGCCCTGAGCGCATTGGCGTCGGGGATCGCCGCCAGCCGTTTCGGCGCGCTGCCGCGATCGTTTTCCAGCTCCAGCACGTTCTGGAAGATCGGAAACCCGCTCTCCGCCTTCGATATCCGGAACTGGTCGGTGAAGCCGATGCGGTTCTCCCAGCAGGCGAAGGAATTCTTCAGCCGCTCGACATAAGGCAGCACCAGTCCGCCCGCCGATCCCATCGCCGGAAGCGTGACATCCGGATTGGAGAGATAGATCTCAAGCCCGCCGAGGGCCGAGTGGATGGCGTTGAAATAGTGGGTGACGGTGGGATTGGCGTTAGGGGCGTTCATTGAGCGCTCCCCGCGCGTTGCCCCTCATCCCCCTGCCGGGACCTTCTCCCCGTCTCGACGGGGAGAAGGGGGATGGAGCACCGCCTTGCCACACATCCCTTCTCCCCGCCTGCGGGGAGAAGGTGGCGGCAGCCGGATGAGGGGCTGGCTTCCACCTCAGCGATTGACAACCGCGAGCCCATCACGTCTTCACGTAGTTCGCCGAATTGTGCTTGTCGATGACCGTCTGGAAGCGGCGGGCAAACGCGTCGTCGGCGAGCTTCTTGCGGCGCTGGATGTCCTGCGTCGAGAGCATGTTCTTCTCGTGCAGTTCCAAGAGGTCGCCGATATGGCGCTGCGCGGCGGCACCGATGCCCGCCATGGTTTCTTCCGCCGCCGTATCCACCTGGCTGCCGAGCGTGTTGATCCGGTGCGCGACCTCCTGCTGGGCGGCGGTCTTCAACGAATCCTCAAGCGCCTTGTAGAGCACGATGCGCTGTTCGGTATCGATCGTCAGCTTGTTGATCAGCGTGTTCTGCGCGGCGATCTGGTTGTTGAGCGAATCGACAAAGGTCTGGAACATCGAGGTGTAGCGTTCCAGCGTCTGGCTCTCGGCGAGAAGCTCCTGCTCCTTGGCCTGCGCCTCGTTGTAGTCGGTCGCGAGTTTCGAGCGCTGGGCTTCGAGCTCGGTGCGCTCCGACTGGTCGGTGGACGCAGCGATCTTGTTTTCGATGTCGAGCAGTTGCGGATTGAGCGTCTCGATCTTCTTCTGCGTCGCCTCGAGGCTCGCGATCGTACCCTTGCGACGCTCGATCACCTGGATCAGGCTCGCTTCGGAGGTCTTGTAGCGCTGGTCGAGAACGGCACGCTGATCCTTGAGAATACCGACGATCGTGTCGGACTTGGCGAGCAGTTCCTGCAGGTTGCCGGCGAGCGACATGTTGCGGACGCGCTCGGTGCGCATGCGCTGCGCTCGCTGCTTGGAGAAGATGCCGATGAACTTCTCATAGCCTGAATAGGTCTTCATACTCTCGAACTCGGAGCCGAACACGTTGGTGGCGTCCTCCAGGCCGATGATGAGGTCGGCGATATTCGCCTCCATCACCTTCTGCTGGTTCAGCACATCCTGGATACGGGCGTTCTCGATGTCGAAATTCGTGTCGCCGAGCTTGGTGTCGGCCTTGGCGAACTGGTCGAGCACCTGGCCGGACTGGGCCAGCTTCGTCTTCATATCGTCGACGATGCCGCGGGTTTTCTCGATTTCGCTGTCGAAGGACTGTAGTGAAGCCATGCGCTCGTCTCCCTGAACCCTGTCCGCAACCGCAGGATTTGCAAATCCACGGCGACCTTATCCCAATTCGGCACTTTGAACAGCGCCGCGCCTCGCCAAAGCGGAGGATCGCATTGCAGATATGGAGGGCAGCGCCATCGCGCAAGGTGGTACACACGAAAACACGGCACCGGGATACCACCGTTGCCGTGTCGGGAAGCGAAAGGAACCCTTACTGGCCAGCGGCAGCAGGATCCTTGAGATAGGCGATGATGTTCGCGATATCTTCGGGCTTCTTCAGCCCGGCAAAGGACATCGTGGTTCCCTTGACCAGATCCCGCGGCTTTGGCAGGTAGAGCGCCAGCTCCTCCGCACTCCAGACCTTGCCGTCCGCGCCGAACTCCGTCATTGCCTTGGAATATTTGAAGCCGTCGACACTGGCGACCGGACGGTCGACGACGCCCATGAGGCTCGGGCCGACCTTGTTCTTGGCCTCGGTGGCGGTATGGCAGGCCATGCAGTTCTTCTTGAAGACGGCCGCTCCGGCGACCGCGTCGCCATCGGCAAGAGCCACGCCCGCCGGCAGGATCAGCGACGCGGCGAGAATGAGACAGTGCAGTTTCATGCGTTTTCCTCACACGATTGCATCCCTCCCGATTGGAGGGCGTTACGACGCCACTCTGGAGGAATTCAGGATCGGGCTCCATTGGACGACTTGACGCGGTCTAGCAGACAGCCTCGGCCCCGACCTTGATCATGATCAACTCTGGTGATTTCCGCCCGGAAAGCGGCGGGGAATGCCGCTGAAGCGTCGCAAACCGCACCGCAATTTCGCCGCATTTGCGCCTGTCGCGCTTGCAAATCTTGTCTATAGGTGTTGACTTGGGAACAGCAAAAACAAGGGAGCCCTCTCAATGACCAATGCCTCTTTCCGTCGACTATCGCTTGCAGCCCTGGCCTCGACACTGATGCTGTCCGCCGCGCCCGTCTGGGCTGCGGAGGCTGAAAGCTGCTCGACCGTCCGCTTCTCCGACGTCGGCTGGACCGACATCACCGCGACCACCGCGACGGCCTCCGTGATTCTGAAGGCTCTCGGTTACGAGCCGACCACCACCGTGCTCTCCGTTCCGGTGACCTACTCGTCGCTGAAGAACAAGGACATCGATGTCTTCCTCGGCAACTGGATGCCGACCATGGAAGCCGATATCGCGCCCTATCGCGAGGAAAAGTCGGTCGAGACCTTCGGTCCGAACCTCGAGGGCGCCAAGTACACGCTCGCCACCAACGCCAAGGGCGCCGAACTCGGCATCAAGGACTTCGCCGATATCGCCAAGCATGCCGACGCGCTGGAAGGCAAGATCTACGGCATCGAGCCGGGCAATGACGGCAACCGCCTGATCATCGACATGATCGACGGCAACAAGTTCGAGCTCGGCAGCTTCGAAGTGGTCGAATCCTCCGAACAGGGCATGCTGGCGCAGGTCGCCCGCGCCGAACAGGATGGCACGCCGATCGTTTTCCTCGGCTGGGAACCGCATCCGATGAACGCCAACTTCAAGCTGACCTACCTGTCTGGCGGCGATGACGTCTTCGGCCCCGACTTCGGTGGCGCGACGATCTACACCAACACCCGTGCCGGCTACACCACCGAATGCCCGAATGTCGGCAAGTTCGTGACCAACCTGAAGTTCTCGCTGGCCATGGAAAACGAGATCATGGGCAAGATCCTGAACGACGGTGAGGATGCCGAAGCTGCTGCCACGGAGTGGCTGAAGGCCAACCCGTCGGCCGTTGAACCCTGGCTTGCAGGCGTGACGACCAAGGACGGCGCCGAAGGCCTCGCAGCTGTCAAGTCGGAGCTCGGCCTCTGATCGAGCGGACGAAATGGCCCCGCGCGGAAGGATCGTCCTCCCGCGCGGGTGCTGAGCCATTTGCTCTGCGCCAATTTCGGGGACACGCATGAATTTTCTCACCGACTACAAGATCCCGATCGGGGCGACGTCGAAACTTTTGGTCGACTGGCTGACCACAAATCTCAAGATTTTCTTCGATTTCATCGCGACCATTCTGGACGCGTCGATCGACGCGATGCTTTTCGTTCTGCAGGCGCCGTATCTCAAGGGCAGCCCGCTCGAGGCGCTCTATCCGCTTCTGATGATCGCCATCTTCACGGCCATCGCCTGGCTGGTACGCCGTTCGCTCGGCGTGACGCTGTTCACGCTGATCGGCCTGCTCCTGATCTATAACCAGGGCTACTGGAAGGAGACGATGGAAACGCTGGCGCTGGTACTGGCTGCCACAGGTGTGTCGATGGTCGTCGGTGTGCCGATCGGCATTGCCTGTGCCCGCCGACCCTGGCTCTATGCCGGCGTTCGGCCCGTGCTCGACCTGATGCAGACCATCCCGACCTTCGTCTACCTGATCCCGGCGCTGATCCTCTTCGGCCTCGGCATGGTGCCTGGCCTGATCGCCACGGTGATCTTTGCGATCCCCGCGCCGATCCGCCTGACGCGCCTCGGCATCATCTCCACCCCGCCGTCGCTGGTCGAAGCCGCCGTGGCTTTCGGTGCCACGCCGACGCAGGTGCTGCGGAAGGTGGAACTGCCCTTTGCGACGCCGCAGATCATGGCCGGCCTCACCCAGACCATCATGCTGTCGCTGTCGATGGTCGTGATCGCCGCCCTCGTCGGCGCAAGCGGTCTCGGCGTGCCGGTCGTCCGCGCGCTGAACACCGTCAACATCGCCCGGGGATTCGAGGCAGGTCTCTGCATCGTCATTCTCGCCATCATCCTCGACCGGATCTTCCGCATTCCCGGAGAAGACACATGACCGAAGCCGTCATTTTCTCCAATGTCGACATCGTGTTCGGCGACAATCCGCAAAAGGCGATCGAACTGATCGACCAGGGGCGCACGCGCGACGAGATCGGTGCCGAGACGGGACTGGTGCTCGGCGTTGCCGGCGCCTCCCTGACGGTGCACGAAGGGGAAATCCTCGTGCTGATGGGCCTCTCGGGTTCCGGCAAGTCGACGCTGCTGCGCGCTGTGAACGGTCTTGCGCCCGTCGTTCGCGGCAATGTCACCGTCAGGACGACGGGCGGACATGTTGATCCCTACACGTGCTCCGCTGCCAAGCTGCGCGACCTGCGCATGCACACCGTCTCGATGGTCTTCCAGCAGTTCGGTCTCCTGCCCTGGCGGACGGTTGCCGAAAACGTCGGTTTTGGCTTGGAACTGGCGGGTGTTCGCGAGGCGGAGCGCCGGAAGACGGTCGACGAGCAGCTTCATCTGGTGAACCTCTCGCAATGGGCCGACCGAAAGGTCAACGAACTGTCGGGCGGCATGCAGCAGCGCGTCGGGCTCGCCCGCGCCTTCGCCACCGGCGCGCCGATCCTTTTGATGGACGAACCGTTCTCCGCCCTCGACCCGCTGATCCGCACGCGCCTCCAGGACGAGCTTCTGGAATTCCAGTCGCGCCTGAAGAAGACCATCCTCTTCGTCAGCCACGATCTGGACGAGGCCTTCCGGATCGGCAACCGCATCGCCATCATGGAAGGCGGCCGCATCATCCAGTGCGGCACGCCGCAGGAGATCGTCAGCAACCCGATCAACCAGTATGTCGCCGACTTCGTGCAGAACATGAACCCGATCAACATGCTGACCGCGAGCGACGTGATGACACCGGGCGCCGCCACCCAGGGCGCCGTCAGCGGCACGGCGAAACCGCAAACACCGCTGGTCGACATCCTCGACGTGCTGGCGCGGCAACCCGGCACGATCGGCGTTGTTGACAACGGATCGATCATCGGCACGATCAGCGCCAATGAAGTGATAGCAGGGCTGACGCGGCACAGGCGCAAGGAACCGGTCTGAGACCGGTTCCGCGCACGTCGGCGCGGGGCGGCCGGGAACGGGATGATGACTGACAAACCTTCCGTGATTCGCGAAACGGACGAGGACGCGAGACGCCTGGCGCGAACATTGGTGCGGGCGGCGCGTTACGTGGCGCTCGCGGTCGTCGATCCGGAGACGCTATTTCCCTCCGTCAGCCGCGTGCTGGTCGCAACAGACAGCGACGGCGTGCCGGTCATTCTCGTATCGAACCTGTCGGCCCACACACGCGCGCTCTCAGCCGACAGCCGCTGCTCGCTGCTGGCCGGAGAACCCGGCAAGGGTGATCCCCTCGCCTATCCGAGACTGACCGTCCAGTGCCTCGCCGAACCGGTGGACCGTGACAGCGACGTCCACGCACGTCTTCGCGCCCGCTTTCTTGCCCGCCACCCCAAGTCGAAGCTCTACATCGACTTCCCCGACTTTCGCTTCTTCCGGTTGGTCCCGCAGGGCGCAAGTCTGAACGGCGGCTTTGGCCGTGCATACATTTTGCCCGCCGACGACTTGATCATTGCAAACTTTGGACAGGCGGAATTTGCCGGTCGGGAGGCCGAGACACTGCAAGAATTAATGGGGGACCTACCCGATCTCCCGGCAGTACTGGCAGGGCACCTTGGTGGCGACAACGCGCTGAAATGGCAGGTCTGCGGCCTTGATATGGCCGGAATCGACCTGATTTCCGGGGATTTTGCCCTCCGGTGGGAGTTTAGCGCCCCCTGCCACAACCTTAGGGACATTAAATTAGACTTATCTAAATCAGCATACCCGATACCTTAAATTTAGGCATATACAATTTTTAGCCGCTTGGTACACTTTCGGGCATTCGTACTACGCTGATTGCAAGCGGTTCGCCCGCGTGGGCAACCGGTTTTTAGGGAAGAATGAGCTTATGAACACCAAGACTTTGACCGAACAGTCGGCAGCCGCTGCCGGCCTTCTTTCGGCGATGGCAAACCCCAAGCGGCTTATGATCCTGTGCAGCCTGGTCAAGGGCGAGGTGCCGGTTGGCGTTCTCGCACAGCAGGTCGGCCTCAGCCAGTCGGCGCTCTCCCAGCACCTGTCGAAGCTCAGGGCCCAGAAACTCGTCAAGACGCGTCGCGACGCGCAGACAATTTATTATTCCAGCAATTCGGAGTCCGTCATCAAGGTTCTTGAGACGCTGGAAGACATTTATTGCCAGACAGAGGCCAGCCGTTCCGCCGCCTGATGATAGCGCTGCCATAACGGCAGACAGCAGGCGGAAGAGCGGTCCAAGACTACCAGGCCAATGGTGTCGCGGCTTTTTGGATGACGTTATATGCAAGAGAGACTGGCCGGCGGATCCTCGATCCGCCGGCTTTTTCGTCGCCGAAGCTCAACTGCCGACGACGGCCTGGTCGTTGCGGCTGAGAACGATAAGCGAGGGCCGGGCCGGCATGCCGTCGGCAAAGTCCGGCCAGAGCGTGCCGATGTCGGCGATCGACGTGGCATCCTCGTTGTCATCCATCCGCAGCTCACCGGGATGCTGGATCGAGATGAACACCGACGTGCCGTCGGGCGTAAAGGTCGGCGAGCAGCATTCGGACCCGACCGGCGGGATGTAGAAGAGCTTCGGCAGTGCCCGCCCCTCGCCCTCCGTCTCCATCACGTAGAGCGCATCGGCAATGCCTTCCGGCGGCGGACCGTCGGTCGCGACCCAAAGGCGCCCGGCCGGGTCGACCGCCAGGTTGTCGGGGTCGGTGAACCAGCCGTTCGCGGTCGTCGAGGCGTGGAACATCGCGCCGTCCTCCGCCACAGCGGGATCGCCACAGAGCACGAAGACGTCCCAGCGGAAAGTCTCGGCGGCATAGTCCGGCTTGTCACCGGCACCCGGCGGCACCAGTTCGAGGAGGTGGCCGTGCGGGTTCGGCCCGCGCGGATTGGCGGCATTAACCTGCTCGGCTTCATCGCCCTCTCCGGCCGCCAGCCGGTCCTCGTTTTCGGTCATCGCCACATAGAGCTTGCCGGTCTGCGGATGCACGACGAACCCCTCCGGCGCATCCATCGGCGTCGCACCCAAGAGGTCGGCAGCCGCGCGCGTGTTGAGCACCACGTCGGCCTGGCTTGCAAAGCCCGCCTCGGCCGTCAGCGGCCCTTCGCCGGCGATGAGCGGCAGCCAGCGCATCGTGCCATCGCTCTCGAATTTCGCCACCGACAGCGTGCCCTCGTCCAGCAGGTCGCGGTTGGCTGCGCGGTCGTTCGGGTTCCACGGATCGCGGGTGACGAAGCGGTAGAGATATTCGAAGTCGTCGTCGTCGCCCATGAACACGACGACGCGTCCATCCGGGGCTACGGCGCATTGCGCGCCCTCATGGGTGAAGCGTCCGAGCGCCGTGCGTTTGACCGGCTTTGCCGATCGATCGAGCGGATCGATCTCGACCACCCAGTCGAACCGCATCCACTCGTTCGGCTCGTCCTCGAAGCGCAGCCGCGATTCCAGGCGGCCGGCGGCATAAATGTCGTTGTCCTCCTCGTCCCAGCCCTGTCGCTCAACCAGTTCCTGATTCGGCAGGACGGTGTAGTCGCCGGCGAAGACGTCCATCGCGCCCTCCTCGCCCGACAGCATCGTGCCCCAGGGGGTGATGCCGCCATTGCAGTTGGAGATGGTGCCGAACACGGCCCGGCCGGTCGGATCGGCCTTGGTCTTCAGCCGGTCATCGCCGGCCGCCGGTCCCGAGATCGCCATGTCGGTGCCCATGTGGATGCGGCGGTTGTAGGAACTGTCGAGCACCACGGACCATTTGCCGTCGGCGCGGCGGACCTCGAATATGCTGAGGCCGACGCTCGCCATGATGGCGCGGATCTGGTCGTCCGTCAGCGTGTCGCGGTAGTCCTCGTCGGTGAGGCCGGGAAACATCAGGAAGGGCGAGGCATATTCGTGGCTGACGATCATCAGGCCATTGTCGGCGGTCGCCGCACCATGCGGCAGCGGCATGAAATAGGTGAAGTCGTTGTTATAGCCGAACTGGCGCTCGGCCGCCTTGCCGTCGAGGGTGGCGAGATCGAAGGCCGGGCTGTCGGGGAAGAGCGCGTCGCCCCAGCGGATCAGCACCTGCCGGTCGTAGCCCTCCGGCCAGTGATCGCGATCGTCACGCACGCGCTCCAATTCGTTGAAGGATAGCGAGCCGCCGCCGGCCGCGGCGGCCGGCTGCGAGGAGAGCAGCGGCGCAAGCGCGACACCGCCGAGGCCGGCGACGAGGCCCTTGAGCACGGAACGGCGGCGGATGCCCTCGTTGAGGATGGAACAGTAGCTTTCTGCAATCTGGCGGCGCGGATTGGGACGCGCGCGCGTCTTCTGGCGGTCTGACATGATGCCTCCGAAAATTGACTGATATCAAGGAATGAATGAGGGAATGCACGTGCGCCTCAAGGCGTACGCCTCCTCCAAGAAGGACCGATGACAGGGCACCACGGTTACCCTTTTTGGACTCGACCGGTACGAGTTGCCGGCGCATGATCATCACCGCCAGACAGGCAATCCATGACGTTTGCTGATGCCGCCTTGACGGCCCCAAGCGCCCTGATAATTTGAGCAAGCGCTCAAAATATCAGGCATGATTTGCCGCCAACAACCGGGGTTCGGCCGCCCGTCACGCAAATGGCCTGGAGAGATTTCGATGTCCAACCGTCTTACGTCCACGCCCAACGACCTGCGCGCCTTCTGGATGCCGTTCACCGCGAACCGGCAGTTCAAGAAGGAGCCGCGCCTTTTCGTCGGCGCCAAGGATATGCATTACACCACCCATGACGGCCGCCAGGTGCTCGATGGCACCGCCGGCCTCTGGTGCGTAAACGCCGGCCACTGCCGCCCCATGATCACCGAGGCGATCCGCGAGCAGGCTGGCGAACTCGACTACGCGCCGGCCTTCCAGCTCGGCCACCCGAAGGCCTTCGAGCTGGCGAACCGCCTGATCGACCTCGCACCCGACAACATGGCGCATGTGCTCTACACCAATTCCGGTTCGGAATCGGTCGAGACGGCGCTCAAGGTGGCGCTCGCCTACCAGCGCGTGAAGGGACAGGGCTCGCGCACCCGCCTGATCGGCCGCGAGCGCGGCTATCACGGCGTCAACTTCGGCGGCATCTCGGTCGGCGGCATCGTCTCCAACCGCAAGATGTTCGGCACGCTTTTGACCGGCGTCGACCACATGCCGCACACCCACCAGCCGGGCAAGAACGCATTCTCCAAGGGCATGCCCGAGCATGGCGGCGATCTCGCCGACGAGCTGGAGCGCATCGTCACTTTGCATGACGCCTCGACCATCGCCGCCGTCATCGTCGAGCCGGTCGCTGGATCGACCGGCGTCCTGATCCCGCCGAAGGGTTATCTGCAGCGCCTGCGCGAACTGTGCACCAAGCACGGCATCCTGTTGATCTTCGACGAGGTCATCACCGGCTTCGGCCGTCTCGGCGCACCCTTCGCGGCCCAGTATTTCGACGTGAAGCCTGACATCATCACGACCGCCAAGGGCCTGACCAATGGTGTCATCCCGATGGGCGCGGTCTTCGTGACGGCGGAAATCCATGACGCCTTCATGACCGGCCCGGAACACATGATCGAGTTCTTCCACGGCTATACTTATTCCGGCAACCCGATCGCCTCGGCCGCCGCCCTCGGCACGCTCGACACCTACAAGGAAGAAGGCCTGCTGACCCGTGCGGCGGAGATCGCCCCCTACTGGGAAGAGAAGCTGCATTCCCTGCGCGACTGCCCGAATGTCATCGACATCAGGAACCTCGGCCTAATCGGCGCGATCGAACTGAAGCCGATCGACGGCGAACCGACCAAGCGCGCCTTCAACGCCTTCCTGAAGGCCTATGAATCCGGCCTCTTGATCCGCACAACCGGCGACATCATCGCGCTCTCGCCGCCGCTGATCATTACCACCGAGCAGATCGACGAACTCTTCGACAAGCTCCGCAAGGTGCTGATGGCGAATATCTGAGGACTTCGCCGTACCGAGACAGAAGGCCGCTCTCTAGCGGCCTTTTTTCATGCTTCGTTTTTGTCTAAAGCAATGATGGGGAGCAACAAAATAACCCAAATGGCGCCAGAACCGGCAGAGATCGGTCGTGCCGACCCAAGGAGACGGACATGAAATTTCACCTTCTCGCCGGCGCGGCTGCTGTCGCGCTTTTCGCCGCCACACCCGCCGCTTATGCCGACATCACCATCGGCATGGTCGCGCCGCTCACCGGACCGCTCGCCGCCATCGGCGCGCAGATTAAGAACGGCACCGAGACGGCCATCGAGGAAATCAACAAGAAGGGCGGCGTCAACGGCGAGCAGCTCGTGCTGAAGGTCGCCGACGATGCCGGCGAGCCGAAGCAGGGCGTATCGGCCGCCAACCAGCTGGTTGGCGAAGGCATCCGCTTCGTCGTCGGCCCGGTGACCTCGGGCGTATCGGTCCCGGCGTCCGCCGTCTTCGCCGAAAACGGCGTGCTGATGGTCACCCCGACAGCCACCTCGCCGGAACTGACCGCCCAGGGCTTCTCGACCGTATTCCGTACCTGCGGTCGCGACGACCAGCAGGGTGAGGTTGCCGCGAAATACGTGCTCGACACCTACAAGGACAAGAAGGTCGCGATTCTCAACGACAAGGGTCAGTACGGCAAGGGCCTCGCCGATGCCTTCAAGGTATCGCTGAACGCAGGTGGCGTCACGGAAGTGTTCAACGACGCGCTCAACGCCGGAGACAAGGACTTCGGAGCGCTCGTCACCCGCCTGAAGTCGGAAGGCGTAGAAGTTCTCTATTTCGGCGGCTATCATCCCGAAGCCGGCCTGCTGGCCCGCCAGATGAAGGATGCCGGAATGAGCGTGCAGCTGATCGCCGGCGACGGCCTGTCGAACAGCGAATACGTCACCACCGGCGGCGATGCCGCAAATGGCACGATCTACACGAACGCCGCCGACGCGCTGAAGAACGCCGACAGCAAAGCGGCCGCCGATGCGCTGACCGCCAAGGGCATTCCGGCCGAGGCCTTCACGCTGAACGCCTATGCCGCCGTCGAAGTGATCGCCGCCGGCATAGCGAAGGCTGGCTCCGCCGAGGATGCCGAAGCCGTTGCCGCCGCGTTGAAGTCGGGCGAAGCCATCCCGACCGCGATCGGCGCCGTGACCTACGGCGAAACCGGCGACCTTACCTCGCAGAGCTTCGCCGTCTACAAGTGGGAAGACGGCAAGACCGTTTCGGTCGACTGAGACCGACGAACATCAAGCCAACTACGGAAGCGGCTGGAAACGGCCGCTTCTTCGTTTGTATCGGATGCCAGGCCGTATCCCTAGAGGCGCGCCAGTTCGTCTGGCGTGTAGTCAGACGCAAGCGCGATGTCCTTCTGTGCCTCCAGCGCCGCAAGCCGCGCCGTCAGCGCCTCCCGTACATGATGATAGGCGTCGACGCCGAGCGTAAGCCGAAGCGGCGCCTCCTCGCGTTCCGTCGAGGCGATGATCGCATCGACCATGCGGACCGGGTCGCCGGCGATCACCCAGTCACCGCTCTGGGCGGCCGCGATGAGCGCGCGGGGCGGCGTGCCGTCATAGGCGTCCATTGGTTCGGACATCACAATACCAGCGCCGAAGTTGGTGCGCGTTGCGCCGGGCTCGACGATCGTGAACTGAATGCCGAATCCCCTCACCTCCTGCGCCACGCTTTCGACGAACCCCTCGATGCCCCATTTGGTGGCGTGGTAGAGGCTGAAGCCCGGATAGGCGATCTGGCCGCCCTCGGAAGCGACCTGCAGAATGCGCCCGCCGCCCTGCGCCCTGAGCCGCGGCAGCAGCGCCTTGATCAACCGGATAGAGCCGATCAGATTTGTGTCGATGATCTCTTTCATCTCGACATCCGATGCCTCCTCGGCCGCGCCGAAAACACCGTAACCCGCATTGCTGACCGCAAAATCGACACGGCCGAAAGCGTCGAAGCCCTTCGCCACGGCGGCCTCGATCGCCGCGCCATCGCGCAGGTCGAGCGTGACGATGAGAAGCCGGTCGCCATGGGCGGCGGAAAGATCGGCAAGCGTTTCGGGTCGGCGCACAGTAGCCGCCACGCGATCGCCGCGCTCAAGCAGTTTCTCGGTGAGGATACGTCCAAATCCGGAATTGGCGCCGGTGATCATCCAGGTCTTCATGACGTTCATCTCCTTGTGTCGACGTCCTGACCCGATAGATAGCAGCTGAGCTTTATTGAAATTATCCCTTGAATATTGCATGACTTGCTGAATAATTGCCAGCAATGACAGAGCCATCCCTCAGCGACCTCAAGGTCTTCGTGGCCGTCGCCACGCATCGCAGCTTCCGCAAGGCCGCCGACGAGATGGGCGTTTCGCCCTCCACGCTGAGCCACACGATGCGGTCACTTGAAACAGACTTGGGTGTACGACTCCTGAACCGCACCACGCGCAGCGTCGCCGTCACCGAAGCCGGCGAACGCCTCTTGGCACGCCTCTCGCCGGTGCTGATCGACCTCGCCTCGGCGCTGGACGAGGTCGACCCTTATCGCTCGACAGCGGCCGGCACCGTCCGTATCAACGCCGCCGCCGGCGTGGTGGGCCTGCTCGTGCGCCATGTCGTGCCGGAAGTCCTGAAACGCCACCCGCAGGTCTCCGTCGATATCGTCAGCGAAGGGCGGCTGGTGGATATTGTCGAAGGCGGCTTCGATGCCGGCGTCAGGCTCGGCGAAACCGTACCGCGCGACATGGTCGCCATTCGGTTCGGACCCGAGGCGCGGTTCATCTGCGTTGCCTCGCCGGACTATCTCGCCCGCGCCGGCACGCCCGCGACACCTGAAGACCTCGCCGCCCACGACTGCATCCGCCACCGCATGCCGAGCGGCAAGCTCTATCGCTGGGAGTTCGAGCGGCACGGCCAGGAATTGGCGGTCGACGTGCCGGGCCGGCTGACGCTCGACGACCAGGCGTTGATGACCGACGCCGCGATCGCCGGCCTCGGTATCGCCTATGTCTCCGAGCAGTCCGCCCGCGAGGCGCTCTCGGACGGCCGGTTGACACCGGTCCTGCTCGATTGGTGCCCGCCCTTCCCCGGTCTCTATCTCTATTATCCCGGCCACCGCAGAGTGCCGCCGGCACTGCGCGCCTTTATCGATGTCCTCAAGGAGATCGAGCTCCCCGCATCCGTTCTGGCGCCGGTACGGTCAGGCTGACCGGTTTCGACCTCCGACATAGGGCAGCAGGAACAGATAGATCCCCGTGACGAGCAGCGGAATGAGCGGCACGAGCGCCAGAAAACCGATCCACATTGCGTCCACCTGCATGATCATGGCGCCGATATTGGTGATGACGGCGAGTGTGAAGGCCATCGACAGAAAACGGTGCCATTGGCGGATTGTCCTGTTCCAGTTCAAGGTGAAATCTCCCGGTTTGCAGGGCGGTGGGCCCATGGTTGATCGGCCGCGAAACGGCACGAGGACGCAGCGCGACCCACACGGGTCACGTCGCAAGATTGACGATGAAAGCTGTGAGTTGCGGAGTGGCGCGTCAGCTTATGCGGGCCAGCACGCCCTCCAACCGGTCGAGGAAGCGCGGCCAGCCCTGTTTCGCGCCGCCGTAGAACATCGGTTGGTCGTGGCGGAAGCCGGTCTGCTCCATGCGCAGCAGGGTGCCGCTTTCCGTCGGCGTCAGCGTCCAGGTTACGAGGCTTTCGAGGGGCGCGGCGTCCCAAGTATAGCAAAGCCGGCGATGCTCTTCGACGGCCTTGACCTCGCAGGTCACCGTCCCCCAGTCGGCGCTGAGCGTGAAACCGTGGCCGATGGTCGGTGAAAACGCGTTCTTCATCAGCCATTCCTCGATCAGGTGCGGCTGCGTCAGCGCCCGCCAAATCTTCTCCGGCGGATGCGGAAACTCCCTCTCGACGACGACAGAGAGCGTCTTTTCAGCGGCTGCAGTCATTGGTCCATCCTCTTCAGCAGATCATCGAGATCGTCGAACCGGTTTTCCCAGAAGCCGGTCATCTGTTTCGTCCAGTCGGCAAGCGGCGCCAGTGCCTCCAACCGCGCGGTATAATGCGTCTGCCGCCCCTCGTGCCGATCCTCTACCAGCCCCGCCCGCTTCAGGACCCCGAGGTGTTTCGAGACCGCCGGCTGCGATACGCCGGCCTCCGCCGTCAGAGCGCCGACGGTCTGCGCGCCCTTTCGGCACAGGCGTTCGAAGATCGCGCGGCGCGTGGGATCCGCAAGCGCGCTGAAGATCGCGTCCGTGGTTTCATTCATCTAATTCATAACCCATTGGCTATTGATTAGCCAAATAACCGTCCGGTTATCGATCTGTCAAGCGACAGGCACCGAAAACATTCCCGTCGCGGGAGGCGAAAATCCCCTCTCGAACGTTTATGGTGCGACGCAAGACAAGGGCCGAAGGAGACGACCATGACCGACACGATCCGCATCGCGAACGATAGCCTTACCGTCGAGGTCGCCTCGCTGGGGGCGGAGATGCAGTCGCTGAAGTCCGCCGATGGCCGCGACTGGCTGTGGGACGGCGAAGCGACATGGTGGTCCGGGCGCTCGCCGATCCTGTTTCCGATCGTCGGGAAGGCGCCCGATGATACGCTGCTGATTGCGGGCAAGCCCTATCCGATGAAGCAGCACGGCTTTGCCCGCCGCAGCGAATTCGTCGTGGTCAACAGCGGCGAAGACTTCTGCCGCCACCAGTTGACCGCGACCGACGAGACGCGCGCGGTCTATCCGTTCGATTTCCTGCTGGAACTCGAACATCGCGTCGCTGCGAAGACCCTCACCGTAACCGCAACGGTCCGGAACACTGGCGCCTCCTCCATGCCCTTCGGAATCGGCTTCCACCCCGCCTTCCTCTGGCCGCTTCCGGGAGCGGCGGGCAAAACGCACACGGTCGCGCTCGACAACAGCGCCGAACCCGACCTCGTCCGGCTTGAGAATGGCCTCGTTTCACCCGACCGCCACCCCTCGCCGTTCAGGCAGGGCAAGCTGGTGCTCGACCCTTCGCAATTCGACGCGGATGCGATGATCTTCCCGGAAGGCGCGGGCACCGGACTGACCTACAGCGCGAGCGGCGGACCTTCGCTGCGCTTCCGCTTCGACAACCTGCCCAACCTCGCCCTCTGGCAGAAACCCGGCGCCCCTTTCATCTGCATCGAGCCTTGGCATGGCATGGCGGCCCACGCCGACGGCACCGCCGAACTGGTGGAGCGGCCCTACACTGTGGCGCTGGCGGCAGGTGAGGAGATGCGGTTCGGCTTCAGCGTCGAAATCGTGGGCTGAGGCGGGGCGCACGCCGACACCGCGCACCCCTTGCCGACGCAGCCACTTTCGGTACTCTCATCGCGTAAAAACCAAAACGAAGAGGGTGAACCGATGTGCAATCACTGCGTAATTGAAAACGTGAAACGGAACATGCTGTCGCGCCGCTCCCTGTTCAAGGGCATGGCGATCGCCAGTGCTGCGGTCGTCGCCAGCGGCTCCAGGGCGCCGGTGCTGGCGCAGGAGACCACGGGCAAGGTCGTCGACCTGACCCATGCCTATGACGGCTCGTTCCCGACCTTCGACGGCAAGCCGGGCATTGAATACGAATGGGCGGTGGAGTTCGCCGGAAATGGCTACCAGCTGCACAAGCTGACGATCTTCGAGCATACCGGGACACACATCGACGCGCCGTTCCATTTCAGCGCCGACGGCACCAGCGTCGATCAGATCGAGCCGGAAAAGCTCGTTGCGCCGCTCGCCATCATCGACATCACCGACCGGGCCAAGGACGAGGCCAACGCCACCGTGGAGGCCGCCGATGTCGAAGCCTGGATCAGCGCCAATGGCGAGATTCCCGCAGGCGCCGTCGTCGCCCTGCGCTCGGGCTGGGCCAAGAAGGTTACGGACCCCTCGTTCCGCAACGACGGCGAAGGAAAGTTTGCCTTCCCCGGTTTCGGCAAATCGGCGACCGATCTGCTTGCGACGCTGGATGTTGCCGCCATCGGCGTCGATACGCTGTCGCTCGACCCCGGCAATTCGGCCGACTTCGCCGTGCACAACAGCTGGCTTCCGGCCGGCCGTTACGGCATCGAATGCCTCAACAACCTGGAGGAACTGCCGGTCAAGGGCGCGACCATCGTCGTCGGCGCGCCGAAGCACAAGGGTGGCACCGGAGGCCCGGCCCGCGTTCTGGCCCTGGTCTGAGGTCCGAACGAATGGCCGTCCTTCCCCTGCTTGGTGATGAGGAGGCGAACGCGGAAGCGCTCGCCGTCTTCAACGACATTCGCGAAAAACGCGGCACCGACTACGTCAACAACTTCTGGCGCGCTCTGGCGCACGATCCGGCGCAGCTTCGTTCGGTCTGGGAGAGCATCCAGACGGTCATGGCCCCCGGCGCGCTCGATCCGCTGGTCAAGGAACTGATCTACGTCGCGGTGTCCACGGCCAATGGCTGCGGCTATTGCGTACATTCTCACACGGCCTCCGCCAAGGCGAAGGGCATGACGCCACAGATGCATGCGGAACTGCTGGCGGTGATCGCCATGGCGAGCCGGACCAATGCGCTGGCTACGGCTCTGGGCGTTCCGGTGGATGACAGATTCGATAGCACCAGGGGCGAGTGACGGCGCTTCAAACCCTCAACTCCTGCGCCGGACTCCACTCTCCTTGCGCAAAACCCCCGTTCGCCCTATCTTGTAGCGGTATGAGCACGGCCAGCGCCAGAGGCGGATGACAGCATCTGGACCGGTCGATCGCGAAAGCAGCCAGCAGCCCAGATGCCGCTGACATCAGGTCAACCGGCGCCGGACAGGCTGGCAGGTCCCCATGAGGAGAAGTCCATGGTCGACCCGGTGACACGCATATCCCCCAGCGAAGCCTCGATCCCGACCAATGTCGGCAGCACGCTCGCGATCGGTTCAGAGGCCTACAACGCATGGATCGCCGCGCGGCAGGCACAGATCAACGCCGATCTTCTGGACCTTGAGAACGCCGCCCGCGAGGAGCTGGAACGCCGCCAGGCGGAGGGCGAGACAGCGACGGACGAGGATCAGGCCCATGCCCGGCAATGGGGAGAGCCGCTCCCCGATTGGGAAGAGGCCGAGAGCGAACCGGACCAGCAGACGCTGTCTGGCGAGAGCCGGCGTATCGGCACCCAGAACTTCGACGACGAGACCCCCTTCGGCTCGCGGGTGGCGATCCTCTAACGCTCGCCCGCCGGTGGGTCCAGGTGGACGGCGAGCGTCTGCTTCAGCGTCTTCAGGACGACACTGGTCGTGAATTTGCGGATGTTCGGATTGCGTTCCATCATGCGGTCGGCGAAGGCATCGAAATGCTCGACAGACCCCGCCACGACCACCAGCGTATAATCACCCCTGCCTGTAACACACCAGGCCTGCTGGACTTCCGGTGTCTCTGAAATCCAGCGGAGAAGCGGTGGCAGGAGTTCCGGCCGGTCGCGTTCCAGCTCCAGCTCCACCAGCATCGCGACGCCGGAGCCGACCTTCTTGCCATCGATGACAGAAACGTCCCGAAGGATCACCTTATCGTCCCGCAGTTTCTGCAGGCGACGTTGCGTGGCCGACGGAGAGAGTCCGACACGATCGGCAAGCTCCGCGATCGTCAGCGTCGCATCGCGTTGCATCTCGCGCAGGATGGCGCGGTCGGGTTTATCGACTGACATGGGAATTTTCTCGATTGATGGGCTATGGTCGGGATAATTATCCATACTGGCGCAAAAATCGGGAACTTCAATCGCAAAGACGCCGCCATGATGTCGGCCATGACACAGCAATCCTTTCCTACCGCAGCCGCCATCGCCACTGCCTCCGGCAGCATCGACAGGCTTTTCGCCAACAGTCCGCTGATCGAGCAGCAGCGCGCCAACGAGACATTGGGGCTCCGGCTTTTCGCCAAGGTCGAGACGCTGAACCCGATCCGCTCCTTCAAGGGCCGCGGCACCGACTGGTGGATACAAAGCCAGCCGCCGGGCAACGATCCCATCGTCTCGGCCTCGGCGGGCAATTTCGGCCAGGGGCTCGCTTATGCCGGTCGCAAGCATGGACGTCCCGTCATCATCTACGCAGCAACCACTGCAAATCCGGGAAAGATCGAGGCGATGCGAAGGCTTGGCGCCGAGGTGCGGCTGGAAGGAGAAGATTTCGACGCAGCCAAGGCGGCCGCCCGCAGCTTCGCCGGGGCCAAGGGCTATGCCTTCGTCGAGGACGGCGCGCTCAAGGAAATCGCCGAGGGCGCCGGAACCATCGCCTACGAAATCACCGGGCAATTGGAGGAGAGAAATATCCGGCTGGATGCGATCGTCGTGCCGCTCGGCAATGGCGCGCTGCTGACCGGCGTCGGAACCTGGATCAGGGCGCACGCGCCGGAATGCCGGGTGATCGGCGTCGTCGCTTCAGCCGCGCCCGCGATGAAGCGCTCCTTCGAGAGCGGCACTCTGGTGTCTACCGAAACGGCTGCCACCGCTGCCGATGGCATCGCGGTTCGCGAATGCGTGCCCTACGCGCTGGAGAACATGAAGACGACGGTTGACGAGGTCTGGGAGGTAGACGAGGAAACGATCGCCGCAGCGAGACGTTTCTGCGTGCAGCATTACGGACTGGTGGTGGAGGAAGCCGGCGCCGCCGGTCTTGCGGGGATCATGCTTCGGAACGCGGATATGGTCGGCCTGAAGGTCGCGACCATCCTCTGCGGCGGCAATGTTCGCGATCCGACCTGAAGCGTCGTCGCCTCAGGCAGCGATGCGCCGGAACTGGCGGCGGATATGCTCGATATAATACTGACCGGGCGACTCCGCCGAGCACATCTCGGCGACCTTGGCTTGCGCCACGCCCTCAAACCGCCGCTCCTCGCCATTCTTGAAGCAGATGCGCAGCTGCCCGTCCTCCTGGCTGAAATAGACCGACTTGATGATGCGCGACGTGACTGGAACTTCGATCATGGCGATCCCCTTGGATATTTGGAGAGACCCTATCCCAATCCTCCGAAATTCCGGTGAATGGAGAGGGTTAATCGGCGGTTAGACGCCGGTCGCCTCGCCTGTCACTTCTTCCCCTGCCCGGTCGTGACCGTTACACTCAACGGAGCAGACGGAATCGGAGTACCCCCATGACAGACCTCGCACGCCGCATCGACCAGGGCACCGGCCGCGAGCCGGCGGACATCGTGTTGAAGGGCGGGCGGTTCTTCGATCTGGTCACCGGCGAATTGGTCGCGTCGGACATCGCCCTCTGCGGCGACACCATCATCGGCACGGTCGAGAACTACGAGGGCAGCGAGGTCATCGACATCACCGGCAAGATCGTGGTGCCGGGCTTCATCGACACGCACCTGCATATCGAGAGCTCGTTGGTCACGCCGCATGAATTCGACCGCTGCGTCCTGCCCTATGGGGTGACGACCGTGATCTGCGATCCGCATGAGATCGCCAACGTGCTCGGCACCGAGGGCATCCAGTTCTTCCTCGACTCCGCCGAGCAGACGATCATGGACATTCGTGTCCAGCTCTCCTCCTGCGTGCCGGCGACGCATCTCGAGACCTCAGGCGCCGACCTGCCGATCGAAAGGCTCCTGCCCTTCCGCAACCACCCGAAGGTCATCGGCCTTGCCGAGTTCATGAATTTCCCGGGCGTGATCCACAAGGATCCGATCTGCATGGCCAAGCTCGAAGCCTTCCAGGACGGCCATATCGATGGCCATTCGCCGCTTCTCTCCGGCCGGGACCTCAACGGCTATCTCTCCGCCCGCATCCGGACCGACCACGAATGCACAAGTGCGGTGGAAGCCATGGAGAAAATCCGCAAGGGCATGCATATCCTCGTGCGCGAAGGCTCGGTGTCGAAGGACCTCCACGCGCTGATGCCGATCCTGACCGAGCGGCTCTCGCCCTTCCTGGCGCTCTGCACCGACGACCGCAACCCGCTCGACATCGCCGAACAGGGCCATCTTGACTACATGATCCGCGAGGCGATCAGACACGGCGTCGAGCCGCTCGCCGTCTACCGCGCCGCCTCGATTTCCGCCGCCCGCGCCTTTGGTCTGCGTGATCGCGGCCTGGTGGCGCCGGGCTGGCGCGCCGATCTCGTCGTGATCGACAGCCTGGAAAACTGCAAGGCCGAGATGGTGTTTTCCGCCGGTCGCCGCGTGACCAACGAACTCTTCGCCAGCCGCAAAGCTGTCGCCCCCGTCGGCCTCGACAGCGTCAAGGCGAGCGAGGTGAAGGCCGCAGATTTCGGCGTGCCGGTGGCAGAAGGCGAAACGCCCGTGATCGGCGTGATGCCCGGCAAGATCATCACCGAACACCGCCGCTACCGCCTGCCGACCTCCGGCAACCAGACCTCCGTCGATCTCGCAAACGACGTGATCAAGGTCGCCGTCATCGAGCGACACGGCAAGAACGGCAACCATGCCAACGGCTTCGTCCAGGGTTTCGGCCTGAAGAAGGGTGCGATCGCCTCGACCGTCGGCCATGACAGCCACAACATCTGTGTCGTCGGCGTCTCCGAGGAAGACATGGCACTCGCGGCCAACCGGCTGGGCGAGATCAAGGGTGGCTTCGTTGTGGTCGAGGACGGCAAGGTCACCGGCGAAATCCCGCTCCCCGTCGCCGGCCTGATGAGCCTCGAGCCCTACGAGAGCGTGCGCGACACGCTGCACAGCTTGAGAAAAGCCGCCTATGCCCTTGGAACGACTCTCGAAGAACCTTTCCTCCAGGTCGCCTTCCTTCCGCTGCCGGTGATCCCGCATCTGAAGATTTCCGACAAGGGCATGGTCGATGTCGACCAGTTCAAGCTGATCGGGTGATCTACGTTGCATCACCTCGGAAGTTGTACCATATTACGGACAACTCGGAGGTTGCCATCATGGATACGATCTTCTTTTCGAAGGCACGGGCCGAGCTTGCCGGCTTGCTCGATAAGGTCAATGACGATGCGGCGCCGGTCGAGATCGTCAGGCGTGACAAACCCTCAGCAGTGCTCATGGGCAAGGATGAATACGAAAGCCTCGTGGAGACCATTCACCTTTTGTCATCTCCCGCGAACGCGGCGCGGTTGTTGAACGCCAAGAAAGATCTGGAATCTGGAAACTTAGCCGAGCGTCCGGCACCGGTTGAAATAGGGCGATAAAACAATGCGGATCGCCTTCACGCCGGATGGCTGGGAGGACTACCTTTATTGGCAGGATCACGATCGGAAGATACTCCAGCGGATAAACGAACTGGTCCGCGACATGCATCGTCATCCGTTTGAGGGCATCGGCAAGCCTGAGCCTTTGAAGGGGACACTGACGGGCATGTGGTCCCGCCGCATGACGCAGGAACACCGCATTGTTTATACCGTTGTCAGGGCGGGCAATGACCAGATGCTGGCCATCCTCCAATGCCGCTATCATTACTGAAGAGGCCCTATGGCATCCGAGACTGCAAAATCCGCTTCGATGACTCTCCGCCAGCGCCTCGCCCGCCTCTATTACGGCCGTGACACGGCCGCCATCCGGTTCCAGTTCGCGCTGATGGTGATCGATGTCGCCATTATCGGATTTTTCCTCGCAGGCCCCTATCTGCGCGACCGGCCGAGCTATCTGATCCTGGATTACACGATCGCCGCGTGGATTGCGCTTGAACTGGTGGCCCAGTGGTCGGCGACCTATCCGGCCCGCCGCTACCTGATGCGGCCGATGACCTGGGTGGATATCTTCGTTCTCTGCACGCTGCTCTTCCCGCAATGGCTCTTCAACTTCGCCTTCCTGCGGGTCGCCCGCATCTGGGCCGTGGCACAGCGTCCGATTTTCGACGTCATGCTGCGACGGCTCGGACTGAAGGAGCATTCCGACGTCGTTACCGCCTTCATCAACCTCTTCGTCTTCCTCTTCCTGGTGACGGGCTTCGTCTACACCTTCTTTTTCTACCGGGAAGATGCCGGCACCGGTTTCATCGATGCCTTCTATTTTACCGTCGCGACGGTCACCACGACCGGCTTCGGAGACATCACGCTCCCGGGCACATTCGGCAAGCTGACGTCGATCATCACAATGATCATCGGCATATCGCTGTTCGTGCGGCTCGCGCAGGCAATCGTCAGGCCCTACAAGGTGACCTTCCCCTGCCCGGAATGCGGCCTCCAGAGGCATGATGCCGATGCCGTCCACTGCAAGGCCTGCGGCCATATCCTCAACATTCCCGACGAGGGGCTCTGATCCCCTCGCCGGAGGTCATGTCCCGCATCAGTCGGGATAAAGCACCGAACCGGCATGATGTATGGCTCCGCCGCGAAGATCGCCGGAGACCGTAACGCCGCTGTCGTCGATATAGTCGATATGGTCACCCGCAATCCGGTAGCGGCCGCGATAGACGCCTTCGCGTGCGCCCCGCGCCTCCACATAGCGTCCGTTGGGAAAAAGCTGTTGACGGATATACCCGTCCTCGCTGGCCCAGAGGCCGACGTGCGACATCGTTGTGGCAATGGCTGAGGTCATAAATCCCTCCTTCGCTTGCAAAGCAGTATCTGGAACATCAAGCCGGCAGATCAACCGCTGGCCAGAATTATCGCGAACACGAACATAAACGCCGCAATCGTGGCAACGAGTGCGGCGAGGTTGGCCGCACGCCTAGCCATTCGGCTCGTACCTGCGCACGGATGCCTCGCGGCGGCGGCTGACCGTGTCCTCAACCCGATGTACGAGTTCGGACCCGAGATTGAACGCCCAGCGAAACGGACTTTCCAACATGCATTGAAATGCTGCCATGACTATTCTCCATCTCTCCGCCCGCCCCTGATCGGCGGGTGAGACCCATATGGGTGCTTCGTCTCGGCAAGTGATAGAACAGTCGCCCGGAATGATTGCACGATTGTCCAAAACTCCGGGGTATCGTATTTTTGGCAGGGCTGCCTATCTATAGGTCATTCAGGCAGTTAATAATGGAAAGACGATGAGCGGATATCGCGAAATTGCCGAAAAGATTGCACAACACGCCGCGGAAGACGGCGTTCATGCAACGCAAATTCCGCGCCTCTCCCTGGTCCGGATGTCAAAACCGACCGAGCCCACGCACGGCGTGCATTCCGCCTCCATCTGCATTATCGCCCAGGGACGCAAAAAGCTCGTGCTCTGCGAGGAGAAGGTAATCGACTATGGCCCGGGTCGGCACCTGGTCGTCTCGGTCGACGTGCCGCTGGTCGGCCAGGTGATCGAGGCGACGGAGGACGAGCCGTATCTCTGCATGAAGCTCGACCTTGATCTCTCCCTGCTTGGCGAACTCGTGCTGGCGATGAACTGGTTCGACGACCAGGCGAACGCCTGCCGTGCGGTGGGACTCGGTGAGACACCCGATGCCCTGCTCGACGCCGCGGCGAGACTGGTCCGGCTTCTCGACACGCCTGACGACATCGCAATCCTGGCACCCGTCATCGAACGTGAAATCCTCTATCGTCTGCTGCGCGGCGAGCAGGCCGGCGTACTGCGCCAATTGCTGACGCCGAACAACCGGCTGCAGAACGTCAACCGTGCGATCAACTGGATCAAGGACAATTACACCCGCTCTTTCAGCATCGAACAGTTGGCGACCGAGGCCCGCATGAGCACCTCGTCGCTGCACGAGCACTTCCGTCAGGTAACCAACATGAGCCCGCTGCAATACCAGAAGCAACTCAGGCTCCAGGAGGCGCGCCGCCTGATCCTGTTGCAGGCGATGGATGCGGCGACCGCCGGCCGTCGGGTCGGCTATGACAGCCCCTCGCAGTTCAGCCGCGAATACCGTCGCCAGTTCGGCGCACCGCCGCTCAAGGACATCGACCGCCTTCGCGCCCAGCCGGAACGCTACGCCGAGACATAAGGCTCAGAACCGACCGCAGAATCCGTCGAGCGCCGGCACGGTCACCGTCCGACCGGAATGCGTGCCGGTGAGGCCGGGCATCTCGATGGCGCTCGCAACCACGCAATCGTCCGGAAGCGTCAGTTCCTGCTCCTCGCGACTAAGATTGAACACGAAAAGCAATTTCTCCTCCTCCACCTCACGGGTAAAGGCGAGAATGTTTCCGTTGGTCTGAAGGAAGGTCATGGCACCGGCGCGCAAGGCCGGATGCGCCTTGCGGAAGGCAAGCGTGTGGCGATAGTGAGTGAGCACCGAACGGGCGTGCCCATCCTGCCCGTCGACGGCGAGCGCCCGGTGCTCGGCAGGCACCGGCAACCACGGTTTGGCCGTTGAAAAGCCCGCATGATCGCGGCCGAACTCCCAAGGCATCGGCGTGCGGCACCCGTCACGGCCCTTGAAGGCGGGCCAGAAGCGGATGCCGTAGGGATCGCGCAAGTCGGCGAAGGAAAGCTCCGCCTCCGGCAATCCCAGTTCCTCACCCTGGTAAAGGCAGATCGAACCTCTGAGTGTCGCGAGCACGCTGATGGCAAGCTTCGCGACGGTCTCGCGCTCGTGCTCGCCATGGATGAAGCGGCTGACATGGCGGTTGACGTCGTGGTTGGAAAACGCCCAACACACCCAGCCATCGGCGACGGCCATCTCGAAGGCGGTGACGCAGCCCCTGATATGCTGCGGCGTAAACTGCGGGCCGAGCAGATCGAAGGTGTAGCACATGTGCAGCTTGTCGCCGCCGCTCGTATAATCAGCCACCGTCTTCAACGACCGCGCGCCATCGCCGACCTCGCCGACCGTGGTCCTGTCGGGATATTCGTCGAGCACGGCGCGCAGCCGCTTCAGGAAGGCGACGTTTTCAGGCTGCGTCTTGTCGTGCAGGTGGTTCTGCATGCCGTAGGGATTGACATCAGGCGCATCGAGGCCGGCATCCTCGCTGTCGGGCATGTGCGGTGGGTTGTCCCTGAGCAACTTGTCGTGGAAATAGTAGTTCACGGTGTCGAGCCGGAAGCCGTCGACGCCCCGGTCGAGCCAGAAGCGTAGCGTATCGAGCAGCGCGTCCTGGACTTCCCTGTTGTGAAAGTTGAGATCGGGCTGCGAACTCAGGAAGTTGTGCATGTAATACTGCTTGCGCACCCCGTCCCACTCCCAGGCCGGACCGCCGAACACCGAAAGCCAGTTGGTCGGCGCCGTCCCGTCGGGTTTGGCATTCGCCCAGACATACCAGTCGGCCTTGGGATTGTCGCGGCTCGACCGGCTTTCAACGAACCAGGGGTGTTGGTCGGAACTGTGCGAGATCACCTGATCGATGACGACCTTCAGGCCAAGACGATGGGCCTCCGTCATCATCTCGTCGAAATCGGCCAGCGTGCCGAACATAGGGTCCACGTCGCAATAGTCCGACACGTCATAACCCATGTCGGCCATCGGAGAGGTGAAGAACGGCGACAGCCAGATCGCGTCGACGCCGAGCGAAGCGATGTAGGGCAGATGCCGCGTCACGCCCTTGAGGTCGCCGATGCCGTCGCCGTCCGTGTCCTGAAAAGAGCGCGGATAGACCTGGTAGATCACCGCCCCCCGCCACCAGTCCGGATTGACAGAGGAAGGCGCGGCTTTCGGAGCTTTGGTCATCGGCGGGTCCTGAAGGGCGGAATCGGGGTGGCGGCTGCAGCCTCCGGACTATAGGCGAAGCGTTCCGGAGTCGGAATTGCAAATCCGGAAGCACCAAGATTGTTCCGCATGCTCGCGATCAACCGCCACTGACATCAACTTGTAATATTTCCATCACATAAAGCCGCCAATGACGCTGGTGGCCCCGAGTGACGGAAAGCAGACGAAAGATCGCCGAGGAATTTGCAACGGGGGATGAAAGTTCCGCGGCAGAAGCCTCCTACCAAGGCACCCGCCTGACCATCGTCACCGACGCCTGGCATCCGCAGGTCAATGGCGTGGTCCGCTCGATCGAGACCACCAACCGCGAACTGGCTGCCATGGGCGTCACCGTCTCGATGATCACGCCGGAGCATTATCGCAGCGTACCGATGCCGACCTACCGCGAGATCCGGCTCTCGCTTGCCCGCTACCGTCAGGTGGCCCGCGCGATCGAAGAACAGCGGCCGGACTACATCCACATCGCCACGGAAGGACCGCTCGGTCTTTGGGCGCGACGTTGGTGCATCCGCCACAACATGCCGTTCTCGACCAGCTATCACACGCGCTTTCCGGAATATGTCGCCGCCCGCGTCCCGATCCCGATCCGCTGGCTCTACGCCTATGTTCGCTGGTTCCACAATCGCGGCGGCGCCTGCATGGTGGCGACCGAAAGCCTCAGACGCGAGCTCGCCGAGCGCGGGATGCACAATCTGCGTCTCTGGAGCCGCGGCATCGACACCGCCCTCTTCCGCCAGCGCCCGGCGGAACCGGAACCCTTCGGCCTCAAGCGTCCGATCTTCATGACAGTCGGCCGGGTCGCCCTGGAGAAGAACCTGCCCGCCTTCCTCGACCTCGATTTGGAGGGGTCGAAGGTGGTGGTCGGTGACGGGCCTGCGCTGGCCGAGCTCACTGCAAAGTATCCCGACGTGCTGTTCACCGGCGTGAAGTTCGGCGAGGACCTCGCCGCAGCCTATGCCCAGGCCGACGTCTTCGTCTTCCCGTCCAAGACGGACACCTTCGGCAACACCATCCTGGAAGCGCTCGCCTCCGGCGTCCCGGTCGCAGCCTACCCGGTGACCGGACCGGTCGACATCATCCCGGCGGAGAGCAGGGCCGGCGTGTTGCGGAACGATCTCAGAGAAGCCTGCATCGCGGCGCTGGACTGCTCGCGCTCCGCTGCCAGATCGCTGGCCCAGACCTTTTCCTGGCGCGCGGCGACCAGGCAGTTTCTTGACAACGTGATGTCGGCCCGCGCGGTGGCACGGCGCCGAAAGTGATTCACCAACAGAAGGTTATCAGCGCCTCTTCGCCCGATTTGCGAAGGGGTTGTCACCGGACTTGAAGTGGATGCGGATCGGCACGCCCGGCATCTCGAAATCGCCGCGAAGGCCGTTCGTGAGGTAACGAACATAGCTCTCCGGCAGGGCCTCGGGACGGGTGCAGGAAATCATGAAGGCCGGCGGACGAGCCTTTACCTGCGTCATGTATTTCAGTTTCAGACGACGCCCGGAAACCGCCGGTGGCGGATGCTGGACCTGCGTTTGCTCCAGCCAGCGATTGAGCCGCGCGGTGGAGATACGCTTGTTCCAGACCCGGTCTGTGTCGACGATCGACTGCATGAGCTTGTCCAGACCGTAGCCGGTCTGGCCGGAGATCGGGACCGCGCGGATGCCGCGCGCCTGCGGCAGAAGCCGCTCGGTCTTTTCGCGCAGATCGGCGAGCACCGCCTGCGGATCCTCGACCAGGTCCCACTTGTTGAACGCGAGCACGGCTGCCCTACCCTCGCGCAGCACCAGATCGACGATCTGCAGGTCCTGCTTCTCGAAGGGGATCGTCGCATCGAACACGATCACCACGGTCTCGGCGAAACGGATGGCGCGCAGCGCATCGGCGACCGAGAGTTTTTCGAGCTTCTCCGTGACCTTGGCCTTGCGGCGCATGCCGGCGGTATCGAACATCTTGATGGTGCGGCCGCGCCAGTCCCATTCGACCGAGATCGAGTCGCGGGTGATGCCGGCTTCCGGGCCGGTCAACAGCCGGTCCTCGCCGAGAAAGCGGTTGATGAGCGTCGACTTGCCGGCGTTCGGACGGCCGACGATCGCCACACGCAGCGGCTTGGTTTCGTCGTAGACAGACTCCTCGTTCTCGTCGTCCTCGCCGGTCTGTGGCAGGACGACGTCGGTGACGGCCTCGTCTTCATCCCGGTCTTTCGGCGGAAAGGCCCTGTCCTCGCCGATCGCCTCGACGATCGCGTCGCGCAGATCGAGCATGCCTTCGCCATGTTCGGCCGAGATCGGACACGGATCGCCGAGCCCAAGCGTGAAGGCGTCATAGAAACCGCTGTCGGACCCGCGCGCCTCCGACTTGTTGGCGACGAGAACGACCGGCTTTCCCTTGCGGCGGATCATTTCGCCCATTTCCCGGTCGACGGGCGTCAGCCCCGCCTTCGCATCGATGACGAACAGCGTCAGGTCGGCCTCATCGATGGCGAGTTCGGTCTGGGCGCGCATGCGGCCCTGCAGCGTGTCGGGCGCCGCCTTCTCGAGGCCGGGCGTGTCGACGATGCGGAAGCGCAGGTCGATGAGCTTGGCCTCGCCGGGACGACGGTCGCGAGTCACGCCCGGCGTGTCGTCGACGAGCGCCAGCTTCTTTCCGACCAGCCGGTTGAAGAGCGTGGACTTGCCCACATTGGGGCGGCCGACGATGGCGATGGTGAAGCTCATGAACCCGTCTTCCTGAAGGCTCCGGCGCGGTTACGAGTTGCCGCCGGCCGCCGTGATGTTGTCGAGCATGATCTGTGCCCGGTTGGCGACATTGCGCGGCGCATCGGTATCCTCGACGATCTGCTCGAACCACTCGCGGGCACGGCCCATGTCGCCGGCCTTGTAAGCAGAAAGACCCAGCGCTTCGCGTGCCGAATGGCGCAATGCGTTGCCGGGCGTGGCCAGAACCTCGACCTCGGCGGAGACTGCATTGTAGTCCGCCGTATCGATCAGCAGCCAGGCGGCCCGCACGCGCGCCGCGTCGCGGATCACCTCGGGTACGGACGTGTCCTTGCCGAGCGCGGAGAAGGTCGCGGCGGCAGCAGCCGTATCGCCATTGGCGGCCTGAACGGTCGCAGCCCGCATGCGCGCCAGCACGGGATAAGAACCATAGCCATCCTTCTCAAGCTCGGAAAGCGCAGCAAGCGCCTCCTCGTTCTTGCCTTCGCGGGCAAGCGTCAGGGCGGCAAGAAACTTGTCACCCGACGCAGACGCCCGGTTGTCGTGCCAATATTCGTAGGCGCGATAGCCGGCCGTGCCGAGAACGATAAGAACCGCGAGCGCGATGATATAGGGGCCGAAGCTCCGCCATATGCCCTTGAACTGGTCGGAGCGCAGTTCCTCGTTGACCTCGCGGATAAAGCTGTCGTTTTCGTTCGCCATGTCGTTCCCCGGCCCCTGGGGCCATCAGAAAATGCTGTTCGACGGCCTTCTAGCCGCATTTGCCCGCCGTTGTAAGGGGTCTGGCCTCAAATCCCTGTCAAAGGCTCATGGCCGGGATGGGGGCCACGCCGATCAGCCACTCGTGCAGCTTCAAGAGGAAGGCGAGCCAGACCGCAACACCGATGACAACGGCAAGCAGGTCGTTGCGGGCGGCGACGAAAGACCGCAGCACCGGCTCACCGGCACGTTCCCGGCGCTTAAGCGAGATGCGGACAACCACGCCCCACGCCAGAAAGGCAACGAACAGCAGGATCGAGGCCAGATCGCCGTTGGCGAGCAGGTGAGCAAGTGCCCAAATCTTCACCGACAGAACCATCGGGTGCTTGGTCTTCGTCGCGATGTGTCCGGCCGGCAGCGAACTGGCGGCAAGACAGATCATGGCCAGCAGCATCAGCGTCACGGCTAGATGCGCCGTCCAGGTCGGCGGAAACCAGACATTGATCACCGGTGCGGTTGCATAACCCCACACCAGAACCACGATCGAGAGGATCGACAACAGCGAATAGACCCCGCGCCAGCCCTGCGGGCCGAGCTTCTCGATCATGCTCGTGCGCAGACCGGGCGCGACGACGCGGATCGAATGCGTACCGATGAACAGAATGATGCCGAGAATGAGAATGGCCATGGATGTCCCCGCCGGATGCTGAAATGTCCCGTCTGGAATAGAGCCATCGCGCCAAAATTACCAGTGCGTTCAAAGCTTCGCCGTATTTGGGTGTCACCCCGGCCAGCCCGTTGAATTGTCCCCGTATCGGTGGGAGGTCCCGTCTTGCGTCAAAGCCTAACCGCCGCCTGTCTGCTGGCGATGATTGCCACCCTGCCGGCCCATGCCGGACCGAAGGCGCCGCAAATGCTGGTCGTCTCCTTCGATGGCGCGGGCGAGAACCGGATGTGGGTCAAAAGCCGCGAGATGGCAAAGCGCACCGGCGCCCGCTTCACCTATTTCCTCTCCTGCACCAATCTCATCGATCGACCCCGGGCAGATAGCTACAAGGCGCCCGGCAGGAAGGCCGGCCGCTCCAATGTCGGCTTTGCCCCGACGACGGCGGATGTCCGCGTCCGGCTCGACCACATCTGGAACGCCCGCGCCGAAGGCCACGAAATCGCCAGCCACGGCTGTGGCCATTTCGATGGCGCTGACTGGACGAGAGAGGACTGGCTGACGGAAATGGCGAGCTTCGACCGCGTGTTGAAGAACGCCTGGAAAGACGCCGGGATCGGCGACCGCGAGCCTGCGGATTGGCAGGATTTCGTGCAGCACGAGATCACCGGCTTTCGCGCGCCCTACCTCTCCACCGGTCCGGCGCTGATCGAGGCCGAACGCAAGCACGGCTACCGCTATGATGCGAGCCCGGTTGCACGCGGACCGGAATGGCCGGACGAGGATGGCGGCGTTTATCTCTTCGGCCTGCCGCTCATCCCGGAAGGACCGAGCGCCCGCAAGATCGTCGCCATGGATTACAACCTCTTCGTTCGCCATTCGATGGCGGTCGACAATCCGTCCCGCTCGGCCGAATTCGAGGATCGCGCCTACAAGGCCTTCCGCGCCGCCTTCGATCGCGAATACGAAGGCGATCGCAATCCGCTGCAGATCGGACTGCATTTCCCGCAGATGAACGACGGCGCCTACTGGCACGCGATTGACCGCCTGCTCGGAGAGGTTTGTCAGCGGGAAGACGTCGCCTGTGTGACTTATGCGGAGGTGGTGAAGGCCTCGGAGGCGAGGCAGGCGAAACGGGACGACGAGACAACGTTCGGCCCGAGCCAATAACAGCGCTAAAACAAAGCCGCGCCTCGAAAGGCGCGGCCGGGTTTCGTTTCTTCCTGTCCGTTCAGTACGGCTTGTCGGCCGCGATTTCCCCGAACTGCGCCTCACGCTGCAGATAGCGCTGGTCGATCTCCGGCAGCGGCTCGTCATCGATCGCCGCCTCGAAAGCCTTCAGACGCTTGTGGATCGAGAGAAGCTCGATGATCGTCGACCAGGAACTGACGAGATACTGGAGGCTGTCGCTCACCTGACCGAAGGCGGTCGCAATCTGCTGCCAGATACCCATCGTGATCCGACCCGCCACGATCGTCGGGATCAACATGAAGGTCAGGATGAGGGCATCGAGCTGGCCATAAGTGTAGCGGGCGACGTTGAAGTAGGTGTAGTGCCAGTACATGCGGAAATAGTTTTTCCGGACATTGGCGAACAGCTCCACCATGGTCGGCGGCCGCGCACGGTCGGGATTATCCTCGCCATAGACGAGTTCCTTACGGAAAGCCGCCTCGACGCGCTGGTTGCGGAATTGCAGGCCCGGCAACTTGATGCCGACGACGGCGAGCAGCACCGTTCCGAACAGCGACCACAGCAGGGCCAGCCAGAACAGCGAATGCGGGATCGCTCCGAGGATCGGCAATTCGCTGACATTGGACGACATCTGGAACAGCAGCGGCAGGAAGACCACCAGCGTCATCACCGAGTTGATCAGGACGACGCCCAGTCCTTCGACGATCGATGCGAACCGCATCGTATCTTCCTGAACACGCTGCGAGGCGCCTTCGATGTGGCGGAGCTTGTCCCACTTCGACAGGTAGAAGTCGTTCATCGCCGTACGCCAACGAAATACGTAGTGGCTGGTGAAGAAGGCAATCACGACATTCATCGCCACGCTGACCATGCCGATTTCAAGAAACCGCAGCTGCAACTCGTAGAACTGCCCGGCGGTGATGCCTGGCTGCTTTTCAAGCGCAGCCTGGAAAAGGTCGAAGAAGGGACCGCGCCAGTTGTTGATCGCCACCGAAATCTGCACGACGAAATAGGCGATGAAGATGATGAAGGCCGAGCCCCAGATCGACCAGTTCGACCAGGGATGGTCGCGATCGATGAGTTTCCAGGCCCCGCCGAAGATCAGCACGAAGATCGTGAAGTAGAGATAGAACCAGATATTGTCGGGGCTGACGAAAAAGGCCAGTCCGAGCGGCGCCTGCTCCCCTTCGGCCAGAGGCGGCATGCCGAGTGCGGCTCCCATCTGCGGGCCGATGGTATACCACACGAAGATACAGACGGCGGTCCATATTACTGCGGATGTGAAGAACAGTTTGGGGCGCGGAAAGAAGGAATGGAACACGGTATGGCTTGCTTTCCTGTCGGAGGCTGTGACGTGAGGAACAGTCGATTGCCCGAAACTAGGGCAGAACCGTGTCGCCAGCAATGGACTAAGCAGAACGTGACGATATTGTAATGCTCAACTCGCGCGACATCAGCGCACTGCACGGCAGACCGGCAAGGCGATGAGAGCCGACAATGCAAGAACGGTCGCTGCGACGGCGCTCGCGACGGTAAAACCTCCCGTTGCCTCGGCCAGCCAGCCGGCAACGATGGGTCCGACGATCTGACCGATGCCGAAGGCGGCGGTCATGAACGCCAGCGCTCGCCGTGGACTTTCCGGCGCCAGCACCCGGCCGAGCCTCAGGCCATAAGCCGTGACGATCACGAAGGTGGCCCCAAGTCCGATGCCACCCGCAAGTGGCGCCCCGACCCCGTCGAGACTGACGGAGGCGAACACGGCAACCGCTTCGATGAGGAGCGCGGCGACGTAAAGCCGGGCGAGCCCGTACCTCGCCAGCACCGGCCGCCATGCTGCAATCGAGGCCGCCGCCGTCAGTCCGGTGAGCAACCACGTCAGGAATTCGATCAGCGGCCCCGCCTCGTTAAGCCGGGCCATGGTGACGATAAAGGTCGCGGTGATGACGTAGCCGAAGCCGAAAAGTCCATAGGAGAGCGTCAGCAATATCAGGGGATGGCCCCAGACAAGCTCCGGCTCCGGCTTGGCCTCGCCGGCGATCTTCGGCGGATACGGGAGGAACGCCCATACGACAACCAGCATCGCGAGACTGACCACGGCGGCCACGACCCAGTCGATACGCCACATCGAAGGATCGCCATGACCCGCGCCGGAAATCAGGAAGACCATCAGCGAAGACGCAGCGATTCCCACACCGACACCGCCGAAATAAATGGACTGCACATGCTCGTTGGCACGTGCCGCCGCGTATGTCAGCACGATCGACGACGTGAAGATCATGGCGAAGGCGCTGGCCAGACCCGCGACGAAACGGATCACGACAAAAGCCGCGACGCTGTCGACGACAGCCATGGCTGCAAGCGCCAGCGTGCTGAGAAGCAGCGACAAGAGAGCGACCGATCGTTCACGCCCGGTGGCCCAGCCATAGGCGGCGAGCACCGCGCCCACGAGATAGCCGAGAAAATTGCCGGCCGCGATAAGCCCGGCCTGCGCCGACGACAGAGCCAGATCGGCGATCATGCCGGGCAGAATGGGCGTGAAGGCGAACCGGCCAAAACCCATGGCCGCGGCGAGCGCCAGGCCGCCGGCGATGGCGACCGGCAGCAATTTGATATCGGAGAAGCGCGGGATCATGTGCCGCTTATGGCATCGCGGACGGGTGGCAACAAACCACAAATTCTCATTCCCCGGTTTACAAAATCGAATGGAAGCATACCGCCGCTGTCCTCACCCGCTTGCCCCCGGCGCAAAAATCGCTAGTTCAGGACGACCAATCACGGAGTGCCCCCATGAGCGACCTCAGCCTGCAGCAGGCCATCGACAACATCTACGCCTCGATCAACAACGACAACGAGGACATCGACAGCCATATCGCCGCGCTGAAAGCCGCCATGGCGAAGGAGGGTGTGAAGGAAGCGATGTTCGAGCCCGGCAAACTTGCGCAGAACAACCGCCAGGGACGCAAGCTGATGCAGTCCTATTTCCGCAAGAAGGGCGTAACCGTCAGCTTCACGAAACAAAGCAGCGACGAGCCGACGCTCAGTCGACCAGCGTGACGATCACAGGTCCGTTCTTCGTCACGACTACCGTATGCTCGAACTGCACCGTCGGCGCCTTCGGCTCGGCATAAAGCGTCCACGGGTCGTCGCCGTCTTCGGCCCAGACACCGCCAAGCGACAGGAAGGGTTCGATGGTGAACACCAGCCCCTCCTCCATGATCCGGGTCTCGTCCGGATCCGGCCAGGTCGAAAGTTCCTTCGGCTCCTCGTGCAGCGAATGGCCGACGCCATGGCTCGCGAGGTTCTGGATCAGCGTGTAGCGGTTCTTCTTCGCAAACGTGCCGATCGCATTGCCGATACTCGCCATCTTCGCGCCGGTCTTGACCTGGTTGAGGCCGACCCACAGCGCACGCTTGCCGTCGCGAACAAGACGGTCGAGCTTGGCAGTACCGGGCGGGACGATGAAGCTCGCGCCCGCATCGGCGAAATAGCCGCTCTTCTCGGCCGACACGTCTATATTGACGAGATCACCCGCCTTGATGATCCGGTCGCCAGGAATGCCGTGCGCGACCTCCTCGTTGACGCTGATGCAGGTGGCGCCCGGAAACTGGTAGCAGAGCTCCGGCGCCGAACGCGCGTCGTTGTCCTCGAGCACCTTGCGCCCGATCAGGTCCAGTTCCCGCGTCGTGATACCCGGCTCCAGCGCTTCGCTCATCGTCTTGATGGCGATCCCGCAGAGCCGGCCGATCTCCTTCAGCCGGAGCAGTTCCTCGTCAGTGCTTACGATCATCCGGCATCCAATGCACGTTTCAGGCCTAAACGGCCTTCTTTTCGTCGGTTGCGCCCGCTTTGACCCCGTCGCCCGCCGGCGTCAACGCCTTTCTGACCAGCGGCGCCACTTTCGTACCGAACAGTTCGATGGCGCGCATCAATTCCCTGTGCGGCATCAGGCCGATCGCCATCTGGATCAGGAAGCGGTCATTCTTGAAGATGGCGTGATGCGCGACGATCTTTTCGGCGAGCGTTTCCGGATCGCCGACGAACAGCGCCCCGCTTGGTCCGCGCATGGCATCGTACTGGGCGCGTGTTCCCGGACCCCAGCCGCGTTCGCGGCCGATACGGTCCATAACCGCCTTCTGAGGACCGTAGAAGATATCGGCCGCCTGGTCGGTCGTATCGGCGACGAAGCCGTGCACGTTGATCGAGGTCTTGAGCTGCGCCGGATCGCGGCCGACCTTCTTGGCGGTCTCGCGATAGAGCTGGAAGAGTGGCGCGAACCGGCGCGGCTCGCCGCCGATGATGGCAAGCGCCAGTGGCAGACCGAAATAAGCGGCGCGCGCCACGGAGTTCGGCGTACCGCCAACGGCGACCCAGAGCGGCAACGGGTCCTGCATCGGCCGCGGATAGACCGGCCTGCCGTCGATCGGCGCCCGCGTCTCGCCTTTCCAGGTGACGACCTCGTTGTCGCGAATAGTCATCAGGAGCTGCAGCTTCTCGTCGAACAGCTTGTCGTAGTCATCGAGATCGTAGCCGAACAGCGGGAAGCTCTCGATGAAGGAGCCACGGCCGGCCATGATCTCGGCCCTTCCGCAGGAAAGCAGGTCGATGGTGGCGTATTGCTGGAAAACACGGACCGGATCTTCGGAGGAGAGAACCGTGACAGCGCTCGTGAGGCGGATGTTCTTCGTCTTGACGGCAGCGGCGGCCAGGATCGTCGAGGGAGAGGAAGCCATGTAGTCCGGCCGATGATGTTCGCCGAGGCCGAAGACGTCGAGGCCCACCTGGTCGGCAAGCTCGATCTCGGCCATCAACTCGTCCATGCGGCGCTTGGCCTCCGCGCCCTTGCGCGCTGCGGCTGGGTCGACGTCGGCGAATGTGTAGAGACCGAGTTCCATCGTGACTGTTTCCTTGTCCGCTGTTTGCGTCGACAGACACATAGGCCGATTGGCGCAGGCCTCCAAGTCACCGGACGGAAACAGTCCGTCTCGTCAGGCGTACCAATAAACGTCGATACCCGATGTCGGCCATTGCCCAAAAGGCAACGCTCCGCTCTCCAATTAGCCGATTGCCAGCCGGCGCGCTTTGCGACTAACCTCGCTTTTGCGGCGCAGCAGAACGCCGGCATTCGTTCGGGAGAGAGAGCATGAAGAGAACCGTCGTCGTCACAGGCTCCACCAGCGGGATAGGGCTCGGGATCGCCCGCGCCTTCGCCCGGGATGGCGCCAACCTCGTCATCAACGGTTTCGGCGACGCAAACGAGATCGAGGCGATCCGCCAGGAATTGGAACAGGCCGGCGGCAAGGCTCTTTATCACGGCGCCGACATGACGGAGCCCGACGAGATCGCCGAGATGATGGCGCTGGCGGCGAGCCAGTTCGGCATGGTCGACGTGCTCGTCAACAATGCCGGCATCCAGCACGTCTCGCCCGTCGAGGATTTCCCGACCGACAAGTGGGACCGGATCATCGCCATAAACCTGACGAGTTCCTTCCATACGATGAAGGCTGCGATTCCGGCGATGAAGGCGAAGAAGGCCGGCCGCATCATCAACGTCGCTTCCGCCCACGCCCTCGTCGCCTCGCCCTTCAAGGCGGCCTATGTCGCCGCTAAGCACGGCATTCTCGGCCTCACCAAGAGCGCGGCACTGGAACTCGCCGAATTCGGCGTGACGGTGAACGCGATCTGCCCCGGCTACGTGCTGACGCCGCTGGTGGAAAAGCAGATCCCGGACACGGCCAAGGCACGCGGCATCTCCGAGGCGGAGGTGAAGACGGATGTGATGCTGCGCCTGCAGGCCACCAAGGAATTTGTCGCGATCGAGGAAGTGGCGGCCACCGCCCTCTTCCTCGCCAGCGACGCCGCGCGCCAGATTACCGGCACACATATCTCGATTGATGGCGGCTGGACCGCGCAGTAACCTGTTTTGCTCGAACCGCCCCAAGATGGGGAAGACTGAAGAAGGCTTTTGATGACAGACAGCATCCGTTTCATCCTGAACGGCGAGGACGTGGCTCTGCGCGACGTTCACCCGACGGAAACGCTTCTCGATTTCCTGAGGCTGAAACGACGTCTGACCGGCACCAAGGAAGGCTGCGCCGAGGGTGACTGCGGCGCCTGCACCGTTCTCGTCGGACGGCTGGTCGGCGGCGAGCTGGTCTACGAAACGGTCAACGCCTGCATTCGCTTCGTCGGTTCGCTGCACGGGACGCATGTCGTCACCGTCGAGCACCTCGCCGCCGCCGATGGCACGCTGCATCCGGTGCAGCAGGCCATGGTCGACTGTCACGGCTCTCAATGCGGCTTCTGCACGCCGGGTATCGTGATGTCGCTCTACGGCCTCTGGATGACCAACGACAACCCGAGCCGGCCCGCCATCGAACGCGCGCTCCAGGGCAATCTCTGTCGCTGCACAGGCTACGAGCCGATCGTCAAGGCAGCGGAACTTGCAAGCCGCATCCGGCCCTCCGCCCTGTTCGACCCGCTGGAGCGCGAGCGGCAGGACATCTGCGCCCGCCTCTTCGCGCTGCAGACCGGCGATACGATCGTCCTTTCGAAGGATGGTCGTCGCCTGATCGTACCGCCGTCGGTCGCGACACTCGCCGACCTTCTGGCCGAGGAACCTAAGGCCACCATCGTCGCCGGCGCCACCGATGTCGGTCTCTGGGTGACCAAGCAGATGCGCGACCTCGACCCGGTGATCTTCATCAATCACCTCAGCGAACTTCAGTCGATCGATGTTTCTGACGCCGGCATCACCATCGGCGCGGGCGTCACTTATGCCCGCGCCTTCGACACGCTCGCTGGCGAGATCCCGGCCTTCGGAGCTCTGATCGATCGCATCGGCGGCCAGCAGGTGCGCAATATGGGCACGATCGGCGGCAACATCGCCAACGGCTCCCCGATCGGCGACACGCCGCCCGCCTTGATCGCGCTCGGCGCCAAACTCACGCTCCGCTCGGCCAGCGGCACCCGAGAGCTGCCGCTGGAGGACTATTTCATCGCCTACGGCAAGCAGGACAGAAAGCCCGGCGAGTTCGTCGAGAGCATCTTCGTGCCCCGCCCCGCGGCAAACCTTCGTTACGCCGTCTACAAGATCTCGAAGCGGCGCGAGGAAGACATCTCGGCGCTCTGCGGCGCCTTCCTGCTCGGCCTTAATGCCGACGGCAAGGTCGAGACCATCCGCATCGCGTTCGGCGGCATGGCCGCGACACCGAAACGGGCCCGCGCGGTTGAGGCCGCCTTGTTCGGCAAGCCCTGGACCGAGGCGACTGTGGCCGACGCCCGTACCGCCTTCGACGAGGATTACAAGCCGCTGACCGACTGGCGCGCCACCGCCGAGTATCGCCAGTTGACGGCAAAGAACCTGCTGACCCGCTTCTTCCTGGAAACCTCGGGCACGCCGCAGGAACTGAAGCGTTTCGCGGTGGAGGAGGTTTGATTCCATGCTGAAGAAAGCCGATCACGAGCTCTACAAATACATCAACGGCCCGATGCATGCGCCGCTGAAACATGATTCAGCGCACAAGCATGTCAGCGGAAGTGCCGAATATATCGACGATATTCCCGAACCCGCTGGCCTCCTGCACGGCGCGCTCGGCATGGCCGATAGGGCGCATGCGGAGATCGTTTCCGTAGACCTCTCGCAGGTGAAGGCCTATCCGGGCGTCGTCTGCGTGCTGACGGCCAAGGACGTGCCCGGCGACAACGACATCGCTTCCGGCTCACACCACGACGAGCCGTTGTTCGCCGATACGAAGATCGAATTCCACGGCCAGGTGATCTTCGCCGTCATTGCCGAAACCCGCGATGCCGCCCGGCGCGCCGCACGACTGGCGAAGATCGAATACCGTGACCTCCCCCACTGGCTGACGGTCGACACCGCCCGGGACAATGCCGCGCCGCTGGTGACGCCCGGCATGGTGCTGAAGCGAGGCGAGCCGGAAAACGAACTGGACAAGGCGCCGCGACGGCTGAAAGGTCGCATGGAGATCGGCGGGCAAGAACACTTCTACCTCGAGAGCCATATCGCCATGGCGATCCCCGGCGAGGACGACGAGGTGACCGTCTGGTCGTCGACCCAGCATCCTTCCGAGGTGCAGCACATTGTCGGCCACGTGCTGGCCATCCCCTCGAACGCGGTTACCGTCAACGTGCGACGCATGGGCGGCGGCTTTGGCGGCAAGGAAACGCAGGGCAACCTGTTTGCGGCACTGGCCGCCATCAGCGCCAAGAAGCTGAACCGCGCGGTAAAATTCCGCCCCGACCGCGACGAGGACATGGTGGTCACCGGCAAGCGTCACGACTTCATCGTCGACTATGACGTCGCCTTCGATGACGAGGGCCGGTTGCATGCCGTCGACGCAATATTCGCCGCCCGTTGCGGCTACTCCGCCGACCTTTCAGGACCGGTCACCGACCGCGCCCTCTTCCATGCCGATTCAAGCTATTTCTATCCGCATGTCCGGCTGGCATCGGAGCCGCTGAAGACCCACACCGTCTCAAACACCGCCTATCGCGGTTTTGGTGGTCCGCAAGGCATGCTGGGCGGCGAGCGCATCATCGAGGAAATCGCCTATGCAGTCGGCAAGGACCCGCTCGAGGTCCGCAAGCTGAACTTCTACGGCGATGTCGGCTCGGGCCGCAACGTGACACCCTACCATCAGGAGATCGAGGACAACATCGTCGCCCGCGTCGTCGAGGAGTTGGAGACGTCCTGCGACTATCAGGCCCGACGCAAGGCTATCATCGAGTTCAACAAGACGAACCCGATTATCAAGAAGGGCATAGCCCTTACTCCGGTCAAGTTCGGCATCTCCTTCACCATGACCGCCTTCAACCAGGCCGGCGCGCTCGTCCACGTCTATCAGGACGGCTCGATCCACCTAAACCATGGCGGCACGGAAATGGGCCAGGGGCTCTACACCAAGGTGGCCCAGGTGCTGGCCGATGCATTCCAGGTGGATATCGAGCGCGTCAAGATCACGGCGACCACTACGGCCAAGGTGCCGAACACTTCGGCCACGGCTGCCTCGTCCGGTTCCGACCTCAACGGCATGGCCGCCTACGATGCCGCCCGTCAGATCAAGGATCGGCTCGTCGCCTTCGCGGTCGAAAAGTTCGGCGTGCCGGTCGACGAGGTCGTGTTCCTGCCCAACAGAGTGCGGGTCGGCGACCAGGAAATCCCCTTCCCCGATTTCGTCAAGCAGGCCTATTTCGCCCGCGTGCAGCTCTCCGCCGCCGGCTTCTACAAGACGCCAAAAATCCACTGGGACCGTGCCGCCGGACGCGGCACTCCGTTCTACTACTTCGCGTATGGCGCGGCTTGCTCGGAAGTATCGATCGACACGCTGACCGGCGAGTACCTGATGGACCGCACCGACATCCTCCATGACGTCGGCAAGTCGCTCAATCCGGCGATCGACATCGGCCAGATCGAGGGCGCCTTCGTGCAGGGCATGGGCTGGCTGACGACCGAGGAACTCTGGTGGGACGACAAGGGCCGGCTGCGCACGCACGCGCCGTCGACCTACAAGATCCCGCTCGCCTCCGACCGTCCGAAGATCTTCAACACAAGGCTCGCCGAATGGTCGGTCAATGCCGAACCGACGATCGGCCGCTCCAAGGCCGTCGGCGAACCGCCCTTCATGCTGGCGATCTCCGTGCTGGAGGCGCTGTCGATGGCCGTCGCGTCGGTCGCCGATTACAAGGTGTGCCCGAAGCTGGACGCCCCGGCGACGCCCGAGCGTGTGCTGATGGCAGTGGAGCGGTTGAAGACACTGTAAAGCCTCGACAGACACGCCTTATCGAAGAGCTGTCCGCAGCAGATAGAGGAAGGCGGACAGGATCAGGATCGGCAGGATCAACAGCTTGACCAGATAGGCAACGGCGATGCCGATCGATGCGTTGAAAAGGTCGGACGCCAATGCCACCCCGTCATTGATAACCTGCGCATTGGTCGCCACCGACTCCGACATGTCGGACGCGGCCTGCAACGTGCCGGAAAAGGCGGAACCGAGCCTGTCGAACACACCGCGTTCCGCCAGGGGATCAGCGTCCGCCGGCGGATCCTTGGCCAGTTCGTCCACCTGTTGCTCGATGGCGGCCACCTCGCCATCCATGTTCATACGGTGAAAAACCTGCGTCGCGCTCGTCCAGGCATCGTCCGTGATGGCGTCGCCGGCATAAAAGGCGATTGTATAGGATGCGGGAAGCAGCACCGCCCCCAGAAGCCCGAGAATAGCGAACGATCTGGCAAGACGGTCGAGCAATGGTGGGACCCGACGTACCGAGTAAGTCAAAACAGCACAGATCAACGCGAAAACCGCCAGACCCGCCGCGGCCACCTTCGCCACGGGGACGAGGACCAGCGACAGGATGCCTGAGACGATGGCGAGGTAAAAGAGAAGATCGACCATCCTCTCAATCGTATTGATCACGGGCTGCAACAACTGCCCCGGACTGGCCGTGACCGACGCCACGCCGACGCCACCGGTGATATCGGCATCGCGGGCAACGCTCATCAGCGAGTTCGCGATCCGCAGCGTGCCGTAAAGCGCGCCACTGCCGATCATAACTTCACGGCTGAATCGGGCAGCAACATCCGCAAGCGGGTTGATAAAGAAAATGGCCACCGCGAACGTCGCGACGCTGAGCCAGATGATCGTGCCGTTGGTCCTGGTCATATGCGCTCCTCAGCAGTGGGACGATGAAACCACATGTCGAACGTTGACGCCTGGATGCCCTCAAAAACTATCGCAGGAAACTGCTAGCGACGCTGTCCAGTTCCGCTGTCTCGATGTTAGTATGCCTGTCATGCCGTTCTCAGACTATTCCGAATTCCTAGCCGCTCATCCGCGCCTGATTCTCGTCGAGGTTCTTGAAGCCAAGGGTTCGACCCCGCGCGAGGCAGGTGCCTTCATGCTTGTGGCAACGGAAGCGACATCCGGAACGATCGGCGGCGGCTATCTCGAATTCATGACGATAGACCATGCCCGCCGGCTGCTGGCGGGGGACAATGTCGACGCCGAGCTGGACGTGCCCCTTGGCCCCGAAATCGGCCAGTGCTGTGGCGGGCGCACGCGGATCGGCTTCACCGTCGTGGATGAAGCAGTGCGCGAAAACCTGCTACGCCGAGAGGATGAGCGGCGAGCCGCCGACCCGGACGTGATGATCTTTGGCGCCGGCCACGTCGGCCTGGCGCTGGTATCGGCACTGTCTTCCCTGCCCTTCAACGTTTCGGTGATCGAGACACGGTCAATCGATGAAACCGCCCTGCCCCGAAACGTCATAGCGAAACGTGTCGCCATGCCGGAAGCGGAGATAGCAGCGATCCGACCGGGCGGAGCGGTGCTGATCCTCACCCACGATCACGCGCTTGATTTCCTGATCGCTCGCCAGGCGCTCGCCCGGACAGACCTCGCCTATGTCGGCATGATCGGCTCGGCCACCAAGCGCGCCACCTTCCGCCACTGGCTGGAGCGCGAGGGCGGCGAAACGGATGACTTCGCCAGGCTGACGCTGCCGATCGGCGGCGATACCGTTCGCGACAAGCGACCGCCCGTCATAGCCGCCATGGTGGCGGCGGAACTGTGCTGCGTCCTGCTTGGCGGCAGGACGTGACATCAGAACGGCAGGTCGCGCATATGCCCGCGCCGACGCTGCTCCCAGAACTGCTCGACGCGCCCGAGCGGCTCGGGGTTTGGAAGACCGATATCATCATGAGGCGCGTCGAGAGCCTCGTCAGCCGTAACCTTCGACGGGGCGGCGGATCGTACGAATAGCGCCTTCAACAGACCGAAGAGCCGCCGGGTCAAAGGCATGGAAAGGGCGTTTGCGGACAGCACGGCTGCTCCACCTCGATGAATAAAACTGATTGTCATTCTTCCTTGATCGCGCCGATTGCAGCGTAAATCCAATTCAATTACGGTGACCAACGATCAAGAGAGCTTATCGATGAAATTGTCCCGCCAGTTTCCCCTGAATGCGCTGCGTGTCTTCGAAGCGGTCGCCCGTCTCGAAAACTTCACCCGCGCCGGCGAAGAGCTCGGCATGACCCAGACGGCCGTCAGTTACCAGATCAAGCTTCTGGAGGAACATCTCGGCGAAGCCGTCTTCATCCGCAAACCCCGGGCGCTGCAACTGACACCTGCTGGCGAGCGTCTGCTTCCCAAGGTGTCCGACGCCTTCAACCTTTTGGCCGAGGCAGTGTCCAGCGCCCAGAAAGCGGGTGGCGAAACGCTCGAAATTCACACGATCCCGACCTTCGCCTCGCAGTGGCTGGCCCGCAATCTGGGCAATTTCCAGCTGGCTCACCCGGAGGTGGCCGTGCGGTTGCTGCGCATTGCCAAATTCACGGACTTCCGTAACACGACGGCGGATGTGTCGATCTTTTGGGGCGGGGAGCAGCGGGACGACCTTGTCTACGTCGACCTTCTTCGTCCACTCTACTCCCCACTACTGTCGCCAAAGCTGGCTGCAACTATCGGTGGGATCGAAACGCCTGCCGACCTTCTCAAACTGCCGCTGATCAGCCCGAACGATTCCTGGTGGCTGCAATGGTTTCAGGCCGCCGGGCTGAGCGATCCTAAGCTTCCGGCCACCCGCCAGAACATTTTCGAATCCCAGGACCTCGAGGCCAGTGCAGCCCTGGCCGGCCAGGGCGTTGCGATCGTCAGTCCCTTCTTCTTTCCCGACGAGCTGGCATCAGGACGACTGATCCAACCCTTCGACCTTGCGCTGCAGGCCCGAGACCCAATCCGCCTCGTCTACCCCAAGGCCAAGCGCAACCAGCACAAGATCCGCGCCTTCCATCACTGGATCGAAACCGCGATACAGGCCTCAGAGGAAGCGCGGCGGACCGTCAACCAGTCTCCAGACGTCACGGCTTGAGAGCGCCTCCCGGCGGTCCGCACGTGCCTCGCGTTCTCCGATGTCGCGCCGCATCTCTGCGGACAGAAGCCCGCTCCTGCGCCGGGTCAGCGAAGGAGCAAGAAGCCGTTTGAGAAGACGCAGAATTCGCCTCGGCGCAATGAAGCTCATGGCCGTTCCTCGTTGACAAAGATGCTGTTCAGTTGATCTATGAGAGAGGAAATAGTGCGGATAATGATTGTAGACCAACCGAATATCCGTCTTGATGGATCAAGAGAACTCATCCATGAAACTCTCCCGCAACCTGCCGCTGAACGCGCTGAAGGTCTTTGAGGCAGCCGCCCGGCACCTGAGCTTCACCAGGGCCGGCAAAGAACTCGGAATGACCCAGACGGCGGTCAGCTATCAAATCAAGCTGCTGGAAGATCTGCTCGGCGAGCCGCTGTTCCTCCGCCGCCCGCGACAGGTGAGGCTGACGGAGGCGGGCGAGCGGCTGGCGCCAAAGCTGGGCGAAGCCTTTTCCATCATGCAGGAAGCGTTGGCGAACCTGGGTGAAAAGACACAGACAACGCTGACGATCCACTCCACCGCGACATTCGCGCATCAGTGGCTGGCGCACCATATCGGTGACTTTCAGCTGAGGCACCCGAAGATCGCGGTCAGGCTGGAGACCTCGCAGGACATGATCGATTTCCAGAAAACGGAAGCCGACGTGGCAATCCGGGCGGGAAAGGCTCCTTGGCCCGGCCTCGAACGGCAGCGCCTGATGAAGATAGACTTCACGCCCATGCTGAGCCCGCAATTGGTGCAAAGCATAGGCGGCCTCTCCTCGCCGGCCGACCTTTTGAAGCTGAGGCTGATCGATCCGGGCGATCCCTGGTGGAGGATATGGCTGACCGCCGCCGGAGTGACAGACCCGGACCTCGACAGCAGGCCACGCAGCAAACTCGGAGCGCAATCCATCGAAGCGCAGGTCGCGATCGCCGGAAAGGGCGTGGCCATTCTGACGCCTGCCTTCTACGGCCCAGAACTCGCGTCAGGCCAGCTCGTCCAACCGTTCCCGCTGGTGTGCAGCGAGGACTGCGACTACTGGCTTGCCTACCCCGAGAACCGGCGGAACATCCCCAAAATCCGCGATTTCAAAGCGTGGATCATGGAGGCATGGCAGCGTTGACAAATATCGACACAGCCGCCGATCTCCAACTCAGAACGACATATCGGGCGCATAGAGGCAGCGTGGCGTATTTTCGTCGGGGAACAGACAGAGATGATACTCGCTGTCCTTCGACCGCCGCGTGCTGTCTTGCGCAAACTTGAACGTGTGGCTCCTGGTAACCAGCCTGTGGTCACCGGGCGCCAGCGTCAGCTGGTATCCGCCTTGGATGATGCGGACGCTGCTCGCCGGAATCTGCTGGCAATCACCGGAATGTTCATTGCCGTTGCAGCAGAAGGCATCGTAGCGCCATCCGGAATGGGCGTCATGAGCCGAAACATCGAACGCAAACAATACACCGAAGGTCATCGCTATTGTGCGCATTGGCGGTTTCTCCGTTGAAGACCTTCCGCCGGTACCAACGCAAACCACCTCCCCAGCGGAATTGCGACACAAATATAACAGTTCTCAAATATGAGGACCAATGCACGTTCTCAGGGGTGCGTTTTCGCAGCGCACCATAGCCTGAGGAAAGCTTGGCCTTCGTCCGTGATTTCACTTTCCAACCCCGGCCTTTTTCGACAAGGTAACCGGTCGGGAGGAAGAAAGGGATGCTGCATGTATGAGTTCGCCATAGCCTGGGAATGGCTGTCCTTCGCCGTCCGCTGGCTGCATGTAATCACCGCGGTCGCATGGATCGGATCGTCGTTCTACTTCATCGCGCTGGACCTCGGACTTGTGAAGCGACCGGGCATGCCAGCAGGCGTTTACGGCGAGGAATGGCAGGTCCATGGAGGCGGCTTCTACCATGTGCAGAAATATCTGGTAGCACCGGCGTCGATGCCGGAGCATCTGACCTGGTTCAAGTGGGAAAGCTATTTCACCTGGCTCTCCGGCTTCGCCATGCTCTGCGTGGTCTACTACGGCGGCGCCGATCTCTTCCTGATCGACAGGCATGTGCTCGACATCGAGCCATGGCAGGCGATCTGTCTGTCGCTCGCCTCGCTCGCCGTCGGCTGGCTGATCTACGACCTGCTCTGCAAGTCGCCGCTCGGCCGCAACACCTGGGGCCTGATGATCCTGCTCTACATCGTGCTGGTTGCCATGGCCTGGGGCTATACCCAGGTCTTCACCGGCCGCGCCGCCTTCCTGCATCTTGGTGCGTTCACCGCCACCATCATGTCGGCGAATGTCTTCTTCATCATCATCCCGAACCAGAAGATCGTCGTCGCCGACCTGATCGCGGGGCGCACCCCCGATCCGAAGTACGGCATCATCGCCAAGCAGCGCTCGCTCCACAACAATTACCTGACGCTGCCCGTCATCTTCTTCATGCTGTCGAACCATTATCCGCTGGCCTTTGCCACGGCATACAACTGGATCATCGCGGCGCTGGTCTTCCTGATGGGCGTGACGATAAGGCACTGGTTCAACACCACGCACGCCCGCAAAGGCCGCCCGACATGGACCTGGGCGGCGACGGTGATCATCTTCATCGTCATTGCCTGGCTGTCGACGGTGCAGAAGCCGGCGCCGGAGACGGAACTCTCCGTCGCACCGTCGAACCTGCGCTTCGTGGAGAACCCACACTACGAGGCGGCGCGCGACATCGTGCAGGGCCGCTGCTCCATGTGCCACGCCGCCGAACCGGTCTGGGAAGGCATCGCTCGTGCACCAAAGGGCGTGAAGCTGGAAACCGACGCGGAAATCGCCAGCCATGCGCGCGAGATCTACATCCAGGCTGCCCGCAGCCACGCCATGCCGCCCGGCAACATCACGGAGATTGAAGAACAGGACCGCGCCTTGCTGGCTGCCTGGTACGAAAGCGCCGTCAGCGGGACCGCCACGCCATGAGCGCGGTGCTCTACCGTGGACGGCTGCTCTCCTTCTATCGCGCACCGCTCTCGGTCGACGACAACGATAGCTATCTTTATGAAGCGGACGGCGCCCTGCTGGTGGAACATGGCCGGATCGTCGCATGCGGTGACTTCACTGCCGTTAGGAGCGCGAGCCCGGATGACATCGAGGTCGTGGATCACCGCCCTCACCTGATCCTGCCGGGGCTGATCGATACGCACGTGCATTTCCCGCAGATGCAGGTGATCGGCTCCTATGCCGCCAACCTGCTGGAATGGCTGGATACCTACACCTTTCCCGAGGAATGTCGCTTCGTCGAGACGGCCCATGCCGAACGCATCGCGACGCATTTCTTTGATGAGTTCTTTCGCCAGGGGACGACGACCGCCGTCGCCTACCTCTCGGTCCACAAGGCTTCTGCCGACGCCTTCTTCGCCGAAAACCTGCGCCGCGGCAGCCTGATGATCGCCGGCAAGGTGATGATGGACCGCAACGCCCCGCAGGGCCTGCTGGACTCACCGCAGCTCGGCTATGAGGAGACCCGCGCCGTCATCGCGCAATGGCACTGCAAGGGCCGCAACCATGTCGCCATCACGCCCCGTTTCGCCATCACCTCGACGCCGGCTCAAATGGAGGCAACGCAGGCTTTGGCGCGGGAATTCCCGGACCTTCACATCCAGACGCATCTGTCGGAAAACCTCGCCGAGATCGACTATACCTGCTCGCTCTATCCTGAAGCGATCGACTACACCGACATCTACTCGCGTTATGGACTGCTGGGCCGCAAGACCCTGCTGGGCCACGCCATCCATCTTTCCGACCGCGAGGCCGACGCGATCAGCGAGGCGGGCGCGATCGCCGTCCATTGCCCGACGTCAAACCTCTTCCTCGGCTCGGGCCTGTTCCCGATGAAGAAGTACCAGAAGCGCGACAAGCCGGTCCGGATCGCGGTCGCCACCGATATCGGCGGAGGATCCAGCTACTCCATGCTGAGAACCATGGATGAGGCCTACAAGATCCAGCAACTGCTGGGGGAGCGGCTGAATCCGCTGGAAAGCTTCTATCTGATGACACGCGGCAACGCCGAGGCATTGTCGCTTGAAGACCGTATCGGCACGCTTGAGCCGGGGACCGATGCCGACTTCATTGTCATGGATGCCAGTGCGACACCCGCGATGGCGCTCAAGATGGAGGTCGTGAAAACGCTGGCGGAGGAACTCTTCCTGCTGCAGACCCTGGGCGACGACAGGTCGGTGGTGGAGACCTATGTCGCCGGTAGGCCAATGAAACCGGTCGCGACGATGTGAGGGACAATGAGCGACAGCGGCTATTCCGGCACGCCCCTTCCCCGGAAGCTCGGATTGAAGCCGGGCCTGTCCGCGCTGTTCGTCGCGCTGCCGGACGATCTTCGCCACCTGACCGACGAACTGCCTGAAGCGAGGATTGAGCCTTCAATGCCAGGAAGCGCGAGCGTCCGTCTTGATTATCTGCACGTCTTCGAAACAGAGCGCACAGCACTGGAGGATAATGCGGAACGGCTGAAAGGCAGGCTGAAGCCCACCGGCATGCTTTGGATTTCCTGGCCGAAAAAGGCCTCCAAGGTCCACACCACGATAACCGAGGATGTCCTGCGGGCGATATTCCTGCCGATCGGTCTCGTCGACATAAAGGTGTGCGCGGTCACGGATATATGGTCGGGCCTGAAATTCGTTTTTCGCAAGGACCAGCGCGGAAGCCTGGGTTGACGTCACGGACACCGCAATGAACATGCTCCTCAATCTGGCCCTTGGCACGCTCATGATCTCCCTGACGGTCGTGATTCATACATTCGGCCTGATGGGTGTGACCCAGGCGATGAGTTGGATCAGCGATCGCATCCGCCTTCACCGTCATCGCAGTCGCCTGATCGCGATGAACACCGTTGTGCTGGGGGTTTTTGCAGTCCTGACCACAGAAGTTTGGCTGTGGGCGATCTGTTATTGGCTGATCGGTTTCTTCGACAGTTTCGAGGTCGCCCTCTACTTCTCGACGGTCACCTTCTCGACCATTGGATACGGCGACGTCATCCCGCACCCCGAATGGCGCCTCTTGGCCGGCATGGAAGGCGTCGACGGCTTTTTGTTGATCGGTTGGTCTACGGCCTACCTCGTCGCGGCCGGCATCCGCGTCGGCCCGTTCCGGTCCGGCGAGCATTTTTGAGCATCTCTCGGCCGAAAAGAACGGAGGTAAAATATTTTTACCTCTTAAGTCCCTTCCTGTTTCCAGCGCGCCGCCTGTCGTGATATGGGCGATGGGGAACCTGGCCGAGGAGTGGATAATGGGCGCGAACCTGGAGATTGCCGACCTGAAGAAGCTGGCGCGCCGGCGCGTGCCGAAGATGTTCTTCGACTATGCCGACAGCGGCGCCTGGACCGAAGGCACCTACCGGGCCAACGAGACTGACTTTTCCAGGATCAAGCTGCGTCAGCGCATTCTGGTCGACATGACGAACCGCACGCTTGCCTCCGAAATGATCGGCCAGCCTGTCTCGATGCCGGTCGCCCTGTCGCCGACCGGCCTCACGGGCATGCAGCATGCCGATGGCGAGATGCTGGCGGCACAGGCGGCGGAGGAAGCCGGCGTTCCCTTCACGCTCTCGACCATGAGCATCTGCTCGATCGAGGACGTCGCCTCGGTGACGACCAAGCCCTTCTGGTTCCAGCTCTATGTGATGAAGGACCGGGATTTCGTCATCAACCTGATCGACCGCGCCAAGGCGGCTAAATGCTCGGCACTGGTACTGACGCTTGATTTGCAGATCCTTGGCCAGCGGCACAAGGACATCCGCAACGGCCTCTCCGCGCCGCCGAAGTTCACGCCGAAGCACATCTGGCAGATGGCGACCCGACCCGGCTGGTGCCTGAAGATGCTGGGCACGCAACGCCGCACCTTCCGCAACATCGTCGGCCACGCCAAGAGCGTCACCGACCTCTCCTCGCTCTCGGCCTGGACGGCGGAGCAGTTCGATCCGAAACTGTCGTGGAACGATGTCGCCTGGATCAAGGAGCGCTGGGGCGGTCCGCTGATCCTGAAGGGCATTCTCGATCCGGAGGATGCCAGGATGGCGCTCTCCACAGGCGCGGACGCGATCATCGTCTCCAACCATGGCGGCCGCCAACTGGACGGAGCCCATTCGTCGATCGCCATGCTACCGCGCATCGTCGACGCGGTCGGCGACAAGATCGAAGTCCACATGGATGGCGGCATCCGCTCCGGTCAGGATGTGCTGAAGGCCGTCGCCCTTGGCGCAAAGGGCACTTACATCGGGCGTCCCTTCCTCTATGGCCTCGGTGCCGGCGGCAGGCAGGGCGTCACGACGGCGCTTGAGATCATCCGGAAGGAGATGGACATCACGATGGCCCTTTGCGGTAAGCGCGATATCAAGACCATCGACGGATCGATCATCGCCGAAAACCCGTTCGCCGTCTGATTATCCGGCCCAGCCGGTCGAAAGCACACGCGCCCATGTATCGAAGCCTTGCTGCCGCGCGAGTTCAGCGGCTGCGAGATGATCGTAGGCAACCTGCTGGAAGGTCGGCTGCCAGCCGTGCGTTGTTTTCTCAAGGATCGCATAGCAGGCAAAGGGCGCGCCCTGCTCCAGCCGGTGCTCCCAAGGCTTGTGATAGGCAAACCCGGGGCAACCGACGCTCCCGGGATTGACGACCAGCCGGCCATCCGAAAGCGTTACCGCGCGTTGCACATGCGTATGGCCGCACAGGATCAGCGGATAATCGACACCTGCCGCCTGACGCTCGATATAGTCTCGGTCGCTGAGGCGAAAATAGCCCTCGGGCGTCAGCGTTTCGAGCCAGGCAACCGAGTCGCTTTCCGGCGTCGCATGGCAGAGCAGAACCTCGTCGGCGAAGACGAGCGTCAATGGCAATTGCCCGATCCAGTCGAAGTCCTCCCGGCGCAGCAGCGGATAGGCCGGCCGCTCCCAGTCGCCGAAAGCGTCTGGCTGCTCCTCGATCAGGGCCCGGTCGTGATTGCCCCTCACCGTCGGGAGATTCAGCGGCGCGAGGATCGCCGCAGTCTTTCCCGCATCGATCGGACCTGAGAAGATATCGCCGAGGTTGACGATATCGGTGACGCCGAGTGTTGCAATATCCTCGAGCACCGCCTCAAGGGCCAGATGATTGCCGTGGATGTCGGCGATAGCTGCAAAGCGCACTCAGTCCTCCGCATCGATGAAGCCGGTGGCAAGACCGCTCGCCCACCCCGCCCGACCGTTGCGCGCGGCGAGGTCGGCCATGGCCATATGATCGTACGGCACCTGCCGGAAGGTCACGGACCAGGCTCCATTCAGCTTCTCGCAGATCGCGTAGCTCGCGTGAACATGTCCGGCCTCCACCTTATGCGGATACGGCGTGTCGTCCTGGTATGCTGGCCCGCCGACACTGCCGGGATTGACGATGAGGCGCCCGTCGGAAAGCCTGACCATACGAGGCAGGTGTGTATGTCCACACAGGATCAACGACTGAGGTATGCCCTGGGCCCAGGCCTCAATCTCGCCAGCGCGACGCATGACCACGTGTCCGTCTGGTGTTACCGTCTCCAGCCAATACGTGTTGTCGTCTTTCGGGGTCGCATGGCAGAGATACACCTCCTCGCGCCAGACCATGGAAAACGGCAGGCTTCGCAGCCATTCCAGATGCGCCGGCGCCAGCTGCGCGAAGGAATCCGCCTCCCAGCTGTGCATGGCATCGACCGCATGCTCGACGAGATAACGATCGTGATTGCCGCGAACTGTCGGCAGATCCAAGGATACCAGAAGATCGGCGGTCCGGCCTGCCTCCAGTGGACCCGAGAGGCAGTCGCCGAGATTGACGACATCAGAAGGGGCGATGCCCTTATCTGCAATGTCCGAAAGGACGGCCTCCAGCGCCAGGCAGTTGCCGTGCACATCCGCGATCGCCGCAAATCGCATGTCAGCTGCCCCTGTAGGTGGAATAGCCGTAGGGCGACAACAGCAGCGGCACGTGATAGTGCGCCGTCGTGTCGGAAATGCCGAAGCGGATCGGGATAACGTCGAGGAACGGAGGTTCTGTGAGAGGAATACCGAGGTTCTTCAGGTATTCGCCGGCGTGGAAGATCAGTTCGTATTGCCCGACCGAAAATTCGTCTCCCGACAGGATGGGACCGCCGTCGACGCGCCCGTCGTCGTTTGTAAAAACCGTCCGGATCAGCTCGGGCGCTTCGCCGGCCATGCGCACCAACTGAATCCGCAGCCCCTTCGCTGGCTTGCCGAGGGCGGTGTCTAGGACGTGGGTGGTGAGGCCGGTCATAAGCTGGGCTCCAGAATCGTGAACGGGGCATCGAAGAAGAACTCCTCGAGATTGTGACCCGGTCCGTCGCGATCGACAATGAGGAAATCGCTCACCTCGCCAACCGCGATCAGCGGATGATGCCAGGTATTGCGACGATAATTCACCCCCTGGTCGCCGCGCGCCAGAAACGCCTGTGGCTTACCTGGCTTGCCGCTCTCATCTGGCGAAACGGCAACGAGATATGGCCTGCCGTTGAGCGGCGAAAAGCTCTGGCTGCCGAGAGGATGGCGCTCCATCATGCCGATCTCGTAGGGGAAAGATCGCGGCTGCCCGCGGAAGATATTGATGATCACCCGGGCGCCGTCACCCACGACGTCGGGAGTAGCAAGGGCATGGAAACGTTCCGTCGTGCCACCATTGATCAGCCGCATGGTGTCCGGCCGCGCTTCTATCACGTCTCCGAACGGAGCGAAGGCCTCCGCCGTTAGCGGACGGATGATGAGGGTCTGGAGCAAAGGGGTCATTCTCCCTGGATATTCGGATGTCGGAGCTGGTGGATCTGCCGGACCAGTCTTGGAAGGTCCGACTGCACCGTATCCCAAATGATACGCCAATCCAGTCGGTCGTATTGGTGAACCACGAGATTGCGCAGGCCCCTGATCTTGGCCCAGGCGATCTCCGGTTGCTCTGACGCGATATCCGGAAACAGCGTCTGGATACGAACTGCGGCGGCGGCAATCAGCACGAACGTCATGGCAACGGCGCGCTAACGCAAGAGATCCGACTCGAACGCCTCGAAGCTTACGCCATCAAGGAATCCGATGGCCTCAAGTGCCGCCTCCTCCATATCAATGAGATTATCGATCAGGCGCTCTGCCGGGGTCATATGGCTCTCGCCTCGGCAAGGATCCGGTCGCGCGTCCGCGCTTTCAGACCGCCGGCCGTGACAATGTCCACCCTGCAAGGCAACAGGCCTTCCATCTCTGCCTGCAGTCCTCCGAGATCGAAGAGCGTCATGCCCGGCAGCGCGTCAACCAAAATATCGAGATCGCTGTCCGGACCGTCCTCACCCCGCGCGACAGAGCCGAACACACGCGGGTTCGCTGCCTTGTGACGCGCCGTCGCATCGCGGATAGCCTGCCTGTTTTTCTCCAGCACTTCGGACGGTCTCATGTCTCGCCTCCTTGACCGCAATTATAGGACAAACGCGAAGCGCGAGAAAGCGCCGGACTTCCGCACCCCTAAAACGAAAACAGCGCCGGCGTTTCCACCGGCGCTGCATTCTTACGGTCAACCCGTGACGGATCAGGCAGCAGACTTTGCGTAGTCTGCGGTCGGAACTTCCGCGATGGTCTTGAGGACCTGGGAAGCGATCGCGTAGGGGTCGCCCTGGGAGTTCGGACGGCGGTCTTCGAGGTAGCCCTTGTAGCCGTTGTTGACGAACGAGTGCGGAACGCGGATCGAGGCGCCGCGGTCGGCAACGCCGTAGGAGAACTTGTTCCACGGAGCCGTCTCGTGCTTGCCGGTCAGGCGCATGTGATTGTCCGGACCGTAGACGTCGATGTGCTCTTTCCAGTTCTTGGCGAAAGCGGCCATGAGTGCTTCGAAGTACTCCTTGCCGCCGGTCTCGCGCATGAATGCGGTGGAGAAGTTGCAGTGCATGCCCGAGCCGTTCCAGTCGGTGTCGCCGAGCGGCTTGCAATGGAATTCGACGTCGATGCCGTACTTTTCGCAGAGGCGGAGCAGCAAGTAGCGTGCGATCCAGATCTGGTCCGCGGCCTTCTTGGAACCCTTGCCGAACACCTGGAATTCCCACTGGCCCTTGGCCACTTCTGCGTTGATGCCTTCGTGATTGATGCCGGCTTCAAGGCAGAGGTCGAGGTGCTCTTCAACGATCTCGCGGGCGATCGAGCCGACGTTCTTGTAGCCGACGCCGGTGTAATACGGGCCCTGCGGAGCCGGGTAGCCCTGCTCGGGGAAGCCGAGCGGACGGCCGTTCTCGTAGAAGAAGTATTCCTGTTCGAAGCCGAACCATGCGCCTTCATCGTCAAGGATCGTCGCGCGGGTGTTCGATGCGTGCGGCGTGACACCGTCCGGCATCATGACTTCGCACATCACGAGCACGCCATTGGTGCGCGCCGGATCGGGATAGACGGCGACCGGCTTCAAGACGCAGTCCGACGAGTGGCCTTCGGCCTGCATCGTCGACGAACCGTCGAAGCCCCACAGCGGCAGCTGCTCCAGGGTCGGGAAGCTGTCGAATTCCTTGATCTGCGTCTTGCCACGCAGGTTCGCTACCGGCTTGTAGCCATCGAGCCAGATGTACTCGAGCTTGTACTTGGTCATGGTTCTCTCTCTTCAGTCTCGCGTCCGTCATGGGCGCACACAGAGGGGTGATTCCCCGAATTCCGGGGCTCACTCAACGTGTAAGCACACAGCGTGCCAGTTTGAGCCTGAGACCAGCGCTCTGCCTGAATTGGGGGTACGCCCCGGGCCCATCGTCCCGGATTGCGACAGTTTTATTAAGGCTTTCCGACTATTATGAAGGAACTAGGACAGCCGTACCGTGTTTCCCGCACGAACATGCCGGCCAGAGGGCGGGTGATGAAAATCCACTCATCCATTTTCTTGTCGGAATACTGCACATAAAATAGGCAATATGCACTTTTCATGTGCATTCAGCTGAAATCTATGTTAGGGATGTGTCATCGACCGAGAAATCGGTGACGAACGAGAGGCAGTAGCATGACAACGAACATGGTTCGGGAATCGGCGAAGATCTACGAGTTCCCGGTAAGAAATGCCCAGAGACTGCGTGAAATGCAGGCGCGCCAAGCACTGGCCGGCCGCGTCATCATCGAAAGCGGCTGCGGCAGCTGGTACCACGAGGAAGCGATCCGCGAGGACCAGGAAACGCGCAAACAGTAGGCGCGATAAACCGGAAATTCCCGGAACCACCAGTGGCGCCGGGGACTTTGCTGTGTGCGGAAGAGCGGGCCTTGCGGCCCGCTTTGTCGTTTCAGGCCTTCGTTCCGAAAAGCCGCAACCGCATTACCCCGCCATCGGGATGCATCGCGATCCGCACATGGGTGACGGGGCCGATATCGGCGACCTTGTCGCCCTCGTAGAGATGTTCGGCATCCATCTGCATCTTGGTGCGCGCAACGATCGGCTTCCAGGTTTCGGACGCGGCGATGTCGGCATCGCTGAACGTGTCGCCTGCCGACGGAAGATGAGCCCCGAGAAGTTCGCAGGTGTCGGGGTAATTGCCCTTGTAGAAATGCGTGTCGATGATCACCCGCTTGATCAGCCCCGGATGGCCAAGCCGGATGATCGCCCAGTCGTGCCCCGGTCCGCGACGGCGCTTGGTCTCCCAGCCGTCGCCCATATTGGTACCGCGTCCAGGAGACAGAATCTTGTCGGGATGGCCATAATGCGCATCCGACCACGCGAGCGCCTTGGCGCCGTGGAAGATGTAGCCGAGATCGATCTCCTCGTCCGCCCCTACCTTCGACCAGTCGAAGAAGGCCGAGCCATAGACACGCAGGCGGGCAACGCCGCCGTCAGGGTAGATATGCAGGCGCAGATGCGTCCAGACCTTTTCCCGGTCGGCATTCTCGAAGAAATGCTGCGCCGACGGCCCGAGCGGCGACTTCGACACCAGTTCCACCCAGTCGGTCGCCTCCGTCGGATCGCCATCCGCCACGAACGCGGCTTCAATCGAGCAATGCGGTGGATAATTGCCGGTGAAATAGCGGGTATCGACGTCGAAGCCGAAGATACGGCCCGGCATGGCGAGCCGTATCACCGACCAGTCATGGCCGGGCACACGTTTGCGCCGGCTTTCCCACCCGTCCATGTACTTGCCGTTGTCGTCGTAAAGCGCCGGATCGAACCAGGCCGGCTCGTCGTTCAGCATGCGCTCGAGCGGAGCGAAGAACTCGTCCGTGGTGAACACACCCTTCGCGCCGAGACGGGCGGAGGCGAGATTGACCGCACCGGCCGCGAAGTCGGGCAGCGTGACGGTGGAGGTTTCGATCATGTCAGAGTGTCTCCGGTAACAGGCTTTCAAGACGAAGCCTTGCGATTTTCTCGACCTGTGCGCAAGCCGTCTCGAACTCCGTGTCACGGTCGTTGTCGATACGATGCTCGAAGGCCGCGAGAATGTCGTGACGGTTGAGCCCCTTCACCGCGATGATGAAGGGAAAGCCGAATTTCTGCGTATACTGGGCATTGAGCTCGGTGAAGCGGGCGAACTCCTCCGCCGTCAGCCGGTCCAGCCCTGCGCCCGCCTGCTCCTTGCGGCTGTCTTCGGTTAGTTCCCCCGCCACGGCGAGCCGCCCGGCGAGATCGGGATGGGCGCGCAGCACGCCAAGCCGCTCGTCCGGCGAGGCTGCACGAAACATCCTGACCAGAGCCGCATGCACGCCGGCAGCGGTCAACGGCTCCTCGATCAACCCGGCATCGAAGGCGCGTTCGGCGATAAACGGCGAATGCTCGAACACGCCGCCATACGAGGAAACAAAAACATCACGTTCCATCATCGTCGCCTCACCAGGTCGGCTTGTGATGTTTGTGCCAGTGTTCGGCGATCTCGATGCGCTTCGGGATCCACACCTTCTCGTGGCCGGTCACATAGTCGATGAAGCGTGCCAGCGCCGCCGCGCGGCCAGGACGCCCGACCAGGCGGCAGTGCAGGCCGACGTTCAGCATTTTAGGCGCGCCATTTTTCCCTTCCTCGTAAAGCACATCGAACGCGTCCTTCAGGTAGGTGAAGAACTGGTCGCCGGTGTTGAAGCCCTGCGGTGTCGCAAATCGCATATCGTTGGTTTCGAGCGTATAGGGGATGATCAGGAACGGCTTGCCGGCAAGGTCCGGCACCCAGAACGGCAGATCGTCGGCGTAGGAATCGGACGAATAGACAAAGCCGCCCTCCTCCATGACCAGCTTCAACGTGTTCATCGACGGCTTGCCCTGATACATGCCGAGCGGATGGGAGCCGGTGAGCTCCTTGTGCAGGCGCACGGCCTCGCGGATATGCTCGCGCTCGACCTCCTCCGGAAAGTCCTTGTACTCCAGCCATCGATAGCCGTGGCTGGCGATCTCCCATCCGGCCTCCTTCATCGCCGCAACGGCTTCCGGATTGCGGGCCATGGCAAGCGTCACGCCGTAGACCGTCGCCGCCACCTTGCGCTCGGTAAACATTCGCCAGAGCCGCCAGAAGCCGGCACGGGAGCCGTATTCGTAGATGGATTCCATGTTCAGGTTACGCTGCCCGGGCCACGGTTGGGCGCCGACGATTTCCGACAAAAGGCACTCCGACGCCGGATCGCCGTCGAGAATACAGCTCTCGCCGCCCTCCTCGTAGTTGATCACGAATTGCACGGCTATGCGCGCATCGTTCGGCCATTTCGGATCGGGAGCGGAGCGGCCATAGCCGATGAGATCGCGCGGATAGGAACTGGACTGCATCAAATCACCCTGTCTTTCGGCGAGACGGTATGCGCCGATGCCGGGGTTGTCGAGATGCAATTGCGCGACCGGACCGTTGCCTTGAGGGCATCGGTCCTGCGGTCGATCAGGCGATCCTGCGCGCCGAGACCCGGCCCATCGGATGCAGCGAATGCACCTGGAAGGGCGCCCCCTGCTCGCGTTCCACGAACAGCGCCAGGTTCGAAAACGGCACGGGATCACCGATCACCGGAGCGAAATACCCCTCCAGGACACTGGCGAACCGGCGCATGGTGTCGCCATCCAGCGGCCCCGTCAGATCGATGTGGAAACGATACTCGTCCATGACATAGGGATTGCCCCAGCGATAGAGATTGGCAAACTGCGGTGCTGTCAGAGCGTAAGGGTCGCGACGCTCGATCTCCGCCTCGGTCAGCGGCGCCCGGAAACCGTCGAACTGCTGCACGACCGTGGCGGCCAGGAGATCAATCATCCTGCAAGGTGTTTCCGGAACAAGCCCGAGATGGTCGCCAAGTCGACCGACGTGAAGCGGCGGAATGGCAAGGGGCTCGATGGTACCGGCGAACCGCATGAGCTCTCGCAAGAGCGCCGCCTCCGTAACATCGGGATGCAGCTGGAACGGCGCCATCAGCACCGCGTGGAAGCCATAGCGGCGCGGCAGGGCCGTATGGAACGCAATTTCGTGGAGGCCGAGGCCCCGGACGGAGGGATGGTCGACGGCCTCGCCTGAATAGACGCTGCGTCCGAGCCAGCTGGCGGCTGCCAGCGTCAGCGGATCGCCCGCGGGGGGCGTGAAGAAGATTGCGTAGCGCATGTCTCACCTCGTTCTTTCCGCCGCCGCGAACTTTAGCGATCGATGGGATAGTCGAGGAGGTAGGTGATTTGCGTAACAGTTTGACGACGCGTAGGTTCGGCAAATTCACGTTTTGCGTGAACAGAGGTCGAGATGGCTTTCGAAGCGGAAGCTTTCGGGAACGGCAAAGGCCCTTCCCTCCACCGCATCAAGCGCCGCATCCGCAAGCTTGTGGGCGAGGCCGAAGGACACCTTGAAGCCGCCCGTCAGGGCTACGATCCGGGGCTTTTCGGGATCCGGGCCGATCATGGGATCACGTCCGATCGCCTTTGGCCTCAGGCCCGCCCAACGCTTAACGACGAGCCCGTCCGCAAGGACAGGCGCCAGTTGCCGTGCCGAGGCGATCAGCGCGTCGAGCTGTTCGTCCGTCGACAGCGGATCGCCAAAACTGTTTTCGCTGGTGGAGCCGATCGCAACAGTGCCATCGTCATGCGGCACGATGTAGAGCCCGTCGAGATAGAGCAGCGGCCAGTCCGGATCGATATCAGCCTTGATCAGCGCCGCCTGCCCCTTCACCGGCTGGCCCAACGGTTTCTCAAGACCTCGCCCCGCGCCCAGAAGCGGGAACGATCTGTGGCCTGCCGCAACGATCACGTGACCGAAGGACAGGCGCTCCCCATCGGTCAGTTCGGCGAACCCGGCCACAGGGTCGAGTTTCTCAAGGCCGATATCCTCCCGAACCGAAACGGATGCCGCGCGTCCGATGGCCGAAACCAGCATTGCCGCCAGGCGTCGGGGCGAAACGCGGGCAGCGAAGGTGTCGTGGACGATCCCCGCCTTGGTAAAGCCGGCGTCGGGCCAGCCGGCAATGTCGCCCGCGTCCCCGACAGCCCATTCAAAGCTTCGACTCGTCTGCCGCCACCTGTCCTTCGCATCGAGTTCATACCGCAGGGCGATCGGACGGAGGTGATCCTTTGGGAGAGGGATCAGACGGCCACAGCGCCGATAGCCGGCTGCAAGCCCGGTCTCCGCCTCGAGACGCACAACCTCGTCTTCCAGCTGAAGAAGAGCATCGAACTGGAACTGCTTCTTTTCATTCCACTTATCCGGCGTGTGCGACATCAGCGCACCGAGCAGCCCGCCGCTGGCACCACCGGCCAGGCTACGCTCGTCGATCAGGAGCGTCTTCAATCCCCGTCGTCCCGCCTTCAGCGTCGCCCACAGCCCCATGATGCCGCCGCCGACAACGAGCAGGTCGACGGACGATTGACCGCCCGGCGGCTTCGCTCTATCGGCTGAGTCCATGACAGTATCCAATCCCGATCCGGAAGACGGAAGCGACGCCGAGGCCCTCACCTGGCACGACGGCGATATGCCCTATTCGACCGCCTTTGGCGATCATTTTTATTGCCGCAGCGACGGACGTCTCGAATGCGGCCACGTCTTTCTCGCCGGCAATGGGCTGCCGGATCGCTGGCGGAAAGACGGCACGTTCCGCATTGGCGAACTCGGCTTCGGCACCGGCCTCAATGCATGCGAGACATGGCGGCAGTGGAAGGCAACGCGACGGACCGGCGGCCTTTTGCACTTCATGTCCTTCGAACTTTATCCTATGCGGGCCGCCGACATCGACCGTGCACTCTCCCGCTGGAGCGAGATAGACGAGGAGCGGCTCAGGCTGGTGTCACAGTGGCCGGACCGGCCCGAGGGCATCATCGACCTTCAACTCGACGACCAGACGACGCTGACCGTGACCTGCGGCGAAGCCCTGGATGGCGTGAGCGTCACCGACCTCCCCTTCGACGCCTGGTATCTCGACGGCTTCGCACCGTCGCGCAATGGCGCGATGTGGAGCGAGGAGATCATGCGCGCGCTCTTCGACCGCACCGTGCCAGGCGGAACCTTCGCGACCTATGCCGCCGCCGGCTTCGTCAGGCGCAACCTCGTTTCCGCGGGCTTTGCTGTCGAGCGCTGGCCTGGCTTCGCCGGCAAGCGGGAGATGCTGCGCGGCGAAAAGTCCGCCTCAGCCGCCTGACCGCTGCGGAATAGTGTCAGCCGATCCGCTCATCCACTGCGCAATCTTCCCGCCAAGCAGTTCGGGACTGATCGGCTTCGACAGGTAGTCATCCATGCCGGCGGCAAGGCAGACATCCCTGTCCGACTCCATGGCATGCGCGGTCACGGCGATGATGGGAACATGCGCCGCCCCGCCCGCTGCCCGTTCGCGCTCGCGGATCGCCCGCGTCGCCTCCAGACCGTTCATGACGGGCATCGACACGTCCATCAGGATGAGCCCGGGCTGCAATCGCGCCGACGCTTCGACGGCCTCGCGACCGTTTCCAACGATTTGAAACTGCATGCCGAGGCTTTCCAGCACCTGCGTGAAAACGATTTGGTTCACCTCATTGTCCTCCGCCACGAGAATGTCGATGCGGTTGGGGTAGACCGTGACTGCCTGTGCCGGGGCTGTGTCCACCAGCGGGCTTTCGGATGCCGCGAGGCCGGAGGTAGACGCTCTCTGTCCGCCGTCCGTAGCCCCGCGCCGCCGCGACCGGACCGCCTCGATGATGGCGCCTCGCAGAACATTGGCACGAGCCGGTTTCATCAGATGAGCCTGCACGTCGAGCGACGCGAAAACCTGTTCATCACCGCCCATGTCCATCGACGTGAGAAACACCATGGCAACCGGATCGAAGCGGCGGTCAGCCCGCACGCGTCTCGCGAAATCGATGCCGTTCACATCGGGCATGTGGTAGTCGACGATCAGCGCGTCGATGCTTATTCCCGCCTGGAAGGCGGCATCGAGTATCGCAAGCGCGGTCGCTGCGTCTTCCGCGACCGCACCGTCGAAACCCCATTGTTGCAGCTGTTCTGCCAGGATCTGGCGATTAACGGGGTTGTCGTCGATGACAAGGACGCGCGCGCCTTCGACGTTGACGGGCAACTGCGTCTGGCGTCGGCGCTCACCCGCGATCGAGAGCGGCAGGTGGACGGTGAACACCGAGCCCATCCCGGCTTCGCTCTCCACTTCGATCACGCCGCCGAACAACTGGACTAGGCCGGCGGTTATGGCGAGCCCCAGGCCTGTGCCTTCGTGACGGCGGGTAGACGAAGAGTCGACCTGCGAGAACTTGTCGAAAATCGCCTTCAGCTTTTCCTGCGGGATGCCGATGCCGGTATCCGAAATCCGCAACGTCACCATCAACTCGCCGGACGGCATCGGCTCGCCCGAGAGCTCGATCAGCACATGGCCCCGCTCTGTGAACTTGATGGCATTGCCGAGCAGATTGGTGACGATCTGCCGGAACCGTCCGGGATCGCCGACCACCAGATGCCGGAGGGTCGCCTCGGCCCGGATGATCAGTTCGAGATCCTTTTCGGCCGCGGCGGCCGACAACAAGGTCGCCACGTCCTCGATCGCCTCCACCGGATCGAACGGCGCCTTGCGCAGCGTTAACTGCCCCGCGTCGATCTTGGAGAAGTCGAGGATGTCATTGATGATCGTGAGCAGCGCATTGCCGGATTTGACGATGATGTCGACGAAGGTCTTCTGTCGGGCATCGAGAATGGACTTCTGCAGGAGTTCCGCCATGCCGAGCACACCGTTCATCGGCGTACGGATTTCATGGCTCATATTGGCCAGGAATTCCGACTTGGCGCGATCGGCCGCCTCCGCGCGTTCGAGCAGGCTTGTCAGTTCCTGTTCGCGCTGCTTGATCTCGGTGATGTCGCTGAGCACCACCATCCAGTGACCGCGGCGGCTGACCGTCGCCTCCATCTGAACCCATGTGCGGCGGTCGATAAGGAAAGTGGCGGAAAAACCCTGACCGTCCTCCACCTTGTGTTGCCAATCCCGCAGCAGGGCCATCGGATCATCACCGAAATCCCCCCGCTTGGCGCAGTGGGCGAAACTGACGTGCCAGCTCTGGCCCGGCTCGAGGCTCACCGCAGGGACATCGAGAATGATGTGCGCGGCCTCGTTGCTCTGGACGATGACACCGTCTTCAATGACCAGAAGGCCCTGCGACATGACGCGGATCGCATCGCGCATCTGTTGGCCGATACGCTCCAGCTCGGCCCGTGCCTCGCTGATTTCCCGCTCGCGGCGGCGGGCTTCCGAGATGTCCGCATAGGTCACCAGAACCCGCTGATCGGTCAGACGCTTGGAGGTGATGACCACCTGACGGTCATCCATGACCATTTCGCGCTGGTGATCTCCGTCAAGCGCCTGCAACTGCTCCATGCGCCAACGAACATCAGAATCGAAATCCTCTTCCTCGGTCCAGCGCCAGCCGCGGTCGTAGTTGACCTTTGCGTAGGTGGGGAAATCGAGCCCGATCAGTTGCTGGTCGCCTGGCCAGTTCCAGATGTCGTAGACCCGCTGGTTGGCGTATTCGATCCTCAGTTCGCTATCGAGGATGAGGACGCCGATCGGCATCGAGCGCATGATGCCTTCGAGGTAGGCGTTGAGATTCTCCGCCTTGGCCTGCGCGGCCTCGAGCTGTCGCTCGCGCAGTTTGAGCGCCGAAACGTCGGTCACAGAGCCGACGACGTAGCGCTGCCCCGCCGACGTAACGATGCGGCCAAGACGCGTGATTGAGGTGATATCCCGCCCCTCGAATTCGAAGGTCTCTGTCTTCTCGATCGCCTCCCCTTCGAGCACGCGCGCGTTTTCCCGAGTGAACTGCTCGGCCCGCTCCGGGTACATGTCGTATTCGGTAAGTCCGATGATCCGTTGCCGATCGCCGCCATGCATCCGCTCGTAAGCGAGGTTGGCGAAAACAAGCCTGTGCTCCTCGTCGCGCACGAACACCGGAACCGGCACCTGCTCGATGGCGGAGCGGTAGAGCTGGCTTTCCTCCTCGCGCTGACGCAACACCGTGATGTCCGAATAGGTGATCATGTAGCGGCCGGTGCCCAGACGCTTGCTGGAGACCGCCAGCGCCCGCCCGTTCGGTATCAGCCATTGCCAGACAGGCGGCTCCTCGATCTGCTTGAACTGCCGGATGCGCGACTGGTAGATGTCATCCGCCGGAGGCGCATCCTCGCCATAAAAGCCGCGCCGATGATTGTAGGCGACGAAGTCGCGATAGGACCAACCCGCCACCTTCACAGGTTCGGATACGGGCCACATTCCATAGAAAGTGTCGTTGACGTATTCGATCCGGAAATCGGCGTCGAGAATCAACACACCCACCGGCAGCAGCCTCAAAAGCAGTTCCAGGCGCGCATGCAGTTCCAACGCCTCCTGCTGCGCGGCGATGCACTGGGCTTCGCGCTCTTTCAGCGCCGAGACGTCGGAAAGGCTGCCCAGCAGATAGTGGCGGCCGTCGACACCGCTGAGCCGGGTGCGCCGGGAGATGACCGGCACGCGACGATCCGCCGCGCCGAACATCTCCTCGACCTCGATCGACTCGCCGGTTTCGAGCACGCGGCGGTTTTCACGATGCAGAACCTCGCCGGCGGGGCCAAAACTTTCAAGTTCCGTCTTGCCGATCAACGCATCGGCGGAAAGACCGGAAATCTCGCGATAGGCCCGATTGGCGAGGATCATCCGGTTCGCGTCGTCGCGCATGAACATCGGCGACGGCAGTTCCTCGATCATCGCCGCCAGGGTCGCGATTTCGCCGGCGTCGTTGACGGATGGCAGCAAGGGACGGGAACCGCCTACGAATGGCAAGGTCTCAAAGAAAGCAAAGAGGTATGGAAGGTCGTCTTCGGTCAGGAAACGCTCGACCTTCAGCGCGTGACGCTCGTGACCGGCGGGATCGTAACAGAGCGCGGTCGCCTCCTCGCCGAAAACCAGGACACGCCGCTCGCGATCTTCCCGTTCGTGCTCTTCGGGCCGCGACAGAAGTTCGCTGCTCGTGCGACCGATGAACTCTTCGGAAGGACGGCCATAGAAGCGCGCATAAGCATCGTTCACCGCGACATGGCGCAGTTCGCAATCCTTGATGCATGCGGGAACGGCGAGATCTGCGATCTTCGCACTGGCACGCCCCAGCAATCCGCCCCTGACCGTCAAAAAACGATTCCTTCCGCCTTACGCAGCGCAATATCTAAACACGTTTATCCGCTTTGGCATAACCAAGGGCTGTACCACCCGAGAGCTTTACCCAGGCATCGTCCCGGCAATGAAATTCGCGACACGCCAACCCCTTTCCCTGTCGCATTTGGCCACTGATTTGTCGCAGCAACTCTGCCAGAATCGACGCGTCCAACATAGCCACGGTGAAACGATGCGCGAGACTGCCACCACTGCCTTGCCCGAGACTGAAACTGCCGGATCGGGCGAACGCCGCCGCCGGGGAGGCGGGCGCGGCGGAGATCGGGTCCGCACCGGTTCGGCGCGGAGCTATCTCAACATCGTCAACACGCTGAAGCCGACTGAACTGCTCTCCGAAGAGGCCCTGGACGCAATCCACGACACCTCGCTGACGGTGCTTGAGGAAGTCGGCATGGACATCATGCTGCCGGAAGCCCGCCGACGCATGAAGGCGGCCGGCGCCGATGTCCGGGAAGGCGAGGAACGGGTTCGCTTCGACCGTGGCCTTATCATGGAGCTCATCGCCTCGGTTCCGCGGCAGTTCACGCTGCACGCGCGCAATCCGCTGCGCAATGTCGAGATCGGCGGCAATAATCTGGTGTTTGCCCAAATCGCCTCGGCACCGTTTGTCGGAGACCGCGAAGGCGGCCGTCGGGCCGGCAACCAGGAGGATTTCCGCAAGCTGGTGAAACTCGCGCAGAGCTACGACGTGATCCACCTCACCGGCGGCTACCCGGTCGAGCCGATCGACATCCATGCGTCGGTGCGCCATCTCGACTGCCTGTCGGATCTTGCCAAGCTGACCGACAAGGCTTTCCACGTCTACTCCCTCGGCCAGCAACGCAATCTCGACGGCCTGGAGATCGCACGCATCGCTCGTGGAATCAGTGCTGAACAGATGGAGCGCGAGCCCTCGCTCTTCACCGTTATCAACTCGTCCTCGCCTCTGCGCCTCGACGGTCCCATGCTGCAGGGCATTATCGAGATGTCCTCGCGCAACCAGGTGGTCATCATGACGCCGTTCACACTGGCCGGCGCCATGGCGCCGGTCACGATCGCCGGTGCGCTCGTCCAGCAGAATGCGGAGGCGCTCTGCGGTATTGCCTTCACACAGATGGTGCGCAAGGGCGCGCCAGTGCTCTACGGCGGCTTCACCTCCAACGTCGACATGAAGACCGGGGCTCCGGCCTTCGGCACGCCGGAATACATGAAGGCCGTGATCGCCGGCGGACAGCTCGCCCGCCGCTACGGCTTCCCCTACCGCACCTCGAACACCAATGCCGCCAACACGCTCGACGCGCAGTCCGCCTACGAGTCGGCGATGTCGCTCTGGGCGGTGACGCAGGGCGGCGGCAATTTCGTGATGCATGCGGCCGGCTGGACCGAGGGCGGCCTCACGGCCTCGTTCGAGAAGTTTATCCTCGACGTCGACATGCTGCAGATGGTGTCAGAATTCCTGAAGCCGCTTGATGTCTCGCCGGATGCACTGGCGCTCGACGCAGTCCGCGAAGTCGGTCCCGGCGGCCACTATTTCGGCACAGCTCACACACTGGCGCGCTACGAGACCGCCTTCTATTCCCCGATCCTCTCCGACTGGCGCAACTTCGAAACCTGGACCGAAGCCGGCAGGCCGACGACCTACGACCACGCCAACCGCATCTTCAAGGAAACCTTGGCCCGCTACGAGCGTCCGCCGATGGACCCGGCGATCGAGGAAGAACTCGATGCCTTCGTTGCGAGACGCAAGGCCGAAGGCGGGGTGGCAACGGATTTCTGATCCTCAGACGAACTGCTTAATGTAGGCCTGATAGGTCTGGTGCGGTGCCGCCTCGAAGCGGTCGGTCAGAACCTTCCAGTCCTCCACGCGGTCAAGCCGGAAGTCGCGAAATCCATTGCGCATCTCGCACCAGGCGGTCATCACCCAGATCGTCCCGAAAGCGGCCAGCCCAAGCGGCCAGACGACCCGCTGGCTGCGCTCGCCGGGAAGCGAGTGATAGGCGATCCAGACCTTCCGTTTGCCTGAGAGCGCCGTTCTGACGTCGCCCAAACTGTCCGGCACCTCCGGCTGCGCCGAGGAGCGGAAAGCCCGGATTGGAGCGGTGACGAGCCTTTCCGCGTGCTCAACCGGTAGCATGCCAAGCATCTTCTCCTTGGCTTCCCTCGCCACCTGCCCGAGACGCGGATCGCCCAGCATCTCAACGGCCCGCAAGCCGAAAGCCAGCGCCTCCAGTTGCTCGAACGTGAAAGTAAGCGGTGGCGCGTCGAACGCCTCGCGCAGGAGATAGCCGACACCGCGCTCACCTTCGATCGGCGCGCCTGACGCCATAAGGTGCTCCATGTCGCGATAGACGGTGCGGGGCGCGACTTCCATCTTCTCCGCGATCTCGGCAGCCGTCATGGCCCGGCCGGTCGCGCGCATGAGCTGGATAATACGGAACAGGCGATCGGCGGGGCGCATTTGCAACTCCGTGAAGTCTATGGCCACAAGGCTGTCAGTTGCGCTGTGCTACGTCAAGCCGGCACACCAGCAACAGGAGAACCCGATGCACGACACCAAAATCCTCGAAATCGCCATTTGCGCCGTTGCCGACAAAGCGACGGCCGAACACGCACGTCTGACGGCAATGGAATCGGTACGCCACTATCCCGGTTTCATATCATGGCGGGCGACGAGCGCCCATGGCAATGAAGACATGGTGGCCGATATCGTCGAATGGGAAAACATCGACGCCGCCCGTGCCGCCGCCGAAAAAGTGCAGACGGACCCGGCCTTCATCCCTTACATGAAGCAGATCACTACCGTCGCCGTGATGCAGCACTTCGACACGAAGAACATCGTCTGAGCCATGCCGGAACCGCTGAAAAACCTGATCTCCGCCACCACCGCCCGCGACACGGCGGACGCCTTGTCGCGGACATGGCCGGACTTCGACCGGGATGCCTTTCTCGAACTGGTGCTGCCGACGTTAAACGAACTTGAGCTGATGCAGCGCAGCCAGTCGATCAGTGCAGCCATGCAAAGCTGCCTGCCCGACGATTTCGAGGCCGCGGCCGATCTTATGGAAAAGTGCCTTCCATCTTCGGGAGGTTCTTTATCGGGCTGGGCTTTGCTGGCCTTCAACCAGTACATTGCGGCTCGGGGGCTTGGACATCTCGAACGTTCGCTCGACCTGCTAAAAGCACTGACGCCGCATTTCACCGCCGAATTCGGAATACGCCCCTTCATCCATGCGGAACAGGAGCGTGCCCTGGAGATCATTTCCGGCTGGACGAGAGACCCGAACCACCATGTGCGCCGTCTTGCGAGCGAAGGCACACGCCCTCGCCTTCCCTGGGCGATGCGGCTACCGGAACTTGTGAGGAACCCGACCCCGATCTTGCCCATTTTGGAGGCGATGCTCGATGATCCCGAGGACTATGTTCGTCGCTCCGTCGCCAATAGCCTCAACGATATCGCCAAGGATCATCCCGACGCCGTCGCCGATTTCGTCGAGCGTCACCGGCAGGACGCCTCACCGGAGCGGATGTGGCTGCTGAAACACGCGTCGAGAACGCTGATCAAGAAGGGCCATGGCAAAGCGCTTGCGAATTTCGGCTACGAGGCAGTTGCAGACATCGTAGCCACCCTGACCGTCGCAACGGAGACGATCGTCTTCCCCGGCGAACTCGCATTCGCCGTTTCGCTGACGAATTCCGGCGACAAGCGGCGCACCGTGATGATGGACTACGTCCTGCACCACCAGAAAAAGGGCGGTTCGCTGACGCCGAAGGTGTTCAAGGGGAAAAGCTTGTCGATCGCCTCCGGTGAAACGGTCGTGATCGAAAAGCGACATGGCTTCCGACCGATCACCACCCGGATCTATTATCCCGGCCGGCACCGGCTGGAAATTCTAGCCAATGGCGGCATCGTGGCTGGCGCTGATTTCGAACTGATCATCGGGGATGAGTGACGGTGACGGGCGAACAACACGAAATCAGTTTCGAGGCGACGGTCGAGAAGTTCGAAGGTCCGGGCGGCTGGCACGCCGTCTATCTACCGGAGGATGCAGCCTCCGCGGCCTGCTTTTTCGGACGTGCCAATGCGCTTGGCGCCATATCCGTGTTCGCCCGCATCGGCAATACCGAGGTTCGAACCTCGCTGTTCCCTGACAAACGGCGTGGCAGCTTGATGTTACCCCTTAAGGCAAAACTGCGCCAGCGCGAATCCGTTCACGAGGGCGACCGCATCTCGGTCGTCCTCGTGCTGGCCGGCTGAGGGGGATTGTGCATGCTCAGTGACGGCGCTTCCAGCCTGTGATCATCGAGCGGACGAGGTTTTCCCGGTGTTCGATGCTGGCGAAAATCACACCTCCGACATGCAGTGCGATCAGGACGAGCGTCGAATAGACGAGCGTCTTGTGCGTATCCTCGACCCATTCGATGCCCCAATAGGCGTCTGTCGTCATCATGTAGCCGGTCGTGACGATGCCCGATACCATCAACAAAAGGGCGATCACCATGACGCCACCCGCCGGATTATGCCCGACATACCGCTTCGCGCGCATCGCAACGGAGTCAGCCAGGAAACGCGCGACGGTCATCGGCGAGTAGACGAAGCTGGAAAACCGCGCATGTTCGCTGCCGATGACGCCCCAGAGGAGCCGAACGCAGATCAGCGCCGCGATAATGTAGCCAGAGATGATATGGGCCGACTTCCATTCGTCTCCGGTGAGGAAGGAGAATGCAAAAAAGCCCACGAGCGACCAGTGGAACAGGCGGACGAGTGGATCCCAGACCTTCACCAGGTCCGGCCGCGCGATGCGGCCGGAGGCGGTGCCGGGCATATCTTGCTCGGCGTTGACCATCAGTCGTCTCCCTCGGAGCCGATTTGCTCGCCGGTTTCCGGGTTGAAGATCGCCTCGACCTTCTTGCCGTCCTTGATGCCATAGACTTCGTAGCAACCGTCTTCGACCTTGACCTGGCGCACGTCGTAGCCGAGTTCGACCGCCTTGGCCTTCATGGCGTCCTCGGTCATCCACTTGTCCTTCGGCACGTTGCATTCGTGATTTTCGCTGGCGCGGGCGATACCGGCAGCAGCGGATAGCGTCATAAGCGAAAGGATGATCAGCTTCTTCATCGGATAAAGTCCTTTTGAAACGACGAGGCGGGATTGCTCTCGACCGTTGGCGAAACAATTAGCTGACCGCTGCTGAGCGATGGCTGACGGTGAATGTCAGCGAAATTTCAGTTTCGCGGTGCTATGGTCAGGCCATGATCCGCACGCGCAGAGAATTTCTGATCCGATCCGTCGCGCTGGTCGGCGCACTGGCGTCGACCGGAATCGCCGTCGCTGATGATGACGACCACGACCACGACGAGGATGATCGGCAAAGGGACAGGCTCCGCGAAAAGGTTGCTCGCGGAGAAGTGAAGTCGCTGGCAGAGCTTAGGCGGATCGTCGCAAACCGCGTCGAAGGAAAGATTGTCGACACGAAGTTCGACCTGGAAGATGATCGCGCTGTCTATGAGTTTCGGGTCCTGAGAAGCGACGGCCGGCTGGTGGAGGTCGAGGTCGACGCCGCGACCGGTTCGATTTTGGAGATTGAGAACGACTGATGCGCATTCTCCTGGTCGAGGACGACCCCCGCATCGCGAGAGACACGATCGCGCATCTGGAACGCGCAGGCTTCGTTGTCGTCCACGAGACAGACGGTGAGGCAGGCTGGTTTACGGGTGACGAGGAAGAATTCGCGGCTGTCGTTCTGGACCTAGGCCTGCCCGGAATGGACGGCCTGTCGGTCCTGAAGCGCTGGCGCGCCGCCGGACGGCAAACACCGGTGCTGATCCTCACCGCCAGGGGCAACTGGCAGGAACGCGTCGAAGGCATCGACGCCGGCGCTGACGACTATCTGACAAAACCGTTCCAGATGGCGGAGCTTCTGGCGCGTCTGAGAGCGATTATCCGCCGCAGTTCGGGACAGGCCAATCCGGTTCTCCAGTTCGGCGATCTCGCGGTCGACACACGCAACAAGACCGTAACCGTCGGCGGATTGCCTGTCGACCTGACACCGCTGGAATACCGCTGCCTCAGCCATCTGGCCCTCAACGCGAATCGCCACGTGTCGCAAGCGGAACTGACCGAGCAATTATATGCTCAGGATTTCGAGCGTGACAGCAACTCCATCGAGGTCCTAGTCGGTCGTCTCCGCCGCAAGCTCGGAAAGGACGTGATCGCGACCCGGCGCGGTTACGGCTACAGGCTGGGGGGCGCCGCGCCTTGAGCAGGTCCATTCGCGGCAGGTTTCTGCTGGTCTCGCTAGTCACCGTGGTTCTGGCCCTTTCGCTTGCGGGAATCGCATTCGTGGAGCTCTTCACCCGCACCTTCGAAAAGCGGATCGACGAGGAGCTGGCCGATCACGGCACCAACATCGCCGGCGGCATCCGGTTTTCTGCCGACGGCAGTCTCACGTTGCCGAACCGCCCCGTCGATGCGCGCTTCAACGAGCCCTACGGGGGTCTCTACTGGCAGATCGTCGACGACCAAACGTCCGAACAGCTCCGCTCCCCATCCCTCTGGGACTATACCCTTCCCCTACCCGCGGACGGCCACGAAACCGGAGAGGTCCATAGATACCACCTGGAAGGCCCGGAACAATCAACCGTGCTCGTTCAGGAGCGGAAAGTGATCGTTGCGGCGCCAGACGGGCAGCATCCGGTGCGTATCGCCGTTGGCATAGATGTCGCAGCGGTTGCGAAGGCACGGTCGTCATTCGCGACCGATCTCTTTCCCTATATGGTGGCCTTGGCAGCCTTCCTCATTGCCGCTTCGCTTGTACAGCTCATCATCGGTCTGCGCCCCCTCTCTTCGGTGAGTGAAGGGCTGAACCGCGTGCGGGAACGACGGGCGGAGCGCCTGACCGGACAATATCCGGCAGAACTTCAGGAAGTCGTCGGTGCCGTCAACAGCCTGCTCGACGCCCAGCAACTGATTATCGACAAGGCACGCAGCCGGGCGGCGGATCTTGCGCACGGGCTGAAAACCCCGCTGACCATTCTCTCCAATGATGCCGCTACCCTGCACGACAAAGGCGAGACACAGATCGCCGACGAACTGGCACATCTCGCCGATGTCATGCGGGCCCACGTCGATCACGAACTGACCCGCAGCCGTATCGCCGCCAATGCCGGTCTGCGGCGTTCCGATGCGTCGCCAGCGCGCTGCATCGACAACATCATCAGAACGTTGAAACGCTCGCCGCAGGGGGAAACCCTCTCCTGGATCGCTCGTGTACCGGACGACCTGACGGTGCCGGTCGACCCCAACGATCTTCAGGAAATGCTTGGCAATGTGCTTGAGAATGCGATGAAGTGGGCCCGGTACGAGATCATCGTGGAGGCGGAAACGGACGATCGCGCACCGCGCCTGCGTATCCTGGACGATGGCCCGGGCGTTCCGCCGGAGCAGATCGATGCGATCATGCACCGGGGCGTCCGGCTGGACATGCAGACGCCGGGAAGCGGGATTGGCCTTTCAATCGTCCGGGAAATCGGCGAAATCTACGGGATCGGTGTCGCCATTGAAAATCGCAAAACCGGCGGGCTGTCAGTAACTTTGACCTTTCCGGCGTGATTGAACGCTACCCATCGTTTTGCCGCACTGCGAAGAATAACTTGACTTTCGGCAGCAAACGGCCCATTTGCAGGTCAGCTTTCCCCTTCCGGCCGCCGCGTGAGCGCGCCCTGCGACAGTAAGAGACGCGAAGAAGGGCAAGCGCGCAGCGAATGCGGGCCTCGCGAATGTTGGCCGGACGCGCTGGAAAGCTTTTTCAACACAAGTTCCCAATTCACGCGGGGTTCTTGACGCCACAAGGCAGTCGGAACGCGAAGCTGCGTGCGCCGATCTATGCCTGTGGCGCCCCCGAAAGGCATGACTTTGACCAATTTCGACCAGCTTGGCCTATCCAAGAACACTCTGAAGACCCTCGTTCAGCTAGGCTTCACCGCCCCCACCCCAATCCAGGCCCAGGCCATCCCCGTCCTTCTCGAAGGCCGTGACCTGATCGGCCTTGCCCAGACCGGCACCGGCAAGACGGCCGCCTTCGGCCTGCCGATCATCGAAATGCTGATGAAGAGCGAAGACCGGCCGCAGTCGCGTTCGACCCGCGTCCTGATCCTGGCGCCGACCCGCGAACTGGTGAACCAGATCGGCGACAACCTGCGCGCCTTCGGTCGCAAGTTCCCGCTGAAGATCACCCAGGTTGTCGGCGGCGCCTCCATCAACAAGCAGCAGCAGCAGCTTCTCGGCGGCACCGATATCCTCGTCGCCACGCCCGGCCGTCTGATCGACCTGATCGAGCGCAACGCCGTAACCCTGCGCAACGTCACGCACCTGGTGCTCGACGAAGCCGACCAGATGCTCGACCTCGGTTTCATCCACGCCCTGCGCAAGATTTCGAAGATGGTGCCGGCACGCCGCCAGACAATGCTGTTTTCGGCCACGATGCCGAAGCAGATCGCCGATCTCGCCGGCAGCTTCCTTACCAATCCGGCAAAGGTCGAAGTAACACCTCCGGGCCGTACCGCCGACAAGATCGAGCAATACGTGCATTTCGCCCGTGGACAGCAGCACAAGACGGATCTCTTGAAGGAGCAATTGACGGCGAACCCGGACGGCCGTTCCATCGTCTTCCTGCGCACGAAGCACGGCGCCGAAAAGCTGATGAAGCACCTGGAGCTCACCGGTTACTCGGTCGCCTCCATCCACGGCAACAAGAGCCAGAACCAGCGCGAGAAGGCACTCAAGGGTTTCCGTGACGGCGAGATCAAGACGCTGGTCGCCACCGACGTCGCCGCGCGCGGCATCGATATCCCGGCCGTCAGCCACGTCTACAATTTCGACCTTCCGGAAGTTCCGGACGCTTATGTCCACCGTATCGGCCGCACCGCGCGCGCCGGCCGCGATGGCATCGCGATCGCCTTCTGCGGTCCCGACGAAGGTCAGCTGTTGCGCGATATCGAACGCCTGATCGGCATCGAAATCGCTGTTGCCGGCGGCGAGGCTCCGGCCAAGATGGAACGTCCGGTCCGCAACAATGGCGGCGGCCGTCGCGGCAATGGCGGCGGCGGGAACCGCAACCATTCCGGCGGAGCGAAGGATGCCCGCAAGCCGGCTTCGGGCGGCGGCAACCGCCAGGCCGGCGAAGGCAAGCGCGCCGATGGCGCCAAGCCGTCCGGCCCCCGTCGTGAGCACCGCAATGATGGTGCTCGTCCAGCGGGTCAGCGCCGTCGTGGCGGTCGCGGCAAGGGCGGCCCTGCCGGCCAGGCTGCTGCCGGCGGGCGCCGCGGCGAAGCTTGATATAGCGCTGCGGACAAGCCTGACCGGCACCGAGTCCTGACAATGCCATGGTTGACGGGGTCGGCTCGCTTCATATAGCGCAATCAAAAATGATGCGGCCGGCCTCGTGTTCGGCCGCTTTCTTTATTGTGACCTTGGGAGGAGAGAGACCTATGGTCGAGCGCAACCTGATTGCCAACTACGTCCATTTTCATTCGTCGGGCGCCTATGGCTACGGCGGCAAGCATTTGCCCTGGGTACTGCCTCACATCATGGCCTTTAAGCCGGCGTCGCTGATCGACTATGGCGCGGGCCGCAGCTTCATTGCGCAACGGCTCGGCCGAAAGGCCGGCATCGCCGATGTCGTGTCCTTCGACCCCGCCGTGCCGGAACGGTCCACCCTGCCCGACCGCCGGTTTGCGGTTATCGTCAGCTTCGACGTGCTGGAGCACATCCCGGAAGAAGAAATGGATGCCGTTCTCGGCGAGATGGCCAGACTGGCACCCGACGCGCTCCACGTCATCGATACCCGCCCGGCCATAGCCATCCTGGAAGACGGCCGTAACGCACATGTCTCCCAGCACGACGAGGCGTGGTGGCTGGAGCGGCTCGGACGTTTCTGGCCACATGTCGTCGCCTTCCCGATGCGCAACGGTCGCGTCGGTATCAAGACCTGGACGACATCTTTCCCGACATGGCGACACAACCTCATGACGCTCCGCGAGCGCGTGAAGATGAGGCTGCGCAAACGGCTGGGCATTCACTGACGGGAACGACGCGGGAATCCGAACCCGCTCAAGCGCCGGCCGCCTTCCGGTTCGTCAGATAGACACCCGTCACCGCGATCGCCGTGCCGATCATCATCGGCAGGGTGAGTTCCTCTCCGAAGATCAGCGCCGCCTCCAGTGCGGCAAGCGGTGGCACGAGGTAGATGAGGGACGCGGCCTTGGCCACATCGCCGCGACGGATCAGGTAGAGCAGCAGCAGGATCGCGCCCATGGAGATGCCGATCACGGCCCAGCCGAGCGTCGCGACAAGCCCGAAGCTCCAGCCGATATGCATGTCCTCGAACAAAAACGCCATCGGCAGCGTCACCGCGAAGGCACCGACATATTGCAGCGTCGCGACCGCCCGGATGTCGCCTTCCTTCAGATAGCGCTTCTGGTAGATCGTCCCATAGCTGACGAACGCCATGCCGATCACGTTCACTGCTATAGCGAAAGCCGGAATGGCGGAGGCATCGACGGCAAAGACTTTCGGCAAAACCGCGAGCGAAATCCCGACGAAACCGAGGCCTAGGCCGAGCTTCTGGATGAGCGTCAGCCGCTCGCCGATGAGATAGGGCGCGGCGAGCGCTGTCATCAATGGCTGCAAGCCTGCGATGATGCCGGAAATCGCGGCCGGCACGCCTTGGCCGATTGCCCACCACACTGCCCCGAGATAGAAGCCGTGAAGGAAGAAACCGGAGACAATCGCGTGCAGGATCGTCTCCCGGTTGCGCGGCCAGATAACGCCCGTAAAGCGGCAGAGCAGAAAGAAAAGCGCCGCGGCCACCACATAGCGGAGGGCGAGGAAGGTGAGCGGATCGGCGAACTGGTCGGCAAACTTCGCCACGACCCAACCGGTCGACCAAAGGAAAACGAAGAGAACGGGGGCAAGGCGGGCAAGCAAGGGAGAAACTCCGGCACGACGGGGCAGAGGATCGGATGGCGCGCCCCGTTAAAGGCGTTAGAGACCTCCTGCCCGATCGTCAAAGGACTTTTGCTGATCGCTGCCGTGAATTCATTTGACGAAACATGCGTGCATCAGACGCGTCTAAAATTTAAGCAGTTTTCGCCGGGTTGTTTCAGAAATAGGCGAATAATGATGGAGCCAGCCATCTTTATTCGGAACACCTCACCCGCCAGGCCGTTTCCTCTGCCAAAATGCCGGGCTTCTGACGATCTTTTGCGCCGGCGCATAATGATGCGAATGTTCCTCGTGAACTGTGCACGCTTCTTGCATTGTGATGAACGTTGTACTCAAATGATAAGAAAAAGGGGACGGCGCCATTGGCATTCGATGAAATGTTGACCGCGGAGAACTCACCGCGGGACCCTTACAAGGCTTATTTCGATTGGTATTCCGGGCAGGACCCAGCTCACCTCCTTGCCAAATCCCGTGACGCGGAAAACATCTTCCGGAAGACGGGCATCACCTTCGCGGTCTACGGTCACGCCGACAGTTCCGAAAAACTGATCCCCTTCGACATCATCCCCCGCATCATCTCAGGCCGCGAATGGCGCAAGCTCGCTCAAGGAATCGAACAGCGGGTGCTCGCGCTCAATGCCTTTCTCGATGACATCTACCACAAGCAGGAGATCATCAAGGCCGGCCGCATCCCGCGCGAACTGATCGAGAAGAACGACGCCTTCCTTCCTGAAATGATTGGTTTCCGGCCACCGGGCGGCGTCTACACCCACATCGTCGGCACCGACATCGTCCGCACGGGAGAGAACGAGTTCTACGTGCTGGAAGACAACGCCCGCACACCCTCAGGCGTTTCATACATGCTGGAAAACCGCGAAACCATGATGCAGATGTTTCCGGAGCTCTTCCAACTGAACAAGGTGCAGCGCGTCGAGGACTATCCATACCTGCTGCGCCAGTCGCTTGCCTCGCTCGCCCCGCCCGGCTGCAAGGGCAAGCCGCGTGTCGCGGTTCTCACGCCTGGCATCTACAATTCCGCCTACTACGAACACTCGTTTCTCGCCGACATGATGGGCGTGGAACTGGTGGAAGGCTCCGACCTCAGGGTCGTTGACGGCAAGGTGAAGATGCGCACGACCCGCGGTTACGAGCCGATCGATGTGCTCTATCGCCGCGTCGATGACGACTTCCTCGATCCGCTCACTTTCCGCCCGGACTCGGCGCTCGGCATTCCCGGCATCATGGATGTCTACCGCGCCGGCCACATCACGATCGCCAACGCCCCCGGCACCGGCATTTCAGACGACAAGGCGATCTACAGCTACATGCCGGAAATCGTCCAGTTCTACACCGGTCGCAAGGCGATCCTCGAAAACGTGCCGACCTGGCGCTGCTCGGAAGCCGACAGCCTGAAATACGTGCTGGAACATCTGGAAGAACTCGTGGTGAAGGAAGTTCACGGCTCGGGTGGCTACGGCATGCTCGTCGGACCGACGGCCACGAAAAAGGAGCGTGCCGCCTTTGCCGAGAAGCTGAGGGCGAAACCCGGCAACTACATCGCACAGCCGACGCTCTCGCTCTCAACGGTGCCGATCTTCGTCAACAAAGGCATTGCGCCGCGTCACGTCGATCTTCGTCCCTATGTTCTCGTTTCCGACCAAGTCCGCATTATTCCCGGCGGCCTCACCCGCGTCGCGCTCAAACAGGGCTCCCTCGTCGTCAACTCCTCCCAAGGCGGCGGCACGAAGGATACCTGGGTGCTGGAGGACTGAGGCCATGGTGATGCTTGGAAGAACTGCAAACGGCCTCTACTGGATGTTCCGCTATATCGAACGGGCCGAAAACATAGCACGCCTGGTGGATGCCGGCCTCCGGATGTCGCTGACACGGTCCACCGCCGCCGATGATGACTGGGACGGCGTGCTGCAAAGTGCCGGCGTGCGCGAGAGCTTTTGCGACGCCACAGGCAAGGTCCCGGCGGCAGACGCCATCGACTACTTGATGCGCGACCGCTCCAACCCCTCGAGCGTGCTGTCCTGCATCGAATCGGGTCGCAACAATGCCCGCATGGTTCGCACGGCGCTGACGCGGGAAACCTGGGAGGCGACCAATGAATGCTGGATCGAACTCAAACAGGTGCTCGGCCGCAAGCTGAAATCGGCTGACCTGCCGGAGGTGATCGACACCATCAAGCGCCGGGCGGGTCTGATCCGTGGCGCCTTCCATGGGTCCATGCTGCGCAACGAGATATACAACTTTGCTCGCATCGGCACCTTCATCGAGCGCGCTGACAACACCAGCCGCATCCTGGACGTCAAGTATTACGTCCTCCTGCCTGCCATCACCCACGTCGGCAGTTCGATCGATAACATGCAGTGGGAATCTATCCTGCGCTCGGTCTCGGCGCACCGCTCCTATCGCTGGGTCTACGATGGCGAATACCGGCCGGCCAACATCGCCGACTTCCTGATCCTCAACGGGCAGATGCCACGTTCTCTGGCCTATTCCTACGAGAAGATCGTTTCGAATCTCGGGTATATCGCCAAGGGATACGGGGAGCGCCTCGCCGCCCACGACACGGCCGATTCCATCCGCAAAATGTTACAGTCGACCACCATCGAGGCGATCATGGATCAGGGCCTCCACGAATTCCTTGAGGATTTCGTGACACGAAACAATCGGCTGGGCGCGGAAATCAGCGACGGCTACCGCTTCTACATCTGAGGCAGAGGGTAAATCATGCGTCTCAAGATCACCCACACCTCGGAATACCGTTACGACACCCCGGTCAGCTATTCGCTGCAGCGTCTCCGCCTGACGCCCTGCTCCGGTCCCGTGCAGAATGTCATCAGCTGGACCATCGTCGTCGATGGCGCAAACGTGGAAGCCGGCTTCAACGACCAGTTCGGCAATCACGTCCATCTGGTGTCGACCGAGGGTGATACCCATACGGTCAATATCGTGGCGAGCGGCGAGGTGGAAACCCATGACAAGGCGGGTGTTTTCGGCCCTCACCAGGGCTACGTGCCGCTCTGGCTTTATCTGCGCGATACACCGCGAACGAAGGCGGGCAAACTTGTCCGCGAACTCGTTCGCGCCCTGCCCCAGGACAACGATCTGGCCCGCATGCATGCGCTGATGAAGGCCGTGAGCGAGGCGGTATCCTACATTCCCGGCACCACAGGAACGGAAACCACTGCCGAACAGGCGCTGGAAGCGGGCTCCGGCGTGTGCCAGGATCATGCGCACGTGATGATCGCCGTCGCCCGAGCACTCGCCATACCGGCACGCTATGTCTCCGGCTACCTGCTGACGGCCGGCACCCACGACCAGCCAGCAAGCCATGCCTGGGCGGAGATGTATCTCCAGGGACTGGGCTGGGTCGGCTTCGACGCGGCTAACAACCTATGCCCTGACGACCGTTACGTGCGGCTGGCCACCGGTCTGTCCTATGCGGATGCCGCACCGATATCGGGCATGCGGATCGGCCGGCCGGGCGACGAAGACCTTTCGGTATCGGTCGTGGTCGAGGCAACCGGCCAAAGCCAGAGCCAGTCGCAGAGCTGATGTCTGTTGCTGCGCAAGCCTGACACCATGTTGCCGCGCTGAAATGGCTGCGAGAGGATCGCGCCATGTTGTTCGGAAAATCGCTGTTTCAGTCCGTTGTCGACCGGCTATCGGCTGAGCGGCCGCCGGAGTTTGAAACGGAAGATATTGCCCCGAGGCGACGAGGCCGCGGGTCGGGCGTTTCCGCAAGCTTTCTTGCCACAGCTCCGCAGGTTGAGGATGAGGCGGAAGAACATCTTCTTCATCACAATCCCTATCAGGATGCGATTGTCGCAGGTGAGAGACCCGCCGCCGCCGTCGAGATTGCCGACACACCACCACCCATGCCGCCCCATCTGAGGCGGATCACCGAAAAGGAAGTGAGGGAGGATTTGGGCATCAGTCCAGGCGACGACGCCGCCAGGCTCACCGTCTTGCGGCGCGAATTCGCCCGCCTGAATCATCCGGACAGGGTTCCCACGCGCTACCGCACACAGGCAACGGTGCGCATGATGCTGGCCAATGCCCTGATCGACGACGCGCTGCGGCAGATCCCGCCCTCGGCGGCGGTTTACTCCGCCGCGCGGCGTCGTCAGTCGTAGAGTTTCAGCAGATACTCGTTGAGGCGGTCGCGCGCCTCGCGTCCGCCGAGACGCGCGATGATGCGCTCCTCGTGGTCGCGCAGGATCGGCTGGATCTCGTCGAGATAGTCGAGCCCGCCCGGCGTGATGTAGAGCGACTGGACACGTCGGTCCGTTTCCGACTTGCGCCGCTCCGCCAGGCCCTTCTGCTCGAGCCCATCGACGATCGCCACGAAATTGGCGCGCTGGATACCCAAAGCTTCGGCCACTTCGCTCTGTTTGAGCCCCGGATTCTTGGAGAGCAGCAGCAGAACGGCAAAGTCCGCAGGCCGCAGTCCCTTTGCGGCGAATGCTTCGTTGAAGTCCTGGTAAACGACAAGTTGGGCACGACGGAGACGATAGCCGACAAACTCGGCCATGGCTGAAAAATCAATTTTCGCGCCAGACGATTCTATGATTTCGTTTTCAAACATGATTCAATCTTCTTGTTCCCCCATCCGTGCGATCGACCGCCCCTTCGGTATCCCGCCAAATGCAGCAGCGAGCCTACAGGACGGCGCTGCCAGAACAAGCCGCCAGCGCAACATTTGTTCAAAAAAAAACAACTTAAATAGGGGAAATTGGAATGAGAATCCGCGTTTTGGCACCTGCATCCCACTGAGCGGCGGCTGCAACGCATACTTCGGGTAACCAATGGATTTTTGCCGTTGAAGCCGGCTCCGGTCTGCGCTATGAACCCCTCGCGGCTACAAATCGCCGCCAGCGCACCCGTAGCTCAGCTGGATAGAGTGTTGGATTCCGATTCCAAAGGTCACAGGTTCGAATCCTGTCGGGTGCGCCAAATCTTAAAAAATCCGCATATCCGCGTTAACCCTGCCCGTGTCGCACACGAGGAGGACTATCATGGGATTGTTCGACGGACTGCTCGGCCACGGAAGCAGCGTTGATCCGGCAGATCTGGCAAAACGCCTTGATGGCGTGCTGATCGACGGAGAACGGGCGGAGCTCGCCTACAGGGTCATTCGCGACTTTTTCGTCTTCACGCAATGGCGGTTGATCCTTGTCGACATCCAGGGGATGACTGGGAGCAAGGTGGACTACCTCTCCATCCCTTACCGTGCCGTCACGCGTTTTTCAGTGGAAACGGCCGGCACCTTCGATCTGGACTCCGAACTGAAGGTGTGGGTGTCCGGGTCGAATGAGCCGATTCAGAGAACCCTGAAAAAGGGAGCCGATGTGCGCGGAATCCAGCGTGCGCTTGCCACCGGTGTCCTCGCTCCGCGGTGAGACCGCCCTTCCCTACCTGACAGCGCGCCAGCTGAGTCCCACCACATTCCCTTGAACGGAAAAAACGGCGGCCCGTTTCCGGACCGCCGCCTGATCGTGTTGTACGGCGCGGCGAGTGCCGCGCCGGATGTCATCAGAGCGCGTTGTAGGCCGCGATGATGGCGTCGACCTGGTCGCCGCTGAGGGCTTCGACCTGCGAGGTCGTGAGGGCCAGCAGCAGATCGCTTTCCAGGTTGATGATGTCGTCGCTCGACAGACCGGCCATGGCCTTGGTGCTGATCGCTGCGATCTCGTCGGTCGCGAAGAGATTGATATCTTCCGACGACATCGCCGAGATGGACGCGGCGCTCAGAACCGCGACCTGAGCCGAGGTCAGCGCCTCGATCTGGTCGGTGGACATCGCGTCGATCTGCGTGGTGGTCAGACCACCGATCGCCTTCGAGCTGAGAACGGCCACCTGGTCCGTCGTCAATGCGCCAACCAGATCCGTGCCCATGGCGCCGATCTGAGCAGCGGAGATCGCCGCCACCTGGCCGGTCGTCAGGTTGGCAACCTGATCGGTCGTCAGGCCGGCAACCTGACCGGAGCTGAGGGCTGCGACCTGTGCCGTCGAGAAGGCGGCAACCTGGTCGGTTCCCATGCCGGCGAGGAAGGTGGTCGAGAGACCCTGCAGCGCCTTGACGCTGATCGCCTGGACGTCCGCCGAGTCGAAGGTGGCGAGGTCGTCCGTCGACATCGCGGCGAGGCCGGCAGCCGAGAGCACGCCGATCTGGGCGGTTGTCAGCAGGGCAACCTGGTCGGATGTCAGTGCGCCGACCTGATCGGACGTCAGGGCTGCGAACAACGTCGTTGTCAGGGCACCGAGCTGGGCAGTGTCAAGCAGCGCGACGTTGTCGGTCGACAGCGCCTGAAGCTGCGTTGCTCGCATTGCGCCGATCTGCGCCGTGGACACCGCACCGATCTGGTCAGTGGTGAGGGCTGCGACCTGCGTCGAGCTAAGACCGCTGAGCTGGCCGGTGGTGATCGCCGCAACCTGATCGGTCGAGAGCGCGGCGACGTTGGTGGTCGACAGACCGGCCAGCGCCTTCGTGCTGATCGCCGCGATGTCGGTCGCGTCGAAGGTGGCGAGATCGTCCGTGCCGAGCTGGCCGAGAGCCGTCGAGCTCAGCGCACCGATCTGGGCCGTGTCGAGCATGTCGAACTGGTCGGTGGTCAGGGCGTTGATCTGGCCGGTGGTCAGCGCGGCAATCTGGGTCGAACCAAGAGCGCCGATCTGGTCGGAGGACAGAAGTGCCACGTTGTCGGTCGACAGCGAGGCAACCTGCGTGGCGCTCAGAGCACCAATCTGGCCGGACGTCATGGCACCGATCTGGTCGGTGGTCAGAGCCGAAATCTGATCAGACTTGAGCGCGGCAACCTGGAGCAGCGTCAGTGCGGCAACCTGGTCTGTGCTGAGCGCTGCGATGCTGCCGGTCGAGAAGCCGGCCAGAGCCTTGACGTTGATCGCAGCGATATCGGCGCTGTCGAAGGTCGCGAGGTCGTCGGTTCCCATTGCGCCGAAGGCAGCGGAGCTGAGCGCACCGATCTGGCCGGTGGTCAGAACGCCGATCTGGTCCGTGGTCATGGCGGTGATCTGATCGGAGGTCAGTGCGGCGACCTGGGTTGTCGTCAGCACGACAACCTGGTCGGTCGTCAGGACGGCGACGTTGTCGGTCGAGAGCGACTGCAGGGCCTTGGCGCTGATGGCGGCGATATCGTCGGTCGAGAAGGTGACGATGTCGTCGGTGGTGAGCGCGCCGATTGCGGCGGTTCCAAGGGCGGCGACCTGGCCGGAGGACAGCGCCTCCAATTGTTCCGAAGTCATGGCGTCGACCTGAGCAGTGCTGAGGCCGGCAACCGTCTTTGTGGCGAGAGCAGCAACCTGATCGGTATCGAGCAGGGCGATGTTGGTCGTGTCGATCCCGGCGATCTGTGTTGCCGACAGGACCGCGATCTTGTCCGTGGTGAGGGCCAGAAGATCGTCCGAGCTAAGGACGGCGATCTGGTCGCTCTTCAGCGCGGCGACCTGACCGGTCGTCAGAGCGGCGACCTGGGTGTCGGACAGCGATGCGAAGTTGCCTGTCGACATGCCGGCCAGAGCCTTGACGTTGATGGCGGCGATGTCGCCGGCGTCAAAGAGGGCAAGAACGTCGGTCGACATGGCGGAGAGGCCAGCCGATGTGAAGGCACCGATCTGACCGGTCGTCAGCGCGCCAGCCTGGTCGGTCGTGAGAGCCGCGACCTGATCGGTGCTGAGCGCGGCGATCTGCTGCGTGGTGAGAACGCCAACCTGATCGGTCGTCAGGACTGCGACATTGTCTGTCGAAAGGCCGGCGAGAGCCTTTGCGCTGATGGCGGCGATATCGTCGGTCGAGAAGGTGACGATGTCGTCGGTGGTCAGTGCGGCAAGCTGGTCCGAGGTCATCGACTTGACCTGAGCCGTGGTCAACGCCTGGGCCTGATCCGAGCTCATGGCATCGATCTGGGCCGTCGAAAGGGCGGCGATCGCCTTCGAGCTCAACGCCGCGATCCGGTCGGTACCGAGTTCGGCGAAGTTGTCGGTGGAGAGGGTGCCGATCTGGGTTGCGGTCAGGGCAGCGGCCTGGCCGGTCGTCAGGGCAGCAGTCTGATCCGTTGATAGACCAGCGATTTGGGTTGTCGAAAGACCGACAATCTGGGCCGTGGTCAGAGCCGCCACCTGGTCGGTGGAGAGCTCGGTGATGTCGAGACCCTGGATCGCCTTGGCGCTGATCGCCTGGATGTCAGCTGACGACAGAGTGGCGACGCCATCCGATGTCAAACCACTGATTGCCGTGGAGCTGAGCGTGGCGAGTTGGGCGGTCGACAGAGCGTCGACCTGATCCGTGCTCAGCAAGAAGAACTGGTCGCTGGTCAGCGCAGCCGTTGCCTTCAGGTTGAGGGCCGCGAGCTGATCGGTCGAAAAACCACTGGCCAGGAAGATTGGGCTGAGATTGGCGATTTGTGACGCCGTGAGGGCAGCCGCTTGAGTGGTCGTCAGCGCATCGCCGTTGCCAATTGCGAAAAGGTCTTGCAACTGTTCGTTACCCAGTGCGGCTACCTGCGACGTTGTAAAGGCTTGGATCTGGGCGGAAGAGAAGTCCACACCAAAAGCTACTCGGTTAATGCTTGAAACCGCCTTGGAACTGATGGCGGCAATCTCGTCGGTGCTGAAGGTCGCGATCTGGGTCGCGGACAGTGCGCCAATTTGCTCCGAGCTGAGGACGGCGACCTGGCTCGTCGTGAGCGCGGCGACGCTGTCAGTGTTGGCCATAGCAAGCTGATCCGTTGTCAGACCCTTGACGGCCTTTGTGCTCAGTGCTGCGACCTGGTCCGTGGACAGATAGCTGCCGGTAAGCAGGAAACCGCCCATCCCTCCCACCTGAGTGGCGCTGAGGACGGCGATCCGGTCAGTGGCAAGTGCGCCAAGCTGGTCGCTCGAGAGGGGAATCAGCTGACTGGTGTTGAGCGCGGCAACCTGCGCCGTGGTCAGAGCAGCGATCTGGTCGGTCGACAGATCGGAAATTGAGATAGCACCGATAGCCTTGGCGCTGATGGCGGCGATTTCGTCAGTCGTGAAGGTGCCGATTTCGTCGGACGTCATGGCTGCCAGATCGTCCGAGCCGAGCGCGGCGATCTGCGTGGCGTTCAAGGCGGCGATCTGGTCGGAATCCATGGCGAAGATCTGGGCAGTCGAGAGAGCCGCAATCGCCTTGGTGCCGAGCTGGCCGATCTGGTCGGTCGTCAGAACCGCGATATTGTCGGTCGAGAGAGCACCGATCTGAGCGGCGCTGAGAACGGCGATATGCGCCGTGGACAGAGCGCCCATCTGGTCGGTGGTCAGGACGGCGATATGGTCGGTCTTGAGCGCCGCGAGCTGGCCGGTGGAGAGGCCGTCGAGCTGGTCGGTGGTCAGGGTGACGAAGTTGGCGGTCGAGATGCCTGCAAGCGCCTTCGGGTTGAGAAGCGCGATTTCATCCGAGGAGAAGGTCGCGATTTCGTCGGAGCTGAGAGCCGCGATGGCAGCGGAACCGAGCGATGCGACCTGGGTGGTGGTGAGAGCCGCGATCTGGTCGGAATCGAGCTGAGCGAACTGGGTCGAGCTCAGGGCCGCGAGCTGCGCGGTGCCGAGGCTCTGGATGTGGGTGGTGTCGAGCGCATCGAGCTGCGCAAGCGTCAGTCCCTTGATACCAGTGGCGGAGATGGCAGCCAGCTGATCAGAGTCGAACGCAACGAGATCGTCGGTCTGCAACGCCGCGATCTGCGTGGAGGAGAGCACTTTCACCTGATCGGTGCGGAGCGCTGCGATGTCGTCACTCGTGAGCGATGCGATCGTGTTCGTGGAAAGCGACCGGATCTGGTTCACGGTCAGAGAGGAGATGATCGAGGTCATGGACGCGCCCTATCAAGTTGGCCAAATTAAAGTGTTCGTCTCGCTGCCACGGCCACGCGGTCGGACTGACGTCCTCCGTCGCAACCTCGAACGCATCCTGCGCCCTTCGGCATCCTTGCCCCCCGTCGCCTGGCACCCCACGGGCATCCACACTTCGGGCGTCCTTACGGACAAAATGAATTTTCACGGAACATGGCTCGACCGAGCCGGCAGGTTGGTAAGGGCATCATGCTCAGGACGCTACAGCGCCCTGCCCCCCGCCTGAATAGAAGTGCCCGCCCCCATGGAGAGACACTGTCGGCTCCCACCCTGAGCGCACCTGAAAGATTCGTGCAGAGATGGAAACTCGAGGAAGAGTTAGTTCCACACTCGCTAATTTTGGGTTAACCGAAGCCTAAAGTGCAGTCTTCGGCAAAAATAACTGTCCATTATCGGAACAACGCGCCCAACACCCGGCTGCCGAGCATAAATATTAAAAATCAAAAACTTATAAGAAATTTCGGCGTCCTTTCGGGCCCAATTAAGCAGAGGCTGCAATACGGGGTAGAGTTTTCAGTTCAAGCAAGGCATGACTTTTTTTGGTTAAACAGTGAGGCGTGACTGCTGGAGCGAGTAAAAAATCGGCCACGGCGGCGGCTCAGCACTTCACCCCTATGTATTGTCTCGGCTTTTTTCGTTCAGCCCGCAAATTTTAGTCGCCGGCCACAAATGCTTTCGGCAAGTCCAACGCAAGCTAGCGCGCCTAAGCAGGTTCAACGCTCCTGCGTGTGATTCAACCAGAGCCGTCAGGCCGCCTGCTTCGGGATTAATGTCGATGAACACCAATGTTCCTGCTCCAGATCAAGTATCGCCGCTTCCCAATCTTCTTGATCGGGCACGTAACGGGCAGATGTCGCTCATCGAACTCTTCCAGATTACCGAAACACTCAACGCTGGCGGACATCGCCCGCAGGCCATGGAATTCTTCAAGAACTGGATTGCGTTTAACGAGAGTAATCCGCTCGCCCATGTCGCTCTATTCAACTATTCCGTGGCGCTGAGCCAGTCCGGCGACACGGCGGGCGCCATCCAGGCGCTGCGCACGGCGATCAAGCAAAACCCGCTGTTCGGCCCCGGCCACATCAATCTTGGCCGAGCGCTTGAGGATGCCGGCCAGGCCGCCAAGGCGATCGAGCAGTGGCGCCAGTATGTGCAGCTGACGGCCGACGTAACGCCGGACCGCCTGTCACACAAGCACATGAGCCTGCAGCACATCGGTCGTGTGCTGGAAGGTGCCGCAATCCTCGAGGAAGCCGAAAACGCACTCTGGCAGGCGATCGAACTGCATCCGGACCGTACCGAGGCCGGACAGCACTGGACTGCGCTGCGCCAGCGCCAGTGCAAGTGGCCGGCCCTCGTCTCGTCAGAACACGTCTCGATCCGCCAGTTGATCGACGCGATGTCACCGCTGACGCTCGCAAACTATGCCGACGACCCGATCTTCCAGCTCGCCAAGGCCTATCGCTACTACAAACACCTCGTTGGCCGCCCGGACCTTTCCGCCGTCCAGCGCAAGCCCGTGCGCCACAAGACCGGTACCGGACAGCGCCTGCGCGTCGGCTATGTCTCGTCGGACCTCCGCGAACACGCCGTCGGCTTCGCGCTCTGTGAAGTCTTCGAACTGCACGATTCCAGCAATGTCGAGGTGTTCGCTTATTATTCCGGCGAGAACCGTCCGGCTGATTCCACCCAGAACCGCATCAAGGCCGCGGTTCACACCTGGCGCGACATCACAGCGATGAGCGACGTGGATGCCGCACGCCTGATCGTCTCCGACGAGATCGACGTGCTCGTCGACGTCAACGGCTACACCAAACATGCCCGCACGAAGATCTTTGCCTATCGTCCGGCACCGGTCATCGTCAATTTCTGCGGCTATCCGGGCACCATGGCGACGCCGTTCCATCAGTACATGATCACCGACGACACCATCGTGCCGCCGGAAAACGAGATCTACTACACGGAGAAGGTTTTCCGCATTGCCTGCGACCAGCCGCTCGACCGTAAGCGCCCGATCGCGCCGCGTCCGTCGCGCAAGGATGTCGGCCTGCCGGAAGACGCCTTCGTCTACGCCTGCTTCAACGGCATGCAGAAGATCACCGAGAAGACCTTCGCCCGGTGGATGGAAATCCTGAAGGCGACGCCGGGCAGCATTCTCTGGCTGCTGGTCGGCGACGAGGACGTCAACCAACGCTTGCGCAAGCTGGCCGGTGACGCCGGTGTCGAGCCGGAGCGACTGGTTTTCGCCAAGAAGACGCCGAACCCGCTGCACCTCGCCCGCATCGGCGTTGCCGACCTGTTTCTCGACACCTTCCCCTACGGCGCTCACTCGACCGCCGCCGACGCGATCACCTCGGGCCTGCCGGTGCTCACCATGCCGGGCAAGAGCTTTGCGTCCCGCTTCTGCGCCAGCATCGTCAACGCCGCCGGCGCACCGGAATTGATCTGCTCGTCACCCGAGGAGTATGTCGAGCGCGCCATCGGCTTCGCGCGCAATCCGGAAAGCCTGACGAAAATCCGCCAGGCGATCGCCGACCAGCGCGAAGCGAGCGTGCTCCGCGACATGCCGGGCCTCGCCAAGCGGCTCGAGGAGATCTACTGGGACATGCAGGGCGAATGCGAGCGTGGCGAGACGCCGGTTCCGGACCTGCGGAACCTAGACGTCTATTACGAGGTCGGGCGCGAGATCCTCGCCGAAAACGTCGAGTTCGAGGATGACACGACCTACCGCCAGCGCTATCTCGACAAGCTGGTGAAGTGGAACGAATACGAACCCCTGATGCGCGACAGACGCCTCTGGACCGAGCCGAAGGCCTGAGACCCGGGATTACGACGCGACAGGACGTGGGGGCACGATGTCATACAGGAAGATAGCCGCCGTCGGCGCCGGCCTTTCCGGCGCCGTGATCGGCCGGGAACTTGCGGAAGCCGGTTACGAGGTCGAGATTTTCGACAGTCGCGACCACATCGCGGGCAACTGCCATACCGAGCGCGATCCGGAGACGGGGGTGATGGTCCATGTCTACGGACCGCATATCTTTCATACCGATGACGCTGAGGTCTGGAACTACGTCAACCGCTTCCAGGCCTTTCTGCCCTACAAGAACCGGGTGAAGACGACGAGCGGCGGGCAGGTCTATTCCCTGCCGATCAACCTGCACACCATCAACCAGTTCTTCGGCAAGACGCTTCGCCCGGACGAGGCGCGCGCCTTCATCGAAACGCAAGCGGATACGACGATCGAGGATCCGCAGACCTTCGAGGAACAGGCGCTTCGCTTCGTCGGCAACGATCTCTACGAGGCCTTTCTGAAAGGCTATACGCAGAAGCAGTGGGGCTGCTCGCCCAAAGACCTGCCGGCCTCGGTCCTGAAGCGCCTGCCGGTCCGCTTCAACTACGACGACAACTATTTCTTCCACAAGTTCCAGGGCATGCCGGAAAACGGCTACACCGAGATGGTCGCCGGAATCCTCGATCATCCGCGCATCACCGTTCACCTCGGCACGCGATTCGGCCGGGACCAGGTGAGTGAATACGGCCATGTGTTCTATTCAGGCCCGCTCGACGGCTATTTCGGCTATGAACTCGGCCAACTCGGCTATCGCACCCTCGACTTCGAACGCTTCACCTATGACGGCGACTATCAGGGCTGCGCGGTGATGAACTATGGCGACGTCTCCGTCCCCTACACCCGCATCACCGAGCACAAGCACTTCTCTCCGTGGGAGGAGCACAAGGGCTCCGTCTGCTACCGCGAATTCTCACGCGAGTGCGGTCTCGACGACATCCCCTATTACCCGATCCGGCTGGTGAAGGAGAAGGAACAGTTGGCCGCCTATGTCGCTCGCGCCGAGCGGGAAGACGGCATTACATTCGTCGGGCGCCTGGGAACCTATCGGTATCTCGATATGGACGTGACGATCCGCGAGGCGCTCGACACGGCGCGCCTGTTCCTCACAAATGCGGGGGAGAACGCACGAATGCCGGCCTTCTTGCATCCTCCCGTCTGACGCGCAGGCCTTTTAGCGAGACGATCACCGCGCTGTGACGCGGCGGTAGCCGCGCAGGAAGCGCATGATCTTGCGCAGCAGGACAGAGGGTGTGAGCCGCTCCACATCACCGGGACCGGTGTCGATGGTGGTGGTAAACGTCGTGGTCTCCGGGTTGGCGAACTTGTCCTGTATCGCCACCGCAGGCGTCAACTGATAGATGTTGAGGAGTTCCGGCACGGGCGACGCTTCGTAGCAAAACAGAAAATAGTCGGCGACGGTGTGCGTGCTCTTGTCGAGGGCAAGGAGCTTTGCCGCCGCCGATTTCGACAGCAGATAGGCGCCAGTGCACCAGGTGGACGACCGGATACGTCGCAGCGAGCGACCGTCCGCGTCGAGCGTGGATGGTCCTAGCAGCACCGAGTTAGTGGTGGACTCCAGTCTGACGATGTCCGCATCAGTCGGAAAGCCGGCAATCGTGTAGAGCGCCGCAAATTTTCCAAAGTCCCCGGACAGATGCAGGTCGTCCTCGAGCACAACGCCGTACGGGTCGTCGCCGGCGGCAATCTTTGCCCATGCTTCGACGTGGCTGAAGAAGCAGCCGACCTGGCCGCGCGACCAGCTTGCTCCCGGCCGCTCGGCGCGGATCACAGCAAGCTCCTCGTCGGTCAATCGGCGACCGTCGAAAGCCGGCAGCCGCTCGAACGCCAGCCCGTCGAGCTGTCGCGTCATGTGCTCCAGCCGGTCCGTGTCGCGGTCCATGTTGATGAGGTAGATTGCCATGGAAACACAGCTGCCTTTTGGTCCCTGAAAATGAAAACGACCCGCGCCATAGCCCGGCGCGGGAAGACCGCCGCACCCAGAGCTTAGCGCGGGCGCAGTTAAGTTTGCGTGAAATCCCGAGCGCTTCTGTCCGCCCGGGCGACGCTTCGAATGATATCGACCAGTTGTCGGCGGGCCGAAAGCGGTGTGAGCATGTGGTCCGTTTCCTCGATGATCTGAAGGTCGATATTGTCGAATGATTTGAGGCCGGCGAGGTCGCCGCCGAAATAGCGGGCGAGTTCGTCCAGACTTCCATCGATCCGGCAGCCTACAAAAGTCACGCGGGCGCCACGGGCTTTCATGTCCCGCAGCATGCCAAATAGCGTTGCGCGGAAGCGTCCGAGCTTTGTGAGCCTCCCGAGATAAGGCGCAAGTCCGCGGACAAGACGGCCGGCAACGAGGCGAAGAAGATTGCCGATAGCGCGCCGGACATCGATGTCGCCGTCCAACAGTCGGCGATAGGTCCCAAGGCTGAACGCACGTCGCTGGTAGTCGGCCAGAGGCCTTGCTCCGGCCCGAAGCGTCTCCTCGACATCCTCATCTTCGTCCCAGATCAGCCTCAACTGGTTTACGCTAACCACACCGGCAATGTCACTGTTGGCGCCCGCGAAACTCAGTGCCGCATAGGCACCGCTGCAGGTTCCGATCAGATAGACCGGTCCGCAATTCTCCTGTTGAAGCGCGTCTACCGCCTCCCTGAGATCGTGCTGCTGGGCGGAGGCATAGACGACCTGTTCGGGTGTCCCAGGTCGCGCCGGACTGTCGCCGATATTGGAAAGATCGACGCGCAGCGACCGGATGCCATCGGCCGCCAGTGTCCGCGCGGCATCCACCCAGAGGCAGCCCCAGCCAATGTGGTACGTATAGGCCATGTTGACGAACACCACAGTCGCGCGCGGTTCGAGATCCCGTGGCTCGCACAACACACCGAACAACCTGGGCTCTGCTCCAATCAGCAGCGGTGTCTCGATATAACTCCCGTCCTCTATCGAAGGAGCGGGCAGATCCGGCGTCACCTGCCGCCCGACAGAATCCGCAATGGGCCAGCGAGCCGCGATCCATTCAACGACAGCTCCAATCGGTTCAGGCGGCGTCACCGACACATTGAGCCCGTTCATCATCTCGCCGTAGCCCGGAAAGGTAGCCACATCGACGGCATGTCCGGCCTCGCGCAGCCCCTGAAGGACCTGTTCGTCGGTGGCGTTCTCCGGACGTTTGAGGAAAAGCAGTGGCGTACCGTCTTTCAGGCCGCGACCCTCTACGCCAAAGGATTTTAGCTCTGCCGCGACACCTGTCGGCAGGATGAAACCGGCCAGCGAGACGCTACCCTCGGGATAATCGAGGGTGATGCCGAGGTCTTCGACAATGACCCGTTCGCGCAGGCCGGTCTCGCGGAGAAACCGGCGACCATTGAGTGCCGGCACCGCAAGCACGACGCCGGATGTGGCGTTGAAGCGCTCGGCCGCAGCCAGGGCAATCGCCCCGCCGAGCCCCAACCCATAGAAAATCACGGAGCCGCAACCCGAAAGGCGACGCAATTCGTGGCCCGCAGACACAGCGCCTTCGATCCAGCTTTCCAAATCAGCGCCACCCTTCACGGCTGGGGCATCACCCTCACCGGGATAATCGAAGCGGAGCGTCGGATATCCACGCGAGGCTATAGAAGCGGCCAGCACGCGATGAAACTTGCGCGCACACAGCTGGTCGAAACCCCAGGGACCGCAGATGACGATTCCAACCGGCCCGCCACCCGGCCCGAAATGGCCCACCATTCCGGCAAAGGCGATCGGAATTTCAGCCCATTGCGTGACAGAGCCCTCGATCCGCGCGGCGCTGTTTTTCTTGACTGTCGACATGGCCACCGTCACCGAACCAGCAAGGCGTAACGCAGGATACCGGCGAAACGATTTGGAATTCGACCAGCAGCCCAATCCGCAATCATTGCGCGGTCCTCGGCTGGAATGGCAGTCAAGGCCAAAAGACCGACGCCGTAAACGACGGCACCTGCGACGATGCCAAGCAACATGCCGGATGGTCCAGGCAACCACCACATGCAGGCGCGCGCAGCCGCAGCGCAGAGCGCCGCCGCCGCAAGGACCTTGAAGAGACCCGCGAGCCTGAACGATACCCCCAGCACGCGTTTGCAGAAGATAGCGTAGAAGACCATGGTGCCGACCGACACTGCTCCCTTCGCCCAGGCCGCGCCCTCACCGCCATAACGTGGCACCACCAGCATCAGCAGTATGACCGATATCAGTCCGCTGACGATCGACAGCCGCAACGCCTCGCTGCTGCGCTCCGTCGCCAGCAGCAGTCGTCCCGGAACATATTCAAGTGCCTGCGACAGGCAGAAAACCAGGAGAACAACAGAAACGGATATGGACGGAGTAAACTCTGCTCCGAACAGGAACGGGATAAGAACCGGGGCAATGGCAGCTCCCCCGAAACTGATAGGCGCAAGCACGATCGTCATGCCAAGCAGGCTGCGATTGAAAACGCGCGTCAGGGCTTCCCTGTCGCCACGATCGTAATGATGCCCGAGATAGGGAACGAGCGTCGCGACCAGAAAGAGCGCGACCTGGATAACCATGCCGCTCATAGTGATCCCGATACTGTAGAAACCGACATCGGAAAGCGTGAAGAACAGGCCGATCAACGCAAGTTCGATGCGAGAACTCAAGATGGCCGACAACCCGCCCGACAGCCAGTTGTCGCGGGCGTAGCGGCGCATGGCGGGTGTGACGACAGATGGCGCTGCCGGTCCCTTGCTCATGTAGCGGCGCAATGACAGCGCTTGCGGCAGGTGGCGAAGAGCGTGGCCGAAAATCGCACCAGCCGGCCCAAGCAGCAGGCCGCCAACAAGAACGGAAAACGGTTGAATCAACGATCCGACGGCGGCGTAGAAAGTGCTTTCACGAAACCGGCCAAGCCCTTCGGCTGCGGCGAGCGCCATCGTCGAGTAGCCATAGGTCAGGAACAGTACGGTCGTCGCAATCCACATAAGACTGCTCTCGCCATTTCCCTGAAGGCCGATCCAGATCGCGTAGGCGCAGAGTGCTGCTCCGACTATCCCCGTCGAAAGCGCGAAACGGCGTGTCAGAACGTTAACCAGGCCACCACCTTCAGGTCCACCCTCGGTGCGCGCGATAAAGCGCAGAACGGTGTGCGGCATGCCGAAGCCTGACACGAGCGTTGCAAGTGACATGATCCAGAGCGCATAGGCGACGAGACCGGCTCCCTCGACACCAAGCAGTCGCGCCACGAGCACGCTGCTCCCAAGTCCCGCGACCAGTGACAGCAGACCGGCAGCGGTATTGATCAGCGATGAGCTCAGCATAGACTGCATGGGCTGGGAAACGTCTCCGTGGCGCCGGCGGCGTCCTGCATCGGACAGCACACCCATAAGCCGTAGTCCTTCGGGTTTAATATTCTGTTTCCCTTTCGCATGCCGCCTTTTTCTTTGCGGTGCACACTTAACCGGGGCTTAATGATGCGACGTTAGCGTGGAAGATGCGGACTGACATAGTTCGCGAAGGATCCCCGATGCCCGACATTTCCCTTTCCTCGCATCACGAAAGCTGGCTGAAAACAAAGCTGCAGCATCTGTTCTGGCGCCTGATTTCAAGGTTGCCGGACCGGCCTTATCTGCGCTGGAAATACTTCTCTATGGCCGGGCGCTTCCCTGATCTCGATCGTCCGACGCTGTTCAGCGAGAAGGTCCAGGTCCGCAAACTTTACGACCGAAACCCGCTTTACCCCGTGATGGTCGACAAGCATGGCGCTAAAAAACTGATCGCGGATCGAGTGGGTGAGCGCTACGTCGTTCCAACATATTGGGCGGGCGAGGATTTGACGACGGTCGACTGGTCGAACGTGCCCTTGCCAGCGGTCGTCAAACCCACACATGCGTCCGGATGCGGCGCCTTCCTTCACCGGCAGGCGGATATTGACGCGCTTTTATCCGCGAATCCCACCGGGGAATGGCTGAATCTCAAGTACCACCGCATCAATCGCGAGTGGGCCTACGGCCAGTTCAAGCCGCTGATCATCATCGAGAAAATGTTGGTCGAGCACGGGGATGCCCCGGACGATTTCCGATTCTTCGTGTTTAACGGTCAAATTTCCCATATTGAAGTCCGGCTTCGACGCGGCGGCGAAGGCTACGAGTGCAACTATACGCCCGATTGGCAACGAATGGAGTTCGACACCGGCTACTACCGGTCCTACCCTGCACTGTCCAAACCGGATCAGTTGCCGGAGATGATCGAGGTAGTGAAAGGGATTGCCGCCGATAGCGACTTCATGCGTGTCGACCTCTACATTTGCGAAGGGCGCATCTATGTCGGCGAACTGACGCTCTATCCGGGTGGCGGTTTCAAGGGTTGCGTTGCCGACGAATATGACGCGATGCTGGGTGCGAAATGGAAGCAGACGCTCACGCCGGCGCACGGATCGGCCGAGACATGACGAACCGATGAAATTCCTGTTCCTCTCGACGCACGCGTTTCTGCCGACGACACGCAAGACCAGTGTGCATTTCGTCTCGGAGGCGCTTGCCGAGCGGGGGCATGATGTCTCGACGATCAGCGTCGGCTACAGCCGCCTCACCGCCCTCAAGAAGCCGGAACTGCACGCGCAACTCTCGGCCGATCAGAAAAACCGCTTCGTCGAAAGCCGCCCGCGATATCGATCGGCCTGCTACCTGCCGCCGCTCCATCCGTTCAGTTCCGGCAACGCCCATATCAACAGGCTGACCGCCCTATTTTTCCCGCTCTATGGCAACCTGTTGCCGGGCTTCTTCCGTGAAGCGATCCGCGACGCGGATGTCGTGGCGATCGAGTCCGGCACGGCGATCGCCTTCTTCGATGCCGTCCGCCGCTTCAATCCCCGCGCCCGCACGCTTTACTTCAACCGGGATCGGCTGGATACGGTGGGCGCGTCGACCTATCTCCAGGCCCTGGAACAGCGCGTGTCGCCGCAATTTGATCGTGTTATCGTTCCGTCTCCGAAGATGGCTGAACACCTGCCGCCGAAAAGCCGCGTCGTCTATATCCCGCAGGGCATCGACAAGGCTGGCTTCGACGCATGCGATACCTCACCCTTCGCGGCGGGAACGAAAAACGCCGTGTCCGTCGGAAATATGCTCTTCGATCGCGAAGCGGTCGTGGCGATGGCGTCGAGCAGTCCGAATGTGACCTTCCATTTCTTTGGCGCGGGAATACCCGAGGATCTGCCGGCGAACGCGGTGGTCTACGGCGAAAAGCCGTTCCTGGACATAATACCGTTCATCAAGTTCGCAAATTTCGGGATTGCCCCCTACCGGCTCAGCGAGCGCGAGCTCTACCTCGCCCAGTCCAGCCTGAAGCTGCAGCAATACAGCTATTGCCTTCTGCCAATCATGGTACCGAACCTGCTGGAGGGTAGCCGCGCCAATCTGGTTTGCTACGGCCAGCATGGCGAGCCCGACTGGACGGGCAAGGTGGCAAGGGCCGCTTCCATGCCGCATGAGGAGAACTGGCGAGACGGCATTCTGACCTGGGCAGAAGTGGCCGGCCGCATCGAAGAGGAAATCGCCGCTCTCTGAGGCGGGCGGGCCGTCCATTTGTCGCACCACCCGCGATGACGACGCGCTTGCGCGGCGAGAGCTGTCGGGGCAAAAACGCGTCAGTTGCGAAAGGACGACCGTGACACAAGAGACGATCACCCTCTATGAGGCCATAGGCGGCGACGATACCGTGAAGGCGCTGACCCGGCGGTTCTACGAGCTGATGGACACGCTTCCCGAGGCAGCAAGGTGCCGGGCCATTCATCCTTCGAACCTCGCGGAAAGCGAGGAGAAACTCTACGAGTATCTGAGCGGCTATCTCGGTGGCCCGTCTCTCTACATCGAAAAACGCGGGCATCCTATGCTGCGCCGTCGCCATTTCGTCGCTGAGATCGGAGCCGAAGAACGCGATGAGTGGCTGCTCTGCTTCCGTCGCGCCATGGACGACACGATCGCCAACGAAAAACTCCGCGACATCATCTGGGAGCCGGTCGAACGGCTTGCGCACCACATGCAGAACAAGGAGTGAGCCACATGGATCTGCCGGAACGCCTGAGTCCATTGGTTGGCGTGCTCGCCGGGCTGATCGGCATGGCCGGGGTAGGCCTTGCCGCCGCCGCAACCCATGCAGGAGGTGTCCTGCTCGGACCGGCATCGGCCATGTGCCTTGCCCATGCGCCAGCCATGCTCGCACTGTTCGCGGCGCAACGTCTGCTGCGCACGGCAACTGTTGCGGCGCTGGTGATGGGGCTTGGATGTTGCCTCTTCGCGGGCGACCTGACGCTCAAGCAGTTCTATGGCGTCGGCATTTTTCCAATGGCAGCACCCATTGGCGGCATGACGATGATGGCCGGATGGCTGCTCGCCGGCGTAGGCGCTCTCATCCGCCAGCCGAAACGCTGAGATCGACCAGCAAACACGGTCCGCGGTCGCCGTTTTCGAGACGATCCGCTTAACCGGGATCGGCGGGCCGCGTTCAGAGGCTGCCGGTCTCGCGCTGACCGAACATCAAGAGGTTGCCGTGCGGGTCGCGGACATAGAACCGTGCGATGCCGCCATCGTCTTCGGCTGTGCGCATCACACCATCGATGCCACGTGCAACAAGTTCCTCATAGAGACTTGAAACGGAATTGCAGCGGATGAAAACGGAGCTGTTGCTGGACATCAGCGGATCCTCACACTGCCAAAACTGCAATTCCATGCGACCACGCCGAAACACGATGTAGTCTTCACAGGCGACCGGCTTCTGTTCGAAGCCGAGCGCATTGACGTAGAAGTCGCGGGTCTGCGAGAAATTCAGCGAGGGGAGGATCGGCATGACGTCGACTTCGCTGAAATCGGCCCGGCTCATCTCGTTCATGTGAACGTTCCTTGATGATCCCTGCTCCGCCGAAGTGCGACCGGATCAGCCGTTCTTCCTCTCGGCATTGCGTTGCCAGCGGGGCGCAGGAAAATTGATGACTACTGCGTCACCCGAGGGCGACCAGCGAGACATGGGCGCATTGGGTCGCTCATGCAAGCCCGGCAGTTTCACAATCTCGGCACTGTGTTGCAAGTTTGTGTCAGCAGCGGCAAGCCGCTCGAGAAGCTCCGGTATAAGTCCGTCCCCGTTCTGCTGTGCCAGCTTGTGCAGTCCGGTCATAAAATGCTTCTCGTCACTCATTGTTCGCACCTCGGTCATTCAGGGTCTGCAGCGCTCGCTCCAGACTGGATTTGCTGCCATTGCGGAGCGGTATGAAGGTCTTTCCGAACTTCTTGCAGCCGGACTTAACCCTCAGACACGCATCGTGGCTGATACAGTCGATAGGGCAGAACACGCAGTCGACCGATGGCAGCACGGTGTCGATACGCGATACCGCCTCCCTCAAACCCCCGTCGTGGTGAATGAGTTCCGCCCCGTGATTGCTTGCAATCTGGCGAAGGTGCGCGACCTGGCAGTCCCGGCCGCCGACATAGAGGAAGCTGCGGATTGTCCGCGACGTCGGTTCGTTGACCGCTACATCCTCCGTCCTGCCCGCAAGCTTCTGCGCCGCCTGCTTCTTACCCTTCTTCGCCATGAATGCTCCCGATGCTGGCCACACGATCACGGCAATCGCCGATCCTCACGAGTCGGGACCATAATAAACTTGATTTTTCGAGTAAAGATTAAACATGACTTTTCAGGTCATATTTTCACGTCACAACGCCGGCCCGTTCAAGGACCGGCGTTGCCGAGATGAATTTCCATGATCAATAAGGAAGACCGACATAGTTTTCGGCCATGGCCGTTTGCGCCGGTACCGAAGAAGCGAGGTAGTCCAGTTCAGCCTCCTGGACCTTTTGACCGAACTCTCCATCGTCGGGAAAGCGGTGCATCAGCATCGTCATAGACCAGGAGAACCGCTCCGCCTTCCAGATCCGCCGCAGCGCCCGCGCGGAATAGGCATCAATTCCGGCCTTCGATTTCTCGCCGTAGAACTCCTCAAGGCCGGCAAACAGGTAATGGACGTCCGAGGCGGCGAGGTTCAACCCCTTGGCCCCGGTCGGCGGCACGATATGACCGGCGTCGCCGACCAGGAACAGCCGCCCGAAGCGCAGCGGTTCGGCGACGAACGACCTGAGCGGCGCGATGGACTTTTCGATCGACGGACCTGTTACCATGCTCTGCGCCACATCCTCCGGAACCCGTCTGCGGATCTCATCCCAGAAGGCGTCGTCGGACCATTCCTCCACCTTGTCCGTCAGCGGCACCTGTACGTAGTAACGGCTGCGGGTCGGAGACCGCTGTGAGCAGAGCGCAAAGCCACGCGCATGGTTTGCATAGATCAGTTCATGATGAACGGGTGGAACGTCGGCGAGCACGCCCAGCCAGCCGAAGGGATAGACCTTTTCGTAGGTTTGCAGCCCCTTTCCCTGGACGGCGGAACGAGACGGTCCATGATAGCCGTCGCAGCCGGCGATGAAGTCGCAGTCGATACGATGCGTCACGCCGTCCCTTTCGTAGGTCACATAGGGCTTTTCGCCGTCGAATTCGTGCGGGGTGACGTTCCCGGCGTTGTAGATCGTCTTCGCGCCGCTTTGCTCACGGTGATCCATGAGGTCCCGTGTCAACTCGGTCTGGCCGTAAACCATGACCGAGGTGCCGGTGAGTTCCTTCAGCGCAATCCGGTGCCGCCGACCCGAAAACGACAGGCTGAACCCGTCGTGCAGGAGACCCTCCCGGTGCATCCGCTCCCCGGCACCGATCCTGTCCATGAGTCCGATCGCGCCGACCTCCAGCACCCCTGCCCTGATCCGGCCCAGGATATAGTCTCGATCGACCCGGTCGATAATGATGTTGTCGATGCCGGACTTGGACAACAGCGCGCCGAGCATAAGACCAGACGGCCCGGAGCCGATGATGACGACCTGAGTACGCATGCGAAATCCTCCCAATTTCATGACGAATGATAAGAGAAGCCGCATGGCGAACAATGGAGGATTCAGCCACAGACTTGGACAAATCAAACATGGCGAGATAAACTGAGGTCATGCGCAATGTGCCCACCTACAACCTCTATGGGGAAAACAGCGACGGCAGGCCGGAGTTCTGGCTGCACGCGGAATCGATCGCCAGCCGCAGCAGCCTCCACCGGTGGGAGATAAAGCCACACCGGCACGGCTCGTTGTTCCAGATCCTGCACATCCGCGCCGGAACGGGAGAGGTTCTGTTCGACAACCGCTGGCGTCCGCTGGCGGCACCGTGCGTGGTGGTCGTCCCGGAAAAGCACGAACATGGCTTCCGTTTCTCGCGAGATATAGACGGCGCCGTAATGACCATGGTCACCGACAGGTTTCCCGCCTGCCGGCCGGGTTATTATGGGAATGACGACTGGCTCGCCGCCCCGCACCACCTGCATGTTCCCGCCGGTCACCCGGACGGCACCTTCCTGATCGCGACGCTGGATCGCATCGAGCGGGAAATCCTGCTCGGGACCGCCGGCCCGGTTGCCCTGATCGAAAGCCTCCTCACGAGCGCCCTGCTCCTCATCCCCCGCATACTGGGTGAAAGCCCCGGAAGCGCCCTCGATCGCGATCGCACCCGCTTCGCCGAACTGGAACGGATGATCCGGGACGGATTTCGAATGCATCTTCCTGTCGAGACCTATGCACGTCGACTCGGCATGACCGCCACCCATCTTAATCGCCTCACCAATGCAGTTGCCGGCAAGCCGGTAAGCCGGCTGATCGACGAGCGGATTATGACCGAAGCCAAGCGCGACCTCGCCTTCACAGCGATCAGCATCAGGCAGATCGCCGAGAGCCTCGGCTTCGATGACCAGGCCTATTTCAGCCGCTTCTTCACCCGTCATGCAGGCGTCTCGCCACGTGCCTGGCGCGATCGGGAACGTGCGGACTGATGCCCGCAGAAACCCCGGCGCCACAGGCAATCTGGTGCGAAAAACTCCAAAATTTTACCGTTTGATAAAATTTTTATCCTGAGTTACCGTGTGTGCAATCGCACCTAAAAAAACAGAGGGAACTCAGATGCGACGACTGGAACCGGGCCTGAAGGCCGGGCGGCTCGATGCTGCCGACTATGCAAGAAATTTTTCCGATCTTCATCCACCCTTGGGTGATCACGAGGCACTGGTTGCATCCGACCGGTGCTACTTCTGTTACGACGCGCCGTGCATGACGGCCTGTCCGACCTCGATCGACATTCCGCTCTTCATCCGGCAGATCTCGACTGGCAATCCGCTGGGTTCGGCGAAGACGATCTTCGACCAGAACATTCTTGGCGGCATGTGCGCCCGCGTCTGTCCGACCGAGCAACTCTGCGAGGAAGTCTGCGTCCGCAATACCGCCGAGGAACGCCCCGTCGAGATCGGCCGTCTTCAGCGCTATGCGACTGACGTGGCGATCGCCGAGGGCCGGCAGTTCTACACGGCAGGCCCCGAAACCGGCAAAAAAGTCGCTGTGGTCGGCGCCGGTCCCGCCGGCCTCGCCTGCGCCCACCGGCTCGCCATGGCCGGCCATTTCGTCACGATCTACGACCATAGGGAGAAAGCCGGCGGTCTGAACGAATACGGCATCGCCGCGTACAAGACGACCAACGACTTTGCCCAGCGGGAAGTCGATTACATCCTGTCGATCGGCAATATCGATGTCGTCAACGGCGAGATGCTGGGGCGGGATTTCACGCTTCCGGATCTGCAGGCAAAGTTCGACGCGGTGTTCCTCGGCGCTGGTCTCGGCAACGTCAACGCGCTGAACATCCCGGGCGCGCAGATCAATGGCGTGGTCGATGCGGTCGAGTTCATCGCGAACCTGCGCGAAGCCAATGACAAGGCCGATGTTCCCGTCGGCCGCGACGTGGTGGTGATCGGCGGCGGGATGACCGCGATCGACGCGGCCGTTCAATGCAAGCTGCTCGGAGCAGAAAACGTCACCATCTGCTATCGCCGCGGCAAGGAACACATGAACGCCTCGGAGTTCGAGCAGGACCTCGCTGCCTCGAAGGGCGTTCACATTCGCCACTGGCTGCAGCCGAAGGAGATCGCCCACCATCACGGACACTGCTCGGCGATCACCTTCGAATACACCCATCTCGAAAACGGGGTGATGAAGGGCACGGGGCATACGGCAGAGATCAAGGCCGACCAGATCCTCGTCGCGATCGGCCAGAAGCTCGATCCGCTCGGCCTGGACAGCCTTCGCCTTGAAGGCGGCAAGATCGCGATCGATGGCGAGGGACGCACCTCCATTGCGGGCGTGTGGGCCGGCGGCGACTGCGCCACCGGCGGCAAGGACCTCACCGTCTCCGCCGTCGCCATGGGCCGCGACGCGGCCAAAAGCATCAACCGCTCTCTCGCCGCATCTGCGGCGGGCGTGACCGCTGTCGCCTAACCGATCGGGAGAGACACATGGCTGATATCAGAAACAATTTCGTCGGCATCAAATCGCCCAATCCCTTCTGGCTCGCCTCGGCACCGCCCACCGATAAGGCCTACAACGTCGAGCGTGCCTTTAAGGCGGGCTGGGGCGGCGTCGTCTGGAAGACGCTGGGCGAGGACGGCCCGCCGGTCGTCAACGTCAACGGACCGCGCTACGGCGCGATCTGGGGCGCAGACCGACGCCTGCTCGGCCTGAACAACATCGAACTCATCACCGACCGCCCCCTGCAGATCAACCTGCAGGAGATGAAGATGGTGAAGAAGAACTGGCCGGACCGGGCGCTGATCGCCTCGATCATGGTGCCATGCGAGGAGAATGCCTGGAAAGCGATCCTGCCTCTCGTCGAGGAGACAGGCGCCGACGGCATCGAGCTCAACTTCGGCTGTCCCCACGGCATGTCCGAACGCGGCATGGGCGCCGCCGTCGGACAGGTGCCGGAATACATCGAGATGGTTGTGCGCTGGTGCAAGCAATATACCCGCATGCCGGTGATAACCAAGCTCACCCCAAACATCACCGACATCCGCAAGCCCGCCCGCGCCGCCAAAGCCGGCGGCACAGACGCAGTGTCGCTGATCAACACGATCAACTCGATCGTTTCCGTCGATCTCGACAATTTCGCACCCAATCCCACGGTCGGCGGCAAGGGCACCCACGGCGGCTATTGCGGCCCGGCGGTCAAGCCGATCGCCCTTAACATGGTGGCAGAGATCGCCCGCGATCCGGAAACCCAAGGCCTGCCGATTTCCGGCATCGGCGGCGTGACCACCTGGCGTGACGCGGCCGAGTTCCTTGTCCTGGGAGCCGGCAACGTCCAGGTCTGCACAGCGGCCATGACGTATGGCTTCAAGATCGTTCAGGAGATGATTACCGGCCTGTCGGACTGGATGGACGCCAAGGGCCACCGGACTCTTGACGACATCACAGGCCGCGCGGTGCCTAACGTCACCGACTGGCAGTACCTGAACCTCAACTACATCGCCAAGGCGCGCATCGACCAGGACGCCTGCATCAAGTGCGGACGCTGTCACATCGCCTGCGAGGACACCTCGCACCAGGCGATCACTAGCATGGTGGATGGAGTGCGAAAGTTCGAGGTCATGGAAGACGAGTGCGTCGGCTGCAATCTCTGCGTCAACGTCTGTCCCGTGGAGAACTGTATCACGATGGTCGGGCTGGAGCCCGGCACGCTCGATCAGCGCACTGGCCGCCCTGTTGACCCTGATTACGCCAACTGGACGACGCATCCCAATAATCCAATGGCCGTTCAGGCCGCCGAATAATAACCTCCCGTCAAAACTGGCCCTCTTCGGAGGGCCTTTTCTTTGCCCGTTTCAGTACGGTCGCGCGCGTTTCCGATTCAGGAAATATTCAACTGTTGCTGCAAATTTAGGCTGCTTGGAGATGCTGTACGCATTTTCAACCCGATTTGAATGACGTTCGCGATACGCAGGGTTACGGGGAGCCGCAATGGCGGGACACGGCGGTCTATCAGCGCGCTGGGCTGAATTGCGTGCAATTCTGCAGTACTATTTTCCTGCGCTCATCGTCATAGCCGCGGTTGCGGTATCGATCGTCTACGCTGACACCCAGAAAAAGTTGGTCCATCTCGACAATACCCGAAATCAGGTTGCCGAGCAGTTGGGGGCGCTGCGCACCAATCTCGAGACCAACATAAACTCCAACGTGCAACTTATCAGGGGTTTCGTCGCCGCGCTGGAGACCGAGCCGAGCATGGACCGCGAGAGATTTTCGGCGCTCGCCGCCCGGATCTTCGACACCACCACACAGCTCCGCTCGCTGGCCGCCGCTCCGGATATGCGTGTCTCCTACGTCTATCCGACGATCGGCAACGAAGGCGTGATGGGCCTCGACTACCGAACCAACGAGATTCAGCGCAAGGGCGCGGAGCGAGCCCGAGACACAGGTCGCTACGTCATCACGGGTCCGCTCGATCTCGTCCAGGGCGGTCGCGGCGTGATCGTCCGCTACCCCGTCGTCTACGAGACGCGGAAGGCTGGCCGCAATTTCTGGGGCATCCTCTCTGCCGTGATCGACATCGAGCGACTCTACGAGGAAAGCGGCCTCAAGAACCCGGATCTGCCGATCGATATCGCCATTTCGACCGAGCTAGAGGATGGTCGACTGGGCAACACCTTCTTTGGAAATGCGACGATCGAGACCGAGCGTCCCGTCAGGATGACGGTGTCCATCGGCGAACTGCGTTGGCGGGTATCCGCCGTCCCGAAGGGTGGCTGGACGGACAGCGCCCCGGACATGTGGCTTTTCCGTGCCTTGATGTTGACCGTTGGGGTGCTGATCATGGCGCCTGTTCTCTGGGTCGCCAGCCTTCTGCGCGAGCGCCACGGCAACATCACCGTGCTGCGGCAGAGGGAAGAAGAGCTTCGGGCGCTGTCCCACCGCCTGGAAATCGCTCTAGAAGCCTCGAAAATCGGTGTCTGGGAACTCGATATCGCCTCCGGTGAACTGAACTGGGATGCGCGGATGCGCTCTCTCTACGGCGTCGAAAACGCGACGGTCGCCGAATACGCCACGTGGCGAAATATCCTGCATCCCGACGACGTCGAGGAAGCGGAGCGACAATTCGCCGAGTCCGTGGCATCCGGACGTGACTACTCGACCGAATTCCGCGTGATCTGCCCGTCCGGCGAAATCCGGCACATCCGCTCCTATGGCACGATGTACCGCGACTCCCGGTTCCGCAAGAAAATGGTCGGCATCAACTGGAACGTCACGGGCGATGTGAAGCTTCAGCAAGCGTTGATCGAAGCCAAGCGCCAGGCTGAAATCCAGAACCAGGAACTGGAGCGCGCCAGACAGCACATGGAGTACAACTCGCTCCACGACGCGCTGACGGACCTGCCCAATCGCCGCTTCCTCGACCAGCGTCTCAAGGAAATGGACGAGACGCCGGGTGTAAAAGGTCGCTACGCCCTCCTGCATATCGACCTAGATCGCTTCAAGGAAATCAACGACACGCTCGGCCATGGTGCCGGCGACGTTATCCTTAGGCACGCTGCGGCGAGGCTTCGGGAGAACATCCGCCGCGGCGACTTCGCAGCGCGTATCGGCGGTGACGAATTCGTCGTGGTCTGCGCGGGAACCGCCACCGAGAGCGACTATACCGAACTCGCCAAGCGCCTGATTGATGCGATCAATGCATCTGTCACCTATCACGGCCACGACTGCCGGGTGGGCGCAAGTATTGGTATAGCCGTCAAGCGCGGTCCGGAAGAGCGGGCCGACCAGTTGCTGGTCAATGCCGATATCGCGCTCTATGACGCGAAGCGGCGCGGCCGCAACCGCGTGGAACACTATACCGAGGCGATGAAGTCACTGGCCGTTGCGACCAAGCAGACGGCCGACGCCATTCTCAAGTCTGTGGAGCAGAACGGCTTCATTGCCTATTATCAGCCCCAGTTCGACGCCAGCACGCTGGCCATCTGCGGTGTCGAGGCACTCGCCCGCTGGGATCATCCAGAGCGCGGACTGCTGGGTCCCGCAACATTCCTTGCCGCCGCCGAGGACCTGAACGTCGTCTCGCAGATCGACGCGGCAATCCTCGACCAGACGCTCTTCCAGGCCACCCGCTGGGAAGCCAACGGTCTTGTCATCCCCAAGGTGTCCGTCAACATCTCGGCCCAGCGCCTGTTTGACGAAGGCCTGCTTGAGCATCTCGAACGCATCAATATCCCGAAAGGGCGCGTGTCGTTCGAACTCCTGGAATCGATCTCCTTCGACGACAAGAACGAAGCGGCGATCGTCGCGATCGAAAGGATTCGCCAGCACGGCATCGACATCGAAATAGACGACTTCGGCACCGGTTACGCTTCAATCCTCAGCCTGCTGAAGCTCTCGCCTCGCCGGCTCAAGATCGACCGCCAACTGACCCGTCCGGTGATCGAGTCGGAGGCCCAGCGGCGTCTGATCGGTTCGATCGTCGAGATCGGCCGGTCGTTGTCGATAGACATCGTCGCCGAAGGCGTGGAAACGATGGAGCACGCGACCATCCTTCGCGAACTCGGCTGCCAGACGCTCCAGGGATATGCGCTCGCACGGCCGATGTCGGCGAACGACTTCATGGAGTTCGCGCTCGACTACCAGAAGACCATGAAACCGCCGATCAAATCTGTCGGCTGACCACACTCTCGGATTTGCGGCGACATGGGCTTAGCCGCCGAGCACGCCAAAGCTTTGCGTGGCTGCGAATGCGCCGTAGGCCAGTCCGCCGAAATAGAGCACTGTCAACACCACCAGCAGGTATCCCGCCGCCACCACGGCGCCGTCGCGCTGCGAGATGCCCGCCGATAGCAGCAGGATCGCGACACCTGGCAAGGTGTTGGAGAACGGAATGAAACTCAACGGCATCATCAACAGAAAGCCGGAGAAAGTCAGGACGAGACCGTTGACACGATTGACGGGCGTGCCAGTCGTCAGCACGGAAAGGCGCGGCTTGATATAGCCGTCCATGCGACGCAGCACGCCGACGCCGCGCTCTAGCACCGGAACAAGCTTCTTGCTGTCGAGACGCCGGTCGGCCAATCGTTCGGGCAGCCAGGGCATCTGGTTGAGCGTGATCGCAATACCGATCAGGACGATGCCGGCGCCGAACACGGTTGAGACGCCTGGGATGGAGACCGGGAAAAGAAAGGGCAACGACAGCAACCCGCAGAGCAGCAAGAGGCCGCTCTCCCCCATCTCGCTGAGAATTTCCCGCAAGGTGACGTCCTCGCCGTGCATGGACGCGATGACGTCTTGAAGGACGTCGCTGGTCTTCTTCTCGGTGTCTTGAAAACCGATCGTCGTTGTCATGGGAGCCACATTCGGGTAACAGGCGGGGGAATTCGGCAATGAGAAGCCGACGATGAATCGAGAACGGCTTTGCGGTCAAGCTGGATCGTGGAGACGACGCCGATCGAAACGCAGCACAGAGATGGCCGACCTAACTGAAAGAGCCGCTTCTCCGAACAGCCATGTCATTCATGCCACGGGCCGGGAAAAGCTCCTGGCTCACGGAGCCATGCTGCTTTTCGCTGCACTGATCGCGGGTTCATTCTCATTCGGCGGCATCGCCGCGCAGTCGATGGAGGCGGGCCCCCTGACGCTGTGGCGGTACCTGCTGACCGTCGTCGTCATGGGCGTCATGGCCTTTGGCATCTTCAAGGCGCCGCTCGTTCTGCCAAAGCAGCCGTGGCGCTTTGCGATTCTTGGCGGCCTGATCGCTTTCTATATGCTGACGATGTTCACGGCGCTGGAGTTCACGAGCCCCGTACAGACGGGCGCGGTTTTCACTCTGATGCCGCTTTTGAGCGCCGGATTCGCACTGGTCCTGATCCGCCAGCCGACCCGTCCGGGCGTTCTGGCCGCACTTGTCATCGCCGCCCTTGGAGCCGTCTGGGTGATCTTCAGGGCAGATCTACAGGCCATTCTGTCCTTTGACGTCGGCACCGGCGAAATCATCTACTTCTTCGGCGTGATCGCCCATGCGGCTTATGTGCCGCTGATACGAAAATTCGGGCGCGGCGAAAATCCGGTCGCGTTCGGCTTCTGGGTCACCGTTTACAGCATCCCTTGGCTGCTACCGACCGGCCTGCTGCCGCTGGTCAGGACGGACTTCTCCGCCCTCCCCATCTCGGTCTGGGCGACAGTGGCCTACCTGTCCATCGTGACCACGGCCGTTACCTTCATGCTCCTCCAATATGCCTCGACGCGCCTGCCTGCCGCAAAGGTCCTCGGCTACGGCTATCTAACACCCACCACCGTCATCATCCTCGAGGGCATGATCGGGCACGGCTGGGCGAGCCCCGCTGTTTTCATGGGCGCTCTCGTCACGGCCGGCGGTTTGCTGGTGATGGGGCTATTGAGGGACTGACGGCCGCCGTTCACGTCTGCGGCTGAACCAGCAGGCCGCGGACGAACAGCTCTTCCAGATAACGCGCCGCATCCTCGAACCGGCTTTGCTGCTTTGCCTCCGCACCCAGCACCGCCTGCACCTGCACGTCGAAATCGGCATAGTGCTGTGTGGTCGACCAGATCGAGAATATGAGGTGGTAGGGGTCGCTATCGGCGACCTTTCCCGCCCTGGCCCAGCTGCGGATGACCTCAACCTTCTCGTCCACGAGTTCCTTCAGCGGCCCCCTCAGCACATCGATGATACGAGGCGCACCCTGGAGGATTTCGTTGGCAAAGAGTCGGCTTTCGCGCGGATAGTCTCGCGCCATCTCTAGCTTGCGACGAATATAGGAGCGTATTTCCTCCTCGGGATCACCTGCGGCGTCGAAAGCGCGAAGCGGTTCCAGCCAGTTTTCGAGCACCCTGTCGATCAACGCCCGGTGCATCGCGTCTTTCGTGCGAAAATAGTAGAGCAGATTCGGCTTCGACATACCCGCCACCTCGGCGATCTGGTCGATCGTGGAACCGTGGAAACCGCGAGACGAAAAGACGTCTAATGCCGCCTCCAGGATCAGCTCCTCCTTCTCCTCCTGAATGCGTGTCCGCCGCAAAGTCTTCGCCGCCCTCGGAATTGCCATGAAGCCTCTCGTAAGTGTCAGTTGCCAACCTTTAACCGGTTGATCTTTATCAAGATTACCCTGCATCTTTTTGCGGCAAATGCACGCGATTTCCGCTACGTTTTTTCGAGTTTTTCGTCTTGAGTACGCCGGTGGAAGCTGTAATGTTTACCAGTCGGTCAAATTATCCGGCAGATGCCTTCCGAAGGCAACCGCCGAGATGAAAACCTCCGAAAAGACCATCAAGGCAGCGGAGATGACCAGGGGAACGTAAAGGGAGAGACCACGCGCCGTCTCCCCCGCAAAGACAGGTGAGGATGAAGTCATGGTGGCAGCACCCGGCGAGAACATGCGCATCAACGGCGATCGCCTGTGGGATTCGCTGATGGAGATGGCGAAGATCGGCCCCGGCATTGCTGGCGGCAACAACCGCCAGACTCTGACGGACGAAGACGGTGAAGGCCGTCATCTGTTCAAACGGTGGTGCGACGAAGCCGGAATGACCATGGGTGTCGACAAGATGGGCACGATGTTCATGACCCGGCCCGGTACGGACCCTGATGCCCTGCCCGTCTATGTCGGCTCGCACCTCGACACCCAGCCGACCGGCGGCAAATATGACGGCGTGCTCGGCGTGCTGGCGGCTCTGGAAGTGGTTCGTTCGATGAACGACCTCGGCATCACGACCAAACATCCGATCGTTGTCACCAACTGGGCCAACGAAGAAGGTGCGCGGTTTGCCCCGGCCATGCTGGCCTCCGGCGTCTTCGCCGGCGTGCATTCTCTCGACTACGCGTATGCGCGCAAGGATCCGGACGGCAAGACCTATGGCGAGGAGCTGAAACGTATCGGCTGGCTAGGCGTGGAAGAGGTCGGTGCCCGCAAGATGCACGCCTATTTCGAGTACCACATCGAGCAGGGGCCGATCCTCGAGGCGGAGAAAAAGCAGATCGGCGTCGTCACGCACTGTCAGGGCCTCTGGTGGCTGGAGTTCACCTTGACCGGGAAGGAAGCGCACACCGGGTCCACCCCGATGAGCATGCGCGTCAATGCCGGCCTTGCGATGGCGCGCATCATGGAAATGGTGCAGGCTGTCGCCATGGAAAACCAGCCGGGCGCCGTCGGCGGCGTCGGACAGGTGAAGTTTTCGCCGAATTCAAGAAACGTGCTGCCGGGCACCGTCGTCTTCACGGTCGATATCCGAACACCGGACCTCGACAAGCTCAACCGCATGCGTTCCAAGATCGAGGCGGAAGCGGCAAAGATTTGCGACACGCTCGGCGTTGGATGTTCGGTCGAGGCGGTCGGCCACTTCGACCCGGTGACCTTCGACCCGACGCTCGTCGAGCGGGTGCGAAACGCCGCCGAACGCCTTGGCTACAGCCACATGAATCTCATTTCCGGCGCCGGCCACGACGCCTGTTGGGCCGCCAAGGTCGCACCGTCGACAATGGTCATGTGCCCCTGCGTCGGCGGTCTTTCCCACAACGAGGCCGAGGAAATCTCGAAGGAATGGGCCACCGCCGGTGCCGATGTATTGCTGCATGCCGTGCTGGAAACCGCTGAAATCGTAGCCTAGAGTGAACCCGTCGATGCAACAGCGGAACCCGGGGGATCAAGATGGCAGAGCGAAGCGGACCACGGGCGGCGATCTACCTTCTGCTCCTTCTCCCGTATCTGCTCCTGTGGTGGGTCCGCGATGCCCTGACGGAGAAGGCCACCCTCGTCTTCTGCGACGCTGGGGCCCTGACCGGACTGCGGGACGCGACCGCGACATGCGGCGTGGAGCCGACCACGACGGCCATCGCGGTTTCCGCAGCGATCGTGTTTCTTGCCATCGCAACGCTGCTTTTGCGTTACGCCGGCAACAGACACCGTGCCGGCGAACGCGAACGGCTGCTGCAGGAGAGAAGTGAACTGACGGCCCGCGTCATCCAGCTGGAGACGCGAATGGTCCATAACGCCACCGCCGATGAGGAGATGATCCCCTAGGCGGCCTTACCCGAACGACAAAACGACACGAGGCGAACAACCGCCCGCAAGACGAACAAGGGGAACGACATGAGCACAGTCATCAAGAACGGCACCATCGTGACCGCCGATCTCACTTACAAGGCCGACGTGAAGATCGACGGCGGCGTGATCGTTGAGATCGGCCCCAACCTGTCGGGCGACGACGTCCTGGACGCTACGGGTTGCTACGTGATGCCCGGCGGTATCGACCCTCACGTCCACCTCGAAATGCCGTTCATGGGCACCTATTCGGCCGACGACTTCGAAAGCGGCACGCGCGCCGGCCTTTCCGGCGGCACGACCATGGTCGTCGATTTCTGTCTGCCCGCCCCCGACCAGTCGCTGCTCGAAGCCCTCCAGATGTGGGACAACAAGTCGGGACGAGCGACCGCCGACTATTCATTCCACATGGCAATCACGGGCTGGAACGAGCGCGTCTTCGACGAGATGAAGACTGTCGTGCAGGACAAGGGCATCAACACCTTCAAGCACTTCATGGCCTACAAGGGTGCGCTGATGGTGAACGACGACGAGATGTTCGCCTCGTTCCAGCGGTGCGCCGAGCTTGGCGCCCTGCCGATGGTGCATGCCGAAAACGGCGACGTCGTCGCCTCGATGACGGCAAAGCTGCTCGCTGAAGGCAATAACGGTCCGGAAGCCCATGCCTATTCCCGTCCGCCGGAGGTCGAGGGCGAGGCCACCAACCGCGCCATCATGCTGGCCGACATGGCGGGTGTTCCGCTCTATGTCGTGCACACCTCCTGTGAACAGGCCCATGAAGCCATCCGCCGCGCCCGGCAGAAGGGCATGCGCGTCTATGGCGAGCCGCTGATCCAGCATCTGACGCTCGACGAGAGCGAGTACTTCAACAAGGACTGGGACCATGCCGCCCGCCGCGTCATGTCGCCCCCCTTCCGCAACAAGCAGCACCAGGACTCGCTGTGGGCGGGCCTGCAGTCGGGCTCGCTCTCGGTCGTCGCCACCGACCACTGCGCCTTCACCACCGACCAGAAACGCTTCGGCGTCGGCAACTTCGCCAAAATCCCGAACGGCACGGGCGGACTTGAGGATCGCATGCCGATGCTCTGGACCTATGGTGTGGCGACGGGCCGCCTGACGATGAACGAGTTCGTCGCGGTGACGTCGACCAACATCGCCAAGATCCTCAACGTCTATCCGAAGAAAGGTGCCGTCCTCGTCGGTGCCGATGCGGACCTCGTCGTCTGGGATCCGAAGCGCTCGAAGACGATCTCGGCCAAGTCCCAGCAATCCTCGATTGACTATAATGTCTTCGAGGGCAAGGAAGTCACCGGCCTGCCCCGCTACACGCTGACACGCGGCTATGTCGCGATCGAGGAATCCTCGGTGAAGACCCGCGAGGGCCACGGCCAGTTCGTCAAGCGCGAGCCGTTCACGGCAGTGAACAAGGCGCTGTCGACGTGGAAGGAACTCGTCGCACCGCGCAAGGTGGAGCGCACGGGCATTCCGGCGACGGGTGTGTAATGCTTACAATGTCAGCGGTGCCCGCCAGCCTGACGTCAAATCTGCACCAGCGCGTCCAGCTCCGGCAGCAGGACGACGCTCTCCTGCTCGTTGGGATCGGTGCGCGCGATGATCGCCGAGCAAGGTGCGTTCGACAGGTTGGCCGGCAGATGCGGAACACCGGCCGGGATGTAGAACATCTCGCCGGCGTGCAGGATGATGTGGTTCTCCAGCCGGTCGCCGTACCAGGTATGCGCCTGGCCGGAGAGGCAGTAGATCGCCGTTTCGTGGCTCTCGTGCAGATGCGCCTTGGCGCGCGCGCCGGGCGGCATGGTCAAGAGGTGCATGCAGATGCCCTTCGAGCCGACGGTCTCCGCCGCAATCCCCTCGAAGTAGCTGAGCCCCTGCTTGCCGTCATAGGTATGGCCGGGCTTCACGACCCGGCAGGTGGGTTTCGATGCTAGGTCCATGCGCGTCATCCTCCATGGCGGGATCTCCTCCCGCAAAACCTGATAGGCCGGATCCCGCCGGCGCAGCAATATTATCATCAATCGGGCGTTTCGCCTCAAAAACAAAAACGATCGGCTCCAGGCAATGACTGCTCCAGGCTTCTCCGTCGTGTCCGCCAAGGACCTCTGTCTTACCTTCCAGACCGGCGATGGTCCCGTCCATGCGCTCTCCAATGTCGACCTCGATGTCAGGAAGGGTGATTTCGTCTCCTTCATCGGCCCGTCGGGCTGCGGCAAGACAACGTTTCTGCGCGTGATCGCCGATCTGGAAAAACACACATCCGGCACGATCACAGTCAACGGCATGACGCCGGAAAACGCCCGCAAGGACCGGTCCTATGGCTATGTCTTCCAGGCAGCCGCACTTTATCCATGGCGCACGATCGAGAAGAACATAGCCCTCCCGCTCGAAATCATGGGCTTCACGAAGGAGGAGCAGAAGCGCCGGATCGAGCAGACCCTCGACCTCGTCAATCTCTCCGGTTTCGGCAAGAAGTATCCCTGGCAGCTGTCGGGCGGAATGCAGCAGCGCGCCTCAATCGCCCGCGCGCTGGCCTTCGACGCTGACCTGCTCCTGATGGACGAACCCTTCGGCGCGCTTGACGAGATCGTTCGCGACCACCTGAACGAACAACTCCTGAAGCTCTGGGCCCGCACCAACAAGACGATCTGCTTCGTCACCCACTCAATCCCCGAGGCCGTCTACCTCTCGACCAAGATCGTCGTCATGAGCCCCCGCCCCGGCCGTGTCACCGACATCATCGAGTCGACGTTGCCGAAGGAGCGGCCATTGGAGATTCGCGAGAGCGAGGAATTCCTGAAGATCGCCCACAGGGTACGGGAAGGGCTGAAGGCGGGGCATAGCTATGAGGAGTAGCAATCGATTTTCTACCAAGTTGCCCCTCATCCGCCTGCCGGCACCTTCTCCCCGCTGGCGGGGAGAAGAGACATGGAGCGCCGGCGGTGCCACGAGTCCCTTCTCCCCGTTCCAACGGGGAGAAGGTGGCGGCAGCCGGATGAGGGGCAAAGTTACTTTCCCGGAGCGCCGCCCATGAACCCGGCCTTCCTCCTCTGGCTCGGCGCCGCCATGGTCGTATTTCTCTCTGCGGCCACAGCGTCGCGGGCCTACATCGCCAGCGGCGACAGGCTCTGGGTTCTCCTTCTGTCTCTCGCCCTTTACTGCATCGGCAACCTGATGATGGTGAAGCTGATGCGCGAAGGCGGGCTGGGGCTCGCGATCTCCGCGTCTTCCGTGGCGCAACTCCTGCTGATCAACGTCATCGCCTTCCTCGTCTTCGGCGAACGTCTGTCGGCCACGCAAATGGCGGGCGTCGCGCTCGGCATTGTCTCGATGGCGCTGATGCTCTTCCCGCAGAAGGGAGGCGTCTGATGGGGACAACGTCTTCCTTTGTGCGTGACCGTCTCTTTCCGATCCTGACCGTCATAGCCGTCATCCTGGTGATCTGGCATCTGTTCGTTATCTATCTCAACGCGCCCTTCGTGCGCGACCAGGCGGCCCGTGCCGGCGAGGAGATCTCGTTCGGCCAGATCATGGAACGGACGTTCGCTCAGGAAAGGCCCGTGCTGCCGGCGCCGCACCAGATCATCGCCGAACTCTGGGACACCACGGTCAACAAGGCTGTCACCTCCAAGCGCAGCCTCGTCTACCACGCGTGGATCACGCTCTCCGCCACCCTGCTCGGCTTCGGCATCGGCACCGCGCTCGGTATCCTGCTGGCGATCGGCATCGTCCACAACCGGGCCATGGATCGCTCGCTGATGCCGTGGGTCATCGCCAGCCAGACCATCCCGATCCTCGCCGTCGCGCCGATGATCATCGTCGTCCTGAACGCGATCGGGATTTCCGGCGTGCTGCCGAAGGCATTGATCTCGACTTATCTCTCCTTCTTCCCGATCGTCGTCGGCATGGTGAAGGGCTTGAGAAGTCCTGACATCATCCTGCTGGACCTGATGCACACGTATCACGCCAGCCCCTCGCAGATTTTCTGGAAACTGCGCTGGCCATCATCGATGCCTTATCTTTTCACCTCGCTGAAGGTCGCGATCGCCATTTCGCTCGTCGGAGCCATCGTCGGGGAACTGCCAACCGGCGCCGTCGCGGGCCTCGGCGCCCGGCTGTTGTCCGGGTCGTATTATGGCCAGACGATCCAGATATGGGCCGCGCTTTTCATGGCAGCGGGCCTCGCCGCGATCCTGGTTTCGATCGTCGGGATGGCGCACACCCAGGTTCTCAAGCGCATGGGGGTCAAGCCATGAACGGTTATTTGACCTTTGCCGTCGTCTTCTGGCTGGCCGCTTGGGGGCTGAACGAATGGCTTGTACGACTGCGCCCTGCAGACGCGATGGCGCGTAAGCTCGTCAATGCCGCCGTTCCGCTGATCTTCGGCATCACGCTGCTGGCGATCTGGGAGTGTCTGGTCAAAGGTTTCAACATTCCGTCGATCCTCCTGCCCGCGCCCTCGATGATTTGGGCCCGCCTGACCACCTCGGTTCCAACACTTTGGGCCGACTTCCAGCAGACCTTCCTGAAATCGGTACTGACCGGCTGGGTGCTCGGCTGCGGTCTCGGCTTCATCGTCGCGATCCTCGTGGATCGTTCGCCGTTCCTGCAGAAGGGCTTGCTGCCGATCGGCAATTTCGTTTCCGCTCTCCCGGTCGTCGGCATCGCGCCGATCATGGTCATGTGGTTCGGCTTCGACTGGCAGTCCAAGGTCGCCGTCGTCGTGATCATGACCTTCTTTCCGATGCTGGTGAACACGGTTCAGGGCCTGTCGGCCGCAAGCCATATGGAGCGCGACCTGATGCGGACCTATGCCGCCTCCTGGTGGCAGACGCTCTTGAAGCTGAGGCTGCCTGCCGCATGGCCTTTCATTTTCAATGCACTCAAGATCAATTCGACGCTGGCGTTGATTGGCGCCATCGTCGCGGAGTTTTTCGGCACCCCGATCGTCGGCATGGGGTTCCGGATTTCCACGGAAGTGGGGCGCAGCAATGTCGACATGGTCTGGGCCGAGATCGCGGTTGCCGCGCTCGCCGGCTCGATCTTCTACGGTCTGGTGGCGCTCGCCGAGCGGGCCGTCACCTTCTGGCATCCGTCTGTCCGTGGTGGGCAGGCGTAACAACAAAAAGAGGGAACTGACAATGAAGAACAAAATCGCTTCCATGCTCCTCGCCGGCGCCGTGTCGCTGATGGCGATGCAAGCGGCCGCTGCCGAAAAGGTGACGCTGCAGCTGAAATGGGTCACCCAGGCCCAGTTCGCCGGCTACTACGTCGCCAAGGACAAGGGCTTCTACGAAGAAGAAGGCCTCGACGTCGAAATCAAGCCGGGCGGTCCGGACATCGCTCCGCCGCAGGTTCTGGCCGGTGGCGGCGCCGACGTGATCGTCGACTGGATGCCGTCGGCGCTGGCTACCCGCGAAAAAGGCGTGCCGCTCGTCAACATCGCCCAGCCTTTCAAGTCCTCGGGCATGATGCTGACCTGCCTCAAGGAAACCGGCATCACCAAGCCCGATGACTTCAAGGGCAAGACGCTCGGCGTGTGGTTCTTCGGCAACGAATATCCGTTCCTGTCATGGATGAGCACGCTCGGCATCAAGACCGATGGCTCGCCGGATGGTGTCACCGTGCTGAAGCAAGGCTTCAACGTCGATCCGCTGCTGCAGAAGCAGGCGGCCTGCATCTCGACCATGACATACAACGAGTACTGGCAGGTTATCGACGCCGGCATCAAGCCGGAGGAACTGGTGACCTTCAAGTACGAGGACGAAGGCGTCGCGACGCTGGAAGACGGCCTCTATGTTCTGGAGGACTCCCTGAAGGACGCCGCTTTCAAGGAAAAAATGGTCAAGTTCGTTCGCGCTTCGATGAAGGGCTGGAAATACGCCGAAGAGAACCCGGACGAAGCCGCCGACATCGTGCTTGAAAACGACGCATCGGGCGCTCAGACCGAACAGCACCAGAAGCGGATGATGGGCGAAGTCGCTAAGCTGACCGCCGGTTCGAACGGCGCGCTTGATAAGGCCGACTACGACCGGACCGTCAAGACATTGCTCGGCGGCGGCTCCGACCCGGTCATCACCAAGGAGCCGGAAGGCGCCTACACCATGGACATCACGGACGCTGCCCTGAAATAGGCGTACCGCAATCCCTGAAAAAGTCGGCGTCCGGACCAGTGTCCGGGCGCCTTTTTCTTGCGCCGCAGCAGAGATGCTGACATCGGTTGGCGTCATGTGTTGTAGTTTTTGCACGGAATTGTGTTTTGCGGAGAGGCAACGCGAAAAGTGCGAACCATAGACTTGCAACCGGTAGCCGCGTCACCATCTTGAGTGCCGTAGTGAGGCGGCATGACCGGCGGGTCCAGAGGGCAATTTCGTATCGCATTTGATGTAGGGCGATCCGCGGGCCCGTAACGCACGTAATGACAGTATTCTCGTTCAGACTTTACCGGAAGAGGCTCATGGTTCGCATCCCGATCTCCGCAGCAATAGCGCTGTTCGCTTTGTCCCTGACCGGCTTGCCGGCGGTCTCCCAGGAGGCGGCATCGGAACCTCAACAGAACCTGCCATCGATCGTCGTAAGCGAGGCCACGGTGCGTCCTCTGGTCGATCGCGTTCTCGCGTCGGGCACGATCCGGCCGGTCCAGGAAGTCTTCATACAACCGCTCGTGGAAGGTCTTTCGATCAAGACTCTGAATGTCGATGTCGGAGACCGGGTGAAGGCCGGCGATGTCGTGGCGGAACTCAATCGCGACACCCTCATTCTCCAGAAAAGTCAGCTCGACGCCAGCAAGGCAAAGGCGGAGGCAGCGCTTGCGCAGTATCGCGCGCAGGTGATCGAAGCGGAGGCAAACGCCGACGATGCCGTTCGCCAGCGCGACCGCGCAGTGACTCTTGGGCAAAAGGGCACGATTTCGACATCGCAGGTAGAACAACTGACCGCTGCCGCGGATGCCGCGCAAGCCAGGCTGAATGCCGCCCGACAGGCCGTGGCCGTGGGCGAAGCCGACATCAAGGTCGTCGAAGCGCAACTTGAGGACATCGACCTCAATCTCGGGCGTACCGAGGTCAAGGCACCTGTGGATGGCGTTATATCGGCCCGCGACGCAAAGATCGGCGCGATCGCGAGTGGATCGGCCACACCGCTTTTCACCATGATCCGCAATGGCGAGATCGAACTCGTGGCAGACGTACCGGAAGGCGAAATCGGCCGCATACAGACAGGGATGCCCGCCAAGGTATCCATCGCTGGCACCCGCGACTCCCTGCCTGGCAAGGTGCGCCTGGTTTCGCCGGTCGTCGATCCGACGACACGACTGGGTTCCGTTCATATCCTGGTCGATGAAAGCGCCGGTGCCAAATCGGGCATGTACGCGAGCGCCCAGATCGTCATCGAGGAAGTCACGGCGCTTGCGCTGCCGCAAGCAGCGCTGACGACCGAGCGAGCAGGTACCATTGCTCGCAAGGTCGAAGACAACGTCGTGAAGCAGGTTTCGGTCGAGATCGGCATTCAGGACGAGGGCTTCGTTGAGATCGTGAACGGTCTCGAACCGGGTGATTTGGTGGTTGCGAAGGCGGGTGCCTTCGTGCGTGATGGCGATAGGATCGTGCCGGTTCGCGAACAACCGGCAGCGTCGAACTAACAGGGGACACCTGACGATGAATTTCTCCGCCTGGGCGATCCGAAATCCGATAGCGCCCCTACTTGCGTTTGCACTGCTGGTGTTTCTCGGCATCCAGTCGTTCTTTGCGCTGCCGATCACCCGTTTCCCGAACATCGACGTCCCGGTGGTTTCGATCGCCGTGACACAGAGCGGCGCCTCGCCGTCCGAACTGGAAATGCAGGTAACGAAAGAGGTCGAGGACGCCGTTGCCTCGATCAGCGGCGTCGACGAAATCACGTCGACGGTGACGGATGGTCTTTCGTCCACTGCGGTCCTGTTCCGCATTGAAAAGCCAACCGAAGAAGCGGTACAGGACGTCAAGGACGCAATCGACAGAATTCGCGGTGACCTGCCGGCCTCGGTCGACGAACCGATCGTTTCGAAGGTGGAAGTCGAGGGACAGGCGATCCAGACCTTTGCCGTATCCTCGCCCAATATGACCCTCGAAGAACTGTCGTGGTTCGTGGACGACACCATCAAGCGTGCGCTTCAGGGCCAGCCCGGCGTTGGTCGGATCGACCGTTACGGTGGCGCCGATCGTGAAATCCGCATCGCTCTGGATGCCGACAAGCTTAACGCGCTGGGGATCACGGCACCCGATGTCAACGCCCAACTGCGTAGCGTCAACCTCGACCTCGGCTCGGGGCGTGGCCAGGTGGGCGGCAGCGAGCAAAGCATCCGCACGCTCGGCGACGCCCGCAATGTGGCGGAGCTCGCCGAGACGACGATCGCGCTTCCGAGCGGACGCTTCGTCAAGCTCTCGGATCTTGGCACCGTCCGGGACACGTATGAAGAGCCGAAGTCCTTCTCGCGGTTCAATGGCGAGCCGTCGGTGACCTTTGCGGTGTTCCGCGCCAAGGGCGCGAGCGAAGTCTCCGTCGCCGAAACCGTGGCAGCCCAGCTTGACCAGATCCGGACCAACAATCCGAACGTCAACATCCAGATGGTCGACGATGCGGTCTACTTCACCTACGGAAACTACGAGGCGGCGATCCACACCCTGATCGAGGGCGCGATCCTTGCCGTCATCGTGGTTCTGATCTTCCTCCGCAACTGGCGTGCAACGCTGATTTCGGCCGTCGCACTGCCTCTCTCCGCGATACCAACCTTCTGGGTCATGGATCTGCTCGGCTTCTCGCTGAACCTTGTCAGCTTCCTGGCTCTCACGCTTGCGACCGGTATTCTCGTCGACGACGCGATCGTGGAAGTCGAAAACATCGCCCGCCATATCAAGATGGGCAAGACGCCCTACCGCGCGGCGCTGGAAGCGGCTGACGAAATCGGTCTCGCCGTTATCGCAACGAGCTTCACCATCATCGCCGTGTTCGTGCCGGTGTCGTTCATGCCGGGCATACCGGGCCAATACTTCATCCAGTTCGGCCTGACGGTGGCAATATCGGTGTTCTTCTCATTGCTGGTGGCGCGTCTTGTTACACCTTTGATGGCCGCGTATCTCATGCGCGCCGAAGACGCGATGGACGACCATAGCGACAACGACAGCGCGCTGATGAAGGCCTATACAAGGCTCGTCACCGGAACGACGAAGCGCTGGTACATGCGTTACGCGACGCTCGGCGGCGCGATTCTCTTCCTGATCGGTTCGATGATGCTTCTGGCCCAGGTGCCCGGCAGCTTCCTTCCGCCCGAAGATGCATCGCGCATCACCTTGTCGATAGAACTGCCACCCAACGCCACACTGGACGAAACGGCGGAAACGACGACTAAACTCTACGAAACAATCCGCGCACTCGACGGTGTCGAAAGCGTGTTCGTGCTCGGCGGCGCCTCACCGAGGGGCGATCTGGAATTGCGTCGCGCGACGATCAACGTCATTCTTGGCAAGATCGAGCATTCGCTAGTCAAGACGCTCGTCAACAAGGGTCTGGGATCGATCCCCCTTGTCGGCGAATACCTGCCGAAGATGCCGGTTGAGGGTCGCGAGCGTCCACAATGGGACATCGAGAAGGAACTCTTCGCAAAGGTGAGTTCAATCCCGGATGTGCGGGTGACGAAACTCAACGATCGCGGCGAGCGCGAACTGTCGTTCAACTTCCTTGCAAGCAGCAGCGAGGAACTGGACGAGGCCGTGGCCAAGCTTGAAAGCCGCCTGCGTGCTTCACCGATCCTGGCCAACGTATCGTCGGAGGGCGCCCTGCCCCGCCCGGAACTCCAAATCCGGCCGCGCAAGGACGAGGCCGCCCGTCTCGGTATTACGCCGCAGCAAATCTCCGAGACGGTCCGCGTTGCTACCATCGGCGATGTGGATGCGGCTTTGCCGAAGATCTCGCTCGATGACCGCCTGATCCCGATCCGCGCCCAGGCGTCCCTCGACGTCCGTCGCGACCTGCAGGCGATCCGCAACCTCAAGATCAAGACAGCGACGGGCAATACGGTTCCCCTCTATACGGTCGCCGACATCGACTATTCAGAGGGGCCGAGTTCGATCAAGCGCAACAACCGCAGCCGCGTGGTGTCGATCGGCTCCGACGTGCCGCAGGGGACTGCCCTGGATACGGCCAGTGACGAGTTCAAACGCATCGTCGAGGAGACAGACCTGCCTCCGACGGTTCGACTCGCCGAGAGCGGTGATGCCAAGATCCAGGCCGAAATGGTCCAGGGCTTCGCGAACGCCATGCTGCTCGGCCTGCTTCTCGTCCTTGTGGTGCTGATCCTGCTCTTCAAGGACGTGATCCAGCCGTTCACCATCCTGTTCTCCCTGCCGCTCGCCATAGGGGGCGTGGCGGTGGGCCTAATCGTCACCAACAATGCGCTCTCGATGCCCGTTCTGATCGGCATCCTGATGCTGATGGGCATCGTGACCAAGAACGCCATCCTGCTCGTGGATTTCGCGATCGAGATGCGAAATCACGGTCTGGAGCGGGTTCACGCCATGGTGGAGGCAGGCCGCAAACGTGCTCGCCCGATCATCATGACGTCGATCGCGATGTCGGCAGGCATGTTGCCCTCCGCACTCGGTGTCGGCGAAGGCGGATCGTTCCGCTCTCCGATGGCGATCGCCGTGATAGGCGGCATTATCGTCTCGACGGTGCTGAGCCTTCTGGTCGTGCCCGCCTTCTTCCTGATCATGGATGACCTCTCGCGCGTCCTCGGTTGGGTGTTCAGCCGGATGGTCGGGAAGAAGGAAGAGGAGCAACTGGCAATGAACTCGGAGGAATTGACGCGTCTCGCCCAATCGAACCGCGAGAACCTCTCAGTGCTGGAAGCCAGACTCTCCGAAATCGAGGCCCGCAACCGCCCAGAACAGCGGCGCAGCGACCAGAAGAGCAATGTCGTGACACTTCCACCGCTCGCCGCGGAGTAGACCCGCGTACTCACCTCCTCAGAAGCCGGGCCTAGCCCGGCTTTTTTCTTGCCGCACCATACCGTATTTTCGCGAAATGCTCACAAACGGTTGATCGAAATCAACCCGCCGGCATCGCGGGCATCCTATTCTCAACGACTGAAATGGGCGACAGAGCACCGTTTCGAAGGCAACGATCGCCATGGGATCGGGAGATCGGCTTCTCCAGACGCTTGGTGTCGTGGGTCGCGCGAGGCGAAGCAGGTTCAAGGCAAGGCCAGACCTCGCCGCACCTGCGGTAAGGCCACCGGACATCGAAACGCGTGATCACGACCGGGATGAAGCGTGGCGCTGGGCGCCAGGGTGGGAGCCGTAGGAACGTGAACAAGATACTGAAGTTGAATACACGCGACAGAAACATCCTCCTGAAGACGCCGTTCATGGCCTCCCTTGGCCCGACGGCGCTCGCGCAGATGCTGGAGATCGCGACCGTCACCAACTACGAGGCCCGGGACCTGTTGTTCCGCGAGGGAGAGCACGCCGAATACTTCTTTTGCGTCCTGAGCGGCTATGTCCGCTTATACCGTCTGAACAAGGACGGCCGCGAGGCGGATATCCGGGTCTGCGGCCCTGGCGATACCTTCGCCGAATGCCTGCTCGCCGTCGGCGACACCTATCGCTACAACACCCAGGCCGCCGAGAACGTGACTGTCGCCCGGTTCGAGCTCGACAAGGTTCGCGCCCTTGCGGAGCAGGAAAAGGATGTGGCCAAGGCTATCATCCAGTGCCTGTCCAACTATCTCCGCTCGACCATGGATATCGTTGCCAACGACCGGCTTCAGACGGCGCCGCAGCGGGTCGCGCATTACCTCCTAGACCATTGCCCGCAGGACAGCCCCTCCGCCTCCATCAGGCTCCCGTTCCAGAAGAGCCTGTTGGCCGGAAAGCTCGGCCTGGCGCCGGAGGCTCTCTCCCGCGCCTTTTCCTCTCTGCGCCGCGCCGGTGTGACGGTGCGCGGCAGGGTCATTCAGATAAGCGACGTCAGTGCCCTCAAGCAGATCTGACGGACGATTTACTCTCCCTGGTAGACAGCTTTCGGCCGCCACTCCGGCGGCCTCTTTTTTTCAGATACCGCCGTGCGTCACCAGGAAGTCGACGATCTCACCAAGCCCATCGCCTCGCTTCATGTCGGTGAAGACGAACGGGCGTCCGCCGCGCATGCGTCGCGCATCCCCGTCCATCACATCCGTGTCGACACCGACATAGGGTGCCAGGTCCTTCTTGTTGATGACCAGAAGGTCTGACCGCGTGATGGCGGGTCCGCCCTTGCGGGGGATTTCCTCGCCCTGGCAGACCGAGATGACGTAAATGCTGAGGTCCGCAAGGTCGGGCGAAAAGGTCGCTGCGAGATTGTCGCCGCCCGACTCGATGAACACGATGTCGAGGTCGTCGAAACGTCGTCCGAGCTCGGCGATGGCCTGGAGATTGATCGAGGCATCCTCCCGGATCGCCGTATGGGGACAGCCGCCGGTCTCAACCCCGATGATCCGGTCGGATGTCAGCGCCTGCATGCGCACAAGCGCATCAGCATCCTCGCGCGTATAGATGTCATTGGTGACCACAGCTACCGAGTAGCGATCCCTGAGCGCCTTGCAGAGTTTCTCTGTCAGCGCCGTCTTGCCAGAGCCCACCGGCCCGCCGATACCGACCCTCAAGGGTCCGTTTTCCGATTTCATCGTCTTCTTCCTTTCGTCGCCCCGGCTGATCCTCAGGACCTGAACAGCCGCACAGGCTGCGTTTCATGACGAAGCGACATGATGTCACCTATCATGGTGCCGCTGCCCAGATCGCCTTCCTCCGCAAATACCAACACCTCGGCGATGCGTTTGAGCAAATCCTCGGTCGCCGACTGTATGGCGACCGCCTCCACCTGTCCGATCACGCCAAACCGGATGGCGACGGAGGTAGCCTGCGCGATATAGGCCTGCAGGAACGCAAGAAGCGCCCACTCCACCGGCACGCCATGAGCACCGGCGACAGCCCCAACCGCGACCGGATAGGGCGCGGGATCTGGCAATCGATCCAGCACCGCCTCCGGCCATGCCCTGACCGCCGTTACAAAGGAACTGCCAAGACCTAGGCTCTCCGCATGCCGTTCCCGCGAACCGGCAAGTGATGTGGCAAGGTCGGCTAGTGCGGCGAGCTCTACAGCGTCCTCCTGACATCGATGCGCGAGCGACAGAAACAGGGCGTCCGTCCGCGTCGCACCGATCTCTAGAGATGAGTGTACCCAATCCCGCAGCGAGGGCCCGTCGGACACCAGCCGGTCCGCGACCGCGCGCTCCAGACCGCCGGAATAGGCGAACGTGCCCACAGGAAAGGCGGGAGAAAGCCACGCCATCAGGCGAAGGAGAGCTTGTCGCTCCCCTATGTCGCCGCGCGGCGGGCTCTCACCCATGATGATGACCATGGCCGTGATATGCCCCGCGAACCGGTTGGAAACGCTCTTCCACCTCCGCGACCACCCCACCCAAGCCGATCAGCATCTCGCGGATCACATGATCGCGGAGAATGAGGATGCGATCGTCTTCGATTTGCGCCGACAGGTGACGATTGCCCAGATGCCAGGCAAGCTCGATCAAGTGAAGACGATCTCTTGCTCGTATTTCGAGCAGTTTTTCCGGCTTCGCCTCGATCTCCACAACGGTCCCGTCGTCCACCTCCAGCAAATCGCCATGGGCGAGCAGCACTGGCTCCTTCAGATCGAGCATGATCATGCTGTCATCCGCAAGATGCAGCAGCTTGCGCCTCAGATGTCGCTCGTCATGGGAGAGTATGATCTTGCCGGCCACGGGACGCATGCCCGCTCCGGCTGTCGAAATCGATGTTACGCGACGCATGGACTGTCCTTTTGCACTGCAGTCAAACATGCAAAATTCACGCCAGCGCCGCAACCGGCAAATGCCGTAGATCAGGAGAGCGACACGGCGGTTCTTGTCGGCGGGACGACCTCCATCGATCCCGCCTCCCCTTCGTCGCGACGGAAGGACAGCGCCAGCTCGCTCTCGTGCACCACCCGATTCCGACCGGCGGCTTTGGCAAGGTAGAGCGCCCGATCGGCGGACGAATAGACGATCTCTCCACGCCGTTCGCCGAACTCGGCGACGCCGACCGAGATGGTCGTGGAAATGGCAACATCCTCGAAAGCGACTCTCTGCTCGGCGATCCGCTGCCTCACCCGCTCGACAAGCTCGATACGGCTTTGCATATCGCCGCCACGGATCACCACGCCGAATTCCTCGCCCCCGAGTCGAGCGGCGACATGCGGAGCGCCGAACACTTCGCGAATGGCTGTTGCAACAGAACGGATCACCGTATCGCCAGCCAGATGTCCATGACGGTCATTGATCGCCTTGAAACGGTCGAGATCGAAGATGGCGAGCGAGGCGTTCTCTTCTCCCTGCGCCAGCAGCTCGGAAAACGCGCGTCGATTGAGAAGACCGGAGAGCATGTCGGTGCGGCTGAGACGTTCGAAACGCGCGCGGGACAAGGTCAACTCCCGCATGGCGCTACCAAGGGCGAGAGCCATCAGTCCGGACACGGCACCGCCGATCAACCACGAAAAAAGAACAGACAGCAAAACCGCGTTGCTGAAATCGGGCGCGAGGCCGAGCACATGGTTGACCGGCAGCACGACCAGGCAGAGGGCAAACGACAAAAGAACGGCACGAAAAGCCATCTTGAGGGCAAAACGCCGAACGCCGCCGCGCCGTTCGAATTCGGCGAGATCGACCTTCAGGGAAAACCATTTGTTGAGGCGTTTCACGGGGCGCTCCTCGTTCCTCCGACGGCCAACGGATAAGGAGCTTCTCTTGGCGTTCTCCTAATCGAAACGTTAAAAAGAGAACGATTTCGGACAAAGTTTTCAGGTCGCTTCTGAAGACCGCGTGCCGATATTTAAAGTAGTATATTCGAATAAAAGAATGCGCGTTGGATTTGTTGAGGAGCTACCGTAGCTTACGTATTTTGCCGATATTTCGCGGCGTCTTCGACGAACCTCTGCAACCGGATTTGACCGCAACACCACTTTTGGTATGCGTCTTTCTTTTCCACAGAAAAGCGCAGTTTACGCTTCGGTCCGAAGCCGAATTTCTTAATCTCTTAAAGCGTTGAGACGCTCAGCCGCGTATCGATTGTTAACGATAGCTAACTCCAAGGGAGGACATCTGGCCGGCGACTCACGCAGACCAATACCTCTGACGACATCCGCTGGATGCCGTCAGCCGCCAATGCCAGCGGAGTACCGATCAAAAGAGGAAATACCGCTGCGCCATCGGTAGCACCGTTGCCGGTTCGCAGGTCAGCAATTCCCCGTCCGCACGGACCTCGTACGTCTCCGGATCGACCTCGATCTCGGGCGTCAGATCGTTGAGGATCATCGACTTCTTGGAAATGCCACCGCGTGTATTCTTCACTGCGACGAGTTGCTTGCCGACGCCGATCCGCGAGGCGAGGCCTGCATCGATCGAGGCCTGGCTGACGAAGGTGACGGACGTGTTGGTGCGCGCCTTGCCATAGGAGCCGAACATCGGCCGATAGTGCACCGGCTGCGGCGTGGGGATTGACGCGTTCGGATCGCCCATGGGAGCCGCCGCGATCATGCCACCAAGCAGAACCATATCAGGCTTTACGCCAAAGAAGGCCGGGTTCCAGATCACGAGGTCGGCGCGCTTGCCGATCTCCACCGAGCCGATCTCGTGGCTGAGGCCATGCGCGATTGCAGGATTGATCGTGTACTTGGCGATATACCGGCGAACCCGGAAATTGTCGTTGTCGCCCGTCTCCTGCGCAAGCCGGCCGCGCTGGCGCTTCATCTTGTCGGCGGTCTGCCATGTACGGATCGCCACCTCGCCGACGCGGCCCATGGCCTGGCTGTCGGACGAGATGATCGAGAAGGCGCCGATGTCGTGCAGAATATCCTCGGCCGCGATCGTCTCCTTGCGGATACGGCTTTCGGCGAAGGCGATGTCTTCCGGAATGGATGACGACAGGTGATGGCAGACCATCAGCATGTCCAGATGCTCGGCAATCGTGTTGACGGTGTAGGGACGCGTCGGGTTGGTCGACGACGGGATAACGTTCAACTGGCCGCAGATCTTGATGATATCGGGCGCATGACCGCCACCCGCACCCTCGGTGTGGAAGGCGTGGATGGTGCGGCCGCGGATCGCGCCGATCGTATCTTCCACAAAGCCGCTTTCGTTCAGCGTATCGGTGTGGATCATCACCTGAACATCCATCTGGTCGGCGACCGACAGGCAGCAGTCGATCGCGCCGGGCGTCGTGCCCCAATCCTCGTGCAGTTTGAGAGAAGTTGCGCCGGCGAGCACCATCTCCTCAAGCGCGCCGGGCAGAGAGGCGTTGCCCTTGCCGGCGAAAGCCAGGTTCATCGGGAAGGCGTCAGCTGCCTCGATCATGCGGGCGATATGCCAGGGACCGGGCGTGCACGTGGTGGCAAGCGTACCATGCGCCGGCCCCGTGCCACCGCCCAACATGCAGGTGAGACCGCTCATCAGGGCCTCTTCGATCTGCTGCGGGCAGATGAAATGGATATGCGCGTCCATGCCGCCGGCCGTGACGATCTTGCCCTCCCCGGCGATCGCCTCCGTACCGGGGCCGACGATGATGTCGACACCAGGCTGCGTGTCCGGGTTTCCGGCCTTGCCGATCGCGACGATGCGGCCGTCCCTGAGGCCGATATCGGCCTTCACGATTCCCCAGTGATCGATGATCAAAGCATTGGTGATGACAGTATCGACAGCCCCGTCCGCGCGTGTCACCTGGCTCTGCCCCATGCCGTCGCGGATGACCTTTCCGCCGCCGAACTTCACCTCCTCGCCATAGGTCGTGTAGTCCTTCTCGACCTCGACAAAGAGCTCGGTATCGGCGAGCCGCACCTTATCGCCTGTCGTCGGACCGAACATCGAGGCATAGGCCGCGCGGGACATCTTGTAGGGCATGGTTCAGGCTCCTTGGGAGGGGGAGGATGAGGACGGCAGGCGCTGCAGGCGCCCGGCGGCGATATAGGTTTCGATCAACCGGCGTTCCGCCGCGAAGGGATGGCCATCCCAGCCGGTATGGCCGAAACCGGCAATGACGATCTCATCTCCGGCGAAGCCGAAATCGCCAAGAATATGGGTCACGACCACCATGCCGCTGCTCGGCACCACATAGGGTCCCGGCTCATGGGCGGCGAGCGCCACGTCCGCAGCCTCGTGCACGGTCGCTGGAATGACGCGGTGCGCCTTGCCGGACTCTTGAGCGAATGTTGCAAAGTCCGCCGTCCGGTCGTCACAGAAATCGTCGAGCTCGGGATTGGTGATCGCGAGTTGCGGTCGCAACGCGGTGAACTTCTCAGGATCGCGTACGGACCAGATTTCGCGGGACCCGACGACGGCAGGACTACCCCGCCATTGTTGCGACGTCACCATCGCATGCGCGGGACGGCCGGTATTGCAGACGGCAACGACATCGGTTCTTCGACCGGCCGGGCCGAGATTCCGACTGTCGTTGAAACGGATGACGAGGTCGGACAGGTCGATCATCCTGTCCGATCCATCCGCCACCGGTCCGTTTCCAACGATCATGATGCGCCTGCCCATTCAGTTTCCTGCCGTCTCAGTAATTTTCGACCAGGCTTTTCAGCTCCTCGGTCCGCTCGCGGGTCATTTCCGCCAAGCATGAGGAATACACCATCGGCGCCATCGAACCGCCCTGCACACCGAGTTCCTCCACGTCGCATTGCGTGTCTCGATACTTGAGCCAGGCCCGCTGGCTGGCAAGCAGAGCTTCCTCGGCACGCGCAATCATGTTGAGCGTCTTGAACCCCTCGTCCCAGTCCTTGGCGGCTTCCTTCGTCAACACCCACTGCGCGTTCAGAGCGGCATCCGCTTCCTCGTAGTCTTTTTGGGCGCAAACATTCATATCGTGTTGGGTCATGGCATTCTCGCAATCCACCTGCGGCTCGTCTTCGCCGACGGCGGGACCCTCAGCGAGCATAACGCAGCCACACAACAATAGCGGCAATACGTACTTCAGCATTCTTTCTCTTCCCGCTCTGGATCGCACATCTTAGAGCGCTCCCATGACCTGCTGCCGGAACCCATAGACCGCGCGCTTGCCCGACAGCGGGATCAGCGTCACCTGTCGCGTTTGGCCCGGCTCGAAACGAACGGCAGTACCTGCCGGAATGTCGAGCCGCATGCCGCGCGCCTTGTCGCGCTCGAAGGACAGCCCGGCATTGGTTTCAAAGAAATGGTAGTGACTGCCGACCTGCACGGGCCGATCGCCCGTGTTGGATACCTCAAGTGTCACCGTCGGCAAGCCACTGTTAAGTTCGATGTCGCCGTTCGCGGCAATGATTTCACCGGGGATCATGGCTTCTCCTCACTCCTAAGCGGCCGTACGGGGCTGACATCCCTCGGCCTTGAAAATTCGTACTGTCGATGCAGGATTGTTGACGAGCTTACTCGCCGGCCGGATCGGTCTGCGCACAAGTTCGCCGCCGCAATTCGGGCAAACGCCCTCAAGCACACCCGTCGCGCAATCGACGCAGAAGGTGCATTCGAAGCTGCATATCAGCGCATCCCGGCTCTCCGGAGGCAGGTCGCGGTCGCAGCATTCGCAGTTGGGACGAAGATCCAGCATGGTCTCACCTGATCGGTTCGTGCACGGTCACCAGCTTGGTGCCGTCCGGAAAGGTCGCCTCCACCTGCACGTCGTGGATCATCTCGGCAACCCCTTCCATAACCTGGGCGCGGGTTATGACATGCGCACCGGCCTCCATCAGGTCAGCCACCGCCCTGCCGTCGCGCGCGCCCTCGACGACAAAGTCGGTGATCAGCGCGATTGCCTCGGGATGGTTGAGTTTCACCCCCCGCTCCAGCCGGCGCCGCGCCACCATGGCCGCCATGCTGATCAGCAGTTTGTCCTTTTCCCTCGGCGTCAGGTTCATGACCGCTCCACTTGTTTTTCAGGCTCTTACAGATTCCAGACTTTCGGCACAGACGCGCCGCCGCGCAAGACGGAAATGACCGGGATCAAGGTTTTTCTGAGTGTGAACCCATCCTCGGCGACGAGACGCACGACGAGCTTGCCGTTCCACTCACTCGCACCGCCAAAGCTGTTGCCAAGCGCGCTACGCACTGTTGCCAGATAGGCTTCACTCTTGGGACCGGCATAGAGAACTGTCGCGAACGCAACATGACCGCGAAGCACCGGCGCTCGGGCGACAAGCTCCGCCACCGCCCCTTGGAGGCGCAGGTCTTCGGCATGGATGAGACGTCCGTCGCGCCGGATGCGCCAGCGGTCACGCACGAGGCCGGTCTCCATGGCCTCGCCCATCGCCTTGCGCCCGAGCAGAATCGCCTCGACGGCAAGAAATTCCGCATCAATGGCCAGATCGACGTCAAGATGACGCGTCAGGGACGAACGGTCGAAGAGAATGGACTCCTGCGGCAGCCAATGGACGCGCGCGCTTTCGCCGACCTCAATCCGGGTCCTTATCTCTGCGGTATCCTCGGCGGCCTTGTAGATCTTCTCGCACGCCTGAGTCGTGGCGGTGACGAACGTGCCGGCGCCGGCGCTCACATCCCAGTTGAAGCGATCACCGCCGGTCATGCCGCCGGCGGTGTTGATGAACACCGCCTCCATCTCGTTCGAAAACGTATCGGGGAGCCGAATCTTGGCGGCCCCCTCCTGATAGAGCTCGGCGATCCGGCTGCGTCCGCCGAGCGCCTTTGCTACAAGTCGCCCACGACCGCGGGCTCGCTGCTGGCTGATCCGAGCGGCTGGTTGCACGTATTCCCCTGTCCGCCCGTCGAGTCCAGGCTGGCGTTCTTGGCGGTCGGGCAGCCCGCTTGTCCCGGCTGGCCCGCAAGCAGGCCGCCACCCGAAGTCTGGAAGAAGTCCCACATTCTTCCCGTCGCATCAACCTCACGACTCGGCTGATTGTCGGTCGAGGCGAGTTGGAATAGCAGCTTCTGGCTTGGCCACGAATGCCCTGCATCGGCGATCACATAGGACATGACGCCGACACCATTCTTGCATCCGGCATAGCTGGAGACGCTGATCTCCTCACCCTCGGCAGTCATCGGCTTCATGTCGCAGCCATTGAGCTCCGCCCAGCGCCCCACCGCGACCTTGCCACCATATTGCCAATAGGGCTTTCCGCCACCCGAGAACGGATTGACGTCATCCTTGAGACCGGAAAACGCGATAATCGAGATCGGCCTGGCAGGTTTGCAGGTATCCGGACGCGGGCGCCAAACACCCTCTTCCTGTTCCGGATAACCGGCGCGCAATCCCATCATGAAACCAGCCGCGGCAAACTCCGAATTACCATTGCAGATGAACTGCGACAGCATCCGCCCTCCGCCTGAATAGCCGGTCGCATAAATCCGGGTCGGGTCCACGCAGAAGGTTTCCTTGGCATAGGCGACCGCGTCCCGGATGAACTGCTCTTCGTCGAGACCATTCTCCTCGCTGACGCCCGGCAGAGGTTTCACTCCCGGCACGTTCCAGGCATGCGCACCCTTGAACGATCCGTCTAGGCTGCCCTGAAGCGCGATGACGATGAAGCCCTCGCGCTCACCGATCTCGTCCCAGTGGCTCCGGTTCATCTGGCCATCAGGATGGCTATTCGACCCGTGGAAGTCGAACACCAGTGGCATCTTGCGCTTTCCGTCATAGGCCGACGGAACGAAATAGACGGCGGAGCGTTCTACACCGTCAGACATGATCTTAAGGTCATGGCGACCCGACTGGAAAACCGGGCCGCAGCCAGCGGCAAGAGCCGCAGAATTGACGAGTGTCACAAAAACCGTCGCGAGCACGACGCGAACCCACGCCGGCTGACGGAAAAAAACCGCGCTGGTTGTCATCGATATGCCTTCTGTTCGCAGATGTGCGGAAAGTACCACGACACCGTGCAGCATCAAGCGTACATTCTTGTCAAATCAACAAGCCAGCCCTGCAACATCAGACGGTCAGATGCCTCCGCGCCTCCGCCGTATCCAGCGTTTCCGCCGGCCCTTCATGCACGATCTCGCCGCGATCCATGATGTACACGTGGTCGGCGAGTTCCCTGCAGAAATCGAGATATTGCTCGACCAGCAGGATAGCCATACCGGTGGAATCCCGAAGATACCGGATCGCCCGTCCAATATCCTTGATAATCGACGGCTGGATACCCTCGGTCGGCTCGTCCAGGACCAAGATCTTCGGCCGCGTCACCATGGCCCGCCCGATCGCCAGTTGTTGCTGCTGCCCCCCGGACAGATCGCCACCGCGTCGGCCCAGCATGGTCTGCAGGATCGGGAACAGGCTGAAAATCTCGTCGGGAATGAACTTGTCCTTTCGCGACAGCGGCGCGAAACCGGTCTCGAGGTTTTCCCTGACCGTGAGCAGCGGAAAGATCTCCCGCCCCTGCGGCACGTAGCCGACACCACGCCGCGCCCGATTAAACGGCGCCAGCCCGTTGAGCGCCTCTCCCTCGAAGCTGATCGATCCCGCCGAAATGGGATACTGACCGGTCACCGCGCGCAACAGCGACGACTTGCCGACGCCGTTGCGTCCGAGAACGCAGGTGATCTTGCCCATCGGAGCGCTAAGGCTGACGCCGCGCAAGGCCTGCGCTGCGCCATAATGAAGATTGACGTTATCGACTGTCAGCATTGGAAAGCTCCAGCGGCTGGACCTGAACGGAAGATGGCCCTCATCATTACCGCCCCAGATAGTTTTCGATGACCTTCGGATCGCTCGACACGAAGTCGATCGACCCCTCGGCCAGAACAGAACCCTCGGCGAGGCAGGTGACCTTGACGCCGAGATCGCGGATAAAGCCCATGTCGTGCTCGACGACGACGACCGACCGGGTCTTGGCAATTTCCTTGAGCAGCACCGCCGTCTCCACAGTCTCCGCATCCGTCATGCCGGCCACCGGCTCGTCGACGAGCAAAAGTTGCGGCTCCTGCGCGAGCAGCATGCCGATTTCCAGCCACTGCTTCTGCCCGTGGCTGAGATTGGCGGCATAGTCGTCCTTCCGACCGGTCAAACGGACCGTTTCGAGGATTTCCTCGATACGGCCCTTGTCTTCTGGCGACAAACGATAAAACAGCGTGGCGAAGACACCGCGCTTGCGGTTGAGCGCTAGTTCAAGATTGTCCCAGACGGTATGGCTTTCGAACACCGTCGGTTTCTGGAACTTGCGACCGATCCCGAGCTGGGCGATTTCGGCCTCGTCCTTCTTGGTCAGGTCGACGGTGCCGTTGAAGAACACCTCGCCCTCGTCGGGACGGGTTTTTCCGGTGATGATATCCATCATCGTTGTCTTGCCGGCGCCGTTCGGGCCGATGATCGCCCGAAGCTCGCCGGGCTCGACCACGAAGGAAAGGGAGTTCAGGGCCTTGAATCCGTCGAAGGAGACCGAGACCCCATCGAGATAGAGAAGGCTGGTAGGCTTCTGGTTCTGGATCGTCGTGTTCATTCCGCCGCCTCGCGCTTCATCTCGACACCGATGCCGGCCTCGGCCGCCGCCGACGCCTTCGCCGCCTGGGCATAGTCCTTGCGCCGGGCCATAGCCTGCTGGACCGTCCCGACAATGCCCTTCGGCAGGAAAAGCGTAACGGCAATGAACAACCCGCCCAGCGCATAGAGCCAGAGTTCCGGGAAGGCGCCGGTGAAATAGCTCTTGCCGGCGTTGACGAGAACAGCGCCGATGATCGGGCCGATCAGCGTTCCCCGTCCTCCGACCGCCGTCCAGACGACGACCTCGATCGAGTTGGCCGGGGCAAATTCGCCCGGATTGATGATGCCGACTTGGGGCACGAACAGCGCCCCGGCAATGCCCGCCATCATGGCCGAGACCACGAAGGTGAAGAGCTTGATGTTTTCAACCCGGAACCCGAGGAAGCGGACCCGGCTTTCCGCATCGCGGACGCCGACCAGCACCTTTCCGAACTTGGACCGCGTAATCGCAGAGGCGAGCACGAGGCAGATGGACAGCATGATCGCAGAGAGCGCGAAGAGCACCGCACGCGTTCCGTCCGCCTGCACGTTGAAGCCCAGGATCTCCTTGTAATCGGTCAGACCGTTGTTGCCGCCGAAACCCATGTCGTTGCGGAAGAAGGCGAGCATCAGGGCATAGGTCATCGCCTGGGTGATGATCGACAGGTAGACGCCGTTGACACGGGAGCGGAACGCGAACCAGCCAAACACGAAGGCGAGCAGCCCGGGAACGAACAGCACCATCAGCATGGCAAACCAGAACATGTCCATCCCGTGCCAGAACCAGGGCAGTTCCTTCCAGTTGAGGAACACCATGAAGTCTGGAAGGATCGGGTCACCATAGACGCCGCGCGAGCCGATCTGCCGCATCAGGTACATGCCCATGGCATAGCCGCCAAGCGCGAAGAAGGCGCCGTGGCCGAGCGAAAGAATACCGCAATAGCCCCAGACCAGATCGAGCGCCAGCGCCAGCAGCGCGTGGCAGAGATACTTGCCGAACAGCGAGACGGCATAGGTCGGAATGTGGAAGGCGCTCGTCTCGGGCACCAGCAGGTTGAGCGCCGGCACCAGAAGCGCGAAGGCGAGGAGGATTGCCACCGCGACGACGATCTTGCCTTCCAGCGCGCGAAGAATGAAGCCGGTGATCATGCTTCCACCGCCCTTCCCTTGAGCGCGAACAGGCCGCGCGGTCGTTTCTGGATGAAGAGGATGATCAGGACCAGGACTAGGATCTTGCCGAGAACGGCACCGACCGATGGCTCGAGGAACTTGTTCAGCACACCGAGAGACAACGCGCCGACCAGCGTGCCCCACAGATTTCCGACACCCCCGAAGACCACCACCATGAAGCTGTCGATGATGTAGCTCTGCCCAAGGTTTGGCGACACGTTGTCGATCTGTGAGAGCGCAACACCCGCGATCCCGGCGATGCCGGAGCCGAGCGCGAAGGTGAGCGCATCGACCCAGGGGGTGCGGATACCCATGGAAGACGCCATCCGGCGGTTCTGCGTCACGGCGCGCATGTTGAGCCCGTAGGCGGATTTCTTCATGACGACGAGAAGGGTGAAGAAGATCGACAGGGCAAAGACGACGATCCAGAGACGGTTCCAGGTGATCGTCATGCCGCCGACCGGGAAGGAACCCGACATCCAGCTCGGATTGCCCACTTCCTGGTTGGTCGGCCCGAAGATCGAGCGGATCGCCTGTTGCAGGATCAACGAGATGCCCCAGGTGGCGAGCAGCGTTTCAAGCGGACGACCGTAGAGAAAGCGGATCACCCCGCGCTCGATCGCAAAGCCGACCGCGCCGGTGACCAGGAAGGCAACCGGAAGTGCGATCGCGAGCGACCAGTCGAAAAGGCCGGGATAACTGGTGCGAATGACCTGCTGGACGACGAATGTCGAATACGCGCCAAGCATCACCATCTCGCCGTGCGCCATGTTGATGATGCCCATAACACCGAAAGTGATGGCAAGCCCAATGGCTGCGAGCAGAAGAACCGACCCGAGAGAGACGCCATACCAGACGTTCTGCGCCATGTCCCAGAAGACGAGCGTATCTTCGATGGAAGCAATTGCCGCCTCCAGGTCGGGGCGAAGTTCTTCATCGGCCGAACCGAGAGCGCCACCCAGAACGGAAATAGCGTCGCGGCCACCCTTGCTTTTCAGAGTCTCGATCGCTGCGCGCTTGTCTTCGATCGGGCGATCGGATGTCAGCAGCGATACGGCGCGGGCCTCTTCCATGCGCGCCTTGACCTCTGCATCGGTCTCCTTGGCAAGCGCGGCCTCGACGAGGTCCAGATTTTCCGCGCTTGGCGACTGCAGAACTTGCTGCGCGGCTTGCAAACGAATGGCGCGGTCAGGGCTCAGCAGTGTGAGACCGCCGAGCGCGGACCTGATGGCACGTCTCAGGTTGTTGTTGACCTTGATCTTGGTGACTGCCGATTTTGCAACCTCGGCGACGCCCTCGCCGGTTAGCGGATCGATCAGCGACAGCTTTGATCCAGCCGGCTTGGCGATGAAAACGACATTGTCCGACTTGCGGAAATAGAGATCGCCCTCGGCGAAGGCTTCCAGAGCCGGCACGACGCGGGTATCCCCGGTCGCGGCAATCTGCATAAGAAGGTCTTCGGCCTGCTTGAAATTGGCCTTTGCCAGTTGATCGATCAGCGACTTCGGGTCAGCGCTCTGCGCCAGTGACGGCGCGGCCAACGACAGAAAAAGGAAAAATAGCGTGAAGAAACGGATGAGCATTGTCTTGTCCCCCGGATGACGGGCGGTGGAGCGCAGAATGGCCTCTCATCCGCCTGCCGGCACCTTCTCCCCGTCAACGGGGAGAAGGACGATTGTCGCGCCCTCACTGGCCACAGCCGGCATGTCTCCCGGCCAAATCCCTCTCCCCGGTTGCGGGGAGAGGGTCAAGGTTGAGAGGCTGAGAGCAAAGATCAGCCGATCAGCTGCCCTTGCCGCCGCACTTGCCGGTGGCGACGTTGAAGTTGCCGCACTCCATCGGCTTGCGCCAATCGGAGATCAGGTCCTTCGAGTCCGGCAGGTAGTCCGACCACTCGTCACCGACGACCGAAGGCGTCTGCTGCACGATTTCGAACTGGCCGTCGGCCTGGATTTCTCCGATCAGCACCGGCTTGGTGATGTGGTGGTTCGGCATGACAGTCGAGTAGCCGCCGGACAGGTTCGGCACGGCAACGCCGATGATTGAGTCGAGAACGGCATCCGTATCGGTGGTGCCTGCAGCTTCGACGGCCTGAACCCAGGCATTGAAGCCGATATAGGCGGCTTCCATCGGGTCGTTGGTCACGCGCTTGTCGTTCTTGGTGAACGCATGCCAGGTCTCGATGAACTCGGCATTGGCATCGGACTCGACGGACTGGAAGTAGTTCCAGGCGGCCAGGTGACCGACGAGCGGACCGGTATCGAGACCGGCAAGCTCTTCTTCACCCACCGAGAAGGCGACGACAGGGATGTCTTCGGCCTTGATACCCTGGTTGGCGAGCTCCTTGTAGAAGGGAACGTTCGCGTCACCGTTGATGGTCGAAACGACGGCGGTCTTCTTGCCGGCCGAGCCGAACTTCTTGATGTCGGAGACGATCGTCTGCCAGTCGGAGTGACCGAAAGGCGTGTAATTGATCATGATGTCTTCTTCGGCAACGCCCTTCGACATCAGGTAGGCCTTGAGGATCTTGTTGGTCGTCTGCGGGTAGACGTAGTCGGTGCCCGCGAGAACCCAACGCTCGACGCCTTCGGTCTCGGCCAGATAGTCGACCGCCGGGATCGCCTGCTGGTTCGGAGCGGCACCGGTGTAGAAGATGTTGCGCGAGGATTCTTCACCCTCGTACTGGACCGGGTAGAAGAGGATAGAGTTCAGCTCTTCGAATACCGGAAGAACAGACTTGCGCGAGGACGAGGTCCAGCAACCGAAGACGGCGGCGACCTTGTCCTGGGAGATAAGCTGACGAGCCTTTTCGGCAAACAACGGCCAGTCCGATGCCGGGTCGACGACCACGGCTTCGAGCTTCTTGCCAAGGACGCCGCCCTTCTTGTTCTGCTCTTCAACGAGCATCAGCATGGCGTCCTTCAGCGTCGTCTCCGAAATCGCCATCGTGCCGGACAGCGAATGCAGCACGCCGATCTTGATCGTGTCTTCCTGGGCGAACGCGCCATGGAAGGCCGTTGCCGACAGCATGGCGGCAGTCAGCGCGCCGATGAGATGTGACTTGAGTTTCATTGCTTGAACCCCTCTCCTTGTTTCGCAACTGGTGGGTTAATGCGTTTTAACCGTTGCTGAGGGGACTATCCGACGCTGCAGTGCAAAACCGTATACGTAATTTGACGTAGGCCAGGGGGAAAGCTGCGCAGGCCGGGCGCGCCTGTTTTGGGAGACCACCTTTTGTCGTCGGCATGTCATAGTATATTGACGCTTAGGCCATCGAAGGGACATGGCATGACTTTCAACGGGAAAAGATGAATGCCGCTTCCGCGCCGCAGGCAGAATTTGAAGACACTGACCGCAGACTTGCATAAGCGACTGGACGACAAGGTTGGCGCTCTCGACAGTATCGAGGGATACGCGGCCTATGTTGAAGGAATGTTGAGATTTCGCCGTGAGATCGAGCCGAGAATAGAAGCATCCAACTTGGCTGACGTGTTGCCTGGCTTCCTTCCAATCCTGATCTCGAAGGAACTGGAGCGGGATGTTGCCAGCATCGGCGGCCGCGTACCCGCAAGCAACAACCTGCTCCCCGACAAGGGCATCGCATTCAGCCGCGATGAACTTCTGGGTGTACTCTACGTGCTTGAGGGTTCGGCACTTGGTGCCCGTATCCTCGTTCGCCGTGCGGCGGGCCTGGGGCTCGGCGAGAACTCTGGCGCCGCCCATCTCGTAAAACAATCTTCGAGCGCCGGGAACTGGAACGCTTTTGCCGCGTTATTGGAAACGGTGAGGAATGTGGACGAGGACGCGATGGCAAATGCGGCCTTGGCAACCTTTGCTACAGCACTAAGCGCCTTCGAGACCCACTAAATGCATTCTCCTCTACCTCCTCAAGCCGTCAACCTGACGAACTGCGACCGTGAGCCTATCCATATCCCTGGAAGCATCCAGTCTCACGGATGCCTTCTCGCCTGTGACGCCGTCGCTGCGCGCGTCTTGCGGCACTCGGCAAATGCCGCTGAGATGCTCGGCTTTTCGGGCAACATGATCGGCGCCAATCTGAATGACGTAGTCGGAAGCCAGGCAAGTCATGACCTTCGCAATGCTCTGGCCGCAGCGCCCCAGGCGTCGCGACCAGCACTTTTGCAGCGGGTTTTGCTGGAAAACGGCAAGTTCTTCGACGTCTCCCTCCATCGTCACGCAGGCCACGCGATCATCGAGTTCGAGGCGTGCGACGAGGTTTTCGTTCCGCTTCATCTTGCACGTGAACTGATTGGACGCATCCGGCAGGTTTCTCGAACCGACCAGCTTTTGCGCCTGTCCGCTACGCTCTTGAAGGCGGTGCTTGGCTATGACCGGGTGATGATCTACCGTTTCGACGCCGACGGCGCTGGGAAGGTCGAGAGTGAGGCGAAGCGCCCCGATCTGGAGAGCTTTCTTGGCCAATACTTCCCCGCCAGTGACATCCCGCAACAGGCACGGGCGCTCTATGTAAAAAATCCGATACGCATCATCTCCGACGCCAGTGGCAGCAGGATTCCCATAGAGCCGGTACTCGACCAGTCCGGCGAGCCGCTAGACCTCTCGTTCGCCCACCTACGCAGCGTCTCGCCGATCCATCTGGAATATCTTCGCAACATGGGCGTCGCCGCATCGATGTCGATCTCGATCATCGTTGAGGGAGCGTTATGGGGATTGATCGCATGCCACCACTACAGCCCGAAAAACCTTAGCCTCCCTCAACGCGTCGCGGCGGAAATGTTTGGGGAATTTTTCTCCATGCATCTGATCGGACTGCTGCAGCGGCAGAAGCTTGACGTCGTAACGATGGCGCGCCGCGCCCTCGATCGCTTCTTTCTTCGGGCCACCGAGTATGGGGACGTGGCGGAGCTTCTGGTCGAAGTCCTCCCGGATTTCAAATCGCTGCTGCCCTGCGACGGCATCGGCGTTCTGATCAACGGGAAATGGCATGGGCTCGGTACGACGCCGCCTGCCGATGCCATTCCATCGCTTGCGGAACATGTCGCGGCATTCGGAGAGCACAGGATCTGGGCGACGCATATGCTGGCCGATATCCACCCGCGCGCCGATGTTTATTTCCAGGATGTCTCCGGTCTTCTGGCTATTCCCCTGTCGCGCGTAACGGACGATTGCCTGATGTTCTTCCGCAAGGAACGCCTTCAGACACTGAACTGGGCAGGAAACCCCGAAAAGTCGTACGAAACAGGCCCCATCGGCGATCGCCTGACACCGCGTAAGAGCTTCGACATCTGGAAGCAAACCGTCGAGCGCCAGTCCGAACCCTGGAGCGAGGCCGACCGGGAAATTGCCGCCGCCATTCACTCCGCGACCGTCGAGGTGGTGCTGCGCCAGAGCGAGCTGATGCAGGAAGAGCGCGACAAGGCGGAAGTGCGCCAGCGACTGCTGAACGAGGAACTGAATCACCGCGTCAAGAACATCCTTGCCGTGATCAAGTCACTCATTGCCGGCCCGGCGCGCGAAAGCGCGACACTTGTCGACTACGTGACCTCGCTGAAGGGTCGAATTCAGGCGCTCTCGCACGCGCACGATCAGGTCATTCGTGGCAGTGGCGGCGGCGAAATCGGCCGGTTGCTGGAGGCTGAACTGTCGCCGTACCGCACCGATATCAACCGTCTTGGCCTTGAGGGCCCAACGGTCTTGCTGGACGGCAGAGCCTATGCCGTGACTGCCCTCGTCATCCATGAGCTCTGCACCAACGCGGCCAAATACGGCTCGCTCTCGCGCTCCGGGGGAACGTTGGAGGTGAGCTGGGAGCTGCTCGATCAAGGCGATCTGCAGATCCGCTGGACGGAAAGCGGCGGTCCGCCGGTGGACATACCAATGTCGCGCGGCTTCGGCTCCGCACTCATCGACCGCAGCATCCCCTTCGACTTGGGCGGCAAGAGCAAGGTTACCTATGATCCAGGCGGTGTGAAAGCGACGCTTGTTATACCCGGCCGCTTCCTGAGCGTGCCGCAGGACCAGACACCAAACATATCACGATCACCCGCGACGATGGGCGATACCGAAGTGCAACGGAGAACTGACATGTCCCTCCTCCTCGTCGAGGACCAGATCCTCATCGCCATGGATGCCGAAACCATGCTCGCCGACAATGGCATCCAAGACGTCGTCACCGCCAATTCCAGCGACATGGCGCTAACGCACTTGAAGACCTTCACACCGGACGTCGCGCTGCTGGATATTAATCTGGGCAGCGGCACCTCCGTTCCGGTGGCTGAGGAACTGGTTCGCCGCGGCATACCCTTCATTTTCGCAACCGGCTACGACGACCGTACCGCACTACCCCAAGAACTACTCTCGGTCCCTGTTGTCCGCAAACCCTACGACGCCGACGAACTGATCAGCGCGATCAACCGGCGGCTGGCCGACCGCATCGCCTGACACCTCGCGAACGCCGGCGTGGCCCGTGCCGCAGATCCCTTGCATTTCGTGCCATTCTCGTAACAATGCCCAATCTCTATTCAGTCTCTCGAAGGCGCTAGATTTTAGGCATGCCGGCACGTCAACGCATCATTCCCGTCCGACGCGAATACAATCGCTGGGTCGCCAACCAGACGCTTGAAGATTATGCGCTGCGCTTCACCGCCAAGAGCGCCCGCCAGTTTTCATCGAGCCGGATTTCCCAGACCGCGATCGGCGCGATCTCGTTTCTTGCCCTGGAAGCGATCGGCGGAACGATTACCATTGCATACGGCACGACCAACGCCTTCTTCGCGATCATCGTCGCCGCGGTCCTGATGCTGTTGGTCGGCGTGCCGATCAGCCGATACGCGATCCGCCATGGCGTTGACATCGACCTTCTGACGCGTGGCGCCGGCTTCGGCTATATCGGCTCGACCATCACCTCGCTGATCTATGCCAGCTTCACCTTCATGCTCTTCGCCATCGAGGCGTCGATCATGACCAAGGCGCTGGAACTGGCCTTCGGCATCCCGCTCTGGCTCGGCTACATTATCTCTGCTGTCGTCGTTCTTCCGCTGGTGACCTACGGCATACGGATGATCTCGAAGTTCCAGCTGATCACCCAGCCCTTCTGGATCGTGCTCAATATCCTGCCCTTCGTTTTCATTGCATTTCTGGACTGGGAAAAGATCGACCTCTGGCGCGCCTTCGCCGGCGTCGGCCATTCGAATGCCGGGCTTGGAGATACCGCTCCCTTCGATCTCCTCGAATTCGGTGCCGCGTCCGCCGTGATCCTGGCGCTCATGCCGCAGATCGGCGAGCAGGTCGACTTCCTCCGCTTTCTGCCGCCGGAGGGCGCGCGCAAGCTGCACCACCGTATTGCGATCTTTCTCGCCGGCTCCGGCTGGGTGGTGCTTGGCGTACCGAAGCTGCTTGCCGGCTCTTTCCTCGCCGTTCTGACTCTCTCCACCGGCGTGCCGATCGGCGAGGCGGCGGACCCGGCTCACATGTATGTGGCGGCCTTCGGCTACATGATCCCGAACGAGACGGCAGCAATGCTGCTGATGGCAGGTTTCGTTGTCATCTCTCAGCTCAAGATCAACGTGATGAACGCCTATGCCGGCTCTCTCGCCTGGTCGAACTTCTTTTCGCGTCTGACCCACAGCCATCCGGGCCGCGTCGTCTGGCTCGTCTTCAATGTAGCGATCGCCCTCCTCCTCATGGAGCTTGGCATCTATGGCCTGCTCGAGGAAACGCTCGGCATTTTCTCGATCATCGCCATGAGCTGGCTCTGCGCGATCTCCGCCGATCTCTTCGTCAACAAAAAGCTTGGGCTTTCGCCGCCCGGCATCGAGTTCAAGCGCGCTCATCTCTACGATATCAATCCCGTCGGATGCGGCACGATGCTGTTCTCGGCGAGCCTGGCGCTGGCTGCCCATTTCGGTGCCTTCGGCTCGCTGATGGCGTCGCTTTCCACCTATGTGACGCTCGTCGCGTTTGTCATCTCACCACTCATCGCGTGGGCGACGGACGGCAAGTTCTACCTCGCCCGCAAGCCGCGGCAGAGCTGGAAAAATCTCACCGGCATCACCTGCTCCATCTGCGAGCATCCCTTCGAGCCGGAAGACATGGCCTGGTGCCCGGCCTATGCCGCTCCGATCTGCTCGCTCTGCTGCACACTCGACAGCCGCTGCCACGACATGTGCAAGCCGCACGCGAAGCTCAATGCGCAGGCCGGGGTTGTCGCCCGAGCCTTCCTCTCGGATGTGCTGCTGGAGAAGTTCTCGACACGCCTGGGGCGGTATGCGCTTACGGCAATGATCTCTATTTCTATCATAGGCGGCATCCTCTCGCTGATCGCGCACCAGGTGAACGTCGCCACGCCCGACATGGCCGAGGTGGTCAACCGCACCATCACCGTCGTCTTCTTCATCTTCGCGATCATCACCGGCATTGTCTCCTGGTTCTACGTGCTCGCCCATGACAGCCGCGTCGTGGCGGAGGAGGAATCATCCCGCCAGAACACGCTGCTGCTCAAGGAAATCGCCGCACACCGCAAGACGGACGCTGCCTTACAGAATGCGAAGGAAACCGCAGAGGCCGCCAACCGGGCCAAGAGCCGCTACGTGGTCGGCCTCAGCCACGAGCTGCGAACGCCACTCAACGCCGTGCTCGGTTACGCGCAACTGCTGGAAAAGGACGAGAGCATTCCGCAGCCTCGCCAGTCCGCGATCCGCGTGATCCGCCGCTCCGCAGACCACCTTTCGGGTCTGATCGACGGGCTGCTGGACATTTCCAAGATCGAGGCCGGTCGGCTGCAGGTCTATTCCAACGAAGTGAACTTTCACGATTTTCTCGACCAGATCGTCGACATGTTTGCACCCCAGGCCGAGGCCAAGGGGCTGAACTTCATCCACGAGCGTCCGTCCGGACTGCCGCAATATGTGCGCACCGACGAGAAGCGCCTCCGCCAGATCCTCGTCAACCTGCTGTCCAACGCCATCAAGTTCACCGACGCGGGCACAGTCCGTTTCCTTGTCGCCTATCGCAATCAGGTGGCGACGTTTACCGTTTCGGACACGGGTCGTGGCATCGCCGAACGCGACCTCAAACGCATCTACGAACCCTTCCAGCGTGGTGAGGCGGACAACATCCGGCCCATGCCTGGTCTGGGCCTCGGCCTGACGATCACCAAACTGCTGACGAACACGCTGGGCGGCGAGATCGCGGTGGAAAGCGAAAAGGACAAGGGTACAACCTTCCGGGTCCGCCTGATGCTATCGACCGTAGACCGGCCGAGCACGGCGCCGGCGCCGGAGCGCAAGATCGTCTCCTACACCGGCTCGCGACGCACCATCGTTGTCGTCGACGACAACGAAGATCATCGCGAACTGATGCGCGAGGTACTTGCTCCTCTCGACTTCATTGTGTTGACGGCCAATTCGGGTCCGGACTGCCTGACACTGATAGAGGGCGTGAGACCGGACCTGTTCCTGGTCGATATATCCATGCCGGGTATGAACGGCTGGCAGCTTGTCGAGCGGCTTCGCGAGGCGGAGCAGAAGGCACCGATCTTGATGCTGTCGGCCAACATCGGCGATGGCACGGCGGCCGTCGGCACCGATGGCCACAGCGACACGATCGCAAAACCCGTCAACGTCAAGCGCCTTCGGGATAAGCTCGCCATGCATCTAGGGCTTGAATGGCTGTACGCCGACGACATGCCATCGGCGTCAACGACAGAGAAGGCGATCATAGCGAAAGGACCGGGGCGGCCGCATGTCGAGGATCTGCTTCGGCTGGCTGAAATCGGTTATGTGCGAGGCATCGAAGCCAAGCTTGCCGACCTGGCGAAGGAACCGGAAAACGCGGCCTTCACCTCCGCGGTGGGGAAGTACCTCGAGACATTCGACATGCCGGGTGCCATGCGGTATCTGAAGTCGCTTGAGGCAGAGGGGGCCAAGGACGGTGGCTGAGATTGGCGGACCGCGCGACATTGTCTTGCTGGTGGACGACAGCCCGGAAGCCTTGGGCTTTCTCACCGAGGCGCTGGAGCAATCCGGCTATTCCGTCCTGATCGCCACCTCGGGCCAGGCGGCGCTTTCGATCGTCGAACGGATCAGCCCCGACCTGATCCTGCTTGATGCCGTCATGCCCGGCATGGACGGGTTCGAAACCTGCATGAAGCTCAAGGCGAACCCCTCGGTTGCGCAAGTGCCGGTGATCTTCATGACAGGCCTGACGGAAACCGAGCACGTTGTGCACGCGCTGGAATCCGGTGGTGTCGACTACCTCACAAAGCCTATTAACATCGACGAGCTGAGGGCCCGCATCCGCGTCCACCTTTCGAACGCCCGCTCCGCCCAGAGCGCGCGCGTCGCGCTCGACGCCGCCGGGCGGCATTTGCTAGCGATGAGGTCGAACGGGTCGGTTCTCTGGTCCACGCCTCAGGCAACACGCCTCGTTAACGCCGCGACCGGCCGTGATGACGGACTGGACGCCATCTCCAGAACCGTACGACAGTGGATGGAACGTCGGCAACAGCCGGGCTTCTCGCGCGACGCATCGTTCATGGTTGATGCTGCCCCTTCGCTGCAGATGACCTTCCTTGGCGCAATCAGCAACGACGAATACCTCTTCCGCCTGACCTCCGCCACGAAACGGGATGACGACGTGGCGCTGAGAAACGCATTCGGACTCACACAGCGGGAATCCGAGGTGCTGATCTGGATAGCCAAGGGCAAATCCAACCGCGATATCGGTGAAATCCTCGGCCTGTCGGCTCGCACCGTCAACAAGCATCTGGAGCAGATCTACGTAAAGCTCGGGGTTGAGAATCGTGCATCCGCCGCGGTCAAGGCGGCGCAGACGTTGCACGAGGCCTGATTGCGCCGGGGCTCCTCAAGAGCCTAACAGCTACAATGGCCCGTAAATCCCGATCTCATCGGGAGCGCCAAGAAGTTCGGACGCATCGGCATGGTCCGCAACGGTGCCGTACTCTTTCTCAAGCGCTTTCGTCACCTTGTCGTTCGCCTCGGAATCGCGCGCGCTGTTGATGACCTCGTCGATCGACAGACCGAGCTTGTCGAGGCCGAGATCCCGCTCAATGCTGGCAATGGCCTGCTGGCCGTTTGGCTGCATCCGGATGTTGCTGAGGGCAGCCTTCATTGCCGAGACGAATTCGTTCGCGTTCGCATAGTCGTCCTTGTCGACACCGAGCGCCTTGCCGGTGCGCTCGATGAGATCGAGCTTCATCTCGGCAATGCTCTGGTGGTTGACGCTGAAAAGCCTCTCGGAAAGCTTGATTTCCGCCTTGTTCCCCTGCCCATCCGACCCGATGAGGTCAGGCAAACCGTTGGCAACGGCGATCATGGCATCGGAGACGTCGGCCGAAGCGGGCGCTGAACCGCCAGTCGAAGTGGTCTGTTGGAGAATGAGCAAAGCGGCAGAATTGGTGGTCGAAATCGAGGTCATTGCACTTCCTTCGATCGGAGCGCCATCGCGCGAAACGCCTAAATCATGGTCGTGGGATGGAATATAGCGGACCAGAAGTAACGTGAACGCGATTAAGCATCCGTTAACCCGCAGCCTGGCCCCTTGGGCCGGACCAGTGTCCGCGCCCCCATGTGGGCGGCCGAGCGTGCAACTTTCCTTCTGATACGCTGTCAGACCGATAGATGCGGCGGGAATACATACGCCCATAAAAGCAGAAAGCCCGGTCTTGCGACCGGGCTCAGACTGCTGACAAACCCGCCGATTTTTGCTTGGCGGGTTTTCTTGTTTTTAGGTGCGCGGTCAGGTGGTGTTTTGGTCTTAGGTTTTCGTGATCTTAATCGGACCTGTGCCCTTATACCCAGGCTCGGTCCGGGGCCTTGCTCACTGCCATGGCGATCTTCTTGATGTTTTGGGCGCTCGCGGCCA
>NZ_JAGFPK010000001.1:3231435-3687016 GCF_017599385.1 Ciceribacter sp. L1K22
CGATTAAGATCACGAAAACCTAAGACCAAAACACCACCTGACCGCGCACCTAAAAACAAGAAAACCCGCCAAGCAAAAATCGGCGGGTTTGTCAGCAGTCTGAAGGCGTCCTGAACGGACGCCTTTTTGGTAACTCTTTGCCGGCTTTTATGCCGCCTCTTCCTGCGCGTCGTCCTCTTCGACAACCTTTCCGCGCTTCGGACCCTTGTTGAGATTGGCTTCGATAAGGCGCACCGCTTCAGTTTCCGACATTTTATTCACCGCGGCAATTTCACGAGCCATTCTGTCTAAAGCGGCCTCGTAGAGCTGTCGCTCGGAATAGGACTGCTCAGGCTGGTTTTCGGCCCTGTAGAGATCCCGGACAACCTCGGCGATCGATATCAAATCACCCGAATTGATCTTTGCATCATACTCCTGCGCGCGGCGGGACCACATGGTACGCTTTACCCGTGCCTTGCCTTGTACGACCTTGAGTGCGCGATCAACAAAATCGGTTTCCGACAGCTTGCGCATGCCAATGCTCACAGCCTTAGCGACCGGAACCTTGAGACGCATCTTGTCTTTCTCGAAATCAATGACAAAAAGCTCAAGCTTCATGCCCGCAACTTCTTGCTCCTCGATGGCCGTGATGGTACCCACCCCGTGAGCAGGATAGACGATCGATTCGCCGGTCTTGAAGCCTTGACGGATCGGGGATTTCTTCTGCTGGTTCGTCATTCGAATTACAAACTCCCTGTTATGCTTCCAGCCCAAGGCCGGCGCCGGGTCGATTCAGGCCCGGATGAGACGGGGGAAACCGTCAGGTCACACGTTGCTGATCCTATAAACAAAAGCCGACATGCCCTCGGCCCTAATCTTGACGCGACTTATGTCTGCGCAGTCGCCAAGACCTAGCCCGAAGCATGCTTGTTTTGTGAAAATTAGGGCATACCCATGCCTAAAGTGGAACAGTTTTTGTGTTGTAGCACAAAAGCATGCGGAAATCAATATTTTGCTGCTTGGCTACGCTGCGCCTTGCCTGCCACTTCATTGGACCGGGTGAGAACCGAACAGTCAGTCACCCTGACCGGGGTTTGGGGAGAAAAATTTCTCGAGCTTCCCTTCTAGGCCGTCCATCTCTTTGGCTTCCGGCAGAGCATCGCGCTTCGTGGTGATGTTAGGCCACACTTTTGCATATTCCATATTAAGCTTTAACCAGGAGTCGAGACCCGGTTCTGTGTCAGGCTTGATGGCTTCAGCCGGACACTCCGGTTCGCAAACCCCGCAATCGATGCACTCATCGGGATGTATGACGAGGAAATTTTCGCCCTCGTAAAAACAGTCGACCGGACAGACCTCCACGCAGTCGGTGTACTTGCAGCGTATGCAATTGTCTGTAACGACGTACGTCATGCGGGACTCCAAGCCTTCTAATATTTTTTCGCCGACAGTCTGACAGCAGCCAGAACCCGTCCGTTGGCCGCTCCAATTTCTGTCGGAGCCAATGAGCTATTGGCTCGGCTGCGCTATAGCAAGGATAAACCATCCTGAAAATAGCTGAAAAGGAACAGAGTTTTCTAATCGCTGTCGTCTGCGACGCTGGGACGCAAGGCTGCTATAGCGCGGCGTTCACGTTTCGTGGGTCGCCCGCTTCCGGGCTTGCGGAGGGCCTGGTGTAGATGTGTAAGGCGCTGCTCGCCAGTCTTTGACGGCGTCACATCTTCATAAAGAAGCCGAGCCTCGGAATACGGACCCCGCCTGTCGGCGATTCCCTTTACAATGAGGACGCTATCCGCATGCTCGAAGGAAAGCTCTAAGCGGTCTTCAAGTGTAACGAGGCGGCTTGCCTGATGAACCGCGTTGCCATTGATCTTGATATGGCCTCCGCCGATATACGCTTGCGCAAGAGACCGCGATTTCACGATGCGGGCGAAATAGAGCCACTTGTCGACACGTTGACGATGTTCCGCAGCGCGATCCATGACGTCCTATTTTTTCATCTGCTCCTTGAGCGCCGCCAGCTTCGCGAAGGGAGAGTCGGGATCGAGGGGTCGCTCCTTGCGGGGCGGATTTGCCTCAAAACGAGCTTGCTGGGGCTTTTGCCGACGATCATCGCGCGACGATTTCGAATGCCGACCTTTGCCATCGGGAGCCGCGGCCCTGTCTTTCTTAGAGCTATGCTCCTCGCGGTTTCCGCCAGTCCTTGGCGGGCCCTTTCGGTTTTCGCCGTGACGACCTTGAGAAGCTTCATCACGTCGCGACCGCCCATCCCGAGTGAGAGCGCGCTCGCTACGTTGCTGATCATTCCGCCCGCCCGGCCGCCAAAGGAGAACTGGTTTCGGTTCAGATGAAGCCGCCTCTTCATCAATACCAACCGCCGCCTCTTCAGTATCTGCCTGGGACGTCTCGGAAGTCTCCTCCGTCACCTCAGAAGCAATGGGAGGAACCGGGGACCCCGGCACTATGTCGGCTGCGTCGGAAGTGACTGGGTTTTGCTTCTGCAAGAACTCCGCTGCTTCGGCTGCCGAGACAACATCGGCGCGATAGCCAAGTCCCTTGAGGATTTCTTCTATATCATCTGGTGTCGCCCCTAGAATCGACAACATCGCAGTGGTTGCGGTGAACCGACGGCCATCATAAGCACCCTCAGGGCGTGGACCCTGTCCCGGCTTCCACTGCAAAAGCGGACGAATGAGGTCCGCGAGCCGCTCAAGTATGTCGATACGAACTGCACGTTTTCCGAGAAAGCGGAAACCGGCCAGTTTGTAGAAGGTTCGCTCGAAGCCACTATCCGTGGCGACCGAGGTCCGACCTGCCGCAAGCACCGGTATCAATTCGCCATAGCCGGCCTTATCGAGACCATCATTCTTCAGGGCCCACAACAAAGTTATCAATTCGGCCGGCGCTGGCTTCAGCAACGCAGGCATGAAAACGTGATAGGCACCAAAACGTACGCCGTGACGCCGCATGGACGCACGAGCGTCCTGATCGAGAGACTTAACGTCATCGGCCACATCTCGACGGAACAGAACCCCCAGATTTTCCACCAACTGAAAAGCGAGACCTTTTGCAAGACCCTGCAAATCCTCGGCTCTCGAGAGATCATCGAGCGGCTTCAGAACGGTCGCGATATGGTGATTCACAAAGCGCTCGATACGGGCAACCACATGTTCCCTGGCGTTACCCGAAAGCTGCTCGTCCGCAAGTAGGATCACCCGAGGATGAAGGATGTGATCACTTCCCGTGAGACGACCCACCGGGTCGCCGAGCCAACGGACCAAACCGTCGGAGCTAAGCGCGAGGTCGCTGTTGCCGCAGGCATGCAGTCGAGCGGCGCGCGCTTCAAACTCGAGATGCAGCGCCTTTTGGGCAGCAGACTGGACAGCCTTCGCATCGGGGCCGTCCGTGCCGGCGACGGTCGTGAAACGAAATCCCGCCAATTGCCCCATCAGATGACCTTCCACGAAGACGTCACCATTAACACTGATTTCTGCTTCCAGCATCGCATTCTCTCTTAAGCGCTTCATGAGCACAGATGTCCTGCGATCAACAAAGCGTTTCGTCAACCGTTCATGTAACGCATCGGACAACCGATCCTCGATTTCCCGCGTCTTTTCTTGCCAGTGTGTCGGATCGGCAAGCCAACCCGGCCGATTGGAGACATAGGTCCATGTTCGGATCTGCGCAATCCTGGCGGACAGCGTGTCTATTTCACCATCTATTCGATCGGCCCTTTTGACCTGTTCCGCCATGAAGTTCTCGTTGACCGTGCCGTGACGTACGAGATCGAAAAACAGCGTGGAGATCAGATCCGCATGCTGCGCAGGTGTGATCCGGCGATAGTCAGGCAAAGCGCAGGCTTCCCAGAGCTTTTCCACTTTTTCTGCATCAGTGGCAGCATCTCTGATCTCCGGGTACCGCGCCAGATATTCAAGCGCCTGCTGATCGACGGCCGGCAAAGCCCTCGCAAGACCACCAATCTGCGGCGCCGCGTCAAGACTCCGGCGCAGTGCATCTATGGATGAATAGTCGAGACGCGCCGTGCGCCATTGCAGGACCTTGACGGGATCGAATGCATGTACCTCCAACCGTTCAACCAGTTCATCATCGAAAGGCGCCACCCGGCCCGTGACGCCGAAGGTCCCATCCCGCACATGACGTCCAGCACGACCTGCTATCTGCCCAAGCTCACCGGGATTTAGGTTCCGAAACTGATAGCCGTCAAACTTGCGATCCTGTGCAAAAGCAACATGATCAACGTCAAGATTGAGCCCCATACCGATGGCATCTGTCGCGACCAGGTACTCGACATCGCCGGATTGGTAGAGCGCCACCTGTGCATTGCGTGTGCGTGGGCTCAAGGCGCCAAGAACGACGGCTGCACCGCCACGCTGTCGCCGTATGAGTTCAGCGATGGCATAAACCTCATCGGCGGAAAAGGCCACAATAGCCGTACGCTGCGGAAGACGCGTGGTCTTTTTTTGTCCTGCATAGAGAAGCTGCGAGAGACGGGGGCGCTCGACGATTGTTATACCGGGCAGCAGCTGAAGAAGGATGGACTTCATCGTTGCCGAGCCAAGCAACAAAGTCTCGTCTCGTCCACGCAGGTGCAGTAGCCTGTCCGTAAAAATATGTCCGCGCTCGAGATCGCCAGCCAACTGTATCTCGTCGATGGCCACGAAAGACGCTTTCGTATCCCGTGGCATTGCTTCGACCGTACAGACGGAAAACCGGGCCGCTACAGGTGTTATACGCTCCTCTCCGGTGATTAAGGCGACCTGCGCAGCACCAACCTTTTCGACAAGACGGCCGTAGACTTCCCGGGCGAGCAGCCGAAGAGGCAATCCTATGATACCCGAGCCATGAGCGATCATCCTTTCGATCGCGAAATGCGTTTTCCCGGTATTGGTCGGCCCCAACACGGCAGTTACACCGCGACCGGTCAGGATCATGGGATGCGATGTCAACCTTAAACTCCACGACTAGACGCCACGTTGGCGACGTCGACAATCAAATGGCTATGAATTTTCAGAAAGGCAAGCGACGGAACTCACCGCGGCCGAAAAATGCCGATGACGGAATGAGGTCCGGGCGGTAACGCCAGGAATTGGCAAGTGCCTGCAGTGAGAGGAAGGCGCAATGACCTGGAGCTTCCGGCATCCGACCTCGATGGGAACATTTTCGTGCCCTTTTCGTTGAAGCGCCGAGGTCAAGAACATGTCCCTTCCGCTTCCACCCCCCGAACAACTTTCGGCTTTCCCCGGCCACAACTTCGCGCTGATCCACGGGTTGGGAATGGCGCCAGTCTTCTGGCGGCTTTACGCACCCCAATTCATGCTTGAGCACAAGACGATTGCCTATCCCCTCCCCGGCCATGACGGATGGCCGCTTCCTGTCGCGGGTCAGCCACTCTACACCCAGCAAATAGTTTCGGCATATGCGAATGCGATCGAACGAGATTTCCGAGGCCAGCCTGTTACGTTATTCGGCCATTCCACCGGTGGCTTCGTGTCCCTTGCGATCGCGGCAGCCAGACCCGATCTTGTTCGTGCGATCGTGCTGATCGGTGGATTCGCCTGCGGCCGATTTGAGGGACGTGAGCGCCTTGCTGCGCGCCTGCTGCGGATACCACACATCGGCCCCGCCCTTTTTCAGACTTTGTTCAAGAGATGGATTTCCACGCGGGAGACCTTCCGCTCAGGCTCCATTGATTGTGTCTACGATAAGTCCTGCCCTTGGGAGAGTGACGAGACACAGCAGATGATGGAAGACGTGCGGGTGCGTCTTCAGTGTTGTCGCCCGGAAGACGTGGGTTCAGTCGTCCGTTGGTTCCAGAACAGCACTCTGCTGGATCATCTCGAAAAGATCACCACACCCGTTCTCAATCTTGTTGGTGCAAATGACGAGATTGTCCCCGCGCATCATCAGCTCAGATTGGCACGAAGCATGCCTAACGCGATGACGGTACTGTTTGGCCAGACAGGACACCTCCTGATGGTCGAAAGGCAGAGCGAGCTAAACAGGATTTTGTCCCGCTTTAGCGCTGCCCCCTGGATCGTGATGTCGCCGGGAAGGTCGGCACGGATAACCAAGCCTCGTATTACCTCCGCTCAGGCGGAGGGTTGGGTAGCGACACGGGGATCTCTGATCGCCCGTTTCAAAACGGCATGGGGAACAAAAACTGCGCAGATTCATTAAGGGACAGATCGCGAAGCATCCAAAGGAGAGGTTTACATGCTCGGTACGATTTTGCTGGTGGTTCTAATCTTGTTGCTGATCGGTGCCTTGCCGAACTGGGGCTATAGTCGGTCATGGGGTTATGGCCCGTCCGGCGGACTGGGGTTGGTTCTCGTGATTGTTCTTATCCTGCTCCTTATGGGCAGAATTTAAATCAACCGTCGGAGTACCTCATGAAAAAGATTCTTCTCTCTATCGCCCTTATTGGCACGTTAGCATCTTGCACGGCGACCGAAAAAGGCGCGGCTACCGGCGCGGCCGTTGGCGGCGTCGTGGGTGGCGTTGCGACCAATTCTTGGGGTGGCGCAGCAGTCGGAGCCGCGGTTGGCGGTGTTGCTGGCGCATTGATCGGCCAAGCTCAGGACCGTCCTGGTTATTGCGTATATCGCGACCGCTACGGCCGCACTTACGAAGCGCGTTGCCGCTAAAGCGCGTTTCAAGTCCAAATGAAGGGGTCGCAGTTACGCGGCCCCTTTTCTCATGGGTTCTCTTAAACGAAGAACTGCCCGCCGTTGGCCGAAATTGTCGACCCGGTTATGAAGCCCGCATCATCGGAAGCAAGAAAAGATACGCACCGGGCAATTTCTTCCGGTTCCCCCAGCCGACCGACCGGTATCTGGGGGATGATGCGTTCGTTGAGCACTTTTTCAGGGATGGCCCGTACCATTTCGGTGCCAATATAACCCGGGCAGACAGCATTGACAGTAATGCCCTTCGCTGCGCCTTCCTGGGCAAGCGCCTTGGTGAAACCTAGATCACCCGCTTTAGCCGCTGAATAGTTAGCTTGTCCCATCTGACCCTTCTGGCCGTTGATCGACGAGATATTGATGATGCGACCGAAGTTCCGGTCCCGCATTCCGGTCCACACAAGATGGGTCATGTTGAACAGGCCTGTAAGGTTCGTCCCGATCACCTCGTTCCATTGCTCGGGGGTCATTTTGTGGAACATGGCGTCCCGAGTGATGCCAGCATTGTTGACGAGCACTTCGACCGGGCCGATTGCCGCTTCAACATTCGCGACGCCAGCGGCACAAGCCTGATAGTCGGAAACATCCCACTTGAAGACCGCAATACCTGTTTCCGCTTCAAACGCCTTGGCCTTCTCGTCATTACCGGCGTAATTGGCGGCCACACGATACCCTTGCTGCTTGAAAGCAATGGAAATGGCCGCTCCTATGCCGCGCGTGCCGCCTGTGACCAACGCTACCCTGCCCATGTATGTCCTCCCTCATTAGACGCCACGATTGTTTTTGGATGAGCTCCTCTACGGGAGCCTTAATCGTCACCAAGGAGATTGCGTGTCGTCACAGTGCTTCAAGGCACATCGCCACACCCATTCCTCCACCGATGCATAATGTCGCTAGCCCTTTCTTTGCGCCCCTCCGTTTCATCTCAAACAGCAGGGTGTTGAGAATACGGGCCCCGGAAGCGCCCACTGGATGGCCAATGGCGATGGCGCCGCCATTGACATTCACGATTGATGTGTCCCAGCCGAGATCCTTGTTGACGGCGCAGGCCTGTGCGGCAAACGCTTCGTTTGCCTCCACCAGTTCGATATCGCTGACTTTCCAGCCGGCCTTCTCCAGCGCCTTTCGAGACGCCGGGATCGGCCCGGTGCCCATGATCTTCGGGTCAACGCCAGCCGTCGCCCATGATGCGATACGAGCCATCGGAGAAATGCCGCGGCGAGCAGCTTCGGCTTCGGTCATCAGGAGGGCAGCCGCTGCACCGTCGTTGATTCCGGATGCGTTGCCAGCCGTGACACTGCCTTCCTTGTCAAAGGCGGGTTTCAGCTTCGTCAAGCTATCTAAAGTCGCTCCGTGACGGATGTATTCATCGGCATCGACGGTGATGTCTCCCTTGCGGCTTGAAACGACCACCGGAACAATTTCATCCTTGAACTTGCCCGCTTTTTGCGCCGCTTCGGCCTTGTTCTGTGACGAAAGAGCGAATGCGTCCTGCTCGTCGCGGGACAACTGCCACTGCCGGGCGACATTCTCCGCGGTTATTCCCATGTGATAACCATAAAACGCATCGGTGAGACCGTCCCTGATCATCGTGTCGACCATCCGCATGTCGCCCATCTTGGTCCCCGACCGCAGATGCGCGCAATGGGGTGCCATGGACATCGATTCCTGACCGCCGGCGACGATAATCTTGGCATCTCCAGTCGCGATCTGCTGCATGCCAAGAGCAACCGCGCGAAGTCCCGAGCCGCAAAGCTGGTTGATACCCCATGCCGTCGCTTCCTGCGGAATGCCGGCTTTCATCGCCGCCTGACGAGCAGGGTTTTGCCCCTCCCCCGCGGTGAGTATTTGTCCGAGAATGACTTCATCGACTTCCTCGCCGGCAACGCCGGCGCGCTCCAGCACGCTCCTGATCACCGTGGCGCCAAGCTCATGGGCTGGAACCGATGCGAATGCACCGTTGAACGAACCGACGGGAGTACGTGCCGCGCTTGCGACAACGATTGACGTGATGCTCATGGTGTCTCCTCGGACGTGTTTTTGCTGTGCAACGAAACTGGCAAAGCTTTATGTGAGAGTCAAATGAAACAGGGCAGCATCGCTATCGTCTTTTGGTTGTATGAACACCTGGTGATGAAGCAGGAAACAGACGCAAATCCCGCATCGCACAAAGAGATTGTCAGGACGCTCCGTTTGCGATTACAGTTGTCTTGGGAGAAGGCAATAATAATCAAATCTATGGGTTAGGAGACCGACATGGCGAAGGCCGAGGGCGAGATCGTTATCAAAAAATATGCCAACCGACGGCTCTATAATACCGGCACCAGCACTTATGTGACGCTCGACGACCTGGCCAAGATGGTAAAGAAGGGGGAGGACTTCACGGTCCAGGATGCCAAGACGGGCGAGGACATTACCCATTCGGTCCTCACACAGATCATCTTTGAGCAAGAGTCCAAAACCGGCAATACATTGCTCCCGATTTCGTTCCTGCGGCAGCTTATAAGCTACTATGGCGATCAGATGCAGATGGTTGTTCCGAGCTTTCTGGAACATTCCATGAAAGCGTTTGCGGATCAGCAAAGTCAGATGCGCGATCAGATGGCGAAAGCTTTTGGCGAGATGCCTTTGTCAAAAAATCTTCACATGCCGATGCAACTGGTCGAAGAGCAGGTAAAGCGCAATACCGAACTTTTCCAGCAGGCGATGCAGATGTTTTCACCGTTCCTCGGCCCACAGACACCCAAGGAAACCAAGAAGCCTGAGGCGAAGGATATTGACGAATTGAAAGAGCAGTTGCGGTCGCTGCAGAACAAGCTCGACAGCCTTTAACAGATGCCCGGTTCTTTCAGTCGGAAACGTCAATCAACAAGGCCGGCAGGTCGGTCAACAAAACTGGTTGCGGTGCCGAAGAAGCGGTTCTGCCAAGAAGATTTTTGATTAGCGATATTGGCCGCACACCGGGTCATCTGTTTGAGATGAGGCCCCAATAGCGCCCGCAAAACAAAAGGCCGGACAAGCCGGCCTTTACGCGTCATCATTAAGAAATGATTATGCATTTTCCTTCGGCGTCAGAACCTGACGACCGCGGTACATCCCGGTCTTGAGGTCGACGTGATGGGGACGGCGCAGTTCGCCGGAATTCTTGTCTTCAACGTAGGTCGGAGCCTTCAGACCATCAGCCGAGCGGCGCATACCGCGCTTGGACGGGCTTGTTTTTCTCTTCGGTACAGCCATTTCAACTACTCCACATGACGGGTAAAACATACTCGCCAGCCTTACAAAAGGGCCGGACCTCGCATGTCTCGATCTCGGAATTTGGCGGGCTTATACATGTCCCCCGCGCCTTTGACCAGTCCCTAGCGTGATTTTTTGCTATACCCCTGACCTACACCTCGTCTTCAGGGACAAGCCATGACTCCTGAAGCGCAGCGTCTCGCCATTTAATCCAGGACGGATGCGCCTGCATCGTCTGCATGTACCCCAGGCTGTCGCTGTCATCGACCAGTTCGTAGATGCTGAAACGGTTCACCACAGGAGCGAACATCGCATCTGCGGCGCTAAAGTCGCCGAACAGGAACGGTCCTCCTGACTTCGCCAATAAACCGTGCCAGAGTGCCCGAATTCGCGCGACATCGTCCATGACGCCGTCAGGGAGATCTATTCGTCCCGGGCGTCGCCGGATATTCATGGGGCAGGCGTTGCGCAGCGCCCGGAAGCCCGATGCCATCTCCATGGAGATCGATCGGGCGATAGCACGGTCACTCACATTGCAAGGCCACATCCCGGCGTCAGCATGGATCTCTGCCAAATACTCGATAATGGAAAGCGATTCCCAGATCTTCAGCGCTCCGTGCTGGAGAAGCGGGACACGACCCGTCGGAGACACCTCCTTGAGCTTTGGGTTTCCCGCGGGGAAATCGAACGGAATCAAATGCTCTTGAAACGGGATGCCACGTGCATCCATGGCAAGCCATGAACGAAAAGACCATGATGAATAGTTCTTGTTGCCGATGTAGAGAACGAGATCAGCCATGTCGCACTCCTGTTAAGTTGCAGCCGACTAAACAGATTTCGCCTAGGATTGACCAACAAAAGTTCGTTGAATCAATCATAAAGACAAGTGATGTAGTCTCCCGATTGACGAGCCCGTCGCTCAATGACGGCTGCCAACCTGTTCATGGAGCGGCTGGGCTTGCTCGCGACACGCTCTATAGGGTTAGGCAAGGAAACGGCAAGCAGTGCGGACTGCCTCTGGCTGAGCTTCGCGGCAGAAGTGTTGAAATGATGCCGCGCAGCGGCTTCGATACCGTAGATGCCGGGCCCCCACTCCGCAATGTTCAGGTAGATCTCCATCATCCGTCGTTTCGACCACGTCAGATCCGAGACGAGAGCGAGGGGGAGTTCCAGCGCCTTCCGGATGAAAGATCGGCCGTTCCAGAGAAACAGGTTCTTCGCAGTCTGCATTGGTATCGTGCTGGCGCCACGAGTAGCCTCACCAGATAACGTATCCTCAACGACGGACCTCATCTGGGTCCAATCAACACCATAGTGTGAGCAGAATTGTCCATCCTCGGACATCATCACCGACCTGACAAGATTTGGTGAAATGTCATCAAATGCCACCCATTGGCGATCATAGCCGCTAAAAGTCGCCAATTCGGCGATCATCAAGGTGGACACCGGCCGCACAGGTGGCAGGGCATAAAGGAAAATCAACAGATAGGGCAGGATGATCAGAAAAAGTGCGACGTGAACGGCACGGGCCAACAAGGCACGAGGACGGGCTCTCACTTCCGCTGTCATGCGAACACCACCTGCACGATTGCCAACGACTGCTTCCTCTGCTTGTACTCCGGCTCTGCAATCTCTTTAGCGAGACCATGGCGGCATGACCAGTACTCGACACGCGACGAGTGTCGCCTCCACGTGCGATTCCCGTTGCCTGTCCTCGGTTGCCGTGTCACATAGCGCTTATGATCCGCAGCGACGACGCCTTCCAAACCAGCCTTTCATCCTATGCCGAGACGGTCGAAGCCCGCCTCGCGATCCTTCTGGATCGCGCCACTCAAGTTGGAGAGTTGGCCCGTCCACAGCAACTGATCGAAGCCATGCATTACGGGGCATTGAACGGGGGCAAGCGCCTGCGACCATACCTCGTAATGCAATCGACGCGCCTCTTTGCGGGAAACGACGAAGCGGCGCTGCAGATCGGTTGCGCGCTGGAATGTCTGCACAGCTATTCGCTCGTCCACGATGACCTTCCTGCGATGGACGATGATGACATGCGCCGCGGCAAACCGACGGTGCATGTGAAATACGACCAGGCGACCGCCATTCTCGCTGGCGATGGTCTCCTTACGTATGCTTTCGACATCATAGCGTCGCCGGAAACGCCCCTGCCGGACGCTGCCAAGGTGGCTCTGGTCCTCGAACTCGCGCGCGCGGCCGGTATCGGCGGAATGGCTGGCGGCCAGATGCTCGACCTCGCTGCGGAGAAGGCGCAGCCGGACGAGGCGGGAATCGTCATGCTCCAAGCCATGAAAACTGGCGCTTTGCTGCGTTTTGCCTGCGAAGCCGGCGCAATTATTGCTGGAAGTAACGCACAGGACCGCAGCCGTCTTCGGCAGTTCGGGGAGATCATCGGCCGCGCGTTTCAACTGGCGGATGATCTTCTGGACGTCACTTCAGATCCCATCACCATGGGGAAGGCAACCGGGAAAGATGCCGCCAAGGGAAAAGCAACGCTTGTGCGCCTCAGGGGTGTCGAATGGGCGCATGAAGAACTTGAAAAGCTCGCGACCGAGGCGTGCGGCGTGCTCAGTCCTTTCGGTGACGCCGCACAACCCTTGAGAGATGCGGCACGTTTCATCGCCGGTCGAAAGAGGTAGGGCGCCGCTTCCTTCTGGTTAGAACAGGTGTTGGAAAACAGCGGAGAAGCACTTGATGATAGAAGTCATCTACCACTGGCCTCAGCTCGCGAGTGCATACCTCGTTTATCTCATCGCAGTACTCAGCGCCGGACCAGCCACCCTTGCGATCGCCTCGACATCCCTGAGCCATGGACGACGACACGGGATAACGATCGCCGCCGGGATTTTCTGCGGGTCGATGACTTGGGCGATCGCCGCTTCTCTAGGGCTTGCCGCCGTCCTGTCACACTACGCTCAAGCTCTGGTTTTGATGCGTATCCTAGGCGGCCTCTATTTGCTGTACCTTGCCTGGCGCGCTTTTCGCTCGGCCGCAAGCAGCACAAACAGGCTGAGCGTTGCGAACGCGAGGATCAGCCTGAAAGGTGTATTTCTAAAAGGCTATGCCATACATATCACGAACCCGAAGGCCATCTTTGCATGGCTGGCAATCATCTCTCTAGGCCTACCGGCAGAAGCCACTTCGGCGGCCGTGGTATCCGTCGTTTGCGGCTGCCTGATCACCGGTTTCACAGTCTTTATGGGCTATGCAATGCTTTTCTCGACACCCGGGGCGCTGCGCACCTATGATGCAGCACGCCGCTACATTGATGGAACGCTTGCGGTGTTTTTCACCTTTGCCGGCTTCAAGCTCTTGATGGCCCGCTGATATGAAGAGGGCGCCGCGCGTTGCGCGACGCCGTCCCTTGCCCAACCGGCCCCTTAGAGTCAGGCCTTGATTGGGGCGATCTGGATCTCCACGCGACGGTTCTGCGCCCGGCCTTCCGCTGTGGAATTGGGCGCAACCGGTTGGCTCGGACCGAACCCCATGGCCGAAACGCGGCGGGAATCGACGCCCTGGCCGAACAGATAGTTAGCCACGGACTGAGCGCGGTTCTGAGACAGCTGCTCGTTGTGCTGCAGGCTACCGGTGGAGTCCGTATGTCCGTTGACGTCGATGAGCGTCTTGTCGAACTTCCGAAGGACGATCGCAACCGAGTTGAGAGTCGGATAGAACTGCGGCATGACCGCGTATTGATCAGTCGCGAACGTGATGTTTGACGGCATGTTGAGTATAATGCGGTCGCCGTTACGAGTGACAGAAATCCCGGTCCCCTGAAGTTGCGCGCGCAGCTCCGACTCTTGCCGATCCATGTAATTGCCGATCATGCCGCCGGCCAGACCGCCGATGGCGGCACCAACCAGAGCGGAATCACGCCGCCCGGTAGCCGAACCTCCGACAGCAAGGCCGCCGAGTGCGCCGGCCGCCGCACCGAGCATCGCACCGCCTGCGGTGTTCGACATCTTCTGCTCACCGGTGTAGGGATCGGTGGTGGTGCAGGCACTGAGATAAACGGCCGCGAGAGCCAGAATGGGCAGCTTCTTCAACATCGGTCATGATTCTCCATCGCGATTTGATCAGCGAGCAACATAACAATTACGGCGATATGAAGATAGCGGCCGCTCACTCAGCGGCGGATCTCTGGCCGTAGCGTTTCTCGATGTAGTCGATCACCAGGGCCTCGAAATCAGCGGCGATGTTGGGACCGCGCAGTGTCATCGCTTTCTGCCCATCGATGAACACGGGAGCGGCGGGGCTTTCGCCCGTGCCTGGAAGCGAAATACCGATATCGGCATGTTTGCTTTCGCCGGGTCCATTGACGATACAGCCCATCACGGCGACATTCAGCCCCTCAACCCCGGGATATTTCTCCCGCCAGACCGGCATATTCTTGCGAATGTCGTCCTGAATCCGCTGCGCCAGTTCCTGGAAGACCGTTGATGTCGTTCGGCCGCAGCCGGGACATGCCGCAACAACCGGTATAAACTGCCTAAATCCCATGACCTGCAGCAGTTCCTGCGCCACCTGAACCTCACGGGTGCGGTCTCCATTCGGTTCGGGGGTAAGCGAAACGCGGATCGTATCGCCGATGCCGTGTTGCAGGAGGTACCCCATGGACGCAGAAGAGGCGACAATACCCTTCGACCCCATGCCCGCCTCTGTCAGTCCAAGATGGAGTGCGTGGTTCGAGCGGGCCGCAAGCATCGAATACACGGCGATCAGATCCTGAACTTGGCTCACTTTGGCCGAAAGGATGATCTTGTCCCGCGAAAGACCTATCTCCTCAGCGAGTTCTGCAGACAAAAGGGCAGACTGGACGATGGCTTCCCGTGTCACCTGTCGAGCCGACAACGGAGAGCCGGCTCCCTGATTCTTGTCCATCAGGCTGGTCAACAACTCCTGGTCAAGCGAGCCCCAGTTCACACCGATACGAACGGGCTTGTTGTAGCGGATCGCCATCTCCACGATCTCGGCGAATTGCTTGTCTTTCTTGTCCTTGAAGCCGACATTTCCGGGGTTGATGCGGTATTTCGCGAGGGCCTCGGCACAGGCTGGATGATCCGCAAGGAGCTTGTGGCCGATGTAATGAAAGTCGCCTACCAAAGGGACGTCCAGCCCGAGCCGCAGCAACCGCTCGCGTATTTTCGGCACTGCGGCCGCACTCTCATCACGGTCGACTGTGATGCGCACGATTTCCGACCCGGCCTTGTGGAGTGCCGCGACCTGCGCGACCGTCGCGTCAACGTCGGCGGTGTCGGTATTGGTCATCGACTGGACAACGACCGGCGCCCCGCCCCCTACGCCCACGCCGCCAACATCCACAGCGACAGAAGGGCGACGGGGCTTGGGATCGAAATCGGCTATATCAGACATGGGTCCGCGTCTCCTGGAGACAGTTCTTTGCCTTTCAGGTGGCTTAAGCAATGCCCCTTGTCAACAGCTTCAGCTAGCGAACATGATCCACTGGTCGATCGGCATGTCGCGCCAGGTTAGACAATCCCAGCACCACGATATTGAGCATGGAGACACCAGTAAAGACGATCGAAAGCGAAGTGTGTTCGGCAACGAAGCCGATAAGCGATGGTGCGAAGAGAATGCCGGAATAACCAAGCGTGGTCACCACCGACAGCCCGACACCGGCCGCCATGCCGGGCGCATTGCCAGCCGCGGAAAATGCGATCGGCACCATGTTGGATATGCCTACGCCCGCAATACCGAAACCCAGTAGCGCAACGAAGACATTCGGCGCCAAACCGGCAACGACCAATCCAGAGAAGGAAAGCACCGAGCAGATGCGTAGCGTCCTCACGGCCCCAAGCCTGTCGCGCACCCAATCCCCCATGAACCGCATGATCGCCATCGTCAGCGAAAATGCAGCGAAGGCGAGACCTGAAAGGCCGATATCGGCGGAAAGTTCGTCTCGAAGATAGATTGCCCCCCAATCGAGAATCGTACCTTCGGGTATCATGGAGAAGAGAGCGATAATTCCTATAAGCCAAGGCAAAGGAGAGATCGGCAGCCTGGCTCGCGTTGACACCTCTTCCAAGTGGGGCGCGTCTTTCAGGATCATTGGGCGGGCGATCAGGAACAAAGCAAGCGATGTCGACGACACCATCACGGCATGGAGGGAAACTCCGGCGGCAGCAATAAGATAGCCGCCGATTGAGGAGCCCAAAAGTCCCCCCAGACTCCAGAACGCATGGCAAGAGGACATGATGGAGCGACCCATTCGACGCTCCACCTCCACCGCATTGGCATTCATCGACACGTCCATCGCGCCGGTAAGGCCGCCGAAGAGAAAGATTGCCATCGCACCGCTCCAAATCGAGGGTGCGAAGGTGACGCCTAGAATGGTTGGAATGAACAGAAGTGTTGCAACCTGGACCACCCGGTTTGAGCCGAGGCGGGCAATCTGAGCGCCGGCCAGCGGCATCAGAAGGACCGACCCGACACCGAAAGCCAGCAACATCAATCCTAGATCTGCTTCCGACAACGCCAGTCGACCGGCGAATTCCGGAATCTTGGGCGCCCATGATCCCATCACGAAGCCGTTTAGAAGAAAGAGCGTGGCCACGGCGACTCGGGGACGTGGAAAAAGACGAGCCCGCTCTTGCAGGGCTCGATCGAATGCTTGGTCGGACATCAAAGACTCCTCAGGACCGGCGCACGCTATTTAAATCGATTGTATTCTCAAGCCACTTTCCTGCAGCAAGTCGTCACGTTTTATTTCAATCGTAAACTCTGGTCGTGTTTGACAACCGGCTGAGAACGGAGAAAAAAGTTACATGACGCATGGAGTGGTCTATGCGTTTATCACTCAAGATTGAGACAGGTGCGCCGGTGGCAGGTAGTGTTGGCTTGGGCATTCTGCTGACGAGCCTTTCGTACTTCCTGTTCACCCTTCACGACGGCGTCATCAAGCTTTTGGTCGAAACGACTGCGGTTTGGCAGATTCTCTTCTTCCGCAGCGCCACCATATTAGCGGGATGCTTTCTTGCCGGAGGCGCATCCCTCGCGAAAGAGGCCGCACAATCTTCTATCATCAAGCCAATGTTGATCCGCAGTGTGCTGCTTCTCGCTGCATGGCTTTCCTATTATAACGCTGCCAGATTCATGCACTTGGCAGAACTCACCACGCTCTACTATGCGGCTCCGGTGGTTGCGACCTTGCTCGCTGTTCCAATCCTTCGCGAACAAGTGACTGTCGCGCGATGGGTCGCGGTGGCTATCGGCTTCGCCGGCGTTGTCATCGCGAGTAATCCCGTCGACCTCAAGATCAGCTGGCAGGTCTATCTGGCCCTGCAGGCCGCGTGCCTATGGGCGCTCTCGACGGTTCTACTGCGCAAGACGGCAATGGGCGCAAGATCGCTGGTCCAGATGTGCATCACCAATCTTTTCTTTCTGTTCATGACCGGGGCGATGCTGCTTCATGTCTGGCACACACCAACGGTCACCGAGGCGGCCTTGCTGGTATCTACAGGCATCATAGGCGGCCTGGCGCAGTTGGCGTTCTTCGAGGGCATGCGACGCGCGCCCGTCTCGGTCCTGGCGCCGTTCGAGTACACCTCGCTGATTTGGGCATTTCTGTTGGGTTACGTCATCTGGGCAGACGTCCCGACCGCAAATGTGTTCATCGGCGCCGCACTCATTTGTGGCGCGGGGTTCGTCATCGTCTTCAGCGAAAGGCTCAAGCTGAGGCGGTGACGGGAGTCACTGCCCCGGAAATATCACAACTACGCCATTGTAATTCCGCAGCCTTCAATATATATGTTATTTCATATGTATATTTTGGAGGTCCTCATGTCCCTTGATCGCGTCATCCTTGCCTTCGCCGGCGTGATGGTATTGCTGTCCGTCGCGCTGACAGCCTTCGTCCCTCCCTACTTCGTGTGGCTGACAGTTTTTGTAGGCGTCAATCTGCTGCAATCGGCTTTCACGGGCTTCTGTCCTGCCGCAATGATTTTCCGCAAGCTTGGCATCCGTCCCGGCTCCGCCTTCTGATGGATGAAGGAGCAGTAAAATGACAAAGCGCCGTCTTCCGACGTTGATAGCCTATTCTATGCTGTTGCTGTGGGCGTCTCTGAGCACGGCGGCACTCGCGGAAACCCTTCGCCTGGAAGCCACGACGATTCCCGACTGGAAGGCGGTGTATGGTCGCGTAGAGGCCCGCGACAGTGTCCCGGCACGGGCTCGCATTGGCGGCACTGTGATGGAGCTCAACGTTACGGAAGGTGACAACGTTGGCGCGGGTGATATCATTGCGACCGTCCGCGACGACAAAATCGGTTTCCAGATTGCAGCTCTCGACGCCCAGTTGAAGGGTCTGAATGCCTCGCTTGAAAACGCTTCCGCGGAACTGGCGCGGGGCGAGGAACTGATCAAACGAGGCGTGACCACCGCACAACGGCTAGACGCTCTGCGGACGCAAGTCGACGTCGTCCGCAATCAGATTGCCTCGGCAGAAGCACAACGCTCTGTCATCATTGAGCAAAGCAAGGAAGGTGCCGTCCTGGCACCGACCTCGGGCAAGGTCCTGAGCGTTCCAGTCACGCGCAATACAGTCGTCATGGCCGGCGAATCCGTCGCCGTTATAGGTGGTGGCGGCTTCTTCCTCCGCGTTGCCATCCCGGAACGGCACGCCGCCCTCCTTACCGAAAACAGTATCATTGAGATCGAGAAGGGTAATGGCAGCTCCACGTCGGGCCGACTTGCCAAGATTTACCCCGAGATCGACAGCGGCAGGGTAATAGCCGACGTCGAAGTGGATGATCTGCCCACCGAGTTCGTCAACAGGCGTCTACTCGTGCGCATCCCGGTCGGAAAACGATCGGCTTTGGTCCTACCTCAGACATCCATCGTGAGTCGCTTCGGCATCGACTACGTGACTGTCCGGACAGGGGATGGCACGGCGGAGCGTACGGTGGTCACATCACGTCCGTTCACCTTCGGCGGCGTTGATGTGGTCGAGATACTGACCGGGCTGCAAAGCGGCGAAGAAGTGGACCTGAAATGATGAAACCCGGTCTCGGAATCGCAGGCTCACTTACCAGGGCATTCATAACCTCGCCATTGGTCCCACTCTTCCTGCTTGCCGCCTTTGCATTGGGCCTGGTCGCCTTGATGACATTGCCGCGCGAGGAAGAGCCCCAAATCTCGGTTCCCATGGTGGACATCATCGTCCGCGCGAACGGTTTGAAGGCGGAAGACGCCGTCAAACTCGTGACGGAGCCTCTGGAAACGATCATCAAGGGCATCAACGACGTCGAGCATGTCTATTCTCAGACCGCGGACGATCAGGTCATGGTGACCGCACGTTTTGTGGTCGGCACCTCCGGAGACACGGCGGTCCTTCGTGTCCACGACAAGATTCGAGCCAATCTAGCCTCCATTCCAGTCGGTATCCCCGAGCCTCAGGTCATCGGAAGAACGATCGATGACGTCGCGATTGTGACGCTGACGCTAACACCGTCGAGAGATAAAGGAGCCGGCTTTACCGCCAACGATCTCACAAGGATCGCTCGCGAGTTAAGAGCCGAAATGTCCAAGATCGACAACGTCGGTCTGAGCTATCTCATCGGCGAAACCGGAGAGGCGATCCGAATTGAGCCGGATCCAGAAAAGCTTGCTCTCTACGGGATAACTCTAAGACAACTGTCGGACAAAGTCGCCGGCGCGAACAAGGCATTTCCGACAGGTCTGCTTCGCCAGTCAGGCCAGCAGATCGAGATGATCGCTGGTGAAACGCTGACCACGTCAACCGAAATAGCCAATCTGTTGCTGACGACCCGAGACAATCGGCCTGTTTATGTCCGCGATGTCGCAGACGTATCCTTTGTCACCGATACCGCCGAATCGAGAGTCTCGACGGTAACACTTCGGGAAGATGGTTCCCTGGATCGCGTACCGTCGGTAACTCTGGCTATAGCTAAGCGGGCGGGTTCGAACGCCGTCATTGTCTCGGAAGAAATCCGAGACCGGGTCGAGATGCTGAAGGGCACGTTGATTCCGGATTCCATGGATGTCGAACTGACGAGGGACTACGGCGAGACGGCAAATGAAAAGGCCAACGAACTGCTATTCCACTTGGCGCTTGCCACCCTCTCGATCATTGCTTTGGTCTGGGTTTCCATCGGCCGTCGCGAAGCATTTGTTGTCGCAATCGTCATTCCGGTGACGATCCTGCTGACGTTGTTCGCGGCGAACATCATGGGGTACACGCTTAACCGCGTATCCCTCTTCGCCCTGATCTTCTCGATCGGCATCCTTGTCGATGACGCGATAGTTGTTATCGAGAATATTGCCCGTCACTGGGGAATGGCCGACGGAAGAGGGCGACGCGAAGCGGCAGTCGACGCTGTGGCGGAAGTCGGCAATCCGACCATCGTTGCCACGCTCACAGTCGTCGTGGCCCTGCTTCCGATGATGTTCGTCTCCGGGATGATGGGTCCCTACATGAGCCCCATCCCGGCGAACGCATCCGCCGCGATGATCTTCTCGTTTTTCGTTGCGGTCCTCGTCACACCTTGGCTGATGCTGAAGATTGCTGGCAAGGGAGTAGTTCACCACGACGCCGCGCACACCACCGGCGGAGCACTGGGGCGTGGATATGCCGCCGTTGCTCGCCCGATACTCGCGAGCAAGTCGCGAAGCTGGATATTCCTCGCTGTGGTGGGCGCCGCGACAATAGGCTCGCTCGCGCTGTTCTACACCCAAGACGTGACAGTCAAGCTTCTGCCCTTCGACAACAAGTCTGAACTTCAGGTCGTGGTGGACCTGCCCGAAGGATCGTCGGTCGAGGCGACCGACGCGATTATTCAGGCGGTGGCAAGTATTGCCTTGACCACACCCGAAGTCCGATCCGCACAGACACATGCAGGCAGCGCATCGCCTTTCGATTTCAACGGCCTTGTCAGGCATTCCTATCTCCGAGCCGCACCTCAAATGGGGGACGTCCAGATCAATCTCAGCCCAAAAAGCGAACGGTCACGGACCAGTCACGACATAGCCCTCGATCTGCGGAGACGCCTTCAGTCGGAGTTGCAATTGCCGCCGGGAGCATCACTCAAAGTGGTGGAGCCGCCTCCGGGGCCGCCGGTCATGGCGACCCTCCTGGCTGAAATCTACGGTCCAGACGCGGAAACGCGCCGCGCTGTGGCAGAGAAGGTCAAGCAGGCATTTTTGTCCGTGCCGTTCGTGGTCGACGTCGACGATAGCTACGGCCTGCCGGCGCCACGCTTGCGGGCCACACTTTCGACGGACGACCTGGATTTCTACGGCGTCTCCGAGGCAGATGTCTTCGACACTCTCTCGATCCTGAACGGGTCCACGGTGATCGGCTACTCGCATCGCGGCGGAAGCCGTCCGCCGATACCGATCGAGGTGGCTCGTCCGAAAGGCGAACGAGTGCTGGATGAAGCATTTCTGGCCACGCCCATTCCGGCCAACCTGCTACCAGGATCGCGGGCGGTGGTCGAACTTGGAGATGTTCTGAAGATCAGCAAAGAACAGGCCTCTTTCCCGATCTTCCGACACAACGGGCGTTACGCCGAAATGGTAACGGCGGAACTGGCGGGCGAGTTTGAAGCGCCGCTTTACGGTATGCTTGCCGTCCAGAAGGCCATCGAGACGACGGACTGGAACGGCATTCAAAAACCCGAGATATCCCTTCACGGCCAACCGGATGACGAAAGCGCTCCCGTCCTACTCTGGGATGGCGAGTGGGAAGTCACTTGGGTAACCTTCCGGGACATGGGTGCCGCGTTCATGGTGGCCATGCTGGGAATCTACATACTGGTCGTCGCACAGTTCGGATCGTTCAAGGTTCCGCTCGTGATCCTGACACCGATCCCGCTAACCTTCATCGGCATCATGATAGGACACTGGATACTTGGCGCACCTTTCACCGCAACCTCGATGATCGGCTTCATAGCCTTGGCGGGCATCATTGTGCGCAACTCGATCCTGCTCGTCGACTTCATCCGTCATGCACCTACCGGCGATCGGCAGCTTGCGGATGTTCTTCTTGAAGCGGGAGCAATCCGCTTCAAGCCCATCCTGCTGACGGCACTTGCGGCCATGATTGGAGCGGCGGTGATACTCGCCGACCCCATATTCCAGGGACTGGCTATCTCTCTCCTGTTCGGACTTGCCTCATCAACGCTTCTCACAGTTCTCGTGATCCCGGCAATTTACCGAGTTCTGCGAACCTGAAGCATCTTCCGGCTCCGTCAAATCGACAGGCGGGGCCGGCCGTCACTTGGACGACAGGTAATCTTCTACCAATTCAACCCAAAACGCCGTGCCTGTTGGCAGAATGTCGTCGTTGAAATCGAACTTCGGATGATGCAGCGGTGGATCGTTTTCCGTCTTCGCGGTCCCGAGAAAGAAGTAAGTGCCCGGCCGCTCCTGCAGCATGAAAGCGAAATCTTCACTCCCCATGATCGGCTGCGGCATGTCGACGACATGCTCCCCGCCTGCAAACCGCATCGCCAGTTGACGGACGTAATCGGTCTCCGACTTGTGATTGATCGTCGGCGGATATCCGCGTTCGTAGTCGATTTCCACGGACACGCCGTAGCTCGCGGCTTGCGCTTCTGCAATGAGGCGGATCCGCCGTTCGAGTTCGTCTCGAACGTTATCGTCCAGCGCACGAATGGTGAGTTTCATCTCCGCCCGCTCGGGAATCACGTTGCTGGCGATACCGCTGTTAAAGGCTCCGACCGTGATGACAGCCGACTGAAGCGGATGAATATTCCGAGAGATCACAGTCTGTAGCGCCATGATAATGCTGGCGCCGGCCACGATCGGGTCGGCAGCTTCCTGCGGCTCGGCTCCGTGTCCGCCACGACCGACAACGGTGATTTTGCATTCATCGGCGGACGCCATGATTGGCCCCTCGCGAAACGCGAACTGGCCGAACGGCATGCTGGGATCATTGTGAAGCGCAAAGATCGCGTCGCAGGGAAATTTGTTGAAGAGACCGTCATCCATCATGATTCTGGCGCCGCCGAAATTTTCCTCAGCCGGCTGAAAAATCAAATGTACGGTGCCGTCGAAACTTTTGCGTTCAGCAAGAATTCGTGCAGCACCCAGCAACATTGCGGTGTGACCATCATGTCCGCAGGCATGCATCACGCCCGGATGCGTGCTGGTGTACTCTGCCCCCGTTTCCTCGAGGATCGGTAGCGCATCGAAGTCCGCCCGGATGCCGACGCTGCGGCGACTCGTGCCGTTTCTCAAGGTTGCAACGACCCCCGTCTTGCCAAGCCCGCGCGCGACCTCGTATCCCATGGTAGATAGCTGCTCAGCCACGAAGTCGGAAGTCTTGAACTCGGACAATCCAATCTCCGGTATCTGGTGAAGATAACGTCGATTTGCGACGATTTCCGGCATATGATTGGAAAACTGGATAGTCATTTACACACCACGCGTTGGAACTCGGTTTTCGAAATAGCGGAAAAATGCGACGAGTGCACCCGTCAGGCAGAGATAGATCAGCGCCAGAAGAAGAAGCGGTTCGTAGGTTAGAAAGGTCTCCTGCCGCACCTTTGAAATGACGGCATAGACGTCAACAACGGTAATGGTTGCAACCAGGGGCGTCGACTTGAGTTGGAGAACTGTCTCCCCGTTGAGGGTCGGAAGGGCTCGATTGATCGCACGCGGCAGCCATATTCGCCGAAACGTCGTAAACCTACTCATCCCGAAAGCTCGGGCTGCCTCCAGTTCCCCCCTCGGCACTCCGGCGAAGGCACCGCGCATGACCTCTCCTTCATACGCCGCGAAGGAGAGCGTTAGCGCCGCAAAACCATAAGGCCCGGCCTGCCGCAGATAGGGCCAGAGGAACGACTGCCTGATCTCGGGATATTGTGCAAAAATGGAGCCGAGACCGTAGTAGAGCAACCACAGCTGCAGCAGCAGCGGGGTGCCCCTGATCAGCGTGCAGAAACCTCTTGCAAGCCAGGCCAGCGGCCTTGGTCCAGCGACTTGAACCAATCCGATCGGCACCGCAAGAAGAAAGCCTACAAACGCGGTGGAGAAAAGCAGAACGAGCGTTTCCCAGATGCCGTAAAGGAGGCGCGTCTGGTAACGAGGCAGCCAATCCCACCTCATGAACCATATCGCGCAGAATACGACCAGGGCGAAGAAGGCCATTAATATGATGCGATGTGGCTCGAGGAGGCGACGCGCGGGAGGCGAAACATAGGCCGGTGATGTCGTGTTCACATCCGACATCTCAGATCGGCTCCGCAATGCCGCGGCGGGCGCGGCGTTCTATGATCGAGATCACAACGTTGGAGACAAGCGTGAGCGATAGGTAAAGCACGCCGGCCGCGCAGAAAAACAACATGTACGCCTTCGTGCTGCCGGCGGCCTGACGCGTAACAAGCGTCAACTCACTAAACCCGACGACCGCCAGAAGGGCCGTGTCCTTCGTTGCGATCAGCCATAGGTTCGCCAGACCCGGAAGAGCAAATGGCAGCATTGCCGGAAGCGTGATGCGCCGCATGATCTTCCAGGGAGACATACCATAGGCCCGGGCCGCTTCGATTTGTCCGGGTGGAACAGCTTTAATGGCACCTCTCAGCACCTCTGTGGAATACGCGCCCTGGACGACGCCAATGACAAAAATCCCCGCAGCCAGGCCGCTGATATCGACCATCGGCAATCCGAAGAGGGTCAATAACGCGTTCACCGCGTCCGTTCCTGCATAATACAGGAGGAGGATCAGCACGAGCTCTGGTACGGCCCTGATCACGGTTGTGTAAACTTCCAGGAGGTCGCGCAGGATCGGCCCACCATAGAGCTTGCCGGACGCCCCCCCGATCCCGATGACGAGACCAAGCCCATACCCACCAATTGCGAGCTGAAGTGAACTTGCAAAACCGCTCAGAAGGACGCCGCCCCAGCCAGGAGGCGACAAGGCAAGCAGATCGAGATTGAGAAAGCCGGTCTCTGCGGCCATGGGCACGGATCCACGTTCGCGGGCGAGGCCGGCCCGCATCGCGTTAGGATACGGGCCGAAGCGAGGTCGAAGGCTCAGCCGCCGTAGATATCGAAGTCAAAGTACTTCTTCGAGAATGTGTCGTATGTGCCGTTTGCGCGGATCGCCTTGATGGCCGCGTTGATCTTGTCTTTCAACTCCGCGTCGCCCTTGCGCACCCCCACGCCAACGCCTGCGCCAAGGATGGCCGGATCATCCTTCACGTTCCCTTTGTGCTCACAGCAGGTGCCCGCATCCGACTTGAGGAACGCATCGAGTGCGATGGCGTCAGCCTGTACCGCATCGATGCGGCCTGCGGCCAAATCCTGGTTCGCCTCATCCTGCGTCTGATATTCCTTGATCTCGGCAGCAGTCGGACCGAAATATTTCTGCGCATAGTCGGCGTGTACGGTCGATACTTGGACGCCAATGATCTTCCCGGCAAGCCCTTCCGGCGTCGCTTCGAACGCCTCTTCCTTGGGTCCGATAATCCCCGTCGGGGTGTTGTAGTACTTGTCTGAAAAATCGATCGTCTTCAGTCGCTCCTCGGTAATCGACATCGAACCGACGATCATGTCGATCTTGTTAGACGTCAGCGCCGGGATGATGCCGTCCCAAGCTACGGGTGTGATGACGCACTCGAGTTTTGCCTCGGCGCAGATCGCTTCCATGAACTCGACCTCCCAGCCGACCCACTTGCCCGCGGCGTCTGGCGACGTGAACGGCGGGTAGGGTTCGGCAGCGAAGCCTACTTTCACCTCAGCGGCAGAGGCCTGCCCGGTAATGGCAACGCCGACCATCACCGAGAAGATCGCGATCTTGAGAATGTTTTTCATGTCTTTCCCCTGTTTTTCGTTGTTTATGCCGGGCTTTGCCGGCTAGTGAATCGAACGGATGAACTTTTTCAAACGCTCGGATTGCGGATCGCCGAACACCTTTGCAGGCGGTCCCTGTTCTTCGATGATGCCGTTGTGCAAAAAGACGATATGGGTCGCGACCTCGCGGGCGAATTTCATTTCGTGTGTTACCAGGATCATAGTCCGCTTCTCGCGCGCGAGATCTCCGATGACACTTAGAACCTCTCCGACGAGTTCCGGGTCGAGTGCGGATGTTGGCTCATCGAAAAGCATGACAAGAGGTTGAACGGCGAGCGCCCGAGCAATGGCGGCACGCTGCTGCTGCCCGCCGGAAAGAAACGCCGGGTAGGCGTCACGCTTGTCGTACAGCCCGACGCGCCGCAGCAAAGTTTCGGCGATCGTCACCGCCTCGTCTCGTTTCATTCCCAAGACATGGATCGGGACTTCTATGACGTTCTGCAAAACGGTCATGTGCTGCCAGAGATTGAAGCTCTGGAAAACCATGCCAAGACGACTGCGGATTTTCTGCACTTGGCGCCGGTCGGCAGGCATCAGACCACCTCGGCCGTCCTTCTTCAGCAAAATCGTCTCGCCGTGCACCGTTACTGAACCGGCCGTAGGCAGTTCCAGCATGTTGATGCAGCGAAGAAACGTCGACTTTCCGGACCCGGAGCCTCCGATCACCGCGATGACATCGCCTTGACTGGCGGAAAGTGAAACCCCCTTCAGAACCTCTAGAGGGCCAAAACGCTTAAAGAGGTCGCGCACCTCAATGGCCTGCGCCGTCGTGTCCATTCACACCGCCAATGCCCCGCAACAACGGGGAAGCTGTTGCAACTGTCCCACCGGCAGTGTCTTCCTGGACTGATGCGGCGCCGGCCGTTCGCTCGATCCTTGAAGGCAGTTTTGCACTTGTGCGGTAATTATTCAACCGTATAATAACCGAAGTTCATTGGCGCCTTGAAATCATGACGGCTTGAAGTCTGGAGGGGGATAACATCATGGCGCACGGTTCCCAGGAAATGTCCGGTAGACTGAGGCGCGTCCTGATGCGGCGTCCCGGACCGAGCCTCCTGACAGCAGACCCTAAAAGGTGGCACTACGGCCCCACCTTCGACGGAGCCAAGGCAGTAGATCAGTATCGCGCATTCGTAGCGCTCGTCGAACGTAGCGGCACGGAGATCGTGTGGCTGGAGGATAGCGGCGATGGCCTTGCGGATGCAATGTTCACACATGATCCTTCGCTTGTGACACGACATGGAGCCGTAATCCTGCGAATGGGAAAGCTGCTGCGCTCGGACGAACCCGGCCTGCACGAAAATGCCTATCGTAAAGCTGGTATCCCGGTTCTGGGACGGATTGAAGCGCCGGGCACGGTTGAAGGCGGCGACTGCGTCTGGATCGATGAAGAGACACTGGCGATCGGCCGTGGTGTGCGAAGCAACCAGGCTGGAATTGAGCAACTCGCGGCAATTCTTGCTCCGCACGGAATAAGCGTTGTCGGATTCGATCTGCCGCTTTGGCAGGGCGAGGAAGCATGCCTTCATCTCATGTCGGTGATAAGTCCGCTGAAGCGGGATCTTGCTCTCGTCCATGCCCCACTTCTGCCCGCAGCCTTCTACTTTCTCTTGAAGGAGCGCGGAATCGGTTTGGTTGTTGCACCGGAAGACGAGTTTGCGGCTAGCAGCGGCCTTAACCTCAATGTTCTGCCAACAGCACCGGGGGAATTGATCATGATCGACGGGTTCCCGGGAACCAAGACCGCTTTGGAAGCCGCTGGCTGCTCTGTCTCGACCTTTCCCGCCGACGCGCTGTGCGTTGCATGCGAGGGCGGCCCCACTTGCCTGACGCGGCCAATCCTCCGGGATCGGTCATGAGCAGGCGAAGCTTCCATCGAGCCGGCGAGGGAGAACGGAGACAGGAACTGATTACCGCAACGCTCGACTGCGTCGCGGAGTTAGGCCTTCAGGGAGCGACCGTACGCCAGATAGCGGCAAAGGCCGGAGTGACCGGAGGGCTCATCAGGCACTACTTTGCCGGCAAGGATGAGATGATGCAGGCCGCCTATGAAGAGCTTATGGCCGGCATGACAGGCGCGGCCATCGCTGCTGCGGACCGGGGCGGCGCAACCGCCCGCGAGCGCCTTCGAGACTTTATTGTGGCCAATCTGACGCCACCCGTGACGGATGGGCGCACCCTGTCTCTTTGGGCGTCCTTTATAAGCCATGTTCGTACTGATCCGACATTCGCCAGAATTCACCGCGAGAGCTACTTGGCTTTCCTGTCGGCGCTGGAACAATTGATTGCCGCATTTCTTCGCGAATGCGACCAGCCCGCCGATCCCGTGCGCTGCCGGCAACTAGCCATTGCAATCAACGGCCTGATCGACGGGCTTTGGCTTGAGGGAACGATAGCGGGAGACTTGTTCATGGAAACACCCCTCCCCGCCATCGCCCTGAATTCCGTGGAGGCTCTCCTCGGCGGCTTGAGACTGAGCGACCTGGAATAAAGTTGAGAAAAGATGCGCTACGCCTCAATCACTGATCGTCTTGCACATCTGGGCTCCGGTAAATGGGCGGTGCATATCAAGGCTCGCCAGATGGCGGCATCTGGACAACCGGTTATCGAGTTGACGATCGGAGAACCGGACATAGCACCCGACCCGGCGCTTCTGGGCGAGGCGAGCAGGGCAATGCACGCCGGCCGTACGCGATATTCGAATGGCCGCGGTGAACCCGCCGTTGTCGCCGCACTCACCGAGAAATATCGAAAGCGGCGGCCGGATGTCAGTGAGCGGAATATTCTCTGCTTCCCCGGCACTCAAACGGCTTTGTTCGCAGTTATGCTGGGGCTGGTAGAAACCGGAGACGACGTAATTGTCGGTGATCCACTCTACGCGACGTATGAAGGCGTCATCGCTGCGACCGGAGCGAGGATGGCACCGGTACCTCTGCGGCCGGAGAACCGCTTCCATATGAAAGCCGACGATCTGAAAAAAGCAGTAACGGCAAGATCGAGAGCCGTCCTTCTCAACTCCCCTCACAACCCGACGGGAGCGGTTCTCACACGCGCTGAGATCAAGGCAATCGGCAAGGTCTGCATTGAGCACGATCTGTGGATCGTCTGCGACGAGGTTTACGAGGAGCTGATCTTCGACGCACCCTTCGCCTCACCTTTCGATGATCCCGACCTGGCGTCCCGGACGATTGTCGTCTCTTCGATTTCCAAATCACATGCCGCACCTGGTTTCCGGTCTGGCTGGGCCGCCGGTCCGGTCGAGTTTTGCGATCGCCTTCTTCCGGTATCGGAAACCATGCTTTTTGGTGTGCAACCCTTCATAGCCGACATGACTGCCATGGCGGTTTCGGGCTCGTTCGACACTGCCGGCCGGATGCGGGACAACTACCAGCGGAGAGCTAAGCTGGTGGAGCAGCGATTGAAGGAGCACGGAAGTCTCGTACCTTTGATGCCGGAAGGCGGAATGTTTCTTCTGATTGATGTTTCCGGGACAGGATTGACCGGTGAGGAGTTCGCTGCGCGCCTTCTCGATGAAAAGCATGTGGCTGTTATGCCGGGTGGCTCGTTTGGAGACCAAGCGCGATCGTTCGTCCGAGTATCGCTGACTGTCTCGGACGATCTTCTTGAGAAGGCGTCGGCACGAATAGCGGAACTGGGCGATGAATTGGTGGGGCGGGTGCGGACGAAGACATGGGCATCGTAACAAAGACGGTAGGCGAAGCGCTCATCGATATTCTTGAGGCGAACGGGGTCGACGTCGTGTTTGGCATCCCTGGCGTCCACACCGTGGAACTCTATCGCGGCCTTGCAAATTCCAGAATCCGCCATGTCACACCGCGACACGAACAGGGCGCGGGTTTCATGGCAGACGGATATGCGCGCGTCAGCCGAAAGCCGGGGGTTTGTCTCGTGATTACCGGCCCCGGCCTGACCAACACGATTACGGCAATGGCGCAGGCCTACCAGGACTCCGTACCGATGCTCGTGATTTCCGGCGTCAATCCGCGTGCGTCTCTCGGCCACGGCCGTGGCCGGTTACATGAACTACCCGACCAACGTGCGATGATTGCCACACTGGCACTGATGTCGCACACCCTGCTCGAACCCGAGGATTTGCCTATCGTCATGGAGCGTGCATTCGCAATATTGCGCTCGGGGAGGCCGGGGCCCGTTCATATCGAGATTCCCACCGATGTCATGGCGAAAAAAATTTCGATTGGCAAAATCGTATCGCCGGTCGTAGCAGGACCGCGAGCAGAACTTTCCCATCTGCTTGATCTCGCGGAGCGCTGCAAGAGCGCGCGCGCCCCGGTAATTCTGTGCGGCGGAGGCGCGGTATCCGCAGCACCCGGAATCGAACTGCTTGCGCAGCGACTTGACGCTCCTGTAGTCACGACTGTCAATGCGCGCGGGATGTTCTCCGGTCATGACTTGTCGGTGCCAGCCAGCCCCAGTCTTAAAGCGGTGCGAAAGCTGATCGCAGCTTCTGATCTGGTGATCGCTCTCGGAACCCAGATGGGCCAAACAGACTATGACATGTATGATGACGCAGGCTTTCCAGTCATATCCCAACTAGTGAGGGTTGATATCGATCTTCAGCAATTGGCGAGGGGACCCGCCGCCTCGCTGTCGCTCCACTCGACCGTCAACAATCTGGTCGATGACCTTCTCTCGTTACTTGAAGGCAATGCCGTCCAGCGCGACGGACGGCGGCGTGCCGGAGAGGTTACAATCGAGGCGCGCGCTGAAATCGGCGAAAAGCTGGAGCGGCAGGTCACCATTCTGGAAACTATTCGCGACACGCTTTCCAATTGCATCATCGTCGGCGACTCTACTCAGCCGGTTTATGCCGGCAACCTCTTTTACGAGGCGGGACGCATACACGGGTGGTTCAATGCCGCCACCGGATATGGTGCACTTGGATACGGGCCTCCAGCCGCCATAGGCGCCAGCTTGGCGGAGCCCACAACGCCGATTGTCTGTCTTGTCGGCGACGGGGGATTGCAGTTTTCTCTAGCAGAGATCGGTTCGGCCAAGGACTGCGGCGCGAACGTCATCTTCCTCGTCTGGAACAATGACGGTTACGGTGAGATCAAAAACTACATGCTTGACTGCGGCATCACGCCGGAAGGCGTCACGCCATCCGCACCGGATTTCCAGTTGATCGCGTCCGCTTATGGTCTGGCTGCCGAAAAGTTGAGTCACATCTCGGAACTACCCGCCGCACTCTTGAGGGCCGAATCCGCCACCGGGCCATCGCTAATAGAGATCCACGAAATTCTCACTGCCGGAGTGTCGTGACGCGATACGGCTTATCTGCCGATCGATGGCCAAGCGCTTGCAATTACGATAAGACCGCTGACAAGTCGGCGACTTGTTCCGGCGGAGTGGGATCAGTTGGCGGGAGAGGGTGAATGGCGGACACACGCCACGGGCGTAAAGCTTCGGCGGCAGCGCCAGAGGCAAAGCGCGCCTCGCTGCAGCAGGACCCGCATGCAATTCGCGATCCCAAGGAAAACAATCTCGAACTCGCGATCGGCCACGAGGTTCGCTTCTATCGCAAGAAGCTAGGGATAACAGGTGCCGACCTCGCGAATGCCACCGGCATCTCGCTAGGGATGCTGTCCAAGATTGAAAACGGCAACACGTCCCCTTCGCTGACGACACTGCAATCCCTGGCCAAGGCTCTGGGTGTGCCGCTTAGCGCCTTCTTCAGGCGCTTCGAGGAGGTAAGAAACGCGGTGTATGTGCGGTCAGGCGAAGGGCTCGAACTAGAACGTCGCGGCACGCGGGCTGGACATCAGTATAACCTTCTGGGTCATCTCGATGGTGGTCCTAGCGGGCTTCAAATAGAACCATACCTGATCACATTGACCGCCAAATCAGACGTCTTTCCCACGTTTCAGCACGAAGGCATGGAGTTTCTCTACATGCTCGAAGGCGAAGTGAAATACCGTCACGCTGACCGGCTATATACCATGCGACCGGGGGATAGCCTTATGTTCGACGCCGACGCCCCGCATGGACCGGAGGTTCTGGTGAAGTTGCCGATACGTTTCCTCTCCGTGATCTGCTACCAAAGCAGACTGGAAAGCTAGGCATCGCCAAATGAGCCTCTCCGCGGACATGGCACAAAAAAGCCACTATGATAGAAAAGGCACGGACGCCACAAAGGGCGGCTCTCCGACCACTGCATCCGGTCAAGGGACTACCACAGTGTGAGTGCTTACTAGACGATAAAATGGACCGCAGGAACAACAGAACGCACGACGCGTTTCCTGCCGAATGACCAACCCTCAGGAATACTCCGCTAACATGCCCCACGACGTCATGCAGCCGGCTCCCGTGCGCGAAATCGAAACCAAACAGATCGATCACAACGACTCGATCCGCGCCACCTATCTTTCAGTTGAGGAGCTGCAAGAAAAGGCCGCTGAATTGGCAGCGGAAAGCGGAACCGAACTCCCCGGATTCTTTGCCTTCGATTTCTTCGCAAGACACAAGGAGAGCGAGCAAGAAATCCTTCGGGTTTACCGGACAACGGCGGCCGATGTTGAGTCGGGAGCGACGATCACGCCAGCTGCTGAATGGCTCCTGGACAATCACTACATTATCGAAGAAGCCATTCAGGAGGTCCGGCGGGATTTTCCTCGCCGATTCTACCGTCAACTGCCGACAATGCGCGTTGGCACGACCGAAATTCCCCGAACGTTGGCGCTTGCTTGGCTTTATGTCGCCCACACCCATAGCACGACTTCACAGGAAAGCCTGACGGCGCTCGTCGAAGGCTTTCAATCGCGACAGGTCCTGGAAATCGGTGAACTCTGGGCGCTGCCTTCGATGGTCCGGTATGTCCTGATCGAGAATCTGCGACGGATTTCTACCCGTGTGGAGCGCTCTCGTCGTATGCGGCGCCGAGCAAACGAAGTTGCCGACGAAATCATCCGTCTGGGTGACCCGGATGCGAGTGATGAGCTACTGAAGCGAATTGAGGATCTGGCAGAAGACAACACGTTCACCACGCAATTCGTATACCGGCTCCGAAACGGCTCGCAGAACACAAGCTTTGCGGTGACATGGCTCGAGAAGAGGCTTGAGCGAGCAGGCCGATCCGTCGAGGAAGCCCTGACAGCGGAGCAGAACCGTCTCTCGTCCGGTAATGTAACGATGGGAAACATCGTCCGGAGCCTTCGCGAGATTGACGACACAGAGTGGTCGGTGTGGGTCGAACACGTGTGTCACGTTGACCGTGTTCTGGGAATGCACACCGACTATCGCGAACTGGATTTTGGTTCACGCAACGCCTACCGCAACACGATCGAGAAGATGGCCCGGCGTTCGGCCCTCACCGAGGTGGAAATCGCGCAAGCGGCAATCGATTTGGCGAATGACGCAACAGAATCGCGCGAGAGCGAAAGCCTGGCGGACGTAGGAGCATTTCTTGTCGGCAGACAGCGCCGGCAACTGGAGTCGGCGATCAGCTACCGGCCTTCCCTATTGCAAATGCTTGTCCGGTTGATCACCCGCCTGAACTGGCTCGCCATTGCGCTCCCGGTGGTGGGTATCACGCTCGGGGCCCTAGCAATCGTGGCCTGGTTCCTGTTCCAAACGGAGCTCTCAACACCGGTCATCGTCCTGATGCTGATGATGATCGCGCTTCCCGCTTCTGAAGGCGCGACCGGCCTTTTCAATACCCTTGTGACGTTTATCGTGAAGCCGGCGCGTCTCGTCGGCTTCGAATTCAAAGAAGGAATCCCGGAAGCAGCACGAACACTTGTGGCGGTTCCCTGCCTGATTGCAAACAGGGACGAAGTGGACGAACTCGTTCGCAATCTGGAGGTCCACTACCTGACGAACCCGCGCGGGGAGATATACTTCGCCCTGTTGAGCGACTGGCGTGACAGTCAGGTAGAAGAAACCCAAGCGGATATCGAGGTGCTGGAATACGCAAAGCGAGAGATCGCTGAACTCAATCTTCGATATAACGAAGATGGCAAGACACGGTTTTATCTTCTACATCGCCGTCGGCAGTATAACCCCGTCGAGAACTGCTGGATGGGCTGGGAGCGAAAGCGAGGCAAGCTTCACGAACTGAACCTTCTGCTGCGTGGCGACCGCGACACATCGTACATCCCGGGCGCAAATGTCGCACCGGAAAACATACAGTATGTGATGACCCTGGATGCGGATACGCGACTGATGCGCGAAGCCGTGACCAAATTGGTCGGCAAGCTCTACCACCCGATCAACCGGCCGATTGCTGATCCCAAAACCGGCAGAGTGGTCAGCGGATACGGTATTCTACAGCCGCGCGTCACCCCTTCCCTGACGACTGGCAAGGATGCCTCCGTATTCCAGCGCGTGTTTTCGATCAACCGTGGTCTGGATCCCTATGTTTTCACGGTATCTGACGTCTATCAGGACATCACGGGTGAAGGAACGTTCACCGGCAAGGGTCTTTATCATGTCGATGCGTTCGAGGCGGCAATCAAGGGACGTGTCGATGAGAACACTGTGCTCAGCCACGATCTGCTCGAAGGGTCCTTCGCCCGATGCGCCCTGGTCACTGACGTAGAGCTGGTTGAAGACTTTCCCACACGCTACGAGGTGGAAATCTCCCGGCAACATCGTTGGGCACGAGGCGATTGGCAGCTACTGCCTTACATTCTCGATCCACTGCGCGGCATAACCGCGCTTGGCCGATGGAAAATGGTCGACAATCTAAGACGGTCGCTCACACCGATTGCGTGGTTTCTCGCCTCCGTGCTCGGCTGGACGACAATGACACCGCTGGCGGCCGTTCTTTGGCAGATGCTTCTCATCTTCTGCCTGTTTGTCGCACCAACGCTATCGCTTCTTTCCGGACTCATACCGCGTTCAAGCGATTTCGTGCCACGCGCGCACTTTCAGTCTGTTTGGACGGAGGCTCGAGCTGCGAATGCCCAAGTGGCGCTTCGCATTGTCTTCATCGCCGACAACGCATGGATGATGGCGGATGCGATACTTCGTTCGCTCTATCGGCTCTTCTATAGCCGAAAATTTCTGCTGGAATGGAAAACGGCTGCCAGCGTTCAATCCGTCGCACAAGGTGATATCGGGTCTTATTACCATTCGATGCGCCATGCGCCTGCGCTCGCAGTGCTGGCACTGACAATCGCCAGTGTCAACGGAACGTTCGGCGTGGTGGTGAGCCTACCATTCGTAGTGCTTTGGGTGCTCTCCCCACTGGTCGCGTGGTATGTGAGCCAATCCGCGGAGACAGAGGATCGACTCGAAGTTCCACCCCAGACACTTTTCGAGCTTAGAAAGATCGCACGTCGGACTTGGCGTTTCTACGAAACCTTCGTGACAGCGGGCGACAACTACCTGCCGCCGGACAACTTCCAGGAAAAGCCAGAACCTATCGTCGCACACCGAACGTCGCCGACAAATATCGGCGTCTATCTCTTGTCTGTCGTGTCAGCCCGGTACTTCGGCTGGATCAGCTTCGAACAAACCGTCGAGAAGCTTGAGCAGACCTTGTCGACAGTTGACAGGATGGAAAAGCATCGCGGCCATCTCTTCAATTGGTATCATACGGATACGTTGAAGACCCTTGGTCCCAGATATATATCCGCCGTCGATAGCGGTAACCTTGCAGGCCATCTGATTGCCATATCATCGGCGTGCCGAGAATGGGCTGAAGCGCCATCCGCACATCTCCAAGGCAACCTGGACGGCATTGGTGATGTAGGCAGTATACTGGAGGAAGCTCTGAAAGACCTGCCGGACGATCGAAAGATCGTTCGCCCTCTACGACGGCGCCTTGAAGAGAGAATTTCTGGCTTCAGCTCAGCTTTGGCGGCCGTCAAGCGCGAACACGAATTCGCATCCATCCGTATAGCGAATCTTGCGGTTCTGGCACGAGACATCCAGAAGCTCGCAGCCAATCTTCATCATGAGGTACGCTCCGAGCAGAGTGCCGAGGTAACGCGGTGGACGGAAGCCTTGGTCTCGACGTGTGAAGCCCATATCGCAGACTCGGCTTCCGACCTCTCCAATATAGAACCCATCCGTCAGAGATTGGTCACGCTTCGCGACAAAAGTCGTGATTTGGCGTTTTCGATGAACTTCACCTTCCTGTTTCGTCCGGAACGGCGCCTGCTGTCCATCGGATACCGTGCAGACAGCCGGGAACTGGACGAGGCTTGCTATGACCTGCTCGCATCGGAATGCCGTCTGACGAGTCTCTTCGCGATCGCAAAGGGAGATTTGCCGACGGAGCACTGGTATCGTCTCGGCCGTCAAGTCGTCCCGATCGGCGCACGCGCGGCGTTGATTTCGTGGTCGGGCTCCATGTTCGAATACTTGATGCCGCCGCTCGTGATGCAGGAAAGGCAGGGCGGCATACTTAACCAGACGAACAACCTTGTCGTCCAGGAACAGATGAATCATGGCCGTCGGCTGAATGTTCCATGGGGCATCTCCGAGGCCGCATTCAATGCGCGCGATCACGAATTGACCTATCAGTACACCAATTTTGGCGTGCCGAGCTTAGGCCTCAAGCGCGGCTTGGGCCAAAACGCCGTGATTGCGCCCTACGCATCGATTCTGGCCAGCCAGTACTATCCCGAAGCAGCTCTTGAAAATCTTCAACGACTGAGAAAGCTCGGAGCTTTAGGCGCCTATGGCTTCCATGACGCTGTCGATTTCACACCCACACGCGTACCGGATGGCAAGAGGTGCGCAGTTGTCTACAACTACTACGCCCATCATCACGGGATGTCGATTGCGGCGATCGCCAACGTGGCCTTCAATGGCCGTCTGCGCGAACTCTTCCATGCGGATCCGGTAATTGAGGCCGCCGAACTCCTCTTGCAGGAAAAAGCACCGCGCGAAATACCCGTAATGAGCGCGAAACACGAGTCGAGCGTGCCTGGGAAGGGCCAGGCTGATCTATTGCGTCCGGAGATCAGGACGATCACGGATCCGGCATCGAAGGACCGGGAACTGGTCTTCCTGTCGAACGGCCACTATTCGGTTGTCCTTTCGGCAACGGGATCAGGATTCTCTCGGTGGAATGGACAGGCCGTCACCAGATGGAAAGCAGATCCAACCGAAGACCGTTCCGGTACCTTCATCTTCTTGCGGGACACGGCAAGCGGCGACTGGTGGTCTGCGACGGCCACACCCCGCCGCGCAGAGGATGAAAAAACCAAGGTTATATTTGGCGACGACAAGGCCGAATTCTTCAAGACCGTCGGCGATATATCGAGCAGCGTCGAGTGCATCGTGGCTACAGAGCACGACGCCGAAGGTCGCCGCGTGACGCTTCTGAATACAGGGCCTGAGGACCGTTACATAGAGGTCACATCCTACCTTGAGCCTGTGCTTGCGATGGATGATGCCGACAACGCGCATCCACTGTTCTCGAAGATGTTCCTGCGCACCGAGTTCGGGAAGCGAAAGGACGTGATCCGGGTTGAGCGCAACAAGCGAAGCCCTGGCGACCCGGATATGTGTCTCGCGCACTTGGTGGTCGACAATGCGGGACCCGGTCGCCCAACGGAATTTGAAACCGACCGAATGGCGTTTATCGGACGAGGCAGGACCCTGTCCGACGCCGCTGCCTTCGATCGGGACGCCACGCTTTCCGGCACCGAAGGCTTCACTCTGGACCCGATTCTCAGCCTCCGCCGTATTGTACGGGTGCCTTCGGGCAAGAAGGTCAATGTGATTTTCTGGACCATCGCGGCTCCTAACCGCGAGGAAATCGACCAGGCTATCGACCGCTACCGTCATCCGGACGCCTTCAGCCATGAACTCATCCACGCATGGACCCGAGTTCAGGTCGAAATGCGGCACATCGGCATCACATCTCAGCAGGCTGCGGCTTTCCAGCACCTTGGGCGTTACCTGGTGTATCCGGAAACGCACCTGCGCGCCGACCCGGAAACGGTACGCAATGGCCTGGCGTCTCAACGAAGCCTGTGGCCGTTGGCGATATCCGGCGACTATCCCATCTTCGCCCTGCGCATCAACGATGACATGGACATCGACATTGCACGCGAGGCATTAAGTGCACAGGAATATCTCCGGCGTCGCGGTATCGTCGCCGATCTCGTGATCGTAAACGAGCGGGCATCGTCCTACGCGCAGGATATGCAACATGCGCTGGACGCGCTGTGCGAGAACCTTCGACACACGCAAGGAGACGGCGTAAAGCCGCACGTTTTCGCGGTTCGACAGGACCTGATGGAAGAGAGCACTTGGAATGCGCTTCTGGCAGCTGCGCGTGTCGTCCTCCACGCGCGAAACGGCAAGATCGTTGATCAGATAAACCGCGCGGTCTCACTCTATTCTTCGCCACGCGGCGGGGAAGGGCGCGATGCGGAATGGTCTGGCCGAATATCTTCACCTTTGCTGCCCAAAACAGAACGAGATCAGACTGAAGCCGATCTCGACCTCTGGAACGGATTTGGGGGATTTAGCAAGGATGGTCGCGAATACGTCATCCGTCTGCAGGCCGGTGAGACGACGCCTCATCCGTGGATCAATGTTATCGCCAACGAGCAGTTCGGCTTCCATGTCTCGGCCGAAGGATCGGGCTTCACCTGGAGCAAAAATTCCCGCGATTATCAATTGACGCATTGGTCAAACGACCCGGTGATCGATCGCTCCGGTGAGGCTTTCTACATCACCGACCTTGACAGCGGCGAGGTCTATTCCCCTACTGCCTCCGGCAACCTGCGCTCCGAAAGCACATTCGAGGCACGTCACGGTCTCGGCTATTCCGTATTTGAAGCCGTTCACACCGATATCAGAACAACGCTCACTCAGACCGTGGCGAGGACGCTCCCAGTCAAGCTGAGCCGCTTGACGCTCCAAAACACATCGCTCGAAAGGCGACGTCTGCGTTGCTACGCGCTGGTAGAGTGGGTGTTGGGCAACAATTCGCAGAAGACGGCGCCATTCGTGTTGTCGAGCTTCGACGAGGAAACTGGCAGCCTTTTCGCTACAAATCCCTACAGCATAGATTACGCAAGCCGCTATTCCTTCTTCGGAGCGTCAGCGCGGCCGGACAGCTTCACAACGAACCGACGGGAGTTTGTCGGGCGAAATGGATGCATCAAGCTTCCGCAGGCGGTAGCGCGAGCCTCAGCGCTTCTCAGTGCCACGGAAAGCGAAGGCGACCCTTGCGCCGCACTGGCTTTCGATATCGAGTTGGGCCCTGGCGAGACGCGAGAGTTGGTCTTCCGACTGGGCGATGGTGGTTCGAGAGAAGAGGCTGGAGACATTTTAGATAAGGTCTCCGCGATATCCTTTGACAAAGTCCTCAACGAGCAGAAGGACTTCTGGCTCGACTTCACCAGCCGCGTAAAGGTGCATACACAGGATATCGCGCTCAATAACCTCGTGAATTTCTGGCTCCCTTACCAAACGTATGGTTGCCGTATCACTGCAAGGGCGGCATTCTACCAAGCAAGCGGCGCCTACGGTTTCCGTGATCAGTTGCAGGACTCGTTGAGCCTTCTCCTTCACGATCCAGGGCTTGCCAGACGACAGATCCTCGCAGCCGCAGGGCGTCAGTTCCGCGAAGGCGATGTACAACATTGGTGGCTGCCGCAGACCGGCGCAGGCGTCCGCTCAACCATTTCGGACGACGTCGTGTGGCTTTCTTACGCCATCGTCCGCTACATCAGGACCACGGGCGACGCCGGTATCCTCGATGAGCGTATACCTTTCCTGTTGGGACCGGAGCTCAAGCCGGGCGCCCACGATGGATTCTTCCAGCCAGAGATATCGGAAGATGACGCCGATCTCTATGAACACGCGGCATCTGCTTTGGATCTCGCCATACAGCGTACCGGTGAACATGGCCTGCCATTGATCCTCGGTGGCGACTGGAACGACGGGATGAACCGGGTAGGCGAGAGCGGACGCGGCGAAAGCGTCTGGCTGGGCTGGTTCCTGGGTCAAGGACTACGGGACTTCATTCCGTACGCCGAGCGTCGCGGAGATCTCGCCAGAATGGCGCGGTGGCAGAAGCATCTAACCGACCTGACGCAGTCACTGGACACGCAGGCATGGGACGGAAGCTACTATCGGCGCGGCTATTTTGATGACGGATCTGCGCTCGGCGCATCGGAGTCGCTCGAGTGCAGGATCGATTCGATCGCGCAGTCCTGGAGCGTGCTTTCGGATCTCGGAACACCTGACAAACGAGCGCTCGCACTCCAGTCTGCCTACGACGAACTCGTCGATCAGGAAACCGGGATCATCCGCCTCTTCACACCACCTTTCGTGCGAAGCGAGAAGGATCCCGGTTATATCAAGGCCTATCCGCCGGGGGTTCGGGAGAACGGAGGGCAATACACGCATGCAGCTATCTGGTTGGGAATGGCATTTGCGCGTCAGGGCGAGACCGACAAGGCCTGGCAAAGCTTCTCCATTTTGAATCCGGCGAACCGTGCTTTGACAAGGAGCGACGCAGAAACCTACCGCGTCGAACCCTATGTGGTAGCGGCTGATGTTTACGGTGCTGAACATTATGCCGGCCGTGGTGGCTGGACCTGGTATACGGGATCGGCCGGATGGCTCCATCACTTTGCGCTAAGCGAATTGCTGGGAATTGAGCGCCGAGGCGATCGGATGCATGTCTCGCCGCTTCTGCCCGACCACTGGCAGAGATTTTCCGCCGAGGTATCCCTGGAAGGAAAGACTTTCGCGATCGCCGTTGATCGCTCAGGTCAAGGATATACCGTCAGCGTCAATGGCGAAAAGCTTCCAGATGCCAGCCAGGGCATACGCATCTGACAAGATTTCAAAAATGGAAAGGGCGGCAATAGAGCCGCCCTTTCACCATACAGCCAAGAATACGGACGCTCGGTTAGTCCGCGAAGACCACCAGAAGATCTTTGGCATCAATCTGATCGCCGGTTCGGACGAGGATTTCAGAGACGACGCCGTCGCGATCGGCGTGAAGCGCAGTTTCCATTTTCATCGCCTCGATCGAAAGCAACACGTCCCCGGTCTTTACAGATTGGCCGGCCACAACTGCGACTGTCGATATAACCCCAGGCATAGGCGCGCCAATATGGGCGCCGTTGCCCGGCTCCATTTTGCGCCGCACTGCCGAACCAGAAGCGCCATGGGCACGATCGGGGACTTTGACACGACGCGGCTGACCATTAAGTTCGAAGAAGACGGTGATCATCCCCGTGTCATCGGTCGCGCCCATGGCCTGATTGACAATGACAAGTGTCTTACCCTTCTCCAGATCGACAAACAGCTCCTCCCCGACCGGCAGGCCATAAAAGTACGAAGGCGTAGGCAGTACGGAGACTGGACCGTATAAATCGGCAGCCAGCGCGAAGTCCGTGAAGACTTTCGGGTACATGAGGTATGAGGCCAACTCGAAGTCGTTGATCTCACGCCCAAGCTTCTCCTCGACCGCCGTTCGCTCACCCTCAAGGTCCGTTTCCGGAATGAGTGACCCGGGACGGACGATGTATGGCTCCTCACCCTTCAGCGCCTTGCGCTGCAGAGCCTCTGGCCAGCCCATTGGTGGCTGCCCTAGATCACCCCGCAGCATGGACACCACCGATTCAGGGAAAGACACGTCTCGCGAAGGATCAACCACGTCGTCGACGGAAAGGTCCTGGCTAACCATCATAAGGGCCATGTCACCAACCACTTTCGACGACGGTGTCACCTTGACGATGTCACCGAACATCTGGTTCGCGTCGGCGTATGCCTGCGCCACCTCATGCCACCGGGTCTCCAGCCCCAGCGAGCGAGCCTGCTCCTTGAGATTGGTGAACTGTCCTCCCGGCATCTCATGCAGATAGACCTCCGACGCTGGGCCCTTAAGATCGCTTTCAAAAGCGGCATACTGATTTCGAACGGCCTCCCAGTAGAAGGAGAGCTTTCGGATCCATTGAGGATCAAGACCCGGATCACGCTCGGAACCCCGAAGAGCCTCGACGATGGAACCAAGGCAAGGTTGCGACGTGTTCCCGGAAAGGGCATCCATGGCAGCGTCGACAGCGTCAACGCCGGCATCCACCGCTGCGAGCACCGTTGCCGCTGCAATCCCCGACGTGTCATGCGTATGAAAGTGGATCGGAAGATCCGTCGCCTCACGAAGTGCCTTGAAAAGGATTTTGGCAGCGGCAGGCTTCAACAGCCCCGCCATATCTTTCACGGCGATGATATGAGCACCGGCCTTCTGCAACTCCTCGGCCAGGGACACGTAGTATTTCAGGTCATACTGCGGACGAGCGGAATTGAGGATGTCACCTGTGTAGCAGATGGCAGCCTCGCACAGCTTGTTCTCCTCTGCCACCGCGTCCATCGAGACGCGCATGTTCTCCACCCAGTTAAGGCAATCGAAGACACGGAAGAGATCCACCCCACCAGCCGCCGCCTGCCGCACAAAGAATTTGACGACATTGTCGGAATAGTTCTTGTACCCGACGCCATTGGCCCCGCGCAGCAACATCTGCAGGAGGAGGTTCGGAGCACCTTCCCGAACAAGAGCAAGACGCTCCCAAGGATCCTCCGTCAGAAAACGCATGGAAACGTCGAACGTCGCTCCACCCCAGCATTCCAGAGAAAGGAGTTGTGGCAATGCTCGCGCGTAGGTCGCCGCTGCACGGGCAATGTCGTAAGTCCGCATGCGCGTCGCCAGCAGCGATTGGTGACCGTCACGCATAGTTGTGTCGGTGATCAACACACGGCTTTCGTTGCGCATCCATTCGGCGAACTTCACCGGCCCAAGTGTATCAAGCAGCTGCTTGGTGCCATCCGGAACCGCCGCGTCGATGAAGGGGACGACTGGTTCAGCGGCATCTTCGGGAGGACGCGGGCGCCCCTTCGCTTCCGGATGACCATTCACCGTCACGTCCGCAAGATAGGTGAGCAGCTTCGTGGCACGGTCCTGGCGTTTGACCTGGGCGAACAGTTCCGGAGTCGAATCGATAAACCGTGTGGTATAGCTGTTGTCGCGGAACTTGGGATGCCCGATGATGGCTTCGAGAAACGTGAGGTTCGTGGCCACGCCCCGGATGCGAAACTCTCGCAAAGCGCGATCCATGCGTTGGATCGCTTCGTGCGGCGTCGGCGCCCACGCCGTCACCTTTTCCAGCAACGGATCATAGTAGCGGGTTATAACCGCGCCGGAATACGCGGTTCCCCCATCCAGACGAATACCGAAGCCCGTTGCACCTCGATAGGCGGTTATCCTGCCATAATCAGGGATGAAATTGTGTTCGGGATCTTCCGTAGTGATACGGCACTGGAGCGCGTGTCCGTTGAGACGAATGTCCTGCTGCCTCGGAACGCCGGACCCCTCCGTCCCGATAGCATGCCCATCAAGGATATGGATCTGAGCCTTGACGATATCGATACCGGTAACGACCTCCGTCACGGTATGTTCAACCTGAATACGCGGATTGACCTCGATGAAGTAGAACTTCCCGGTATCTGAATCCATCAGGTATTCGACTGTGCCTGCGCCGATATAGTTGGTGGCTTGCGCAATCTTGAGCGAATAGCTTGCAAGCTCTTGGCGCTGAGCATCGCTGAGATAGGGCGCAGGCGCGCGTTCCACCACCTTCTGGTTTCGACGCTGGATGGAGCAATCGCGCTCAAAGAGATGGACGACGTTTCCGTGCGTGTCTCCAAGTATCTGGCTCTCCACGTGACGGGCACGCTCCACCAGCTTCTCGAGATAGACTTCGTCCTTCCCAAATGCCGCTTTTGCCTCTCGCTTGGCCTCGGTCACTTCGCGAATGAGATCTTTAGGGTCGCGGATCGCACGCATTCCACGGCCCCCGCCACCCCACGACGCTTTCAACATCACAGGGTATCCGACCTCCTCGGCAAGCCGGTGAATCTCGGCCTCGTCATCGGGCAAGGGATCAGTGGCCGGCACGACCGGTACGCCAACCGAAATCGCCAGATTGCGCGCGGCGACCTTGTTGCCCAATTGCCGCATCGTATCCGAGCGCGGACCGATGAATGTCAGCCCTGCCGCGTTGCAAGCCTCCACGAACTCCGGGCTTTCGGAAAGAAGGCCATAGCCGGGATGAATCGCATCAGCCCCTGAGAGCTTCGCAACTCGGATCACTTCGTCGATCGACAGATAGCTCTCGATAGGTCCGAGATCTCTCGAAAGATGAGGTCCTCGTCCGACCTGATAACTCTCGTCGGCCTTGAAGCGATGCAGGGAAAGCTTGTCTTCCTCGGCCCAGATGGCAACCGTTTTAAGCCCCAGTTCGTTAGCCGCCCGGAACACGCGGATCGCTATTTCAGATCGATTGGCGACGAGAATCTTGGAAATTGGCAAAACGAACTCCTCCTAAGTCGGCCGCACACAATGTTGCAGTGCGAAATTCATAACCTGTTGCAGAAGGAAGTTCAATTTCCTGTCATATTGGAATCGTCACAGGCGGCGGTCTGCGGACCACGGACATTTGCCGTAGCGATTGCAGCCGCTGAAGGTCGCTCAGGTGATCAAACCGCGACGAAAGGCGAGGGCGACGACATGTTGACGGTTCTTGGCGTTGAGCTTGTCCTGGATCCCGTTCATATACCAATCGACAGTATGGTTCGAGATTGCCAACACCTTGCTGATCTCGTTTGAGGTCATCCCATCCGCGAGGTAACTCAAGACCTCCATCTCGCGCCTCGTGAGTTTAGCCTCGACATTGCGAACGTTTTCCAGCTCAGCGGCTTTTTTCGTGACCTCAAGATATCGCCAGAATACCCGCTTCGCGACGGCATCGAACAAGGCCATTTCCATGGGAGAGAGGTCAGCGCCCTTTCCGCCAATGGACATATTTCCGAGCAGGCCATTGCGGCTATGAATTGGAAAGATATAGCCATCTTCCAGGCCGAAACGTGCCGCATCACTCATCATCCGTTCCATCCGCGTCCGATGGGGATCCGAACGAAATGCCGATAGTGCCTCCCTCCACCGGAACCCTCGTTGGGCAACACCCAGATATCGGACCGTGGGATCGCTGACGATGTATTTCTTTGCGACATAAGTTTCGAGCCAACGTTCAGGCCAACGGCCGGCAAGAACCAACTGCATCTGGTCGTCGAGTGGTCTCTGTTGCCGCGTCACACCGTAGTAATCGAAGCGGTAGGCCGCTAGCAGCGTCTCTAGCGCCGATGTGATATCGCTAGCAGTCCGGCATTCAGTAACCGTGGTCAAAAATTGAGTGATCTTATCAACGTTCACGATATTCCCCGACCGGCGCTGCCGAAGAATCGCACAGGGCCTCAATAGCGTCTAAAAGCGAGCACAGTACGTTAGAGACCATTTAACGTAGAGTGCCAAATCTTGCCTTCCAACATAAAATTGCGTGTGTGAGAGACCCTGTGGAAACTGGTGGAACAAGTGCTCGCGTTCAAATTGGTCGGAAATCGCAGCAGAACCTCGGGCCGGGGATTTTCGCCTCTGCCGGTGGCATATTGACTATCGTTTGGAATATGCGACATCCCGGGTAAGATCGCAAACAGTCAGGACGCATCGATTGTCTCTACTCCAGGTCTATGTTCGAGCATTGAGTTACCTGGCCGCGTACAAGGCGAAAACGACCGTGATCGTGATCGCCAATATTGTGCTGGCGGTTATCACCATTGCGGAGCCGATCTTGTTCGGCCGCATAATTGATGCGATCTCCGAAGGTGCGGACGCAAGTGGTGTTTTGTTGATTTGGGCCGGGTTTGGTGTCTTCAACACGATCGCGTACGTGCTCGTGGCCCGTGAGGCTGACCGCTTGGCGCATGGCCGAAGGGCATCGCTGTTGACCGAAGCCTTCAGTCGCATCATTTCGATGCCGCTGGCATGGCATCACATGCGCGGGACGTCGAATGCACTGCACACCCTGTTACGGGCTAGCGAGACCTTGTTTGGTCTTTGGCTGGAATTCATGCGGACACACCTGGCGACGTTTGTCGCTCTGGCCTTGCTCATTCCGACCGCATTTTCGATGGATACCCGCCTGAGCGCTGTGCTGCTGGTCCTCTCGTTTCTTTATCTGATGATAGGTAAGACCGTGATGGTCAAGACGAAGGAGGGACAAGCCTCCGTCGAGGGGCACTATCACACGGTCTTTTCGCACGTGAGCGACTCCATTTCCAATGTGTCGGTTCTGCACAGCTACAATCGCGTGGAAGCGGAAACGCGCGCATTGAAAAAATACACCGACGACCTGCTGGCGGCCCAGTATCCGGTGCTGGACTGGTGGGCAATCGCGAGTGCGCTTAATCGCGTAGCCTCAACCTTGTCGATGCTGATCATCCTGGTGATTGGTACGATGCTGGTTCAGGCGGGCGAATTGAAAGTTGGAGACGTCATCGCTTTTACAGGGTTTGCGGGCCTCCTGATTGGCCGACTAGACCAGATGCGCGCCTTTGCTACTCAGATTTTTGAAGCCCGGGCGAAGCTGGAAGAGTTCTACAAACTTGAAGAGTCAGTGCAGGAGCGAGAGGAGCCGGCTGGCGTTTCCGAGTTGAAAGAGGTCAAGGGAGCAGTGGAATTCCAAAACGTTTCTTTCGACTTTGCCAATACAACTCAGGGCGTCCACGATCTGAGTTTTTCCGTCGGCGTGGGACAGACGATAGCGATCGTCGGTCCGACAGGAGCAGGAAAGACGACGCTGATCAATCTGCTTCAGAGGGTTTACGATCCCCATCAGGGCAGGATTCTGATCGACGGCATAGATATTTCGACCGTTAGCCGCCGGTCGCTGCGCCACGCCATCGCGACCGTGTTCCAGGATGCTGGGCTCCTCAACCGCTCGATCGTCGAGAACATCCGGCTCGGCCGAGAAGATGCAACCGAACCCGAGATCATCAGCGCCGCCGAAGCCGCCGCCGCTACCGAGTTTATCGAAAGCCGCCTCAATGGTTATGACACGCTCGTCGGTGAGCGCGGAAACCGACTGTCGGGCGGGGAGCGTCAAAGGATAGCGATCGCGCGGGCGATCCTCAAGAACGCACCGATCCTTGTTCTGGATGAGGCGACCAGTGCGCTCGACGTGGAAACCGAGGGCCGTGTGAAGGAGGCCATCGATCGCCTGCGGAAGGATCGTACGACGTTTATTATCGCGCACCGGCTGTCCACCATTCGTGAAGCCGATATGGTTCTGTTTCTGGATCACGGCCGGATTGTTGAAATCGGCAGCTACGAGCAACTGAGAGATAGCGGCGGCAGATTTGCCAGCCTCTTGCAGGCAAGTGGACTGACGAGTACGGAAACGTCTCCCGCGATTGCCTAACCATTAAATGTCTCAGAGAAACTCATGCGATCGACAGTCGTTGGGCAAGATCCAGTAGTTGTTCCAGAATAGCGGTTACGCCAATCCGCTCAGCGCGGTCCATACGTTCGGTAAAGGCGCAGGTAATAACGGCGACGGCATCGCCATTAGGTTCCCTTATCGGAGCCGTGATATCGACCAATCCTCGCAGTTGCTGGCTGTCCGCTATGCGATAGCCTTGGTCACGAACAGCGAGAAGCTCGGGCTCGACGCTTCGCAGCTTTTCCAGTTTGTCAGAGCCACGCCAAATTGCCAGCGTGTCCTCCCGCCGTTGGAGGTCCTGAAAGGCGAGCAGCGTCAGACCAGAGCCTGTCGTCAGCAGATCAAGCCTTGAACCGACATTGACCCTGAATTCCCAACTATCGACCGGGCTCGCTTGGGCCACCACCAGTCCTGCACCGTTGTATGGCACCACGAGGTGGCAAGACTGCTCCACCTCTCTTGCGAACTCGTCCATAAGGGGCATGGCTTTGGAGACAAGTCTTCTGACGGGCGGATGCCGATGGGAAAGGACGAACAGTTTCATCGTCAACTCGTATCTGTCTCCTTCGGCCGAACGCGAGACATAGTGACGAGCGACAAGGCGTTCGAGCATCCGATAAATCTCCGATGGACTGCGACCCATCGCACGAACAATTTCCGCACGCGTCAGACCCTTGGGCTGCTCGGCAAGGAGTTCCAGGATATCCAGTCCCTTGTCCAGCGCTGGTGCCCTATAGCGATCGGGGGCGGTCTTTCTCTCTTCCAAAATATGCGTCCTCGGCTTTCGCTTAACGTTCCGGTCAATTCAAATAACACCCCATGGTGATTGCAAGTCCAGTTCATTTTTGAATATAATGTGCATATGTAAACGGCCGCCGGATGGCATCCTGGTCGAATTTCGGACTATGGGTGCTTTCGAGCCGCCCGCTTCGGGCGAAGGTAATGAGTTGAAATGGCCGGCAGCCCCGCGACTGCGGGAGGCTTGACGCCATCAAGCGGAGGAAGGCACCAATGTCACAAGCGAGTATTCGTCTACACCCAAGCGACAATGTCGAGATTGCTCTACGGGACCTCAAAACGGGCGACTGTCTGAGCGAAAGTGGCGTTGCTGCGGCGCAGACGATTATGCGCGGCCATAAGGTAGCTTCCACCACGATAGCCGCAGGGCAGTTCATCCTGCGTTACGGGCAGGTCATCGGTGTTGCCATGAGCGACATCGCAGCCGGCGATCATGTGCATGTCCACAATATCGGGATGTCGGATCACTCACTCGACTACGCCTTCTCCACTGATGCGCGAGTGCTGCCGGCCATCGCCGAAAGCCGCACATTCCAGGGTTATCGACGCGCGGACGGCAGGTTTGGCACCCGAAACTATGTGGCAGTCCTCACATCGGTGAACTGTTCGGGCAGCGTCGCGAAATTCATCGCAGAGGCTGCGGAGCGGTCCGAGTGGTTCAACGCGTTGGAGAATGTCGACGGCATCGTGCCGATCGTTCATGGGTCCGGCTGCGGCATGTCGGGCTCGGACGAGGGATATGCAACGCTCTTTCGCACCCTTTCTGGCTACGCGCGCAATCCCAATTTCGGCGGCATTCTGCTGGTCGGCCTTGGATGCGAGGTCATGCAAGTGCCGGAACTGGTTGGCAAGGACCGCCTTCGGCCCGACGGCAATTTTCGCTACATGACCATCCAAGCGACGGGTGGGACCCGCAAGACAGTTGAAGCAGGGGTGGCCATGGTTCGCGAACTCGCGGAGGAAGCGAACAGGATAAGCCGGCAACCGGCACCCTTGTCAGAACTGATGGTGGGTCTTCAATGCGGAGGTTCGGATAGCTATTCCGGCATCACTGCAAACCCCGCTCTCGGTTATGCCTCTGATCTTCTTGTCCGCCATGGCGGCACAACAATTCTGTCGGAAACGCCCGAGGTTTACGGGGCGGAGCATCTTCTCACCCGCCGCGCGATCAGTCCGGACGTCGGGCAAAAGCTCGTGGAAAGAATCGATTGGTGGAAGGACTATACTGCCCGAAACATGGGAGAGATGAACAACAATCCCTCGCCCGGCAACAAGCGCGGCGGGTTGACTACCATACTGGAGAAATCGCTGGGCGCCGTCGCTAAAGGCGGAACAGCACCGCTTGTTGGCGTCTACAAGTTCGCCGAGCAGATCAGCACGCACGGGTTTGTCTTCATGGATAGCCCTGGCTACGACCCCTGTTCCGTGACGGGCCAGATCGCTTCCGGTGCCAACCTGATAGCATTCACAACCGGCCGAGGTTCGGTATCCGGCTACAAACCCGCACCCGGTATCAAGCTCGCCACCAATTCCGAGATGTATGAGCGCTTGTCCGAGGATATGGACATCAATTGCGGCGACATCGTTGATGCTGGGGTATCGATTGAAGAGAAAGGACGCGAGATATTCGAGCTGTTCATCGCCGTTGCTTCGGGAGCAGAGACAAAAAGCGAGGCCTTGGGTTTCGGTGGAGCCGAATTTGTCCCGTGGCAAATCGGTGCGGTGATGTGAGACGGCACATCACATACGTCCCCTCTCTCGAAATTCTGTCAGTACGAAGTCCTTGAGCCGTAGGGCAATCGTCGACATTCGTTTGCCCTTCAGCGTGATGAGGTGATAGGGCTCCACTTCGATGAGTTGCCGCATGTCAAGCGTCTTTAGGCCAGCGATACGGGCATCGTGACAAAGAAGGTCGGAAACCTCGCGTGACATTGGGGCAATAGCATTCGACGATGACAGCAAAGCGATCATCACCAGCAATGACGTCGTGTTGATGATGTTCGGAGGGATGGGGGCGCCGTTGGCAATGAACACATTCTCCACCGCCCGTCTGACTGGCGCGCCGGGAGCTTGCATCACCCAGGGAAAATGAACGAGGTCGAACACCGAGAGGTCGGCGGTATCTGCGAAAGGATGCGTATGGTGAACAAGCAGCTTCACCTCTTCGATCCTAAGACCGATCACGTCGAAATGACGCACATCGAAACCGGACGGCAAGCGACCAAGTATGAAGTCGTGATGCCCCGCGATCAGTCCATTCACCAGTTGGTCGCTTGGCGCGACGTCCACGTGAATATCCACCGCCTCGGCTTCCTCCTTCAATGCCTGCATGGCGGGAACGACGTAACCGACCGCGCCGCCCGTAACCGCCCCCACCCTGACCGTGCCCGCATGGCCGCGCCTGATCGCCTCGATCTCCCGCGCGGCCTCCCTTATTTCTTCAAGGAGCGTTTGGGCACGTCGGGCGATCGCATGACCGACCTCGGTCGGCTCCATTCCCTTTGGCGTGCGATGAAACACTGACACCCCCACCAGTCGCTCGATCTCCGCGAGCATGCGCGAGGCAGCCGGCTGCGTTAGCGCCAAAGCGCTTGCGGCAAGACTCAATTGCCCTTTTTCGGCAATCTCCCTGACAAGACTGAAATGTTTCGGCAGGAGCCGAGCGCCCAAAGGTTCTGACATCAGCCATATATCAAAGTTGGTATGCACAAAGTCAAATTATTCATTTGATCGGCATATGGGGCTCGATAAGAGTCGGCCCCGGAGCTGGGGGCCGCGCTTTTTCGGCCACTCGTTCTTTTCTTAGCGAGCCCAGGGGGAGCTTGGACTCGCACGGTTTGACCAGGGAGGTTACCATGAAGAAATTTGGCGCCCTGATTGCCTCGTTCGCAATCAGCATCGCATCCTTTACGCCCGCTGCCTTCGCGCAGGACAAGGGCATGGTCGGTATTTCGATGCCGACGAAGACGTCCACGCGCTGGATCTCCGATGGCGAAACCATGGAGAAGCTGTTCACGGAAGCGGGCTATACGCCGGATCTGCAGTTCGCAGACGATGATATTCCGAACCAGCTCGCCCAGATCGAAAACATGGTGACCAAGGGCGCCAAGGTTCTCGTGATCGGCGCCATCGACGGCACGACCCTCTCCGACATCCTGCAGAAGGCCGCAGATGCTGGCGTAAAGGTCATCGCCTACGACCGCCTGATCCGCGACTCGGGCAATGTCGACTACTATGCTACCTTCGACAACTTCCAGGTTGGTGTTCTCCAGGCAACGAGCCTCGTGGACGGCCTGAAGGAGCGTTTCCCGGACGTCAAGCCGTGGAACGTCGAACTCTTCGGCGGCTCTCCGGACGACAACAACGCCTTCTTCTTCTACGATGGCGCTATGTCAGTCCTGCAGCCCCTGATCGACAGCGGCGACATTGTTGTGAAGTCTGGCCAGATGGGCATGGAACAGGTTGGCACTCTGCGTTGGGACGGTACGGTTGCCCAGGCCCGCATGGAGAACCTTCTCTCCTCGACCTACACGGACGATCAGCTGCACGGTGCCCTTTCGCCGTATGACGGTCTCTCCATCGGCATCCTGTCGGCTCTCAAGGGCGTCGGCTATGGCTCTGGCGATATGAAGATGCCGATCGTGACCGGCCAGGACGCGGAACTGCCGTCCGTCAAGTCGATCCTTTCGGATGAGCAGTACTCCACCGTCTTCAAGGACACTCGCGAACTCGCGAAGGTTGCCGTTTCGATGGTCGAAGCCCTGATGTCTGGCGGCACGCCGGAAATCAACGACGACAAGACCTATAACAACGGCGTCAAGGTCGTACCGTCCTACCTGCTGAAGCCGGTGGCAGTCGACAAGGCCAATGTTCGCGACGTTATGGTTTCGTCCGGCTATTACACCGCAGAGCAGATCGACAACTGATACCTTTTGTCATCAAGGGGTCCGCGGCATCGTCGCGGACCCATTTTTCATGAAGGCTGAGGGAGCTTGCGTTGGGGTCCCGATGTATAGGCATCGAGCCGGCGCTGGAATTCTGCACATGAACAATATCATTCTGGAGATGCGCGGCATCACCAAGACATTTCCGGGTGTGAAGGCCTTGGACAATGTCAGCTTCAAGGTGAAGGAAGGCGAGATACACGCTCTTGTGGGCGAGAATGGCGCTGGCAAGTCCACGCTCATGAAGGTCCTCAGCGGCGTTTATCCGGCTGGAACTTACGACGGCGAGATTCACTACGACGGTAAAGTTCGTAACTTCCACAACATCGCCGACAGCGAAGAAATCGGCATTATCATTATTCACCAGGAGTTGGCGCTGGTTCCTCTGCTGTCCATCGCCGAGAACATCTTCCTTGGAAACGAGGTAGCGACCAAAGGAGTTATCCAATGGCCGCAAACCTTCGCAAAAACCAAGGAACTGCTGGCGAAGGTCGGATTGAGGGACGCCCCCACCACACGCATCACCGACATCGGCGTCGGCAAGCAACAACTGGTCGAGATCGCCAAGGCATTGTCGAAGAAGGTCAGGCTTCTGATCCTGGATGAACCGACTGCGTCGCTGAACGAGACGGATTCCGATGCGCTGCTCACACTCCTGATGGAGTTCCGCAAGCAGGGGCTCACCTCGATCATCATCTCGCACAAGCTCAACGAAATCCGGAAGGTGGCCGACCAGATAACGATTCTCAGGGACGGCGGAACAGTAGAAACGCTGGACTGTCACTCGCAGGAGATAACCGAGGATCGCATTATCAAGGGAATGGTCGGTCGCGACATGGAAGATCGCTATCCGCCGCGTGACCCGAAGATCGGCGATATGCTGCTCGAGGTGAAAAACTGGAACGTGTTCCATCAAAACCATCGAGATCGGCAGTTCCTCCACGACGTGTCCTTCAACGTGCGGGCAGGAGAAGTTGTCGGCATCGCCGGGCTGATGGGCGCTGGTCGTACCGAGACCGCCATGAGCATCTTCGGCAAGTCCTGGGGTCATAAGATTACCGGCGAAGTCAAAATGCACGGTAAGCCCGTGGATGTGAGCACAATCCGAAAGGCGATTGACGCAGGCCTCGCCTATGTCACTGAGGATCGGAAGCATCTCGGGCTCGTCCTGATGAATAACATCAAGGAAAACACCACACTGGCGAACCTCAACGGTGTCTCTGCAGGCGGCATAATCGATGACCGGGCAGAGGCGCGGGTTGCTTCCGACTACCGGCAGAAACTCCGTATCCGGTCCCACTCGATCTATCAGGAGGCCGTGAACCTTTCAGGTGGCAATCAGCAGAAGGTCGTTCTGTCGAAGTGGCTCTTCACCAATCCTGAAGTTCTTATTCTCGACGAGCCGACCCGCGGTATCGACGTCGGCGCAAAGTTCGAAATCTACACCATCATCAACCAGCTTGCAGCGGAAGGTAAGGGCATCCTGATGATTTCATCGGAAATGCCTGAACTGCTCGGCACCTGCGATCGCGTCTACGTTATGAACGAGGGACGGATCGTGGCCGAACTCTCGAAACAAGAGGCAAGTCAAGAGTCCATCATGCGTGCCATCATGCGCTCTGGGGAGAAAAATTAATGGCGATCGACACAAGAACCGAAGCCCCCAAGGTATCCATCGGCGACTACCTGCGCCGAAACATTCGAGAATACGGCCTGTTGCTGGCGCTTGTCGTCATCATGGTTCTGTTCCAGGTGCTGACCGGCGGCGTGCTGTTCCGCCCAGTCAATATTACCAACCTGGTGCTCCAGAACTCGTTCATCATCATCATGGCGCTCGGCATGTTGTTGATCATCGTGGCCGGTCACATCGACCTTTCTGTGGGGTCGATCGTTGCTTTTATCGGCGGGATATCGGCCATCATGCTGGTCAAATGGGGCTGGCATCCGGCGATCGTCGTGCCATTGTGCCTGATCATCGGCGCCGCCATGGGCGCGGCTCAGGGTTACTGGGTAGCGTACCAGAAGATACCTTCCTTCATCGTCACGCTCGCCGGCATGCTGGTATTCCGCGGTATGACATACGTCGTGCTCGAAGGCCGACCTATTGGCCCCTTCCCGAAGGAATTCCAACTCCTGTCAACTGGCTTCGTCCCGGATTTCCTTGCTTTCGGAGATGCCGCAGACGGCTTGATCAAGAACTACTTTGCGTTGGTCGTCGTCATTGCACTGGTGGCTTACGCCATCTACGCTGGCATGAAGAACCGCCGCATCAATGATGCGCACGGCACCGAAAATGAGCCGTTCGCATTCTTCGTCGTCCAAATGGCGATCATAAGCGCAGTCGCACTTTTCCTCGGCTTTCAGCTGGCAACCTATCGCGGTTTCCCGAACGTCCTGGTCGTCATGGCGGTATTGATCGCTCTCTACTCTTTCGTCACAACACGGACGACGATAGGCCGCCGCATCTATGCTCTTGGAGGCAATGAAAAGGCCGCAAAACTGTCCGGCATCAATACCGAACGACTCACCTTCTTGGCCTTCGTCAACATGGGTGCGCTTGCAGCTCTGGCAGGCATGATTATTGCGGCACGACTGAACTCCGCGACCCCGAAGGCAGGTGTCGGCTTCGAGCTCGACGTGATCGCGGCATGCTTTATCGGAGGCGCATCGGCTTCAGGGGGCGTCGGCAAGATCACCGGCGCGGTGATCGGCGCTTTCATCATGGGCGTCATGAATAACGGCATGTCGATCATGGGCATTGGCATCGACTACCAGCAGCTGATCAAGGGCCTCGTGCTTCTCGCGGCTGTCTACTTCGATGTCTACAACAAGAACAAGGCAGTTTGAGGAATATCGGATGTTTCTGTCTCAATTGAAGGCCGGTGGCGTCATTTGCCGCCATGGCGAAGTGGCGACGATCGTGCCAGGCGTTTCCTCGACCTATGAACTCGCTCTGGCTGCTATCAAGGCCAACTCTTCGCTGAAAACGGTGATCGAACAGCGCGGCAAAGGGGAAACAGTCAACCTCCCCGACCTCGCTGCGGCAGGCAAACTCGACTGCCCCGTCCGGCATCCGGACGCGGCTCACATGTACCTGACAGGCACCGGGCTCACCCATACCGGCTCTGCATCGGCTCGTGACAGCATGCATGCGGATACGACCGGTATGAGCGATTCCATGAAGATGTTCCGCATGGGCATCGAAGGGGGGAAGCCGAAAGCTGGCGAGACCGGCGTACAGCCGGAATGGTTCTACAAGGGCAACGGTGTGATGGCCGTCGCACCTGGCGACGATCTCGTGTCTCCGCCTTTTGCGCTGGATGGCGGCGAGGAGCCTGAGCTCGCGGGCTTCTATGTCATTGGCGAGGACGGGACGCCTTTCCGACTCGGTTTTTCGGTCGCCAACGAGTTTTCCGACCACGTGACGGAGAAGATCAACTATCTCTATCTGGCGCACTCGAAACTGCGGCAGGCCGCGTTCGGCCCCGAGCTATTGGTTGCTCCTCTCCCGGATCACGTCGAAGGCACATCGCGTATCCTTAGGGATGGCGAGGTCCTTTGGGAAAAGCCTTTCCTTTCAGGCGAGGATAACATGTCCCACACCATCGCCAACCTGGAGTATCACCACTTCAAATACGCGCTGTTCTGCCAGCCGGGCGACCTGCATGTGCACATGTACGGTACCGCAACGCTTTCGTTCGCCGACGGCATAAGGACCCAGGAAGGCGACGTCTTCGAAATCGACGCTCCGCAATTCGGTTTGCCACTGCGCAATCGCCTCTCGCGAGCAGCCGAGAAGCCGCTGACCGTCAAGATGCTGTGACGCCTGGCCGCTTTGGGCGGCTCTGAAACTGGACAGAGAAGAACATCATGAGTGCTTTCAAACCGGCCCCTTGGCCCCGCAAGCTTAGATCTCAGCACTGGTATGGCGGAAATTCGCGCGACACGATCTACCACCGCGGCTGGCTGAAGAATCAGGGCCATCCCCACGACCTGTTCGATGGAAGGCCGGTGATCGGCATCCTCAACACCTGGTCCGACCTGACACCCTGCAACGGGCATCTGCGAGAACTGGCGGAGAAGGTGAAGGCCGGTGTGTGGGAAGCAGGCGGATTTCCCGTTGAAATTCCGGTGTTCTCCGCGTCGGAAAATACGTTCCGTCCGACAGCCATGATGTACCGCAACTTGGCCGCCCTTTCGGTCGAGGAGGCCATGCGCGGCCAGCCCATTGATGGCGCCGTCCTTCTGGTTGGCTGCGATAAGACCACGCCGTCACTCGTGATGGCCGCCGCGTCCACGGACCTGCCGTCAATCGTCGTCACCGGCGGCCCGATGTTGAACGGCTACTTCCGTGGCGAGCGCGTTGGGTCGGGAACCCATCTCTGGAAGTTTTCGGAGGCCGTGAAGGCGGGTGAGATGTCTCAGGATGAGTTCCTCGAGGCGGAAGCTTCGATGTCTCGCTCCAGCGGCACCTGCAACACCATGGGCACCGCATCCACGATGGCTTCGATGGTGGAAGCGTTGGGCATGGCCCTTTCCGGTAATGCTGCCATTCCAGCCGTCGACAGCAGGCGCAAGGTAATGGCGCAACTCTCCGGCCGCAGGATTGTGCAAATGGTAAAGGACGACCTCAAGCCGTCCGACATCATGACGAAGCAGGCTTTCGAAAACGCCATTCGCGTCAATGGTGCCATTGGCGGTTCAACCAACGCAGTCGTCCATCTGCTCGCTATGGCAGGCCGTGTCGGAATAGACCTGACGCTGGACGATTGGGACCGGTTGGGTCGAGACATTCCGACTATCGTCAACCTCATGCCTTCAGGTGAATACCTGATGGAAGAGTTCTTCTATGCCGGCGGTCTACCCGTTGTCATCAAGATGCTTGGCGAGTCCGGAAAGTTGCACAAGGACGCGCTGACCGTCTCCGGCACCAGCATATGGGAAGAGGTCAAGGACGTCCGGAACTGGAACGAGGATGTCATCCGCCCGGTCGAGCGTGCGCTCACGCAACAGGGCGGCATCGTCGTCCTGCGGGGTAACCTCGCGCCGAAGGGGTGTGTCCTGAAACCGTCGGCGGCCTCGCCACACCTGATGAAGCATCGCGGTCGCGCTGTGGTGTTCGAGGACATCGATGACTACAAGGCCAAGATCAACGACGAAACCCTCGACATCGATGAGACCTGCGTCATGGTCATGAAGAACTGCGGTCCCCGCGGTTATCCTGGTATGGCAGAGGTCGGCAACATGGGTCTGCCGCCGAAGGTGCTCCGGAAGGGCATCACCGACATGGTCCGCATCTCCGACGCACGCATGTCCGGAACTGCATACGGCACGGTTCTACTGCACACGTCGCCGGAAGCAGCGCGCGGCGGTCCGCTCGCGATCGTGGCAAATGGCGACTTCATCGAAATCGACGTCGAGGCGCGGAAGGTACATCTCGATATCTCCGACGAGGAAATGCAGCGCCGCCTCGCCAACTGGCGTCCGCCGGTGGAACCGCCGGCAAGCGGTTATGCGCGCCTGTATCACGATCACGTCGAAGGCGCTGACACTGGTGCGGACTTCGATTTCCTCAAGGGATGTCGCGGCTCGGAAGTCGGCAGGGACTCTCACTAAGGAATATGACGATGAAGCCCGTTTCCCTGGCCCTCGTGGGCGTCGGCAAGATTGCGCGCGACCAGCATATTCCCTCGATCGCCGGAAATCCGGCGTTCGAGCTTGAGGCCGCAGTGTCGCGTCATGGACGGATCGAGGGGATTGAGAACTTCACCGACTTCGACGAATTCCTCAAGTCTCGTCCCGACGTCACCGCGGTTTCGCTCTGCACGCCGCCTGAAGTTCGCTTCGACATGGCCGCCAAGGCTATTTCCGCGGGTCGCCATGTCATGCTCGAAAAGCCTCCCGCTGCCACCATCGGCGAGGCCGAGGCGTTGTCGGAAATGGCAAGGAAGGCGGGCGTCACCCTGTTCGCAACGTGGCACTCCCGCTTCGCCACGGCGGTCGCACCCGCCAAGGCCTGGCTATCCGGAAAGGACATCACGGGGGCCGAGATAGTCTGGAAAGAAGATGTCCGCCGCTGGCATCCGGGTCAGGCGTGGATCTGGGAACCCGCCGGCTTCGGCGTCTTTGACCCCGGCATCAATGCTCTCTCCATCTTGACCGCCCTTCTTTCCGATCCGGTAATTGTGGAAAAAGCCAGGCTCGAAGTTCCGTCCAACAAGCGGCAACCCATAGGCGCAACACTGCGGATGCGCAGCGCCGCCGGAGTTCCAATCTCCGCCGATTTCGATTGGCGTCAGGAGGGCCCGCAAACCTGGGACATCGAGGTCACCACCCGCGAAGGCGTGCTCCGGCTCTCCAAGGGCGGCAGCGAAATGTATGTCGATGACAAACTGACGGGAACCGGGCCGGATCGGGAATATGCTGGAATCTACGCGCGTTTCGCCGAGCTTCTGCAAAACGGAGAGTCCGACGTTGACTTCCAGCCTCTTCGTATTGTCGCTGACGCCTTCCTTTGCGGGGAAAGCGTGCTGACCGATGAGTTCTTCGATTAAGGCGCAGCTAAAATGAGTGAGCCATTCGTAGCGGCCGTCGATTGGGGAACCAGCAACTTTCGTGTCTGGCTCCTCGACAGCGATGGCATTGTGCTCGCGGAACGGCAGTCGGCCGAAGGCATGCAAGGGCTGGCGAAAGACGAGTTCGCTGGAGTCCTTGATCAACATCTCGCGGAACTCAAAGCTGGCGCCGATCTCCCCGTCGTTATCGCGGGCATGGCCGGTGCGCGCACAGGATGGATCGAGACAGCCTATCTCGCCGTCCCTGCAAATCTCGATGCGCTCGCGCATGGGGCGGTGAAGGCGCCACACCCCGCACGGCAGGTCTACATCCTTCCCGGAGTGTGCCAAAGAGCCCCCCTTGCATACGATGTAATGCGCGGCGAGGAAACGCAATTGGCGGGCGCTTTGGCAGAGGGCCACCAGAACGGCATTTTTTGTCTGCCGGGGACACACAGTAAATGGGCGTGCCTTGAGGACGGAGTGCTCACTGGTTTCACCACTATGATGACGGGAGAACTGTTCGATCTGATCAGCCGACAGTCGATCTTGCGGCTCTCCGTCGACACCTCGTCAAACACTGGGCTCGACATGTCGGCCTTTTCCGACGCGGTAGAAGAAACGTTTGCGCAGGGATTTTCGCTGATGTCTGCGCTTTTCTCGATCCGCGCGGGTGGTCTTTTAGCTAACGTGCCACCTCCTGCAGCGACCGCGCGTTTGTCTGGTCTTCTGATCGGCAGTGAGATATCTGCAGCGCTTAAGATGTTTCCCGACAAGAACACTGTTTATCTCGTAGGCTCGGAACGCTTGAACGGGCTTTATGGTGAAGCGTTGCGGATCGCAACGCGGCCCTCAGTGGTGTTGGATGGTGCAAAGCTGGTTCGCAGAGGACTGTTTGCGGCCGCCGAAACCCTTTTCTCCAGGTAATGAAGGTCCTCCATGTCTCAGGTAAAATGGCCAAATCTCAAGCGAAATCTTGTCGCGATCCTTCGAGGAATAAAGCCTGAAGAGACGGAAGCTGTTGTCGGCACGCTGCTGGAAGCAGGCTTTGAGGCCATAGAGATACCGCTCAATTCACCGACACCTTTCGTTTCGATCGAGAAGGCGAGGAAAATGGCGCCAGCCGAAAGATTGATTGGCGCAGGTACAGTCCTGAAGGTCGAGCAGGTACAGCAGTTGCGGGATTGCGGCGGCGACCTTGTTGTCACTCCGAACACAAATCCGGAAGTTATCCGTGCGGCATCGGCCTTCGGTATGGTCACGATGCCCGGGGCCTTCACCGCGACTGAAGCCCTTCAAGCCGCGGAGGCCGGAGCCTCGGCACTGAAGTTCTTCCCCGCGAGCGTGCTTGGTCCGGAAGGTATAAACGCGATCAAGGCAATTCTTCCGCCGGATGTTGCGCTGGGTGCGGTAGGCGGCGTGTCGGAAGTTGATTTCACCCGGTACCGGAAAGTCGGCGTGACGTGTTTCGGACTCGGATCAAGCCTCTACAGACCGGGAGACGATGCCACAATCGTCGGTCAGCGCGCTCGCAACGTGATCGCTGCCTACGATGAGGCTCTATCAGCCTAAGCATACCAGTTCTGGCTTACCGCCCGCAGAAGCCGCTGGCGACGGCGGGTGCGTTCCTCAGCGGTCCCCGTTGCTCATTGCGCCAAGCAGTTTGGGCAAGTCGCCAAATCTCGCCACTAGGCCAAAGATGACAGCGGCGACCACGACGAAGAAAATCGACACCGAAGCCATGACCGGCGTGTAGCCATAGCGCAGCGCGTTGAAGATCTTGATCGGCAAAGTCTCCATCGTGAAGCCGACTGTCATGTAGGCGACGATGTATTCATTGAGCGACAATACGAAAGCAAAGGCATAGCCGGAAACAAGGTAGGGCGTGATTAAGGGCAGTATCACCGTCCGAAAGATCGTTCGATCGTCAGCACCCATGACGGATGCCGCTTCCACCAGTGAGCGATCAATCGCCGAAAAACCCAATGACAGCGTCACCAGCGGCAGCGTCACGAAGAAGATTGCGTGACTGATGACCGCCGTCCAGGGCTGACCGTAAGCTCCGGTCGCAGCCCAGAAAGTGAGCAAGCCAAGCGCAGTTATCACCGGCGGCAGCGTGAAAGGAGCGATGCCGAGCAGCTGGAATATCTGTGCCCAGGGAGCAATTCGACGCCAAAGGAACCAGGAAAGCGGCAACGCGATCGCGACCGCAAGCGCGGCCGACAGCAACGCCAGTGTCAAAGATGAAAACAACGCAGATCGCCAACCAGCATCGGTGAAGATCGCGCCGTACCAAGATAGCGAAAAGCCCTGCGGCGGAAAGTTCAGGCTTTGCTTGGCATTTACCGACACCCCAGCGACGACAACGATGGGCGCTGCGAGGAAGAAGCCGATCAGAGTGAAATAGAGGCGTGTCAGGACCGTATTCATGCTGCCTCTCCCTTGCGACCGATGAGCAACGTCAGTGCGACCATGCCAAGCGTGACCAGCACGAGGAATACGGCCATGGCGGCGGCGAACGGCATGTTGGACTGGTAGATCGCCTGATCGGTGATGAGCACCGACAGCGTCCAGTGCGAGGGGCGACCGAGGATCTGCGGCAGCAGATAAGAGCCGAGCGCGAAGATGAAGACCATGATCAGCGTCGCGATCAGCGTATCGCGCAGCGCCGGCACGACCACAGTAAAGAAGGCGCGGAGCGGCGAGGCTCCGAGCGTTCGCGCGGCTTCAGTGAGCGTCGGGTCGAGCCGGACGATGGCGGGATAGAGCACCAGCACCGTATAGGGCAGCGCCTGATAGGTCATGCCCGTCAGCACCGCGCCGAAATTCGGCATCAGCGCCACCGGGCTCCCCATCAAGCCGACCATGACCAGGAGATTGGTGATACCGGCCGTGCGCGAAAACAGCGTCGACCAGGCAAAGCCGATAATGACTTCCGACAGAGACAGGACAGAGAGCAAGGCCACCAGCCAGATAACCTGCGCCTTGCGGGACATGCGCGCGAGCAGATAGGTGAAAGGCAGCGCCAAAGCCACACAGACCACGGCAACAGCGATCGCCAGCGCCAGCGAAAAGCCGAGCACGCCGCCGAAGAAGAAGGACAGGAAGCGGGCGTAATTGTCGAAGACGAAATCCGGCGAATAGAAACCGGTCGGGTCTCGCTTGAAGAAGGAGACGGCGATCATCGTCGCGAAGGGCACGACGAAGAACAGGATCAGCATGCCCGCGGGAAAGGCGAGCGGCGCATAGTCGAGCGTGGCCTTGGGCGGTTCGCGTCTCATGCCGACAGCACCACGGCGGTTTCAGGGTCGATGACGATGCCGACATCCTGACCGACAGTGACGACCGGCCGTTCGCGCGGAGTCGAGACCGCGACGACTTCGGTGCCAGACACATCAAGGAAAGTTTCAATGGTGCCGCCGAGGTCGCGGATGAAGGTGACCTTGCCGGTAATGCGGCCTTCGCCTGGGGCTGCTAGCTTCACGTCTTCTGGCCGAACAGAGAGGCTCGTCTGCCCCGAACTTGATGGAGCTGAAATGCCCGCGACGCTATGGCCGAGGACAAGCGCCGTTCCGCCCTGTGCGGTCAGCGGTAGGAGATTGGTCGAGCCGATGAAGTCGGCAACGAAGCGATCGGCCGGCTTGCGATAGATCTCGATCGGGCTCGCCGCCTGGCGGATTTTGCCGCCGCTCATGACGACAACCGTATCGGCCATGGTCATCGCCTCGCGCTGGTCATGGGTGACGACGATCGTGGTGATGCCGAGCTGCTGCTGCAGCTTGCGAAGTTCCACCTGCATCGCCTCGCGCAGCTTGGCGTCGAGCGCCGACAGCGGCTCGTCGAGCAGGAAGAGTTTCGGCGAAATCGCAAGAGCCCGGGCAATCGCAACGCGCTGCCGCTGGCCGCCGGAGAGCTTGTGCACCGGTCGGTCTGCATAGCCGGTGAGGTGGATCATCGCCAGCAGCTCGTCGACCCGCTTCACCTGCTCCTCGCGGCCGATGCCACGGATGCGCAGGGGATAGGCGATGTTTTCGCCGACAGTCAGATGCGGGAAGAGTGCCAGCGACTGGAAGACCATGCCAAGATCCCGCTTGTGCGTCGGAACCTGCGTGATGTCACGGTCGTCGAGCACCACCGCACCCTCAGTCGGACTTTCGAGACCGGCAATCATCCGGAGCAGCGTGGTCTTCCCGCAGCCGGAGGGGCCGAGCAAACAAACGAAAGTCCCGTGCGGCACGGAGAGCTGCACATGGTCAACCGCCGTGAAAGGACCGAACTGTTTGGTTACGGAATTGAGGACGAGGCCAGACATCATGTCTCCGAAGTCAAGTGGTCAGGGCCCGATGCCCTTTTGGCGCGGCGATAGCATCTCACGCTCGTATTGTATTGCAAACGCTACGGTCCCGGATGGAGCATCACGCGTTGGTGGTTGGGTTTTCCCTCACCCTGCCCTCTCCCCGGCAGCGGGGAGAGGAGACGTTGGCGCTGTCTGGTCCAATCAACCGACGATCAGTTCCGTCCACTTCTGATTCAGCCAGTCCGACTTGGTCTGATAGAGGTCGTAGCGGGGCGTGATCGGCTCGATGTCAGAGGAAACGGCAGCAAATTCGTCCGCTGTCAGGTCGAGCAGTTCACGCTTGACCGTCGGGGCCGTGCCGACCTTGCGCGACAGCGTCGCCTGAATGGACGGCTGGCACATGTAGTCGATGAAGATGTGTGCTTCTTCGGTCTTGGCGGACGCGCGCGACAAAGCCCAGCAACCCGAATCCTGGATGCCGCCTTCCTGTGGGAAGGTCGAGCGAACCGGCTGGCCGTCGGCAGCGGCAAGACCTGTGACGTCGTGATAGTACTGGCCCATCGGGATTTCGCCCGACTTCAGCGCCTGTTCGAACTGGGCTTCGTCACGATACCATAGGCGCACATTCGGCTTCACCTCGGCAAGCTTTTCGAAGACCTTCAGGATTCCTTCCTCGGTGTCGAGCGCATTGGTGCCGCCGAAATGGGTCTTGGCGGTCACTTCCAGAAGGAACGAGTTCGACACCAGAGCCAGCAGCCCGAGCTTGTCGGCATTGGCCGGATCCCAGAGCGCGTTCCAAGAGGTGGGCGCTTCCTTGTAGACATCGGTATTGGTGACGAGGGTGATGTACCAAGCAACGGCACCAACACCTGCGACACGACCGTCCGGGTACTTGTTGACGAAACGATCGATCAGGCCCGAGGCATTCTTGATCTTGGCCATATCGATAGGAGCCCAGAGCTCGGTGGCCTGCCCCTTCAGCATGGCGACCTGCGACATCATCGAGAGGTCGGCCGGCGCCTGGCCGGCCTTTGCGGCCTGCTCAAGCTGGACAAGCCAAGCTTCACCGGTCGGCTCGGCGATCGACTCGACGGCGATGCCGGTCGCCTTGGTGAAATCCGGAAAGATATTCGTGTCGAACGAATCCTTAAAGTAACCCCCATAGACGCCGACCTTGATCGAACGGTCTTGCGCGCGAAGGATCGACGGCATCGAGAGCGCCCCAACGGCCGCAAGCGAACCGGCGAGCAAGCCACGGCGGCTAGTGGAAGTGGAAAGAATGTCTTTCATGATGATGTTCCCTCTGTTGTCCAAGGCACTTTGGCGCATTGATTTGTTTTGCCGGCACTCCGGCTATTGTGGTGGTGTCTCTCACCGTTCGGTGATTGCGGGACTGAACACCATCAGACTCAGGATCTCGAAAAGAACCTGAGCTCCCGCATGCGCTGTATTGTTCGTCGCATCATATTGCGGCGCGACCTCGACCACGTCGCCACCGACAACATTCACCCCCTTCAGTCCACGCAGCAACTCAAGCACTTCTCGCGTGTTGAGGCCACCAACCTCAGGCGTTCCGGTCCCAGGAGCAAAACTTGGGTCGAGGCTGTCGATATCAAACGAAATGTATGTAGGACCGTCGCCGACGATCGCCTTGGCTCTCTCGATGACCGCAGGCATGCCCAGGCCGCTGATGTCTTCCGCGTGGATAACGGTCATGCCGGAATCATATGTAAACTCCCAGAGATATTCCGCCGACCCTCTTATACCGATCTGGATCGTGCGGGTTGGATCGAGGACCCCATCAAGGACGGCCTGACGGAAGGGGCCGCCATGGTGAAACTTCGTATCCTCGAAAGGTGCGCTGGTATCGCAGTGGGCATCGATATGGATGAGCCCTACAGGACCTCTTTTGCCGACCGCTTTTAGAATGGACGACGAAATCGAATGGTCGCCCCCCACGGCAAGTGGTAGCACACCGGCATCGACGATCTGATTGAAGCGACGTTCTATATCCTCGTGGGCCGTTTCAAGCCGATAGCGACTACGAAGGGGCACATCGCCAATGTCGGCGACCCGCAATTCGTGAACTGGCGCACAACCCAGAACATGGTTGTAGGGGCCAATGCGATCGATGGCTCGCAGGGCCCGCGGTCCGAAACGGGATCCGGGCCGATTGGTCACACCCAAATCCATCGGCACCCCGGTAATGGCCACCTGAATATCACCGAAGTCCGGGTTGTCCGCCGCGATGTCTCGGTAGGGCGCCGAGAGGAAAGTCGGCACACCGGCGAACGGCGCCGCGCGTGTCCCTTTCGAAAAAATCTTGTCTCCGACTTTTTTGAACTCCGGATCGAAAATCTCGCCGTTGCGACTCTCACCGTATTTCGCCCGGAGTGCCGCAAGCTTCGCTGCATCAAATGCCATGGCCGATTTTCCTGATTATGACGATGATCGTTTCATCTGTCTGTTTTTGCGGCAGCAACACGCGCTGCATCCATTGTAAGCAATAATCGCCGAGCTACTTGGAAAATCAATTCACGATGTTATAGCGTTGCATGTGAGAAAAATTCACGGACCGCAACCCTGTGTCAAACCGCTTGCCACCGCTGAATCCCCTGCGCGCTTTTGAAGCAGCGGCGCGACGCGGTTCAATTTCTGCTGCTGCGCGGGAGCTGAACGTTACCCACGGCGCCGTTTCCCACCAGATTCGCAGCCTCGAGGAGACTTTGAAAACCAGCCTCTTCGAGCGGGGAGGAAAAAGATTGAAGCTAACGCCGCAGGCCGCACTCCTTCTGCCGGCGGTGACGCAAGCGTTCGACGGCATAGCAGCAGCGACCGCACTTATGAGCCGGCCGTCAACAAGTGGCAACCTGCGCGTCTCTTGCGTTCCGGCACTCCTGTCTCTGTGGCTCGTTCCGCGTATCGGCTCTTTTTCCGATCGGTATCCGGAAATAAGCCTGACACTGACGTCGAGCAACGACGCCAACCTTCTCCAGTCTCCAGAGATCGATGTCGCAATCCTCTATGGTCAGGGAGATTGGCGTGACTGCTGGACGCGTCTTCTCAGCAATTTTGACCTTTTTCCGGTAGCCAGTCCGACGCTTCTGAACAACAGGGCCCTTCGGTCTTTCCGTGACCTGCGTGATCATGTGCTTCTCCATGGGGACGACGGACGAGAATGGCACAGCTGGCTGGCCGCTGCCGACGAACTCGACATGCCCAAGCCGCGTCAGCATTTCATGGGTGATGCACGTTTGGCGATAGAGGCGGCGCGGTACGGTCATGGCGTGGCACTGGGAGACAGCATTACGGCTTTAAGCTTGATTACGGCGGGAGAGCTGGTGATTCCATTCGATCTCACCGTTCCGGCACCCGACGCTTTCTACGTTGCATCACGCAACGATGTCCGCTCCGCTCCAATTGCCAAAGTGTTCATCGACTGGGTGTTCGAGACGATAGAATCTGAACACAGCGGCCGCCCAAGACCAACCCAAAACAGCGGCAGAACTGGCTCCTCGCCAAGACGCCGTACTGCCAAAACGACAATCGAGCGCCCGGAATAGGACGCCTGATCCATCAAGGACCCCGCATGTCACATGCCGCTTTCAACCCTCTGGTCTCGAAACTCTCGCCTCCGCCTGTTCCTTCTGTCTTCGCGTGGGGACGCGCGTACGACGAAGCGAAGGGACCGCTCATTGATCTCAGCCAGGCTGTCCCTGGTTATCCGCCCCATCGCGATATGCTCGCTTGGCTCGCTCAGACATCTGGCTCTCGCACCTATGCGGGCTACGGACCGATTGAGGGAGAAGATTCTCTGCGAGAGGCCTACGCCGCCGAAATGAGAAAGCTATACAAGGCGCCGGTGGGATTTGAGAATATTCATATAACCTCGGGCTGTAACCAGGCCTTCATGGCGGCTGCCATGGCGATCGCCGGTAGTGGTGACGCTATCGCTTTGACCGACCCCTACTACTTCAACCAGGAAACAACTCTCGCAATGCTCGGCATACGACGCGAGCTGATTTCGTTGGAACCGAAGACGGGTTTCATCCCGACGCTTTCGGAAATCACGCGGGTCTTGCAGACGGGCGTTCGCGCCGTCGCGTTGGTATCGCCCAACAATCCGACGGGTGCCATATACCCCCCCGCGCTGCTATCAGACATCTTTGCAGCATGCCGCGATGCCGGCGCGTTCCTGATCCTCGACGAGACATACCGGGACTTTCTTCCCGGCGGAGCGCAACCGCACGAGCTACTGTCCACTCCGGACTGGGCCGAAAACCTTATCCTTTTGTATTCGTTTTCCAAATCCTTCTGCATTCCTGGCCACCGGCTGGGCGCCGTCACGGCGGGACCCCAAGCCGTCGCGGAGATTGCCAAGGTGATGGACAACCTGCAGATATGTGCTCCTCGCGCACCACAGGCCGCAGTGGCGATGGCCATACCCAGGCTTTTTGATTGGAGAGAAGAAAACCGGAGGGAAATCCTGAACCGCGCCGATGCATTGAAGGCCGTCATGGCCCGGCTTCCCCGGTGGAAGATGGATTCCCTCGGCGCTTACTTCGCGTTCATCCGCCACCCATTCGCCAAAACCTCGTCCGCTGTCGTTGCGGAAAGACTGGCCAAAAATGCGGGTGTCCTCTGCATTCCGGGAGGCTACTTCGGGGTTGGCCAAGATGCATACCTGCGTTTTGCCTTTGCAAATGCGGACAGCACTACCATAGCTGGACTAGCCGATCGGCTTGGCCAGTTTGAAATAGACTAGGGCGCCCTATCGGCGCTCTGGGATCGACGAATTAAGTTGACTATAAAAGTGAACTTTATATGGTCCATCGCAAAGATCCATGCCATCCGAAATCGGACGATAGTGAAGCAAAACGAGAGATACGCCGGGCCCTGCGGCAACGCGGGGTATATCGATGCACCGGACATCCTGGATCGGCTGTTACAGCAATCGACCGGCGGGAAATACGCCTACTGTAAAGGTAAATTCGTTCTCGATGACCCTGCAGACGTGGAGCGCATCGAATGCCGGGAACTCTGCGACGCCTCACGTTTTGCCGGCATTATCGACCGCTATGCGAGCCGTTTTGGCAAAGCTGATCGCCGGGCCGTGGTTTCCATGTGGACCATGTATTACTTCAGCACCCTCGCGATCAGTGCCACCATATTCTGGTTGGAGATGCGACGTTCCTTGCCTCTAGCGCTCGAGGAGGTGGCGGTCTGTTTGGACCCGGAGACGGCAGAACCCCGATGCTTCGTCCTGCAGAACGCGGGAGAAGAGGCACATCATTTGCAAATCGGCAGCGCCCTCCAGCCGCTTCTGCTACGACACGCAACGCCATTGATAGCGGCGATCTCGGAAAACACCGGGGTGGCTCGGCGGCTTGTCTGGTCCAATCTCGTGGCCTACTTCGCCTGGATCGTGACCGAGATCGGAAGATTGACCGACTCTGCTCTGGAAGCGGAAGGACTGGAGCTCCTCCAGACTGCACTTTGGTCGGAGGACATACCGAACCCGATGCTAGGGCTCGTGCAAGAAATTTCAGGTAACGGCGGCGTGACGATCAATAGACGACGTGTCTGCTGCCTCCGATATATGCTTCCCGGTATGGCGGGATGCGGTGAGGTATGCCCATTGCCGGGCGGGCGCTGCTGATTGCGGCCATCTTTAAATGCTCTCACGTCTGCGCCGCAGCAGCAATATGAGGAACGGCGCACCGACAAGCGCCGAAACAATGCCTGCAGGCAGTTGGTAGGGGAAGACGATGTTCCGTCCGATCCAATCCGCTGCCACCATGAGTAGTCCGCCGAGCACCGCCGATACCAAGAGCTGCTCTACTGCTTTCCTCAACCCGAGCTCTCGCGCGATGTGCGGAGCCATGAGGCCCACGAAACTCAAGGGACCGACAGCAAGCGTTGCTGCCGCGCTCAGCACACCCGCGAGAACAAACATAACGAATCTACTGGTACGCAACGGTACGCCCAGTGCTCCAGCAGCAGTGGGCCCAAGAGGCAATAGTTCAAGCCAGCGGTGGAGCCGCAGCGCCACTGCGCCGAGCACGACCAGGAACCCCGTAACCGAGACAGCAGTCATCAGATCGACGTTATAGGTAGACCCGCTCATCCACCGCAGCAGGAACATGGAGCGCGGATCCCCGGTCGCCGAAAGCACGCCAACAACCGCATCAGCCATAGCACTGAGCGCGATCCCGGCAAGAAGAACCCGTTCTGGGGCAAAGCTGCCGCGCGAACCATTCAGAAGAATGACGGCAAGTACGATCGTCGCCCCAAGGCCAGCCAGCGCCAGTTGTCCGCCGAGGCCCGGAATCCCGACAACAAAGAGGCCGGCGGTCAATCCAAGTGTTGCCCCAGCGCTGATACCGAGCACCTCAGGGCTGGCCATTTCGTTTCCAGTAAGCCGCTGGAGAATGGTGCCTGCGATTGCAAGCATTGCACCGGCGGACAGTGCTGCGAGAACGCGCGGCCACCTCAGAGCAAGGAGTTCGAAGAAATAATTCAGGTCGATGAAGGCCCAGTCTCCAACCCCCATCCGCCCGATAAAAAGTGATACGAGCACGGCTAGGACAAGCGTTGTCACGGCAAGAGCGACCACGGCAAAACGGGAACCGCCGCCGCTTCCATGCACTCGAATTGCATCCTGTGCAGCAACTCGATGGCGGATCTTTAACCGTGGAAGCAGAAAGAGCAGAAGAGGCGATCCCAGTACAGCCGTGACCGCGCCAGTCGGCAGAAAATCCGACATCGCACCAGCCACCAATTGGACGGCGCCGTCGGCGAGCCAAAGCAACCCGCCCCCGGTGATCGCGGACCAGAGCAGAATTTCGGCGGGACGGCGAGCCCCGGCGAGCCGAATGATGATTGGGGCAACGAGACCAATGAATCCGATGACACCGACCGCGGATGTCACAAATGCAGCAAGCGCGACGGCGATCGACACCGCGGCGATCCGAAGAGACTTCACAGGAACCCCAAGTGATGTCGCATTCCCTTCGCCCAATTCCAGAAGGCCGAGTGGGCGAACGAGGAGTCCGGCCAAAACGGCGACGATCCCTAACTTGTATGACAGGGAAACAGGGATATCCCAGCTTTGTTGCGACAGGGAACCCGATCCCCAGATGAAAAGGCTCACGAGATACCGCTCATTCAACAGCATCAAAACCGCCGATAGCGCACCGCACCAAAGGCTGATGACGAGCCCCGAAAGAACGAGCGAGAAAGGTGAGAATCCGCGTCTCGCTCCGAGCGCAAAGACGATCAGGGCGACCGCGACACTGCCGGCAAGCGCGACCAGATCGCGCCCGTAGCCGAGAAGGTCGGGCACGAAAAGGGTAACAGCCACGAGTGCGAGATTGGCCCCCGTCGAGATACCGAGGGTCGTTGGCGAGGCCAGCGGATTTCGAAGCACTTGCTGAAAGAGAGCGCCTGAGAGCCCAAGGCATGCTCCGGCGAGAAGCGCTGTCGCCATCCGTGGCAACAATGAGTGGTAGAGCAACATCGTCGGCAAATCGTAGGAAGCCGTTTGCGGCTGCATCGTCTGAAGGAGCGGAGCCATTTGCAGAACGGCGACCATGACAGCCACGATCAGCGTGCCGATGGCGATGGAGGGCGGCGCAATCGCTGCGCGTCTGATAACACCGATCATGCCACCGTCTCCAGATGATCAGTCAGCAACCGAGCGAAGCGCATCGCATCGTTGACCATGCCGAACATCAGCGACCCCGGCATGACGGAGAAGTTGTCCGCCCGGACGAAGGGGAGCGCGTTCCACAGCGGGCTCGTGCTGAGCTTCGGTAGAACGTCGCCGGGTATCGGCTCCAGCGCAATCAGCAGCGCTGTCGGATCGCTGATCCTGGAAAGCTGCTCGATCCCGATGGTATCGAAGCCCCAGTAAGTCGCTTGTCCCGTCCAGGCGTTTTGAAGACCGAGCCTTTGGAGGATGTTGTCATAAAGACCCGGAGAGCCATAGACACGAGCATGTCTTGCATCGAGAAACGAAACCAGGGCAACCGACGATATGTTCAGGGCAGCGATCCGCTCGCGGCATTCATCGAAGAATAATTCGGCGCTTTGAAGGAAAGCTTCGGCTTCCTGTTCGCGTCCAACCGCCGTGCCTAGCTGTCGTGTCGCCGCAATGGCCTTCGGCAGAATGTCGCCTCCTTCAGCCGAATAGACATCCAGCCGCAGAACCTGCCCGAGAGCGTCGAGGCGCGGCTTGAGCGCATCAAGGTAAGGGGTGGTCAATATTAGGTCGGGCTGAAGGGTGGTGAGAATCTCGAAATTGACTTCCCAGGCATTCCCCAGATCCATGACCGATGGTGGCATCTCTGGTTCAACGACCCAAATGTCCCAGTCCGCAAGCGAGGCAACTGCGGCCGGGACGATACCCAGAGCCATCAGCGTGGAAGCCACACCGTAGTCGAGGCTGACCACGACGCCGGGGGCAGCAGGCTGCGCCCGGGATGAGGTTGCAGAGAACGCAGCTGTACCGGCGACCGAGAGAAGGAGATCGCGGCGGGAAATCTGGAAGGACATAAGTTGATCAGCTGACATAGGCGAGCGGTATTTCGAGGACGGGATGTTGGGTTACGTCCATCTGCACGGCATAGATTTGCCGCAGCTTGTCACTGTTCATCAGATCCGCGGGACGGCCGCTGGCGATAAACCGTCCGTCCTTGAGCGCATGTATGCGATCACAGAACCGGGCCGCCATGTTGATGTCGTGCAGGACCACGACAACGCTAAGCCCGCGTTCGCGCGAAAGACGCCGCACAAGCGAAAGCACCTCCAGCTGATGGGCAATATCCAAAGCAGATGTTGGTTCATCGAGAAGCAGGCATTCGCTATCTTGGGCCATCATCATCGCGATCCACGCGCGCTGGCGTTCCCCTCCCGAAAGCGTTTCGACGGCTCGGTTGGCCAGCCCTTCGAGATGGGTGAGGCCCATGGCTTCCGCAACCTTCTGCCGGTCATTGTCGGTGAAGCGTCCCAGTGCGCCATGCCATGGATAGCGCCCGCACGCCACAAGCTCGCGAACAGTCATACCCGGCGCGGAGGCTACATCTTGGGAAAGATAGGCGACTTTGCGCGAAAACGCGCGCCCCTGTAGCTCGTTGAGATCCTGGCCCGCGTAGCGGATTGTCCCGCTTTCCGGGTGGATCTGACGCGCGAGCAACTTCAGCAGCGTCGATTTTCCAGAACCGTTATGGCCGATCAAAGCAGTGATCTCCCCAGCGGGAAACATCATATCGATCGCATGCAGAAGCTGGCGGCCCGCTACGCTATAGTTCACACCTTCGACGGAGAAGGCGGGAACTGGCGCGCGCTCGTCAGGTGCGATGGCCAAATCAGGAGTCATGGGCGGGCTTCCTAAACTGTATAAAGCGGATCGAACCTGCGGCTTCAAATATGATATTTTTTATCAACTATACTCTTGGGGGTCTGGGGACAAGACGGTCGATACGTTGAGACCAAGCGGCCTCCTCACTTTTCAACCGCGGATGAACGATCGCATCGACGATTTCTCTGGCGCTCAAGGGATTGAGCCGAAATCATTGGCCTGTCGGAATGGTACTTCAGCCGTGCACTAAAGGTCTCGACTAGGACGCAACCGCAGTCTTGGCAGATTGCTGCGCGCCTTGGACGCGTCAAAAAGCACATCCTGCACTCGGACATGTCATTCACCTAGAGTGCACAAGAAGCCGGCTTCACCGAAGCCGCTGATTTCAACAGATAGGGCGAACATATCGAATGTGGCGAAGGTGCCGGATGTTTGCTTGTCGATGCAATGCTTCGCTACGAGCGCGGTGATCACATACAAGTCAGCCTTCCTAGGGGGACGGCCCTTGGATTACGGATGTGTTTGCAGGGATAAATGACAAAGGCAAGGTAAGCTATCAGTTAGGCTGATGACGCTCCTCAGCCAAAAGATTTGCTAGTTCTATCGCGTTTCTGACACCCATCTTGCTGAGGACCCGCCCGCGATGAACCTCGACCGTTCGCATCGCTATACCGAGCGTTTCGGCAATTTGCTTGTTGAGGGCGCCGGTCAGCATCAAGTGCATCACTTCCTTTTCCCGCTGCGACAGGTTCTGTCTTCGAGCCTCCACGTCACGTCGCATCGCGGCATCCGCTTCATGCACGGCGTGCGCCTCGATTGCCTTCACGACGAGATCAACAATCTGGTTGTCGCTGAACGGCTTCTCGACAAAGTCGAACGCGCCGGCCTTCAGGGCGCGAACAGCCACCGGAACGTCGGCATGACCGGTCAGGAAAATGACCGGAGCCATGTTTGGCACGGACCGAATTCGTTCGAATACGTCCGGTCCACTGAGACCGCCCATGCGAACATCAAGGATGACGCAAGCACAGTCCTCCAGGGGCTGTGCCGCCAGGAAATCTTCTCCCGAAGGCCAGCCCCGCGTCGTCAAACCCCTTGACCCTAGAAGAAATGCGAGTGCATCGCGGATGACATCCTCATCGTCAACGATGTGGATCACTCCCGTCATGTCACCGTACCTCCCCCATCGCCCGCTTCTCACGCTGGGCGAGTGGCAACTGCACAACGAACACCGTCCCACCATTCTCACCATACCGAAACGAAAGGTGGCCACCATGCAGTTCCACGATCGATCGGCAAATGGCAAGACCCATTCCGAGACCCTGTGCCTTTGTGCTGGCGAACGCCTCGAACAACCTGTTTTCCACGTCCGGATCAATTCCCGCGCCTTGATCGGCTATTTCAATGATTGCGTTGTCCCCACGCTCCAGAAGCTTGATCGTCAGAGTGTCACCCGTGCGCCTGTCCGCCATGGCCTCCATGCCGTTACGGATCAGGTTTATCAGCAACTGTTCCAGCAAGATGGTATCAGCGGCAACTGATCGCGCAGGCTCCATATCCGCCACGATTTTTACCCGATGCTCACGCGCGTCCGCCGCGAGAAGAGCAATCGTTTCCCTGATGACCTGGTCGATCTGGATCTCCGAGAAATGAGGTTCCCTTTTCCTCGCGAGATCCTGGACGCGCTGGATGACGAAACCCGCGCGGGCCGCCTGTTGCGCGAGCTTCTCGGTCACGCCACGGAAAAGCCCGGCATCGAAGTCATCACGATCCAGAAGATTGAGCATGCCGGTCGCATAGGACGATATCGCGGAAAGCGGCTGGTTGAGTTCGTGTGCCAGGGTTGAGGCCATTTCGCCCAAGGTTACCAGCCGTCCCGTACGAGCCATGGCCTCGTCTTGAGCACGCGCGCGTCGCGTCGCGTTTTTAGCCTCTGTAATGTCGATGACCGACCCCATCCATCCGCGGTGAACGCCAGAGGCATCGATCAACGGTGCCTCATAGACCTGCACGTCTATTTCACGCCCGCTCCGGTGGCGAAATCTCGTCTCAAAACTGGGGCTGAAAGCGCCGTTGGCTGTCAGCCGCTTCTGTCTTTCTTCAGCTTCACCGACCCGAGATGGATCCCAGTAAGGCATTGGCGGCAACCGGCCAACGATCTCCTCCGCCTTCCATCCGACGAGGTTGCAGAATGCCGAATTGACATACAGGATACGGCCCTCGTTGTCCTTCGCACGAAGGCCGACCGTGAGGCTCTCCTCCATGGCCTGGCGAAACGCCGTTTCTCCCCTTAGGCGCAATTCCGCGCGCCGGCGCCGCCTGGCGTTTGTATAAACGACAAGGAGGGAAAGAATCGCAAAAGTCGCTAGAGCGGCGATCGTCCCAAGCAGCAAGGCCGAACGAAAGGCCGCCGGTGTATCGTAGGCAGTGATCTGCAGGAGCATTCCGCGAAGCGGTGGGTCGAAACTGATGGCGTGCTGCGGGTTGCCCACAGCCGGCTCAAGTTTTTGACGGGCCGCGACAGTGTTTTCTGCTGCGGTGACGACCCGTACGCCGTATTGTTCGGCGATCCACCAAGGGACATGTCGCTCCAGCAGTATCGGTATGGAGATCGTCGCCGAAACAACACCTTCGGAGCCCGTCAGAGGCAAAGCGATGACAACCAGACCGTCTTCGGTAACGTCACCGTAGACTGGACGGGTCGCGCGTGCGCCTCCCTCGCGCAGCAATTCCACCAACCGGTGATCCTGCGGGGACCCGTTACCCGGCAATGCGTGGGCGATCCGACCACCGCCATCGTACCAGATGACGGACTGAACTTCAGGGTTTGTCGCAATATGAAGTTTAACACGCGGATCCACTACCGTGCGCACATCGTCACCCGGTGGTTCCAGCGCCAGACGGACGAGCAAATCCTCGTGGATCGACAGCTGGAATCGAAGTGTCTGTTCGACCCACAGAGCATCGGTCGCGATCTTAACCCTAGCCTGCTCGGACTCTCCGCGGTCAACGATCCAGACCATAGCCGCGACGCCAAGGGCGAGAGCCAGAATCGCCATCAGCGGCACGAGGGAAAGGACGTCGAGCCTCTTCCAATCTTGCGCCGGAGAGACCTGCTCCCAAGGCGCTGCTATTCCCGATTCATTGGCAGCGTCTCGGATGGTCCTGTCTTTGCGGCTCCACCTCTTCAGGAACCCCTCCTTCCACGATTTCGGGACGATCCATTGTGGTTTCCCACAATAGCGCCGCACTCTTCAAAATGGCAAGAAGATGGCTCTCGCCTGGAGGGGCGACGAAATCAGGAGGACATTTCATGCTAACTCGTCGAAACCTCGCTCGCATTGCGGGTGCAGCTGTCATCGCGTTCTGTGCGGCGCTGCCTGCGCTTGCCGAGCCTCTCGTCATTAAGTTCAGCCACGTGGTCGCGCCCGACACCCCCAAGGGCAAGGGTGCGGATAAATTCAAGGAGCTGGCTGAATCCTATACGAATGGCGCTGTCAAGATCGAAGTCTATCCGAACTCACAGCTCTACAAGGACAAGGAAGAACTTGAGGCACTGCAATTGGGCGCCGTCCAGATGCTCGCTCCTTCTTTGGCCAAGTTCGGCCCTCTAGGGGTCCAGCAGTTCGAGCTCTTCGACCTGCCCTATCTGATGGGGAGCTACGATGATCTTAGGAAGATCACCGATGGCGAGGTGGGACAATCGCTTCTCGCCAAGCTTGAAGACAAGGGTATCAAGGGCCTGGCCTACTGGGATAACGGCTTCAAGATCATGTCGGCCAACTCGCCGCTGCGAACGCCCGACGATTTCCTAGGCCTGAAAATGCGGATCCAGTCGTCAAAGATCCTCGAGGCGGAAATGCAGGCCCTCGGCGCTGTGCCGCAGGTACTTGCTTTCTCGGAAGTCTACCAGGCTCTGCAAACGGGCGTCGTCGATGGAACGGAAAACCCGCCATCGAATATGTACACGCAAAAAATGCATGAGGTTCAGAAGCATGCCACGCTCTCCAACCACGGCTATCTCGGCTACGCGGTGATTGTGAACAAGGCATTCTGGGAAGGCCTCGATCCGGAGATCCGCGCAGACCTTGAAAAGGCGATGAAGGAAGCGACCGAGTACGCCAACTCGATCGCAAAACAGGAAAACGACAATGCCCTCGAGGCGATGAAGGCTGCCGGGACGACCGAGTTCCATGAACTTTCCGAGGACGAACGGGCCGAATGGGTCGAAGCACTTCGTCCGGTTCATGAGGAAATGTCGGACCGTATCGGCCCTGATCTCATCAAGCAGGCGTATGCCGCGCTCGGCATGGAATGAGTTCGCCGGGGGCGCTGTAAAGCGCCCCCTTCGCATGTTGGGGGTTTGTCATGCTGCTACGCATCCTCGACCGCTTCGAAGAAATTCTCATCTCGGTATTGATGGCCGCCGCCGTCGTATTGATCTTCGTAGCCGTCGCTCACCGTTTTTCGATCGGCCTCGCCGCGGACCTCGTCGCCGTTGGAAGGGCTAACGAGATTGCCTGGCTGCAGTCCGCTGCCCGGTCCGCCTTCAAGGCCATCAATTCCTTGCGGCTGACATGGGCGCAGGAAGCCTGCATCTACCTGTTCGTTTGGATGGCCAAGTTCGGCGCAGCCTATGGTGTGCGGGTTGGCGTTCACGTTGGCGTAGACATTCTGGTGGAGGCGCTGAATGAAAGGAACCGGCGCATTTTGACGATCGTCGCAATGTCCGGCGGCATCGTCTTCACCGCGATCATTGCCTGGATCGGTGCCGATTTCGTCTATCATGTGAGGCAGGGAGGCCAGACGTCACCCGACCTCGAAATGCCGATGTGGCTCGTCTATCTCGCTGTTCCACTCGGCTCCGCCCTCATGTGCTTCCGGTTCGCGCAGGCTCTTTATCTCTACCTAACCACGGGCTTCATCGCCCATCACGACCACGGCGCTGTCGACGGACTGGAAGAAGAGGCCGCGGATTTGAAGACGGGAGCACGGGGATGACTGCTCTCATCATCTTCGCGATTCTCGCGGCGCTACTCGTAACCGGCATGCCCGTATCCATCGCCCTCGGGCTGACGGTATTCGTGTTTCTCTTCGCGTTCACCTCAATTCCGATGGATTCCATCGCGTTGAAGCTGTTCACGGGCATCGAGAAGTTCGAGATCATGGCGATCCCGTTCTTCATACTGGCCGGAAACTTTCTGACACATGGTGGCGTCGCGCGCCGCATGATCCATTTTGCCACCACCATGGTCGGCCACTGGTATGGCGGCATGGGCCTGGCGGCCGTACTGTCCTGCGCACTGTTCGCGGCGATCTCCGGCTCCAGCCCGGCGACTGTCATGGCAGTCGGCTCCATCCTCATCCCGGCGATGGTGCGCCAGGGCTATCCCGCACAGTTCGGCGTGGGCACAGTCGCCACGGCCGGCGGCCTCGGCATCCTGATCCCGCCGTCGATCGTGATGGTCATGTATGCGGTCGCAACGTCAGGCATGGTTGTCACCGGTCCGGAAGGTCAGCCCGTGATGTCCGCATCGATCGGCACGCTCTTCATGGCCGGGGTCATCCCTGGACTGATGCTTGCCTCAATGCTCGGCGGAACGACGATCTGGCGGGCCTGGAAGAACGGGTATCCGCGCATGCGGCGCGCCTCGTGGGGAGAACGCTTCCAGGCGTTCCGCGAGAGCGTCTGGGGCCTGATGCTGATCGTCATAATCATGGGTGGCATCTATGGCGGTATCTTCACGCCGACCGAAGCCGCCGCCGTGAGCGCCGTCTACGCCTTCGTGGTCGCCGTCTGGGTCTACAAGGACATCACCCTGCGCGAAGTGCCGAAGGTGCTTTTGAGCTCAGCCGCCATGTCGGCAATGTTGCTCTACATCATCACGAATGCCGTGATGTTTGCCTTCATCCTGACGTCCGAACAGATCCCGCAGGCGCTCTCGGACTGGATCGTTAGCCTGGGTTTCGGCAAGATCGGCTTTCTCCTGATGGTGAACGTCATTCTGCTGTTCATCGGCATGGTCATGGAGCCATCGGCGATCGTGCTGATCATGGCGCCAATCCTCTACCCGGTCGCCGTCAAACTCGGCGTCGATCCGGTACATTTCGGCATCATGCTCGTGGTGAACATGGAGATCGGACTTTGCACTCCGCCGGTCGGTTTGAACCTCTACGTAGGTTCGGCAATTTCCAGACTCGGACTGACGGAGGTCACCAAGGCAGCCACGCCCTGGCTCTTCACGGCTCTCGTCTTCCTCGGGCTGATAACCTACATCCCGGACATCACCCTGTTCCTGCCGCGCTTGCTCGGTTTGAACTGACTGACGGTAGCGCACTAGATGGCCGGGTCTCGCTCGGCCATCGTCATCTTAACAACGCATACGTGAACACCAGGGCGATCGGACATGTACGAAAGCGCGTCGCTTTTCACCGATTGAGTTTCCGCAGCCTTCCATCCAACAATGGCAACTGACGACATCGAACTCGGCTGCGATAAAGCGGTTAACCGCATCATGGGCAACCGAGAATTTTTCGGGAGAAGCAGACGACTATCCGCCAGGGCCACATTCACGACGGGAAGGTGATGCGCGACGCTGCGCCGGTGCGCTGTTAGCGCGCGGGAGTTGCCTGCTAGAATGGCGAGGTTATTCGCCTTGACTTCATCATCGGCGCCTTAAACGCCTCAACCGGGACGTGATTGCCGGGACTGCGGTCGCCAATGCGGGCATCTCCGGCTCTGGCGCCCTGCCGCACGCCGGTGGCCAGTCCCCAGTTGAACGGCCTTTTAGAAGCCTTGGTCAAAACCCTGAAACTGGATTATATCCGCATATCGGCTCTGACGGACGCCAAAAAGGCGCTCCGGCTCATCGCCGGATGGATCGAGGACTATAACGAAATCCATCTCAATTCCGCGGTCAAGATGGCTTCCCTACGGCAGTTTATCAGGGCTAAATCAAGTTAGCCGACATATCCGATGAAACCGGGGGCACTCCACGACCACGGGTCACCGTCTTGTTGGACGGGTCTCATTCTGGTTTTGTTTTCTCTGGGATATTTTTTGCGTTTGGTTGCGGGGGCAGGATTTGAACCTGCGGCCTTCAGGTTATGAGCCTGACGAGCTACCGGGCTGCTCCACCCCGCGCCAAGCGCATTCGGCTTTGCCGACCTCGATCAGCCACACGCTGGCCGCCAATGTCGAGAACCTCATCCTTTCCGGCGCAGGCAACCTCAACGGCAACGGCAACACGCTCGCCAACGCGCTCACCGGAAATTCCGGCAACAACATCCTCAAAGGCCTCGCCGGCAACGACACCCTGCGCGGCGAGGGCGGCAACGACCAGCTGACGGGCGGGGCAGGGGCCGACAAGCTCTACGGTGGATCGGGCGCCGACCGCTTCATCTTCACCGCGCTTTCCGACAGCACGGTCGCGTCTTCCGGCCGCGACATGATCTACGATTTCTCGCGCGCCCAGGCCGACAAGATCGACCTCTCGGCCATCGACGCCAGCACCAAAAGCTCCGGCAACCAGGCTTTCTCCTTCGTCGGCGAGAAGGCCTATTCCGGCAAGGCGGGCGAACTGCGCTACGTCAATTCCGGTGGCGATACCTATGTCTACGCCGACGTCAACGGCGACAAGGCGTCCGACTTCGCCATCCGCGTCGATGCAAACATCGATTTCGTGAAAGGCGATTTCATCCTCTGAGGCCGAAGGTGGCGCCGCTTCCCGCTCATGCCGACGCCTGCCGAAGAATTCGGCGCTGCCACGATCAAAAATGGACGGCGACTCCGCTTTGCCGTCCCGCTAGCCTCCGCGCCAATAACAGGCCTCGTCGGTGCCGCGTGAGAGCGTTCGCTTCCGGACATGTTCCATCCCGCCCGCCCGCCTGTCGTTAACAATGCGACAGGAGGCAAATCATGACGGCAAGAGCAACCGGCGGCAGCGAGACCATCGTTCGTCAAACCAGCGACTATATGGGACAAAGGTCGGTCACCCTGCTCTCGGATGGCGGCTGGATCGTGAACTGGATGGAGTCCGTTCAGTCAGGCGACGTCGACTACGATGACATCTACATGCAGCGTTTCGGCGCCGACGGCGCGGCGATCGGCGAGGCGGTTCAGTTCAATACGACCTTGGGGGGCGAGCAATTCGGCACCGTGGTGACTGCGCTCGACGATGGTGGGTGGGTCATCGCCTGGACGCACTACGATGGTGAGACCGACGACTATGACGTCTACCAGCAGCGGTTCGATGCCGACGGAACGGCGGTGGGCGTCGAGTCGCGTGTCCACACCTCGACCGACGGCTACCAGTACGATGTCTCCCTCACGCCGCTCGCCGACGGCGGCTGGATCGCCACCTGGTTCTCCAATCAAGGAGGCTTCTACCAGCAGCGCTTCGCCGCCGATGGCACGGCGAGCGGTCTGGAAACCCGGGTCGGCGGTTCGGACCCGTACGGCACAAAGGTCGCCACGCTGGCCGATGGCGGCTGGGTCGTGATCTGGACCTTCAGTGGCGAGTACGGAGTTCGAGATATTGGCCAGCAGCGCTTCGCAGCGGATGGCTCGATGGTGGGCGAGGAGCAGAGCGTCGGTGCCTACACATTCTTCGAGCCGTCCGTCACTGGTTTGTCCGATGGCGGCTGGGTGGTGATGTGGCGTTCCAACGACGAGGACGGCGATGTCATCTACCAGCAACGCTTTCGTGCCGACGGCAGCGCTGACGGCGCCGAGCAACGCGTCAACACAACGCCGGTCGACGATCCGACTTTCGCGGTGACGGCGCTTGCCGATGGAGGCTGGGTCACCGTCTGGAACACCGAGCGCGATGACGACTTGCTCATCTACCAGCAGCGCTACGATGCGGCAGGCAATGCTGTGGGAACGGAGACGCTTGTGAATGGCGAAACCGAGGGCTATCAGCTGGCGCCGGCCGTGACGGCGCTGCCCGGCGGCGGCTGGGTCGTGACATGGCGAACGTCGGACGAGCGCGGCTACGGCATACACCAGCGCGTCTTCGCCACCGACATCGACGGCACGGCGCGGGCCGACACGCTTGATGGCACCGCCTTCGACGAGACCATCCGCGGCTACGGCGGCAACGACATACTCGAGGGCCAAGGCGGCAACGACATCATGCTCGGCGGCGTCGGCAACGATACCTACATCGTCGGCTCGGCCGGCGACCAGGTGCAGGAAATGGCCGCCCAGGGCACGGATACCGTCCGTGCCTCGATTTGGTACACCCTCGGCGGCTCGGTGGAGAACCTCGTGCTGACAGGCAGCGCCAACCTCACCGGCACCGGCAACAGCCTCGCCAACGTCATCGCAGGAAACTCCGGCAACAACACGCTCTTCGGTCTCGGGGGTAACGACCGGATCGATGGCGGTGCTGGCGATGACCGGCTCGACGGCGGCACCGGCTCCGACCGCATGGAAGGCGGTTCCGGCAATGATACCTATTACGTCGACAACTCCGGCGATGTGGTCATCGAGGCGGCGAATGCCGGTACCGACACGGTCCGCTCGACGATCAGCCACACGCTGGCAACCAATGTAGAGAACCTGATCCTTTCCGGCTCAGGCAACCTCAATGGCAACGGCAACGCCTCGGCCAACGTGCTCACCGGCAACTCCGGCAACAACTTCCTTAAAGGTCTCGCCGGCAACGACACGCTGAAGGGCGAGGCCGGCAACGACCAGCTCACCGGCGGTTCAGGCGCCGACAAGCTCTACGGCGGAGCGGGCGCCGACCGCTTCATCTTCACCGCGACCTCTGACTCCACCGTCTCCTCCACCAGCCGCGACATGATCTACGACTTCTCGCGCGCCGACGGCGACCGGATCGACCTCTCCACCATCGACGCCAGCACGAAGACGTCCGGCAACCAGGCATTCTCCTTCGTCGGCGAGAAGACCTATTCGGGCAAGGCTGGCGAGCTCCGCTACGTCAACTCCGGCGGCGACACCTACGTTTACGGCGACGTCAACGGCGACAAGGTCTCGGATTTTGCAATCAGGATTGACGCAAACATCGACCTCGTGAAGGGCGATTTCATCCTCTAGGTGAGCAAAATATCGGCACCGGGCCGTCCGTTAACGCCCCCCGTCGGGAGGCCGGCCGGCGACGGTGCTGTGGTGCCAGGCGTTCGCAGGCGCTGTTCGCCCACGGCGCGCAGAGCTCCTGGCACCTCCTCCCGCACCTTCCCCCCGCAGATCAAAAATGGACGGCGACAGCATGCCGTCGTCGCTCTAGCGTCCACCACAAACGGCCTTTCGCCTCCGGTTCGGGGCGTTCGCCGGAAACGGAACCAACCAGGGGAGCACCCGATCATGACAGCAAACGCGACCGGTGGCAGCGAGGCCATCGTCAACCAGACCACCGACAACCGGCAGTCAATATCCAAGATCACGACGCTCGCCGATGGCGGCTGGTTGGTGACATGGATGAGCGAGAACGACGTTGCCAGCGACATCTACATGCAGCGTTTCGGCGCCGATGGCGCCGCGATCGGCGGGGAGGTTCAGGTCACGAGTTCGCCGACGGTATATGAGGAGGGCCCGGATGTCACGGCATTGTCCGATGGCGGCTGGGTCGTCGCCTGGAAGCAGTACGCCGACCAGACCAGCCCACCGAACGCCTACCAGCAACGCTTCGATGCCGACGGCGTGGCGGTCGGCGGCGCGGTCCGGACAGGCACCTCCACCGGTGCGTCTGAGCTTAGCGTGTCTCTCGCTGCGCTCTCTGATGGCGGCTGGGTCGCGACCTGGTTCGGCTATGACGGCAATGACGAGTTCATTTGCCAACAGCGCTTCGCGGCGGATGGTTCTGCCAGCGGTGCCGAGACCCGGCTCGGCGTAACGGCATCCAGCGAGGTGTCCTTCCCGCGGGTCGCAGCGCTCTCTGATGGCGGTTGGGTCGTGGCCTGGACCTTCGAGAACGAGGATACCGGCCATTATGACATCTGCCAGCTGCGCTTCGCGGCCGACGGCACGGTCGTGGGCCAGATACAGCGTGTCAATACCTCCTCGACCGACGTGCAGTCCCAGTCATTTGTGACTGGCCTCTCCGATGGTGGCTGGGTTGTAACGTGGCGTTCCGACGACGGGGACGGCGATAACATTTACCAGCAGCGCTTTCAGGCCGATGGAAGCGCTGCGGGCGGCGAGCAACAAGTGGCTACCACGACGGCGGACCAAGACATCTGGCCGGCGGTGGCCGCCCTCGCGGACGGCGGCTGGGTCACTGTCTGGATATCCGAGCGTGGTGGAGAATACGATATCTACCAGCAGCGCTACGACGCGAGCGGCAACGCGGTGGGAACCGAAACGCTGGTGAACGCCGTGACCGGTGGCGCCCAATACTATCCCTCCGTGACGGCGCTGCCCGGCGGTGGCTGGGTTGTGATATGGGCGACGCCGGACGGGAGCGATTCCGGCATCGCCCAGCGTGTCTTCGCCGCCGACATCGAGGGCACCGCTCTGGCCGAGACGCTTGAAGGCACCGCCTTCGACGAGACCATCCGCGGCTATGGCGGCAACGACACGCTCGACGGGGCCGGCGGCAACGACATCATGCTCGGCGGCTTCGGCAACGATACCTACATCGTCGACTCGGCCGGCGACCAGGTCCAGGAAATGGCCGCCCAGGGCACCGACACCGTCCGCGCCTCGATCTCCTACACCCTCGGCGGCTCGGTGGAAAACCTCGTGCTGACAGGCAGCGGAAACCTTACCGGCACAGGCAACAGCCTCGCCAATGTCATCACCGGCAATTCGGGCAACAACACGCTCCTCGGCCTCGGCGGCAACGACCGGCTCGATGGCGGTGCGGGCAATGATATGCTCGACGGTGGCGCGGGCGCCGACACGCTGATCGGCGGCGACGGCAATGACAGCCTTGACGGTAGCGCCGGCGTCGACCGCATGGAAGGCGGTTCCGGCAATGACACCTATTACGTCGACAACTCCGGCGATGTTGTCATCGAGGCGGCGAATGCCGGCACCGACACGGTCCGCTCCACGCTCAGCCTGACGCTCGCCACCAATATCGAGAACCTGATCCTCCTGGGCTCGGCCAATCTCAACGGCACCGGCAATGCGCTGGCCAATGTCATCACCGGCAATACCGGCAACAACACGCTCTCCGGCCTTGACGGCAACGACACCCTGAAAGGCGAGGCCGGCAACGATATCCTGACCGGCGGCACGGGCGCCGACAAGCTCTATGGCGGGGCGGGTGCCGACCGCTTCGTCTTCACAGCGCTGTCGGACTCGACCACGGCTTCCTCCGGCCAGGACATGATCTACGATTTCTCGCGCACCCAGGCCGACAAGATCGATCTCTCCGCCATCGACGCATCGACGAAATCCTCCGGCAACCAGGCCTTCACCTTCATCGGCGAGAAAACCGCCTTTACCGGCAAGGCCGGCGAACTCCGCTACGTCAATTCCGGCGGCGACACCTACGTCTACGCCGACGTCAACGGCGACAAGGTCTCGGACTTCGCGATCCGCGTCGATACCACCATCGATTTCATAAAGGGCGATTTCATCCTCTAAGGCCGAAGGTGGCGCCGCTTCCCCGCCATCGTCCTCTTGATCAAAAATGGACGGCGACTCGCTGTCGCCGTGCCGCCAAAACGGCTTTTGTCCCGCGTTTCGAGGGCATCTGCCGGGCAGGTAGGAGTGGACATTTAACAAATGGTATTGCCGCAGCGGAGAGCATTTGGGGCCAGGCTGAGACCCTTATTTCAAATGAAGCATCAAGTGCCTCATGGTAAAGGTTGCAGATGGGATTCGGGGTTTTCATTCACCGGTCAGATTCGATTTACGACGATAGCCCGGCTGAACAATACCAGTTCCCGGGCCAGTATCTCGGTCGTGTCCAGGCTTGTGTGGGTGATTGGATCATCTACTACGAGCCTCGGAAAGTCGCAGCGACCCGCGGCTATTTTGCTGTCGCCAAGGTTGAACGGGTTATTCCTGATCCGAAGGCCCCCGACATGTATCTGGCGCTGATCGAACACGGCAGCTATCTCGACTTCATCAATCCCGTTCCGTTCAGTGGACCAGACGGTGTAATAGAGCGGGGCGTGCTGAATGAAGAGGGCCGTATTTCCGGCAGGGCACAGGCTGCGGTCCGGCCGATGTCCGCAGCTGATTTCAACCGTATCGTATCGATTGGCATAGACGAGCATGAGCCTGAACTGACTCGGCTGGATGAGCCGGGGGTAACGCATGCGGTCGATGGATTTGCAGATGAAGCTCAAGCGCCGTTCATGTTCGAGCAGGAGCGCGACCGGGTCATGCAACTCTCGTCGCGGATCGTTCGAAATCGGCTGTTTCGCCGGCTCGTTCTTCACGCCTATGACAAACGATGCGCCATCACGGGATTGAAGCTCATCAACGGTGGTGGCCGGGCGGAGGTCGACGCCGCACATATCCGGCCGGTGGAAGCGAGCGGGCCTGACATTCTTTCCAACGGAATTGCTCTTTCGGGTACCGCACACTGGATGTTTGATCGCGGTCTGATTGGTCTTTCGGACGATCTTGATATCCTGATATCGCGTCAGGCGAATGATCCTGACAGCATTCAAGGACTCCTCAACAAGACCGGGAAGGCGATCGTGCCTAGTAGGGTCTTAGAGCGGCCACATCCCCAGTTCCTGAGATGGCACCGTGAGAACTGGTTCAAGCAGTGAGCGCCAGGGTAAGTCTGGCGTTGTAGTTTCATCCCGAGCGGGTCTATTTCGGTCGGTCGGCGCCAGTAATGAGAAAATCATCCCGATCGGTTCTTTTGTCTTCCTTTTGCACCATCTGACGATATAATCATCCCGATAGGGGTGATTATGGAAAAGATCAAAGATACAAAAAGCCTCGGCATGCTGATCCGTCACGAGCGCAAACAGCAAGGGTTAACCCAGGAGCAACTCGCCGGGGTGATTGGTGTCGGCGTACGGTTTCTGCGTGAACTCGAGGCCGGAAAAGAGAGCTGCCAGATTGGCCGTGCGATGCAAGTCCTGGCTGGTTTGGGCCTCGTTGTTTCGGTCGGGCGTCGCCAGGGCCCGCGATCATGACCCGCGTCTTGGACGTCTATTTTCGCGACACCAAGGCGGGCGTACTCGGCCAGCTTGACGACGGCCTGCTGACCTTTGCCTATGATGGCGCATATCTCCTGGATCAACGATCGCGTGCGATCTCGTTCTCGATGCCCCTGCAAGAGAAACCATTTGGTGATCAGGTGGTGCGCCCGTTTTTCTCCGGCCTCTTGCCGGACGAAGGCCCGCGGCAACGCCTGGCTGGCGCGCTCGGCCTTTCGGCAGGCAATGCCTTCGGGCTCCTGGAAGTTATCGGGGGCGAATGTGCAGGGGCATTGTCACTCTATCCCACCGGCACGGCGCCCGAACCTCCCGGCCAGTCCCAAGCCGAAATTCTCACTTCGGTACGTCTGGATGAAATTCTCAGCAGGCTGCGGACCCGGCCTTTGCTTGGCGGAGATGAGGGCATTCGCCTATCGCTCGCCGGCGCGCAGGATAAACTGGCGGTCATTGTCGACGGAGATTCCATTGCCTTGGCAAAAGACGGCAGACCAACGACCCATATCTTGAAACCAGTCATCCAGGCGTTGGAAGGCACGGTGGAGAACGAGTATTTTTGTATGCGGCTGGCTGCCCGACTCAAGCTGCCGGTACCTCATGTCGAGATACGCCTAGACGGGGCGACTGCCTTTCTCCTGGTTGAGCGTTATGATCGGACGAAAGCTGCAGACGGCATCATTGAGCGCCTGCACCAGGAAGACTTCTGCCAGGCCCTTGGCGTGCCGCCGGAGCTGAAGTATGAGGCTGAGGGCGGTCCTGGAACAGAACGATCTCTCGGGCTGATCGACCAGGCCTGCGCGAGACCTGTCGCGGATCGGTTGCAGTTCATTCGCATGCTGATCTTCCATTATCTCGTGGGCAACGCCGATGCCCACGGCAAGAACTACGCCCTGCTTTATGGCCCCGATGAGCCGGATCTGGCGCCGATCTACGATGTCGTTTGCACGGCAGTGTATCCCAGCTTGTCAAAGAGGCTCGCCATGAAGATTGGCGGCCGCGATGTGCCCGACACGATCCAACTGCAGCATTGGGCGACATTGGTGCCCGGAACCAAATCTTCTCAGCGCATCCTTGTTCGCGACCTTGCCCAAATGGCGGAAAGGGTTGTGAGCGAGGCCGATGCCCTTGTTGCAGAACTGGCCGATGAGGGTATCACGCACCCCATCCTGAGTGCAATTTGCAAGGTCATCTCAAGTCGGGCTGGTTTGCTACACAGAGCCGCGGAGCAGGTGTCCTAAGCAGTTAAAGGTCGCGGCTCCAACCTCTTCGGTGGCAAAACAGCGATGGCGCAACGGTTCGCTGAGGGTCGTTGGGTGGATGGAATAACTGGTGTTCCGGTGCTGGCTTCAGCTTTGGTTAGTTTCGAGTGCGAGATCACCCGTGCCTTTGATGAGGGGACACACCGGGTTTTGTTCGGACGGGTTCTTGATATCCAAAGTAGTGAAAATGATAGCGCGCTTTTGTATCGTTCTCGGCGCTACATTCTTAATGACGGTGAGGTCGCTTCTGCCTGATCGCGAAATTGCGCTTCCCCTTGAATTTGCGGATTGGGAATAGCTCTCGCCCCGCTGTCGGCGAGGGCAGCGGGGCGATTCTTTCTAAGCAGTTGTTCGGCATAAGTCGGCTGGACTTGCAGCCCGATCGCCCAGTCCATTGAACCGATAGCGGAGGCTGCTAACAGGCATTCCCTTAGTGCAAAGATGAAATCCGTGATGCTGACCTGTGGCTGGACTGCGGATTGATTGCGTTGATCAATGAAAGTGGTGGCGCTGCGCCATTTAATATTCCCATTTCCCCGACCTAAACGTCGAAATTGGTCGGCAAGACGATCATGTCCCGGATCGTGACGTTCCGCGGTCGGGTCAACATGAAGATGATTGCATCGGAGACTTCAGTGGGCTCGATCAGGCTTCCGTTAGCCTTGGCTTTTTCGAGATTCTCCGCAGGCCAATCGGCAAGCAGAGCCGAAACGACGGGGCCAGGTGAGACCTGACCAACTCTGATGCCGTGATTTTTCAATTGCCGACGCATGATCTGGACGAAACTGGTGATTGCCCACTTGGAACTGGAATAGACTGGCTCCCATTGGATCGGCGCATGGCCGGCGACGGAGCAGGTGACCAGGATGTCCCCCGTTCCGCACTCGATCATGTGCGGAGCGATGTCGCGGACGTTCTTCATGACGGCGTTCACGTTGAGATTGAGCATTCGATCCATTGTCGCCGTATCGGTATCGATGAGATCTCCGCCGATATAGGACCCCGCATTGCAGTGCAGGATGTCGATGTGATCGACCTTTGCAAGTATTTCCGGCACCATGGCCGCGCAACTTGCCGAATCCAGAAGGTCGGTGACCTGCGTGACGACGGCTTCGCCGAATTCCTCGGCGTAAGTCTCGAGCGCGTGCCTGTTGTAGTCTACCATCACGACCGTCGCGCCCGCATCGACCAGCGCTCGGGTCGTTGCCAGCCCGATACCGGATGCTGCACCAGTGACGGCAGCGATTTTTCCTTCAAGTGGTTTGCTCATCTTCTCGTTTCGCCTCTTGGTTTTCAAACAGAAAGGAAGCCGCCGTCGACGGGCAAGACGGCGCCAGTGATCATCGGCGCGTCCTCTGAAATGAGCAGTGCAATCGACCGTGCGACGTCCTCGACGTCTGCAAAACGCTTGAGCGGGTGGCGACTCATCATGGGGTCTCGTTTCGAGGGCTCGGACCATGCCTTGGCAGCAAGTTCCGTCATGGTTACCGTCGGCGCCACTGCATTCACTCGTATGCCATAGGTGCCGAGTTCCTTGGCCATGACGCGTGTTGCGCCTTCCAGTCCCGCCTTCGAAGCGGCATAGGCCACGTGATCTACGAAACCACGATGTCCTGCGATCGAAGTCACGTTCACGATCGCGCCGCCGCCGCCCTCTGTGATGCGGGCGCGTGCAAACTCCTGCGCACAGATCAGCGCGGCCCGTAGATTGATGCCGAGAACCTGTTCATACCCCTCCTCGGTCATGTCGAGGACGCTTTCGAGCACGTTCGTTCCCGCGCAATTGATCAGCGCGTCGGCAAGGCCGGCCTTCTTCATCGCCTCGCGTGCTGCGCCATTATTGGCGAGATCCACGGAGATGACAGTCGCGCCAAATGTCTGCGCCAAATCATCGAGATCGGCCTGCGAGCGCGCCATGGCTACGATCCGCGCGCCACGATGGGTGAACAATTCGACACAGGCCCGGCCGATACCCTTGCCGGCCCCTGTGACGATGATGGTTTTCCCGGTAAAGTCTGACATGGGTGATCCCTCCGATGACTCTTGCTCAGGGCGAGATTCGTTGCTCGGTCTGCTTGTCGAACACATGCGCTGCGGACGGATCGACGGCGAGCCGTATCGTGTCGCGCGGCTTCAGTGCGTGGCGTTCGCGAAAGGCGCAGAGAATCCGCTGGCCTGCCAATTGTGCTGCAAGGAGAATTTCCGCCCCTGTCGGCTCGATCAATTCGACAGTTGCCGATGCGCCCTGGTCGCCATGCGCCAATATCCATTGGTCGGGACGGACCCCGTAAATCACGTCCTGGCCGTCCCGCGCCCGCGTGCCTTGCGGGAGGGGAAAGCTCGACCCATCCGCCAACCGTGCCATGTTCGATGAAAGATCGACCTTGGCCGGCAGCATGTTCATCGCCGGCGATCCGATGAATCCTGCGACAAAAGTATTTGCCGGTCTGTCGTAAAGCTCCAGCGGCGCCCCGATCTGCTCCACCTTGCCGTCGCGCAGGACAACAATGCGGTCCGCCATCGTCATGGCTTCGATCTGGTCGTGCGTGACATAGACGGAGGTGGCGCCGAGGCGCTGGTGGAGAGCCTTGATTTCCGAACGCATGTCGACGCGGAGCGCGGCGTCCAGGTTTGAGAGCGGTTCGTCGAAAAAGAACGCTTTAGGGTTGCGAACCATGGCGCGGCCCATAGCGACGCGCTGACGCTGGCCGCCGGATAGTGCCTTGGGATACCGATCGAGATAGGGCGTCAGCCGCAGCATCTCGGCAGCCTTGTCTACCTTGACGTTGCGGTCGGCCAGAGTGTCGCCGCGCAGCTTCAGCGCGAATGCCATGTTCTCCCGCACCGTCATGTGCGGATAGAGCGCATAGTTCTGGAACACCATCGCCACGTCACGGTCTTTCGCGGCGATATTGTCCACCCGTCGCCCACCAAGCTTGATCGTGCCACCGGTGATCTCCTCAAGACCGGCAAGCGTTCGCAGCAATGTGGATTTGCCGCAACCCGAGGGGCCGACAAGCACGACGAACTCACCGTCAGCTATATCGAACGAGATTTTGCGCAATGCGTGATAGGAGCCGTAATGCTTGTCGACCTGGTCGAGTTCGATCGTCGCCATATCTCAATCCTCAGTCAGTTGTGGCGGCAAGGCCGCCGATCCATTCGGGACGGGTGCTCGGGCAGCTTCACCATGAGGTGTACCCCGCATCCGCAACGACGATGCTTCCGGTCATCAGACTGGCAGCATCGGAAGCCAGGAACAGGACGACAGACGCGATTTCCTCGACTGAGCCCATGCGTTTCATCGGCGTCATGTCCATCCAGGCCTTGTCCCAACCGGTCCCTTCGATAGCGGCCTTCGTCATGTCGGTCGCGATATAGGTGGGTGCGACGGCGTTGACGCGGACGCCCCGATCGGCCCATTCGACAGCAAGCGATTTTGTCAGCATGTGAACGGCGCCCTTCGAGGCGTTGTACCCGGCTTGCGGCTGCGGCCGGTTGGCGATGATGCCGGACATCGACCCGATGTTGACGATCGAGCCCTTGCCCGCCTTCAGCATCATGTTTCCGAAGGCGCGATTGCTCCAGAACACGCCGTTGACGTTGACGTTTGCAACCCTCAGCCAGTCCGCATCCGCCATTTCTTCCGCCGGGCTCTGTGCTGAAATGCCGGCATTGGCGACCAGAATGTCCACGCGACCAAGCTTGGAGGCGATCGCTTTTGCGACACTGTCGGTTTCGCCGGAATCGGTCACGTCGAGGCGCACGAACTCGGCGAGACGCCCCATTCCGGCAAGCTTCGAGACCGCGGACCGACCGAGCTCCTCGTCGAGATCGGTCAGCACCACATGCGCGCCGGCTTCAGACAGCGCATCGGCGCAGGCGTAACCGATGTTTCGCCCCGCACCGGTGACGACGGCCACTCTTCCGCTCAGATCCAACTTCTGCAGGTACATCCTATTTCCCAAGCTCTATCTGGATCTTCACGGACGACGGCCTTGGCTTCACGGCGTAATCGAACGCTTCGATCGAGTCCTCGAAAGCGTAGGTGTCGGTGATCAGTGCATCGACGTTGATCTGGTTCGATCCCAGGAGCGCCACGATGCGCGGATAGACATGGGCGTAGCGGAATACGTGCTCGATGCGCAGTTCCTTTGTCTGGGCGATGACGATATCGAGCGGGACCGGCTTCAGGGGCATGCCGACAAAAACGACGGACCCGCCGGGGCAAGCATGGTTCAAAGTGTTTGCGATCACGTCGGCCGCACCCGAGCATTCGAACACGACATCGACGCCCCAGCCGTCGGTTTCGCGGGCTGTGACAGCCTTCAGATCCTGCGAGCGGACGTTGACGGTCATGATCGCCGGCCCGAGCTTGCGCGCCACTGCGAGCTTCTCATCGACGACGTCGGTGACGATGACTTTGGCGCAGCCAGCCGACAGTGCCGCGATCGCGGTCACCATGCCGATCGGCCCGGCGCCCGTGACGAGAGCGACCGCGCCGGGCGTCAGCCTCGCCTTGGAGACTGCCTGGAAGCCGACGGCCAGCGGCTCGACCATGGCGCCCGCGGCGTAGGAAACATTGTCCGGAAGCTTGAAGGTATAGGCCGCGGGATGGACCACGCTTGGTCTCAGCACCCCATGCACCGGGGGAGTCGCCCAAAAGCGCACCGCGGGATCGAGATTGTAGAGACCCAGCCGCGACGCGCGACTTTGTGGATCGGGAATGCCGGGCTCCATGCAGACGCGGTCGCCCACTTTCAGGTTCTGGACCGCGCTGCCGACTTCCTCGACGATGCCGGCTGCTTCGTGGCCGAGGATCATTGGCTCGCGTACGACGAAAGGACCGATGGCGCCATGGGTGTAGTAGTGAACGTCCGAGCCGCAGACGCCGACGGTCTTGATCGCAATGCGCACGTCGGTGGGACCAAGCACCTCTTTCGGGTCCAGGTCGCGAATGCGCAGTTCGTGTTTTCGTTCGAGGACGAGCGATTTCATGTTTTCAGCCTTTTCGGATAATGAACACGGCCAGCGCCAGGCAGAGCACCGTCGCCACCCACAGGGGCAACACGCTCTCCAGGAAGCGCATCCACAGAAGATGCACCAGGATCAGCAGCACCACGGAGATGAAGCCCCTGTCGAAACCGTTGGTTCGGATCGGTAGGAACCCGTCGCGTTCGGTTTTCTGGGGTTGAATGCCAGCCATCATGTTACCCTTTCAAAGCGCCGAACGTCAGACCTGTCACGATGTGCTTCTGGACGAAGCCGAGCACGACCAGGGCCGGCAGCGTGGTGAGGAAGGCCATAGCCGCCATCTCGCCCCAGTTCGTACCGGTGACCGAGACATATTCCGCGAGCGCTGTCGTCACGGTCCGGGCGTCGGCCGAGGACGTGAGCGTGGCGGCAAACAGGTACTCGTTCCAGGCGAAGATCCAGGTCAGGATGAAGGTGACGGCCAGGCCAGGCCGAGCCAGCGGCAGGATGACGTGGGACAACACCTGGCCGGTCGTTGCGCCATCCACCCGCGCCGCTTCGTCAAGCTCCAGCGGGATGCCGTCCAGCATGCCTTTCAGAAGCCAGATGGCGAAAGGCAGGTTGAAGACGCAATACAGCAGGATCAGGCCGATCTTCGTGTCGAACAGCATGAAATCGCCAAACACGAACCACTTGGTGAACAACAGGAAGAGTGGCAGCAGAAACACGGCTGGCGGCGCCATGCGGTTCGTGATCAGCCAGAAGAACATGTTGTCGCCACCGCTGATCTTGTAACGCGACAGCCCGAACGCGGCGAGCAGCCCCAGCACGCATACCAGTGCCGCATTCGATGTCGCCACGATCAGTGAGTTCCAGAGATATTGCAGGAAGGTCGAGCTGTTCAGCACCGCCAGGAAATTATCCCAGTAGAGATCGTCGATGAGGACCGACTTGGAATAAAGCTTGACGCGCGGACGCATCGAAACGACCAGCATCCACCAGACCGGAAGCAACGTCAGAATGGTCAGACATATCCAAAGGAGGAAAGAGGCTATACCGGAGCGTCTCATTGTGCGCCTCCCTTGCGGCCGGTCATGGCGACGAACAACAGCCAGCTCAAAACGATGGTGACGTAAAGAGTGAGAAGGGACATGGCCGCGCCGTAACCGTAGTCCGTCTTCGGAAAGACGTTGATCCAGATATGAAGGCCGATGAACCGGGTCGCCTCGGCCGGGCCGCCCTTGGTCAGCATCCAGATTTCATCGACCGAGCGCAGCGCGTCCATCAGTCGTATGAAAACGGTTGTCAGCAGCACCGGCTTCAACATCGGCACGATCACGTACCAGAAGATCTGCAGCTTGTTGCCGCCGTCGATCTGCGCCTGTTCCAGCGGTTCCTTCGGCAGAGCGGTCAGGCCGGCCATGAGCGACAGCGTGACGAACGGCGTCCAGTGCCACAGGTCCATGATGATTGCCGTGCCGAAGGCGTGGTAGGCATTGGTGGAGATGTTGTAGTCGATGCCGAACCACAGCTTCAGGTAATAGGGCACAATGCCGAAGCCGGGAACGCAAAGCAGCCGCCAGGTTGCGCCGACGGCAATCGGCGCGACAACGATCGGCAGAGTGTGGATCGTGCGAAAGAACTGCCGGCCCCACAACCGGTCCGCCATCAGCGCCCGGGCCAGGACATAGCCCAGCAACAGCTCACTCACGACGACGAAGAAGGCAAAGACCAGTGTACGCGCAAGCGAGTTGAGGAAGGTCGTATCAAAAACAAGGCTGCGGTAATTCTGGAGACCGGCCCAGCGCAAGCTCGGATCGACGGCGTTGGTGTTCCAGTCGAAAAAGCCGACATAGACGATGTAGATGAAGGGAATGAACCCGACGACAAACAGAATTAGCGTCGCTGGTGCTAGAAACAGCCATCCGATATTGGATTGTCTCATCCTGCGCTCCGTCAGATAGTGCCTGGTTCTTGTTCACCCGGCCAGCCGCGTTGGGCTCAGGCCGGAAAGCCGCAGTCGGTGAAGTGACGGCCGCCTTGCTGAAGGCGACCGCCACCCGCCGGGAGGTGTGGGTGTTATTTGCGGTAGCCGAGCTTCACCAGTTCAGCCTCGGCTGCGGCTGCGGCCTGGTCCAGCGCATCGTCCGGCTTGATCTCGCCGATGATCGCCTTGTAGATGAACGGCGCCACGGCTTGCAGGACTTGCGAGTGGAAGGGATACGGCGGAGCGCCGGCAAACAGCTTTCCATCATCGCGCATCAGCGTGTAGTAGCCGTTCATCTTCTTGTCCTGATCGACGATTTTCGGATCGTCGTAGGTCGAGTTCATGACGATGCGGGAGCCGGCGAGCGCCCAGTCAGTCTGAACGGAAGCCTGCCCGATATACTGTAGGAAGAGAAGCGACGCGTCCTTGTTCTTCGACGAATGCGGGATGCCGAAGGCGCCACCATCATAGTAGCCGATATAGCCCTTGCCGGCTTCTGCGGCTTCCATGACGCCTGCCTCAACCGGAGGCAATGCCACGCCCACCTTGCCGACGACGGTCGATTTGCTTTCGTCGGTCGCAATCCAGGCAGCGTTTTCACCATAGACCAGGCCCTGGGCCGCACGGCCGGCTGCAAATGTGCCTGCAACTTCGTCCCATGTGGACGACGTTGATTCCGGCGGCGCGTATTGCAGCAGGTCCACCCAGTAGTTCAGCGCCTTCTTGGCGGCGGCGGAGTTCATCTGGCCGCCATTGGCCTCGGCGGCCGCGAACGTCGTGCCATCGATGCCCCAGTTGTACACGCCGAAGGTGGGCGCGACCGACTCGAAGAACTCATAAAAGGCGGCAGGGTGGCTCGACGAGGCCTGAACGGTCGTTCCCCAGAGTTCCTTGTCTGCGCCGTATTCGGTGAAGAACTTGGCGATCTGGGTATATTCCTCATGCGTCGTCGCGGGTTTCAGATCCGCACCGGTCGAATCCTTGTAGGCTTTCTGGATCGCCGGATCCTCGAAGAGATCCTTGCGGTAGAGGTAGGGCTTGATGAAGGCTTCCATGGGAACGCCCATGACATTGCCCGACTTCGGATCCTTGAAATAGTTCAGGAACGTGGTGAAATCCTCCGGCTTGAAATCCGGCGAAGCGATCTTTGCGTTGTCAGCGAGCGACTTTGTGATGTCGACCAGGAAGTTCCGGGCCAGATACGTGTAAACGATGTCCTGCTCGATATAGACGAAGTCGTAGATGCCGGTATTGGCCTCCATGTCCTTGATCGCCTTGTCGTACATCTGGTCCCAGGATGTCGCCTCGAATTCGACCTTGATGCCGGTCTCCTCGGTGAACTTCGGACCGAGGACCTGCTCGACATATTTCGAGGCCGGAGTCGATTCCGAGATGCCCCGGATGGTCGCGCCCTGATAGGGCTCGGCGGCAGTCTTCCACCAGGAGTCCTGCGCAAGAGCAGTTGAGCTCCAAAGGCCAAGCGAGATGAAGCCGACGCCCACGGCTTTTGCAAAATTGATCATGTTCTCCTCCATTTGGATCGCGAAAAAATCGGTCCGGCTGTGCGTGCAACTCTCCTCCGACACGCTCAACGGACCTCGATACTTGTAGAAAGACGGGGTGGACACAAGCGTGGTCGTTGCGCCATACTGATACTCTCATGCGTGAAATGGCGGAAATATCCATGAAATCTTGTGTGCGTTGCACAATCTAATATCGATTGCCGACGAAACGCGAAGGCTGGGAAGCACTGGAGGAGGTTTGCGATGTCGGTTATTTCTCCAACGGTCGCGAGATTCGAATACGTCCTGACAGGCGCTGACGAGACATTCCTCTGGCGCCGTGACGACTATCCGTGGGAACGCAATGTGTGGAATTTCCACCCGGAGGTGGAGATCCACTACATTCCCAATGCCAGCGGCGTTTTGCTCGCGGGCGATCACGTCGGCGCCTTCACGGCGGGCCATATCTCGCTCATCGGCAGCAACCTGCCGCACGACTGGGTGACGCCGCTGGGACCGGATGAGCGTATTCCGGGACGCGACATCGTCATCCAGTTTCACCCGTCCAAACTGGAGCAGGCATCCACCTTCCTCCCGGAACTGGCGGGGCTGCGCGACTTTTTGATCCGTGCGCAGCGTGGGCTTTCTTTCAAGGGGCGAGCGCGGGAGAAGGCGGAGGCGCTGATACTCGACATGGAGTTTCAGACCGGCTCCCAGCGCCTTTCGACCTTTCTGTCCCTGCTCTCACTGCTGCGGGACACCGACGAGGTCGATGTGCTGTCTTCAGAGGCCTATGTGCCGGACTTGAGCTATGGTTCTCTCGAAGCCTTGCAGCAGGTCTTTGCATATATCTTTGCGAACCTCTCGGATGATATCCGGTTGCCCGACATGGCCCGAATGGTCGGCATGAGCGACAGTTCCTTTTCGCGTTTCTTCAAGAAGAACAGCGGCAACAGCTTCACCGACCACCTCAACAAGCTTCGCATTTGGAAGGCGGGTCAACTGTTGACCGATACCTCCATGCCGATAACGGACATCTGTTTTGAAGTGGGGTACCGCAATCTTTCGAATTTTAACCGAGTTTTTCTCCGACACCACAATTTGACGCCGAGCAGATACCGGAAACTGTCCACCAACCGCAGAACTGTGCCCCTACCTCAGACAGGGAACGTACACGTTTCGCGTTAAGGTCAGCGATCATGCGTCGACCTCAAAGGATGATTTTTGCCAGAAAGCGCCCAGTGCTTAGCTATCCGGGCGCATCAAAAATGCGATCGGCTCATCGACTTCGACGATCTGACCTTGTTTCACAAAGATGACCCGATCTGCGACGTTGATGAAGGCTTGCGATCTTTTTGGCCTTCCGATGTTGTATCCGAGCCGTCCGGGGATTCAGCTAAGTGCGGCACCAATTTTGAATTATCGCTCCGGGAAAAAGTTTCCGGAGTTGAATCGTGGGTTGAGCCGTTTCAGCAATCGCTTGCACATTTGCCAGAAGATCAGCGCCCTTGGGCCCAGATAATTAGAGGGTCCCTACGATCAGCACTGGCCGGGAGCAGGCTTCCGGCCAGTATGCTGTGGCGTCGGCCATTAGGTGAAAGTGGCACCTAGCAGACCCGGCAGGACCTGGCCGAAATCACACTGGCGGATATGCATACGGATCCATTCCGCATCCATCGACTTGGTGACCGAGGTCTGATGAGGTCACGGTTGCAAAAGCCGATACGGGACCCTGGGAGGGCGAGCATGAATGACAGCGCTCCTTCTGCTTTGCATTGACGGGGTTGTTACCAGTCGCAACGCCAGCGTTCGCCATCGAATCCGAGCCATCCCCGATGCGGACTATAGGAGTAGCAGACTTCGCGCTCGAGGAGGGGCATATCGTCTGGAAACGGAACATCGAGGTCTTCGACGTTCTTGTCCCAACCCTTGTACGTCAACAGGAGCTCGCCGAGCTGTTCGACGTGCCGGCCCTTCTCTTTGGTGTATTTGGCGTCTGGCATGATGTGAACGTGGAGAAAGAAGTCACGCGCGTTGTAGTAGCGAGGGCGTCGATCAAGCATCGAGGTCATGGCGGAGAGGCCGAGCCCGAGCGGGCTTCGTCCGCCGTAACCTTCCGGTGCGGCTGGCATCGGGAACTGGTCGATGATCTTGCCAGTGTCGCCATCGCTAACGACCACGACACCTCCATTGACTGCAGTAGTCATTCGGAACGCAAGTTGCAGCGCTGCCTTGAGCTGTTCTGCATCGACGTAAGTGTACCGCTTGTGCAGTTGCGCCAGGGATGTTGCGGGGCTGATCGTGTTTGCTTCAAGATCACAAAACAGTTGCGCGACGAGATATTTGGCGGACTGCGGGAAGCCCGCTTCTGTCGCGGCGTTTTCTGTCGCAGCGTTCCGGGCGTCCGGTGCGGACAATTGGGGATTGGTCATGTGGTTCATCCTACTGTTCGAAAGAGATGTGAGTGCCGGCCCTGAGGCCGGAATGAGAGTGGGGCGAGGCCTCAGGCCGGCTCCGTCGCATCGTGGGGCGAAGCGGGCTGATCATCCACGTGCGACCACTCTGCGACCAGGATCGGAAAGCCGGACGTGCTCGGTGGATATCAGACGACGCCGGTCGGCAGGCCAAGGCTGATTGCGACACGTTTGCTGAGCTCCCGGCGATGCGTCAGCCTGTCCGCAAAGTTAGTCAAAAAGCGCCTGGCGGCGGCGCCATCATCGCCCTTGTTCAACAGGATGAAGAAGCCTTCGCCGGAGCGCAGGCCATCGAAGGGGAAGATCTCGTAGTCGTACTTGACGTCCGAGGTCGTGCCGAGCGGACCGGTTTTGCGGGTGATGTAGGGTTCGAAGTCCATATGATCTGGGCCGTTCTCGTGCCAGCGGCCGAGGATCGAAACCTGTTTTGCGCCCTGTCTGAACTCTTTCGCCGTTGCCTTCTGGAGGGCCTTCTTGCGACGCGCAACGCATGCCGAGAATGCGTGATCAACCGGACAAGGGGCATTGTCCAGAACTGCGCGTGTGAGCTGCGGCGTGATGACGATCGCTGCATCCTGGCCGGGCAGGAGCAGCTTGCTGCTGTACTCGATCGTCTGCTCGCGACAGCTGATCTGAGCGATGTCGAAGTCTGCCTCGAACCCTGTGGTATTCATTGTCAACACTTGTCGTCTCCATGTCTGTTGTTGTGAGATAATGGTCATCTCGAAAAATCCGGATGGCAAGCCCAAAAATGAACTTTTTTTATATTAGGAAGAGGCCGGCTTTGTTTTTGCGCTCTACCGGTCCCGTCTCCATGGTGTGAATGCCTTGCGTTGCGGGCGTTTGCGAGGGGTCTTCAAAAAAACTCAATGTTGACAATGGCTTTTGGCTTGACGACGGCTTTGACCTGCCGAACCATTGGCGGCATGAGGCCTGAACGGACCAAAATCTCAACTGCAGTATGTAAAGTACTGATCGAGCGTAAGAAGGAAGAAACGTGGACGAACCGAGTGTTGACAACGCATCAGGACAAAATGCAAAAGATGATTTGGAGGGGCGGTTCTCGTCGCTTTACCGCATGGTGTCCGCGTATGCGGTCCTGCTGCGCGACAAACTGTTCGACGTAGCCCTGACGACCGACGACGATGTCGTCCATGGACGACTTCTGCCTTCGGGGTGGGACGCGGCCATCTTCCTCTATTGGGGAGAAGTGTTCTTATGGATCTGCGGCGAACCCGCCGATGACGGACATCCCATCCATGACTTCGTTGAGGAAAGGCGGGAGGCAATCCTGAGGGAGGTCTCGCACCTCACGTCCGATCCGATCCTGCTGACGGGGCGCTGGGTGGATTTTGATGGGGCAGACGATGGATACTTCGCGCCCTTTGTCGTCACGATCTTCTGCCAGGATGGCCCGAGAGGAACGTTGATTGCCGAAGGCACGTTCGATTGGGAACGACAGGGCGGCTTCCATACTGTGTCGCACCGCATCGAGGAGAGTGCGAGGCAGGACGTGATCATACCGCTCCCCGCTGCTGGCCGCGGAATGATCGAGGCGGCGAATGACGCGCTCTACGAGGGTGAATGGATCGATGGCATCTTGTGGCAAGTCAACACAGGTTCAAAAGGTCGGGCCATCGTCTCGACTAAGGCAGGGTAAGCTTTCGATCCGGTAACGGGGCGGGACGAGAGGCCAGCCTCTGGCAGGCGGGCGGCAAACCGATATGACCTGGACGTACCCCAGCTCTTCTTCGGTATCGTTCGCCAGATCCTTCTTCAAAGCGCATATAGGGGGGCCGCCAGATGACGGCCCCCGCCTTTGTTGGGGCCGCCGTTGTCTCCAATGTCATCGGCCTCCTGGAAGCGCGCTGTTGCTCCGTCGCAGGGCCGATGGGGCCGACCGACGTTGTGGTCAGCCGGCCCCACCATCTCTCAGTCTTTGAACACCATGTCGGCCACGTCTTGTGGAACCTCCACCGGCTGATCGTCAATGAAGATCGGCTGGTTTGCCTCGCAGGCGAAGCGGACGAACGGCCTGCCTGCGATCGGGTCGAGGGCGAGTGATCTGATGAGGTCCTCGGGAGATTGCGCGATCAGTTCATCAAGCGAGGCGCAGCCATTGTTGTAGGTCGTTGCGAAGTCGTCATATGCGCGAAAGCCCCAGCTCTCGTCGACAGTGTTGCCGCTGCTGTCGAGTGAGGTGAACCTGGTGCGCTCGATGAAGAGCCTGTTGGACATGTGCTGTTCCTTTCGTTCTGGCGGCCGGTCGGGAGAGCCGCGGGGATTGCCCGACCCTAAGAGACCGGCGCGCTGGACGGCTGGAACAGGACGTGACATTGGCGATGGTACGGCAGAGTTCTGTTGCGGCATGAAACGATCTCCATGGGCCAGGATTGGGTGGCGCTCTTTTTAAAATTGGACGTCGAAAATCCGGGGCGGTCAACAGCCGAGCAGGAAGAATCCGGACGATCGGGCTCTGTGGCCAAACATCCCGAGGATGCCTTTGGTCATGTATCGTCCTGCACTGCGGACTGCTGATAGCCGATCCATCGTGCCGACCAATATGTATCCTGGATTGCATTCGAATTTGCTTGATTAAAATACGAAACAAAAAATTTGCCTTGTTGAATCTCTTGCGGAATTTGGAACGGGTCGGGCGGAATAGCAGCTGATTTTGGCGCTTTATCGTTAAAATACAGGTATTTAGAAATCCGGGTTGTAACGGTCTGCGCAAGATCCGTGTCATCATTGTCTCACGGTCGCCTGAATGACCGTCATCAACAGGGAGACGAACACTGATGACAAACCATATACTTCAGCAGGGCATTGGTACAACCGGTGCGGTAGAGGCTCAGGGGAAGGCGCGGGAACGGGAACTCCTGACGCTCCGTGCGCGGATCCGGGCTCTCGGGCGGCTCACGGCTGCGGACGTGTTCAAGCTCGGCGGCTGCCTCGTCGAGGCAAAAGCCATCCTGCCGGCTGCCTCCTTCGGCCCCTGGGTGAGATCGGCCTGCGGCTTCAGCACGTCGACCGCTCTCAGCTATGTGGCGGTTTACCAGCGGCTTGCTGCTTACCGGGATAGGCTCGAAGGGGTGAGGGTAACGCCTGCAGTTCTCTTCATTGTCGCCTATGCCGAAGAGCCGCTGATCGAGCAGGTCGTCGCCGGGCTCGAAGCGGGACAGGTGCTGACGGCATCGCAGACGCGTCGCATCACCGGTGTGACTGCCCGGCGCAAGGCCGACGTCGATACGGCCCCTTCGGCGGAAGAGCTGGAGCGCCGAAGGCTCGCCGAGGAACAGCTTGTGACGATGCTCAATCGTGCCTTTGGCGGCCTCTTTGGTTCTGGAGAGCGGCCGACAAAGGCGCCGGTCAAGCGTGCAGCGCGCCGGCGGGTCACGGGCTGACCGAATGCTGTTGCGGGCATTGCCAGCAGCTTGCGGCGGGGGTGAAGTCCAGGCTTCCTAATCGCCGTTAACCATACCGGAGCTCTCTTTGTTCCGGATGTGTTCTTATCGCTTGCCGGACTGATTTGTCCGGGCTATGTCGACAAGTGACTGCGGAAAGAGAAGCATCTGCAGCCACTTAGCGGCCTCCATCGGTGCTACCAACACCGAAGGAGGCCTGACCCGCAACCTTGTTCAAGAAGGACTTGGGCTATGTCGAGCCTTAACCGCTTCGCTTCCCGCGTGGAAGCATCTTCTCGTCATCCTCCCGCCGAAACCTCGCCTTGGCTTGCGGCATCGCCTCCGGGCGATTGACCGGCCGGTCCTCATCACGATCCAGCCCGTCATCCACATCGCCTGGCAACTGCCCGGACCCCTGGTCCCGCGGCGATTGCGCTGACGGCTGGCCTTTCGACAGGAGCAATAACATGACCATCACGACCGATGGCGGCGTGAGCATGCCCGCCTACACCCATACCGCTGAGCTTGCGGTCCTTCTGCCGGCCCTCGAATGGCTTGTCGGCGACATCGTCTCGGGAGCGCTCTCCCGAGACATCTTCGGGCGGGCTCTCGACGGCGGGATGGCGCAGCTGAGCACGGTACTGCGTGCCGTGCCGGCCGCCGAAGGCAAGCTTCTGGAGCGCGGCATCGCGCTCATCGCCGGATGCAATCCGGATCTGGTCGTCCTGACCCAGAACCTTCGCCTGCCCGTTACGAAGGCTGCAAGCGAGCTCGTCGAGATGAACGATCCCGGGCTTTACCGGTCACTCAGCCTCGACGTCGACAGCGGCGGGCGAAAAACATATACGCCCGACCTGCTGATCCTCAACCGGAAGACCGAGGTCGCGCACCTCGTCGACGTCAAGCGTAGCCTTGGCTCCTATGAGCTGTCGCGCATCGCCGATCTCAAGAACAGGATGCTGGCGGCCGCGCTCGTCGTTCCCGACCTGCTTTACAAGGAGCATCGTCGCCTGCGTGTCGGAGAGGTCCGGGTGGTCATTTTGAATGCCGAGAACCAGCGGGCCGACATCGAGGGTGGCGTCTGGCCGCTTTCGCATCTCGACCATCTTCTGGAGGTGGCGGGTGCGGCGAAGGTCATGGCGGAAATCCGTGGGCTCTTCGAACGCGAGGTCGAGTCGAACTGGTCGTCGGCGGTCGCGCGCTGGCGGGCCGAGCCGCAATCGGCGGATGATCGGGGCGGGATCGCGAAGGCCACATCGATCAATCGCACCGACACAGTCTGCCCGCGACCGGCTGCGGACAAGGGCGTGCAATCTCCTGTTCCGATCGGGTTTGCGCGTCCTCCACGGACAGCCTCTGCCTGATCTGGACCTGCTCCCTCTTCCGTTCCAATCCGTTTGACGCTGACCGGTCCCGGTCCGGCGATAAGGAGACGTCTGCGATGACGACGCAACCGAATTCCAACATTCTGTTCTTCCCGCTTGGCGGGCGCATGCCGGAGCCGGACCGGCCGTCTCCTGACCCCGTCGGCAATCGGCACTTCGCCGATCCTGACGAGGCAACAGGTGTCCCGAGTGCTGCGGCATGTGACGACCATGCGATCCATGCCGCGACGGTCATGCGGGCATCGATTGCCCATGCGCGCCGCAAGGGGGTTCGTCTCGAGAGCCTTCCGCCGCAACTTCGGACATGGCTCCTCGACCTGTGCGCGGCCGGAGACCCGACATGCAGGATGATCCTGGACTGGCTCAATGGCAACAAGCACTACGACAATGAGCATCCCCCGGAGGATCTGTGATGGAGGCGTTGAACGATCGGATCACACGCTATCTCATGAAGCGCCTTCGTCGTCACGCCGTGATGACGGTCTACGAACGCGCGGCGGGCGCCGGATTGCTGGATACGCAATTGGCGGGGCACGTGGTGGGACAAGTGACGGGCGACGAACAGCACGGGCGGGTCTGGCGCGTCGGGGAACGGGCCCGCCACGAGCTCACCGGTGTGCCGGTGCTCGATCGCGCCATCGTCGAGCGTATCATGCGCAAGGGTCGGGCGTCGCTCGTCACCAGGGCAGGCCATCATGGATCGGAACGCTTCAGGGACGTCGAGGCCAAAGACCGTTTTGACTTTGATCTCCCGACGGAACCGGTCCCGGCCGCGCGGCATAAGGCGAGAGGCAAAAACGCTCGTGATCCGGATACGGCCGGAGGGGCAAATCCCACGCCGGATATCGGGTTTGCATACATCGCCGGGCTTTTGCGTGACGAGCTTCCTCCACCAAACCCGGTTCATGTGGCTGTTTGCCTTCTCGTTTCCCGTGCTGTCGCGGCCAGCGCTTCCACATCAGCTGCGTGGAGGGCGGCACTGGCCATGCCGGCGCCATTCGTGCTGCTGAAAGCGCCGGTCAAGCGCTTCGAAATCTGTCTTGCCATGATGTTGGAGGACGGCTTGATCGTGCCGTTCCGGACAGCCCTGGAAGACGTCTTGTACGGCAATCCGCTGTCAGGCCGCTATCGGCAACACACTGTCCCTGGCGAGCGCAGGCTCAAAACCTTGTCGGGGCGCGCCGTCACCCCCGAAAACGAAAAGTTACTGCGCCGCAAACTGCGTCATGCCCTGACGAACGAGCCGGCTCCCGTCCTTCTGATCGATGAGACTGTCCCTGCACTCACGCCGGTCGTCACGGAAACCGCGGATCATGTCTTCGAATGCGAAGGGCTCGACTGCGCCATGATTGCCGAGCTCTTGCATCTTTGCGTCGGCGTCGCGCCGAAGGACAGCCTTCGCCTGATGGACGATATGGCCTTCGATCCGGAAGGGTTGTCGCTCGACGACATCGCGCTTGCGGTTCGTCCGGGACGAAGCGCGCGCGATACATTGTCGGTTCTGGCGATGCTTGCGGAGCAATCGGCCCTGAATGAGGGAAACGAGGACGAGCAAACGGTGAGCCGGGACAACAGCCACCGGAAAAGCGGGTCGACGGGTGGCGGCGAAAAGGCAAAGGCGCCTCCCGAGACTGGCGATCTCGAGCTCATCCAGCCTGTCCCGGAGGCCGGTGGTCAGGATATGAAAGCCGCTACACAAACTGCTCGATCGACCGATCGCATTTTGCGTGTCGAGACACTGTGCGGCTACGGCGCTGCCCGTGAATGGGCTCTCGACCTCAAGGCCGACCTCTCTCTCTGGAGAACCGGCGACCTCGGCTGGGACCAGATGAGCACGCGGCTCCTGTTGTCGGGCCCCCCCGGGACCGGCAAGACGACGTTTGCCCGTGCGCTTTGCAACACCTTAGAGGTTCCGCTGTTGGTCACCTCGGTCGCGCACTGGCTGGAGCCCGGCTATCTTGGCGATGTGCTGAAGCGGATGTCGGCGGTCTTTACCGTCGCCGAGAAGAACGCGCCGGCAATCCTGTTCATCGACGAGATCGACAATATCGGCCGACGGCAGACGGAAGGCACCCGAAGCTACGACGACTACTGGACGTCGATGATCAATCGCCTGCTCGAGCTCCTGGATGGGACCGCGAAATCGCAAGGGGTTATCGTGGTCGGAGCGACAAACCTGGCGGACAGGATCGATCCCGCCCTTCTTCGCTCGGGGCGGCTCGAAACCCATGTGCGCATCCCTTTACCCGATCTCGAGACCCTGACCGGCATCTTCGCCCATCACCTCGGAGCCGATCTTGAGGCCGTGCTCGCTTCGGCGCCTGCTGCGGCCGGCAAGTCGCGACTTCGCCCGCCGCCCGCCCGAAACGGCAGGCCCCTTCGCCGCAAGTCACCCGTTGCACCGGATACCGACCAAGGACCTCGTCATGACTGACCAATCCTCTTCTCTTGCTCCAGAAAGCCTTCGGCCCCTTGCAATGCTGGCGCTTGGGCGGACCGGTGCGGACATCGAGCGCCTTGTTCGCGATGTCCGCCGCACGCTGCGGCGTGAACGGCGCACCATGGTTTGGGCCGATCTGGAGGCGGCACTGCGATCCGGCCACACGAAAATGTCCGACGACCTTCGTTGGCGGGCGAGTGTCCATGAGGCGGGTCATGCTCTCGTCTATGCGCTGACAGGCATTGCCGAGATCAAAATGGCAAGCGTCGGGCTCCACGGTGTCGGCGTCGTTGCAACCGTGGCGAACGATCGTCTGCCCGAAACAGAAACCTGGTTGATGAACTCGATGGCGGCGTTGCTTGCGGGCCGGGCAGCCGAACTCGTGGTCCTCGGAGACGCCCTTGCAGGGGCCGGCGGTGCGGCAGAGAGCGATCTGGCGCGCGCAACGGACATGGCCCTTGCGGCAGAAACGGCGCTCGGCTTCTCCCGCCATCGTCCCTTGCTTTACCGGCCGTCCGGCATGGCGGCAAACATGCTTGGGCTCGACCAGCAGCTCGCAGGACGTGTGAACGACCGGCTTGAGGCTGCCGAGAAGATCGCACGCCAGCTGATCGAGGATCACCGCGACGTTCATAACGAGATCGCCGAAAAGCTCCGGTCGGTCGGCATCCTCTCGGGTGACGAGCTGGGGGAGATGATCGCCAATATCCGTCAGCGCTGAGCCAATGCCTTGCCGGCAGTCTGGCCAAATGTGCGCGCACGGCAATAAGCCGTGTCCGCACCTGCGCAGGCATCGAGACACTGTGGCGACGGATCGGTACAGGTTGCGGGCGATTTAAGGCACATCAGCTCAATTTACCCTCGCGCGATTCCATGTACCGGATCTGCGTTGCTTGACCGCAAAACGGCGATTCATCGGCAAACGCTGTTTGCAGGAAACGCCGTTTGCGTGTCAGGAACCTGCCGTCGTGCAAACGGCGTTTGTCGCTTGCATCGCCGGTGGCGACCATGGGCTTCCGCAACAGGAGGCAAACACATGGTCCGCAAATCGAAGAAGCAGAGAAATGCCGAGCAGCGCATTCGCCAGCAAAAGAACAGGGATATGGCACGCGAGTGCAAGAGGCCGACACGCGACGACATTGCCCGGACACTACTATGGCAGATGATCGTAACCGCGGAGGGACGAGCAAATCGCGAGGCATTCCTGGCCAAATTGCGTGACGAGGTCGTAGTCCAGCTTGTTCGCCAGGGCTTTGACCGGAAAGAGAGCAAGGCCGTGTTCGAGGCGATCGCAAGCAAATACCGCGCAGATCAGCCGCCGTTCCGTATCAAGCGGCATCTCCACAACACAGTTCCTGCCAACACCGTCAACCAGTAAACCTGGTCAAACATAGAGATGATCACGTCAACGCTCACACCGACCTAAACCGAAGTCAGCGCAAACGATGATCGCACATCACACCCGTATTCTCCCCATTACTTCATCAAACCACGTTTGCAAATCTGATGAAGGGGCACGATCGATGAATATGATGCTGAGCGGCATGCCCTTTCATGAGCTTATTTTGTGACGGTGAAACCGAATCTTTAGTGGCTGGAATTTCGTGCGACGTCGTCCAATTGATCCCGGCAGCACTCAAGAAAAGGAAGGGGGATCATACCCAGCCGGTTGTTCGAGACGCTAAATCCCACTTCCTGACAAGGCGTCGGGATAACTACTTCAAGCAGTGACGACTAAAATAGGCTTACGCTTTTTCTATTGTCAGCTGGAGACCTCTCCAGGGTGGTCGACCTCGCGGATTAAACCGAAGCGAGACGTCGCCAAGTTGCGGCATATTCAGTAAGGCCAGGGATCGTCTCCTCAACCAGATGGACAGAGTGTCTCGGGCGGCTTCCCGCAAGAACCGAAGCGCCTACTGAGGTGCCGGTCTGCGACCCCGACACGCTAACGGGTCTTCCCGTTAGGCTGTGTAACGCCGCAAGGAAAATCGCGTTGGCTGCAAATGGTCCTTCAACGATAATCGGGCCTTGAGAACGGATGATGTCGAGACAGGTCGTGGTCATCAGTGCCTGATAGAGACTCGCTGCAATGCGGATTTCCGCAGCGTCATCTGGCTTGAGGATCCATCGCCCCTCCATCGCCGGGAAGGGACCGCAGCCCTTGACGATGCTCGGCAGAAGCATGCTTCCTCGATCGATGACAGTTGCGAGCATCTGCCATTCGTCTTCCAACGGGCTCAATGGCAGCTCGTGGGTTATCATCTCCCATTCTCGCCCGCCCATGTAGCGGGACGAAGGCACCGGGTTTCCGAAAGCGTCGACGTTGACAAGCGTGTCCCTTGTGGAATCCAGGCCGTCCGGTCGTGCACCCGGCGCGAAGCACACAACCCAGGTGCCTGTAGACACGACTGTGCAGGGCAGGGCGCGATCCACAAGATACGGCAGTAAAGAGGCGTTGGAATCGTGAATTCCGCAATAGACAGGCACCGGCCTCGTAACTCCGATCTCACGCGCAAGGTTCGGGCGAATCTCGCCGAGAACGTCAAAGGCCGACCGAACCGGTGCCATTCTTTCGGCGAGATCAAGTTTCTCTACGAGAGGCGAGAACTGGTTTGAGTACGGCAGCCAGAGGTCGGTATGGCAGCCGAGAGACGTCCGTTCGTTCGCGGCAACACCTGTCAGACGGTAGGCCCAGTATTGCGGGTAGGTGAGGATCGTCTTCACCTTCGCGAATGCGTCGGGAAAGGCGGTCTTCTGGTAGTGCAACTGCGCCCCGATGTTCAGTCCGCCGGTGAGCAGCGGCGAGAACGTGTCGGAGAAAGCCGGCCTTAACTCTCGATAGACTACCGTTACAGTGTCGGGGTAGAGATATTCGTAGTCGAGGACCGGTAGCGCCAGTTTGCCGTCAGCGTCCAAGAGCGCCGCCGAGGCGCCATGGGTGGTGATCGACAGAGCATCGAAACCGGTATTGGCGGCAAAGTCCTTCAGCGTCTTCAGAATGAATTGCCAGAGAGCCTCAATATCATAATGCGGATAGGACGGGCCTGACAGCACCGCGTTCGCGGTCTTGCGGACCGCGAGTTCGACCCCGGTCACCGCATCGACCACAACCACCTTGGCATTGGTCTTGCCGATATCGATGACGGCAATGCGTTTGTGGGACTGGCTCATGGCATGTGGAAGACGGGTTTCAGATCGACGGCCCAGGGGGAGTTGTCCGGGTTGGTCGCCATGATGTCGGCCATATGCGCCCACCAGCGCTTCATCACCGGGTGAGGGGGCAGGTCGGCCATCTTGTGCGTCTTCGTCCGCGTGAGAACGCCGATCAGCAGGTTGGTCTCCGGATCGAGATGGATCGTGTAGTCGCTGATGCCGGCCTCATGCAGGAGGTCGACGAGATCAGGCCAGATCTCGTCATGGCGCTTCCTGTATTCCGCTTCCATGCCGGGATTGAGCTTCATCTTGAAGACGTGGCGTTCGGTCTCGCTCATTGCGTGTTCCTCGCTTGCTTTATCCGGCGGGCGACGATTGGCAGGGCGATTGTGATGATCAATAGCAAGCCGATGAAGATCGACATGACGATGCCCGGCACGTTGAGCAGGCCAAGACCGAAGGTGACGAGACCCATGACGAAGGCGGCGATGACAACGCCGACAATGGTGCCCGAACCGCCGAGGATGGAGACGCCGCCGAGCACGACCATGGTGACGACTTCGAGCTCCCAGCCCTGGGCAATGGAAGGGCGGGTCGAGCCGAGCCGCGAGGTGAGGCAGACGGCGGCGATGCCGCTCATCAACCCGGTCAGCAGGAAGAGGATGAACTTCACCCGCTCCACCGGGATGCCTGAGAAGCGGGCTGCCAGCGGATTGTTGCCGATGACATAGACATGGCGGCCGAAATTGGTCCGGTGCAGGAGGATGGCAAAGATGACGGCCATCACCAGGAAGAGAACGAATTCGAAGGAGATGACCCAGAAGACATAGCCCTGGCCGAAGAAGGCGAATTCCGGCGGATATTTGCCGAAGGCCTGGTCGCCGAGAACCAGATAGGAAATGCCGCGGAAGAGGCTCATCGTGCCGATCGTCACGACGATCGAGGGCAGCTTCAGGCCGGCAACGAGCAGCCCGTTGAAGGCGCCGCAGGCAAGGCCGGTGGTGATCCCGATTGCGACCAGGCCCGGTGCGCCCACGCCGAGCTGGGCAGCATAACCCATGGCCGTCGAGGCAAGCGCGATGATCGCGGCAACCGAGAGATCGATCTCACCGGCGATGATCAGAAGCGCCATGGCAAACGCGATCAGCGCCTTTTCCGTGAAGTTGAAGGTGGCGTCCGACAGGTTCCAGGCATTCAGGAAGTAGGGCGAGGCCAGCGAGTTGGCGATGAAGATCGCGACCGCCACGCAGAAGAGCAGGACTTCCCAGCTGCCGAGCAGTCGGCGCAACGGCGTTTCGAGCCGGTCGGGAATGACGCGTTTCGACTGTTCGGTTGCCGTGCTCATGCGGTCACCTCCTTTCCGGCGGCGCGGTCACGCAGGATGATGCGGCCCTTCTTGGCCTCGGCGCGGGCGTTGAAGACGACGGCGAGCACGATGACGATGCCCGAGATCGCCATCTGGGCGAAGGGCGAAATGCCGATGACGGGCAGCGCATTCTTGATGACACCGAGGAACAGGGCGCCAAGAACCGTACCGATGACGGTGCCGATGCCACCCGCAATCGAGATGCCGCCGATGACGCAGGCCGCGACGCTGTCGAGCTCGAAGCCGGCGGCGATGTCGACATAGGCGACCGCATAACGCGAAACCCAGAGGTAACCGGAGAGGCCGGCAAGCGCGCCCGAGAGCACGAAGGCGAGGAAACGGGCGCGACCGACATCAATGCCGGCATAGACGGCTGCGACCGGATTGCCGCCGGCGGCATAGGTCGAGCGACCGAAGGCCGTGCGGGCGAGAATGAAGCCGACGAGCAGGATGACCGCGATCGCGGCCCAGGAGAGGATCGGCAGTCCCAGCACCGGCAGGCGCGGCACGCCGAGAAAATCCGGCTGCATCTGGTGCGCGTTCACCCAAGCGCCGCCCGAAAGAACGAAGCTCATGCCGCGATAGATGGTCAGCGTGCCGAGTGTCACGACGATCGGCGGGATCTGCAGGGCCCAGACGAGGAAACCGTTGATCGCGCCGAGGGTGGCGCCAATGCCGATTGCAAGGAGAACGAGGAGTGACAGCGGCAGGCCCGGATAGGCGCTGTCGAGCATGGCGACGGCCATGCCGGTAAAGGCGAGATTGGCGGCAACCGAGAGGTCGATCGACTTGGTCAGGATTACGACCATCTGGCCGAGCGCCAGGATGATCAGGATCGAGGTGTCGTTGAAGATCGTGACCAGATTGTCCGGGTTGGCGAAGTTGGGCGCGCGGGTGGTGAAGCCAAGGATCATGCCGATGATGATCAGGCCTAGCAGCATTTCCCGATTTTTCAAAAGGTTCAGCATGGTCATTCCTCACGCATTGCCAGTGGCGGCGCGCACCAGCGTCTCGGCGGTCAGCCCTTGGCGCTCGAAAATGCCGGCCTGCAGACCCTCCCGCATCACCATGACGCGATCCGACATGCCGAGGATTTCGGGCAGTTCGGACGAGATCATGATGATCGACAAGCCTTCGCTTGCGAGTTCCGAGATGAAGGCGTGGACGGCGGCCTTGGAGCCGATGTCGATGCCCTTGGTCGGTTCGTCGAGAATGATGACCTTGGGCGAGGTGGCGAGCCACTTGCCGATCACGACCTTCTGCTGGTTGCCGCCCGAGAGCGTGCCGACCGGCACCGAGAGGGCCGCCGCGCGCAGATCGAGCCGTTCGGCAAAGCGACGAGCGAGCTTCAGCTCGTTGGCCGCCTTCAGGAAGCCTGCGACCGAGGTGCGGATCAGCGAGGGCAGTGACATGTTCTGGTAGATCGGCAGTTCCAGCGCCAGACCATGGCGGCCACGTTCCTCGGGCACATAGACGATGCCGGCTGTGATCGCATCGGAGGTGTTGCGAATGGCGATCTCGCGACCTTCGAGTTCCAGCCTGCCGGATTTCGGCCGGGTGATGCCGAAGATCGACTGGCAGAGTTCCGAGCGGCCGGCACCGATCAGGCCGTAGACGCCGAGGATCTCGCCCGTGCGCAGGGTAAAGCTGATGTCGCGGAACTCGGTTTCGTGGCTGTAGCCGAGGACACTGAGGACCGGCGCGCCGATGACGGCTTCCGTTTTCGGGAACACTTCGTGGACGTCGCGTCCGACCATCATCCGGACAATCTCGTCCTGGGGCGTGTCCTTGAGAACGCCGGAGCCGACCATGCGGCCATCGCGGAAGACGGCGTAGTTGTCGGCGATTTCGTAGAGTTCGTCGAACTTGTGGCTGATGAAGAGGATCGCCTTGCCCTGGCGCTTCAGGCCCTCGACGATGCGGAACAGATCGTCGATCTCCTTGCGCGACAAGGCGGCCGTCGGCTCGTCCATGATGACGATGCGCGCATCGACGGAGAGCGCGCGGGCGATCGCGACCAGATGGCGCTGGGCAATCGAGAAGTCCTTGAGCTTGGTGGTCGGGTCGATGTCGCTTTCCAGCGCCTTCATCAGCTGCCGGGACCGCTCGTTGATGGTGCGCCAGTCGATCAGGCGGAAGCGGGTGCGCGGCGCGTGGCCGAGGAAGATGTTTTCGCCGACGGTGAGTTCGTCGAACAGCACGGTTTCCTGGTGGATCGCCGTGACGCCTGCATCAATGGCGTCTTGCGCGTTCGAAAAACTCGCCGGCTTGCCGTCGATCAGGATCTCGCCATCGTTAGGGCGATAGATGCCGGTCAGGATCTTGACGAGCGTCGACTTGCCGGCGCCGTTCTCGCCGATCAGCGCGGTCACCTTGCCCGGATAGAGGGCAATATTCACCTGATCCAGGGCTTTGACGCCCGGGAAGATCTGGGAAATGCCCCGCATTTCGAGAACGGGCTCGCCAGCCGGGATCGCGCCCGCCGCGAGCTTGGCAGATTGAACGGTCATCATTTCACTTACCGACTGAAGGAAAATCCCGGCGGCTGTAGCCGCCGGGTCTGGTCCGCCGAGATCAGAAGATCTTGGAGAATTCCTCGATGTTCGAGGCGTCGTAGACGAAGGGATCGGCCATGGCGGCTTCGCCACCGTCGCCGACCTTGATCTTGCCCATGCGGCCGGCTTCGATTTCCGAACCTGGAGCTGCGTCCGTCTCGCCCTTGACGATGCGATAGGCGATCTGGGTTGCGGAATAGCCGAGGTCGATCGGGTTCCAGATGGCGAATTCCTTCGTGGCGCCCGACTGAATGGCGCCCGCCATTTCGGACGGGAGGCCGAGGCCGGTGACATAAACGTCGCCGATCTTGCCGGCATCCTTGACGGCCTGCGAGGCTGCCAGAACGCCGACGGTCGTCGGAGCGACGATGACCTTCACGTTCGGCTGCGAGGACAGGAGACCGTTGGCTTCGCGGTAGCTCTTGTCGGCGAGGTCGTCACCATAAACGGTGGTTACGAGGTTCAGGCCGGGGAAGTCCTTCAGCTGTGCCTTCATTTCCTCGATCCAGATGTTCTGGTTGGTCGAGGTGGTGGTGGCGGATAGGATGGCGAAGTCACCCTTGCCATCCGGTAGGTGGTTGGCGGCGAGCTGCAGGCACATCTTGCCGATCAGCGCATTGGACGATGGGTTCAAGTGCATGATGCGTCCTTCAGGCGCTACGCCCGAATCCCAGGAGATGACCTTGATGCCGCGGTCCATGGCCTTCTTGAGAGCCGGAACGACGGCGTCCGGATCGTTTGCCGAGATCGCGATGGCATCGACGCCCTGGGCGATCAACGAGTTGATGACCTCGATCTGACCTTCGGCCGTGGTCGAGGTCGGGCCGGTGTAGATCACTTCCACGCCGCCGAGTTCCTTGGCTGCTTCCTGCGCGCCCTTGTTGGCAGCTTCAAAGAAGCCGATGCCGAGCGACTTCACGACGAGCGCGATCTTCATGTCGGCGGCCTGTGCGGCCGAGCCCATGGTTGCGAGTGCAATGGCTGCACCAGCCAGCAACATTTTCGTCAGTTTCATGTTTTCCTCCCAGGTTGATGAACTGCTTCCCTCTCCCTCCCGGCGCCTCCTCTAGGCGACCGACGAGGTATCCTCCCTTGCCGACGAAGCCATCGGCTTCACGGTCATGAGCTTCACGCCGGCGTCGGTGACCATGGCGGCCGCCTCGTCGGTTATTCCGTCATCGGTGATGATCGTCGACACCTTGTCCAGCGAACACAGGATCAGGCTCGAGCGCTTGGCGAACTTGCTGGAGTCGACCATAACGATCAGCTCTTCGGCCTGGCGCACCAGCTTCTGCTCGCTCTGTATAACGAGCGCGTCCGACTCCATCACGCCAAGTGCGTTGATGCCCTGCGCGCCGATGAAGATGCGGCGGGCGTAGAAATTGCGGATCGCGTCATTGTCGAAGGGCGACAGGATCAGGCTCTGGTCGCGATAGATCGCGCCGCCAGGAACCGAAACCGTGCATTTCGAATGCTTCACCAGATGCTCGGCGATCGCGAAGGAATTGGTCATCACCTGCAGGCGGCGCGCCGACATGAAGTGCACCATCTGGAAAGTAGTGGTGCCGCCGTTGATGATGATCGAATCGCCTTCTTCGCAGAGATCGACCGCTGCGCGCGCAATTGCGCGTTTCTTATCGATGTTGACGGATTCGGAAACGCGGAAGGGGCGGGCGGCGAGATTGCCGAGCTGCGGCGGGTGGACGGCCTCTGCCCCGCCGCGGACGCGCCGCAGCTTACCCTGCACGTGAAGCGACGCGATATCACGGCGGATCGTGGCTTCCGAAGCCTCGGTCAGCTCGGCAATATCCTGCACCGTGATCACAGGCTTTTCCTGGATCGCGCTCAGAATGATGCGATGGCGTTCGCGCTCGTGCATGGGGTCCTCCTGATCGTTGATTTATTCGTAATGTTTTTACGCTGTCAATCACAAACGATCAAAAATAATAATATTGCAGCGCACAATGAAAAGAAATGATCGAAACTGATTGACAATTGGCGGAGGGCTGCGCGATACCTGCGAACAAGAAGGAGATGATCCGTCACTGACGGTTCATGAATAATTGCAGGGAGGATGTCATGACGGGCCAAACCCGCCTTCTCGAAAACCGTTGGGATGATGCCCACGCGGCCAAGCTGGATGAGCCCGGCAAGCTTCTTTACCGCTCCAATCTCTTAGGCGCTGACAAGCGCATCACGAATTACGGCGGTGGCAACACCTCCGCCAAAGTGATGGAGATCGACCCGCTGACCGGTGAGAAGGTCAAGGTGCTCTGGGTCAAGGGTTCTGGCGGTGACGTCGGTACCATCAAGCTCGATGGTTTCGCGACGCTCTATCAGGAGAAGCTTGAAGCGCTGAAGGGCATCTACAAGGGTGTGCACGACGAAGACCGCATGGTTGGCTTCCTGCCGCATTGCACCTTCAACCTCAATCCGCGCGCGGCGTCGATCGATACGCCGCTGCATGGTTTCGTGCCGTTCACGCATGTCGATCATATGCATCCGGACGCGATCATCGCGATAGCGGCCTCGAAGAATTCGAAGGAATTGACCGAGAAGATCTTCGGCTCGGAGATCGGCTGGCTGCCCTGGCGCCGTCCCGGTTTCCAGCTCGGCCTCGACCTCGAAGCCTTCGTGAAGGCCAATCCGACCGCCAAGGGCGTCGTGCTCGAAAGCCATGGCCTGTTCACCTGGGCGAATGACGCCAAGGATTGCTACCTGCTGACGCTCGAGATCATCAACAAGGCGATCGCGTGGTTTGCGAAGGAGACCGAGGGCAAGACGATCTTCGGCGGTGCTGTCGCAAAGAGCCTGCTGGCAGAGGAGCGCCGTGCGATTGCCGCGCGCCTGATGCCCGAGATCCGCGGCCGCATCGGCAAGGCGGAGCGCAAGCTCGGCCATTTCGACGACCAGGATGCCGTGCTCGAATTCGTTAATTCGAAGAACCTGCAGCCGCTGGGCAGCCTCGGTACTTCCTGCCCCGACCACTTCCTGCGCACCAAGATCCGACCGCTGATCGTTGATTTCGATCCGGCAAAGCCGGATGTCGATGCGGTTCTTGCGGGTCTGGACAAAGCGCTCGAAGCCTATCGCGCCGACTACACCCGCTACTACGAGACCTGCAAACACGACAATTCGCCCGCCATCCGCGATCCGAACCCGGTGATCTTCCTGGTTCCCGGCGTCGGAATGCTGTCCTTTGCCAAGGACAAGGCGACGGCGCGGATTGCAGGTGAATTCTACGTCAATGCGATCAACGTCATGCGCGGCGCCTCGACAGTCTCCGAGTATCAGGGCCTGCCGGAGCAGGAAGCCTTCGATATCGAATACTGGCTGCTCGAGGAGGCCAAGCTGCAGCGCATGCCGAAGCCGAAGAGCCTTGCCGGCCGCGTTGCCTTCGTCACCGGTGGCGCCGGCGGCATTGGCCGGGCGACCGCCGATCGGCTGATGGCGGAAGGTGCCTGCGTGGTGCTGGCGGACATCGACGCAGCGGCGCTCGAACAGACCGTCGCCGATTTCTCGAAGCGCCATGGTGCGGATGTGGTCCGCTCCGTGCAGCTCGATGTGACGCGCGAGGATGCGGTTATTCGTTCCTTCGCCGAAGCCTGTGTGGAGTTCGGTGGCGTCGATATCCTCATATCGAATGCCGGGATCGCCTCCTCGGCTCCGGTCGAAGACACGACCCTTGCCATTTGGGACAAGAATATCAGCATCCTGGCCACCGGCTATTTCCTCGTGTCGCGCGAAGCCTTCCGTCTGTTCCGGCGTCAGAAGCTCGGCGGCAACGTCGTCTTCGTCGCATCGAAGAACGGTCTTGCGTCGTCGCCGAACGCCTCCGCCTACTGCACGGCCAAGGCGGCCGAGATCCATCTCGCGCGCTGCCTGGCGCTGGAAGGGGCGGATGCCGGCATTCGCGTCAACACCGTCAATCCGGATGCGGTTCTTCGCGGCTCGAAGATCTGGAACGGCGAATGGCGCGAGCAGCGCGCGGCGTCCTCGAAGATCGAAGTAGACGATCTCGAGGAGCATTACCGCAAGCGCTCGATGCTGAAGCTCAACGTCTTCCCGGAAGACATTGCCGAAGCGATCTACTTCCTGGCGTCCGATCTATCGGCCAAATCGACCGGCAACATCATCAACGTCGATGCCGGCAACGCGCAGAGTTTCACGCGATAGATTTCCCAGGGCAAGCCGCGGCGCGAATGCCGCGGCGACGACCGTTACTTGCGCAGGATCACCCAGATGGCATGGATAATGCCGGGTATGTAGCCCAGCAGCGTAAGCAGGATATTGAGCCAGAAATGCAGGCCGATACCGACCTGCAGGAAGACGCCGACCGGCGGCAGGATAATGGCGAGCAGGATGCGGATGACGTCCATGGAAAGCCTCTTTCGTCGGATGGAATGGGACATAAACGCGGACGGACCACAAACGTTCGCGAGGCCGAGGAGGAAACCATGACGAACCCGACGATTTCGCCCGATCTGATTGCCGACCACAACCACAGAAACGCTGGCGCCTTGAAAGCGGATTACGATGCGCTCGGCGAAAAGCTGTCTCGTGGCAACGTCGATATCGAGACGATCACCAGGAAGGTCTCGGAGTTCTTCGTCGCCGTTCCCTCCTGGGGTGTCGGTACGGGTGGCACGCGCTTCGCACGATTTCCAGGTCCCGGCGAACCGCGCAACATCTTCGACAAGCTGGAAGACTGCTCCGTCATCAACGAACTGACGCGCGCGACCCCAACCGTTTCGCTGCACATTCCCTGGGACAAGGCGGACGCGAGTGAGTTGAAGGCTAAGGGCGATGCGCTGGGCCTCGGCTTCGATGCGATGAATTCCAACACATTTTCGGATGCGCCAGGGCAGGCACATTCCTACAAATACGGTTCGCTCAGCCATGTCGACGCCGCGACGCGGGCACAGGCTGTGGAGCACAATATCGAATGCATCGAGATCGGTCGCACGATCGGCTCGAAAGCTCTGACGGTCTGGATTGGCGACGGCTCGAATTTCCCCGGCCAGAGCAATTTTACAAAGGCCTTCGAACGGTATCTGTCGGCCATGGGCGATATCTACAAGGCGCTCCCGGACGACTGGCGGCTCTTCACCGAGCACAAGATGTACGAGCCGGCTTTCTATTCGACGATCGTGCAGGACTGGGGCACTAACTACCTGATCGCCAACACGCTCGGCCCGAAGGCCTACTGCCTCGTCGACCTCGGGCACCATGCGCCGAACACCAATATCGAGATGATCGTCGCCAGGCTGATGCAGTTCGGCAAGCTCGGCGGCTTCCACTTCAACGATTCGAAGTATGGCGACGACGACCTGGACGCTGGCGCGATCGAGCCTTATCGGCTGTTCCTCGTTTTCAATGAGCTCGTCGATGCCGAGCATCGCGGCGTGAAGGGTTTCCACCCCGCGCACATGATCGACCAGAGCCACAACGTCACCGATCCGATTGAAAGCCTGATTTCGAGCGCGAACGAGATCCGCCGCGCTTATGCGCAGGCTCTGCTGGTCGACCGCGTGGCCCTGGAAAGCTGCCAGTCCGACAATGACGCGCTGATGGCCTCCGAGACGCTGAAACGCGCCTATCGCACCGATGTGGAGCCGATCCTGGCCGAAGCCCGTCGACGAGCGGGTGGTGCCATCGACCCGGTCGCTGCCTATCGGACGAGCGGCTACCGCGCGAGGAAAGCTTCCGAACGTCCGGCCGTGAAGGGTGGCTCGGGCGGCATCGTGTAGCAGCCGATCATCGGCAATCCGCCGGCTCCTTGTCCAAACCGCCTCGGTCGGGGGCGCTGGCTTCCAGCCTGAACGGCTGTCCCAACAGGAGCGCGCCCCTAATTTCGACTTGAGCTGCAGACAGCGTGGCTCGGACGAAGTCGGCAGTGCGACTGCGCAATACTGTCATCAAATGTTCTCGAAAGTGTCGTGCGCACGTCATCGCGCGCCGCCATACGCGCTTCCACCAAGGAGGTCCGTATGTCAGCCAACTCCCTCGAAATCAGTGGTATCGGCAAAGCCTTCGGCGCAGACGATGTGCTGAAGAATATCGATGTTTCCGTCCGCCCTGGTGAGTTTCTGTCGCTGGTCGGCATGTCCGGTTGCGGCAAGTCGACGCTTTTGCGTGTCATAGCAGGGCTCGAGAAGCCGGATCGCGGCCGTATCCTGATTGGCGGCACCGACGTCACCGACATCGATCCGAGCGACCGCAACCTGGCAATGGTCTTCCAGTCCTACGCCCTCTATCCGCATATGACGGTGCGTCAGAACATAGCCACGCCGCTGCGCATGCGCCGGCTGTCGCTTGGCGCCCGTATGCCGCTGATTGGCCGGATGATGTCACCGGCGAATGCTCTTCGGGATATCGAGTCGAGCGTCATACAGGCGGCCGAAACGCTGCAGATCGCGCATCTTCTGGATCGCAAGCCCGCCCAGCTTTCCGGCGGTCAGCGCCAGCGTGTGGCGCTTGCCCGCGCGCTCGTGCGGTCTCCTGCCGCCTTCCTGATGGACGAGCCGCTGTCCAACCTCGATGCGAAGCTCCGAGCGCACATGCGCGACGAACTGGCGGCTCTCCATCGCCGCCTCGGCGCCACATTCATCTATGTCACGCATGACCAGGTCGAGGCGATGACGATGTCGGATCGCATCGCGCTGATGAGCGAGGGCCGGATCGAACAGCTAGGCACTCCGGACGAGCTTTATGGCGAGCCGGCGACCCTGACCGTGGCCCGCTTCATCGGCACGCCATCGATCAATCTTCTGCCGGTCGAGATCGGTGGCGACGGCATCGTGCGCCTGTTCGGTCAGGACCTTCCGATCGCCGCCCCCGTTCGGCATGCCGGGCCGGCCACGCTTGGGTTGCGTGCGGAGGATCTGACGATTGCCGCCAAAGGCCTGGCGCTGCGCGTCTTCCGGACCGAGATGCATGGGGCCGACCGGTTCGTGCATGGTCATGTTCTCGCCGACGAGAACCAGATACTGACGCTCAGGCTGTCGGCGGGCGAACAGCTTGCCGCCGATGCCGACGGTATCATCCACGTGTCCCTCAATGGCGGCCGCGCGCATCTCTTCGGTGCCGACGAGGCTCGGATCGCCGCATCGCTCACCCAGAGGGCGGCGGCATGACGGTCGCTGTTCATATGGCGCCTGCCGCCGAGGTCACGCGGACAAGGGGCTCCAGCACCGAACGACGCATGATGTGGCGTGCCCTCCTGTTCGTTGCGCCCTCCGTCCTGCTGCTTGTCTGCATCTATATCCTGCCGGTCATCGTGCTGGCCGGCTTCTCGTTGACGGATTACCAGCTCGGGGCTCTGTCGACGGAGTTCGTCGGCATCGACAATTTCACCAAGGCCTTCGCCGATCCCGTCTTCATCCGGTCCCTCACGAACACGCTGATCTATGCGGTGATCGTCATTCCGCTGGGCGTCACTCTGGCGCTCGGCGTGGCGCTTCTCGTTCATGGACGCAAGCGCAGCCGCGCTTTCTGGGAGGCGGCCTATTTCCTGCCCGTGACCGCCACCCTGGTCGCCATGGCAACGGTCTGGCAATTCCTGCTGCATCCCTCGATCGGCCCGGTCAATGCCGCGATCAAGTGGTTCGGCTTCGAGCCGGTCTCCTTCCTCTCCAATCCGGCCCTCCTGATCCCCACCATGGCTGTGATCGGCGTCTGGCAGGTGCTCGGCTTCAACATGGTCCTTTTTCTTGCCGGACTGACGGCGATCCCGAAGGACCTTTACGAAGCGGCCAGGCTCGACGGGGCGAAGAACCCGATCGACCGTTTCCTGACCGTCACCTGGCCCATGCTCGGGCCGACGACGCTCTTCGTCCTCGTCACCACGTCGATCTCGGCTTTCAAGGTCTTCGAGACGGTCGCCGTGCTCACCAAGGGTCGCTCCGGTTCGGAAACGCTGCTGTTCGCGCTTTATCTCGAGGGTTTCGAATACGCGAACACCGGATATGCGGCCGCCCTGACGCTGATCTTCCTTGCCATCATCCTGGTTCTCTCGATCGGGCAGACCATCCATCTCGACCGGAAGGTGCACTACTGATGATGCGATTGCGCCAAATTCTTCCCCATCTGGTGCTCGCGACGGGGGCCTTTGTCGTCCTTCTGCCGTTCTACTGGATGTTCCTGACGTCGATCCGCTCGCCGGCCGAGATCTTCGACGTTTCGCTCTGGCCGATCCCGAGGGAGTTCGCCGCCGCCGACAATTACGGCCGGGCGGCATCCCAGGTGCCGATGGCCCGCTTCATGCTGAATGGCGTCATCGTATGCCTCGGTATCCTCGTGGTGCAGATCGCGACGGCCGTGCCGGCCGCCTATGCACTGGCCAAGCTCAAGTTCCCTGGCCGGCGGCTTCTGATGACCCTGGTGATCGCGGCGCTTTGCGTGCCGATGCAGGCTCTGGCGCTGCCGCTCTTCGTCGGCCTTGCGGAGCTCAAGCTTCTCAACACCTATTTCGCGATGATGGCGCCCTTCTTCCTGTCGGTCTTCGCGATCTTTCTGTTTCACCAGTCCTTTCGCAGCTATCCCGACGAGATCATCGAGGCAGCCCGCATGGACGGGTTTTCCGAAATGGAAATCTGCTGGGGTCTCGTCCTGCGCGGCTCGCTGCCGTCGCTCGCGGCGTTCTCGGTCTTTTCGGTCGTTGCCCACTGGAACGATCTCTACTGGCCGATGATCGTCGTCAGCGACATCAACCTCGCGCCGCCGCCGCTCGGCATGCTGTTCTTTTCGGACGTCGAATCCGGCGCCAACTACGGTGCGCTGATGGCCGGCGCCGCCCTGATCACGGCGCCGATGCTCGTCTGTTTCCTTCTTGCAAGACGTCATTTCATCGCGGGCATCACGATGACCGGCGTCAAGTAAGTCCTTCCTCCCCTCCCAAGAATAACCAGGAGATCATCATGCAGCTCTACCGCCGTACTCTGATGCAGGGCGTTGCCGCGACGCTTGCCATCGCGGGGCTTTCCACGCCCGCGCTGGCCGAAGAGATCACGCTCAACGTGCTCTACAACCTGCCGGGTTTCACCAAATTCCATCAGCCCCTGGCCGATGAATTCATGAAGAACAACCCGGACATCAAGATCAGCTTTCTTGCCCCGGCCGCCGGCTACAACGAAGGCCAGCAGCAGGTTCTGCGCGCAGCCGTCACCGGCGATCTGCCGGATGTCTATTTCTCGGGCTACAACCTGACGGCCGAGCTGGTTCATACGCTGGCGCCGCGCAACCAGATCACCGATCTCGGCCCCTTCATCGAAGCCGAAGGCGGTCAGGCATTCCTCGACAAGAACTACTCGCCGAAGATGGCGGCGCTCGGCCAGATCGACGGCAAGCAGTACGGACTGCCGGTCAACGCCTCCTCCCCGATCATCTACATCAATGCCGATCTGGTGACCAAGGCCGGCGGCGATCCGGACAACATGCCCAAGACCTTCGACGGTCTCATTGAGCTCGCCGCGAAGATCCACGCCATGGACTCCAAGGTTGCGGGCATGGGCTACGACATCAATGGCTGGCCGGACGACTGGCTGTGGCAGGCCCTGATCTTCCAGCAGGGCGGAAAGCTTGTAGATGAAGAGACCAAGACGGTCGCCTTCGACAACGAGATCGGCCTCAATGCGTTGAAGCTCACCCGCCGCTTCGTAACCGAAGGCGGTCAGAACCTGCTCGACTGGGACCAGTCGCGCCAGCAGTTCGGCGCAGGCCTCACCGGCTTCATCTTCTCGACGCCCGCCCATGTCCAGACCGTCCAGGGTCTAGTCGGCGACCGCTTCCCGCTGAAGACGGCGACCTTCCCGCAGGACAATGCCGAAAAGGGCGGCGTTCCGACGGGCGGCAATTCGGCTGTCATCCTCACCCAGGACAAGGCCAAGCAGGATGCCGCCTGGAAATACCTGAAATGGATCACCGGCCCGGAAGCGCAGAACACCATCGTTCGCATCACCGGCTACCTCCCGACCAACAAGCTCGCCACCGGCCCGGACTATCTCGAGCCGTACTACGTCGAAAATCCGAACGTGAAGACCGCGTCGCTGCAGGCCGATCGTTCGCTGCCGTGGGCCGGCTATCCGGGTGGTGACTCGGTCCGCATCTGGCGCACCCAGCGCGACATCATCGGCACCGTCATGCGCGGCGAAGTTTCGCCGGAAGACGGCCTGAAGCAGATCGTCGAGCAGACCAACGGCCTGATGAACTGAGCCGTCGCGGCCATGCCTTCTGATTGCGGGGTCTCTTCGACCCCGCAATTTTCATGTCGAGGAACGAAGTATCATGAAAATCATCCAGCTGACCGACACCCACCTGATGCCGTCAGGCATGGTCGTCAACGGAGTTGACCCCGAACGGCAACTGCGCCGCGCCGTCGCCGACATCTGCGAAAGACATGCCGACGCCGATCTCCTGGTCATGACCGGGGATCTCTGCAATTTCGGCGACCCGGAAGCCTATCAGCTGTTGAAGGCGATCCTTGAGCCGGTGCCGTTCGAAACGCGCCTGATGCTCGGAAATCATGATCGTCGGCCGGAATTTCGTGAGGCTTTTCCCGACCAGCCGGTGGATGGCGCGGGCTATGTGCAGTCGCACCTCGACACGCCCCACGGCCGGCTACTCTTCCTCGACAGCCACGAAGCGGAAGTGATTGGCGGCATTTACGGCGAGGACCGCATGGTTTGGCTAGAGCAGGCTCTGGCTGACGCTGGCGACCTACCTGTCACCATCTTCATCCACCATCCGCCGATGGATTGCGGCATCGCCCATTTCGAACACATCGGCATGCATGACGACGGCCGGCTTCTGGCGCGTCTCAAGGCGCATCCGAAAGGCGTCCGCCACGTTGTCTTCGGCCATATCCACGTACCGCTTGCCGGAACAACAGCCGAAGGCATCGCCTTCAGCTCCGGCCAGGCTTGTTCCCATCGCTTCATCACTGATATCGACGCGCCTGATCCGATGTGGACCGGCGGGAATCCCTGCTATCGGGTGTTGATGCTCGATGAACACGGGTTCCGCGCCTATTCCGCGGAAGTCGGCGAGGTGCCGACCGAGCGCGCCGTGATATGCGAGGGCCCATAGTCGTTCTTTGTTCGTCGCAAATCATCGTGCGAAGGATTGGCGCCGCGAGCGCAACCTTCAAAGACCGAGGTTCTCCTTCAGGACGATCTCGATGCGGATCTTTTCCTGGGAGGCGATCGGCTCGCGTTGTTCTACTCTGGCCCTCATGATGCGGATGGCGCTTCTCACAGCGTGGCCGGGATTTTGAGCTATGACGGCATCAATCCGCTCGTCGAGCAAAGCCTTCTCGCTAAACGGCGTTCGCTCATGAACGATTATGGTCAAGGGACGGGGATCGACCACGGCTTCTATCGCTGACATTGGTACGCGCGCTTCCGCGCTCAGAATGTAGACGCCCGTGATGTCGCCGTTGTGCTCCAGCATGCGCGCGATGACCGTACTGGCGCGGCGCTCGTCTCCATAGGTTTCGATTGAAGGAAGTGACGTCAATTGCGGGAAGTGCTCGTTGATGATCCCATCGAAACCCAGCCGTCTCTCGATACTGTCTTGCGCCATCATCGTCTCGGCGACGACCATGATCTTTCCGGGCTCGCGCCCCAGGAAACGTCCAAGAAGTTTTCCAGCGGTGGCGCCAGCTGCAAAATTGTTTACGCCGACGAAATCCGCAGCTGGAAGTCGTTCCTGACCGGACAGGAATTGCACGACCTTGATGCCGCGCTCGACAAGGCGGGCCATCGCGTCGCGAACTTGCGGCGATTCCGGCGCCATGATCGCCACGCCGTCGATATCGTCGGTGCTCAGGCTTGAAAGGTACTTCGCGACGGCGTGGGGATCGCCGGTAGGCAGCTGCACGACATCGATATCGGTCAGATCGACCCGCAGGGCTTCGCGGGCCTCTCCGATCTGGCGCAAAATCTCCTGCATGTACTGATCGCCCGCGAGCGGCAGGACGAAGCGGAAGCGGTACACCCGATTGCGAGCGAGATTGACTGCAGCCGGATTCCGCACAAAGCCGATCCTCTCGATCGCCTCGGTTACGCGCCGAGCCGCTTTCTCGCTGACATTGGGCCGATCGTTCAGCACGCGATCCACCGTGGCCAAACTCACCCCGGCGGCTTCGGCGAGATCCTTTGCTGTTGGTCTCATAGTGTTTTTCGATCCCCTGCCACGGCTGATCAGCCGTTTCAGGGTTTTCCAACAATTTCAAATGAAACGCAAGAAATTGAGGTGCGCACCTCAAAATTAACTTGCCTTGAGGTGCGCACCTCAACTATACGATATCCAGTGTCGAGGAGAGCGGCTGGGCATCACGTGCATCTGCCGTCGACGCCATTGGATCAGGGGAGGGAAGGCCTCGGATCCGGACGGAATTTCGTATTCCAGTTTTGCCCTGGAGGGGGCGTTGCAGATGTGCCGATGGAGTTCGGGACATCAATTTGGGAGGAGAACGTGATGACATCCGCAGTCATGAAATCTTCAGTCGCGGTGGGCGCCCTGGTCTGGGTTAGCCTGTCGAGTGCCGGCGCCGTGAAAGCCGACGAATTGACCCTGTGCTGGGCCGCGTGGGATCCGGCCAATGCCCTGGTCGAATTGTCGAAAGATTTCGAGGCCAAGTCCGGCCACACCATGAAATTCGAGTTCGTGCCCTGGCCGAACTTCGCGGACCGCATGCTGAACGAACTCAATTCCGGCGGCAAGCTCTGCGACCTGATGATCGGCGACAGCCAGTGGATCGGCGGTGCGGCTGAAAACGGCTGGTATGTGAAGCTCAACGACTTCTTCGACAAGGAAGGCATCAAGATGGATGCCTTCGTACCGGCGACCGTCACCGGCTATTCCGAATGGCCGAAAAACACTCCGAATTACTGGTCGCTTCCGGCCTTCGGTGACGTTGTGGGCTGGACCTACCGTAAGGATTGGTTTGAGCGCCCCGAAATCCAGACCGCCTTCAAGGAAAAGTTCGGTCGCGACCTGACGCCGCCGGCAACTTTCGACGAACTGAAGCAGGTCGCCAAATTCTTCCAGGGCCGCGAGATCGACGGCAAGACGGTCTACGGCGCCTCGATCTATACCGAACGTGGCTCGGAAGGCATCACGATGGGCGTGATGGACGTGCTCTATAGCTATGGCTTCAAGTACGACAATCCGGAAAAGCCCTATGAGATGGAAGGCTTCGTCAATTCGGAAGGCGCCGTGAAGGGTCTCGAATTCTACAAGTCGCTCTACGATTGCTGCGTCGCGCCGGGCACGTCCAACACGTACATGGGCGAAGGCATCGACGCCTACAAGTCGGGCCAGGTCGCCATGCAGATGAACTTCGCCTTCACTTGGCCGGGGTTCGAGGCTGACCCGAATGTCGGCGGCGGCAAGACTGGCTATCTCGTCAATCCGGCAGGTCCCGGTGGCGAAAAATTCGCTCAGCTCGGCGGTCAGGGCATTTCGATCGTCGCCAACACCGACAACATGGACGGCGCACTGGCCTACATCAAATGGTTCGCGCAGAAGGACGTACAGGACAAATGGTGGTCCATGGGCGGCTTCTCGTGCCTTCGGGCTGTGGTTGAAGACCCCAACTTTGCCAAGAGCCAGCCCTATGCCCAGACCTTCCTCGACAGCATGGCGATCGTGAAGGACTTCTGGGCCGAGCCGTCCTATGCAACGCTCCTCCAGGCCTCGCAGAAGCGGTTCCACGACTATGTCGTGGCGGGTAATGGCACCGCGAAGGAAGCGCTGGACGGTCTGATTGCCGACTGGACGGAAACCTTCGAAGACGAAGGCAAGCTCTGACCCGGCACGGCAATGGCTTCCGGACTTGCATCTTGAGCAGGCCCCTCAAGCTCTTCCCCCGGCAACGCCGGGGAAGAGTCGAGAGCCAGCATTGCCGCCGGCCTCAATCTCAGAATCCCTAGAAGCCTGCCGGCATAACCGAGCCTTGCCTCGTTGCCTCATGGGGCACAGCACCGCATGCGGCTGCCTTTTGGAAACGCCACACGGATCCAGATGATGACCGATACACCTGCAGACCGCCTCGCCCGTGCGACGCCACAACCGGTTGCCAGACGCATCCGGGGCTTGAGCGACAGGGCCATCGCCTGGATATTCGTCGCGCCGACGATCTTCCTACTCCTGTCGATCAACATTTTCCCGCTGATCTGGACGATCCGCCTGTCCTTCACGAACTTCGCCGCCAACAAGCCGAATGCGGAAGTGCAGTGGGTCGGATTGCGCAATTACACGCGGATCCTGACGGACGCCGACACCTGGGCCAACATGCAGACGACCGCCCACTTCCTCATCTGGACGATCGTCTTCCAGGTGCTGATCGGCTTCTCCCTGGCCTGGTTGATCAACCGCAAGTTCAAAGGCAACGACCTCGTGACGACACTGATCGTCATTCCGATGATGCTCTCGCCTGCCGTGGTCGGCAATTTCTGGACCTTCCTCTACCAGCCGCAGATCGGCCTCGTGAACTACGCCGTCGAGTTTCTGACCGGCATTCCCGCTGAAAGCTTCTCGATGCTCGGCCCCGGCGGCTGGGCACGCTGGGCGATCGTCATCGTCGACACCTGGATGTGGACGCCCTTCGTCATGCTGATCTGCCTTGCCGGCCTGCGCTCCATCCCCGACTACATCTATGAGGCAGCCGAAGTCGACCGTGCATCGAAGTGGCGGCAGTTCTGGACGATCACACTGCCAATGGCCCTGCCGTTCCTGATGTTGGCGGTGCTGTTCCGCGGCATCGAGAACTTCCGCATGTTCGACCTCGTGGTCCTTCTCACCGGTGGCGGACCGGGAGACGAGACGCTGCTCGCCTCGATCGACCTGAAGCGCGAGGCTTTCGAGAAATGGCGAACCGGCTATTCCAGCGCCTACGCTATTGTCCTGTTCGTCACGGTCTTCGGTCTCGCCTCCATCTACGTGAAGGCTCTGAACAAGGTGAAAGAACGATGAGTGCCCATTCCGTCACCGAACCGTCAACCGCCTCGAAATGGATGGCCGGCATCCTCGTTGGACTTTACGCGGTAATCACGCTGATCCCGCTGCTCTGGATCATTTCGACGAGCTTCAAGTCCGGCCCGGATTCGATCAGCTACCCGCCGAAGGTGGTCTTCCAGCCGACGCTCGAAGGTTATGTGAACCTCTTCACGACACAGTCACGCCCATCCGCACAGGACCTTGCCAAGCTGCCTGAACCTACCACCTGGTATGACAAGATCACCCGGGACAGGGGCATGATCATCTCCGGCCCGTCGCGCTTTGGACAAAGGTTCTTGAACTCGGTGATCATCGGCTTCGGCTCGACATTCCTGTCGATCTTCCTCGGGACCCTGGCCGCTTATGCCTTCAGCCGTTTCAAGGTGCCGCTCAAGGATGACCTTCTGTTCTTCATACTGTCGACCCGCATGATGCCGCCGATCGCAGTCGCCATTCCGATCTATCTGATGTTCCGCCAGCTCGGGCTCTCGGATACGCACCTCGGCATGATCCTGCTTTATACGGCGGTCAACCTGTCGCTGTCGGTCTGGCTGCTCAAGGGTTTCATCGACGAGATCCCACGGGAATACGAGGAAGCGGCCTTGATCGACGGCTATACTCGCTTCCAGGCCTTCTACAAAGTCGTGCTGCCGCAGGCAGCAACAGGTATCGCCTCGACCGCGATCTTCTGCCTGATCTTTGCCTGGAACGAATATGCCTTCGCAGTTCTGCTGACGAGCGGCAATGCACAGACGGCGCCGCCCTTCATCCCGACCATCCTGTCGGTCGGTGGCGGCATCGACTGGCCGGCCGTTGCGGCGGCCGCGACCCTGTTCCTGCTGCCCGTCGTCATCTTCACCGTGCTGCTGCGCAAGCATCTGCTCCGCGGCATTACCTTCGGAGCCGTGCGCAAATGATGAACTTCCTTGCCCGCCTGAGCCGGTTCCGCCGGTCCGAATGGGAACTGCTCGCCTCTGCACTCATTGCGCTCGGCGTCGTCATGCTCATGCAGCCATTGTCGCTGACGCTTTTTACCCTCTCCTTTCCGGTGACGCTGATCGGAACCGTCATGTTCATCGTCGTCAGTCATTTTCCGGAGTAGGTCATGGCTCAGATTCGCGTTCAAAACCTGCGCAAGGAATTCGGCAGCTTCACCGCTGTCCAGTCCTCGACCTTCACCATTGAGGACGGCGAGTTCTTCATGTTGCTCGGCCCGTCCGGCTGCGGCAAGACAACGACGTTGCGCATGATGGCGGGGTTGGAACTGCCGACCAGCGGCGAGATCTATATCGATGGCGAGGAAGTCGGGATGAAACCGGCGAGCCAGCGCGACATCGCCTTCGTCTTCCAGATGTTCGCGCTCTATCCGCACATGAACGTCCGCCGCAACATTTCCTATCCGCTCCTGAGCCAGGGCGTGCCAAAAACCGAGGTTAGCACCCGCGTTCAGGAGGTCGCCCGCATCCTCAGGATCGAGGACATCCTCGACAAGCCGGTGGGTGGCCTCTCCGGCGGCGACCGCCAGCGCGTAGCACTCGGCCGCGCCATCGTCCGCAGGCCCAAGGCCTTCTTCATGGACGAGCCTCTCGGCGCACTCGATGCGGAGTTCCGCGAGCACATGTCCGAAGAACTGCGGGCGCTGCATGACCGCATGGGTGCGACCACCGTTTACGTCACCCATGATCAGCTCGAAGCCATGCAGATGGGTGACAAGATCGTCGTGATGAACCATGGCGTCGTCGAGCAGTTCGGCCTGCCGCAGCAAATCTACGATTGGCCGGCGACCCGCTTCGTTGCGAATTTCATCGGGTCTCCCTCGATGAATTTTCTGGACTTCGACGGCATGGTCGGCATCGGCAGCGATCATGTAACTCTTGACGGTCACCGCATCGCCGTCCCGGTCTTGCGGCAGGGTGCCGAGGGGCGGCTGACGCTCGGCGTGCGGCCCGAACATGTCCGTTTTTCAGATCATTCGCCCTATCGCGGCCGGGTCCTCGCCACCGAATATCTTGGCACGACCCAGATCGTGACGCTGGCGACCGCAAACGGCGACATCAAGGCTCGCATCTCCTCGGCGGCCCCGATCAAGTCCGGCGAGAATGTCGGGCTTGAGTTCGACAGCCGGACGTTGACCGTTTTTGCCGGCGAGCGCGGTCATGCGCTGGTCTCGGCCGGCAATGAAGGAGTGTTTCGCCATGGCTGAGGTCATCCTTGCCAACGTCACCAAGCGTTTTGGTGATCATCTCGCCCTCGACAACGTCTCGATGACCGTGCCTGACGGCTCCTTCGTCGTGCTCCTCGGCCCGACCGGTGCGGGAAAGACAACGACGCTGCGCCTCATTTCCGGTCTGGAACGTCCGGACAGCGGCGAGATCCTGATCGATGGCCAGACGACGAAAGGGCTCACGCCTGCCCAGCGCAACGTCGCCATGGTGTTCCAGCAGTATTCGCTGTACCCGCATCTGACGGTACGCGAAAACCTGGAGTTCCCCCTGAAATCACCCATGCTCCGGACTCCGAAAGACGAGATCGACCGCAAGGTAAAGGCGATCGCCGACGTCCTTCAGATCGGACATAAGCTCGACAACAAGGCGACCGCGCTCTCGGGTGGCGAAATGCAGCGCGTCTCGATCGGCCGGGCCCTGGTGCGCAATCCGCAGATCTACCTGATGGACGAGCCCCTAAGTTCGCTCGACGCCAAGCTTCGCGCAGATTTGCGTATCGAGCTGAAGAACATTCAGGCCAATCTGGGCGCGACTCTGCTTTATGTTACCCACGACCAGATCGAGGCCATGACGATGGCGACCCATGTCGGGGTCTTGCATCACGGCCGCCTCGTCCAGTTCGGGTCGCCTCGGGAGGTCTATGAGGAGCCCGTCAGCATCTATGCGGCGGCACGTCTCGGCCTTCCGCGGATCAACATCGTGCCGGCGGAACTGTTTGCCGGCGCTCCGCCGCGCGCTGCTTTCATGGGATTGAGACCCGAGAACATCCAGCAGGGTAGCGGCGAGGACAGCCTCGTTCAACGCGTCGAACGGCTGGGCGACCAGACGCGCTTGCATCTGTCCTGCCGCGGCCAGTCCCTCGTTACCGTGACAGACCCTCACAGCAACCTGCAAAGCGGTGACATCATTAAGATCCAGCCGCACAATCCGCTTTATTTCGACGCGGACGGCATACGCCTCGCATAAGGGAGACTTCCGATGGCACAGTTCATTAACAAGCGGGAAGACGTTGTGGTGGAGGCGATCGAGGGCCTCCTTGCCTCGTCCGGCGTACCCCTTTCGCGGCTTGACGGTTACCCCCATATCCGCGTCGTCGTACGCGCCGACTGGGACAAGACGAAAGTCGCTCTCGTGTCGGGCGGCGGTTCCGGCCATGAACCGGCCCATGCCGGCTTCGTGGGGGAGGGGATGCTGACCGCGGCGGTGTGCGGCGACGTCTTCGCATCTCCGAGCGTCGACGCGGTGCTCGCCGGTATTCTGGCCGTGACGGGACCGGCGGGATGTCTTCTCATCGTCAAAAACTACACCGGTGACCGGCTGAACTTCGGCCTCGCGGCCGAACGGGCCCGCGCCTTTGGCCTTAACGTCAACATGGTCATCGTCGATGACGACATCGCCTTGCCCGATCTACCACAGGCCAGAGGTGTGGCCGGCACGCTGTTCGTCCATAAGATTGCCGGTGCCCTGGCCGAGGACGGCGCTACTCTCGAGACAGTGACGGAGGCTGCGCGTCGCGTCATTGCGGGCACGCGAAGCATCGGTATGTCGCTCGACACCTGCACTGTTCCCGGATCGCCGAAGGAAGACCGCATTCCCCCCGGAATGGCCGAACTTGGTCTTGGCATCCACGGGGAAGCCGGGGTCGAGCAGGTGGATTTTTCCGGCGCGCAATCCGCCATGGCCGCGGTTGCCGCAAAGCTCAAGTCTGCCATCGGCGATGGCACTTATGTCGCCCTCATCAACAATCTCGGCGGCACATCCGTTCTGGAAATGTCGGTCCTCGCCCATGAACTGATCCGTTCCGAGATCGGTGATCGCATCCGTCACCTGATTGGTCCGGCTCCCCTTATGACCTCGCTCGACATGCGCGGCTTTTCAATCTCGCTTCTGGCCGCCAGCGAGGATGACCTTGCATCTCTGGCCCGTCCGGTCGGTCCAGCCGCCTGGCCCGGCCTGTCGACGGTGAGCCCGGTATCGATCCTGTCGCTACCGGATGGCCTGACGCCGATCATGCCCTTGCCGTCTGATCACAAGCCGACGCGGGATTTTCTCGTGGCCTGCTGCAACGTCATGATCGCCGCGGAACAGGATCTCAACGCCCTCGACGCGAAATCCGGAGACGGCGATACCGGCTCGACCCTGGCTGGCGCCGCGAGAGCCCTGGTCAACGCCATGGACCGGCTGCCGCTTTCCGACCATACCCAACTGCTGCGGGCGATCGGGCTTGAGCTCAGCCAGACCATGGGTGGCTCTTCCGGCGTGCTGCTTGCCATCTTCTTCGCCGCTGCCGGCGACGGTGCCTCAAGCGGGCTACCCATGCGGGATGCCCTGAAGGCAGGGCTTGCAAGAATGCAGGAGATCGGCGGCGCGCAGGTTGGTGACCGGACGATGGTCGATGCTCTTGCACCGGCGCTGGACGGGCTGCAAAGCGGCTTGTCGGAGGCCGCGAAGGCTGCCCGGGAAGGGGCCGACCGCACCGCCAAGCTGGTGCGTGCCAAGGCCGGGCGTGCCGCCTACATTAACGCCAAACAGTTGGAGGGTCATGCGGACCCCGGAGCCGAAGCGGTTGCCCGCTTGTTCGAGTTCCTTGCTCGCTGACGTCTCTGAGCAGCCGACCTATTCTTGTTTCGGACGGAGCGAGACCTGGCGGACGACGGCCAGCGACAGCAGCGTGCAGATCGCGCCCGACAACAGATAGAGACCGGCTGCATAAAGCCCGAACCAGGTGGACAGAAGCAGTGCGCACAGCGGCGCAAAACCTGCCCCGAACATCCAGGATAGAGCCGATACGAAAGCCGAACCCGTGTAGCGGTTTCGCTGGTCGAACAGCGACGCGACGGCGCCGGATGACTGGGCGAGATTAAAGCCGAGGATGAGGAAACCAACCAGGACGTAGATGATGACGCCCGCGTGACCGGCGCTCAACAGGACAGGGGCGACGAGAGCAAACGCACCGATTGCCCATGCACCCCAGACGAGGATCTTCGGCCGGCCGATCCGGTCGGAGAGCCAGCCGGAGAACAGCATCGCCAGAATGCCGACGCCAGCGCCCGCAGCCTCGATCATCAGGAACGAGCCCGGCGCTTCGTCTGTATAGAGGAAGATCCACGACAGCGGGAAAACGGTCACCATGTGGAACATGGCGAAGCTCGCAAGCGGCACGAAAATCCCGAGCAGAACCGTGCGGCCATCCTGCACAATCGTTTTGCGAAGACTGGTGGGCGTCAGTTCGTTGGCTTCGAAGAGTTCCTTGAACTCCGGCGTTTCAACGATACGCAGGCGTGCGAAAAGCGCGACAACGTTGATGGCGAAAGCGACGAAGAACGGATACCGCCAGCCCCAATCCAGGAAATCTGCCGCAGAGAGTGTCATGACGAGATAGGCAAAGAGGACGGCCGCAACGGACAGTCCGACGACGGCGCCAAGTTGCGGAACCATCGCGTAGAAACCGCGTCGGTTTTCAGACGCTGTGATGGCGAGAAGCGGCGCAAGGCCATCCCAGGTTCCACCCAGCGCCAGGCCCTGACCGATGCGCAGCAGGGCGAGCATGGCGATGGCCCACCAGCCCGCGGCTTCGTAGGACGGCACGAGGCCCATCGCGACCGTCGAAGTGCCCAGGAGGAACAATGCGACGGTCAGCTTCACGAAACGGCCGTGTCGCCGGTCAAGCGAGGTGAAGAGCAAGGTGCCGAGCGGCCGTGCCACGAAGGCGAGGGCGACGAGGACGAAGGACCACAGGGTTCCTGTCAGCGGATCGAGGAATGGAAATACCCGAGCCGGGAAGACGATGACCGAGGCGATCGCAAAGACGAAGAAGTCGAAAAATTCCGAGGTGCGGCCGATGACGACCCCGACGGCGATATCGGACGGAGACACATGATGATCGTCTTCCGCGTCACGACGGCTCTGCTGCCGATCTTCATAGGTTGTGCCGGTCATGCTCGCCATGGAACCTTACTCTCTTCTCAAACGGTAGAAGTAGGCGCGCAGCGCCAGCCGTCCACCCAAGGACTGTTTTTCGATGACAGCGATGCCGCAGCGGCGCCAAAATTGACAGGTGACAAATTGTCGTATGTGCCGCGCTGCGAAATCGAACTAACTAGCTTGACGATCATCAATGGTCGCCGGTGGGTACTGGAGGGGGTCCGCCTGCGATTGAGCCATCGTCAGGGTAAGCTATGCGAAAGCGCCTCCGTCCGAAATTGTTCGCCGCTCTCGGAGCGGTTCTGTTCCTGTCCGCCTGCAAGGCGGAGGTTCTTGCTCCAACGGGAGATATCGCTGCGCAGCAGCGCGACCTTCTGGTGATCTCAACGCTATTGATGCTGATCATCATCGTGCCGGTCATGCTGCTCACCTGCTGGTTCGCCTGGCATTTCCGGTCCTCGAACGCGGCGGCCGTCTACAAGCCGAACTGGTCGCATTCGGCGAAGCTTGAGCTCATCATCTGGGCGATCCCGCTTCTCATCGTGGTCAGCCTGGGGGCGCTGACCTGGGTCGGAACCCACCTCCTCGATCCGTATCGTCCGCTATCCAGAATTTCGAAAGTCGAGCCGATCGCGCCGGACCAGAAGCCGCTGGAGGTCCAGGTGGTTGCGCTGGACTGGAAGTGGCTCTTCATCTACCCGGAATACAGGGTGGCATCCGTCAATGAGTTGCCCGTACCGGTCGATCGTCCGATCCGGTTCTCCCTGACGTCGTCGTCTGTCATGAACGCGTTCTACATCCCGTCGATGGCGGGGATGATCTACGCCATGCCCGGCATGCAGACGACGCTGCACGGCGTCTTCAACGAACCCGGCGAATACCAGGGTCTTGCCTCGCATTACTCGGGCGCCGGTTTCTCCGGCATGCGCTTCAAGGCGAAGGCAACCGATGCCGCTGCTTTCGAGGCCTGGGTCGAGACGGCGCGTCAGCAGGACCAGGTCCTCGATCGTCAGACCTATCTCGAGCTTGAGCGGCCGAGCGAGAACGTTCGGCCGATCGGTTACTCCGATGTCGATCCGCAGCTGTTTGCCCGCGTGGTCAACATGTGCGTCGAAGAGGGCAAGATCTGCATGGCCGAGATGATGGCGCTCGATGCGCAGGGCGGCACGGGTCTCGCCGGTACGGTCAACATGAGCGCCCTGATCTACGACAAACACGAGCGACGCGGCACGCGCGAACCTGTCTTCGGTTGGGAGCCTTTCAAGGTCACCGGCTTCTGCTCGACGGAGGAACTCGACCGTATGCTCGCCGCCAAGCCGGCATCGTCGTCGGTCACGCCGGTCGTCTCCGGACCGCTTCGCGGACACGGCATGCCGCAGCCCATGACACCGTTTGGCGATCCTGCCGATCGCTATCTCACACTTATGCAGCCGTCCGCCGGCAATGCGCAGCAACTTTGACAGGATCCGGCCATGGCTACGGTAGATCATTCGACCTCCCTCCTTCTGGGTCGCCTCAACTGGAGTGCGATCCCAACCGATCCGATCGTCTTGTCGACCTTCGTCGTCGTCGTTATCGGCGGAGTCGCCGCGGTTGCCGCCCTGACCTATTTCCGCCTGTGGGGCTATCTCTGGAAGGAGTGGTTTACATCTGTCGACCACAAGAAGATCGGCATCATGTATATCATTCTGGCGCTGGTCATGCTGGTGCGCGGCTTCGCCGACGCCATCATGATGCGCCTGCAGCAGGTGCTGGCATTCAACGGATCCGAGGGCTATCTCAACGCCCACCACTATGACCAGATCTTCACCGCGCACGGTGTGATCATGATCTTCTTCGTGGCGATGCCCTTCGTCACGGGCCTGATGAACTATGTCGTGCCGCTGCAGATCGGCGCGCGTGACGTCTCCTTCCCCTTCCTCAACAACTTCTCCTTTTGGATGACCGTCGGCGGTGCCGTGCTGGTCATGGCGTCGCTATTCGTTGGCGAGTTCGCGCAGACGGGCTGGCTTGCCTTCCCACCGCTGTCGGGCATCGGGTACAGTCCGTGGGTCGGGGTCGATTATTATATCTGGGGCCTCCAGATCGCCGGTGTCGGCACGACGCTCTCGGGCATCAACCTGCTCGTCACCATCATCAAGATGCGGGCGCCTGGCATGACGCTGATGCGCATGCCGGTTTTCACCTGGACCGCGCTCTGCACCAACGTCCTGATCGTCGCCTCCTTCCCGGTGCTGACGATGACGTTGATCCTCCTGACGCTCGATCGCTACGTAGGAACGAACTTCTTCACGAACGATCTCGGCGGCAACGCGATGATGTATATCAACCTCATCTGGATCTGGGGCCATCCGGAGGTCTACATCCTGATCCTGCCGCTGTTCGGTGTGTTCTCCGAGGTGACCTCTACCTTTTCCGGCAAACGGCTCTTCGGCTACAGCTCGATGGTCTATGCCACGGTCTGCATCACGATCCTCAGCTATGTCGTGTGGTTGCACCACTTCTTCACGATGGGCTCGGGCGCGTCGGTAAACGCCTTCTTCGGCATCACCACGATGATCATCTCCGTGCCGACAGGTGCGAAGATCTTCAACTGGCTGTTCACGATGTACAAGGGCCGGGTCCGTTTCGAATTGCCGATGATGTGGACCGTCGCCTTCATGCTGACCTTTACGGTCGGCGGCATGACGGGCGTCCTTCTGGCGGTGCCGCCGGCCGACTTCGTCCTGCACAACTCGCTGTTCCTGGTTGCCCACTTCCACAACGTGATCATCGGTGGCGTGTTGTTCGGCTGCTTTGCGGCGATCGCCTACTGGTGGCCCAAGGCTTTCGGCTTCACGCTCAACGTCTTCTGGGGCAAGGTCTCGTTCTGGAGCTGGGTCGTCGGCTTCTGGCTCGCCTTCATGCCGCTCTACATCCTCGGGCTGATGGGCGTGACGCGACGCATGCGGGTCTTTGATGATTCGGATCTCAGGATCTGGTTCATCCTGGCGGCACTCGGCGCCGTTCTCATTGCCGTCGGCATCGCAGCCTTCTTCGTCCAGGTTGCCGTCTCGATCTGGAAGCGCAAGGAGAATCCCGATCTCACCGGCGATCCCTGGGGAGGCCGGACCCTGGAATGGGCAACCTCGTCTCCTCCGCCATCCTACAACTTCGCCTTCACGCCGGTCGTGCACGACCTCGATGCCTGGCACGATATGAAGGAAGCCGGTCAGAAGCGGCCCAAAGCGCCTTATCTGCCGATCCACATGCCGCGATATACAGGCACCGGCGTCATTCTCTCCGCGCTGGCGACCGTCTGCGGCTTCGCACTGGTCTGGCACATCTGGTGGCTGGCGGCGCTATCCTTCCTGGGGATCGTCGCTGTGTCCATCGCCCACACCTTCAACTATGACCGCGACTATTACGTCCCCGTCGATGAGGTCGAGAGCATCGAAGCCGCGCGCGATCGCCAACTTGCCGGAATGGGAGCATGACCGCCATGGCTACCGTCACGCAGTCCGCCGAGCCGGCGGTTTATTGGGAAACCGAGCCGCACCATCATGAGGAAGGCGGTTCCACCCGTCTCGGTTTCTGGATCTATCTGATGAGCGACTGCCTGATGTTCGCAGTGCTCTTCGCCGTCTTCGGTGTCCTCGGGCAGAGCTATGCGGCGGGTCCCGGACCCAAGGCGCTCTTCGACCTCACCCTGATTGCTATCAACACCGGCTTCCTGCTGGTCTCCTCGATCACCTTCGGCTTCGCCATGCTCGCGATGTACGAGGGCCGGCAGACCCGGATGCAACTTTGGCTCGCCGTGACGCTGCTCCTCGGCCTCGCCTTCCTTGCAGTCGAGATCTACGAATTCCATCACCTGATCCATCTGGGCGCCGGACCGCAACGCTCGGCCTTCCTGTCGGCCTTCTTCGCGCTGGTCGGCACCCACGGGCTGCATGTGCTCTTCGGCTCAATCTGGCTCGTCACGCTGATGGTCCAGATGAACCGCAAGGGTCTCATTCCGGCCAATACCCGGCGAATGGAGTGCCTCAGCATGTTCTGGCACTTCCTCGACGTGATCTGGATCGGCGTCTTCACCTTCGTCTATCTCCTGGGGATGATCTGATGTCCAAACATTCCATCGAACCCCATAGCCATCGCGGCGACCACGGCGCTGCGCCACACGACAATACCGGTCACGATCACGGCAGCTATCGGTCTTATCTCACCGGCTTCGTGCTCTCGGTCGTGCTTACCTTCATCCCGTTCGCCATCGTCATGAGCGGGGGGGTCGACAGTCGGGTGGTCACGGCGCTGACCGTCATCGGCTTCGCCGTGGCACAAATCCTGGTCCACATGGTCTATTTCCTCCATATGAACAGCCGTTCGGATGAAGGCTGGACCCTGCTGTCGATGATTTTCACGGTGATCGTGGTCGTCATCATGATCTCGGGGTCGCTGTGGGTCATGTACAACCTCAACACCAACATGATGCCGCAGATGGAGCATGAGAGCTTCCAGGGCTTCGGCTCCTGATCGGGGAGGGGCATGGCACGATCTCATCGCAGATGGATATTGCTCGGGCCCGGCCTTCTGGCGGTGATGGTCCTGCTGGGCCTCGGCGTCTGGCAGGTGCAGCGCCTGCAGTGGAAGACGGCGCTGATCGAACGCGTCGAGACGGGGCTGGCCGCGGCTCCCGTCCCGGCACCCGGTCCGGCGGAATGGTCCCCGTTGTCATTCGACACGGCGGAATACCGAAGGATATCCGCGTCCGGCCGTTTCCTGCCTGCAGATGATATCCTCGTGAAGGCCGTTACCGTGCGCGGCACGGGCTTCTGGGTGATGTCGTTGTTCGAAACCGACGAAGGCTGGCGGCTCTTCATCAACCGCGGATTCATTCCGGACAGTTTCTCGCCCGATGAGCTTTCGCGGCCCGACGGCCTGGTTGAGGTGTCCGGCCTCTTGCGCCTGACGCAGCCGGATGGCGCTTTTCTCCGCTCCAACGATCCCGACGGTGGGCGTTGGTTTTCCCGCGACACGCTCGCCATGGCGCGCTCCCTCGGATTTCCAGAGGTCGCCCCGTATTTCCTGGATGCGGATGCCGGAGGCGAGAACCCGCCGATTGGCGGCCTCACCGTCGTTTCGTTTCCCAACAATCATCTCGGTTACGCCATCACCTGGTTCGGGCTTGCAGCCGTGCTGACCGTCCTGCTTGTCAGAGCAAGCCGCCTGTCGAACCACGACCAGTAGCCAAGGCCAGTGGCTTGGCGATATTCATCACGATCATGAATCGGTGAGGCCGGACCGATTCAAAACACTCGTTGGACCGACCCCGCATGCTTTGCGATTCTGTCTGCATGACGAGAGTGTTGGATACCCATTACGCAGAACGAACCGATGTCACGCGAAACATGGCCCGTTTCTATGCACTTGAAATCGTGCCGACATTGTTCGGTGAAACGTGCCTGACGAGACGTTGGGGCCGGATCGGGCGACCAGGACAAAGCAAGGCGCACACGTTCGAAACCGAAGAGGCCGCGGCAAACCTCTTTCGAGAGATCGTCAAACGCAAGCAAGCCCGTGGCTACAGGGTGCCCACCGGGGTGGACGTAGCCCCGGTCAAAGCGGCAAATCGCTCGACGCCCGAAACGACCTGAACGCTCCGAGCGCCTGGAGGGAGCGACCGTCGTCGATCGCCGCAAGATCAAGGATGACGGCGTTCGCCACCGTCATCGGCACGACGAGCGATTGGCTCTCCCCCGGCTCGCCGCGAGATACGGCGATCTGGTGCTCCGGTGCCGGATCGAGGCGCGCGCAACGGAGGTCTGTCAGCGCCAGTGTCCGTGCCCCCCGTTTTGTCGCGATCTCTAGAACCTCCCGGATTAATGGCGGCGGCCGCCGGAAAGCCAACACCCAGACGACGTCATCCGGGGTCAGCGTCGACAGAAGTTCCTCGATCTGGTGCAACTGGCTGGACAAGTCCACGGCCTCATATCCCGACCGGTTCAGCCTGAGGGCGATGAGCGAGGTCAGCGCGGCGGAATGTCCCCGACCGAAGACAAGAATCCGGCGGCAATCACGCAGGCTCTGCGAAAACGCGCGGATATCGGCGTCCGAGACGCTGTTGCGAACCTGCTGCAGGGCGGCGATTTCACTGTCCAGGACGGAGGCGAGCAGACTGCCGTCTTCGGCGCGAACCAGGCGTGCGGCCATTCTCGCCGCCGGGCTCTCGAAATCGCCGCCACCCTCGAGCAGGCTCGACTGCAGGAAGGTCCGGAACTCCGGGTAGCCCTTGAAGCCCAGGCGACGCGCCAGCCGAACGGCGGAGGCTGGATGAACGCCTGCCCTGAACGAGACGGTCTTGCCGTTTTCCATGGCCGCCCGGATCGGGTCCTGCATCAACACGTCAAGCAGACGTGTGTCCGCATCCGTCAATTGCGGTGAGTGACGGCTGATCAGATCGCCGAGCCGTTCGGGAAGGTCGTTCCTGCCATTCATTCCGTGTCCAACTCGTGTTCAACCCGGTCGCCAAAGCCAATACTAAAAGCCGCGATCGATCGCCGAAAGCTCCAGCCGATCGCCCGTCTTGTCGTCGAAGAAGACCGCCTTCTCCAGATCATAGGTGATCCAGAGGCGGTCGGCCCCACGCAACTCGGTACTCCGTGGTCCCACCACGGTCAGGCGCCCCGCCGGGCTGTCACAATGAAGGATTGCTTCGGCACCCGTCATCTCGGAGAGCACCACGCGGACGGGGAGGCCATGGCCTGCGGGTTCGCTGGTCGAGACTGTCAGTGTCTCCGGGCGAAAGCCTGCTGTCAGCCCAGGCCGGCCGGTCCAGTCCGGCAGGCGCTCGACGGACACGAAGTTCATTGAGGGCATGCCGAGGAAGCCCGCGACGAAACGGTTTCGCGGGCGATCGTAGATCGCTTCGGGCCTATCGAATTGCTGGAGGTGACCGTCCTTCAGGACAGCAATGCGGTCGGCAAGCGACAAGGCTTCCGTCTGGTCGTGTGTCACGTAGACGATGGTCGCCTTCAGTGAACGGTGAAGCTCCTTGATCTCCGTCCGCATGGCGACACGCAGCGCATTGTCGAGGTTCGACAGCGGCTCGTCCATCAGGAAGGTCGAGGTGTCGCGGGCCATGGCGCGGCCCATGGCGACGCGCTGGCGCTGGCCACCCGACAGGGCCCCCGGCTTGCGGTCGAGATAATCCGTCAGCTGCAACGTCGCGGCGACGGCCTCCGCCCGGGCGTGACGCTCCCGTTTCGCCATGCCGCGCAGTTCGAGGCCGAAGGCGATGTTCTGGCGCACCGTCATGTGCGGATAGAGCGCGTAGTTCTGGAAGATCATGGCGATGTCGCGGTCCTGCGGCGCCAGATCGTTCGCCCGCCTGCCGCCGATGGAGAGTTCTCCGCTATCGCATGTCTCGAGGCCAGCGATCAGGCGGAGCAGTGTTGACTTGCCGCAACCGGACGGTCCTACGATGACGACGAATTCGCCGGGCTCGATATCCATGGAGATGCCGTGCAGGATCTCCGGTCCTCCGGGATAGGATTTGCGGATGTCCTTGAGCGAAATGCCACTCATCGTTGGCTACCCCCTCTTTCCTGTTCCCGGATCGCGATCGCGAGGCTCGGACGATCGGTGGTGAAGACCTTTACCCCGAGGGAGAACGCCTTCTCGATCTGCTGTGCCGTGTGCGCCGCCCAGCAGCCGAAGGCGAGCCCCGCGTCGTTGACGGTCTGCTTCAGGGAGAGGGTCGCCGTGTCCACGTGCACGCTGATTTCCGGAATGCCGTGCGCCAGGGCCGTCTCGACCACCGCAGCAGGGCCGAGCTGGCCAAGCACCGGCGGACTGACAAGCCACAGCAGGGGACGATCGGTTTCCGTCCTGAGCTCGTCCAGCGAGGGAATGAGAAACGAGGAGAAGGTGGTGCGGTGAAGCATGTTCTCCCGCTCCAGCATCCGCACGACGCGCGGAACGAAGTCGGGGTAGGGGATGCCACCCACACCCGGCTTGATCTCGCAGCGGAAGTCAACGTGGCTCCCCCGAAAGATCGCGCAAAGTTCGGACAGGGAAAGCGGATGGCCTCCGGCCCCGTAGTCTATGACCGCCGACCGGACGTCCGCCTCCGTCAACTCCGCGATGACACCGCACCGGTCGGTCGTGCCATCCAGCGTCGCGTCGTGGTGCACCATGATCGCGCCGTCGGCGGTCGGGTGCACGTCGAACTCGACTTCCTCGAGTGCCATTTGCGCCGTAGCTTTGAAACCACGGGGCGTGCTGTCGCCGAACTCAAGCGTGCCGCCGCGGTGGGATGCGATGCGTGTCATTCCAATTCCTTCGATTATTTCAAGGCGCCCATGGTGATGCCGCGCACCAGGTGCCGTTCCACCAGGAAAAAGCCGAGCAGCACGGGCAGGATGGTGATGGTCGAGGCGGCCATGACCAGCGGCCAGTCGATGAGGCCTTCCCCAGGGTTCACGCGGTAAAGGCGGGCGAGCCCGATCTGCAGCGTGTAGAGATCCTGCTTGCCGATCGCGACGAGCGGCCAGATGTAGTTGTTCCATTCGGTGATGAAGATGTAGAGGCCCATCGAGAAGATGGCCGGCCGGCTGATGGGAACGATCACCCTCCACAGAACCTGAAGCGGTGTCGCGCCATCCATGTAGGCGGCCTCGTCGAGCGCCCTCGGAGTCCCCCGGATGTACTGTCGCAGGAAAAACGCGGCAAATCCGTTGGAGATCGCCGGCAGGATCAGCCCGGCATAGGTGTCTAGCAAGCCGACCTTGGCCAATGTCAGATAGTTGGGGATCAGGCTGATATGGCTCGGTATCATCAGCGTCGCCACAGTCGCCCCGAACATGAGGTCGCCGCCCCGGAACCGGTAGCGCGCGAAGGCAAAGGCGGCCATCGTCGCAAAGGTGATGCCGAGGATCGTCACCAAGCCGGAGACGATGAGGCTGTTCAGCAGGTAGCGGGCGAAGTTGTACTGACCGACGGCGCGCGCGTAGTTGTCGAGGGTGAACTCTGTCGTCCCGCGATAGTAGGCGTCCACCGTCTGGAACGACATGAAGATCGAATAGAGCACCGGGGACAGGAACAGCAGTCCGGCCACCAGCGCGAGGCCCGTCAGGAGAGGATTGTCACGCTTCATAATGAACCCTCCGGCCGATCACATAAGATTTGACGAACGCGAGCACGACCAGGAAGACGAAGAGCAGGACGGCCAGCGCCGACCCCTGGCCGATATCGAACAGCACGAAACCGATGCGATAGAGCATATGGACGAGGAGATCGGTCGCGCCTGCCGGTCCGCCACGGGTCATGACGCTGACGATGGTGAAGACCTGGAAGGCCTCTATGACGGAGATGACCAGCAGGAAATAGGTCGTCGGCATCACGAGCGGCACCGTCACCCGGCGGAACACGTGCAGGCGACGGCCCCCGTCGACGGCTGCGGCATCGTAGAGTTCCTGCGGCACCGCCTGCAGGCCGGCGATGTAGATGACGATATCGTAGCCCAACTGTTTCCAGGTGTTGACGAGGACCAGCACCCAGAGCGCGACATGCGGATCCTGAAGCCAGGCCACCTTTCCAAGGCCGAGTGCGCCAAGAACGGCGTTGGCCATGCCATAATCGGTCGAGAACACCCAGGAGAACACGACCGCGATCGAGACCGCCGAGGTGACGTAGGGAAGGAAAAGCGCGCCGCGCAGCAGGCGGGACGCGGCGGTTTCCCGCGCAAGATAGGAGGCGATGACGAGAGCGACGGCCAGCCGCAAGGGCACCGAAAACACGGCGAACAGCGTGGTGACCCAGAGCGAATTCCAGAAATCGCTGGACGTCAGCAATTGCTGATAGTTCGCCAATCCGACGAACGGCATGTCCGGCGACAGGAAGTTCCAGTGCCGGACGCTGAGGTTGAGGCTGGTGGCGATCGGAACATAGGTGAAGACCGCCATGAAGAGCATGAGCGGCGCGACGAAGAGATAGGGCGTAAGCTTGCGGGGCATGGCGGAACCGGAAGACCGACGGACCTCGCTAAAGAGGTCCGTCGGGCATGGGTTGGAGGTATCAGTTGCTGGCGCGTTGTTCTTCCTGACGCGTCTGCGCGGCGAAATCGGTCATGGTTTCTTCGACCGGCCGCTGGCCGAGCGCCATCGCCTCCCACATCTTGTACTCGGTCGTGCGCATCCAGGTGACGACCTCGGTGCGAGCCCGACCGTGAGCATTCGGAAGGGACTGGATTGCGACATCGATGCCCGGCTGGGTGGCAAGCGCCTCCACGGCAACCGGCAGCTCCGCGCTCTTCTTGTTGATCGGCAGATAGCCGGTCCCGGCAAACCAGATGGCATTGGCTTCCTGCGAGGCCGCGTAGCTGACGAACTTGTAGGCTGCGTCCTGGACCTCCTTGGGGGCGGATGCCATGATGCCGATGCCGGCGCCGCCGATCGGCACGGAGCAGACCTTGTTGCAGGGCATCGGACGGACGACGAGGTTGTCGCCGAGCGCCTTCTTCGCGCCGACATAGTTGCCGGTCGAGTTCATCATGATGCCGACCTTGCCGGCAAGGAAGGCGTCCCGGCCAACATCCTCGTCCGTCACGCCATCGGGCGAAGCGACCTTGTGCTCGTGGACGAGCGACGCCATCCACTGGTAGGCCTCGATGGTGTTCGGCTTGTCGAGAAGGGTCTCTCCGCTCTTCGAATCGATGAGATCGCTGTCATTGGCCATGACCAGACCCCAGCGCGCAAACTGGCCGGGAGCGGCGATGCCGGAAATCCCCTCCGAGCCAAGCTTCTCGGAGATCGTCTTCGCCGCTGCGAGGATGTCGTCAAATGTCTTCAGCGGGGTGTCTTCTGCGAGACCGGCGCGGGTGAAGATGTCCTTGTTGAAATAGAGGACCGGGGTCGAGGAGTTGAAGGGTACGATATAGTTCTTGCCGTCGATCACCCCGACTTCGCGGGCGTAGTCGTAGAGATCGTCCTTCAAGGGGTCGGCATCGACATAGGGCGTCAGGTCGGTCAGGACGTTGTTTTCGGCAAACAGGCCATAGCGCGTGACTTCCAGGATCACCGCAGCCGGTCCGCGATTGGCCGGTATGGCAGCCTGCAGCTTGGCAACGATATCGTTGTAGTTGCCGACGAACTCGCCCTGGATGTCGATATCGGGATTGGCCGCTTCGAACGTGGCGATGATCTTGTCGAGCGCTTCGCCGTTGCTCTTGTTGAAGCTGTGCCAGAAGGTAACCGTGGTGGCCGCCTGAGCGGGGCCGATGGCGGTCAGCAGTGTGAAGGCGCCGGCTGCCAACATGGTATGCAATCTACGTGTCATCGCGTTCTCCTTTGCAATAAAAATTGCACCGTCGTTTGCCGAGGTTTAGCGCTGCTGGACGACAGTCCGGTGAAAGCGGTGCGAAGTTTTCATGACACCGAGATCCCGCCTGGGACGTTTCGTGCAATCTGGTTGCGGCGTCGGTCGCGCAAATCATCGGAAGCATGATGTCAGGCGGACTGCCCGACTGTTCCATCATAGCCCGTCATCTCACGCAGCCAGAACCGTACAGTCGCAACTGCTATGTACGGTGGAGTACAGAAACTATTGGCGCTCCTGTCCATTGAGTGACCACCATGGAACAAAGGGGCGAGACAGGATGCGCGGAGAACAGGTCGTTGAACTGATACCGGCATTGAGGGCATTTGCGCGGTCCTTTCACGGGTCGCCCGACGATGCGGATGATCTGGTTCAGGAGACACTGATGCGGGCGATCGGCAGCATCGATCAGTTCGAAGAGGGGACGCGCCTCAAATCCTGGCTGTTCACAATAATGCGAAACACCTTTTCGACCCGCTATCGAAAGGGGCAGCGGGAGGTGGTGGGTGTGTCAACGGCGCTTGAGGAGAGCCTGGTGAGCCCCGCCGCACAGGAGTGGGTGGCGCAGTCACAGACAGTGCGCGATGCCATATTGAGACTGCCCGATACCCACCGAGAGGTTCTGGTCCTTATCGCCATTCTGGGTGAGAGTTACGAAGATGCTGCGGAAATCTGCGGATGTCCGGTTGGCACCGTGAAAAGTCGCCTTAGCCGTGCTCGAGAGAGACTTAAAGTCGATCTCGGAGAGCCGGCCTGATGCCGGTAACATTCTTTCGCCTGTGCTCGCCATCGTAAATCGCTCCCGGTTTGGAACCAAATGGGCTCCTCCGAGTTCGATGGGGTTGAGGCGGAGACTTCGGCTCCGCTGCAGCACTGACGAGGAGGCGCATCCGTGGACGAGTACGATAACAATGTGACGCGTCAACATCCCGTGCACAAAGACGGCGATGCTGCCGAGGCGAAACATGGGGGCAAGGCATTTCGGTCGACGGGCGCAGCGAGGCCGGAAAAGACTCCGCCGGAGTTCAACAAGCTTCTTGCCCTGCTTCCGAGGGAGGAGCTGGCCGCAATTACGCCTGATCTAGATTTCGTGATGCTTAAAAAGGGGGAGTTGCTCGGCAGCATCGACCAGCCTCTTGAGTATGTCTACTTCATCACCGCCGGTCTCGGCTCGGTGGTACTGACGACTCCGGAAGGTCGGCGTGCTGAAGCCGGCATCTTTGGTTTTGAGGGTCACGTTCCGGCCCCGGCGATTACGGGGACATCACTTAGCCTGCACGACGTCACCGTTCAGATCGCTGGCTCTGCCTATCGCATAAGCTATGCCGACTTTAGGCGCGGCATGGAAACCCTGGAGCTTTTCCCGAAGCTTATGATGAGGGCCTCCGAGGCGTTCGCCGTACAGCTTGCATATACAGCGGTTTCGAATGCTGTCCATGACATCAGCGTGCGGCTGGCCAGGTGGCTGTTGATGTGCCACGATCGGGTGCCAGCCAACGAAATCTCGCTCACGCATGATGCGCTTTCCCTGATGCTTGGCGTGCGACGACCCAGTGTCACCACATCTCTCCACGTCCTTGAGGGCCATGGCCTTATTCGTTCTGAGCGGGGGCTCATCACGATCCGCCATCGCGCCGATCTTGAGGACTACGCCAGAGACGCCTACGGTAAGCCGGAAGAGGAGTATCGTAAGCTTATGGCGGATCTCCCGGGTGACCTTGAAGTGTGATATATCCCCCGAGTGTTCCCACCAACCCGTCAAGACGTTCCCAATCTGCCCACCAATAGTCGGTATTCGTCTTCGGGCGCGCCATAGGTATCGCCAGCAAACTCCTCCAGTCCGCGTCGATCCCTTATCGTGACCCGGCCACGTTCGGAGCGGATGTATTTTTGGCCTTCAAGAATATGGATCGCGGTGGTCACACTCGGTCGTCGCACCCCCAGCATGATTGATAGCTGGTCATGGGTCAGCGCGATCTCGTCGCCTCCCACGCGGTCGTGAAACATCAACAGCCACCGAGCGAGGCGCTCGTCTATCTGGCGCGAAACATTGCATAGCGCAGTGAAGGAAATCTGCGAGACGAACGTCTGTACGAAGCGTGCCAGAACATTGGCAAAGACGCTGTGCTGGGCGATGGCGTCGCTCATTTGTTTCATGGGCATCCGGTGACCATGACCCTCGACCTGCATCACGACTTCGTGGACACTAGTTATGCCACCCACCAGTGCAGAGGTGGGAGAGAAGCCTTCACGGCCAAACATGCCCGCTTCTGCCCGGCGACCTTGTGAAGATATGGTTATGACCGAGCCGACCCCCGCCGATGGAAAATATGCATGATCGACCGGCGCTCCGGCTTTCACCATCGCATAGCCGCGGGGTAGTTCGATCGGTTGCAGGCTCTTGTTGATTTCCAGGAATTCGCTTTTCGGCAACAGTGCAAGTAGGTGGTTCTGAATATCTGGTTGAAGTACGGCGGACATGGCTCTCTATCGCTTCGGGCGAAAGCCGCCGGGACCTTCCGCCGTCGGGCCCTTACAAATCAGACGGTTAATGTCGATATATCATCGAGTATCAGGTGTGGGTTTTAGGTACGCTGGCGGACGATCGGCCACGTCGAAGATCGTTGATGCTAAATGGGAGCATGGGCGCTCGGATCCGAGGAGCATCATGTTCATGAAGAGAACGAACGTTGCACTGGTCGTGGAAGACCAGCCATTGATCGCGCTGGAAATTGAGCAAATTCTAAAGGATGCGGGTTGGCGCGATATCCTTACATTCGTTTCCGCAGGGGAAACCGAGAATTGGCTGGCGCGTCAACTTCCTTCGGTCGCGGTCATTGAGGCAAGCGTGCAGGACGGTCACTGTGAAACGATCGCTCGGATGCTCAGCGATCACGCGGTCCCGTTCATTGTGCATAGCGTTGAAAATGAAGGGAGACGCCTTAGCTCGCCGCTGCGAAACTGCAAGGCGTGGATCGAGAAGCCTGGCACACCGGAGATGTTTGTTGCTGCTCTGGGGCGGCGCTTCGACGGCTTTTGACGATAATGGTCACCGGAACAATCCTCCGCTCCGTGAGTTCGCTAAGGTGATCCGAAATCATCATCTGGAGGCGTCGATGAGCGAAGCGAAAAAGAGCACCAATCACGATACTATCCGCTTCTGGATCGAAAGCCGTGGAGGGCGCCCGTCGAAGGTTAGCGGGGCCAGTCATGGAGGAATTCTCCGGATCGATTTCGGAGAGCCCGAGGAAAATCTCGAAGAGATCGAATGGAAAGAATTCTTCGATATCTTCGAGGATTCCAAGCTCGCCTTTCTCTATCAGGACGAAACTGGCGATGGCGCCGAGAGCCGATTTAACAAGTTCGTTTCACGAGACAGCTGATAGGGAAATGCAAATGACCGGCTCGGAAAAGAAAGTTCAAAAGATCCACAAGGATGCGCAGGGACAGTTTGCGCCTAAGCAGGCGGGTGGACAAAGCGACGGGGTCGCGAGCGCAAAACCGACGGTGATTACCGGATCGGAGGACGCAACGGAGCATAACCGCCCACCGAAGCCGTCAGGCTCTTCCCGCGCCGGTCGTCATCGGCCGTGAAAACGGTCAACACAAACACGACAGGAATCGTCTGACACCACTGGCCTGGGGGCCAGAATTCTGATCAGGGCGCACAATTCCCAGTTCCGTCAGCAAAGACCTCATAAAAGGGCGCGGCGTTTCCTCAGCCTTCCGCTCATAGGGGGAGATGCCGATCATCTGGCAGAACATCTCCAGGTTTTCACTATAGGCCGAGGCATCGAGACCGGCCGCGTCGCATTGGTTGATGTTGTCTTCCAGGTCGGCGATCTTGATACGGGTGGCGATCGGATTACGTGCGATGCGGATCAGGAACGCGTGCTCACTTTCGTCCTTTCGCCGGGTGAGAGCTGAGACCGCTTCGACGACCATGTCCGAGAATCCCTCTTCTCTGAGCTGGGAGGCAGACCAGCCATTGCCCTTCTCAACTGTATCATGAAGAAAACCCACCGCCCGTTCTTCGGTGGTGGAAAAGCGATTGGCGACGCGCTCGCAATGGGTGGTGTAGGGACGTCCTGTCTTGTCGCGCTGACCCGCATGAGCTCGGGCTGCGATCCGCTGAGCACGCAGCAGACCCTGTTGCTCCGGGCCTACAGCCGGCCTTTGGGTTGTCGTTTCGGTCCTGATGATCTCGCGCATCCTTCAAACTCCCTGACGTTGTCCACCAGAACCCGCCAGCACAGGGTCCGTTCCACTCGGACGCAAACAGTCGAAGCATTCTTCGGGGGCGTACCGATCCGCTGATGACCATGGCTCCGGATCGAAGCGGCGTGAAGAGGCGACCGCGGGCTGGGTCTCAGCAATCATGTCCTCCCTCCGAAGTCAGCCTCCGCACACGCGCCTCTGGATTCCCCGAAGCACCACGCCGTATCTCGTGGCGACCTGACAATATCAGGCCGCCAAGACGGAATCCGGCAGCTATAGAAGATTTGCCACGCTGAATAGGACACTGAACGCGGGGAGGATACCGTCCCTCGGCAACTGTCCATAGATCAGTTCACCGGAAACGACAGGCGGCGCTGTCGCCTCTTCTTCCGTCAGATTGGCGCGCATTTGCAGCAGGCTCTTCCCGAATCTCCAATCGATGGCGATCAGCCCATCCGGAGTCTCATGGCCGATTGCGCCGCGATATTTCGTCTGTGCGTGAAGTGGCCATATGAGACGCTGCCGCTTGTCGAGAAGGTCGGCAACAAAAGAGCTCCATCGCTCAGCGTCCCGGCTTTCGGTTGCGCTGTGGTCGATCTTCGATTGCAGGAAGGTTTCGACTGCATTTGGATCGGGAACGTCGGAAACGGTCTCCCCCTTCATATCCTGAAATAACCACGCCTGCTCCAACCTGCCGCGGCGCTCCTGTTCATGGAGCTCTTCCGGATGGTCGGAGAAGAAGAAAAAAGGCCGGCGTGTCGCAAACTCCTCGCCCATGAACATAAGCGGAGTTTGCGGTGATAGCAGGAGAATTTCCGTCAGCGCTTTGACGATGGGCGGCTCCGCGAGATTCAGCAACCGTTCTCCGCGCACACGATTGCCAATCTGGTCGTGATTTTGCAAAAAGTTGATGAACGCCGTCGGTGGAAGATCAGCGCTTGTCTCGCCGACCACCTTGCCGTCCTGCGGGCGAGCCTCGCCCTGATAGACGAAACCCTCGGTGAGCGACCGGCGCAATTTCTGCCACGGCTTGTCGCAGAAATTGACGTAAAATCCTCCCGTTTCTCCTGTGGCGATCGCGTGTGCGACATGATGGAAATCATCGTTCCATTCAGCCTTGCAGAGAGGTCCCGTATCGCGTCCCGGCCGCATTGGTTCTGCCACGTTACGTGCATCCTCAATCATCAGGTGGATGTGCCGGCCAGAGTATTGACGGCGTATTTCACGGGAAATTTCCGAGAGCAGTTCCGGATCTCCGCTGTCATTGACCAGACAGTCGGCGGCGTCTAGCCGCAACCCGTCAAGCCGGAACTCCCTCAGCCAGTAGAGGGCATTGTCCAGGAAATAACGCCGGACCTCCGGCCGCGAGAGGTCCGGGGCCGGGCCCCAGGGAGAGCCCTCCGCCTTGAAGAACTCAGGCGTAGAGCGCTCGAGGTCATTTCCCAGATTGCCGAAGTGATTGTAGACGACATCGAGGAATACCATCAGCCCGAGCCCGTGCGCGGCATCCACAAGTTGACGGAAATCGTCTGGCGTACCGTAGGCTGGGTGTGGGGCGTATTGCAGCACGCCGTCATAGCCCCAGCCGCGTTGCCCGTCTAAGGCCGCCACGGGCATGATTTCGATGGCGGTGAAACCCTGGTCCGCGAGCCTTTGCAAATGCGGTATCGCAGCAACGAAAGTGCCCTCGGATGTGAACGCCCCCACATGGAGCTCATAGATGATGGCCTCATGCCATGGGCGCCCGGTCCAATCCGTGTGGCGCCACCCGTAGCTGAGGTCCGCGACAACTGAGCGTCCTGACACTGACTCGACCTGCTGGCGGGACGCCGGATCGGCGACCTCGCTCCCGTCGGAGAGAATGAAACAGTAGGTCTCGCCGGGCTGCGTCTCTGTCTCCAGCTCATGCCAGCCGGCAAGAGTCCGGACCAACGGCATGCTTGCGTCGCCCAGACGCAGACGGATCAGATCGTGCCGCGGCGCCCAAAGGCGAAATGAAGCCCGTTGACCGTCAATCATCTCGGCACCCCAGGCGTACCGACGGGTGTAAGGCCTCGGGTTTGAGCGTGCGTTTTGCTTCATTTGCTCGGTTGTCATGGATTTGTTTCTCCAAGGTGGCGGCGAATAACCAGACGGCACCGAGGATGTTCCATCTCCCCGGGCGGCTGATAAACATTCAGGGTGCTCGGGAAACAAGGGAACCTGGTGGAGGTCCGGGAGTTTGAAAACCAGCAGGGTCAACCGAGGTCCATGATGGATACGCAACTGAAGATTTACCGCCTTGTGCCGCAGGCTCCTCCTTCGGATCCGAACTGGCAGAATGCGATTTTCCAGGGAGAGGTGCGCGTCTGTGCGGTATCGCCTGGCGACGCCAGACTTGTTGCGGCCGAGGCCGAGGGTGATTTTCCCCAACGGGACGCGAAGCCTGCGGAAGGGGTGTCGACTATCAACGGTTCCGCCTTCCTCAACGAGAAACTCTTCACCGTGATCCTGGAGGACGGAGAGGCCGATGTCGGCCGGAGGGTCCGGGGTGTGGTGAGTGGGACGATAGACGTCATCACCTAATGCCGTCCAACCGGCGCAGGAACGAGGAGCAATAAGATGGCTATCAAAAAACCACGTGACGGGGCCGCCGGCACGACCGATCAGTCACCGCGATGGGAAGGGCCGCAGGAAAACACCCCGAGCGGCTATCTTCCAGCCAAGGATGATCCCGACCACGATCGTGATGCTGTTGGAGAAAACCTTCAGGATCCCCGGAAGAAGACGGTCTCCGACGGGTTGAAAACGGGTGACGATGACAACTCATCCAAAGGGAGCCGCCAGTGACGCTTAAAGCCCTCGCATTCAATGCGACACTGAAACCGAGCGGGAATACCGCGGCCTCATCGACGGATTTTCTGCTGGAACAATTTCGGGCGGCGTTTGCCCGATCGTCGATCGAACTTCCCATCATCCGGTTGGTGGACCATGACATCAAGCCGGGCGTAAGCGCCGACGAAGGCGGCGGCGATGCCTGGCCCTCCATCCGGCAGCAACTCATGGATGCCGATATTCTTGTGATGGCGACGCCCATCTGGATGGGCCAGCCCTCCAGCGTGTGCAAACGTGCGCTGGAGCGAATGGATGCGTTTCTCGGAGAGACAGACGATTCGGGTCGCATGCCTACGTTCGGGAAGGTTGCCCTGGTCGGTGTCGTCGGCAATGAGGACGGCGCACATCACGTTTCAGCCGAACTCTATCAGGCGCTGAACGATGTCGGCTACACGCTTCCGCCCAATGCTGTTGACTATTGGGTCGGTGAAGCGATGTCGTCGGTCAATCTGGTCGATCTGGACGAGATCCCCGAGAAAGTGAAGACAACGGTCGACATGGCGGTATCGAACGCCCTTCATCTGGCCCGTCTTCTTTCAGAGGCACCTTATCCACCTCCGGCCTGAGGCCGGAGCCGACGTGGAGGCGACACCGTGGCGGATGACGTAACAGCGCTGCTCGACAGCATAGATGATGCATGCGACCGCGACGAGCGCCTGACGATCGCCGCTATTCAGGAGATCGCGGGCAGGAGGGCCAGTGCACCTCTTATCCTTTTGCCGGGTCTTGCCATCCTGTCACCGCTGAGCGGCATACCGACAGTACCAACCTTCCTGGGACTGGTGATCGGTCTTGTCAGCCTTCAGATCATGCTGGGTCGCAGCACGATTTGGCTTCCGAAACGGTTGGGTACGTCCGGCATTTCCGCCGGACGTGCCAAGCGTGCCGTCGGATGGGTCCGTCCGGTCGCCGGTGTTATCGACCGGTTCAGCAGCCGGCGTCTCGAATGGTTCGCCAATCCGGTCTCGGTAAGACTTGCCGGCCTGATGTGTCTCCTCATCGCCGTCTGCATGCCGGCGATGGAATTGGTGCCCTTCTCCAGCTCCATCGCCGGCATGTTTGTTGCCGTTCTCGGCCTAGCGCTCATGACCCACGACGGCCTTTTGTTCGCCTTCGCGTATCTTTTGTTCGCCGGAGCGGTTGCCGCGGCGGCCTTGTTGGTGGCCTGATCTAGTCATTGGCACCGGTTAGGGCCTTCAGGAAATGCGTGCGTAATGTCGGGTAGACTGATTGGGCGTAAGCCTTCAAAGGTCCGGCCGCACCGCGATCTGCGTAAAGCGCGACAAGCGCCATGGCGGATTGGTGGGACACCATCTGAGCCGAGAGAAAGGCTGAATCGAAGTCGGCGTCGGACGCCGAGGTCAGCGCGTTCAGCTTCTGTGTCTGCGAAGAGTCCAAGGCAAAATCGACTGTCACCGACTGCGCCCGGGCTGCTGCTTCAAGCTCAGACTGGGCTTTCCGGTGGTCGGCGATCAATTGCCTCGCATAATCTGTTACGAGCGGATCGGCGCTGCGCTTTAGAGCGAGTTCAGCCGTCTTGATTTCCAAAAGGTTCGACGATGCCGCCCTTGCGGCGAACACATCCGGCGCTGGTGCTTCTCCTTGAGGCGCGTCGGCGGGTGTAGGAGGTGTCGGTATCTCCGTTGCCGGTGACGGCTGCGTCGTTTGTGCTAAAGCCGGCAGAGGCGTAATCGTAACGGCAAAGACGGCGGGAAGTATCTTGAACTGGTCTCCCTTCAGGAGTCCAACCCTGCCGTGCGGTGGCTTGTTCCTTGCTGACTGTCGTAGCCGTTGCTGTTCCGTCATCTCGCACGCCGCCGCCACAGCGGACGGCTATGTCAGCTCCGACGCTGATCAAGACGCTTCTGCAGTTCCTGTGCGAGTTCCGTTATCTTGGGTGGCGTGGGTACGGCGTTCAGTTCGGTCAGAAGCTCCGACACGGCCCGTTCGAGATCGGAATCGGTCGCGCCTTTCCCGTTTCGCTGTTTTTCGTTTCCCATCTGGTCCTCGTTATCGACGGGATAAGGTTTTGAAGAACTACTCATGCGCCGCACATCGAATGATGAATCTGTCCGCGAATGAAATCTCTTCCTCTTCGCCCTGCGGAACCAAACTGAGGCAAGTCAGGTTTGATCCGCTGACGCAAGCGGGTTTACCTATAGTATGGTGACGTTGACGAACAGCGGAAACGCAAAAGCGCTATAATTCCCTCCGTCCGAGACTGGATCAGCATCTGGAGCGAACCGCTCACCCTCGGAATCAACTCGGAATGCTGGTCGTGTGGCTGGTCTACGTGCATGTCGTTGTGAAAACCCTTCGCCCCGGTGCGGGACCAAGGATCATATCAACGATCAGCGCCCGCTGACGCACCACGGACCGCTGTTATCGGGGGAATAGCATCGGCAGTTTCCGCGAGAGATAATCGAGAGAGCCTTCAGCCAGTCACTGCCACCGAATGGATTGCCAACGGGCAGCCGCATCGACGTTCTTGTCGTGGAGGACTAAGCGTCGGAGGAACTTCTCATCGGTGACCGTCGCACCTGTTGAGTCGCTGGCGAGGCCAAAGGGGCAGGTGGTCTGTCTGCGCGGGTCGCGTACGGTGCAGATTACCGGACGGCGCCAGCGAAAGAGGCTGTCTCGTCAAGTGGCGGGGCGGGACTCACGGGCGACTTACAGGCAGTGCCGAAGACCTCACGAAAATTGCGGCCTTGCTTGATCAAAATCTACGGCCGCCCGGCCTGATCCGGACGACCTTGCAGAAATCTCATGGGGCGTTGATGTCGGGGAGATAGAACTCGACGTCGCGACGCGCCTTGTCGTCAAGGACCGCGATACGCTCCTGCCAGAATTTTTCGGCTTCGGGCGGGTCGTTCTCCCATTCGCGAACCTTTGTGATGTTGTCGTCGATTTTGGCGAGCCGCCGGCCCCCCAGGCGCATGTATTCGTCAGCCAATGCCTTGCTCTTGGTCGTTGTCATACCGGCATTTCCTTTCAACTCATAGGCATGTGTTTCGATGCGTTGTCTCACCAACAGGATGCGCGGTCGAAAGTTCCCCCAGCCGGTGCCGGTTGCGAACGGTGTCGCCGAGTAGGAAGAGTCGGGCAACGGCGATGCCACGCGAACCGCACTTCGCCAGCGGACCCGCATCACAAGTCGTTCCGGACTGACAAAGAGGAGACGCCAGATGCCGGCACATGCTTGGCAAACCATCGGACGCGGTTGAGCCGGGCAAGGATTAAACCGGGAAGGATGGCCTTTCGACGGACGTTTGCCGTCCGCCGGATGAAATAAGTGCCGCGACCGCGAAGCGGTACTTGACCGGCGCCCCCGGTTCGGTGAAAAGAAGCTGGGTCCTAGTCACGTTATCGTTATGGCCCAGACCTTCTGGTGCCGGGCCCCTCTGGCGAGAGTTTACGGCGCTCTCGTGATGTCGGTACCGCCAGCAAGATGAGCCGGCGGATTTCAAAACATGAACACATCGATCATGCTCCTTGCGCGTGAGTGCAACGCGCGAACCTTTTCGATCAATCGTAACCTCTCCATCACGACATCCTCCACTTCGGAGGTCTGGGCATGAGCGCGCAACCGTTGGAAGCAAAAACCACGCTCTCCTATTTTCGCTGGGCGTTCATCGTTACCGTCTTCGGTCTCTTGCTTGGTGGGCTCTTGGGTTGGCAGACCACAGGTACCATCGGCGGCACGGCGACGGTCTTCTTCATTTGTGTCGTTCTGGCCGTTCTCGAGATCTCTCTCTCCTTCGACAATGCGATCGTGAACGCCAACAAGCTGAAGGAGATGACGCCGGTCTGGCAGCATCGCTTCCTCACGTGGGGTATCATCATCGCTGTCTTCGGCATGCGGGTTATCTTCCCGCTTCTGATCGTCGTGATCGCGGCCAATGTCGGTCCATGGACGGCAATGGTGATGGCGGCGACGCAGCCGGAGCGCTACGCGGAAATCATGCATGACGCGCATCTCCCGATCGCGGCCTTCGGCGGCACCTTCTTGATGATGGTCGGCCTGAAGTTCTTCTTCGATCAGGAAAAGGACGTTCACTGGGTGCAGTGGATCGAGGAGAAGGCGTCGATCTACTCGTCAGTCAAGGGGATAGAGATCGCCGTCGTCCTGGTCATCATGCTGATCTTTTCGCGTATCATCGGCAGCATCAACGAGCCGGACCTTGGTCCGGCCGCGGCAAATGTCTTCTTTCATGCGGCTATCTGGGGGCTGCTGACGTTCCTGCTGGTCGAGGTGCTGGGCGGTATTCTCGACCGGAGCCAGGAGATGCTGGAGGGCGCCGCCAAAGGCGGTTTCGGCGCGTTCCTCTATCTCGAAGTGCTCGACGCCAGCTTCTCGTTCGACGGTGTGATCGGAGCCTTCGCGCTGACGCAGAACCTCTTCATCATCGCCATCGGCCTTGGAATTGGGGCGATGTATGTGCGTTCGATGACGATCATGCTGGTGGAGAAGGGCACGCTCGCGGAATACCGCTACCTGGAGCACGGTGCGTTTTATGCGATCCTGATCCTCTCGGTCATCATGTACGTGCAGACGCTGTTCCACATTCCGGAAGTCATCACCGGATTGGGCGGCGCGGCCCTTATCGGGCTCTCGCTCTGGTCTTCGCTTCGGTATAATCGCCATGAGCGGGAAGAAGAACTGGCGCGGGAAAGCGCCGCTGTCGGCGAGAACATCTGACGTCACGTGCCCGGCCATTGCTGGCCGGGCGCCATCCCTGGGCATTGAACGCCAGCAAGCCTCGGGTTGACGCATCGTCCCTCGATTGCGACAAGGTGCGGATGAAAACGCCCGTCACAATCGATCACGACTATCTGACGCGCCAGCTCAAAGCGCTTCTCGCCATTCCAAGTCCGACCGGCTTCACCGATGAGGCCGTGCGCTTCACGGCGCGTGAACTCGAACGCCTCGGCCTCGACGTCAAGCTGACGCGCCGCGGCGCGATCCGCGCGCTCCGCCCCGGCGCGGCCGAGCGACCGGCACGCGGTCTGGTCTCGCATCTCGATACGCTCGGCGCTCAGGTGAAAAGCCTGAAGGAGAATGGCCGGCTCGAACTCGTGTCGATCGGCCACTGGTCGGCGCGATTTGCCGAGGGTGCTCGGGTCTCGATCTTCTCGACCAAAGGCATCTATCGGGGGACGATCCTGCCCCTGAAGGCATCGGGTCACACGTACAACGACGAGGTCGATAGCCAGCCGACCGGCTGGCGTCACGTCGAGCTTCGCATCGACGCGCTGGCGCGGGATCGCAATGACGTGGTCCAGCTGGGCATCGACATCGGAGACATCGTTGCGGTCGATCCTCAGCCGGAGTTCCTAGAAAACGGCTTTATCGTTTCCCGCCACCTCGACGACAAGGCGGGTGTTGCCATCATGCTCGCCGCCTTGGAGGCCATGCAGCGGGAGAAGATCGAGACGCCGGTGGATACCTACTGGCTCTTCACCATCGGGGAAGAAGTGGGCGTGGGGGCGTCGGCCGCCCTGGTGCCGGAGATCGCCTCGCTGGTCGCGATCGACAACGGCACGACGGCGCCCGGGCAAAACTCCGATGAATTCGGCGTGACGCTTGCCATGGCCGACCAGACCGGGCCGTTCGACTATCATCTGTCGAAGAAGCTTTTCGAGCTTTGCGGCGAAAACGGCCTGCGTGTGCAGAAGGACGTCTTCCGCTACTATCGTTCGGATGCGGCGTCCGCTGTCGAAGCCGGACACGATGTGCGCACCGCACTTGTCACCTTCGGTGTCGACGCATCGCACGGCTACGAGCGTATCCATCTTCACGCGCTTATGTCGGTTGCCAAGCTTGCGGTGCTCTATGCGTCAAGCGAGGTCCAGATTGAGCGGGATGCCGAGGAAGTCTCGGGCCTGCGCGGCTTCACCCGTCAGAAGGTGAGGGAGGCGGAACAGGCGCTCCGCCCGGATGATCCGGACGCACACTGAGTAATCCAAGGAAAACGGGTGTTGGTGATGCTCCATTGAGTGGGGCTGAGAGGGGTCATTTCGTCTCTCTGAAAATTAATTACTATAAATTGTTGAGTCGAGTTGATTTATACGTATAGATCGAGAAGTTGCCAGATCGAAAGGATGTTTCCCATGACGAGGCTGTTCCGAACCGTAGCTGCCGTCGCCGCCGCGCTCGTTGTCACCATGACGACCCTGCCCGCGCATGCGCAGACACCTCCCAATGTCTTGATTGTCGGGCAGATCGCCGAGCCGCAATCGCTCGATCCCCACACCGTGACGGCGACCAACGATTTCCGCATTCTGGTCAACGTCTATGATGGGCTCGTCCGGTTCAAGGACGGTACGCTGGAAGTCGAGCCTGCGCTCGCGGAAAGCTGGACGGTCTCGGAAGACGGCAAGACCTATACCTTCAAGCTGAGGCAGGGCATCAAGTTCCATGATGGTTCCGATTTCAACGCGGAAGCGGTGAAATTCAACTTCGATCGCATGTTGCGGGAAGATCATCCCTTCTACGAAACAGGCCCGTTCCCGCTCTCGTTCAACTTTTCCTCCATCGAGGCGGTGAATGCCCTCGACGACCACACGGTCGAGTTCAAGCTTTCCGAAGCTTTTGCGCCGTTTCTGTCCAACCTCGCCTATCCCACCGGCCTGATCGTCTCGCCCGATGCCGTGAAGCAGCATGGCAAGGACTATGGACGCAATCCGTCGGGGACTGGTCCGTTCCGGTTCGTCGAATGGCTGTCAAACCAGCGCGTCGTAGTGGAGCAAAACCCCGATTACTGGGGCGGCGCTGCGGGTCTGGAAGCCGTGGTCTTCCGGCCGATCACCGATCCCAACACGCGCGTCGCCGAAATGATGGCTGGCGGCATTGATGTGATGGTGGAGGTGCCGCCGGACAATCTCGCGACCTTTGCCCAGGACGAGAACTTTGCCGTGGTCGAGCAAGCCGGCCCGCATGTCTGGTTTGCGATCCTCAACACAAAGAGTGGCCCGTTCGCCGACAAGAAGGTGAGGCAGGCCGCGAATTACGCCGTCAACAAGCAGACGCTCGTCGACGATGTGCTCCAGGGCACGGCGACCGTCGCCGCCGGCCCTATCCCGCCCGCCTTCAATTGGGTCGAAAGCTCCGTGCAGCCCTATCCGTACGACCAGGAGAAGGCCAAGGCTCTGCTTGCCGAGGCTGGCGTAGAGGCTCCGGAGCTGACCTTTTATGTGACCGAAGGCGGCTCCGGAATGCTGGATCCCGTGACAATGGGAGCCGCGATCCAGGCGGATCTTCAGGCCGTCGGCTTCAAGGTCGACATCGAGACCTACGAGTGGAACACCTTTCTCGGTCGCGTCAATCCGGGCCTTGAGGGGAATGCCGACATGGCCGAAATGGCCTGGATGACGAACGATCCCGACACCGTGCCTTATCTGACGTTGAGGACGGACGCGATGCCGGACAAGGGCGGCTTCAACTCCGGCTACTATTCGAACCCGAAGGTGGACGAATTGCTTGAGCAGGCGCGTCGGTCGACCAACCAGGCCGAACGCGGCAGGCTCTACGGCGAGGTCCAGGCGATCGTGCACGAGGACGCGCCATGGCTGTTTGTCGCCAACTGGAAGCAAAACGCCGTGACGACGTCCGCGGTCCAGGGCTTCAAGCTTCAGCCGTCCTTCCTGCTCGACCTGCGCGGCGTCACGAAGCAGTGAGAACCAATCCGGTTGCCGGGGTCGACCGCGGCGCCGGCAACTGTTTTCGACGTCTGGGAGAAGTACCCCCATGTCGGCTTACATTCTAAAGCGGCTGATCGCGGTTGTGCCCGTGCTGTTCGGCCTCTCCGTCATCGTCTTTCTGGTCATGGCGCTGATTCCAGGGGATACGGCGACGGCGATCCTCGGCGCCTATGCGACGCCGGAAAACGTCGCTCGGATCAACCGGGACCTTGGCCTCGACAAGCCTCTAGTTCAGCAATATCTGATCTGGATCGGCAATGTCCTGCAGGGTGATTTCGGTCGCTCCTACTCGCTCAATCGTCCCGTGCTTGACGAGGTAGTCGAGCGATTTCAGGCAACCCTCATTCTCGCGGGTGTGTCGCTGCTCCTCTGTTCGGTGATCGGACTTCTGGCAGGCATCGTTTCCGCCGTCCGTCAGTTCGGATGGGTCGATCGCCTCGTCACTTTATTCGTGCTGGCCGGTATTTCCATGCCCTCGTTCTGGCTTGGGCTGCTCCTTATCTACCTGTTCGCCGTCCAGTGGCGCATCCTGCCGCCCTCCGGGATGTACGCTGTCTACGGCGGCGGTGACCTCAAGGACCTGCTTTTCCATCTGGTACTGCCAGCGATCACGCTGGCGGTGGTCGCGGCAGGTGTGGTGGCCCGGCTCACGAGGGCGGCCATGCTCGAGGTGTTGCGGCAGGACTATGTGCGAACCGCGCGCGCCAAGGGGCTGACCGAGGGGCGCGTCATCTATGCCCATGCCTTTCGCGCGGCACTCGTCAGTGTCATTCCCATTATCGGCATCCAGGCTGGTTTCGTCCTCGGCGGTGCCGTCTACATCGAAACCGTGTTTCAGTGGCCCGGAATCGGAGCCATGCTCGTGAAGGCCATCTCCACGCGCGACATCCTGCTCGTACAGGGCGGTGTTCTCGTCGTGGCGGCTAGTTATGTGTTGTTCAATCTCGCGGCAGACGTGGTCCAGTCGATGCTCGATCCGAGGATCAGGACATGAGCGTAGTTGCCGAAGAGCCGATCAGATCGACAAGAACGCCTAGCCTGACGTCATGGCGGCTGCTCCTCAACAATAGGCTGGCGACGGCCGGGTTGCTGCTGCTTGGCCTGATCGTGCTTGCAACTGGTCTCGCGCCTTTCCTGCCCTTACCCGATCCGGATGCGACGGCGCCCGCCCAACGCCTGATGTCCGTGATGACCGAAGGACATCTGCTGGGCACGGACCAACTCGGTCGCGATATCCTGAGCCGGCTTGTCTGGGGTACGCGGGTTTCGCTTGCTGTCGGGTTCGCGGCCACCCTGGTCGCGGCCGTGATCGGGTCCGCCATCGGCCTCGTGGCGGGCTATGCCGGCGGACGCACCGACAATCTGATGATGCGGTCGATCGATATGCTGATGGCCTTTCCCTACATCCTGCTCGCGCTCGCCATCGTTGCCGCACTCGGTCCCGGCCTCATGAACGCGCTTTATGCGATCGCGATCGTCAACATCCCGTTCTTTGCCCGAAACGTCAGAGGTGTGACGCTCGGCTTTGCCCATCGCGAGTTCGTCGATGCGGCCCGGCTTTCGGGGAAGGGGCACCTCTCCATTCTCATGACGGAGATCTTCCCCAACGTGCTTCCCGTCATCGTCATCACGATGTCGACAACGGCTGGTTGGATGATCCTGGAGACGGCTGGCCTCAGCTTTCTCGGTTTGGGTGCGCAACCGCCTCAGGCTGACCTCGGCGCGATGTTGGGGGAGGGCCGGGCGCAGCTCTTTACCGCGCCGCACGTGTCCATCGTGCCGGGCGTGATGATCTTCCTGATCGTCATCAGCCTAAACACTCTGGGCGACGGCATCCGTGACGTTCTCGACCCGCGCCTGCGTTCCGGGGCGCTGGTCCGGCCCGGACCCTTGACCGAGGTTTCCACGGGTCGGCAAGAGCTGCAAAACTCGCATCCCGAAGCGTCCCTTTGCGTTGAACGGCTTGAAGCCGGGTTCCGCCGTGACCGCGACGTCGTTCCAGCCGTTCGCGGGGTCTCCTTTCACGTGATGCCTGGAGAGTGTTTGGGTCTTGTTGGCGAAAGCGGATCGGGCAAGAGCGTCACGGCGCTCTCCATCATGCGCCTCGTCGCCTCTCCGCCAGGCGTCATACGCGACGGCGCGATCTATCTCGGAAACGAAGACATACTCTCCATGCCCGAGACGAAACTGATCGCGAAACGGGGCAGCCGTGTTGCCTACATCTTCCAGGATCCGCTGACGACGCTTCATCCGATGTATCCGATCGGACGGCAGGTGGAGGAAGCGATTTCCGCCCATCAGCGGCTCGGCGCTTCGGAACTCAAGGAAAGAGCGATCGCATTGCTCGAAAAGGTGGGTATCCGCGATGCCCACGAACGTGCCCGCCATTATCCCCACCAGCTATCCGGCGGTCAGCGACAACGCGTCGGGATCGCCATGGCGCTTGCCAACGATCCGGACATCATCATCGCCGATGAGCCGACGACCGCGCTCGACGTCACCGTACAGGCGCGCATTCTGGATCTGCTGCGCGATCTCCAGCGGGAGAAGGGCATGGCGCTTATCTTCATAACGCACGACTTCGGGGTGGTTTCCGAGATCTGCGACCGCGTGGCCGTCATGAAGGATGGAGAGATCGTTGAAGCCGGTCGTACCGGTGAGGTTCTGTCGAGACCACAACATCCCTACACCAAACGGCTGATCGCCTGCGTCCCCGAACTTGGAAGCAGGGACGGGTACCTCGATCGCGTCGCAAAGCTCTTCGCCCCGCTTGATGGAGGGACGTCATGACATCGACCGCCATCAGCGTTCGGGAGCTTTCGAAGACTTTCGGGGGAGGGTTAAACCTCATCGGCAGAGCAAGGCATGAAGTCAAAGCCGTGAAATCCGTGTCCTTCGACCTCGCAGGGGGAGAGACGCTCGCGGTGGTGGGTGAAAGCGGCTCAGGCAAGAGCACGCTTGCACGTATGCTTGTCGGCCTGGAAAAACCAACCTCCGGCGACATCTCGATCGATGACGTCGATGCGGCCTTTCGCGGTGCCGATCCGCGCGCCCTCGGCAAGAGGATCCAGTACGTGTTCCAGGATCCCGTCGCCTCCCTCAACCCACGCAAGACGATCGCCGACATACTGGATACGCCCCTGAAACTGCTGGCCGGTCTTGATGCCGCTCGACGGCCGGGGCGAATGCGTGAATTGCTGGACGCAGTTCAGATGCCCGAAAGCATGCTCTCGCGCTATCCCCACGAACTTTCCGGCGGTCAGGCTCAGCGTATTGCAATCGCGAGGGCTTTGGCCGCGGAAGCGCGGATCATGGTTCTCGATGAGCCGGTCAGCGCGCTCGACGTCTCGGTGCAGGCGCAGGTCCTGCTGCTTCTGCATGACCTGAAGGCTCGCTTCAATCTTTCCTACCTCTTCATCAGTCACGATCTCGCGGTTGTCGAAGCGGTCGCCGACCGGGTGGCGGTCATGCACCTGGGAGAAATCGTCGAGATCGCTGATGCGGATCGGCTTTTTGCCGCGCCCGAGCACGCCTATACGCAGAACCTGATCGCAAGCGCGCCGCGAATCAGGAGAGAGTAGGGGCAATGGAGGAAGCAGGGTCGAGCAAGATGGGTAATGTTGAAGACGGAAAGCGGCTGTTCCTGCCCGCGGGTCGTACAAAACGCCGTCCCGACATGATCGCCGAGCAGATCAAGGACTACATACGGCGAGAGCGTTTGCGACCCGGAGATCGCCTTCCTCAGGAACGCGAACTCATGGATACCTTCCAGGCCGCCAAAGGCACTGTGCGAGAGGCCATGAAGGCTTTGGAGACACAAGGTCTCGTCCGCACGCGCAGTGGACCGGGAGGAGGGGCCTTCGTCGCAAAGCAGTCCACGCAGCAGGCGATGGAGTTGCTCTCCACGCACTTCTTCTTCGCCGAGCCAAGCCTGTCGGACATCTATGCCGTACGAAAAGCACTTGAACCCGAGGTCGCGGCTCTTCTTGCGGGCCGTATGTCGGCGGCCGATCTTGCCGATCTCGAAGACACGATCAGGATCTATGATCATCCCCCCGCTGATCTCTCCGACCAATATCACCAGCGCGTCGCGGAGCTCGATTTTCATTCGGCTCTGGCCCAGCTTTGTCCCAACCCGCTGCTCGGCTTCATATGCGGCCTGATGCACAATCTGCTTCGCGAGTTGCCCGTCGCACGGAAAATCTACGCCGATGCGACTCCGTTTTCACGGGAGGAAGGGCTGTCCTTTCAATATCGGCTCATGGCGGCCCTCAAGGATGGTCGTGGCGACGATGCCCGTGCCATTGCGCACGAGCACATGATCTTTGCAGAAACCTACATGCTGCGACGCGCTGCGGCTCTCGAATGACAACCCTGGTGGAACAATAGGCAGGTTCAGGCATTCGCATTTCATGGCGACATCAGGGCCGCAGAACCGATCTGCGGCCCTGATGTCATGTTCTTCTATCAAAAACGGAGGTTTAGACCCGGTCCATGTGTGGAATTTGCGGAGAAGTAAGGTTCGATGGCGGATCGCCCTCGGTGGCTTCAATCACGACGATGGCGCAGGTTCTGGCGCCACGCGGTCCGGACGCGGCCGGTATTATCGTCCGCGGAAACATCGGGCTTGGACACCGGCGATTGCGCATTCTCGATCTGTCGGAGAAGTCCGAGCAGCCCATGGTCGATCCCGACCTTGGCCTTTCGCTTGTCTTCAACGGCTGCATCTACAATTTCCGCGAACTCAGGGCCGAGCTCCAGGAGAAGGGCTATCGGTTTTTTTCGGATGGAGACACCGAGGTCATACTCAAGGCCTGGCATGCCTGGGGAGCCGAGTGCGTCTCGCGCTTCCATGGAATGTTCGCCTTCGTCATTCACGAGCGGGACAGTGGCAGGATCGCCATGGCGCGCGATCGTTTCGGTATCAAGCCGCTTTATCTGGCAGAGGTGGAGGGGGGGCTGCGCTTCGCCTCTTCACTGCCGGCAATCGTGAAGGCCGGAGGGGTCGACACCTCGATCGACGTTGCGGCCCTTCACAACTACATGAGCTTTCATGCCGTCGTTCCGCCGCCGCGCACGGTGCTCAACGGGGTCCGAAAGCTGCCTCCGGCGACGATCAGGATCTATCAGAAAGATGGCGCCTTCGAAGACAGGCGCTACTGGGATCCACCATATAGCCGCAAGGCAGGTGATGGAAATGTGTCGCGCGAGGAGTGGCAGGAGCGCTTGCTTGAGGCACTGCGCCTGGCGGTTCGTCGCCGGATGATCGCCGATGTGCCGGTTGGCGTTCTCTTGTCCGGCGGCGTGGATTCCAGCCTGATCGTGGGGCTGCTCGCAGAAGCTGGGCAGACAAATCTCATGAGTTTTTCCGTCGGTTTCGAGGAAGCCAACGGCGAGAAGGGCGACGAGTTCATGTACTCGGACCTGATCGCGGAGCGCTTCGGCACCGATCACCATCAGATCTTCGTGCCCTCGTCCGAACTCATGGACGCGCTGCCGGGAACCATCGCGGCCATGTCGGAACCGATGGTTTCCTACGATAACGTGGGGTTCTACCTTCTTTCCCGCGAGGTTTCGAAGCACATCAAGGTGGTCCAGTCGGGCCAGGGCGCCGACGAGGTGTTTGGCGGATATCACTGGTACCCGCCATTGACGAACAGCAATGATGTCGTCTCCGACTACGGAAAAGCCTTCCGAGATCGTGCGCATGACACGCTTGTCGAGCAGCTTGGCGAGGGGTGGCTGGCAGACAGCGATGTAAGCGGCGACTTGCTGAAGGAGCATCTACTCCGCGACGGCGCAGACACACCAGTGGACCAGGCACTTAGGCTCGACAGCAATGTCATGCTGGTGGACGACCCCGTCAAACGCGTCGACAACATGACGATGGCATGGGGTCTGGAGGCGCGGGTGCCGTTTCTCGATCATGAACTGGTTGAACTCGCCGCACGGATTCCGCCGGAGGAAAAACTGCGGGACGGCGGAAAGGGCATCTTGAAGGACGTGGCGCGAAAGATCGTCCCGAGCGAGGTGATCGACCGGAAGAAGGGGTACTTCCCGGTTCCGCAACTTAAGTATATCGCGGGGCCGTATCTCGACATGCTGCGCGATGTCCTGTCGTCTCAGGCTGCTCGGGAGCGCGGACTTTTCCGGAAATCCTATGTCGACAAACTGCTGGCCGCGCCCGCCGATCACATTACCCCGTTGAGGGGATCGGAGCTCTGGCAGGTCGGGCTGCTCGAAATGTGGCTGCAGGCGCAGGAGGTCTGAGATGGCGAAATCGGAGAAGAAGCCGCAGCCGTCGCGTCGGCAGCGACGTGGTGGTGATATCTCGCATCGTTTGGCCCGCCTTCGTTCCCCTGGAGTGATGGTGGCCGCCGGGGGCGTACGTGCGGATCAGATAGCCGAGCCGAACCGGAACGTTGTTCTCGATTGTGGCTGGGGACGGTTGCTTTTTGCCCAGACATTCACAGAGCAGGACGAGCTCCTCGACACCCTGCGACAAGAGGCACCGAACAGCCGCGATATCGCGTTTTATGTTGCCGATCCGCATGTGCTGCTTGCACAGGCGCCGCAGGAGATATTCCTCGATCCGTCGCACACATTCCGTTTGGACCTCTCGACCTATCGTGCGGGCAACAAGCGCCTTTCCGGCGTTACGATCCGTCGTCTTTCTTCCGAGAACGACGCGACAGGTATCAACGCCGTCTATGCGGCATGTGGCATGGTGCCGGTAAGAGAAGATTTCTTTTCCGGTGAGCGTGACAATCGGCCTGTGACCTATTTTGTTGCGCAGGATGATCACACAGGAGAAATCGTCGGTACAGTGACGGGTATCGATCATCAACGCCTCTTTGACGATCAACAGCGTGGCGCTTCTTTGTGGTGTTTGGCCGTGCATCCCCAGGCCAGACAACCCGGCATAGGCGAGGGTCTTGTTCGAACGCTTGCGGCTCATTTCCAAGCGCGAGGCTCGGCGTACGTCGATCTTTCGGTCCTGCACGACAACGATAAGGCTATAAGTCTTTACGAGAAGCTCGGCTTTCGACGCGTCCCTCTTTTTGCGATTAAGCGAAAGAATGCGATCAACGAGCGATTCTTCGCGCAGCCAGTAGACGGTTATGAGGAGCTCAATCCTTACGCGAGGCTCATCGTCGACGAGGCGCTACGCAGGGGCATTCATGTTGAGGTCACGGATTCCGACGGAGGCTTCTTCCGGCTATCGCATGGTGGACGCACAATTCATTGCCGTGAAAGCCTGTCCGACCTTACCTCAGCAGTGGCAATGTCGATCTGCGACGACAAGGCAGTCACCCGCAGGTTTGCGCTCGCCGCCGGACTTCGCGTTCCCGAACAGATTTCTGCCGATGCCAGCGACGAAGAGAAGCAGGCTTTCCTGACGCGGCATGGCAAGGTTGTGGTCAAGCCGGCGCGGGGAGAGCAAGGACGGGGGATATCGGTCGGCATTTCGTCGGTCGAGGGCCTGCAGAACGCCATTCGCCGTGCACGCGACGTCTGCGATCGTGTGCTCCTGGAAGCGTGCTTCGAGGGGGAGGATCTTCGGTTGGTGGTGATCGATTATCGACTGGTAGCAGCCGCTGTGCGTCGGCCGCCCCGCGTTGCGGGCGATGGGCGGCTCCCGGTCCGCAAGCTTATCGAACGTCAGTCACGTCGACGTGCGGCGGCAACGGGCGGCGAAAGCCGTATCCCAGTCGATGCCGAGACCAAGCGGTGCCTCGCTGAACAGGGATTGGATCTTGATGTGGTTCTGGAGCCAGGCCGCGAAATCACGGTACGCAAGGCCGCCAATCTCCACACCGGTGGCACAATCCACGATGTTACGGCCACGGTTCATCCTGAGCTTGTCGAAGCCGCTTGCAAAGTCGCACGCGCCATTAAAATCCCCGTAGTCGGGATCGACTTCATGGTGCGTGATCCGGCCGAGCCGGACTACGTCTTCATCGAAGCCAATGAACGCCCGGGTCTTGCCAACCACGAACCCCAGCCGACCGCAGAGTGTTTCATCGAACTGCTGTTTCCGGGCAGCGGGAGAAAGGCCCCGTAACGGCGTGTTCCGGCATCGTCATCATTTGAAGATCGACCAAAAAGCCCGATCTGACGTTGAGGCGGTTCAGTGCATTTGTGATGCCGGAAGCTCCAGCCGCTCCATGGCAGCTGCGACTTCCGGTGTCTTTTCGGCCTCGGCCAGAACAGCCGTCAGTGCCATGTCGAGACAATAGACGGGCAGGTCGAGCTTCAGATCGCTTGCGCTTGTGCGCGCGAATGTCAGCATCCGCGCCAGAGCTGCCAATTCCGAGGTGATATTGTCTTGCTTCCCCTTGCCTAGTTTTTTCACGACCCAACCTTCTTTACCAATGACTACGACAATGAAGGGTATTTCAGCAGATCCGACGTGACACAGCCGTGACACGCCTTTCCCGGATTTCCATTTACCGGTGCACGGGGTTTCAGAGAGCAAGGTAGGTTGTGGTCTGGAGGTTCCAGCCGGGCCGGTTCGCGCTGCGTTCATCGCACGCACGAGACACGCGATCGAGCAGCAACTCTGCATCTATCTGCTTCTGGCTGACAAAACCGGTGCGTAGCGATTGCAGGACAAAGTCGGAACGGGCGGGGTCGGTTTGGATCGCCGAAACGATGGCGCGCCAGGTTCTGTCCTTGAAGAATATTGTCTCTGCCGCGCCAAGAAGAGCAGCGACTTCCGCAGATGTGATTTGCTCCTGCGTTTCAAGGCTCCGAACTGTTGCTATCACGTCGACATAAGCAACAGTAAGGGGCAGATAGCCGGTTTCACGAGGGCCGTGGGAGAGTGCTACGGCTCCATCATCGATGATTTCGCCGCGACGATAGGCCTCGAATATTTTGCCAACGCCGATCATACCGAAAGAACAGCATTCGGCAGCGCGAAGGGCGCCCATGCTGGAAGCCCCGAAGACGGTGACACCTTCTGAAAGGGCAAAAAGAATTTCCTTGTGCCATACGGCGGCGGAATCGTCGAAGTAGCCATCGACCAAACCGATCACATTCGCTCCCTCGTTTACCGCCCGATGGACATCCCCCTGACGCGCTGGCTCAAGAAGGGCAATGTCGGCCGGTACGGCACGGTGGCTGCCATGTAGAGAGGGTCCCGCAAAAACGACCTTCACCGGAACCTCACGAGGCGCGACATTGCTCGCGGACCGTAGCGCCGGCGCCTCGCGCCGGGAGGATTCTCGAGATCAGGGACCAAAACTTTCACGACAGCAAAACGATCTTCGTGCGGATTCAGGCGCGCCGAGTATATTCTGGACACGCCGCTGGTCCTGAGATTGGCCAGTAGCCGACCGACATGGCGGGCAATCGATCCGTCAATCACGCCCCTGAGATCCTCTGGAGGCATGCGGCATGCCAGCGAGCCGAGATCGAGCGCCACCGAAGCGGGAAGAGGGCGCTGGTAGACAGGTGCAGGAACATCATCACGAGCACCGCTGATAAGCGTCAGCCGCGATTGCACAGCTTCCGTGATGGCGCGAATGGCGGCGCGAGAGGCGCTGGGATGGGCGCCGCTCCCTTCCGTTACGTCGATGTACCGTGTTTCATTCAGGCCTTGCGAACACAACTCCCCCGGACTTGGCCCAATCATCGCGGACACCACCGGCACGCCGATATCGGACGTCAGGTCGAACAAGACCAGATGCAGTCCGGCTTTTCGGATTTGCCGATGCAAGTCATCGACGATCGGATCCTTCAGATCGGCCGGATCAAAACAGGTCGAGCGGCGAGCTTTGGGGGCAAGCAGTTTCCAAAGCGTGTCGGCATCCCGTTCAATGCGTTCCAACAGCCCGTGAAATACCGCCTCTTCTTCGGTATTGCCCGATGCCAATCCATCCGAGGACTGCCAGTACCGCGCCGTCCGGGTCCGGTCGAGACATGCACTCTCGAACGGTACAAGGATTGGCCGTTCTTCCAGAAGGCTTTGCGCTTTTATCCACGGGACAGATGTCTTGCGAGTTGGCGGCGACTGTCCGAGAGCAACGAACTCCTCCAGAGGATCAGTTTTGCATCCCTTTTCCTCAAGAGCGTCGATCGAGGCGGTTTGGGCGGCGATCTCTGGCCCTTCGGCAACCGCCCGCTCCAGCGCTTCCATCGTCGCGGAGGCGCGAGCGAACGAATCTGTCAGTCCCTTGCCCTGTGCGACAGACAGAGACTTCGCGTTCGGTCGTATCGCCGTCCAGACGGGGATGCCGATCCGGTCGAGCGAGGTCAACCTGGAAAGCCGCGTGATGCCGTGCACTTCGAGCGTTGGCGCCACGCGTTCCAGGGTTTCATCCGGCGAGCAACTTCGGTCCGAATAGCGATCCAGCACCGCTTTATCGTTCTTCTGGTCGTTCGGTGTCTGAACCTGTTTTCTTGATCAGGTGTCGTATCTGCCCGAGAACGGCACGCTGTCATATCGACCGGCGAATGCATCATCCTGATCGGTGACTGTGACTGCGAGATCCACTCCCGCGGTCAACACGGCACCGTGGGAGCGAGCTTCGGTGCTGTATCCAAAGGGCGCCTCCACGGTCGACGGCATGGCGGTGACGGTTCCTGCTTCGAAGTCGACGAACCAGTAGCCCTCTTCGCCGCTGACACCCAGAACTACAAATTTTGCCATAACACCATCTCCAATGTTTGCATTATTGAAATCCGGCCCTCTTCAGGCCTTCCCGGTATTGCTCTCGCTGCCAGTTTTCCTTCACGGGCATGATCGAGAGCCATTTCTCCACCTCGAAGTCAGGATAGAATTCCATCGTTCGACGCATGAGTGCGCGCGCCTTCTTCTGATCTCCGAGCATTGCCCAACACGCTGCCGCAAGCCGGGTGATCGCCGAGCTGTCTTCCATCCTGTCGATGCAGGATAGCGCTGTTTCATACCGCTCGAGACAGTAGTTGGCTCCAGCCGCCGTCCACCAGTACACGTCAGGGCACAAGGGATTGAGATCGATCGCGCACTCGATCTTTTCGAGCGCGCGGTCCGGCTCGGAGGCGTGCACCAGCGTGTCGGCATAGTCGGCTATGAGATCGGCGTGCGATGGTGCGATATGTTCGGCCTCCTCGAAGACTTCGAGACTTTCATCGAAGGCACTATGATAAAGTTTCACGACACCCAGTTGATGGTAACCACCCGCATTGCCAGCATCGGTACGGATTGCGTCAAGCGCATGATGCTCCGCCGAGCGAAGTAGGTCGCCATCCCCGCGCGCGGTTACCAGCCATTCAAGATGTTCCGTCCGGGAAAGGCCGCTGAATGCGCTGGAAAGCGTAGGCGCCTCGTTGAGGGCAGAACGAAACGATCGCTTTGCGCGCCGTAGGTTCGGCAGGTCGATCTTCTTTAGGTGATATTGGCCCAGCAAGTAGTGCTGATAGGCGTCTGGCGCAGCAACGAAACGGATCTTGCGGAACTCTTGCTGCTCCACCTGATCCGCGGTCGCCGAGACGATCCGCTGTACGATGTCGCGATACGAGCGGCTCAGTTGTCCCGCGGACAGATCGAAACGCTCCGCCCATACGAGATGATCATTTTCGACGTCGGTGAGGGACGCAAACAGCATCGCTGCATCACGTCCGGAGCCAAGCCTGGTCTCTAGCGCGTATGCGACGTTGTGCTTTCTGTAGAGTTCCGCGGTGGGCTCCCCCTGAAGCGCTACCCGACGCGCGGTGTGGGAGGCGACGACGGAAACGGAGCGTGCGCGACACAAGCCGATGGTCACGTCATCGACCAGAGCGCCGGCAAGGCGACCGTCAATGTCCGCGACCGGGCCGGGCGGGACAAGCAGTACTCGAGGGAGGTTCGCGAGACTGCCGGGTGGTCGCATGGGTCGCGGGAGATGCTCGTCCTGAGCCCGAACCGTTGGCGTAACCGCAGAAACAGCAGCGGCTCGGACAGGCAGGTCCAGATCGCGTCTCAACCGGTCCTGGTACTGAGCCGTCAGGACGCGGGCCTGGTTATGCTGACCGGTAAGCGCGTAGAGCGAGAGTAACGCTTGGAACGCCTCTTCATTGTGGCGATCAAGCGCAAGGACATGATTTCCGGCATCCCTGAGCAGAGTCGCGTGAGTTTGCGCATCGCTGCGAGCAAGCGCAGCTGCGAGCGCAGCCGTCATTTTTTTGATCTGAGTCGAACGTTCGGCTTCCACCCAAAGGTTGCACGCCATCGAGTTCATCCGGCAGCCATCGAGAAAGGGACCCTTCACGATAAGCAGATAATTTCTCAACGCGTTGATCGGGTCGCTATGATCCACAGCCTCGAATTCGAGTAGATCGCAGTCCAGACCTTCAGCATTCAAACGGATGTCTGGACCATCCGCGGCAAAAAGAGAAGCGGTCCCCGATCCTTGCCGTTGTCTGGTGCGTGCCAGCATCTGGCGCAAATTCGCAAGGCTGTCGGCCTGCTCGTTCTCGTCCCACAGGAATTCGGCTAGGGCGGCTCGCGAAATCGTCCGCAAGCCACGACTTAGAAGATAGGCCATCGCGACGATGGCCTTCTCAGGCAGGTTCACCACCTCTCCCGCCGGACCGCGAACGACCGGCGTGGAGAAGGTCGCTACTGTCAACCCCATCCGCGCCCCCCGACGTCGTTGTTATTGTGGCATTACCTTCGCATCGCTTTTTACGCTCGATTCGGCAACTTCAACAACCTCTGCCGTATCTGCTGGGCCGGCCAATGATTTGGCTAGAGAAATCAACGCTCGCCGAACCTTTGGATCATCGATAGCCAGAAACGCGCGGTTCAGCTCCAGCCCCTCACTTGAAGAGACGAAACGGGTGAACCGGTCGCTGAGCAGCGGAGAGGATTCGACAGGTCCCGATGCCCCTTCTCCCTGTTCGAAAAAGTATGATACGGGAACCTGCAGGATCGTCGCAATCGCCTGAAGCCGTGATGCGCCGACGCGATTGGCGCCCTTTTCATACTTCTGTACCTGCTGGAACGTGATGTCGAGCTGATTGGCAAGGCGTTCCTGGGAGAGGCCGAGCATGCTTCTCCGAAGGCGTATGCGGGCACCCACATACGCATCAATTTCATTCGCCATTCTTGCCATTGAACTTCCTTTACAACTGCATGTTTCGATTTGCTTGTGTTACTTTAGCGCGAGAACATGAGCTTGTACAAGTGATCATGCGCGTTTGATCGAGGAAGTTTGGTACTTCCTCGATGTTCTGCCGCGATGGTAAAACGCTGATATCCGTCTGAGATTCGAAGCTTAAGCTTTAGGGAGCACCGCAAAGCCAGGCCGACAGACTTGGGACGCAAGATGAAGGTTAAATGCGCCAGGCGGCAAGCGCCTGCGGCTTCAGTACACTCTCTCCGAGCACGGGATCTGCGTCTTCGGGGAGCGCCCAGTCTTCCGTCCCGTAGTTGAAGGCAAAGACGAGATTGCCGCGGCGTCTGATGCGGATGAAGTCGGGCACGCGCAGCGTCGCGACACCGGCCTTCTTGGTGGCGAGTTCCAGCACTTCGGCGAGAAGCCCAGCATCGGCCCAGCAGGCGAGATAGAGCACATTGCCTTTCTCGGTCAGTGCCGGATCGCCGTTGTCGAAGGTGGCGAGCACCGAGGCCGAGGTCTCGACATATTCCCGCCAGCGGATGGCAGAACCCGCAACCGCGCCGGATACGCTAGCCGAGAGCCCGGGACGCAGGGAGGAAACCTGCACCACGCGATTGCCCGTCAGATCGCCAAGCGGTCCCGGCGGCAGGTTTTCCGGGATGCGGAAATTGCGGTCGCGTGAACCCGTGCGGGCGCCGATCACGACAACACCCTTAGCCGTTTCGAGCTCGGCGCGCACTGCCTCGGTCACTTCCGTCATGCAGGGCACGACAACCAGCGGATATCCCTTGAGCGACGCGCCCGGACGGACGAAATCGACATTGAGGCCGAGATGGCGCAGCGCCTCGTACCAGCGGAAGCAGAGTTCCTCGTAGCGGAAATCCTTGCCCTGCGGCTGGATCATCGTCGACCAGTAGCTCTGGTAATCGAAGACAAGCGCGACGGGCGCCTTGCTCGTTTCGGGAAGCGTGCCGAGAGCGGCGAGTTCCTCCGAAACCTGCATGGCTTCCTTGCCGCCCGGCGACCATTCGTCGAGGCCGGGCAGATTCAGACCTGCATGCATCTGTTCCTGTGCAAACGGTGCCTGACGCCAGCGGAAATAGCTGACGACATCGGCCCCATGTGCCAGCGCCTCCCAGGTCCACAGACGCACCATGCCGGGCTTCGGCACGGGGTTCCACGGCGCCCAGTTCACCGGGCCCGGCTGCTGCTCCATCACCCAGAAGCGACCCTTGCCGACGGCACGGTAGAGATCGTGGTGATAGGGCGCGATATCGGGATGCGAGGTTTCGGCCCAGCGATTGCGCTCTTCCTCCGAGAACGGGAACTTCTCGACGAAGCCGATCGGATAGCTGTCCCAGGAGGCGAGATCGAGATTGTCGCCGACCTTGAAGTGGTCGAAGTCGGACACGAAGCCCATGAAATTATGGGTAATCCAGCGACCGGGCGAATGCTTGCGGATGATCTCGCACTGCATCTTGTCATAGGCCGCGACCTGATCCGAATGAAAACGCCAGAAGTCGAGACGCGTCGCCGGGTTCGGCTCGGTCACCGTCAGGTTCGGCAGTGCAACGTCGTCGAAGCTGGTGAGCTCCATCGACCAGAAGACCGAACCCCAGGCTTCGTTCAGCTGGTCAGTCGACTGGTAGCGCAGCCGCAGCCACCGCTTGAAGCTCTTCAGATCCTCAGGCCCCCAGGAGAGCGTGGTATCATGACAGCCATATTCATTGTCCGTCTGCCAGCCGACGATGCCCGGGTGTTCGCCATAGCGCTCGGCGACGATCTCGACGATCCGCGCGCTTTCCTTCCACCAGGTCTCCGACGAGAAGGTATAGTGACGCCGCGAGCCGAAGCCGCGCGGGCGGCCCTGTTCGTCATAGGGAATGATATCGGGGCATTCGTCCACCAGCCACTTGGGCGGCGTAGCCGTCGGCGTGCCGAGCACGACCTTGAGGCCCGCTTCATGCAGCACGTCTATCGCCCGGTCGAGCCATTCGAAGGTGAATGTGCCGCGCGACGGCTCCAGACGGGACCAGGCGAATTCACCGATGCGTACGAAGGAAATGCCGAGTTCGCGCATCCTGCGCGCGTCGGTTTTCCACCGGCTTTCGTCCCAGTGTTCCGGATAGTAGCAGACGCCCAGCATTATCGTGTCAGATCCCCATTGATGACGGCTTTGCCGTCCTTGTCGAACAGATGGCAGGCCTTGGCATTGATGCCGAGGCGCAAGGTCTGGCCGGGCTTCTCGCTGGCCAGACCATCGGCCTTCACGGAAAGCTCCGAACCATCGGCAAGCGTGACGAAGAACAGCGTCTCCGAACCGAGATATTCGGCGAGCTTCACGGTCGCCTCGATGACGACATCGCCCTGGCCGGTGGCATCGATATGCTCGGGCCGCAGGCCGAGGGTCAGGTCGCCGGCCGGAACGCTCGCGCCATGCGTCGGGATCGAGATCTCTGCCCCGGGCAGCCGCACCACGGCAGCACCGTCGGCGGTCGAGGCCTGAACCTTCAGGAAATTCATCTTCGGCGAGCCGATGAAGCCGGCAACGAAGAGATTGTTCGGGCGGTGGTACAACTCGAGCGGCGAACCGACCTGCTCGATCTGGCCAGCCGACAGCACGACGATCTTATCCGCCATGGTCATGGCCTCGACCTGGTCGTGGGTCACGTAGATCATCGTCGCCTTGAGATCCTGATGCAGCTTGGAAAGCTCGGTGCGCATCTGGACGCGCAGCGCCGCATCGAGGTTCGACAGTGGCTCGTCGAACAGGAAGACTTCCGGATTGCGCACGATCGCACGGCCGATGGCGACACGCTGGCGCTGGCCGCCGGAAAGCTGGCCGGGCTTGCGCTGCAGGAGCGGCTCAAGCTGCAGCATCTTGGCGGCAACGGCAGTGCGCTCCGCAATCAGAGCCTTGGGCTGACCGGTCATCTTCAGACCGAAGCCGATGTTTTCCTCGACGGTCATGTGCGGGTAAAGCGCATAGGACTGGAAGACCATGGCAACGCCGCGCTCGGAGGGGCCGATGCTGGTCATGTCCTGGCCACCGATCGCAAGCGAACCGGCGGTGATGTCTTCAAGGCCCGCAATCATGCGCAGAAGCGTGGACTTGCCGCAGCCGGAGGGGCCGACGAAGACGCAGAACTCGCCGTCCTTGACGTCGAGATCCACACCCTTGATGACGCTGAGCGCGCCGAACTGTTTCTTGACGCCACGCAGGCTCACGTCAGCCATGGGTCTTGCCTCCCTTGATCGGTTCGAGTTCGAGGAGAAGTGCGCTTTCGGGCATCAGCATCGGCAGCGGCAGGCCGGCAAGTCCGGCACTGGAAAGCGCGAAACTGACACCGCCGGAAAGCAGCGCTTTCTGCCCCTCGGAGATACGGATGAATTGTGGTTCTGCCGGCAGCACGGTCTTGATCCGCCACTGGCCGCCAAACTGGGTCACGTGCTCAGGCAGACGCAGCGGTGCTGGCTGTTCGCCCACCATCTGCGGCCCCTGAGCGACGATCACCACGATCTTCTCGTCCGAAGCCGCACCCCAGACATAGCGGCCGTCGATCGGCTCCATGCGGAAATTGGCGCCCGGCGCATGGAAGAGATCGCGCAGCCGCTTGTAGGTCTCGATATAGACCTTGAGTTCGTCCCGCTCCTGATCGGTGAGTTCGAGCGGGTTGAGCTCCACACCGAGATGATAGGCAATGGCTACGAGCGCCCGGAACGCGAGCGTATGACGACGACCGGTCTGATGGTTCGGCGAGGCCGAGATATGGCTTCCGAGAATCTCCGGCGGCACGAACACGGACGCGCCGCGCTGGATCTCCAGCCGCTCCAGCGCATCGGTGCAATCCGACGTCCAGACGCGATGGGTGCGCTTCAAGGCACCGTAATCGATACGCCCGCCACCGGAAGCGCAGCTTTCGATTTCGACATCGGGATGGGCCGCACGAACACGGTCCATCAGCGCATAGACGGCGCGGGTCTGGGCTGATGTTTTCGCCTTGCCGTCGCGACCGGCCGCATGCGTCAGGTCGCGGTTCATGTCCCACTTGATGTAGGAGACGGCATGGTTGGACAGCACCGCGTCGATCTTGCCGAAGAGATAGTCGGAGACCTCGGGACGGGTCAGATCCAGCACCAGCTGGGTGCGTGATTCCAGGATAGGGCGACCCTCGATGGTCAGCGCCCAGTCGGGATGCGCCTTGTAGAGCTCGGACACCGGGTTCACCATCTCGGGCTCGAACCAGATGCCGAACTGCATGCCAAGCCCGGTCACGTGATCGACCAGCGGCTTCAGACCATCAGGGTATTTGCGCGCATCGATATCCCAGTCGCCGAGGCTCGTCGTGTCGTTGTCACGCTTGCCGAACCAGCCGTCATCCAGCACGAAGCGCTCGATGCCGAGCTCGGCAGCGGCTGTCGCCTGGGCTTTCAGCGAGTCCATCTGGTGGTCGAAATAATTGCCTTCCCAGGTATTCAGCGTCACCGGACGGGGCGTCATCCGGCCGCCCGGCCAGCTGATCAGCTCCTCGCGTACGAAGGCGTGGAAGTCTTCCGTATCCGCACCGGCATAGGCAACCGGGCTCTCATAGCTTTGACCCGGACCAAGGACGATCTCGCCCGGCTCGAACAATTCGCCAAGATGCACGAGGCGCTGGCCGTCATCGGTGCGGTCGATCACCATCTGATGGTTGCCGCTGAAGCCGAGCGTCACGCCGAAGATTTGGCTCTCGCTCTCGATGAACAGCATCGGGAAACGATCATGCGAGGTGCGCCCGCGTCGGTTCTCCTGGATCCAGGTGCCATTGCCGAGAAGCTCGCGCCGCGTCTGGAATTCACGTCCCCAGATGCCGGTGAAGCTCATCACCTGCAGGTCGCCAGCCGGCGCGAGGAAGGTGCCGGCCATGCAGCGATCGAGCTGATAGTCCGTCTCGCCGCGATTGGTGAGCTTCGTCGCCATGGAAATCAGGCCGGACGGATGAGCCGTCAGCGTGATCGACAGCGCCAGCTTCGCCACCGGGTCGAGGCCGGCAAGCACGGTCTGGTTCTGATCCCGGAAATATTCCCACTGACCGAACTGGGCGACGAAATCACGCCCGCCGCGATGTCCGGCAATCGCCGGCCAGCCGAAGAACCCCATGCCGCCTGTCGGCAGAAGAACGGACGAGGGCACGGCCACGTCCATGCCGTTGACGCGGCTCGAGCGCTCGATCTCGAACAGCGGATCGGCTTCCGCAGGCTCCGCCCCGAAGGAGATGATTTCCGGCATGCCGAGTTCGGGTAGGCGCAGGCTCAGCGCCAGTTGCCCCGAGTCGATGGTGATAATCTTGCTCGTCATCCCTTGGTCGCTCCGAGTGTGAGGCCAGCGATGAAGTGGCGCTGCATGAGGAAGAACATGGCGACCGGCGGCAGGGCCGCAACGATCGATCCGGCGGAAACGAGGTGCCAGGCGGCAACCCACTGGCCATTCAACGAATAGAGGCCAGCCGTGACCGGCATGGCATGCTGGCCCTGCACCAGGACCGTTGCCCAGAAGTAGTCGTTCCAGACAAAGGTGAAGATCAGCACGGACAGCGCCGCGATCGCCGGACGCATCAGCGGCAGCACGATATAGCGGAAGATCCGCCATTCGGAGACACCCTCAACGCGCGCCGATTCAATAAGCGCAAACGGCAGGCCCTTGATGAAATTGCGCATGAAGAGCGTGCAGAAGCCGGTCTGGAAGGCGACATGGAAGAGCACGAGGCCCATGGTCGTGTCGTAGAGCCCCGCGCGCAGCGTCATGTCGCGCACCGGTACCATCAGGATCTGGAACGGGATGAAGTTGCCGGCGACGAACATGAAGAAGAGGACGAGATTGCCCTTGAACTTGTAGACCGCGAGCGCAAAGCCCGTGAGGCAAGAGAGCGCCACCGCGCCGATCACCGTCGGGATCGTCACCTTGAACGAGTTCAGGATGTAATAGCCGATCGGCGAGTTGTTGAAGACCGCCGAATAGTTCTCGAAGCCGGCAAAGCCTGAGGGGATCCCGAAGTAATTGCCCGCGGCGAGGTCGCCTGCCGGGCGAACCGAGGTCACGGCCACGCCGATCAGCGGCAGCAGCCAGAGGAAGAGCGCGACCGGCAGCAGGATCTTGTAGGCCGTCTGCGCAAAGGGCGAGGCCTTCTGGATCGGAGTGGGGAACATCAGGCGTTCCTTTCCTGGGCGAGCATGCGGACGATGAAGAGCGAGATGAAGACCATCATGATGAGGAACAGCACGACCGCGATCGATGCGCCGTAGCCCATGCGGAACCCGTATTCGGAGAGCGCCTGCTCATACATGAAGTAGGAGAGCACCTGGCTCGACCCGTAGGGCCCACCGGCGGTCATGATGGAGACGAGGTCGAAGGAGCGCAGCGAGCCGATGACGGTCACGACCATGGCGATGAAGGTGGCGGGTGCCAACTGCGGCAGGATCACATACCAGAGCAGCTTCAAACCCTTGGCGCCATCCATGCGCGCGGCTTCCACCTGCTCCGGATTGATGTTGTTGAGACCCGTCAGATAGAGGATCATGCAATAGGCCGTCTGCGGCCAGAGACCCGCAACGATAATGCCGTAGGTGACGTAGCGTTCGTCGGCCAGCACGGCGATCTGCTCACCGAACAGCATTTCCGTCAGCTTGGCAAACAGGCCGAAATCCGGCGCGTAGAACCAGGTGAACATCAGACCGACGACGACCTGGCTGATCACGAAGGGGAAGAAGAACAGGGACTTGTAGAGCCGGATGCCTGCGACGGTCTGGTTGAGAAAGAGGGCGACGGCAAGACCCGCCGGGATCGACAGGAGATAAAGCACCAGCCATATCACGTTGTTGGAAAGCGACGTGTAGAAGGCATCGTCGTCGATGAGCTCGGCATAATTGCCGAAGCCGATCCAGGTCATCGCGCCGAGACCGTCCCAGTCGTGAAAGCTGATCCAGATGGACTCGAAAATCGGCACGAGCACATAGATCAGGAACATCAGCATGCCGGGCGCCAGGAACAGGAAAGGCGCAAGCGTCTGCTGGTTTCGCTTCCAGAAACCGGACGACGAAGGAACGGTGTTGCTCATGGCGGAACCTCAGATTGACGGGGAATGGCAACCGGATGCCGAGACCCCAGGGTCATCGACATCCGGCGCAGGGAGGACCATGGTCCTTATTTGTGGACGCGCGCGCGAACCTTTTCGAGGCGCTCGAGGATCGCATCCAGTCGGTCAGGCTTGACCATGAATTCCTGGAAGCCTTCCATGCCGGCCTTCGCCATTTCGGCATTGGCGTCACGGTCATAGAACTGAGCGAGCGCATAGGCATTCGACAGCATCTCGAAACCGGCGCTGAGGAACGGATCCGACGGCTTCTCGGCCTTGTTGTTGACCGGCAGCTGGCCGAGCGTCGCGTTCATCTTGGTCTGGGCTTCCGGCGAAGCGAGGTAGGCGAGGAACTTCTTCGCATCTTCCTTGTTCTTCGCGCCTGACGGGATGTGGAAGGTGTCGGTCGGCGCTTCCTCCGCCATCGGGATGCCGGCCGTGATTTCCGGGAACTGCATGAAGCCGATCTGCTCTTCCGTCAGGCCGCCGTCCTTCATCGTGGCAACGGCGAAGTTGCCCATCAGATACATGGCGGCCTTGCCCTGCACCATCTGCGGGATGGCATCCTGCCAGTCGATCGCCGCATGATTCTCGTTGAAGTAACCGGCCTTGACCAGCTCGCCCCACTTTTCGAACACGGCCTTTACGCGCGGATCGGTGTAGGGAACCTTGCCCGAGGTAAGCTCCATGTGGAACTCGTAGCCGTTGACGCGCAGGTCGAGATAGTCGAACCAGCCGCCCGTCGGCCACAGAGCCTTGGTGCCGATCGTGATCGGAGTGATGCCGGCAGACTTCAGCTTCTCGCACGCAGCCAGGAATTCGGCCCATGTCTTCGGCGGCTCGATGCCCTGTTCGGCAAAGATGTCCTTACGGTAGTAGATACCCCACTGGTAATAGGTATAGGGCACGCCCCACTTCTTGCCGTCGATGGTCATCGAGGCGGAGGCGGACTTCAGCTGTTCGTTGAAGCCGTTCGCTTCCCAGACATCCGTGACGTCTTCGAAGAGACCTGCCTTGACGAAGGGCTCCATGCGGTTGCCGGCATACCAGGCGGCAACGTCAGGCGCATCGGCGGTCAGGAAGTTGCGGATGGCGGACTTGTAGCCTTCGTGGTCGAAGTTGTTCCACTTCACCGTGATATCAGGATTGGCCTTTTGGAAATCGGCGATCAGCTCTTCCATCGCCTTTTTCGGCGCCGGATCGGAGTGGTCGGAGTTGATGACGATTTCACCGGCGAACGCGGTAGACGACAGAAGGGCTGCACCCAGAGCAAAGCTGCTCAGGCTTTTGAAAAAGGTCATGTTTTCCTCCCTATGACCGTTATGCATCGCATTGCGGAGCTTGAAGCCCCGGATCCCACCAGGGCAGATATCTCAGCTCAACTTGATAATCGGACCCAAACCCGTAATAATCTACCGAGTTTTAGCAGAACTTTTCCGGGATCCTAAGGTTGGAGCCGTTAGAAACAGAGCTTCGTGATGAATCGGTGCCAGTTCACCCCGACCACGATCCGCGCCATCCGCTTGTGATCTTCGGCGACCATCGCTTTTGCGCTGGCGAAAGCATGACCGTGCACAAGATGGCTGGGCCGCACATGCATAGCCAGATCGAGCTGAACTTCGTCCTTTCGGGCGCCATGACCTATTGGTTCGATGGTCGTGAACTGACGGTCGATGAGGGCAGGCTCTGCCTCTTCTGGGGTATGATCCCGCATCAGGTCATCGACCGGCGGGAGGGCACTCAGTTCATCTGTCTCTATGTTCCCATGTCCGTTTTTCTCGGCCTCGCCAATCTCAACCGATTTCGCGACGCTGTTTTCCGGGGCGCCATGATCGAGGCACTGGAGATTCGGTCCTATGACCGGGACATTTTCGCGCGCTGGCGCCAGGAACTGCTTGAGGGGGACCCCGATCTCATGGAGATCGTCCGCAATGAACTGACCGCCCGCGTTCTGAGAATCGAACGGGACGGTTGGCGAGATCTGCGCGAGGAAGGCTCGGCGATCGCCAGTTTTACCGCTAACGACAGCGAGCGTGTCGAGCACATAGAGCGCATGCTGCGCTTCATCGCCGAACATGCACTGGAAAACATCTCCGCGGATGACGTCGGCAACGCCGTAGGGCTTCATCCGAATTACGCCATGTCGATCTTCAAGCGTGCCGTGGGCCACACGATAAACCAGGCAATTGTCCGCCACCGACTCGACACGGCGCAGTCGCTTCTGATCTCGACAGATCTCTCGATCACGGACGTTGCCTTCGAGAGCGGCTTTGGATCGGTCTCCCGCTTCTATGAGGCCTTCAGCCAGCGTTTCGTTGAAAAGCCAACTGCCTTTCGTCGCCGCATGCGGTCAAAGGGGTTGCCGACGGCTTAGGCCTTACCGGAAAGGCCTGAGACCCTCCCCTTGAGCAAAAGGGGAGGGTTCTTGACGATCGATACTATCCACCGAAACCGAAGCCGACCGGCATGTCCGTCAGGGTGATGCCAAAGGGCTCAAGGCTCTTCAAAATCCAGGTTTGGTTGTTGCCGATGCGGCGGTTGTATTCCGCCCATGCGGATACGAAGCTCTTGAAGGTTTCGTCCGCACCGTAGTTAAGGGCGACGACAGACGGGGTCGACAGAACAGGCGTCGGCACCTTGACCGCGCCGATGGTCGGGGCCTTCTTGGCGATGACCAGGCCATTCAGCATCGTGTTGACAAGCGCGTCGGCCTTGCCGGTCGTGACGGCAACGATCGCTTCGTCGCGGGTCTTGAATCGAAGCACGTTGGCCTTGGGCAGATACTGTTGCGTGATCAGGTCCTGCGCCGAGCCGAGATCGACGGCGAAGGTGTATTTCGGATCATTGAGGTCCGTCCACGCCTTGCCTGACAGCTCTTCCTTGGCGGAAACGAGGACAAAGCTGTTGTAGTAGGTGGGGTCCGAAAAGGAGACCGACATGGCGCGTACCGGCGTTGCGGTCACAGCGAAAGCCATGTCGACCTTGCCGCTTTGCACGTCGAGAATTGCGTTGGCCCAGCTCGACTCCACCACTTCCAGTTTTACATCCAGGGTTTTGGCAATGTCGTTGGCCATATCGACGACGAAACCCTGCCACTCGCCGGTACGCGGATCCTTGTTGAAGTAAGGCGTCTCGTTCAGGATCGCCGGGATGCGCAGGACCCCACGGCTGCGGATGTCGTCAATGGTACCGGCGATGGCGGCACTGCCAACAAACAGCGACAGTGCCATAGCCGCGCCGCTACAAATCTTTAAAAACAATGTCATGGTTTGCTTCTCCGTTGTTCCCCAATATTTCCTTGTCGCCCGTCTCCCGCGTCCGGGCCCTGGCTCGCGGTTTTTCGGTCGGAAACGAGCCTATCGGCGAATTGGCCGGGAACAATGCTAGAGAGTCCGTCGCACTTATCGGCTTTTTTGTATGTCAGCATTACAGCGACGGAAGGGAAAGCTCACTGCTGCGCGACGGATCCAGTATGGGGCCTACCAATTCGCGTCGGCAATCCTCAAATAGCTGCTGCACCATCGGATGCTTCTGCAGAAAGCCCGCATTGCCAAAGTAAACCCGCACTTCGGGGAGATTGGTCAGTTTCGCGCTGCTGATCGTTCGGTCTTCGGGACCAACGCACCAGGACGGAATGATGGAAAACCCGAGCCCCTCCTCGACGCAGCGCTTTACGCTCGAGCTTCCGGAGGTCGAGACGGCTGGCTGGACGATAGCCCCATCGCGGCCGAGGAAATCAACCGCCAGGTTTCTCAGCGTCTGACCCGGCTCATAGGTGATGAACGGGCGACCTTCCGCCCAGCGCGGGATATCATGTTGTTGAGGCGGCTCACCCCACTCTTGAGGGTAGACCAGGCTCAGCCGATAGCTTCCCAGCAGTCGCTGCGGGACAACGGGGTCTCCGAAGTAACGTTCGGATATACAGACGTCGAGACTGCCGTTCTTCACCAACTCCGCCAGCACCGTGTCGCGCTCATAAACCGCGAACTCCATCTCGGGGAAAGCTTCTCGAAATCGCGACAGAACTCGCGGGAACAGATAGAAGAAGATCGCTTGCGGCATGCCGACGCGCAACGATGAGCGCTGGTTCTCGATGAGCTTCGTCAGTCGTTCCAGCATGATGTCGAGTTCGGGATGAAGCAGGCTGTAAAGAGCGCGTCCGCGCGGTGTAAGCGAGATGCGCTTGGCTCCCTGCTCGGAGTCGATCAGTTTTCCCTGCAGAATCTGTTCCAGCCGACGAACGTGGTTCGCCGCTGACTGGTAGCTCAGGTTGAGGTCGCGCGCTGCCCCGGAAAATGATCCGTGGCGGGCAACCTGATAGAAGGTCTGGATGAGCGTAAGGCTGATCTTTGCCATGAAGTCGGTCCCCCTCCTTCCCTGTTAAGGGGTGGGGACTTTGTATCGGATACAAATTTCGTGAACAAGCAAGGCCGTCATCTTGTATCGACGGGCAAGCCCCGCCGCCGCCAATATTGGTTCGTCACCAACAAGGCCGGCCTGAACCTATGCTATCCCGTCCACCGTCCAGCGTCATCGTCGTCGGCTCCGGCATTGTCGGAGCGGCGACCGCCTATTTCCTCGCAGAGCGGGGTATTGACGTCAGGCTCCTTGATACTTCGGCGCCCGCGGCCGAGGCGACGGGTGCGGCGGATGGTGCCGTCTCTGTAGCCAGCAAGCGCCCGGGCCCCATAATGACAGCCGCCCTCAAAGGCGTTGCCCTTTATGGCAAGCTTGCAGACAAGGGCCTTTTTGCCGGCGCCTTCAAGCGTCGTTCGACCTTCATCGTCGCCATTTCCGAGGAGGAGTGCGCGGTCCTCGATGCCCATTCCGCCGCACTGGCTAGCGCTGGCGTCAAGGTTGAGATCCTACATGGTGTGGCTCTGAGCCGGAAATCTCCAGCGCTGTCACCTCGGGCAAGGATGGCGGTCGAGGTTCACGGGGAAGGTCATGCGATCGGCTACCAGATCGTGCACCGGCTGCTGAGTGCATCCGGTATCGTTGTCGATCGGAATACGTCCGTTGAGGGACTATCGCTCGTCAACGGCGGCAAACGGATCGGAGCGGTTGTGACGAGCCGAGGCGAGCTTCGTGCGGACGCTGTCGTTATCGCCGCGGGCAACGGTTCCGCACGACTGCTTGGCCTCGGAGACGTCCTGACTCAGCGCAAGGGGCAGCTTCTAGTGACGGAACGGGCTCCTGCTCTCAATGGCTCCTTGCCGGGCGCGATCATGTCCGGTCGGTACCTGTTGAGCAAGGGTAGCCAGAAGTCCACCCATACTCCTCCACCGCGGGGTCTGGGCCTCGTTATTGATCCGCTTGTGACAGGCCAGTTCCTGATTGGTGGAACACGTGAAGATTCCGGGTCTCGCGAGACGACAGACATCGATGCTGTCTCGCGCATGCTGGCCGATGCGGTTGATCTTGTTCCGGGACTCTCTGGGGTACGGCTCCTCAGGAGCTTTGCGGGTGTCCGAACCGCCGTTGCTGACGGTCTGCCAATCGTGGGGCAAATTCCTGGTCTCGAAAACGGCTTTGTCGCGACTGGGTTCGAAGGCGATGGCATCTGTCTTGGACCGATCGCCGGCAAAAGTCTCGTCCAGTTGATGTGCGGCGACGAACCGGACCTCAGGCTCTCGTCTTTCGATCCTGGTCGATTTGCCGACTGTGGAGTTGCCGCATGACAGTCCAGGCCTTCGACTGGATGGGAAGAAGCATTCCCTTTCGTGCGGGCGAAAGCATCGCATCTGCGCTGGACGCTGCCGGCATCCGGACCTTCGGTGCCGACACGTCTGGCCAGGAGACGCGCTATTTCTGCGGAATCGGTGCGTGCCAGTGCTGCGTGGTTCGCGTTGATGGTGTGGTGCGAGAAGCATGCGTGACGACCGCCACTGCAGGAATGCGGGTCGAAGCCTTGGAGAAACGCCGTGGCTGATCCGGAAGTTCTCGTCATCGGTGGCGGCCCGGCAGGACTGGCTGCGGCGATCGAAGTTGGCCGGTCAGGCTACAGCGTGTGCGTGGTGGAGCAGAGAGATACCCTTGGCGGCGCAATCTACAGGCAGCCGATCAAAGGCGTCGAGCCAATGGCGCAAGGAGCCGCACCACTGGCTCGATGGCGAGCTCTTTCGGAAGCGTTTCGCCACGCGGCTATTCCCGTGCGGTTCAATTCTGTCTGCGTAGGCGTGGACGGTGACGGGCTGGTCCTGGTCGAAGACCGCAATGCCAGACGAATTGAGCAGGTGAAGGCGAAGGCCGTCATTATCGCCACCGGTGCCGTTGAACGGGTTCTTCCCCGGCCTGGCTGGCAGATGGCCGGCGTTGCGACCGCAGGTGGCCTGCAGGTAAGGATGAAGGAGACAGGGCGGGCGCCCGAGGGACGTGTCCTGCTTGCCGGCAGCGGTCCGCTACTCGTTGCGGTCGCGGCGCAGATGGCACGGCTTGGAAATCCGCCTGTCGCGATCGTCGAGGCTGGCGATCCATTCCGGCGGGTTAGGTCTGGTCTGGCCATGCTTGGGCACCTGCCGTTTTTGAAAGAAGCCGGCGGCTATCTTGTAGGCACTTTCCTGAAACGCGTGCCTTGGATACGTGGCGCGACACTGGTTGCAATCGAACGTGAAGGAAGGAGCCTCAAGGCGACCATCCGACGCCGCTGCGGACAATTGCAGCGGTTAGACGTCGATCGCATCGGTCTCCACGACGGGATACGCCCGAACAGTTTCGGTTTTCCGATGCAGGCGAGCAGTCCTGCCATCGGCCCCCTCATCCTTCATGCCGGCGATTGCCGGGAAGCACTGGGCGCCCTTGCCGCTTCGGATGATGGACAGCGGGCAGGCCGCGCCGTGGCGGGCCTTCTTTCCGGCAGACCAAAGAGTAGGGGACTTGACCGGACGATCGACCGTGCACGCGCAGCGCAGGCGACGTTGGCGGCACTCTTTGCCCCCGTCGATGCTACATCGCCCTTTGCTCAACTTCCGGACGAGACGGTCCTTTGCCGATGTGAAGGCAAGACTGTCGGTGAGCTGCGTCAACTCTGCCAACGGAAGGACCGACTGTCTGGGCGCGAAGTGAAGCACAACGGTCGCTTCGCCATGGGGTCCTGCCAGGGACGCTTCTGCGCGGACAACACAGCGGCCCTCATGGCCGAAATCAATCCGGACATTGCGCCACCTTCGGCGGAGGACCTCACTGGTCGTCGCTGGCCCATACGTCCGATCTCCATAGCGACGCTGACGGGCGTCATCACCACGAACACAGATGCGAACAAGGATTGATGAGATGACGCAAGTCCAGAGATTGGCCAAGGAAACGAGCAACGCGATTGTCGTTCGCAATCCCTTCGATGGCGCCTGTGTCGGTGAAGTTGCATCGAACACCGTTGGCGAAATTGTTGATGCTGTTATCCGTGCGAAGACAGCGCAGTTGGAGTTTCGTCGCTCGACACCTGCGATACGCCGAGCCATGCTCAATGGCCTCGCGGCGGAAATCGCTACGGACGCCGAAAATCTGGCACGGATCATTTCAAGCGAGATGGGCAAGACCATCCGCGAGGCTCGCAACGAGGTGCGCCGCGCTCAGAACACGCTGAAACTGTCGGGAGATGCGGCGACGTTCCTGGATGGCGAGGCCTTGCATTGCGCGATCGTGGAAGGCGGTGCCGATCGGCTGGCGACCATTACCTATGAGCCCGTCGGTATCGTCGGTGCGATCACCCCCTTCAACTATCCGCTCAATCTGCTCTGCCACAAACTGGGCCCCGCAATCGCGGCGGGCAACGCCGTCGTGGCGAAGCCGTCTCCGAAGGCGCCGCTCGCCGCTGCGAGACTTTGCGAACTGGCGCTGAAAGCCGGTTGGCCGCCGGAACTCTTCCAGGTCGTCCACGGCGCGGCAGAGGCTGCCGTTTCGCTTGCGAGATCACCGATCGACCTGCTGTCTTTCACCGGAGGGCCGACAGCCGGGCTTGCGCTCAAGAATGCCAGCGGGCTGATCCGTTGCCTGATGGAGCTCGGCGGCAATGATCCGCTGTTCGTGCTGCCTGATGCTGATCTCGACAAAGCGGTCGCTACCGCGATCGGGCACCGTTTCGAGATTGCCGGACAAAGCTGTGCCGCGGTCAAGAAGCTGTACCTCCACGAGGACATCGAAAAACCATTCACTGAAAAACTGCTGGCCGCTGTCGACGCCGTCGAATTCGGTGACCCATCCGAAGACGATACCGACATGGGTACAGTGATCGACCTCGCTGCAGCCACAACCGTTGCTGAACGCGTCAATGCGAGCATTGCGGGCGGCGCAGCCAGACTGCTGACCGGCGGCACGCACGACGGGACCGTCTTCGCGCCGACAGTCCTGGCTGACGTGACTGTCGACGCGCCGGTGATCGCCGACGAGACTTTCGGGCCCGTTATTGCAATCCGTTCGTTCAGCGATCCGCGTGAGGCCATCGCAGAGGTCAATGCGGGTGCATACGGACTTCAGGCGGGTGTCTTCACCAACGATCACGCCCTGATCAAGACCTTCTCCCGTGATCTCGTCGTCGGCGGCGTCATGATCAATGAAGGTCCGGATTTTCGCGCTGAGCACGTCCCCTTCGGAGGGGTCAAGCGCTCAGGCCTCGGCCGCGAGGGTGTCCGTATCGCACTGCGCGAGATGTCCGAGCCGAAGGTCGTCATCGACTGATGAGGGGAGAAATCACGCGCGTCGCTGTCATGGAGGCAGGGGAGACCGGTTGGCAGGCAGCTCTTCGATTTGATGCTAGCAAGCGGGGGTGGGCTTCCCGCTGCTTTCGCCTCGTTGCCTAAACCAGACGGATACGTTGAACGACTGACTACAACAGAGGGAATTGAGATGCAGGATATAAGCCATCGCTTCAACGGGGTCTTCACCGCCCTTATTACGCCATTCAAGAACGGCGCCATCGATCTGGCAGCCTTTGACGCTCTGGTCGACCGCCAGCTCGAAGCAGGTGTTGCGGGCCTTGTTCCCGTCGGAACGACGGGCGAGGCCGCTACGCTCTCCGAGGAGGAAGCGGCGGAGCTGATCGAGCGCACCGTAAAACGCGCAGCCGGGCAAGCCCTCGTCATGGCGGGAGCGGGGGCCAACGACACGAGAAAGACCATCGAAAAGGTCAAGCGTGCAGAGGCGGCGGGTGCTGACGCTCTCCTGATAGTGACCCCGTACTACAACAAACCAACCCAGGAAGGCCTTGTTGGCCATTACCGTGCAGCGGCGGAGGCCAGTTCCTTGCCGATCATGCTATATTCTGTTCCCGGTCGCTGTGGGGTGGAGATTGCGCCGGAAACCTGTGCGCTTCTGCTGGAGCGACACGAAAACATCATTGGCATAAAAGAAGCCGGTGGCTCGGCGGCTCGGGTGACGCAGCTGCGCATTGCGTGTGGCGAACGGCTGATCATCCATTCCGGCGACGACGGGCTGACCTTGCCTTTCCTTTCGCTCGGAGCCGTCGGGGTTACCAGTGTCGTTGCCAATGTAGCGCCGCGCGAAATGGTAGAACTGGTGAACGCCTGGAAAAACGGTGACACCGTGCGTGCGCTGGCCCTGCATGAACTGATCGCGGAACTGACGGATGGCATGTTCATCGAATCCAATCCGGGACCGGTGAAAGCGGCTCTTGCGCTGGCGAACCTTGCCGGGCCGGAAATGAGGCTGCCCATGGTCCCGGTCTCGGCGGAAAACCGGGAAAAACTCGCCGGCATTCTCGGACGGTTTGCCTCTGCTGCCGCCTCCTTCCAAGAAATGCGGTAAGTGGCGGCATCAGCTTTGCATTGTCCGTTGCGAACGGACGTAGGACTATCGATTGCTGGCGTCGCATCGGTGGCGGGCGGCACAATAAGCAAGGGAACAGGAATGACAAACGGGATTGATCAGAAGGCTGAGACCCATTGCGGGAAAGGCCGGTCTCGGACGTCGATCAGCACTGTCGGAGGTGACCGGTGAACTACACATGGGACTTCCATTCGGTATGGCAGTATTGGGATCTTTTCCTATGGGGCCTTTGGATCACGGTCGTCTACACGTTCGGCTCGATTGCTTTTGGCATTCTGATCGGGTTCGTCACGTGTGCAGCGCGGTTGTCAGGCTGGAAAGTTCTTTCAGGCGTAGCAAGGGTCTACCAGGAAATATTCCGCTGTACGCCGCTCCTCGTCCAGCTTCTCTGGTTCTATTACGCATTCCCGCTCCTCATCGGTGGGTCGATCGACAACCGCATTGCGGCAATGCTGACTCTGTCACTTTACGTGGGCGCCTTCTACGCGGAGATCTTCCGCGGTGGCATCGTATCGATCGACCGCGGACAGCGCGAGGCGGCGGCGGCGATCGGAATGAGCTCATGGCAGTCGATGCGGCGGATCATCCTGCCGCAGGCCATGAAAAGGGTACTGCCATCCTTCATCAACCAGTCGGTCATTCAGTTCAAGAACACCTCGCTGGTGTCGGTCATTTCAGTCGCCGACCTCGCCTACATGGCGGCGGTCGTCAACGGACAAACCTACCGGCCGCTGGAATCCTACACCCTGATGGCGGGCCTCTATATTGCCATGCTCCTGCCTCTGACCCAGGCCGCGGACTGGATCGAGCGGCGTCTGAGGGTCAGCGACTAACGGAACGGATTGACGGACATGACAAACAAACCAGCAGCCAGTGCGACGGTCATCGAAGCGGTCGGCTTGCGCAAGAGCTATGGGACGCACGAAGTTCTCAAGGGTATCGATCTTGGTCTTCACCGAGGTGAAGTGGTCGCCTTGATCGGCCCGTCAGGGTCGGGAAAGTCGACCTTCATCCGATGCTTCAACATGATGGAAACGCCGACCGGAGGAAAGATCCGCTTCCGCGAGAAATCTGTCGGCGAGAGCTTTCGCGACAAGGGCGACAAAATCGGTATTGGTACGCTTCGCCGCCATGTCGGAATGGTGTTCCAGCATTTCAATCTCTTCCCGCACAAGACGGTTCTCCAGAACGTCACGGAAGGACCTATCGTTGTTTGCAAGCGACCGAAGCGGGAGGCGGAGGCTTTGGCGATGGATCTGCTTTCTCAGGTCGGACTGGCTGACAAGCATGCCGCCTATCCGGCCCACCTTTCCGGCGGCCAGAAACAGCGGGTAGCAATCGCCCGGGCCCTTGCCATGGAGCCCGAAGTGCTGCTGCTCGATGAAGTCACGAGCGCGCTCGATCCAGAACTTGTGGGAGAAGTTCTTGCGGTCATCCGCAGGCTGGCGGAGAACGGCATGACGATGGCGATCGTCACGCACGAAATGGCATTTGCAGCCGAGGTCGCGAACCGTGTGATCTTTCTGGATGGCGGCATGATCGCAGAGACCGGAACGGCAGAGGAGGTTATTCTGAACCCTAAAAATCCGAGGCTGCAGGGTTTTGTTACCCGGTTCCGGGGACAGACCCTATGACGAGACTGAAAGTCAGCATCTTCGGCGCTGGCGAGATGGGCAGGGCCTTGGCCGAAGTGTTGTCGAAGAGTGGCAAGTTTTCGGTACATGTCATTGATCGCTCCGAGGATGCGCTCGACCGTTTGCGATCGATGGACCTCGACGTGACATTGAAGTCCCTCGGTCATTCGGATGATCTGCGGGGGCTTCTCTTGAACCAGGATGTCGCGGTCGCTGCCGTTCCTGAGACGGCTACGAGCGACATTGCGCATGCCGCCGCCAACGCAAAGGTCCATTATCTGGACTTCAACTGCCCCAATCCAAAGACGCGGGCGATCCTAGACGATCTCTCCAAACATCGCGCTGTCTTCAGCGGATGCGGGGTCTCGCCAGGCCTCATTGGCAACATCGCCTGCGGACTGCTGGACGACGTCTCAAATGTTTCGGATCTGACGATCCGCGTCGGAGCGATACCACGTTATCCAACCAATCGTCTTGGCTATGGCCAGATATGGAACATTGATGGCCTGATCGATGAGTACACTCGGCCGAGCGCCGCCATTCGTGATGGCGAACCTGTCCTGCTGTCTCCGCTCGAGGGGTGCGAGCGGCTAAGTATCGACGGTGTCGGTTATGAGGAATTCGTGACCTCCGGTGGGGTCGAGGACCTGTCGATCTTTTCGCACGCTGCACCAAAAAACGTAACGTTCAAGACAATCCGCTATCCGGGGCATCTGGACTATATTCGCTTCCTGTTGGACGATCTCAACCTTCGCCATCGGCGGGATATGTTGCGATCGCTGTTCTATAACGGGCTTCCGGTCGTGGAAGAGGATCAGCTACTTCTTGTGGTCACCGCGCGCGGCTACCGTGGCAGGCAGCCGACCGAGCGGACGTGCTGTCATCGTTTCGTGCCGAGCAGTCAACTGCGGCCATTCAATGCGCTGATTTCCACTGCCACCGGTTATGCGGCGACGCTTTTATCGATGCTGAGCCAGGGAACCATCGCACCCAAGGGCTACGTCGCGCATCATCGCATCGACACCAATACCTTGATGTCCGGGCCTTTCCTTAGGCCACTTTTGGCATCCTTAGCGTCTGTTTGAGTAACTGCGGAAAAACGCCCGCTGAGAAAGCACGAAATGCCCCCGTGCAAGGCGTTGTCCCGCCCTGCGAGCCGTAGGTTCAGCCAGCGATCCGTGTACGCGTATTGTTGAAACCCAGCTTCTCTGAAATCTCGTTGGCGGCCTTGAGCAGGCTGTCGAGGTAGGCGTCACGATTGCGCAGTCCGTCTTCGCGCGGTGTGACGAGGCATAGCGTGGCGATGCAGGCGCCGTCTGCCTGGAAGATCGGCACTGCAAAACAGTGGGTGAAGTTCTCCACCTCGCTGTTGAACGTGAAGAAGCCGTCGCGGCTTGCCTGCCGGACCTGTGCGATGAAGTCAGTGGGATCCATGCGCCGGCCGTTCGGAAGCACAAAATCCTCCGGCGGGATGAGCTCGAGGATTTGCTGATCGCTCAGATGAGAGACGAGGAGGCGTCCTGACGCTGTCCAGACGATGGACACGAGTTCGCCGACATTGGACGAGATACGGAACGGCCGGATGCCCTCGCGCATCATCGCGACCGTATACTTCCGGCCCTCAAGCAGACACATCTGCGCCGTCTCGCGGGTTTCTTCGGCAAGCCGCACCAGCATCCGGTCGCATTCCCGCATCAGGTCGAACTGCTCCGCATAGGCAGTCCCGAGGAAATAGAGACGGCGGCCGAGATAGACGCGGCCGTCGCCTCCCTGATAGTCGAGCATGCCGTGGCGAAGCAGCAGGTTGACCAGTTCGTAGACGGTGGAACGAGGCGCGCCGATCTCGGAGGCGATCTCGTTCGGCCGCATGGGTTGCCGCTTCACGCGCAGGAACTCAAGGATCTCGAACGCGCGATCCAGTCCCCTTGTGCGTCGCGATACCATGTCGGCTGCCGCCTCGGTCATTCTTCTCTCCAAATCGCCTCAGGCACGATCCGCGCGATACGCCACGCAGTCGACTTCTACTTTGCAATCGACCATCATACGCGACTGAACACAAGCGCGAGCTGGCGGGTTGGCACCAAAGTATTCGGCGTAAACCCCGTTGAAGCTCCAGAAGTCACGCGGATCGTCGAGCCATACTCCGACACGGACCACGTCCTCTACGCCGTAACCGGCCTCATGCAGAATGGCAATCAGGTTTTCGATCGCCTTGCGCGTCTCGGCCACGATGCCGCCGCGGACGATTTCGCCGTTTTCCATCGGTACCTGGCCAGAGACGTGCAGCCAGCCATTGGCTTCGACAGCGCGGGCAAAGGGGAGGGGTTGTCCGCCAGCCCCGGTTTCGCCGGCACCGTAACGTTTGATCGTCATCAGATTCTCTCTTTTCTTCTAGTTGAAGCTCGATGTTTTCAGGAATTCCGCCAGACGCTCGGTCTTCGGGTTGACGAACATTTCCTTCGGGTCGCCCTCTTCGCAGATGACGCCCTGGTTCATGAAGATCACTCGTGACGAGACTTCGTAGGCGAAGCGCATCTCGTGGGTGACCAGCAGCATGGTCATGCCATCGGCCGCGAGCCCCTTGATGACCTGCAGCACTTCGCCCACCAGTTCGGGGTCGAGTGCGGACGTCACTTCATCGAACAGCATCAGTCGCGGGTTCATGGCAATCGCGCGGGCGATCGCCACGCGCTGCTGCTGGCCGCCGGAGAGCTGGCCGGGATAGTGGTCCGCCCGCGCGCCAAGCCCGACCCGTTCCAGCCAGCTCTCCGCGATGCCGCGGGCTTGCTTGCGGCCCATCTTCTTGACCTTCACGAGGCCCAGCATGACGTTCTCGGCCGCAGACATGTGCGGAAAGAGGTTGAATTGCTGGAAAGCCATGCCGGTCAGGGCACGCTGACGGGCGATCTCCCTCTCGCCTTTACGCCGGCGCTGGGAACCTTCTACGTGATAACCGATCTCCTCACCGTCGAGACGGATAGTTCCGCCCTGGAATTCCTCCAGCATGTTGATGCAGCGGAGCATCGTCGTCTTACCCGAGCCGGAGGAGCCGATGATCGAGATCACCTCTCCCTCCTTGACCGTGCAGTCCACGCCCTTGAGCACTTCGAGCGGTCCGTAGGTTTTGTGCAGGCCGGCGATTTCGAGAATTGTCTTTGCCATCGGTTCCAGATCCTCAGGTCGGTACGGCGGTCTTGCGTTCGACGTATTTGCCGAAGCGCTCGATGCTGAAATTGACGACGAAATAGAGCAGGCCAGCGAAGAAGTAGAACTGGAGGCTCATGAAGTTGCGGGAGATGATTTCCTGCGTACGCAGGAGAAGTTCGGCCACGCCGATAACGGACAGAAGCGTCGACGCCTTGACCATCTCGGCTGCCGTGTTGACCCAGGCCGGCAGAAACTGGCGCAGCGCCTGCGGCCACAGCACATAGGCAAAGGTCTGCGTGAACGTCAGTCCGATTGCCTTCGCCGCCTCGGTCTGCCCGGCCGGGATCGTCTGCAGGCCACCGCGAACGATTTCGCCGATATGCGAGGAGCAGAAGATGGCGAGCGCCAGAACGCCGGCGGAAAAAGGACCGAGGTCGAGCCCTGCGGCGGCCGACACATAGTAGCTCGCCAGAACGAGCACCAGAACGGGTGTGCCGCGAACGATGTCGGTATAGGCCCGCACGAGGAAACGAAGCGGTGCCGCGCCGTAAACCAGTGCCAGACCGACAAACACGCCTAAGGCCGAGCCGGCGAGAATCGCCAGCAGCGAGATCGAGACCGTGATGCCGAGCCCGTTCAGGATGACATACCGGGCAATCCACAGCTGATCGAGGAAGGTTTGGAAGTCTGTCATGGTTACCTCGGCACGCTCAGGCGTCGCTCGACCAGGCGCATCAGCGCGGCGAGCACGGTACAGGTCACGACATAGAGACCGGAGACGACGAGCCATGTCTCGATCACGCGGAAGGTCTCGACATTAATCTTGCGGGCCTCGAACGTCAGTTCGGGAACGGCGATCGCGGCAGCAAGCGAGGTGTCCTTGAACAGCGAGATGACTGTAGACGACAGTGACGGCAGCACATTGCGGAACATCAGCGGCATGACGATCGAGAGGCGGATCTGCATCGGCGTGAGCCCGATCGCCAATCCCGCCTCCGGCAATCCTTTGGGGATGGACAGCAGTCCCGCGCGAAACACCTCGGCGAGATAGGCGCCTGAATAGATCGCCAGCACGGCGACGAAGCTTTCGATCTTGCCGAGCCTGACGCCCATCTGCGGCAAGGCGAAATAGGCGAACAGCACGAGTACCAGGATCGGTAAGTTACGAATAACCGTTACGTAGAGTGTGGCCGGCCATCTGGCCGCCCGGTGCCGGGATATCAGGGCAAACGCCACCACAAGGCCGATCACGACGCCGATCAGGATGGAGCCGACCGCAAGTCCGAGGCTTAGCGCCAGTCCGGCTAGTAGCTGGTCAAAGCTGCGCCAGACCGCCGCGAAATTCAGTGTATATCCCATGACAATCCGTCGCTGGCAGGAGGGGAGCGGGGGCGAGCCCCCGCGCCATTGTTGCTTACTTGTATTCGACCGGGAAGCCGATCTGCGGCGGAGCGAGTTCCTTGCCGAACCAGGTCTTGAACGAGGTCGCGTAGAAATCGAACTCGACGCCGGTCATGGCTTCATGGAGCGCGGTGTTGACGAAGTTGAGCCAGTCCTGATCGCCACGCTTGACGGCGCAGGCGTAGGTCTGCGGGTTCCAGCCGTAGCCGGCATCCTTGTAGCGGCCCGGGTTCTGGGTCATGTACCAGGCAAGCGACGACTGGTCGGTGGCGGCTGCGTCAGCGCGCCCGGATTCGAGAGCCTGGTAGATCAGGTCGACGGAATCGTACTGGTCTACAGTGGCTTCCGGCAGTGCCGCGTGCACCATGTCCTCGGCATAGACGTTCTGCAGCACCGAAACCGTGACGGACGATCCAGCAGCCTTCAGCGCCTCATAGTCCGCATACTGGCCACCATTCTTGAGCATCAGGCCGACGCCTTCCCGGTAGTAGGGGATGGTGAAGGCGACCTGCTGGGCGCGTTCGCCGGTCACCGTCATGAACTGGCAGGTCAGGTCGACCTTGTCGGTGGTGATGTTCGGAATGCGGGCATCCGACGACTGGTTCACGTATTCGATCTTGTCCGGATCGCCGAACAGCGCCTTGGCGACGATGCGGCCCATGTCGACGTCGAAACCTTGCAGCTTGTCGTCGGCGCTCTTGAAGTGCCAGGGCGCGTTGGTCGAGCCGGTGCCAAGCACCAGATGGCCGCGGGCCAGAACTTCATCCAGCTTGCTGCCCTGCTGGGCGAGAGCTGGCACGGAAATCAGGAAGGTTGCGGCAGCCAGCGATAGCGTGGCGACGCGTAAGGAAATGGTCATGGCGTTCCCCTTGAAACTGAGCGCTTCTATTAATCCAATATATCGGACATGTGTCTGCTTTATCGGATTGACATATCAAGTCGTATGGACGATGTCTTGTCAATAGCCACTGCCGAGAATTGATGCAGCCCCGCGCGGCGACGTCATTTGCGGCAGCAAAGCCGTGATCAACAGCGGGGACACCATGCCGTTTTCGTCAGCCGATATCGCCGTGATCAATACGCCAGCCGTATTGATCGACCTCGACATCGCCAGGGCAAACATCGCGCGATTTCAGGCCTATGCGGATCAACACGGTCTGCACGTGCGGCCTCATATCAAGACGCACAAGCTGCCTGCCATCGCCGAAATGCAGCTTGCCGCCGGTGCTGTCGGCATAACCTGCCAGAAGGTGTCGGAAGCTGAGGCAATGATCGCTGGGAGCAGTGCGATCACAGACGTTCTCATCACCTACAATATCATCGGCGAGGAGAAACTTGAGCGTCTGAAAGCGGTCTCCCGGAAAGTGCGGCTGTCGGTGGTGGCCGACAGTGAGGCCGTCGTCAACGGTCTGTCTGTCGCGTTTCAAGGCGAAGCCGGGCCGCTTTCCGTATTGGTGGAGTGCGATGCGGGTGCAAACCGGTGCGGCGTTTCTTCGCCGGAAGCTGCGGTGGCTCTTGCCCGAACCATCCATGCGGCGCCGGGGCTCGTGTTCGGCGGGTTGATGACCTATCCTCCGGCCGGCGCGGAAGAGGGTGTCGAGCGTTTCATGACAGCGGCGAAAGCCGGGATCGAGGCATCAGGGACACCGGTCCCGGTCGTCACCTCCGGCGGCACACCCTCCATGATGCACGCAGCCGAAGCGCCGATCACCACGGAGTACCGTCCAGGGACTTATGTCTACAATGACCGCTCGCTGGTTGCTCGCGGAGTATGTGAGTACACCAACTGCGCCTTGACCGTGCTTGCGACCGTTGTTTCGGTACCTGCCGAAAACCGAGCCATCATCGACGCCGGTTCGAAGACGCTGACGTCGGACCTGTTGGGGCTGACCGGATATGGACACGTCCTCGGCCGCGACGATATTGCCATCGATCAGCTTTCGGAAGAACACGGTCGGCTCGTCAGCAGCGGTCCTATCGGACTTGCGGTCGGCGACAAGGTGAGGATTGTTCCCAACCACGCCTGCGTCGTTACCAACATGGTCGATGCCGTCTTTGTTTTCGGCGAAGGCATGGAGGCTCCGGAAGTCTGGCCAGTTGCCGCGCGTGGGAAGATCGTCTGATCGAGGTGTCGATGGTCTGCTGTCAGTTCGACGAGATCAAATCCATCATCCTCTGTCCGAGCTGGCCTTGGGGATCGGCTAGATCAAGAACGACGTTCATGTGATTGAGACCCTGCAGGGTCAGCAATTGTGCGGGCTCGCCTGCCATGGTCAGGCGCGATTGCAGAGACGCCGCCTGTGAGTGGAACGGCTCGGTTTCGTCCGCTCCGACAGCGATGATGCGCGAAGGGCAGGGCAGTTGTCTTGATGTCAGCGGCGACCATGATGCGGCTTCCGCATCTGTCATCCTGGCTTCGTCACGCAGGAAACTTCCGGGAATGCCGGACAGGTCGTAAATGCCGCTGACAAGCAGGAGGCCACGGATTGCGGGCAATGAAGGCCGGTTTTGCTCATCAGGTCCGCATGCAGCAAGAAAGGATGAGAGATGGGCTCCCGCCGAATGGCCGCTGACGGTAATGCGAAGAGGATCGGCGCCAAACCTTCCTGCATTCGACTGAAGCCAGAGCACGGCGCGCCGAACCTGATCGACCAGCAGATCGAGTCGAGATTGCGGCATGAGGTCGTACTCGATGATCGCGGCGACAGCGCCGGCCGCGACGATCGGCTCGGCAACCAGGCGATAGTTTTCCTTTTCGCCTGAACGCCAATAGCCGCCATGAACGAAGACATGAAGCGGCGCGCCAGCCTTCACGTTATTCGGCAGGACGATATCCATGACCTCGCGAGCGCGGTCGCCGTAGCGAATGTCGGAAAGCACGTTCGCGCTTGCCGTCAGGGCCTGACTGCGTGTCGTGAACTCGGCGGAAATCGCATCGAAATCCGGGACGAAGTCACGAATTCTGTAAAGATCTTGATGTGACACCGATTCCTCCCGCTCAGTAATCGACTGCGTAGTACTTTGCCTCCATGAAATCCAGGATGCCAGTGACTCCACCCTCCCTGCCCAGACCGCTCTGCTTGACGCCCCCGAACGGCGCGGCCGGGTCCGACATCAGCCCTCTGTTGATGCCGAGCATTCCAGCCTCCAGTCGCTTGCCGATCTGAAGGGCGCGTTTCAGGTCGCGGCTGTAGACATAGGCAGCAAGGCCGTATTCCGTGTTGTTGGCTAGTCTAACGGCGTCGTCATCGCTTTCGAACTTGTAGACGGGAGCGACCGGTCCGAAGATTTCTTCCCGAGCGATCGCAGCGTCGGCAGGCACGTTTTCGAGCACGGTCGGGGGGTAAAAATAGCCGTCCTGACCAAGTGGTTTGCCGCCCGTTACCGCGCGGGCGCCAGACGCCATGGCATCGGAGACGAGGCGGTCGATTTTCCGAACGGCCGCTTTGGTGATCATCGGCCCGCATTGCGTCGATGGATCATATCCCGGGCCGATTTTCAGCGCAGCCATACGGGCGGCGAGGCCAGAAACGAAAGCGTCGTGTATTCCCGACTGGACATAGAACCGGTTGGCGGCGGTGCAGGCTTCGCCTGCGTTGCGCATTTTGGCGATCATGGCGCCATCAAGTGCCGCGTCGAGATCGGCATTGTCAAAGACGATGAAGGGGGCGTTGCCGCCGAGCTCCATCGAGCAACTGACCACCGACTTGGCGGCCTCGGCCAGAAGGGTGCGGCCGACACCGGTCGAGCCCGTGAACGAAAGCTTGCGCACTCGCGGATCGGCGAGCATGGCGTTCGTCACCGCGGCTGGATTGCTCGTCGTGAGAACGTTGACCACGCCTGGTGGAACACCGGCCTCTTCGCCGAGCCGGGCCATCGCATATGCCGTGAGCGGCGTCTCCGAGGCAGGTTTCAGGATGACCGTGCAGCCGGCGGCGAGTGCCGGGCCGATCTTGCGCGTTGCCATTGCCGCCGGGAAATTCCAGGGCGTGATTAAAACGGCGATGCCGATCGGTTCATGATCAACGAGGATGTGGTGCGAACCCGACGGCGTGTGCCGGAACTCGCCGGGGATGCGTGTTGCTTCCTCGGCGTACCATCGGAAGAACTCGGCGGCATAGGCGACCTCTCCGCGTGCATCAGGTAGGGCTTTTCCGTTTTCCAGGGCGATGAGTGTTGCAAGCTCTTCGGCGCGCGCGCTCATCAGTTCGAACCAGCGCCGGAGGATCTCCGAACGCTTGCGCGATGGCGTTGCGCGCCATCCGGCGGCCGCTGCCTCAGCCGCATCCACAGCGCGGAGCGCGTCCTCGACAGAGGCGTCCGCGACTTCGACAAGCGGCTCGTCCGTCGACGGGTTCATGACGGTGAGGCCGCTGCCTTTCACCCATTTGCCGCCGATATAGAAGCCTTCGGCATGGAGAGCCGGATCCGCATATCCGTTGATCTTGGCGTGAAACGTCATCTCAGAGATCCTTTCAGCTCAGGCTGGACCGGTCGCCTCTATGGGCGGCGGCGACGAGGTTGTGCATGTCTTCCGGAGTGAGGGGCCGGGGATTGTTCTGGATAAGGCGTGAGATGCCCATGCTTTGTTCCGCCACCCAACCGATCCTGCTTTCTTCGAGACCGAGTTCGGAAAGCGTCGATGGAATCCCGATCCGCGCGAAAAGCGATGCGAGCTCGGGGATGACCTCTTCAGGGCCGTCGAGCCCCGCCGCTTGAGCTATTCTTGCAAGCTCATTGCCAATGACAGGCGCGTTCCATGTCATGACATAGGGCATGAGGCACGCGACCCCGAGGCCGTGGGCGGTATGGGTGAGGGCGCCCACCGGATACTGGATGGCGTGGGCGGCGGCCGTGCCGGCGACGCCGAAGGCAAGACCCGCCAGCGTTGCGCCGAGCATGACCTTTTCCCGCGCGGCCCGGTCTCCGCCGTTCCGGCAGGCAGGCTCAAGTCCCTGCCAAAGAAGCGTTATGGCACGCAGTGCGAACTGGTCGGACAATTCGTTCTTGCCGATAAACACACGCTGCCGCGTGATGCCCGGAACGGGATCGCGACGGATTGCGGTAAAGGCCTCTATCGCATGCGTTAGAGCATCCGCTCCGGCGATCGCCGTCAGGGACGGCGGGCAGGACATGGTCAGATCGGGATCGCATATGGAGACTGTCGGAATCAGGTGCGGGCTGGAGATGCCGACCTTCAGGCTGCGTTCGGAATCCGAAAGAACGGCGACCGGTGTGACCTCTGAGCCCGTGCCTGCCGTGGTCGGAACGGCGATTATCGGCAACACCGGTCCCGGTACATTGTTCTCGCCGTAGTAATCCTGCGAGCGCCCGCCATGCGCAAGCAGCAGCGCCACGCATTTGGCCATGTCGAGGCAAGAGCCACCTCCGATTCCGATAACCAGATCCGGAGCAAAGGAGCGGGCCTCTTTCGCGCTGGTCGACGCCGCTTCGACCGGTACGTCGGGGAGAGTGGAACTATCCACCAGGACGGCGAGACCGGCGTCTCTGACTTTTCCCACCAGGGCGACGAAATCGTCATCGGCGGCCAATCTCGCGTCTGTGACGATCAAAGCCCTTTGTCCGAGCGCGGCGGCAATGCCGCCCAGTGCATGACGTTGCCCGGCGCCGAACAACAATTCCTGCGGCGCCCTCAACGTGCCGAAAAGGTTCATTCCCTGTCTCCTCCGATTATTGTTTAGGCGGCCTCAAGGGCCAAGAGTTGTTCCAGAAGCGGTTGGGGCAATTCGATCCCGATGCCCGTCGTCGTCGCCTTGCGATCACGCGCGCCATCACCTGGAATCGCGACGGGACGCGTTGGATCTGCCGGTCGTGAAGTCCGCAAGCTGTCAAGATAGGCCACAAGTGCCGGTACGCTGCCGGCGCCAGCAGCTTTGTCGATCAAGATGACTAGGTCGCCCTTGTTGGCGGCATGGATGTCGTCGAGCGTCCCACGGACGTCGGGCGCGACGTTTGAACCCGCCAAAATCGCTACAATCAACTCGAACGCCAGGCCCAATCCATAGCCCTTCGCCCCACCGAACGGGGCAATGGCCCCTGCTTTCGCGGCCTTCGGATCCGTGGTCGGTCGACCGTCGATATCCACCGCCCAGCCTTCGGGGATCGGCTCGTCACGCATGGCATGGCTATGGATCTTTCCCATGGAAACGACGCTTGTTGCCAAATCCAGCACAAAGGGTCTGTCATCCAGGGGGATTCCGATAGCGATGGGATTCGTGCCCAGCATCGCTTGTGTTCCACCAAACGGGTGGACGAGGGCCTCGCTCGTGGACATGACGATGGCAATTTTCTCGTCTCTGGCTGCCGCCTCCGCGTAGTACGCAAGCATGCCGATGTGGTTGGCATTGCGGATTGCGGCAATTGCGATTCCGTTCTGGTCGACCGCGTGTTGCAAAGCGTCGATCGCATGCATGATGACGACCGGGCCCAACCCCCGGTCGCCGTCGATCGCAAGAAACGACTTTCCACGCCAAGTGCCGCGGCCCTTAACGGTCCCGTCGGACAGACCCTTTTCCAGCCGCGAAAGGATAAGCGGCAATCTCAGCAGGCCGTGTGATGGCGCACCTTTCAGTTCCGCCTCGATCAACACCTCCGCCTGGAGGCGCGCGTTGGCAACCGGTACGCCTTTTAGCTCCAGAAGGTTGGTCGCGAGATCTCTCAGACGAGTGACGGGAAGCCTCATTTCGAAATCCTATATCGGATCGTATACGATATTGTATTTGACATACGATATCTTATTTGCAAGGAATGCATCTCTGTCAAGGCGCTGTTTCGGGAGAATACGAACGTGGTGATTGCGGTTGAACGGGAAGGCAGGTCGGCGATTGCGCGACCCAGCAGCGTCGTCGACGGAGTTTACGACAGCATCTACCACCGCCTGATGTCGCTGGAGATCGCGCCCGGTGCGCGGATTCCGATCGATGTGCTGGCTCGCGAACTCACTGTGTCGCAAACGCCGGTTCGCGAGGCGTTGAGCCGGTTAGAGCGCGAAGGTCTGGTGCGCAAGGAGCACCTTATCGGCTACAGCGCCGCACCGCTTTGGACCCGGAAGCAATTCGAGGACCTCTATGCCTTTCGTCTTCTGGTGGAGCCGGAAGGTGCGCGCCTTGCGGCCGTCAACATGACGCCCGAGGCGCTCGAGCGGCTCGAAACTTCGGCTGCGGACATGGGCAACGGCGAAGCGCCGGTCGATCGCAACACGCGTTATTCGCGCTTTGCCCGTGCCGATGCGCAGTTTCACGATGCCATTCTCAAGATCGGTGGAAACGAAGTGATCCGCAGCGTGCTGTCCAACCAGCACGTTCACCTTCATATCTTCCGTCTCATGTTCCATACGCGCGTCACGCAGGAGGCGCTGGAGGAACATGAAAATCTGCTCGCGGCATTTCGTGCGAGGGATCCGCAGGCGGCATTCGACGCCATGCGTATCCATATCGAACGTTCTCGCGATCGACTGCTTTCGGCCTTCGAATGAACGCGGCTCTCTCGAGAAACGTCGCCGGTCAGCCGCTCGCTCCTCTCGCGGTCGCGTTGAGAGCTGAGGCTATCGGAAAGACCTATGGGCCGATCACCGTCCTGACGGATGTCACCCTGGACGTCCGCGCCGGGGAAGTGCATGCGATCATTGGTGAAAACGGCGCGGGCAAGTCCACGCTGATGAAACTCCTGTCGGGCCATGTCCAGCCGACTGCGGGACGGCTTCTGATGGCAGGCGCGCCGGTGTCTTTTCGCAATGCCGTGGAAGCTGAGGAGGCGGGGGTCGTCCTCGTCCACCAGGAAATCCTCCTTGCCCCTGATCTGACCGTCACGCAAAATCTGTTTCTCGGTCGGGAGCTCGGGACTGGGCTGATGGTGAACGATCGGGCGATGAATGCCCGGACCGCCGAATTGCTTTCCCGGGTGGGCTCCGTCGCCAGGCCGCGTGACCGGGTCGGCGACCTGCCGCTGGCGCAGCGGCAGCTGGTGCAAATCGCCCGCGCGCTTCTGAACGACCACAAGATCATCATCCTTGACGAGCCGACGGCCGTTTTGGCAAATGACGAGGTCACGGCGCTTCTCGATATCGTGCGAAGCCTTCGAGCACACGGCGTTGCCGTTCTCTATATCTCCCATCGCCTCGACGAGGTTCAGGCACTCGCCGACCGGATCACGGTGCTCCGTGACGGGCAAATGGTCGGTACCTGGCCGGCAGTTGATCTTGGGCAGCGCGAAATGGCCGAGCTCATGGTCGGTCGAAAGCTTGAAATGCTCTATCCGCACAAGCGGCCGGTGCCGACAGCGGAGCCTATCCTTGCTGTCAGCGACCTTGCCGTCGATCACGGTTCGGAGACCTGCTCGTTCAGTGTCCGCCCCGGGGAAGTCCTCGGCATCGGCGGCATGATCGGCGCCGGTCGTACAGAACTGATGGAGGGACTGATGGGCCTTCGCCCGTCAACGGCCGCCAGCGTCGAGCTCAACGGCGCGGCCGTCGGTGACAGGTCCGTGCAAAGTCTTATGAAATCCGGCCTCGTCTACCTTACCGAGGACCGTAAGGGCAAAGGGTTGCTGCTTGACGAAAAGCTCGCGGCCAATCTGACCTTGCAGGCGCTGGATGAGGTGAATCCGAGCCCCTACCTCGATCGGAAGGGCGAGCTCGCACGACTTCAGGCCGCAGTGGACGGCTACGACATCCGTGTTCGCTCATTGTCGCTGGAAGCAGGGAAGCTGTCGGGAGGAAACCAGCAGAAACTGCTCCTGGCCAAGGTGATGATGGCCGATCCGTCGGTCGTCATCATCGATGAGCCGACGCGTGGCATCGACATCGGAAACAAGAGCCAGATCTACGACTTCATCGACGCGATGGTGCGTGCCGGGAAGGCCTGCATCGTCATCTCGTCTGAAATGCAGGAACTCGTCGGTCTTGCCGACAGGGTTCTCGTGATGCGCGCAGGGAGGATCGTTGCCGAGCTTATCGGTGACGAGATCAATGAGGAGAACGTCGTCTACGCCGCGACCACGGGCGGATTGGCGCATGTTGAGGAGGACAGACATGAACACAGCGACAATCGCCGCCGCGACGGTTGACGAGGGACCACGAATTCGATGGGCTGATCTCGCGCCTTTTATAGCGCTAGCGTTGATCGTGCTGTTCGGCGCTCTGGTGAATTCCAATTTTATCGCATCGGCGAACCTGATCAACGTGATCACGCGCAGTGCCTTCATTGCGATCATCGCCGTCGGCGCAACATTTGTGATCTCCTCCGGCGGCCTCGATCTTTCCGTCGGCTCGATGATGGCATTCGTCACCGGCATCATGATCATGACGATGAACTATCTGGCGCCCAGTTTCGGGAACCTGGCAATTCCGATGGGCGCAGGCGTCGCCATTGTCGTCGGTTGCCTGTGCGGTCTGTTCAACGGTCTGATCGTCACCCTCGGTCGGATCGAGCCTTTCATCGTCACGCTAGGGACCATGGGCATCTTCCGCGCCTTCATCACCTTCATGACGGATGGCGGCTCCCTGCCTATCGACCGCGGACTGCGGGAAGCGTACCGGCCGGTGTATTTCGGGAGCGTGTTCGGGATTCCTTATCCGGTGCTCATCACCTTCGTCGTTGTCTTGGCGGGCGCCTTTCTTCTCTACAAGACCAAGTATGGCCGACGTCTGACATCGACAGGGTCCAATGTCGAGGTTGCGCGGTTCTCAGGTGTCAACGTCGCTGCCGTGCGCACCATGGCCTACGTCATTCAGGGATTTTGCGTCGCGATCGCCGCGATCTGCTATGTGCCACGCCTTGGCGCCGCTACCCCCACGACAGGTCAGCTTTGGGAACTTCAGGTGATCACTGCCGTGGTGATCGGCGGCACTCTTTTGCGCGGCGGACGCGGTCGCATCGGGGGGACGATTGCCGGCGCACTGATTCTCGAGGTCATCGCCAATGTCATGGTCCTGTCGGACATGGTCTCGGAATACCTGGTAGCCGCCGTCCAAGGCGCAATCATCATCATCGCCATGCTGGCGCACCGTTTCACTGCCAACCGCTGAAAACAGCACAGACTTCAAAAGGAGGAGAAAATGAAGTCGATTATCCAGAAAACAGGACTTTTGATGTCCACGACCGTCATGGTCTTGACCGTTGCGTTGGGAGGCGCCTCGGCTCAGGACAGGAATGTCACGATCGCTGTATCCATACCGGCAGCAACGCACGGATGGACGGGTGGCGTCGTCTATCACGCAGAGCAGGCGGAGAAGGAAGTCGAGGCGGCCTATCCGAACATCGATGTCGTTCTTTCGACCGCGTCGTCCGCGCCCGCCCAGGTTTCCGCGCTCGAGGATCTCGCGGCGAGCCGCAAGCTCGATGCACTTGTCATTCTTCCGTTCACATCGGAGGAACTCACAGGCCCCGTCGAGCAGATCAAGCAGAACGGCACCTTCATTTCAGTGGTGGACCGTGGCCTCACGGATCCGAGCGTGCAGGATCTCTATGTAGCCGGCGATAACATCGCCGTGGGCGCCAACACTGCTCACTGGCTCGTCGACAAGCTTGGAGGCGAGGGTGAGATCGTCGTGTTGCGTGGCATCCCGACGGTCATCGACGACGAGCGTATCAAGGGCTTTTCGGACGTCATCGCAAAGTCCAACATCAAAATTCTCGATATCCAGTATGCCAACTGGAATCAGGACGAGGCTTTCAGCCTGATGCAGGACTATCTCGCCAAGTATCCGAAGATCGACGCGGTGTGGGCGAACGACGATGACATGTTGCTCGGCGTTCTTGAGGCGGTCGACAATGCGGGCCGGACAGACATCAAGTATGCGCTCGGCGGAAACGGGATGAAACAGGTTATCGAGATGGTGAAGGAAGGAAACGAGCGCACGCCCGTTTCCACACCCTATCCGCCATCAATGATCAAGTCTGCAGTCTACATGACGGCGGCGCAGTTCGCGGGGCAGGCGCCCATGCGGGGATCCTTCCTGCTTGGTGCTCCGCTGATCACGCCTGAAAATGCCGACCAGTTCTACTTCCCGGACTCCCCCTTTTGATTTCAAATGGCGCCCGGTCCTGGCCGGGCGCCGCATCCAGTTCAAGACCATAGGAGATGTGACATGAGCGGCAAGAAGATCCTCATGCTGACCGGCGAATTCACCGAAGAATATGAAATCTACGTATTTCAGCAGGGGATGGAGGCGGTCGGACATACCGTTCACGTCGTTTGCCCTGACAAGAAGGCGGGGGACCGGATAAAGACGTCACTGCATGATTTCGAGGGCGATCAGACCTACACTGAAAAGCTTGGCCACTATGCCGATATCAACAAGACGTTTTCAGAGGTGCGCGTCGAGGAATACGATGCCGTTTACGCGGCCGGTGGGCGTGGCCCGGAATACATCCGAACCGACAAGCGCATTCAAGACATGGTTCGTCACTTCCATGACACCGGCAAACCGATTTTTACCATCTGCCACGGTGTGCAGATACTTATGGCGGTGCCGGGCGTGCTTAAGGGCAAGAAAGTCGCCGGCCTCGGCGCCTGCGAGCCGGAAGTGACGGCGGTTGGCGGGGTCTATATCGATGTGAAACCGACCGAAGCCTATGTCGACGGGAACATGGTTTCTGCCAAGGGTTGGACAGGGCTTGCCGCCTTCATGCGCGAGTGCCTGAACGTTCTGGGCACGAAGATAACGCACACCTGAGGCGATCTTCCAGTTGCATATGCCCCCATGTGTCCACGTGGGGGCATTTTCTATCCGGGAACGTTGGCGATCCATGTGCCGTCTAGAGCCGCAGACTCCGGAGCTATCCTGCTCGGAATAACTTTTCACGGCCCGATATTCGAATTCATGCCGACTGGCGTTCGACAAGCCGGCACTCGACTTTCAGCTGATCATGCGAGCTGTTCAGGCCGCCGGCAATGTCTGCCAGCATTTCGACGGCCATCGATCCCATCTCGAACATCGGAAGATGGAAGGTTGTCAGTGGCGGCATAGTGAACTGGGCTATGTCGCGATTGTCGAAGCCCACGACCGCGACGTCGGTCGGGATCGATTTGCCCAGCTCCTTGAGCGCCTCGATGCAGCCAAGCGCCATCAGGTCGTTGGCGCAGAAAATGCCGTCCGGCGGGTTCGGCAACTTCATCAATGCATGCGTCTTTTCGTAGCCCGACGAAGGCTCCCAGTTGCCGTAGTGAACGAGTTCCGGATCGTAAGCAAGGTCGTTGCTGGCTAGCGCCTGCTTGTAGCCGCGCAGCCGGTCGCGTGGATTGTCTAGACCTTCCTGACCGTTGATCAGCGCGATGCGCCGGCAGCCGGAGGCGATCAATCGTTCCGCTGCGGCTCTTCCTCCCGCAACGTCTCCAGGGATGATCGAGGGAAGACGCCGCTCCTGATCGTAGCAATTGACCAGCACGGAGGGAACCTTGAAAAGAGGTTCGGGCGGATCGATTTTCCGCGTCAGAATAGTCCCGAAGATATACCCGAGCAGGGACTGACTTTCGCAAACGGAGAAGATGCCTCCCTCAGGGTCCTCGTCCTTCCGGAAGACCCCGAGAGTGACCATGATGCCGAGTTCCAGCGCCTTTTCGCGCGCGCCTTCAAAGGCCATCGACATCCACGGGTCTGTCGTCAACTCGTCTACGACGAAGACGATGACCTTGGTGCCGGAGTTTGCCGGAGACGCTGCCGATCTGTTGGACAGGCGGTAGCCGAGCTCCTGCGCGGCATCAAGAACCCGCTTCCTGGTCGCTTCGCTGAAGCGGGCCCCCGAGCTGCCATTGAGAATGAGAGAGACGGTCGCCTGCGATACGCGCGCCAGCGCGGCAACATCCATCATTGTTGGTTTCAAGGCATTCTCCCTGGCGAGCACCATGATTTCCGGCGCTACGCTCCGGCCCTTCAGGATCTGAAGTGCCGGACGCGATCGAATGCGACGGCGACCACAATGAAGGTACCTATGAACATTCCTTGCCAGAATGTCGAGATGCCGAGCAGGATCAGGGAGTTGCGAATGACCTCTATCAACAATGCTCCGATCACGGCACCGAGCGCATTGCCTTCGCCGCCGGCGAGGTTTGCGCCACCGATGACAGCCGCCGCAATCACCGTCAACTCCATCGACTGACCGAGGTTGGTCGTCACGCTGCCCAGCCAGCCTGCCATCAGAATTCCCGCAAGCCCAGCAGTGAAGGCGGAGAACATGTAGATGCTGACTTTCATTTGCCGCACCGGTATTCCCGTCAGCAGGGCCGCGTTCTCGTTGCCGCCGATGGCGAAGAGATGCTGTCCCCAGCGTGTCCACTTGAAGGCGCACGACATCACCACCGTCAGTGCCGCAAGCACGAACAGGGGATGGGGAATTCCGAGCGTAGATCCGCCGCCGGCCCAAAGCAGGAGATCATGATCGGGTCCGAAGTCCCAGATCATCTTGTTGTCGGAGAGGACCATGGCCAAAGAGCGTGCAGCCGACAAGGTTCCGAGCGTCACGACAAACGGTGGCATGCCCGCATAGGCGACGAGCAGTCCGTTCAGCAGGCCAACGAGGAGCGCGGCACCCAGTGCCAGGGGTGCTGCCAGCCAGAAGGGCGCGCCGGCGGCCATGGTAATGCTGATGATCATTGCGCTTAACACCACGCTCGATCCGACGGATAGGTCGATGCCGCCAGAGGCGATCACCGCCGTCATGCCGATGGCGATGATCGCCACAAAAGCGAAGTTTCGCGCGACGTTGAACAGATTTCTTTCGCTCGCGAAGGAATCGGTAAGCAGACTAAGCGCAATGCAGGCGGCCACGGCAGCGATAAAGACCCAGAACGACTGTAGGCCTGCGATCCGTGACAACCAGTTTTTGTGTTCTGTTCGTGAAATGACATCGTCGAGTGTGGTCATCGGGTTTTCCTCCCTCACGCTGTTTCGATCGCGCCGGTAATGAGACCGGTGACTTCTTCAGGTGACGATTGATCGGCCTTCTTGTTGGCCACCAGTTCGCCACGTCGAAGAACGGCGATCCTGTCAGAGACGCCAAAGACATCGGGCATGCGGTGGCTGATCAAGATGACGCTGATGCCGTGGTCTCTCAGACGACGAATGACATCGAGGACCTCTGCCACCTGCCGCACCGATATCGCAGCCGTTGGCTCGTCCATCATCACGATCTTCGGTTCGGAAAGCAGCGTCCGGGCGATCGCCACCGCCTGTCTTTGACCTCCCGACATGCGGCGGACGAGATCGCGGGGTCGCGTCTCCGACTTCAGGCGGCGGAAGAGCTCTCCGGCGACCCGGTTCATGTGCGCGTAATTAACATAGCCGAACGGACCGATCCGCTTCACGGGTTCGCGGCCGAGGAAAACATTGGATGCCGCGGTCAGGTTGTTACAGAGCGCCAGGTCCTGGTAGACGACCTCTATCCCTTCCCGCTGCGCGTCGCGTGGATTGTGAAACACGACTGGTCGGTCATCGATCCGTAGTTCGCCCGCAGACGGGGGAAAATTGCCGGCGATGATCTTCACGAGCGTGCTCTTTCCGGCTCCATTGTCTCCCATCAGACCGAGAACCTCTCCGGCTTCGATCGAAAGAGACACCCCCTGAAGGGCTTGTATGGCGCCATAATGCTTTGAAATTCCATTAAGTCTTAATCGCGTCACCGCGCACCTCCCGTTTTTCCTCCCGAGCAGACGCAATTTGTGGCGTCCGTCTTTCACCAGAGCGGCCCAATCCTATTAATCGCGTCTTGACTTAATATTATTACTAAATATTAATTGCTTCAATGATGAATGTTTAGGGAGGAAGAAATGAAGCTGCTTGTGACCGGTGCTTCCGGAAAGGTGGGCCAGGCCTTCCTGCCCGCATTCCTCACCGAGCAGCGATTTTCGAACTGGGAAATGGTGGCGCTCTGCCACAACCGTCTCGTGGAGCCTTCTGAAAGATTGTCGGTTGTGCAGGGATCGATTGCCGATCCTCAGGTCGTTTCGCGGGCTCTGGAAGGGGTCACGCATGTTCTCCACCTTGCCGCGGTGAAGGAGAGCCCGGATCATGTGATCGATGTGGCGCTGAAGGGGCTTTTTCTACTGCTCGAACGTTTTCGACGGATCGCTGATGCCAGGCAGTTCATCCTGTTGAGTGGCGACTGTGTCGTCGGTCACATCTTCCAGAAATATGCCGATCCTATTACCGAGCAGTCGCCTCGCCGAGCTTATGAGGGCAGCTACGCTCTCACGAAGGTCCTGGAAGAGGTGATGCTCGAGCAATTCGGTATCCAGTACGGGCTCAACTGGACCACGCTTCGGGCGCCCTGGATCATGGAGAAGGATGATTTCCGATATGCGTTCGATCTCTCCGATGCCCAATTCGGAGGCCCGCCGTGGGAAAGCCTGGTCGGCGCTCGGCAGCTCGCACAGATGCGAGACCGGCGAGCTTTTCCGACAATGCGGGACGCGGAGGGGCGGCCTCTCCGTCGCAATTTCATTCACGTCGACGATCTGGTTCGCGCGATCCTGACGAGCATCGACAACGAAAGCGCCTTCGGCCAGCTTTTCAATATCGCCATGAACGAACCTGTCGACTACGGCACGGCGGCGGAGCTTGTCCGTCGGGCCGGAGGGTTAGTGCCATCCGAAATCGACACCCCGTTTCACAGCAACTGGCTCGACAACTCCAAGGCTCGCAAGGTGCTCGGTTGGGAACCCGAGATCGACCTCGCAGGCCTTGTTGATCGGGCATGGAGTTATCGACGCGCCGAGGATGATCCGCGCATCGTTTGGTATCCCGGCTGAGCAGGAGGGCTTTCGCCGGAGACTTGGAGGAGGAAAAAGGCAATGAAATTCAAATATTTGGCATTCACTGCACTACCGGTTCTCATGCTTCTGGCCGGCGAGACGATCGCGCAGGAGAAGAAGACCCTTGCCATCGTCGTCAAGGGACTCGACAACCCGTTCTTCGAGCAGATCAATCTTGGCTGCAAGAAATGGCTGTCCGAAAATCCGGACAGCGAATACGAATGCCTCTATACCGGTCCAGCCTCGTCAGCCGATGAGGCTGGCGAGGTTCAGATCGTTGACGATCTTCTTACCCGCGGCGTTGCTGCGATTGCGATATCGCCATCGAACGCTCCGGCGATGGCCAACCGGATACGCGAAATCGCCCCGACCGTACCGGTCATGACCGTTGACGCGGACTTCCTGGAGAAGGACCACGATCTCCGCAAGACGTATCTCGGGACTGACAACTATCTGATGGGCGTGAAGATGGCTGAGGAGGCCAAGAAGCTCAAGGCGGAGGGCGGCTCGGTCTGCCTGCAGCTCGGCAACGTGGCGGCCGCCAACATCAATGCCCGTGCACAGGGCTTTCGCGACACGATCGCGGGCGCCAAGGATATCGAACGTCTGACGGGCCAGAACGGTTGGACGGAAATCGAGGGTTGCCCGGTCTACACGAATGACCAGGCCGACCTCGCAAACCAGCAGATGTCCGACGTCTTTACTGCCAACCCCGATCTCGATGCCTTCATTCTCGTCGGTGGCTGGGCCCAGTTCGCCCCACAGGCCTACACCCAGGTCACCGACCAGGTGATGGACAAGTTGAAGTCGAAGGATCTGATCATCGTCGCCGGCGACACGCTGCCGCCCCAGACCCAGGCCTTCCGCGAAGGACGCAGTCACGCTCAGGTCGGTCAGCGTCCGTTCGAAATGGGCTACAAAGCGCCCGACGTGATGATCCAGTTGATCAATGGGGAGAGCGTTGAGGACCCGTTGTTTACCGGCCTCGACGTCTGCAACACGGAAGATCCGGGCTTCTGCAAGGACAATTAACGGATGCGGGGGAGAACCGACCCTCTTCCCCGTCCCAATCAGTAGCGTCATCCGGATGGCCGAGACGGTCTCCGGGTGTTCCTTGAAACAATGGCGGCCCTGAGGAGAGGGCTGCGGGAGGAACATATGAAACGACTTTCAATCACGGCCCTCGCGGCCATCATGGCCATGGCCACCACACCAGTCCTGGCTCAGGAAAAACAGGCACTCGCGTTCGTCGTCAACGCGGCATCCGATTTCTGGAAGCTTGCGGAGGCAGGCGTCAAAGCGGCGCAGGCGGAGCTTCCTGATTTCGATCTGCAGTTCCGGTATCCGGCGCAAGGCACGGCAGCGCTCCAGAACGCGCTGATGGACGATCTCGTTGCGGCGGGCACCGATGCCATCATGATCTCGTCCGTCGATCCGAAGAGTTCGGTTGACGCGTTCAACCGGATCGCCGCACAGGTGCCGCTCTTCACCACCGACAGCGACGCACCTCAGTCAAAACGCATCGCCTATCTTGGCTCCTCGAATACATTGGCGGGGGTCCAGGCCGGTGAAATCGCCGTCAAGGCCCTGCCCAATGGTGGGAAATGCATGGGCTTCGTCGGTTTCCTCGGGGCGGATAACGCCAAGGAGCGGATCGACGGCTTCCGCAAGGCCGTTGAAGGCAAGGGCATCGAACTCGTCGATGTCCGCGGCGACGATGTCGATTTTGCCCGCGCCCGCTCGAATGTCGATGACGTGCTTGCGGCCAACCCGGAGATCGACTGCATGGTCGGTTTCTACTCGTACAATCCGCCAAAGATCTACGAGGCGTTGCAGGCCGCCGGCAAGCTCGGCGCGATTACGGTGATAGCCTTCGACGAGGACCCGATCACTCTCGGCGCCGTCCGCGAGGGATCGTTTGCCGGGACAGTCGTGCAGGACCCTTATCAGTGGGGCTATCAGGGGATGAAACTGATGGCGGCCTACCTCAAGGGCGACAAGTCCCAGATACCGGCCGATGGTCTGATCATCGTCCCGACGCAGGTTATCGACAAGGCGAACGTCGATGCGTTCGAAAAGCAGCTGAAGGAACGTGTCGGCGGCTGACCCCGTGTAAAGTCCGGGCCTGCGTGGACGCAAAGCCACGCAGGTCGCTTCTGTGAAACGGGGGTGCGTATGGATCATCGACCAGATACGCCGATCAAGCTCGACCTGCTCGGCATAACCAAGATCTATCCGGGGGTAGTCGCGCTTAACTCCGTCTCCCTTTCGATAAAAGGTGGCGAGGTTGTCGCGCTGATTGGAGAAAATGGTGCTGGCAAGTCCACCCTGATGAAGGTCCTGGGTGGTGCCATAAACCCGGACGAAGGGGAAATCGTGATCGATGACCGCAGGCTATCTGGGCTTACGCCAGCGGACGCTGCCGGTTACGGGATCGCTTTCGTTCACCAGGAACTCAATCCGCTGACCAATCTCGACGTTGCCGGCAATATTCTGCTTGGTCGCGAGATACGTAAACGCCCGTTCGGTCTCATCGACCAGAGCGCCATGGAACACAGGGTTCAACCGTTGCTCGAGCTGCTCGGCGCGCGGTTCTCGCCCTCCACAGCAGTGGACGAACTGTCGCTCGCCGATCTTCAATTGCTGGAGATCGCCAAGGCGCTTTCGATCAATGTCCGGCTCCTCATTCTTGATGAGCCAACGTCGAGCCTTACACTTTCTGAAACTCAACGCCTGCTGGGTGTTGTCCGCAGGCTTCGCGACGATGGGGTCGCCGTCCTCTTCATCACCCATCGCCTATCGGAGGTGGAGCAGGTTGCCGATCGGGTCGTTGCTCTTCGCGACGGAAAAAATGCCGGGGAATTGCCTCGTGACGCCATCGACAGGGACGCGATGGTTCGCCTGATGATCGGACGCGACATCAAGCAGTTCTACGAACGACCCAATCTGGAGAAGGGGCCTGTCGTGCTTTGTGCAAAAGGTTTGAGGACCCGAACCTATCCAGAGGCGGAGGTTGATCTCGTGGTGCGGGCGGGGGAGATCGTTGGTCTCGCCGGCCTCATCGGTGCCGGAAGAACCGAGCTTGCAAGGACTATCTTCGGTATCGCGGCACCAGAGGCGGGTGTTGTCGAGGTGAACAACAAACCCGTTGCGCCCGGATCGGTTCCGGATGCCATCGGAGCTGGCATTTGTCTTGTTCCTGAGGACCGGAAGGGCGAAGGGCTCTTCCTCGACTTCTCGATCTCCGAAAACATCGTCATGCCGAACCTCTTCGCCGTTTCGCGAAGGGGTTTCGTCGACCGTCGGGAAGAGCAGGCACTTGCTGAAGGGTTCCGGAGGCGACTGTCGATCAAGGCGCGTCGTCTCGACCGACCGGCGGGAGAACTATCCGGCGGCAATCAACAGAAGGTGGTCCTTGCGAAGTGGCTGGCGATGCAGCCTGGTCTCGTTATCCTCGACGAGCCAACGCGCGGGATCGATGTCGGCGCCAAGGCCGAGGTCTATCTGCTGATGCGCGACCTCGCGGAGCAGGGCGTCGCGATTTTGATGATCTCGTCCGACATGGAGGAAATCATCGGGATATCGAGCAGGGTCGCGGTCATGTGCCGTGGCAGGATCGTCGGGACACTGGATCGCGACAACCTCTCCGAAGAAGCCATTCTCAAGCTAGCCGTGGAATGAAGGGGCATCAGATGCAGAAGAAAGACATCGGCCTCGGCCTGCTCGTCATCACCGTCGGGGCGGTCGTCGCTCTCGTCAATCCCAGGTTTCTGTCGCCGATCAATCTGGCAAACACCGCCAACCTTATCGGCCTCTTTGGTCTCTTCTCGATCGCCGAGGCCTTCGTCATCGTCACGGCCGGGATTGAGCTTTCCATCGGCTCGGTCATCGCCTTGCTCGGCGTGATCTTCATCGATCTGATCGCGTCGCATGGAGTTCCTTGGCCGATCGCGCTTGTCATCGTGCTGGCGTTGTCGATCGTCATCGGCCTTCTGCATGGCAGGCTCATCACGCGGCTGAAGCTCCAACCCTTCGTCGTCACGTTGTGCGGGCTTCTCATCTATCGGGGCATTGCCCGCTTTTACACGAAGGATGGGACCGCCGGGTTCACATTTGGAACCGACCTTCCTATGCTCGACTATGTGTTTGTCGGGCGCAGCGCCGGGGTGCCGCATTCCGTCATCGCCTTCGGCATATTCGCCGTCGCCGCCTGGGTGCTCCTGCATCGCACCGTGTTCGGCCGCCACCTCCTGGCAGTGGGCAAGAACGAAGAGGCGGCTCGCTACTCCGGAATAAACACGAGAAGGGTCATCGTGACCGCGTATGTGCTCTGCATGTTCCTGACCGGCGTCTCCGCCGTGTTTTTCGCCATGTACACGAAGTCCGTGCAGCCGTCCTCGCATGGAAACTTCTATGAACTCTATGGCATAGCCGCCGCCGTGCTCGGTGGATTCTCACTGCGTGGCGGGGAGGGCTCGATTATTGGCGTTGTTCTGGGTGTGGTTCTCCTGCAGATGCTGCAGAACCTCGTAAATCTGCTGGGTATCCCATCATCCCTTAATTTCGCGGTGATGGGGACAGTGATCCTTTTTGGTGTGATCGCTGACACCCAGTTTCGAACCTATCGCGAAAGACGACGCCAGGCGATTGCCCGGTCGGCGTTGACGGAGAACAGTTCCGCACCATCGGGCATATCCGCTTGATGCCTTGATTAACGAATGGGGCTCGACCGGGTTCTCCCGTCAGGCAAAGCGCATGAACCAGGCTGGCAGGGTTACATCGTGCTCTTTGCGTGCGGAATTACGCGCCATTCTCGGTATAGCTGTCCGGAGGCATAACCAGGCTTGGCGGAGGCTCTCTGTTGGCCGCGGTGCCTCCCACATAGCTTTCGATAAAGGCGAGGGCGTTGTTAAGGCCGTTCATCGTATAGGGCTTTTCGATGGCGCCCAATGCACCGGCGAAATCCTCCGGTATTCGTTTCAGATTTCCGGACACGAAAACGTAGGGAATGCCGCGCTTGGACAGCTGACGACCGACATCTATGCCGGAGGGACCGTCGCGCAGCGTGATGTCGACGAAGGCGAAATCGAGCGTAGAGGAGTTTATCATCTCCAGAGCACTCTTGCTATCGGCTGCAATGCCCACCACGTCGTGACCCGCCGCATCGATTTCGCTTTCGAGCTCCATCGCCAGCAGCATTTCGTCCTCTATAATCAAGACTCTCACTGTTTCTTCCTTAATCTTTGACGAGCAGGGTCACACGCACATCCGTGGAATGTCCTTCCACCTTGCGTTCGAGTGTCGCCTTCAGCTGTGTTACGCAGGCCTCAAGCATCTTCCGACTGAAGGCGTCCTCCTCCTCGTCAACCTTTACGGGGGTGACGGTGTCAACGACGCGTATCAGGAAGTGTCCATTGAGACGTCTGACCTCCACGTGAATTTGGCCACCGCCGTCACTCAAACCTCGCCGAACCGCGTCTCCTATGAGCTCGTTTACAATCAGCGCGAGGGGAGAAGCCTTGGTTGCGGGGACCACCACTTCATGCAAATCCGTGGTCATTACGATATCCGTCCGCTTGAGTGCCCCCACGACATCCATCACCAGCGTCTTGGCGAAATCCGCGACGTCGAAATGGCCAACGTCCTCGTCATTGAGCAGCTTGCGTTGAACAGTGCTCAGCGCTTCAACCCTGTTGAGGACTGACATGAGCGTGCGCTCGACTACGTCGCTGCGCGTCATCCGTGCCTGGAGCTTCACGATGGAGGCGATCGTGAGGAGATTGTTTTTCACGCGATGATCGACCTCGTGAACAAGGCTTGTCTTCGCCTTCAGCGCTTCCGATAGCGCCGCCGTTCTCAAGGCCACTTCCTCCTCAGCAAGGTGGCGTGCCCGCGCAAGCTCGGCCTCCTTGCTTTTTATGTTGGTGAAGTCGAGTTGTGACGCGAAGAAATAGATCACATCGCCGGCCTCATCGCGAACAGGGCTGACGAAAAGTGCATTCCAGAATTTTGACCCGTCTTTTCTGTAGTTGAGGATATCCACCGCTATGTCGCGTTCCGCCGCGATCGCGTCACGAAGCGTATCCACGGCCCGCCGATCCGTCTCCGGTCCCTGCAACAGCCGGCAGTTTTCGCCGACAAGTTCCTCAGAGGTGTAACCGGTGAGATCGCAAAAGGCCCTGTTGCAGAAGATGATGGGGTTGTCAGCCTGATGCGGGTCGGTGATCAACATGGGCATTCGCGTTGCCTTGAAGGCAGCTGCAAACGGGTCTTCAGACGCGTGACTGGACACCAGCCGCTGTCCGGCCGTCCGAGCATCTCGTCTGGAAGTGTTGTTTTCAGCCATCTGTTGCCCCAAATGCAGCTTCGTAAGAATGGGCCAGGTCAATCTTTGTTCCCGGTCGCTCCTGGTTATTGGTCAACGCATGTAGTGCTTAAAACCAAGTGAAGAAGGGTGTTCGGGTCGCGGAACGCGGGGCACGTTGGATGCAGGTTATCACACAATGAAGACCAGCCGCGCCAGCTCCGGCCGGATCTCCGTAGTTTGGAGATCACTGCTGCCGTGGGTGACACATGAGAACCTCGAAATGGTTCCATAATACATATTATGAAATCATGACGTGTACGGGGGCACATTCTATTTCCAAGTGCGACAACGCCTTTGCTAATGCTCCAGTCAAGGTCGTGTCCCCCTAGTCGCCGATGGGAAAGGAAAAACCTGCCTTTACGCGATCCATAACAACCATGGTCTTGAAACCCTTGATATCGTGGTTTTCATAGAAGAACCGACGAGTGAAGGCTTCGTAATCCTCCATGTCCTTTGCCGTGATCACAAGGATGAAGTCGGCGTCGCCGGTGACATAGTAGCCGATCATAACTTCCTTCGTGCTCCGTATCGCTGCCTTGAACCGATCAACGATGTCGGCGCGTTCGCGCTCCAGTGACACCAGAACGATCATCGTGATCCCGCGTCCGACGGCCTTGGGCGACACGATCGCGACGTCGGCTTCGATCACCCCCTCCTCGCGCAAGCGCTTCAGTCGTCGTTGGCAGGCGGTTGGCGAGAGATTGACCAGCCGAGCAAGTTCTTCCGACGTGAGGCGATTGTTCTTCTGGACGGCATCAAGCAATGCCCGGTCGGCTCGATCAAGGGTGGTCATGCAGAAATCCTGCGTCAAAGAGAGAGTTTAAGACTGATTTCTGCATAGGTTCGATTTCATATGCCGTCAAATGATTGGTTGCTGCCGTTAGACTGCTCACTGAATGAAATGAGGAGTGACGTATGAACGGTATCGCCAGCGCGGCGCTCAAATCCTTGCGGCGGCCAGATCTGCTCGAGCACCGGGCCTTTCTCAATGGAACCTGGATTGAGCGCGACAACACGATCTGCGTCAATGATCCGGCAACGCAAGAATGGCTTGGCGAGGTTGCGGCCTGTTCACTCGAGGACGCGGACGATGCAGTCGATGCTGCGGGACAGGCGTTCCTGGTCTGGCGAGACATGCTGCCGGTGGAACGAGGCACCATTCTGCGTGCTTGGGCAACTCTGATGCGTGACAATGCACGAGACCTCTCCGTCATCATAACCGCGGAACAGGGAAAGCCGCTGGCGGAGTCGGAGGGGGAGATATCCTATGCGGCGAACTTTCTCGATTGGTTCGCCGCCGAGGGCGAGCGAGCCTATGGTGAAACTCTTCCCAGCCATCTTCCAGAAGGCCGTATCTCAGTACAGATGCAGCCGGTGGGGGTCACTGTTGCCATCACGCCGTGGAATTTTCCGTCCGCTATGATCACCCGAAAAGCCGGTGCAGCACTTGCCGCCGGCTGCACGATGATCGTCAAACCTGCGCCTGAGACACCGCTTTCGGCACTGGCGCTCGCAAAACTTGCCGAGCAAGCAGGCTTGCCGTCCGGTGTGTTCCAGGTCCTGACTGGCGAAGCGGCCCCTCTCTCGCGACGACTGCTCGAACATACCGAGGTCCGGGCATTCTCCTTTACCGGTTCGACTGAGGTGGGGCGACTTCTGCTCACCCAGTCGGCCGCGACGATCAAGAAAGCCTCGCTTGAACTCGGCGGCCATGCGCCCTTCATTCTGTTCGACGATGCTGACCTGACGTCAGCGGTGAAAGGCTGCATCGGTGCGAAGTTCGCGACGTCGGGGCAGGACTGCCTCGCGGCCAACCGCATCTATGTGCAGCGCGGACTCTATGAGCGTTTTGTTGACGCTTTCGCCAAGGCGACTTCCGAACTCAAAGTCGGTCATGGCCTTGAGCCTGGCGTCGACATCGGGCCGATGACGCGCCCTTCTGTTGCCGAAAAATGCCGGCAGCAGATTTCTCAGGCCCTGTCGGCCGGAGCGCGCCTCGTGTGCGGTGGCCAGGACAGTCCCTTGGGCGGCGATTTCGTCATGCCGACGGTGCTGGCCGATGTCAGCGACGACATGCTGATCGCACGGGAGGAAACGTTTGGTCCCGTCGCGGCGATATTGCCCTTCGAGGACGAGCGAGAGGTTCTGGCTCGCGCAAACGATACCGAAATGGGCCTGGCGGCTTATCTCTATACCAATGATCTAGGACGAGCCATGCGCCTCACGGACAGGCTCGAATATGGCATGGTCGCCGTCAATACGCCAAAATTCACCGGCGCGCCGATACCCTTCGGGGGTTGGAAACAATCTGGCCTCGGTCGCGAAGGCTCGCGCCACGGCCTCCTTGAATATCTCGAGGCAAAATACGTCTGCTTCGGCAATCTTGCTGCTTGAAAGGATTTTCTCTCATGAACGTCAATCTGACCCAAATCGCCGAGATGGACCGGAACGCCGTCCTGCATCCCTTCACAAATCTCAAGGATTTCGCCAGCGGCAAGATCGGTGATCCCACCATCGTCGAGACGGGCAAGGGCATCCGGATTCAGGATGCCCACGGCAACCAACTGATCGATGGTTTTGCAGGCCTTTATTGCGTCAACGTCGGATATGGCCGGACCGAGGTCGCGGAGGCCATCTCTCGACAGGCCTATCGTCTTGCCTACTACCACTCATACGCCGCCCATACGACGGATGAACTTGCAATCCTGTCGGACCGCTTGGTCAAGATGGCGCCCGGAAATATGAGCAAGGTCTTCTACGGCATGTCTGGGTCTGATGCGAACGAGACACAGGCCAAGCTGGTCTGGTACTACAGTAATCTTCGCGGCAAGCCGAACAAGAAGAAGATCATCTCCCGCGAGCGCGGCTATCACGGCTGCAGTGTCGTCTCCGGCTCGATGACCGGGATGAGTTTTTACCACGACCACATGGACCTGCCGCGAGCAGGTATTCTTCATACCGGCGCACCGCACCATTATTGGGGCGCCGAAGCGGGCGAGACAGAACTCGAATTCTCCAGACGCCGCGCGGACGAACTTGAAGCGCTGATCCTGCGTGAAGACCCCGATACTATCGGAGCATTTATCGCCGAACCTGTTCTGGGAACCGGTGGCATCACGCCGCCGCCTGAGGGTTACTGGGAGGAAGTCCAGAAAGTTCTCCGGAAGTACGATATCCTTCTGATCGCCGATGAAGTCATCACCGGCTTCGGCCGCACCGGCTCCATGTTCGGATCGGAGCACTATGGAATCGAGCCGGACCTTATCACTGTGGCCAAGGGCCTGACATCGGCCTACTTCCCTCTCTCTGGCGCGATCGTCGGCGAGAAGGTCTACAAGGTCATGGAGGATGGCGCCGGACGCGTCGGCGCCTTTTCACATGGCTACACATATTCCGGTCATCCGATCGGCGCGGCGGCCGCGAATGCGGTTCTCGACATCGTCGAAAAGGAAGACCTCCCGGGCAACGCCCGCGAGGTCGGCGCTTATTTCCAGGCGCAACTGAAGGAGAAGTTTGCCCAGCTTCCCATCGTCGGCGAGGTTCGCGGCGTCGGGTTGATGGGCGCGATCGAGTTCGTCGCGGACCGTGAGAGGAAAACGCGTTTTGCCCCTTCGTTGACGGTTGGCGCGCGCGTCTCGAAGGCAGCCCGCAGCCGCGGTTTGATTGCAAGAGCCATGCCCCATGGCGACATCCTGGGCTTTGCCCCTCCCCTTGTCACGACGAAGGAGGAAGTCGACGAGATCGTCGCCATCGCCGAATCTGCCGTTCGCTCCGTCATGGACGAATTGGTGCGGGATGGGGAGAGCATCTGACGCAGTGCCAATCCGGCGGAGGATGCCGATCCCTGCAGTGGCATACCCCCGTGGAAGAGCGGTAGCTGTGATTATTTGTAAGGCAATTGCAGCTTAGGATGCTTATCGCTTCATCTTTTGATATGAAGCGTGCATAATGTCATGAAATTATCGTCCGTAGAATGGGACAATTTCATGCGCCGCGAAGCCAATCCTCCGATCCGCGATATCCTTACCGTCGCCAAGCCAGTGGTTTGGCGGCCTGTCCTTGCCAAGCAGAAGGGCGAGACGAAGCATGCCGCGCTGACGGAGCGCCTTATCGCGGATATCGAAGCGGGTGTTCTCAAGCCGATGGACCGTCTCCCGACGCATCGTGATCTGGCGCGCGATCTTGGGCTATCGGTCCAAACCGTCAGTCTTTCCTACAAGGAGGCTGAACGTCTCGGCTATCTCAGCGGCGAGATCGGTCGCGGTACCTTCGTAAAGGCGCGCGTGACAGATCGTGCCGGGCGCATGATGCTGGATCATAGCGCCAATGAGGTGCTCGATCTTTCCATCATTCGCGGTGTCTATCTCGACGCGCATGAAAGTGCGTCCCGCGACGTCCTTCGCGAACTTTCAGATAGTGACAATGCGGAATTCATGAGGCCCTGCCGTCCCATCGCGGGTCTTGATCGGCATCGGGAAACGGCCCGCACCTGGTTGCGAACGCTGAACGTCGATGCCAATGCCGAACGGATACTTGTCACCAACGGGGCGGCTCACGGCATCTTCCTCGCCTTGAGTTGCATCATACGTTCTGGTGACGTCGTCCTGTGCGAAAATCTGACCGATCACGGCATCATCGGTCTTTCCAACGTCCTTGGTTTCAGCCTCAAGGGGTTGCTCACCGACGATGAAGGTATCGTGCCGGACGCGTTGTCTGCCGCCTGTGCGGCAGGCGGCGTGCGGGCGTTGGTGCTCATTCCGACACTGAACAATCCGACCGGCCACGTGGCGGGCGCGGAGCGTCGGCGCGAGATCGCCGCGATCGCCGAACGATATGGTGTTTTCGTTGTCGAGGACGAAGTCTATCGACCGATGATCGAGGAGGATCTACCTTCGATCACGGACATGATTCCCGATCTCGGCTTCTTCGTCACCAGCTTCACCAAGGCCGTCTTGACGGGTTTGCGTGTCGGTTATCTGGTCGTGCCGCGCGCCTATTCCATCCGGGCGGCCTCCATTCTGCGCGTCACGAGCTGGAGCGGCACCTATCTCAGCGGCGAGATCGCAACGCGCTGGATCGAGAACGGCGTGGCTCAGCGGTTGGTGGGCATCCAGCGCGTGGAAGCGCGAAAACGTCAGAAGGTCGCGATGGATATCCTGGGAGGCCATGTCGCCTCCAGCCATCCGCTCTCGCTTTGCGCCTGGCTTCGGGTTCCCCCTCACTGGACCGAAGAGAGCCTTGTTCGTTCGCTCGCCAACCAGAATGTTGCAGTTACGCCCTCTGAGCCCTTCATCGCCGGACCCGGCCACGGCGGCGGCATCCGCATTTGCCTCGGCGGGCGTCTTAATGATGCCAGCCTTGTCAAGGCATTGACGACCGTTCGCCAGGCATTCGAGCAGTTGCCGCCAGTCTACGACATAGGCTCTATTGGTTAATGGGGATCAGACAATGATTGAATCATTACAATATAATAATTGACATGATTTTACTTCGCTCTCAACATGACAATCATGAAGAGCGCGAACCTCAGCCGATTGACTGACACGGACATTCTGCCGGTGACCCTGGCGGACGTCAGGCGGGCGTCGCAGAGAATTAAGGGTCGCGTCGTCCGCACTCCTCTCGTTCACTCCCGCTCCCTGTCCGACCTTTCCGGTCACCCGGTGCATCTTAAGCTCGAAACCCGTCAGCCTATCGGCGCTTTCAAGTTGCGCGGCGCCATGAATGCCATTCTTGCTCTCGACGAGAAATCCCGCCGACGGGGCCTCGTGACGGCATCGACCGGCAATCACGGACGTGCGGTCGCGTATGCGGCGAGCGAGCTTGGCGTGCCGGCAACCATCTGCATGTCTTCCCTTGTTCCTGCCAACAAGGTCGATGCGATCCGCGCCCTTGGCGCGGAGGTCCGGATCGTCGGTGTCTCGCAGGACGACGCTCAGGAAGAGGTCGAGCGCCTCGTTGAGGAACGAGGCCTGACCGCCATTCCGCCTTTCGACGACGTTGACGTTGTCGCGGGTCAGGGCACGATCGGCCTTGAAATCCTGGAGGAATTCTCGGATGTCGGCGTCTTGCTGGTTCCGCTGTCGGGTGGCGGTCTGGCCGGCGGAATTGCCGTGGCGATCAAAGAATTGCATCCACAGGTGCGCCTCATCGGCATCTCCATGGAGCGCGGCGCTGCCATGAATGCATCGATCGCTGCCGGACGGCCGGTGGCGGTTCGAGAGGAGGAAACACTCGCGGATTCCCTGGGCGGCGGGATTGGTCTCAAGAACAAGGTCACCTTTCCGCTGTGCCGCAATCTGCTCGATGACATCGTCCTCCTGACTGAAAGCGAAATTGCAGCCGGTATCCGCCATGCCTGGCATGACGAAGGTCTGTCCGTCGAAGGTGCTGGGGCAGTCGGCATCGCGGCCATTCTGGCGAAGAAGGTCAAGCTGCCAGGTCCAACTGCGGTCATCGTGTCGGGTGCTAATATCGATCCGAAGCTTCATCAAAGGATTTTGGAAGGAGCCGAGGCATGAGCCGCATCGCGATCCTGACGGAAAGCGATCTCCGATCGGTCGTTCGACTGGACGTCACTGCGGTCGATTGTGTTGAGCAGGCGTTTGTGGCACTTGCGACCCAGGCCGTGGCCATGCCGCCTATCCTGCGGCTCGACATCCCCGAGTTTCGCGGAGAGGTCGACGTCAAGACGGCCTATGTCCCTGGTTTCGACGGTTTTGCGATCAAGGTCAGCCCCGGCTTCTTCGACAACCCGAAGCTCGGTCTCCCAAGCCTCAATGGGTTGATGATCCTCTTCAGCGCCAGAACAGGTTTGGTGGAAGCGCTTCTGCTGGACAACGGCTACCTCACGGATGTGCGCACCGCTGCGGCCGGAGCGGTTGCCGCGCGGCATCTATCGCGGAAAGACGCTTCCGTTGCAGCAATTTTCGGTGCCGGCATGCAGGCACGCCTGCAGTTTCAGGCCCTGATGCTGGTTCGCTCGGTGAAATCAGCGCGCATATGGGCGCGCGATCGCGCAAAGGCAGGCAAACTGGCAGCGGATCTGGCCAGGGAGTACGGGATTGAAGTGGATGCAATCGCCGACGCGCGTGAAGCTGTAAGACACGCGGATATCATCGTCACGACAACGCCCGCCGAAAAGCCCGTCCTGATGGCTGACTGGTTGGAACCCGGCCAGCACCTGACGGCGATGGGATCCGATGCCGAGCACAAGAACGAAATCGATCCAGCCCTCTTTGCCAAGGCTAGATACATCGCCGACCGCCTCAGCCAGACGCGCCTTCTCGGCGAACTGCATCACGCGATCGAGGTTGCTGCAGTCAACCCAGACCAGCACTTCGATGAACTCGGCGCGGTCATCGCTGGAAAGGTGCCAGGCAGAACGAGCGCCGAAGAAATCACCTTCGCCGACCTGACGGGCACGGGGGTGCAGGACACCGCAATTGCCAATCTGGCCGTCAGCCGGGCGCGGGATGCCGGATACGGACAGACAATCGATAACAAAATAGCCAAGGGAGACGCCGCGTGAGCGTGACGCTGAACTTTACTCGCGAGGAATACGCCGAGCGCCTTTCGAAAACCCGGCATGCCATGGAGGCGCAGGGGATCGATCTTTTGATTGTCACCGATCCGTCGAACATGCATTGGCTGACGGGATATGACGGCTGGTCCTTCTATGTTCATCAGTGCGTGCTCGTTCCGCCGAGCGGTGAACCGATCTGGTATGGCCGCAAGCAGGACGCCAATGGCGCCAAGCGCACCGCTTATCTCGATCATGCCAACATCATCGGCTATCCGGATCATTACGTGCAGTCGACCGAGCGTCACCCGATGGATCTCCTGTCGCAGATCATCGACGAACGCAAATGGTCGAGCCTCACGGTCGGCGTCGAGATGGACAACTATTACTTCTCGGCGGCAGCCTTCGCGTCATTGCAAAAGCACCTGCCAAATGCCCGCTTCAAGGATGCAGCAGGTCTCGTCAACTGGCAGCGCTCCATCAAGAGCGCAACCGAACTCGACTATATGCGCAAGGCCGGCAAGATCGTCGAACTGATGCACAAGCGGATCGTCGACGTCGTCGAACCCGGCATGCGCAAGTGCGATCTGGTTGCCGAGATCTACGATGCCGGCATTCGCGGCACTTCCGAATTCGGCGGAGACTACCCGGCCATCGTGCCGCTCCTGCCGTCCGGCGCCGATGCCTCTGCGCCCCATTTGACCTGGGACGACAACCCCATGCGTCTGGGCGAAGGGACATTCTTCGAGATTGCCGGCGCCTACAAACGCTACCATTGCCCCCTCTCCCGTACGGTCTTTCTGGGCAAGCCAACACAGGCCTTTCTCGATGCCGAAAAGGCAACCCTCGAAGGCATGGAGGCGGGACTTGCGGCTGCCAGACCCGGCAACACCTGCGAAGACATCGCCAACGCCTTCTTTGCCGTCCTCAAAAAGTACGGGATCATCAAGGACAACCGCACCGGCTACCCCATCGGCCTCTCCTACCCGCCGGATTGGGGCGAACGCACCATGAGCCTACGCCCCGGCGATAGAACCGAGCTCAAGCCTGGCATGACCTTCCACTTCATGACCGGCCTCTGGCTGGAGGACATGGGGCTGGAGATCACCGAAAGCATCGCGATTACGGAGAGTGGTGTTGAATGCCTTTCGAATGTTCCGCGGCAGCTGTTCGTGAAGGGCTGACATCATGTTGACCGCCCTTCCCCGCCCCTCGCCGATCACCCCTTCCGTCGACTTCAACGCGAAGGGCGTACAGCACGGTCATTTGCGCCTGCCCTATAGCCGCGACGACAGCGCGTGGGGATCGGTCATGATCCCGATCTGCATCATTGCCAACGGGGAAGGTCCGACTGCTCTTCTCACCGGGGCCAATCACGGTGACGAATACGAGGGACCGGCGGCCCTCTTCGAACTGGCACAAACGCTTGATCCGGCTGAGGTCAACGGTCGTGTCGTTATTGTTCCGGCGCTCAACTATCCGGCCTTCCGCGCCGGCACTCGCACCTCGCCGATTGATCGCGGAAATCTCAACCGCAGCTTTCCGGGTCGCCCCGACGGATCTGTGACGGAGAAGATCGCCGACTATGTAACACGGTATCTCGTCCCGCTTGCCGACTTCGTACTCGATTTCCATTCAGGCGGAAAAACGCTCGATTTCTTGCCCTATGCGGCGGCCCATGAGCTGGCCGACAAGACCCAGGAGGCACGCTGTTTCGACGCCGTTGCGGCCTTTGCAGCACCCTATTCGATGAAGATGCTGGAAATTGATGCCGTTGGAATGCTCGACACGACCGTCGAAGAGATGGGCAAGGTCTTCGTCACCACGGAACTGGGCGGTGCCGGCACAGCAAGTGCCGCTTCCATACAGATTGCCCGGAAGGGCAGTCTCAACCTTCTACGCCACGCGGGAATATTACCCGGCGCTCCCGACGTTCAGCGGACCCAGTGGTTGGACATGCCGTCGAGCGACTGCTTCGCCTTCGCCGAGGACGACGGTCTTGTCGCCTTTGTGCGTGACCTTGGCGAACAGGTCAAAGCTGGCGAAACCGTTGCCCGCGTCTATCCCGTGGGCAAGACCGGCCTTGCGCCGATCGACTATCGAGCCGCCATCGATGGGGTGCTCGCGGCACGTCACGTGCCCGGCCTGATCAAGGCCGGCGACTGCCTTTCCGTCATCGCTACGGTGACGGGAGAACCTGGCCGGTAAAACGGCACAAGATCCGAAATGGACAAACAAAAACAATGAACCAGAGGAGAATTCAAATGCATTACACAAAGATAACCGGGCTTTCCGCCCTTGCACTCATCGCCTCGATCACATCGGCAGGCGCGCTCACCCTCGAAGAGGTTAAGGAGCAGGGTTATATCCGTGCCGCGACTGCGAACGAAGTGCCCTACTCCTATATGCAGCCGGACGGCACCTCCGCTGGCATTGGACCCGATGTCGCCAACGCAGTTCTGAAAAAGATCGGGATTGAAGAGGTCAACTGGACGGTCACTCCGTTCGGCACCCTCATTCCGGGCTTGAAGGCCCGCCGTTTCGACTTCGCGGCAGCCGAACAGAACATTTCGCCCGAGCGCTGCAAGCAGGTTTCCTTCACAGAACCGAATTCCTCCTATGGCGAAGGACTTCTGGTGAAGAAGGGCAACCCCAAGGGGCTGACCACCTATGCAGACATCGCCAAGGATCCGTCGCTGAAGGTCGCAGTCGTGTCGGGTGCGAACAATGTCGATTTCCTTCGGGCGGTTGGCGTGAAGGACGACCAGATCGTCTTCATCCCTGCCAATGCCGATGCGATCCCGACGGTGGAGAACCGCGTCGATGCTTATGCCGCGACGGAGCTGACCGTATCGGAGCTCGCCAAGGATCAGGAGAATGTCGAACAGGTCTCGCCCTTCGAAGACCCGGTCGTCGATGGTGCACCGGTTCGCAATTACGGCGGCTTCGCGTTCCGGCCGGAAGACCAGGAACTGCGCGATGCCTTCAACGCCGCACTAGTGGAGTTCCGCAAGACGGATGACTACAAAGCCATCCTGGCGAAATATGGTGTGTCCGAAGCCAGTATTGCGGCGGCTGCCGAAAAGAACGTGGCCGATCTCTGCGCCGGAAAATAACGGCAGCTGGCGCCCGGTACCATCGGGCGCCACTCGACTTGAACCCGAGGGATCTTGCAGATGGACTGGACAGCCTACCTGCCTATGCTCTGGCAAGGCGCCGTCGTGACGATGACGATCACGCTGGCGTCGATTGTCGTGGGCGCGGCGCTCGCCTTCTTCTTCGGCATTCTGCGCGTCGAAGGCGGCCCGATTCTATCGGCTGTCGCTCTGTGCTATACGGAGGTTTTTCGAGGCACCTCTTTGCTTGTCCAGCTTTTCTGGTTTTATTATGCGCTGCCTTTGGTGGGGCTCAGCTTCGAACCCATCACGACCGGTATCCTGGTTCTGGCAGCGCATGTTGGCGGTTACGGCGCCGAGATCGTAAGAGGCGCGCTTTCTTCCGTATCAACACAACAGCTGGAAGCCGCGCGCGCTCTGAACTTCAACCGTTTCCAGACGCTGTTTCGGATTTCACTTCCCCAGGCGGTGGTGGAGATGATGCCCGCCTTTGGCAATCTCGCCATCGAAACCTTGAAACTGTCCTCGCTCGTCTCACTCATTTCCATTGCCGACCTGACCTTCTCGGCTCAGTCGATCCGGAACCTGACCCTCGACAGCACGAGCATCTACTCGATCACGCTCGTTTGCTATTTCGCGATGTCGCTGATGCTGATGGTGGCAATCAAAGCGATCGAACGCTTCGTGCGACGCGGCGACGTCCTGTCGCGCGCGGGCCATTAATGAGGATCCTGCCGCCATGATGTATGGTTACGAATGGGATACGACGACCTGGCTCACTTACACGATCTCAATTCTTCCGATCCTGCTGATCGGATTGACCGTGACGTTGAAGGCAGCAGCCGCCGGCTTCGCAATTGCGCTCTCCCTCGGCCTGGTGTTCGCCTTGCTGCGCCGTAGCCGCGTGAAGGCGATTTCCTGGACGACCGCATTCGTTGTCGAGTTTCTGCGCGATACGCCGCTTCTGGTGCAACTGTTCTTTCTTTACTACGTGCTCCCCGAGATCGGGATCGTCCTGCCGGCGTTCCTCACAGGCGCTCTGGCACTCGGGCTGCAATATGCCGCGTATACCTCCGAGGTCTATCGCGGCGGGATCGAGGCCGTGCATCATGGCCAATGGGAAGCGGCGACCGCGCTCAATTTGACCCGCATGCAGACCTATCGCGACATCATCATTCCCCAGGCCATTCCACGCATCGTACCGGCGATGGGCAACTATCTGGTCGCGATGATCAAGGAAACACCCGTCCTTTCCGTGGTCACCGTTCTCGAGATGATGGGCCTTGCCAATATGATCGGCGAACGCACGTTCGAATATCTCGTGCCGCTGACGCTGGTGGGCGTCATCTTCCTTCTCCTGACGCTGATCTGTTCGGCAGGCCTCCATCGCCTGCAGAAAGCGCTCCCAAAAGCAGGGATTTCCATGCGATGACTGACAAAGTTGATAGCCCGATTATCGAATTCTCCAACGTCACGAAGCGCTTCGGCATTCTGACCGTGCTCGACCAGTTCAATTTCAGCGTTGCGAAGGGTGAGAAGGTGACCCTGATCGGGCCGTCCGGTTCCGGCAAATCAACGGTTCTGCGCATTCTAATGACGCTGGAGCCTTTCCAGGAAGGCAGCCTGACGCTCGCCGACATGTCCTACCATGAACAGCGCGGCAAAGGGCCGTTCCATGCGTCGGAAAAACATCTGCGGGAGATCCGCAAACATGTCGGCATGGTCTTCCAGAGCTTCAATCTTTTCCCGCACATGACGGTCATGCGCAATGTCGTCGAAGCACCTGTGCGGGTACTGGGTATGGCGCGGGCGGAAGCCGAAGCGCGAGCGATCGAGTTGCTTCAGATGGTGGGACTGGCGGATAAGAAGGACCACTACCCTGTGCAACTGTCCGGCGGCCAGCAGCAACGGGTCGCGATTGCCCGCGCACTTGCCATGCGGCCGCGTGTTCTCCTTTTCGATGAGCCGACTTCGGCGCTTGATCCACAATTGGTGGGTGAAGTGCTGGCCGTTATTCGCGGTTTGGCGCACGAACACGATCTGACCATGCTGCTCGTTACCCACGAGATGCGTTTTGCGCGTGAAGTTTCCGACCGCGTCTGCTTCTTCGACAAGGGTCGCATTTGCGAACAAGGGTCGCCGGACGAGATCTTTGGAGAGCCCAAGCACGAGCGAACGCGGGAGTTTCTTTCTTCGGTTTTGTGATCGCGTCACGAAACCCCTGCGGATTTGCCTCACGCCTGATGTTCAGAGGGAAGAGACGCGGTCAAAACCCAGCGATTGGTCCTTTAAGTCCCGCATACTGTTCATAAGAATCCTCGACCGTCAGAATGTGCTTGCGCATGCTTGATGAGGCCAGTTCGCGGTTGCCCTGGAGGATAGCCACCAGAATGGCGTCGTGTTCCGCATAGGACTTCGCAAGGCGTCCGGCGCTGAGAAACTGCGCGCGGCGGAAGGGCGAGAGACGTTGACGCGTCGCCAACGTGACCTCCACCAGGTAGGCATTGCGGCTTCCAGCATAGATGGCGGCGTGAAAACGTTCGTTGAGCAGATGATATTCGCTCGGATCGTTTGCCTTCAGCAAGGCCGCTAGCCCGGCATGGATTTCCTCCAGTTCCCGGCGCTCGGCCGGACCCATGTTGACGGCTGCAAGCCCGGCGCACAGCGCTTCCAGTTCCGCCATCACGTCGAACATCTGGCGCAGTGTTTCCTGCGACGGACGGGTAACGATCGCGCTGCGGTGCGGTCGCGTTTTCACAAGCCCCATTGCGGCGAGATCGCGGATGGCCTCCCGTATCGGTGTTCGCGACACGCCGTAGCTATTGGCGATCGCGGTCTCGTCCAGCGCCATTCCCGGAGCCAGCCGACCGTCCACGATGTCGTCGGCGAGACGGGCACGAACCTCCTCGCTGCGGGTCAGCTTTCTCGGGGTTCCGCTTCCCTCTTCGGTGTCGGATGCGACTGGAATGGATGGCTGCAATCTCATGCTTTAACCTTGGTTGTATTTCTCTCTGAACACACCGATTTGTCTCTTATTATGGCAGGGGCGGAGCAAGCGCAATCATCACGCAGCCTCAAGCGCGGACGGGACCGTGACAGGCAGTCCGGCGTCCGTGGTCAGTCGCCTCCAACGCAATAGCAGAAGCGCGCCGACCCCTGTGATTCCGATGAGAATGCCGATCCATATGCCGATCGCCCCCAAGCCGAACGAAAATGCCAGGAGTACGGCGACCGGCACGGCGAGAAGCCAGTAGCCACCCAGCCCGATCAGCATGGGCAAGCGCGTGTCCCTCAGTCCCCTCAGCGCGCCATTGGCCACCGACTGGAGGCCGTCAAAGACAAGGAAGGCCGCCAGGATCAAAAGCAAATGGTGGGTCAGCGTTTCCACAGCGGCGTATTCTGCCGCGTTGCGATCCAGAAAGACCGGAACGATGTGGCGGGCGCCGACGAATATGAGGAGGCCGAGACCAGCCATGAGGCCGACCGCCAACGAAAGCGCCAAATTGCCGGCTTTGCGTGCCGCCACCGGCTGCCCGGCGCCCGCATGATAGGCAACGCGCACAGTCGCCGCCTGGCCAAGCGCGACAACAGGGTTGAAGGCAATGCTGTTGATCGTATGCGCTATCTGGTTGGCGATGATCGCGACCGTGCCGAATTTGCTGACCAGCAGCGTCATTGCCAGCGTAAGCCCCAGTTCCGCTGCGTAGATCAGTCCGATCGGCCAGCCGATGCTCCAGACTTGCGGCAGGGCGCGCAGGGCTCCCTGTCTTGCCTCGCGCAGCATGGCGACTGGCAGAAAGCCTGAAAACAGCGATGCAAGCGTCAATCCAACGGCGATCGCCCACCAGGATATAGCGAAGGCTTGTCCCGCGCCGGCAATTCCCCGCGGGGCAATACCAGCACCGCCAAAGACGAGCAGGTTCAGAAGGCCGAGATAAAGACCTGCGCCGATGGCGATCGCTGTCATGACAATCCAGGCTCGACCGCAAACGGAAAAATAAAACCGTATCGGTATAATCCAGAAGATCGCGGGGATGGCGAAAGTCCCTGCCCGAAGGAAGTCGTCTACCCCCCGCATGACCGCCGCTTCGAGCGGGAAGACGCCCAGCAGCGTCGGCAGCCGGGAAAGCAGCGCGGTGGCGACGATCGCGCAAATCGCGGCGGTGGCCACACCGCCGCCAAAAGAGCGGGCCATTCCGCCGTCACCACCACCATCGACAGTCGCGTCGCGACGACCACGGGCTGCGGCCATCAGCGGGTGCGCTCCCGAGATGAAGCCCTGCGAGACGACGGTGAGCAATTGGATGACGATCGCGCACAGGCCCCCGGCGGCCAAGGCGGCGCCGTCTATCCTTCCAAGAACAAAGCTTGCGGCCAGCCCCATCACGAGCTGGCTAAGCTGGGTAACCGCAAGTGGCGCGGCGATGCCGGCAATAGCCGATAGTTCTTTGCGGTTATCCATCGTTCTGTCGGATCACCGGCCGCCGGCGTATTGTGCGAAGGCGTCAATCACCTCCTGCGCCTGACGACGAGCGCCAGCCTGAAGGTACTCCATGGCGATCAGCGATGCATCATGTGCTGCCTCGCTGGACCCCGACACGCAATCCTCGATCACGCGGCAGTAATAGTCGCCCTGATGGGCGTCGGCGAAGCTGTAGTGAACGCAGACATCCGTGAAGCCGCCGACGAAGAAGAGCGTCTCGGCTTTGACGGCCTTCAGCAGGATTTCCATCTCGGTTCCGTAGAACACCGAGTATCGACGCTTCGTGATCTTGAGGTCGTCTGGCCTCATCTCCAGTTCCTCGATCGGGAACGGCGTGCCGGGCGAGCTTTCGAGGCAATGAATGCTTTCCGATCCATCCAGCTCGCGGCCGAAATCTATCAGGTTATCGCGATGGGCCTCCTGGACGAAGATGATGGGAATTCCGGCTTTGCGCGCGGCATCGATGACCGTCTTAGCTCGATAGTTGCGCTCGATATGGTCTCCCATGAAGGCCAGGCGCGATGTTGCTGGCCGCGGCATGAAACCGCTTTTTTGAATATCGACGACCACAAGGGTGGGTTTGCCGACGATCATCGGCTTCGGCACTATCGGATTTTCAGCAGTCATCAGAAAAAGGCTTTCTTTGGAAGAGGCGGGCGCTTCATCCATCCGGTCGAAGTGGACGGCTGCTGTCGGCACGCCTTGGGCGGAGAAAAAGCGACCCGGCAGCCCGGATCGCGAGGCCCATTATACATCGCAGAATTCGGTATGCAATATTGTATACAATCAGATTAATTAGTGTGCAAATGCTTCTGGCGTGGCGCTTTCCCTCCGGACGCCTAACCGGCACCAGACTTAATAAAAGCCGTAAATAATTGTATTAAAGAGATTTTTTCAATTGGCATGCCGATTGCTAGATTTTTGATCGTCGAAGGCCGTGGCCGTCGAGTTTCAACAGGAGAGCAGCATGACATCGAACGAAACGCCCAAGGGCGCAGGTTTGCAGGTTTCCGGAGTTTCCCGCAGAACAGTTCTAAAGGCGATAGGCGGCATGGGTGCCGCGTCTGTGCTGGGCGCGCCCTTTATCAAATCGGCCTATGCCGCCACGCCGCTGCGGATTTCGAACTTCGGCGGCTTCTTCGAGCAGGCCTTTGCTGAGCACGTGTATCCCGCGTTCACCAAGGCGACGGGCATTGAAGTGCAGTCGATCCCACAGTCCGGGAGCGCGCAGTTCCTGATCCAGCTCGGACAGGCCGTTCAGTCCGGCCAGGCCCCCATGGACGTCTGCTGCGCCGGGCAGGCCGATGTTATCCGTGGGCGTGCCCGCGGCCTTTGGGCGACGGTTGAAAAATCGCGTCTGAAGAATATGGACAATATCATGCCCGGCTTCGTCTACAGCGACGGCGATGCGATCGATGGCGTCGGTGCGATGGCCTGGTACATCACTCTCGTCGCAAATCCCGCCGAGTTCGAAACCCTTCCCGACAGCTGGACGGAGATGTGGAAGCCGCGGGAATCAGCCTGGGGCATCCAGGGTGGTGGTTCCTCGGTCCTGCTCGACATCGTGGCGTCCGTCTATTTCGAAGGTCCGTCGGTCCTCGACACCGAGGCTGGTATCGACAAGGTCATCGCCAAGATCGCCGAACTCAAGCCGAACGCCAAGCTGTGGTGGACGGACGAAGGCTCGATGCAGAGCGCTTACCAGAACGACGAAATCGTTGGCGGCATGTATTTCCATGACGTCTCGATGATCATGAAGAATGAGGGCACCGACATCGCTTCGATCTTCCCGAAGGAAGGTGCGGTGCTGGGCTACAATGCCTGGTGCCTCCCGAAAGTTGGAACGCCCTCGGATGAGGCGATCGCCTTCCTTGACTGGAGCGCAACGCCTGAGTGCCATGAACTGATCGCGCGCCACGTTGGCGCGGCTCCCCTCATCGAGCGCTCGAAACTAAGCCTAACGGACGAGGAATTCGCCGCCGTCTCCTCGCAGGGCGAGCCGATCGTGGTGGCGTCCGACGCGAAGGTGAAGCATGCCGACTACATCTCCGCGCAGATGTTGAAGATGCTGGGCCAGTAAAGCGGACACATGTGATGCAAGGACTGGAAATAGCCAACCTGACCAAATCGTTCGGCAGCAACACGGTCGTCTCTGACGTATCGCTGCATATCGAGCAGGGGAAATTCGTTTGCTTTCTCGGGCCCTCGGGATGCGGCAAGACAACCTTGATGCGCATCATCGCCGGCCTTGAAGAGCCGACGACCGGGGATGTGTTGTTCGACGGGCGAAACATAACGTCGCTGCCGACATATCAGCGCAATTTCGGCATGGTCTTCCAGGCCCTTGCATTGTTTCCTCATCTGAACGTGGCCGAGAACGTAGGGTACAGCCTGCGTTTCCGGACCATGGACAAGCGGCACAAGGCGGACCGGATCGACGAGTTGCTGAGGCTCGTCGATCTGCCCGGCACGCAGACGCGCCGGGTCGATCAGCTTTCCGGCGGCCAGCGGCAGCGCATCGCGATCGCCCGCGCTTTGGCGCAGGAACCCCTGCTCTTCCTCATGGATGAACCGCTGTCAGCACTCGACGCGAAGCTGCGCGACCATATGCAGGTCGAGCTGAAGCAGTTGCAGCGTCGATTGAAGATCACGACGATCTTCGTCACCCATGATCAGCGCGAAGCGATGACGATCGCCGACGAGATCGTCGTCATGGCCAATGGCAGGGTTCAACAGGTCGGCTCGCCGATCGACATCTATCGCCGGCCGGCCAATCGTTTCGTGGCCGACTTCATCGGCCAGAGCAATCTGGCCGAAGGTATTCTTCTTGATCGGACGCATGTCCAGCTTGATGGTCGTACCATCGAGGTGCGATCGGCTCCGTCACAGCTTGCGATCGGCCAGAAAGTGACCGTCTGTGTCCGCCCGGAAGGCACGCTGCTTTCCAGGACGGAAATGTCGAAAGATCTGCCGACAGCCAAGGTAACCTTCGTCCGAGACGTTGGGTCGACGGTGGAGGTGCACCTGGACCGTGCCGGGCAGCAGATGCTGTCGTTCATGTCGCCAGCGGCATGGGATCTGCTTTCGGGTCAGGACGAGTTGGCGGTATCGTTCGCGCCGGGTGCGGCAACGGTGCTGGAGGATTGATGATGTCGGCCGCCGCAACAATCTCTTCCAGAGGACATAAAGCCGGCACCGGCGCAACGATAGTCGGCCTGCTCTGGCCGTTCTTCATGATCGTTGCCTTTTTCGGCGTGCCCTTCGCATTGCTTCTGCGCGTCAGTCTCGCGCGGCTTGATCCAGCCTATTATCAGGGCAGCGGCTGGACGCTGGACGCCTTTGGAACGCTGTTCCAATCCATGGTGCTGAACGGATTTGTCTCTTCGCTGCAACTGGCATTCACCGTCGCGACGCTTGGTATCATCCTCGCCTTCCCGGCGACGTATTTCATCACCCGCATGAGCCGGAAGGCGCAGGTTGTGTGGCTGGTCGGTCTTCTGGTTACCCTTGCGCTGTCGGAAGTGCTGATCACCTTCTCCTGGCAGATCATTCTTTCGAAGCGCGTCGGCATCTCCAACCTCGCTGTCTTCCTGGGACTGCTCGAAAAGCCGGTGTCCCTGACGCCAAGTTTCCTCGGGGTCGTTGGCTGCCTCGTCTATGTCGTGGTGCCCTTCAACGTCATGACGCTTTATCCCGGCCTTTCGCGTCTCGACGCCTCCTATATGGAGGCGGCCGCCACCATGGGGGCGCGGCCCTCGCGCGCGTTTTTCGACATACTGGTCCCGCTCATGCGGAAACCCGTGGCGACTGCCTACCTGACCACGGTCGTGATGACGATCGGGGCGTATGTCGCTCCACTCGTGCTCGGCGGTCCGGCCAACTGGACGATCGGGGTCATCATCAGCGAGGTCGCGATCTCGGCCCAGAACCTGCCGAGTGCCGCGGCGATCGCCGTTCTGCTGATGGTGATAACCGGGCTGATGATCCTCGTCATCAATCGTATCGGCGGGAAAGGATATGCGTCGTGACCCGTTCTTTCGCAGCCATTTCCCGTTTTGCCTTCCTGCTCTGCCTTGCCCTGTTCCTCGCGACACCGCTGACGATTGTCGCTGGGGTCAGTTTCAACAGCACCGCGCAGATGACCTTCCCGCCGCAAGACATCAGCCTGCGCTGGTACTCCACCTTCTTCTCTGATCCTACCTGGGTATCGGCCCTGACGAGATCGATCCTCATCGCTCTGGCAGCATCGCTCCTGGCGACGAGCATTGCCTTCCCTATTGCCTATATGCAGTGGAAGACGAATTCTCCGCTGGCAAAGATCGTCGCCGGTATGGCGGGCGTTCCCTTCATCCTGCCGCCGGTCGTCATCGCCGTGCTGTTCCTCCTTTTCTGGGGCACCGTTCGGCATGTCGGGAATATCGAGAACATCGTCATCAGCCATGCGATCACGTTCATAGCCGTGCCGCTGGTGATGATCACGCTGGGGTTCGCGTCGATCGACAAATCGCTAGTTGAGGCGGCCCGGACAATGGGCGCGCGTGACGGCGATGTCCTGCGTTCCATCGCACTGCCGATAGTCATGCCATTTGTCGTGTCGAGCTTCGTGTTCGTCGCGATATTCAGCCTCAACGAATATGTCATCGCCTTCATGGTGGCGGGCTTCACGGCCGAAACCATGCCCGTGAAAATCTTCACGAACATGCGAACCGGTTTCTCGCCCACGATGTGCGTCGGCGCGGTTCTTTTCATGCTGATCGGCCTGGCCGGCTTTGTTGCCATCGCCCGGTTCGGCAACCTTCCCAAACTGCTCGGCGCGCGCGCCTGAAAGGAGAATTCTGATGAAGAAGAAGCAGAACCCCATGATCGTTGGCCAGCCGGTCCTTATCGTCGTCGATATCCAGAAGTCAGCCTTCGAAGATGATGGCGCCATTCCCCTGATGCCGGGTATGATCGAACGCATGCGGCGTGCCCGCGCCGTGATCGACGCGGCTCGGGCCGGCGGCATTCCGATCATCTTCCTGCAGGAAAGCCATCGTAAGACGGGCGTTGACTATGGTCGCGAGATGGATGGCGACGAGGATGAGCATCTGCGCGAGGACTGGGAAGGTACCAAGATCGCCGCCGAAGAAGTTGGCCTGCGCGACGACGATTATGTCATCGTGAAGCGACGCTATTCCGGCTTCATTGGCACCGACCTCTCGATTCTCTTGCGCGGCCTGAAAGCGGAAACGCTGATCATGGTCGGCGGTCTCACCAATATCTGCGTTCACTACACCTTCGCGGACGGCCACCAGAATGACTATCACTGCCGCGTCGTCGAGGACTGTGTCGCAGGATCGTCGATCGCCGCTCACGATGCCGCCCTTGCTAACATGGAGTACCTCCAGCACGGCGCTCGCCGCACGTCCGATGAGGTCATAGCCGCCTTTCTCGGCCAGTCCGGACACAAGGCCGCCTGATATGCACACGCAGTATCGGGACCGGGTCCGGGAGATATGGCGTTCCATCGCGCCTGAAATCGAGAGCCTTTTTGCCGAGATGTGGCGGGTGCCGGAGCTTCCCGCCATGGAATACAAGTCGTCGGCCATCCTCTGCGACTTCATCGAACGGCACGGTTTCGAGGTGGAAAAGGCGGCGGGCGGTGTCCCGACCGCCTTTACCGCGCGGATCGGAAGCGGCGACGGTCCACGGATCGGTATTCTCGTCGAATACGATGCGCTGCCGACGCTCTACAATGACGCCGTTCCCTACCGACAGGGGAACTGGCGGCTGCCGGGTCATGGCTGCGGGCATAACCATATCGGCCCGGCCAATACTGGAGCGGGTATCGCGGCCGGCAAGGCCTTGCTCGAGCTTGGTCTCGCTGGGGAAATTGTGATCGTCGGGTGCCCGGCCGAGGAAATTGGTTGGGGCAAGCTCGCCCTGCAGGCCGCCGGTGTCTTCGACGGTCTCGATGTCGTCCTGACCTCTCACGGGGACTACCAGAACGGTTCCCTCGCCCGCCCGTGCCATTCCATGGCAAGCGGTGAGTTCCGGTTCAATGGCGAAAGTGCCCATGGCGGTAAGGTTGCGCAGCGCAACGCGCTTGAAACCGCCGAAGCCGCATTTGCCGCCTTCGACCGCATCAGGAGCGAGATTCCGGGCCTTCAGCTGAAGCATGTCTATCGCTCCGCCGGCATCACGCCCGGTGTGACGCCGGAGGAGGTCCGTCTTTGGTCGTCGGTTCGCCATCACGACTTCGAGATGGTCGAACGCGGCTACGCCCTGATGACCGAGACCTATCGCCGGGTTGCCGAGGAGAGAGGCGTCGGCTTTGTCGCGGAGCAGATTGCTGCGTGTCGCGGTTATCTTGGCAATGATACGGTCGGTCGGGTACTCGATACCTGCCTTAGGGAAATCGGACCGCCGAGGTGGAGTGAGGCCGACCTCGATTGGATGAAGGAGCTATCGGCCGCCTGCGATCCCGGGAATTCCTTCGACCTCCATCGCGAGATCGAGTATTTTGACACAGGCATAGATTATTATGGCCAGGACGACGGTGACATCAGCTGGCAGATCCCGCTTGGACGCGTCAACTGGGCCTATCCGAACAACGTTCCCATCCATCACTGGGCCTGGACCGCTCTCTCCGGCCACTCTTCCAGCAGTCCCGGCCCGCTGATGGCGTCCGAAGCTCTGGCGCTTGGCGCAATCGCTCTGGTTCTGGCCCCCGATCTCGTGAAGGATGCGCAGGACGAGTTGAAGAAACGCACCGGTGGCCGTCCGATCCCAGGGCCTCAGCCGACGATCACGGATATTCTTGCTACCGATCCGCAGGGCTTCTGGGCGGCGACCTGGAGTAGATAATGCGTCGACCATTGTCGTCCCGATCGCGGATTGCGTCGGTGTTGAAGGAAGAAAACCATGACTGATATGATTGAACACCTGCGTATCCTGGAGCCCTATCCGGGCATCTTTGCCTATTACGATGGCCGCATTGCCGGCAAACGCCTTCACGGTCGTGAACCGAACTGGCTGGACGACGGCGCCTTCAAGCTCGGGATTGCATCTTTCGCGATCGTCAGCGGGGACGAGGCCCTCGTCTATGACACCCATATTTCTCTTGATCATGCCCGCGCGATCCGTGGGCATCTGGAAGATCTGGGCGTGAAAGAGCTGACCGTCGTGCTCAGCCACTTCCACAACGATCACATCGCCGGAAACGAGGTCTTCGCGGATTGCGAGATCATTGCCAATACCGAGACGGCTCGCCTCCTGGAAGCGGAAAGACCCCGGATTGCGCAGCGAGCTCCCATCATCGATCCGGTCATCGCGCCTACAACGCTCTTTTCCGGGACGACCGTGGTGATGGTTGGCGACCTTCGTGTGGAACTGCACCACTTTGATATTCACAGCCCCGACGCCACAGTTCTGTGGCTTCCTGATCGTGGCCTTCTATTCGCTGGCGACACGCTAGAGGATACGGCAACCTATGTGACGGATGCCGACAATCTCGAAGTTCATCTGGGTGAGCTGAAACGCATGGCCAAATGGCCGATCGTGAAAATCCTTCCCTGCCACGGCGACCCAGACCGCATCGCCGCCGGTGGCTATGAGCCGTCTTTCATCAAGGCCACCGAGATCTACGTCAAGCGGCTAATGAGCCTCGAGATCGGCGAGAAGCCGGCATTGAAGGACATGATGGCGGACGAAATCGAGGCGGGAAGCCTGATTTATCTGCCAGACTATGAGGAGGTGCACGAAGAGAACCTGGCGGCGTTCTTCGCCGTCAAGTCGAAAGGTGCGGCATAGTCCAAAAAATGGGAAGCAGCTCGCGGAGCTGCCTCCCTTGTTGTTATGCTACCAGTTGGTGAACGAGCCGTCGGTGCGGCGCAGGTGTGGCGGCTCGGAGTATTCGAACGGCATCTTCTTAAGCTCCGACTCATCGACTTCGATGCCAAGGCCGGGCGCGTCCGGCACGATATAGAAGGCTCCATCCATCTGGATCTGCTTTGGAAAGAGCGTTGCGTTGTCGAAGCCCCAATGCTGTTCCGCAGGGCTCTGGCGGCACTCAAGCCATGCGAAATTGGCAACCGCTGCGCCAAGATGGACGGAGGCCGCCGTGCAGATCGGGCCGAGCGGATTGTGAGGCATGAGATCGACATAGTGCGCCTCGCACCAGCCGGCAACCTTCATCGCTTCGGTGAAACCGCCGACATTGCAGATATCTATCCGGCTGAACTGCAGGATGTCGCGCTCGATGTAGGGAAGGAACTGCCATTTCGACGAAAACTCCTCGCCGATCGCGAAAGGCACATCGGTCATCTTCCGCAGCGCCTCGTAGGCTGAAGGTGTCTCGTCGCGGATCGCCTCCTCGATGAAGTCTATGGTTCCCTGCGGCATTTTTTGACAGAAGGAGGCGGCTTCAGCGACACTGAGCCGGTGATGATATTCCACGCCGAGTGTCATGGCATGTCCGACCTCCTTACGTGTGCGGGTTACCCATTCGGCCGTGATGGCTATGGATTCGCGCGGTTCGAAGCGATCGGCATTTTCCTGGCCGGCGGCAATGAAACGAACGCAATTCCAGCCGGCGTCTTTCAGGAGAACAGTCTGCTCGACCATCGCATCGCCCGGTTCGGCCGAGGTCGTCGCGAATGCGGGCACGAGATCCCGCTGCTTGCCACCCAGCAACTGGTAAACCGGGACGCCCAGTGCCTTGCCCTTGATGTCGTGGAAGGCGATGTCGAGGGCGGCGATCGCGGCCGCCAGAACGCGCCCACCTTCAAAGTACTGGCTTCGGTACATTTCTTGCCAAAGAGCACCGCATCGCATGGGATCCTTGCCAATCAGGAACTGAGCGTAGTGATCGATGGCCCCCGCGACAGCTTTTTCACGGTAAGACAGGCCGGATTCCCCCCAGCCGTGAATGCCGCTATCGGTTTCGACCTTGACGACAAGCTGGTTTCGGACGCCGACGCGGGCGATGTACGGCTTGATGGCAGTGATTTTCATGTCAATTCCAGGAGGTGAAGCGAGCCCTAGCGAAGCAGGTCCGGCAGCCACGTTGAGAGAGAGGGGAACAGGATCAGCAACAGGATGATGCAGATCTCCGCGAAGATGAAGGGAAGCAGTTCACGCATGAGGGGTGTCATGCGGATATTGCCGATCTTCATCAGGATGAACAGCACGACGCCGACCGGAGGCGTTATCAGTCCCATGGCGAGTGACAGGATGATCACCATGGATGCCTGGATCGGATCGATGCCGAGCTGAATCACCGTCGGCATGACAAGTGGGACGAAGATCAGCAGGGCGGCGCCGATATCCAGGAAGAGACCGAGGATCAGCATCAGGATCATCACTCCGACGAGGAAAAGCAAGGGATTGCCTTCGAAGTACGGCGCGGCTGCCGTGACCATTCCGCCGATGCCGAGCAGGTTGAGCGCATAAGACAGAATGGATGCCGCCGCGACCAGAAGGTAAATGGTCGCGCTTGCCCTCGCAGACACGATCAGCGCGCCCCAAAGATCGGCAAGTTTGATGCTTCTGAACAGGAACAGCCCCAGTACCGCCGCAACGAAGACGGCGATGCCGCCACCTTCCGTTGCCGTAAATGCGCCCGTCACCATGCCGCCCACGATGATGAACGGCAAGATCATGACGGCCGTGCCCTCGACCAGCAGCTTCGGCAGTTCTTCCCGCTTCACCTTCACAATGGAGGTCGGCAATCCGCTGCGGATGGACTTCAGGAGAATGACGACGGCGCACGCAACGCCGAAGAGGACGCCGGGCACAACGCCGGCAACGAAGAGATCCACGACCGACAGACCGGTAACGGCAGCCATGATGATGGCGAGACCCGACGGCGGGATAATCGGTCCGATGATCGATGAGGCGGCTGTCACGGCCGCGGAATACTCCTTGGTATAGCCCTCCTTCGGCATGACGGTCATGAAGAAGCGTCCAAGCGCACTCGCGTCGGCGACGGCGGAACCCGAGATGCCGGCAAAGAGAACCGAGGTGCCCACATTGGTATAGGCGGTGCCACCGGGCAGCCGCCCGGTCAAGATGGACGACAGGTAGATGAGCCGTGTCGTGATCCCGCTGCGATTCATGATTTCGGCTGCCAGGATGTAGAACGGCATCGCCAGGAAAACGAAACTGTCCACGCCAGAAAAGAAGCGGGTGACGATCACCTGCAGCGGAATTCCCGTCAGCCAGACGCCGAGCGTTCCGCCGAGGCCAAGCGCCATGGCAATCGGGACGCCGCCCAGCAGCAGGACCATCGAAAGAAGAGCAACCCAGGCCATCTCAGGTCTCGCGGAAAAGGAGTTGGTGGAACTCAGTCATGTTCGTCGCCTTCAAACCCGGAGAGCCAGCAGAGTACGATCTGGATAAGGATCAGCACGGAACCGACGGGGATCGCCATGTAAGGTATGATCATCGGCATTCCGGAAGCAGCGGCATGCTGAGACATGTTGCGGATGGCAGCGGACCATCCATGGTAGGCCAGGAGCACGAAGAAGATGCCGCCGATCCCATAGAGCATGCTGCGCACGAGATGACGGTACTTCGAGGACACCAGATCCTGCAGCCCCTCGACCGCCATGTGTTCGGTACGATAAACTGCGGTGACGCTACCAAGCATCATCAGCCACATCATGATGTAGCGCATCGTTTCTTCGCCCCAGCTCAGCGAGCTGCCCATCAGATAGCGCCCGCCGACCTGTGTGAAGTTGATGAGGCAGACGACGAGCAGAATGGCCGCGGCCAGCAATTCGCAGGCTCGTGCGAGCGTGCGTGACAGGGTTTTCGTGGTCATTGTCCGAGCTTTCCCGCAAGCAGACCGTGCGCGCCGGGGGAGCCGGCGCACACGGGTGCAGCCTTAGTTGGAAGGACCGTAGAGCTTGGTTTCCGCCTCGCTGACGGAGGTCTCCATCTGCTGCAACAGGTCCTCGCCGACCTGTTCTGAGATGTATTTGCGGACCGGCTGGTAGACCGCGTCCTTGAAAGACTGCTTTTCTTCCGGCGTGGAGGTATGCACCTGCACGCCCTTCTCCTCGGCAATCTTCTTCGCGTAGATCCAGTCGCCTTCCGTCTTCTGCACGTTTTCGACGGCCGCCATCACGCGCGCGCCCTCCTGCACGATCGCTTGATGCGCGGGCGACAGAGATTCGAACCACGTCTTGCTGGCCACGACGATGTGGAGGCCGAGGACGTGCTCGTTGAGTGTCAGGTGCTTTGCGACATCGGCGGCGCCACCCGTGTAAAGAACCGGCGGCGGGTTTTCCAAGCCATCGACCACGCCCTGCTGCAACGCCATGACCGCTTCCGAGCCGGCGATCGGCGTCGGGTTGGCGCCAAGCGCCTTCACCATTTCCATGTAGACGGGGCTTTCCATCGTCCGGATCTTCATGCCCTGCATGTCAGCCGGCGTCTTGATGGGACGGACATTGTTGACGAAGGAACGGAAGCCGTTCTGCGAGAATGCAAGCGCCTTGATGCCTGTCTTTTCCTCGATGTCGCCGAGCATCCACTGGCCGAACTCGCCGTTCATGACCTCCCAGGCCACCGGGGCGGAACGGAAGAGGTAGGGGAGCGACCAGACCTGGATCGGCTTGTAAAAACCAGCGAAGGCGCCGTCGGACGGTAGAGTCATTTCCAGCGTGCCGGCCTGAACCATCTCCGTCGTGTCGCGAACGGAACCCATCTGGTTGCCGGGGAAGAGCCGAACGGTGAGTTCGCCGTTGCTCTTGTTTTCGACATAGTCCTTGAAGGCCTTCGCGGCGTTGTATTCGGGGTTATCACCTTCGAACATTTCGAAGGCGAACTTGATTTCAGCCGCAGTGCCCGGCGCCGCGCCGGTTATGAGGGCAGCTCCCAGAATGAGGGCGCCATAGATTCCCGATTTCAGTGCAGACATCCGCATCTCCTCCCAGATCGTGCGTTATATTTCACATAAAATCTCTGAAATTGTACAAAGTCAACCCGTATTGATGTATGATTTTCCATCGGCTACATAGAATGACGTTATTGGAGAGACGCGCGTGCAGATGCTGAACAAGACCGACGATCTGAAGGGCGACGTCCGGACCGTGGCGGAAATCGAAGAATTTCAGCCCCTCCACGAGCGCATGCGCGAAGACATAATCAATGGCGTCCTCGCCGAGGGATCGTGGCTGAAAACGCACGACCTTGGCCGCCGTTACGGTGTCAGCACCAATCCGATACGCGAGGCGCTTCACCAGTTGAGCGGCGAGGGTTTCGTCGTCATCCATCGTAACCGCGGCGCACGCGTGCGGACACTCGACGAGGTTTTCGTTCGGAATATCTTCGACATTCGCGCACTGATCGAACCCTATCTCGTCAGGCTGTTCGTTGAGCAGGCGACGGAAAAGGATCTGCAAGCCATGGAACTGGTGCAGTTGCAGATAGAGAAAAAGCCCGAAGACCAGGTTGAACTGGATCGTCTCGATGAGGCTTTCCACGGGATCATGTATGACCGGCACTTCAATCAGGAGGCGCTCGCGATCCGGCAGCGCCATGGCGAGGTCGTCAGAGGTCTGGCGCGCCGCTATCCGGTCAGTCCCGCGCGGCGGGTGGCAATGATCGAGGAGCATCGCGCCATCATGGCCTCCGTGGCCCGACATGATGTCGAGGGTACCCAGCAAATCGTGGAAAAACACGCTCGGGCTGCCGAACGCAATCTCATAGAGCGTATGCGGCAGGGGCAACGATAATTCCCTGCCCTGCACTGCTGTCGGGCCGGAACCGCTTCCTGATCACATTTTCGCGGTATTGAACTGTCGGAGAAGTGGCCGTCCTGAAAATCGGATGGTCGATACCGGTCGCAAAACGAGGAGGAAGACACGATGCGTAAGGCTCTCATCGTCTGGGGAGGCTGGGATGGGCATGAGCCGGAGCAATGTGCCACGGTGATCCGAGGCATCCTGCGCGAGGATGGTTTCGAGGTCGATCTGGAACCCAGCACCAAGGTTTTTGCCGATTCCTCCATTCACGATCTCTCCCTGATCGTGCCGATCATGACAATGTCGACAATCGACAAGGAGGAAGCGAGTAACTTGGCAAGCGCTGTCGAGAACGGCGTTGGTATTGCCGGCTATCACGGCGGGGCGGGTGATGCGTTTCGTGACTGCGTGGAGTACCAGTTCATGATCGGCGGGCAATGGGTGGCCCATCCCGGCAATATCATCGACTACACCGTAAACATAACGCGTCCCGATGATCCGCTGATGCACGGCATCACCGATTTTCCGTACAGGTCAGAGCAGTACTACATGCATGTCGATCCCTCGAACGAGGTGTTGGCGACGACCACGTTCAGCGGCGAACACGCGTGGTGGATCGACGGCGTTGTCATGCCGGTGGTGTGGAAGCGCCACCACGGCAAAGGCCGAGTCTTCTATTCCTCGCTGGGCCATGTCGCCCGCGAATTCGATATCCCGCAGATGCGCACCATTTTCCGTCGCGGGGCAAACTGGGCTGCGCGCTAGTCCGCCGCTGGTCGACAGTGTTCGCCTCTGGTCAACCGCTTTCATATCTTGACTTCCGATACGTACCGGCAAAGATGATGCAAAACGTAAGGGAGGAAAAGCGATGGCTGAAATACGGCTGGAAAACGTGTCGAAGAGTTTCGGCGCTGTCTCCGTCATCCGGGATATTTCGTTGACGGTTAATTCCGGCGAACTGGTGGTGTTCCTGGGTCCATCCGGGTCGGGCAAGTCGACACTTCTCCGCATGATCGCCGGGCTTGAGAGCATCGACAGCGGTACCCTGACAATAGGCGGTGTCGAAAGCCAGAACCTGGCGCCGGGGCAGCGCAATGTAGCGATGGTATTCCAGAACTACGCGCTCTATCCGCACATGACTGTGCGCGAGAACATGGCCTTCGGTCTGCGCAATATCGGTCTGCCCAACTCCGAGATCGAAGCGCGTGTCCAGACAGCGGCCCGTATGCTGGAAATGGAGGGACTGCTTGCGCGGCGTCCTGCCCAGCTCTCTGGCGGCCAGCGGCAGCGGGTCGCTATAGGCCGTGCGATCGTCAAGGAGCCAAAGGCTTTTCTATTCGACGAGCCGCTGTCGAACCTCGATGCCGCTCTTCGGGTGCGCACACGCGTCGAGCTTGCGCAGCTTCATCAGCGCATGAAGGCGACGATGATCTACGTCACCCATGATCAGACCGAGGCGATGACGCTGGCCGACCGGATCGTCGTCCTCAACCAGTGCCGCATCGAGCAGATCGGCTCGCCGATGGATGTCTATCTCAAGCCCGCCTCCCGCTTTGTCGCAAGCTTCATTGGCAGTCCGGGTATGAACTTCCTGCCCGTCGAGGTGCTTGGGCGCGGGCGTACGCCGGTGCGGTTTCGCAATGGCTTCGAGTTCGAGATTGATGCAGCCGTTCCCCATCCCGGCTCGTTCGATCTCGGCATCCGTCCCGAAGCCGTGCATGTCGTGGCGGACGGTGACGTTCCGGCGGGCAAGGCGACCGACGCCAAGGTAGGCGTCGTCGAGCGCCTGGGGGAACGCACCCTCGCCTATTGCACGCTGGAGGATGGGACAGAGCTCATTGCTCAGGACACGGGCCGTTCCGGCATCCGCCCGGGAGACAGTGTGCGCATCAGCTTCGATCCGAGCGCTATTCATCTCTTCGACGCCTCCGGCAAATCCTATCAGGCGCACTGATCTCAAAGAGCGGACGCTTTGGAAATCGTCACGGGCCTTGCGATCTTTCGACCGCAGGCCCGTGACAAAAGGGTAAGACGCGGGAGGTGGCGCCCTAGCCCTTGATCCCGGCGGAAAGCGTGATCGCCTCGGTCACACGCCGTTGGAAGATCAAATAGGCCAGCGCCACCGGGAGTCCGGCCAGCACCGCTGCGCTTAATTCCCGCGCATAATAGACACCGAACGCATCGTTGACCTGGGTGATGCCGACAGTGATCGTCATCATGTCGGTGCGTGTTACCGCCAGGAACGGCCACAGGAACGAATTCCAGGACCATATGAAGCAGACGATGGCGAGCGCCGTCGTCACGCCCCAGTTCATCGGAATGTAGATGCGTGTCAGGATCCGCCATTCCGATGCATTGTCCATCACCGCTGCTTCGCGGAAATCCTTCGGCACGCCGTCAAAGAACTGCTTGTAGACGATGATGATGACGGGATGGATGAGCTGCGGAAGAACGATGCCGGCCCAGGTATTGATCAGTCCGAGGTTGGCGACGAGCTCGAAATGATTGACGATCAGCGTCTGCATCGGAACCATGAAGCTCGCGAGGATCAGCCACCACAACAGCTTTCGGAACGGGAAATGCAGCTGCGAGATTGCGTACCCGCATAGGAGCGACGACGATACGGTCAGGATCGTTACAGACAAGGCAGTGACGATCGAGTTCAGATACCACCGGCCGATTTCGGTTTCCGTGAGCGCGAAGACGTAGTGAGAAATCGTGAAGGTATCGGGCCACAGCTCAATGTAGGGCCGGACGACTTCGTGCTCGGGTTTCAATGATGACACGACGCCCCAGTACAGGGGAAAGGCCCAAAGGACCGCCGCGAAAACCGTCAACAGCGTTATGATCAGCCCAGCAATGTTCAGTCGTCTTGCCGTCTGTGCTGTCATCGGTTGCGTCCTCCCGAGAGTCTCGTCAGCTGGAAGTTTAGAACCGAAACGATGATGACGATGAGGAAAAGGACCACGGCAGCCGCGGCAGCCCGCCCACCCTGATCGGACTGAAACGCTCTAAGGAAGATGTAGTAGACGAGGACCAGGTTGTCGTTCGGTCGCCCGCCGGTCGAAAAGAGGTAAACCTGATCGAAGATTTTCAATTGCGAGATCAGCTGGATGGTCAGGACCAGTGCCGTGATCGGCCACATCAATGGCCAGGTGATCCGCGAAAAACTTGCCCACCGGCCCGCATTGTCGAGTGCCGCCGCTTCGTAAATCTCGGCCGGTATCGCCCTTAGTCCCGCCAGGAACAAAAGGATCGAAAACCCCGCGGTCCACCAGATCGTGATGACGCCGACCGCAGGCATGAACCATGCGGTGGATTTGAACACCGGGATGCGTGGAATGCCAAAGAATTCGAAGAGATACATTGCGATGCCGAACTGGAAGTTCAGCGTCCAGTCCCAGATGAGGTAGACGACCGAGACGGGCAGGATGTAGGGCAGGAAGAAGAGGGCCAGGATTGCCGCCTGCAGGCGGCCCGAGAGGCGATTGACGCCGAGTGCGATGGCGTAGGCGATCATCGTGCCCGGAACGACCGTCAGAGCAACGAAATAGGCGGTATTCCATAGGGCGGTCGCGAACCGGCGGTCGCCGACGAGCCGGGTGTAGTTTTCAAGGCCGACATAGCTGCCCTCCCCGATCAGCGGCGCGTCGGTGAAGCTGATGCCGAACAGCTTGATCGTGGGGTAGACAAACACCAGTCCGTAGATCGCCACGAACGGCGCCACCAGCGCGAGGGCGAACAACGCCTCGCTGCGTCTGTTCCTGAGCATTCTCTCCCGGGCCTCCTCGACTTTCGCTGGCTTGGGGGCGCAAATCCAAGCCCGGGCCGCGAACGGCCCGGGCGTGTTGTTTCAGAGGTCTTCAAGGCCGAGCTTGATCTCTTCCACTGCCTCGGATGGTTCCATCTCGCCATTGAGCGTGGGGACGAAATAGGTCGACATGACATCGAAGATCGGTCCGGCAATGCCGGCAAGCGGCGTCTTCGGATCGAAGATCATGTTGGCTGTCAGCGAGGAATAGGTCGCGTTCGGCTCCATCGCCTTGTATTCGGCCGAGTTGGTTACCGGTCCATAGGCCGGAATGTGGCCGGCGGTCGCCCAGAGCAGCGAATTCTTCGAGATCCAACCGATGACTTCCAGCACCGCAGCCCGCTTCTCGGGCGTCATCTCCTTGCCCTTGTTGGCGGGGATGGCGAAGGCGTGGCTGTCGGCATAGGTCGAGGGATGATCGAAGATAACAGGCAGTTCAACGGCACCCCATTCGAAGAGCTTGCCCTCCTTCTGCAGGTCGGTCATCGTCGGGACTTCCCAGACGCCATTGATCATCATCGCGGCTTCGCCCGAGGTGAAGAGTGCGACGGTGGCGGGGTAGTCGGTATAGGTCGACTGCAGACCCTCGGTGGTCCACTCCTGCAGAACCGAAAGCGCATTCTCGAGTTTCGTCGCGTTGTCGCCGGCGAGGAATTCGTCGCCGGTCATCAGTTCACCGTCCTGCTGTCCCATCAGCGAATAGATGGTGCGGAACATGAAATTGCCATCCGCGGTCACGGACCCAAGCGGAAATTTGACGCCAGCGTCCTTGAGTGCTTTCAAGGTCGCGGTGAAGTTTTCACGGGAATCCAGCCCTTTGGGCTTGCCGCTTTCGTCCAGGAGACCGGCTTTGCCGAGTACATCCTTGTTGTAGTAAAGCACGATCGGATGCGTATCGAGGGGAACCGCATACTGCTTGCCGTCGACCGTCACCGCGTCCCAGGTGGCCGGAGCGTAATCGGCCTGCGCCAGACCCATTGTCGTCCAGTCGTCGGCGGTAATCTCCTGCAGGATGCCCTGCTTCACGGCCAGCGGAATGCGGCTGGCGTGATAGGTCATGATATCCGGAGCCTCGCCGACGGCTGCTGATGTTTGCACCTTCGAGTAGAAGGGCGTGCCCCACTCCAGCGTGGTCGCATCGATCTTGATCTTCCCCTGATGCGCCGCGTTGAAGTCGCTTATAAGCTGCTTCATGCGCACCCCGTCGCCGCCGCTTAGAAAATCCCACCACAGGACTGTTTCTTCAGCGTGCGCCGCCGACGTCATCAACCCCGTCGCAAGCACGAGGGCCTTCGTCATTCTCAACCAATTCTGCATCTCATTCTCCTCCCTGAAAGACAGGCAGCCTCCCCGCCGCCTGTGATTGCACCTAGAGCGTGATCCTGATCATCGAATATGAGTAAGGGGGCACCGAGACACGCACCGTATTTCCCTCAATGATGGCGCCTTCTGCCTTGCGTGGCTTCACGTTTTCAGGGTTGTCCCTGGTATTCTTAGCCTCAAGGTCATCATGTTTGATGAGAGTATGCTCGACACTTTTGACGGTGCCGAAATGTTCCGTCGCTAGCTTGAGGTCGATGTTCTCCTGACCGTTGCGATTGATCGCGAAGAAGGTCAGCGTACCGGTATCGCCGTCATGGACGCCGGCAATGTCGAGATAGGAAACCCGATCGGCGCTATCGGCGGTGTAGTGCGGGCAATCGACATCGAGCTGAAGGGCCGTACCGCGACCATATCGCGACGCAATATGGAAGGGATGGTAGATCGTCTGCCGCCAGGCAGCGCCACCCGGCTCGGTCATGATGGGTGCGATGACGTTCACCAACTGCGCGATGCAGGCGATCCGTACCCGGTCCGCGCGGCGAATGAAGGTGTTGAGAATGCAGCCGACCTGCAGGACGTCCTCGAAGTTATAGATGTCCTCCAGCAGGACAGGTGCATGCGGCCAGTCCCACTCCTTCATGCGCTTGGCGTCGCTTTTGCGCTCGTGATACCAGACGTTCCATTCATCGAAGGAAATCTTCACGTCGCGCTTGGAGCGCTTCTTGCCTTTCACGAAATCGATGACGCCGCCGACCGTTCCGATGTAGCGATCCAGCTTTTCCGGGAGCGCGAGATACTCGGCGGTGTTCTTCTCGTAGTTCTCGAAATACATATGCAGAGATATGTAATCGATCTGGTCGTATGTCTCTTCGAGAACGGTGGCTTCCCATTGCGGGTAAGTCGGCATTTCGGAGTGGGACGACCCGCACACGACGAGTTCCAGGCTGTCGTCGAAAGCCCGTATCGCTTTGGCGGTCTCGTTGGCCAAATGCCCATATTCCGCCGCGCTCTTGTGGCCGACCTGCCACGGACCGTCCATCTCGTTGCCGAGGCACCAGAGCTTGACGTTCCAGGGATCGGTACGGCCGTTCTTGCGGCGCAGGTCCGACCAGTGGCTGCCACCGGGATGATTGACGTATTCGACGAAGTTCCGCGCGGCGTCGAGCCCGCGTGACCCGAGATTGACGGCGAGCATCATCTCCGTTCCTGCGGCTTCGGCCCACTCGGCGAACTCGTGGATGCCGACCTGGTTCGACTCGGCCGTGCGCCAAGCCAGATCCAGACGCGTTGGCCTGTCTTCTTTCGGACCGATGCCGTCTTCCCAGTTGTAGGCGGAAACGAAGTTGCCGCCGGGATAACGGCAGATAGGCGTGTCGAGATCACGGACCAGATCGATTACATCGCGGCGCATGCCGTTCGGCAGAGCTGTTGGATGGCCGGGTTCGTAGATGCCCGTATAAACGGCACGACCGAGATGCTCCAGGAACGAGCCATAAAGCCGCTTATCGATGTCCGCGATAGAATAGCGCGCGTGCGCGGTGACCCGAGCGTCCATGTTCCTCCCACCTTTTATATCCAAATTTGCGGTTTGTATCCGTCTTATTGGTAAATAAAGCGCAGGGCCGTCGCTGCGTCAAGCCTTGGTATGACTTTTCAGATATGGATACGCAGCACGATGTCCTGCGCATAGTTCCCGAAACCGCTGCCGAAGATGTTGATTCCACCTGGGTGTTCGGCATCGTCTTTCACCCCGACGCGCATGCGAATAGATCTGTGCTGATCGAGGCCGAGATCATCGAGAGTGACGCTCGATATTCGCACGCCGTCGACAAAGCTTCCCTGCTCGTTGATCCGCCAGTTCTTCAGTTTTCCATATTGCGAGCCTGACAGCTTCCACCAGTCGGGCGTGTAAACGCCGCGCTTGTCGCCGAAGTCACCCGGAGATGTCCACGTGCCGACATCGGTTCCGTTGACCTGCAGGAAGATGTCCGAGGGCCAGTTCGCCGCCGTTCCCGGCACCTCCGAACTGAGTTCCATGGAAAACTCCAGCTCCCGTGGTTTTGCTTTCTTGAGCAGGGTGTTGTTTGGGAACTGATATTCGACGAATCCCCTGGTAAACCAAAGCAACCCCGCCTTCATGCGATCGGGATCGAGAAAGGTGTCCGGCACATCTAGAAGCCCGATGACCCCCTCTTTCGAGCAGAGCCCGCACGGTCCCGTCACGTCGAACTGGGTATAGAGACCGAGCGGCATGGACACCTCGATCATGTTGTCCAAGCTGTCGGTGACCGGGTCGGCAAAGGAGATCAGAATCTCCTGGAAGGCCGAGTGGCACAGCTTCTGGCTTCCCTTACGGGCTCTCTGGCTTTCGGTATTGATGAGGCCGCAATCCTCGAGGATCTTCAGGTTGATCGACACGGTCGATTGCGGCAGCGCCAATTCCTCCGCGATCTGGTTGACGTTCTTCGGCCCGCCCGTTCGCAGAAGCTTGAGTATACCGACGCGCACCTCGCTCGCGAGTCCGCGAATAAGGTCCTGCCGTTCGATCGGATCGATTACCAATACGTTGCCTGTCATTTCCTACCCTCAGCTTGCATGCTTCATATCAAAATTATCGATATGAAAGCAATGACCCGTCATTCGGGTGGTCACGGCAGCTGGGCCCCATCACTACAGAGGTTAGGCGCGATATCGCCATCTCGGTCATGTTCCAGTGTGCACTTATAGTCAAGCGTCACGCACCCACAGTCATTCCAGAGCAAAGAGCTTGAAACTAAGGTGTTCGACAACGCTCCTGATAGTATTTCGTTTAAGGGAGGCAGGGAAAAATGCCTGACAAGCGTCACGATGGCGAGAGTGGAGATCTGCTCGATGCCGAACGTTACGAGACATCTGGAACACCCGTGGCCATGGGGCTGGCCGCCATTTCCGGATGTATAGCGTCTATGCTGGCGCACGGCTCTTTTCTTGAGGTGGTTATTATCATCGGCGCGGGCGCTCTATGTGGATATGCCGGATGGTGGTTCAGGGGAGAAGAAAACTGAAATGAAGCTGAGAGGTATACCATTTGGGCGGAAGCGGAATTCAGCGGTCACTGGAGCTGACGGACACCCCCCGAAGCCGTCCATGCACGACAGATTGTCGAATATCGCGGCAGAGTTGACGTACCTCGCGGGCGAGTCATGCAAACTGGAAATGACATTTGAGAAACGGGTAGCATATCTTTCGGTGCTGTTGTCCGATAAGCCATTCATCACTGTGTCGGCGGAGCCTGAAACGGCTTTTTTTCGGCTTCGGGAATTCGGCGACGCGAGCGACAACATCTTCATGACGACGGATCGGAACCGGATCGTTGATTATGTCGTTCGTCGCCTCTGCAACAGGTCGGATCCCTTGGTCCATAACAGATCAGATCTCCACATCGAACGGCTTGTCGGACTTAGTCTCAACGATGTCGAGCGTCGCCTGGTGGCTCACACGCTCATGCGCTTTTCGGGCCGACGCGACATGGCGGCAGAAACGCTCGGCCTTTCACTGGGCGAATTGGAGAGCAAGCTCCGTTCCTACCTTGCTATCGTGCGTTCAAATCCGAACGGGGACGTCCATCCGTCCATGTTGAGTGAGGTCGATTGACACAATTGCGGCGGCCCAGGGCGCTGAAGCGGGTGCAAATGCGGTCGTTTCGGCGCCCTCGCGGCGTATGCAGTTTCAATGCCTCGCTGCCTGTCGTCAAAAGTGCTTCCTCTGCACGTTTCTGCAAGCTTCGTACACTGCGCGACATTCTGCGAATCTCCCGGGCAAAATAAAAATTAACCAGATTTTTACTTGCACGAGTGGCTCGCATTAATAGCAACACCGAAGCGTAATAAATATTTTTCTTCGACAAATCGGTGAATTTTGTGCGCAAAGCAATTTGCGCAAGTGTATTGCTGCGTTTTCGCTGTGCCATTCGTTCCGGAGAGAACGATGGTTCAGCCCGTATACGTATTCGATAGCAATAAATATTCAGAAGAAGAGCAGTTCTCTAGTTTTTGTAAAGAAATTTCACTAGGCGATATCTACAGTTTGGCCCGGGCTCCCGGTGACCAGAAGAGGTTTCATGCGAATGTTGTCGGATATGATCTGGGAACTCTTAAGGTTGTCGTGAGCCAGTCCGAGGCTTTCCGATTTTCCCCGCAACCTCGCCTAGGTCGGCTGCCGGGCTTTGACTTCTGGCTTATACTTTTGCGCCTGACCGGGCATGCCACCATCGATGGTCCTCACGGACAGATGCGTTATGAGGGCAAGCGTCTCGAAATTCGTAAAGCCGGCGTGGCGCAATCCGGTGAGGTTTCAGTCAATACCACGGTCGGTGTTTATCTTCCACGGAACCAGTTCAGCGGCATGGAAGCCGTTCTGGACCAGCTTGCCCACAACCCCAACCCTGATGACGGCCTCCATCCGTTGCTTTCGAACTACTTGTCCGCCCTGGTGACGGTTTTGCCTGATGCAGCGCAGAAGGAGATTTTCATGATAGCGGAGACCACGATCTCCATGATCCGCTCCTGCATTTCGGTGCGAGAGAGGGGGCAACTGCTTCAGACTCCTCTGACGGTTGCTCGGTTGGAGGTCGCCAAGAGGCTCATCTCGTCGAACCTCACATCATCCGTTGATCTCACTCCTGAAACTCTCAGCAGCAAGCTCAATATGTCGCGGCGACAACTTTACAAGCTGTTTGAAAGCGAGGGCGGCGTGGAGCACTACGTTCGGTCCCGACGCCTTAACGCATGTTATGAGTCGATTATCAAAGCCGGGCACCTCCGTCCGAGCAGTGCGATCGCGGAAGAATACGGATTTCACGATGCCCCGACATTCAGCCGGCAATTTCGTTTGCAGTTCGGGTGCAGCCCGAGCGAACTCAAGCAATTTTCAAAGGAGCGGCTGCAGGAAACCGCGTTCTCAAGATGGTTGAGGAAAGGCTCGAGCAGCGACCTCAGAGACACAGGTACCGATACCTTGGAGTAGGCCTTCGGGTTTATAAAACTATTATCGCCGCGCCTGGCTGGACCCGGGCGGCAAGATCGATGACATCCTGGTTGAGCATTCTGATACAGCCGGATGAGGCCTGCCGTCCTATGCTCCACCACTCCGGGGTACCATGAACACGATATAGCGTATCCTTACCGTTGCGGTGTATGTAGAGTGTGCGCGCTCCCAAAGGGTTTTCCGGGCCGCCGGGCATGCCGCTTCGGTAGCGTTCAAGTTCCGGAAGCCTCGCTCGCATTTCCATGGTGGGCGTCCATTTTGGCCAGGTCGCTATCCGGGCAATTTCACCATTGCCCGACCATCTGTAGCCATCCTTACCAATAGCTATGCCGTATCGTATCGCGGTACCGTCGCCGATAACGAAATAAAGAAACCGCTCCGCAAGACTGACGAAGACAGTGCCTTCAGTGGCTCCGGTCAGGTCGATTACACGCCTGCGCCAAAATCTTGGGTCAAGCTTCCTGTATCGGACGGAAGGAACATTAAAACCATTATCTTCAAGCGCGACATAAAACCGTTCGGGATCTGCGGCTTGTATATCATGCGTGCCATTCGGCCGTGTGCCTCCTTGTGCAGCTTGCGACGAGGCGCCAAGGAGTAGCGCGGACAACAGTAGCGCCCGTCGATTCAGGACGACACCATTCGCCAATATCTTCTCCATTCCAGGCTCTCCGCCACCACGGTAAAGGCGCTTCATCAGTATTTCCCAACGACGTTGAGGAAGACACCTTTGTCATCGAGTGTGAGGTCTCTGAGGTCGTCGGTGAAACGACCGAAATTGTATCCGACGCCCACCTTGAAGTCCTCGCCGACATGCCGATACAGGGCCACCAGGAGTCCGTAGTCGGTCGAGCTTGTCTCTGGAAGGCTGAGAACTCGTCCCTCCACCAGCGCATCCCAGCTTTTCACCAGATGAAGATCGAGACGGCCGGTACCCAGATATGCGGTAGAGACCGCCCATTCGGATCCGTCCGATCCGTCGCGACGATCGCCAAAACGCAGTGCCTGCTTGGTCCCTATCGTCAGCCAAGGCATAAGGTCATAGGAAAGGTCGGCAGACACAATGTGGCTGCGTTGCTCGACGGCCCCTTCGGACACAGCCGTTGACCCGAGATCCTTGAGATCGAGAAGATAGCTGTATTGAAACAGCGCATTAAGCTTATCATTGTCCACTGGACGGTACGCAAAGCCGAGCGATGTTTCCAGATAGTCCCTGTTTTGGACCGATGCGGACTCGCCATGTGCCTGGACGAGATCCAAGCCGGCAAGTAGGCGCCAGTCCTCGCTGGTTTTTACGGCAAAGTTTGAGGCAAGAACGTACGTCGTCGAGTCGCGCGTGTCGTCGGTCGAGTCGTCGTATCTCGCCTCCCCCTTGACGCGGCCTTTCAAACCGTAATCCTCATCGTCGTAATTGACTGCAACGGAAACCGCCTTGCGATCGTAGTCCGAGCGTTCAAGCTTGGTGGAAGGATCGATGGTCTCGTCGCGGATCGATCCCGTCGTCAAGGCCGTATCAACGCTCCACAACGCGTCGGGCGTGTATTCGATGCCATAGGTCTGGGCCAGCGACTTTCGAAGCCCGAACATGTCGTAGGTGCTTTCGGCAAAGGCGGACGTAGAGTCCGAGATTTTCTTCCGAGACCCTGCGGTGATGACACCCCTGTCTGTTCCCGACAGCTCGTTCGTGCTCTCGATCGACGCGGCTCTGTCCGGATCGAGACGATAACCGACATAGTATTTGTCGTCGGCCGTCGGAGCATATTCGGCACCGATTGCCCCTCCCACGCCGGTGGCGCCATGCGAGATTTCCGCGTTGGCTTCCACCTTCTCGGTCAGGCGCGTCTTTCCGCCAACGCCGATCCGATCATTTCGACGTATATCGCCAGATTGCTGGACCGTTCCCTGAGCGAATCCGTATATCGATCTGTCGTCATTTATCTCGTAGTCGGCTCGCAGCCCGCCATCGATGCGCGAGCCGTTATAGCCGCTCTTTCCTGCCGCAAGGGCTGATGCGGACTGAAGCTCCGTACGTGCCGCGCCGACCGTGATCTTTGTGCTGTCGTTGAGCTGCACCGCCACATCGGCGGATGTCTCGACGCTTTTCTTGTTCTCGTCGGTCTTGAGTTGCTCATGCCCGATCGTCACTGAGGTGTTCTCGCCCAGTTCCAAAGCGGTGCCAACGCTCCAGCGCTCCAGTCCGACATCGGAATTGCCGCCGGCAATCGAAAAGCCGTTGCCTCTGTTCTCATAGCTGCCGTTAATGGTGCCCTTGAGATTTTCGATGCCTATGTCAGCCAGATCCAGCTGACCCTTGAGTTTCCAGGCGTTGGCGTCGTCGCTCACCGAGCCCAGTTTCTGCGTCGTTGAGGTGGATAAGCCGCCGTCGGTCGACGTATAACTTGAAGACGAAGCTCCTTTCGAACGCGCCACTTCGACGTCAAGCGAGGTGGTGTCGGAATGACGAAGGCGCAAATCCGCGCTGACAACCTGGTGGTCGCTTGGGCCGGTATTGTCGGTCACTTCCGAGGCGCCGACGCGGACCTTGTCGTTGATCCAGCGTTCAACGCGGGCGCCGTGCGCATAGCCGTCGACATCTGAGGCAAGCGGAGTGTACTCGTATTGAACGATGACGTAGGCGTTGGTGCTGCCTTGCGAGGAAGACCGAACCGCCTCGCCAGGCGCACTCAAGACTGAAGCCGGCCTGCGGAGCAGAAGCAGGCCCTGGAAATAATCGAGTGTATAGTCCTCGTCCGCCACCAGTGTTTTCTCGGTGACAACCGCGCCCGTTACGACGCTCCGGTATTCGATCGAGACGGTCTCGGAACCTTCAGTTACATCCTGTCGCGAAAGAAAGTAGGACGAGCCGCCTGTTGCCAGGAATTCATCGCGCCGCGCCAGGCTGTCCGGTTGTGCCGCATAGACGGCAGCAACGGTTCGCTTCTCGCCAAATGATGTCACATCGTCTGGCGCATACTGAGCGGCTGCCCCGTAGAGAGAGCGTTCTGACTGAGCAAACTCCGTTCCCACGACGCGTGTCTTGAAATTTCCCCAAACGACATGGCTGTCGCCCTTCTCGAGGCGGATATAGAGTTTCCCCCGTGTCGGCGCGTCTTCAACAGTGGTCGATGAGTCGCCGTAGACGGGGTAATACTGGTCGGGATCAATTCTCCGCAGGATCTCGGAGCTCGACTGAGAGTTCAATCCTCGAAAGAGATTTTTCACGTCATCCTCGCCGGTGTCGGCTGATGCCGTAAGGAGATACTCGCCCTTGATCTTGCCCTTCAGATAGAAGGCAAGCCGACCCTTGGAATAAACCCTGTCGTACTCCCCTTCGCGGGCGATTTCGATGCCGTCATCACCCGATTTTCGGCCGACGGTCAGATCTGCAAGCGCAACATAGAACCATTCGTTCTGGGGTATATTGATTTCGCGTATGAAATTGAGGCCGCCTGATTTGGAGACGCCGGCGAGTGAAACGTCGACCTCGTGATCGCCGGGCGGCAGAATTCGCTGGACCACGAAGGACCGTTGTGCGTCGAGCGGGACCTGTGATCCGAGTGCGGTTATCGAATATCCTGGAGGAACATTCCGACCGTAGACAGTCACAGCCCCGCCATGAACGGGAATGTGCCGGACTGCGGTACGATCTTCGGCCACACCAGGTGCCGGCGCCGGAGTCGCGCTGGCGGGCTCAAACACCGCATCGGTCCGCGACAGCATCAATGGTTCGGTTTCGTTGAAGCGTCCCTTGTCATCATAGACGCGCAAAACATAGTCGAAGTCCCGCGTCTCGCTCTCCGGCATGATCCACCGCGCGGTTCCGTTCGGTTCGATCGGCACCACGAACTGCGGCCTGAAGGTGGATCCTCTGTAGGAATCCCCGATTCTGATTTCTGCCTTGGTTATGAACGCCGGGTAGTTCGAGTAGGCTTGGAAAACGACGTCTTCGCCGGCCTGATAGGTTCTTCGAACCGGACTCGTGGACACGTTGAGCATTGTCTTCACATCGAGTCCGTCGAATTTGACCTGGATGTCGACCGCGCTCAGATCCAAATCCGCCTTGCGCTGCCGATCCGCCATTTTGACAGCTGACTTGTCGCCGAGGGGCGCAGAAACGACCTGCATGCTTTCATCGACCACCTGCCCATCCACGCTGATCGAAAAAGGGACTGCGTCCCCTTGCGCAGCGCCTTTTTCGGTGTTCTCTCCCACCACCAGCGTTCGGCTTGATCCGTCGTCCAGCATTTTTCCGCGGATGACGGACGAACATTCCTCATTGACGCACCCGTCAATGTCGAAGCCGCTTTGTGGGAATGCCTGATGTGAAACCCCTATGGAAAGCAGCAAAGCGGTGCCGGCTTTCAGTGTGAGGTGCCTTGATTTCCTGTCGGGGGACTGGTCCCACGTGCGCACGCTATCGAACAAGGTTGTCATTGGTTTACCTCCACGCGCTTCTCGATTTCGAGGCGATAGGTCCCGCCATAATCGGCCCACAGCTGGGCGATGGTTTTCTGCATTTCGGTCAACCGCCTTGCAGCCAGCTGCGGCTCGGCCTTGCTGTCCACGTAGGAGAGGCGAATGAGGGAGTAGTCCTGCTTGAGCACCTCAAGGAGGCGGATGATCTGGTCGTACCATTGCGCCTTCAACCGAAGACTTCCGGCGTCGAAGGCATCGTCCGTGAGGTCGATACGGACCAGTCTTCCGATAGAGGCGCCGAAGTTCATCTTCGACATGTTTCCGGCCGTGAGCCGCATGACCCGGGGATTCTCGGTCGTCAGGCGGTAGCCCGTCGGAAGCGTTCTCGTGTCGAGCTTGAGAATGAAGTTCGAGCCGATGCGTTGATCCGGCAGAGCGGCGCAGGGAAGACTGTAGCGCCCATGTTCGTCCGTCGTGATGAGAACACCATTGACGGTTGCCAAACGGACCCCGGGCAATCCGGGCTCGCCATCATCCGGATAGCCGTTCCGGTTGACGTCATCGAACACGCGACCGATGACAGTCGAGCAGTCGAACATCGCCTCGGCAACCACGACGACCGTCGCTGTGCCCGGGGGTGTTGGAATGTCCTTTACCGTGGCGTAGTTCGTGTATCTGCCGGGGACGACAGAGCTGAGAACCACGAGCTTCAACTCGATCTCGATCGCGCTATCCGGAGGGATATCGAGGTCGGCGAACTCGATGTCCCTGCCCTTCACGCTTGGCGTCACCGCAACGCCCTCCACCTTCGCTGATCCTTCGATGAAGCGGAACCCGGCGGGAATGCGATCGATCACGGTGACCTGCGCCGGAATGGATAGCGAATTGTTTGCAACCATGATCCGGTAGGGCACCGTGTCACCCCTGCGTACCTCCTTCACATCCGCCACCTTGGTGACGGTGATGTCGGTGGAGGTTGCCGGAGGCGCAAGCGGCGTTACGACACAATACGCGGGAGGATTTTCCGGATCGCAGGGTGGCGAGGTAAAATCCGGGTCTTCGGGTGTTTCGAATGTGAGATTGGTGACCTCTGTCAGACCTTCGGGCAACTCATCCTTCAGTGTCACGGCGACATGTCGGGTGATTTTCTTGCCGGGAGGCAGAGTATCGATCGTCCAGGTGGTATAGCCGGTTACGGGATCGTAGGTGCCATTCTCCCGTGGTTCGACCTTCTTGACCGCTTCGAGGTCCACGAACTGGTCTGTTACGGAGTAGTCCTCAATCGCCGTACCTCCGGTGTTGATCAGTGTCACTTCGTAGACCAGTGTCTCTCCCGGCTCACCGAGGCCTTCCCTCGTGCCACCGATTTCCTCGATCAGCGTCTTGGTGGGAGAGACCTGTCCTTCGGTCGGATGATCGACGTCGCAGACCAGGATTGCAGTCGGGATGCAGTCCAGGACGATGTTGCTGACACGCTTCAATCCCTGGGGCAGCGGAGCGACCAACGTGATGTCCACGGTCCGCGTGACGGTCTCGCCGATTTCAAGGCTGTCGATCACCCATGTCGTTCGACCTGTCGTGGGATTGTACGTCCCATTATCGGAGGCAACCGCCGAGGCGACGGCGTCCGCCGGTTTGAACACCTCGAAAACCTCGACGTCATTGGCATCGCGACCGCCATTGTTGGTGACGGTGATCTCGTAGCGCAGGGTTTCCCCGGCTTGAGCAATGCCATTGTTCTCAATACTCTCATTGATGAGCTTCTTCGATCTGTTGATCGATGACGGCGTTGGGAGAACCACCCGGCAAGGAGCGCCGGTTGCTGTGTTCGTGACGGTGCAGTCCTTCACCAGCCGGTTCGTCACCTGCGTGGTACCTGCGGGCAGTGGGTCCTTGAGCGTGAACTTCACCGTATAGTTGACCGGCGTGCCCCGTGCGATTGTCTGGTCTCGCCAGATCACCCTTCCGGTTGCAGGGTCCCATTCCCCACCCTTGTCGGCCTCCACTAGCTCCGCTGTCGCCGGTGGTTCGAAGAAGTCTTCGATGTCATAGCCCATGACAGTCGAGCCGCCCGTATTGGTGACTGTCACGCGGTAGGTGAGCATTTCACCCGGCTCCGCGATACGGTTGTTCGGCACATAGCTTTCGGCCACCAGCGACTTGACCTGATGGATATCGGATTCGGTCGGCGTGACGACCTCACAGGAGCCGGCGAAAAGCTCTTTGCACTCAAGAACCCGGTTCCTGACGGAGGCCAGGCTTGTGGGCAAGGGATCATTGAGCTTGATATCGACCGTGCGTGTTACCTCTCCGCCGAGCTTTCCGATCGAGGGAATGATCCATTCGATGGTCACGGTATTCGCGCCGGGATCGGTCGTTACCGTGCCCCCATCAGCATCAATGTCGGCGACCGAGACCGCAGTGAGGGGGGTGAATTCGTCCCTGAGGACGTAGTTCTCTGCATCCGCATTGCCGATGTTGCGCGCGGTGATCTCGTAGCGCAGGGTTTCGCCGGCCTCGGCAACACCGGTAATGTCGCCCCCATCTTCAACTTTGAGCACCTTGGCATGCTTGACATTCGGAGCCCTGGGCAAATCCGGGCCGCACGTCCGCCCCGGAATGACGACGCAATTCAGGACTTCATTCTTTACGTTCAGAATATCGTCCGGCAGCGGGTCCTTCAGCTTGATCGCGACCCGCAATTTGATGGTGCGGGTGCCGGTCGAAGGTACGGTCAGATTGGTCCATGTAACGATGCCGGTGTTTTCGTCATAGGAGTGCGTGTTCCCATCGAGGACCGTCACTTCATCGATCGCGTCCAGGGGTGTGAACTGATCTTGAATCGACACGCCCGTTGCATCGGATCCACCTAAATTCATGACCGTGATTTCATAGGTCAGGGTTTCACCGGGCTCGGCATAGGCATCGTTGTCTTCGGCGCCGCCCGACTGATCCACCAGTTCCTTGGCCTGTTGCAGCAGCGGTCCGGTTGGGGTGTCCACCTCGCAGGACTCGCCATCGATCGGCAGGCAATCGAGCAGTCTGTTCGTCACGCCCTGGAGCCCGTCGGGGAGCGGGTCGGCAAAACGGTACTTGATCGTGACTTCCTGGGGCGTTCCCCCAAGGGCGAGCGGCACAAGTGGCCCAATGGTTCTCGTTGCAGTGTTCGTTGCGGCGTTCCAGCTCCAGTCGGCCGGCGTAGGGTCACCGTCGAGAAGGCCGGGAACGCCCACCGGATCGAGCTGGTCCTTGACAACAACCGTATTGGCGACGGCCCCACCAACGTTGATCACCCTGATGGTGTAGGTAAGTTCCTCTCCCGGCTGGAGCTTCCGGTCGTTGTTGATGCTGTCGATGGTCAGGACCTTGGACTGCCTGATAATCGGCTCCGGGGGGATAACGGGGTCGCAGATCTTGCCGACGATGATGTTTTCGCAGGTCAAGATATTGGTCAGCTCGGTCAGCCCCTCGGGCAATGGATCGATCAAGGTGATGTCGAGCGTTCTGGTGACAGTTGTTCCTTTTGGCAGCGACGCTATGGTCCATGTGGTCGTGCCATTGACATAGCTTCCGCCGTCCGAGGCGACCGCACTATCAACCACCTCCGGATTGCTGAAGGTGTCCACGACCTGATAGTCGCTGAGGTCGGTGCCACCGGCATTGGTGACGGTGATCGTATACCTCAGAGTCTCGCCGCCTTCGGCATAGGCATCGTTGTCTTCAGCGCCACCGCTCTGGTCGGTCAGTTCCTTGGACTTCTGCACATCGGCGGCGGTCGGTGTCACGACGGTGCAGGAAAAGCCCGGGATGACTTCGACACACGGGGTGACGGCATTCGTCACTTCTTCGGTATTTGGCGGCAGGCTTGGCAGGAGTGTGACGGTGATATCCCAGGTGACCGGCTCGTTTGGCTTCAGTTCCGGGATTGTCCATGTGGCGGTTCCGGTAGCGGCATCCGCCGAGCCCTTGCCGGCTTCCGTCGACATGGTCGCAATGGCGTTTACCGGGAGAAACTGGTCTGTGAGCGTGTGGTTGAACGCCGACTGCCCCCCTACGTTCTCTACGGTGATACGGTAGGTCAGCGTTTCTCCGGGCTCTGCGATATTCGGCGCAGAACCGCCCTGCTCGGTGAGAAGGATCTTGGCCGTTCTGATGCGCGGTGGCGTAGGCGTTTTAATGTCGCACGGTTCGCCGGTCGCGGCATTGGTGATGATACAATTGTTCGGGAGAAAGTTGCGCACCCACTCCACGCCCACCGGCAGCGGATTGGCAAGAGTGACCGTCACTGTATAGGTCTTGCTGCTACCAGCCGGAATGTCCTGGCCGGTCCACAGGCTCGTGCCAGTCGCCGCGTTGTAGCTGGAATTGAGCGGCGGGTCGAGAACGACGCTTTGAACGGCAGTCTGAGGGCTGGAAAGCCCTTCCGCGGAAAAGACATCCCGGACGGTGTAGCCGAAAGCATCGGTGCCGCCATTGTTGGTGGCAACGACAGTGTACATAAGCGTTTCACCGGGTTCCGCCACTCCCGTCAATCCTGAAGGTGCAACCGAACTTTCGGTCGTCAGTTGTTTTGCAGTATTGACGGCGGAGGGAGTGGACGTGACGACCACGCACGGTTCCTCGGTTGCGACGTTTGTCGGCACGCAGTCCTTGATGACGCTGTTCCTGACTTCTGCGAGCCCCGGGGTCAGCGGGTTGGTGAGGGTTATGGCGACGGTTCGTTTCACGATGCCGGGCTGGGTCTCGCTGGTTGCGGCCGGAATGGTGACTGCGGGCCATGTGGTGGTGATCTGGTTGGCCGCGACGGCAGAGGTGCCTGCATCGCTTGCCACGACGCCGGAGACGATGTCGACGGTATCGGCGGGCTCGAAGACATCCTGAATGACATAGTTGGTCATCGGCGTGCCGCCGGTATTGGTCACGGTGACCTCGTATTCGAGGGTCTCGCCGGGTTCTGCTGTATTGGCGAGCGTGCCACCGGTCTCCGGGAGCAGCCTTTTCGACTGGCTGACCTTCGCGGCGGTCGGCAGGATGACGCCGCAGGGCGCGAGTGTGACGGGGTCGGTCACGACGCAGTCGGTGGTGACGCGGTTGATGACCTGGGTCCATGGCTGGTCGAAGACCGGCTTGAGTGTCACCTCGATCGGGACGGTGATGCTGCCATTGGCGGGAATGGAGAGGTTCGTCCAGGTGGTGACGCCATTGCCCTGGTAGGTGCCGCCGGGAATGGTGGTGCTTCCGACAACGGTTGACGGCGCATTGACCGAAGCGATGATCCCGGCGGGCGTGAATGTGTCCGTCAGGGTGTAGCCGCTTCTGGCCGTGCCGCCGCTATTGGTGATGGTCAGCGCATAGGTGATGGTCTCGCCAGGCTCGGCAACACCCAGCATGCCGGCAGGCTCGACAAGGCTTTCCACCGTCTTCACCTTGCTCGTCGTGATCTTCGACGCCGTGGGCGTCTTCACCACGCACGGTTCCCCGGTAGCGACGTTTGTCGGCACGCAGTCCTTGATGACGCTGTTCCTGACTTCTGCGAGCCCCGGGGTCAGCGGGTTGGTGAGGGTTATGGCGACGGTTCGTTTCACGATGCCGGGCTGGGTCTCGCTGGTTGCGGCCGGAATGGTGACTGCGGGCCATGTGGTGGTGATCTGGTTGGCCGCGACGGCAGAGGTGCCTGCATCGCTTGCCACGACGCCGGAGACGATGTCGACGGTATCGGCGGGCTCGAAGACATCCTGAATGACATAGTTGGTCATCGGCGTGCCGCCGGTATTGGTCACGGTGACCTCGTATTCGAGGGTCTCGCCGGGTTCTGCTGTATTGGCGAGCGTGCCACCGGTCTCCGGGAGCAGCCTTTTCGACTGGCTGACCTTCGCGGCGGTCGGCAGGATGACGCCGCAGGGCGCGAGTGTGACGGGGTCGGTCACGACGCAGTCGGTGGTGACGCGGTTGATGACCTGGGTCCATGGCTGGTCGAAGACCGGCTTGAGTGTCACCTCGATCGGGACGGTGATGCTGCCATTGGCGGGAATGGAGAGGTTCGTCCAGGTGGTGACGCCATTGCCCTGGTAGGTGCCGCCGGGAATGGTGGTGCTTCCGACAACGGTTGACGGCGCATTGACCGAAGCGATGATCCCGGCGGGCGTGAATGTGTCCGTCAGGGTGTAGCCGCTTCTGGCCGTGCCGCCGCTATTGGTGATGGTCAGCGCATAGGTGATGGTCTCGCCAGGCTCGGCAACACCCAGCATGCCGGCAGGCTCGACAAGGCTTTCCACCGTCTTCACCTTGCTCGTCGTGATCTTCGACGCCGTGGGCGTCTTCACCACGCAATTGGCAGGGTCCTCGACGGCGCAGGCAGGCAGGCTGTTGATCACTTCGAGGAGACTCGAAGGCAGGTCCGCGACGAGCTTCAATCTGACCGTCCGCGTGATCACCCCGCCGGCACCCAGATTGCTTATCGGCCATGTGGTGGTGACAGCGGTCGGCGTGATCACGGACGTCCCGCCATTACTGACATTCACCACTTCGGCCACCGCACTGCCCGGCGTGAATTCGTCCACCACGTCACCGGACCAGGGCAGCCCGCCGGTGTTGGTGATGGTGACGGTGTAGGTCAGTGTTTTGCCGGCTTCGGCAATATTGGGCAGCGACTCATCCGCAAGGACTTTCTTCAGCTTTATGCGGGCCTGCGTCGGCGTTTTGACCTGGCAGGGATAGCCGGTACCGGCGTCTTCGATCACGCATTCGCTGTTGGTGACGAGGTTGATGATCTCGGCGATATTGTCGGGGATAGGGTTCTTGAGCGTGACGAACAGCTTTCCGACGAACTCTGCCCCGGGCGCGAGGTCGACGGCGGGCCACTGCGAAACATAGGAGGTCGTGTCTGGCTGGATATCGACGCCCGTATCAGGCGAGGTGATCGACTGGATGGCCTGAAGCGGCGAGGTTTCGTCCGTCAGTACGAAGCCGGTACGGGTCGTGCCGCCATTGTTCTTCACGACGATCCGGTACTCAAGCGTTTCGCCATCGGAAGCGATGCCGTCAGCATTGTTTACGATCGTCTTGATGATCGAGAGCTTCGCCGGCGTCGGTGTATAGACGCAATGGTCGGTATCGGTCCCAACCGGCAGGCAGTCCGGCTCCGTGTCTCCGGTCTCGAAGACCTTGTTCAGCACTTCGCTGACGCCATCGGGAATCGGGTTCGCAACCCGGGCCTGGAGCGTCACTTCGAGGTAGCCGGGATCTTCGATTCTGGGGTTGGGATAGCCTTCCTCCCCTTCACCCGGCTTACCGGCCGGCACGTTGAGACCGCTGATGGCAATGACCTGACGGCCTGCATCGGTGGTGATCGATATCTGTCCTGCAGGAATGACCACCCCGTCGGCCCTGGCGCTTCCCGCCACATAGGTGAGGTTCGGATCGAGGATATCGGTTAGCTTGTAGTTTGTGTCGGGCGCGCCACCGATATTCTTCAACGAAATCTTGTAAGTCAGGATCTCGCCCGCAACAGCGATGTCATCCCTGGCGATGCTTTCCGCCGACAGTATCTTCTTGAAGGAGATGTTCGGCACGGTAATTATCTCATCAGGGCACTTGATGTCCGGGGGAAAGCAGGGGAAGTCGCCGGCGATGTTGCCGACCTCGCCGATGCCGATGATCGTGCCACTGTCGATCTCGAGCGGATCGACGAGTGTGATATTGATGAAGCGATCGACAGCCTCACCCGCGGCGATCGACGGGATCGTCCACACGGTCTCTCCCGTGTAGGCCCCAGTGTCGTCCAGTATGTTGGTTCCGGGGGGACTATTATTCGGGAACGTGATCGACGCGATCGCTTCCTTCGGAAAGAAGAAGTCGCGCAGGACATAGTCGGTGATTGCCGAACCGCCGATGTTATCGACGGTCAGCTTGTAGCGCAATGTCTCGCCCGGCTCCGCCAGCGGAGAGTTACCGTCGCCGCCCAGGAAGACCTTGGGGGTCAGGACCTGCAAAGTCGGTGTGATCACGCAAAGGGCGCCGTTACGGTCTGCGCCCCCCATCTCGCAGTCGGGTTCCGGGTTTTCGGTCTTGTGGACGGCGTTGATGACTTCCTTGATGCCGATCAGATTGTCGGCGACCCGCGCATCGACATCGATGGTCACGGTGCCGGGCGTGTTGGGGTCGGGTGTTCCCGGGATCGTCAGGTTCTGCCAGCGGATCACGGTTTTCTGAGTGACCGGGTCATATGTCGGCGCATTGGACGGGGTAAGGGTCGACGAGGAATAGGTCAGGTTGTCGCCGAGAACATCGGTCAGATTGTAACCTGTGAAGTTAGCGGTCCCGGTATTCGACAGCGTGATCCGGTATGTCAGGAATTCGCCTTCCTCGGCAATCGCCGGCGTCTGCGGCTTCGTCTGCCCGAAGAGCTGCTTGCGGATGGTGATGGGAGGAAGGTCATCATCCGTGCTCGTGTTATTGCTGTCGTCGCTGTCGCCGAAATCCTCGGTCGTCGGCTCGGCACTGACCGTGTTGATGAGATTGCCCTTGTAGTCAGGGGGAACGGGCAGATTCAGGGTGAAGATCACCGAGGTTGGAGAGATCCCGCTGGCGTCGACGTTCACCGGCAGGGAAACCATGTCGTCTATCGGGCCGGATCTGGGGTCTGCGCTTGTCGGCGTTGCCTTGGTGCTGCCGGGCGGGCACTCCGGCATGAGCGTGGCGGACGCACCAAGACCCGCTTTGCAGGACCAGGTGGCGGCTGCTTTTTGCGATGCGGTGAAATTCGCCGGCAGCAGATCCTGCACCCGAACCGCATTGGCGCCGAAGGGCCCGGTGTTTTTCACCTCGATCTCGTAGGTCGTGGTTTGCCCCGGGACATATTGGTCGGTGGGAAGATCGAGAGGCCCCTGCGCCGGCGTATTGGTCTTGGTGACGCTGACGTCGACGGGGAAGGTGATGGCCGCATTGATATCTGACGCGCCGTCGTTGACATTTGAAGCGGCAGTATTCCCCAGTTTGAAGGCGATGCCGGTGTCAGGATCGAACTTGTAGAAACCCGCGCCGCCGTTCTCCGAGCCGTAGATGCCCAGGCAGGTGCTGTACATTGCGCCGAATGAACCCTGGGGTTGTGTTCCGCTTGAGCCCCATATCGAGCTCGATACGGTATAATTTCTGACCGTAGGCCATTGAGAGATATCGAAATAGATGAGCGTTGGAGGATTTGTTCTTCGGACGGAGTAGAGCTTGCCATCCTGGGCGAAGGCAAAATCCTGGAAGATAAGCCCGGGAGTGTTCCCCACGGGGGTCTCGGTGTTGCCTTTCACTTCCAGGATCGGGGTCGAGGATTCAATGCTGAGCGTTCCTACAAAAGTGCCCGCCTTGAGTTGCTCCAGCTTCGACTGAAAGTTGGTGATTCTTCTCAACCTTTGGGCGCCGTTGGCCTCGGCAAGGTAGTAGTCACCGTTCGCATCGAACGCCCCCGAAATCATATTCACGTTCGGAAGGGCACCGATAGGATCTATACCTGTGCCGTTCTGGACATTGGCATCGATGGCGGTCACAACTCCAGTTCCTGGGTCGATTTCGAGCAGCTTTCCGGTGTTCGCATCCGTGCCGGAAGAACTTTTGGCATTGCGGATGGCGTAAAGCTTGCCGAGAGCCGTATGGTAGGCAAGCGCGTTGTAGGTAACAGTGGACTGGCTACCTATATTGCCGAAGACAACCGGGTTGTTGTTCGTGTTTGCCTGCTGAAGCGTGACGTATTCGTTGACATTGTCATTGAGGCTCTGCGACAGGAAGAATTTGTTCGAGGTCGCGGTTCCGTTGCAGACCACCTGTGCTTTCGCCGCCTGTTTCTCCGGCTGCAGAATGGGCGGTGCCACAAGCACGGCGAGCGAGACCGAAGTGGAGAGCGCCAGTGTGGCGAATACAGTTCTCAGCTTTTCGGCGTATCGCGCAGTCATATTGGCAGTCATCTGTCAAATCCCTCGTGGCCATGACCGCATCGGAATTTGTCAGACAGCTAACCCAACCACTTGAGACAACAGTTCCAAAAGTTAAATTTGTGTAAAACTTCTGAACTGACTATCGGGTGCGTCGATATTCAATATAATGCGGACCAGTATCATTCTTATCTTTGCGTTTTACTGATTCGCGGAATGACCGTAGGTGCACGCGCCTTGTGCAATTGTGCACGCGCGACGGATTTGAGGCGGCTCGTCAGGATGTCGCTTGCAAAGAAAAACCGGGTTTCTGGAACGCTTTCTTGTCTTCGGGCTTAATCCCGGAACTGCATCAGCCATTCACGCAAAGTCGCCGGTCTTTGTTGCAGCGGCCGGTATCCATAGTGCCGAAAATCCCTGGCTTCGGTCGGGCTGTATCCGAACTCCGACAGGAAATTCCGGCTGAACTGCGGGGCGTTCGTGAAGCCATAGTCGTAGGCGATGGTGCTGATGAGGCGGTGATCGGCGGCATCGACGATGGCGTCGTGGCACGCGATCAGGCGACGGCGCCGGATGTATGTGGCAACGCCTCCCAGCTTTTCGAAGACGTAGTAGAGTTGTCGACGAGAGATGCCGATCGCCTTGCAGACCTCGCCCGGCCCAAGATCCGCCGATCGCAGGTTTGCATGGATATAGCGCCTTGCCCTCTCAAGAAGGCTTGTCGCTATTGGGGCAGCGGCTTCCTCCAGCGTTTCGCGGCTAAGCTCCAGCGCAGCGCGCAACAGGGTCGTGACCGAGTTCACGATGACAGGCACATCCTCCAGCGTTGCGCTTTCCATTCGTTCGTCGAGAGAAAACAGGAATTCGCGAATGATCCCCTGCATGCTGCCGGTTAGCGGACGATTGTTCGCCGCATCAAGGCATGAGGCGAGCGAGGCGAAGTTGTCGCGGCTGAGGAACAGCATGATCGAGCGACTTCTGCTGGTCGAAGCCGAAAACGGAGCGGCCAACGATCTGATGTCGAGCGTTCCGGCCGTGCTCTCCAGCTGCGAACCATCATATCGGGTCACCTCAGTGCCCGACCGCCGGAGCGTCAGAACCCAGTGGTCGATGTCCGATCCCTGGATCAGGCTCGCGCTTCTTTGATACCGGAGGGCACCCGTGCTGAGAGACACATGATGGAGACGACCCAGATCATAGGCTCTCGCGCACGCCTTGAATTCGGGTCGCGGCGTTCTTTCGATTTCCACGACAGGCGACAGTAACTCGGCCCAGTAGTCGATAGGCGTCACGCCCGATCGAGCAACGGTGCTGACGAAATCCTTCCGCAGAAACTCCGACCTCGGTGACGCGTCCGCTTTCGCGGTCTTGTAGCTGTCACTCATCAAGCGCAGATATTTGACCATGGACACGCCTGAGATAAATTTTGCTCAATCTTCCATCTCCCCAAATTTATGAAGTGCCATATTGTGCTCCTCCAGCATCGCGTAGATTGCAGTCCCCGCGCCAGCGAGCCTGTCGCTCGATAAAAAAGTCTGCCTAGCGACCACGTTCCTCCCGGCCGCTGCCTAATCTAGCCGTCGCGCTGCTGCGTCGGTTGTCCTCTACTTCAACTTGAGCATGAACTCACTTAGGAAATGAGAAATTAATGTATACAATCTGACGAAACTCGACGCCGGTCTTCCATTTTTACCAGATGAGACATCCCTCGGAATGCGCAATGGGCCTGACGTGTTCGGCCGTCTATCTGACTAGGCATCGATGCCTCCAGTAAGCCATTTGACAAACCATGTATCGGATGAGAGCGCGAAATTGGAACGACGCGCGTCGCTCGGTCGGCATCCGAAAACTGAACTGAATTGTTTGTTGAAATTTGTCCCGCTTTCAAAACCCGATTGCCGGGCGATTGTGTCGATCGGGGTGGCGCCATCCGATCGGCGAATACGGTCGAAGCATATCTCCAGACGACGAGTGCGAATAAACCGGTCGATTCCGCCCTGCGGTTCGAACAACTTGTAAAGATAGCGCTTCGAGACGTTGAGAAGACGGCAGAGATGGTCGGTGTCGACATTCCTCGTCCACAGATTGTCCTCGACATACTGGCTTGCGATTTCATATTTTGCCGCGGCAATAGGGGAACTGGCAGCCTCGATCGCATCACCAGACTGGACGGCGCACGCCCGAAGCATGGCGATTGTTGCCTCCGAGACCGTGTCGCTCTCCTGCACATCTACATTCGCGGCGTTCTTGAAGAGACCCACTAGGTAACGGCCCAGGAGAGGGTGAAGACGGGCGCTCCCTCGCATATCCTTGATGGTATCGAGCAGCCAGTTGATGTCGCTCAGCCTGTCCCTCGAGATAAAGCAATAGAGAACCGTACTGTCAGCCTGGGAAACATTGCGCGGCTCGGCCAGCGAACGCAACTCCAGGCTCCCTTCTTGAACGCGCACCGTTTGGCCGGAAACGTCGACGTCGGCGTGCCCGCGCACCCACACCCCGACAGCCCAGACGCCCCTGATGTCAGACATTCTCCTGTGTTTCTCGGGTAGCGATACATAGCCTTCGGACTTTACGAGAGCCATTTTTGCCGAGCCAAAGCTGTGCCCGGAAACAGAGATATCAAACCCCTCGTTTTCCTCCTTGCCGTCAACACGGCAACGGTAGCCGATATCGGCCATTCCTCTGTTGAATTCTTTCAACTGCTCGCCCGGCGGCAGCAATTTGTAGTCCGGAAAATCGATTTTCATGAAGTTGAGCCCCCGCTTCAACTTCATGAACTGTATTTTCGCAAACCGTTAAAACAAGGCAGTAATCGTCATAACTCACCGTTATTTCGCAGTGGTTCAGTCAAGACGGTGCATTTAACTCCGTGTTGGACTCGTCGAAGCGCTGCTCCGGCGAAAGCGCCCTTGACGGGGCTTTATCCCAGCCAGATCGCCCGTTGTTTTGTATGCCGCTCAAGCCTGCGCGATTTCCTACCAGTCCCCTTCGAGGGCTAGGTGTAAAGATTGGCATAGGTGTCGCGAAGGACATTCTTTTGCACTTTCCCCATCGTGTTCCGCGGCAGGTCGTCGACGAAGATCACGCGCTTCGGCTGCTTGTAGCGCGCCAGCCTGTCCTTCAATCCATCCAGGATGATCCGTTCATCGATCGAGGCTCCAGGCTTTTTGACAACGACGGCGGTCACGCCCTCGCCGAAATCCGGATGCGGCACGCCGATGACCGCCGTCTCCACAACGCCCGGCATTTGGTCGATCTCCGTTTCGACTTCCTTCGGATAGATGTTGTATCCACCCGAAATGACGAGGTCCTTGCCGCGCCCGACGATATGCACATAGCCGCGCTCGTCGATCTTGCCGAGGTCGCCGGTGATGAAGAAGCCGTCAGCGCGGAATTCCGCCGCCGTCTTTTCCGGCATGCGCCAGTAGCCCTTGAAAACGTTCGGGCCCTTCACCTCGATCATCCCGGTTTCGCCATCGGCGACAGGAGCCCCTGTCTCCGGTTCGGTCACCCTCAGCGAAACGCCCGGCAACGGGAAGCCCACCGTTCCCGCAATCCGGTCACCGTCGTAGGGGTTGGAGGTGTTCATGTTGGTTTCGGTCATGCCATAGCGTTCGAGGATAGCGTGGCCTGTCTTTGCTTCGAAACTGCGGTGGGTTTCCGCCAGAAGCGGTGCCGATCCGGAGACGAAGAGGCGCATGCCGGCAGCGGTCTCGCGAGTCAGGCCCGGATGCTGGGCTAGACGCACATAGAAGGTCGGGACACCCATCATTGCGGTCGCCGTCTTCATCAGGCGAAGCACTTCGTCGGCATCAAATTTCGGCAGGAAGTACATTGATGCGCCTGACAGCAGGATGACGTTCGATGCGACGAACAGTCCATGCGTGTGGAAGATCGGCAGCGCATGGATCAGCCTGTCGGCGGCTGTAAAGCGCCAATGGTCACGGAGTGTCGCGGCATTGGAGAGCAGATTATCATGGGTGAGCATCGCCCCCTTCGACCGGCCCGTCGTCCCTGACGTGTAAAGGATTGCAGCGAGATCGTCCGGTCCGCGTTCTACATCGAGGAAATCGCTCCCTCCGTCTCTGGCAAGATCCACCAGCGAGCCGCCACCGCTGTCGTCGAGCGTCTCGACATGGGCGCCATGGTTCGCCGCGAGTTTTGCCATTCCGTCTTTTGCTGCGGGGGTGCAGATGACGAGACGCGGTTCCGCGTCGCCGATGAAATAGTCGAGTTCCGCCAGCGTATAGCCGGTATTGAGCGGCAGGTAGACGGCACCTGCGCGAACGCAGCCAAGATAAAGCATCAGGGCTTCGGGGCTTTTCTCAACCTGCACGGCCACCCGGTCTCCAGGCTGCACGCCGAGCGTCTTGAGTACCGACGCGAAGCGGCCCGACTGCTCGAGCATGTCTCCATAGGTCCACGAACGGCCGTCCGCGCCCAGGATGAAAGGCGAGTCCGGACGCACGGCGTGGCGGATGGCGTCGAACAGATGGTTGCTCATGGCGTGAACTCCTTGCGGCCGTTCTTCAAATCGTTGGCGGCTTCGGTCTTGGGGGTGGGAAGGTTGGTGGCGGGGACCAGACTGCGGACAGCCTTGTCGGCCGGTACGAGGCGACGGATCGACTGCGCCGCGACGACCTCGCCGCGACCGGCGAAGGCTTCATGGTTCGCCTCGATGTCGTCGAGTTTATAGAGATAATTCACCATCAGGCCGTGAGCCTGGCGCAGGGCCTTCGGTGAGAGGTCGCCGAGGAAATTGATGCGTTCCAGGCGCGCGCCATTGCCGAGGTGAAAACGGGCGACAGGATCAATCAGCCGGCCTTTGGAATTACGTGCCTTTAGGAAATACCATGCCGCAGCGGACATCATGACCGGCTGAACGGTGGCGACGGCTTCGGCGCGTTCGGTCCAATCCTGATCGTCGATCACGGCAAGCTTTGACTTGTCGGCTGGCGTCAGGACGTCGGAACTTTCTGCCATGCGTTCGCGCGAGAGCCAGCCGGCGAAGCCAGGGACAGGAGACAGCGTCACAAAAGTATCGAGCTTCGGCAGTTCGCGGCGCAGGTCTTCCACCACCTGCTTGATCAGGAAATTGCCAAACGAAATGCCACGCAGACCTTCCTGACAATTGGAAATCGAATAGAAGACGGCGGTTGTCGCTTCGTCGGCTTTGATCTGCGCGCGATCCTCTTTGAGGAGATCGGCGATGTTGGAGGGAATCTCGCGGGTCAACGCCACTTCGACGAAAATGAGCGGGTCGTCGATCAACTGCGGATGGAAAAACGCGAAGCATCGCCGGTCATCCGGTGCCAGCCGCCTTCGCAACTCGTCCCAGCCGCCGATGTGATGCACCGCCTCGTAGCGGATGATCTTTTCCAGAATGTCGGCGGGTGTTGACCAGCTCACTGGCCGTAGAACCAGGAACCCCCTGTTGAACCAGGAGCCGAAGAGATGCGCGAAATCGGAATCGACGGCCTCCAGATCCGGATCCTCGACCTTCAGTTCCAGCAGTTTCTCGCGCATGCGCACGAGCGTGGCAATGCCGTTGGGCGCAAGATTGAGGCGGCGTATTAGCTCCTGCCGCCGGGGTTCCGCGGCCACATGCAGTTCAAGGAGTGCCGCAGGGGTCGGATCGGCTTGATAGCTTTCGATAGCCTTTTCCAGACGCTCCGTCTTGGGGCCGAAGCGCCGCAGGAGCATCATCATGAACTCGCGCTGCATGGCCGGATCGAATCGCTGCCAGCGATCGAGGAGGTCCTTGGCCATAGCCATGCCGGAGGCTTCGCCGCGGCTGGATAGCAGCGCCTCGCACAAGATCTCGATGTGATCGAGCGGATTTGTGCCCTCCTCCCGCGGACCCAGCGACAGGAAGCGACGTCCTCGCTCGGTTATGGTCTGAAGCATATCGCCGAAGAAGGAGGTGGTGTTCATTCAGCCACTCCGAGCATCTGATTGGGCAGCCATGTGGCGATCTCGGGGAAGATGCAAAGTAGCAGGATCGCCAGGAACATCACCAGGACGTAAGGCAGCGCCCCCCACAAGATGTCCTTGGTCCGTACGGTCGGCGCGATCGCGTTGATGACGAACAGGTTGAGACCGATCGGCGGGGTAATAAGCCCGACCTCCATGTTGATCGTCAGAACGATCGCAAACCAGTAGGGGTCGAAACCGGCCTGTGTGACGATCGGAAAGAGCATGGGCGCGGTCATGACGATCACGGCCACGGGCGGTAAAAACATTCCGCAGACCAGCAGGAAGACGTTGATGACACCCATCAGAACCCAGCGGTTCACATCCATATCGGCAATCGCCGTGGCAACCGTCTGCGTAATGAAAAGCGAGGACAGCGCAAAGGCGAAAAGTTCCGCAGCTGCCATGATCATCATGATCATCACGCTTTCGCGCATGGCCGACCCGAAGATATTGGCCACCGGACGGAACCTGAACAGCCCGTAGGCGATGACCACCACGAGGAGCGTCAGAAGCGCGCCGGCGCCCGCCGCTTCCGAAGGTGTGGCGATGCCGCCATAGAGAACGTAGAGCGTTCCGGCGATGATCAGGAGGAAAGGCAGGATGCGCGGCAGGCCAGCGAGCTTTTCCTTGATTGTGTAGCGGATGGCGCGCGCACCGAATTCGTATCCCTTTCGCTTGCAGTCGATGATTGCCCAGATCATGAACATGATCGTCAGCATGATGCCGGGGAGGACGCCGGCCATGAACAGGCGGCCGATGGAAGTCTCGGTGGCAATTCCGTACACGATCAGTGTCACGGACGGCGGGATCAGGATGCCGAGCGTGCCGCCAGCGGCAATCGAACCGGTTGCAACGGAGGTGGGATAGCCCCGCCGTAGCATTTCGGGAATGCCCATCTTGCCGATCGCTGCGCATGTCGCGGGCGATGAGCCGGTCATTCCGGAAAAGATCGCGCAGGCACCGATATTGGAAAGGACCAGTCCGCCCGGAATCCGGTTCAGCCAACGGTCGAGCGACGTATAGAGATCCGATCCGGCTGGGGACGAAGCCACCGCCGCCCCCATAAGAACGAACATGGGTATGGAGACATAGGCGAGGTTGGCGATGCCGGAAAACATCGTGTCACCCAGAATGTAGAATATGTCGAGTCCGCTTTGCAGGTAGAGTGCGGCAAAGGCGGCCAGCCCGAGGGCAAAAGCGATCGGCATGCCTGTACCGAGCAGAACGAAGAGGGCCGCGATGATCAGCAGGCCGGAGACTGTCGGGCTCATCGGGTCGATCCCTTCATGGAAGTACCGTCGTCGTGTGTTGTGGTTGGTTGCACTGACGCTGCGGCATCTTGAACGACGGTTTCGACCCCCGCACCGTGGAGCTCTGCCAGGATCTGCGCGACATACTGAAGACACAACATCGCGAAGCCGATCGGCAGTGAGAGCAAGGGGACCCAGAGCGGCGGTGCCCATACACTGGAGTGCTTCCAGTTTCCGAGCCAGGCTTCATGAAACTGGATCCAGGTCGCGGCCAGCATCAGCACGCAAAAAAGCAGGCCGAGGAAACTTCCGACGAGACGCAGACGGGCACGAGCGCGGTCGGCAAGCAGCATCTCGACAACGTCAACGCCGACATGCCCACCTTTGAGGAGAACATAGGGCGCGCCGATGAACATGGCGGCCGTGGCTGAGAAGACCACGAAGTCCGTCTGCCAGATGGTCGGCAATCGAAAGACATAGCGCAGGAGGATCATCTGACACACCACAAGCATGGCAGCTATGATCATTGCGGTCGACACGACCGCCAGGGCACGCGACATATTGCCGACAACCCGAATAAAGGCGTTCACCATTTAGGTAGTCCCTGGTGTTGAAGGAAGATGGTGGCGGGCATAAAGCCCGCCACGGCCGCGCTGCGGCTTCATTCGACAGCAAGAGCCTTTTCGATCAGCTTATCGCCGTCCGGCACGTTGGCGGCGAAGTTCTTGTAGGAGGACTCCTTGGCGACGGCGAGCCAAGCGTCGTAGTCTTCCTTCGACATTTCCACGACCTCGACACCTGCCTTCTTGTAGGTGTCGATCATCAACTGGTCGCCCTTGCGGACCTCGTCGTTGAAATAGGCTTCCGCCTTCTCGCCCGCATCAAGGATTGCCTTCTGCTGTTCCGGCGTCAGGCCCTCGAAGACCTTTTTGGACATCAGCACCGGCTCGTACATGAACCACAAGGCATTCTCGCCCGGCGCCGTGAGGCATTTGGCATGCTCGAACAGGCGGTAGGATACGAAGCTCGCCGACGACGTGTTGGCCGCATCCAGAACGCCGGTCTGCATGCCGCTGTAGATTTCCGACGATGGCATCGACGCGATGGAAGCGCCGGCCGCGACCAGCATCTCCTCAAATGCCGGACCGGCCGCGCGGATGACCTGTCCTTTCATCGTCTCGGGCGAGGTGATGCAAGCCTTCTTCGATGCAAAGGCGCCGGAGAGCCATGCATCGGAGATCACCATCGCGCCGGCATCCTCGATGACTTTCTTGATTTCCTGCATGAACTCGGAGTCATTCAGTCGCATCGCCCGGTCGAAATTGCCGACCAGACCAGGCATGAGTGTTGCCGAGAAGATCGGATGACGGCCGGAAGCATAGTCGAGCGGAAAAGACGTGAGGTCGAGCAGTCCGCGCGTGACAGCGTTCCATTGATCGTTCGGTTTGAACAGCGACGAACCTGGAAATACTTGGATTTCCAGGTCGACATTGGCCGCCGCAACGTCGCGGGCGATCATCTGCACCATTTCGTCGCGAATGTCCCCCTTTCCGCCTGGAAACTGATGCGATGCTTTGAGCACTGTCTGCGCATGCGCACCGGAGACGGCAAGCCCGCTTACGGCGGCAAGCGCTAAGGCGAGCCTTTTCCATCGAAACTTCGTCATTTTTTCCTCCCTGGTATTCCGGCCCTCCTGCCGGTCTGGTATAATACTGATGTCTTCTTGTGCGCAATGTCAATGCTCTCGTATACAAGAATGACATGGGGCCTTCAGTGGGTGGGTAATGAGCGAGAATATTTTCTTCAAGCTGCGCGACGAGATCGAGAATGGCATTGTCACGGGAGAGTTTGCGCCGGGTGAGCGTTTGGACGAGACGCAACTCGCCACGCGTTTCGGGGTTTCCCGCACGCCAATCCGTGAAGCACTGATGCAGTTGAGCGCGATCGGGCTTGTGGAAATCAGGCCACGGCGAGGTGCTGTCGTCGCAGATCCGCCAGCTCAACGCGTCTTCGAGATGTTCGAGGTGATGGCAGAACTGGAAGGCATGGCCGGCGCCTTGGCGGCCCGCAGACACACGGACAGCGATCGTACCGCTCTGCTTGCTGCGCATGAAAGATGCCGTGACGCATCCGAAAGCGAGGAGACCGATCGCTACTATTACGAAAACGAGGTTTTCCATCGCGCGATCTATGCCGCGACCGGAAGTGCCTTTCTCGAGGAACAGTGCGTCGCTCTGCACCGTCGTCTAAGGCCGTATCGGCGTCTGCAGTTGCGCGTTCGAAACCGTATGAAGGTATCGTTCAAGGAGCATGGCGACGTCATCGAGGCCATTCTGGCGGGTGATGCGGACGCTGCGCGTGAGCAGCTTCGCGGCCACGTCGCCGTGCAAGGCAACCGCTTCGGCGATCTTGTGGCGAACCTCGCCAACCGCGACCGACGGGCGCGCAAGGAAGCGTAGCACGCTCTGCCTGCCGTCTCCCGCCGCTAGAGGCTGCTCAAGATTTCCCGCGTCTTGGGCATCCGTCTCAGCGAGTTTTCGAGGTGTTGGCGCCAGCGCGGCTCTACGTCCATGGCTGTGGCATGTGCGGTGCGGAGGTCATCGGGCCGGTCCTCTGCAAGAGCTTCGATCAGAAACGCCGCCTGCTCGCGGTCTTTGGAGGATTTCAGCGTACCGGCGCCATCGCGCCTCCGGTCGGCAACGATGAGCTTGTGGATCGCGTACCTCTCTGGTCGGGGCACTTGAACCAGAACACCGGATCGATAGATGGCGGCTGCCTGGATGGGTTCGGATATCAGGAAGTTGAGGGAGTTGAGGGCCTGCGCGCTGACGCCCAGCGCCGGCAGCTCTCGAATGGTTTCCTCCCCGAAGGCCGGGGTTAGAAATTCCACCAACTGACCGCTGCCACCCTGCGTCCATCGCCATGTCCGTGCCGGGTCGAGCCCCGGCAGCGGCGTGAATTTGAGCGCCGAGAACGTCTCCGCGATGTTTCAGGGCCGGTTTGCCAGGAATGCCGGAGACGGTATCGTCCTTCAGAAGCCGCACGAGGTTGGTGTAGGCGCTGAGCGCGATGCCGCTGAGCGGTATCATGCCTATCATTTTCAGTTTTTGCTTGGCATACTATGCCTATCAAAAAAAGGAAATTGCTAGGCATATTCCCAAGCGCGTTCCGATTGTTCCCTGATCACGTGGCAGAGCCCGCCCTGATGGTTCAGAGCGGGCCTTTGTTACATTTCGACTGGTCGGAGACTCAGTTCTTGACGGTATCCTCGAGGAAGAAGCGACCGAGCGGGTTCTGGTAGAAATTCTCGATGTTCTTCCGGGATACGTTGATGAACGGGCTGTAGTATAGGTCGATCCAGTGCACGTCGTCCTTCGACATCTTCTGGATATCGACATACATCTGCTCGCGCTTGGCCGGGTCCATTTCCAGACGGGCGGCGGCGACGAGATCCTTCACCGCGTCGTTCTTGTAACGGGTCATGTAGTTCATGTTGGCATCATGACCGACCACGAACGTCGTCTTCTGGTCGGGGTCGAGAATGTCGTTGGTCCAGTACATGACGGAAAGGTCATACTCACCTGCGACCAGCATATCCCAGGTCTGGCTCGGATCCATCTTCTGCAGGTTTACCGTGATGTCGGCCTTCTGCAACTGTTGCTGCAACAGCACCGCGATCTGCTCGTCGACCTCGTTGCCTGCATTGACGAGATAATCGAGCGTCAGCCCGCTGACACCGGCGGCCGCCAGCAGTTCCTTGGCCTTCTCCGGATCGTAGGGACGCTGAAGATTGTCCGCATAGTGGTAGAGAGCGCCCTTGGGGATAAAGGAGTTTGCGACTTCACCGAAGCCGAAGGTAACGGTGTCGACGATCGCTTTCTTGTCGATGGCGTAGTCGAGCGCCTCGCGCACCTCCTTCTTGGCGAGATCGCCATGCTCATGGTTGATGAGCAGGTGGTCTTCGCGGGTGGAGGTGTCGAGATGAACCGTCAGGTTCTCGTCCTTTTTCAGCTCTTCCACGCGGGAGAAGGGCACGAAGATCGCGGCGTCGAGCTGGCCGGCCTGGACGTTCAGCATGCGGGTATTGTCGTCGGGAACCGAAATCCATTCCACGCCGTCAAGCGACACGCGATCGGCTTCCCAAAAATTGGGGTTTTTCTCCAGGATGACCCGATCACCGCGCCGCCATTCCTTGACGGTGAAGGCGCCGGACGCCACCGGCGCTTCCGCATACGCGTCCTCGCCGAGGGATTCCATTCCGGCCTTGGAGATGATCGAGGCGCCCGGCATAGCAAGCGTCGACAGGAAAGGTGCCGATGGCCCGGAAAGCTTGATCACGAGCGTCTTCGGATCGCTCGCTTCCGCGGTTTCGATCACCTTGTAGGAATCGCTCCAGAGCGAACCCTCGTTGTCGCGGATACGCAGTAGGCTGAAGGCGGCATCGTCAGCGGTGATCGCGCTGCCGTCGGAGAATTTGGCGTCGCGCATCGTGAAGGTATAGGTCAGGCCGTCATCGGAGACCGTCCAGCTTTCAGCCAGGCCCGGTTCCAGCTTGGTGCCGGTTTTGTCAACGCGCACGAGCACGTCATAGACGTTCGAGAACACCCAGAAGTCGATGTTCTGTGCTGTCTTGATCGGATCGAAAGTCGTCGAATCCTCCCGGCGGCCGATGGTGAGCACGCCGGCCGCTTCCGCAAGACTTGCGCCAAGCGACAACGAGGTCAGCACGGTGACCATGCCGATTTTCATCCATTTCTTTAGCATTTTTCATTCCCCTTTTTGTTGACGGTTTCCGTGTCAGGCTGCAGTGGGCGCCGCGATCGTTTTCGGCGCGCGAAGCTTCTTGTCGGGATCGATGTCCGGGACCGCCTCGATAAGGGCGGCGGTGTAGGCCTGCTTGGGCCGCGCGAAGACATCGGCGGACCGCCCCTCCTCGACGACTTCGCCGTGGTACATGACGAGCACCCGGTCGCAGAGATTGCGGACGATTGCGAGGTCGTGGGCGATGAACAGCAGGGTCAGGTTCATGCGCGTCTTCAACTCGGCGAAGAGATCGACGATCTGCTTCTGGATGGTGACGTCGAGGGCGGCCACGCATTCGTCGGCGATGATCATCCGGGGATTGACCGCGAGCGCTCTTGCGATGCCGACGCGCTGGCACTGGCCACCGCTCATGCTGCGCGGGCGCCGGTCTTTGAACTCTTGGCCAAGGTGGACCAGATCGAGCAGTTCCTCGATGCGGTGAGGGATTTGCGCAAACGGCATGCCCTGCACCTTAAGAACCTCGCCAAGCGTTTCACCGACGGTCATACGCGGATTGAGAGCATTGAGCGGATCTTGGAACACCATCGCCGTTTCCCGCCGAAGCTTGGCGAGTGCGTGCTTTGGCTGTTGGGCGAGATCCACACCGTCAAAGGTGACATGCCCCGAGGAGATCGGCGTCAGGCCCAGAATGGCGCGGGCGAGCGTGCTCTTGCCGCTCCCGGATTCGCCGACTATGCCGACGGTATCGCCGGGCATGACCTGGAAACTGACGTTCTTGACGGCGGCAACGGTTTTCCTTGCGGTGCGGAAGAGTGAACCGCCGACATCGAAACGGACATTGAGATCATCCACTTCCAAGAGCGGCCGCGTTGTTTTTTCGCTGGCGTCAGAAGCGACTGTTGCCGACGCGCTTGCCACCGGCAGCGAGGGATGGCTGCCGATCAGCATCTGCGTGTATTCGTGTTGCGGCCGTCCGAGTACCTGACGCTTGCCGCCCTGTTCCACCAGTCGGCCGTTGCGCATGACAGCGATCCGGTCGCAGGTCTGCGCGACGATGCCGAGATCATGGGTGATCAGGATCACGGACAGCCCGAAGCGATCGCGCAGATCAAGCAGAAGCTCCAAAATTTGTGCCTGGATCGTCACGTCGAGCGCCGTCGTCGGTTCGTCCGCGATCAGGATCTTCGGTTTGCACGACAGTGCGGCGGCGATCATCGCTCTTTGCCGCATGCCGCCGGAGAACTCGTGCGGATAGTTATCGTATTGCCGCGCCGGATCGGGAAAGCCGACCTGTGCCAACATCTCGATCGCTTCCGCCCGGGCCTGTCTGGCGCTCATGCCCTGGTGAAAACGGATGCCTTCGGCGATCTGGTGGCCGATCTTCATGACTGGATCGAGGTGGCTGGTCGGGTTCTGGAAGATCATGCCGATCTCGCGTCCGCGCACGGCAAGCATGTCCTCAGGCGTCGCCGTCACGAGGTCGCGGCCGTCGAGCTCGACGGAACCGGCGTCGATCGACAGTTTCCTGGACGGCAGCAGTCGCATCACGGCGCGGCAGAGCAGGCTTTTGCCCGAGCCGCTCTCACCGACAAGCCCGAGCACCTCGCCCTTGGCGAGATCGAAGGAGACGTGGTTGATCAGCGTTCGCGGTGGGTCTTCTCCGTGAAAATTGACCACAAGATCGCGGATCGAGAGGATGGGTTCGTTCATTCCTGCACCCCCAGCATATCGCCCAGGGCATCGCCGAGCAGACTGAAGGCAAACGCCAGGAAGACGATCGAGAGGCCTGGGAAAAGCGTGATCCACCACGCAGTCGTCACGAAGGGCTGGCCTTCCGCGACCATGATGCCCCATTCCGCAGTCGGTGGCTGCACGCCGAGCCCGAGATAGCTGATGGCCGCGCCGTTCAGGAGCACCAGAACGGCGTCCGACATCACGAATACCAGCGATCCCGCCACGGCGTTGGGAAGGAGGTGGCGGAACATGATGCGGGTCCGGCTGAAGCCGAGGCTCACCGCCGCGACCGCGTAGTCATTGTTCTTCAGAACGAGGATCTGGGCGCGCACGAGGCGCGCATAGGAGACCCAGCCGACAAGAGCCATGGCGATGTAGAAGCTCTTCAGCCCCGGTCCCAGGATTGCGATGATCGAAAGCATCAGCACGAGGAACGGAAAGGCGAGGATGATGTCGATGATGCGCATGAAGATGGTGTCGACGATCCCACCGAAGAAGCCTGCGATTGTGCCGACGAGCGTCCCGATGATGAAAGGGAAGATCACGCCGATGAAGGCGATCTGCAGGTCGATCCTCGTGCCCCAGATGACGCGCGAAAGGATATCGCGTCCGAAGTTATCCGTACCGAACGGGTGGCTAAAGGAGGGCGGCTGCAGGCGCGCATCCGCCATCTGCACGACCGGATCGTAGGGTGCGACGACAGGCGCGGCGATCGCGATCAGCACAAAGAAACCCAGCAGCCCTGCCCCCAAGGCAAATGCCAGGTTCTGTCCAAGCCAGCGGCTGAGCCCGATAGAAACGGTTAGTGGCTTTGCCGGGGCGCTCATAGCTTCACCCGCGGATCGGCGGTCACCGTGATGATGTCGGCCAGGAAGTTCACTAGCACCGTGGCACAGGCAAAAACCATGGCCACGCCCTGGACGACCATGTAGTCGCGGGAAAAGATTGCCCGCACGAGCAACTGTCCCATACCGGGCAACGCAAACACGCTTTCCACGACCACGCTTCCCCCGATCAGCCAGCCGATGTTGACGGCGAGCAGATTTATTGTCGGGACGATCGAATTCGGGAGTACGTGGCGCCAGAAGACGATGTTTTCCGGCATGCCGCGTGCGCGCGCCGCCGTTGCGACATCCGAGTGCAACGACTGGATCATGGCTGCCCGGAGGCTGCGCGTGAGAACCGCTGATAGCGAAAGGGCAATGGTCAGGCTCGGCAGCGCCAGGTGCCAGAGCTTTTCCGTGAAGGTGTTGCCGTAGCCTGAAACCGGAAACAGATCGAGTTGAACACTGAAAAAGATGATCAGCATCAATGCCAACCAGAAGGGCGGGAAGCCGATGCCCATTGTGGAGACGACCCGCACCGCGTGGTCCGCGAGCCGGCCCTGACGCCGGGCCGCAAGTGCCGACATCGGGACGGCAATAAGGATGGAGAGAATGACGCTCGTCAGCACCAGCATCAGTGTCGGCTCAATCCTGGCAGCGATCAGCCTCAGCACGTCGATCTTGTAGAGAATCGACTTGCCCATTTCGCCGCGACCGAGATTCTCGATGAAGTAGAAGTATTGAAGCCATATCGGCTCATCGAGCCCATATTGCTCGCGAATACGGGCGATCGCCGTCGGCGTCGCCCGCGTGCCGAGAAGGACTCGGGCGGGGTCCCCCGGAATGAGTCGAACGAGAACAAACGTGATGATGCTGATCCCGAAAAGAACGGGCAGAAGCTGTAGCGGCCGGTAGAGAACGAACCTGTATCGGTGCATGTGTTCTGTTATCGCCTTTGGCTAAAGGTGGCGCGGCGTGCCGGTCGAGGTCATGATAGGTGCCGGGCCAGGAAGTCGATCAGCGCAGGATAATACGCTTCGGCATTCTCGTAGAACGGCATGTGGCTTGCATTTCGGAACACGCACAACTGCGCATTGGGCAGAGCGTTCTTCATCCGCATCGCACAGGCGGGCGTGAGTTCGTCATGCTCACCGACGGTGATAAGCACGGGTAAGTCCAGCCCGGGCAGGTCCGGTATGCGGTTCCAGTCTTTCAGGTTGCCCGTATAAAGAAATTCGTTCGGCCCCTGCATGGTCATGTACGGCCCCATGTTCCAGTCATCGAGCGAGCGACGGACGGGTGCCGGCCAGTCGGGCAGGCGGCAGACGTGGCGGTAGTTGAGGATGGTCACCGCCGCCTGATACTCAGGGTGTTCGAGCGTGCCCTGCGCCTCGTGCTTTTGCATCATCGCGACGGTCTCGGAGCCAAGTGCGGCGCGAAGTCGCTCGAGCTCGGACACCAGATGCGGCATGTCCGCGACGGTGTCTTCCAAGATGAGCGTCTTTAGATTCTCTTTGTATTTAAGCGCGTAGTCGATCGCCAGCCAGCCGCCCCAGGAGTGTCCGAGGAGATGCACCTTGCCGAGGTTGAGCGCCTTTCGGACCGTCTCGGTCTCCTCGACATAGCGATCGATGGTCCAGAGGCCCTCGTCGGTTGGACGATCGGAGGAGCCGGTTCCGAGCTGGTCGAAGGCCACCACCCGGTAACCTTGATCCACGAGACAGGAATGGGCGTCGCGGAGATAGTCACACGGCAATCCAGGTCCGCCGTTCAGGCAAAAGACGGTCTCGTCGCCGCTTCCGAAGCTGTAGGCGACAACCTTGAACCCATCGACCTCGACTTCGATGCGTTCATCCGGAGTGATCTCACGCCACATGTCGCCCTGCCCTCTCGAATTGACTTGACCAAAATTTGAGCATGGCTAACTTTATCGCATCGCATCATGCGTACCAGCTATTACAAGTGATAGGGTGGCTTGCGATCGTCGTGCCGGAGTGTGGGATGTCAGAGGAAATCAACGCGATCGCAGATCGTCTAGCGGGGCTGGAAACCCTTGACGACAGGATCGACGAGGCTTTCGAAGCAATGCGGATGCTGGGCTTCGAAGCCCTGATCTACGACTACACGCCGACGCCCTGCGACATCGGCGGACAGGTGGAAATACCGACGCTCCTGAAGCTGCGGAATGTCGCCGGCGACATGTACGATTATTGGTGCAATCGCGAGTATTTCCGCATTGACCCCGTCCAGCGCCTTGCGATGCAGACATCGGTACCATTCTTCTGGAACTACGATCCCGACGTCGAAACGAAGATCAGCCGCTTCCTTACGGACGATACCAAGCCGGTCTGCGATTTTCTGCGCGAGCATGACATGCTTGCAGGGATAACGGTGCCGGTTCACATGCCGCGCGGCGACTATGCGACCGTAACAGGGGTGCGCTATGGCGCCCGGCGAGACTTCAGTCGGGATGCCATGCGCGTCATCGCCGATTTCAGCCTGCTGGCACATGTCTTCCATGAGGCCGCCTACGAGCTCTTCGACGACAAGGTGCTGAATGCATCCGGTGTGCGCCTCACCGAACGGGAGCGCGAATGTCTGACTTACTCGTCCTATGGGCTGTCGGCGAAGGAGATTTCGCGCATCATCGATCGGTCGGTTCCAACTGTTGTCATGCACTTGAATTCGGCTACTCGTAAACTCGGCGCGAAGAACAGGACGCAGGCCGTCGTCCGGGCGACCCAGTGCCGTTTGCTCTCAAGCGTTCCGGCCTATAAGTTATGATAGCTGCCACCGGTGCGTGAGCATCGCTAAGGTCTTCTCCTGCCCATGAGATCAAGGAGAATGACGTGGCCGCCATTTCGTCGATTGAAGGTTATGCACCCTTCCGGGACTACCGGACCTGGTATCGGATCACGGGTTCGCTTTCCTCCGATCGCCTGCCTCTGGTCGTCGCGCATGGCGGTCCCGGCTGCACCCATGACTACGTCGATGCCTTCAAGGACATTGCTGCGCTGGATGGCCGCGCCGTCATCCACTACGACCAGCTTGGCAACGGCAACTCGACGCGCCTTCCCGACAAGGGCCCTGATTTCTGGACCGTCGAACTCTTTCTGGACGAACTCGACAACCTGCTAAATCACCTCGGCATCCAGGACCGCTATGCCTATCTCGGCCAGTCCTGGGGCGGCATGCTCGGCTCGGAGCATGCGGTGCGTCGCCCCGCCGGACTGAAGGCATTCGTCATCGCCAATTCGCCGGCCAACATGCGGACCTGGGTCGCCGAGGCGAACCGGCTTCGCCGGGAACTTCCGGATGACGTCCAGGCGATGCTGTTGCGCCACGAAGAAGCCGGAACGATCACCGATCCCGACTACATCGCTGCCTCCAGGGTTTTCTACGACCGCCATGTGTGCCGTGTGACGCCGTGGCCGGAGGAAGTCGCGCGCACCTTCGCGATCATGGACGAGGACAACACAGTCTATCGCAACATGAACGGTCCCACCGAATTCCATGTCATAGGAACGCTTAAGGACTGGACCATCGAGGACCGTCTTCACCGTATTGCCGCCCCCACCCTGCTCATCTCGGGGCGCCATGACGAAGCAACGCCGCTGGTCTTGAAGCCTTATGTCGACAACGTACCCGGATGCCGCTGGGTGGTCTTCGAAAACTCGAGCCACATGCCGCATGTCGAGGAAAAGGCGCTCTGCCTGACCACTGTTTCGGATTTCCTCAAGCAGTTCGACTGACAGCCGAACAGCGAGATGCGAACGAGACGTTTGGCGGCTTGACAAAAGACGAATGGGCATATTTTAATCATGCCCATCATCTGAGCAGAGCGCTCGGACTTCTTACATCGGCGACATCCGTCAACGGGCAATAGAGCCCCACAACGCCCCTATAACAGGGATCCGCGTTGTGGGATTTTTTGCGTTTGGAATTCTCAATGCTGAATCCAGTGAAAATCGGCATCCTCTACTCGACGACAGGGCCTTACGGCGCCATGGGCCGTGACGCCTTCGACGGCGTGGAATTTGCGTTTCACGAATATGCGAAAGCTGGTGGCACACGGGTGCAGCCGGTGTTCTTCGATCCCCACGCCGATCTTTCGGCTTATCTCGAAGGTGCGCGAAGCCTGATCCGCGACAGTGGCTGCCGCCACATCATCGGCACGATCACGTCCGCTGCCCGCAAGGAGGTGCTGCCGCTCGTCGAAAAGCATGACGGCCTCTTGTGGTACATGTGCCCCTATGAAGGATTCGAAGCGAACGAAAACGTCATTTATATCGGCGGCTGCCCGAACCAGCATCTGATCCCGCTCTTCGAGCATCTCATTCCCCGCCATGGTGCGCGACCCTATCTCGTCGGCGCCAACTATGTCTGGGGCTGGGAAATGAATCGGCTGGCGCGTGAACTCGTCGCGAACGCCGGCGGAACCGTGCTCGGTGAACGTTACCTGCCGCTGGAGGAAACGGCGGTCGAACGCATCATTGCCGATATCGCGGAGAAGCGCCCGAGCTTCGTCCTCAACAATCTCATCGGTCCGTCAAGTTACGCCTTCCTCAAGGCCATGCACGAGCTTGGTCAGCGGGATCCCGCATTTCTGCCGGAGAACTGCCCGGTCGCAAGTTGCGACCTCCAAGAAAGCGAACTCGATGAAATCGAGGATGGTGCCGCGATCGGCCAGCTTTGCGCCGCCTCCTATTTCGACACGCTTGACACGGCGGAAAACCGCGATTTCAAGACCCGGCTGCGAGCCTTCAAGCCGACGGCCCGCAGGGTCTCCAGTATCTTTGCCAGCGCCTATACCGCCGTGAGCATCTGCATCGGCGCGATCGAGGCGTCCGGCGACGGCGACCCGACGACCGTGCGTCGACAGGTTCATGCCGCCACCTGGCCGGGTCTTTTTGGCGACATGGTCGTCGACCCGGTCACCAACCACGCCGCCCTCCCTTTCCTCCTCGGTCGTATCAATGCCGCGCGTGGTTTCGATGTCATCGCCGCGCGCCCTCCGCTAGCTGCTGATCCTTATCTGACCGGCGGAAGTACGCGGAGCGAGCCTCGATTGAGGGTCGTATCATGATGTCGCGGACACCGAATTTTACGGGATGGCGCGTGGTTATCCTCGCGGAGGAGGACAGCAATACCGAGAAGCTGTGCCGCCAACTCGCTCTCCTGGGTGTCAGCTCATCCCTGCAATGGTTGCCGTTGGCGGACGATGCCTTGCCGGATCTGGTTATCGTCGATGCCGATCGTGGCTGGGACGAACTTCTGCCGTGGGCACGCCGCAAGCCGGCTCGCCCGGTTGCGGCCTTGCTCGGCTCTGAAGCGCCCGGCCGGATCGCATGGGCGATCGATTGCGGCGCCGCGTCGTTCATTCCGAAGCCGGTATCGGCTTCGACCGTCTATCCAGCGCTGGTTCTTGCGGTCAGTACCCACGAACAGCGCTTGGAGGACGAGGCGCGCATAGATCGGCTCGAGGAACGCCTGAAGCTGCGTCCTGTCGTCTTTGCGGCGGTCGACCGGCTGAAGGTCGAACGGCAGATCGACGACGAACGCGCCTACGGCCTGCTTCGAAACTGCGCGATGCGGCGGCGCATGCCGATCGAACAGCTGGCGGCGCTCGTCGTCGGCGGCATCGAAACCCTGCGCGAGGTTGGCTGATGCGTGTTCTCAAGGAAATCGGGCGACAGCCCGCTGCGATGTTCGGCCTTCTTGTCATCATTGTCGTTCTCGTCGCGGCGCTAGGGGCGCCGTTGTTTGCGCCCTTCGATCCGGACGAACAGATGTTCGATGGCCTCACGCTGGAAGGCGCTCCCATGCCGCCGGGCGGACCTTTCCTCCTCGGCACCGACACACTCGGCCGTGACCTGCTGTCGCGCATGCTGTTCGGCGCACGCACCTCGCTGATCATCGGCCTGGTTGCCAATGGTGTTGCCGTCGCGATCGGGCTCCTTGTCGGGATCACCGCCGGCTACATGCGCGGCTGGGCCGGAAACCTTATGATGCGGTTCACCGATCTGATGATGGCTTTTCCGGCCCTGCTGCTCGCCATCGTGCTGGCGGCACTCCTCAAGCCGAGCCTGTGGATCGTGGCGATGGTGATCGCTCTGGTCAATTGGGTACAGGTTGCACGTATCGTCTACACGGAAACCAGGGGGCTGGTGGAGCGGGACTTCATCCTTGCCGAACGCTCCCTCGGCGCTGGCCACTCTCGCATCCTGTTCCTTCACATTCTGCCGCATCTCATCCCGACAGCGATTGTCTGGGGTACGCTCGGTATCGCCACGACGGTGCTGCTCGAGGCGACGCTGTCCTTCCTGGGGATCGGCGTGCAACCGCCGGATCCGTCCTGGGGAAACATCATCTTCGAGAGCCAGAGCTATTTTCAGGCAGCACCATGGCTCGTCTTCTTCCCCGGAGCCGTCATCCTGCTGACGGCGCTTGCCTTCAACCTGGTGGGTGATGCGCTGCGCGACATTCTCGATCCCACCCAGCGGGGGAGAGGCTGATGCTGGCATTGCTCGGAAAACGGCTGGTCCAGTCCGTGCTCATCCTGTTCGGTGTGGCAGCGATTACCTTCGTGCTGCTCTACGCCCTCCCGGCAGATCCGGCGCGCATGCTCGCGGGTCGTAGCGCCACCGCCCAGACGGTGGAAAACATCCGGCGCGAGCTCGGCCTCGACCAGCCGCTCGCCGTTCAGTTCGCGCACTATGTCGGTGGTCTGGTCCAGGGCGACCTTGGGCGTTCCTACGCGCAAAAGACCGAGGTCGTGACACTGATCGCAGCACGCTTGCCGGCAACGCTCACTCTCATGGCGGCAGGCATCTTTCTGGAAGTGCTGCTTGGCGTTATTCTTGGCGCGATCGCTGCCCTCAATCGCGGCGGGCTGGTCGACAGAACTGTGATGATGTCGGCTTTTGTCGGCGTATCGGCGCCGCAGTTCGTGGTGGCCCTCCTTTTGCTGTACGTATTCGCTGCAACGCTCGGCTGGTTCCCCATGTCCGGATACGGCACGGCTGCCCATGTCGTCCTGCCCGCCGCGACGCTCGGACTGCTCGGCGCAGGCTGGTACGCCCGGATGGTGCGATCGGCGATGATCGACGTGCTGAATCAGGATTACATCCGGACCGCGCGCGCCAAGGGGCTTTCGGGAGCGCGTGTCATCCTTCGCCATGTCCTACCCAATGCCATCCTGCCCATAATTGCGATGATCGGCATCGACATCGGCCAGTTCATGGGCGGCGTGGTCGTGGTCGAGGCGGTCTACGGTTGGCCCGGCATCGGGCAACTTGCCTGGCAGGCCATCCAGCAGGTCGACATCCCGATCATCATGGGCGTCACGCTCACCTCCGCCCTTGCCATCATCACCGGCAACCTGGTTGCCGACCTGATTGCGCCGGTCATCGACCCGCGTATCCGTTCACACTGAAGCCTAACGACAAAGGGGAACTTCAAAATGTTCAGACGTCTGCTTCTCAACTCCACGGCGGCGGCCCTCATGGCGCTGATGCCGCTGTCGGTCCATGCCCAGGAAACTCCCGGCCAGGGCGGAGACATCGTCGTCACCTACAAGGACGACATCACCACGCTCGATCCGGCTATCGGCTATGACTGGGTCAACTGGTCGATGATCAAGAGCCTTTTCTCGCGCCTGGTCGACTATGAGCCCGGCACGGCGAATATCGTGCCTTCCCTGGCCGAAAGCTTTGAGGTGGCTCCCGATGGCCTCACCTACACATTTAAGCTGCGCAAGGGTGTGAAATTCTCCAATGGCCGCGATGTCGTCGCCTCCGACGTCAAGTATTCGATCGAACGCGCCGTCAATCCAAAGACCCAAGGACCGGGTGCCGGGTTCTTCGGTGCCATCGCCGGCTTTGACGACATGATGGGCGGTTCAACGGAAACGCTTTCGGGTATCGAGACGCCAGATGACGGCACCGTGATCTTCAAGCTGTCGCGTCCTGATGCCACCTTCCTGCACGTGCTTGCGATCAACTTCGCCTCGATCGTACCGAAGGAAGCCGTCGATGCGGCCGCTGGCGACTTCGGCAAGAAGCCGGTCGGTTCCGGCACCTTCATCCTGAAGGACTGGACCATTGGCCAGAAACTCGTGTTTGACCGCAACCCCGACTATTTCATCGATGGCATGCCGTATATCGACAAGGTGACAGTCGAAGTCGGCCAGGAGCCGCTGGTGGCGCTGTTGCGTCTCCAGAAGGGAGAAGTCGACATCGCCGGCGACGGCATACCCCCGGCCAAATTCCTGGAGATCAAGAACTCCCTTGAAGGCGCGCAGATGATCGTCGACGGCGAGCAGTTGCATACCGGTTACCTGACGCTCAACACCAAGATCAAGCCGCTGGATGACGTCAAGGTGCGCCAGGCGATTAACATGGCGGTCAACAAGGAGCGCATCACGCGCATCTTGAACGGTCGCGCGACGCCTGCCAATCAGCCGCTTCCGCCGCTGATGCCCGGCTATGACAAGGAGTTCACCGGCTACGCCTTCGACGTCGAGAAGGCCAAGGCACTGCTGGCAGAGGCCGGTTATGCCGACGGCTTCGAGACCGTTCTTTACTCGACCAACACCGATCCGCAGCCGCGCATCGCTCAGGCGATCCAGCAGGACCTGGCGGCCATTGGCGTAAAGGCCGAAGTGCGGGCTCTGGCCCAAGGCAATGTCATCGCAGCCGGCGGCACCGAAGGCGAAGCCCCGATGATCTGGTCCGGCGGCATGGCCTGGATCGCCGACTTCCCGGATCCGTCCAACTTCTATGGCCCGATCCTCGGCTGCGCCGGCGCGGTGCAGGGCGGCTGGAACTGGTCGTGGTATTGCAACGAAGCGCTCGACAAGCGCGCGGTCGAGGCAGATTCCATGTCCGATCCGGCCAAGGCTGCCGAGCGTCAGGCGCTTTGGAGCAAGATCTACACCGACATCATGGCCGATGCGCCTTGGGTGCCAGTCATCAACGAACGTCGCGTCGTCGCCAAGTCGCTGCGCATGGGCGGACCTGACAACATCTACATCGATCCGACCCGCGTCATCAATTACGATGCGATTTTCGTGAAGCAGTGATCGACCTGCCATTGCTCCTCCCTTCCCGGCGGGGGGAGGAGCTTTTCGAGGAAACACCACAACACTCCTGAGGCCTCATCATGTGCGTCGCCTGCAACCACACCATTCATCGCGCCCAACACAATTTCGGCTGGAACAAGGACTTTCCTCCGGCCCTGACCGCCAAACCTGGCGAGACGATTCTGTTCGAGTGCCTGGACTCTTCCGGCGGCCAGTTGGGTCCCGATGCAACGCTCGAGACGCTTGCCAATCTCGATTTCGGCAAGATCAATCCCGTCTCCGGTCCGGTATATGTGGAAGGCGCAAAACCAGGCGACGCGTTGAAGGTGACGATCCGCAAGTTCCATCCGTGCGGGTATGGCTGGACAGCGAACATTCCCGGATTCGGCCTTCTCGCCGACCAGTTCAAGGACCCTGCGCTGCATGTCTGGTCCTACGACACCGCCTCGATGGCTCCCGCCGCCTATGGCCCCGGCGGAAAGGTGCCGCTGAAGCCGTTCACGGGCACCATCGGCGTCGCGCCGGCCGAAGCCGGCCTGCATTCCGTCGTCCCGCCCCGTCGCGTCGGCGGCAACATGGACATCCGCGACCTGACATCGGGCGTGACACTCTATCTGCCGATCGAAGTTGAGGGCGCGCTTTTCTCAGTCGGCGACACCCATGCCGCGCAGGGTGACGGCGAAGTCTGCGGAACTGCGATCGAAAGCCAGATGAACGTCGAGCTGACACTCGACCTCGTGAAGGGTGCCAACCTCAAGACGCCTCGTTTCACCACAACCGAACCGGTGACCCGTCATCTTGACGGGGCCGGCTATGAAGTGACCACCGGCATCGGTCCCGACCTCATGACGGGCGCGCAGGAAGCAGTCATGCGGATGATCGACCTGCTGTGCACCGAGCACGGCATGAATGCGGTCGATGCCTACATGCTCTGCTCGGTCTGCGGCGATCTCAGGATCAGCGAGATCGTCGACATGCCGAACTGGGTCGTCTCCTTCTACTTCCCAAGGATCGTTCTTTCGTGACAGAGCAACGTCAGGAGCCGGCCCCGGTCCTTTCCGTCCAGCGGCTTTCGGTCGATGCACGCACACCGGGCGGCCTAAAGCGCATCCTCGATCGTGTGTCCTTCGATCTTGCGGCCGGCGAGACTTTGTGTCTCGCCGGGGAATCCGGTTCGGGCAAATCGGTCACTTCGCTCGCGATCATGGGACTGCTGCAGAAGGCGTCGTTGCGTATCAGTTCCGGTGAAATCCGGTTGGGTGACAAGGACCTCACGCGAATATCGGAGCGCGCCATGCGGCGTATCCGGGGCGGCGAGATCGCGATGATCTTCCAGGAACCGATGACATCGCTCAATCCCGTCATGACAGTTGGAGCCCAGCTGACGGAGGCGATCCGGGAGCATCGCGACAATCTCGTCGAAAGCCCGGAAACGGTTGCCAGGCAGATGCTGGACGCTGTGCATATGACCGACCCGGCGCGTCGGTTGACTCAGTATCCGCATGAGCTCTCCGGCGGCATGCGCCAGCGCGTGATGATCGCCATGGCGCTGTCGTGTCGCCCGAAGGTGCTGATCGCCGATGAGCCGACGACGGCGCTCGACGTCACAGTGCAGGCGCAGATTCTCAAGCTGATGCGCGAGCTGCGTCACGAATTCAGAACGTCCATCCTGATGATCACCCACGACATGGGGGTGGTTGCCGAAATGGCCGATCGCGTGGCGATCATGCAGTCGGGTCAGATCGTGGAGCAAGGTACCGCGCTTGATATCTTCGAGCGTCCCGCCGAACCTTATACACGGCAATTGCTGGTAGCCGTACCGCGGCTTGGGGCGCTTGCAGGGACCGACGCGCCGCCAAGGGTGACGGTAGCGCCAGCGGCGCCCCTCGCCCCGATCCCGGTTCTCGAGGTTGCCGACCTCCGCGTCACGTATGGACGCAAGACGGGTTGGCTCAACCGCGGGCCGCGGCCGGAACCGACGGTCAAGGACGTCAGCTTCGTCTTGAAGGCGGGCGAAACGCTGGGCCTGGTCGGCGAGAGCGGCTCCGGCAAGTCCACCACCGGCAAGGCCGTGCTGGGCCTCATACCCTTTGACGGCAGCGTGCGGATCTCCGGTCAGGAGGTTTTCCCCTCGTCCCACGCGATCATGAGGCCGATCCGTCGCGCCGCCCAGATGATCTTTCAGGATCCCTATGCGTCACTCGATCCGCGCATGAATGTCGGCGCGGCTATCGCTGAGCCTCTGGTCATTCATGATATCGGAAATGCCGCCGAACGCAGGGATCGTGTGGCGGCTCTGCTGAATCGGGTCGGTCTGACGCCGGACGCTGCCGAGCGCTATCCACACGAATTCTCGGGCGGTCAGCGGCAGCGGATCTGCATCGCCCGCGCTCTCGCGCTTGAGCCGAAACTGATCGTCGCCGACGAGAGCGTCGCAGCACTAGACGTCTCTGTCCGGGCCCGTGTGCTCGACTTAATGCTAGAACTGCAGGAACAGATGGGGCTCGCCTATCTCTTCATTTCCCACGACATGGCGGTCATCGAGAAGATGTCCCACCATGTCGCCGTGATGCGAGGCGGCCTGATCGTCGAAATGGGCGCGCGCCGACAGGTATTCGAGAACCCTCAGGACGATTACACTCGCCATCTGATGGAGGCGGTTCCCATGCCCGATCCGAGGCGATATCGGGCTTAGGGCAACGGCTTCCAGGCTGCAGCCTGGCGGCTATGTTGCGAAAGCCTCTTAAGCCAGACCTCAGCTGTCGCAGGCGAGGTCAAACTGGCATCCCCGCAAACGCTAAGTGGACCGCGACAATACTTGATTTGCCGCTTATCAAATATCCATTTTCAAGATGCTTCGGGGTGAATGGTCCATCATGGCGACCGATCAGGTTTTTGATTTCGTAATCGTCGGCGCCGGATCGGCGGGCTGCGTTCTCGCCAACCGGCTGAGCGCCGATCCGAAGACCAGAGTTCTTCTGATCGAAGCAGGCGGCAGCGACCTCAATTTCTGGGTCCGCATGCCGATTGGTTATGGAAAGACCTTCTATCACCCACGACTCAACTGGCGCTACCAGACCGAAGCCGAAAGCGGGCTGGGAGGTCGGCAGGCCTATTGGCCGCGCGGCCGTGTGATTGGTGGATCCAGTTCCATCAACGCCATGGTCTACGTGCGCGGACAATATCAGGATTTCGACGCCTGGGCGGCGCTCGGCAATACCGGTTGGTCGGCCGCCGAGGTTCTTTCGGTCTACAAGAGGATGGAGGACAACCTGGAAGGCGCTGACGAATGGCGCGGCAAAGGCGGGCCGCTGACGATCACCAGCATGAAGGGCGCGGTTCACCCCCTCGCGAATGACTACCTCAAGTCAGCCGAAGCGGCGGGCATCGCGATCAACGAAGACTATAACGGGGCGAGCCAGGAGGGGGCGGCGATCTATCAAGTTACGACGCGCGGTGGCTTCCGGTGCTCGTCGGCGGATGCTTATCTGCGCCCCGTCCGCAAGCGCTCCAACCTGGAGATTATGACCAATACGCATGTCACGCGCATCTTGATGGAAGGCACGCGCGCAGTCGGCGTGGAGTACCTGCGCGATGGCATTCGCGAGACGGTTCGGACGGCAAGGGAGGTCATCCTCTCTGCCGGCGCAGTCAACTCCCCACAGATCATGATGCTATCGGGGATCGGAGATGCGAAGCGGCTGTCCTCCCTCGGCATTCCCGTCGTAAATCACGCTCCAAAGGTGGGGAAAAACCTGCAGGATCATCTTGGTTTTGACTATATCTACGAAGCGACCCGTCCAACCCTCAACGATGTCTTGCGACCCTGGTGGAGCCGGTTGGCCGTCGGCCTTCAATATGTGCTGACGCGAAAGGGACCGCTGTCGCTGAGCGTCAATCAGGCCGGTGGGTTCGTCCGCAGTCGTTCCGATCGGTCTCGCCCCAATATCCAGCTCTATTTTTCGCCGCTCAGCTACACGCGGGCCATTCCAGGAAAACGCGCGCTGATGCGCACCGACCTCTTCTCCGGCTTCATGCTTGGTATTTCCAATTGCCACCCACGCAGTCGCGGCGAGATCGATCTGAAGTCGGTTGACCCTTTTGCCGCGCCACTCATCCGGCCCAACTACCTCTCCGATGCCGCCGATCTTGAGGAAATGGTGGACGCGGCACGCATCTTGCGGCGGATCGCGGCGGAACAGCCGATGGCGGGGCTGATCAAGCGCGAGATCGTGCCTGGCCCCGATATCGATAGCGACGAGGAGATCGCAGCCGATATCCGCGCGAGAAGCGGTTCGGTCTTCCACGCCTGCGGCACATGCGCAATGGGTCCGGAGCCCGGCCAATCGGTCGTCGATGCTCGTCTGAAGGTTCACGGCATCGAGGGTTTGCGCGTCGTCGACGCCTCGATCTTCCCGCTGATCCCCTCGGGCAATATAAACGCCCCCTCGATCATGGTCGGCGAAAAAGGAGCGGACTTCATCCTTGAAGACTGGCGTAGGTAGCTCTCCCGCCTTTATTTACGTGATGTCGCTCCCTGCCTCGTTTCTCGGCCGCCATAAGCAGGGGAGCTTTCCCGCCCATCAGACTGGCCTTCCCAATTATTCAAATTGGATATCGTGAGCATTCCACTTTCTTCTTAGGGTGGTGCTTGAAAGTCAGCATGGCGATGCAATCGGAAATTTCAGAAATTGCTGGAGGGTTGGAAATGCAGATACTGGACCGGATCGAACTCTATGTCGTGAACGCACCGCTCGCCGCACCGTTCGCCCCGTCATGGATGCCGGGCACGATCCGCCACAATGTGTCTTTCACACTCGCGCGATTGATCACGGACGATGGGGTTGAAGGCTGGAGCGCATTTTCGGGAGGTGGACGCGATCGCGCCGGCATCGGCGATACTATAGCCAACTTGTTTCTCGGCCAGGACCCCGAAGATATCGAGAGGGTTTCAGAGCGAATCCAGATCATGGCCGTAGGCGGCAATTTTAATTGGTGGCTCGAACCGGCCTTCTGGGACATCAAGGCGAAGAATGCCGGCGTACCGCTCTACAAGCTGCTTGGTGGCACACATGATCGCATCAAGCTCTACGCATCCGCTGGCGAAATCAAGGAGCCGGCGGCGCGGCGCGAGGAAGCTGAGGCGCGGCTTGAAGACGGCTTCGACACGATGAAGATTCGCATTCATGATTTCGACGAACAGGTCGATATCGCGCATATCTCCGATGCCGCAACCTACATGCAGGGTCGGATGAAGATTTCGGTGGACTGCAATCAGGCATTTCGCCTGACGCAGAACGGCGCTGCGCCGCTCTGGTCGCTCGACCGTGCTAAGCGTTTCGTCGATGCGGCGGCCGATGTCGGACTGGCGTGGGTGGAAGAGCCGTTGTTCGGCGAGTGGCACGAGGAGATCGCGCGGTTGACGGCCTATTCCCGGGTTCCGATCGCCGGCGGCGAGCTGCATTTGATGGGCTACAACGAACTCGCCCGCATGGCCAAAATGGGCTGCTACAACATCTTCCAGCCCGATGCGATGTGGGCGGGCGGGGTCAAGCAGGGCATGGATCTGAGCAGGCTCTGCCGCGAGCGCGGCCTGAAGTTTACGCCGCATTGCTGGTCGAATGGTTTCGGTTTCATCGTTAACGCTCACGTCTTCGCCGCGAGCGGCTTTGCCGACGAGATGCTCTACGAGTATCCGTTCGCTCCACCGGGCTGGGTCCCGGAGGGGCGGGATGCGATCATCGGGCAACCCTTCGTGCACAACCGCGGCTGGTTCGACATGCCGCAGACGCCGGGCCTCGGATTCGAGATCGATCACCGCGCCCTCGAGAAGCACGGGCGCTGCTTCTTCAAGGCGAGCCGGAAGGAGCGGCACTGGATGCCGGAAGCACTGGCTGACATCCGGTAGGCCTAGCGAACGCTTCTTTTGCAACGGCAATTTGGCGAGAGAGGCCCGGCGACTGCGCGTCGGCCTCGCTTGCTATTTTCACCCGTGCATCTCCCGCAACAGGTCGGCGAGGTCCTGAACGGCCGAAACGGTTGCGCGCGGTGAGACCGCGCTGAAGCCGAGGATCAGGCCCTTTTGCGCCGGTGCGAGCGAAAACCGGCTGAGCGGCGAAACGATGATGCCGCGCTCAAGCGCCTTTGCCGCCACCGCATCCTCATCGATTTCCGACAGAAAGCGTCCGACTGTCTGAAAGCCGGTCGTCGTCGGTTGCACGTCGAGAAGACCGCCCAGGTGCTCCTCCGCCGACGTGATCAACGCAGCCTGCCGTTCGGCGTAGATGCGTCGCATGCGTCTCAGATGCGCGTTGAAATGGCCCTGCTCCATGAAGTTCGCCATGATGGCCTGGAGGCTGGAAGGGGCTCCTTGCATGGTGGCGCCCGCCACGCGACGGAACATCTTTGCAAGCTCCGGCGGGGCCACGATGTAGCCGAGCCTGAGTGCCGCGAACATCACCTTCGAGAATGTACCGACATAGATGACGCGTCCGGCCGTATCGACGCTTTTCAGCGTCGGCGCGGGATGGCCGGAATAATAGAACTCGCCATCATAATCGTCCTCGACGATCCAGGCGCCGCAGCGTCCGGCGGCGGAGAGCAGTTCCAGCCGCCGGCCAAGCGACATGGTTACACCGAGCGGGTGCTGGCGCGCCGGGGTCACGAAGGCCATGCGGAACTCGGGGCATGTTTTCAATCCGGCTGCGACATCGATGCCCTGATCATCGACAGGCACGGGGACAAGGCTGGCGCCGCTCGACACGAGACTGTTGCGTGCGCCGATCGGTCCCGGATTTTCAAACCACACCTTGTCTCCCGGATTGAGCAGCATCTGGCCGATCCGGTTGAAAGCGTCCTGAGCGCCATTGAAGATGAAGACGTCGTCGGGTTCGCAGGCGACGCCGCGGTTGGCCTTGAGATGGTTGCAGATCGCCTTGCGAAGTTCATAGAGGCCGACAGGGTCGGGATAACCCAGCACCAGATGGCGCGACTGCCTCCAGTACTGGGCCGATAGCCGTGCCCAGAGCGCCATCGGGAACTCGTCATTGGCTGGCATGCCGGTGACGAAAGGTCGTGGCACTGGCGGATGCGACAGGCGAGGGAAATATTGCTCGGAAGCTTCCAGACTAAGACGCGCTAGCCTTGGCGGCGTCGTATCGGCCGGCTCTTGAACCGGCTCCGCCTTCTGCGGACGCTCCTGATCCAGTGTCTCGCTCACATAGGCACCTGCGCCGACGCGGGAATAGATCAGCTCCTCTGCCATCAACTGCTCGTAAACGGTGACCGCCGTCGTGCGCGAAACGCCCTGGTCCTTGGCCAGAGTGCGACTCGAAGGCAATCGCTCGCCCGCGGCCAGCCTTCCCGACAGGATGAGCTCGCGCAGGCCACTGGCCAATTGCGCGGTCACGGAGCTTTCGTCGTCCCTGTCGATCCTGATCGGCGGTATCAGCGCGCCGCCGGCATATTTTACCATTCCCGTCCGTCCGGAAGACTGGAGTTTCGATTATTGGCATGAAAACTATTCCAAAATGGACCTTAGTCAAAGGCCAGTTTAAGCTCACAGTGAGGCCAGTCCATCTTGGCTTTTTGCCCGACGCGAGGTTCGGCAATGAAACTGAAGTCTATCGAAACCTTCTCGACCCGCTATGTCGGCTTCGTCCGCGTCACGGACGAAACAGGGGCTCAGGGCTGGGGTCAGTTGTCGACCTACAATTCCGATATTTCGGCGCTGGTGCTGCATCGGCAGGTCGCACCCTGGACGCTTGGTGTGGAAATCGTCGATCTCGACGATCATCTCGATCTTATCGCGGAACGCGAGCACAAGTTCCCGGGCTCCTATCTGCGTCGCGCCATGGGTGGAATCGATACCGCGATATGGGACCTCAGGGGCAAGCAGGCGGGAAAGCCGGTGGTGTCGCTGCTCGGTGGAACGCCTGGACCCTTGAGGGCCTATGCCTCGTCGATGAAGCGAGACATCACCCCGAAGGATGAGGTGGAGCGCTTCAAGCGTCTGCGCCAGGAGTTCGGCTTCGATGCCTTCAAGTTTCGTGTTGGCGCCGAGGTCGGTCGCAATACGGACGAATGGCCTGGTCGCACCGAGGAGATCATTGCGGCCGTGACCCGGGCGCTTGGAGCGGAGGCGGACCTCCTTGCGGATGCCAACTCCTGCTATTCTCCTCACAAGGCGATCGAGGTCGGGCGCATGATGGAGGACCACGGCATGGTCCACTATGAAGAGCCCTGCCCCTATTGGGAGTTGGAGCAGACCAAGGAGGTCGCCGACGCCCTCGACATCGCCGTGACAGGTGGCGAGCAGGATTGTGACCTGACGATCTGGCGGCGCATGATCGACATGCGGGCGGTCGATATCGTGCAGCCCGACGTCCTTTATCTCGGCGGGATAAGCCGGACGTTGCGGGTTGCCCGCATGGCTGAGGCGGCGCATCTTCCCGTTACCCCCCACTGTGCGAACCTGTCGCTAGTCACGCTCTTCACCATGCATGTGCTCCGAGCCATTCCGAACGCCGGTGACTACCTGGAGTTCTCTATCGAGGAAGCAGATTACTACCCGTGGCAATATGGTCTTTTCCGCAAGGATCCCTACCAGGTCAAAGATGGGAAGATAGCGATCGACGATACGCCCGGTTGGGGGGTGGAACTCGACCCGGAATGGCTCGCGAAATCGGCGTACCAAATCAGCGAGCTCGATTGAGCTGATGCCTCTAAAACGCGATTTCGCGCGATCGCGTGACGGAAGGGCCATGTTGCGCCGTTGCCCTATTCCTGCATCATGAGCTGACAGGTCCAGACAGAGAGGCGTGAATGGAGACCATCTTTACTGCCGGCGCGAAGATGACGCCCTACTGGTGGGAAAAGTCTCCGCCAAAACAAATCGAGGAAGCCGCACTTCCGCGCAGTGTCGACGTGATCATCGTCGGGTCGGGATATACGGGCTTGCATGCGGCGATCGAACTCGCCCGCGGCGGCAGGACGGTTCTGGTCTGCGATTCCGGGCCGATCGGTTTCGGTTGCTCGACGCGAAATGGCGGTCAGATCAGCACATCTGTAAAGCCGGGTTTCGATAGCCTCGCCAAAGCCCATGGGGAAGCGACCGCACGGCGAATATTCGAGGACGGTCGCCACTCCCTTGCATGGACGGAAGAGTTTATCCGTGCGGAAGGAATTTCCTGTGACTTCTCCGTCGTCGGCCGCTTTCATGTCGCCCATGACCGAAGGTCGTTCGAGACGCTGGCGGCGTCGATCAGGACACAGCCGAAGGGCCTGGAAGTGCCGGCGCATGTCATCCCTCGGGCTGAGCAACGCTCCGAACTCGGTACGGACGTCTACTATGGCGGTGTCGTCTTCGAAAAACATGCCTCGCTCGATCCCGGTCTTTATCATGCCGCCCTCGTGAGCCTGGCGCGACAGGCGGGCGTTGAATTTGCGCCACATTGCGAGGTCACCGCCATCAGGCGCGAGGGGCGGATGTTCTCCGCTGCCACTGCGCGCGGACAGACCCAGGCTCGTAATGTCGTCTTCGCGACCAACGGCTATTCCGGCGCCCTCTCGCGTTGGCATCGTCGCCGCATCATTCCGATCGGCAGCTACATCATCGCGACCGAGGAATTGCCCGAAGCCCTCGTTGACGAATTGATCCCGAAAAACCGCGTGGTCTCCGATACGAGGCGCGTTCTTTACTACTTCCGGGCCTCGCCCGACCGGCGGCGCATTCTGTTCGGCGGGCGTGTCAGCATGGGCGAGACAGACCCGACGAAGAGCGGGCCTCTGCTCTATCGGGAAATGGTGAGGCTCTTCCCCCAGCTTGCGGGCTGTAAGGTCACGCATTCGTGGATGGGCTATGTCGGTTACACCTTCGACACGCTTGCACACACTGGCGAGCACGACGGCATTCACTATGCCATGGGCTACTGCGGTTCTGGTGTCGGAATGGCCGGCTATCTCGGAATGCGGGTCGGACAGACCATTCTCGGCAAGTCTGAGGGTCGAACCGGCTATGGCGAAACGGAATTTCCGTCACGCTCCTACTATTTCGGCAGGCCGTGGTTCTTGGCGCCGGCCGTACATGTGTACCGGCTGCGGGATCGGCTCGGCCTTTGACCTCTAGGACAGCGACGTCAAAGTGGTCTTTAACAATCGAAAGAATGGATATTTGATGGTGACCAGTTTGCGCCTTCAATGCGCAAATGGCGCACGTGGAAAATCCCGGCGCTCGGGGAGCTTCACATGCCGGTCAAGGAACGCCGGTAGCCATGGACATGACAACGACGAAAATAAAGAACGATTGTCACTGAGAGGAGAGAACAATGGGAAAACTGGGAAACAGACTGCTGTGCGCGACCGCTATTGTACTGATGGCGACCGCTTCGGCCGCCAATGCCGAGACATTGCGCATCCTGACCTGGGGCGGCTATGCGCCTGACGAATTGATCAAGAAGTTCGAGGCCGAGAACCCCGATATCAAGGTGGAGGTGACGCTCTCGAACAACGAGGAGATGGTGGCCAAGCTCCGTGCCACCGGCGGCACCGGCTACGATCTCGCCCAGCCGAGCCACGACCGCATCTATGCGGCGCAACTCGAATACAACATCTACAAGCCGCTTGATCTGTCGAAGATCAATGTCGATCAGATGGCGCCTAACCTCGTCGATGGCGTGAAGCAGAACACCACGATCGAAGGTCAGGTCTACGCCGTTCCGCACCAGTGGGGTACGTCCGGCATCATGGCGAACAAGAAGGAGGCCCCTGACGCTAAGAGCTGGGCCGATCTCTGCGATCCGAAATACAAGGGCCGCACGTCCATGCGCCTCCGCCGCACGATCCTTCTAGGCACGGCCTTTTCAATGGGAATGAATCCGTTTGATCTCTATGCCGATACCGCTGCCTACAAGGACATGCTCGACAAGGTTACCGACAAGCTGATCGCCTGCAAGGATAACATCAAGACCTACTGGACCGGGGGCGACGACCTTTCGGCGCTGATGCTGTCGGGTGAGGTTATCCTGTCGGAAACCTGGGATTCGACCGCCTTCAAACTTTATTCGCAGAACCAGGACATCGTCTTCGTTCCGCCGGAGACCGGTGCGCTGGCCTGGATCGATACATTCGCCATTCCGCGCGGCGGCGAGGCTGACGATGCCGCCTACAAGTGGATCAACTTCGTGATCCAGCCCGAGAATGTGAAGATTATGTCGGCCTCGACCGGCGCGCTTGCTGCCGTTCCCAATGCCACGGATCTTCTTCCCGACGACAAGAAGGCGGCCGTACAGGCAGCGTTCACCCAGGCCGACATCGACAATCTGAAGTTCTTTGCCAACATCCCTCCGGGGATCGAGGATATGGAAGGTATCGCGCTCGAACGCATCAAGGCGGCTTCGAACTGAAGCCTGCTTGAGCGACCACAAAGAGCAGCCGGGGCGTGTTATCGCCCCGGCGGGTTCAAGAAATGGATAGTGCGCGATGTATGACCTGAGCTGTGCCAGCGTAACAAAGAAGTTCGGAGCCTTTACTGCCGTCTCCGGGGTGTCGCTCGACATTCCCTCCGGTTCCTTCTTCTCCATCCTCGGCCCCTCCGGCTGCGGCAAGACAACCTTGATGCGGATGATCGCTGGCTTCGAGACGCCGACCTCCGGCGACATCCGGATCAAGGGTGAGAGCGTGGTGAAGGTCGCGCCGAACCGGCGCAACGTGAAGATGGTCTTCCAGCATCTGGCGCTTTTCCCGATGATGAATGTCGGTGAAAACATTGCCTACGGCCTGCGCTGCCGGGGAGAGGCAAAGGCGGATATCCCGCGCAAGGTTGCGCGTGTCCTGGAGCGTGTCGGTCTGCCCGGTGTCGAGGAAAAACGCATCAGCCAGCTCTCGGGTGGCCAGAAACAGCGCATCGCGATTGCCCGCTGCATGGTGCTGGAGCCAGACGTGCTACTGCTTGATGAACCGCTCGGCGCGCTCGATCTCAAGCTTCGTGAGCACATGAAGATCGAGCTGAAACAGTTGCAGCACCAGTTCGAGACGACCTTCCTGTACATCACTCACGACCAGTCCGAAGCCCTCGTCATGTCAGACACCGTTGCGGTGATGAATGGCGGACGCTTCGAGCAGATCGGCAGCCCGCGTGAGCTCTACGATGCCCCGGTGTCCGGCTTTGTCGCGGGTTTTGTCGGCGATTCCAACTGCCTGTCGGGGCGGTTGGTGGAGACGCGCGGCGACCTCGCCAGCGTCGATCTCCACGGCGGCGGTCGCGTGGTCGGACGCTTGTCGGGTGCAGGCAGACCGGGCGACGCCGTCGAAATTTTCCTCCGGCCGGAGGCGTTGGCCATCGGGCCGGGCGCGGCGGAGGCCGAACTCGTAGGCATCGTAGATAGTCTGCTATTCAACGGTGCGAATTCCCGCATCCTCGTGATGACGGTCCATGGCCAGCTTGTCGAGGTGGCCGATCCCTCCGCCGCATCGACTGTGGCCAAGGGCGATGCCGTGAAGCTCTCCTGGAAGCCGGAACTGGCACGCGTCTTCCCGAGGAGGGCAGGCTGATGGGGCGTGATGCCGGGCGCCTGTCGCTGATCCTGTTGATGGCGCCGTTCGTGTTGTGGATCGGCTTGTTGATCGTGCTGCCGCAGATCGGTATCGGCTACGTGTCCCTGCGGGAGAAAGTGGGCTTCAACCAGTACGAATACGGCTTCGCAAACTACGCGGCCTTTTTCGGGGAGCCAATCTACCGCAACACATTGCTGCGGACCGCTTGGATATCGATCCTCGTGACGGTGATTGCGTTGGTGATGGGATTTCCCGTGGCCTATTACATCGCCAAGATGGCGAGGGAGCGGAGCCGTGCGGCGCTGTTCCTGATGTGCCTCATTCCGCTTTGGGTGAGCGATCTCGTTCGCGCCTATGGCTGGATCGTACTGCTTCGCGAGACTGGCGTAGTCTCGAACGCTCTGGTCAATCTCGGCCTGATCGACCAGCCCGTCGAGATGCTCTACAACGATGTGACCGTGGTGATGGGCCTCGTTTACACGGTCATCCTGTTCATGATCGTCCCGCTCGTTTCCACCCTGCAGGGTATGGATGATTCATTGCTCGAAGCGGGCTACAATCTCGGCGGATCGCGTTTTACGGTCTTTCGCCGTATCATCGTTCCCTATGCGATGCCGGGCATCGTCTCCGGCTGCATCATTACCTTCATGCTGGCGGCCGGCAGTTATCTGACGCCGATCCTGCTCGGCGGCAAGAATTCCAGCTGGTTCACCGAGCAGATCTACAACCAGTTCATCACCCGCTACAATTGGGAAGCCGGTGCCACGTTTGGCGTGCTGCTCCTCGCCTTCACCTCCCTCGTCGTCTGGGCGGGCCTTCGGCTGACAGGCCAAAGCCTCGCCACCACTGTCGCGAAGGATTGAGAACATGCGGACCCCTGCTCATCTCCTGTTCGTCTATCGCGCCTATGTGGTGATCTTCTTCCTCTATCTGGTAGCTCCGCTTCTGGCGGCGGGAGCCTTTGCGTTCAACGATTCTCTCTTTCCGTCTCTGCCCTGGCAGGGCTTCACGCTCGACTGGTTCTTCTCACCGACGGAACCCAAGCTCGGCCTCCTGCACGACGAGCGCCTGCTGCGCGGCCTTGGAAACTCCGTCTATATCGGCCTGATCGTCGCAGCGCTCTCGGTCGTTGCCGGCACCTGCAACGCGTTTCTCTTCGTGCGCAAGGAGTTCCCGTTCAAATCCTTCCTCTACATCCTGATGGTGGTGCCGCTGGTGATCCCCGGCGTCATCCTCGGCATCTCCATTCTCGTCTTCGCATCCATGATCGCGAACTTCGCCGATCGTGAACTCGGTCTATTCCTCACATGGCTGAGGCCCGGCATTCCCCTGGTCGTGCTTGGACAGTTCTCGTTCCTGACGACGATCACGTCGCTCGTTATCGCGGCGCGTCTGCAGAAGTTCGACATAGCGCTGGAAGAAGCCGCGTTGAACCTCGGCGCCACAAGGCTTCGGGTGCTTTCGACGGTCACGCTTCCCTTCCTCTTTCCAGCGCTGTTCTCCGCCTTCGTCGTCGCCTTCCTGGTCTCGTTCGAAAACTTCAATACCACGCTCATGCTCGTCGGCTCGGACGCGCCGCTGACGGTTACGATGTATGACCGCATGGTGAAAGCTGGTTCGACGCCCGTCCTGAACGCGGTCTCGGTGGTTCTGATGCTGGGATCGGGGCTATTGGCACTGCTGAGCGTGGTGGTGCAGCGCGAAAGGCAACAGCAATAACCCGGGATATGCAGGCGCAAGCGCCGCCGTCACGCTTTCGGCATACCCTTCGGGCGAAGGTGACGACGTAGCGCGGCGATCCGGAAGATGGCATTGGGCGCGCCATAGCCGCCGTAACCGCGCCGTTCGACAATCTCGAAGAAGAAACCTTCGCCGTAGGTCGGTGAGTAGAGCTGGAAATACTCGCCCCCATCGTCGCGGTCGTAGAGGATGTTGGCCGATTTCATCTTTTCGACAAGACCGGAATCGAGCCCGAAACGCGCTTCAAGGTCATCGTAGTAGTTCGGGGATATGGCGAGTGCCTTGAAGCCCCTTGTGGCGAGCATCCTGGCAGTGGCAAAGATGTCGTGCGTTTCGAACGCGATATGCTGGATGCCGGAGCCGAAGGTTTCGGCGATGAACCGTCCCGCCAGTGTGTTGCGGTTTTCGGCGCCGTTGAGCGTTATCCTTAGGTTTCCGCCCGCCGTTTCGACCACTTGGCTGCGCACCAACCCTGCGGGATCGACGATATCGACCATCGGCGTCTTCCGTGTCGCCAGTTGCGACGTGTAAAAGAGCAGCCAGGTCAACATTTCCTCGTAGCGCGTCGTCTGAGCAAGATGGTCGATGCGCGTAAGACCCACCTCACCCGGCGCATCCATGTCAGGAGCCAAAGGGGTGAAATCGACTTCCCAGATTCGGGAAAGCTCGCTCGTCTGATCGAGGAAGTAGACGATGCCGCCACCGACCCCTCGGATCGCGGGGATCTGCAGTTCTCCTTCTGCGACCGATTGCTGGAAGTCCTCCGCCCCGAGAGTTATTGCACGCGCATGCGCCTTCGCGGCGTCATCGACCATAAGAGCGAAGGCATATGCATTTGCCCCGTGCACCAGATATGAGGCGTTCGCGAACCCCCTGGCCTCTCTGTTGAGAATAAGGCGGATATCTCCCTGCTGCAGCAGTTTGACCGCTTTCGAGCGATGATGTGCCACGGTCCTGAAGCCAAGCGAGCCCATGAGTGCTTCGAGCTGTATGCCGTCATCATCGCCGACGGCGAACTCGACGAAAGCAATACCCGTTACCTCCGCACGCGGAGGCATCGAGGGTACCGGTATCCGGATATCAGGCTCGTTGTTCCTGACCTGGTCCATGAGATAGACGAGCGAACGCTGCCCGTCCTTCGAAATCGCTTGCGGCGAACCACCACGAAACTGGTCGTTGAAGATTTCGAGTGACAGAAATCCGTCATAACCGGTCGCCGACACCGCCTGCATGAAGGCCGTGACAGGGAGATCGCCTTCTCCCGGCATGTTGCGGAAATGGCGCGACCAGTAAAGCAGGTCCATCTCGATTAACGGTGCGTCGGCAAGCTGGACGATGAAGATCCTGTCACCGGGAATGGCGCGGATTGAGTTGACGTCGATCTTTCGCGCAAGAGTGTGGAAGCTGTCGAGGATAAGGCCGATACTTGGGTGATCGGCGCGCCGTACGATTTCCCAGGCGTCACGATGGTCGTTGATATGCCTTCCCCACGCAAGGGCTTCGTATCCAACGCGAAGTCCACGTTTTGCCGCTCGCTCGCCAAGCTCGCGAAAGTCATCGGCGGCACGATCTATGCCGCCGAGCGATACCGGCGAGGCGTTGGAGCAGATCAGCATGAGATCGGTGCCAAGCTCTGCCATCAGATCGAACTTGCGCTCAGCGCGATCGAAGTTGCGGCTCCGGAAGGGTTCTGGCATGCCCTCGAAATCGCGAAAGGGTTGGAAAAGGGAGACCGTAAGGCCTTGGTCGCGAACCATTTTGCCGACGTCGGCCGGAGAGCGGTCAAAGGCCAGGAAATCGTTCTCGAAAATCTCGATCCCATCGAAGCCGGCGCCGGCGATCGCGGAGAGTTTTTCTTCGAATTCACCGCTGATGGAAACGGTCGCTATCGAGGTTTTCATCCCGGTTCTCCCAAATGACCGCAGAAGTCGGACTGCTTCAGCGCTTTCCCTCCTCGACGAGCAGCTTCAAGGCCCGGACGGCGTGCGGATAGCCGGCCGCCCCGAGACCTGCCATGACAGCGGTTGCCGTCATCGAGACCAACGACTTTTGATAGATCGACTCGCGGCGGTGAACATTGCTGATATGGAACTCGATGATCGGTCCCTTGAACATCTTGAGGGCATCGAGGAGCGCCAGAGACGTGAAGGTGAAGGCCGCGGGATTGATCAGAATGCCCGCGCCCTCGTCGCTCGCCTTGTGCACGTCTTCGATCAGCTTCTCCTCACTGTTGGTCTGCCGGAAGATCACGGGCCAGTCGCCGGCGGCCTCCCGGCAACAGAGTTCGACATCGGCGAGTGTGTGGTGTCCGTAGATCTCCGGCTCGCGCCGGCCAAGCCGGTTGAGGTTCGGGCCATTGAGGATGTAGAGCGGCTTGCGTTCGGTCATGGTTTCTCCATCAGCCCTGATACCCAAGAAGGCGCGGTAGCCAGAGCACTGTGTCGGGGACGAAGGTGATCACGCCGAGGCTTAAAACCATCCAGAGAAGGAAGGGGGTTGCGTCGCGGACGATGTCGCGAAGTGGTGCTCCGGAAATCTTGGCAACGATGAAGAGCAACAGTCCGTAGGGTGGTGTTACAAGGCCCAGCATGATGTTCACGACAACCACAACTCCGAAGTGGACGAGGTCGATGCCGAGCGCCTGGGCCGTGGGAATGAAGACGGGAACGATGATCAACAGGATCGCCGTTCCTTCGAGGACACAGCCGAGCAGCAGCAGAACGATGTTCACGAAGACCAGGAACATGACCGGCGACATGTCCCAGCCGATGAGCACGGTCTTGATGCTTTCGGGAATATTCTCGATGGTCACCACATAGTTGAAGACCAGGGCGCCAGCGATGAGCATGCCGATGGATGCGGATGTCTTCGCACTTGAGAATACGGCCCTGTAGAACGCGATCCAGCTTATGCTTCGATAGACGACCACGGCGATGAAAAGCGCGTAGGCGGCGGCCAGTGCCGCGGCCTCCGTGGGGGTGGTGATGCCGGAATAGATACATCCGAGTAGCAGGACCGGCATGAACAAAGCCGGTGCTGCTCTCCAGGTGATGCCCGGGATATCCTTCAGCGGAACCGGCGCTTCGACCGGAAAATTCTTGCGGCGTGCAGTGATCGCCACCTGCGTCATCTGCAAGCTCGCCATGAGCAGTCCCGGCACCATGCCGGCCAGGAAGAGATAGCCGATCGACGCATCCGAGACGAGCGAGTAGATCACCATTGGAATGGACGGCGGAATGATGGGGCCGATGACGGCTGTCACGGCCGTCAGCGCAGCGGCAAAACTCGGCGTATAGCGGCCGCCCTGCGTCATCAGCTTCTGCATCATGCTGCCGGTACCGGCAGCATCGGCGATCGCCGAACCGGACATGCCGGCGAAGATAATGCTCTGCACGACGTTGACCTGCGCAAGTCCGCCGCGGAAACGACCGACCAGCACGTTGCAGAACGACAGCAGCCGTTCGGTCATCGAGCCGATATTCATCAGTTCGGCGGCAAGAATGAAAAGAGGCACGGCCAGAATGACGTAGTTCGAGTACATGCCGTTGAGAAACTGCTCGGCGACGATCCCCATGTCTGCGCCGACGAGCGCCAGATAGAGAATGGAGCCGCAGATCATCGACAGGCCGATCGGCAGGCCGAGGAAGGCCAGAGCCGTGATGGCAACGATCGAAAGAGAGAAGGGACTTGTGAGGTTCATACGCCGGAGCTCGCTTTGGTCGGGTCAAAGCCTTCCGGCGCCTTCCCTCTGAAGGCGAGCAGGCAAAGCCAGAGATGGCGGATGATCATGGCGATCGCGAAGACAACGTAAATGGAATAGAGGACGTCGAAACGGATCTTGAGGTAGGCCGTGCTTTCGACCTGCATGAAGCTCACGTAATCGATCACGGCGGGCAGCGACCAGATGAAAAGCGCCACCAGCGAGACGGAACTGATGATCTGCATGATGCGCAGTCCGCCAGCGCTCGCCGCCCCCCAGAAAAGATCAAAACGGATTTCGTCCACTTCCCGAACGACAAACGCCGAGCCGAAGAGAACCATCCAGATCCAGAGCGCGACGCTTGCCTCGTGGGTCCAGCCGATCGACAGATTCAACACGTAGCGGAACGTGATCTGAAGCAGGAAGATCACGAACATGGCGAGCAGCAGCATCGCCAGCAGATTTTCAGCGCGGCGCCTGAGCCAGAGGCCCCAGTTGGCAAGTCGGTTATTCATGGACGTCGACTTTCTGGTTGTCGGACGAGCCGGCGCAAGGCCGGCTCGCTGGTATCTCGCGCACGCTCAGAGAGCAGCGACCTTCTCCAGAATGCCTTCGGGCCAGGATTGCGCCAGATCCGATGCGAGATATTTTTCCTGGGCAAACGACCGGAAGGCAGCGATGTCCGGCTCGTAGATCTGCAGGCCGGCTGCCTTGAATTCGTCGACCAGCGTCTTCTCCTGAGCCAGGTGCTGCTCTTCACTCCACTGCATCGCCTTGTCGGCCGCCGCCTGCACCTTCGCCTGCTGTTCGGGTGAAAGGCTTTTCCACGTCTCCGCCGAAATGGTCAGAAGGTCATAGCCGATCAGGTGCGAAGTCATGACGATCTGCGACATGACTTCATAGAATTTCATGTTTTTGACATTGGGTAGCGGATTGTCCTGACCGTCGATCGCGCCGGTCTGCAGCCCGGTATACACCTCGGCATAGGCCATCGGGACGGGGTTGGCGCCCAATGCCTCACCCAGGAATTGCCAGGCGTCGCCGCCCGGCATGCGAAGCTTCACACCTGAAAGGTCCGCCGGTGTGTTAATCTTCTTGTCGGATTTCAGTCCGACCTGACGGGCGCCGAAATAGGTTGGGCCGAGAATGTAAACGCCGGCCTTGTCTTCGGCCATCTTCTTGAACTCCGCGCCCACATCGCTTGCGAAGAAGGCCCGAACGTGAGCGGCATCGCGGAACAGATAGGCTGAGGTCAGGACCGACCATTCCGGGACCTGCTTTGCGATGTCCTGCGGAGCGATATTGCCCATCTGCAGATTGCCCCGCTGGAGCGCGACAAGCTCGGTACCCTGTTTGAACAGGGTGCCGCCATAGAACGGCTCCACCTTGAACCCGTCCTGGAGTTCCTCTGCAAACATCTTGACCATGCCGGCACGAATGTCCTGCTCGGAAAAGACCGCCGAAAGCTTCAGCGTGACGGGTTCCTGAGCAAGGGCCGGGATCGATACCGTGCTCAGGGCGGCGCCCAGGGCGGCCGAACCCGCCAGAAGCGTGCGGCGTGAAATTTCAAACGTCATGTCTTCCTCCTCTCGTCCTGCCCCTCCTCGGGCTTCGGACCTTCTTCCCCTGACCGGCCGGGCGGCCGATCGACTAAAACTCTTGTTCTGCTCTAGCCTTTATCGCCCTTCGGTCAGGCCATACGTGCAACACTCCTGGTGTCGTATCCCGTGAGTGTTTTGAAGTGCTCTACCATCCTGTCGGCGTCGGGCTGCAGGCCCGTGAATAACGAGAATGCACCGACGGCTTGGAAAACCGCCATGCCGCCACCGTTCGCGACCCGACAGCCACGGCGACGAGCGGCCTGCAAAAGCGCCGTTTCGAGCGGAAAGTAGACGATCTCTGCGACCCAGAGTGGCGGGTTGAGCAATTCCGCCGGCAGGGGAAGGCCCGGATGCTTGTCCATGCCCATGGGCGTCGCATGCACCAGCCCCGTCGCGCCCGCCATGGCCTGCTCGAGATCATCGCCTGCCTTGATTTTGGCGTCCGGGAAAAGTCTTGTCAGAAGGGCTGTGAGGTCAAGCGCCCGCAGGTTGTCGAGATCGAAAATCGTCAATGCGCGTGCGCCCATCTGCAGCATCGCAAAGGCCGTCGCCGCACCGGCACCTCCGGCACCTATCTGTACGACGGAGCCGAGGTCTGCGCCGGGTAGCTGCCGCCGTATTCCCTCGGCGAAACCCCACCAGTCAGTGTTATGACCTATGCGTCTTCCGTCCTGCAATACGACCGTGTTGACCGCGCCGAGCTTTCGCGCATCCTCGGACATCTCGGTGAGCAGCGGTACGATCCTCTGTTTGCACGGATAGGTGATGTTGAGTCCGCAGAATCCCCTCTCCTCCGCATCGATCACGAGGCTTTCCAATGCGTCCGACGTCAGTTTCCGCTCGTTGAGGTCGATCAGTTCGTACCTGTATTCGATACCCTGAGCTTCGCCCTCTCGCATATGCATCGCCGGGGTCAGCGAGCGCTGTATGCCAAAACCGATCAGCCCTGCTCGTTTCATATCCCGCCTTCGGCGTTTGTTGGACGCATTCGTTTTGAGAGAGTTCTTGGATGCTTCATCTCTCGCCCTAGCTTCATCGATAATGTACTAACTAGTTAGTGTCAATATATGACCCGTTGATACCAGTCTGTTCCGGCACTATGAACGGGATCAGGACTGGATTAGAGCCGCTAAAGATGGCCCGTTCCGCTCGGGGGGTGGAGGAACATGACAAAGACGACCGGGGATACGCGGAGGAACGATCCAGAGAAGACGCGGGAAAATATCCTTGACGTTGCGACCCAGGAGTTTGCGGAATTTGGCCTGTCAGGCGCGCGCGTCGATTCCATTGCCGAGAAGACGCGCACGTCCAAACGGATGATCTATTACTATTATGGAAGCAAAGAAGGCCTCTATCTCGCCGTGCTCGAGCGGGCCTACCGCAAGATCCGTTCGCTTGAGGCCGATCTTCAACTGTCCGAGCTGAAGCCTGACGAGGCGCTGCGCCAGCTCATCAGCACGACCTTTGACCACGACGAACAGAACCCGGATTTCGTCCGCCTTGTCAGCATCGAGAATATCCATCACGCGATGCACATGAAGCGATCGAGCGAAATCGCCGACTTGAACATCTCCGTTATCCGAACGATCCAGGACATTATCGACCGAGGCCTGGATGAGGGCGTCTTTCGCCGCAAGGCGGACGCCATCGACCTTCACATGCTGATCAGCGCGTTCTGCTTCTTCCGTGTGTCCAACCGCTACACGTTCGGAATGATCTTTCAGCGAGACCTCTCGGAACCATCGCTTTACGCGCGCCACAAATCTATGATCGCAGAGGCAGTGCTGGGATACCTCACAGGCACGGATTGAGTGATATCAATAAGGCGAGTCCGTTCGGCAGCGGGCGTGAAAGCATTCGGTTGTCCACCATAATATCGCTCGTCACCTTCTTTGCACACTAGTACGAACGAGGCGTCGCTGGCTGATTGACACCTTGGAACAACCGGCGCGTTATCGCGATAAGTTCATTGTCTACCTATGACCACATCTATCACAGTTTCAATATCGTTAAACAAGCTTAAAATCATGAATTCGGCCGCTTCTTTCGGCCCTCTTCTGAAAAAAGAAGGCGGTCCAAATGCAAAAAGATAAACTTTTTCCAGCCTTGCAATATGCTCCACTAATTCAGTGGCGCGATTTTCCCTCAATGTATCCGACAGTCCACTTATTAATGCGTCCTCAATACCATTAATATTTTCAACGTCATATGTAATTCCTTTGTAACTCAATTGATTTCGTCCGAGCATAACAACCGGCTTTCCCGAAAGGAGAGCACTATATGAGCTCTGTGATGCGATAGTTGTGAAGATGGACGAATCTAATATCGCTCTATTAAGATCTATATTCCCAAGAATTAAAGAGTTTCGAAATTCATTTGCCTTCAGGAAAGAGTATCTTTCCCGGCTAAATGGATGTGGTTTGAAAATGATCGCCAAGTCAAGTTTGTTGGCCAGATTATCTAGCGTGTATAGCGCGTCCAGCGAGCCTGTAAAGATCGGCGAATGATACCTGCGACAAACGCTCTCCGGCTTGATGCCAGCATACCAGTCATTCTGCCCTGCATAAAGAACTATCGGGCGCCCCGCCAGTCCGGCGTGTTTGAGCGCCTCTTTGTAATCAATGCTGTTAGACTGAACGTGCCTTGTCGCCGTCACGGATTTTAGACAATTAACGTAACGGGATGATCGTTGTCTTTCTAATTCGGTGAGCTTTATATTTTGAAATAGATCGGCCCTGCGCGAGACCCAGCTTTCTCCCATTTCTCCATCGACGTCAAATGTAATACTTCCGGGTAGCAGTCCCTCATGAAAATATCCAAACTTAATTTTCCTAAGTTTTAGAATTTTGGAAGCCAAAACGTGAAATATCTGAAATTTGTTCCAAAGATATACATAATCTGGTTTGTGTATATCTAGAGCCCCCTTAAAGGCAACAAGATTTCTGTATAGTTTCTTCATCAAAATGCGAAAACGGGGGCCGTGGACATCGAATTCCCCTTCCGCCTGAGCCCAGAGTGAAGCCGCTTCGTTCGGCGCTATTTCAATCATCAGGGCCTTAAGCTCATCCATGAAAGATGCGCTCACGTCGGGCGCCTCATCCTGAGCGTTGATGGTGCAAATAATATTAGAAGAAATTCTGCCCGATAAATTAAATGCTATAAATTTTGTTGCTTTTTCAAACTGCGCCGAGACTGTTTCAAGGTAATCAACCCTGTTTCTTCGTAAGTCGTCAGCAAATAGCGAAGAAAAAAGAAAAGTAGGCATGGCATCTTGTGCTGTCGGTTCGGAGTTAGCCGGATCTTTTAGACCACAGCGCGGTTTTCAACAAGGCGGCGGAATGCGGTTGGCAGTGGCGGTAATGATTGGCTTCTTGGAAGGTCGGCTCTTCGGCCGCGCCGATGAATTTATTCGGTGTTGACTGCCGTCGTCTTTGTGGGTGCCGCGTTAATTTGTTTTCAGTAAAGCCGGCGTGTGTGACGACTTAAATTTTACGAGAATCTCATTCGTTAGCCGGCTGGATTGAGAGGGCAATAGAACCAGACCGCACGAGCAATGATTGCAACGACAAGCCGGTCGCGCCGGAACCCGGTGAGGCGACAGCTTAAATGCACGCTGCTTTTCGGGTCGACTACCTCAACGCGATAGTTGTCTTTCGGCACTGCTTATTCAGAGTTTGACACCCGAAGCTGTAATAGATAGTGAATGGCAAAAATTACGCTTCGAGTGGTACGGGGACTAAAGGGTGGTTGAGGACCCAATTGGAACTTATGATCCCCTGTTGGGGAACGATGGCCCCAGAGCTGGTCATCCATACTATCGCGGTGGTTATAAAATCTGGCCTGGTGCGGAAGAGGTTGCGAACGCTGTTTTTCGCATATTGTGCATTGGCAATTCAACGAGCTTGTGGCCGGCTTCCGCTTGGAGCTTGGAGCTAGGAAAAAAGTTACGTCGTTATGGACACTCTGTAGCTATCTATAATGGAGCCGGTAAAGGACACTCGTCCTCACAGGAGTTGTTGCGAGTCATCAGGGATGCTCCGGCAATTAAGCCAGACCTAATTATCTCGTTGTCGGGTATTTGCGATATCGGGTATTTGGTAAATGCCAAAGGCTATCCATTTCTTCATAAGTATTCTCGAAAAGCTATGGAATATCTCAAGCGCTCGGATATAGTAAGCGACATTTCCCACGGCTATCCCGATAGCGCAGGCCCTGCAGAGGTGTGGTGTCGAAATCAGCGTCTCGCAAATGTTGTCAGCGCGGAGCTCGGAATTAAACACATAGTTCTACTCCAGCCGGTCCAGGGGATTGGCTCCTATCCCGCGACCGCCGAAGAACTGGAATTTCTCGACCAGAAGTCGCGTGTTGTGCTGCGCGCAGCGGACGTGCCGTATATAACTGCTGTTCGGGACTTTTATGCGGAGGTTCGTGATATTATGGCTCGAGAGCCGGAGAAATATAAACATATTGTCGATTTTACAAGTATATTCGATAATGTACCTGGCGCTTATCGGGACCACAGGCATCAGTCGCAGCTTGGAGTGGAGCATATCGCGACACAGGTGGAAAAGTTGATTTCCCCTATTTTGTCAGAATTGGCTTCCGAAAATCGTCAAGCGGGTGCGTGATGAGGAGATTCCTTAAGAAGATACTTGCTTCGGTTTTTTGGCGCGACGCCGCTGACAAGTTTATGAGTACTCCTGAGGGGCGAAAGGTAGTATTCGAAGAAATTCAGAAAACGCCTTCCGGCTTTTCTTTTATTTTAAAAAGACTTGCAAAAGATCCGAATTTTATTGCTGAGCTTGTAGCTCGTAAGTCATTTTTACGCGATCTTTTTAAGCAGGGGCGTGCATTTGATTACTGGCTGGATGAAGTCGTAAAAAACCCAGAAGCGACTTATCGCGTTGTGTCTCATCCGGAGTTCGTCAGGCGTATTAGCTCGCAGACTGAGTTTTTTACGCTTCTCAGTAAGGCAGAATTCTTTTTGCCTTTTTATAGTTCGTTGACAGTTGAAGACAGGAAAAGATTTATTGATTTTATTCTTTCCGAAGATGAGGATATTTTTGATATTAGTCTGTCGCGCAACATTTATTTTCTTTCGAAGAATTTCATAAATAAACGGTCCGTTAGGGACTTTGTTTTGGCGGATGCTTGCAATGTAAAGTCGATCGATCAAATTTTATCACTTCTAGTCAATGATTTGACTCTTGGTGATTCGTCGAAAGGGCGATTTGAAGGTTTTTTCGAGAGGCTGTTAAAATCACCGGTTATAACGCAAGCTCTGCGCAGAGATGAAGCGCTGCGGAAATTTCTTCTAAGCTCTCTCTCGGAAACGCTGCAATCACTTGGGTCAGATCCGCTAAGTGACGCGGCCTCCGTCGTTTACAATGAGATCAGTCGGTACCCCGGGGCTGCAGTTTGGTTCAGTCACTTCGGCGACGAAAAAGAATTCTCCAGACTGTCTGACGGCGTGGCTGTATCGAAAGCTGCAAAGTCGATTGAATTTTACCTGGAAGATAACAGCGATATAAGGCAACAGCCTCCTCTGCGGTACTCAAAGGCTGGTGATCTTCGCGCCTATTTGAAGTCAATATCGAAGGAAAACATAGTACAGACGAAAAGTGGCCCGTTCGCTTTTTATGACATAAAGGGATTTGCCACAATAGTAGACGAAATTTTGTTGAATGAAGAATACTACTGCGAATTGGGGCAAGATGCTTATGTTATTGACGCAGGTGCGAACGTTGGTCTGGCGACTTTTTATTTAAAGACGAAGTTTCCCACAGCGAAGGTTCTGGCGCTGGAACCGGTGCCCCATATAGCGGCCTTGCTAAAACATAACGTTCAGAGCTGTAAAATGAACGACGTAGAGGTGAGAGAGGTAGCTGTGTCCGCATCCAGTGGGACGGTTGAGCTTATAGTTGACAATAGCAATAGCCTTGCCGGATCTCTAACGACACGTCAGCTGTCTAAGAGCAAGGATGTGGAACGTATCGTTGTTCCTACGGTGGCTTTAGGCGAGCTGCTGGAAAGGCCGGTGGATTTTCTGAAGCTTGACATTGAAGGCGTCGAGTTCGATGCGATTATTGAGGCTGGCGATCGTCTTCGGAACGTCCACTACCTTTTCTGCGAATATCACGCTGATCAGGAGGTGAATCGGAATCGACTTGGAACTCTATTGCAGCACCTCACCGAGAAGGGCTTCGCCTATCACATTTCCAAGTCTTCGTGGGCTGAAAAGCGTTTTCAGTCTCGTCCTTTAACTTATGTCGAACGAGGTGTCTCGTACGGGATTTATGCTGTGAACAGCAATTGGCAACGGCGGCCCGACGTTAAATGATCTCGAAAGCGGAGGCGGATGCATTTGCCCCGAAAGGGCTGGAAGCCATACGCGATGAGATAATCGATTTTCTGCGCTTGCGCGTGAAGCCATTGGTTACAGCTAGCGTCACCGAGGTTTGGCGAAAAGGCGGAAACTCGGACGGTGATGTGGTAACAAATGTGGACTATGACACTCAAGAAATCCTCTTCGCTTTTTTGACGAAATTATACAAAGACAGTTACTTTTTTGGTGAAGAAAATTTTCAGGGTATAGAGACGATAAACGAGTTGCCTTTGTGGATAGTTGATCCACTAGACGGAACGGTCAACTTTGCTAGCCGAATTCCTTTTTATAGTATCAGCATCTGCCTCGTGGTAAGCGGCAGGCCTGTTCTTGCGGTGGTATTTGATTTGGTCGGCGACGTTGTCTATGACGCTATAGTGGGATGTGGCGCGCGCGTTGATAAATATCCACTCGTGTGGAGTAGTGATCTTGCCAGTCGGTCTCCAACGGCGATAACGAGCGGTTTCCTTTATCGCTACCTTTTGAATGCAGAGGGTCGGGGGGGCGCAAAGATACGGGAATTGCTTGGTCCGAAGATCCGGATATTAGGATCTCAGGCTCTGCAGCTTTGTTGGGCGGCGGAAGGCCGCTTGCGGTTGACAATAAGTGCCGAAACAAAGTTGTGGGATGAAGCTGCTGGTGTCCTAATTTGCCTTGAGGCAGGAGCAGGACACATGATGGCGGGGCGAAAACAGATCTTTCCTTTGTTTGCGGGAGACGCCGCAACGACAGGGAAAAGCATGACGACAGTGGCTGGTGACCAAGAGTTAGTTACGCGCGTCGTATCTTTTATCGAGGAGAGTTGAGAAGGTGAAGATTATAGCGATGATCCCAGCACGGTTAGGATCACAGCGATTGAAGCAAAAAAATCTTCTGGAACTCGACGGTATTCCACTCGTGGCGCGTGCTGCGAAGAAAGCCGTAAACTCGAAGATATTCGACGAGGTTTGGATCAACTCTGAATCGGACCTAATCGGTGACGTCGCGGAGAAGTTTGGCGTCTCTTTTCACAAGAGGCCGGCCAATCTTGGATCGAACACGGCTACGAGTGAAGATTTTGTTGGTGAGTTTCTGAATGCGCACTCTTGTGATTACCTGGTGCAAGTTCATTCAATCGCACCGTTGGTAACAGAGGATGAATTGCGGCGATTCGCGAAAGCCCTTACTAGCGGGGACTATGAAACCCTTCTGTCCGGTGTGGCTGAACAAATACATTGCATGTACGAAGGAAGACCGGTCAACTTTTCAGTTGAGTCGATGAACCTTACCCAGGAAATGGTGCCGGTTGAGCGGGTGAGTTGGTCTCTGACAGGTTGGAATGCAAGAACGTATGTTGATGCGTATATCGCTAAACGCTGCGCTACGTTTAACGGCCGCATAGGTTTCTTTCCTCTCTCAAGACCTTCTGGGATGGTCATAAAGTTTGAAGAGGACTTTAGGATGATTGAGGCATTGCATAACTCGGGCTTCGGTAAGTAGCTGAGTTTGGGGGCCTTTTTGTTATGAAGACATTCCTATTCTCGGCGTATTTTGGAGATGTCGCCAAGGAACATAGAATTAGATATCTTGAGCATGTTTGGGCTGCTGCAGAAGAGCCGACAAACTTCGTTTGTTTTAACTCCGCCGGCCGCGTCCATTGTGCGTTTCACACGGTGAATGCCGATGAGTGTGACACGCTGAGTGATGAAGAGAATTTAGCTTTTCTTAAAGATCTGATTAACGATATCGATCCGAATGGTGATTTATGTCTTTGGCAGCATGCCAAGGGTGAATATGAGGCGGCGGGAAGACGGTTTCCTGGTTCAGCTAAGAGACTTGCCAGGAATGTATTTGCGTTTGTTCGGATTGTGGAAGAACATAATCCTGATTATGTGTTTTTATGGAATCAGTTCAACGCTTTCCACTCTATTGTTGCGGCGTTCCTAAGAAAAAAAGACGTGAAGTACGGTTTCTTTCACGATGGCGTTCTGCCGGGCAGTATCGCGTTTGATCCAGACGGGGAGATGGGAGAGAGCTGGGTTTCGAGGCGTCCAGATTTATTTTCTCGGGTTGCAGTAAGTGATCATGAGGTCCTTCGCGCTCGCGACTATCTTCGTCTCGTTCGTAGCAACGCTCAAACCAGGCATTCGCAACGTGCGAGTATCGATGTTCAAGAAGCATTGCGACACGCGGGATTTGGTGGAAGGCCTTTTATCCTCTATGCCGGTCAAAATGATTGGCACGCGGGGATTAAGCCAGATACGAGGCGTAGACATATCCACTCACCACATTTTACCGGTTCTCTTGAAGCATTGTACGACCTTGACAAGGCTGCGGGTGCTCTTGGAGCTGCTATTGTTTACAAGCCTCACCCTCTCCATCGTGAGCGATACTCGTACCTTATGTCGACGGAGTTTAGGAGCTCTCTTATCTTGCATAGCATTGACCTCAATGCTGTTTTGGCTAGAGCTTCGGTCGTAGCAACAATTGCATCTCAGGTATCATACAGTGCCTTGTTTATCGGGAAGCCGGTCATTTTGCTGGGTAAAAACCAGCTGGTAAGTAAAGGGCTGACTTATGAAATTACCGATCCCGGAAATTTGGTGGAAGATCTGACCAGAGCAATGGAAGATCCTCTGTTTGCGGATAGAGAAGATCAGATTGTGGATCATATAGCCAAACTTGAGAAGGTTTATCTCTTTGATTTTGGCACATTTTCCCAACCGTACTTTCGGCGAGGTCCCAAAGCTGCAGCTCGGTTCATGCATCTTTGCGCTAGCAATTCTCCGGAAGAAGTTGTTGATACCCTAACCGCTGGCAGGTTTTTTGAAATGGGAATGCAATGATAAAAGTAGGTATCATCGGTTTTGGAAAAATGGGGCAGATACGTGCCGACGCTATCGAAAAAGTCCCAGGTTTTCTCGTCAGTAAGGTGTTTGACGTTAGTTATCGCGCGCCGGTCCCTTATGCAATAGCGCGTGATGCGCATGAAATAGTGAACGATCCTGAGATAAGTGCTGTCTTCGTCTGCACCCCCAATCATCTGATCCCTTCGACAACTATAGAGTGTCTGCTATCCGGCAAGCATGTTTTTTCGGAGAAACCACCAGCTATGTCTGCGAGTCAGCTGGTTGCTGTTAAGCAAGCCCAGATTTCGAGCGGCAAAGTGCTTATGTATGGTTTCAACCATCGCCAACATGGCGCGGTCAAGAAAATGAAAACGCTGGTTGACAGCGGCGAGTACGGCCGCATCCTGTGGATGCGCGGACGGTACGGAAAAAGTGTTGATGCCAATTATCTTAACGAATGGCGAGCAAAAAAAGAGTTTTCAGGCGGTGGAATCCTCCTTGATCAAGGAATCCATATGCTGGATCTTTTTTTACACATAGGCGCGACCAGTTTCGACGAAGTACACGCGTTTGTTTCCAACCTCTATTGGAAGCTGGAAGGCATCGAAGATAACGTATTTGCAATTATGCGAAACAGCAAGACGGGTCTTTGCGCTCAACTCCATTCTACGATGACGCAATGGAGACATCTTTTTTCGTTGGAAGTATTTCTGGAGCGCGGATATATGGTTTTAAACGGGATAAAGACGGGTTCTGGAAGCTATGGAGAAGAGGTTTTGACTGTTGCGAAAAACCGCTCCACTGCGCCTGCTGCAACGTGGGAGGATGAGGAGAGCTTTTCTTACGATGTTGACATGTCATGGGTGGAGGAGGCTCGGGAGTTTACCGATGCTATCCTACTAGGAAATCCCGTGCGACATGGGAATATAGATGACGCAACCGAGCTGATGCGTCTGATTGACAGGATATATGAGAACGACAGACATGAGGCGTCTGTATTGTACACTTCTCTAAACAACTAATGCGCAGACTGAGGAAGACGTTATGGTGTCCCAAACTGAAGTTCAGTGGCTCGATGATTATTTTGCCAGATATACGGCAGCGGCCTTCGACAGCAAATATTATGAATCTCTAGTCAGTTTTAAGGAACTGATCGTGGAAACGAGGTCGAACGGTAAGAAGTTGATTTTCGCTGGCAATGGCGCAAGCGCGTCGATAGCGTCACACGCCCGGGTTGACTTTACGAAGCAGTGCGGTTGCCGCTCGATCGACTTTAACGAGCCGAATTTGATTACGGCTTTTTCAAACGATTTTGGCTTTGAAAACTTTATGGCCGAAGGAGTCGAACGTTTTGGCGACCAAGAAGATGTTCTGGTTCTTATAAGTGTAAGTGGCGAGTCAAAGAATTGCGTCAAAGCTGCGGAGCGGGGTAAAAAACGTGGGCTGAAGGTTGTTACTTTTACGGGAAAAAGCCCGGAAAATACGCTTCGCTCGCTAGGGGACCTGAATTTCTGGTACGATAGCGCCGCTTACAACATAGTAGAGTGCGTACACATGCTTTGGATCTGTACCGTTGTGGACATGGTAGTTGGAAAAGCGGAATACTCAGTGTCCTGATGTCCCGAAGAGGGCGACTGAACGCTCGTGAAAGGTGGACGTACGCGAAACAGTTTATAACAGAAACCAACTTCACGTGGTGCCAGTAGTGTCGAGAGAGAAGAAAAGAGTTTTGAGGAGTGAAGCGTGGTTTAACGACACCACGGATCCTGGGGCGACGGCCATATATCTGGAACGCTATCTCAATTTCGGGCTGACACACAAGGAACTAGGGACGGGGCGACCTATAATTGGAATTGCCCAATCTGGTTCTGATTTGTCTCCTTGCAATCGACACCATATAGATCTTGCTGTTCGTGTTAAAGAGGGTATACGCGACAACGGTGGCGTGCCTCTGGAGTTCCCGCTACACCCAATTCAGGAGACAGGGAAGCGCCCTACAGCTGCTCTTGACCGGAATCTCGCCTACTTGTCGATGGTTGAGATTTTGCAGGGTTATCCAATCGATGGTGTCGTGCTCATGACGGGTTGCGATAAGACCACTCCATCTCAATTGATGGCCGCCTCTACCGTTGGGATCCCGTCGATTGTATTATCCGGAGGTCCTATGCTTGACGGTCATTATCAAGGGGCGTGCGTCGGATCTGGAACGATTAATTGGATCGCACGTGAGAAATACGCTGCAGGAGAAATCGGAGTTTCCGATTTTATTGCGTTAGCCGCGTCGTCTGCGCCGTCTATTGGACATTGCAATACTATGGGGACGGCACTTTCCATGAACTGCATAGCGGAAGCGCTGGGCATGTCACTGCCTGGATGCGCTTCGATTCCGGCGGCATATCGCGAACGCCCGCAAATGGCTTATGCAACCGGTTATCGTATCGTTGACATGATTTGTGAGGACCTAACACCGTCTATGATCCTTACCGACGAGGCGTTCAAAAACGCTATTCGTTTGGCAACTGCAATAGGAGCTTCTTCAAATTGCGTTCCGCATTTGATCGCGATTGCGCGTCACGCCGGCGTCGCTCTGAGCGAATCAGATTGGGATCGGCATGGCGCGAATATCCCGCTGTTGGTAAATTGTCAGCCTGTCGGCAAATATCTGGGCGAAGCTTTTCACAAAGCCGGAGGCGTTCCGGCAGTGATTATGGAGCTTATATCAGGTGGACTGATGAACCCATCTTGCCTCACAGTAACGGGACAAAGTCATTCCGAAAATCTAAATAAAATAAGTAATATCTACGTTAATCGCGATGTCATTTCAACGCTATCAAGGCCCGTGAAAGAAAACGCCGGTTTTATTAAACTTAAAGGAAACCTCTTTGAATCGGCAATTATGAAAGTGTCTGCAATTGATGACGAGTTTAGGAAACGTTATCTATCAAATGCCGAGGATCCCGACGCATTTACAGGTCGCGCCGTCGTTTTTGAAGGGCCTGAAGATTATCACAAGCGAATAAATGATCCTGATTTGCAAGTGGATGAGCATTCCATTCTCGTCATCCGAGGTTGTGGACCCTTGGGCTATCCTGGTTCTGCGGAAGTTGTTAACATGCTGCCTCCCGATCGCTTAATTAAAGCAGGGATTCGTAATTTGCCTTGCATCGGAGACGGTAGACAATCTGGTACGTCAGGAGCACCCTCAATTCTTCATGCTTCACCTGAAGCGGCAGCAGGAGGCGGTCTGGCAAAATTGCGTACTGGGGATACTATTCGTGTCGATCTAAAATTAAGAACTGTCAATGCGAAGGTGGATGTCAGCACATGGGCTGCCAGAGAGAGTGTGTACTTTATCCCTGAAGATCAAACTCCCTGGCAAGAGATTTATCGGGGCTTGGTAGAGCAATTGAGTGACGGCGGAACAGTTCGGGGCGCTACTAAGTATAGAGATACTAAGCGCAGCGTGCCTCGACATTCTCATTAACATCTTAAGCTCATCTAAATTGTTCCGTACCGCCTTGACGAGGATGGGATTCTATCCGGTTCCGCAGACCACTTGATCCGAAACTGCGGGATTAATTCTGAAAAAAAAATGCCGACGAGGGAAGCTGCCTGAGACTAAAGGTGCAAAATCTTCACCGGCCGGGTCCATTGGATCAGCACGACACAGCCCTCTTCCGAGGTCACCGAATGCGAGCTGCCAGCGGCATTTGCAACGAATGAGCCGGCGCTGTAGTGGCCATATTCGTCGCTTTGCGAACCTGACAGCACCAGAATGGTTTCCAGTCCCTGATGCAGGTGCCGTGGCACCGAGGCGCCAGGTGCATAGCGCAGCAGAGCGACTTCCGGCTCTCCGGTGACGAGACGGCAGATTTCCACGCCCTCACGGAAATATTCGAATCGGCAATGCTGCCAGCCGCCACCGAGAAAGTCGACGAAGCTGAGTGGCTCACCCATCGAGCGCCTCCACGATCTGATCAACGGTTGTCGCCCAGCCGACGATGGCGCCTTGCGCGGTGATCATGTCGATGGCTGCCTTCTTGAATTCGGGGAAATAGCTTTCGGTGGCATCGGTCGCGAGCAGGCATTCGAAGCCACGGTCATTGGCCTCGCGCATGGTGGTCTGGACGCAGACTTCGGTGGTGACGCCGGCGAAGACGAGCTGGCGGATCTTTCGCTCCGCCAGGAGCTCACCGAGCGGTGTGGCGTAGAAGGCGCCCTTGCCGGGCTTGTCGAGCACGATTTCACCCTCAACCGGATAGAGTTCCGGAATGATGTCGGCGCCGGGTTCGCCGGAAATGAGGATGCGGCCCATGGGACCGGGATCGCCGATGCGCAGAGACGGTTTGCCACGCTCGCGTTTGGCGGGCGGACAGTCGGACAGGTCGGGACGATGGCATTCGCGGGTGTGGATGACAGGCAATCCGGCCGCGCGGAAGGCGGCGAGCAGCCTTGCCGTCGCCGGAATGATCGCCTGCAACAGAGCGACCTTGTTGCCCAGCGTTTCGCCGAAGCCGCCGGGTTCGACGAAGTCGCGCTGCATGTCGATGATGATGAGGGCCGCATGGTCCCGATCGAGGTCGAAGTCGAAGGGACGCGCGTTAATGATTGCCATCAGTGATGTCCTGCCATGTGCCGGCCGATCTCGCCGATATCGGCGTTTGCGGCTGGGGTCTCGTAAGCGATGTGTCCTTCCGACATGACCAGGATCCGGTCGGAGAGTTGGAGAATTTCGTCTAGGTCTTCAGAGATCAGGAGCACGGCGGCGCCTGCATTTCTTGCGGCCATGATGCGGGCGCGGATTTCGGCAACGGCGGAGAAATCGAGGCCGAAGCAGGGATTGGTGATGATCAGGAGATCGACGTCGCCGGTGAGTTCGCGGGCGAGAACCGCGCGCTGGACATTGCCGCCGGAGAGCGAGGCGATCGGAGACTGGAGCGAGGCCGTCTTCACCTTGTACTCGCCGACCAGATGGCCTGCCTGTTCGAGCATGCGGCTGCCATCGAGCCAGAACTGGGCGCGGCCTGAACTGAAGTCAAAGTCGCGGAAGAAGATGTTCTCGGCCACCGTCATGCGCGGCGCACAGGCGTTCTTCAAGGGCTCCTCGGGCAGATAGCGGACGTTGAGCTTGCGGGCCTCGCCGCGTCGTGCGTGATAGGGCTCCGCCTTGACCCGGATCTCGCCCTTTTCCAGCGGGCGCTGGCCGGTCAGGATCTCCATCAACTCCATCTGGCCATTGCCGGAGATACCGGCGATGCCGACGATCTCGCCGGACTTTACGGTGAGATCGGCGATGTCGATGGTCTTCAGGCCGGAGCGATCCGGGGCCCTGACACCGGAGACGGAAAGGACGGGCACGCCCTCGTAGGCGACACGGGCGGCCGGCTTCACCAGTTCCTTTTCACCGATCATCATCGCCGCCATGTCGGAGGTCGAGAGGTCGGAGACCTTGCCGCCGCCGACATATTCGCCGCGGCGCAGGACCGAGACCTCATCGGCAAAGGCCGTCACTTCGCGGAACTTGTGGCTGATCATCAGGCAGGTGAGTTCGCCCGCACTCGTCAAACCCCGGACCATGCCGAGCAATTCGTCGGCTTCCGCCGGTGTCAGCACAGAGGTCGGCTCGTCGAGGATCAGGAAACGGCGGCCGAGATAGAGTTGCTTCAGGAGTTCCAGCTTCTGCTTCTCGCCTGCGGCGAGCCGGCCGACGGGGATGTCGAGCGGCACGCAGAAGGGCATGCGGTCCATAAAGGCGGCGAGCGCCTGGCGCTCCTTCTTCCAGTCGATCAGCGCCGGTGCATCGGCCCGGCTGATGACGAGGTTTTCGGCTGCGGTCAGCGAGGGAACGAGCGTGAAATGCTGATAGACCATGCCGAGCCCCATATCATGGGCGGCGCGGGGGTCAGGGATTTCGACTTCGAGGCCTTCGACCATCATCTGACCCGAGGTCGGCTTGTAAAAGCCCATCATACACTTGACGAGGGTCGACTTTCCAGCACCGTTCTCACCGAGCAGCACGTGAAAGGAGCCGGCGGCGACACGGATCGAGACGTCGTTCAGCGCCGTGAAGCTGCCGAAGCGCATGGTCATGCCGACGGTTTCCACCGACATGGCGTGATCGGGTGTTTTGAATTCGTCGGCCGGGACCCTCATGGCAGCGCGCTCACGAGTTTCTCACTGTCCGAGACGGAGCCGAAGACGCCACCCTGCATCTTCACCATCTTGATCGCGGCAGCATGGTTGCCGGGATCGGTGGCGCCGCAGCAGTCCTCGAGGATGACGCATTCGAAGCCACGGTCATTCGCCTCGCGCATCGTCGTGTGCACGCAGACATCGGTGGTGATGCCCGTCAGGACGATGTTTTCGATGCCACGCGTGCGCAGGATGAGTTCGAGATCGGTGGCGCAGAAGGAGCCCTTGCCCGGCTTGTCGATGATCGCTTCGCCCGGCAGGGGCGCCAGTTCGTCGATGATTTCCCAGCCCGGTTCGCCGCGCACGAGAATGCGACCGCAAGGACCGGCATCGCCGATGCCGGCGCCGATCTGCTGCGAGCGCCAGCGCTTGTTCGGCGGCAGGTCGGAGAGATCGGGGCGATGGCCCTCGCGGGTGTGGATGATGTGATAGCCCTTGGCGCGCATGGCCGAGAGCACCTTCTTGATCGGTTCGATCGGCGCGCGGGTGAGCGAGAGGTCGTAGCCCATCTTGTCGACATAACCGCCGACGCCGCAGAAATCGGTCTGCATGTCGATGATGATGAGCGCGGTGTTTTCGGGGCGCAGGTCGCCGTTATAGGGCCAGAGATAGGGATCTGCCTTAATGGTCGTCATTCCGCCGCCTCCTTGTTGATCTGGCCCTCGGGCGACTTGTTGAGACCGCCAAGTCCGTTCATGGATCCTGCTCCTATTTGGTGATGCTGAGTTCGCCGGGGGCCGAGACCATGGCCCGGGTGCGCGAGCTGATCGCGATCAGGAGGCCAAGGGTGAGCACATAGGGTGCGGCGTAGAAGAGGTAGTAGCCCTGGGTGACGCCGACCGACTGAAGTGCGGGCCCGAGAGCGCCCGCGCCGCCGAAAAGCAGCGAGGCATAGAGGCAATGCACCGGGTTCCAGCGAGCGAAGATGACCAGTGCCACCGCCATCAGACCCTGGCCTGAGGAAATCCCTTCGTTCCAGCTGCCGGGATAAAAGAGCGAGAGATAGGCGCCGCCGACGCCAGCCAGCGCACCGCCGACCGCAGTCGACCAGAGCCTTACGCGATTGACGTTAATGCCGAGCGCACGGGCGGCATCGGCACTGTCACCGGCGACCCGAATGGTGAGACCGACGCGGGTATTTTTCAGAACCCAGGCGGCGAGGAAGGCGAGCGCGATGCCGACGAGGAAAAGGACGTTGACGTTGAGGGCCGCCTGAACCTGCGGGATATCCGACCAGAAACCGAGCGGGATCGACGGCAGATCGGGCGCGACGGGCTGGACGTAGGGCTTGCCGAAGAAGAAAGCGAGGCCCGAACCGAAGATCATCAGGGCGATGCCGATCGCGATGTCATTGACCTTGGGGAACTTGCAGATCCAGCCGTGCAGAAGGCCGAAAAGAAGTCCGCAGACGGCCGCCGCAAGCGTACCCGCCCAGGCGGAGCCGGTGTGATAGGCGACGGCATAGCCACTCATTGCGCCGAAGACGAGCGTGCCTTCAAGGCCGAGATTGATGCGACCCGAGCGTTCCGTCAGGCATTCGCCAATGCTGACGAAGATGAAGGGTGTGGAGACACGGATGGCGCCGCCGAGGATGGCAAGGGGCACGCCCCAGAGACCGATATCCGTCATGCGCGCTTCCCCTTCAGCAGGAGGCCATCCAGCGTGATGCGATCACGGAAGGCGTCGGACAAGAGGATGGCGATGAAGATCATGCCCTGGAAGACCACGATGGTCGCATCCGGCAGGTCTAGCCTCCGCTGGACGAGGCCACTTGACGCCTCGAAGCCGGCAAAGAGCAAGGTGGCGGGGATGATCGCCAGGCAGTTGTGACGGGCGAGGAAGGCGATAAGGATGCCGGTGTAGCCATAACCGCCGGCGAGCGAGGCATTGGCCGAGCCATGGACGGCCGCCACTTCGAAGGCACCTGCGAGGCCAGCGAGAGAGCCGCCAAGTGCCGTGAAGCCGATCATCAGCAGGCCAGCGGGCAGGCCCTGTACCTGGGCGGCTCTGATGTTGCCGCCGACAATGCGCGCCGCGAATCCGAAGGTCGTCTTTTCGATCAGCACCCAGCACAGGATGCAGGCGACGACGCCGGCCGCGAGCCCCCAGTGCACGCCGATGCCGGGGATTTCGCCGATCCGGTAGAGCTCCGGCAGAGGCGACGTGGACGGCTTGTTCAGGCTTCCCGGATCACGCAGCGGTCCTTCCACCAGATGGTTCATGAGCGCGATCGCGATATAGGCCAGCAGCAAGCTGGAGATTGTTTCGTTGACCCCGCGGAAATGCCTGAGAGCCCCGATGCCGCCGATCCAGATGGCACCGACGAGCGCACCCGCGATCATCATTGCCAGGATCCCGACCGGACCCGGCATGCCCGGGGCGAGCATGGCAACCGCACCGGCGCCGACACCGCCCAGCACGATCGCCCCCTCCCCTCCGATGACCACGAGACCCAGCCGGGCCGGCAGGGCGACGCAGAGGGCGGCGAGAAGGAGCGGCGCCGCGCGGGCAAGCGTGTTGGTCCAGGAAAAGGAGGTGCCGAAGCCCGCCTTGTAGACGAGGGTGTAGAACTCAATCGGTGAGGTGCCGATCAGGAGCAGAAAGACGGCAAAGAGGAGCATGCCGGCGATCAGTGCTGCCAGCGGCAGGAAGAGTGGGTCGAGCCAGCGCAGGACCGTCTCGAGCGAGAGACTGCGTCTGGCCAGACCCTGCTGGCTTGCGAAATCCGCCGGTGCACTCATGTCACGCCCCTCCCGGCTGCTTACGAGGTCGACCCGACAACACCCTCGACGAGGTAGCTCATGCTCTCGAGCGCAACGTCGGTCTCGGCGAAAGCCTGGCCTTCTGTGGCGATGACATTGCCCTTGTTGTCCTTGAGCGGTCCCTTGATGACCGAGAAGCCCCCCTTCATGATTTCGGCGAGCGTCGCATCGAACTGTTGGCGCGCCGGTTCGGTGACCGCCGGGCCCAGCGGGCTCATCTTGACGAAGCCTTCGGCGAGGCCGCCTCGGACGAAATTGTCGATCGTGCCGCCTGAAAGCGTCGTATTGACCATGTCGGTATAGACCTTGGACCAGTTCCACTCGGCACCGGTCAGATATTTCTCGGGCGCCAGCGGACTCTGGTTGGCGTGGTAGCCGCAGAGGAACATGCCGCGACCGGCGCCGGTTTCCATGACGACCTTCGGGCCGTCGACATGGCAGGTTACGACGTCGACGCCCTGGTCGGCGAGTGCGTTTGTGGCTTCCGCTTCCTTGACGGCGAGCGACCATTCACCGGTGAAGATGACCTGGCAGGTGATCGTCGGGTCGACCGCGCGGGCGCCGAGCAGGAAGGAGTTGATGTTGAGCAGGACCTGCGGAATGGGCTTGGCAGCCACGAAGCCGATCTTCTTGGTCTTGGTCATGTGACCGGCGACCACACCGTTCAGATACTGACCCATGCCGATATAGCCGAAATAGGAGCCGGTATTGGCGGGCTTGTCCGGGGTCCAGAGACCGCCGCAATGTTCAAAGCGGACATCAGGATATTTCGGCGCCATGGTCAGGATATGGGGATCGAAATAGCCGAAGGAGGTCGGGAAGAGCAGTGTAGCGCCGTCGAAGTTGATCATGCTCTCCATGGTCTTCTGGACGTCGACCGTTTCCGGTACCTGTTCTTCTTCGACTACGGTCACGCCTTCGATCGCCTTGATCGCGGCCGCGCCTTCGGCATGGGCTTGGTTGTAACCGTAATCGTCCTTCGGGCCGACATAGATGAAGCCGACGGTGAGGCCCGCCGCGCGGGCGACATTGAAGGGAAGCACACTGCTGGCAGCAGCAAAGCCCGCGAGGCCGGCTGACTGGCGCAGAAACTGTCGGCGGCTCGGCATAAGAAACTGGCTCATGAAGGATCTCCCGGATCAGGATGAACAGTGGATGCTCGGGCGGGCGCTGGTTCCCCAGGTTGTCTATGGCGCTCCGCGTTCACCTTTGAGTAACCCATATGGCGCTGCTTCTGTCTTGTGCTAAGTTTTGGTCAAGCTGCTGCAAATTCTGCATCACCCGGAGGGGCGTCACATGCGTCATCTGACTTCGCTTCGTTACATCGACGCCGTGGCCAAGGCGGGCTCGATCCGCGGCGCGGCGGAATCTCTCGCGATTACCTCTACAGCGCTCAACAGGCGCATCCTCGCGCTTGAGGAGGAACTCGGCGTACCGGTTTTCGAGCGGCTGCCGCATGGGGTGCGGCTATCGAGCGCCGGGGAGATCCTTATTCACCACATCCGAAACCAGCTTTCGGACATGGAGCGGGTGAGATCGCAGATCGCCGACCTCTCCGGCGTGCGGCGAGGCCATGTCTCTATCGCCTGCAGCCAGGCGCTCCTGCCATACTTCCTGCCACAACAGATAGCCATTTACCGCAAAGATCATCCCGCGGTGACGTTCGGTGTCCATCTGCGGGATCGACAGGCGGCGGAGCAGGCGCTTATCGATCACGCCGCGGATATCGCGCTGGTATTCGAGCCGGTCCGAATGGCAGATTTCATGACATTGATGCGGGTTTACCAGCCCGTTCATGTGGTCATGGCCTCGCATCATCCACTCGCTCGTAAGGACACGATCAGGCTCGGCGACTGTCTCGGCTATCCCTATTCGCTGCCGACGGCGCCCTTCGGCGTGCGGCATCTGATGGACATGGCTGCCCAGAAATCCTCCTATCGTCTCGAGCCGGTGATCGAATCCGACAGTTTCGAGTTCTTGCGAAACCATGCCGTTACGGAAAACATCATCACCTTCCAGATTCCGATCGGTCTCTCGGAGCAAACGGCGGGCGGCGATATGGTGAGCCGGCCCTTGGAAAAGAAGGACGTGCCGGCCGGCGTTCTTTACATGGGGCAGTTGAAGGGCAGGACGCTGCCGGTGGCCGCCGCCCGTTTCGCAGCCCAGCTTTCCACGACGCTCGCCACAAAATTCGAGGTATCCTGAGACGGATCGTCAAAATCGGGAATGCCGACGGATCCACGGGACGAACTGTGCAAATCCGGACGGGAATGACTGGCGCCGGGCGGGAGTTCGTGGCTATCATCCACGCCGCTGGGGAAAAATACGGGGACCTGCGGGGGACGTCTACACATGCGGAATTTCGAAAGGCCGACACGCTCGGTGGCCGTGGCAAGAAACGCCATGGCGGCGACCTCCCATCCTTACGCAACGCTTGCGGCCGTCAACATCCTGCAGGCTGGCGGCAACGCCATGGACGCGGCCATCGCGGCCTGTGCCGTTCAGTGTGTCGTGGAACCGGGATCGACCGGGATCGGCGGAGACTGCTTCGCGCTCTATGCGCCGAAGGGCGGCGACAAGGTCATCGCCTACAACGGATCGGGGCGGACACCAGCCGCCTTGACGGTCGACTGGTTCGAGGAACGCGGTCTGACCGAGGTGCCCCGGCAATCGCCGTCCGCTGTGACCATACCCGGCGCTATCGATGCCTGGACGCGGCTCCACGCCGATCACGGCCGCCTACCCTTCGCTCGTATCCTGGCGCCGGCAATCGACTACGCGAAAAACGGCTACGCAATCACACCACGGGTCCATCGGGACTGGAGCCTTGAAGAGAAATTGCTATCCGCCGACAAGGCGGCGGCCGAGATATTCCTCCCCGATGGTCGTGCTCCGCGGATCGGCGAGGTTCATTCTCAGCCTCGCCTTGCGCAAACACTGGAACGCATCGCGGCGGAGGGTCGTGACGCCTTCTACAAGGGATCGATCGCAGCCGATATGGTCGATCGTCTCCGCTCGCTTGGCGGCTTGCACACGCTGGACGACTTTGCGTCTGCCAGAGGCGAATATGTAACGCCTGTTACGACAGACTTTCGCGGCTATCGCATCCACGAATGCCCGCCGAACGGACAGGGCATCATCGCGCTGGTGATCCTCAATATTCTGTCGCACTTCAATGCGGTGGCCGATCCGCAGTCCCCGGACCGGCTTCATCTCGAGATCGAGGCGACGCGCCTTGCCTATGCGGCGCGCGACGCCTGGGTCGCCGACCCCGAGAAGGCGGAGCTGCCCGTCGAGGAGATGCTGTCGCCTGAATTTGCCGCGCGCCTCGCCGGCATGATCGACCTCAAGTACGCGGCGACGGATCTTCCGGACTTCGAGATGCCGCTTCATCGCGACACCGTCTACATTTCGATCGTCGATGCCGAACGCAACGCCGTCAGTTTCATCAATTCGATCTTTGACAGTTTTGGTTCCGGCATCGTCGCGCCGAACTCGGGCATCATCCTGCACAATCGCGGCCAGAGCTTCTCGCTGAAACGGGGGCACCTCAATATGATAGGGCCGGAAAAGCGTCCGTTGCACACGATCATTCCCGGCATGGTGACCCGTCACGGCAAGACGGAGATGTCGTTCGGCGTCATGGGCGGCTACTATCAGGCCATGGGCCATGCCCACCTGATTTCCAAAGTCTTTGATTACGGCATGGATCTGCAGGATGCGATCGATCTGCCGCGCCTGATACCGGTCGGCGGCAAGAGCCCGCGCGTCGAGGCGGAGCGAACGGTGCCGGCCGAAACGGTGGCGGAGCTGACACGCCGCGGCTTCGAGATCGTGCCGGCGGAAGACCCGATCGGCGGAGCGCAGGTCGTCAGGATCGACTGGAAGAACGGAACGCTGACGGGCGCATCTGAGTCCCGCAAGGACGGAATGGCGCTTGGCTGCTGAGGTTAACCCAAACCGATTTGGGAAACGATGCCGCCTCCCTTGCCTTTGCGCCGGTATTATTAGTGCCTATATCACGCAACGCACTGACGTTGCCCAGAGCCAGGCACGCGAGTTCCCGCAATCGGGCCCGCTTCATTCGAAGCGGTTATCGCAACGCGTGCTGCGACACCAATCGTCGCCTGCGGCCCCTTGGCTGTTTGCTGCCTGTGCGCTAACCAAGGCGGCGACGAATTAAAAAACGCCGAACCGAAGCCAGTGACGAGGAGAGACCATGATCGAGAAACGTGAATTCTACATCGGTGGCGCTTGGGTGCCCCCGTCAGTTGCGCGCGATCACGCGGTTATCAATCCGACGACCGAGGAACCCTGCGCAGTCATCTCTCTGGGTGACAAGGCCGACACGGACGCTGCCGTCGCTGCCGCCAAGGCTGCCTTTCCCGGTTGGGCCGCCACACCTCCGAAGGAGCGGGCGCGTCTGGTCGCCGGTATCCTGGTGCAATACGAACGGCGGCTTCAGGAGTTTGCCGAGGCAATCTCCATGGAAATGGGCGCGCCGATTGATTTTGCGCTCGCCGAACAGGCACCCTGCCTGCCCTGGCACACCACGAATTTCTTGAAGGCGTTCGAAGAGATCGAATGGGTACGGCCACTCGGCGATCATGCGCCGGGTGCCGCCGTTGCGATGGAGCCGATCGGCGTCGTTGGCCTGATCACGCCCTGGAACTGGCCGGTCAACCAGATCGCGCTGAAGGCCATTCCGGCGATGCTGGCCGGCTGCACCTGCGTCCTCAAGCCTTCGGAAGAGGCGCCGCTCAACGCGATGCTCTTTGCGGAGTTCTGTCACGACGCAGGAATTCCGGCTGGCGTCTTCAATCTCGTCAACGGTGACGGGGCCGGTGTCGGCAGCCAGTTGACCACGCATCCGGATGTCGAGGCGATCTCGTTTACCGGCTCTACGCGCGCCGGTATCGCCATCTCGAAGGCAGCTGCCGACAGCCTGAAGCGGGTCATGCTCGAACTGGGCGGCAAGGGTGCGAATCTCGTCTTTGCCGATGCCGACGACAAGGCCATCGAGCGTTCAGTGCGTCGGATGATGGAAAACTCCGGTCAGTCCTGCAACGCGCCCTCGCGCATGCTCGTTGAGCGTAGCATCTATGAAGATGCGGTTGAAAAGGCTGCCGCCGTGGCGAATTCCATCAAGGTCGGCCCCGCCGGAAGTCCCGGCGATCACATCGGTCCGGTGGTAAACAAGAGCCAGTGGGAGAAAATCCAGGGCTACATCCACAAGGGAATCGAAGAAGGTGGCCGCCTCGTCGCCGGCGGACCTGGCCTGCCGGAGGAGTTCAATCGCGGATTTTACGTCAAGCCGACGATCTTCGCCGACGTGAAGCCTGGCATGACGATCGAAAAGGAAGAAATCTTCGGACCCGTCATGGCGATGATCCCGTTCGACAGCGAGGAAGAAGCCCTGACGATTGCCAATGACACGGTCTACGGTCTCACAAATTACGTGCAGACCACCGATGCCGAGAGGGCGAACCGGCTGTCGCTGAAGCTCAAGGCCGGCATGATCGAGATGAACGGGAAGTCCCGCGGGGCAGGCTCGTTCTTCGGTGGCGTCAAGCAATCCGGCCGCGCCCGCGAGGGTGGCGTTTGGGGTATTGAGGAATTTCTCGAATCCAAGGCGATTTCCGGCTACGACTTCTCGATCGCGGCGGAGTAGGAAAGGACATTTGTCCTCATCAACGAACTTGGAAACCTCTCGGCCGGAAAATCTGGTCGGGAGGTTTTGTGTTTCGGCGGCGAGCTCGAGGTTGCTTATAGCGGTCCGTCAGTGGCGCTGACGTTGTCGCCCCCGAAGTTCAGCGACCCGATTTGACACGGATCAAGGATCGGGCGCTCCGCCGCCTTTAGCTTCTCCTCCATTGGTTGCCCCTATCGGCAACATTTCCGCGGAGGTTAGCATCATGACCAGTTCTCCCGTTGTCTGGTTCGAACAGCTCCGGCGTGCAGACGTCGCCAAGGTGGGCGGAAAGAATTCGTCCCTGGGCGAGATGATCCAGACCCTTGGCCAGAAGGGTGTGGATGTACCCGCCGGTTTCGCCACCACGGCGGATGCCTACTGGAACTATGTCGAGGAGAACGGGATTCGCGAAGTGATGGGAGAGCTCGTCGCCGACTGGATCGACGGCAGGACCAGTCTTGCCGAAACGGGGGCGGCGGTGCGCAAGCTCTTTCTACGGGGCAGCTGGCCGCAGGCGACAGCCGATGCGATCGTGGCGGCCTATCGGGAGCTGTCGAAACGGGCCGGCCATGATGAGGTCAGTGTCGCGGTTCGCTCGAGCGCAACGGCCGAGGATTTGCCGGATGCCAGCTTCGCGGGGCAGCAGGAGACTTTCCTCAATATTGCCGGCGAGAAGGCGCTGCTCGATGCCTGCCGGCGTTGCTACGCGTCCCTCTTCACGGATCGCGCGATTTCCTATCGCCAGGCCAAGGGCTTCGACCACATGAAAGTGGCGCTGTCGATCGGTGTGCAACAAATGGTCCGCTCGGATATCGGCGGTTCCGGGGTCATGTTCTCGATCGACACCGAGACCGGGTTCGACAAGGTCGTCCTTATCAACGCCGCCTGGGGTCTTGGGGAAAACGTCGTCCAGGGCGCCGTCGATCCCGATGAATATCAGGTTTACAAGCCGCTCCTCGAGGATATGTCGCTGAAGCCTATCATCTCAAGGAAGCGCGGCGCGAAGGCGATCAAGATGATCTACGGCAAGGGCGACCAGCCGACGCGAAATGTTCCGACCTCGAAGGCGGAACGGGCGGCCCTCGTTCTCTCCGATAAGGAGATACTGGTTCTTGCGCGGTGGGCCACGATCATCGAGAAACACTATGGCTGCGCAATGGACATGGAGTGGGCCCGCGACGGCGAGACCGGCAGGCTTTACATAGTCCAGGCCCGTCCGGAGACGGTCCAGTCGAACCGGCAGGATGCCCTCTTCAAGACCTACCATATCAGCGAAAAGGGCAAGATGCTGGTCGATGGCCTGTCGATCGGCGACGCCATCGTGTCGGGTCAGGTCTGCCTGATCGAGACCGCGAAGGACATAGACCAGTTCGTCGATGGATCGGTCCTCGTCACCTCCACCACCGACCCTGATTGGGTGCCGATCATGAAACGGGCAGCCGCGATCGTCACCGATCACGGTGGACGGACCTCCCATGCGGCTATCGTCAGCCGGGAACTCGGGCTTCCTGCTGTTGTCGGGACGGGCAATGCGACGGAAATCCTTCATACCGGCCAGGAGATCACTGTTTCCTGCGCCGAGGGGGACGAGGGACGGGTCTATGAAGGTGTGGCGGAATTCCGGATCGAGACGTCCAACATGGCGGACGTGCCGGCGACTCGGACCAAAGTCATGCTCAATTTGGGCAATCCAGGTGCAGCCTATCGCTGGTGGAAGCTGCCGGCCGATGGCGTCGGTCTGGCACGCATGGAGTTCGTCATCTCCAATGCCATACGCATCCATCCGATGGCGCTCGTCCATTTCGACCGGCTGAAGGACGAGGTGGCGAAGGAGGAAATCGCAGCTCTGACTGCGGGCTACGACGACAAGTCGCAATACTTCGTCGACAACCTTGCGGAAGGTTTGGCGCGCATTGCCGCGACGCTCTATCCGAAGCCTGTGATCGTCCGGATGAGCGACTTCAAGACCAACGAATATGCCGGTCTGATCGGCGGCGCCGACTTCGAGCCGAAGGAGGAGAACCCGATGATCGGCTTCCGCGGCGCCTCCCGCTATTATTCGCCGAGGTACCGCGAGGGTTTCGCGCTCGAATGCCGGGCGATCCACAAGCTTCGCGTCCAGATGGGGTTCCGCAACGTGGTGGTGATGATCCCCTTCTGCCGGTCCATCGGCGAGGCTGAAAAGGTGCTCGCGGTGATGGCCGAGAATGACCTGAAGCGGGGACAGGAGGGACTGCAGGTCTATGTGATGTGCGAGATCCCCTCCAACGTCATCCTGGCCGAGCAGTTCGCCCGCTATTTCGATGGCTTCTCGATCGGGTCGAACGACCTGACGCAACTGACGCTCGGCGTGGACCGGGATTCGGGCGAACTCGCCGATCTCTTCGATGAACAGGACGATGCCGTTAAGTGGATGATCGGGAGTGTGATAAAGGAAGCAGGAAAGGCCGGCGCAAAGATTGGTATCTGCGGTCAAGCGCCGAGCGATCATCCGGAGTTTGCGAAATTCCTCGTTGATTGCGGCATCGACAGCATCTCCGTCAGCCCCGACAGTTTCGTCGCGGTGAAGCAGAAAGTGGCGGAGGCGGAGAAGACGGCCAAAGGATGAGCGGGTCCTCTCCGGGCGGCAGTATTCAAGGCTGGCAGCCAGCGATCGACGACTATTGGGGAAAGGCAGCGGACATGACGGATCAGGCATCCGCGGCTCTTGAAGCCCGCCACCTGAAGAAAATCTACCGCATGGGCGACGTGTCGGTGACGGCGCTCGATGATGTGGATATCGATCTCTTCCAAGGTGAACTCGTGGTCTTGCTTGGGCCCTCGGGCAGCGGCAAGTCCACCCTTCTCAACATCCTCGGCGGCCTCGACCAGCCGACGAGCGGTGAGGTCCGCTTTCGGGATCATGATCTCACGCGGGCGAATGACCGGTTTTTGACGAATTACCGGCGCGATCATGTCGGCTTCGTTTTCCAATTCTACAATCTCATCCCGAGCCTGACCGCGCGGGAGAACGTGGCGCTCGTCACCGAAATCGCGCGCAACCCAATGCGACCGGAAGAGGCTCTGGCGCTTGTTGGTCTGGCCGAACGTCAGAACCACTTTCCGGCCCAACTGTCCGGCGGCGAGCAGCAGCGCGTTGCGATCGCGCGGGCGATCGCCAAACGACCGGACCTCCTGCTCTGTGACGAGCCGACCGGCGCGCTCGACAGCAAGACCGGTGTTCTCGTGCTCGACGCGATCCTGCGTATCAACCGGGAACTGGGGACGACGACCGCTCTCATCACACACAATGCCGGAATCGCGGATGTCGCCGATCGGGTCGTCCTGTTCGCCGACGGGCGTATTGTCGAGACGCGGGTGAACAAGGTTCGTCGCTCGACCGCCGAACTGACGTGGTGAGGCGCCATGCGAAGCCTGGACAAGAAGCTCCTGCGAGACATCTGGCGTCTCAAGATGCAGGTGCTGGCGATCGCCCTTGTGATCGCCTCCGGCGCCGCACTTCTCGTCATGGCGTTGACAACGGTGCAGGCTCTTCAGGAAACCACGACCGCCTACTATGAGCGGTCGCGCTTCGCCGATGTCTTTGCCGACGCCAAGCGTGTCCCGCAGCAGGTGTTGCGGGACATTGCCGCCATACCGGGCGTGGCTGTTGCCGAGAGCCGCATCGTCAGGGGCGCCATTCTCGACATCGCGGATTTCAATGAACCGGCGCTCGGGCAGGTGATGTCGCTTCCTTCGCACGGACCTCAACTGCAGAACGTCCTCGTCGTTCGGTCCGGACGTCTGCCCGAGCCGGGCAAGATCGATGAGGTGGCCTTAAGCGAATCCTTCGCGGAAGCTCACCAACTGGTTCCCGGCGATACGTTCGCGGCGATCCTCGGATCGCAGAAACGGACACTGCACGTTGTCGGCACCGTCCTGAGCCCGGAATTCGTCTATGCGATAGCGCCGGGCGGCATGATGCCCGACGACGAACGGTTCGGCCTCATGTGGATGGATCGCGGGGTGCTGGAGGCTGCGTTCGACATGAAGCAGGCCTTCAACAGCGTGACGCTGACACTGCTGCGCGGCGCGGATTCACGCGATGTCGTCGCGAGGCTCAACACGCTGCTTGGCCCCTACGGCGGCAGCGGTGCCTATGCTCGAGAAGATCAGATTTCCAACTGGTTCCTGCAGAGCGAGATCGAGCAGCAGATCAATATGTCGCGGATCATGCCGACGATTTTCCTCGCCGTGGCGGCCTTCCTCACGAACATGGTGATGGCCCGGCTGATCCAGACAGAGCGCCGTGAGATTGGGCTTCTCAAGGCCTTCGGCTACAGCAACGGTGCGATTGGCTGGCACTATGCAAAAATGACACTGACGATCGCCGTGATCGGGGTCGTCATGGGTTGGGCCCTCGGTGCCTGGCTCGGCCACTGGAACACGACCCTCTACGCCAGTATCTATCGCTTCCCCTTCCTGCTCTATCGTCCCGGTCCGCAAGCCTTCCTGATCGCTGGCGGAGTGAGCCTCGCGGCGGCTCTCCTCGGATCGCTGACGATGGTGATGCGGGCCGTGCGGCTGCCGCCGGCGGAAGCGATGCTGCCTCCCAGCCCGCCGGCCTACAGCCGGTCATCGGCCGCTTTCCGGATGCTCGACGAGCCGACGCGGATTATTCTGCGGCGCATCACCCGCTGGCCGATGCGGGCCGGACTGACGACCCTGGGTCTGGCAATGTCGATCGCGGTCCTTGTGCTCGCCCTGCAATGGGCCGACTCGATCACTTATCTCGCCCGTTCCGTCTTCGAGACATCGCAGCGTCAGGATGCGACGATCATCTTCGGCGACATCGAGCATGCACGCGTTGAAACCGATGTCCGGCATCTTCCGGCCGTCCTCTCGACCGAGCCGTTCCGGAGTGTGGCGGCGGAGATTTCAAATGGCAACTGCGTCGAGCGTCAGAGTATCGTCGGCCTTCCCACAAATGCTGCGCTCAGCCCGATTTACGACAACGAGCGCGGCGTCCTGCCGCCTGCCGGCGAAGGGCTGGTCATGTCGAGTGCGCTGGCGGACCTGCTCGATGTCGGGATTGGCGATCGCGTGAGAATAAGGGTGCTGGAAGGTCGGCGGGCGACGCTCGATCTTCCCGTGATCCAGACCTTCGAAACCTTCATCGGCACGCCGGTTTACATGGAAATCAACGCGCTTAACCGCCTGATGGGAGACGGCCATGTCCTCACCGGCGTTCACGTATTGCTCGATGATGTCCAGCGCCAGGAATTGCTGTCACGACTGAAGGACCTTCCCGGAATAACGGCGATCCTTTTCCGGCAGGCCGCGCTCGACACGTTCTTCAAGACCATGGGCGAGACCATTTTCATCTTCATCGGCTTCTTTGTCGTCTTCTCGATCATCCTCTCGTTCGGGGTCAGCTACAATTCGATAAGGATCGCGCTTTCAGAGCGCTCGCGCGAACTGGCAACCCTTGCGGTGCTCGGCTTCAGCCGGTGGGAGATATCCTACATCCTGTTGGGTGAGATCGGACTGCTCGCCATAGCCTCGATCCCGCTCGGCGGCGCGATCGGCTATCTGCTGTCCTGGTACATGGCCTCCGCCTTCGAAACGGAACTCTATCGGATACCGCTCGTGATACACCCTTCGACCTTTGGTCAGGCGGCCCTGATCGGGCTTGCGAGCGTGATCGCCTGTGCGGCGGTGGTTCGGCGAAGACTTGATCGTCTTGATCTCATTGGCGTCTTGAAAACGAGGGAATGATATCGTGAACGTGCTCGGCAGACGTATCATCATCTGGGGCGGCCTGTTCGCCATTCTCACCGGCGGCATCGTCTACTCGTTCCGGCCGCAGCCGGTTGCGGTGGACCTGGCGACGGTTCGCACGGCGCCGCTTCGCGTGGCGATTACCGAAGAGGGCAAGACGCGTGTTAGTGAGGTCTACACTTTGCACGCCCCTTTGCGCGGTAATCTCGACAGGCTCACGGTCGAGCCGGGCGACGCGGTTTCGGCCAATGAAACCGTTCTCGCCAATATCACCCCGGCCGTACCGGAATTCCTAGATAGCCGGTCCGAGGCTGCGCAGCGCGCCGCCGTCGAGGCGGCGGTGGCGGCGCGGGCGCTGGCTCTGGCCGAACTTGACGGCGCGAAAGTCAATCTTGACTTTGCGCGCACCGAACTTGATCGCGCCCAGGCGCAAAGCCGACACGAGGCGATTTCCAAGCGCGCCCTCGACGAGGCCGAGCGGGCGTTCAAGGTGGCGGAAACGACCCTTGCCACGGCCCGCGCGGCTCTCGATGTCCGGGAATTTGAGCTCGCGAGGGCCCGTTCGCAGCTCCTGCCTCGCGATGTCATCGACGAACGTGGCGTTGCTTGTGACTGCGTACGTGTCAAATCCCCTGTGAGCGGTGTCGTCCTCCAGGTGCTCAGGCGAAGTGAAGGCGTGGTCGAGGCAGGCTCTGCCTTGCTCGAGATCGGAGATCCCCGGAAGCTGGAGGTGGCCGTCGATCTTCTGTCCGAGGAGGCCGTGACCGTGACGCCGGGCCAGCGCGCGGTCATCCGAGACTGGGGCGGTCCTCAACTGGAGGGTCGGGTCAGGCGCATCGAGCCTTATGGTGAAACAAAGGTGTCCGCGCTCGGGATCGAGGAGCAGCGCGTCACCGTCGTTCTCGAACTTCTCTCGCCGCCGGACGAGTGGAAGTCACTTGGTCACGGCTTCAGGGTCGACGTGGATCTGATCCAGTTCGAGGCGGAGGTGCTGCAACTGCCGCTTGGGGCCTTCTTCCGCGATGGAGAGGACTGGGCCGTATTCGTTATCGAGGATGGTCTTGCCAAAGCGCGAAAGGTCAGGATCGGTCATCGGAATACGTTCGCCGTTGAGATCGCCGACGGCGTCGCGGATGGAGACCAGGTCGTCCTTTACCCAGGAAGCCAGATCAAGGACGGCCTCTTAGTCGAGCAGCGGGAGACTTCTGGGCGGTAATCGCTAGGTGGCGGTGTCCAACATGCCGGCGGATCGGGTGACGTCGGCGACGAGCTTGAACATCAGCGTCTGGATCGAGGTCGGACGCCAGTTCCGGCGATAGGTGAGGCCGATCGGTCTCACCAGATGGTCGGTCGGATGATCGATTGTGACGAGCATTCCATTGTCGCATTCCGGCTGAGACTGGTGCCGCGACAGGCAGCCGAGATGATCGCTTTCGTTAAGTAGTCCACGCATCAGGAGAAGGGACCCGGATTCGATGACCCGCGATGGCGGCGCCTTGCCGGCAGCCGTGAACAGGGTTTCAAACTGATCCCGCGTTGGTGTTCCCTGGCGCGGCACCACCCAGGGATAACCGATGAGATCGTCGAGGCTGACATCCTGCTTGCTGGTCAGCGGATGCCTGGGACCTGCCAACAGAGCCAGACGATCATCGAACAGTGCCTCCTGCACGATGTCACCGATGGGAGCCGGATCGCGCAAGGCGCCGATCAGGAAGTCGATCGTCCCGCGTCTCAATCCCCCGAGAAGTTCGTCATAAGGACCATCCAGGAGTTTGACCGGATAGGTGGATTTTAACTCGCGAAACTGGGCAAGCGCTCGGGGCAGGATGGTGGAACGGGCGAGCGGCATGGCGCCGATCACGATGCGCCCGGCTTCCCCTCCGTTGATGCCTGCAAGTTCCGCGTCCGCCTGGTCGAATTCGTAGATAGCCAATCGCGCCGCCTCGATCAGAGCCTGACACAGCCGGGTCGGGAGAATACCGAATGAGGTGCGCTCGAAGAGACTCCGGACCGCCTCCTGTTCGACTTGGGTCACCGCGCGATGGACAGTGGGTTGTGCAAGTCCTAGCCGGCGGGCGGCGAGCGTGAAGTTCTCGCTCTCCGCCACCGCGATCACCGCCAGTAGTTGCGAGTAGCTGAGCGTAATCTTCAGGCGCGGAGAAATGTCGGCGAGCACCGGGTCGAGGAGCGCGAAAGCGCTTGTGACGCGGTGCTGGAGCACCTCGCCCCGATCGGTGAGAAAGAAGCCGTTTGGAGACCGCTCGAAAAGTGGCCCTCCAGCTTCGCGCTCCAGCTTGTTGATTGCCTGGGTCACCGCCGGTTGCGAGATATGCCAGTGCTCCGACGCGGCCGTCAGCGTCTTGAGTTCCGCCACCGACGCGAAGAGCCGCAGATGTCTGAGATTGCGCGGGATCATAGGCTGTCCAGCACCCTATCGGCACGCAAGGCCAAGTCATCCGGGCCGGGGTCAAGGTGCAGGGCTGCGAGGCGTCTTTGCCAGCCAACCGTGGCGCGGCTTATCGCGTCCGGCAGGCCGAATGCTGAGAGTGTTGCGCAGACTTCCTCCATCTCGGCGGCGCGGCGGGCTCCGTGGACCATCATGCGCTCCAGATTGTAGGTCGCCCGACGGCGCCAGTCGATGCCGGGATCGGATGCCTGCAGAGATGCGAGGACGGCATCTTCGACGCCCGCCCGACGGGCCGCGAGCAGACATTCCGTTGTTAAAGCCTCGAACCCCTTGATCATCACCGATCGCAGCATCTTAATGCTGGAGGCATCTCCTACCCTCGCACCGGCAATCTCCGGGCACATGCCGAGTCGGACCAGGAACTTCATTGCCGCTTCGGCATGCGGGCCGGACAGCAGCACCGGAACCTCGTGGCGTTTCGGATAGACGGGAGCCATGATCGCGACGTCGACATAGCGACCGCCCGCCGCCTCGATGACGGCTGCCGCCTCGATCTTTGTGTGCGGAGAGCATGAGTTGCCGTCGAGCCAAAGGCAGTCTGCGCTGATGAACGGCGCGCAGTCGCGTGCGGCCTGAAGCGCCTGATCGGCGGTAACGAGCGAAAACACCAGTCCGGCAGTCCCAACGGCGTCTGCGGGATCGGTGCAGAGTACGACGTTTGCCTCCTTGCCGCGATGTTGCAGTTGGTCGATGTCAATTCCCTGCCGGAGCTTCATGTCATAGGCGAAAACGTCACTCGGCGGCCGTGTCCAATGCCCGGCGATCGCATGGGCTGCTTCTCCGAAACCAACAAAACCGATCGCCGGGAAGTCGTTTTTTCTCGCCGCCATGGATGTCTCCTTAACCTTCGTCCGAATGTTGCAAAGACGGCGTCGCGTTTCCAGTCACTATAGCTTCATCTTATGGGCCGTCCCGGCGTTTCGATTTGCGTCCAGGACATCTCCAGAGCATGGCTTTGGCAACAACAAACGAGGAGGAAAAGCTATGTCCGGGGAGAAAGGGGCGGTAAAGACCGCGCTTGTCATCAGCGCGCATGCTGCGGATTTCGTTTGGCGATGCGGCGGGGCAATCGCGTTGCACGCGCAAAAGGGTTATGCCGTTACCGTGGTTTGCCTCTCGTTTGGTGAGCGCGGCGAATCTGCCAAGCTCTGGAAGCAGCCGGGCATGACGCTCGACAAGGTGAAGACGGCGCGGCGAACAGAGGCCGAAAAGGCGGCTGAAGCGCTTGGCGTTTCCCATCTGATCAGCTTCGACCTGGGGGACTATCCACTTCGGCTGACGGACGAGGACAAGTACCGGCTGGTTGATGTCATTCGTGATGTGCAGCCGGATTTCATGCTCAGCCATTCGCAGTATGACCCCTACAATACCGATCATATGTATGCGACGCAGGTTGCGCTCGAAACGAGGATGATCGCGCAGGCTTGGGGCCACAAGCCGGGCGAAAAGGTGCTTGGCGCGCCACAGTTGTATCTCTTCGAGCCGCACCAGACGGAGCAGATGGGCTGGAAGCCTGATGTCTTCCTCGACGTGACGCCGGTATGGGACAGAAAGCGTGCGGCGATCGAGTGCATGGAAGGACAGGAGCATCTGTGGGACTACTACACTCGCGTCGCCGAAAACCGCGCCAACCATTTCATGCGCAATTCCGGCGGTCAGTCGGGCGGACGAAACGCCAAATATGCCGAAGGCTTCCAGTCGGTCTTCCCGCGCACCGTGGACGAGCTTTGATCGATTGAGCGCTCCGGAGGAGGAGAAGACATGTCGCGACCGACCAACCCGTCTTTCGACATTGCGCACCTCGCGCATGTCGAGATGCTCACCGACAAATTCGAGGAGAGCCTGGACTTCTTCACGCGCATCTATGGTCTGAAGCTCTCCGGCCGGGACGAGACGTCGGCCTATCTGCGCGCCTGGGACGACTATGAGCATTGTACTCTGAAGCTCACACGCTCCCACACGACGGGCGTCGGCCACATCGCCTATCGCGCCGCAAGCCCCGAGGCTCTGAAGCGGCGGGTGGAGGCGATCGAGGCATCCGGCTACAAAGTGCACGGCTGGATCGATGGCGACCAGAGCCATGGCCGTGCGTTCCGGTTCGAGGACCCTTTCGGCCATGTCTTCGAAATCTATTGGGAGACGCGTTGGTATAAACCGGAAGAGGAGAGTGAAAGGGCCGCACTCAAGAACACCGCGTCGGCTTTTACAGGTGCAGCGCCGCGCCGGCTCGATCACCTCAATCTGTTGAGTTCCGATGTAACCGAATTCCGTCGTTTCATGGAAACCTGTCTAGGATCGCGGGTGACCGAGATGATCCGCCTCGACAATGGCCGGATCGGCGGGTGCTGGTTCACCATCAACAACAAGACCTATGACCTTGCCTGCACGGAGGAACATGGCGGCGGTGTCGGCCGCCTGCATCACGTCACCTATGCGACGGACCAGCGCGAGGACATCCTCAGGGCGGCGGACATCTTCCTGCAGAACGGCGTTCACATCGAGACCGGGCCCCACAAGCATGCGATTCAGGGAACATTCTTCCTGTATGTATGGGAGCCTGCGGGCAACCGCGTGGAACTCGCCAATGCCGGCGCTCGCCTGATCCTCGCACCTGACTGGGAGCCCATTGTCTGGACGGAAGGCGAGCGCAAGAAAGGCCAGGCCTGGGGTCTGAAGACGATCGAGACCTTCCACACCCATGGCACGCCTCCGGTCAAGAAGGAACATTGATCATGGGTGTTGTGGTCCAGAACATCGAGCGAGCATCGGCAGCGGTCATCGAGGGCCTGTCCGTCGCCGGTGTGGCGACAGTGCATGAGGCGCAGGGCCGCAAGGGCATGCTGGGTAGCTATATGCGCCCTATCTATGCTGGAGCCCAGATCGCGGGTTCCGCCGTCACCATCTCGGCGCCGCCTGGCGACAACTGGATGCTGCATGTGGCGATCGAGCAATTACGCGAAGGCGATATCCTCGTGCTCGCGCCTACAAGCCCGTGCGATAATGGCTATTTCGGAGACCTTCTGGCCACCTCCGCCATGGCCAGAGGTTGTCGCGGCTTGGTGATCGATGCGGGTGTCCGCGACATTCGCGACCTCACGGCGATGGGCTTCCCGGTCTGGTCGAAGGCAATCTCGGCGCAGGGCACCGTTAAGGAGACGCTCGGTTCGGTCAACGTTCCGATCGTCTGCGCTGGCGCCCATATCGAGGCCGGCGATGTCATCGTGGCGGACGACGACGGCGTCTGTATCGTCAGGCGCGCGGAAGCGGAAGGCGTGCTGGCAGCGGCCGAGAAACGTCTGGCAAATGAAGAGGTGAAGCGAAAGCGGCTGGCTGCCGGCGAACTCGGTCTCGACATCTATAGCATGCGCGAGGCGCTCGCCGCCAAGGGGCTCAAATATGTCTGAGGATGGAGTTCGTTGCCTGTGGATGCGCGGCGGCACATCCAAGGGTGCGTACTTCCTGAAGGAGGATCTGCCGGCGGACCCCGCTAGCCGTGATGATCTGTTGTTGCGGATCATGGGTTCGCCCGACCCGCGCCAGATCGACGGCATAGGCGGGGCAGATCCTCTCACGTCCAAGGTTGCGGTGTTGTCACGCTCGACGCGCGAGGATGCCGATGTCGACTATCTGTTCCTCCAGGTCTTCGTCGACCAGGCGCTGGTGAGTGCTGCGCAGGGATGCGGCAATATTCTTGCCGGCGTCGGTCCCGCCGCAATCGAACGCGGACTCGTCGCCGCTATGGACGGCGAGACACCAGTGCGCATTCACATGGTGAACACTGGTGAGGTGGCCGTGGCGCGCGTTATGACGCCCGGTGGTCACGTGACCTACCATGGAGGCACCGAAATTGCGGGCGTACCGGGTGCGCACGCTGCCATTCCATTGCTCTTCATGAACATCGCCGGATCCATGTGTGGCAGCCTGCTGCCGACCGGAAGCGCGGTCGATGTGATCGACGGCGTGGAGGCCACGCTCATCGATAATGGCATGCCCTGTGTCATCATGCGCGCCACAGATTTCGGACTGACAGGGCGGGAGACGCGGGAGGAAATTGAAGCCGATATGGCTCTCAAGAGCCGGATCGAAGCGGTCCGCCTCAAAGCCGGACCCATGATGAACCTCGGCGACGTAACAGCCGCCTCAGTCCCGAAAATGACGCTTGTCTCAGCGCCGGTCGACGGTGGCGCAATCTCGACGCGCAGCTTCATTCCCCATCGTGTCCACGCGTCAGTCGGTGTCTTCGCCGCGATCACGGTGGCCACTGCGACGCGGCTGGAAACGGGGCCGGCCCATAGCCTTGCCCTCCAGCCTGTCGATGGCCGCTACCTCATCGAGCATCCGACCGGCGCGATGGAGGTTTTCCTCGATATCGGTACAGAGGGCGAAATCAAGGGCGCTGGTTCGGTGAGGACGGCACGCAAATTGTTTGATGGGCTGGTGTTCGCGCGATAACAAATTCGCTCGGCTGATTTATCCTGAAATTATGGGTGTTCCGCTGATCAATCCGTAGGAAGCCAAGCAGCATTGTTCCTATGGGCTTACGAGTATAGCGCGGAAATCGTTGACGTTCGTCAGCGTCGGACCGGTGACGATCTGCCGGTCGATGGCCTCAAAGAAGCTATGGGCGTCGTTGTCCGCAAGCATTCGCGAGGCATCTGTACCTGCCTCCTTTGCTGTTTTGAGCGTGTCGGGCGAGACAAGCGCGCCGGCCACTTCCGCCGCGCCATCCACACCATCCGTGTCACAGGCAATGGCGTGTATGCCTCCGGCGCCCTCGAGCGCGATCGCCAGCGCCAGGCAGAATTCTGCATTCGGGCCGCCGACGCCTCCTCCACGGCGCGTCACGGTGAGTTCGCCGCCGGACAGGAGAAGAACCGGGGGATCGCCCGGCCGCAGGTTTGCCTTGATTTTCAGCGCCTGGTTTGCCTGTGCTTGCGCCACGTCACGCGCCTCCCCCTCCAACCTGTCGCCGAGCATTTGCACGGCGCAGCCGGCCTCTTTCGCAAGGTCTGCGGCGGCTTCTAGAGACTGACGCGGTGCGGCGAAAATGAGGTTCTCGACCCTCGACAGCCTGGGATCGTCAGGGGCGACAACGCCGGTGGTGCTTTGAAGCGCGTGCCACACGCTATCGGGAACATCGACCTTCCAGCGGCGAAGGACCTCGGCCGCTTCCTCGCGTGTCGACCGGTCCCCGACGGTAGGGCCGGAGCCGATGAAAGCCGGATCGTCGCCGGGCACGTCCGAGATCATCAGCGCCAGCATGCGCGCCGGATAGGCCGCCGCTGCAAGCTGCCCCCCTTTGACCCTGCTGAGGTGTTTTCTGACCGTGTTCATCCGGTCGATGGGCGCGCCTGAAGCCAGAAGTGCGGCGTTGACTGCCCGTTTCTCGTCTAGCGTTATGCCATCGGCCGGCTGCACCAGAAGGGCAGAGGCGCCGCCGGAAATCAGCGCCAGCACGAAATCGTCCTCCTTCGTCGAGTGCAGCAGATCGAGCATCCGTCCGGTTGCCGTCAGTCCTGCCTCATCGGGCACGGGATGAGCCGCCTCCACGATTTCGATTTCCCGGCACGGTCTTGCGTAGCCGTAGCGCGTGATGACGAGCCCGTCGCAAGGACCCCAGGCAGCCTCGACGGCCTCGGCCATGCGCGCGCTCGCTTTGCCGGCGCCGATGACGATCACCCGGCCCTTTGGCTTCGGCGGGAGGAACCGCGCCAGCGATCGCATTGGATCGGCCACCTCGACCGCCCGATCGAAGAGCCGTCGCAAAAAGATATCCGGTTTTTCGATCATGCTCGCTTGCCTCGTCCGCTCGTCTCGCGGACCACCAGTTCGACAGCGCTTAGAGCTTCCGGTGCCGGGGCGCGCTGCTCTTCCAGCCAGCCGAGAATCGTTGTGGCGATCTGTTTTCCGAATTCGGCGATGCCGCAATGGACGGTCGAAAGCGTCGGATAGACCTGGCTGCATTCCTCGATGTCGTCGAATCCGACGATGCGAAAATCCTGCCCGACCGTGCGACCCATCTTCGTAAAGCCGGAAACCATGCCGAGCGCCACGAGATCGTTGAAACAGACGGCGGCATCCACATCAGGGTGTTCGCGCGACAGGATTTCCGCGGCTTCGCGTCCGAAGGCACGGCTGCTTCTCCCTGCAAGGACCAGCGGTTCCATGCCGGCTTCCGCCAAAGCGTGCAGATAGCCCGACATGCGTTCCTGCGTTACCGCGCGTCCTTCAAGCCCGCCGACGAAGGCAATGCGGCGGGCGGAAAGGTCGAGGAGATGCTTTGTGGCAATCAGGCTTCCCAACCGGTAGTCGGGCGCTGCAAAAGGAAAGAGGTCGATACGCGGGTCGACCTTGCGCAGCACCTGCATCGTCGGAATACCGGCCCTGGCGATCAGATCGAAGGTGGCCATTTCCTCGCCGTATGCGGGTGAAATGACAAGAGCCGATATCCCGTGCTCGATAATGGCGGAGACGACCTGTGCCTGGATCGCGGCGTCCTCGTCGGTGTTCGCGAGCACGGTCGCATAGCCACGTTCGGAGAGCGCCATTTGCAGCGACGTCGCGAACTCGGTGAAGAACGGGTTGCGCAGATCGTTGAGGACAAGGCCGATCAGGCCGACATTGGACGAACGAAGATTGGCGGCCGAGCGGTTGTAGACGTAGCCGATCTTGTCCATCGTCTCGCGCACGAGCCGTCGCGTCTCCGCGCGAACCAAGGGGCTGTTCTGCAGCACGAGGCTGACGGTCGATTTGGACACGCCAGCCACGCGCGCCACGTCCACGATTGTCGGCCTGCGCTCCATGGCTGCTATTCTATCCCGTTCATCTCAAGCAAGAGACGCATCCTTCTCACGGCAAGCTCGGGATCGGCAAGAAGATTTGCCTGATCTGCAAGGCGAAAGACCTCGCTGTAGTGCACGATGTCGCGGCTCGACTGGAAGCCGGCCGGCATGATGAAGTGCCGCTGGTAGCCGTTGAGCCAGGCAAGAAAGGCAATGCCCGCCTTGTAGAACCGCGTCGGTGCGCGGAAGATTTCCCGGCTGAGCGGCACGGTTGGTGCGAGAAGCCGGTGATAGGTCTCAAGGTCGCCACCCGCCAGCGCGTCCAGTGCCTGCGAGGCGGCGGGGGCTATGGCCGCGAAAATGCCGAGTAGCGCGTGCGAATAATGCCGGCCGTCTCCGGCTATAAGGTCGGCATAGTTGAAGTCGTCGCCTGTATAAAGCCTGACCCCTTCCGGAAGACGGGCACGGAAGGCCTCTTCGTGTGCCTGATCCAGAAGCGAGATCTTGATACCGTCGACCTTGGACGGGTTCTCCTCGATCAGCGTGAGGACGAAGTCGCTGGCCGTAGCAACGTCTTCGCTGCCCCAATAGCCATTCAGGGCCGGATCGAACATGTCGCCGAGCCAGTGCAGGATGACCGGCTTCGCCGCGCCATCGATGAGGCGCCGGTAGACCGTATGATAAATCTCAGGTCCGGCATTGATGGCGGGAAAGGCGCGCGACGCCATGAGGATCAACTGTCCGCCGGCCGCTTCGATCGCCTCGGCCTGATGGTGATAGGCTGCGAGAACCGCATCAGCACTTCGAAGATTTTGTATCGCCACGTGATCCGTGCCGGCGCCGCAGGCAACGCGCGGTTTCATCGGGTGGGCTTTGGCGGCAGCCATCGTCCTTTCGATCAATTCAAGCGCCGTCTGCCAGTCGACTCCCATACCACGCTGGGCCGTATCCATCGCTTCGGCAAGGCCGAGACCCTGGTTCCAGAGGTTCTCGCGAAAGGCAAGGGTGGCGTCCCAGTCGACGGCCGGCCGGCTGTCCCAAGGATTGCGCTCGCGCAGCGGATCGGAGACCACGTGCGCGGCGGCGAAGGCGGTACGCGTCAAAGGGCGCGTCGGAGCACGCGGGACGAGCGGCTTACCCTGAAGGTCATAGTCCGCGATACGGTTATTCTGTGTCGGCAAACGTATCATGGCTCATGCTCCGTGATCGGCGCGGATCATATCGGCGGCCTTTTCGGCGATCATGATCGTGGCTGCATTGGTATTGGACGAGACGACCGTCGGCATAATCGAGGCGTCGACGACCCGTAAGCCCGCAATGCCGTTGAAGCGCAGTCGGGGATCGACGACCGCTGCCGGGTCCGAACCCATCCGACATGTCCCGGCCGGATGATGGTCGGTTTTTGAGTGCGTGCAGGCGTAGTTGAAGTAGTCCTCGTCGGTCTGGACATCTGGTCCCGGAAGCCGCTCCGCCTTCACGAAGGGCTTCAGCGCATCCTGCCGCATGATATCCCGCGCGATCTTCAGGCCGCGTATGGACATTTCGCGATCGTAAGGATCTTCCCAGTAGTTCGGATCGATTAGCGGTGCCGCCGCCGGATCGGACGAGGCGAGCCGCACCGTGCCGCGCGAGCGAGGGCGAAGATAGGCTGAATTGAGCGTCACCCCGCCGTTTTTCATCGCGGCGACGCCGGCCTCGATGCCCGAGCCGAGACCCAAGTGAAACTGAATGTCGGGCGAGCGAGCCTCCGGGTCGGCATACCAGAAGCCGCCCGTCTCGAAGAGGCTGGAGGCGACCGGCCCGGTGCGCGAGAGAATATACTGGAGGCCGGCGAGCAACGAGAGATGCGGCTTGGCATAACGGTCATAGGTGTGCGGACCGGTGCATTCTGCAATCACGAACAGATCTAGGTGATCCTGCAGATTCGCGCCGACCCCGGACTGGTCGAAGACGACAGGTACGCCGATGGCCTTCAGATGATCTGCCGGGCCAATCCCGGACAGCATCAAAAGCCGTGGGCTGCCGATTGCGCCGGAGGAAAGGATGACTTCACGGTCGACACGGACGATGCCCTCGTCGGCAAGCTCGACGCCTGTCGCCCGCCCATGCTCCGTAACGATCCGCAGAACCTGGGCACCCGTCCGAATGGTCAGGTTCTTCCGTCCTTTGGCGGGGTTGAGATAGGCAATCGAGGCCGACGAGCGACGGACGTTGCGTTGGGTGAGCTGATAGTAGCCAACACCGTCCTGTTTCTCGCCGGTCATGTCCGGATTGAAAGGGATGCCGAGTTCTCCCGCAGCCTTGAAATAGGCCTCGCAGATCGGTAGAGGCGCTGCGGGCTTGCTGACGCCGAGTGGGCCGCCTTTGCCATGATAGCGATTGTCGAACGTATCGTTGTCCTCGGCCTTGCGGAAGTAGGGCAGCACATCGTCGTAGGCCCAGCCCTCGCAGCCCATTTGCCGCCAGCCGTCATAGTCGAGCGCGTTGCCGCGCGTATAAATCTGCGCGTTGATGCTCGATCCGCCGCCAAGCACTTTCGCCTGGGTATAGCGGATTACCATGTCCTTCATGTGCCGCTGCGGCACGGTTTGCCAGCCCCAGCTGCCGATGCCCTTGGTCATTTTGGCGAAGCCCGCCGGCAGATGATAAAAGGGGTGCCAGTCGCGTCCGCCGGCCTCCAGAAGCAGGACTTGGAGGTTTGGGTCTTCTGAAAGGCGCGCCGCCAGTACCGACCCCGCGGACCCTCCCCCGACGATGATGAAATCATAGGACGTTTGCATGCTCTGCTCCTAAAGGCGCGGGATCGAAAGACCGCCGTCGACCGGAATGACAGCGCCGGTGGCGAAAGCGAGATCGCCCTTGGCCAATGGCACGACGATACGGCCAATGTCTTCGGGTTCGCCCCAACGCCGGGCCGGCACGAGGCCATCTTCAATGCGCGCCGTATATTTGTCCTTCACTCCGGCGGTCATGGCAGTTGCGATGATGCCGGGCCTGAGTTCGAAGGCACCGATGCCGTGGGCTGCAAGACGGACCGCAAAGAGCTCCGCCATCATCGCGGCGCCAGCCTTCGAGATGCAGTATTCGGCCCGCTCGACCGACGCCATCGTGGCGCTGACGGACGTGACGAAGATGAGGGAACGGTAGGTTTCCGACGGTCTGTCCACCATCCGCCGCGCGACCTCCTGGGCCAGGAAGAAGGTGCCGCGCAGATTGATGCCGAGAACATGGTCGAAGCTGTCGGGCGCCAGCTCCAGCATGTCGCCCCGTATTTTGGCCGGCACGCCCGCGTTGGAGACCAGCGTGGTGACAGGCCCCATCTGATCCTCGATACGGTCGAGCAAGGAGCATACCTTGTCGATCTCCTGCAGGTCATGCCTGATGTAGCGGGCCTTATCTCCCAGCGTCCCAAGCGCCGCCGTCACCTCAGGCGCATCAGAGTCGAGATGGGCGGCGAGCACGACGTGAAAGCCTGCTCCGACAAGCGCCTCGGCGATCCCGAAGCCGATGCCCTGCTGTCCGCCGGTGATCAGCGCAAGCGGAGTCACGATGCGAACTCCGTCTCGTTGATGTGTTTTGCGGCCCTTAGCGCCAGAGCCGCGATGGTGAGGGCCGGATTGACAGCAGCCGACGTCGGCAGGATAGAGGCGTCGACGATGAAGAGATTGTCGTGGTCGTGACTGCGACCGAAACTGTCGACGACGCTGGTCCGTGGATCGGAGCCCATGCGGGCCGTGCCGCACTGATGGGATGGTGTTCGTCGATCGAAGGTGCGGGACAGCACGATCGGGTAACCCGCCTTTCGCAACAGCCGCTTCAGCTTTTCGACGAGTGCAAGATGCGCGTCCCAGTTGGACCGCTTCCAGTCGAGCACGATCTGCCCGTTCTTCAGTGTCACGCGGCTTTCCGGATTGGGCAGATCCTCGGACATGGCGTACAGATCGAGCGAGCGATTGGCGATCCAGTGCGCAAGCGAAGGCGGCAGGGGAGAACTTGCAGCGAGGATCGGCCCGGTGATCTTGCCGAGCAACTGGATGTTGCCGAGCGGCTCGCCGCCCAGGCCGCCGGTCAGGTAGAAATCGTTCACCATCAGGGTCTTCTGGTAGACCGATGTATTCCGGCGCAGGGGATGAAGTGCAAGCACGGCGGAACAGTTGTGATTCATGAAATTTCGGCCGACTTGATCGGAGCGGTTCGCAAGGCCGGTCGGATGCGCATCATCAGCCGAGCCGAGAAGCAGCGCCGCCGATCGCACCGCGCCGCTTGCCAGAACGACGAGAGGGGCTTCGATCAAAGCACGCTGGCCGTTTTCTTCAACCTCGACGCCCGTGACGCGGCCATCGCGGCTGATCAGGCGTTTCGCCTCGCAGCCGGTGCGAAGGCTGACATTTGCCTGCTTTAGCGCGGTTGCGAGACTGACAGACTCGGCATCCATCTTGCCGCCGCAGGTATCGGGAAAGGCGTCCCAGGTGGTTCGTCCATGTGCCAACCAGCGGTCGATATCCACGCCTAGCGGGAGGGAGGCCGGGTGGAGCCCGACCTTCCTCAGTCGCTTGCGAAGGTCTGCAATGATAGGCTCGTCCGGTACCGGTGCGTAGGTGTAGCTGCCGGAATGCGCTGGCTCTGTCGGGTCTTCGCCCAGCGTGCCCCGGACCTGAAAAAGGTTTTCCGCCTGCTGATAGAAAGGCTCGATGGTCTCGTAGGCAATCGGCCAGCCGGGGGTGGAACCGCCCATGTGCCGCAAAGGTGAAAAATCCTCCCGGCGATAGCGGATCAGCACGGCGCCGTAGAACTTGGAGTTTCCACCGACATAATAGTAGTTGCCGGGATTGAACGGCTGACCGTCCCCGTCAAGCCATTCCTCCTTGGGGCGAAATCGTGCCTTGCCGAAGATCGCTTCCGGATCACGATCGGCCGCGGAGGGTGTCAGTCGCTCACCCTTCTCGATCATAAGGATGTTGCGGCCAGACGGCGCCAGTGCCGCGGCAAGGGTCGCCCCGCCCATGCCTGAGCCAATGATGATGACGTCTGGCGCGGTCATGGCCGGATACGCTCTTCCGTCTTCGGGTCGAAGGCGACAGCCTTTTCCATGTTGACGGCAAAGTCGAAGCTCTGGCCGGCGCGGATGTCGATATCGGCACGCATTCGGGCGATAACGTCTTTCCCGCCCAGGGTCATGGTGATGAACGTGTCGGACCCTGCCGGCTCGGTGATGACGACGCGGTTCTTCAGGCTGACGACGTTTTGTGATTTGCGATCGGCGCCTTCCGGGTCGGTGATCGCTTCCGGCCGGATCCCGAGCAGAATGTCCCTGCCGTCCCATTGGGCGAGGTTTTGCTGACTGAAGCGCAGAGCCTGTTCGCCGCCCTCGCCATCGCTGACCAGCGCATGAGGAACGCCCTCGCGGACGACGACGCGCGTCGGCAGCACGTTCATCGCCGGGCTTCCCATGAACGTCGCCACGAAGACATTGGCGGGCTTGTCGTAGATTTCCTTCGGCGTGCCGAGCTGCTGGATATAGCCCTTGTTCATCACCGCGATGCGGGTCGAGAGCGTCATCGCCTCGATCTGGTCGTGGGTGACATAGACGATCGTCGTCTTCAGCTTCTCATGCAGTTTCTTGATCTCGGTCCGCATGTCGACGCGCAGCTTGGCGTCGAGGTTGGACAGCGGCTCGTCGAACAGGAAGACGTCGGGATCACGCACGAGCGCACGGCCCATGGCGACGCGCTGGCGTTGACCGCCCGAAAGCTGGCCGGGTTTCCTGTCGACCAGATGATCGATCTGGAGGAGTTTGGCCACCTCGGCGAGCGCCTTGTCGCGCTCCGGCTTGGCGACACCATGCATTTCGAGGCCGAAGGTGATGTTCTGGCCCACCGTCATGTTCGGGTAGAGCGCGTAGGACTGGAAGACCATGGCGATGTTGCGCTTGGACGGATGGACGCCATTGACGACCCGTCCCTTGATAGAAATTTCTCCCGAGGAGATGTTTTCAAGCCCGGCGATCATGCCGAGAAGCGTGGACTTGCCGCAGCCAGACGGGCCGACGAGAACCAGGAATTCGCCCTCCTCGACCGAGATATCGACGCGGTGGAGCACCTCGAGCTGTCCATAGGACTTGGTGACGTTTGAGATGTCGAGAAAGCCCATCTTGTTATCCTTTGACCGAGCCCGCCATCAGCCCGCGCACGAAATAGCGGCCGGCGACGATGTAGACGAAGAGAGTGGGGAGAGCGGCGATGATCGCGCCGGCGAAGTGGACGTTGTATTCCTTCACGCCGGTCGACGACTGCACGAGGTTGTTGAGCGCCGCCGTCATCGGCTGGCTTGTGCCGCCGAAAGAGACACCGAACAGGAAGTCGTTCCAGATATTGGTGAACTGCCAGATGACCGAGACGACAGTGATCGGGCCGGAGATTGGCAGGAGAATCCGCCAGAAGATCCGGAAGAAGCCGGCGCCGTCGATCTGCGCCGCCTTGACGAGTTCCGTCGGGAAGGTGGCGTAGTAATTGCGGTAGTAGAGAGTCGTGAACCCGATGCCGTAGACGACGTGCACGAGGATAAGGCCCGGGACCGAGCCGGCGAGACCGAGCTTGCCGAGAACCAGCGCCATTGGGATCAACACGATCTGGAATGGGATGAAGCACGAGAGCAGCATCAATCCGAAGACGATCGTATCGTAGCGGAAGCGCCACTTGGTCAGGATATAGCCATTGAGCGCGCCAAGGATCGTGGAGATGGCGACGGCGGGAACGACCATCAGGATCGAGTTCAGGAAATACGGTCTCAACCCTGTCGGTGAAACCCCGATCTGAGCGGTCGACCAGGCGGATTTCCAGGCCTCAAGTGTCCAGCTCTGCGGCAGCGCCATCATGTTTCCGCCGGTGATTTCCGACAGCGGCTTCAGCGAGTTCACGCCCATCACATAGAGCGGCAGAAGGTAGAAGAGCGCGAAGAGAAGCAGCACGAGATAGACGAAGACCCGTGTGACCCTGCCGGTCCTGACGGCTGTATCCTGGGTGACGGCGGACATCAGTTCTTCTCCTTCAGCTCGGCATAGAGGTAGGGCACCATGATCGCGGCGATCGTCATCAGCATGATCACGGCGGATGCAGCGCCTATACCCATTTGGTTGCGGGTGAAGGTGTAGGAATACATGAAGGTGGCCGGCATCTCGGTTGCACGGCCAGGCCCTCCGCCCGTCAAAGCGATAACGAGGTCGTAGGACTTGATCGCGAGGTGGCTCAGAATGACGAAGGCCGAGAGAAAAGCGGGCCGCAGCATCGGGATGACGATCCGGCGATAGAGCTGGAAGCTTGAGGCGCCGTCGATCTGTGCGGCCTTCAGTATCTCGTTGTCGATGCCGCGAAGGCCGGCGAGGAACATGGCCATGACGAAGCCGCTTGTCTGCCATACGGCGGCGATCACGATCGTGTAGATCGCCATGTCGTTGTCCTTGATCCAGGTGAAAGTGAAACTTTCCCAACCCCAGAGCCGCATGATTCGTTCAAGGCCGATGCCTGGGTCGAGGAACCATTTCCATGCCGTGCCGGTCACGATGAAAGAAAGGGCCATCGGGTAAAGATAAATTGGTCTGAGGACACCCTCTCCGCGGATTTTCTGGTCGAGAAAGATTGCCAGCATCAGGCCAAGGGCAGTGCAGATGACGATGTAGAGGGTGGCAAAGATGGCGATGTTGTAAATGGCGATATGCCAGTTCTGCAGCGCCCAGAGCTTCGTGTAGTTCTCGAAGCCGACCCATTTGTAGAGCGGCAGCATCTTCGAACCCGTGAAGGACAGGAAGACTGTGAAGATGATGAAGCCGTAGACAAACAACAGCGTGGTCGCCAGAGATGGAGCAAGCACGAGCTTTGGCAGCCAATCCTGCATGCGCGTGCGGAAATCGGCTCCGGGTGAGCTGGACATTTGGTTTCTCCCATGGGCGGCGCATGGGCCGCCGATACTGCCCTGGATACGACCTGTGGCAGGTGGAAACGGGCGGCGGCTGAGGACGCCGCCCGAGACGGTTGCCTTACTGGGCGGCTGCTACGGCTTCGGCAAGCGCCGCAGCCGCTTCCGCGCCATCCTTGTAGCCACCGTTGAACGCCTTGGTTACGACGTCGTAGACGGCGTTCTTGACGGATGCCGGAGCAGCGTGGCCGTGGGCCATGGACCCGAACAGCGAGCCGCTGGTGTTGGCCTCCGCCAGATCTTTCATGCCCTTCTTGCCGCAATCATCGAAGTCGGTATCCGGCACGTCGGTGCGTGCGGGAACCGAACCCTTGACCACGTTGAACGCGGACTGGAACTTCGGGCTTTCGATGGAGGATGCCATTTCCATCTGCGCTTTGACCTTGTCGTCGCCCGAAACGTTGAACATCGCGAACTGATCCGAGTTGAACGTTACCGAGCCCTGGGTGCCCGGGAACCGGATGCAGACGAAATCCGCGCCGGGTTTCTGGCCAGCCTTCAGAAACTCACCCTTTGCCCAGTCGCCCATCATCTGCATGCCGGCCTTGCCCTCGATCACCATAGCGGAGGCGAGGTTCCAGTCGCGGCCGGAGAAGTTGTCATCGACATAGGTTCTGAGCTTCATCAGGCGGTCGAACGCATCGGCCATGTCGGCACCGCCGAGCGTATCGGGGTCGAGATCGATGAAGGCGTTCTTGTAGAAGTCGTTGCCCTTGGAGAGAACGACACCGTCGAAGACGGTCGCGTCCTGCCAGGGCTGGCCGCCATGGGCGAGCGGCGTAATGCCGTTTGCCTTCATCTTGTCGAGCATGGCAACGAGTTCGTCCCAGCTTTCCGGTGCCTTGCCGCCAGCGGCATCGAGCGCTGCCTTGTTGATCCAGACCCAGTTTGTCGAGTGCACGTTGACGGGTGCGGCGATCCAGTGTCCGTCATATTTGGAGAACTTCTGAAGCGCTTCGGGTACCACCTTGTCCCAGCCTTCGGCGGCGGCAACCTCATCGAGGTTACCCAGTGCACCCTGCTCGGCCCAGTCGAGAATGTCGAAGCCGAGCATCTGAACGGCGGTCGGCGGATCGCCAGCGGTGACGCGGGCGCGCAGTGCGGTCATCGCGGCTTCGCCGCCGCCACCTGCCACCGGCATGTCGACCCAGCCGATTCCCTTGCTTTGCAGATCTTCTTTCAGGACGTTGAGGGCGGCGGCTTCGCCACCCGAGGTCCACCAGTGCAGCACCTCGACGTCGGTTGCCTTCGCGGCACCCGCCATCATCGTGAGTGCGATTGCTGTCGTTGTCAGAAACTTGCTCATTAAATCCTCCATTCGCAAGTTGGCGAGTCTCCCACCCGCATCCCCGGCGCCGTCGAGCCTCACTTGCGACGTCGGGCATTTCCGCACCTAAGGTGCATACCAATTTAAAACGTTACAAACCTGACAGAGTCAAGAACCTCTCCCAATTACTCTTCATCGGATCATATGCTGCATTGCAGAGCCTGATTGGCTCGTGCAAGTACGGTTGGATATCGACGATCGTTTTGGAAACGTTTTAAATTTCTGTCCTGAATGCTTGCCCTCGTTTGGGTGAGACGCTACCCTTGCTTGTTGTTCACGAGCCGAAGACCCTGAAGAGTGCGTAAAACCAGGAACCAGACCGACAAGGCGAACGCACCCGTGTCGCCGGGCAAGCCCACGCTGAAGACCGTTGCGGAAGCTGCGGGCCTTGCGGTAACGACCGTTTCCAGAGCTCTTGCCGATGACCCCCTGATCAGCAGTATTACGCGCGAGCGTGTTCGCGAGATAGCGCGTACGATGGGTTATGTTCCCGATCGCGCCGCGCAACGCCTGAAGACTGGTCGAACAAACGTCATAGGCGTGCTGCTCGACCCACATGAGGAAATTCTCGGCTTCGGGACGTCGCTGCTCTATGGCGTCACGAAATCGCTCAAGGGGACCCCCTACCACCTGATCGTGATGCCGAATTTCCTCGACACCTCGAATATCGAGGCGGTCGAGCATATCGTCCGAAACAACCTCGCAGATGGCCTCATCTTCACCCGGACGGAAGTGCTCGACCCCCGTGTGCGCCTGCTGATCGAGAAGAATTTTCCCTTCGTCAGCCATGGCCGGACCGAGTTCTCGACGGCCCATCCTTTCGTTGACTACGACAACTACGCTTTCGCCTATGAAGCAGCGCGACGGCTGATCGCCAAGGGGCGCCACAAGCTGACGATTATCCTGCCGCCGAGGCATCTGACTTTCAGCCAGCACATGCTGCATGGCTTCATGACGGCTGTCAGGGAGGCCGGTATTGCCTTCGAGCTGGCTGATGGGATCAGTCACGATTCCAAGGCCGGCATGGTGCGCGACTATTTCCGCCAGCGCCTTCAACGTTCCGATCCGCCCGACGCGCTGATCTGTCCCGGCGAAGTTTCCGCGATGGCTTCCATCACGGGCCTTGCTGATGGCGGCTGGTCGCTCGGGTGCGAATACGACATCGTCGCCAAGCAGACGTCGCAGCTTCTGTCGGATATCCAGCCCGGCGTCGACACCATCTATGAGGACTTGACGGCGGCGGGGGAACATCTGGGCAGTCTGCTCCTTAAGCGCATCGGTGGCGCCGAGGTCGAGGGACTGCAAAAGATCCTCACCTAACGGCATGGTCTCAACAATCCTGCGGTGAAGGCGATTGCGCATCATCGACTTTTCTCAATCCCTGACCCAATTGCCCCGGGTGCGCCCGATCCGCATCACGACGGACTTGATCTCCAGGAACTCCTCAAGACCGTAGGGGCCGTTTTCGCGACCCTGTCCGCTCTGCTTGAAGCCGCCAAAGGTCACCTCGGGAAAGCCGTCCATCCAGGTATTTGTCCAGACGGTACCGGCCTGCGCCCTACGGGCAAAAGCGAGGCAGGTGTGGACGTTTTCGCTCCATACCCCCGCGGACAGGCCGTAAGACGCATCGTTTGTGAGCGAAATCGCTTGCTCGAGTGTCTTGAATGTCAGCACGGACAAAACAGGGCCGAAGACCTCCTCGCGGGCGATTGCCATCTCGGCGGTCACGTCTGCCACGACAGTGGGGCCGAAGAACTGCCCCGGAAGGCCTGGAACCGACACTGGAGTCCCGCCAAGCTTCAGGCTCGCTCCGGCCGCAAGCGCATCCTTGATATAGCCCGCGATCTTGCCCTGATGGGCCGTCGATATGATCGCGCCGACCTGGGTTTCCGGATTGAGCGGATCGCCGAAGGCAACCTTTCTCGACAGCGCCACGACCTTGTCGACGACGGCATCGGCAACGTCCTCATGGACGATGATACGGCTACCGGAATTGCAGCATTCGCCGGCGTTGAAGTAGACGCCGAAGGTGATCGCGTCCGCCGCGCTGTCGAGATCGGCATCCGGGAAGATCACCTGCGGGTTCTTGCCGCCGAGTTCGAGTGCCACCTTCTTCAACGTTTTGGAGGCCGCTGCGGTGATCGCCTTGCCGACGGCGGTCGATCCGGTGAAACTCACCATGTCGACGTCCGCATGTTCGGCCATCAGCGCGCCCACCGGGTCGCCGTATCCGAGGACGATATTGACCACGCCTGCCGGCAGTCCGGCTTCCATCAAGAGTTCGCCCAGCATTACCGTAGTTGACGGTGTCATCTCGGACGGCTTTATGATGCAGGTGCAGCCCGCCGCGAGCGCGAAGGGCAGCTTCTGGCTGAGGATCCAGAACGGGAAGTTCCAGGGCGTGATGATCGAGACGACTCCGATAGGCTCCTTCAGAACCATCGCGAGCATAGCTTCGCCTAGCGAGTTATGGCTGTCGCCATGTTGCGTGCGGGCAAGTGCCGCGGCGTAGCGCCAGAGATCGGCCGCGCCCAATACCTCGCCACGCGCCTGGCTGATCGGCTTGCCGCTTTCGAGTGTTTCGATCAGCGCCATGCGTTCGACATTGGCCTCGATCAGATCGGCGACCTTCAGAAGAAATGTCGATCGTTCCTTGCCGGAGATCCGGCTCCAGATGCCGCTGTCAAAGCTATTTCTCGCGGCCGCGATCGCGGCTTCCGTGTCGGCCTTGCTTCCCTTGGCGGAACGGCTGACGAGAATGCCATGCGAAGGCGACAGGCGATCGAAAGTCTGTCCGTCGGCGCTGCCGCGCCACTCGCCATCGATCAGGTGGCGACCCTCAAATGGCGCCTGCGGGAGGGCAGCCTCGACTGCTGGGCTGATGGTCATGTCATTCATCGTTATTGTCCCGAAAAAGCCGGTTTACGTTTGTCCCTGAAAGCCGAGACCCCTTCGTTTCGATCCGCGCTGGCGGCGATCGCCGCACTGCCGAGCGCTTCGACCATCGCCGCCTGATCCTCGCCTCGCCCGGCATGGATCATGAATTTGCCGATCTCGACGGCTCTGGGCGACAGCTCCGTCGTCTTCATCGCGATCGCCTCGGCGACCTCGCGTGGATCGTCCGCCACTTCTGCGACGAAGCCCAGTTGAAGGGCACGATCGGCACCTATACGCCGGCCGAACAAGGCCATTTCCTTGATCACGGCTTCGGGCAGCAGGCGGGCAAGTCGCTGTGTGCCCGACCAGCCCGGCACGATGCCAACCTGTGCTTCCGGCAGCGCGATGGTCGCTTTTGGCGCCATGACGCGAATGTCGCAGGCGGCCGCAAGTTCGAGGCCTCCACCGAAGGCATGGCCGTTCAGCACGGCAATGGTCGGCTTCGACAGGCGCGCCAGGCGGTCGAAGATCCTGTGGCCGTCACGGACCCAATGGCGGGCGAATTCCGCCGGCGACAGGTCTCCCCATCCGTTGATGTCGGCGCCGGCGCAGAAGGCACGTTCGCCTTCCGCGGCTACCAGCACACAGGTGATCGCCCCCAACCGCTCGACAGTGTCCAGATGGGTGGCAAGCTGTCCGAGCATCTCCACCGTGAAGGCGTTCAGCTTGGCGGGATTGTCGAGCCTGATTTCCGCGATGCGGTCCCTGATTTCAAGATGAACGGCACTCATGGCGTCCACCCCATCGGTTTCTCCGAAAGCATGCGGCGATCGACTGTGATGGCATCGGCTGCGAGCTTGACCCGACCGGCGGACGCTTCGACGATATCCTGCTGTGGCTCAATGCCCGGCATGATCTCCGTTGCGATGAGCCCTTCGTCCGTCAACCGCATCACGCACCGCTCGGTGATGTAGAGGACATCCTGCCCCTGGGCGCGCGCGCGTTTTCCGGAAAATGTCACATGCTCGACGGCCTCGACCATCTTCGTGAACTTGCCGGGTTTTTCGACCCTAATCCCGTCTTCGCTCAGTCGCACATCCGCGCCGGCCTCGAACCAGCCGGAAAAGACGATCTTCTTGGCGTGCGCCGTGATATCGACGAAGCCGCCGCATCCGGCCGTGAGGTAAGGCTTTTTCCCCAGCTTGGAGACGTTGACGTTGCCCTCGACGTCGACCTCAAGGAAGGAGAGGAAGGAGACGTCAAAGCCGCCGCCCTGGAAGTAGATGAATTGCTGCGGCGAAGGGACAAAACCGTCGGCGTTCGAGGCGCAGCCGAAGGCGAAGTCGGTGAGCGGCATGCCTCCGACGGCACCCTGCTCGATCGCCCACGTCACAGCGTCGGGATGTCCCTCTTCAAGCAGGATGCGCGGTACCTGTGCGCTGATGCCGAACCCGAGATTGGCTGTCATGCCGCGTTTCAGTTCGAGTGCGGCCCGCCGTGCAATGACCTTTTCAACACCGTGGTCCGCTAGCTTGAAGCTCGACCAGGGCCGCATGATCTGGCCGGAAACAGCCGGATCGTAGGGAGTCTCGCAGGTCTGCTTCTGGTGCGGGTCGATGACGATGAGATCGACGAGATGGCCCGGTACTCTAACGTCGTGTGGCCTCAGGCTGCCGGCGGCCGTCATCCGTTGGACCTGCGCGATCACCAGTCCGCCGTGATTGCGAACCGCGATCGCCTGTTCGAGCCCTCCCAGATATGCGCCTTCGTGTTCGTAGGTGAGATTGCCGCGCTCATCCGCGGTGGTGGCGCGGAGGATACAGACGTTCGGCACGATGTTGGGGAAGTGAAGCCAGGTCTCGCCGGCGAATTCGACCCGCGCGACGATCGGTTCGGCAGCGGAGCGTGCGTTCATCGCGCAGCCTTCGCGCCTTGGGTCGACGAAGGTGTCGAGACCGATCCGCGTCAACACGCCTGGTCGCCTGGCGGCTGTCTCGCGATGCATGTCGAACATGATGCCGGAAGGCACATTATAGGCCTCGATGCGATCCTCGACGATCATTTTCCAGATCTCCGGCATCGGCAGGCTCGATGGACCCGAGGGATAGGAGCCTGCGAGGATTCGGCTGATCAGGCCATCCTTGGCGAGGTGATCTATACCCTTCACACCGTACATGTCGCCGGCCGCGATCGGGTGCAGCATCGTGAGATTGCGCGGGTGCGCTTCCGCGTCGAACCGCTTGCCGATCGCTTCGAGGACAAGGTCCGGGCATCCAAGCGCCGATGACGAGGATACCGTCACGACCGCGTTGTCCTTGATACGGGCAGCCGCCTCGGCGGCCGTGGCGAGCTTGCTCACTTCACATCTCCATAATGAACATCGACGCGGGCGCCGGTGGCAGCTGCCTCGCGAACGGCCAGAGCCACAGCGAGGGACTTTACGCCGTCCCAGCCTGTCGCCGCCGGTTCGCCTCGGCCTGCAGCTGCCTCATGGAAGCACCGCACAGCCTCCCCATAGAGATCGTATGGCTCATAACCCACGCGTTCGCGACCAGCCGCCGTCACCAGTTCGATCTCTCCGATCGGGTTCTGCGTCATGACGTTCCGCGCAAAGATCGAGCCTTCGGTGCCGTGCACTTCAAGGCCACTGCCGGCAAACGGATGGGTAAAGCTCTCGTGGCTCATGACCATCGTGCCCGACGGCATCGCCCATACGGACATGGCCGAATCCTCGACCCCCTGCCCCAGGCCGGACGACGTCATCTGCGCGACGACCGATTTCGGATCTTCGTCGAGCAGAAAGCGGGCGACGTCGGCATCGTGCACGGTGATGTCAGGTATCACCCCGCCCCCTTCGGCTGGCGAATTGATCCGCCACCCTTGCAGGTTGGCCGGCAGATGAACGGCATGATGCAGCCGGAGTGAGAGGACGCGCCCGATGCGACCGTCCCGGACAAGTTGGCGGACGGCGCGATGACTGCCGGAGCAGCGAAGATGATGATTGGTCGCAAACACCACGCCCTTCTGTTCGGCGGCTCGCACCATGGAAGCAGCGTCGGCGACCGACATGGCGAGCGGCTTCTCGCAGAGGACATGCTTTCCTGCCGCGATCGCGGCAAGTGCCTGGGGGAGATGCTTCTCGTTGGTGGTCGAGATGTAGACCGCATCGACGTCAGCGTCTGAGACGGCTTCCTGGACATCGGTCCCCGGCCGGGTGATTCCATGCTTTACTGCGAAGTCGGCGCCGCGCCCCCACGAGCCGCTGACCACGGTGATGATCTCGCCGCCATGGGCTCGCAGCGCGGGGATCATGTATTGCGCGGCGATCGTACTCGCCCCGATCAACACCCAGCGCATATATTCCTCCCGATTTAGATCGTTCCAATTTTATATGGAACGTTCCAAAATTTGTCAATGGTATTCTTTGCTCATTGAAGGTCAGCCCGAAAAAGGTGAGCTGGACGGCGCGCGAGATTCCCTGCGACAGGGCGAGCCAGCCGCGAGCGTTGTCCGGTATCGCCACTTCCCCGAATGCTGTTTGATCGCGTTTAAACGTGCAGAATGAAGTCACGCAGCTTTGGCAAGACGAAACCGAGCACTGCCTCGTCTACCAGATGGCCATCCGAGACTTTCTGATTGGCGAGCGGGATGACGATTTCCGGGCAGACATAGACGTTCGCCAGCATGCCGTTCAGTATGTATTTCAGGTGAGCCTGGGCACGGACGCCGCCGAGCGCGCCGCCTGATATGCTGACGATGAAGCAGGGCTTTCCCTTGAACACCGACTCCAAAGCCGGTCTGGAGGCCCAGTCTATGGCGTTTTTCAACACTCCGGGGATGCTGTAATTGTACTCCGGCGTCACGAAAACCAGACCGTCGGCCTCGGCGATCTGATCGCAAAACTCTCTTACATACAGATTGTCTGTAAGATCGGCGTTATAGTGTGGCAGGTTTCCAGGATTGGCGATCGTGCAGGCTGCCTCCCCTTCGACCTTGGAGACGAGGGTGCGCACCGTCGCTCTCGACGCCGATGCCGTGCGCAGACTGCCGGGAATGAAGAGCAGCTTTTTCATGGGTTCACCTTAAAGACGTGCGAGCCAGGTTGCGATCGACGGGAACGCGACGATCAGGGCGATGGACACGAGCATGGCCATGACAAAGGGCCATGTCCCTCTGAAGATCTCTCCAACCCTGAGATCGGGATCGTCCATGGCCGACTTGATCACATAGACCGACAGGCCGAACGGTGGGGTCAGCAGCCCGACTTCGACGGCCACGACCGTCAATACGCCAAACCAGATCAGATCGAAGCCCGCAGCTTCTGCGATCGGCAAGGCGATTGGCAGCAGGATCAGCATGATGGAAATAGAATCGATTAGGCAGCCGAGAGCTATGATCAGCAATATGTAGAGCAGCAGGAAGCCGTAGGGGCCGATCGGACCGGCGAGGAAGAGTTCGGCCAGCCCTCTGGGAACGCCTGATAGCGCCAGCATCCGGCTGAAGAAGGTTGCAGCGAGGATGAGGAAAAGGACCGAGACGGTGATCTGACCGGTTTCGACCAGCAGCTTCCAGAAGGTCCGGCCATCCAGCGATCGCCGGAGGATCGCGATGACGAGGGCACCAAGGGCGCCGGCCGCCCCCGCCTCGGTCGGGTTCAGGAAGCCGCCATAGAGCCCTCCGAGGACGACGAGCATGAGCGATACGATCGGAACGGATTTCGTCAATACCTCGCGCGCGCCCATCGCAGGCGGCGTCGCGAAGTCGTCGGCGCTTGCGAACACGAAGTCTTTTCGAAAACGCGCCAGCAGAACGATCGTCACGCAGAATGCCAGCGCCAGCAGCAGACCGGGTCCGAGACCGGCAAGAAACATGCGGCCGACCGACTCTTCCGCCAGGACGGCATAGACGATCATCAGCAACGATGGCGGGATCAGCATGCCGAGAACCGACGATCCCGCGACGACCCCGGTCGCAAATTTCCGCGTGTAACCGTGGCGGATCATCTCCGGTACCGCCACCCGGCTGAAGACCGTTGCCGATGCTATCGATATGCCGGTGATCGCGGCAAAAACCGCATTGGCGAAAACGGTCGCGATGCCGAGGCCGGCTGCGATGCGTCCGAAGAGATTTTGGAAGACGTCGAACGTGTCCTTGCCGACCTTCGAGACCGTCACGAGAAGACCCATCAGCACGAACAGTGGCACCACGGCGAAAAGATACTCGCGCAGAGAGTCGTTGGCGACCGCTCCCATCATCCTCATCGACACGCCCTCGCCTCTGATCGCGGCGACGGCGGCGAATGACACGGCAAGCATGGTGATGCCGATCGGCATGCCGAGATAGATGAGGACAAGAAGTGCCGCGATGGCGACGGAGCCGATTTCAATCGGAGACATGTCAGCGCCCTGCCTTGAAGCTGGTCTGGAGCTCGACGATTGCTCCGACGAGAAACTGGATGGATGAGACGGCGACACCGATGAAAATCAGGGCGCGGAACGGCCACGTCGGAAGCGTCGCGATGCCGGTCACGCCGATGAACTCGCCGCTTGAGAAATCCTTTTGCAGGATCGACCAACTGGCCCAGGCAATCATTGCGAGAACACCGGCGCCGACGAGGCTGAAAACCGATGACAAGGCCGCTCCGGCTTTCGGGCGGTTCTCCCGAAAGGAAACGAAAAACACCTCCGTGCGTGCGAGTCGGTCGGCTCGAACCGTTGCCGGCAGCTGGAGGCAGACGATCATCACAAGCAGAAGCGCACCCAACTCAGAAACGAGAGGGAGAGAGGCTCCCATTGAGTTTCGAGCGACGATGTCGGTGCAGATGATGATCATCAGGATGCCGATGAGTGTCGTCCCGAGTACGGCGAGACCATCAACGAATGTCGTCCATATCCGGACGGGAGAACCGGGAGCAGGCGTCGGTCCCTTCGAAGCCTGCTCCTCGTCATTTTTCACACCAGGTGCCACCGCTCATTCGCCCCAGTTGCGCATCGGCTTTTCGCCGCGATCACGGAGCCCCTGCATGTATGCCTTCAGGAAGTCGCCCGCGGGCAGACCCTTCGCATCGAGGTCGGCGGCCCATTCGCCGGCGATGTCCGGCAATTTGTCGACCCATGCCTGCCGCTGTTCATCCGTCATCTTGATGATGGTGACAGGCGGGTTCTGACCTGCGCCGAGCTCCACCATCTTGTTTAGCGCTACCTCGTGCCGCTCGAGCAGGTCCTTGCCATGGGCTTCGGTGTAGTATTTGCCCGCCTCGATCATGGCTTGCTGCACTTCCTCCGGAAGCCCGTCCCAGCTGTCACGATTGATGGCGACCGCGCCGGAAAACGCTACGCCGGCGTCGAAACGATTGATGTAGGGAGCCACTTCGTAGAGCTTTGCCGGCAGCGCGCCGAGAGCCAGCGACAGAACACCGTCCGAAATACCGGTCTGGATATCGGTGTAGAAGCTGGTCAGCGAGCCGTCGACGGCGTTCGCGCCCGTGCCCCGTAGCCAGGTGCCAAGCACGCCGGGAGCCGAGAGTTTCATGCCGTTGATGTCGTCTATGCTCTTCAACGGGGTCTTGGTGTAGATGTCGTACATGTCGGTGCTGGTCAGGCCGAGGACCTTCAGATTGTACTGCTCCCACTCCTCCCGCAGCGCCTCATTGTTCTCCATGAGATTCTGCATGACCTCGAGTTGAAGCGGTGGGTTCACCGTCGCGAAGGGGGCGTAGCTCGATGCCTGGCTGAGCGGCAGCTTCGCCGGTTCGAGGAACGAAAACACCCAGCCGATATCGGTTATGCCCTGCTCCACCGAGGTCAGTGTGGCATTGGCCTTGTAAAGCTGGCCGCCGAAGGCCTCGTTCCATTCGATCTTGTAGTTGCCATTCTTGGCAAGGATTTCGTCTGTCCGCGCCATGAAGTGGGTCTGCATCATTCCAACCCAGGGAATGACGGTGGGATGACTCGATGCAATGGTCAGGCTGATTGTCTCCTGGGCCGTTGCGACGGAGGCAGGAAGGGCAATCAAGCCCGCCGTGAAAAGTCCGACTAGAATACGCATTGGTCTCCTCCCAAAGTACTGCGCTCAAGTTATTGAAAATGTCTGGCTCGAATAATCGAGCCGGACGGTCACCGTTCCTTCGTTGATCAGCCAGGGCCGGACGCGGAATGTGCGCGCGCCGGCCTTGTGCATTGGGTCACGCTCGGCGATTTCGATCGCCGCCTGGCGGGAGGCGGCGCGCACGATCACCAATCCCTCTCCCTCCCAGCGTTCGCCGTCATCCGTCCACATCGGCCCAGCGGCAAACAGCAAGCCTTCCGCTTCCAAGCCGACCTGGAAGTCGAGATGCTCCTGCATATTGGCGAACACAGGCCCAAGTCCGTTTACCGGCGTGGTGAAGATTGCGTAGAGCTGCTTTTGCAGCATAGCCTTGCTCGCTTCCAAAACCGCCCCTATCGGAACGGCTTGGGGATTTTCCTCCTCGGTCATCCGCGTTCTCCTTCCCGCCGGCTCAGCTTGCGCGACGCCGTTTCAATTCCTCGCGAATTTCATCGCCGTGTTGGTCCAGTGTCGGCGGCGCCGAGACCTCGAATTCGGGTGCGCCATCAAAGCTGTACGGTGCCCGAACCGTTGTCGATTGGCCCTTTTCCGGATGCGTGATCGGCACCGCCAGCCGAAGATGTCGGGCCTGAGGATCATCGAGCGCTTCATTTGCGTCGTAGGCTGGCGAGTGCGGTACTTCTTCCTTCAGGAGACGCTCGCACCAGACGTCACGGCTTTCGGACTTGAAAACGGGAGTGAGGATATCGATCAGGTCATCCTGATGTTTGATCCGTTGCAATCGCTCCGCAAAGCGTGGATCGGCCGCGAGCGTTTGTTGTCCCGTGGCGTTCAGCAGGCCTTCCCAGAACTTTGGCGGCGACGACATGTGAATTGCGATCCATTTTCCGTCGCTGCATTCGAAGGTGTAGCTCTGCGACACGACCGGGCGCGATAGCGGACCCATGATCTCGCCCACGGCGTAGTAGTGTGTGAAACTGTCGAGATTGAAATGCGCCATGGCCTCCAGCATCGAGATGTCGAGGCGTCGTCCCTTCCCTGTCCGTGATCTTTCGAGCAGAGCTGCCATGATGCCCATCGCCGCGTATTGCCCGGTGATGGCATCTGCGATCGCCGGACCGATGACGCGCGGATTTGTCGGGGGTGTCACGAGACGCAGAAAGCCGCTGGCCGCCTGTGCAACGGTGTCGAACGCCGGCCGGTCGCGCGAGGGGCCGCTTTGCCCGAAGCCGGAGATGGCGCAGTAGATCAGCGAGGGGCTGACCTTGCGCAGGTCTTCCTCTCCGCATCCGAGTTTCTCGGCCACGCCCGGCCGGAAGTTCTGGATGAAGACATCTGCCGTGGCGACCAGATCCCGAAATATCGCGAGATCGTCCGCTTTCGTCGTGTCGAGTGCGATCGAGCGCTTGTTGCGGTTGTAGGTCTGGTAGTGAGGCGAATAGAGGCCTCCTTTGAACGCCCGGAACGGATCTCCCGTTTCCGGCCTCTCGACCTTGATCACGTCGGCTCCGAGATCTGCCAGGTGCATGCTGGCGGCGGGACCGGTGATATAGGTTCCGAGCTCGACAACCCTTATATCTTTCAAGATTTTGACCATCGTTATCGTCCCTTGTTTTGGTCGGCTGCCCTTGACGCCTGCGGACCGTCATAGGTGATCGCAAGGTCGGCATGATGGGACATGATGAAGCCGATCGATCTCAGGGATTCCTCATAGAGATGCGCGGCAAGCCCGGCCGTGCGGGCCAGAAGCGGGACTGCCTTCAGCGCCTCCAGAGGCCAACCGGCATCCAGCATGACGGCGGGAATTGCGCCCGATACGTTGATGGGGAGCGGGCGCTCCATGATGACCGGCGAGTGCTTGGCCAGCGTACGCAGGGTTTCAACATGGCGGCCGCTAATGCCAAGACTGTCGGACAGCTCAAGCAGGCGATTAGCCCGGGGGTCTCCGCCGCTATGCTGCGGGTGTCCAAGTCCTGCAACCTTCTCGCGGGAAGCCTTGAGGCGTTTCAGGCTGCTTATCGCGGCGCCCTCGATCGCCGTTCCGCTCGCATCGGCCTCCGAAATAACCTTTGCAAGATAACGTCCGGCCGATTCCGAACTCCCCGCAACAACACTGCCCATTCCGAGCAGACCGGCGGCGACCGCGCCCTGCCATGCTTCGGGTCCTGCGGCGAGCGTCATGCGTGCGGCCTGGACGCTGGGGACCAGGCCATGTTCGGCGATCGCAACAAGGCAGGCGTCCAGTATCTGACGCTGCGCATCGCTCGGGCGTTTTCCGATCACGAGCAGCCAGAAGTAGTCCGTAAATCCGATCTGGCCGATCAGTTCGTTGCACAGGTCCAATCCACGAACGGTGATTGTTTCAGCGTCCGAAGTGGCGATTGCGGTGTGGGCGTTGTCTTGTTTTCCTATTCGCATTGCGCTCCTCGTTTTCGCTGTGCGAAATAATTTCCTCTTGCCGAAAACGTTAGCAGCATTTATTTTGCCGTCAAGTCACGATCTCGGTTCCGGCTCTGGAGGTCGGACCGGGAGCGCTGCAGGGGAGATGAGCCTTACATGATCGAATTTCACGATCGCGTCGTTTGCCTGAGGGGGAAACAACACCCCGCAAAGTGCCGTGCGCTTTTCGTCGAACGCTCGTATGAACGGGGCTGATCGACGTGCAGGAGGCAACGACAATGATCTCGGGGGATACGGAGCGACCGGCGGAATTCGTCGAAGCGCTGGCCAAGGGAATTGCAATTCTGGAATGTTTCGACGTCTCTCACCCGGAGATGACGCTCAGCGAAGTCGCAAAGCGGGTGGGTCTGTCTCCAGCCGCGGCGCGGAGGAGCCTTCTGACGCTACAGGCGCTTGGCTATGTGCAGCAGACCGGCAAGCGTTTTCACCTTCGGCCGAAGATCATGACGCTTGGGTCCTCGTTCTATTTCTCGGCCCGCATAGAGGAGGTTCTGCAGCCCGATCTTCGCGAACTCGTGGAGAAGTTCGGTGACGCGTCGTCGGCCGGAACACTTGACGGTGAGGATGTAATCTACGTGGCGCACGTATCGGTTCAGCGCGCTCGCCGCGCCGCAGCCGTCATGGGCGCGCGCTATCCGGCCTATGCCACGTCTCTGGGCCGAGTTCTGCTTGCAGGGCTGACGGACGACGGTCTCGACCGGTATCTGGAGAAGGTTCGTCCGAAGGCGCTGACATCGCGCACCATCACCGATACGGACACCCTGCGCCGCGAGATCCTCGTCGTTCGCGAAACGGGTTACGCCACGACAGTCGATCAGCTCGACTACGGGATTACCGCCCTCGCGGTCCCCATCCGCAACATGGAAGGTCGCACGATCGCGGCGCTGAATACCTCTGGCTACACGGGGATGGTGACGCCGGAGGCATTGGTCGCCGAGCGGCTGCCAGCCCTGCGACAGGCGGCATCCCACATCGCGCACGCCATCACTCGATACCCGGTCCTGCAATCCATCATAGGGACCTGACGACGAAAGAACGCAACACGGCCAGGGAGGAAGAGCCATGTGCAGACTTTGTAAAAATGAAAACCAGTCGCCCTGCCCTACGCGCTTTGAGGCCAGCGCAGCGGAAGGATTTTCGAAATCGGTCGCTGCCCAGGCCGCGGCGGAGGCCAGTCTGCCAAAAGGTATCGGGCAGCCTGGTCGCAGAACATTGATCAAGGGTGGTGTAGTCCTGCCGATGGACGACCAGATCGGCAATTTCGAACGCGCCGATATCCTTCTTGAGGGCTCGAAAATTGTCGCGGTGGGCCCGGCCCTTGCATCCGACGATGCCGCTGTGATCGACGCGGGCGGCAAGATCGTCATGCCTGGCTTCGTCGATACCCACCATCATCAATTCGAAACGGCACTACGCGGCCATCTCGCCAATGGCATCCTGATCAATGACGGCCGGCCGGAGTCGCGCTCGAACTATTACGAGACGATTCTGCAGAAGTTCTCGATGGTCTATCGTCCGGACGACGTCTACATCAACGAGCTCTTCGGCTCGCTGTCGCAGCTCGATGCCGGTGTGACGACGGTGATGGATGTCAGCCAGATTCATCATTCCCCCGAGCACTCCGACGCCGCGATCGAGGGACTGCGCGATGCCGGCCGTCGTGCGGTGTTCGGCTACTTCGAGGGTTGGGGTGAGAAATCCGCCTATCCGGGCGACGCAAGGCGTATCCGCGAAACGTATTTTTCGTCGGACAACCAACTTCTGACCATGGTCATGGGCGGTGAGATCTATATCCCAGGCTATGAGGAGGCCTGGCGGATCGGCCGGGAGTTGGGCATCCCGATTGCGCTTCATGTCGTCGGCACGTTCGGTATGCAGCCCACTTTCGACGAACTGGGTGCCAAGGGATTGTTCGGGCCGGACAACATCTTCATCCACATGACGGGCATGTCCGAGCAAGGCTGGAAATATGCGGCCGACGCAGGGTCTCACGTATCGCTTTCCGTGCCGATCGAGATGCAGATGCGTCACGGCACCCCGCCGCTGCAGACCTCGATCGATCTCGGGATGAGCATTTCGCTCTCCACCGACGTCGAATGCACGATGACGGCCGATTTTTTCACGCAGATGCGCAGCTTCGTCACGCTTCAGCGCATGGAAGCGAATGCGAAAGCGCTCGCTGGTGAGGAGTATCCGAGACTTGCCACCGCAAACGACGCGCTGCGCACGGCAACGATCGGTGGTGCGCGCGGCCTGAAGCTCGACCACAAGATCGGATCGCTGACGCCCGGCAAGGAAGCCGACATCATTTTGCTGAGTGCGGACGCGCTCAACGTCGCGCCGCTCAACAGTGCCGCCGGAGCCGTCGTCACCTTGATGGAGCGCTCGAACGTCGACGCCGTTCTGGTCGCCGGCAAGGTGAAGAAGTGGGACGGACAGTTGCTCGGCTTCGACATCGACCGATTGCGGCATGAGATCGAGAAGAGCCGGGACTACCTGTTCGAAACGGCCGGTATCGAACGCGATCTCTTTGCAGACTGACTGACAGCCGTCGCGCGACCCAGCGCGCGCCGGCATTCGAAAGGCGCGAGGAGCGCCATCATCTTGAGGGAGAAGAACCTTGGCAAAACTTGTTGCGACGCTCGCGTCGACCCACCATCCGTTTTACCTGAAGGCAACCACCGCGCCGCCGGAGCAGCAAATGCCGCAGGCGCCCGAATGGAAGCGCAAGATCGAGGCCTATCGGGAAACGCTGGCAAAAACGGAGCCGGACATCCTGGTGATGGTGGGGTCTGACCACTTCCACCAGATATTCCTCGACAATTGCCCGCAGTTCCTGATTGGCAAGGCCCCCCGCTACGACGCAACCTTCTACAACGAGGAGCGGGAGTTCGGCATTCCCAAATACGTGCTTGATGGCGACGAGGATATGTCCCGCTTCATGCATCAGTCCCTGATGGACCAGAATTTCGATTTCGCCTTTTCCAACGAGTTGAAGATCGATCACTCGATCATCTGCCCGATCATCACCGTACGTCCGCAAAACGATCTGCCAGTCGTGCCGATCTACACCAATATTTTCGCCCCGCCGCTGCATTCGCCGCGCCGTTTCTACGATCTGGGACGCGCGATCCGCAAGGCGATCGATGACTATCCGTCCGACAAACGCGTGGCGGCAATCGGCACCGGGCATCTCTCGCTGGAACTCGGCGGTCCCCGCCAGTTCATGGAGACGGGGCCGGATCCGGCCTTCGACCGACAGGCAATCGAATGGCTGCGCGCGGGCGACATCGATTCCATTCTCGCCAATGTCACGCACAAGAGCATGGAAGGGAGCGGCAACGCCACCCACGGCTTCCTCAACTTCATCCTCATGCTCGGCATAGCCGGTCCGGAAGGGGCCGATTACGTCGACAATCTCGACCTTTTCCACACGATGGAAGCCTATTTCACCTGGTATCCGAAGGAGCAGGCGGCATGAGCAAATACTACGTCAACAAATTCCTTTATACGGTGGATCGCGATCCGGAGTACCTGAAGCGTTACACCGAGGACCCGAAGAGCTTCGTGGCAACCTGGGAACAGTCGATCGGGCCGAAACTTCTTGGCAACGAGGTGGAAGCATCCAGCGTGCATCTCCTCACGGACAAGGAGCGAGAGGCACTCGTCAACCACGACTTTGTCGCTTTGTTCGAGATGGGTGCGCATTTCTTCCTGAACCTGACGCTCTTCATCGGGATCTATGACGAACCCTATTTCAACAAAGCCGGCCCCCTCGCCTTCCAAAGGGAATTTGCCGCCAAGCTGCAACACTGGCGCGACCGGCCATACCCGTCCGTCGAAACGTGAAATCAACATTCGTCACCCGCAAGGCGATCCAGCATCGCCTTGCGTGCGGCTTTCTCTCGCTCGCGCTTCACCTCTGAAGTCTCGATCAGCCCTGCCCGCTTTGATACTGCGCCGGCACTGTGGCGCCGGAACCCGCCCGGCGATCGCGCCGCAAAAGCGCATTTGCGGTCACGAATTTATTTTTCTTGTCACGAATCGGGAATCGGGCGAGTGTCACGATAATTCTGTATTTTGACCGAAATTATCGTGACTGGGCCTGGAGCTCCTGATGAACGTGAAAACGGCCACTTCCGAAAAAGTATCGAGCTTTGCCGATACGATACTGGACCAGGGCAGCGACATCTCCTCGAAACTGGACATGCTGCGGCAGGTCAAGTTTCCTCCCAATGCCCAGAAAACCCTGCGGCAGTTCTCGCTGGCCGAGGTTGCGGAGTTCGTGGGCGTTTCGCAAAGCTATCTTAAGAAACTGCATCTGCAAGGCAAGGGCGTGGAGCCTACGACGACTTCAACGGGGCGCCGCTATTACACCGCTTCACAAATCGATGAGTTGCGCGCGCTGCTTGATCGTGTGCCTCGGCGCCAGGCGCACGAGAAACTGCAGGTCATTGCTGTCGTGAACTTCAAAGGCGGGTCTGGGAAGACGACCACGTCGGCCCATCTTGCCCAGTATCTCGCGCTCCGGGGATTTCGCACGCTTGCCGTTGATCTTGACCCACAGGCATCGCTGACGGCGCTTTACGGCATTCAGCCGGAGCTCGACAACAAACCGTCCTTTTACGAGTCGTTGCGCTACGACGAGAACCGTAAGTCGATCGTCGACATCATCCAGCCAACGAACTTCCCCAACCTGGACGTGGTGCCGGCAAACCTGGAACTCCAGGAATACGAATACGAGACGCCGATCGCCATGCAGCGCAAGGATTCAAGCGCCGGCAAGCTGTTCTACACGCGGATCGGCCAGGCGCTGGAGGAGGTCGACGATCGCTACGACGTCGTGGTCGTGGATTGCCCTCCCCAGCTTGGCTATCTGACGCTGACCGCGCTGACGGCGGCGACATCGGTGTTGATCACCGTTCATCCGCAGATGCTCGATATCATGTCCATGTCGCAGTTTTTGCTGATGCTCGGGGATATCCTGAAAAGCGTGGAGCAAGTCGGCGTCAATGTTTCGCTCGACTGGTTCCGGTATCTGATCACTCGTTATGAGCCAACCGACATCCCGCAGCAGCAGATGGTGGGCTTCATGCAGTCCATGTTCGCGCAGCAGATGATGAAGAACCACATGGTCAAGTCGACCGCCGTGTCCGACGCCGGGCTGACCAAGCAAAGTCTCTATGAAGTCGAGAAGTCGCAGTTCACGGCCTCGACATACGACCGCGCCCGCGAGTCCATGGATGCCGTGAACGCCGAAGTCGTGGATCTGATGAATGCTGCCTGGGGAAGACGCAATGGCTAACTTCGCCAAGTTCGCCAGGATCTGGTCGGTCAGCACCGAGAATGAGGTATACCGTGGCTCGTAAGGACGTCTTTGCCAACATCACCGCACCGCAGGGGACGTCACCAGAGCGTCGCGCGACGCCAGGTTATGCGACCAGGGGCGCATCCCGGTCCATGATCAGTTCGCTGAACGAGTTGGCCGAAAAGGCCGCGCTCGCTGAGCAGAATCTGGTTGGCGAAGCGGTGGTCGAACTCGACACGGCCGTTGTGGAGAATTCCTTCGTTTCCGACCGCATGGGAGACGACGCGGCCGCCTACAGCGACCTGCTCGAGGCAATCCGTGAGCGCGGGCAGGACAGCCCCATACTCGTCAGGCCGCATCCGCAAAAAGAGGGTCACTACCAGATCGTCTTCGGTCACCGTCGCGCCAGAGCCGCCCGCGATCTCGGGCGGCCGGTGCGGGCTGTCGTCAAGTCGGTTACGGATGCCGATCATGTCATCGCACAGGGTCAGGAAAACTCGGCCCGCGAAAACCTCTCCTTCATTGAACGGGCGACATTTGCGCAGAAGCTTCTTGAACTCGGGCATGACAAGAAGACGATCCAGTCCGCTCTGTCTGTCGATGCCCCTATGCTGACGCGCATGCTTTTCGTCACGGGACGGGTGCCGGCGCCCATCGTCGCTGCGATTGGCCCGGCGAAATCCGTCGGTCGTGACCGATGGATCGAGTTTGCGCAACAGGTCGAAAGACCGCCGGTACTTTCCCTGGTCAGCGACGTCGTGGCCGGGAACGCATTCAAGGCTCTCGAGTCAGACGGCCGCTTCGACCTCTTGACGGCGGAGCTCAAGAGAGCTGCCCGTCCGGCCAGGAAACCAAAAGCGGCTGCCGAATGGCAGTCCGAGGATGCAAGCGTCCGCGCCGAATTCAAAGGTAGCGGCCGTGCTTATTCAATCACCTTGAAATCGACCGATGCGGCGCGCTTCGGTCGGTTCATTTCCGAGAATCTCGAGCGTCTCCACAAGGAGTTCGTCAACGCATCAAAAGCTGAAGGAAAATAGGACAGCAAAAGAAAAGGCCCCCAGACGATGCCGTCGTGGAAGCCTCTCTCATGTTCGCACCCTGAGACTCGCATTTCCACGAATCACAGTCAAGAGTTAATGGCACCGTTCCGGTGATCGATCTTCTTTTGCCCTTTGAGAGGGAAAAGAAATGCAAAGTGGAAATGTAACGACGCCCTTCGGGCGGCGGCGGATGACGCTTGCGCTGGTGAAAAATCAGTTCGATACATCCGACATCAGGAAGGGAAAGACGGCCGACAAGTGGCGGGTGTACCGGGATGCCTGTGACGCAAGATCATTGCTTGGCATCAGGGATCGCGCGCTTGCCGTCCTGAATGCTCTGCTGACGTTCTATCCCGACAGCGAGTTGAGCGAGGAAGCCAACCTCATCGTCTTTCCGTCGAACGCTCAATTGAGCGCGAGAGCCAATGGGATAGCCGGTACGACATTGCGCGAGAACCTCGCGATCCTCGTCCAGGCGGGGCTCATTCAGCGCCACGACAGTCCGAACGGTAAGCGCTATGTGAGGAAAGGGCGGAACGGCGCGATTGAAACCGCCTATGGCTTCAGTCTCGCTCCTCTCCTCGCGCGCTCCGAGGAACTCGCATTGCTGGCTCAGCAGGTGGCCGAAGACAATCGGCAACTGAAGTTCATCAGAGAGCGCATTACGATTACGCGCAGGGATATCCGCAAGCTTATTTCGGCTGCCATGGATGAAGGTGCCTCGGGCGATTGGGAGGGGTTGGAGCAGCGGTACGTCGCGACCGTCATGCGGCTGCGGCTCGCAAAGGGCCTGAACGACCTCACCCACATGCTTGAAGAGTTGACGGCGCTCAGAGAGGCCGTACTCAAGACATTGGAAAATCAGTTCTTTTCACAAAAATCCGACGCCAATGATGCCGTATACCGTCAGCATAAACAGAATTCAAAAACCGAATCCATCAATGAACTTGAACCTCGCTCTCGAAAAGAGCAGGGCGAGCCGGCGGAACCAGAACCTCGGCCAAAGCAGCCAGACGTGGGGGCATTTCCATTGGGGATGGTTCTAAGGGGGTGCCCGCAGATGGCGGACTATGGGCCGGGCGGCGCCATTGCGTCCTGGCGCGACCTGATGTCGGCGGCTGTTGTGGTTCGATCCATGTTGGGCATAAGTCCGTCTGCTTATCAGGACGCCTGTGAGATCATGGGACCAGAAAATGCAGCGATCGCCGTTGCCTGCATGCTCGAGCGGGCGGGTCACATCAATTCGCCCGGCGGGTATCTGCGGGATCTGACGCGGAAGGCTGAGCGTGGGGAGTTTTCATTGGGGCCGATGTTGATGGCGCTTCACCGGCAGAATGCAAATGTCAGAAGTACCGGCTGATGGAGGGGATGCTTATGAGCCCCCTCCCCTGTGTGCCGGCATGGGATCAAAGATCGACTTTGTCACTTCCAAACTCTCTTCTCGCCAGTTGGTTACAGAGAAGCCTTCGGCAACAGCGCACCGGGGTTCAACAGACCTTCAGGGTCCAGAGCCTGCTTGATGCGGGACATGACGTCCAGGCGGACCGGATCAAGCAGTCGCTGCATCTCCCCGGTCAGTTTGCGACCAATCCCGTGTTCAGCGGAAAAGCTGCCGCCATGGGCGGCACATACGTCGTGGATTGCTTCTTCGACTTCGAGTTCCTTTGCCATCTTGTCAGGGTATGAGGACCAGACATCATGCGGGAACATCACGATATAATGAACATTGCCGTCGGCCAGGTGTGCAACGATGGCGCGCTCAGCTTCCGGGAAACGCTCGGCTGTCACGCGGTCGGCATGCGCCACGAAATCCGGAATGGCGGATGGACGCACCGACGTGTCGAGAACGACACCAATTCCGTTGATCTTGTTGGCCTCGGTGACCGAGTGTCGGAAATGCCAGATTTCATGCGCCTGCTTTTCGCTCTTGGCGATCACAGCATCCACGACCAGTGCATCATCCATTGCAGACGCCATCACATTTTCAAGCTGGGTCGTCAGGTCCTCCCCGACCCCAGGTGACGCGACCTCGATCATCAGCGAATAGGGTGGAAGCTCTGAAAGGGGCATGCGAACATCGGGGATGTGTCGCACCACGTAGCTCGCCTCGGCGCGGTCCACAAGCTCAAGCGCTTCAACCTGCGCGCCAAACGCCTTGCGCACGCGACTTCCAACTTCAAGTGCCGCCTCGATCGTGTCGAGACCCAGCCAAGCATGGGCGCGACTACTCATGCGCGGCGCAAGCCTCAATACCGCGCCAGTGACGATACCAAGCGTTCCTTCGGCACCGGCCACAAGTTGGGTGATGGAATAGCCGGTATTGTTCTTGCGCAGACCTGCCATCTCGTTCAGCACCTTGCCATCGGCAAGCACCACCTCGACGCCTGCGATGAGGTCGCGCATGGAGCCGTAGCGCAGGACGCCGGTACCCCCGGCATTGGTGGAAATCAGGCCGCCGATCTGGGCCGTGCCTTCTGAGCCGAGATAAAGGGGAAACTGCATTCCGAGTTTTTCGGCCTGCAGATGCACTTCCGCAAGGGTCACTCCGGCATCGACACTCAGCAGCCCGGATCGACCGTCGGCCTCGCGCAGCGACCGCATTCGCTTCAGTCCCAGAACAACGCCGTCCGTCGGGACCGCGCCATAGCATAAGCCCGTGTTTCCGCCTTGCGGGAAGATCGGTATCTTACGCGATGTTACCGCGCGCACGGCAAGAGATGCCTCTTGCGTCGTCGCCGGCAGCAACACCGCGAGCGCCCTCCCCGTCCGCCGGTTGCGAAAATCGGTCACGAAAGGAGCCATATCTTCAGGGTCGGTCAACAGGCCCTTCGGCCCCAGTATCTCCGACAGTTCGCGCAAGAGGCCTTCGGCAATCATCGTCTTCAGGCAGCCTTGTTCTGGTGGAAACTCGAAAGCACGCTTGCAAGCATGGCTTTCGTTTCCTCTGTTGGTCCGGTGAGCGGAAGACGGACGCCACCCATTGCCTGCCCCGCGAGGTTCATGAAGAACTTGAGGGGACCCGGATTGGTCTCGCGATAGATGGCGGACAGTACCGGGTCAATCTTGCTCTGCAACGCGAGTGCACCCTTGAGGTCGCCGCTCGAGGCGAGCTTGAAAACCTTGATCCAAAACTCTGGATAGATCGAGGCTGAGGCCAGAACGCCGCCGACCGCTCCTTGCGCGATATGCGTGGCAAACAGCGGCTCTTCACCCGACAGGATGGCCAGCTTGTCACCGGCCTCACGAAGCACGGCCAGGAATTCCGGCATATCGTAGTTCGAATATTTCATCCCGATGATGGCACCGTCATCGGCCAGCTGGGCATAGGTCGCCGCCGAAAGTGCTGCATTGGTGCGCCGAGGAATTTCGTATGCCAGAATGGGCAAGTCGATTGCAGCGCGATAAGCGTTGAAATAACGTCGCATACCTTCCTGCGGGCCGACGGCGTAGTAAGGCGTGACTAACATAAGGCCTGCGGCACCGGCTTCCTTGAAATCTCGTCCGGCATCAATGGCGTCATGGTAGCCGGTCGACAGAACTCCCGGCATCACAGGCGCACCGCCGGCAGCGTCGACGCACGCAGCAACGATGTCTGCGCGTTCCTTGCGTGACAACGCCGGATATTCACCAGTGCCGCCTATTGGCACGATACCGGTGGCGCCAGCGGCTAACTGGCGCTTGACGAGAGCCTTCAGGGTATCGAAATCGACCGACATGTCCGGAGCGAAGGGCGTTACGATCGCAGTGAAGAGTCCGGAAACATCAGCTTTTGTGAGAGACATTTTTGTAGTCCTTTTGGGAGAAATCTGGATCAGAGGAAACCGAAAAGCCTCGGCAAAGTTAGCGAAATCTCTGGGATGTACGTGACCAGCAAGAGCACGACGAGGTTGGTGAACAGGAACGGCAAGGACGCAACGACGATCCGCCCGAGTGGAACGCCGGAGATCGATGCGCCGAGATAAAGCGCAAGCCCGTATGGCGGCGTCATCAGGCCGATCATGACGTTGAGCACCATGATCACCCCGAAATGGACGGGGTCTACACCCACGGCCGCAAGGATCGGGGTGAACAGCGGCGCAAACAGCAGCAACTGAACAGAGTCACCGATCCACAGACCGTTGATCAGGAAGAACAGGTTGAGGCAGAGCAACAGCAGCCAGGGCTGCAGATTGTAGTATAACACCAGTTCCTGAAGCTGGTTTGGCAGTCGTTCGTTGGCCAATACCCAGGATATGATCGTGGCAAACCCGACGATCAAGTAGACAGACGCGGATGTACGGGCGGAACGATCCAGAATGGACCAGAGCGCTTTCAGAGTCAGGTTTCTATAGGCAAGGAAACCTACCAGAAGCGCATAGACCACGGCGATCGAGGCAGCCTCAGTTGCCGTAAACACGCCTGAAATGATGCCGCCTATGATAATGAGGGGCATCAAGATCGCGAAGAATGCATTGTAGAGGATGTGAAGTGCCATCTCGAGGTTCAGGCCTGCGATCGGATTTGCCTTGAACCCACGGCGGCGAGCAAGAAAGAAGATCATCGCCATCTGGCCAAGACCAAGCATCATGCCCGGCACTGCACCCGCCAGAAACAGCGCCGCAACAGACGTATTGGTCAGTGCTGAAAACATGATCAGCGGTATAGAAGGCGGAATGATCGGTCCCTGAATAGCGGAGCTGACCGTCAGCGCCGCTGCGAAATCCTTCTCGTAGCCATCTTTTTCCATCATCTCCATCTCGACGGGACCAAGTGCGGAGATATCCGCAAGCGCCGATCCGGAGACGCCTGAAAACAGCATCGAGCCGACAACGTTTACATAGGCCAGGCCGCCCCGTAGCCGCCCGACCATCAGGCGTGACAGATTGACAAGCCTCTCGGTCATGCCGATGGCGCTCATGATCTCGCCGGCGATAACGAACAGAGGAATGGACAACCAGATGAAGACGTCCATGCCCGTGAAGAACTTATGGGCATAGACGTCGAGCATGGCCGACATACCGGGCTTAACGAAGAAATAGGCCAGACCGGCAAAGCCGATAGCGAAGATGACCGGGCTACCGAGCAGCATCAGGAAGAGCAGCAGACCAATGACAACGAGAAGCGGCTGATCCACGGCTCATATCTCCGATTTGAGGATTGATGGCCCATTGTCCACCGGGCCGCGGAGGATGTCTCTCAAGGCCAGAATCAGCATCTGGAACATCATCAAGCCAGCCCCGACGGGAACCGCGAGATAAATCCAGAAGAATGAAAGTCCGATCGTGACCGACTGTCGGCGTAAGCCGAACAGCGAGTTGTCCAATCCCTTCCAAACGAGGACGGCAAGGAGGCAGACCAGCAACAGGCGGAAAAAGGCGTTGCGATAGCCGATTAGCCAGGTCGGCCAGAAAACGTCAAAAAAGTCGACGCGCACGAGTTGCTCGTCCTTCACAAGCAAGCTTCCGGCGAGCATGACGACCCAGATCATCAGATAACGGGACACCTCTTCCGGCCAAGGCAAGGAGAAGCCGAAGCCGTAACGCAACAAGACCTGCGTGAACAAAACAGCGGCGATTATGATCAGGAGGACGCGCGCGACAGCAGAGGCGATGGAGGCCAAGGCGTTTGCGCTGCGTTCGAGAACGTTGAGCATAAGAACCCCGCAAAGCAGTGAGCGAATGGACGGGCCCTAGAGAAGAAGGCCCGCCGATCTCATTTATCCAACCGAGGTTCACTCGCCCTTCTGGGCAGCGGCTACGGCAGCCTTGAGCTGATCGATAATATCCTGACCCACGTCCTTGGCCAGAAGCTCTGCGACCGGCTTTTGCGCTGCATCGACGAATTCCTGGAACTCTGCCGGAGTGGGCTGATAGATTTCGACGCCAGCGGCACGGATTTTCGCCAGATCCTGAGATTCCTTGGCTGTGATCACACCAAGCATAGCGAACGTCGCTTCGGAGGCAGCGTAGTCGAAAGCTTTCTTGTCCTCGTCGGGTAGCGACTGCCAATACTCCTCATTGATCGTGATGAGCGGCATGTTGATCAGGTGATGATCCAGAGTGTAATATTTCTGCACTTCCTGAAGATTGGCCATCAACATCGTGTAAGGGGCGTTTTCCTGCCCATCGACAACGCCGGTCTGCAAGGCGCTATAAAGTTCGGCCCAGGCAATCGGGGTCGGCGATGCACCGAGCGCCTTTACCATCTCGACATGTATCGGCACCTGCTGTGTGCGCATCTTCATGCCCACCATATCGGCTGGCGACTTTATCAGCTTGGTCGATGACGAGAAATTGCGGAAGGCCGAAGGCAGATATGAAAGAATTCGAACGCCGGACGTTTCAGCGATCTTGTCCGACAGCGACGTTCCAAACGGCCCGTTGAGCACAGTGCGGGCAATCGCGGTTGATGGGAACGTATAGGGTAACTCAAGAACAGATGCGATCGGTGCATAGGCAGCAATATGCCCGGCGTTGAGCCCGCCGACCATTTGCAAGGATCCGCGCACGTTCTGTTCGGCAAGCGATTCCAGATCGCCCATCTGTCCGTTCGGAAAGACTTCAAGCTGGTACTTGCCGTTTGTCTGCGTGCTGAGCGTGGATGAGAAAACCTCTGTCCAAGTCCAGTAGGTGTTGTTGAGAAGGTCGCCCTCGCCATCAACATGAGCAAAACGAACAGTGTCAGCCTGAGCTGTCGCAACACCGACCAGAAGGGCGAACGAAGCCGTTGCGCCAAGGCGCATTTTTCGCATGAAGTCCATGATAGTTCCCTACTTTTTTCGTTGCAGGACGTCGTGTCCAGCTGCCTCTGGAGATTGAGCGAAACATACACATTCGTCAACAATTTTTATTATACGAAAAAAATTACATCATTCATGTATCCCCTGCCCTATCGAGTTAACCCGCTTCCGTTGCGTTAAGACGTGGGAATTTTCGTGCCATATGCACGTCAAGGATGACGGGAAATCGGAGAGCATGTAAAAGCTGTCTTTCTTATCGTGGAATTTTTGTCGTATACTGGTAATGGAATGGGTTAGGGAACAATATGAACGAGCAAACGACATTGCTGACGGGCCAGGTTTTGATGGCCCAGAAAGACGCACTGGTCAGTGTTCCGGACGCACCCAGCGAGTCCGTCGCGGAACGGATCGTGCAATTGCGCAAAGAGCGCAAGCTGACCCTGCAGGAGTGCGCGCGACTGACAGGCGTTGCCGCCTCCACGTTGTCGAAGATCGAACGCCGGGAGCTGTCGCCGACCATTTCGACACTGCAGAAGATTGCAGAGGGCCTGACCGTTGAACTGACCGAACTGATTACGCAGACCCGTCCCGTCTATGCCCCTGGCAGACGCGCCGTCAGCCGGGCGGGCGAAGGTAAGAAGCATACGTCCTTATCCTGCGCCAACCTTCTGCTCTGCGGAGATCTGAAGGACAAGCGCATGATCCCCGTACGCACCCGCGTCACCGCACGCAGCCTGGACGATTACCCGGTTTGGGCCCGCTCCGACACGGAGATATTCCTGTGGGTCGTTTCGGGCCGCATGCTTTTGCACTCCAAGGTTTACGAACCTCTCGAAATGGGCCCAGGCGACTCCGTCTATTACGATGGGAACGGCGAACACTGCTGGACCTCCATCGGTGAGGAAGACGCCGAGGTCATTTGGGTCATGAGCGCCTGAGCGTGTCGGGCTTCCTTTCGTTCGAGCAGGCACGCCGCGCGGCGCAACGTAAATTGCCGCGCGGACTGTTCGACTATATCGACCGCGGTGTGGGTGAAGAGGCCTCCCTTCGTGCTTTACGCACGCGGCTCGACGCAACCCAAATCGTACCGCGCGTACTTTCCGGTGCCGCTCCTCAAACAGATACCGTTCTCTTTGGGGAAAATTTTTCTGCTCCCCTGATTATTGCCCCGACGGCCATGGCCGGACTGGTCCATGGCGGCGGAGAGGAGGCCCTCGCCCGCGCAAGTGCCCGATGCAGACTTCCATTCTGCCTTTCGACACAGTCGCTCAGCGGCGTCGACGAGATCGCGAGGGCCGCCCCCGATGTCACGATATGGATGCAGGTCTATCTCTGGCAGGATCTCAGCTTTTCCGAGGAGATGTTGCGCCGTGCCTGGGACGCCGGCGCGCGCGTCGCTGTCATGACGGTCGACACACCCGCGGGCTCCCGCAAGGAATGGAACCTGAGGAGTGGCTTCAACATGCCTTACAAGGTGACATCGCGCGGCATCATGGATCTGGCATTGCGGCCCAACTGGCTGGTTGGCGTTGCTTTGAACAGAACGATCCGTCGAGGTATGCTGGCGATGAACAACTATCCCGAGGGCCTAAGACCGAAGCTGATCGACGCAACGATTGACCAGCGGCTGTCTCTGATGAAGGACCTCAACTGGGACCATGTTGGATGGTTGCGCGATAAATGGCCGGGCAAACTCGTCCTCAAGGGCATACTTTCGTGCGAGGATGCGGAGAAGTCTGCGTCCGTAGGCGCTGATGGTATCGTTGTATCTTCCCACGGGGCGAGAAATTTCGATGCCTCTCCGGCCCCGATCGACGTGCTTTCGGACATCGCGGCCGTTTGCGGCAATCGTCTCACCGTTATGGCCGATAGCGGAATCCGACGCGGCCTGGACGTTCTACGCTATCGAAGCCGCGGCGCCACCGCCGTTATGCTTGGACGTTATCCGCTTTGGGCGCTCGCCGCCGAAGGGGAGCCCGGCGTCGTAAAGGCGCTCTCGATCCTGAAGGAAGAATACATAGAGGGGCTCCGATACACGTCAGTATAGTATGCCAAACAGACAGGCGCCCGAGGGATTGCTGAAACTCGATCCGTGAGAGGCTGATCCGGCCACCATTGAATCCGACTGGGGTAGCCGGGGCCGGCGTGATGGAGGTGACCGCCGTCATGAACTGGGCGACGCTCAGTCGACTTTCCCATGGTCCAATACTGGAACTGGAAGCGTGGAGGCGTCACCCAAGCGGACCCCATTCGGGCTCTTCCACGAGCGCCATCCGGTTTAACATCGTTGGCGCCCCCCCCGCCTCGACGCCACTGATCGAGGCGAACAACAAGCGGAGCACCTATCGGTGGTCGACTGTCGACGCAAAGACGGGGCTGCCGCTTCGACAGTGCCTGAATTCATTAATCGGTCCCACGTTATAAATGAGCTGATGTAGAGCTCCGTGCAGTGACGTGCGGTAAATATCACGCACGTATAAACGTGGGTTCTGCGACTGTTAATTATCTTTGCGGCCGCGTTATTTCGGGCTGCAACTGCCCAGCGCATTCCGCCAGGGGTATACCGACACGTTCTTGCGTCGGGCGCGGTTGCCGCGATAAGCAGAAGCCGCACGATAGGCATCTGAATGCGCGATTGTCAGCCGTACAAACCGCCTTTTATTGTCGTAATTACAAATGGATAGCCGCTTTCTCTTGAAGGCAAACATTGTTCTGCGGCGGTGGTTGCGGTTACTGTCTGGGCGGGGACCGGCCCAGCACCACTTTAAACGCGCTAGTGCCGCTTTCGCCGGGCGGCCATTTCGATCCTTCCGGAGCATCGTTCTCTTTCAGTCGAAGGCGCGCCGATCGCTATATGCGCAAGGCATAGTCCGTACCACGCTGAGACTGCATCTGACGGCGCCTTCGATGCAGGACTTGTCGTGAGTGGCAACAGTCCGAACAGCGAGGGAGGCGTCTCGGAGCCGGGGGGAGAGAACAGGCAGGTCTTCGGTTGCATTCTGGCGCGTCTTCTTCGTCCACAGAAGAGATTCGGCAACGCCTCAGGACATCCTGTCTAAAAGTTTGCAGTTGTTGGAGCAGGGAAGGTTGGCGATCTGCTGAGTAACGTGCGAAAGCTGATCTTGATGGCGACGCTGGAAGTGGTGAAAGCGATTGGGGAGTCTGGTGGGAGTCTAGAGAACTTCATCGCGCGCATGACACCCCATCGGCATCGTAGAACTTGAACAGATTGATTTGTGTCCTCCGGCCGTGGTTCTGAGGGCTGTCAGGAAACTACCGATTACGGCTTGGGCGTTTGACTTCCCACCGGCGCGAGTTGACGAGCCGAAAAACGTCGTGATGGCGAGCCCAATCCTTCAAAAGTAGGCCAGATCAAACGTCTAGTGGCTTACTTCCCGATATAGCGGGAACGCAGGGGAAGATGACTTCGATTACGGCTCCATATGATGATGGCCCATATGCTGGCGGATGCCCGCAGCGAAAAGCAAGTGGTTTGAGTTCCGGGGGCCGAATGTCGCATACTCAGGCATCAGTCGAGGATGCGCGAGGCTTGGCTGCCGCGGCGATGGGCGTAGTTGTAGTATTCCGATGCCTGCTGAACGGATCGATGCCGAGACTGTTCCATTGCTTCCGGCAGGGGAATGCCGCGGTTTGCCGCTTCGGTCAGATAGCCGGAGCGCAGGCCATGGGCGGAAAACTCTGCCGGATCGAGTCCGGCCATGGCGGCACGCTGCTTGACGATGTCGTTGATGGCCTTTGGCTCTAGCGGCCGGCGCGAAACATTGCCCCAGCGATCAATCGCCCTGAAGACACTGCCCGTCTCGATTTTCGCAGCCGTTAGCCACGTGTTTAAGGCGTCGACCGGTCGACCGCTGAGGTAGACAACCTCATCACTGTCGGCGCCACTGGTCTTGGTGCGGCCGAGATGAATGGAAAGAGAGAGAAGGGGAGGGCCTCCGTCAATTTGGATCGGCTCTTCTGGCTGCAATTGCTCCCGCCTCAGGCCGGCGACCTCGCTGCGGCGACGACCTCCTGAAGCAAACGCGACCATCAGAATGGCCCGATCTCTCACGTCCCGCAGGCTGCCGTTGGCACAGGTCGCTAAGAGCTTTGCGAGTACGTCTCCGGTGACCGCCTTTGCGCTCTTTCGCTTCCTCGGTCGCGGCGTTGCTCTGATAGCAAGTCTTATGGCGGATCGGAGGGCAGGGGAGCCGAAAGATCCCGGAAGCCCGCGCCATTTCGTCAACGTCGACCACGTGGCCAGTCTCCGGCGAACGGTGTCTGGCGCATGTGGACCGGATGACCGAAGAAAACCTTGAACGCGAAGTTTACTTTCGACATCCGTAGGAATGCCATGGTCCTGATCCATCAGGCGCTTCTCCGCATCCCATAGGTGGTGAGCAACGAACTTCAGCAGCAGCGCCTCAGGCGCGGGCCAGGGAAGAGAGCGGCCGGTCGCTGCCAGAGACCAGGCCTGCAGATAGGCGAGATCCGAGACAAGCGCACGCAAGGTGTTGGCGCCCATTCCCTCGTTGACCAGATGACGGAGCGTCTCGATGTCCTTGTCAGTAAGCAACTCGGCCAGTTCGTCGCGCCGATCGATCGGCAAGACGGCTGCGATCGTGTCTAGGTCTTCAGCTCTGCGATCAACGATGGTTCGGCTTCCACGGGTCATGCCGTTGACGATGCTGGATGGAGCTTAAGGTCCGTCTGGCCGAAATCATGGCCTTTGAACAGAAGGGGTGCCTTGGCAACTGCAGCGACAGCGTAAGAAAAGCAGTCACCCATGTTCAGGCTAGCCGGGTGGCGTCCTTTGCCATATCGGTCTAGCGCCGCTTCAGCCTCACGATAGTGCTTCTCGTTGAAGGCGACTGGCATGATGTTCGGTGCGTCAACGAACCTGGAGACGATGTCAGCGGGATTGGAGAAACCCTTGGCTGTCAGAACCGCTCTTGTTTCAAACAGAGTAGGCCAACCGATAACAATCTCTTCTTGCCTTAGGACTGACTTGAAGGTTTCGGCTTCCGGCTCCTCAAGGACGATTGCAACAAGAACCGAGGTATCGATCGCAATCATATCGGCAGGCCATTTTCGTCATAAAGATCATCATGCGCAGACGTGGTGCCAGCCGGAACATTGCGGCGGCCTTCGGCTGCAAGCTCCCAGACGGCATCCAGCGGATGCTTTTTGTCCTGCTGCCTCAATTCGATATCATACCGTTCAAGTGCCAGTTCGACGAGGCGATTGATTGGCTGACCGGTGCGGCGCGAAAGCGCGTGCGCCAGATCTCTCGCCTTGGTGCTACGGATGGAAAGCTGTGGTTCGGACATGGCGCTCCTCCTCGAATGCTGGCCCCAACATAGTGTTTGTGGCGCGAGATGGCAAGAAGGTGCAAAGAGATGGCTGACCACCGATAAGGGTTACTTATCGGCGGCCAGGCGTGGCCTGGAGCACTCTATTGGGTGGCGAACTCAAATGCAGAGATAGATTTCGGTTAACGAATCATTTACCATAATTTCAATGTCTTACGATCTCGCCAAATTGCCCCTCCAGAGCCTGCTGCGGCCGATCTCCGAGGCCGCGGTCGCTTTTGCCCGTCTCGACGAACGCATTGCCCGTTCTCCCGTCGGCGAGGGCTTTCTCGAGCGCGGCCACTTCCTCGACGCGCATGCCTCGCTCTGGGTCGACGGTGAACTCGTTCATCTCGAGGACCTCGTCCTGCATGACGCGCTTCGAGATATCCGCGCACCCACCCACGAACTCACCATCGCCCGCGACATCCTGAAAACCCGACGCCGCATCGCTGCCCATCCCCCCGCCTGGGCGCTCTCGAGCCCCGGCCTCGCGTCGCTGCGCGGGCGGGCGTGGCCCGCAGCATCATCGGGAGAAGACGGGGAGGGGGTGCCGGATGGCAATGTTCAGGTGGGCAGCATTGGGGCTGGGGTAGGGCAGGCCGAAGATCCTGACAATGATGGTCTGGGTGATGCTTTGGCCGCGATCGATGCTGTGCTCGCCCGCTCCGAGATCGCGATAGAAGAAGCCAAGAAGCCAGGTCGTGTTAAGAATGCTCCGGACAAGGATCCCTTCGTCTACGATCTCGACTGGGATGAGGACGAACGGCTGGAGGAGTGGCGGGCCGTGCTGGCGCGCACCCATGATCTGCCGCCGGTCCTGCAGGCTATCGCTGCGCTCGACGCCTGGAACGAGATCGCCGTCCTCCAGCATGCGCCCTGGCTTGGTCGGCTTCTGGCTGCTTCGATCCTGCGCGAGGGCGGTGTGACCACTGGCACCCATCTCGCGGCGATCAATCTCGGGCTCAAGGCCATCCCTGTCGATCGGCGCCGGCATCGTGATCGCGAGACACGGTTGCTGGCGATAGCAAGGGCGCTGACAATCTCCGCCGAGACGGGGCTGAAAGAACATGACCGGTTGGTGTTGGCGCGGCAGATGATGATGCGCAAACTCGAAGGACGGCGGACGTCGTCCAGGCTGCCGGAGCTCGTCGAGTTGGTCATGGCGCGGCCGTTGATCTCGGCTGGCATGGTGGCGAAGACGCTTGAGGTCACGCCGCAAGGCGCGCGGCGGATCGTTCAGGAACTCGGGTTGAGGGAGATGACGGGGAGGGGTAGGTTTCGGGCCTGGGGGATTCTGTGAAATGAGCTTGGCGCCGGAAACCGAGTATGCCCGTCCTTAGATCCTCGCTTGGCCCGACAAGATCATGATCAAGAGAACAACCATGGCTGCGGCCGCGATGATGAAGAGCGCCCATAAGGGAATCGATACCGTTGCATTGAAGCCAGGGAAGCAGACTAGCTCTAACCTCGGTCGTGATTTAGAACTGTACGGGTCGTCCAGTCTTCTGCTGGACGACGGTCACACGAGTTCGAATATTATGTCCTGTGACGAGAGGTCCAATTTTCAGCTTTACTAGATCGCTGCCGCGGAGCTTGCTGTCGATGGCACGATCGAAAAGCGCTCGATCTCGCATCCTTCCTTCACGGTCGAGGAAGAAGCAGACTGCCCAGATCTGGCGCTGCTTGAGAGGCTTCTTAACACCAATTTGTTTACCCGCGTTCCAAGCTGGTCGCCCCAGTGCGGCAGGATCATATTGTGCTGTACCCATTTCAGTTCTCCTTCGGCCACCATTGGCCAAGGGAGAAACGTACAATGCCAGTTCTCTAAACCGCGCTCGTCTGCTATTTCAGTTTGAAGGCAGATTTCTCCTTTGAGTGAAGTAGCAGGAACTGCCCCATGCACCCCGACACCATGCTTTGCCGCGAGTGACATTCGATGCGATGCGAGAAGTTCAACGTCAATCCTGCTCCGCCATCCGATAGCCTACACCCGGTTCTGTGCGCACGATGCGCGGCTGGGTCGGGTCGCGTTCGATCTTCTGGCGGAGCTGGCCGATGAAGACGCGCAGATAATGCAGGTCGTCGCCGTGGGCGGGGCCCCAGACGGATGTCAGAAGGGTGCGGTGGGTGACGACCCGGCCGACATGGCGGGAGAGAAGCAGAAGAAGATCGTACTCCTTCGGCGTCAGATGCACGGTCTCGCCCTCCCGTGAAACGTTCCGCTTGATCGGGTCGATCGTTAGTCCGTCGATCTCCATGACGGTCGGGATCGCATCGTCGCGCCCGCGATGACGCAGCGCGGTTCGGATGCGAGCCGTCAGTTCGCCGATCCCGAAGGGCTTCTCGACATAGTCGTCGGCGCCGAGGTCGAGCGCCGCGATCTTCTCGCTTTCCCGGTCTCGGGCCGAGAGAATGACGATCGGGATATCCGACCATCCGCGCAGACTGGCAATGACCTCCTTGCCATCCATGTCAGGCAGGCCGAGATCGAGGATGACGATGTCAGGTGCCTGGGTGGCGACCGCTTTCAACGCTTCCGCGCCTGTGCTCGCCTCGATGACGTCGTAGCCTGCCGCCGTAAGCGAGGGCTTGAGGAAACGCTGGATCTGCGGCTCGTCATCGACGACCAGAATGCGGGACTGGTTCATTTGACGTCACCCCTCGTTTCATTGCCTGCGGGAAAGTGCATGACGATCCGCGTGCCTCTCTTTTTCAAGGCCGGGCTCTCCGCATGGATCCTGCCGCCCATGGACTCGACGAAGCCTCGGGCGATGGAAAGGCCGAGCCCCGTTCCCGGCGCGCGCCCGTCCGGCTTTCCCCTGCGATAGAATTTTTCAAAGATACGGTCCAGATCCTCTGGCGGAATGCCCTTGCCCTGATCGGTCACTGAGATCAGCACGTCCTTGCCGTCCCGACGGGCATAGACATTGATCGGCTCGTCGCCACCGTACTTCACGGCATTGTCCAGAAGGTTGAACAGGACCTGGCCGATCAGCACGCTGTCGCCACGGATCAGGGGGAGGTCGGCGGCGATGCCCGTTTCGACGATCCGTCCCGGAGCATGCTTGCGGGTGCGCTCGACGGCGGACTGCACGACGTCGGCGACATCCACCCAGTCCTGTTTCGGCTTTAGCGTCCCGGCCTCGATGCGTGTCATGTCGAGCAGGTTGGCGACAAAGCGGCTCATGCGGCCGCTTTCCTCCTCGATCGACTGCAACAGATCGTCGCGGTTTTCCGGCGTCATGCGCTCCCCGAGCTGGCGCAGACCTGTGACGGCACCAGTGATCGTCGCGAGCGGCGTGCGCAGATCATGGGAAATGGAGGAGAGCAGCGCTTCACGATAGCGTTCGCCCTCCAGCCGCGCGGCCTGTTCGACCGTCTCGTCGGCGAGGCGTGCGCGATCAAGGGCAATCGCCGTCTGGTCGAGAATGGCAGTCAGAGAGCGCTCGGCATTGAGGTCCAGTCGCTCGCCGGGATGCTCAATGCCGCAGACGCCCACGATGCCGTGCGGCCCGAGCAGCGGGCGAAACTCGAAACGGCTGTTGGGCAGCGTGCCGGTGCCGTGGCCGGCCGGTTCCCGCTTGTCATGGGTCCAGCGCGCCGCCGTCAGGTCGGTGACGTCGAGTTCGGTGTCGGGCGGCCAGGCGGCGGCAACCGCGAGATCGCCCTTGCGCGGCAGGAGCAGCACGACCCTGCGCTTCAGGCTTGCCTGCAACTGCGAAACCGCCAGCCAGATCGCGTCCTCGCCCTTGGCGGTGCTCGCAAGCTTTCGGGAGAAGTCATAGAGCGATTGCAATGCCGTCGCGCGGATGCGCGCAACGGCGGCCTGTTCGCGGATCCGCGAGGCAAGCCCCCCTGCGATGATGGCAACGGCCAGAAAGACGAAGAGCGCGAAGACCTCGTGCGGCGCGGCGATGGTGAAGGTGTGGCGCGGATCAATGAAGAAGAAGTTGTAAGCGAGCGCCGACAGGAGTGCTGCCAGGAAGGCTGAAGCGTAACCGCCCACCACCGAGGCGCCGAGCACGGCCAGCAGGAAGAGCAGCGAGATGTTCGGCAAATCGACGAAGAGGTCGATGCCTTTCCCGATCAGGGCAGTCAGGGTGACAAAGCCAAGCGCCGAGAGCGCCGACTGCCTCAGGGACGAGGCTTTCGGCATGGTGAAGGGCGCGCGGTGGGTCTCAGGGGCGGTGCCGTCCGGGGTCACGATGTGGATGCCAAGGCCGGACGCGCTGCGTGAGAGAGCATCCGGAAGAGAGCGGCTGACGAGCTTTTGCCAAGGTTTCCGCTTACGGGTGCCGATCACGATCTGGGTCACATGCTCGCGACGGGCGAGCTTCAGGATCTCCTCGACAAAGTCATTGCCGATGATCCGCCGCGTTTCAGCCCCAAGTTGTTCGGCAAGGCGGAAGAGGGTTTCGATGCGCTGCAGGCGCTCGGGCGTCTCGACCTCCCGGTCGGCCCGCTCGATCGAGACGACGAGCCAGGGCGCATTGAGCCCGGAGGCGAGCCGGCTTGCCACCCGCACGACCTTTTCCGAGAGGGCGTCCGATCCGACACAGACCAGGAGCCGCTCGCCGGTCGCCCAGGGGCCGTCGATCGCGTTCTGCTTCAGATAATCGACCATCTGGTCGTCGACGCGATCCGCCGTGCGGCGCAGCGCCAGTTCGCGCAACGCCGTCAGATTGCCGAGACGGAAGAAGCGGTCAACGGCGCGGCTCGCGCTTTCGGGCAGGTAGACCTTACCCTCCTTCAGCCGTTCGATCAGTTCCGAGGGCGAGAGGTCGACGAGCAGCACGTCGTCGGCCCGTTTCAACACCACGTCGGGCACGCGCTCGCGCACGGTGACGCCGGTGATCTGGGCGACCAGATCGGCCAGGCTTTCGAGATGCTGGATGTTGAGTGCCGTCCAGACGTCGATGCCGGCCGCAATCAGCTCCTCGATGTCCTGGTAGCGCTTGGGATGGCGGCTATCCTCCGGATTCGTGTGAGCGAGTTCATCGACGATGACGATGCGAGGGCGCCTCTCGAGCGCCGCATCGAGATCGAACTCCTCTAGCATGCGCCCGCGATGGGCCACCCGCCGGCGGGGCAGGATTTCCAGCCCCTCCAGCAGTGCCGCCGTCTCGCTTCGCCCATGGGTTTCGACCAGCCCCACCACGACATCGAGCCCGTCCGCCTTGAGGCGTCGGGCACGCGACAGCATCGCATAGGTCTTGCCGACCCCCGGGGCTGCGCCCAGGAAGACGGTCAGCTTGCCCCGGCGGTCTTTCTCCGCCAGGGCAAGCAGGGCATCGGGATCGGGACGTCTTTCGTCCCTGCGGTCGTCGTCCGCCATCAAGTTCTCATTTGTTCAGGGCATCAAGCGCCAGATTGAGCTCTAGCACATTGACCCTTGCTTCGCCGATAACGCCGAAGTCCGGCTTTTCGATCAACCGGCCGACCAGATCGGCGACTTCCGTGGGCTGGAGCCCCCTCGCCTGTGCGACACGATCAACTTGCGCCTCGGCAAAGGCGGGCGAGACATGCGGGTCGAGGCCGGAGCCCGAGGTTGTCACGGCATCGCCGGGGACAGGTGCCACAAGCCCGGTTGCCTTCAGTCGGTCGATGTCGGCCACCACCCGATCCTTGAGCTTGACCGAGGTCGTGCCGAGGTTCGAGCCGGACGAGGCTGAAGCGTTGTAGGGGTCCGGGCCGGTTGCCGAAGGACGCGGCCAGAAGTAGCGGTCCGAGGTGAAGGCCTGCCCGATCAGGGCCGAACCGATGACCTTGCCGTCGCGCTCGATCAGGCTGCCATTGGCCTTCAAAGGCATGATGGCCTGGGCGATGCCGGTAACACCAAGTGGAAAGGCGAGCCCTGTCAAGGCGGTTAGAGCGACAACGAGGGTGAGTGCGGATCTGATTTGGTTGAACATGATTACACCAGGTGAAGAGCGCTAACGGCGATGTCGATGACCTTGATCCCTGCGAAGGGAAGGATGAGCCCGCCGACGCCGTAGACCAGCAGGTTGCGGCGCAGGAGTGCCGCTGCACCGGACGGACGGTAAGCCACGCCTTTCAAGGCCAGCGGGATGAGTGCGACGATGATCAGCGCGTTGAAGATGACGGCCGAGAGGATGGCCGATTGCGGTGAGGCAAGGCCCATGATGTTGAGGGCTTCGAGCGCGGGATAGGTCGCAACAAACAGCGCCGGGATGATGGCGAAGTATTTGGCCACGTCATTGGCGATCGAGAAGGTCGTGAGCGAGCCGCGCGTCATCAGGAGCTGCTTGCCGATCTCGACGATCTCGATGAGCTTGGTCGGGCTTGAATCGAGGTCGACCATATTGGCGGCTTCGCGGGCGGCCTGGGTGCCGGTCTGCATGGCGACCCCGACATCGGCCTGGGCAAGCGCCGGTGCATCATTGGTGCCATCGCCGCACATGGCGATCAGGCGGCCGCCCTGCTGTTCCCGACGGATATAGGCGAGCTTGTCTTCCGGGGTTGCCTGGGCAAGGAAATCGTCGACGCCGGCTTCCGAAGCAATGGCGGCTGCGGTGACCGGGTTGTCGCCGGTCACCATGACGGTGCGGATGCCCATGGCGCGGAGCGCCGCAAAGCGTTCCTTGATACCGGGCTTGACCACGTCCTTCAAATGGATGACGCCGAGCAGGCGGTCTCCATCGGCAACGCCGAGCGGCGTGCCGCCGGTGCGGGCGACCTGATCGACGGCCCGGCGGAAATCGGCGGACGCATCCTGTTCGTTGAGACCGGCAAACTTCAAGACCGCGTCGACGGCCCCCTTGCGCAGGCGGCGCTGACCGATATCGACACCGGAGAGGCGGGTTTCCGCGGTGAACCCAATCACGGCATCGAACTCGACCTTGGGCATGGGAACACCGAACTCGCCGGTGGCGAGCGCCACGACCGAGCGTCCCTCGGGCGTTTCGTCGGACAGCGAGGCGATGAGCGCAGCTTCTGCGAGTTCGGCTGGTGTCACGCCTGGAGCGGCCAGAAAGTCGCCGGCCATGCGGTTGCCGAAGGTGATCGTGCCCGTCTTGTCGAGAAGCAGCGTGTCGACGTCGCCGGCAGCTTCGACCGCGCGGCCTGACGTAGCGATGACGTTGAAGCGGACCAGGCGGTCCATCCCCGCGATGCCGATGGCCGAGAGAAGGCCGCCGATCGTGGTCGGGATCAGGGTCACCAGCAGCGCTGCCAGCACCGTGACCGAGAGCACCGTGCCAGAATAGCCGGCAAGGCCCCAGATGGCGACGCAGACGAACAGGAAGATCAAGGTCAGGCCCGACAGCAGGATCGAGAGCGCGATCTCGTTCGGCGTCTTCTGGCGCTGGGCGCCTTCGATTAGCGCGATCATGCGATCGACGAAGGAGGAACCGGGCTGGACGGTGATCCTAATCTTGATCTCGTCGGAGAGCACCTGCGTGCCGCCCGTCACGGCCGAACGGTCGCCACCGGATTCGCGGATGACGGGGGCGGATTCACCGGTGATGGCGCTTTCGTTAACCGAGGCGACACCTTCGATCACTTCGCCGTCGCCGGGGATGAGTTCGCCGGCAGCCACGAGCACGATATCGCCGACCTTGAGGCTGGAGGCCGGAATGGTTTCGATCTCCCCGCCTGCGCCGAGCCGGCGGGCGACCAGTTCGGACTTGGTCTTCTTCAGACTGTCGGCCTGGGCGCGGCCCCGGCCCTCGGCCACGGCTTCGGCGAAGGTGGCAAAGAGCACGGTGAACCAGAGCCAGGCGGCGATCTGGCCGGAGAAGCCCGCGCCGCCGGACTGGCTGACGAGATCGCGGACGAAGAGGATCGTGACGACGACGGCGACGATCTCGGTTACGAAGATGACCGGGTTGCGCAACAGCTTGCGCGGATCGAGCTTGACGACGGCATCGCGCATCGCCGGAAACAGGATCGCGGGATCGAGAAGACCGGAGGCTTTTTGGTCTTTTGACATGATGGGTCCTTTAGAAGGTCTGGCCGGCGAGCATGGCGAAGTGTTCGACGATGGGGCCGAGCACCAGCGCGGGCAGAAACTGCAGGCCGCCGAGAATGAGGATGATGCCGATCAGCAGGCCGACGAAGAGCGGGCCGTCTGTCGGGAAGGTGCCGGCGGAGGCAGGCGATTTCACCTTGGCGGCGAGCGATCCGGCGATCGCCATCACCGGCACGATATAGGCGAAGCGGCCGAGCAGCATCGCGATCCCGAGCGTGGTGTTGTACCAGAGCGTATTGCCGGTGAGGCCGCCGAAGGCAGAGCCGTTGTTGCCGGCTGCCGACGTGTAGGCGTAGAGGATTTCGGAGAGACCGTGCGGACCCGCGGTCCCGACGCTTGCCACAGCGAAGGGGAGCATGGCGGAGACCGAGGTGAAGCCGAGGATCACCAGCGGCAGGATGAGCACGGCGAGCATGGCGAACTTCATCTCGCGACCCTCGATCTTCTTTCCGAGGAATTCCGGCGTGCGGCCGACCATCAGGCCCGCGACAAAGACGGATAGAATTGCGAAGACCAGCATGCCGTAGAGACCGGAGCCCACGCCGCCCGGCAGCACTTCCCCGAGCTGCATCAGGAACATCGGAACGAGACCACCAAGGCCGGTGAGCGAGCCGTGCATGCCGTTGACGCCACCGTCCGAGAGGCCCGTCGTGACAGCCGCATAAAGCGCGGTCATCGCCTGGCCGAAGCGGACTTCCTTGCCTTCCATATTGCCGAGCGCCGGATCGACGCCAATCGCGGTCAGGATGGTATTGCCCTGGGCTTCGGCCCAATAGGTCACGGCCACGCCTGCGATGAGCAGGACCGCCATGGCCGAGATCAGCGCCCAGCCCTGCCGGCGGTTTCCGACCATCTGGCCGAAAGTGTAGACGAGTGACGCCGAGATCGAGAGCATGGCGAAGATGTTGAGGTAGTTCGACCAGGCCGTCGGGTTTTCGAAAGGATGGGCCGCGTTGACGTTGAAGAAGCCGCCGCCATTGGTGCCAAGCTGCTTGATCGCTTCCTGGGACGCAACGGGGCCGAGCGAAATCACCTGATTGGCGCCTTCGAGGGTCGTGGCGGTCACGGAACCCTGGAGCGTCTGCGGTAGACCGAGTGCGACGAAGGCAAGCGCGACGACGATCGCCATCGGCAGGAGCACGTAAAGGGTTGCCCTGGTCGCATCGACCCAGAAATTGCCGAGCGTCGAAACCTTCGAGCGGGCAAGCGCACGCGTGACGGCGACGGCAAGTGCCATGCCGGTGGCAGCGGACAGGAAATTCTGCACCGTCAGCCCCGCCATCTGGCTGAAATGGCTAAGCGTGGTTTCGCCGCCATAGTTCTGCCAGTTGGTGTTCGTGACGAAGGAGACGGCCGTGTTGAAGGCGAGATCCGACGGCATCCCGGCAAAGCCCTGCGGATTGAGCGGCAGATAGGCCTGCAGCCGCAGCATGGCATAGAGCGCCAGGAAGCCGGCGAGCGAAAAGGCAAGCATGGCAAGCGTGTAGCCGAGCCAGCTCTGCTCCTTCTCAGGGGTGACGCCGCTCACGCGGTAGAGGTCACGCTCGACGCGGCCGAGAATAGGCGAGAGAAAGGTCCGCTCACCGGAAAACACCCGGGCCATGTAGAGACCGAGTGGCTTGATGGCGATGAGAACGGCAAGGAAGAGAAGGCTGATCTGCAGCCATCCGACGGTTGTCATGGAACTGCTCCAGATCAGAAACGCTCGGGACACAAAAGCGTCACGACGAGATAGGCGCCGAGGGCCAGCGCGACGAAAAGGCCGAAGAGAGGTTCAAGCATCTGCAACCCTCCCTCAAAGCCGGTCGAGTGCGCGGGCGTAAACCGCCAGCACAAGAAGCGTGCTGGCGCCGAGCGCGATGAAGATGAAGTCGGACATATGCCGTGTCTCCTGTTGGTACACGGACAGGATTAAGGGCACCCCGCGTCAGGCTTCGATTGGGAAGAGCGGTGGGCGGAGTAAAGAAAAGATAAGGATGGATCAGCAGGGCTAGCTGGAGATCCATGACCGCTGGTGCTCAGAGCACAGGGCAGTCCACTGTCCCTGCGAGCGAGATGTCCGCTATTGAGTACTTCAGGTGGTGCCCTCTAGGTCCGACATGAAGGCGCCACGCTGCCCTCCGGCATCTGGCTACTATGATCGGTTTGGGCCGAATGCGGTCTCCACTTTCGGTCTGCGCCACGAGCGGTCATCGGCAAATGTAAAGTGCCGATCACAGGCTGTTCAGAAAGTCGGCGACGTCAGATCGGCTCGTCAGCCTATATTGTTGCTCGGGTGTTGCTCGTAGAACCGGGGGGCGCGCCTCAAAGGAGTTCAGGTGGTTCTTTCGGAGACGGTAGCCACGAGAGCCGGTGGTCTCTCTCGCGCCAGAAGCGGTCACGGATGCCTAAGCAATCGGGCCTCGCCGCGATCAGGTTCGCTGCGACAGATTTCAACCTAAACCCCACGTGCATCCTTCAAAGTTTAGGCTAGTCTCACCAATACCGAGGGGTGCCCCGCCAAAGGGCTGAGATACTGTTGTGCGAAAGCCGCGCAGTGACCTTTTGAACCTGATCCGGATCATGCCGGCGAAGGGCGGCATGCCGGCCTGGGAGGGCCGGCTCAGCCGGGCCGAGATGCTCGATCTGACCGCCTTCGTCGAAGCGCTCCCGACGCTGACGCCCGCGGACTATCGCAGATGGACAGGAGAGCCTGAAGCCGCGCCCCGCCAGGATGGTGCCGGCGAGACATTCACCATCGGCGACACTTCCGCAGCAGATGCGGAGCGTGGCCGGCTGCTGATGAGGCTGCATGCCTGCCGGAGCTGCCACGAAATTCCGGGGCTGGTCGGAGCGGACGTGCATGTCGGTCCTGATCTGAGCGAGGCGGGCAGCCGCCGCTACATCGCCGGCGTGCTGAAGAACACACCCCAGAACATGGTGCGGTGGATCACCGATCCGCCCGCGGTCGATCCGCTGACGGCCATGCCCGACCTCGGCGTCACGCCGGCACAAGCCGCCGACATGGCCGCCTACCTCTACCAACTGGCACCCCCGCCGAACTCTCGCGCTGGGAAAGACGAGCGGGATCAGGGACAAGAGGTCGAAGACCGCGGGCGATGAGGCAGGTTAGATGGAGCAGGAACCATGGAACAGCTTGATATCGCGCTCGTCTGCGTCGGTCTGACCGTCATCCTGGTCGGCCTCCTGTCTGCTGCGATGAAGAAGAGCCTTCTCCAGGAGCCGATGATTGCCGTGTTCGTGGGGATCGCGGTGGGGCCCTTCGGCCTCGGCTGGCTCGACATCGGTCGCTGGGGCGAAGAAACCGCCGTTCTGGAACAGGCTGCCCGGCTGACGCTCGCCATCGGTCTCATGGGCGTGGCGCTGCGCATCGACAAGAAGAGCGGTCAGAACCTCTGGCGACCGGTGACGGTCCTGCTTACCCTTGCCATGCTCGGCATGTGGCTGATATCCGCAGCTCTCGTAGCCTGGTGTCTCGCTGTGCCTTTCTGGCTCGCCCTGCTCATCGCCGCTGTCGTGACACCGACGGACCCGGTGGTCGCAAGCTCCATCGTTTCCGGCCCATTTGCCATTAAGCATCTGCCCCTTCGCGTCAGGGACGCGATCTCGCTGGAATCAGGAGCAAATGACGGGCTCGCCTACATCTTCGTCATGCTGCCGATGCTCATGCTGCAACATCCAGTCTCAGAGGCATGGGAGAGGTGGCTGGTGCATTCCTTGGTGATTGGCGTCGTGTCGGCGGCAATCATCGGTATCGTCATTGGTTACGCGGCGGCCAAGGCGATCGCCTATGCAGAACAGCGCGGCTTGGTCGAACAGCAATCGCTGCTGGGCTACACGGTCGCCTTCTCGCTCGTCACCCTGGGCGCTGCCGAACTTATGGGTGCGGATGCTCTGCTTTCTGTCTTCCTCTCGGGTTTCGTCTTCAACCTGGCGACCGACCGACAGGACAAGCAGAACGAGGAGAACATCCAAGAGGCCGTGGCGAAGCTCTTCACGCTCCCGATGTTCGTCATCTTCGGCATCGCGCTGCCGATCGGCGCGTGGCTGGACCTCGGTTGGCCGCTGCTGATCGCAGCGATTTACATTCTCCTGCTGCGCCGTCCGCCGGTCTTGCTTATATTTTACCCGCTCTTGCGCAGGCCGCTAAAGGGAATGGATATCGCCTATATCGGATGGTTCGGCCCAATCGGCGTCGCTGCGATTTACTATGCGAGCCTTGCAAGATCACAACTGCATGACCCCCTGGTCTGGTACGCCGCAAGCGCGATTATCTTCGCCTCGATCATGTTACACGGTATGACCGCGGCGCCGTTTACCCGGGGGTATGCTCGCCATAGATTCCGGCGTGGTGACCTGCTCCCCTGAGATGTTTTCAATTTTTGGGTTAGCCTCTTCCTCAACGAAGGAGACGGGCAATGGAGCGATCACGGTTCTCCGAAGAACAAATCATCGGAATATTGAAGGAGCATCGGACCGGGAAGCCGGCGGGCGATCTGTGCCGCAAGCAATGCTTCAGCGATTCGACCTATTACAGGTGCCGCAAATAGTCGGCGGCATGGAAGTGTCGGAAGCCAGTCGGCTGGAGGCGCTGGAAGAAAAGAACCCGAAGCTGAAGCAGCTTCCGGCGGAGCAGATGATGGATGTCGCCGAACTCCGCGAGATGCTCGGAAGAAACTTCTGGCTCCCGGTTCGAGGAGAAATGCCGTGAACTGGGCTATTGAAGCGAAGAGCTACTCACAGCGCAGATCCATCTGCACAGATGGCATAGTACCACGTGTCTATCCGCCATAGGTCGTCAGCGACAATGGCACCGAGCTAGATCGACCGCCATGTCACCTGGCTACAAGGTTGGGGTGAATGGCAATACATCGCCTCGGGCAGATCCAAGCATGATGGCGTCGTGGAATTGTTCAACGGTCGACTGCGTGAAGACCGTCTCAACGAACATCTGTTCCGCAGCTACCGGCAGCGCGGGAGATCATCGAGGAATGGCGCATCGACTGCAATCCGCACCCCAACACGAGCCTTGGCAGGTTGCACCAAATCAGTTTGCTACCCGGTCCAAGAGTTTGCTTGGAGACCGGTGTGGCTTCTCCAGCAGGCCTACTTTTCATAGGTTTTGGAAATCGCGGGTCTATGCGGCGACCAAAGGACCTAATGAAGGTCAATGAGCGATCAGAGGCTGCGCAGAGCGCAGCCTCGTCAGGTTGTGAAGTTTCTTTACTTTGCAGCGCTTTTGATGATGCCAACCGCCTTTTCGGCCCATTCAGCTCCACCAATCTGTCCATAGAACTGAGGCCAGAGAGCTTGTGCAGAACTCTGCCATTTTTCTTCATCCTTAGGCGCCCCATGAAGGTTGACGCCGCGCTTGGTCAACTCTGCGATCGCTTCATCCGTCTTTTCAGCCGATACCTGGCGGCCATAGTCAACCGCTTCCTTGCCCGCCTTCACGACGACCTGTTGAATGTCTTCGGGATAAGACTGGAAGACGCGCTCGCTGATGATCAGCGGTCCAGTCCATATCATATAGTGAATTTCAGTGATGTCGGACTGCACTTCATAAAAGCGCGATGAAATAGCTGTGGTGTACGGGTTTTCCTGGCCGTCGATCACGCGCTGCTGAAGCGCAGGAAACACCTCGGCCCAGTCCATCGGAATAGGCTCGATTCCCCAGCTCTTGAAGGTCTGGATCGCGATATCGTTCGGTGACACGCGGATCTTCAGTCCCTGGAGATCGTCCAGCGTTTCTACCGGCTTATTGGTGGTGAGAACACGGAACCCCTTTTCCATGAGGCCGAGAGCGCGTACGCCGGCTTCCTGGATGATGCGCTCGTTCAAGGGCTCGAGCAAAGCGTCCATGGCTTTATGTGCCTCGCTGGTGCTGTTGTAGGCATAGGGCAGCATCAGGACGCCCGACGATGGCGCGAGCGGCATGAGGTTGCCGGTATAAAGGATCTCCGCGTCGATCGACCCCATTCGCAGGGCCTGAGCCACTTCGGACTCGCCGCCCAGAGAGTTGTTTGGATAGATTTGAACCTCGACCTTGCCGTCCGAGTACTGTTCGACAAGCTCCTTGAATTTGACGGCGGTCAGATGAGTCGGATTGGTCTCGTTGTCGCCGTGGGACAAGCGAATGGTGTAGTCGGCGGACCAGACGAACTGGCTGCTGGCCAATACCATAGCGGTAGCGGCAATAATGGATTTAAACACGGGCAGTCTCCTCCTTCATTGATATCGATTAGTAGATGAACCCGAGCAACCGCGGCAGGAACAGCGAAAGCTGGGGAACAAAGGTGACGAGCAGCAGCACGCCAATTTCTGCAAGGATAAGCGGAATTGCAGCCTTGCTTACCTCCTCTACCGACGCATTGCTGATTTCGCTTGCGACGAAGAGATTTACTCCTAGCGGAGGTGTCGAATAGCCAATCTCACAGGCGATGACGAACATGATGCCAAACTGGATCGGGTCGATTCCGGCACTGACGGCGACCGGCAGCAGTAGGGGTGTCAGGATGATGAGCTGTGTGAGCGTTTCCATCCACATGCCGACGAAGATCAGCAAGACAATGATTAAGAGGATCAGCACCACCGGGTTGTCGAAGGTGTTGATCATCAAGTTCGAGAAATTCTGCGGAACCTGGAAGATGGTGAGAATACGCCCGAGAAGTCGACCGCTGACCAGGACGAACAGGACCACACCGGTCAATCGCACGGCATAGGACATGCTGTCGATGAAGTTGTCCACCGTCACCGAGCGGTAGATGAAAATTCCGACGAACAGCGCATAGAGTACCGATACCACGGAGGCTTCGGTCACGGTGAAGAGACCGGTATAGATACCGCCGAGGATGATGATAGGGGCGAGGATCGCCCAGCGGGCCTCCCAGGCGGTGGCGCCGATCGCCTTGAGACTGCGGCCGTCGGGGTTCGCAACGGCATAGCCGCGACGCTTCGAGATAAGACGTGATGTGGCGGTTAGCGCAAAAGCCAGCAGAAGGCCGGGAATGACGCCGGCAACGAAAAGGCCGGTAATGGATACTTCTGCCGTGATGCCGTAGATGATCATGGGAATGGAGGGTGGGATCACGACGCCGATCCCACCTGCATTCGAAGTGATCGCCGCGGCAAAGGATTTGTGATAACCCTCCTTGATCATCGTCGGGATCATGATTGACCCGATCGCAGCCGCCGTTGCAGGACCGGAGCCGGAGATTGCCGCGAAGAAGGTGCAGGCAACGATAGTCACGGTGGCGAGGCCGCCCGGTGTGGGGCCGACCAGCGAGCGCGAAAACGCGATCAACCTGGATGTAAGTCCGCCCTTCTCCATCAACACGCCAGCAAGCACGAACATTGGCACGGCGATGATCAGGAAGTCGTTGACGGCGGAATAAGCTGCCTGCACGACAAACGATAGTGGGATATTGGCCACAACCATGCCGGCGATGGCTGCCAAGCCGATCGATACTGCGACAGGTACGCCGAGCATGAGAAAGACAAAAAAGGCAAGTGTGAGAATAATTGGTGCGCTCATGATACTGCCTCAGTCGTCCAGCCGTGTGTCGATGACGGTGGGTTCGGCATCAGTCCACCGACGGATCATGACTTGGATGATGCGGATGCTCATTAGCGCGAAGCCAAGCGGGACGATAAGTTGTACCCACACAAGGTTGATGCCCGTGGTTTGCGAAATCAGCGGAAATTGAAACATGTCGGCGATGTAGATCGTGCCGAACCAGATGACGATACCGTTGAAAATCAGCCAAACCAGGTCGGCGATCGTCAACATCACTTTTTGGCCCATTGGTGCCAGCATCATGATCTGAACAGAGACCCGTATGTGACGGTCTTTCGCGGCGGCGATGATAAATCCGAAATAAACAGCCCAGACGAAAAAGAAGCGTGAGACTTCCTCAATCCAGGCAAAAGACCAGCCAAGAACATAGCGGCCAATTACCTGCATGCTCAGCAGCACAAGGACGAGGGTCATCAAGAATGCACCGATCCATTCCTCGATGGACCGCTTTCTCATGAAATTCAGCATATGGTGTCCTCCCCCCGATCAGCGGATGTACGGGCAATGAAGGCGCGCGGCGTTTCGCTCTTGAGAGAGCTCAGCATCGACACAACCCTTGCAAGGAAACCTCGATGCCTGCGAAGCGGTCCTGCGAAGAGATCGAGGGCAAGAAAGCCCTCTGCAAGCTGAGTGGAATCGCCGTTGGCGCCGGCTGTGATCTGAGCAAAACGAGCGGCAAGCGGATCATCGATCGGGATCGCCCGCCCGGCCGCGTCGCGACCTGTGTTGTATTGAATCCACGCCGCCATGACCAGCGCGTAGAGGTCCCGGTGGTCGGCATGGTCGAGATGGCAAACAGCAGCCTCGACAATCCGTTGACCAAGTTTGAACGAACTGTCGGTCCCGATCTGGGTTAGCCTGTGGCGAATGTGCGGATTTCTCAACCGTGCCAGCGTCAGCCGGGCATAGGCCTCCAGATCTTCTCCGGCCGGGCATATGAGTGTTTCAGCCTGGGCGAACACGAAGTGGGATAGCCACTTGGCAAGAACGGGGTCAGCAGCCGCCTCCGCAGAGGTGGAAAATCCTGAAAGCACCCCGATATGTGCCAGCGCTGTCTGCGCGCCGTTGAGGATGCGGTGTTTCATCAACTCGTAGGGCGCTACGTCTTCGACTATCTGAACCCCCACGGTTTCGAGCGGGGGGATGGGGCCGGCCAATCGTCTTTCGAGAACCCATTGGCTGAAAGGTTCGGCAGCCACTCCCAGCGCGTCCGGCTGACCGACCAGGGCCGCGATCGCGGCACCGGCTTCTTCATCAACGCGGGGAACGATACGGTCTACCATCGAAACCGGGAATGTGACGTTTTGCGTCATCCAGTCCGAGAGCTCCGGACGGGTGCGCGCAACGAACTCACGCATCACCGCCTCAAGCAGACGTCCGTTGGCAGGAACGTTATCGCAACTGGCAAGTGTGATGCCGGGCAAGCCGGCGCGGCGGCGACGATCCAGGGCAAGCGCGAGCCAACCGATTGCGCTGACGGGTGAATCAGGCGTTGCCAGATCGCCGGAGATTGCGTCGTCGTCCAAGCGCTGCGTGCCTGGAACATGACAGTAGCCCTTTTCTGTCAAGGTCATGGTCACCAATTGCAAGGCCGGATCGCACAGCATATCTTCCGTCGCCGTATCAAGCACCTCGTAGAGGCTTTCCACCTGATGCAATCGCTCTCCCGACTCTTCGCGTAACAAAACATGGTAGCGACCATCCTGTGCAGCATGGGTCGCTGACAGATGAGGAGGGAACAGGCAGATGGCGCGGATACCGGCCTCTGGATGACCGGCGCGTATCATCGCATCGGCATAGAGCGCCTGATGAGCGCGGTGGAAAGCGCCTGGACCAATATGCAGGATCGAGGGTGCCTTTTTAGGTTGGGATCGTTCCGACGTCATGATCAGCGCCTCAAGTGTCGAAGTGCAGCAGAACCTTGACGTTTCTGCTGCGGTCGGCCGCGGCGACAAAAGCCTCTTCGACCTGGCCCATCGAGTAACGACCGGTAATGAAGGAGGAAAGATCGACGGCGTTGGTAGTGATCTGCTCAACAGCCAGGTCGAATTCTTCCAGGAAGCGATAGGCGCCGACCAAGCTAATCTCGCGGGTCAGAAGTCCGGCAAGAGACAATGGCGCCGCAGGAGGAAGAAAGCCAACCTGAACAATCTTTCCGCGCGGTCGCGTGAGACGGATCGCCATATCCAGGGCGTTGGCCGAGCCAGCGCACTCCAGCGTCACATCGACCTCGCCAATGACCGCCTCGGCCTCTGCACTCAATTCAGCGCTTCCAACCTGAAAGGTTTCGGCGCCGGTAACCTTTGCTATCCGGGTCAAGGCGGGTTCAGCTATGTCGGTAACAATCAGACGACCAGCTCCTGCGTTTCTCGCGGCGACAGCCACGAGGCTGCCGATCGTGCCGGCACCGGTTACCAGTACGGTGGCTCCCGGCGGAATTTCACCCAGCGCCACGGCATGGAGTGCAACGGCGAAGGGCTCACACAGCGAGGCCACCGCGAGATCAAATCCCTTGGGCAAAAACCGGCATTGGCTGGCAAGAACCACCGGGCGCTCGCTGAAGCCGCCGTTGGTGTGAGGCTGGTGGGCGGCACTGCCCATATAGCGCATGGACCGGCATAAATGGGTCAGACCTGAACCACATTGATCGCACGTGTTGCATGGGCGCGAAGGATTGACGACAACAGGCTGTCCTATGGACAGCCCTGTTACATCATCACCAGCTTCACAAACTATGCCGCTGAATTCGTGGCCCAGAATCATTGGTTCGCGAACGATCGAGTTGGCAACGCGGCCATGCTGGTAGTAGTGAAGGTCAGACCCGCAAATGCCGCCCCACGCAAAGTCCAGGCGGACCTCGTCCTTGCCCAAAGGGGTCTCAGGCCATTGCTCAATCGCTATGTGTCCAGCGGACTTTATCACGCAGGCTCTCATAATTCCTCCCAAGGCCAGCATCGCGTCACCAGCCACGGCGAGGACAATAGAATGAATATTCTTTTTTTTGCAAGCGTAAAATGTACGTTGCATTTTTCATCGCATGCCACTTTCTTTCGTCACGCAGCAACAAGCTGAGAATGGGCCTATACGCAACGTTCCGTGAGAGATAATTTGGAATGAAAATTCCATCGAACGAGGGGAGAGTTTCGCAAATGACCAGTAGCCCCGAGCGGCCTGCCAGTTTTGACGAATTGTGCGAACGACTTGCTCGCGATCGCCACGCCATGCCCAAGCGTCTTTCTCAGACTGCAATCTACATGGTCGGGCACCCGGACGAGGTAGCATTCGGTACGGCAGCCACAATTGCAGAGGCGGCCGGTGTTCAGCCGTCGACACTCGTGCGCTTTGCCAAATCTATAGGGTTCGACGGATTCTCGGATCTGCAAACTTTGTTCCGGGAGCGGCTTCGCGATCGTAATCAGAGCTACGAGGCCCGGTTAAATGCCTTAGACCACAGCAGCGAGGGGGACGAAGGCCGCCAGTTGTTGAAAGGGTTGATCGCAGCAGGTCAAGATTCGCTCGCACGCCTTGAGCAGGACTTTGACAGCCTTGCCTTCGAGCGGGCAAGTACTCTCTTGGCCAATGCCGGGACTATCTACTTGTGTGCACGCCGGCGTGCGTTTCCTCCTCTGATTCAAATGCGTTACGCCTTTGCGAAACTGGGGATAAGAAGCGAAATCTGCGGCTCGATAAACGGGATCGACGAGGATCTCCTTTTAATGGCCACTCCAAGCGATGCCGCTATTGTCGTGAGCTTCCTGCCGTATTCCGATCAGACGATCGCGATGGCCCGGCAGCTAAAGGATCAGGGGGTGCCCATCGCCGCCATTACGGACTCCCCACTTTCTCCGCTCGTCCCCCTGTCGGAAGTTTGCTTCCAGTTGACCGAGGCTGATTTTGCAGGATTTCGGACGCTGGCGGCTGCTATCACACTCGCCATGGCACTCACGGTCTCGGTGGCGGACAGAAGGCGCCGTCTCAGTCGCTAACGCAGCCGTGGTGAAGGAATCGCAACTGCCATCAGGCTACAAGATGGAACATATATTCCGTATTGACTTGGATTTGGAATTGTAGTTTCACCTACTCCAGTAGACATTCGCCGAATGCCTCGTCGCATTTGGCAAGATCAATTGGGAGGGTGCCTGGATGAGCGCTTCAGCGGGTAACGTGACACAGCAGTTTTCTAAGAAGCCCGCAGATGATCGGGCACTCGACGTGATCACGATCGGACGCTCTTCAGTTGATCTCTATGGGCAACAGATAGGATCCCGGCTCGAGGATATTTCGAGCTTCGCCAAGTCGGTGGGCGGATGCCCGACCAATATCGCCGTGGGGACCGCAAGATTGGGGCTGCGCTCGGGCCTGATTTCCAGGGTTGGCGCCGAACAGATGGGCCGGTTCATTTGTGAACAGCTCGAACGTGAGGGCGTCGATACCAGCGGCGTTCGCACGGATCCAGACAGGCTTACGGCGCTTGTGCTGTTGTCGGTGGAGAACGACCGAAGCTTTCCTTTGATTTTCTATCGTGAAAACTGTGCCGACATGGCGCTGGACGTAGAGGATATCGATCCAGGCCAGATTGCGTCATCCGCATCCGTGCTGGTAACCGGCACTCATTTTTCTCGCGAAAACACCTACGCGGCACAGATGCGGGCCATAGAGATTGCCCGCAGCCATAATCGTAAGGTCGTCTTCGACATCGACTATCGGCCCAATCTATGGGGCCTTGCTGGCCACGCCGCAGGAGACCAGCGTTACATCGCGTCTGGCGAGGTCTCGGCAAAATTGCGCGAGATCCTGCCATTATGCGATCTGATCGTCGGCACGGAAGAAGAGATCCTCATCGCGTCCGGCGAAAATGACTGCCTGGCTGCAGTGCGGGCGATCCGGGCTTTGAGCAATGCCGTGATCGTTCTTAAGCGCGGGCCTATGGGTTGCATAGTCTACGAAGCGGGCGACATCGACGCACTTGAAGATGGCATTGTCGGTCAGGGTTTCCCTATCGAAGTGTATAACGTCCTCGGCGCAGGCGACGCCTTCATGTCCGGATTCCTGCGCGGCTGGCTACGCGGCGAGAGGCTGGAGACCTGTGCCACCTGGGCCAATGCCTGCGGAGCATTTGCCGTTTCCCGGCTGCTCTGTGCGCCCGAAATACCGACATGGCCGGAACTGCAGCATTTCCTTGAGCATGGCAGTCCGCATCGCGCTTTGCGGAAGGATGTCGAGCTGAACCATATCCATACCGCCACCACTCGCCGGAACGATCTGCCACAGGTCATGGCCTTTGCGATCGATCACCGGTCTCAACTTGTGGAGATGGCGGAAAAGGCTGGCGCTCCGCTCGAACGGATAGAAGCACTTAAAATTCTGGCCGTCGAGGCTACGGCAAAGGTCGCACAGGGGCGTCGCGGCTTTGGGATGCTGCTTGATGAGCGTTTTGGACGACAAGCCCTCGCAAGAGCAAGCGAAGTGGGGCTTGATTGGATTGGTCGCCCGGTTGAGGAGCCCGGTTCGAGGCCACTAAGATTTGAATACGGCCAGGATATTGGAGCGCAATTGGTGGCGTGGCCCGTCACCCATTGCATCAAGGCGCTGACGTTCTACCATCCGGGCGACCCGGAGGCGCTAAAGTCTGAGCAAATCAGCACTCTGCAGCAGCTATGCGCGGCAGCACGATCCGTCGGGCGCGAACTCCTGATTGAGATAATTGCTTCCAAGTGCGGTAAGGTGGACGCCGACACCGTGGCCACTGTTATCCGCGATATCTATTCTGCCGGCATCCGGCCTGACTGGTGGAAACTCGAGCCGCAAGCCGATGCATTTGCATGGCGGAATATTGAAGCGGCGATCGCCGAACATGACCCTTGGTGCCGCGGTGTGCTGCTCCTTGGGCTCGACGCGCCGATGGAAGAAATACGAGAAGCCTTCGCAGTCGCCGCGCCGTCGTCGGTCGTCAAGGGCTTTGCCGTCGGACGTACGCTCTTTGGTGCTGCCGCGGCGGACTGGCTCACAGGACGCATCGACGATGAGACCGCGGTCGGGCAAATGGCTGATCGTTTCCAGGTCCTCGTCGACGACTGGCTTTCGTTGCGCTGAACGAGGACTTTGGAGGTCGCACCCTGCCTCGAAACGTCGCGGGGGCTTCCGGCGACGGCCAGACCGCAAGCGCAATCATCAATCCTTGTGTGGAGATCTCCGCACGATCCTTATCCTGACCTTGGAATGATCGGCTATTTGATCTTCCAAGTCTGTCTGACGCCTTGCGATCGAAGCACACAGCGGCGCCTCGGTTCGATTTGGGGGCTAGCCATTGCACGTCACTGTGCACTCATTCCCGCAACCAATGAAACTTGTGGCAGCTCCCTTCTTGCTCGCTCGGCCAGGGAGGCTTCGCAGCGGGATGCCGGTCGAAGCGACATGCGACCAGGATACCGCCGACCAACGTGACGGATGCTCCGCTTTATGATCCGCTACAAGTCGAACGGCGCGGGCACGGACTTCAGGAGATAATTTCTTGTCATATACCTTAGCTCTCAGGAGCAGAGGTCTTCGGCAAAACGGGGGCGGTTCACTTCCTACTCGCCGCCTGACGGACATTGCATCCCTGCCGCACGACATCTCATGGTATGTCATCTCAAGTCGATAGAGTGAGCTTGGTCTCTGGCGTGAGAATTGCATGTCTCCGCAAAGAAGAAGGGAGAGCTTATTTGTCCTCGCACGCAATCACAATGGCTCATTCCACTAAGCGGAGATGCGACTCGGGCAACGCAGCGCATACGGTGATAGATGGAAGTATCACAAGGCTCATGTGGTCGCCTTGGACATCCGTGGCGTGACCATGTCAAAAGCCGCCACCGACCTGACCATCCTTGTTATAGACGAGAATGCCATCAGGGCCTCGATCATCGAAGAGGGGCTGACTGAAGCGGGGCATCTGAATGTTCGGGTGATCCATGAGACGCATGGGGTGGCGCGTCTCATCGAGACGATGGATCCTGACGTCATCATCATCGACATAGAGAACCCAAATCGTGACATGATGGAGCATATGTTCCAGCTCACCCGCATGATTTCGCGACCGATTGCGATGTTCGTCGACCGGTCCGACACCGCGGCCATTGAGGCTGCCGTCGATGCTGGGGTTTCGGCCTATGTGGTTGATGGCTTGAAGAAAGAGCGGATCAAGCCGATCCTCGACATGGCGGTGAGCCGCTTCAATGCCTTTAGCCGCCTGCAGCGCGAACTGGTCGAGGCACGCAATGCGCTTGAGGAGCGAAAGGTCATCGAACGCGCCAAGGGAATCCTGATGAAGATGCGGGGCTTGAGCGAGGAGCAGGCTTTCGCTCTGCTTCGACAGACCGCCATGAACGAAAAGAAGAAGCTGGCTGACATCGCGCAAAGCGTCGTGACGGCCGCAGGATTGCTGCTGTAAGCGCGGCGTTGATTGGAGAATGCTGGTGAGCGATATGGTTTCAATCCAATCCGGTGATGGCGCCATCCACGCGCCTGTGATTGTGAACAGTAAGGAGCAGAGGACGCTCCGGGCGGGCTATATTCCCCTGATGGATGCCTCGATCCTGATTGTCGCGGCGGAGCTTGGTTTTGCCACAAAAGAGGGGTTGCGTTTGGAACTGGTCCGGGACGTGACTTGGGCCAATGTCCGCGATCGCCTTGCCTTCCGCCAGTTTGATATCGCGCACATGCTGTCGCCGATGCCGGTCGCATCCATGCTCGGGCTGGGATCCAATCCGTCGCCGACCATCGCGCCCTTTTCCCTCGGTCGCGGTGGCAATGCCATCACGTTGTCGGCCCGAATCTTCGAACGGATGAAGTCCTTAACCGGGCTGGGAGACGATGCAGATGCCCTCGCCAATGCAAAGGCTCTGGCGGCCTTGCTCGCCGATATGCGGGAGCGGGGAGAGCCGGTGCCAACGCTAGGGATGACCTATCCGTTCTCCTCGCATAATTATGAGTTCCGCTACTGGCTGGCGGCTGGCGGTATTGATCCCGACCGCGACGTGAAGCTGGTGGTGGTTCCGCCACCGCTGACATCGGATGCGCTCGCGGCCGGCGCGATCGATGGCTTCTGCGTCGGGGCACCCTGGAACATGATTGCGTCGGAACGAGGAACGGGTCGGATCGTGGCTGCCAAGCAGGATATCTGGCCTTTGGCACCTGAGAAGGTGCTCGGCATGCGCCCGGACTGGGCCGATGCCAATAGTGACACGGTCTCTCGTTTGATCGTCGCGCTGGATCAGGCTGCGCGCTGGTGTGACGACCCCATTCACCACAACGAGCTTGCCGAGATCCTGAGCGCGCCGGAATACATCGCAGCGCCCACGAGCATCATTCGCCGCGTATTGAATGGGGAGTTCAGTCTCGATGCGCAGGGGAGAAAACGGGTCGTCCCGGATTATTTCCTCTTCCATCGTGGGGCGGCCAACCATCCGCGGCCAGATCAGGCATCATGGATCTACAGCCAGATGCTTCGCTGGGGCCAGACAGACTTCAGCGATAAAGGCATGGCCCATGCTCGGAGCGCTTTTCGGCCAGACCTCTATCTGAAGGCGCTGGGACAGGATGCCGCACTGCCGGACGAGGCGAGCGAGAAGGGTGCTGGCGGCTATGAGGGTTTCGTGGACGGCAAGCGCTTTGACCCAGATCACCTTCAAGCTTACGTCGAGCGATTTCCAGTCCGATCAGGCTTGCCGTTGAGCCCGGTGACGTCGGATGGCTGATGCGCTGCGGTGCACAATTCTGAGGCATCTGCACGGAAGGTCAGGTCTTCGAACGAGCACTCTGATGTTGCGAGCGTGGAGAGGTTTTGGCAATTAATATTAAAACAGCGCTTGTTTTTCAAATTCTTAACATCGGCTAGTGCAAGCTGGCACAGTACTTGCTTGGATTGATGTGTCCACGGTCAACGGCGACCGCGGGACGGATGAGCGCCGTCGAGCGCAGATAACCATCAGACAATGACGTCGCAGGCTTCTTGCTGTCCGGCTCCTCCCGCCGAGACCTCGCAGGAATGCACGCGGCGTTTTTTCGTTTTTCCGAACCTCACCGTCAACAAAGCTAATCAGGGGAACGCTATGACTTTTCGCAAACTCAGCCTTCATGCGCTTATAAGTTGTCATGTGTCGATGGTCGCGATGTTCGCGTCCGGCGCAGCAAATGCCGAAATGCTCGATGTTGAGAAGGACGAGCTCAAGCTCGGCTTCATCAAGCTGACGGACATGGCGCCACTCGCGATTGCCAAGGAAAAGGGCTTCTTCGAAGACGAAGGTCTCTATGTCACGCTGGAGCCGCAGGCCAACTGGAAAGTCCTTCTCGACCGCGTGATCACCGGCGAGCTCGACGGCGCCCACATGGTGGCAGGCCAGCCGCTGGCAGCCACGATCGGCTACGGCACGAAGGCCCATATCGTCACGCCCTTCTCCATGGACCTGAACGGCAACGGCATCACCGTGTCGAATGCCGTCTGGGAACAGATGAAGAAGAACATTCCGGCCGGCACCGATGGCAAGCCGCAGCACCCAATCAAGGCCGATGCGCTGAAGCCCGTCATCGACGGCTACAAGTCGCAGGGCAAGCCCTTCAACATGGGCATGGTCTTCCCGGTTTCGACCCACAATTACGAGCTCCGCTACTGGCTCGCCTCCGGCGGCATCAACCCGGGCTTCTACTCGCCGAGCGAAGTCTCCGGCCAGATCAAGGCCGACGCGCTGCTCTCCGTCACCCCACCGCCGCAGATGCCAGCAACGCTGGAAGCCGGCACGATCGACGGCTACTGCGTCGGTGAGCCGTGGAACCAGGCCGCCGTCGCCAAGGGCATCGGCGTTCCCGTCATCACTGACTATGAAATCTGGAAGAACAATCCGGAAAAGGTTTTCGGCCTGACCGCCGAATTTACGGAGCAGAACCCGAACACAACTCTCGCGCTCACCAAGGCCCTGATCCGCGCCGCCGAGTGGCTGGATGCGGACAACAACGCAAACCGCGCTGAAGCCGTCGAAATCCTCTCCAAACCCGAATATGTCGGCGCCGATGCGGAGGTTATCGCCAACTCGATGACCGGGACTTTCGAATACGAAAAAGGCGACAAGCGCGAGGTTCCCGACTTCAACGTTTTCTTCCGTTACAACGCCACCTATCCCTTCTATTCCGACGCGATCTGGTACCTCACCCAGATGCGCCGTTGGGGCCAGATCCCGGAATTCAAGGATGACAGCTGGTACGACGAGACTGCCAAGTCCGTCTACAAGCCCGACGTTTACATGAAGGCCGCAGAACTGCTGGTCGAGGAAGGCAACGCCAAGAAGGAGGACTTCCCCTTCGGCACCGATGGCTACAAGCCGGCAACCACCGACTTCATCGACGGCGTGAGCTACGACGGCAAGAAGCCGAATGCCTACATCGACAGCCTCTCCATTGGGCTCAAGGGCAAGGAAAAGATCGAAGGCTCCGAGATCGTCGGCGGCTGATCGAGATGAGCCGGGGCGCGCATCTCTGCGCCCCGGCCTCACACCATAAGTACCAGTAGATCAATGCCAACCATCGCCAGGGACTGAAACCATGACCGATGCGACTGAAAGCCTTAGCTCCCCCGACCTTTCCAAGGTCGAGCGCCGCGAGCGTCTTTTCCAGCGGATAAACCGCGCCGCCCGCTGGCTGGATGCCCTTGGCCTCGCCTGGGTGACCCCCATCCTCAGGATGGCGGCCGGAGACAATATCGGAGAGCAGCTCTCGGAGTTGAAGCGCGTCCTGATCATTCCTCTCGTCGGCATCCTGGTCTTCCTGCTGCTCTGGGGTACACTCGCGCCACGCGTCCAGACCTCGCTCGGCGCCATTCCCGGTCCGGCGCAGGTTGCCGAACAGGTCGGCACGCTCTGGCAGGATTACCGCAATGAACGCGAGAAGGCCGCAGCCTTCTACGCCCGTCAGGATGAGCGCAATGCCAAGTTGGTTGCCGATGGCCAGCCGGACAAGGTCAAGAACCGCGCCTATACCGGCAAGCCGACCTATATCGACCAGATCGGAACCTCGCTCCTGACCGTCGCGCTTGGCTTCCTGGTCGGCACCCTGATCGCCGTTCCGATCGGCATTGCCTCGGGTCTCTCGAAGAGCTTCAACGGCGCCATCAATCCGCTGATCCAGATCTTCAAGCCGGTTTCGCCGCTCGCCTGGCTGCCGATCGTCACCATGGTGATCTCGGCCCTCTACGTTGATCCGGTCGACTGGCTGCCGAAGTCGATGGTGATCTCCGCCATCACTGTCACGCTCTGTTCGTTGTGGCCGACCTTGATCAACACCGCTGTCGGCGTCGCCTCGATCGACAAGGATCTCGTCAATGTCGGCAAGGTCCTGCAGCTTTCGACCGGCACCACGATCCGGAAGCTGGTGCTGCCTTCTGCCCTGCCGTTGATCTTCACGGGTCTGCGCCTGTCGCTGGGCGTGGGCTGGATGGTGCTGATCGCCGCTGAAATGCTCGCCCAGAACCCGGGCCTCGGCAAGTTCGTCTGGGACGAGTTCCAGAACGGCTCGTCCAGCTCGCTCGCCCGCATCATGGTTGCTGTCTTCACCATCGGCATCATCGGCTTTGCGCTTGATCGGGTGATGTACGCGCTGCAGTCCGCCTTCACCTTTACGCAGAACCGTTGAGGAGGCGCGCATGAGCATGCTCCAACTCAAGGACGTTTCGAAAAGCTTCGGCGACGGCAAGACCCGCAATGAAGTCCTGGCCAACGTTAACCTGGACGTTACCGAAGGCGAGTTCATCGCCATCGTGGGCTTCTCCGGCTCGGGCAAGTCCACGCTGATCTCGCTCTTGACGGGACTTTCCCGTCCAGACGAAGGCAAAGTGCTGTTCAAGGGCGAGGAGATCGTGCGGCCGGACAGCGCCCGCGGCGTGGTGTTTCAGAACTATTCGCTGATGCCCTGGCTTTCGGTCCGCGCCAATGTCGCGCTCGCGGTCGACGCCGTCCACACGACGAAGTCCAAGGCCGAGCGTGCGGAACTGGTCGACGGCTATATCTCGATGGTCGGGCTTGCCCATGCCATCGACCGCAAGCCTTCGGAACTCTCGGGCGGCATGCGCCAGCGTGTTTCGGTCGCCCGCGCGCTCGCCATGCAGCCGGAAGTGCTTCTCCTCGACGAACCGCTCTCAGCGCTCGACGCACTCACCCGCTCCAAGCTGCAGGACGAGTTTGCGGCCATCTGCGAGAAGGAAAAGAAGACCATTGTCCTCGTCACCAATGACGTCGACGAGGCGATCCTGCTTGCCGACCGGATCATCCCACTCACGCCCGGCCCGAAGGCAACGCTCGGCAACAGCTTTGATGTGAAGCTTGCCCGGCCGCGCGACCGTGCCGATATGAACTCCGACGAGGAGTTCGTGCGCATCCGCGCCGAGGTCACCGAGTATCTGATGGATCTTGGCAAGAGCCGCGGCAGCGACATCGAAACCGGGATCGTTCTGCCGAACGTCGTGCCGATCACCCAGAAGCCGCAGCCGGAAAAGCTGCCGGAGGCCTATACGCGCAAGGCTCAGTCAGCGATCGATAAGGGCTATGTGGAATTCTTCGAAGTGAAGAAGGTCTACCCGACCCCGAAGGGACCACTCACCGTCGTCGACGGCTTCGACCTCAAGATGCGCCAAGGCGAGTTCATCTCGATCATCGGCCATTCGGGCTGTGGCAAGTCGACGGTGCTCTCGATGGTCGCGGGCCTCAATCCCATCTCGTCGGGCGGCATCATCCTCGACGGTCGTGAAGTATCCGGCGCAGGTCCGGACCGTGCAGTCGTCTTCCAGGCGCCATCGCTGATGCCCTGGCTGACCGCACGCGAAAACGTGGCGCTCGGCGTTGACAAGGTCTATCCCGACGCAACGCCCGCCGAGCGTCGCGACATCGTCGAATATTATCTCGCCCGCGTGGGGCTCGCAGACAGCATGCACCGCTATGCGGCCGATCTGTCGAACGGCATGAAGCAGCGGGTGGGCATCGCCCGCGCCTTCGCCCTGTCGCCGAAACTGCTCCTCCTCGACGAGCCCTTCGGCATGCTCGACAGCCTGACCCGCTGGGAGCTGCAGGAGGTGCTGATGGATGTCTGGAAGCGCACCAAGGTGACCGCGATCTGCGTCACCCACGACGTCGACGAGGCGATCCTGCTCGCCGACCGGGTGGTGATGATGTCGAACGGCCCGAAGGCGAAGATCGGCAACATCATGGAGGTAGACCTGCCGCGGCCGCGCAGTCGCAAGGCGCTGCTCGCCCATCCCGACTACTACGCCTATCGCGAGGAATTGCTGGAATTCCTCGAAGCGTATGAAGGTGGCGCCAATCCGAGCGCCGAGCAACTGGCATCCATTCAGGAAAAATGCGCTGCCCGCGTCAAGCGCCAGCGGGCCGCCCGCATCGTCGCGGCGGAATAGGAGAGAGTCATGACGGAAAAACTGGTCATCATCGGCAATGGCATGGCGCCAGGCCGCATGCTCGAGGAACTGTTCGAAAGGGCCCCCGGCCTCTACCACGTCACGATCTTCAACGCCGAGCCGCGCGTCAATTACGACCGCATCATGCTATCGCCGGTTTTGTCGGGCGAAAAGGCCTATGACGACATCGTGATCCACGACGATGCCTGGTATGCGACACACAGGGTGACGCTGCACAAGGGTGCCAAAGTAACGGAGATCGACCGCCAGGCGAAGACAGTTACATCGGCGAACGGCATCACCGTGAGCTATGACAAGCTGGTCATCGCCACGGGATCGCTGCCCTTCATCATCCCGGTTCCGGGCCATCAGCTGCCGGGCGTTCTTGCTTATCGCGATCTCGACGATGTCGAAAAAATGCTCAAAATCGCCGAAGGCAAAGGCCGTGCGATTGTCATCGGTGCGGGTCTCCTTGGCCTGGAGGCGGCTTATGGCCTCAAGCGTCAGGGGATGGATGTCACCGTCATCCACCTTATGCCGACGATCATGGAGCGCCAGCTCGATCCGGCGGCTGCCTATCTCCTCGAAAAGGCACTGACCGAACGTGGCATAGAAATCATCACCAATGCCAACACGAAGCAGATCCTCGGACCCGACAAGGTTGAGGGTATCGAACTCGAAGACGGTCGCGTGATATCGGGCGACATGGTGGTCATGGCCGTCGGTATTCGCCCTGCTTCCAGTCTCGCCAAGGAGGCGGGGATCGCCGTGAACAGGGGCATCGTCGTCGACGATGGTATGATGACCTCTGATCCGGATGTCTTCGCGCTCGGCGAATGTGCCGAACATCGCGGGACCTGCTACGGCCTCGTGGCGCCGCTCTATGAAGCCGCCCGGGTTCTCGCGGACCGCCTTACTGGCGGTACCAGCGAATATCATGGCTCCGTCGTCAACACGAAGCTCAAGGTTACCGGCATCAATCTCTTCTCCGCCGGCGACTTCGCGGAAGCGCCGGACCGCGAGGAAATCGTGCTGCGCGATGCCTCGGCGGGCATCTACAAACGCCTCGTGCTGAAGGACAACAAGATCCTTGGCGCCGTCCTCTATGGCGAAACGGGCGATGGTTCCTGGTTCTTCGATCTGATGAAGCGCGGAACCGATATCTCTGAGATGCGCGACACCTTGATCTTCGGCCAGTCCTATCAGGGGGGAAGCCCGCTGGACCCTATGGCGGCCGTTGCAGCCTTGCCGGATGATGCAGAAATCTGCGGCTGCAACGGCGTCTGCAAGGGCAAGATCACGTCCACAATCACCGGCAAGGGTCTGACAACGCTGGACAGCGTGCGTGCCCATACCAAGGCATCTGCCTCCTGCGGCAATTGTACGGGGCTCGTCGAGCAGCTCATGTCGCTGACGCTTGGCGACGCCTACAATCCCGCCGCCGTCACGCCGATGTGCACCTGCACCGAACTCGGCCATGACGATGTCCGTCGGCTGATCAAGGCCAAGGGGCTGAAGACCATTCCGGCCGTCATGCAGGAGCTGGAATGGAAGACCTCCTGTGGCTGTGCCAAATGCCGCCCGGCGCTGAACTACTATCTCGTCGCGGACTGGCCCGACGAATATGCCGACGATTACCAGTCGCGCTTCATCAATGAGCGCGTTCACGCCAATATACAGAAGGACGGCACCTATTCCGTTGTCCCACGCATGTGGGGCGGGGTGACAAATGCCGCCGAACTGCGCGCCATCGCCGATGTCGTCGACAAATTCGATATCCCGATGGTGAAGGTCACCGGCGGCCAGCGCATCGACCTGCTCGGCATCGAAAAGGAAGACTTGCCCGCGGTGTGGGCAGATCTCGGCAAGGCAGGCTTTGTGTCAGGTCAGGCTTACGCAAAAGGTCTGAGAACAGTGAAGACCTGTGTTGGTTCCGACTGGTGCCGTTTCGGCACGCAGGATTCGACGGGGCTTGGCATCCGCATCGAAAAATTCATGTGGGGTTCCTGGACACCGGCCAAGCTGAAGCTCGCCGTATCCGGCTGTCCGCGCAACTGCGCCGAAGCCACCTGCAAGGATATCGGTGTCATCTGCGTGGACAGTGGCTTCGAGATCCACTTCGCCGGTGCCGCCGGCCTCGATATCAAGGGGACGGATGTCCTTGGCCTCGTCAAGACCGAGGACGAGGCGCTGGAGCACATCGTGGCACTCACCCAGATGTACCGCGAGCAGGGGCGCTATCTTGAGCGCATCTACAAATGGGCCAAGCGTGTCGGCCACGACGAGATCCGTCGGCAGATCATGGAGGATGCGGACAAGCGCCGCGCCTATTTCGACCGCTTCGTCTTCTCCCAGAAATTCGCCCAGGTCGATCCCTGGTCAGAGCGGGTCTACGGCAAGGACAAGCATGAGTTCAAGCCGATGGCGACCATCAACTACAATCAGGCTGCGGAGTGAGGCGATGAACGGAAACTGGATCGCGATTGGGACGATAGATGACATCCCGCTCCGCGGCGCGCGCTGCGTGAAGACACCCCAAGGCAAGATCGGGGTGTTCCGCACAGCCGAGAATGAGGTCTTCGCCATCGAGGATCACTGCCCCCACAAGGGCGGTCCGCTCACGCAAGGGATCGTGCACGGCAAGGCCGTGACCTGCCCACTGCACAACTGGGTTATCTCGCTGGAAACCGGCAGGGCGCTCGGGGCCGATGAAGGCGAAGTCAAGACCATCCCGGTCCGCAATATCGACGGTCATCTCTCCATCATGCTCGAAAGCATGATGGCCGCAGCCGAGTAATTGGAAGATCAACGCGCGGAGCCGCAGACATGTCCTGTGAAACCAAGACGACCTGCCCCTATTGCGGCGTCGGCTGCGGCGTGATCGCCGCAGTTGACGACGAGGGCAAGGTCAGCGTGCGGGGAGACCCGGACCATCCCGCCAATTTCGGTCGTCTTTGCTCCAAGGGTTCGGCGCTCGCCGAAACGCTCGACCTTGAAGGTCGCGCGCTTCATCCGGAAATCCATGGCCAACCCGCCGCTTGGGATGAGGCACTTGATCTCGTCGCCTCGGCCTTCCAGCGGACGATCGCCGATCATGGACCCGATTCCGTTGCGTTTTACGTCTCCGGACAGTTGCTGACGGAGGACTATTACGTCGCCAACAAGCTGATGAAGGGGTTCATCGGCTCCGCCAATATCGACACGAATTCTCGTTTGTGCATGGCCTCATCGGTGGCAGGTCACCGCCGAGCCTTCGGATCCGATACCGTACCGGCGTGCTACGAGGACTTGGAACTCGCCGACCTCGTAGTTCTCGTTGGCTCCAATATGGCTTGGTGCCATCCGGTCCTCTTTCAGCGTCTCGCTGCTGCCAAAGCTGCACGTCCCGCCATGAACGTGGTGGTCATTGATCCGCGTAGGACCGCGACGTGTGATCTCGCAGACCTGCATCTGCCGGTGCGCGCCGACGGCGACGTTGCACTTTTCAATGGTCTCCTTGGCTACCTTGCAGACAGCGGGACGATTGACTTGGACTATATGGCGAAGCACACGACAGGATTTCCTGAAGCGCTCCGGGCTGCTGGCCATCCAAGCATACACGACGTTTCGGAAGCCACTGGTGTACCCACCATCCTTATCCGCCAGTTCTTCAGTATATTCGGAAATACGAACAAGGTTGTCACCTGCTACAGCCAAGGCGTCAACCAGTCATCGGTCGGAACCGACAAGGTCAACGTTATTCTCAATTGTCATCTTGCAACGGGCCGGATTGGTCAGCCCGGCATGGGGCCATTGTCTCTTACCGGCCAACCAAACGCCATGGGCGGCCGCGAGGTCGGCGGGCTCGCCAACATGTTGGCGGCCCACATGGCGATCGAGAACCCGGTTCACCGCGAGCGCGTGAAGCGCTTCTGGAAGTCGCCAGTCATCGCGGACAAGCCCGGCCTGAAGGCCGTCGACATGTTCGATGCCGTCGCGGACGGCCGGATCAAGGCAATCTGGATCATGTCGACAAATCCTGTGGTGTCCATGCCCGATGCCGACAGGGTGAAGGCTGCGCTCCGCACCTGTCCCTTTGTGGTGGTCTCCGATATCCAGACGGACACCGACACCGCCCGTCTCGCCCATGTCCTCCTTCCGACCGCCGGATGGGGTGAAAAATCTGGCACCGTCACGAATTCTGAACGTCGCGTCTCCCGACAGCGACCGTTTCTGCCCGCCCCTGCCGAGGCCCGCGCCGACTGGTGGCAATTGGCAGAGATCGGCAAACGACTGGGCTTCAGTGCGGAGTTCGACTACGAGGGTCCGCCAGCGATTTTTGCGGAGCACGCAGCTCTGTCCGCATTCGAGAATGATGGTCAACGTGATTTCGACCTCGGCGGCCACATAGGCATGGACGCCTCGACCTACGACACTCTCGCGCCTTTCCAGTGGCCTTTGCGCAAAGACGGATCATCCACGCCCCGATTTTTCGCAGAAGGCGGTTTCTTCACAGCCGACCGAAGGGCGTGCCTCGTGCCGGTGGCGACACCTGCGAAGGTCGAAGCGGATAGCCGTTTTTGCTTCACTCTGAATACTGGTCGCATACGCGATCAATGGCACACGATGACACGAACGGGCAAAAGTGCGCGCCTGTCTGCCCACTACGCCGAGCCGTTTTGCGAAATCCATCCGACGGATGCCCAAAATGCGGGTATTGGCGACGCGGATCTTGTGCGTGTAGCGGCCGCAAACGGCCGTTCGATCGTCGTGCGGGCTCTGCTGACCGAACGGCAGATGCGCGGTGCGATTTTCGTTCCCATGCACTGGACGGGAGAGACGGCGCCAAGCGCGCGTGTTGACACCCTGGTCTCTCCCCATGTCGATCCGATCTCTGGACAACCTGCGCTGAAAATGGCCAGCGTATCGTTGGCGAGATATAAGGCTGAGTTTCACGGGTTCCTGGTGGCAGCCATGCGGCCGACCGACCTTCCGTTCGCCTATTGGGCCATTGCCAGGACTGAGGGCGGCTACCGCCTGGAGTTCGCTGGGGACATGCCGACCGACGGATGGGACGCCTGGTTGCGGCGCAGTCTGCAGCTAGGACGGAATCTCGACATGTCCGGTTATGTCGACGAGAAAGTGGGAGACCATCGGTTGCTCGCCTTCGAGGGCGAGAGGCTCTCGGCCGCTCTCTATGTCTCAGCGGACACGGTGTCGGTCTCGCGGCAGTGGGCCGCCGACCAGCTCATGCAAGTCCATGCGGACCATAATCTCCGCTCGAAGCTTTTTGCTGGTCGCCCGGAAGCCGGCCGACCCGACAAGGGTGCCATCGTGTGCTCATGCTATTCGGTCGGTGTCAACGAAATCAACGCCGCCGCACGAAGTGGTTGCCGCTCGGTAGAGGCGGTCGGTGCCGTATTGAATGCGGGGACGAATTGCGGGTCCTGCCGCCCCGAAATCAGGAGGATACTCGATGCGACGCATTGCCTTGCCGCAGAGTGATGGGCAGCCGCGCATTGCAGCGCTGGCAAAGCTCCCGGTTTTCTGGAACCTTTCAGGAAAGCGCGTCGTCATTGCAGGCGGTTCTGATGGCGCCGCCTGGAAAGTCGAGCTGCTACAGGCTTGCGGCGCCGAGGTCGAGCTTTACTGCGAGACCGATTACCTTGGCGAGACCATGAAGGCGCTTGTCGCGAGGACCGCAATGACCCATCATGCGCATCCTTGGCACTGCGGTATCTTCGGCAGAGCCGCCCTCGCGGTGGCCGATTGCGAAACGGAAGAGGAGGCTCGTGCTTTTTTCTGTGCGGCGCGCGCGGCAGCGGTTCCGGTCAACATCATCGACAAGCCCGCGTACTGCCAGTTCCAGTTCGGCTCGATCGTCAACCGCTCCCCTGTCATCGTTTCGATTTCCACCGATGGGGCTGCACCCATTTTGGCGCAAGCCATCCGCCAGCGGATCGAAACGCTGCTTCCGCACTCCCTGAGAGAGTGGGCGCGTCTGGCGCAAACGTTGCGGAGCGCGGTCAACATGAAGCTGTCGCAGGGCGGTGCCAGACGTCTGTTCTGGGAGCGTTTCGTCAACCGCAGCCTGTCGACCAATGAGCCGCCCACAGCGGCTACGGTCGATCAATTGTTTGCGAACGCGGGACAGATCGCGTCAGAATCAACGTCTGGATCGGTGACGCTGGTCGGAGCTGGGCCCGGGGCTGCCGAGCTCCTGACGTTGAAGGCGATGCGAGCGCTGCAAGCTGCGGACGTCATCCTGTTTGACGATCTTGTGTCGGCGGAGGTCCTGGAGCTGGCAAGGCGCGAGGCAAAACGGTTTCTGGTTGGCAAAAGGGGTGGGAGAGAAAGCTGCCGCCAAGACGATATCAACGACATGATGGTGCGTTTCGCCAAAGCGGGCAAACGTGTGGTGCGTCTGAAGTCGGGCGATCCGATGATTTTCGGACGCGCTGGCGAAGAAATCGCGAGGTTGGAGAATGAAGGAATTCACGTCGATGTCGTGCCTGGCATCACAGCCGCGTCAGCCATGGCGGCGTCCCTCAAGACGTCGCTCACCCACCGCGACCACGCACAGCAGGTGCGTTTTGTCACCGGTCATTCCCGCAACTACGAATTGCCCCGTACGATTGACTGGTTGTCGCTTGCCGACGCAAACCAAACTTCAATTTTCTACATGGGCGGACGTATGGCGGGCCAGATCGAGCAGAGTCTCATGGATAATGGGATGAAGTCCGGTACACCCGTCGTCGTCGTATCCTCCGTCAGCCGTGCACAAGAACGCCGCTGGGCCGGCACCCTGTGTAACCTCGCTAAAGGAATGCAAACCATCGGTGTCGACGAACCTGTTTTAATAGGTATTGGAGACGTTTTTGGCGATGTTGCACTTGCCCGCGCCCAGCTCGTCCAATTGACTTCCAAAAAAAGGGTCAAACGCATTGAATTTCCGTTTTGAGTTCTCGTGGACGCCAGGATTTAGCTGAGCCGATAGAAAATTTCCTGGTTAACCCTTCAGCGGTCAAATTGTCGCTCCGACGTCGCGGAGTGTACAATGATTGAGAATGCCATTGCCGAGAAGCTGAAGCCTCAGTCTAGTGATGATTTCAAAACGCGGCATCCCGAGGCACGGCTGACGATGCAGCAGATGACCTGTCTCTACGTTATTCGCGGAGCTACCTAGACGTTTCAGGATGACCGTTTAGCCGACAGTTAAAACGCTTGGTGCGAGGTTCACATCCGGGTCGACGAGAAGCGATATTCAAGCTGTTTTGTTTACCACTCGGCGACACTGCCATCCTCGTGGCGCCATACGGGATTGCGCCAGCGATGGCCTTCCTTTTGCCGCTCGATCACATACTGTTCGTCCACCTCGACACCTAGGCCGGGGCCCTGTGGGATGCTGACGAAACCTTCAGCATATTGGAATACCTCCTTGTTGGAGATGTAGTCGAGGATGTCGTTGCCGGTGTTGTAGTGAATTCCCAGGCTCTGTTCCTGTATAAAAGCGTTGTAGCTAACGGCATCGACCTGCAGGCAGGCGGCCAACGCAATCGGACCGAGCGGACAATGCGGCGCGAGTGCCACATCATAGGCCTCCGCCATGGTGGCGATCTTGCGACATTCGGTGATGCCGCCGGCATGGGAGAGGTCGGGCTGCAGGATGTCGACAAAACCGTCAGACAGAACTGACTTGAAGTCCCAGCGCGAATAAAGCCTCTCCCCGAGAGCAATCGGTGTCGAGCAGTGATTGGCAATCTCGCGCAGCGCTTCGCGGTTTTCCGAAAGCACCGGCTCCTCGATGAACAGCAGGTTGTAAGGCTGAAGTTCCTTCGCGAGCACCTTAGCCATCGGGCGATGGACGCGGCCATGGAAATCCACGCCGATCCCGATATGGGGACCGACCGCTTCGCGGATGATGGCGATCGTTTCCACCGCCTTTTCGACCTTATCCCAGGTGTCGACGATCTGCATTTCCTCGCAGCCGTTCAGCTTGATGGCCTTGAAACCACGAGCAACGACATCGCGGGCGTTGTTGGCTACATCCGAGGGTCGGTCGCCGCCGATCCAGGAATAGACTTTGATCCGGTCACGTACCTGGCCACCGAGCAGTGCATGCACAGGCTGGCCGAGTACCTTCCCCTTGATGTCCCATAGCGCTTGGTCGATGCCGGCGATCGCGCTCATATGTATGGCGCCGCCGCGATAGAAACCTGCGCGATACATTACCTGCCAATGATCCTCGATCAACATCGGATCCTTGCCGATTAAATAGTCCGAAAGCTCGTGTACGGCGGCCTCGACCGTCAGAGAGCGACCTTCGACAACCGGCTCACCCCAACCGACAATGCCCTCGTCCGTTTCAATCTTCAGAAACATCCAGCGCGGCGGGACGATATAGGTTGTGAGCTTGGTGATTTTCATGCGTTTCATCTTCTCTGATGTCGCTGGCGTTGCGCCCGCCTATTTCATGTTGTTGCGACCGATCACCCGTTCGGCAGCCGCCAGATCGTGCACGGCAAGATCGAGCATGCGGTTTGACGCCTGCCTTGCCTTTTCTCCGTCGCGCATCCGCAGGGCTTCGACTAGTTCGCCATGGATATCCACGGCGTCCTCGCGGCTTTCAACTGCGATATTGGAGGCGTGCAAGGCGTAACGAAGGGCGGCATGGATGGCGCTCGACAGCCGCCGGAAGACCTGGTTATGGCTGGCGAGAAGAAGCACCGCGTGAAACTGCACGTCGGCCTCGGTGAAGCGTTCCGGATCGTCGCTCGAATCGCGCATCTGGTGCCATGCGCTTTCGAGATCGGCAATCTGCTGCGTCGTTGCACGGCTGGCCGCCAGTTCCGCGGCGACAGGCTCGATCGTCCGCCTCGCTTCGAGGATGCAGCTGAGCAGGTCGAAATCCTTGATGTAGGGGCCGATCCATTCCAGCACGTCGGCGTCGAGGATATTCCAGTCATCCTTGTCGCAGACAATGGTGCCGACCCTAGGCTTGCCAAGCAGCAGCCCCTTGGACTCGAGGACTTTCAGCGACTCACGGATGACGGTGCGGCTGACGCCGTAGATATTGCATAGATCGTTTTCGCGTGGCAGCTGCGACCCAGGTGGATAACGATTTGCGCAGATGTCTTGTGCAATTGCCGCTGTAATGCTGCGTCGGACACGTGGTCGGCGAACCGTGACCGGTTCCTGCCCTTCGCTGTAATGCTCCAAGCGTGTCACCCCCGCCTCCCTCTGCCGTCTGACGCTCATTGTCTACCTGAATTTGCAGGGGCCTCAGATATCGCACCCCCATGCCCAATCGGCAATTCGCAATCTTTATCCTAATCATCATACCAAGACAATTGACTGGTATGATGATTTAACTTAATTCTTGACTGCTGTCGGGAGGCAGTTGCTCAGTTTTTGAGATTTGGGAGAGATCACATGCGTTCATGGAAAGCAGCCATTCTGGCTGGCGTTGTCGCGTTCGCGGCTGCCGGCACAACCTATGCCGCCGACATCAAGATTGGTTTTATCGTCAAGCAGCCGGAAGAACCCTGGTTCCAGGACGAGTGGAAATTCGCCGATCAAGCTGCGACGGAAAAGGGCTTCACCCTCGTCAAGATTGGCGCGGAGGATGGCGAAAAGGTCATGTCGGCGATCGACAATCTGGCTGCCCAGGGTGCGCAGGGCTTCATCGTATGCACGCCCGATGTCAAGCTTGGCCCGGGCATCGTGGCCAAGGCGATGGCCAATGACCTGAAGCTGATGACTGTTGATGATCGTCTCGTCGGTGCCGATGGGAATGCGCTCGAAGACGTTGTGCATATGGGCATTTCGGCGACCAAGATCGGCGAGACCGTTGGCCAGGCACTGGCCGACGAAATCAAGAAGCGCGGTTGGGACATGAAGAACGTCGGCGCCATCCGCGTGTCCTACGACCAGCTGCCGACCGCCGTCGACCGAGTTGAAGGTGCGATTGCAGCCCTGAAGGCTGCAGGCTTCCCGGCAGAAAATATCTATGATGCGCCTCAGGCCAAGACCGACACGGAAGCGGCCCTGAATGCGGCCACCACCGTGCTCAACAAGCATGCTGACGTGAAGCACTGGATCGCCTTCGGCCTCAATGACGAAGCTGTCCTTGGCGCCGTTCGTGCCACCGAGTCGGTCGGTATTTCTGCTGACAACGTCATCGGCGTTGGCATTGGTGGTGCAGAATCAGCGATCAACGAGTTCAAGAAGCCTACGCCGACCGGCTTCTTCGGCACGGTTATCATTTCGCCAAAGCGCCACGGCTATGAGACTGCGATGAACATGTACGAGTGGGTTGCCAACGACAAGGAGCCGGAAAAACTGACGCTGACCGCCGGCGCACTTGCTGTGCGCGGTGACTATGACGCTGTGCGCAAGGATCTCGGGATCGAGTAATCCGATTTTCGCAAATCTGCCCGGCGGCGATCAGCCGGCGTCGGGCCCCTCTGCGGAGCTTTCATGGCCTTTCTCGAATTCAAAGATATCAGCAAGGGCTATCCCGGCGTCCAGGCCCTATCGAACGTGTCCTTCTCAGTGAAAAAGGGCGCCGTTCATGGCCTGATGGGCGAAAATGGCGCGGGCAAGTCGACCCTGATCCGTCTTCTGTCCGGCGACCAGTTTGCCGATACCGGCACCATTTCCATCGACGGCGTAGCGCAGACCTACAAGTCGGTGCGCGATGCCTTCGCCTCGGGTGTGATCGTCATCCACCAGGAACTGCAGCTGGTCCCCGAACTGACCGTTGCCGAAAACCTCTGGCTCGGTCGTTTCCCGTCATCCGCCGGTGTCATCAACCGCCGCAGCCTGAGCGATAGCGTGGCTGCGAAGCTCCGCGATATCGGCATCGATATCGATCCCGATGCCAAAGTGTCATCCCTGTCGATCGGCGAGCGCCAGATGGTCGAGATCGCCAAGGCTGTCATTCTCGATGCCCGGGTCATCGCGCTCGACGAACCCACTTCGTCCCTTTCCTCGCGTGAAAGCGAAGTGCTGTTCGCCCTGATCGACAAGCTGAAGGCCAAGGGCACGGTCATTCTTTATGTGTCGCACCGCCTCGACGAGATTTTCAGGCTTTGCGACAGCCTCACAGTATTGCGCGATGGCAAGCTTGCCGCCCATCACCCCGAGATCGCCACCACGAGCCGTGACCAGATCATCGCCGAGATGGTTGGTCGCGAAATCAGCAATATCTGGGGCTGGCGCGCCCGTGATTTCGGACCCATGCGCCTTGAGGTCTCTGATCTTAAAGGCCCCAATCTGCGCCAGCCGATCAGCTTTTCCGTGCGCCAGGGCGAGATTCTCGGATTCTTCGGCCTGATCGGTGCCGGGCGCAGCGAAATGGCGCGGCTGCTGTTTGGCGCGGACAGGCGTGACGGCGGCAAGGTCGTTGTCGATGGCGTCACCGTCACAGCCAATAGCCCCGGCGCATCGATCCGGTCCGGCATCGTGCTTTGCCCGGAAGATCGCAAGCATGACGGCATCGTGCAGGGGCGGTCGATCGAAGAAAACATCACGATTTCCTCGCGCCGGCACTTTTCGCCTTTCGGGATACTCAGCCCGACGAAGGAAGCCTCAGTCGCCGATGATTTCATTTCAAGGCTCAAGGTTCGCACCCCCTCTCGCCTCCAGGACATCATCAACCTGTCCGGTGGCAACCAGCAGAAGGTCATTCTCGGACGCTGGCTGTCCGAACAGGGCGTCAAGGTACTCGTCATCGACGAGCCGACGCGCGGCATCGACATCGGCGCAAAGGCGGAAATCTACGAAATCCTCTATGGCCTCGCAGCCGAAGGCATGGCGATCATCGTCATCTCCAGCGAATTGCCTGAAGTCATGGGGATATCCGACCGGATCATGGTGATGTGTCAGGGACATGTGGCCGCAGACGTCTCGCGTCCTGATTTCCACGAGCGCCTTATCCTTAGCGCCGCTCTGCCCGATCGCACAACAGCCGCCGCCACCCTCTAACGCAGGACCGATATTCATGCCGTCTCTCAAGAAACTTCTTCTCGGCGATCAGGGCCTGGTGGTGATCTTTGTCGTCGCCTTTGCCGTGGTAGCACTTACCGTTCCCAATTTCATGACCGAGCGCAACGTTCTCGGCCTGCTGCAATCGGTGGTCACCATCGGCATTGTCGCCTGCACCATGATGTTCTGCCTGGCTTCGCGCGATTTCGACCTCTCTGTCGGATCCATCGTCGCCTTTTCCGGCATGATCGCGGTCATGGCGTCCAACGCCACCGGCTCGATCGTTCTTGGCCTGATCGCGGCGCTTGCCAGCGGTGCCTTTGTCGGCCTTATCAACGGTGTGGTCATCGCACGCTTTCGCATCAACGCCCTGATCACCACGCTTGCGACCATGCAGATCGTGCGCGGTTTCGCGCTGATCGTGTCCGATGGACGTGCCGTCGGCATCAACAATCCGGATTTCTATCAGCTGGCGCTGTCGAGGTTCTTCGGCGTGCCCACCCCGATCTGGGTCATGGCGGCGCTCTTCATCGTGTTCGGCTTCGTGCTCAACCGCACGGTCTTCGGCAAGAACACGCTGGCCATTGGTGGTAATCCCGAAGCGTCGCGGCTCGCCGGCGTCAATGTCGGCAACATGCGCATCTGGATCTTTGCCCTGCAGGGGCTGGTCTGCGCCATTGCCGGCATCCTCCTTGCCTCGCGCATCACGTCGGGCCAGCCAAACGCTGCCACCGGCCTCGAACTCTCTGTTATCTCGGCCTGCGTCCTCGGTGGTGTATCGCTGGCGGGTGGTCGGGCGACCATGAGCGGTGTGATCGTCGGTGTCATGATCATGGGAATTGCGGAGAACGTCATGAACCTCCTCAACATCCAGGCCTTCTACCAATATGTCGTGCGCGGCCTGATCCTGTTGATCGCCGTCCTGCTCGACAATCTGCGCTCGTCGGCAGCCGGACGGCATCGGTGACTTCGGATTTGGAAACGCTTCTGCTAGCGAACGGCGCCCTTCAGGTGCGGGTTGCCAGCCAAGGTGCTGCCCTGACCGAAGCCAGGTTCGACGGCGAGGCGTTCCTGGTCCCCGGCGGCGGCCCGGAAGGACGTTTCGCAAGCTTCCCGCTGGTGCCTTTCGGCAACCGGCTGGAGCATAACAGTTTTGCGCTTGAAGGCACAGACTACCGCTTCCTGCCCAATAGCGCCGACCCGCTCTATCTGCATGGCGACGGATGGCTTGAGCAATGGGATATCGAGAAGGTCGATAGCACTTCGGTCACGCTGTCGCTCAGACATCCGCCCGGTCCGTTTTCCCCATATAACTATAGCGCCTGGCACACTATCTCGCTTGCCAACAACGCTCTCAGCCTCAGGCTATCGGTACGTCATGAAGGTGAGAAGCCGCTGCTCTACGGCCTTGGGCAGCATCCCTTCTTCGCTCGAACGGCACAAACGCGCCTTGCCGCGCCGGCACGGACCGCATGGACAGAGCGCGCCGGGCATTTGCCGGGCGAGGGCGGTTCTCCGCCAGTGGCACTTGATTTCACTGCTCCGACATTATTGCCGGATCGCTTTGTCAATAATGCCTTTGCAGGGTGGGACGGACGGGCTGCCATCGAATGGCCGGAACTCCAGCTCGCTGCCGAGATCAACGCTGTGTCGATCCATGATATCTACATGCTCTACATGCCGGTCGACCGCACCGACTTATTCTGCTTCGAACCGATGACCCATCTGCCGAACGCCCATCACATGCCGGGCTATGGCGGGTTGAAGCGGCTGGCAACCGGGGAAACGATCAGCAGTGAAATCACCATTCGACTGAGGAGGATATGACCATGAGCAACCGGCTCGACGGGAAGCGGATCATGATCACCGGAGCCGCCCAGGGTATCGGGTTTGCGATGGCCGAGGCCTTTGCTCGCGAAGGGGCGGCCCTGCTGTTGATCGACCGCGACGGGGACCTGCTGGCGAAAGTCGCGGAAGACCTTCAGGCTCAAGGGGCAAAACTCTGCCATGCTGCAGCCGATATCACCAATGCCGCCTCGATAGAGGCTGCGATCATACAGGCGCGGGAGACGGTCGGCGACATTAACGCGCTCGTCAACAATGCTGGCGTTAATATCTTTGCTGAACCGCTTAAGCTCAGTGATGAAGCTTGGGAGCGCTGCTTCGACATCAACCTTAAAGGTGCATGGAACTGTACCCGGTTAGTGTTAAAGGGCATGCTGGCCGGCGGCAAAGGTGGCGTTATTCTCAATATAGCCTCCACGCATGCTTTCACGGTGATCCCGCGCACGTTTCCCTATCCGCTTGCTAAGCATGCGCTGCTCGGCATGACGAAATCACTGGGCTTGGAATATGCAGCTGCTAATATCCGTGTAAATGCACTGGCGCCCGGCTATGTCGCGACCCAGAAGGTAATCGATTACTGGAACAGCTTTCCCAATCCCGAGGCCGCGAAAGCCGAGACAATGAAACTGCACCCCGGCGGGCGGATCGCCACCCCGAATGAGATTGCGATGGCAGCCGTTTTCATGATCTCGGACGAATGTTCCTTCATGAACGCCACCTGCCTGACCGTCGACGGTGGGCTGAGTGTGCAGCAGCATCCATTGTGATGGAGGCTTGAACTATTCCCGATCCAACATAGCCTGAGCTCCACGCGGCGGTGTTTGTCGACGCAGCGGAATGGCAGATCGTCCCGACAGCTCGAGCCTGCGGATCTCAAGTCAGTTCTGAAAAGCTCGCACTGGGCATGCCCGTTGAAGTCTACATCGAAACAGAAGAGCGAAGCGTCATCTGTTACCTTGCGAAACCATTCATGGACCAAGTCATCAAGGGGTTCCGGGAGGATTGAGGGATTGGGCGGCTGAGGAGCCGCCCAGTGTTGATCGCCTTTTAAGAGTTACTTCGCCAAGCTAGCCTTGATTTCGGCCACTGTTTCGGACTCCATCTGGCCGACTGTCGTTACTTCTCCGTCGGTGATCTTCCACAGCCTGAAGGGGCCGGTGATGTCGCCGTACTGGTCGAAGCTCACAGGGCCGATGACGCCTTCATACTTGATCGGCTTCCCCTCCTTCAGAAGTCCGAGTGCTTTCTCAAATTCCGCCTTGCCAGCGTAGATTGGGGTGCCGCCGGCTGCGGTGACCTCGGAGATCGCTGATTTGATCGCCTCCTTGTCGGACTTGCCTGCCTTGGCGATCGCCAGAGCGACAATCGCACCGGCGTCATAGGAGCGGTCTGCGGCCGGCGCCGATGGCTCGATCCCGCCGGAGAAATCCGCGTAATTCGCGTTGAAGTACTCGGTCGATGCAGTCGGCGTGGTGCCGGACGATGTGCCGTATGCCTCGTTCAGATATTGCGGGCCGACACTGGCGATGAAGTCCTTGGAGTTCATGCCATCATTGAACAGGAATTTCTGGACGCCGCCGCCGGAAATCCAGGCGCGGGCAATCGTGGCTCCGTCCACCGGCGTGGAGATGAGATAAAGCGCATCCGGCTCACCTTCCATCGCAACCGACGCTTCTGACGAGTAGCTAGCCTGCTTCTCGTTATAGGGTGTCGTCGAGGTGATCGTGCCGCCGAGCTTGGTGTAGGCGGCGGTGAATTCCTGCATCAGGTTGTTGCCGAAGTCGTTGTTGACGTGAATGATCGCAATCTTCTTCATGCCCTGGTCGAGGGCGTATTTCGCTGCCGCGGTTCCCTGCAGGGCGTCAGACGTGATGGTACGGAAGAACACACCATTGGTCTTGCCCTCGCGACCGAGGGCCGTCAGCGTCGGGGAAGAGGATGCCGGAGATACCTGAACGACTCCGGCAGGTGCGGTGACGGAGGTGAGGATCGGGATCGAGACCGAGGAAATGATGCCGCCGATGACGACCGGCACCTTCTTGATGTTGACGAGCTGTGTTGCCTGATCCACGGCCACATTGCCCTGGCTCTGGCTGTCGCGCGTATCCATCACGAGCTTGCAGCCGTCTACGCCGCCCGCTTCGTTGAAGTCACGGAAGGCCATTTCGACGGATTTGGCGCCGGCTTTGCCGTATTCGCCTGCGGGGCCGGTGAGCTCCATTACCACACCGACGGTGATGTCGCATTCCTGCGCGAAGGACGGCACAGCACCGACGGCAAGGCCGGCAAGCATGGTCGACGTCAGAACGAGGCGTTTCAGTTGATTTCCCTTACTCATGTCATTCCCCTTTGTTGAGATTATATTTCATGATGCTGCCGTGGCGCCCGGTGCGGTCCCGCTCGAGCGTATAGACGTCGCCTTCCAGTTCGCGCGCACCCGCCATGGGGGTCTCGATCTCCGCCAGGTCGGTGTCCGACAGGACGACATCGGAGATGGCGAGATTGGAGGCGAGGTGATTGCGATTGCGCGCGCCGACGATCACCGCCGTCACGCCTGGCCGGCGGAGCATGGCGGCACTGGCGATCGTGGCGATGTCGGTCGCATGACGGTCCGCCACCTTGCGAAGCGTTGCAAGCAATGCCTGGAACAGATCCCAGCCACCGAGATCGTCGATGATCAGCTTGTATTTGGTCAGCGAACGGTTCTCGAGCGGATGTTCTGGCTCCGTCTTGCCAAGCCAGCGGTCGGAGAGAAAGCCACCGGCGACCGTGCCATAGCAAAACAGCGCAAAATCATGCTGAGCAGCGAGCCCGACCATGCGCTTTTCCGGGCGCCGGTCGAGCAGCGAATATTGCAACTGCAGCGAGGTCAGCGGGATCCCGGCATCGAGGATTGCCGTGACATGGTCGCTGTCAAAGTTTGTGGCGCTGATCTTGTCGATACGCCCGTCGGATTGCAGCTCCTTCAGCCAGCCGAGCGTATCCAGCCAGGCTGGCATCTCGTAGTCCCACCAGTGGAACTGGACGAGATCGAGCCGCTCCATGTTCAGCCGCTTGCGCGACGTGTCGATCACGCCTTCCACATAGGATCTGGTGATTGTCGGGAGAACGCCGAGATCGGGTACGAATTTGGTGTGAACGCGAATGCGATCGAGTCCGGCCTGGCCGTGCAGGTCGCGGTAGCGCAGCCGGAAACGTCCGATCAGATCTTCCACGCCGGTGTAGATGTCTGCGCAGTCGAAGGTGGTGATGCCGGCATCGGCAAAGGCCACCATGTCCTCGATCGCCATCTCCGCATCGATGGCGCCATGGCCGCCCGCCAACTGCCAGCCGCCGCGGATGACGCGGGAGATTTCGTAACCGGGGGCGATGGAGATACGCTGCATCTTATTCTTTTCCTTCGAGGGGCACGGCCGTCGTTGCGGCATGGCTGAAACGGCGAAGCCCGGTCCGGCGAATTCTCAGGCGGGTTGAGCAGTTGGGATCCGGACAGGCGATCTCCGCATCCGTCGTCATCCAGTCATGCGCATGGGTGGGGCGTTGCTTGGCGGCGAGAAGGGGAAGTACGGAGGCGAGGGAGTAAATCGAGATGCCCTGTCCTGGCGGGAGATAAAGCATCTCGCCCTGCAGCTCGAAATAATCGCCTGGCTTGGCGCCGCAGTAGACGGCTCCAACTTCGGGGATCACCACCTCGACACGCAGATCAAAGAGCTCGAAGGTATCGTCTTTAGCGCCCATCGATTTCCCTCACGCTGCTTCGTCGCCGGCGTCGAGGCGCCCTCGCACGAGATCGAAGGAGCGTCCGATGTCGTTGGAAAGCGCGTCCACGGCAGCCTCCTCATCGCGTGCTTCGAGAGCTGCGACCAGCGTCCAGTGGTGGTTCGTCGCGGCAAGGCCGCCTTGTTCGTCATGGATATGGGCAGCGGCCCGGACCACCGGGCCGGACTGGAGCCAGAGGCTTTCGACCATCGGGATCAGCACACGCGATGAGGCGGCGCGATAGATGTGGAAATGGAAGCGATGATTGATTTCAGAGGTGACGGGGCCGACGTCCTGGCCATGCCGCTCAAAGGCTGCCTCGCAATCCCGGTTAATCTGCTTCAGGCTTTCGATGTCTTCCGCCGTCAGCCTGTCACAGGCGAGCGCCACCAGACGCCCCTCGATCAGGATGCGGGCGCGCTCCAGGTCATCGAGACGGTCACGGGTGATCAGAGGGACCCTGACGGTGCGATTGGGCAGAGCCTCCAGCGCCTGTTCGGAGACAAGGCGACCCAGCGCTTCGCGTACCGGCATGGTGCTGGTCTTCAGGCGGTCCGCCATATCGACGATCCGCAGCATGTCGCCTGCGGCAAAGCCGCCATTGATCAGGGTGCGGCGCAACTGCTCGTAGACGCGATCCTGTAGCGTCTCTCGCCCGACAGGCGTCAGCAGATCATCCGACTGGGCGACCGTATCCGTCATTCCGCCTCAACTCCCCGGAAATATCGGTTGATTTTCGCGTCTGCGTCAAGTTTGATCAAACATCACGGATCAAATCAAGGCTCATTTTGGAAGCGACAGTCGTGCATCCCCCATCACCCGCGTCCCTTCCAACGGCCTCGTTATCGCCTGCCATCGAAGCGCGGCGTGTGACGAAGCAATTTGACGGTCTGACTGTGGTTTCCGACATGTCGCTGCAGCTCGCCAAAGGAGAGATTCTCGGCCTGATCGGCCCGAATGGTGCGGGTAAGACCACCATGTTCAATCTGTTAGCTGGCAGCCTCAAGCCCAGCGCCGGCGGGATCTTCATCGAGGGGCAGGACGTTTCCAGCCAAGCGCCCGAGCAACGCATCGCGCATGGGGTTGCACGAACCTTCCAGATCCCACGTCCATTCTCCGAAATGAGCGTGCTGGAAAACGTGCTGGTCGGCGCTCAGAAGCAGACGGGAGAACGGTTGTTTTCCAATTTTCTCCGGCCGGGCTTGGTGCGCCGCGAGGAGAAGGCGGCGCTTGAAAAGGCGCATGTCATGCTCGAGTTCGTCACGCTGTCGCGGCTTGCCCACGAGCCCGCGCGCGTCTTGTCCGGCGGGCAGCGCAAGCTTCTGGAACTGGCGCGCGTCCTGATGGCCGACCCGCAGGTGATCCTGCTCGATGAACCGGCCGCCGGCGTAAACCCCGCCTTGCTCGAGGTGATCATGGATCGTGTGGTGGCGCTGAATGCCGAAGGCAAGTCCATACTGCTCATCGAACACAACATGGACATGGTATCCAGGCTCTGCTCGCGCGTCATCGCCATGGCGCTCGGCAAGCTGCTGGCCGAGGGATCACCGGCTGACGTTTCCGCCAATCCCGCAGTCATCGAAGCCTATCTCGGTGGTGGTGCATGACAGACGCCGTTCTTGCAACCTCGGCGCTGGTCGCAGGCTACGAACCGGATCTTCCCATCGTTCGCGGCGTCGATCTTGCGGTCGCACGGGGCGAACTCGTCGTGCTTCTTGGCCCGAACGGTGCGGGCAAGTCCACCTTCGTCAAGGCGATCGCCGGCATGGTGCCTGTGCATTCGGGCCGGATCCACCTTGCCGGGCGGGACATCACGGACGTCGCGCCCCATCGGAAAGTGGCGGAAGGCCTGGCCTTCGTGCCGCAGACGGACAATGTCTTTGCCAGCATGAGCATTCTGGAGAACCTGCAAATCGCGGTTTCCCTGCTGCCGAAAGACGCGCGCCGCCTTGCCATCGAGACGATGTTGACCCGTTTTCCCGATCTCGCAATCCAGCCGAAACGCCTTGCCGGGGCGCTCTCCGGTGGTCAGCGGCAGATGCTGGCCGTGGCGCGGGCGCTGGCCCTTGATCCGCCGGTGCTGATCCTCGACGAGCCGTCTGCCGGTCTTTCCCCCAAAATCGTCGGCGAAGTCTTTTCCATGCTCAAGCGTATCAATGGCGAGGGCGTGACGATCATTCTGGTCGAGCAGAACGTGAAGGCGGCCATGGCGATTGCCGATCGTGCCGTGATCCTGGCCGAGGGCGTTATTCGGCACGAGGGCACACCGGCGGAGCTCGCCGATGATCCGCTGATCGGGCAGATCTATCTCGGTACCACAGGCCGTGCAGCCGAGGGGGTGTCGATATGAACCTGCAATTTTTGATGGACGGGCTGATTGCAGGCGCAATCATAGGGCTGGGCGCTGTCGGCGTTACCCTGACTTACTCGATCCTCCGCTTTGCCAATTTCGCCCATGGCGAGCTTCTGTCCTGGGGCGCCTATCTCGCACTCGGCATCAGCAGTGCGCTGGGCGTACTCGGGGCAGGGATGACGACGCCGCTCGGCCCGTTCTCCTTTGGTTGGTCGCTTCCGATCGCAGCGCTCCTCGCCATCGCACTGACGGGTCTTCTTGCGCTGGCTGTGGATGCCGCACTCTTTTCGAGCTTCCGGCGACGCGGCAGCGCCATCATCATCATGGTGATGGCAAGCTTCGGCGCATCGCTTGCACTGCGCAGCCTGCTCGAATTCCTGTTTACCTCGAAGCCCGCCTATTTCAGCCAAGCGCTGCAAATCGCCATGAAGCTCGGCCTGGGCCTCAGAGCGACACCGGACCAGATGGCCATGCTGGCCGTTGCGCTGACCTCTGTGATCACCGTTCACCTCGTCATGACGCGGACCGATATCGGCCGGGCGATGCGCGCCCTCAGCGAAAACCCGGGTCTTGCCGGTATCGCCGGCATCGATGTCCGGCGGGTCATCCGGACCGCCTGGTTCCTGGGTGCCGCACTGGCCTGTATCGCCGGGATCATGAGCGGGCTGATCATCCAGATCCGCCCCTATCTCGGGCATGACCTGCTGCTGCCCTTGTTTGCAGCCGCGATCCTCGGCGGTATCGGTTCGGTCCCCGGTGCCATGATCGCCGGCCTGCTGATCGGCCTCGCCGAGGCCTTCACCGTCCAGCTCATCGGCGCGGAATGGCGTGCTGCAGTGTCCTTTGCCATCCTGATTGCGGTCCTTCTCGTCCGGCCCCGCGGCCTTTTTGGAAAAGCGGCATGAGCATCGATCTAATCGCCTATGGCGCCTTCTTCCTCACCATGGCATTGACCTATGCGATCATCTGCCTGGGGCTGAATGTTCAGTGGGGCATGACGGGGTTGTTCAATGTCGGCATCGCCGCTTTCGTCGCGGTCGGGGCCTATACGTCGGCCATCCTCACCACCCCTGACACTGCGGAACGCCTTGGCGGTTTCGGACTGCCGATTGCTGTTGGCTGGCTTGGGGCTGCCATCGTCTCGGGAGCGCTGTCCTGGGCCGTTGGCGCGCTGACGATCCGGTTGAGATCCGATTATCTTGCCATCGCCACCTTCGGCGTCGCCGTCACCGTTCAGCTCTGCATGCTCAATCTTCAGAGCGTGACCGGCGGAGCTTTCGGGATTGGCTTCATTCCGCGTCCTTTCGCCGATCTGCAGGGTGATGCACTGCTTTTCAGTCTCGCCAACTGCGCTCTCATGGCGCTTGTCGTGCTGGTGCTCTTTCTCGGTCTGCAGCACTTGTCGCGCAGCCCCTGGGGACGTGTCTTGCGGGCGATCCGCGAAGACGAGACGGCCGCTCAAGCGCTCGGCAAGCGGCCCGTTCGCTTTCGCCTGCAGGCCTTTACCCTCGGCGGTGCGATCATGGGCCTTGCAGGCGCTGCCCAGGCACATTTCATCGGCTTTATCGCACCCGACAACTATATGCCGGTGCTCACCTTCCAGGTCTGGGCCATGCTGATCGTCGGCGGCTCGGGCAACAATCGCGGAGCGATTGCCGGCGCCATTTTGGTCTGGGGGCTCTGGGCTCTGACGGCCGCTGCCGTCTCCGCCTTCGTGCCGCCCGAAGAGCAGGCGCGCGCTGCCGCCTTGCAGATCGTCGCCATTGGTGTTGGGCTCTGCCTGATGCTGCTGCTGCGGCCGCGCGGCCTGTTCGGCGAGGTGAGCCCGCTCGCGCGCCTCAGCCGCAATAAACAATCCTGACCATCAAGGAATCACGCCGTGTCCCAGCATCCCGAACGTATCGCGCTCACGCCTGACCTGTCGATCAGCCGTCTCGTCTGCGGCCTCTGGCAGGTTGCCGATATCGAAAAGAATGGCGCCACGGTCGATCCGGAGCAGGGGGCTGATGCCCTGCAGGCCTATGCGGAGGCCGGGTTCGACAGTTTCGACATGGCCGATCACTACGGATCGGCAGAGATCATCACCGGCCATCTCCTCAAGCGCTATGCCACGGGCGAGAAGCGACCGGTGGCGTTCACCAAATGGTGCCCCGAGCCGGGTCCGATGCCGCGCGACCTGGTGCGACGGGGCGTGGAGGACCGACTTGCCCGCCTCGGCGTCGACAAGGTAGATCTTCTGCAGTTTCATTGGTGGACATTCGAACATCCGGCCTGGCTCGATGCCCTGCATGAAATGCAGGCGATGAAAGAAGAAGGCCTGATCGGCGCCCTCGGCCTCACGAATTTTGATGCAGCGCATCTCAACGTTGCGCTCTCCGATGGCATCGATATCGCAAGCAACCAGGTGTCTTTCTCCCTGATCGACAGGCGCGCTGCTGGCGATTTGTCGTCGCTATGCCTCAAGCGCGACGTGAAGCTTCTTGCCTATGGCACGCTCTGCGGCGGTTTCCTGTCGGAGAAATGGCTCAGTCAGCCGGAGCCTGCATCGATCCCCGACTGGAGCCGTTCGAAATACAAGCGCTTCATTGATACCGCCGGCGGCTGGAGCGTCTATCAGGGGATACTGCAGGCGGCCGCGACGATTGCTCGAAAACACGCAGTCTCGATCTCCAATGTGGCCAGCCGCTGGGTTCTCGAACATCCGGCTGTCGCTGCCACGATCATCGGTGCAAGGCTCGGCGAGAACGAACACCGCACCGACAACCTGAAGGTCTTTGGCTTCGAACTGGATACGGAGGACCGGGCGCTGCTCGACGGTGCCTTCGCCAAAGCCACGCCAATTCCCGGCGATTGCGGTGATGAATATCGAAAGCCGCCCTTCCTGACGGCATCCGGTGACCTCAGCCATCATCTCGATGCGATCCCGTCGGTCTACACGGCAGTTCCGGTGCCGGGGCGCGAGGATCGCATGCGTGTTTCCTCCGGCAGCATCTGGGAACCGCTTGCCGGTTACAGCCGGGCCGTGCGGGTCGGTGACCGGATCCTGGTATCGGGCACGACGGCGACCCACGGCAGTAACCGTTGTGTGGCACCTGGCGATCCGGGCGCTCAGGCAACCTATATTCTTGACAAGATCGCGGCTTCCATCTCTGCTCTCGGCGGTAAGATGGAGGACGTCGTCCGCACGCGCATCTATCTCAAGGATGCGTCACAGTGGGAGCCGGTCTCGCGAGCGCATGGGCGCTTCTTCTCCGACGTGCTTCCGGCGAACACTCTGATCGAGGCCGGCGCTTTGGTCGGCGATTACGAAGTCGAGATTGAAGCGGAAGCGATGGTTTAGATTTTGTGGGGCTGCAGCCGAGCGGCGCAGACCAGATATCAAGGGCTTAATGAGGCAACCGCAGTGGTGTCCGCAATCAAGTTCGAGCGCTTGCGGCTCTGGTACTGTCCTTGCCCGGCCTCCACGACAGCGCCGCGTTCCATGATCGTCTGGCCTCGAACCAGCAGGCGCACGGGCCAGCCGGTGATCTCCAGCCCCTCGTAAGAGGTGTAGTCGGCGCCGTGCTGGAGGATCTCGTTGGTCAGGGTGACCTTCTTTCTCGGATCCCAAAGCGCGATGTCGGCGTCCGATCCGATCGCGATCGTGCCCTTCTGCGGGTACATGCCGTAGAGCTTCGCATGATTGGTCGATGTGACCGCGACGAAATGGTTGATATCAATCCGGCCTTTCATCACGCCTTCGGAAAAGAGGATCGGCAGACGGGTTCCTACACCCGGGATACCGTTCGGGATCCAGCGGAAATGCCGCTTGCCCTTCTCGTTCAGCTTGCCTTCCGGATCATCGAAGCGGAAGGGGCAGTGGTCGGAGGAAAAGAGGTCGAAGACGCCCTGTTCGATCCCCTCCCAGCAGGCGTCCTGGCTCGCCTTGTCGCGCGGTGGTGGCGAGCAGACATATTTCGCGCCATCCAGGCCTTCGAGGTCCAGATCATCCGCGGTCAGCATCAGATATTGCGGGCATGTCTCGCCAGCAATTTTCTGGCCGCGCTGACGGGCCCGGCGAATTTCTTCCATCGCTTCGCGGTTCGAGACATGGACGATGACGATCGGCACATCGACGATTTCGGCGAGCGACAGCGCCCGATGCGTTGCCTCGCGTTCTGCCGCGACGGGTCTTGTCGTGGCGTGGTACTTCGGCGCAAGTTTCCCCTCTTCCTCGTGGCGGCCGATCAAATAGCGGATGGCGTCTTCGTTCTCGCAATGGACCATGACCAGCGCGCCTGTGCGGCGTGCCGTGTCCAGCGTCGCCAGGATTTCGTCATCGCGCAGACGCAGGCCCTCATAGGTCATGAAGACCTTGAGCGATGTATAGCCATCCTCCACCAGTGCCGGCAGTTCCTGGCCGAGGACTTCCGCCGTCGGATCCGTAATCACAAGGTGGAAGGAGACGTCGACATGGCACTTGCCCTCGGCCTTGGCGTGATAAACCTTGAGTGCCTCGCGCAGGGACTGACCCTTTTCCTGCATGCAGAAGGCCAAGACCGCGCTGTTGCCGCCGATGGCGGCCGAGCGTGTGCCGCTGTCGAAGTCATCGGCCATGACAATGCCTTCGCCGGAGGGCTGGTCGAGATGGACGTGGCTGTCGATACCGCCGGGGAGCACGAAGAGGCCGGTGGCGTCGATGACGTCATCGGCGTCTGTCAGACCGTTCGCGAGCGCCACGATCCGGCCGTCCCTGATGCCGACGTCGCTGACGAAGGTATCGCTTGCCGTTACCACCGTTCCGTTGCGGATCACCGTATCGAAGCGCATCCCGTCCATCCTTTCGTGTTGGCTCTCAGCTGGCCTTTGCCATGCCCGCTTCCCCGGCCAGAATGCGGTCGAGAGCAGCCGTGAAGCGGTCGACTTCCTCGATCGTGTTGTAGTGGACCATGGAGACGCGCAGCATGCCGCCCTGGTCGGTGAGGCCGAGATATTCGGCGAGCCGGCGAGAGTGAAAGTCGCCGAAGCGCATGGCGATCTTTTCCGCGTCCATGGCTTTGCAGAGGTCGGCCGCCTCGCGTCCATCGAAGCGGAAGGCGATGGTCGGTACGCGCCGGCTCTCCCTGTTCACGGATTGGCCAACGATCATGCAGTCGTTGCGCGAGCGCAAATAGGTCAGGAGGCGTTCGGTCAGCGCGTCTTCCTGGGCCGTGATGGCGCGATACGCGGCCTCGATCTTCTGCCTGATAGAGCCGGTCTCTCCTGACTGTTCGCCGATAGAGACGAGGTAATCGACGATCCCGCAGGTCGAATAGGCGAGCTCGTAGTTCGGGTTGCCGGGTTCGAGCTTGCCGGGGACTTTGTCGTAACCGTAGAAGTAGTGATAGAGCGGGTCGAGCGCGAGGAGCAGATCGTACTTGCCGTACATCAGCGCGTAATGCGGCCCGTAGGTCTTGTAGAGGCTGAAGACATAGTAATCCACGTCGAAGGCCTGAACGTCGACGGCGCGATGCGGGGCATAGGCGACGGCATCGACGCAGATCTTTGCCCCACGGGCATGGACGAAATCGGCGATCTCGCGGATCGGATTGATCGAGCCCAGAAGGTTCGAGCAATGGGTGACGCAGACCAGCCTGGTTTTTTCGGTCATCAGGGCGCCGAGATCAGCCAGGTCGAGCGTCAGGGTCTCCTTGTTGAGGGGCCAGATCTTCAGCACCACGCCGCGTTCCTGCAGGCGATCCCAGGGGCCGATATTGGATTCATGATCCGAGACCGTGATGACGATCTCGTCACCGGGTGACAGCTGGCTGTGCATGGCGCGCGCCAGGTTCTGCAGGAGTGCCGTCGTCGAATTGCCGAAGACGATTTCTTCCGGGCGGTTGGCATTGACGAGATGCATGGCGGCCGTGCGGGCCTCGTAAAGGGCTGCCGCTGCCGCTTGCGAAACCTCGTAGGAGCCGCCGATCTGGACATTTTTTTCATAGAGGAACGTGTTCATGCGTTCGACAGCGCTTTTGAGGATCTGCGATCCCCCGGCATTGTCGAAGAAGGTCCATCCGCGGGAAAGCCCCGGGAACTGGCTTCGCACGTAATCGAGATCGAGCGCCTTCTGGTCTTGGGTCGCCATGGCGGGTGTCCTCCGGTCTTGTTCTTGTTCAGTGGTTGAGGACTGCGCGCAGGAAGCCGCGCGTCCGTTCGTGTTTGGGGCTGGCGAAGATGTCTTCCGGCGGTCCGCTTTCGACCAGACGGCCGCCATCCATGAAGATCACTCGGTCGGCAACCTGGCGGGCAAAGCCCATTTCATGCGTCACGACGATCATCGTGACGCCCGATCCTGCAAGCTTGCGCATCACGTCGAGCACTTCGCCGACCATTTCCGGATCGAGTGCCGATGTCGGCTCGTCGAAAAGCAGCACCCGCGGCTCCATGGCAAGCGCCCGGGCAATGGCAACCCGTTGCTGCTGACCGCCGGAGAGCTGTCCGGGAAATTTCTCCGCCTGCTCTGAAATCCCGACGCGGGCGAGAAGCTCGCGCGCCTTGCGCTCGGCTTCCTTTTCCGGGGTGCCGCGGACCCGCATGGGAGCGAGCATGACGTTCTTCAGAACCGTCATGTGGGGAAAGAGATTGAAAGACTGGAAGACCATGCCGACTTCGGCACGGACCTTGGCAAGGCTCGGGCCCGGCTCGACGGTGATGCCATCGACCGTGATGCGGCTTTCCGGCGCGAAGGCTTCCAGATGATTGATGCAGCGGATGAGCGTCGACTTGCCCGAACCCGAGGGGCCGATGACGCAGACGACTTCTCCCTCGGCGATGTCGAGGTCTATCCCGTGCAGGACGGTGAAGGTGCCATAGGCCTTGGTGAGGCCGCGGATGGAGATGAGCGGCGCGTTGGTAGCAGTCATCAGCGTTTCCCCCGGCTGAAGTGTTTTTCCAGGCGCGAGACGACCGCGACCATGGGCCAGAGTAGGGCGATGTAGATGAGAGCTGCGCCGATCAGCGGGGTCGGATTGGCGGCAAGAGCCTGGGCCTGGGTGGCCTGCTTCAAGAGATCCGGCATGGCGACGACGGAGGCAAGTGCCGTGTCCTTCATCACGTTGATGCAGTTGTTGGTGAGTGGTGGAATGACGATGCGAATTGCCTGGGGCAGGATGACGTCCACCATGGTGTGGCGGTTGGAAAGGCCGAGTGCTGCGGACGCCTCAAACTGCCCATGCGGGATGGCTTCGATGCCCGCGCGGAAGATTTCTGCCGTGTAGGCCGCCGAGACCAGAGAGAGCGCCGTGACCGCCGACAGGAAGGGCGAGAGGCGAATGCCGACAAAGGGAAGCGCATAGTAGACGACGATCAAAAGCACTAGCAGCGGGATCGAGCGAAAGATGTCGATATAGATCCGGATGAGGAGCTTGATGAAGGCGGGCGCATAGAGGCGGGTGACCGCGAGAAAGAGACCGCCCGCCAGCCCGACGAGAATGCTGGTGACGCCGATCTGCAGGGTGACCACGAGACCCCAGAGAAGAGCCGGAAGGCTGTTCATGAGGACATCGAGGTTGAAGAAGGTATTGATGAGTGTCATGCCGGACCGGCTCCCATGGCAGGCCGGCGGAACTCTTGCGCTCCGCCGGTTGCGTTTCGAGCTTACATGGCCTTGGGCATGTCGAGGACGGTGACGGTCGAGGTGGTGTCCTCAGCCTTGGCGCCGAACCAGGTCTCGTGCAGCTTTGCGATGAAGCCCTCCTGCTTCAGCGCGGTGATGACAGTGTTCACCTCGGCTGCGAGCGGATCATCCTTGTTGAACATGATCGAGTATTTTTCGCCGGTCGGGATACGCTCGACCACCTTCAGTTCCGGCTTGTCCTTGACGTAGTAGAGAAGGGCCGGGATGTCGGAGATGTAGCCATCGATGCGGCCGGCGACCAGATCGAGCATGGCCGGCTGGAGGCCTTCGAAGCGGCGGATCTCGCCAAGCTTGTACTCGCCCTTGTTGGCTTCGGCCCACATGTCGCCGGTCGAGCCGGTGTCGACGCCGACAACCTTGTCGCCCATGTCCTTCAGGCCCGTGATGCCGGAGGCGGCAGTGACCGTGAGCGACTGGTCGCTGTCATAATACGGCTGCGCGAAGGAGACCGATTCGAGACGTTTCTCGGTGATGGTGATCGATGAAATCGCCATGTTTATGCGGCCCGACTGAACGGCCGGGAAGAGGCCGTTGAAGGGCGTGTTGACGAATTCGACCGTCTTGCCAAGGCGCTTGGCGATTTCGTTGACGAGATCGACCTCGAAGCCAGAGACCTTGCCGCTGGCGTCTTCGAATTCCCATGGGACATTGCCGATATTGGCACCGACCGTCAGGTCGGCGGCATGGGCGCTGGTCGAGAATGCGGCGAGAAGCCCGGCAAAGAGCGTCGCCTTGAATGTCGTGGAGCGTGTCATGAGAGTTCCCCTTGTTTTTTGAACGTGACTCAATCTACATTGGTCTAACTGGTCAGACCAGTCAGGCCAAACAAGCATGCTGCTTTCCGCTTGGCAAGGGGCTGCCGGAAAAAATACACTTGCCGCTTCGAGACAGGCCGCCGGGGAAGGGACCGCATGTTCAACAAGACGCTCGTGCCGCAATCGGTGGCACGCGAGATCCAGGGCATGATCCAGTCCGGGCAGTTGAAACCGGGCGAGAAGATCCCGTCACAGCGGGAGTTTTCCCAGAAGTTCGGGATCAGTCGTGCATCCCTGCGTGAGGCGCTTCTGACGCTGGAGACCCTGGGGCTTCTGAAGACGGAGGCGGGCAGGGGCACCTTTGTCGCAGCCCCCTCGGTCTCGGATACAGGCGTGAGTGGGCACATGGCGCCGTGGCGCTATTCGGACAGCTATTCCGTCTTCGACGTCTTCCAGACGCGCATCCTGTTGGAGGGAGAAATTGCCAGGCTGTCCGCCGGGCGCCTCACGCAATTGCAGCTCGACAAGATGGAGCGGGCGACGCAGGCGATGGAGGTCTGCTGGGCGAACCAGGATCTGCTGGCCAATGTCGAGGCGGATCTGGAATTCCATGGCGTTATCGTCTCGGCCTGCTCGAACGCCATGTTGAAGGCACTGTATCAGACCGTGCGCGACCAGGTGACCGAGACGCAACGTCAGCCAATCCCGATCACCGATCCCGAGCGCATGCGCGAATCGATCGGCGAGCACCGCAAGATCATCGCGGCCCTCAGCGCCAATGATGGCTCACGGGCAAAGCACGAAATGGAAACCCATATCCGCAACACCGCGCGCTGCGCCGGGCTGGAGCCGTAAGACGGGTCTGTTGGGCGAGCAGTTAGACCGATCTTATGGCTCCGCCATCCACCCTGATCTTGCTCGTCGTAACATATCAGGCTTTCTCGGTGGTCGAGAATACGGCGACCGCGGCAAATTCATCCGGCCGGCCATAACGTCCGACCGGCATGGCGGCTGCGGAGTCCGCCGCTACATCCTCGACACTCCTTCAAGTCTTAGCGGTCCGGATATGGGCGCTGCCAATCCTCCGCGCCAGTAGGGCGCTTTCCCCTCCATCGCAATGCCCAGTAGGCCGACCATTCGGCGAACACGTACGTCTCTCGACGCGGAATATCGAGGACTAGCTGTTTACGGCGGCCCAGTAGGCGGCATCGACAATCAGCAGCTTGCGTGCGTGGGCGCGTGCATATTCGGCGTAGAAGTCGGCTGAAATCCAGATTCTCGAATAGCCTCTTGGCCCGGACCACCCGATTCCGCCGATGGATTCGGCGGCGGAGAGTTTGCGGCTGGTGTGGGCTCGCGACAGGCCGAAATTGCGCGCGAGGTAGGAGATCGAAGAGACGTCCGTCAGGTATCCACCATGCGACGGACGAACCTGCCAGTCGATGCCGGATATTAGCCGGTCCATCAAAAGGCCGCCGATATCAGACCATGTGAAGATGGTGTAGAGCGGACCTGGAGCCCTGATGTCCGGATTGGACACGAGGCCTCCGGCGACCTCAGGACCCATGCGGGACAGCAGAGCCAGCGGCTCTGCTTGAAAGTGGACGGCACGCCCCCCGTCGTCAAAGAGATCAAGGGCGTGAAGGTGAATCTCGTACCATTGGGAGAGCAGGGCGAGCGTCTGGGGTGTGGGTGCGGCACTATCGCCGTCCGCCGTCGTGCTTATCATTCCGTATTTCAGGGCTTCATCAAAGAACGCATAGGCGGTGTTACGGCTGGCGATGGCGTTACGAAGCGCGAGATTGCCGAAGCCGGTGCGGGTAATGCCGGCCTTGCCCGCCGCGAGACTGCGAAAGTACTCGCCCAGCGCCACGTGCGACAAAAGCCACCGTTGTTGGGTCGCGAAGATCGCCGACTGTCTCGGTGCGTTCATATGCGTCGTGACGAAGCTGTTCGCAAGATAATCTATCACACCACGAAATACGGGATCGCGGACCATTTCGTCGATGCTTGCCCTAATGGGTTCCCCTCGACTTCGCTCGATCTGCGGCGTCCGCGAAGATGCCATGACGTATTTCCACCAGTTCCTAGATCTGCCTTGCGATCTGCCGAGCAAAAGGGTCTTGATCGGCCGATGCTAGAGGCACCTCCATCCGGCGCTAAGGCAATGGTACGGGGCTGAGATTTTCTGAAGTTTTCTGATGGCTGCCTGTTCAGCCGTTGGCCGTGCTGTCGGTTGACGGCATCCCTGCCGTCTCACTATTGTGGCCGCTCATGGCTGGAGGGGCTCGGGGTCGGTGTTGTTTTTTGCGGGTTTCGTTCTCGATCCGGACCGCATGGAACTGCGTCGCGACGATGGCGCGCTCGTCAGACTTCGACCCAAAGCGTTCGAACTGCTCAAGCTGCTTGCGTCGAACAGTCACCGCATCCTGACCAAGGACGAGATTCTTGCGGCCGTCTGGAAGGATATCCATGTCGGCGAGGACAGTCTCTTCCAGTGCATACGCGAAATCCGGATCGCGCTCGAAGACACGGACCGGCAGATCGTCAAGGTGGTCTCGGGGCGTGGCTATCTGTTTGCGGCGAACGTTTCGGCGGGGCGGCCTGACGAGACGGCCTTTCGCGCTCCAACACGAGCTGTTCGATTGCCGAAGGCGTGGGCTGCTGCCCTTCTCGCGGCCATCGCGGGCCTGCCCGTCGCATGGTTCGCGCTTCCGCTCCCGAGCCTGTTGCCTGATCTCTTTCCGGCGCCCAGACCGGCTCTGATGATCTTGCCGATAGCGGCCCCAGCGGACGACTCGACATCGGAAACACTCGCTTCGGGCATTGCGAGCGAGCTTCTGAGCGGGCTTTCCACCATCCGGTCCGTTGACCTGGTATCCGCCGATACGGCTCGAGAAGTCGGCCCCGCCACGCATGAGGTGCGGCTGGACCTGCACCGCAATGGCGAAAACTGGCACCTCCAGGCGCAGGTTATCTCTGTCGAGGGCCGCCAGGTCGATACGGTTGTCGACACCATATCGGATGCAAGCGATGGCGACGGACGCCAGCTCAGGGCGCGGCTGGCCGCCGGTGTCGGCTATGCTTTGGCCAAGCGCTTCGACGCCTGGGACGAGGCCGAAGGCAGGCGACGCTCGGGGGCCACGGCAAGCGATCTTGCCATCGTGCAAGCAATCGCATCGATCAACCAGACGACACGCGAGCGATTCACGACGGCGGTTGCGATCCTCACCAAGCAACTTTCGGCCGATCCCGACAATGTGGACCTCAAGATCGCCCTCGCGGCGCTGCAATTGCGAGGCCTGCAACTGAACTGGTACGACACCGAGGCCGGCGCTGAGGCTGAGCGCGACGCGCGGGCCTTGCTTGAGCAGGCGCTCCGAGAGCGGCCGCAGTCCATGGCGGTGCTGGGAGCCTATTGTCGCCTCCTGACGGTCACCAACGAGTTCGCCGACAGTCTGGTCGCCTGCGCGCAGGCGCTTGCGGTCAATCCATGGGATGGAGCCGCGCTTTACAATCTGGGACTGACGCAGACGCAGCTCGGCCGATTCGATGATGCCCTCTCGACGTTTTTGAAAGCCGAGCTGTTCGACACGCCTGACGAGGCCCGATGGACCTGGCTGCTGGGCGCGGGACTGGCCAATCTGCTCCTCGATCGCAACGAGGAGGCGCTCGACTATCTCAATCGCTCGATCGCGATAACCCCCGGTTCCGGTCGCTCCTACCTGCTGGTGGCGGCCGCCCACTGGAGACTGGGTCGCGAACAGGAGGCTCGTGCTGCGCTGGCGAAGGGTATGGCGCTTCGTCCCGGCGCCACCGTGGAGAATGTTGCCCTGCCGACCAAGAACGCGAGTCCCGCATTTCTCGACGCCAGTAGCCGCGTCATGCGGACCCTTGCCGAGATCGGTCTGCCGGCAGGCCCGATCCCGGACGGTGGCGCGGCGGGACAATAACCTGGTCGCAGCGTCCTCTCGCTTTCCCTTGTCCTGACCTGTTGCAGTCTTCGCTGTTCAGCCTATCAGAAATGGACGGCGACCCCGCTTTGCCGTCCCGCTAGCCTCCGCGCTAACGACAGGCCGTATCCGGGCCGTATGAGGACGCGCCTTTCCCGACATGTCCCATCCGGCCCGCAAGCCTGTCCTTCACAATATGCGCAGGAGGCGTAAGGATCGTGACGGCAAGAGCGACGGGCGGCAGCGAGGCGATCGTCAACACAACGCCGATCCACAATGGGACCGGCAGTGATGTGACCATGCTCGCCGATGGTGGCTGGGTGGTGACATGGTTATCCCCGAGGGGGCCTAATGGATTTCTCCACAAAATCCACCAGCAGCGTTTCAGTGCGGACGGCACGGCGATCGGAGAGGAGCGCGAGTTCGCTGCGAACGTCATTTCCCTGGGTGAATTTCAGGGGGTCGTGGCATTGACCGATGGCGGCTGGGTCGTTGCCTGGGGGCAACACGACGATGAGACTAACGACTATAATGTCTACCAGCAGCGGTTCGATGCCGACGGCACGGCGGTGGGCGGCGAGGTCCGCATCAATGCTTCGGTCGATGGCTACCAGTTCTATGCGTCCCTGGCTGCGCTCGCCGACGGTGGCTGGATCGCCACCTGGGTCTCCGACCATGAAGGAGTTTATCACGTCTACCAACAGCGTTTCGCCGCCGACGGCAGCGCCAGGGGGGAAACCCGGATCGGAGATTCGTATTACGGAGGCCAAATAAAGGTTGCCGCGCTTTCCGATGGCGGTTGGGTTGTCATTTCGTCAATGGTTGATGAGTTTAACACCATGGATGTCTATCAGCAACGCTTTGCGGCGGACGGCTCGGCGATGGGTGACTGGCAGCATCTCGGAAACCACACGGATTCATGGGTAAGTGTGTCCGTCATCGGTCTATCCGACGGTGGGTGGATGATCGTCAGGCTATTATCTCCCCTGAATGGCGACGCCGACACGATCTATCAGCAGCGCTACGATATCGACGGCAGCGCCGTGGGTGCCGCGCAACACGTCACCTCGGCATCCGCCTTGCTGGCTTATGAGTCTGTGGCCGTGCTTGCGGATGGCGGCTGGGTCATTACTTGGATGCACGAGACGGGGAGAGAATATGACGTCTTCCAAAGGCGTTACGATGCGGAGGGCAACCCGGTTGGGACGGAAACGCTGGTGAGCGCTGCTGCTGGTTTTCAGTACTATCCCTCCGTGACGGCACTGCCCGGCGGCGGCTGGGTCGTGACCTGGAACGATGGTTCCGGCATACGCCAGCGTGTCTTCGCCGCCGACATCGAGGGCACCGCTCTGGCCGAGACGCTTGAAGGCACCGCCTTCGACGAGACCATCCGCGGCTATGGCGGCAACGACACGCTCGACGGGGCCGGCGGCAACGACATCATGCTCGGCGGCTTCGGCAACGATACCTACATCGTCGACTCGGCCGGCGACCAGGTCCAGGAAATGGCCGCCCAGGGCACCGACA
>NZ_JAGFPK010000001.1:3687116-3689616 GCF_017599385.1 Ciceribacter sp. L1K22
TGGTTGCGGGGGCAGGATTTGAACCTGCGGCCTTCAGGTTATGAGCCTGACGAGCTACCGGGCTGCTCCACCCCGCGCCAAGCGCATTCGGCTTTGCCGAATGTCGCGACTGCGTCACAGCCAGGCTGTGACGCTACTTGTGGAGCAAAACGCAAGGTTTTGTCTCCTGTAAGGAGGGCACCGGCCTGAGGCTGTGTTCCACCTTGCATTCTTTTTTGATCTGCTTAACCCCTGTAACGACGAAAGGCCGCTTTTGGGGCGGCCCTTTGGTTTTGGCCAGGGGCCGCATGTTTTGTTTCGAGAAGATTGTGTTTCATCGTGTGATGACATTGCCTTTAATAGACCTGGCAGCGACCTACTCTCCCGCGTCTTGAGACGAAGTACCATTGGCGCTGGGGCGTTTCACGGCCGTGTTCGGAATGGGAACGGGTGCGGCCGCCCCGCCATGACCACCAGGTCAATTAAGGGCAATGTGATTTGAGAAGCTGGCACAGGCATTCGCCTGTTTTCTTTATTTGAACACGTCGGTTTCTTCTGTCTTCACGCTGTCGCGATCTTCGATCGCTGCGCTGCAGACGGCGCGCCAAACTGTTGGCGACGAACTATCGTTCTGCATGGGGACCCCGCTCGAGGTGTGAGCATGGCAGCCATACAGCGCGCTAGCGCGTCGGCCATGTTTGGCCGGCCCGTCCGGAGCGCTTTCGCGTCAGGACAGAAGAGATGGCTCATCGATTTATCGATGAGCACAAGCAATAAGAACGATCAAGCCAATCGAGCTATTAGTAACGGTAAGCTTCACACATTGCTGCGCTTCCACATCCGTCCTATCAACGTGGTCGTCTTCCACGGCTCTGATAGGGAATACTCGTTTTCAGGTGGGTTTCCCGCTTAGATGCCTTCAGCGGTTATCCCTTCCATATATAGCTACCCTGCTATGCCGCTGGCGCGACAACAGGTCCACCAGAGATATGTCCATCCCGGTCCTCTCGTACTAGGGACAGATCCTGTCAATATTCCTACACCCACGGCAGATAGGGACCGAACTGTCTCACGACGTTCTGAACCCAGCTCACGTACCGCTTTAATTGGCGAACAGCCAAACCCTTGGGACCTGCTCCAGCCCCAGGATGCGATGAGCCGACATCGAGGTGCCAAACAACCCCGTCGATATGGACTCTTGGGGGTCATCAGCCTGTTATCCCCGGCGTACCTTTTATCCGTTGAGCGATGGCCCTTCCACGCGGGACCACCGGATCACTATGACCGACTTTCGTCTCTGCTCGACTTGTCAGTCTCGCAGTCAGGCGGGCTTATGCCATTGCACTCGACGAGCGATTTCCGACCGCTCTGAGCCCACCATCGCGCGCCTCCGTTACTCTTTCGGAGGCGACCGCCCCAGTCAAACTACCCACCATACACTGTCCCGGACCCGGATGACGGGCCGCGGTTAGACATCCATGACGATAAGGGTGGTATTTCAAGGATGGCTCCACGAAGACTGGCGTCCCCGCTTCAAAGCCTACCACCTATCCTACACATGCCGACACGAATGCCAGTGTAAAGCTATAGTAAAGGTGCACGGGGTCTTTCCGTCTAACCGCAGGAACCCCGCATCTTCACGGGGAATTCAATTTCACTGAGTCTATGTTGGAGACAGCGGGGAAGTCGTTACGCCATTCGTGCAGGTCGGAACTTACCCGACAAGGAATTTCGCTACCTTAGGACCGTTATAGTTACGGCCGCCGTTTACTGGGGCTTCGATTCAAAGCTTGCACCTCTCCTCTTAACCTTCCAGCACCGGGCAGGCGTCAGACCCTATACGTCGTCTTGCGACTTCGCAGAGCCCTGTGTTTTTGATAAACAGTCGCTACCCCCTGGTCTGTGCCACCCCTTCATACTTGCGTACAAAAGGGTCACGCTTCTTCCGAAGTTACGCGTGCAATTTGCCGAGTTCCTTCAACATAGTTCTCTCAAGCGCCTTGGTATACTCTACCTGACCACCTGTGTCGGTTTCGGGTACGGTCTATACGGTGGAGCTATTTCCTGGAACCGCTTCCCCGCCCAGACAATCCAATAAGTCTGAACGAGTTACGCAATCCGTCACTACCACCAGGCCCACGAATATTAACGTGGTTCCCATCGACTACGCGTGTCCGCCTCGTCTTAGGGGCCGGCTAACCCTGCTCAGATTAACTTTAAGCAGGAACCCTTGGTCTTTCGGCGAGGGAGTCTCTCACTCCCTTTATCGTTACTCATGTCAACATTCGCACTTCCGATACCTCCAGGACCCCTCACGGGTATCCCTTCACAGGCTTACGGAACGCTCCGCTACCACGTATCTTGCGATACATCCTCAGCTTCGGTGCATGGCTTTAGCCCCGTTACATTTTCGGCGCAAAGACCCTTATTTAGACCAGTGAGCTGTTACGCTTTCTTTAAATGATGGCTGCTTCTAAGCCAACATCCTGGTTGTTTTGGGATCCTCACATCCTTTCCCACT
>NZ_JAGFPK010000009.1 GCF_017599385.1 Ciceribacter sp. L1K22
CCTCGATCAGCCACACGCTGGCCGCCAATGTCGAGAACCTCATCCTTTCCGGCGCAGGCAACCTCAACGGCAACGGCAACACGCTCGCCAACGCGCTCACCGGCAACGCCGGCAACAACATCCTCAAAGGTCTGGCCGGAAACGACACCCTGCGCGGCGAGGGCGGCAACGACCAGCTCACCGGCGGGGCAGGGGCCGACAAGCTCTACGGTGGATCTGGCGCCGACCGCTTCATCTTCACTACGCTTTCCGACAGCACGGTCGCGTCTTCCGGCCGCGACATGATCTACGACTTCACCCGGTCGCAGGCCGACAAGATCGACCTCTCCGCTATCGACGCATCGACGAAATCCTCCGGAAACCAGGCCTTCACCTTCATCGGCGAGAAGACCGCCTTCACCGGCAAGGCGGGCGAACTCCGCTACATCAACTCCGGCGGCGACACTTACGTCTACGGCGACGTCAACGGCGACAAGGTCTCGGACTTCGCCATCCGCGTCGACGCCACGATCGATTTCGTGAAGGGCGACTTCATCCTCTGAGGCCGAAGGTTGTGCCGCGTCCCACCCATGCCGACGCCGGCCGAAGAATTCGGCGCTGCCACGATCAAAAATGGACGGCGACTCCCCTTTGCCGTCCCGCTAGCCTCCGCGCCAACGACAGGCCGCATCCGGGTCGTATGAGGACGCTCCTTTCCTGACATGTCCCATCCGGTCCGCCCGCCTGTCTTTCACAAAAAGCCCAGGAGGGGGAAGGATCATGACGGCAGGAGCGACCGGCGGCAGCGAGACCATCGTCAACACGACGACTGAATACGGTCAACACAGCAGCGTGATCACCATGCTCGCCGATGGCGGTTGGGTGGTGACATGGCAGGGGTCGCCTCAGAATATCAGCGGGACCAAGATCTTTTTGCAGCGTTTCGGTGCCGATGGCGCCGCGATCGGCGGGGAGGTGCAGGTCAACACCACTCTGGCGCTCTATGAGCAGGCTCCTAAGGTCACGGCCTTGGCCGAAGGCGGCTGGGTCATCGCATGGGAACACTATGACCACGAGGCCGGCGACAGCGACGTCTACCAGCAGCGTTTCGACGCGAATGGCATGGCGTTGGGCGGCGAGGTCCGCATCAATACGTCGGCTGATGGCTTTCAGGGCATTGTGTCTCTCACAGGGCTTGCGGACGGTGGCTGGATCGCGACTTGGAGTTCCGATCATGAAGGCGATGCTAATGTCTACCAGCGGCGTTTCGCCTCGGATGGTATGGCTAGCGCTATGGAAATACGTGTTGGTGGCACGAACACGGGACAGCAATACAACTCGGTGGTCGCCGCCCTGTCCGATGGAGGTTGGGTCGTAGCGTGGACCCTCCAGAACAGCGAGAGCGGCAACTATGGTATTCGTCAGTTGCGCTTTGCGGCAGATGGGACGGCGATGGGCGAAACAGAAACTATCGGCACGGATAGAGCCGGCGTTGATCCAACAGCTGCCATTGCTGGTCTGTCCGATGGCGGTTGGGTGGTAACATGGCACTCCTCCGATGATCCCTATCAAAACGAGGTCTACCAGCAACGCTTTAACGCCGATGGCAGTGCCGCCAGCGCCGAGCAACGCGTCAACACGACCACCTCAGGCGATCAGTCGTTTCCGGCGTTAACGGCGCTTGCGGACGGGGGGTGGGTGATTGTCTGGGGTTCCAGCCATAGCGGCAGCCGAAACATCTACCAGCAGCGATACGACGCCGCTGGTAATATGGTGGGAACCGAAAGCAGGTTGAATGTCGAAGGCTCTGGCGGCGGGCCGCAAGTCGCATCACTGCCCGACGGCGGCTGGGTCGTGACATGGACGACGTCGGATGGGAGCGATTCCGACATCGCCCAACGCGTCTTCGCCACCGACATCGACGGCACGGCGCGGGCCGACACGCTGGAAGGCACGGCCTTCGACGAGACTATCCGCGGCTACGGCGGCAACGACATACTCGAGGGCCAAGGCGGCAACGACATCATGCTCGGCGGCTTCGGCAACGATACCTACATCGTCGACTCGGCCGGCGACCAGGTGCAGGAAATGGCCGCCCAGGGCACGGATACCGTACGTGCTTCGATCTCCTACACCCTCGGCGGCTCGGTGGAAAACCTCGTGCTGACAGGAAGCGGAAACCTCACCGGCACCGGCAACAGCCTCGCCAACGTCATCACGGGCAACAGTGGCAACAATACCCTGAGCGGCCTTGCCGGCAACGACCGGCTCGATGGCGGTGCGGGCAATGACACGCTCGACGGCGGCGCCGGCAACGATACGCTCATCGGCGGGTCCGGCAACGATACGCTGAACGGCGGCTCGGGCGCCGACCGCATGGAAGGCGGTTCGGGCAACGATACCTACTACGTCGACAATTCCGGCGACGTTGTCGTAGAGGCGGCGAATGCCGGCACCGACACGGTCCGCTCCTCGATCAGCCACACGCTGGCCGCCAATGTCGAGAACCTCATCCTTTCCGGCTCAGGCAACCTCAACGGCAACGGCAACACGCTCGCCAACGCGCTCACCGGCAACTCCGGCAACAACATCCTCAAAGGTCTCGTCGGCGACGATACCCTGCGTGGCGAGGCCGGCAACGACCAGCTCACCGGCGGTTCTGGCGCCGACAAGCTCTACGGTGGATCGGGCGCCGACCGCTTCATCTTCACCGCGACCTCTGACTCCACCGTCTCCTCCACCAGCCGCGACATGATCTACGACTTCTCCCGCAGCCAGGGCGACAAGATCGACCTCTCGGCCATCGACGCCAGCACCAAAAGCTCCGGCAACCAGGCTTTCTCCTTCGTCGGCGAGAAGGCCTATTCCGGCAAGGCTGGCGAGCTCCGCTACGTCAACTCCGGCGGCGATACCTACGTCTACGCCGACGTCAACGGCGACAAGGCTTCCGACTTCGCCATCCGCATCGACGCAAACATCGACCTCGTGAAGGGCGATTTCATCCTCTGAGGCATGCGCACGCCGCTCAGCTCAGCCGCTCTTCCCAGGCGCGGAAGAGGTTGGCGTTTTCCGTGTCGACGACCGGCCCCGCCGGCATGTCCATGGCGCGGGTCCGGCGCGGCGCGAAGCCGAACTGGCGGCGGAAGGCGCGGCTGAAATGGGCGGCGCTGACGAAGCCGTAGGCGCGTGCCACCTCGCCGACCGAGATCGCGTCGCCGCCATTGAGCCGCGAATGGATCGTCTCCAGCCGCCGCCGCCGGATATAGGCGGTCACCCCGCCGGTATTGGCGAAGGCGCGGTAGAGATTGGATTGCGACACCGCGAGATCGGAGGCGATCTTCTTCGGCGTCAGGTCGGCGGCGGTGAGGTTCTGGTCGATATAGGCCTCTACCCGCTGGCGCAGCGGCACCGAGGGTTTCTGTGGCGGCGCCGGCGCGTCACGCTCCTTGGCGCGCAGGGCGGTCACCAGCAGGTTGACGAAGGCGGTCGTCAGGTTGGCCGCGTCGGCGGCCTGCATCTCGCCCACCTGTCGGACGAGCGACAGCAGGCAGTCGGCGACCAACCGTCCCCACGGCCCGTCGATCACCCGTCCGTGGTGATGAAAGGGCTCGTGGTTTACCGCAGTGAAGGCGCGCCGCGCCACGGTGCAGGTCACGCACTCGATGATTGAGCTTTCCGTCGTCAGCGGCCGGCGCGCGTCGAAGGCGGCAACCTCGCCCTGCCACATCTGCCGTGGCTCGCCCTGATCGTCCGTCTGGAAGGTCAGCGTGCCGGCATTGATCAGCACCACCTGCACCCAGTCGATGCCGTCGGCGCGGATCATCTCGGTCGTGCGCGAAAATTTCGTCGGATCGAGCCGCGAATGGGTGAGCACCATGTCGCCCAGCATCCAGGCGTCGACCACGGCCATGAACGGCTCCGTCGCCGCCACCGGCCGGGTGATCTTGTGGGTGGTGACGCCGCGGCTCCAGGTGGCGAACTGCTCTGCGGCGGGAAAATCTTGCGTATCGACGTGAATGGCAGGGATCGGTGTCTTGATCGTCATGGGCCGGTCGGGTCAAAGATGGGCTGGTGCTGAAATCGTCAGGGCAAGGAAAACATTCTTCCGCGTTTTTGACCAGCCACGTCACGCATTTTGACCATTCCCGCCAAAATCGCGCCTGCCGGACAATTACCTCCCAAAATTGTTGTAACCGCTTTTTTCCTTGTCTATCCATCCTGTTAGCAGGGGTGCCGACCGCTGAAAAGCAAGGTGTGTCGCCGGTCACGCGGACTTGATTGTCGCGGGACCGAACGGCGGCGCCTGTCCTTTCGCCGGCCCCTTTTCTCAACGGCGGGATGGAGGTTTCGACATGGGATCCGAGGCGACAGGCAGCGCAATCGAGCGCGTCAACACCAGCTCTGGCGGTTTTAGCCAATCGGTCACGGGCCTCGCCGACGGTGGCTGGGTCGTCGCTTGGGTTGTCGATCTGGAGGGCGGTGGAAAAGGCATATCCATGCAGCGCTATGCCGCCGACGGCAGTCGTGTCGGCGGAGTAATCGAGCTTGCCTCGGACATGACCTACGCTGTTGCTCCACGCGTCACCGCACTTGAAGACGGCGGCTGGGTTCTCAACTGGCTCGGCGATGATACCGATTTCGAATCGGGTGACATCTTCCAGCGGCGCTACGATTCCAACGGCGGGCTGGTGGGATCCCCAAGCCAGGTCAACACCTTCGAAACGACGATCTCCTACGAGCGCTCCATCGCATTGTTGTCGGATGGCGGGTGGGTCGTCACTTGGTCTGGGTTCGACATAGACCTCGATGGCAACGGCATTGTCCAGCGGCGCTACGCGGCGGATGGAACGCCGGTCGGGGGTGAGATCGTGGTCAACACCTATCATCCGGGCAGCCAGGACACTCCCTCGGTGACGGCGCTGGAGGACGGTGGCTGGCTCGTGGCCTGGACCGCCTTCGATGATCGTGCCGACGACACCGATATATACATGCAGCGCTATGCGGCCAACGGCGTGCTGGTTGGGTCCGAAACGCGCGTCAATACCGCAACTGTCGGCAGCCAGGTCGATGCGGCCGCTACGGGGCTGGAGGACGGTGGCTGGGTGGTGGTCTGGCAGGGGCTGGATAGCAATCAGCATGGCGTTTATCTTCAGCGCTATGATGCCAATGGCGATCCGGTCGGCGGCGAAGTCGCGGTCAATACCACGACGAGCGGCGCGCAGGGTTCCCCTGCCATCGTCGCCCTTGCGGATGGCGGCTTTGTCGTCGCCTGGGTTTCGCAAGGCCTAGGCGGTATCTTTAGTCTCGTCCAGCAGCGCTTCAACGCGGCCGGCAGTCGCGTCGGAGGCGAGACCGTGATCGTCGATAGCAACGTCTCGGACAAGCCATCCATCGTGGCGACGGAATACGGCTGGCTGGTGATGTGGAACGCCAGCAGCAGCGCGCCAGGGGGGCAAGGCCCCCATATCCGCCACTACGCCCTCGATCGCGTCGGCACCACCGGGGCCGACACGCTGACCGGCTCGTCCTGGGCGGAGACGCTGAAAGGCCTCGGCGGCAACGATGTGCTGAACGGCCTCGGCGGCGCCGACCGCATGGAAGGCGGTACCGGCAATGATACCTACTACGTCGACAACACAGGCGATGTCGTCGTCGAAGGCGCCAATGCCGGCGCCGATACCGTCCGCGCATCGGTCTCGCATACCCTCGCCGCCAATGTCGAGAACCTCGTTCTCACGGGCTCGGGCAACATCGCCGCGACCGGCAACACCCGCGACAACGTCATCACCGGCAATTCCGGCAACAACACGCTGCGCGGCCTTGGCGGCGCCGACACCCTGAACGGCGGCCTGGGCGCCGACCGCATGGAAGGGGGCACCGGCAACGACACCTATTACGTCGATAACTCGGGTGACCTGGTCGTCGAGGCGGCCAATGCCGGCACGGACACGGTCCGCGCTTCCCGCAGCTACACGCTCGGCAGCCATGTCGAAAACCTCGTGCTAACAGGTACAGGCAACCTCTCCGGCACCGGCAACAGCCTCGCCAACGTGATCACCGGCAATTCCGGCGCCAACGCGCTCTCCGGCCTCGCCGGCAACGACACCCTGAAAGGCGAGGCCGGCAACGACCGCCTCGCCGGCGGCACGGGCGCCGATACGCTCTATGGCGGCTCGGGCGCCGACCGTTTCGTGTTTACCGCACTCGCCGACAGCACGGTTTCCTCCACCGGCCGCGACGTGATCAAGGATTTCTCCCGCTCGCAGGGCGACCGGATCGACCTCTCGGCGATTGACGCCAGCACCAGGACCTCCGGCAACCAGGCTTTCTCCTTCATCGGCGAGAAGTCCTATTCCGGCAAGGCCGGCGAGCTCCGCTATGTCAACTCCGGCGGCGACACCTTCATCTACGCCGACGTCGACGGCGACAGGAAATCCGATTTCGCCATCCGCATCGACGCCAATATCGACCTCGTGAAGGGCGACTTCATCCTTTGATCAACAGAGACTTTGTGACGGGAGAAAATCATGACGACGACGATTACCTCCAGTTGGACCGGCACCGGCACCTTTCTCGATATCGAGGACGCAGACCAGTATGTCATCGCCGCCGGCGTCAGCATCATGTCGACATTTGGTGGAACGGCCATCTATATCGAGGCCGATAATGCGCGTCTCGATGTTGAAGGCATGGTCGTCGGCAACAATGCCATCGCCGGCCTTGAATACGGCAACGCGACGATCAATGTCGGCCCGCTCGGAGCGGCCTTGGGATCGGCGGGCGATGCCATCTCGCTGATCGACTACGGCCATGTCATCAGCAATCAAGGGCTGATCTGGGGGGCCTCGTACGGCATCAATTTCCAGCCGCTGTTTGCCGCCGGAGGTGGTGTCAATACCATCACCAATGACGGGACCATCATCGGCACCACGATCGCGATCTACTCAAGCGTCAGCGACGCCCGCATCGAGGTCACCAATACCGGGCGGATCGAGGGCGGAACCCATGCCTTGCAATCCGGCGGTGCGGCGGACCGCCTGACCAACAGCGGCACCATCAAGGGCGCGATCTCGTTCGGCAGCGGTGACGACTATTACGACGGCCGCCTCGGCACGATCGTCGGCGACGTCGAGGCCGGCGATGGCGACGACGAATTGCTCGGCGGCGCAGGCGCCGAAACCTTCTATGGCGGCGATGACAACGACATCCTGAACGGCGGCGGCGGCGCCGACACCCTCTTTGGCGGAACCGGCAACGATACCTATTTTGTCGACAATGCCGGCGACGCGGTTACGGAGAACGCGGGCGAGGGCACAGATACCGTCCGCGCGTCGATCAGTTATGTGCTGACAGCCAATGTCGAAAACCTCGTATTGACGGGCACAGCCAACATCAACGGCACCGGCAACGCGCTCGCCAACACGCTGACCGGCAATGCCGGCAACAACACGCTCGACGGGCTCGCGGGCGCCGACACCATGACCGGCGGCGCCGGCAACGACACCTATGTCGTCGACAATGCCGGCGACATCGTCGTGGAGGCCGCGAACGCCGGCAGCGACACGGTCCGCGCCGGCCGCAGCTACACCCTTGGCGCCAATGTCGAGAACCTCGTGCTGACAGGCACCGGAGGATTGACGGGCACCGGCAACAGCCTTGCCAACACCATCACCGGCAATTCCGGCGCAAACACGCTCTCCGGCCTCGCCGGCAACGACACCCTGAAAGGCGAGGCCGGCAACGACCGCCTGACCGGAGGTACTGGCGCCGACAAGCTTTACGGCGGGACGGGCGCCGATCGGTTCGTCTTCACCGCACTCTCCGACAGCACCGTCGCGTCGTCAGGCCGCGACACGATCTACGATTTCAGCCGCAGCCAAGGCGACCGGATCGACCTCTCGGCCCTCGACGCCAGCACCAAAAGCTCCGGCAACCAGGCCTTCTCCTTCATCGGCGAGAAGGCATTCACCGGCAAGGCGGGAGAGCTCCGCACCGTCAATTCCGGCGGCGACACCTTCATCTACGCTGACGTCAACGGTGACAAGACCTCCGATTTCGCGATCAGGATCGACGCCAATATCGACCTCGTGAAGGGCGATTTCATTTTGTGAGGCGGCGGATCGGGCGAGCCGGCGGTAGGCGGACCGCCGCCGGTTCGCAACCATGTGTTCGAGGGCCGCGCGGCGTGGATCGCTGCGTTCCATAGCTTCGGGAGATCGGATAATGGCACTGCAAGACTTTACCGGCAGGACTGTCGGCACTACCGCGACGGCGATCACGAGCGGCGATGATGTGATCGTCCGCTACGGCGCCGTCGTTGGCAATACGGCCACATTCAACGCCGCAGGCATCACCGCCTATGGCACGAACCACGACATCGACATCTACGGCCACGTTTTCGGCGGGACCTGGTCGATCTCACTCGGCTCGAATAGCGCGATCGCTGGTAGCAATGTGCTCACCGTTCATGCCACCGGTGTGCTGACCTCGACCGTCGAGGGCGTTCTCGTGACGTCTTCCGGCAGCCTGATCACTAACGCCGGACTGATCTCCGGCACCTACGGTATCTTTATCGCCGCAAGCGGCTCCACCACGTCGACCATCGTCAACAGCGGCTCGATCATCGGCGCAGGCGATTCGCTTTACGCAGCCATCGAGCAGTACGGATCCGAGAAGCTCGTCCTGACCAATACCGGCCTAATCGCGGGCGTAACGACGTCCTTCAATGGCTCGTTCGTCCCAAGCAATCTTGCTGTCACCGAAATCACCAACAGTGGCCGCATGATCGGCGACGTGCTGCTCGGCGGCGCCGACGATCTCTATGACGGACGGCTGGGCTCGATCCTTGGTGTCGTTTACGGCGGCAGTGGCAACGACGTGCTCCAAGGCGGCACCGGCAACGAGACGCTCGACGGCGGCGCCGACGATGACCAGTTGGAAGGCAATGCCGGAACCGACACGTTGATCGGCGGCACTGGCAATGACAGCCTCGACGGCGGCACCGGCGCCGATCGCATGGAGGGAGGCAGCGGAAACGACACCTACTACGTCGACAATACCGGCGACGTCGTGACCGAGAGCACGGGCGAGGGCACGGACACCGTCAACGCCGCGATCAGCTATGCCTTGACCGCCAATGTCGAGAATCTGGTGCTGTCGGGCACCGACGATATCGACGGCACCGGCAACGACCTCGACAACACCTTGACCGGCAATGACGGCGACAACAGCCTGTCCGGCGGCGCCGGCACCGATACGCTCTACGGCGCCGATGGCAATGACGTTCTCGATGGCGGCACCGGTGCCGACACCATGGAGGGCGGCATCGGCAACGATACCTTCCATGTCGACGACGCCGGCGATGTTGTCACCGAAAACAGCGGGGCAGGGACGGATACGGTCAATGCCTCGATCACCTACGCCCTGACGGCCAATGTCGAAAATCTCGTCCTCACAGGCACCGGCAATATCAACGGCACCGGCAACGACCTCGCTAATAGCCTGACTGGCAACGCCGGCAACAACGTCCTGAACGGGGGCACCGGCGGCGACCGGATGGAGGGAGGTCAGGGCAACGACATCTACTATGTCGACAACGTCGGCGACGTGGTGGTCGAGGCCGCGAACGCCGGCACCGATACGGTCCGCGCCAGCCGCAGCTACACGCTCGGTGCCAATGTCGAAAACCTCCTGCTCACAGGCACCGCCAACCTCTCCGGCACCGGCAACAGCCTCGCCAACGTGATCACCGGCAATTCCGGCAACAACACGCTCTCCGGCCTCGCCGGCAACGACACCCTGCGCGGCGAAGCCGGCAACGACCGCCTGACCGGCGGCACGGGCGCCGACAAGCTCTACGGCGGCACCGGCGCCGACCGCTTCGTCTTCACCGCGCTCTCCGACTCGACGGTCTCCTCCTCCGGCCGCGACACGATCTACGATTTCAGCCACAGCCAGGGCGACCGGATCGATCTCTCCGCCATCGATGCCTCGACCAGGTCTTCCGGCAACCAGGCCTTCTCCTTCATCGGCGAGAAGGCATTCACCGGCAAGGCGGGAGAGCTTCGCTACGTCAACTCCGGCGGCGACACCTTCATCTACGCGGACGTGAACGGCGACCGGAAATCGGATTTTTCGATCCGGATCGACGCAAACATCGACCTCGTGAAGGGCGATTTTGTTTTGTGAGACGGCGCCGCGGGTGCGCTCGTGATCGACTGAAAATGCCCGCGACACGGGAGCAGGTTTGAAACAACACACAAGGGAGAAAGAACATGGCGACGACGATCACCACGGACTGGAGCGGCACCGCGACGTATCTTGAGGTGCAGGACGACGAGCATTACATCCTTGCCGCAGGCGTCAGACTGGTGACCATCGATTACGCTGCAATCCAGTTCAACGGTGCACGCAGTCAATTCGATATCGAAGGACAGATTGTCGGCGCCAGTGGCATTCGGGGCGTCTGGGGAATGGTCACCGACGACTCGACCGTCAATGTCGGCGCAAGCGGGGTCGTAATGGGATTTGATCATTACGGCATCTATCTCAGCGCGGACGGACAGTCGATCACCAATGACGGCCTGATATGGGGCGGCGATGCCGGTATATCTCTGCAGCAGGTTGCTGCTTTTTCCGGCGATCCGTCACTGATCACCAACCGGGGAACCATCACCAGTCTGTACGCTGGGGTGCTGCTTGAGGGAGACACTGGCAGTACCTTCGAGATCCACAATACCGGGGTCATCGAGGGCGGTAGCTATTCGATTACATCCGTGTCCTACGGCGTGGACCGCATTATAAACAGCGGCGTCCTGAAGGGCGACGTGCGCCTTTATGATGACAATGACTATTATGATGGCCGGCTGGGAACGATTGTGGGTGTTGTCGAAGGTGGCTCTGGCGACGACGAGCTGCTGGGCGGGGCCGGTGACGAGATCTTCGACGGCGAAAATGGCAACGATATCCTGAGCGGCGGTGGCGGCAATGACACCCTGGAAGGAGGTTTCGGCGACGATGTTCTCAATGGCGGGTCCGGCAACGACACTCTGGATGGCGGTACCGGCGCCGACGTCCTCGATGGCGGAACCGGCGCTGACTTCATGGACGGCAGAGAGGGGGATGACATCTTTTATGTCGACGACGCCGGCGACGTCGTCAACGAACGCGTTGCCGACGGCACCGACACTGTCAACGCGTCCATCTCATACAACCTCACAGCCAACGTTGAAAACCTCGTCCTGACAGGTTCCGCCAACCTCAACGGAACCGGCAACGACCTCGCCAATAGCCTGACCGGCAACGCCGGCAACAACGTCCTGAACGGCGGCACCGGGGCCGACCGGATGGAGGGAGGCCAGGGCAACGACACCTATTATGTCGACAACGCCGGTGACGTGGTGGTCGAGAGCTCCAACGGCGGCATCGATACTGTGCGGGCGGCCCGCAGCTACACCCTTGGCAGCAATGTCGAAAACCTCGTTCTGACAGGCACCGGCAACCTCTCCGGCACCGGCAACAGCCTCGCGAACAGCATCACGGGCAATTCCGGCAACAACACGCTGAACGGCAGTTCCGGTAATGACACGCTGTCGGGCGGCTCGGGCAATGACCGTCTCCTCGGCGGCTCCGGCAACGACGTCCTGAACGGCGGATCCGGCAACGACCGGATGGAGGGCAGTTCCGGCAACGACCGCCTGACCGGCAATTCCGGCGCCGACATTCTCTTCGGTGGCTCGGGCGCCGACCGCTTCATCTTCAAGGCGCTCTCCGACTCGACCGTCTCCTCGTCGGGCCGCGATGTCATCGAGGATTTCTCCCGCAGCCAGGGCGACAGGATCGACCTTTCGGCGATAGACGCCTCGACGAAATCCTCCGGCAACCAGGCCTTCTCCTTCATCGGCGAGAAGGCCTTTACCGGCAAGGCCGGCGAACTGCGCTACGTCAACTCCGGCGGCGACACCTTCATCTATGGCGATGTGAATGGCGACAAGACCTCGGATTTTTCGATCCGCATCGACGCCAACATCGACTTGGTGAAGGGCGATTTCATTTTGTGAGACGGCGCCGCCAGGGGTACCGGCCGGCAGATTTTTCCAGAAAGGATGTTGTTGATGACAATTCAGGCGACGGCAGGTTCTGAGTTCACGGCGGAGGACATCGCCTCCGGATCGAGTGGCATCCATTCCATCACGGCGCTCGCGGATGGCGGCTGGGTGATCACGTCGTCCGGTGTGGGCCCAAATGGTATCTCGAACGCGGTTTATCAGCAGCGCTTCGCGTCGGATGGCACGACGATTGGCAACCCGACGGTGGTCAATACCGATACGAGCTATGACGTAGCCGAGTCGGCCGTCGCCGCCCTTGCCGATGGCGGCTGGGTGGTGACGTGGACATACCAAACCGGCGGCAGCGACTACATAGGCCATCAGCGCTATGCGAGCGACGGCAGCACCGTGGGCGGGCAGGGCGCTTTTCGCAGCGACTGGCCTTTGGTCGCCTCGCCGGCGATCGTCTCGCTGCCAGACGGCAAATGGGTGATCTCCTGGCAAAGCTACTTGGCCGACGGCGATGGGCTGGGAATCAGCCAGCGACTGTTCGATGAAAATGGACAGCTGATCCTCGGGTGGATCGTCAATTTCAGTACTTACGGCAATCAGGCACATCCGGACATGATTGCGCTTGCCAACGGCGGCTGGCTCGTTGTCTGGACTAATTCCGGTCAAACCTTCAATCGCGGCCTCTATTGCCAGCGTTTCGCGGCGGATGGCTCGATCATCAATCTTGAGAGCACCATCCCTTATTCCGCCAACGGCGACGAGACGCCCGTGGCAGCCGCCCTTGCCGACGGGGGCTGGCTTATCGTCTGGATGGGCGGCGCCGACGAGCACGACATATGGATGCAGCGTTTCGCCGCCGACGGCAGTCTTTTGGGCTCCGAGACGCTCGTCAATACCACCACCGTAAATGCCCAATGGTCGCCGGATGTCGCCGGGCTCGCCGATGGCGGCTGGGTGGTCGTCTGGCAATCGGCCGATCCAAGCGGCGCTGGCATCTACATGCAGCGCTACGCCGCCGACGGAACGGCGGTCGGCGGCGAAACGCTGGTCAATTCCACAACGGTCGGCAACCAGATCGAGCCCGTCGTCACCGCGCTTGCCAATGGCGGCTGGGTGGTGAGCTGGGCCTCGGAGGGTGACATCGTGCATCGCTGGTACGCTCCCGACATCGACGGCACCGCCGCTGACGATACGATCTCCGGCACCAGCCTCGGCGAGTTGATGCGCGGTCTCGCCGGCGACGACGTCTACCAGGTGAACAGCATCTATGATGTCGTCGAGGAGGACGCCAATGACGGCACGGATACCGTCCGCGCCTCCGTCACCTTCACCCTCGGCGACAATGTCGAACACCTCGTGCTGACCGGCTCGGCCAACATCGACGCCACCGGCAACGATCTCGACAACCGCCTGACCGGCAATACCGGTGACAACCTGCTGCGCGGCATGGCCGGCGACGACACGCTCGACGGAAAGGCCGGCGCCGACACGATGGAGGGCGGCGCCGGCAACGACACCTATTATGTCGATGATGTCGGCGATGTCGTGCGCGAAACCGCCTCCGCCGGCAGCGACACGGTCCGCGCGGCGCTGAGCTATGCGCTCTCGGCCCATGTCGAGAACCTCGTCCTTACAGGCACCGCCAACATCGACGCCACCGGCAACGGGCTTGCCAACAGGCTCACCGGCAATTCCGGCGACAACGTTTTGAACGGGGGCTCCGGCGCCGACACCATGATCGGTGGCACGGGCGACGACACCTATTACGTCGACAATGCAGGCGACGTCGTCACCGAGCGATCGGGCGGGGGAACCGACACCGTCCATGCGTCCGTCTCTCACACCCTCTCCGCCTATGTCGAAAACCTCATCCTCCTCGGATCTGCCAGCATCAACGGCACCGGCAACAGCCTTGCGAATACGATCCTCGGCAATGCCGGCAACAACGTCCTGAACGGGGGCTCCGGCGCCGACAGCCTCATCGGCGGCGCCGGCAATGACACCTACTATATCGACAACGTCGGCGATGTGGTGCTGGAAGCCGCGAACGGCGGCACGGACACGGTCCGCGCCAGCCGCAGCTACACCCTCGGCAGCAACGTCGAAAACCTGATCCTGACAGGCACCGGAAACCTCTCCGCCACCGGCAACAGCCTGGCCAACAGCATCACGGGCAGTTCCGGCAACAACACGCTCTCCGGCCTCGCCGGCAACGACACCTTGCGCGGCAGCAACGGCAATGACAGCCTTCTCGGTGGCACCGGCAACGATCGCCTCGAAGGCGGTTCCGGCAACGACCGCCTGACCGGCGGCACGGGCGCCGACAAGCTCTACGGCGGCACCGGCGCCGACCGCTTCATCTTCACCGCGCTCTCCCACTCGACAGTCTCCTCCTCCGGCCGCGACACGATCTACGATTTCAGCCGCGGCCAGGGCGACAGGATCGACCTCTCCGCCATCGATGCCTCGACGAAGAGCTCCGGCAACCAGGCCTTCTCCTTCATCGGCGAGAAGGCATTCACCGGCAAGGCCGGCGAGCTTCGCACCGTCAATTCCGGCGGTGACACCTTCATCTATGGCGACGTTAACGGCGACAAGAGCTCGGATTTCGCGATCAGGATCGACGCCAACATCGATCTCGTGAAGGGCGATTTCATTTTGTGAGGCGGCGGCGAAAGGGGCGCCAGCCGGCAGGTTTTCCAGAAAAGGATGTTGTTGATGACAATTCAGGCGACGGCAGGTTCTGAAACCCAGGTAACTGGCGGCGGCACAGGCAACTTCCGCGACATCACGATGCTTTCGGATGGCGGGTGGCTCTTCACTTATAATAGCGGCTATGACATCTATCAGCAACGCTTCGGCGCCGACGGAGCCGCGATCTCCGGAGCGCAGCTCGTCAACGCGACAACCCAATCCTCCCAAGACGAACCGTCCGTTGCCATGCTCGACGACGGGGGATGGATCGTAACGTGGATGTCGATGCATCTGAACACGCCGGATGTATTTCAGCAGCGGTTTGCGTCCGACGGAACGCCGGTGGGAGGAGAGGTTCTCGTCAACACCAGAACGGTGAACAACCAACAGTTTTCGACCGTCGCGGGGCTCGCTGATGGAGGCTGGATCGTCACATGGAGCGACTTTGGCCAAGATGGCGCCGGCTATGGCATCTACCAGCAGCGATTTGACCTGAACGGTGTTGCAGTCGGCTCCGAAACCCGCGTTAACACCGCCACCGGCGCAAACGAGTTATTGCAGCATGTGGCCGGCCTGCGGTCTGGCGGCTGGGTTGTTGTGTGGTTCTCCGACAATCAGGATGGCGGCGGCTATGGCGTCTACCTCCAGCGCTTTTCCGCCGATGGATCGCCGGTGGGCGTCGAGGAATTGGTCAACAAGATCGAGACGGGCGACCAGTACATGCCCCGTGTCACCGCGCTCGTCGGTGGAGGCTTCCTGGTGACCTGGCAATCGAACGGGCAGGACGGCAGCGGCCTCGGCGTCTATATGCGGCGTTTCGGTGCCGACGGCAGCTTCCTCGGCTTGGAGGAGCGCGTCAACACCACGGTTGCTGGCGCTCAGGAATATCCCGATGTCGCCGGCCTTGCCGACGGCGGCTGGGTCGTCGTCTGGCAGTCCCAGGATGCGAGCGGCGCGGACATCTACCTGCAGCGCTACGCCGCCGATGGCACGGCGATCGGCGGCGAAACGCTCGTCAATGATGCCGTCGCGACCACAACTCCCCATCCCAAAGTGACGGCGCTCGCCAACGGAGGCTGGGTTGTCAGTTGGAAATCCCTCTCCGGCCTCGTAACCCGCTGGTACGCTCCCGACATCGACGGCACCGCCGCTGACGATACGATCTCCGGCACCGTCCTCGGCGAATTGATGCGCGGTCTGGCCGGCGACGACGTCTACCAGGTGAACAGCATCTATGATGTCGTCGAGGAGGACGCCAATGACGGCACAGATACCGTCCGCGCCTCGGTCTCCTTCACCCTCGGCGACAATGTCGAACACCTCGTGCTGACCGGCTCGGCGAACATCGATGCCACCGGCAACGATCTCGACAACCGCCTGACCGGCAATACCGGCGACAACCTGCTGCGCGGCATGGCCGGCGACGACACGCTCGACGGACAGGCCGGCGCCGACACGATGGAGGGCGGCACCGGCAACGACACCTATTATGTCGACGATGTCGGCGACATCGTGCGCGAAACCGCCTCCGCCGGCACCGACACGGTCCGCGCGGCGCTGAGCTATGCGCTCTCGGCCCATGTCGAGAACCTCGTTCTCACTGGCACCGCCAACATCGACGCCACCGGCAACGGGCTTGCCAACAGGCTCACCGGCAATTCCGGCGACAACGTTTTGAACGGCGCCGCCGGCGCCGACACCATGATCGGTGGCGCGGGCGACGACACCTATTACGTCGACAATGCAGGCGACGTCGTCACCGAGCGATCGGGCGGGGGACACGATACCGTCGACGCTTCGGTCTCCCATACGCTCGCCGCCTATGTCGAGGATCTCGTGCTGATCGGCTCCGCCAGCATCAACGGCACCGGAAACGGGCTTGCCAATATGATCGTCGGCAATGCCGGCAACAACGTGCTGAACGGCGGTGGCGGCGCCGACACGATGTTGGGCCGCACCGGCAACGACACCTACTATGTCGACAACGCGGGCGACATCGTCGTTGAAGCGGCAAACGCCGGCACCGATACGGTGCGCGCCAGCCGCAGCTATACCCTCGGCAGCAATGTCGAAAACCTCGTGCTGACAGGCACCGGCAACCTCTCCGGCACCGGCAACAGCCTCGCCAATGTGATCACCGGCAACACCGGCAACAACACGCTGTCCGGCGGCTCCGGCAACGACACCCTGCGCGGCAGCAACGGCAATGACAGCCTTCTCGGTGGCACCGGCAACGATCGCCTCGAAGGCGGTTCCGGCAACGACCGGCTCACCGGCGGCGCCGGCTCCGACAAGCTCTACGGCGGCACCGGCGCCGATCGGTTCGTCTTCACGTCTCTCTCCGACAGCACGGTGGCCTCCTCCGGCCGCGACACGATCTATGATTTCAGCCGCAGCCAAGGCGACAGGATCGACCTCTCAGCCCTCGACGCCAGCACGAAATCCTCCGGCAATCAGGCCTTCACCTTCATCGGCGAGAAGACCGCGTTTACCGGCAAGGCGGGAGAGCTCCGCTACATCAACTCCGGCGGCGACACTTACGTCTACGGCGACGTCAACGGCGACAGGAAATCCGACTTCGCCATCAAGATCGACGCAAACATCGACCTCGTGAAGGGCGATTTCATTTTGTAGGTGGAAAATCCGTCAGGCAACGCCATCAGGCGCGGTCGCCGGTAAGCTGGAAGACCGGCTCCGTCGCCACAGCACGAAGGGCATGGTCAAAATCCAGGCGGTGATCGAGTAGATGACCGAGGGCAGAGTCGGGTCGGGCAGGCCGGTGCTTGTCGCAGCCACCGCCAGACCGACGGCGATGCCAAGCGCACCGTTCTGGGTGCCCGTTTCGATGGCGATCGCCGTCATGTCCCGCGCGGGCAGGCGGGCGAGAGAGGCCGTCAGGCAGCCGACAGCCAGAAGCGTGGCGTTGAGCGCGATGAGCACGGGCCACAGCGCGCCGATATTGTCGGCGAAGGCCTGCCAGTTGGCGATGACAGCCGCGACGATGGTCACTAGGAACAGCCACATCGAAAACCGCGCGATCGCCGCGGAGCTTTTTGCGACGAAGCGGGGAAAATACCGGCGCACGAGAACGCCGAGGCCGACCGGGGCCGCCGTCAGCACGAAGACCGTGAGACCAAGCCCGGTCACATCGAGCGCCGGCGCCTCTCCGCCGCGAAAATACCCGACGGCAAAGGCCACCACCAGCGGCAGGGTCAGCGTCGCGGCGAGCGAGATCACCGCCGTCAGCGAGATGGAGAGCGCCACATTGCCGCCGGCCAGCCGTGTCGCCGAGTTCGACAGCACGCCGCCGGGGCTGGCGGCCAGGATCATCAGCCCGACCGCCAGTTCCGGCGGCAGGGAAAACAGCATTGCCAGCACGAAGGCGGCAAGCGGCACCACCAGCATCTGGTTGAAGGCGCCGAGCGCGAACGCCTTCGGACGAAGAGCCACCTCGGCGAAATCTCGCGGCCCGAGCTCCAGGCCGAGCGAAAACATGATGATGATCAGGATGAGCGGCAATACGATTTCGATAAGCATGTCGAACCTTGGCAAACGGGCGTCGGCGCTCCCGATGAACGGCGCCGGCAGAAAAAAACGGGTCGGTCAGGCGGCCGACGCTCAGGCCGGCTCGGTGCGCAACAGCCAGTCCACGAAGGTGCCGGTGTCGGCGCTGGCCGGTGCCGTGCCGCTTCGCGCCGCCGCGCGCGCCTCTGTGGGACTGAAGCCGTATCGGGCGTGGAACTGCCGATAGAAGGACGAGAGGTTGGTAAAGCCGTATTCGTAGGCGATCGAGCTGACCAGCCGGCCGTCCGACGTCTTCGAGAGCGCGGCATAGCAGGCCGCGAGACGGCGATTGCGGATATAGGTCGCGACGCCACCCTGTTCCGCGAAGAGATAATAGAGCTGGCGGCGCGACACGCCGATCGTGGCGCAGATATGGTCGGCGCTCAGGTCGGGCGAGCGGAGATTGGCGTTGATGTGGCGACGCGCCCGGTCGAACTGCACGGCTGCGATCGGCGCCTGCGCGCTTTCGAGCGTCGCCGGCGTGCCGGCGATCATCGCCCGCATCAACTGCCCGAACGCATCGCCGACGGCCGAGGCCTCGCCGACCGTCAGATGGTTGGCGCGGTTGGCGATCGATACCAGGAAATCGCGCAGGATCTGCGACATCGGCCCCTGCACCAGTTGATGCGCGGCGCGGTCCAGCTGGTCGGCGATGTCCCAGAAGTCGTCGCGGGTGAAGAATACGCCGCTGTAATTGGTTTTGTCCATCACGCCGGAAAAGGGGCTGGCATAGGAGTGCAGGATCAGCTGGCCGGCCGGCACCTTGAACTCGCTGTCCCGGCTTTCGTAGCCCACCGGCCCCTGCGTCACCACGCTGATGCACCAGTGGTCGAAGCCGGATCGCCGGACGATATCGTGCGTGTAGCGGAAGTTCATCGGCGAGAGCTCGAACGAGGTCAGTTGCAGCGAGCCGAGGCGATAGGAGTCGGCGCTGGCGCGAAAGCCCTGCGATGGCGGCGTGATCGCCTCCAGGTCGCACATCGAGGACGTGAACTCGCACCAGGCGTCGAACTGCTCCTCCTGCCGTATGCTTTCGGTCGAAAACCTGAGGTTCGGTATCCGCGTCCGGTCGCCGGCCAGGCTGTCATGTAGGCTCATTTGCAGTCGCTCGCTTGAAATTCTTTTATGAGGTGATTTTCGTATCAAATATCGAAACCGGTGCCGTTCTGGTGCCCCGGTCGGAGGGCCATGCACGCAAACCGCGTCGCAGCGCCGCAAATGCATTCCACGGCGTATCGTTCGGAAAATAGCCGTCGCTGCACAAAACGCAATGACTTGTGCACGCACCGCGATTTGCAGGGCCGCGCCCAATTTTTTTCCAAGTGGTAAAAGTTCACCGTTTTGTGCTCCGGCCGCTACCGGCTGATCCCGGCTGCGGTTCTCCTACGATTTCACAAGGGGCGCGGCATGTGATGCGCGGCACAGCAAGTACGGCCGCCGATCTGGCAAGGGGGGGGCGATTGAACGCGACCGCGCCGCCGCCCGGAATGAAAAGATGTCGAAGACACCGACACCGCCTGCGCGCGGCGGTGATGAAACAGCAGGGCTGTGCCTCAAGGCACGGCGATCGCGCCCGGCGGAACCGCATGAGGCGGCATGTACGAACCCGCCGGGCGCGACACGACGACCGTTTTGAACGATGTGAAGGACCAATGAGATGAGCTCGAACGCAACCGGAACCAACGAAATCGTTGTCAGCACGACAACCGCGAGCGGGATGAACGACCCGACCGTCACCTTGCTACCGGCTGGCGGCTGGATCGCCATCTGGTCGGCGACTGACGACGCCGATAACACCCATGTATTTATGCAGCGCTTCGACGCAGCGGGAGATCCCGTGGGCGCCGAAATCCCGGTGGGTGATCCTGACGTGGAGCATTTTAAGCCGACGGTGGTCGCTCTTGCGGACGGCGGCTTTATCGTGACGAGCGACGGGGGCCCGATCGTCCAGCAGCGTTTCGACGCCGATGGCAATACGGTCGGCGCGGAAACGCAGGTCAATACGACCGGGGGCGATGTGCGTCTTGTCAAAAGCGTGGCTCTTTCCGACGGCGGCTGGGTCACGACCTGGCAAGCGGGTTCCGGCAATGAGGACGTGTTGCAGCAGCGTTTCGACGCCGACGGCAATACGGTCGGCGCGGAAACGCAGGTCAATACGACGACGTCGGGTCGGCATGTCTTCCCCGACTTGGTGGCCCTTTCCGACGGCGGCTGGGTTGTTACATGGTTTGTCGTCGACGGGAATATATTCCTGCAGCGGTTCGACGCCAATGGGGATAAGGTCGACGGCGAGACGCGGGTCAATTCGACGAGCGCGGGAACGCAGCGATTTCCGGCCGTTGCCGCGCTTTCGGATGGTGGCTGGGTGGTGACCTGGGAGTCGCCCGATGCCGACCAGACCGGCATTTTCCAGCAGCGCTACGACAGCGACGGCGACGCCGTCGGCGGGGAGACGCAGGTCAATGCGACCAGCACCAGTTTCCAGAGCGATGCGGACGTCGTCGCGCTTTCAGATGGCGGCTGGGTGGTGACGTGGCAGTCCTTTGGCCAGGATGGCGACAGCTACGGCATTTATCAACAGCGCTACGATAGCGACGGCAATGCGGTCGGAACCGAGACGCTCGTCAATGTGACGACGGAAGGCTACCAGGATAGTGCTTCCGTGACCGCCCTGCCCAATGGCGGCTGGATCGTCAGCTGGGTATCGGAGGACCCGGTTACCTCTAAGCCAGTCGTCCACCAGCGCATCTTCGCCTCGGATGTCGAAGGCACCTCGGGCAATGACACCCTGACGGGCACGGTGTTTGACGAAACGCTGATCGGCGGCGCCGGCAACGACACCTACTATGTCGATAATGCCGGCGACGTGGTGGTCGAGGAGGCGGATGCCGGCACGGACACGGTGCGCGCCAACCGCAGCTATGTCCTCGGCGCCAATGTCGAAAACCTCGTGCTGACAGGCACCGGCAATACCAGCGGCACCGGCAACAGCCTGGACAACGTCATGACAGGCAACAGCGGCAACAACACGCTGAACGGTGAGGCAGGCAATGACACGCTCAAGGGCGGTTCCGGCAACGACACGCTGAATGGCGGTTCTGGCGCCGACCGCATGGAAGGCGGCTCCGGCAACGACACCTATTATGTCGACAATGCCGGAGACGTGGTGGTCGAGAGCTGGGGCGGCGGCACCGACACCGTGCGCGCAAGCCGCAGCTACACGCTCGGCAGCAATGTCGAGAACCTGGTGCTGACGGGCACGGGCAATACCAGCGGCACCGGCAACAGCCTGAACAACACGATCACCGGCAACAGCGGCAACAACACGCTGAATGGCAGCTCCGGCAATGACAGCCTGAGCGGCGGTGCGGGCAATGACCGCCTGATCGGCGGTTCCGGCAACGACACGCTGAACGGCGGCACCGGCGCCGACCGCATGGAAGGCGGCTCGGGCAACGACACCTACTATGTCGATCATTCCGGCGACGTCGTGGTCGAGAGCTCGGGCGGCGGCACGGATACGGTGCGGGCCAGCCGCAGCTATACGCTGGGCAGCAATCTGGAAAAGCTCGTGCTGACAGGCACGGGCAATACCAGCGGCGCCGGCAATTCGCTCTCCAACACGATCGGTGGCAATTCCGGCAACAACACGCTGAACGGCTACAGCGGCAATGACAGTTTGAGCGGCGGGGCCGGAAACGACAGCCTGTACGGCGGTTCCGGCAATGACAGCCTTCTCGGCGGTTCCGGTAACGACCGGATGAAGGGCGGCTCGGGCAATGATAAGCTGACCGGCAGTTCCGGCGCTGATGTGCTTTTCGGTGACTCGGGCGCCGATCGCTTCATCTTCAAGTCCCTGTCGGACAGCACGGTCTCGTCGTCCGGCCGCGACACGATCGAGGATTTTTCGCGCAGCCAGGGCGACCGGATCGACCTCTCGGCGATCGACGCCTCGACCAAATCCTCCGGCAACCAGGCCTTCTCCTTCGTCGGCGAGAAGTCCTATTCCGGCAAGGCCGGCGAGCTTCGCTACGTCAACAAGGACGGCGACACCTTCATCTACGGCGACGTCAACGGCGACAGGAAATCCGATTTCTCGATCAAGATCGACGCCAATATCGACCTCGTGAAGGGCGATTTCATTTTGTGAGCGGGCCGGGGACAGGGGACGTCGTGGGCGCTATCCGCGACGCTCTCCGGAAACGATGCCCGGACCACGATTACCGCAAACGTCAATGTCTCATCGGTGACGCCCATGTCGCGCCGCCGCGAACAACATAGAGGGAAAGCAGATGAGCTCGAACGCCACCGCACAGACCGAAACAACCGTCTACACAGGGGATAACGGAACCGTCAGAGATGCCGGTATCGCAACGTTTGCCGATGGTGGTTGGCTCACGACATGGCGCGCACGGACAAGCGATGACGACGATGCACCGATGATTGTCCTCCAGCAGCGGTTCGATGCCGCCGGCAATACCGTAGGCGAAACGGTCACTGTTTTTGAAGCTCCCGGCAGCGCGTATGGTCCCGCTGTTGCCACTCTCGATGATGGCGGATGGGTGACCGTGATGAGGACTGGCGGCGAGGACGGATTCGGTATCTACCAGTTCGTTTTCGATTCGAACGGCAATGCGGTCGGTTCGCCCGAGCGTCTCGACATGACCAACAAGTCGGGGTCAGATCCGCAGATCACGACGCTCGCGGATGGCGGCTGGGTCGTTGCCTGGGGCGGCAGCGGTAGCAACACGGCTGTCTATCAGCAGCGGTTCGATGCCGATGGCGACAAGGTCGGCGGCGAGACGGCGGCCAGCCCCGCCAATGTCTCTTACCCGAGCACTGACGCTGTGATCGCCCTGCCGGATGGCGGCTGGATCACCTTCTGGATGTTTTATAACGACAGCACGGCGCGTGACGTGTTCATGCAGAGGTTCGATGCGGACGGCTCTCCGACCGGTCTCATGTCGATGGTCAACACGACCATTCAGGACAATCAGGCTAGCCATGATGCAGCCGTTCTCGCCGATGGCGGCTGGATCGTCACCTGGAACTCCGGGGACCAGGATGGAGACAGCGATGGGGTCTATCAGCAACGCTATGATGCCAACGGAAACAAGGTCGGCGGTGAAAGCAGGGTGAACACCACGACCGAGGGCAGCCAGAAGGAACCCTCGGTCGCCGCGCTCGATGACGGCGGCTGGGTCGTCGTCTGGCAGTCCTTTGGCGACAGTCAGCGCGGCATCTATCAGCAACGCTACGACAGTGACGGCAATCCGGTTGGCGGCGAGGAATTCGTTGCGACGACCGAGGAGGCCTATGGCTATTTCCCCAAAGTCGAGGCCCTGCCGGGCGGGAATTGGGTCGTGACCTGGGCCGCCTTAAATGGATTCGAAATCAGAGCCGTCCACCAGCGCGTCTTCGCCTCGGATATCGAAGGCACTTCGGGCAATGATGTGCTGACCGGCACGGCGTTCAACGAGACGCTGACCGGCGGTGACGGCAATGACAGGCTCGATGGCAAGGCCGGGGCGGATCGCATGGAAGGCGGCTCTGGCAACGACACCTATTATGTCGATAATGCCGGCGACGTGGTGGTCGAGAGCTCGAACGGCGGCACCGACACCGTGCGGGCAAGCCGCAGCTATACCCTCGGCGCCAATGTCGAAAACCTCGTGTTGACAGGGACCGGCAATACCAGCGGCACCGGCAACAGCCTCAACAACACGATCACCGGCAACAGCGGCAACAACACGCTGAACGGCAGCTCCGGCAATGACAGCCTGAGCGGCGGTGCGGGCAATGACCGCCTGATCGGCGGCTCCGGCAACGACACGCTGAACGGCGGCACCGGCGCCGACCGCATGGAAGGCGGCTCCGGCAACGACACCTACTATGTCGACAATTCCGGTGACGTGGTTGTCGAAAGCTCGGGCGGCGGCACCGACACGGTGCGGGCAAGCCGCAGCTATACGCTGGGCAGCAATCTGGAAAAGCTCGTGCTGACAGGCACGGGCAATACCAGCGGTGCCGGCAATTCGCTCTCCAACACGATCGGCGGCAATTCCGGCAACAACACGCTGAACGGCTACAGCGGCAATGACAGTTTGAGCGGCGGCGCCGGCAACGACAGCCTGTACGGCGGCTCCGGCAATGACAGCCTTCTCGGCGGCTCCGGCAACGACCGGATGAAGGGCGGCTCGGGCAATGACAAGCTGACCGGCAGTTCCGGCGCCGACGTGCTTTTCGGTGACTCGGGCGCCGACCGCTTCATCTTCAAGTCCCTGTCGGACAGCACGGTCTCATCGTCCGGCCGCGACACGATCGAGGATTTTTCCCGCAGCCAGGGCGACAAGATCGACCTCTCGGCCATCGACGCCTCGACGAAATCCTCCGGCAACCAGGCCTTCTCCTTCATCGGCGAGAAGTCCTATTCGGGCAAGGCGGGTGAGCTTCGCTACGTCAACAAGAACGGCGACACCTTCATCTACGGCGACGTCAACGGCGACAGGAAATCCGACTTCTCGATCAAGATCGACGCCAATATCGACCTCGTGAAGGGCGATTTCATTCTGTAGCCATAAACGGTGGACCGGGCGCCAAGGCGCGCCCGGCAGTCCTGCCAGCCCCCGGGCGCCGCAAGCCCGCAGTATGCTTCAGAACGCCCGTCATCTCTGTTATTGTTCTGCGACATGTCCCGCCCGAAGGACGGGGAACAAGCCTTGCACTTTGTGAATTGTGCGGCAAACGAGATCGGTTGCGGGGTTTTCCGTGGAGCATCGGGAGCGGGATGTCAGGGAGCGCATCTATGATGCGGTGTTCGAACCCGATCTGTGGCTTGACATTCTGACCGCCACAGAGGCGCTGTCCGGGGCGGCCAGCAGTTCGCTGATCGTTTTCGATGCCACCAATCCGCTGCGGTTCGTTTCCACTCCGCGTTCACGACCGCTGATGGAGCGGTTCGTGGGCGAGGGGCTGTGGCGCGACAATCGCCGCATGCTGCATTATCAGGCCAATCCCATCACCGGCTTTGTCCGCGCCGACGAGTATTTCGGCGCGGGCTTGCTGGCCGCCGATGCCCCCCACCGGCTGTGGGCGGAGCATGGTCTCGGCGCCCAGGTCGGCACGATCATCGCCATGCCGACCGGCCAGGTCGTGGCGCTCGCCTTCGAGCGATGGCTGGCCGATGGCCCGTTCCCCGCGGGCGCGCTCGCGACCTTCCAGCGCCTCTATGCCGATTTCGCCCGGGCCTGCCTGATCGGCACGCGCATGGCGACCGTGAAGGAGCGGGAACGGCTCGATGCGCTGACGACACTCGGCATCCCGGCCGCCATCCTGGGCGCCGGCGGCCGCCTGCGGGCCGCGAACGCCGATTTCGAGGCCCTGCGCAGCCTGTTCGTGCCGCTTGCCTATGACGGACTGGCGATCAATGACCGCGCGGTGGATACGATCTACCGCGCCTCGCTGCAGGATCTTCTGGCCGCAGGCGGCGGCGACGGGACTCCCACGCCGACGGTCCGCTCGATCGCCGTGCCGGTGGCGGACGACCGTCCCCCCATGCTGGTTCATCTGATGCCGCTCGGGCGGGTGGGGCTGGATCTCTTTTCGTCCGGCCGCGTGCTCGTCGCCGTCTCGCCGCTTTCGGCGTCAGGACTGGTGCCGTCACCGACGCTGCTGTCTGGCCTGTTCGACCTCACACCGGCCGAGGCCCGTCTTGCCCGTTTCCTGGCGGGCGGTGGGTCGGTCAAGGCGGCCGCCGCATCCTTCGCGGTCACGGAAAAGACCGCCCGTACCTATCTGGAGCGCATCTTCCGCAAGACCGGCGCCACCAGCCAGGCGCAACTGGTCGCGCTGTTGAACAGTGGACCGGCCTCCGGCATTTCCACGCCGGACTGAAAATCCGTGAAGCGCAATTTTCTGTCCGCCGGTCGGCATATGCCGACTGCCGCCGCTCCCGTTTCTTCCTAGCTTGCCCGGCATCAGGCCAACGATGAGCGGGAGAAACAGCTTTGTCCGCCAATGCGACCGGAAATGCCATCACACGCGTCAACATCTACACGACGAATGATCAGGACAACGCGGCAATCACGCTCAGACCGAATGGCGGCTGGGTCGTGGTCTGGGAGTCCGACGGGCAGGACGGAAGCCTCAATGGAATCTATCAGCGGATCTACAATCCGGATGGTTCCGCCGCAGGCGGTGAAACGCGGGTCAACGGAGCGACGCTCTTCAATCAGCTTGCGCCCGAGGTTCGGGTTCTTGCCGATGGCGGCTGGGTGGTCGTCTGGCAAGGTCTCGACCCCGCGCTTGATACCTTCGGCATCTGGCAGCAGCGCTACAATGCCGACGGTTCGCCCAAAGGATCGGAAACCCTGGTCAACGTCTACACGCCCGAGAGCCAGACGAGCCCGTCGCTGGCGGGACTCGTCGACGGTGGCTGGGTGGTCACATGGCAGTCCTACGGGCAGGACGGCAGCAATGAAGGCATCTACCAGCAGCGCTACGGGGCCGATGGCGCGCGCGTCGGCGCGGAAACGCGGGTCAATACGTATACGATGCAAAACCAGAGATATTGCGAAGTGACGGCGTTGGCCGACGGTGGCTGGCTGGTGACGTGGCAATCCTTTGGCCAGGACGGGAGTTCCGATGGCATCTATCAGCAGCGCTTCGATGCTTCGGGCGCAAGGTCTGGCGCGGAGACGCTTGTCAACACGCGGACGCAATCCGCGCAGGCGGATAGTCAGGTAACCACCCTTGCCGATGGTGGCTGGGTGGTCACTTGGAGCTCGACTGGAGCGATACTCAGCGAGACCACGATCGTCCAGCAACGTTTCACGGCGGATGGCGGTCGCTATGGCGGGGAAGTTTTGGTCAGTGAGCTCGATACCTCCTCAACTGGGTCTGATGTCGCGAGTCTCGCCGATGGCGGCTGGGTCGTCGTCTGGTCGTCCAGCGGCGACATACATATACAGCGGTACAACGCCGACGGCTCTGCTGCCGGTGCGGAAACCCGCGTCAACGACGTCACCGCCGGTACTCAGCGCGAGGCTTTGGTTGTCGGATTGCCCGATGGCAGCTGGGTCGTCAGCTGGTCGAGCCAGGGTGAGGACGGATCGGGTTACGGGGTCTACCAGCGCCGGTATGCCGTCGACGTGACCGGCAGCAACCGCTCCGAGACGCTCACCGGCACGGCTTTCAACGAAACCCTGCGCGGTTACGGCGGCAACGACATGCTGGACGGCAAGGGCGGCAGCGACCTGATGCAAGGCGGCACCGGCAACGACACCTATATCGTCAACTCGACGGGCGACAAGGTCCAGGAATTCGTCGCCCAGGGGACCGATACCGTCAAGGCGTCGATCTCTTACACCCTGTCCGCCACGCTCGAAAATCTCGTGCTCACCGGCTCTGGCAATCTGAGCGGCACCGGCAACAGCGGCAACAACACGATAACGGGCAATACGGGCGCCAACACGCTGAACGGCGGCGCCGGCAACGACACGCTGAGCGGCGGTTCAGGCAACGACCGTCTCCTCGGTGGCTCGGGCAACGACACGCTGAACGGCGGTTCCGGCAACGACCGGATGGAAGCAAGCTCCGGCAACGACCGCCTGACCGGCAATTCCGGCGCCGACATCCTCTATGGCAGCACGGGCGCGGACCGCTTCATCTACAGGTCGCTCTCGGACTCGACCGTCTCCTCCTCCGGCCGCGACACGATCGAGGATTTTTCGCGCAGCCAGGGCGACAAGATCGACCTCTCGGCCATCGACGCCTCGACCAAATCCTCCGGCAACCAGGCCTTCACCTTCATCGGCGAGAAGGCCTATTCCGGCAAGGCGGGCGAACTGCGCTACGTCAACTCCGGCGGCGACACCTTCCTCTATGGCGACGTCAACGGCGACAGGAAATCCGACTTCTCGATCAAAATCGACGCCAATATCGACCTCGTGAAGGGCGATTTCATCCTCTGACGACAGGCAGCACTGTAGGGGCGAGCGAGGGCGGTGCTTTCCGGCGCCGTTTCTCCGTTCGCCGCCGGACAGGAACCCATTCCCGTGTCCGCCGTTCTTCTCCCGCCATATCACACGCGGGAGAAGGCCATGTTATCGGCGGAGCGGATCAGGATACGCATGAAGGTCGTCGGCGCCGATGGCCTGCCCGTCGGCACCGTCGACCGGATCGAGGGCGATAATCGCATCCGGCTGATGCGCGCCGACAGCCCCGACGATCGCGACCATGCCATCCCGGTGAACTGGGTCGACCATGTCGACGAGCACATCCATCTGTCGCTGACCGCCGGCGAGGCCCAGCAGCGCTGGGAAACGGTGCTCTGACAGCGCCCGCGCGCTGCGGCTCGCTCCTAAGCACGTGAAAAAAAGTGAAGCTCGTCCGGCAGGGCCAACAACCGACTTCACTCGCGTTTGACGCGAACCTGTGGTTTAATTCCCGTCAGTGATAATCAGTGACAGGGGACATGACCATGGCATTGCAGATCATTGGCGCGAATACCATCGGCACCGGCGTGCGCGCCGCTCTCGGAACCACGGACAGCGTGTATGTCGCAAGCGGCATCGTCGTCGGCTCGACCAACGATATCGCCGTACTGGGCATCGGCAGCGGCCACCGCGCTGACATCTACGGCGAGGTGATCGGCGACGACGCTGCGATCGTGCTGGGAGACGACGCGTCCGTCGACTCTGGACAAAGGGTCGAAGTGTACTCCGGCGCCATCGTCCATGGCGTTGACGCCGCAATACGGATCTTCAGCCGGAACTCCAGCATCGACAATGCGGGAACGATCAGTGGCGGCAACTACGGCATGTGGATCAGCGGAATAGGCACGTCATCGACCACGACCGTCACCAATACGGGGACGATCGAGGCGGCATACGGGATTGTGCGATATTCGTCGGACGAAAAACTGGTGTTCGTCAACAGCGGCCGGATCGAAGCGTCTCCCGTCGCCTATTATTCGATTATCTCGACTTCTGTCGACGAGATCACCAATACGGGCACGATCCGAGGCCACATTGTCCTGGATGGCGGCAACGATCTCTATGACGGCCGCTCGGGGCGGCTGACCGGCGATGTCTATGGCGGCGACGGCAATGACCGCCTCTATGGCGGCGTCGACAATGACAACTTCCTCGGCGAGGCCGGAAACGACACGCTGCGCGGCTATGCCGGCAATGACCGGCTCAATGGCGGCGCTGGCGCCGACCGCATGGAAGGCGGCACCGGCAACGACACCTACACGGTGGACAATGCCGGCGACCTGGTGGTCGAACTCTCCGGCCAGGGCACTGATACCGTTCAGGCCTCGCGCAGCTATACGCTCACCAACCACGTCGAGAACCTGATCCTCACCGGCACCGGCAATTTCTCCGGCACCGGCAACAGCCTCGCCAACGCGATAACAGGCAACAGCGGCCACAACACGCTGAAGGGCCTTTCGGGCAACGACACGCTGAAAGGGGCGGCAGGCAACGACCGGCTCGAAGGCGGCTCCGGCGCGGACAAACTCGTCGGCGGCACAGGCACCGACAAGCTCTACGGCGGAACGAGCGCCGACCAGTTCATCTTCACGAGCCTCGGCGACAGCACGGTTGCCTCGGCCGGGCGGGACACGATTTACGACTTCTCCCGGTCCCAGAAGGACAAGATCCACCTGTCGTCCATCGATGCCGACAGCACCGCCTCCGGCAACCAGGCCTTCACCTTCATCGGCAAGGCTGCGTTTTCCCGCGACGAGGGAGAGCTCCGCTACAAGTTCTCCGGCTCCAACACGATCGTCGAGGGCGATGTCGACGGCAACGGCACCGCCGACTTCGCCATCCTGCTCGCCGGCCGTATCGATCTGGTGAAGGGCGATTTCGTGCTCTGAGAGGCAACAGCGCCCCCGAGTACAGACACACGCGCCGCAGCCGATTGTGCTCCCCGACAGACTCCCGCATGCCGCGACTTCATGCTTAACTTAACGTTAACTGTATGAGGCCGCGGCCGAAAAAAGGGGAGTATAGATCATGGCATTGCAGATTTTCGGGAGTAACAGCATCGGCACCGGCATCCGGGCGGACCTTACCACAACGGACAGCATTTTTGTCATGGCAGGCGTCACCGTCGGTTCGACGAACAGCACCGCGATCTCGGGCACAGGTAGCTTCCAGCGCGCGAACATTTACGGCAATGTCGTGGCCGCCGACACCGCGATCGAGATGGGTAACGACTATGCGGCCGACAATGGTGAGGAGGTTGTCATTCACTCGGGAGCGCTCGTTCACGGCGACTTTATCGGTGTCTATATAGGGGCATACGGTACGACCATCACCAATGCTGGCACGATCTCCAGCCTCACATATGGCATAGCGGCCGGAGGAAACAATAACAGCGCGACATCCACCATTACAAACACTGGGTCGATCACAGTTGACGGCGTTTACGCGCTATACCGTCTAGGCGGTTCGACCGAAAAACTGGTAGTCAACAACAGCGGGTCCATCACGGGGACCTACGCATTTTACGGCAATTTCGCCACGGCCGTCGACGAGATCACGAACACGGGCCGGATGAATGGAACAATCGACCTCTTCGGAGGAGACGATCTCTACGATGGGCGCTCTGGCCGACTGACCGGCGCCGTCTATGGCGGCGACGGCGCCGACCGGATCTATGGCGGGATCGACAACGACACCTTCTATGGTGGCAACGATGCCGACACGCTGAAGGGGTATGCCGGCAACGACACGCTCGATGGCGGAGCGGGCGCCGACCGCATGGAGGGCGGTGCGGGCAACGACAAGTTCTATGTCGACGATGCCGGCGACGTGGTGGTCGAGGCCTCCGGCCAGGGCACAGACACGGTGGAATCCACGATCGCCTACACACTCGGAGCCAATGTCGAGAACCTGATCCTCGCTGGCGCCAGCAATATCAACGGCACCGGCAACAGCCTCGCCAATACCATCACCGGCAACACCGGCAACAACACCCTGAAGGGCCTCTCCGGCAACGACACGCTTCTCGGCGGCACCGGCAATGATCAGTTGGAAGGCGGAACGGGCACCGACAAACTCACCGGCGGCACCGGCGCTGACAAGCTCTACGGCGGAACGAGCGCCGACCAGTTCATCTTCACCGCCGTCGGTGACAGCACCGTTGCCTCCTCCGGCCGCGACACGATCTTCGACTTCAGCCATTCCCAGGGCGACAAGATCCACCTTTCCGCCATCGACGCCCAGACCGGTACCGGCGGCAACCAGGCGTTTTCCTTCATCGGCAAATCGGCCTTCTCCGGCGACGAGGGAGAGCTCCGCTACAAGTTCGCCGGCGCCAACACCGTCGTCGAGGGCGATATCGACGGCAACGGCACCGCCGATTTCGCCATCCTGCTGTCAGGGAAGATCACCTTGGTGAAGGGTGATTTCGTGCTGTAGCGCCCGCAACCGTCCGACGGCCCGACGCGGCATATCTCACGGCTAAAAGTTATGCGCGTCCGCTAACTGTTATGCCGACCCTGCCGTTTCGGCCTCCGGCCCTCCCGTCCGCCACGTAACTGTGTTTTGCCTCCCGCCGCACTTCAGTGAAAGGGAGCATACGCACATGGCACTGCAGATATTCGCCGACAACTCGGTCGGCACGACCACGAGAGCAAACCTGGGGACGTCGGGCTCGGCCATCGTCATGCCCGGCGTCACGCTCGGTTCGACCGGCACCAACATGAGCGACAGCGCGATCTTCGGCACCGGCTCCTATCATCTGGTCGAACTCTACGGCAATGTCGTCGGTGCCTATGCCGGTATTTTCCTCGGGGATTCGCAGGCGCTGGACTATGCGAACAAGGTGAATGTCCACGAAAGCTCGCTCGTCTACGGCGGCTATGCCGGTATATTCATGACAGGCACCCGCTCGACCGTGACCAACGCAGGAACGATCCGCGCCGAAACTATAGGCGTCGCCTTCGGTGGCGAGAACGGTTCGACCTATTCCACATTGACCAATACCGGGAAAATCCAGACCGACAACGTTGGTATTTTCCGGGCCATCGACAGCACCGAAAAGCTGGTGATCGCCAACAGCGGCGTGATCGAGGCCGACTTCGCCTTGTGGGGCAACAACACCACGGCGATCGAGGAGATCACCAACACGGGCCGCATCATCGGGCATCTCGACTTTTCCTATGGCAACGACCTCTATGACGGCCGCTCCGGCACCATCGCTGGCGAGGTCTATGGCGGCGGCGGCAATGACCGCCTCTATGGCGGGGCCGGCGGTGAGACCTTTTATGGCGGTGCGGACAACGACACGCTGCGCGGCTATGCCGGCAACGACATCCTCGACGGTGGCAGCGGCGCCGACCGGATGGAGGGCGGCACCGGCAACGACCGGTTTTACGTCAACGACGTCGGCGATATCGTTGTCGAACTGTCCGGCCAGGGCACCGACACAGTTGAAGCGTCGATCAGCTATACGCTCGGCGCCAACGTTGAAAACCTGAAACTCATCCCGCGTCTTGTCGACCTTGCCGGCCCCGACGATATCGACGGCACCGGCAACTCGCTGGCAAACACCATCACCGGCACTGTTGGCAACAACACGCTGAACGGTGCGGCCGGCAACGACACATTGAACGGCAGCGCCGGCAATGACCGCCTGATTGGCGGTTCCGGCAATGACAATCTTCTGGGCGGTTCGGGCAACGACCGGCTCGAGGGTGGCTCCGGCGACGACAGGCTGACGGGCAATTCCGGTTCCGATCTGCTCTACGGCGGCACCGGCGCCGACCGCTTCGTCTTCACCTCGCTCTCCGACTCGACGGTTTCCTCGTCCGGCCGCGACATGATCTATGATTTTGCACGCGCCGACGGCGACCGCATCGATCTCTCCGCCATCGACGCCTCGACCAAGTCTTCCGGCAACCAGGCCTTCTCCTTCATCGGCGAGAAGTCTTATTCCGGCAAGGCCGGCGAGCTGCGTTACGTCAACTCCGGCGGCGATACCTATGTCTACGGCGACGTCAACGGCGACAAGAAATCCGACTTCGCGATCCGGATCGATGCCAATATCGACCTCGTGAAGGGCGATTTTATCTTGTAGTGCACGGAAAAAGGGGCCGGGAGCGATATCGCACCCGACCCCTGGATCGTCCGTTTTGCGTTCGAGGTGTCGCCTCAGAACTCCTGCCAGCCGTCGGCCCCGCCACCACCACCGCCGCCGCCGCCGATGGCGTAGCTGTTGCCGGAGGCGAAGAGTTCCTCAAGGTTCAGGAAGCAGATCATGTTGCCCTGGTGGGCAAGCAGGCCCTCGGTGAAATTGGTCGCCTGACCGGCGCTCTGCGGCACCGGCTGCAGGCTGTCGGCCGGCACCGTCAGGATGTCCGACACGCCCTCGACGAGAAGGCCGAGCGTCATGTCGTTGACATCGGTGACGATGATGGCGCTGCGTTCGCTGGCCTGCGTGCCCGACATGCCGAGCTTGACCGAGAGATCGATGATCGGGATCACCTTGCCGCGCAGGTTGATGACACCAAGCATCTCGTAGGGCGAATGCGGGATCGGGGTCGCCGGCGCCCAGCCGCGGATTTCGCGGATCGACCGCGTCTTCACGCAGAACGACTGGTCGTTGATCTTGAAGGCGATGATTTCGAGGAACTGCGGCGTGGAGGCTGTGGCTGCTGCGGTCGACACGTTGGGCTCTCGCGGGTTTGGTGTGGCTTTATATGTCACTAATACATGCGAAGCTGGAGCAGGGCTGGCGAAAGGCCAGCCCGGCGCGCCAATACCCCTTTTTCGTCTGCCCGGGGCGGTAGCGCACATCGACGACGGGCGGCTTTGACACACCCGTCTTTCGTCCGGGAGCGTCGCTTTGCCGGACAAATCACATTTGTCCCCAAAAGTGGCCGATGCCGCATTTTCAAGCGCGCGCGTGGCATCCCGCTGCCAGCCGTCGGGCGCTTCGCGTGGATGAGGCCCCGTTGGCAGGAGAGGCCAGCATCCTGATTTTCATCTATTCTTTGGAATTATTGGCGTTGTGCTGTCTATATTTGGGAGTGAAACTGAATTTTTGTCTTTTCTAAAACAAAAATCACATTGTTATGCTTCATAAGCAGATTAAGACGTAATCCTCGATGCAATCATTGCTTTGGATAAAATGTCGGATTTCGATTCCAGCTATTTTTACTTTTTGTGTCCTAGTAATGGCCCCGATCGCTCAAGGACATGCATGATGCATGGTCAGGACGCCGGCGCGGCCTGATATTCGTGGCAGCAGCTTTTTCGAATGCCCGTCGATCATGCCCAGGAACAGGACGTCAGAAAAGGGAGATCCTGCATGTCGATCGGAGCCACAGCCGCGGCGGAGACACGAGTCAATTCCACCACCACCGGTGAACAATACGGTGCCACCGTCACGGCGCTTTCGGGCGGCGGCTGGGTGGTGACCTGGACGTCCGACGGGCAGGACGGGTCCGACACCGGCATCTACCAGCAGCGCTACACCGCAGCGGGCGTGGCCACCGGCGGGGAAGTGCTTGTCAATTCGACCACGACCGGCGCCCAGAGCAGCGCCACCGTCACCGCGCTGACCGATGGCGGCTGGGTGACCTCCTGGGTTTCCGATGGTCAGGACGGCGATGGCAGCGGCATCTTTCAACAGCGCTACAATTCCTCCGGCGTCGCCGTGGACAGCGAAGAGCAGGTCAACACCGAGACAGCAGGCACGCAGGCCGCACCCGCGATCGCGGCGCTTGCCGATGGCGGCTGGGTCGTCACTTGGCACACCTATGACCAGGACGGCGACGGCTACGGCATCTTCCAGCAGGCCTACAATGCCGACGGCAGTCTCCAGGGCGCCGAAGTCCAGGTCAACACGACCTCGGCCGGCTGGCAGATGAACCCGGTCGTCACGGCGCTTGAGGATGGTGGCTGGGTCGTGGCCTGGAGCACCAACCAGGACGGGATCGACTACGACGTCTACCAGCAGCGCTTCAATGCGGACGGCACCGAATACGGCTCCGAGACGCGCGTCAACACCACCCTGTCGAGCGCCCAGACGGTCCGGGCGGTGACGGGGCTTGCCGACGGCGGCTGGGTCGTAACGTGGAGCTCCGACACCCAGGACGGCGACGACTACGGCATCTATCAGCAGCGTTACGCGGCCAATGGCTCCCTCGTCGGCTCCGAGACCCGGATCAACACCACCACCGCGAACGGCCAGATCGATCCCTCCGTCGCGGGGCTTGCCGATGGCGGCTGGGTGGTGACCTGGACCTCCTGGGAGCAGGACGGCTCGGGCCAGGGCATCTATATGCAGCGCTACAGCGCCAACGGCGTGGCGATCGGTACAGAAACGCTGGTCAACGTGACGACGGCGGACGAACAGTTCAAAAGCTGGGTCACGGCGCTGCCGAACGGCAGCTGGATTGTCACCTGGAGCTCGGCGGGCCAGGACGGCGACGGCTCCGGCGTCTACCAGCGCTATTACGCCGCGGACATCAAGGGAACGAGCGCCGCCAACACCCTGACGGGAACGGCCTTCGCCGAGACCATCTACGGCTATGCCGGCGACGATACGCTGAACGGTGGGGCTGGCGCCGACATCCTGATCGGCGGCACCGGAAACGACAAATACTATGTCGACAACACGAATGACGTCGTCACCGAAGCCGCCAGCCAGGGCACCGATACGGTCAGCGCGTCTGTCAGTTTCACGCTCGGCGCCAATATCGAGAAGCTCGTCCTGACGGGCACCTCCAAACTATCGGGCACGGGCAATTCGCTCAACAATACCCTGACGGGCAATAGCGCCAATAACTACCTGCGCGGCATGGCCGGCAACGACGTGCTGGATGGCAAGGCCGGCGCCGACACGATGTGGGGCGGAACGGGCAACGACACCTATTATGTCGATAACGGGAGCGATACGGTGGCCGAAGCCTCGGGCGAAGGCACCGACACCGTGCGGGCAAGTCGCAGCTATAGGCTGACCGCCAATGTCGAGAACCTGGTGCTGACGGGCACCGACGATATCGACGGCACCGGCAACGTCCTCAACAACGTCATAACCGGCAACAGCGGCGACAACACGCTGGACGGCGGCGGTACCGGCAATGACACGCTGTCGGGCGGCGCGGGCAATGACCAACTGCTCGGAGGCTTCGGCAACGACACCCTGCTGGGCGGAACCGGCAATGACAGACTGTCGGGTAAGAACGGTGCCGACACGTTGAAAGGCGGCAGCGGGAACGATTGGCTCTTCGGCGACATAATCAGCATCTATGCCGGCAGTAACGATAAGCTCTATGGCGACGCGGGCAACGATCGGCTCTACGGCTACCATGGTGCCGACGCTCTCCACGGAGGGACCGGGCAGGATGTCTTCGTCTATTCCTCTACCGCTGACTCGACGGTTGACGCCAAAGGCCGCGACACGATCTACGACTTCAAGCACTCCGAAGGCGACTTGATCGATCTGGAGAGAATTGATGCCAATACAAAGGCATATGAAAACCAGACATTCTCCTTCATCGGCGAGAAGTCCTTTTCCGGCAGGGCGGGCGAGCTTCGCTACGTCCACAAGAGCGGCGACACATTCGTCTATGCTGATGACGACGGCGACAAGAAGGCCGACTTCTCGATCAAGCTCGAAGGTACCATCGACCTCGTGAAGGGCGATTTCGTCCTGTGATATTGAGAAGGGCCGGAGGCGTTCCCGCCTCCGGCCCTTTCCAGCTAACCCGCAGGTTCAGCCCTCAGCGCCAGCCGAGCGCCGGCGCCACGTGTTTCAGGATCGCCTCGATCACATGGGCGTTGTAGGCAACGCCGAGCTGGTTCGGCACGGTCAGGAGCAGCGTGTCGGCCTCGGCGATCGCCTCGTCGCCGCGCAGCTCCTCGATCAGCCGGTCGGGTTCGGCGGCATAAGAGCGGCCGAAGATCGCGCGGGTGTTCTCGTCGATATAGCCGATCGAATCCTGGTCCTTCGACTGCCCGAAATAGGCGCGGTCCATGTCGCTGACGATCGCGAAGATCGAGCGGCTGACGGAGACGCGGGGCGTCCGCGTATGACCGGCTTCCGCCCAGGCCTCGCGATAGGCGCGGATCTGCTTCGCCTGCTGCACGTGGAAGGGTTCGCCCGTCTCGTCGTCCTTGAGAGTCGAGGACTGCAGGTTCATGCCCATCTTCGCCGCCCAGCGGGCCGTGGCATCCGAGCCGGAACCCCACCAGATGCGCTCGCGCAACCCGTCCGAATGCGGTTCGAGGCGCAGCGGGCCGGGCGGGTTCGGAAACATCGGCCGCGGGTTCGGCCTTGCGAAGCCTTCGCCCTTCAGGACGTCGAGGAACACCTCGGCATGGCGCCTGCCCATGTCGGCATCGCTCTGGCCTTCCTCCGGCGCGTAGCCGAAGTAGCGCCAGCCGTCGATCACCTGTTCCGGCGAGCCGCGCGAGAGCCCGAGCTGCAGCCGCCCCTTCGAGATCAGGTCCGCCGCACCCGCGTCTTCGGCCATGTAGAGCGGGTTTTCGTAGCGCATGTCGATCACAGCCGTGCCGATCTCGATGGTCGAGGTCTTGGCCCCGACGGCCGAGAGCAGCGGGAAGGGCGAGGCGAGCTGGCGGGCGAAATGATGCACCCGGAAATAGGCCCCGTCCGCTCCCAGCTCCTCGGCCGCGACCGCAAGGTCGATCGACTGCAGCAGAGCATCGCCCGCCGAACGCGTGCCCGACTGGGGCGAGGGCGACCAGTGGCCAAAGGAGAGAAAGCCTATCTTTTTCATGGGATATCACCGCGACAAGGTTTCAGGGCGTGCCGTTGCGGCACTTCGTAGCCGCGATATAGGCAATCGCGGTCCGCCCCACAACGCGCCGGCGATGAACGCAGTGTCTATGGCGTCCCGCGTGCTTCCTGCCGCTCCTCCGCGCTCGGTGCCGGTTGCTGGGCGGCGAGGAAGTTGCCGAAGGCGGCAAGGCTGTCGAAGTGGTCGCAGATCACCTTGATGACGACGAGGATCGGCACGGCCAGCAGCGCGCCGATGAAGCCCCAGATCCACGACCAGAACGAGATCGAGATGAACACCGCGACGGTGTTGAGCTCCAGTCGCCGGCCGAGCAGCAGCGGCGTGACGAACTGGCCCTCGATGACATTGCAACAGAGCACGAAGGCAGGACCGGCGAGGCCGAAGAGCAGGCTGTCATAGGTGGCGAAAGAGATCATCGCGACGAGCACGATGTTGATCAGCGCGCCGACATAGGGAAGGTAGTTGAGGAGTGCCGCCGCCACGCCCCAGACGAAGGCGTTCGGTATCCCGATCAGCCAGAGGCCGAGGCCGACCACCACGCCGAGCCCGATATTGATCAGCGTGATGGTGAAGAGATAGCGGGAAACCACCTGTTCCACGGTGTAGGCGGCGCGCAGCACGCGTTTCTTGTCGCTGAGCCGCGGCACGCTCTGGACGATCTTCTCGTAGAACAGCGGTCCCGAGGCGAGCAGGAAAAGCGACAGCACGAAGGTGATGGCGAGCGTCGTGACGATCGAGAGCGCGGTGCCGGCCGCGATCGACAGGATGCCGGGCTGTGCCACCACCACCTTCTGCACGCCCCGTTCGCTGATCGCCTCCGTCGCCTTGTCGATCTCCTGGGTGGCCTGCACCGCCTGCTCGACCGTCGCCTGCAGCGTGTGGATCTTGACCTTCAGCCGCTCGGTGATACGGGGCGCGTCGGCGAGAAGCTCCGACACCGGCCCGCTGACGAGATAGCCCATGACCGTGATGGAGGCGGTGATCGAAATCACAAGTACCGTGGCCGAAAGCGCCGGCGGAATGGCGTATGTCCCGAGAAAGCGGACGATCGGTGTCAGCGTCAGCGAAATCAGGAAGGACAGCACGATGGGAGTGAGAAATTCCCGCCCGAGGTAAAGTCCGTAGACGATCAGAAGCAGGAGAATGAAGCCGATGTATTTCTGCAGCCGCGATGTGCCCTGCGGCGCGGGCGTTTCGGTGGCCGGTGCGGGCTCGGATGTCATTCGCTGGGCTCCCTCTGGGCCCGGACGGTGACCGACCGCCCACCCCGACGGCACGGGGGCCGGCGGGGTGGGAGCGGCGACGCCGGACGTGCTCCGGCTACTTCTTGTTGATGTCGTTGACAGCGAGCGATGTCAGCTTGGAGTTCGCCGCCTTCTCCTGGTCGAGGATTTCGGAGAGCAGGACGTGAGCCTCCTCGTTGCCGAGCACCTTTGCCCATTCGCGCAGCGAACCGTAGCGGGCGATCTCGTAGTGCTCGACAGCCTGGGCCGCCGCCAGCAGGCCGGCGTTGAGCGCGACACCTTCGGCCTCCTCGGCGATGCCTTCGGTTTCCTTGATCAGCCCCTCGGTGGCGTCGCACTTGGCGCCCTCGGGCTTCACGTTGATCGTGGCGAAGACCTTTTCCAGAATCTTGACCTGGTCCTTGGTCTCCTTCAGATGCCCCTCGATCGCATCCTTGAGCTTCTTGTCCTTCGCCGCGCTCGCCACCTTCGGCATGGCCTTGGTCAGCGCGTTTTCGGCCCAGTAGACATCCTTCAGCGTATGTTCGAACAGTTCGGAAAGCGTCTTCATCGTAACTCCCTCGGTTTGAGTGCAGCACAAACGATCCGACAGTCGTTTTGTTCCTGAGTTGCAACCGGAAAGCGCAGATTGACGCCCCGGCCGCCTGTCATCCGGACCCTTCCGGGGCGAAGCTGTAGTGCAGCCGCACGCAGCCCCGGTCGAGCACCTTGGCGCTCAAGAGCGTCGGGCTGGCGCGAAAGCCGGTCAGCGGAAAGAGCGGGCGCCCGCCGCCCAGCATTTCCGGGATCACGTAGATCTCGATCTCGTCCAGGGCCCCGCGCTCGAGAAAGGCCATCTGCAAGGCCCCGCCGCCCAGCATCCAGACATCGCCGTCATCGAGCCCGCGCAGCTCGCCGATCAGCGCGTCGACATCGCTTCGCGTTTCGAGCGGACCCTTCGGGTCTTCGATCGGCCGCGAGGTAACGACGATGCAGCGCTGCGCGCCATAGGGCCAGGGGGAGGGGTCGCGGGCGAGGAAATCATAGGTGCCGCGCCCCATCACGACGGTGCGGATACGCTCGATGAACAGGCGATAGTCATGCTCGCCGAGATCCATGCCGTCATATTGGAACAGCCAGTCGAGAGTGTCGTCCTCCGTGGCGATTAGCCCGTCGAGACTGGCGGCGATATATCCGAGAATGCGGGCCATCATGGCGCTCCCTTGATTCATAAACGAATGTACGTTTATATATTTCATGGCCAGACACAAGACGATATCCGACGAGACGCTGCTCGACCTGCTGCTCGAGACGATCATGGAGACCGGCCCCGCCGGGCTCACCTTCTCCCGCGCCGCCAAAGCCGGCGGGCTCGCCCCCGCCACGCTGGTGCAGCGCTACGGTGACCGCGAGGCGCTGGTGGAAGCGATCCTGCTGCGCGCCTGGGACCGGCTGGACGAAGAGACCGAGCGGGCGGATGCGGAAGAAGCCGAGACCGGCCAGGGTGCCATCGACCTGCTGCTGCGCCTGATGCCGCCCGAACAGGCCGAGCGCGACACCACCGACGGCCTGCTGCTGCTGCGCGAGGATATCCGCAATCCGAAACTGCGCGCCCGCGGCGCTGCCTGGGGCCACCGCCTCGCCGAAGCCCTCGGCCGCCGGCTGTCAGCGGACCCGCAGGAGGGCCGCCGCCTCGGCTGGCAGATGGCAAGCCTCTGGCAGGGCGCCTACACCTGGTGGGCGTTTACCCGCGAGGAACCCGCCGACGGCGCGATCCGCCGGGTGCTGGAAGAGTGGATCGGATAGGACCGGCCGGTTGTCGCCCCCCGCGACGACGCCCGCACCCGCCCTCAGAATGCGATCCTGACCTTTGCGGTTGCGGTGTGCTCGCGGGCGGTGTCGCCGAAGCGGCCGTTGTAGCCGATGCCGAGGGTGG
>NZ_JAGFPK010000010.1 GCF_017599385.1 Ciceribacter sp. L1K22
CGATCGCGCCGCCGAGCAGCGCGCCGTCGGCCAGCATCAGCCCGCCGCCGGTCACCGCCGTTGTGCCGGAAAAGGCGGAACTGTCGCCGAGAAGCGTGGTCGTACCGGCCAGATGGCGGATCGTGCCATTGCCCGAGATCGCCGCCTGAAAATTGTAGTCGTCATCGGTATGGTTGAAGACGAGCGTGCCGTTGCCGGCCCCGAACACCAGCCGCGCCGCATCGAGCGTCCCCGCCGCAACCGCCGCGTCCCCCTCGGCCGCGCCGATCGACACGGTGCCGTTGGAACCGCTGCTATCCGCAACCGTCGCCGTGCCGTCATGGCTGCCATCGCCAAGCAGCGCCCCGACCGTCACCAGTCCGCCGTCGCCGATCGTCAGCGATCCACGAGCCTGGTACCCGATTTTGAGGTAGTTGCTGTTGTTCCAGCGTGAACCGTCGCCGGTGACGCTGGCAAAGCCCGTCGCCGCCGAGATCTCGCCAATCCTGCCGAAGTTGCTGCTGACCGTGCCCCCATCGGCAATGGTAAGCCTCCCGTTTTTCGAAAACCCGACGATGATGGTATAACTGTCAACCCAGGTGGATCCCTCACCGGTAACGGTGACGCTGCCGGAAGCAAGATCGGAACGGCCAATCACTGTGCCAGCACTGCTCATAAAGCCGCCGTTGGCGATCGTCACGATGCCTGTCCCATTGGCGCCGACGTAAAGATATCCGTTGCTCTCCCAACGCGAGCCATCTCCCGTAACGGTCACCTGACCTGTACCGCCCTGCACGCCGACGTACCCGGCTCCATTCACCACGCGCCCTCCGTCCGAAATCGTGAGAGAGCCTGGCGTATTGTAGCCAACGTTGATCGATGTCGATGAAGTCCAACTCGTTGGCGACGAGGGCGTGACGTTGCCTGTCGCCACAACCGATTGCGCCGCCGCCATGACGGGAAGAAGCGAAAGGCTGGTGGTGACGAGGAGACGGGAACGGATACGGATCATGAATGCAGCACGGTATGTCAGGTGGACGATGGGCCGGCCGGAGGCGCGCCCGTCTCACTGACGGACCTGATGCGCTCCGGGCCTTTGCTCGCTATCACT
>NZ_JAGFPK010000011.1 GCF_017599385.1 Ciceribacter sp. L1K22
ATGGCGACGGCGATGGCGGCACCTTCGTCACGGTCGCGCAGACCGGCAACGAACAGGCCGTCGCCCGGGCGCTCGACAGCCTGGAGCAATCCGGTCCGTCGCTTTCCCTCTACAACAGCCTTCTCCTGATGAATGCCGAGAATGCCCGCAAGACCTTCCGCCAGCTCTCCGGCGAGGTGCATTCCTCGACGACCCCGTTGCTGACGACCGGCACGCAGGCGATGAACAGCATGCTCAACACCCGCATGCGCGGTCTCTCCGGCGGTTCGGTCGAGCAGTCGGCGGGCGCGGCGACCGCTTACGGGCCGGAGGAGACCAATGCGGCGGCCGAGCGCTTCTCAGCCTTCGACGGCGAGACCGGGTTCGATGCCGGCCGCTTCGGCTTCTGGGCCAGCGGCTTCGGCGCGCGCGGCAGCATCGACGGCTCCGGCGGCACCGCCAGCA
>NZ_JAGFPK010000012.1 GCF_017599385.1 Ciceribacter sp. L1K22
GCCTTCGACGGCGAGACCGGGTTCGATGCCGGCCGCTTCGGCTTCTGGGCCAGCGGCTTCGGCGCGCGCGGCAGCATCGACGGCTCCGGCGGCACCGCCAGCAGCGACATCCACTCCGGCGGCACGCTGGTCGGTCTCGACGGCATGGCCGGCGACTGGCTGGTCGGCCTCTACGGCGGCTATTCCAGCGCCTCGGTCGGCACGGAGACGGAGACGGCCGCGAGCGACAATTATCATCTCGGCCTCTATGGCAGCCGCGACTTCGGCCCCCTCTCCGTCCGCTCCGGCGTGAGCTACACGTTCTCCGGCATCGACACGGTGCGCAATGTCACCATGCTCGGGCAGAAACTTGAGGCCGGTTACGATGCCGGCACGCTCAATCTCTTCGGCGAACTCGGCTACCGCATGGCGGCGGGCGGGGTCGAACTCGAACCCTTCGTCAACCTCTCGCATTCGCGCATCCGCACCGACGGCTTCACCGAGACCGGCGGCACCGCGGCGCTCACCGTGTCGGGCCAGAGCGACGACGTGACCTTCACCACGCTCGGTATCCGGGCCGCGAGCGGCTTCGATCTCGGCGGGGCAACGACCGTGGCGCGCGGCATGATCGGCTGGCAGCATGCCTTCGGCGATACCGCCACCACCTCCACCGCCCGGTTCGCCACCGGCGACAGCTTCACCATCGCCAATACGCCGATCGACAGCGACGCGCTGGTGATCGAGGCCGGGCTCGACTTCGCGCTCTCGCCCGCCGCCACCCTCGGCATCGGCTACAACGGCCGCTTCGGCGACACCGCCCGCGAGCACACCGCAACCGCAAAGGTCAGGATCGCATTCTGAGGGCGGGTGCGGGCGTC
>NZ_JAGFPK010000013.1 GCF_017599385.1 Ciceribacter sp. L1K22
GCTGGATGACGGGCCTGGCTGCAAACCCGTCCTCCCCCATGTCGCCGGAGGGAGACCATTTTCCGCGGACCCCGGTGGCAGGCTCTTGCGTCCTTCCCCTGCCCCCAGCGCCGGCCCCGCCTCGCCACAACGCCTTGTGGTGTATCCGCGACGGAACGGGAACAAGGATACGGGCGCCGGGAAAAAGGGGGAAAGCAGCGGTGAGAT
>NZ_JAGFPK010000014.1 GCF_017599385.1 Ciceribacter sp. L1K22
CCGGTGGCAGGCTCTTGCGTCCTTCCCCTGCCACCAGCGCCGGCCCCGCCTCGCCACAACGCCTTGTGGTGTATCCGCGACGGAACGGGAACAAGGATACGGGTGCGGAGAAAAAGGGGGAAAGCAGCGGTGAGATTTTTTTGAGGGTGGGCGCGTTTTTCTTATAAGGAGCTGATTTTGCAGGGAGATAATATTCGGAGAGTGCCACGAACACGACCCCCTCACCGGCAATTTCTAGCACTTAGCTGCGCTAAGAGCTGAAATTGCTTCCTCTCCCACCAGGGTAGAGGGGGTATTACGAGCTTTGGTGACAGCGGGCGGTGGGCCGTGAATGGATCCTCGGGTCAAGTGTAAAGCCCGGAGACATGCCTGACAGGTGTTCATAGACATGCCTGACAGTCATTGTCGTTTGTTGAGGTCGATAAGCGCGACCTGGTTGGCTGCGAAGAA
>NZ_JAGFPK010000015.1 GCF_017599385.1 Ciceribacter sp. L1K22
GACCGGATTGCTCCAGGCTGTCGAGCGCCCGGGCGACGGCCTGTTCGTTGCCGGTCTGCGCGACCGTGACGAAGGTGCCGCCATCGCCGTCGCCATCGCCGTCACCATCACCGTCTCCGTCTCCGTCGCCGTCTCCATCACCGTCGCCGTCGCCGTCTCCATCACCGTCGCCGTCGCCGTCTCCATCACCGTCGCCGTCGCCGTCTCCATCCCCATCACCGTCACCATCGTCATCCGGATCGACGACGACGGTCAGCAGCACGTCATTGCCGGAGATCGCGGAGGAGACATCGAGAAAGGCGGAATCGCCGAGCAGGTCGGCGAAGTCGCCGGTAATGCCGCCGGCGGCGCTGAGCACGGTATAGGTCTGGCTCTCCTGGTAGCTGGTGGCGG
>NZ_JAGFPK010000016.1 GCF_017599385.1 Ciceribacter sp. L1K22
GGTGAATGCTCCAGCCGGGACCGCCACGGACACCGTTCCTTCTGCGAGTGGAGTCAATGTCACGGTGTAGGCGGTTCCTGACCCGGTCATGGAGGCGGTGGCGTTGACCATCGTCAGATCTCCGACGGTAAAATCCGTTGAGGCCTCGCTAAGGGTGATCGTCGCTGTGAATTCTCCACCGGTCGGACCAGAGAGGGCGCTGATCGTGACGGTCGGCGCAATCGCATCGTAGATCGCGGACGCCGTGTTGGAGGCCGTGTTGAGGTTGCCGGCACCGTCGGTGAAGGCGCCAGCCGGAACGGTGACGGAGACTGTTCCGTCGGCAACTGGCGTCAGCGTCACGGTGTAGGT
>NZ_JAGFPK010000017.1 GCF_017599385.1 Ciceribacter sp. L1K22
CATTCGGCAAAGCCGAATGCGCTTGGCGCGGGGTGGAGCAGCCCGGTAGCTCGTCAGGCTCATAACCTGAAGGCCGCAGGTTCAAATCCTGCCCCCGCAACCACTGAAACTTGTAACCGGCGCCATGAAGTCTCCTCCTCAGCGAGGACTGCCTCGAACCGCTGCAAATAAGCCATCTTCTCTGCCCTGTCCTTAAACTCACCCGCCCTCACACGGCGGGCGAATTCAGTTGCGTGCTGTTCGCGCAGGCCGGCCGTATAATCCTGGAAAGCCTGTATTGAAGCCAGTACACCAGCAAGGCGGCCATGGATGGTCAGCTCCGCCGACTTGCCATCGGCAGACGGCGCGATCACGACCTTCTGGACCAGCTCTCTCAAGAAGTTAAAATGACGCTGCACATCGTCATGTTCGCTCGCACCGGCGCGGGCCACCGCCGTCAACGCACCGATCGCGGCCGTGAACATCGACGGATTGACCGTAAAGGTCTTGGGCGGACCGGGCCGCTTCTTATGCTGGTTTCGAAGCGAAGCTTCGATCTCGTCACGCTGACGCTGAAGGTCATCAAGCATCTTGTTGAACGCTTCGATTTGCGGCTGGCCGTTGAGGATACGATCCGTGATCTGAGTTGCGATGGCCTCTTGCTTTCGCGACACGTCGTTGAGTTGGCTCTTTAGCTTCTCTTGATCGCGTTCCCCGGCTTTTGCTGTGGCCGCCAATTCCTTGTTGATCTCGTCCTGCAGGCTTGCAGTACTGTCGATTGACAAGAGGCGGGCCGGGATTGCGTCGAGAACCCGCGTTTCCAGTTCGGCTCGACTGATGGTCTTCGAGTTGGGGCAAATACTATCATCGAGATGGGCGATCGGTAGGTCCTTCTGACGATTGGTGCAGCCGTAGCGATTTTTGGACATGATGGCATACGGCCCTGCGCAATGCGCACACTCCAGCAAACCGCTGAGCAGGTAATTGGGACGATGCGTGCGATTGAGGCGATTTGTCGTTGTATGATTGAATTGCGCTTCGACCTCGATCTGCCTCTGCTTTACCTTTGCCCACAGTTCATCATCGATGATGCGGAGTTCGGGAACTTCGGAGACCACCCAGTCGCTCTCATCATTCATGCGCGCCTCGCGCTGTTCCGTTTCCGGGTTCTTGCTGAACTTTCGACGGTTGAAGATGAGACGGCCCACATAGGTCTCGTTGTTAAGAATGCCGGTGCGCCGCTCCCTGCTGCCGCGAATTGCGGTGTCTCGCCACTTCAGCCCCCGGGGACCAGGCACCGGTGGGACACTGTTGTTGAGCTCTACCGCCATTTCCTTCGGAGACCGGCCCAAAACGTACTGCTGAAAAATCCAGCGGATGATCTCAGCTTGCCCTTCATCGATCTGTCGAAGGCCTGGAATGCGGTCGCCGTGTTCGTCGTAAACCAGCTTTGCTCGGTAGCCATATGCAATGCCACCGGCTGCTTTCCCCTTGCGGATCGCTGTCTTCATGCCCTCGCGCGTCTTGTAGCGAGTCTGCTCGATCGTTTCGTGACTGATGATGGCGCGGAGACCGAGTTCCATGTCGTTGACCGGTGCGGCATTCTGGACGGTCCAAAGTTCGACACCCTTGTGGCGCAAGTGCTTCAGGATGCTCGAGCTATGCTCCATGTCGCGCGAGATACGATCCACCGACATGCAGAGAAGAATGTCGACGCCGCCTCGCTTCACCGCCCGCAAGACGTCTTGAATGCCAGGCCGCATCTTGAGCATCGTGCCGCTGACGGCGCGGTCGTCATAGACGTCAGTAACGCTCCAGCCCCGATGTGCGGCGAACTCGCGTGCGAGGTTGACCTGTGTCTCGATCGACTGCTCTTCTTGGCGATCGGTCGAGTAACGCGCGTAGATGATGACGTTCTTCGTCATGAAAACTCTATCCTGAAATGAAGGGTCTGTGCGATTGACACTGGCCGGAAGCGGCCTCCCGGCCAGTGCTGCTATGAGTTCCGCCTTTACGCGTACGTTGAACGGGGCAGGCCGGGCAGGCTCGGTCGGCGCAGTGTCCGTGCGAACGTTGCTTGATCGGCAAACAGACGCTTCTCCAGACCCGGATTAAAGAGCACGCCATAGACCTCGGTTAGTCGCATCGCCTCCAGCAGAAACTCTTGGCTGAATGTGACCCCGAAATAGACCGCGTCCGCTGGATCGCTCCAGGTGAGATCGATCGCGCGACCGGCCGTATCAACCAGCCAGGCATGCTGAAATGGGACGCCGAGTTCCGTGTCGAGCGCATAACCTTCCGCGTAAAGATACGGCGGGTGGGGATCGCTCAGGAATTGCATCAGCGGGGTGGTGCAGTTCTTGAAGCACTGGCCGAGCGGCCCCTGGCGCAAACCGGTTGGGCAGCGGTCAATATGTTTGAAGCGGCGGCCGTACATCAGCAGCGCTGCATCGGCGTTAAACGTATCGACGCCGTCGTTGAAGACGTCGAGCATCTTCAGGATCGGATCGATATCGGCTGCGGCGGTGTTCAGAGTGTTATCAAGCGAATTTGCGGACATAGTTTCTCCTTTCGGTCCCACGCATCGTTGCTTTTTTGGGGGGTGCTAAACGATGCGGGACCCTGAGAGCGAGCCTTGCCGCGCTGGCTTCTTCGACGACGAGCCGGAATTCCCTTTGCACTCTCACCTGCGCGGAGACGGCTATGTCGTGAGGCAAAAATAGTGAGGAGGACGGCGAACGCAACCCATCACGCGACGGTTCAGGTAGTCCAAACGCCGGTATGGTTAACCTTCGATATTTGCCGTGGGGTGGGGCTGACGATCGCCATTACCTGGTCACCATCCACCTAGCAGCCTCATCCTCGCCGACGTTGCCCTCAGCCACACTTTGACCGCCCAATGCCGACGAAGCGCTCGATCAGGTGCAATCCTACCCGGTTTCGAACCGGGAAATCTCCTCGAACCTCGTCTTCCTCATCAAAAAGCGGTGTCGACGGATCGAGCGGCAGATTTCGGGCTGAAACTCGGTATGGTTGATAACCAAAAACAACTTATTGATGCATTCAAGATTGGCCTCCAAAAAAATTTTCGAGAAAATTCGGCTCTTGGAATCATTGAGAAAATCCGACGCGAGAGTCGGTAAAATCGTCATTTATCGTTGTTTTTCATAGTGTTGACAATCTCGGTTGTAACACCTTCTGCAAATCCGTGTCATCTTTATCTCACGGTCATCGATGAAGACCGGATCAGACAAGGAGATAATGATTAAATGGCGAAGTACACGCATAAGAAGATTTCGGCTAAGCTCGCCGCCAAGGCAGCGAAGGCGGCCGACGACGTCTCGCCAGAGGACGTCAGCGAGCTACAGGCCATCGGCGAGGACATTCGCTCTCTCGGTCGTAGGACAAACCTGCAAGCATACGAGCTGGGCGGCTACCTCGCTCGCGCGAAAGCCATCCTCCCTGAGCGAGAGCTCGGCGCGTGGGTGAAGGCGATCTGCAAGTTCACGCCGAAGACGGCACGCAACTACATCGCCGTCTATGAGAACCTGAGCCTGTATAAAGAGAGGCTGGTCGCAACGGCCACCTCCCCCACCATGCTCTTCGTACTCGCCTACGCCGAGGAAAAAAAGGTCGAGGAGGTACTGGTTGCACTGGAGGCCGGTGAGGAGCTCACAGTAGCCCAGGTCAAGCAGATGGTCGGCGTGTCGACGGGCAAGAAGGCAGCGCCTGTTCCCGACAGTCTGAACATGGGCGGATTGGCCGGCCTGCGCAAAGTGGCTGATCTGAAGATCGAGCAGGATGCCGCACGCTTCCTTGGCTTGATGACGTCAATCCTCAAGAAGGTAGAGAAAGCGCTTGAGCCTCTCGCTCGGAACCGCGCCGTACTCAAGGGGGCACTGAGCGATGCCGTCATGTACGACTGCCGCCATGCCCACGACCTCATCAACAGCCTCGCTGCCCCGCTCAGGCCTGACGTCACTCCGCACCTGAACTGGCGTCCGGAGAAATTGCCCGACGGCACCAACTGGCGGAAGGTGCAGGCACTCCTGCATCGGATGGGCGGCACGGAGGACTGGCCGGACAGAGCGAGCTTTGTACCCTGGCTTCAGAACGAAGTGGTACCGCTCCTCCGCTTCGTCGTTCACGGTGAACCCCTGCCGGGTGACGCCGAGGAGGAGGAGGCCGGCTCGGACGTCGCTGTGAAGATCGAACAGGAGGCTGATGAAGGGTTGCTCGGCTACGGTCAGATGCCGCTACCGGTGCGGGACCTGATCGACAGTACTCTGGATACCGTCGCTCCAGACGGTCGAGACGAACTCAAGACGAAGCTTGTGTTCGATGCCAGACCGTTCAAGCGGCAGCTAAAGAGGTTGGCTGCCTGACACCAGACCGCCACCAAGAGCCCCGCCACCGCGCGGGGCTTTTTGCATTTAGGGGAAGCCGCGTCCTTCGTTAACCATCCCGGAGCTCTTTGTTCCGGGTGTGTTCTTGTCGACTTGCCGGACATGGTTCTCCAGGCTATGTCGACGGTGTCAGCAGAAACGCCTGGTTCTGCAGACACTTAGCGGCTCCCGCCGGTGCTACCAACACCGACGAAAGCCTGACCCGTAACCTTCTGATGAAAGGCCACCGGCTATGTCGACCCTTAACCGCTTCGCTTGCCCACCGGAAGCATCCTATCCGCATTCCCCTGTTGAAACTCGCGGGCGTCCATCTTCCAGCGGCCATTCGGCTACCCGCTAACCGCCTCCGTCAGGATCGCTGTCACCAGTGTCGATGCGGAAATCATTCCCGCGTCTGGGCACCCGCGTCTGTGCCTTGGATGAGACTGCCGATCCTGCTTCGATCACAGGAGAATTCTTCATGACTGCCAACATCATTCCCGCCGTCGCCACGGCATCCTATGACCTGACCGTCGACCTTGAGGACATGCGCCCGGCGCTCGACAAGCTGGTGAGCGAGGTCCTCGACACTGCTCTCTCGGGTGCCATGTTCCGCCGTGCCCTTGCCGCCGGCATGGACGACATCGCATCGGTAATGCGCGCAGTACCGGCCGCCGAGGGCCGATTGCTTGAGCGGGGCATTAGCTTCCTCGCAAAACGCAATCACGATCTCGTCGTCCTGACCGACAACCTGCGCCTGCCAGTCACCAAGGCCGCAGCGGAACTGGTCGCGATGAACGATGCCGCTCTGGTCAAGTCGCTCAGCCTTGATGCCGATAGCGGCGGCCGCAAGAGCTATACGCCCGATCTTCTGATCATCAACCGGTCGACGAAGATCGGGCATCTTGTGGATGTGAAGCGCAGCCTTAGCTCTTATGAGGTCTCGCGGATCGCAGAACTGAAGAACCGCATGCTTGCGGCCGCGCTGGTCGTTCCAGACCTGCTGTACAAGGAGCATCGGCGACTGCATGTCGAGGAGGTTCGCGTCGTCATCCTGAACGCTGAGAACCAGCGAACCGATATCGACGGCGGCGTATGGCCCCTCACGCATCTTGACCACCTTCTGGAAATCATGGGCGCCGGCGAAGTCATGGCGCATCTCCGCAACCTCTTCCAAAGGCGCGTCGAGGCAAACTGGATGTCGGCGCTGAACGAGCACCGGCTCGACACGGCTCCGATCCTACAGACCTCGAGCAGCGTCCCGAGCGACAGCGACGTCCGACCAGGTACAAGAGAAGTCGCCTCAAGCGTGTCGCGTGCGCGGGTATCGATCGGCTTTGCCAGGGCGCCTGGCATAGCAAGAGCCTGATCGGCCCAAGCTTGTCCATCATCCATCTCTGACCTTAGGTCCCCGAAGCAGTGCTGCAGGGGAAACAGGAGACGTCTGCCATGACTTCACGAGCCTCCAATATCCTTGCTTTCCCCACGCGCACCGCGCCGTCAGTTCTTCTGCCACCGGTGCTGGATAAGCATCCTGTTCCTACAGGCGACAAACTCGATGCCGACGAACGCGCGGACTACATCGCATCCATTGTTCGCTCGACGATCGGCTTTGCCCGACGCAAAGGTCGGCGGATCGAAAGCCTGCCGCCGCAACTGCGGGTGTGGTTGCTCGAGCTGTGCGAGCTGGGTGAGCCGACATGCGTTGTTGTGCGTGCCTGGCTCGATGGCAACCCGGGCTTCACGGACTTGTCCTCTCAGGAGGGCGCGTAATGGAAAAGCTCGAGCAACGCGTTCGCCGCTACCTCCTCGCACGGCTGCGCCGTCGTGCTGTCCTCGACCTTTACGAAACGGCTGCGACTGCCGGACTGTTGGAACGCGGCGTCGCCGATACCGGCACGCTTGCCAGGTCCTGGATTGTCTCGACCAAGGCACGGCAATTTCTGACCGGCGCCCGTGATTACGATCGGAAGATCATTGGTCGAATGATGGGCAGCAGCCGCGGCAATCGTGAGGGTGACAGCCAAGATCATCCTGGGTCGGCAAGAAACTCAGATGACGGAGCATCACCCTACGACTGGTCTACGCCGGCACCTCCATGTCAGCAGCCGAAACCAAAGCCCGGACGCCGTACTCGTCGACTGCCCGTCGGCTCAGCGATCAGCTTCAACTATGTTGCCGAGCTGCTGAAAGAGCATCTGCCGCCATCTTCTCCCATGCACGTCGCAGTCGCGCTTCTGATCGCACGTGCAGTCGGCACAAGTCTGAGACGTCTGTCTGCGTTCACGGGTGTCGTTCGTTCCCGTACACCGTTCGTGCTAATCAAAGCACCGGTTGCAAGGTTCGAGGCGAGTGTCGGCATGATGCTCGAGGAAGGATTGCTTCTGCCGTTCTCGGTGATCTTGGAAGATGTCGCGCGCGAGGGATCGCTGTCAGGCAGGTTTCGGGATAACCGGCCGTCGAAACAGCAGATGAGGCTGCACACGCTGGCCGGTTCCTCCCTAATTAAACGCGACGACAGAACGATCCGTCGTCTACTCCGCACGGCGATGACCGATGCGGCTCAGCCAATTCTGGTGGCCGATGAAACACCGACTGCGTTGACACCGGTGATCGTCGAGACGGCCGACCTCGTTGTCGAATGCGACGGATTTGATAGGTCGATGGTCGCCGATCTCTTGAGTCTCTGTATCGGTGTGCCAAGTGACGTCGCACTCAACTTCATGAAGATGAAAGCCTTCGATCCGCAATCGCTGTCGATCGACGATCTGCTCCTCGCCGTGCGACCAGGTCGCTCCGCCGAGGAAGTGCTCACGCTTCTGTCGATGTTGATTGATCGATGTTCGGTCGCGGAAAGTGACGGCAAGGATACCGAGGACGCTGGCGAGGGCCGTGGACGTTCCGGGGGTGGGAAATCACGTGCCAAGTCTGCCGAGAAGGAGAAAGCCGGTGGATCGACGGGTGTTGAAGTCATCCTTCCAGAGCCACCCATTCCCGAAGCCGTCCTGGTCGACACCGATAGCCCACCGCTGACAACTGCGAAGGGCGCTCCCATCACAGTCGAAACGCTGTGCGGCTATGGGGCCGCCCAAGCGTGGACACGCGACCTGAAAGCTGACCTGGAACTTTGGCGTGAAGGCGCTCTGACCTGGCCGGAGATGAGCACGAAACTTCTGCTGTCAGGGCCGCCCGGTACTGGCAAGACGACGTTTGCGCGGGCGCTCTGCAATACGCTTCAGGTACCGCTTCTGGTGACGTCGGTCGCCAATTGGCTGGAACCTGGATTTCTCGGTGATGTTCTCCAGAGGATGTCAGCCGCCTTTACCCAGGCATCGAAGCACGCCCCAGCGATCCTGTTCATTGATGAGATCGACAACATCGGCTCACGCGCAAATGCAGGGTCGAGGCAACACGATGACTACTGGGTGTCGTTGATCAACCGTCTCCTTGAGCTACTGGATGGAGCCACGAAAACCGAGGGCGTCGTGATCGTCGGTGCGACGAACCTGCCCGAGAAGATCGATCCTGCCCTGCTTCGGTCTGGAAGGCTGGAGACACATGTCCGTATTCCGCTACCCGACGTCGAAACGCTGACCGGTATCCTTACCCATCATCTGGGCAACGATCTTCCCGGCGTCTTGGCGTCGGCTCCCGCGAACCGAGCCAGGCTGCGCCCACCGGCCGCGCGAAACACTAATCCTCAGCAGCTTCTCAAGAATTCCGAAAACCGGAAAGCCTCAAAGGGAAAGGGAGCCGCACTATGAAAGACCACGTCACTTATCCCGCAACTCTGCTTCGTTCACTCGCTCTCTTGGCCTTGGGCAAGACCGGTGCGGATATCGAGCGCTTGATCCGCGATATTCGCCGAAAGGCCCGCCGCTCCGGGTGCAGCATCACTTGGGACGATCTCGAAGCCGGCTTGAGGGCTGGACAGGCACCCATGTCCGCTGACCTTCGCAAACGTGCAGCCATCCATGAGGCGGGGCATGCGCTGGTCTATACGCTGACCGGCATCGCCGAGGTGCAATCCGCCAGTATCGCGTTGCACGGTGTCGGACTGGTCAAGACGGTTCCGAACGCGCACCTGCCAGAGACTGAAGCGTGGCTCATGAACAACATCGCCTCCCTCCTCTCAGGCCGTGTCGCCGAAATCCTCGTCTTCCACGAACCGATTGCCGGAGCCGGTGGCGCAGATGAAAGCGATCTCGCCCGCGCCACCGCAATGGCCCTGGCGGCTGAGACCAGTCTCGGCTTCTCGAAAGAGCAGCCGCTTCGCTATCGGTCGATCGCGATGGGCATGCACGAACTGACCGTGGACCGCGAACTTGCTGATCGGGTCAATCGGCGATTGGAGTGCGCAGAGACGATGGCGCATGACCTGATCCAGGCCCACAGGCCGGCTCTCGATGAGATTGCCTCAGGCCTGGAAAGTGTCGGCATCCTATCGGGCGACGAGGTCAGACGCATCGTTCGCGGTTCTGTCGGTGATAGCGAAAAGGGTGAGCCATGACCTCGGCCGAGAAAAGGCGATTCCTGATGGCGCCGGCGCGTTTCCTATCTCAAGATTTTCGATTCAGAAATCTGAGGGTCCGATTCTGAATTCAGGGATTTTGATTCGGGCTTCCCGATCCGCGTTGCCAAATCGCACAACCGCGTTACTCGGCTAGGCATCCGGCTTCGCCGCCCCCGGAGGCGCTACCCCGCTTCCATCCTTGACGATTTGAAACGTCTTGAGCGCAAGTCATGTCGATTGACATCACATCGCCATGCTTTGCGTCGAGTTCTGGACACGTCATCTCAATTTACCCTCATCCGATTCCGAATTCCGGAAAAGCGTTGCTGGATTCCGGTTCTGCGATTCATCTGCAAACGGTGTTTGGGCGGAAGGGCGTGGACCGCTGGGCGTCATGCTGAGATTGCATGAGGGAGGTGCCGCGCCGGCGATTGGCTCGGTTGTTTTGTTGCTTGCTTGGCTATCGGTCACGCTGAGGCTCCGACAACCAAGGAGCACACGATGTCGAAGAAGCCTAGAAAGAGTAGGAAAGAACGCAACGCCGAGCAGGCGGAACGGCAACAGCAGGTACGTGAGGATGCCAAGGCGCGCTGCCGTCCATCCCGCGACGACCTGGCTCGAGTTCTGCTGCGGCAGATCATTACCGCCGCGCAGGCGCATGAGGACAAAGACCGCGCGCTGGGCAAGGTCCGGGACTCTCTAACCAATGATCTTGAGCGCCAGGGATTTGCCGTCCGCGAATGCGAGGAAGTGTTCCACGATATCGCGGACCGGTACAGCGACGGCCTCTACCCGTTCCGTCCCAAACGGCACCTCATGCCGTCCTGATCAGTCACTCTGTTTTCCGTCACATGCAAACGCCGTTAGGTTCTTATCCTCGTCTTCCCCCCATTACTCCCGATAACGGCGTTTGCAGAGGAATCGACAATACTCAGCGACACTTATCGCCTGCCCTCAGGGTTGCATTGACGCTGCGAACACTATTCATATTGTGTAATCAATGGGAGTGCGGGGGAACGGCATTCGAATGGACAAGCGCTCTTTGACGGAACGCGATATCTGCACCAAGTTCATCTTGCCGGCCGTCAAGCAGGCCGGTTGGGACACGATGCTGCAGGTCCGGGAGGAGGTCTTCTTCACCAAGGGGCGCATCACGGTACGCGGCAAGCTCGTCGCCCGCGGCACTGCCAAGAAGGCGGACGTCGTCCTTTACTACAAGCCCAATATCCCGATCGCGCTCATCGAGGCGAAGGACAATACTCATGCGGTCGGTGATGGTCTGCAGCAGGGGCTGGACTATGCCGAGACGCTGGCTATCCCCTTCGTTTTTGCCTCCAACGGTGACGGCTTCGTATTCCACGATCGGACCGGCCTCCGGGACGTGAAGGAAGAAAACCTCCGCCTCGACCAGTTCCCGTCTCCGGACGAGCTTTGGCATCTCTACAGCCGATGGAAGGGCCTGGATAGCTCTGCCGAAGAGCTTGTGCTCCAGGACTATTATGATGACGGCAGCGGCAAGGCTCCGCGCTACTATCAAGTAAACGCCGTCAACGCCGCGATCGAGGCCATTGCCAAGGGGCAGGATCGTGTCCTTCTCGTCATGGCTACCGGTACGGGCAAGACCTACACCGCCTTCCAGATCATCTGGCGTCTGTGGAAGGCCAAGCGCAAGAAGCGCATCCTGTTTCTCGCGGATCGCAACGTGCTGATCGACCAGACCATGATCAACGATTTCCGCCCCTTCGGCGGCGCAATGGCCAAGCTTTCCACCAAGTCGAAGACGATCGAGCGCCCGGACGGAACGGAAGAGGCCGTGCCGCTGGCGCTGGATCGCAAACGCCGCATCGACACCTCGTTCGAAATCTATCTTGGGCTCTATCAAGCCATCACCGGCCCCGAGGAACGACAGAAACTCTTCCGCGAGTTCTCACCTGATTTCTTCGACCTGATTGTCATCGACGAATGTCATCGCGGCAGCGCGGCCGACGATTCCGCCTGGCGGGAAATCCTCGAATATTTCTCTGCTGCCAGCCAGATCGGTTTGACGGCGACGCCGAAGGAAACGGAGTATGTTTCCAACACCGCCTATTTCGGCGAGCCGGTCTTCACCTACTCCCTGAAGCAAGGCATCAGCGACGGTTTCCTCGCACCCTACAAGGTGATCAAGGTCCATATCGACCGTGATGTCGAAGGCTATCGACCGGAAAAGGGCCAGCTGGATCGCGACGGCGAGGAAGTAGAGGATCGCATCTATAACGCCAAGGATTTCGATCGGACCCTGGTCCTGGATGACCGCACCAAGCTGGTGTCCGCCAAGGTGACCGAGTTTCTCAAGGAGAGCGGCGACCGCTACCAGAAGACCATCGTCTTTTGCGTTGACGAGGAACACGCGGCCCGCATGCGCCAGGCGCTCATCAACGACAACAAGGACCTTTGCGACGAGAACCCTCGCTATGTCATGCGCATCACCGGAAGCGACACGCTCGGGCAGGCCCAGATCGGCAACTTCATCGACCCAGAATCGCGCTATCCGGTGATCGTCACCACATCGCGGCTGCTCTCCACCGGCGTCGATGCACAGACTTGCCGCCTCATCGTGCTGGATCGTCCCGTCGGCTCGATGACCGAATTCAAGCAGATCGTCGGACGCGGCACGCGGGTGCATGAGGATACGCAGAAATTCTATTTCACCCTCATGGATTTCCGTGGCGCGACGAACCACTTCGCCGATCCCGAATTCGATGGTGATCCGGTGCAGATATACGTGGCGGGCGAGGACGATCCCATCACGCCGCCAGATGATGAGCCGCCCGCCTTTGAAGACAATGAGCAGGACGAATATACGGCAGAGCCGCCGACCACCGGTGGCGAGGAAGTAACTTTTCCGCCTGGCGGCGGCGAGCGCCAGAAGAAGGTCTATGTCGATGGCATCAGCGCAAAGGTCATCGCCGAGCGTGTCGAATACCTCGATGCCAATGGAAAACTTGTCACCGAAAGCCTGCGTGACTTCACTAAGGCTGCGCTGCTTCGCCATTTCGCCAGCTTGGATGATTTCCTGAAGCGCTGGAAATCGGAGGAGCGCAAGGACGCACTGGTTAAGGAATTGGCGGCAGAGGGCCTGCCACTGGATGTGATCGCCAAGGAGCTCGGCATCGACGTCGATCCCTTCGACCTCGTCTGCCATATCGCCTTCGACCGCAAGCCGCTGACGCGTCAGGAGCGTGCCAACAACGTGAAGAAGCGCGACGTATTCGCACGCTATGAGGGGAAGGCGCGGGCAGTTCTGGACATGCTACTGAACAAGTATGCGGATGAAGGCGTCTTGAACCTCGATGATACCAATGTGCTGCGGGTACCCCCGGCCAATACACTCGGCATGCCTGTGGAGCTTCTTCGCGCCTTTGGTGGCAAGGCAGCGTTTGAAAAGGCAGTTCACGACGTACAGGCTGCAATGTATGACGAGGCGATCTGACAATGGAGCTCATCGGCGCTCAGAAAATATGGTCGTACTTCGGCGAACAAACCAATTCTATGAATGTTTCCACCCAGACAGTACGCTCAGGTCCTGGGCACTTCGTGGAAAGTTACTTAGATTTGGCGAAGAAGGTTGCTGAGCTACAATTCAAAAATCGTGAGCATGTGTTGGTTTTTCGGGGGCAACCCAAAGATTACATGACCAGGGCGAATAAGGTGCCTCGGAGCCTACTGAAAGCGAAGATCTTTCGCTTGGAAGGCTCCAGAATTCCGACTCCTAAAATACTGGAAAGCCGCTTTAAGAAGCTGACTTTCGCGGAATCCGAACTCCAGAACGCTTACAAGATCGAGAGATTAGAAGGTAGCGACCAGCTGCGGCGGCAACGCATTCTTCGATGGGCGATACTTCAGCATTATGAAGTTTGCGACACACCACTACTGGACGTCTCTCATTCCCTCCGAATCGCGACGTCATTTGCCGCCCACAAGAACACTGGTGATAGCGCCTATCTTTTCGTATTCGGCATTCCAAATTTGAGTGGAGCCGTAACTGCGAGTTCCGAAGCGGGACTGCAGATTATCCGCCTCGCTAGCGCTTGCCCTCCGGATGCGATCCGGCCGCACATTCAGGAGGGTTATCTTTTGGGTGAGTATCCCGAAGTCAGTGACTTCGGGGTCGAGAGTGCCTACCAGTACGGTGAGATGGATTTTGGTCGGCGACTGGTTGCAAAGTTTAGGTTCAACCCCAAGCCCTTCTTGTGCGATGAACACTACCCGCTTGCCAGAGATGATGCCCTTCTTCCGTCTGGTCGTCGCGACCCGCTGCTGGATATTACCAGCCGCATTTACGCCAAACTCGAAACAATGAAGTTTTAGTCCCATGTCAGTCCGTAACACCGTCAAATCCATCCAGGATATCATGCGCCAGGATGCCGGCGTCGATGGCGATGCCCAGCGCATCAGCCAGCTATGCTGGATGTTTTTCCTGAAGATCATGGACGATCAGGACCAGGAACTGGAGCTGACGCAGGACAACTATGTCTCGCCCATCCCGGAACAGTTCCAGTGGCGCAACTGGGCGGCAGACCCGGAAGGCATCACCGGCGAAGCGCTGCTGAACTTCGTCAACAACGAGCTTTTCCCCGCCTTGAAGGTGCTACCGGCCTCGGCGCAAGCCGGAGACCGCCGCCGCGTGGTGCGCGATCTGTTCGAGGACGCCTATAACTACATGAAATCCGGCCAGCTGATCCGTCAGGTGGTCAACAAGATCAGCGATGTCGATTTCAACAGCCTGACGGAACGCCAGCATTTTGGCGAAATCTACGAGCAGATTTTGAACGACCTGCAATCGGCCGGCAATGCGGGTGAATATTACACCCCGCGTGCCCTGACTTCGTTCATGGTTGAGCGCATCGACCCGAAACCCGGCGAAACCCTATTCGACCCCGCCTGCGGCACCGGCGGCTTTTTGACCTGCGCCATCCGCCACATGGAGAAGAACCATGTGCGCACGCCCGAGAGCCGCGAGAAAATGCAGGCCGGTTTACGTGCCGTGGAAAAGAAGCCGCTGCCGCATATGCTCTGCGTCACCAACATGCTGCTGCACGGCATCGAAGACCCGAGCTTTGTGCGCCATGACAATACGCTCGCCCGCCCGCTGATCTCCTGGGGCAAGGATGAGCGCGTCGATATCGTACTGACAAATCCGCCCTTTGGTGGGCGCGAGGAAGACGGTATCGAAAACAACTTTCCGACCTTCCGCACCAAGGAAACCGCAGACCTGTTTCTGGCGCTGATCGTGCGCCTGCTGAAGGATGGCGGCCGCGCCGCCGTGGTCCTGCCGGATGGCTCGCTGTTTGGCGAAGGCATCAAGACACGGCTGAAGGAACATCTGCTGGAGGAGTGCAATCTCCACACCATCGTGCGCCTGCCCAATTCCGTCTTCAAGCCCTATGCCTCGATCGGCACCAACCTGCTGTTTTTCGAAAAGGGCACGCCGACAAAGGACATCTGGTATTGGGAACACCGGGTTCCGGAGGGCCAAAAAGCCTATTCCATGACCAAGCCGATCCGGCAGGAACACCTGCAGGATTGCGTCGACTGGTGGGGTGGCAAGGAGCGCAAGGGCCGCGAGGAAGGCCCACAGGCCTGGCGCGTAACTATGGAAGACGTAAAGGCGCGCGGCTACAATCTCGACTTCAAGAACCCGCACACGGTGGCCGATGACCTTGGCGACCCGGAGACTCTGCTGGAAGAGCTGACGGCTGCCGAAACCAGTGCTGCCCGCCTGCGCGACCAGCTCAAGAGCATTCTGGCCGAGGCGCTTGCCCGATGAACGCAGAGCGCCTGTTGCAGCATTACGAGCAGATTGCCTATGCCCCGGATGCGATTGCCCGGCTGCGGCGGTTTATTCTCGATTTGGCGGTGCGGGGCAAGCTTGTGCCGCAGTCTTTCGGCGACGAGCCGGCGTCGGAGTTGTTGAAGCGGATTGCGGAGGAAAAGGCGCGACTGCTCAAAGCAGGAGAAATTCGAACTCCCAAGCCTTTTAGCGCAGTGGTGGACGTTCCCTTTTCAATTCCATCGAATTGGTCTTGGACGCAAATCGCTGAAATCGGGATTATTAGCCCGCGAAACGATGCGCCTGACGCACTGGAAGCGTCATTTGTTCCGATGCCCTTGATCGCTGCCGAATATGGTGTTGTGAACGGACACGAAGTCCGCACTTGGGGCGAGATCAAGAAGGGATATACGCATTTCGCTGAGGGCGATGTCGGGCTGGCGAAGATCACCCCTTGTTTCGAAAATGGCAAGTCGACGGTGTTTAGGAATTTGACCGGCGGCATAGGCAGCGGAACGACTGAACTTCACGTCGTTCGCCCACTGCTGGTCGTCGCAGACTACATATTGCTATTCTGGAAGAGTCCTCATTTTATAGAAACCGGCATTCCTAAAATGACGGGAACCGCCGGCCAGAAGCGTGTGCCGACTGACTATTTCGCTTACTCTCCTTTCCCTCTCCCACCCCTCGACGAACAGCACCGCATCGTCGCCAAGGTCGATGAACTGATGGCGCTGTGCGACGAGCTGGAAGCGGCGCGAACAGAGCGGGAGACGAAGCGGGACCGGCTTACGGCGGCAAGCCTTGCCCGTCTCAACACTCCCGATCCGGAAACCTTCCGCGACGCCGCCCGCTTCGCGCTTGATGCCTTGCCGGCACTCACCGCCCGCCCGGACCAGATCAAGCAACTGCGCCAGACCATCCTCAACCTCGCCGTCCGCGGTAAGCTCGTGCCACAGGACCCTTCGGATGAGCCGGCGGGAGAGTTGTTGAAGCGGATTTCCAGTGAGAAAAAGCGGCTGATGGCCGAGAAAGGTATTCGAGGTCAAAAGCCGGCGCTACCTGCCGAAAACTTCGAATTAGATACGGACATTCCGGCGACGTGGCAGCATGTTTACCTCCAGGACATCGCTTACCAAATCACGGACGGAACCCACCTAACCCCGAAGTACACGGAAACTGGCAAACCCTTCTTATCTGCCCAGAACGTAAAACCGTTTCGCTTCATGCCAGGGAAGCATCGCTTCGTTTCGGAGCAAGATTTTGATAGCTATCGCGCGAATCGTCGACCAGAGCGGGGCGACATATTACTAACCCGCGTAGGAGCAGGCATAGGAGAGGCTGCCGTGCTCGATTCTGACTTCGAGTTCGCCTTCTACGTTAGCCTTTGTCTAATCAAGGTGCCCACTAGCTGCATCAACGTCGAGTACCTCGTCCTTTGGCTTAACAGCCCCGAGGGCCGCGATAGCTCCTCCAGTCGTACTTATGGAAAAGGTGCTTCGCAGGGTAATTTAAATCTCGGACTTATTCGTACCTTCAAAATCCCCCTCCCTCCACTCGCCGAACAAAACCGCATCGTTGCCACGGTCGACGAACTAATGGCGCTCTGCGATCAGCTGGAAACCAGCCTGGCGAGCGCCGACGAGACGCGGAAAAAACTGCTCGATACGCTGCTGGCCGAGGCGTTGGCTCCGGTGGATGCTGACGCGCTACAGGAGGCTGCGGAGTGACGCTTCGGATCGAACATCAGAGCGAAGCATTCCCAAGTGTCTATGCGATCCGATCCGGGACGCTTCTGACGACCTGGGACGAATTGCTTTGGGCCGCGATAACGATTGGGCGGCCCAGCACATACCATGTGTTTCGGCATGGACCGGCGTCGGCCCATGAAGCCATCTTCAGACTGGCACTTGTGCGAATGGCAATTCAAGAAGGCTGGCACGGGCAGCTTCATCGGACTGATGCCTTCGCCGCGTTAGACCCCACGGAAAAAGGAATGGTGAGCTATTTCCTGGGTATGATGCTCTGTAAGGTCTTTGCTGGGCAGCTACTCAGAACTCCCTGGCTCCTTCATCTGGATGTCTTCCGAAACGACCTCAATCCACTTGTGCTTGGACGCTCTCGTCCGGACTTGGTTGGGCAGGACTACAGTGGAAACTGGCTCGCCTTTGAGAGCAAGGGGCGCTCTTCTGCCCCGACTCATTGGGACAAGATGAAGGCGAAGTTGCAGGCGCAGCGCCTCATATGCGTCGACAACAACAGTTGCTCGTTGCATGTGGGCTCTTTCTCGTTTTTCCGGAATGAAATCCTTGAGTTCTACTGGCGTGATCCTGAGCCTGAATCGATGTACCCCATTGAGCTACCGAAGCCGGACGCAGAATGGCGCTACTATTTCGAACCCGCTCTGAGCCTTGTCAGCGCGGAAGGAGGATCATCGCTCGCTGCAGAACGGGAGATGGCTGATGTCGAGGTCGCTATTCATCCTAAGATCAGACAGTTACTGGAACGGGAAGAATGGCTGGGTGCCAAACGCACCGCAGATCAACTGCGTGAAGTATTGTTGGCCGAAGGTTATCGACCTGATGGTATCCGTGTGGTCGCGGGTGAAAGCTGGACCAAGAAGTTCGAATACCGAGAAAGATAACGTTGTATGGCGGTTCAAGGCGGGCCGACAAAAGCCACGTGAAATCCAATAAACCGGCAGGAACTGCAGAATGAACGCGTTACCGGACAAACCCCGTTCCATCCGCTTGCGCTCCTTCTACGGCTTCAGCCCAGAAGAAGACGGCTATCTCGGTTGGAGCGAAGAGGCTTCGCGTGACCGGATGCTAGGGCTGGTCGAGGATGGCGATCTGTTCATGATCTATGGAGCGGCCTCTGCGGAGACCAACAAAAATGAACGCCACCGTGTCCTCGGCTTTCTGCAGGTCGAAGCGCGGCCCATTCGCGATGTTGACAAGGCCTCACCCCTCGGCCTGAAGCGTAAGCGCGACAATGGCTGGGCGGAGAAATGGAGCCACGCACTGCCAGTGGTGCGCGCCTGGCGTATCGATGAGCCGATGCTGCTCGAAACCATCGCGCCAGTGACCTATCGCGCCGAGGCAGGCCAGGCCATTGCCGTTTGGAACCCGGAGCTGACGCCATCCGAAATCGACTTGGCGCTTAAAGTGAAGGTGACAGAGGTCAACGTCTTCGGGGAGCCACCGGTGGCGGAGACGGCGGTCAAGAAAAGACCGCTGGCCGAAGTGTATCAACCCTCCAGGGCGTTCCCGGGCAGTTTTGGCGATAGGACATCTACCTATGTAGACGGCCCGACGCATCTCTACCTTGCGCGCTTTAAAGGCGATAGTTTCGCCGTAATGGGCCTGCCGAAGCCGCAATTCGACAAGTCAGACATGATCAAGATCGGCGTGTCCAATGACGTCAAACGGCGCGAGGAAGAGCTGAACTGCGGCTTTCCCCCCGCAGCCAAAGGGCGTTGGAAGATCGAAATGAACTCCCAGCTTTACGAAAACAAAGCCGCTGCCGAAGCCGCCGAGCAGGCCTTCAAGGACCGAGCTCAAAAAGAGCTGACCAGCCTTGGTGGCGAATTCTTCCGTGGTGACTGGATGAAGGCGCAAAGCATATTCGCCTCGGTTCCCGGCGCATCCCGGTTTGGTGGAAAATAGAGATTGTCGGTCGATGACCGGCAGGCGCGTCGTAATTCAACAGGGTACCTGCTCACAATGGCAATTCCCGATTACCAATCCCTCATGCTTCCCGTCCTTCGGCTCGCCGCGGATGGCGAGACCCGTGTGCCGGATGCGGCGGAAAAGCTGGCCGACCAGCTTGGTCTGTCCGTGGCGGAGCGGGAGGAGATGCTGCCGAGCGGCCGTCAGCGCATTTTTCACAACCGCATCCACTGGGCAAAGTTCTACATGACCAAGGCCGGCCTGATCGACAGCCCGGCCCGCGGTCGCTTCATGGCAAGCCAGGCTGGCAGGGCGCTACTGGCCACCAATCCCACTGCCATCAATGTTGATACGCTGAAAACTTATCCGGCTTTTGCCGAATTCTACGCCTCCAGTACATCGGGCGCCGGCAGCACGGATGCTGTGTCAACCGGCGCCGGTGAAACCATCGATGTAACGACTTCCGCGACGCCGGAAGAACAGATCGATGCCGCACAGGCGGTACTGCATCAGGCCTTAAAGGCGGACCTGCTGCAACGCATTCTGGCGCAGAGCCCGGCCTTCTTCGAACGCGCCATCGTCGATCTGCTCGTTGGCATGGGTTACGGTGGCAGCCATGAAAACGCCGCGCGCCGGCTGGGCAAATCCGGGGACGGTGGTATCGATGGCGTGATCGATGAGGACCGCCTCGGCCTTGATCGCATCTATGTGCAGGCCAAGCGCTACGCCTCGCATGTCAGCGTCGGCCGGCCAGAAGTGCAGGGCTTCCTCGGCAGCCTCGTCGGCGTCGGTGCCGCCAAGGGCGTCTTTGTCACCACCTCTACATTCTCCGCCCCAGCCATCGACTTCGTCCGCCATCTGCCACAGCGCATCGTGCTCATCGACGGTGACCGGCTGGCCGACCTGATGATCGAGCATGGCGTCGGTGTTCGGATCGCTCGCACAGTGGAGGTGAAGAGACTGGATGAGGATTTCTTTGTTGAGGAGTGATGGTCGAACGTCGCATGGATGCAGAAATTATTTCCGCATCCATATAGGTCGTCGGTCAGGACTGGCTCGCCCATCTTGCGAACTGCGAGCCGTAATCCCAATAGTCGGTGACCCAGGCCTTGTCCGGAGCGGTCACGTCGAATTGCCGGTCGAGCGTATTATCGACGACGACAGACGGTCTGCCGCCATAGATGCCGGGACGGCGTTTGTAGCCGATCTGCGCCTTAATCCCGGCCAGACGCGCCAGACGCGCGACCCGGTTCGGGCAGCACATCTCTCCTGATCGATAAGGTCGTCGTGCAGCTTGCGATAACCGTAGACCTTGCCGCTCTCTTCCCATGCCTTCAGGAGCAAATCGGTCTGTCGCCTGTCCTCGCTGGCTCGCCTGCTCAGCGGGTTCTTCAGCCAAGCATAAAACCCACTCGGATGAACCCGCAGAAGGCGGCACATCGTCCGCACCGAAAACTGCAGGCGATGTAAAGCAATGAACGCGTACTTCACTCGTTCGGCGTGGTCCTCGAACCGGTGGCGGGCTCACACCTCACTCCTGGCGAAATACGCGGCCGCTTTTTTAGGATGTCGCACTCCTCGGTGACGCGAGCCTGTTCCTTCTTCAGCCGCCTGATCTCTTCGGCCTCGTCATTGCCCTTGGCGTTCGACGCGGCGAACTTCTTCTTCCAGGTGATCTGAAGAACCGCGTCACGCTTGAACTCTTCGCTGAAATTGCTTTTGCCCATGCAGGCCTCCTGCCTCAAAATTAGGAAAGAAGGCATCTACAAATCTAGGGGCTATTCAGATCCTCTAAACTTTCTGGCAGCGGTTAAGCTCGCAGCAACACGCATCTGGATCAGGTCATTATGAGTCTGTCCCCTAGAACGGCGCGAATGCCAGATGCGAACCGAGCAGGATGAGGATCGTGCCGCTGATGCGCTGGACCATGGTGCTCATGCTCGGCGATCGCTGGATCTTCAGGTAGAGCCGTTCGGCGAATAGGACCACCGATACTTCGGACAGCGAGAAGACCGTATTGGCAAAGGTGCCGTAGATCAGAATCTGGAAGGGCACCGAAAACCTGCCGCCGACCTCGGTGAACTGCGGCAGAAAGGACAGAAAGAACAGCGCCGACTTGGGGTTAAGCACCTCCACCATGAAGGCGTTCGATAGCCAGTTGCGGCGGACATCGAGTGCGCCGGAATAAGCCTGCTCGTCCGGACGACGGATGAGCGTGATCAGCCCCAGGCCAACGAGGTAGGCGCAGCCGAGCGCCTTCATCCCGAAAAAGAGCTCGGGCGAATTCTGTAACAGCAAGGCCAGGCCGGTCGATGCGAGGATGATGTGGAAATAGGATGCGAGATGGATGCCCAGCGCCGCCCTCAGGCCTGCGGATCTGCCTTCGGTAATCGCCTGATTGGCCGTGTAGACCATAGCCGGCCCAGGTGTGACGGCAAATACAAAAGTCATCATCAGGAAAGTAATCATGACATGCCTGCAAGCCGATCTCTGCGTCTTCGATTGGAGTCGATCGCGCAGCCGCATCTCCTTTCGTAATCACGAGATGCAGTCGATTCTATTTTTCGTTTAGGAGGTCGGAGGCGAGATTTGTTATTGTTCTTCGCCTAATTGTTCCCTGCGGGAACTAATAGTGATTTGAGACCGCAAAGATATTCAAAATTTTGAGATTGTCGGTATTTGAAAACGGAATGATGCCGGGCTCCGCCACGGCAGCGGATGCCATCGCGAATTCCCTTGGAGGAGGGCGCGGGCCGCATCGAACTCCGTTGCGTGACCGGCGATCTGCCAAACGGACCGCTCCACAATCCTTATGCGCATGAATTGTCGCGCGACCTAGGCGCGATGGTATCGAGCTGGCGACGCACAGACCGCCCCACTGGCCGCGCAACCGTCGCCGTTTCGATCTATTCCGGCGCCAGCCAGTGCTCCTCCACGGCGCTATGCTTGGCCGCCTGGTGAAGTTGCTGGCTGAGCCATTCGATGCCGGAATCCTTGGTCTTGTCCCCGAGCGTGGCGATTTGCAGACGTTGAGCCACGGAAGGGAAAGGGAGGGGCAGGATCTGCAGATCATAGTGGCGGGCCGCGTTCCGGGCGAACGGGCCCGGCAGGACGGCGATGAGGTCGGTCGTCGTGATTAGCGACGGCATCGCGATGCAGTTCGACACCTCGCAGATGATGCGGCGAGTGACCCCGTGCGACAGCAGCACGGCTTCCGCGTGCGCCCGCATGCGTGAATCCTGCCGCAACGCGACGTGACCCAATTTGGAGAATTGCTGCTTGCTGATTTCGCCCCGCAACATCGGGTGGCTCCGGCGTGCCGCAACGACGCCTTGGGGGATATGCAACGGGATGAAATTGACGCCCGGAACCTCCTTCGTGAACGTGTCGACCGCGATGTCCGCTTCGCCGGCCAGCAACGCGTCCATTGGCGACATGACCTCCTGGCCGATGACCTGGACCCTGACACCGCTGGCCCGGGTCGCGATCTGGTTCAGGAGATCGGGAAGAAGGCCGACGACCGTGAAGTCGTTCATGGCGAGCCGAAATGTGCGGTTGGCATTGGCCAGGTCGAAATCCCGATTGATCAGGAGCGTGTCGCGCAGGATCTCCAGTGCCTGACGAACGGGAACGATGAGACCGTCGGCAAAGGGCGTGGGCGCCACGCCTTTTTCCGCGCGCTGGAAGAGCGGGTCGTTGAACTGGGCCCTCAGTCGACCCAATGCATTGCTGACGGTCGGCTGGCTCATGCCCAGTTGCTGGGACGCACGGGTAATGTTGCCGGCCGTATAGATGGCGTCGAAAATTATCAGCAGATTGAGGTCAATACGTCTTAGATCAAAATCCTGCGACATCGTTTTTCTGTGCAATTTCTGTGGTTGGAAGAACCTTGTGAATGGGCGGCGATCATTTGTCGACTGCTTCCATGCACCGACCGCTCCCGGCTCGGGCAGACCGGCAGCGAACGCCGGGTCTTCCGGTCTTGCCGAGCCCGGCGGTCATGGGTTCGCGCCCGCCAGGGCGAGTCAACACAGTCGACAGTCTCCGTCCCTTCAAATCGGCAAGTGCTTCGGCACGGGTAAAATTTCTGTTTGAACAACAGGTTCCGAAGGCTAATGACTGTTTCCCACGCAGTTGCAGGAGGAAATTCGTCTGAAATGCGTTAACTTTGCATTCGGTCAGCATTCTGCAACTCGGAAACTACATTATTGATATTGTTGTTCTTCCAGAAAGCCATCCGCTTGGCTAGGTCGAGTTCGTGAGAAAAGACAGGGCCACTGCCGCACCGGGATCTCGCATGCGGCAACTGGTCGCCAGCCGACATCCGATCCGTGGACGACGATTGACTGAACGCCTGATACATGGTGCCAGCAGGTCCATGACGTTCAAGGGGCGAGCGTTTTCTGGGAGGGACGGAGTTCTATGCGACTGACCTATTGGCTTCTCTTTGCCGTCTATGCCGCCAACTATCTCGACCGTCAGATTTTCGGCATCCTGCTGGAACCGATCCGCGAGGACCTCGCCCTCGGCGATCTTGAGATGGGCCTGTTGTCCGGTCTGGCATTTGCGGTCGCCTTTGGGTTGGCGGCGCTTCCGGCTTCGCTCCTGGCTGCGGTCGGAAACCGTCGCAATCTGGTGGCGGCCTCGGCCGTTCTCTGGGGAGTGATCACTACCGCATCCGGGCTGGCAACGAGTTTTGTCCAGTTGTTTCTTGCGCGGTCCGCGCTTGCCGTGGCCGAGGCGGTTTCGGTTCCGGCATCCCATTCGATCCTCTCGGATGCCGCCGAGACTGGCAGCCGCATCCGGCGTTTCGGCCACTACACCAGCGGGGCCGCGGTCGGTGGCCTGCTGGCCGTGTTCGTCGGCGGGGTCGTCGGTGAGCGGTGGGGGTGGCGCATCGCGATGGTCGTGGCCGGGATCATCGCGCTTCTGCCGGCCTTGCTTTTGTTCCTGGTGTCCGAACCCCGCCGCGACTATGTGGCCCTCGACCGGGAACGCCGGTTTTCCGGCGTCTTCGCCACGGTCGCCCGGACCGTGTGGCGCGACCGCAGGGCTCGCCTGGCGTTTCTGGCCAAGGCACTCAATCAGATCGTCCTGGCCGGCGCCGCCGCCTGGTATCCGGCCTTCCTGATTCGCGAGCACGGCTTCACTCAGGTGCAGTCGGCGACGTTGGTTGCGTTCGGCGGTCTTGTGGCCATCATCGGGACGATCGTTTCGAGCCGGGTCATCGCAAAACTCGCCACGGGCAATCGTGTCTGGCTTGTGCGCGGCCCGGCGATCATCATCATCTGCAGCAAACCCTTTTCGCTGGTCTTTCTCACCGCCGACCACCCGCTGCTGATGCTGGCTGCCTATGCGGTTCCGGCCACCTTGGCCCTCGCCACCTTCCCACCGACCATCAGCCTCCTGCACGAGATAGTTAGGCCCGCTGAACGTCCGGTTGTCTCCGCGATGCTGACCTCGGTGATGACGGTTGTCGGGCTCGGGCTCGGGCCGACGGCCGTGGGTCTGATCAGCGCCGCCATAGGCGGGACGTCGTCGCTTTCCATCGCCCTGATCGCCCTTCACGGCTTCGGCCTGGTTGCCGCCCTGTTGTACTGGCACGCCGAGCCGTCGGCGGCCGTCAGGGGAGCTTCCGCGACCCCCGGCTAGCGAGGCGGGAAACGCGCGGCGCTGGCGAGGACAAATCCGACGGTCCTGCGCCCGGCCGCTCATTGCAGGGGGACCGACAACTTGACCACGGCCGAGGCTGAGGTCTTGTCCGAACCGATGCCGTCATAGGCGGCGGTGAGGCCCAGCCTGGCGCCGCCCGGCATGGTAACGTCGATCGAGCCTTCGACACGCCCCCTGAGATTGTCGATGCCGGAACTCTCCGTATTGGTCAGGATATCGGCGATCCCCTCGAAACGCAGCTCGGTGTCGATTGCCATATCGTTGTCCGTGGTGAAGCGGTAGCCGATCCCGGGACCGATGGCGACCTGGCCGAGACCCGTGGTGATCGCCGGGATATCGACGCCGAGGCTGTCGGTATAGCCCCGCATGCGCTCCTCGAAGTAGCTTGCCCGCAGCCTTGGCGAGAACGTCCAGTCGTCCCATTGCCAATCGCCCTGCAGCGCGGCGCTGACGGCCCAGCGCGATGTGTCGAACCCGTCCTTGTAGGTGCCGTAGGGGCTGACCGTATTGCGCGATGTCCCGATGCCCGCGAGAACGTCGAGGTAAACATTGTCCGAGAGACGCGTCGTCATGTACGGGCCAGCCAGCCAGCCGGTGCCCGAAACGCTTGTCGCGTCATCATCCGCCTTCTGGGAGAGGTGGTCGATCTGCGCGAAGGCTCCGATCAACAGGTTCGGACTGACGAGATAATCGGCGCCGAAGCTGGCGGTCTGGAACGTTCCGTCCGGACTGCCGTCATCGAACAGCGCGAACGAACCCTCAATCCATGCGTCGAAACGCCGGGGCGTCTGGTTGCCCGCAAGCGCGTCGAGCGCCCCGAGCGAGGAGGAGACCGTCGCGCGCCCCCCCTTAACGACCCCCGGGAGATACGACATCAGCGATGAAACCGGGTCGTCCACCGTCGGCGAGACGCCCTTGAGGCGGTCGACGCGGCGCTGAACGCCGGGCAGGTTGGTGAGGATCAGGTCGGCCCGCCGGTCGAGAAACTCCCCGATCAGGTTCGTGGTCTTGTCCCTCGAATTGACGGAGGTGAATGTGCAGACCACCTTTTCACCTGCGGCGAGTTTGATCACCGCCGTCCGGCTGTCGATGTCGCCCCGGCTGTCATCATCCGAACAGGCGATGCCGGTGAGGGCAATGCCCTTCGCCCGCATGTCGGCTGCCGTCACGGCATAGGTGCCGGCGACGAGTGAAAGGGCGGGGCTCTCCCCACGGCCGGTCTGGGTCTGGATCGAAAGATTGAGCTCCGGCGTATCCGAGCGGAACGCGAACACACCGTCCTCGCCATCCGTCCGTTGCCGGATCACTACGGAACCCGGCGCCTGAACGACCTGCATCAGCGCGTCGGAGCGGGCGGGAGAATGGGCGTCGTCGCCGAGGTATCGTGCGACGATGCGGTGCCTTCCGGCAGCCAGCGCATCCGCGGTGAAGCTCGCCGTGCCGCCCGCGAGCACGACGGACGAGGGCTGCTCGACGCCGTCGATGGAAAAGGAGACGGAGCCGAGGGCGGTGGCCGGGGCGACGGTGGCGGTAAACGTCACGGCTTCGCCGCTCAGGATCGGATTGGCGCTGGAGACCAGGGTGACCGCCGTCGAAAGCCGATTGACGGCGATTGCATAGGTGTTGACCAGCTTTCCGGCATGGGGCGTCGCCGAATCCGAAACCGTGAGCGTGATCGTGAAGCGTCCCGCCTCGCGCGCCGCGCCGACAAGACGGCCCTGCGACGCATCGAACCGCACCCCCTCCGGCAGGTCTCCCGTCAGTTTGTAGGCATAGGGAGCGACCCCACCGGATGCTTCGAATGCCTGATCGATCGGCGTGAAGGCATCGAGTTTCAGCTTCCAGCCGTCCCTTGGCGTCAGTGTCAGTGGAGTCCCGCTCACATAGTTCGCCGACGACGTATTGGAAGCGGAGTTGGCATTGCCGGCCCCGTCGGTGAATGCTCCAGCCGGGACCGTCACCGAGACCGTTCCGTCGGCAACGGGCGTTAGCGTCACGGTGTAGGCGGTTCCGGACCCAATCATGGAGGCGGTGGCGTTGACCAGCGTCAGATCTCCGATGGTAAAGTCCGTTGAGGCCTCGCTAAGGGAGATCGTCGCGGTGTACTTGCCGCTGGTTGGACCGGAGAGGGCGCTGATCGTCACGGTCGGCGCGGTCGCGTCATAGATCGCGGACGCCGTGTTGGAGGCGGTGTTGGGATTGCCGGCCCCGTCGGTGAATGCTCCAGCCGGAACTGTGACAGAGACCGTTCCGTCGGCAACGGGCGTCAGCGTCACCGTGTAGGTCGTGCCGGAACCGGTCATCGTTGCCGTCGCATTCACCAGCGTCAGGTCGCCGACGACGAAGTCGGTTGAGGCCTCCGAGAGCGTGATCGTCGCGGTGTACTTGCCGCTGGTTGGACCGGAGAGGGCGCTGATCGTCACGGTCGGCGCGGTCGCATCGTAGATCGCGGACGCCGTGTTGGAGGCGGTGTTGGCGTTGCCGGCCCCGTCGGTGAAGCCGCCAGCCGGAACTGTGACAGAGACCGTTCCGTCGGCAACTGGCGTCAGCGTCACGGTGTAGGTGGTACCGGAGCCGGTGAGGGTTGCAGTGGCATTGACCACGGCGAGGTCGCCGGCGGTAAAGTCGTTGGATGACTCACTGAGCGTGATCGTCGCGGTGTACTTGCCGGCGGTAGGACCGGACAGGGCTCCTATGCTGACAGTCGGTGGCGTGGAGTCGTAGGTGGCGGACGCGGTATTCGACGCCGTGTTGGTGATGCCGCCGCCGTTGGTGAATGCTCCAGCCGGGACCGCCACGGACACCGTTCCTTCTGCGAGTGGAGTCAATGTCACGGTGTAGGCGGTTCCTGACCCGGTCATGGAGGCGGTGGCG
>NZ_JAGFPK010000018.1 GCF_017599385.1 Ciceribacter sp. L1K22
CCACCCTCGGCATCGGCTACAACGGCCGCTTCGGCGACACCGCCCGCGAGCACACCGCAACCGCAAAGGTCAGGATCGCATTCTGAGGGCGGGTGCGGGCGTCAATGACGGGACATGCAATGCGGGCGGCACTTGCCCTCCCCGCAAAGCGCACAGGCAAAAGCGTAAACATTTCCTTTCATTGGGACGCAAACGCAAGGTAGGCCGGGGTCGGCGGAACGCTGTGCATAACCGACCTCCTCCCAGGCGCGGTAGTGATAGCGAGCAAAGGCCCGGAGCGCATCAGGTCCGTCAGTGAGACGGGCGCGCCTCCGGCCGGCCCATCGTCCACCTGACATACCGTGCTGCATTCATGACCCGTATCCGTTCCTATCTCCTCGTCACCACCAGCCTCTCGCTTCTTCCCGTCATGGCGGCCGCGCAATCGGTCGTGGCGACAGGCAGCGTCACGCCCTCGTCGCCAACGAGTTGGACTTCATCGACATCGATCAACGTTGGCTACAGTACGGCAGGCTCTCTCACGATTTCGGACGGAGGGCGGGTGGTGAATGGAGCCGGGTTAGTCGGTGTAGTGGGCGGTACAGGTCAGGTGACCGTCACAGGGGACGGCTCGCGTTGGGAGAGCAACGGATATCTCTACATCGGCGCCAATGGGACAGGCATCGTGACGATCGCCAATGGCGGCTTTATGAGCAGTGCCGGCGCGGTTCTTGGCCGTTCCAGTTCTGGTTCCGGCAGCGTCACCGTTACCGGTGAGGGATCAACCTGGGTCAACAGTAGCGGCCTCACCGTCGGACTGGTCAAAAACGGCTGGTTGATCGTCTCGGGTGGAGGCACAGTCAGCAATACGTATGGCGTTATCGGCGATGGCAGTCAGGCAAGCGGGAGCGTGGATGTCACGGGCGAGGGATCGCTTTGGAGTTCCAGCACCAACCTCTCTGTCGGGCGCGAGGGCCAGGCATTGCTGCGTGTCGGCGACGGCGGCACGGTCACCGTCGGAGCACAACTCGGCGATGGCAGCCATGGCGGAACGGCGACGGTTGCGGACCGCAGCGGGTCCAACGGCACCGTGTCGATCGGCGCGGCGGAGGGGGATGCGGCGGTGGCGGCGGGGAGGCTCGATGCGGCGCGGCTGGTGTTCGGGGCCGGCACCGGCACGCTCGTCTTCAACCACACCGATGACGACTATGATTTTCAGGCGGCGATCTCGGGCAATGGCACGATCCGCCATCTGGCCGGCACGACCACGCTTCTCGGCGACAGTTCCGCCTTTTCCGGCACAACGGCGGTGACCGGCGGCGGGCTGATGCTGGCCGACGGCGCGCTGCTCGGCGGCGCGATCGATGTTTCGGGCGGCGGGCTGCTCGGCGGCACCGGCACCTTCGGCACGGCCGGGCGCACCGTCACCATCGGCAGCGGCGGCACGCTGGCGCCGGGCTTTTCGCCGGGCACGC
>NZ_JAGFPK010000002.1 GCF_017599385.1 Ciceribacter sp. L1K22
TACTCCCCAGCAGTCGGACCGAATAGCGTCCCGATGCTGACCGTCGGCGGCGTCGTGTCATAAATGGCGCTGGCGGTGTTGGAGGCCGTGTTGAGGTTGCCGGACCCGTCGGTGAATGCTCCAGCCGGGACCGTCACGGACACCGTTCCATCGCCAATCGGCGTCAGCGTCACGGTGTAGGTGGTACCGGAGCCGGTGAGGGTTGCCGTCGCGTTGACGAGCGTCAGGTCGCTGGCGACAAAGTCAGTTGAGGCCTCGCTGAGGGTTATCGTTGCGGTGTACTCGCCGCCGGCAGGTCCGGACAGTGTTCCTATGCTGACGGTCGGCGGCGTTACGTCGTAGATCGCGGACGCCGTGTTTGATGCAGTGTTGGGATTGCCGGCCCCGTCGGTGAATGCCCCCGCTGGCACCGTGACAGAGACCGTTCCGTCGGCAACTGGCGTCAGCGTCACGGTGTAAGTGGTACCGGAACCGGTGAGGGTTGCGGTGGCGTTGACCAACGTGAGGTCGCCGGAAACAAAATCGGTAGAGGTTTCCGAAAGCGTAATCGTCGCGGTGTACTTGCCGGCGGTCGGACCGGATAGGGCTCCTATGCTGACGGTCGGTGGCGTGGAGTCATAGGTGGCGGACGCGGTGTTCGACGCCGTGTTGGCGATGCCGCCGCCGTTGGTGAAGGCACCGGCGGGAACGGTGACGGAGACCGTCCCGTCCGCCGCCGGCGTCAACGTCACGGTGTAGGTGGTGCCGGAGCCGGTCATGCTTGCCGTGGCGTTGACGAGGCTGAGGTCGCCGACGACGAAGTCCGTGGAGGCATCGCTCAGCGTGATGGTGGCCGTGTACTTGCCGCTGGTCGGTCCCGTGAGTGCGCTGATCGTTGCGGTCGGCGGCGCGGTGACATAGGTGGCCGATGCGGTGTTGGATGCGGTGTTGGCATTGCCGGCATTGTCGGTGAAGGTGCCGGCCGGAACGGTCACCGACACGGTGCCGTCGGCGGAAGGGGTGAGGGTGACCGTGTAGCCGGTGCCCGAGCCGGTCATCGTCGCGGTGGCGTTGACCAGGGTGAGATCGCTAACGACGAAGTCGATCGACGTCTCGGAGAGGGTGATGGTGGCGGTGTATTTGCCGCCGGTCGGTCCGCTGAGCACGCTGATCGATACAGTCGGCGCGGTCCGGTCGGGGGTGATCGAAACGGCATTCGACTGAGTGTTGCTGTTGCCGGCTGCGTCCGTCGCCCTGTTCTGCGGCACGATCACGTTGAGACTGCCGGTGGACCCGGGCGTCAGGGTGATCGTGTAGACCGCACCCGAACCGGTAAGCGTCGCCGTGCCATTGACGACGACAAGATCGCTCGCGGTAAAGCCGGTGACCGGTTCGCTGAAGGTCGCCGTGGTGGTGTAGACACCGGCGGAGACCGTGATGGGGCTGAGGACGACGCTTGGCGGATTGAAAACGAAAAAGCTGGAGGTCGTGGCATTGCGGACGAGTGCGTTGCCGCTCGTGTCCGTGATGCTGGGGGTCGTGGCCTGCGCGAGCGCCACCGTGCCTTCGAGCCCTGCCAGATCGCCTCCCGAAACCGTGACGCGATAGACCGAACCCGACACGGCATCCACCGAGACCGTGCCTCCGGTCACGCCGGTGACGGTGAAGTCCTCAGGACCGACGCCGGTCACCGCTTCGCTGAACGTCACCTCCCAGACCAGCGAGTCAGCGGTCGTCGTCGACGTCGTGGGGCTGTAGCGCGTGATGGACTGCACCTGTGGCCCCACGATGTCGATGGCGGTGCCCTGCAGGCGAATATAGGAACTCGCCTGATCCGGGTCGTTCGATGGAATGATCACGTCGAAGGAAAACGGACCGGGCGACGTCGGCGTATAGGTGAAGTCGTGCGTGCTTGTCGCCCCCTGGATCAGCGAGAAGCTTTTCGCCGATGTGAAGGCCAGGTTGCTGACATTGGTGACGTTGGCGAAGGAAAGGTTGCCATTGCTGGCGAGCACATTGCCGCCGGAGTTCTCGACCGAGATATAGTTGATGCGGGCAGTGCCGGCCTCAACGTTAGAGAATGTGAACGTCGCCCCGTTGGGCAAAGTGGTCGCGCCCTGCTTCAGGTTGATGTTGGGTGGGGCGCAGTCGGGGTCCGCAGACATGTCGATCCCCACATAGTTGGCCGTGCCGGTCTCGGGCGGGGCAATGTCGGGGGACAGCAGCGGCGATCTGTTTTGAGACCAGCTCGAAAGGTCTCTCCAGGCATCATAGAGACCCACATAGTACCGCGACAGGCCCGTTCCCGTGAGGTAGGTTCGATTGACGTCGACCAGGGTTGTCTGGGTCGGCAGTTGTCCGATTGGCACGTTAACATAGCTACCGAGGGAAGTGATCGACCCCGCGCTCTCTATCCAGCCCGCGAGAGTCAAGCTTCGGCCCGGTTGCGTATCAACATTGTAGGCGGTCCAGTTCACCTCGATGTTCGCGGACGTCGCGTTGGCGTATGGCCCCACCATGCAAACGCCGTCGATTACGTAGGTGTAGGTGATGGATGGATTGATCCAGCCTGCCGCCAGGGCGGTCTGCGGAGCCGCGACGACCGACGTCATCAGCGTGACGGCGCAGGCGACCCTCAATGAGAGGCGGGAATGCGTTCGGCTGCCGTCCATCGGGCGACGACACGCGCCCGCCATCCCGACTGCCAACCGCAGGATAAGAACAACGAAACCCAGAACCCGAACCAACATAAGTTTCCCCCCGGCGGCCAAAACCAGGACGTGGCCGCGTGGACGTTTCTTTTTTTGTTGGGACTACAGAACCGGGATATCTTGCGGAATACCAATAAAGCGAATGGTGCATCATCAGGATTCCGAATGATGCACGCTGAATATTTGGAGTTTGACGCAAACGACTGCAGGCGGCGGATGTTTTTTCTGGGTGTCGCAACCCGGATCGAGCGTCACGATGGCTGGCTAGCGGTTAGGCCGTGGACGGGCCTGTCGCAAATTTTCGTGGTTAACGCGCTGTTGACTACGACCGTGGAAATTCCGCTCCCGATGTAGCGGAGCGTAATCACGATTCTGAATGCCATTACCGAGAAGTTGAAGCGCCAGTCGAAGGATGATTTCAAAGGACGGCATTTCGAGGCATGGCTAATAGTGCGGGCAGTGACTTGGTATCAGCGCTATCCGCTCAGCTACCGAGACTTGGAGGAGATGTTCCGGGAGCGAGGCTTCGAAGTGGACCACAGTACGATCAACCGCTGGTCCTTGCCTATGCGCCAGCCATCGAGAAGCGGCTGCGCCAGTTTCGGCGCCCGCATTGTGGTTCGGTCCGGATCGACGAGACTTACGTCAAGAGTCGGGGCAAGTGGCGCTATCTGTATCGCGCCATCGACAAGCACGGAAACCTGATCGACTTCCTGCTTACCGCCAAGCGTGATCTCGACGCTGCCAAGCGCTTCTTCCGCAAAATGCTGAAGGACGAGCCGCTACTCTCCCCGAGAAAGATCTCGGCACCGATGGTGCCAACACCTTTCCCTCAACGATCAAGACGGCCGTCGATGACGGGCTCCTGCATCTCAACCCGGTACATTATGTCACCAACCACCTCCAGCAAGGCATCGGGAGCGACCACTTCCGGGTCAAGAAGAACATGCCGAAGATCGGCGGCTTCCAATCTTTCAATACCGCGCGCAGAACGATCGCGGGCTTCGAAGCGATGCTGTGGCTTCGGAAAGGCTTTGGTTTCACCAGTGATTGGACCGTCAACGATCAGAATGATCTACTCGCGCGGCTCTTCGGACTTCAAAAGGTTAACAAAGCGTGAAAATGCTACCGTTCGCGGGGTAGTCTCAACCTACTGCAAGGTTTGCGACAAGCCCGTTCATATCGATCAGAAATACTGAGGGTACTGCTCTATGATCTGGGGAACCGCCGCGAGTGTCCCGCTTAGGTGTTCCCGGATGGCTCTCGACGTCTCCTCGACATCGCCGGCGGCGATGGCCGTCAGAATTGCGTGGTGATGCTGAAGCACGGACGCCATCTTGCCGGGATCGGGCAGATTAAGCCGCCGCAGGCGGTCGATGTGGCCGGAGCGGCTGGCCACCAGATGATACAGCGAGACGACACCGGCAGCTTCCGCCAGCGAGAAGTGGAACACCCTATCGAGGGTGGTGAACTCGTTGATATCCAGATCCTCACCGGCCATCTTCTGAAGCGCCAGCACGCGCCGCGCCGAGCTGAGCAGTTCCGGTCGTTTCGACATCGCCAGCGCGCGCCCCACTTCGAGTTCGATCGCGATCCTCAGAAACTGGGTTTCCCGCGCGTTGTCGACGTCGATCTTGGTGACCACGGTGCGTGATTGCGGATAAGAGGCCACCAGGCCCTCCTGCTCAAGCCGGTGAATCGCTTCCCGGATCGGCGACTGGCTGAGATTGTAGCGCTCCGCGATCTCGCTGCGCACCAGGTTCGAATGGGGCTCAAGTTCGAGAGAGACAATTTGCGAGCGGATGCCGGTGTAGACGCGAGCGGCGGCGGAGCCCAGCGAACTCGGCCGAAAGAGTTCTTCCTGTGCACCTGTCAGCACCGAGTATAGCGGGTCGGCAGGTCTCAGTCGCCTCCACGAGTGATAGCCGACTTTGCGGGTGTGGCGGCGATCCCAGATATCATGTGGGTTTCCGGATTGTACGCCGCAGTGATACGTTGTTCCGATCTTCTGGAGCGGCAGCCGTTATAGTGTAGAGCGTCAGCTCTCAAGAATTCACCGTTGCTGCTCGGATGATCGATATGTGCGCGCATCCACCCCATCAGTTCAGATCGATATTGGGTCAGAGATTTTGAAACTGATGGCGACGCTCTTCATCACGAGCTGCTCTCGTTTCCGGGGGCGTGAGTTTTCGTCTGTTCAAGCCCGGGACGAGCTTACAAGTCTCGGTGCAATCAGGCCCCCGCAACCAAACGCAAAATTTACTCCCAAACACGCCGAAACCGGATTTCAATCAGATGGGCTAATCTGTCCGATCTAAGCCGATCAGGTGGCCGTTGTACGGTCACAGTGATCTGCAGATTTGCGGGGCTCCTTTTTTTTCCCATGTCGGATGGTTTCACTTACCGCAGATGAACTGCCGACAGGAGGCCATCTTGTGCAGTTAGTTGGGACGGAATTCCTCTCGTCTTCGATCCATCCGTCTTTTCGTCGGAGTGCCGCTTCGGCCTCCGGTAGAGCCGGGATGCGGGCGGAAACATACCGGCTTTCGCTTGGGGCGGATTCATCACGGTAGGGTGGTGGTCCGTGTTGTTCAACCTGCGCTGGCGCTCTGATGGGCGGGAGTTCGGCTGCGGGAAGGCGAGGTTATTCGTCACAGCTTCATCGTCGACGCCTTTTTCAGGGAGATCACAGCTTGGAAGGCGGTCGCCAACCATCGAGCCGTCAACGCAGCCCTAGCCGCCAGGCCGTCTGCGCCCAAGGGCCGCCTGTGAAGAGCCGAGCGAACAATTGGGCATCGGACAGGCGCTTTGCGTCGTCGAGCTTAAGGGCGGCCGAGAGCGCCTGCCATCGCCACCATGACAGACCCTCCGGTCGCTTGATCATCTCGTTCGCTGCAATCGCTTCGGATGCGTCCTTGGACTCGAATGGTCGTCTGCCAGTGAGGGCGATAAAGGCAACCAGGCCCAGCGAAAAAACGTCGTCGCCAGAACTCGGTTCGGCGCCTTGAAGGCGTTGCGGGGATGCATAGGCTGGTGTGAGTGCCCCGAGCCGGGCGAGGATCGCAACGGTATCCTCTTCACTGATCTTGATCGGGCGTGCGACAGGGTAGGCGATATTGAAGTCGATGAGTTTTACCCGACCATTCGTTTCTATGAAGATGTTGGCGGGTTTCAGGTCAGAGTGCACAATGCCGCAGTGATGGGAGAAGTGCAGCGCTGCAGCAACATCCCGCACCAGCCGATCCACTTGAGGTGGATGCAGCCGGTGTCCCTCTGTCTCGCGCAAGACTTTCGCAAGCGATCTGCCTTCGAGATATTCCATGACCATGAAGTGCAGACGACCTTCGCTGTCGATGTCGTAGACGCGGACAATATTGGGATGGATGAGATCACGCAGCCGCCGCGCCTCGCGATGCATCAGAGAAATTATGTCGTCACCGACCTCTGGACCGGCCGTCATGACCTTTACGGCAACCGATGTTTGTGAAAGGCCGGCCTTCACGGCAACGAGGTCGCGCGCCCTGTAGACACGCGAAAGACCGCCACGACCAATTTCCTCGACGAGTTCGAAGCGGCCGCGCAAGGTGCGGGGCATCTTGCCTGATGTTTTTTTGGGTCCAGCCTTGTCGGTCTCGGCTGTCAAATTCGGCTCAGGTGGCGGCCTGGCCCGGTCTTTTTCGTCAGCCATCGTGCCGCGCCCACACGACCACAAGTGTGATGTCGTCGGTCGAACCGCCGGCAACCGCCTTGGCGAGCAGCCGGTCGGCAACACTGTCGCCCCCGGCGGCGAGAATATCGATCATGATCTCCTCCGTCATCCCCTTCAGCAGGCCATCGCTGCACAGGACGAACACGTCGCCATCGGCGATCTCCACCAGACGACGCTCGACGGATACAGTGCCGGCCGAGCCGACGGCTCGGGTTAGCGCCCCACCCTCCGCCGAGTGGTCATCGCTAATCAGGTACAGCCGACCTCTCCGCATCAAATAAAGGCGCGAATCCCCGACCCAAAGACAGCAAGCGTAGCCCTCGCCAACGACGAGGACCACGACCGTCGATCCGCTGATACCGAGGGTCGGGTCGATGATTGTCTCGTTGTACAGTGCGGCATTTGCCTCCTCGATAGCCGTCTGTGCAGCGACAATACGGTCTTCGAATGGCAATGGCTGTTCTAGATTTTGGGCAAGCATCGAGACAATCAGGCCGCTTGCCTTGTGACCGTCGCGATGGCCACCCATGCCGTCGGCAACCGCGAAAACATGCGCGTCGAGGCTGACCATATAGGCGTCCTCGTTGAAACTGTGAGAATAGCCGCGCCGGCTGGCGGCTTCCGCGTCAACTATTGGCGGGTGTCGGGTCGGTTGCACCATGCTCTACATCCCCTCCGTTGTTGCGCGAGGCTGCCAACCTTCTTTCCAGTTGCTGCTGAAAAGCGGCGCGGCGGCAGCACCTACCGGAAGGCCGCGACTGACAAGATGTTGGGGACCAATGGATTCGCCGAGACCGTCGTGCCACCAGTGGCACTCCTGCCGCGTCTCGTCGCCGGTGGCGGTGACGAAAAAGCTCTCCATAGGGACCGTCATCCTCCAGGCTGGCTCCGTGCCGAGAAATATCGCCGCCGCCTCACCCGCGCGCAGGTAGCTGGACGGAGCGGGCGGGTGATGACGAGGGAAGTGTCGAAGCGCGGTGTGCAGTTCAGCGAGGAAAGAATCGCGGTGGCTTTGTGTCTCCATGAAGCCGAGCATCCTGGACTCGATACCGTCCATGATGTGATCGACGGCGGCGTCCGGCTGGCTCGGTATGCCGGCCCCATCAGTCGCAAGCATCACGCAGAACGGAAATATACGTCCTGCGCTATCCACCGAAGTTGCGACGAGGCCCGCCGCGCCGCCGAACCCGCCGCCAGGTATGCCCTCTGGCAACAGAAAGCGCCAAACGGGAGATCGCAACATATCCCGCGCCCAGTCCGGCCCGCCATGGGTACGTCTTTCGGACAACCAGCTGGAGACGATGCCGGCCCAGGCTTCCGTCAGGCGCACCGGAAGGCCGTGAAAGACAAAGTCGCGCGCCGCCGGTACCTTGCCGAAAAATCCAACGGTGTCCACTTGCACCTCCTCCCTAGAGCGACGGGGGGCAGCGGAAGGAGGCAAGCAGACCGCCGTTGAACGGGTTGACAAGGCTCGCCGCCCGCAATCTGAAGGTGGCGCGGATGTTTTCCGTCACCTCGGCGTTCCTGACGGTCTCGGAAGTCTTTTTCTCGATTCCGAATTCGAACTGTTCCTGGCCTGCCGTTCGCGACAGCCCGGAACTCGTCAGCATGCGGAAGACCGCCCAATTGCCGGTCTTTTCTACCGTTTCCGACGTATTATCGAGCAAGGTGATTCGCAGGACGGCGGTACTTGCGTCGCGTTTGCTCGGCCAGACGAAGTCCTGCGCGCGGATAGGGCCATGCCTGTAGATCATCTCGACATCGTCCAGGATGAAAGCTGAACGGAGCGCCTTCGGGTCCAGATAAACCGGTTCGACCGTGAACTTCACTTCTGGCGTTGTCCCCGCAGCACCGAAAAAGGCATCGCGGATTTGCTGCGCCCGGCCGAACTGGGTGAGCGCCTCTGGCGACAAGCCGATACCGCTGCCGCGCGCATCGACCGGAACAATCTGCCGGCCCTGAACGACAACAAACGGGGAGATGTTTTCCTTATAGAACTGATCGACGATGCCGGCCGGTTTAAAGATATCCGCGAAGTCCTGCAGAGATACTTCGTCCGGAGAGGCCGGCGCGAACGGATATCGGTCCCGCAGCATCAGGTCGCAGACAGGAAGCACTTCCTGCTGCCAGCGCTGGTTTATGTGATTATAGGCCAGCCGCCGCAACAGCGTCCATGTTCGGTTGCTTACAAACTCCACCATCGGCCGCACCGGGATCGGTTTGGTGGATGCTTCGGCCCTCAACCTTGAGAAGCTGTCATTCGTCGGGCTCTTTGCCCGCTGCATGACGAAATCGAATGCAGCTGCTTCCGGACTTGGTGCCGAGGCAATGCTTGCGACAGTGCCGTAAAGATCTGCGAACAGTTGCTGCACCTGGGCAAGACTCTGTCCTCCCTGCGGATCGACGAGGGCCGTCAGCGGCGTGAAGGCATCGCGGATCGTGGTACCCGGCCAGGGCGCGTCGCCGAACGCAGTGGAGAGCGCTGTCTGCGCAAGTGCGTCGGTAACAGCGCCCGCGACCGGTTGGGCTACACCCGGCGGCGTCACCGCTTGGGCTGCCTGATCGGCGGCAGTCGGCGTCGGATTGCTGCCCGGAAGCGGCAGCTCGGTATTTTCCCGCAGCTTGGTGAGCAGCGCGATCAGCGGCGATTGCGGGCTGGAGAGATCGCGCAAGACGCCCTGGCCTCTGTTCAGCGTATCGAAATCGGCGGCGCGGACCTGGTTAACCGCATCGCGCCACTTGTCGATGTAATCGCGCACATAAGCCTCGGCGATCTCTCTCGCCAACTGCTGATAGGTATTGTTGGAAAGCCCGCCATCGCCGAGCACCCAGTCCGTTCCCGTTGAACTGCGGATATATTCCGGCAATCTCGGCAGGAAGAACTGGTAAAACCCGTTCTTGGTATAGAGACCCGGTATCACGCCGTTGCCACCGGCCGATGCATCGACCTGCAGCACGCCCGGACCGAGGATGTTTACGATGCTGATCGGCGAGAGTTGATAGCGACGTTCGGCATCGGTCACCATACGAGCATAGATCTCGGTCGCCTGCGGTAGGTCATTCAGTCGCTCCCGCGCCACCTGGACGGTCGGTTGATCCGTCACCGCGGTCGCCGGCAAGAGCTCGACCAGCCTTTCGCTATGGCGATCCATGCGTTGCTTGGCGTCCGGTGACAGGACGAATGCTGCTTCGTTCTGGCGCTGAAACTCGGTCTCGACGCGGTCGCGTTCGTATCGCTGGCCGGTCGTCAGCATCAGGTATGTCTCAAGCTGGTCGCGCAGCAGAAGGTTGTTGGGATCGGCCGACGTCGAAAGCAACTGGATCTGTGTCTGCAAGCGGGCTACCGCGGAGGGCAGGAGGTAACTGCTGAGCAGCTTGTCATAGGTGTCGTCGACTGCAGTCTCCAGCGCCGGACGTGCATTGATCGCAAGCACATCCGGTAGCCCCCAGACCGGCTGGACCATCTCCTGCAGTTCGCGAGCGCTGTCGAGAATCGGCAGAATCGCCTCGAGCGTACGGCTGCCCCCTGCCTGCGCGATTTCCGTCGATATCTTGTCCGCGGCGAGATTTGCGCGGCTGATGAGGTTAAGGGACGAATCAAGTCCAGCCAGCCAGTAGCCGCAAAGCAGCAGTGTCACTGCAACGACACCCGCGTAGGCGCCACTTCTCGCCGCGGCCAGCCGACGTTCCAGCTTGGTATTGCGTCCAACGAGGTTCTGCTCGACGAAGACGATGTCTGTCAGGAGTTTGTTGATAAAGAATGCCTTGCCCTTGCCACTCATCGGCGGCTGGTGGCTGGGAGCGAGCGCGAAGCTGCGCCCCATGGCGCCGAGCAGACGGTCAAAGGGTGTACCCTCCTGCGTGCCGGACGTGAAGTAGACGCCGCGCAGCAGCGGCTGCGCCTCGTACCGATTGAGGCGAAAAACGTCGGTGATGAAGCCCCGCAGGACGGTCGACAAAGATGCAAACTCATGCGGGAAACCATAGATGCGGCAGCGGCGACCGTTGTTGCGCTCTACGGCCAGCTTTGCCGGCAGCCGCTTTTCGATCCGGTCGACGAGATCGGCGAAACCGTTCTCGAAAGCCGCGCCGAATGTCATCTGCTCCTCATCGCGGGGGAAGGTGATACCCCAAACCTGCTCACGGTCAGCCTCGGCTGTGTCGTCGAAGTACTCCTCGAAGCCGGCAATGAGGTCGCACTTGGTCAGAAGCACGTAGACCGGCAGCCGCATCTCGAAGCTGCGGTGGAGTTCGCGCAAGCGTTGGCGCAGGATTTCCGCATGACGTTGCCGTTCGGTGTCGCTAGCCAAGGCGATATCGGCAATGCTGATCGCCAGAAGCACTCCGTTTACCGGTCGCCGGCTGCGGTTTTCCTTGAGTATCTTGAGAAATCCGTTCCATGCGGCGGCATCGATACCCTGGTTGACGTCCTGAGTGGTATAGCGGCCGGCCGTATCGATCAGCACCGCGTCGTTCGAAATCCACCAGTCACAATAGCGGGTGCCGCCCATGCCCTGAAGTGCCGCACTTCCCTCCTCGGCCAGCGGAAACTCGAGCCCGGAGTTCTGGAGGATCGTCGTCTTGCCGGTGCCGGGCGGTCCGATGATGATATACCAGGGCAGATCAAACATGTATTCGCGCTTGCGGCGCCCGTCGAGCGGCCGGTCGCGCAGAGTGGTCAGCGTCTTTTCAAAGCGCTCGCGAATGAGCTCAACCTCGTCGGACGACAGATTGCCACCCATGGAGACCAATTCATCATTGGCGAGCATCGAGTTGATCAGGCGGGCATTGGCACGCCGTGCAAGAAAATAGCGCAGGAAAGTGAAGACGAAGAATGATGTCACCACACCGATTGCGATTGACAGGCGCAGTATGTCGCCCGCGAGTGGATGGTAACCCGCTACTGTGATAGAGGCTCCGAAGAGCCATAGGAGCGTTGCCAACAGAATCAGCAACATCAGGATAAGCAGGTTCGACAGACGCAGCAGATTGGCAAAGTAGGTTCTCAGCATGACCTCATCCTAGCCTGGTGCGAGCGCCGCGATTTTCGACAGCACCGGGGCAAGTGCGCCGGACAGATGAAATTCCAGCGCCAGATAGACGATGACGAGCAGGAGGCCTGCAAGTGTTGCGGTCATCCAGAGCGGCATAAAAGCCCGCACTTTCTTGCCGCCACGTTCACCCTTCGTCACGCGGGAAAGCGGTTGGTCCGATGTCATCTCCGAGGACGCGCGACGGATGGTGCGCGAAATCTCGTTGCGTAGGTCCTCCAGCTGATCGCGACCCCGCTCCAAGACCCTGTAGCGACCTTCGAAACCAAGCATCAGGCAGGCGTGGATCAGTAATATGAGGGGCAGACGCTGCGCTGCCGATTGCTTCACGCGGTCAAGGATGACGAACACTTTCTCGCCGCCCCAAGTTTCGTTGTGATAATGGTTGAGAAGGCTGTTGGAGCTCCACTCGCTACGGCTGCCCCACGGCGTCATCAATACCGTCTCATCTATGGTCGAGCACAAGACATACCGCGCCGCGATGATGTCGCCTGCCTCGATGCCTGTTTTCTGCGCCACTTGTTGAAATCGGTCCATTTCCTCAATGACCTGCCGGCGCAGCGCGGTCACATCGGCGCGCTCGGTCGACGCGCGGAGCTGCGCGACGATGAGCAGCAGCGGTGCCGCCGCACGCACCAGTCTGCGTTCAGGCGCGCTTTCGAGTTGCTGAACAAGTGTGACGGCGCTTGTCAGCGAGTTGCCGTCTGTGGCCGGAGCGGATGTGCTGGCCACCGCAGGCTGCTGGCGGACCACAACGGTCGGCTCGTCCATGCCCGTCTCCGCCCCGGCGAGCGCCGTACGCGCCCGCGGACTGAGTTGGCGCAGGACTGTCGGCGCGTCGTCGTCGTCGCCCGATGTGCTCATGAGCCAGTCTCCCGCTGGATCGCCCATAGCTCAAGAGCGAGCCCCGGATAGTCGCCGCTGATATGCAGGGCGATCGCGGCAGACTCGCGGAAGCGAGTCCACAGCTGATTGCGCGTGTCGACCTCAAAATACACGGCGTTCTGAATGAATGGAATCTCACGCGGCGCGACCGAGAGCGGCTGGATCGCGATACCGGGCAATTGCAGGTTAACCAGGTCGCGGATTTGCTCCACTGGGCCGATCTTGATCTGGATCGGCAGTTGCTGCCGCACGATTTCGAGTGCGACGTTGGCACGCGCGATCAGGACGAAACGGCGTTCGACGAAGGTCATGCGATCTTCGATTGGGCCAATCCAGATGCCGAAGTCGCGCTCGCTCACAGGTATGCTGATGGCGTTTCTTTCGACGATTACGCTGAGCATGGTGCGCAATATGGCAAGAAGCGGATCGAACGTCGCCCTCAGATCAAGATGCTGATAGGCTGGAAATTCAGGAGGCAGGCGCGAGGGTGCAGCGTACGCGGCTAGCTCTGCCGCAAGCGCGATAATCTCCCGATAGATACTTTCCGGCCCATGCAGGCCGACGCGCACCGAATGGGCGAGCGTTGCCTCGAACCGGTTGGCTATGCCCAGCGTCATGATGTCGAGCATGCCGGATCGACCGTCGCCCCCCTGGCCCGCCGCGCCGGCCGCGAGGGACGTCGCTCGGCTGCGCAACAGCCCTCGGATCTGCTCGATGATCGAGACGAGCCGGCGGCTCGCGCCTGTCGCCGTTACCGGCGGTATGAACGTTTCCGATAGTGTCACCTGAGCCAGCGCGTCGACGGCGTCAATCTCGGCGATCGGCAGGACCGTCATTTCGTCGAGAGGCTGATCGTCGAGCATGATGCGTGCGTTCAGCAGGCCGACGGAGATGTCTGCGGCGGCACGGGTAGCACGCGTCGTGTCGATTGCCTGGACGGAGCTGTTGCGGAAACGCTGCGTACCGCCATCGGTTTCGGCTACCTCCACACCTCCGGGCGCGCGGATCGGCAAAGTCAGAAAGACACGCTTGCCCTGGGCTGGCGGACCGACCTGGATGGCGGCCGGAAGCGGCTGCTTTTCGGGCGCGGCATAGGTCGTTCCGTCAGGAAAAACGACATCGATCTCCAAAAGGCGAATCTGACCCACCTTTAGCGCATCCAGGTCGAATGACAGTTTGCGAATGCCCCACGGAAAGGCCGCAAGCGATGCCACTCGCTGGTCGAGATTGCTTTCGATCCAACGATCATACTGTTGTAGATGTTGCGGCCTCAGGAACATACCCTCGAGCCAGAGCGGCTTACCTGTCGATGTCAACCGGACCCCCTTGGGGCCGGTGGCCCCTGCAATGCTTCGAATAAGTCAATCACGCGCCCTGACTAGCCCAAGGTGAACCGCGAATATTTCTGAATTCTGACGGCAAGACTGGTTATGTAAATCATGAAGCGGTTCTGCTTGCTCTTTCGGAGTTCGATACTATCTCGCCAAGTTGCCGATTGAATGTTTCGGAAACTGACGACCACACCGATATAGGCGGCCTCGCTGGAAATCTTGGTATCGTATTTCCGCTCGGAGCCAGGCGTAAGTTCGTATTCACGGCTGGATATCAGGTCCGCGCCCAGCAGTTTCGCGTCGTCGTCGAAATCGAAAAAGCTCGCATTGTTGAAGGCCTTGATGCCTTTGAGCTCATATATGCGCACGACCACTGGAGAGGGCTCGCCAGTGTCGCCTGGATTGACATTGGCATCAGCGCTTATCGACACGTCCACGGGCGTCGGCTTCGGAAGTCCGCTGCAGGCGGCAAGTACCCCCGTAAGCGACAGGCCGGCGACGAAAAGAAGGCTGCGACGCGACTGGTTCATTTGTTGCTCTCCCGGAACTGTGACGCTGAACGCCTTGCCTGTTCTTCTTGCACCTTGGCAAAGGCAGTGCTGATGATCTGGCGTGTCATGCCTTCCAGATTCCCGCTGAGGCGCTGGTGCAATTCACTGTAGATTTCCCACTTGCCCTTGCGGGCGCCGAGTCCGCGCAGGCGCGCGGCGCCTTCGTCCTCCTCACGGGCGATCAGCTTGGGATCGAGTCGTTCAACGATCAGGCGTATGGCGTGCTGCATGGCCGCCATGGTGAGCATCACATGCCCCTTTACGTCGTCGAGCGCCGATGCGGCCGCTTCAGCGGGGGCCTGAAAACCGCCCGAGCGCGTAACGAAAAGCTCGTCCAGCGCCAGTTCCGCGATCTTGAAGTGCTTGAACGGATTGTTTTCCTCCGGCTGGACCTGAGTCTCATCCATTCGGAATTCGGATTTCAGCATCTTCCGCGCCGCCAGCAGGCTCACGAGCCCTTCCGACATCGCGCGGACCATCTCGCCGACCTCGTGCAACACCGCCATTTCACGGCCGGCCGGGATCACCGCGTCCGGGAATCCCATGCCGCGAAACAGGGCCTTTGCCGCCTCCTGGGAATTGGCTTCAGTGGCGATGGCGGCAACGTACGGAGAGGCGGGTGCCGAGGAAGCCGGATTGGTCGCCGTCGACGGGAAAGCTGGTGGCGTAGGGGGCGTGGATGCCATTGAAGGGGCGGCCGACCTTCCTGGCAAGGGTGGGAAGCCGGCGACCGCCGACTTTTCGATCAAGCGGCTCTTCCGCTCGACGCGTCGCGCCCGCATAGCTTCCACCGCGTCCAGCGGATCGGCCGTGCCGCCGCGCGCTTCTGGCGTGACGACCTGATGATCGTCAAGCCGTGCGAGGTCTGCCATCAGCTCCGGGGCGAGCGGTTGGCGCGTCGATGGGATTTCGACGGGTATAAGGGCTGCTGCTGGAGATGGCGTCGGCAAGGGCCGTTGTTCGGCGGCAACCGCCGGCGAGGCGGCAAAGGACGACGGCGATGCCGGCCCACCACGCGGCCCGACAATCATCGAGAGCGGGTCGAAGTCGTCGGGAATCAGTTTTGCGGGTCTTGCCGACGGTGCCGGCGTTTCAACAGGCAGGGCGGCGCCCCGCAACTCCGGCGTGGGCAACGGGTCGCCGATCTGGGGCATTCCCCGTGGCATCGAGATCGGCATCGGGGCGATGGGCGTGGCGGGCGGCGCTGTGAGGGGCCCCATAGTTGCCGACATCGGCGCTGCCCCGCTGGCGCCATCCAAGTAAGCCAGCGGGTCCTGGCTGTTCCTGCCCAAGAGGTCTCCCCATACTTCACGCTCGCGCAGCGCCTGCTCTGCTCCTTGCGGCGTCGAAGTCATCGGAGCAGAAAACGATATCGGGTAGCTCATCGTATGCTTCACGTCGGCAGCCAGCAGCTCCGCACTGATGATGAGTCGCGCTGCCCGGAAGGTGACACCGGATGCCAGCACGATCGTATTGCCTCGTCCGAGCGGTTCGCTGCGGTCGCCGAGGAAGATGCCATTGGTGCTTTCATCGACCAATATGAATCGGTTGGTGTCGAAGAGGATGCGGCCGTGTACCGACGAAAGAATGCGCTCAGGATCCGGCAGAACCCAGTCGCATTTGGGCGAACGGCCAAAAACGCCGCCCTCGGGGCCGAACACGTGACTGGTCGCGTCGCCACCGATCGTAGAAAGGTGGAGTCTCATGCCCGCCCCCCCTCTGTTTCGGCAACCGAATAAAGCCGGTCGTTAACGAAAACCAAAACATCGCTCTCCAGCGCTCCCGGCTCGTCAGCTTGCAACCAGGTGGTCCAGCCTAGCTGGCTGGAGCCAAGCTGAGCAGTTGGCAGCGTGTCCGGCGCGAATGCGAACTTGAGGTCCCATTCCAGCGGCTCACGAGTCGCCATCAGCAAGAGTTCGCAGAACTGGCGGTGACGGGATCCGTTCGGCAGGAACGCCGACAGCCTGTCGAAATCGGCAGGGCCAAGGTGAATGCGAAACTTGCCGAGATCGTCGTCGAGCTCGTAACCAAGGATAGCATCTCCGCCGAGAAGATTGTTGGCCATACCGAGAGTAAGACGGGATTCCCTACCCACATTCACTTTGCGCGGTACGAATTCCTCAATCTGGCAGGGAATGTTGAAGAAGTTCGACAGTGTCGCGCCGACTACCTCCGAGGAGTTGGAAAACAGGGAGATAAGACCAAGGTGCGGCAGAAGAGCGGAGCGGGAAATAACGCCAACCTGGTCTCTATCTTCGATCGGGAAGCCGCAAAGCGCTAGAAAGCGGCGCGATAACGGGTCGCTGCCGCCCGGCCGGTAGCGCAGATAGTAGCGGTTCTTGCGCCAGATCACGTGCAGCAGGCTGATAAGGCGATGATTGAAAAGATCGAGGAAATCCTCAACCGGATCGAGGGTCGCATCGGCCTCGATGATCGACTCGGTATACGCTGGAGGCAACGGCGAGGCGGGGCCGTATAGCCCAAAGAAGTTAACCCGCACGTCGAGACGATCGGTCTTTTCGTCGTAGTCCACCTCGCTGATGTCTGCCGGGCCAAAGCTCAGCGAGCGAGTGGCGCGAAAACGGAGATATTCGGCCGTCGGATCGCCAAGTTCCCCGATTGGCCTCGCGTCGCGTCGCCGCAGTTCCATTAGTGCGACGAGCTGATGGAAGCGGAACTCCCGGAGACCGTCGATATTGGCGGCGGCTATCGGTTCGACACCGACTTCCGTCTCGTCCAGAATGGTGACCGGCTCGTTCATAGGGTTGCGGCCTCGCCCCATTTCGCTGCCCAACGGAAAACGATGTTGGTGTCCAGACCGATCATCGAAAATCGGTGAAGGCTGTTGATGCTCGAATACGATTTCAAAAAGCGGTCAAGGATAGTTCCGAAGAGATACATCTCGCCTTCTCCGCCCATCATGCCCTCCGACACCGATAGAGCCAGTTCAAAGCCGCGCACCGGCCGGCCATGCGTTATGACGTCGACGCCGCGGCGCTCGAAGGTTTTGAAGCTCTGCAGCAGAGTGTCGCGTTGCAGCGCTGCCTGTCGGTCGGTCCGCGCGCGGAAGTCATAGGCGCCAACGACTGTTCGCAGAGCCTCGACGTCGATCATCGAGGAGAAGTTGCGGGCGAGATTGGCGATCAGCGTCCAGAGCACGTCGTCGTCGATCGGGGGAGGAACTTCCGCGAGCACTGGCGTGATGTTCTCAAAGGCGAGTTTCGCCGGCGTGGTGGAGGTTGGCTGGTCGATAGAACCAACCCCCAGGCGCGTCGCCAGCGCGCCATTGGAGCACATCAGCTTCATCGAGATCGTCTCGGTCTCGGGAAGTCCGACCTTACCCAGCCTGGTGACGAATGACAGGTGATGGTCGATGCCATTGCCGAGCAGCGCCGGACGGACCTGGGTGCGAAAATACAGCTTGCGTACGCCGTCTTCGTGCACGTCATGGCGGAAGCTCTCAAAGGGCTCGTATGCAACGCGCCGGCCGCTGCCCTGGACCCATCCTTCCACGCTCTCCACGGTGTGGACGCTGAAATGGCCGGCATCGCCGACGGGACGGACCGGGTATTCCGAGCGTTCATGCGAGACGGTCAGAGCCCGGCCTTCGGTTTCCAGAAGATTCACGGCCGGGGTTGCATTCAGCACGAACACCTCGGCCCCGATGCGGCTGGTATCAGGGAAAGGCTGGCCCAACTCGAACGATAGACTGAAGCTGTCTGCGGCTCGCTCCGACAGTGCCTCAAGGCCGCGGATTCGCAGGAACATGAACTTCTCGGGGCAAGAGAAGTATTCCTGCATCACGCGAAACCCGTCGAAGGAGCCTTCGGGGTAGGGGAGCACCGCCTCCGAGGGCGAGAAGCCCATCGGTTCGATACGCAGGTCGATTGCCTCCGGTTGACGCCCCGGAGTCGAAACGGTCACGGTACGGCGGCGTTCCAGGAGAAACAGGTAGAGCTGGCGCGCCATCGCCACATCCTTCACGCTGTTGAGGAACAGCGTCAGCGGCGCAACTGCAAGCGGCTGCAGTCCGCTGCCGGCGACCCGGTGGATGGTGAGCGTCAGGCGGCTTGAATTCTTCCGGTTGTCCAGTTCGGCGGCGGTCATCTCGAACGGCAGCACCGTGGTGTCGTAGGAGGTGCTGAAGGGCACTGCGTCACCGTCGATCGGACGCGATTGCACCCGCGTCCCGCGCGGTACTTCGATCGAAGTGCCGCTTGCGCCTTCGGCGAAACGGAAGCCTAAGACGGTGATTGGCGGCACAGGACGGAGATAATGCGGCCAGACAAGTTGCAGGAGTGACAAAGCCAGCTCCGGCATTTCGGCGTCGAGACGCTGACGCAGCCGACCGACCATGAAGGCCATGCCTTCGAGCAGGCGCTCGACGTCGGGGTCGGTGGAGTCGCGGCCGAGATGGCGGGCCAGGCGCGGATTAGCCTTGGCGAACAGCGCGCCCATCTCGCGGAGATAGGATAGTTCGTCTCGATAATAGGTGTTGATCGCCATCGCCGCTGCCCCGCTAGCTGTTAAAGCGGATGCGGCCGTCCGAGCCGAGAACGGAGTCGAAACGAACGCGCACTGTTCGGTCCTCGTGCGCCAACTCTCCATCGACATGGAAGACGAATTCGAGAAGACGTGCCTTATCCTCGATCGGTTGCACGAAAACGTTGCGCAGTCTCGGTTCGAAAGCGCGGATCTGCCGCTCCACGTCGCGAGCTATTGCCGTCAGGGCGCTGCGATACTCACCGGTTGCGTTGAAATCCGACAGGCCAAAGTCTGGACGTGTTTCGCAGCAGCACTTTCGGCTGTTCAGGATCATCTGGAGATTGTGCAAAATGCTCTCCAGCACGGCGGAATCTTCCGTGTATTCGCTTGTCCCCGCATTTGCGCCGCCATGGCCAAGCCGCTGCAGAAGACTCACTGATACCATTTCACGACCTCGATCCCCAAAGCGGTTGGCCGGGCATCATCATGCCCGGCCTGATAGCCTCTGCCCTCGACTCGTTTCGATCAGGCCTTGTCCAGCTTGCCCTTGAGCGACAGCGTGAAGTCCGCGCCCATGTATTTGAAGTGCGGCTGAACGGCCATGCTGACACTGTACCAGCCCGGTTCGCCCTCGACGTCCGCGACGACAATTTGCGCCTTGCGCAAAGGCCGCCTGGAGCGAACTTCAGCGGACGGATTTTCCTGATCTGAGACGTACTGACGGATCCAGTTGTTCAGTTCTGATTCCAGTTCGCCGCGGTTTTTCCAGCTGCCGATGTTTTCGCGCTGCAAAACCTTGATGTAGTGTGCCAAACGGTTGACTATCATCAGATAGGGCAGTTGCGTCCCGAGCTTGTAGTTGAGTTCGGCCGCCTTGCCTTCTGTCGTGTTTCCGAAGAACTTCGGCTTCTGAACCGAGTTTGCAGAGAAGAACGCGGCATTGTCGCTGCCCTTGCGCATGGTGAGGGCGATAAAGCCCTGCTCCGCGAGCTCGTATTCCTTGCGGTCCGAAATCAGGACCTCGGTCGGGATTTTGCTCTGCAGCTGGCCCATGGCTTCGAAGGTGTGGACAGGTAAATCCTCGACCGCGCCGCCGGATTGCGGGCCTATGATGTTGGGGCACCAGCGGAACTGGGCGAAGCTATCCGAGAGACGCGTGGCGAGGGCAATCGCCGCGTTGCCCCACAGATAGTTCTCCGTCTTACCGGCCGCGCGCTCCTCGTAATTGAAGCCCTTTACCGGAACCGTGTCTGACCCATATGGCGTCCGCAGCAGGAAACGCGGCATGGCGAGCGCGAAATAGCGGGCGTCCTCAGTCTGACGGAACGAATTCCACTTGGCGTATTTCGGTCCCTCGAAGATCGACTCCATGTCCTTGAGATTGGGGATTTCCTCGAAGCTATCAACGCCGAACATCGACGGCGCGGCGCCCGCGATAAACGGGGCATGGGCCATGGATCCCACGCTAGAGCAATATTGGGCCAGCTTGACGTCCTGGGCACCAGAACCGAAGGCGTAGTTGCAGATAACGGCACCGACCGGCTGGCCGCCGAACTGGCCATACTCGGCCGTATAGATATGTTTATAGAGGCCGGACTTTGCTACCTCCGGGCTATCCTCGAAGTCCGTCAGAAGGTCTTCCTTCGAGACGTTCATGATCTCGATCTTGATGTTCTGTCGGAAGTCGGTCCGGTCGACGGCGAACTTCAAACCGCGCCAGGCCGATTCCAGTGCCGTGAACTGCTCATGATGCAGAACCTCGTCGACCTGCACGGAAAGCTTGCGGTCAATTTCGGCGATCATCTGGTCGATTGCCGCGCTATTGACGGCCTGATCCTGTCGGGTTGGCTTCAGCAGTTCGGCGATGAACGCGCTCACGCCCTTGCGGGCCGTGTCGTATCCATCATCACTCGGCGCTAGCCGGGTCTCCTGCAGGATCTGATCGAGCAGCGACGCCTCCGTCGTTTCGACGGCCACCTGCTGCTGGGCGGATTCTCTCTCAGTCATGGAACGGCTTTCCTTGAGATGAATATCAATGTGCAAGGTCTCACCGGCAATCGCGTCTCCTTGGCCGGAGAGCGCGTCCGCCAGTGGCAAGATTTATTTTTCGGTCTTGCTGGCGGCCATAGCGGTGAGTTCCGCCATAAGGCGTTCGCGCGCCTCGTCATCACCGAGCACGCCTTGAATTGCCTTGCGGAAGGCCGGCATGTTGCCGAGCGGCCCCTTGAGGGCGACCAGAGCCTCGCGCAGTTCGAGCAGCTTGCTGAGTTCCGGGCTCTGGCGGACGATCGCTTCCGGATTAAAGTCGTTAATGCTATCAAACTTCAGCGAAAGTGTCATATCTCCGGCATCTGGATCGTCAGACAGCTTGTTCGGCACTGAGATGTCCAGCGCCAGGTCATGACCCTTCATCACTTCGTTGAAATTGTCCTTGTTGACGTTCACCAGAGCGCGGTCTTCGACGGGCGTGTCGTCAGCGCGAAGTGTATAATCGCCGAGAAACACCATCTTCAGGGGGAGTTCGACTTCTTCCTTCGCGTCGCCGGTGGCCGGCTTGTAACGAATATTCACACGCTCCTTCGGTGCAACGGTCGAGTCTTTCGACATGTTCAAGTCCCCCGGTAAAATCGCCACGATAGTCAAATAACTAGCAAATTCAGGGTATTAAATATTGATCAGTGAAGCTGATCGTCCCTTTAACCCCGTAACCCCGCCTCGATGCATCTTGGTGGCAGTTTGTTTAACTTTTATAACGCCTCGAAAAATTCTTGTGGTTGTGTTATCCGGCAGTTAGCCGCACCGCTTGTACGATGTCAAGGCTGCTCAACTGTTCGGCAAGTCTGTTCTTGCCCTGCTGCGCGGCCTGTTCACCGATCACACGCACTGCGTTCTTGTGGGCGTGGCATTGCCAGGCGAGCACCAGGAGCTTGACGGACAGCGCAGGCTCCCAACGCGCCAGTCCCTGGTTTTCGGCAAGCTTTTCTAGCGACTGCACGAGGGCCAAGACCGGTTGGATCAGATCGTGACGAAGGCAGAACTCGCCAATCTCGAGTTTCGCGAGAAAGTGTTCCCGGCCGCTGGGAGCCGCGTCGGCAAAATCAGATAGAAGTTTCAGCCCTTCGAGAACCTTGCCTTGCTGCGCGAGACGCGCGGCGTCGCCAGACAGCTTGTCGATCGCGCCTGCGGCCGAGACACTCCCGCCGCCGACCAATACTTCCTCGTCGATCCAGGCCCGGGTCTCGGCGTCGGCGAACGGCGTGCCGTCGGCGAAGCTCAGATCAACCAAAGCCGGCACGCGTCTCAAAAGCACGGCGAGCGTGCCTGCGATTGCCTCCCGAGCCGCGTCATAATCGCTGCCGAGAGCGCGCATCATCGCTGTAGTGGTGTGCTGCATCGTCAGCCAGTATGGGGAGGTCACGAAGGCGCTTTCGGCTGCGAGAAGCAAACCCTGGTGGTTATTGGCTGCGGTCAGCGCGGCGAGTTCCTGGAGTTTGTTTCGCTGCGGCGGCGGAAGGGTCGTTTTGCCGGCCTTGTCCGGCGGGGCGATCATGATGCCGCTCCAGGCGCCGAAGCGGGACGCGAGGTAGATACGCGGATCGGCGGGTGCCGCATCGCGCAATGCGCCGGACACCTTGGTGGCGGCGGAGAACAGCGCCTCGAACGCGGGGTCAATTCCGGCGGCGACCGGCATGTCGGCGAGAACCGGCGCCACGACCGGGGCGGCCGTTGCGACCGGAACTGGCGCGTCCGGCGGCGGCGCTTCGGCTTTGGCCGGAGGCTCGGGCGCTGGGGCTTGCTGTAGAGGCGCCTCCGCGATCTCGTGTGCGGCGGCCTCGGCCCTTGCCTTCGCCTCCAGTTCGCCGCGGACTTCCTGGGCAACCGATCTTAGTGCCCGGACCAGGGGGCCGAGCGCGACCGGAAACTTCTGCATCTTCTCAGCCAGCAAACCGTCCAGTTCGACCAGTCGCTCATAGGCGACAAGCGCGGCAAGCCTTGCCTCGGCCCCTACCGGGGGCTGCGCCTCTACGAGCTGCCCTAGCCGCTCGGCCATCCAGTCGACCGTACCGGCTCGAGCGCGCTCCCGCTTCACGCCGGGAAACAGAGTGTCCCAGTGCCCTGCCACCATGCCGCGAACGATCGAGCTGCCGACCGCAAGGCCCTTATAGCCTTCCTCGTGGTGAAGCCCGTAGACGAGCCGACATGCGAGTACGATGTCCTTGGAACGGCCAGCGAGGATATCCAGGGTGCGACGGTTCAGCTGCCGCCAGTCGACCGCCTTCGGGCCATCCGTTTCCATTTTCCGGAATTCGGTCTCCAACTGGTCAAATTCCGGGTCGTCCCGTAGATCGATACCGCTGGGCAGATCGTCCGAGATGGCCGCTAAGCCAATGGTAGAACGGGGATCGGCAAGAAGTGCGTCGAGGTCGAGGTCTAGCATTGCGAGGCTTGAATCCTTGTTGCGGGCAATGGTCACGACGCGCAAAGCGAGATACACATGCGGTTGCTGCGACCACTGATACGTGTATCTAAAAATCAATTTATGGTCATAGTCATGTAAATTGTAACTTCTATGAACAGTGTAGGAGGGCGCTCCGTGCTACAACGCGTGGGTGTGTTCCGTTCGAGATGACGAAAGGCTATTTCCAAAGATGATCGAGATTTCTGACAGTGTCGACGATGGTGTGGTCGTCGTCCGTCCCAGAGGAAAGATCGACACGTTGACCGCAAAAACGTTCGAAGCCCATCTGAAGAATCACATCGATACCGGTGACGGCGCGTTGTTGGTCGATATGGCTCACGTCGACTATGTCAGCAGTTTCGGTTTGCGTTCGATGTTGGTTGCAGCAAAACTTCTGGCGCCGACGGGCCGCAAATACGTGCTTTTCGGCCTCAATCCGCAGGTGCACGAGGTCCTGCGCGTGTCTGGTTTTCTCCGCATCATTCCGGTCGTTGCCGCCGAGGCGGAGGCTCTCGCACTGGCAAGCCCTCCGGGCGGCTCTAGCTAGGACAATTCCATGGCGGGCCCCTCTTGCACGATCGAGGTGACCAACGGCCTGGACCAGCTCACGACGGTCCAGGATGCACTGGAAGATTTCGTGCAGAACAGCGGTCTTGACGACGACGTCCGGCATACCCTGTTGCTCGTGGTCGAAGAACTCTTTGTCAACACGGTGCATTACGGCTATGAGGAGGCGGAACCGGACACGATCGCGATTTCGGTCGGTCTGCGCCAGAATGGCGACGTTCACCTGACCATCTGCGACCAGGCACGGCCTTTCGATGCGTCGCAGCCGCCGCGCGTTCCGAGCGGCGAGGAAAGCCTTGAAGATATCCAGATCGGTGGCCTCGGGCTTTTTCTGGTCCATGAATTGGCGCGCCAGATTCTGCACCGGCGGCAGGGAAACTCGAACATTACCGAAGTAATCCTGCCCGGCGTCGGGACGGTGGCATGAGAGGGGACGCTGCAGCCTGTGCGCTTCGGGCAGGGTCTGGAACTTGGGGGAGCCAAGATGGAAAAGCGTGAAAGAGAAGATGGTGAGGCGGACCGGCGGCGGGCGATGGGCAGCCTGGTGTTGACATGCGAGGCGATCGCCGGAGGACAGTTCGACGACATGGAGCAACTGTTTGCCATCCTCGCCGACGAGATGTTGCCGGGAGACATTCGTGAACTGGCTGAAACCTTTGCAAGCATGGTGGTTCAGATCGAGGCACGCGAATTTCACGCAAACCAGCTGATCGAGCAATTGCGCGAGACGCAGCGACAGCTCGAGGCAGCTGAACAGGCGCTGCGTAAGGAAAACAAAGACTTGAAACAGCGCCTGAAAAAGCTTGAGGTGCAGTTCGATCAGGAGCAGGCCGCACAGGAAATCCGGGAAATCGCCGAGAGCGAGTATTTCGTCGACCTGCAGCAGCGCGCCAAGTCGCTCCGGCAGCGCTTCAAGCTCAAGGACTGATTTTCCAACGCGGTCGCCGCGTTCTCTGTTCACGTTCCAATCACGGCAAGGCTTGAATGACCAAAATCATTTCCACACATTCCTACCGCGGCGGTACCGGAAAATCGAACCTCACGGCCAATCTGGCGGCAGGACTTGCGCTGCGTGGTCACAGGGTCGGGGTCGTGGACACCGACATCCAGTCACCTGGCATCCATACCCTGTTTCGGGTCGATCCCCACGCTGTCCATTTTACCCTGAACGATTATCTCTGGGGAAAGTGCGGCGTTCGCGAGGCCGCGCTCGATGTGACCTCGGGCGTCGTCGATGAGTCGGGCAAACCGTTGGTGCCCGATGAGGGCAAGGTCTTCCTCGTGCCGTCGAGCATTAAGACGGGCGAGATAGCCCGCATCCTGAAGGAGAAGTATGATGTCGAGGATCTCAACAACGGTTTCCACGATCTCTGCCAGGAGTTGAACCTCGACTATCTACTGATTGACACCCATCCGGGTGTAAACGAGGAGACCCTTCTATCAATTGCGATATCGGACACGCTGATGTTGCTTCTGAGACCTGACATCCAAGACTATCAGGGGACTGCCGTGACGTTGGAACTGGCGCGCAAACTCGAGGTTCCCCAATTGCTTCTGGTCGTCAACAAGGCGTTGGACAGTTTCGATTTCCGGGAGTTGGCGCAGCGGGTATTCGCTAGTTATCGCACGCCGGTTGCGGCGGTTCTACCGCTGTCGACCGACCTGATCCGCGTCGGCAGCACAGGGCTGGTGCGGGCCATGTATCCGGATCATCCTTTTTCGAGCGGCATAGAGACCCTGATCGACGCGATCGAGGACTAGGTTTCGAACAGCGCAGCGGCAAACGCATCGACAGACTCCGGACGCTCGCTGCGGTCAAAACTCAGTGCCTTCCTGAGCGCATCCCATGCCATCGGGTCGAGGTCGGGAATTTGCTCCGGCGCAAGTCCCCGGTCGCGCGCCTCGTTCGAGGCTTGCATCGAAAAGGGATGGAAACCGACGAGCATCTGATAGGCGATGCAACCGAGGGCGAAAATGTCGTCGCGCGGGTCGCGCTCGGCGCCCTCGAACATTTCGGGGCTTGCATACGCGGCCGTCAGCGCGCCGAGCTGCACAGCATCAAATCCCGCTCCGTTCCCAGCCGTGGCGAGACCGAAATCGAGGAGCTTAACCAGCCTGTCATCGCCTACGAAGATGTTGCCCGGTTTCAGGTCGGAATGCACAACGCCGTTGGCATGGGCATGGGCAAGTCCGCCGCAGATGCCCCTCAGGACGGCGGCGGCAAGAGATGCTTCCATCGCCTGGCCTGTCCTCTCCGATAGCAGCCGGTTCAGCGGTTGGCCGGTCAGGAGTTCCATAACGATAAAGACCTCGGTCTTGTCCCGATCGAAATCGAAGACCGTTGCAATGTTCGGATGGGCAAGACTCTGCGCCTTGCGCGCCTCAGCCTCCAGCGTGCGTAAGGCGTTGGAGTTTGCGCGGAAGGCATCGTTCAGAAGCTTAAGCGCGACATAGGGTTGCTGGCTCCCTGCCTCCAGCCTGCGGCGGTCGACGGCGGAGTAGACGACGCCCATCCCGCCTCGGCCGATTTCCGTGTCCAGGATGAAACGGTCGCGCAGGATAGAACCCACTCCGGCGCGCTGGCTCGAATAGTCCGCCAGCTTGTTGAGAGGTGTACCATCGCCGGCGCCCTCGCGTACCACTCGGCGTGCCGTGGAACGGAAGCGGGCACTGCGATACGTTCCGAGCAGATTGTTGAGCTGGTCTGGGCGGCGGCCGTTGGCGTCGTCAGCGGGTGGATTCGACGATCCGCGCAACGCCTTGTAGTCGCCTATTAGCCCTGAGAGTACGACATCATCGACGCGGGTGCGCAATTCGTCAAATCCCGGCAGAGCTTCGGCCGCATGCATCGGCTGGACGGGAGGCAGGACGCCGACGGCAGGCGTGGGCGCGCGGGATGGAACCTCGGTGGCGAATGTCTGGTTCACAGCGGTTGCCGTAATCCGTCCGTCTGCCGCGGGCCATGCCGGCACGAACGCGTGCGGAATGGTCGCTTCCTCGAACAGCTGCATTTCCCTCGATTGACCTTGGTTGTCGCCTGGCGGCGGCGCCATCTTGTCGTCTGCCAGCAGAGGCAACTGGCCGAGCAAGATAGCGGCAATATCAGCCGGCAGACGGCCCGTTTCGGCGACGTCGGACACGGCTCGCACGACGGCTGGTGCGTTGTCGGCGGCCGCAGCCTTCAATCTTGAGACCAGGATCTCATAGCTCATCCGCCCGCCAAGAAATGCATTAAGAGCCTCCTCGGGCCGATCGGTCCCAAGATTGTCCTGACGTCCGCTCGCCTTGCTTCCGAACAGTCTCAGTGGTCTAGTCTTTCGACGTTGCAGTGTCCGTCGCGCCGGGACGGCGGATGGAATACCGGTTGAGCTTCTCGACCATCGTGCGCCGACTGACGTTCAGGTTCCGTGCCGCGTGGCTCTGATTCCAGTTTGCCTCGCGCAGTCTCGCCTCGATGACCATTGCTTCGTATTGTCCCACAATCGACTTCAGATCGCCATGGGGAATGTGGTTTGGATGCGCGCCGTGTAGGGTCTCCTCGCGGAATCCAGAGATTTCCGCTGGCAGGTGTTCACGGTCGATCGCCTGACCCCGGTTGGCAAGCAGGGCGGCGCGTTCAAGGATGTTCTTGAGTTCGCGGACATTACCGGGATAAGCCCAGCGCAACAGGGTGTCGAGCGCATCCGCTGTGAGCTCCGGCCGCTCGCCGTCTCCACCGACCGCCTCGGTCAGAAAATGGTCTATCAGACGCGGAATGTCGGAGGGTCGCTCCCGCAAAGGGGGCACGACGATCGGAAACACGTTAAGCCGATAGTAGAGATCCTTGCGAAACTCGCCGCGTTCGATCTTTTCCTCAAGATTGACGTTCGTGGCCGCCACTATCCTGACATCGACGATTTCGGTCTTCGTCGACCCGACCCGGCGAATCTCGCCCTCCTGCAGTAGGCGCAGCACCTTGGCCTGGAGACCGGGGGGCATGTCGCCCACCTCGTCCAGGAAGAGGGTGCCTCCATGCGCCTCGTGGACGAGGCCAGGCTTGTTGGCGAGGGCGCCGGTGAATGCACCCTTCACGTGGCCGAAAAGCTCGCTTTCCAGCAGGCTCTCCGGCAATGCCGCGCAGTTCTGCGCGACGAAGGCGCTGCGGCTGCGCTCGCTGGAGAGATGTATGTAGTTTGCCATCATCTCCTTGCCCGTCCCCGTCTCGCCCCGCAGTAGGATTGGCACCGAAGATCCGGCAGCACGCTCGATCAGGTCGAACACTTTCTCCATTGGCGCGCTGTTGCCAATCAGGCCCTTTGGCTTCTTCGACTTGAAGGCCGCGGCCTTGCTCATCAAACGAGTGTTTTCCTGCTGCAATTCGTCATTCATCCGGCCGAGTTGTCGGATGAGCCTCTGGTTTTCCTCGAACAGCCGGGCGTTGCGGATGGCGGCTGCGGCATGGGAAGCCAGTCCCTGCATCGGTCGCACCACGTGCTTCGGTAGCGTTCCGGAGGAACCGCCAGCCCTGTCCGGCAGGTTAACCAATTGCAGAATTCCAATCGTTTCCTCACCGCCCACCGTCAATGGGAGGATTGTGAGCGAACGCGTGCGAAAGTTTATCGCCTTGTCGGAGTCGCGAATGACGTCGAATTCGAAGCCCGGCGCATTGTCTATGTCGGCCACGGCGACCAGCGTGGAAGTCGAAACGGCGAAAGTGGCAGGATCGCGCAGGTTCGGCGCCAATGACTTGTCGTAAATCGAGATGCGGGCTTCGGACTGATTGGCGGTGGTGATGCCGCGATAATTGAAGCAGACGCGGTGCAGGTGACGGGCGAGGCGGTCCAGGGTAAAGATCGCGGCGCCTTCGGCCCGAGATAGACGGAGCGCGGCGTCGAGAACATGCACGAGAAGTGCCTCCACCCGCCGCTCCTTGGCGAGCGTTATCGTCAGTTCCAGCAGATCCTCGTAGATCGTCTCGTTGCTCATCGCCCAGCTTTCACGATCACGCCGCTTTGCCTGCCGGTCAGAGTTGTCCCGGTCCGCCGAGCAGGCCGGTGCCCTGAGCGGCGCCCCCCGGATGGCGTGCCTGACCTGACCATCATGACAGGCTATAGACGAACTGGCCCTGCTCCCCGACATTGATGGATACTCCGCTGAAGGATTTGCTGTCGTCACCCATGTTGCTGAGCAGTTCCGTCGCCATGTCCGGAAGGATGGTCCGGTTCACGATGTGGTCGATGTTGCGCGCACCGGTTTCCACCTCCGTGCACCGCGCCGCGATGGCGCTGACCACGGCATCGTCATACGAGAATTCCATCTTCTGGCTTTCACGTAGCCGCTTGCCCACTTTGTTGAGCTTCAGACGGACTATCTTTTCGAGCGGAGCGCCCACCAGCGGATAGAACGGGATGATCTGCATGCGAGCGAGGAGCGCCGGCTTGAAATGGGCGCTGAGTGTCGGACGTATCGCGTCGACAAGTTCCTCGACTGTCGGTCGCGCTTCGCGTGTCCCAAGTTGGGTCAGCACGTCGGTCGCGAGATTGGAGGTCAGCACCACGATCGTGTTCTTGAAGTCGATCTGCCGACCTTCGCCGTCCGACAGGACACCTTTGTCGAACACCTGGTAGAAGACGTTCATCACTTCAAGATCGGCCTTCTCCACCTCGTCGAGCAAGACGACGGAGTACGGTCGCTGGCGCACCGCCTCGGTCAGAACGCCGCCCTCACCATAGCCGACATATCCTGGGGGGGAGCCGACGAGCTTGGAGACGGTGTGCTTTTCCTGAAATTCCGACATGTTGATCGATATCAGGAAACGCTCGCCGCCGAACAACTGGTCGGCAATGGCGGTGGCAAGCTCGGTCTTACCGACGCCGGAGGGGCCGACGAACAGGAAGACGCCCATCGGCGCATCGGGGTTTTGCAGACCCGCCTTGGAAACGCGTACGCCATGGTCGATGGCCTCGACCGCCTGGTCCTGGCCGATGACACGACCCTTCAGGTTTTCCGACAGGGTCAGGATCGACTGGGCCTCATCCTTCACCATGTTGCCGAGCGGGATACCAGTCCATTCTGCGATCACCTGGCCGACAACCTCTTCGGTCACCTCGAAGGCGACAAGAGGATTGCCTTTCTGTATCTTCTTGAGCGCGTCGACAGCGTCACGGAATTCTACGCGCAACTTTTCCTGATCGAGGTCGACGATCGAGTCGGCTGCGGCTTCGTCCGCCCTCTCTGTCTCGGCGCTGTCAACTTCGAGCGACAGTCCGAGCTTGCCACGGATCTCCAGGATCTTGTGGACCAGGGCAAGCTCATTGTCGCGTTTCTCCACCAGCGTGGCGATTTCCGCCTTGAGCCGATCAATGTCCCGCTCGATCGCCTCGATGCGCGCCTCGTCTCCGTCCTGGCTGGAATGACGGTCGCGCTTCAGCGCCTCGAAAGCCCGGCTTTGCTCGCCGACCCGTTTCTGTTTGAGTTCGATCGACGGCGGCGTGGAGGACAGGGACAGCTTGACGCGGGCACAGGCCGTATCGAGCACGTCGACAGCCTTGTCCGGCAATTGACGACCGGAGATGTAGCGCGCCGACATCTTGGCTGCGGCCTCGACGGCGCTATCACGAATATAGACGCCATGGGCCTTCTCGTAGGATTTTCTCAGGCCGCGCAGGATGGTGATGGCTTGGTCCGGCGAGGGCTCGTCGAGCTTGACGAGTTGGAAGCGTCGGGCGAGGGCCGGATCTTTCTCGAAATATTTCTTGTACTCGCTCCAGGTCGTGGCGGCGACGGTGCGCAGTTCGCCGCGCGCCAGCGCCGGCTTCAGCAGGTTCGCGGCATCGGCGCCGCCCGCCGCGCCACCGGCGCCGATCAGCATGTGTGCCTCGTCGATGAACAGTACAATCGGCTTCGGCGAGGCCTTTACCTCGTCGATAATCCCCTTCAGGCGGTTCTCGAACTCACCCTTCACGCCAGCACCAGCCTGCAGCATGCCGAGGTCCATGCCAATCAGCTCGACGTCCTTCAGAAAGTCCGGTACGTCACCCTCGGCGATCTTCAGTGCCAGGCCCTCGACGACGGCGGTCTTCCCGACACCCGGCTCGCCGACGCAGATTGGATTGTTCTTGCGGCGCCGGCCGAGAATGTCGATCATCTGCTGGATTTCGCGGTCGCGCGTGAAGACGGCGTCGATCCGTCCGCTTCGCGCCTGCTCGGTGAAATTGGTGCAGAACCGTGCCAGCGCCGAGTCTCCGCCGATGCCCGGGACGGCCGCCGTCTGCGATTGATCCCCGCCGGCCATTGCGCCCGCGGTCGTTTCCTGCGAGCCGGCGGTGGCGGCGTTGAATTCCGATTTGAGCCGCGCATATGTGATTGAGTCTAAACCGGTCAGCCACCGGTCGTCGCCGAAGCGGTTCGGTCGCGCGAAAATGGCTGCGAACAGGGCGCCGGAACGGCATTGGTCGAGCGAGAACTCGATCGATCCAATCAGCCATGCCTCGGTCAGCCATTCAACCAGCAGGGGCGAAAAGACCGGCCGTCCCTGGTTGCCGGTGCGAAAAGTCTCAATGACTGTTTGCAGACGGCGCTTGAAGCCAGCAATATCGATCTCGAAATGACGACATGCCGCCTGGACGTCGTGCTGGCTATCCTCCAGGAATACCAGGAGCACGTGCTCGATCGACACTTCATAATGACCACGGGACACGGCAAGACCGGCGGCCGACTCAAGGGCGCGACGCGAATAGGTGTTAAGGCGGTTGATGAGACGGCGGAGATCGATATCTATCACTGCTTAAATCCGGTTTCGGGGCCGCGGGCGGCCAAAAAAGTATTTTCCAATCCGTGCTGCGGTTTAGGCCTCACAACGCTTTTCTGCGATGCGCGGGCTTTTGACATGCGGCGAGGAAGCCGTCACTTCGTCTGTTATTCCCCCATGAAGCCGCCAATGGCGGCACGCCTGATCGGCGGGCACCCAGTCCCGACATCCTTGGTTCAGGCTATCGGTAAGGCGGTCGTGTGACAAGAATTTTTCAATCCCAGATAAAGCCTGTGGACGGGAGGGTGGCCAGAAGCGCCACCCTCGGATGTGACTGCCGGTCAGACGGCGGGCTTGCGCCAGTCGTCTGTGGCTGACGTGCCGGCGACCTCATGGGTCCAATCGCATTGGCGATAGGCAAAGGACCACTGTTCTTGGTGAACGCGATTGGCATTTGCGTCGTCATTGGTGTCGGGCAGGATGATCTTGCCACCGACGAGGACGGCATCGGTCCACTTTATGGTGTAATAATGCTGCTGCTTGCCGTCGATCGCCGTGCGGAAGAACTGCATTTCGATCTCCAGGTTTTCGCCGGTCGCCAGAGCCTGCCACAGGAGCGGCGAGGCCTTGTCGAGCGGCTTGATGAAGGTCGAAGGCTCGTGACGGCGCGAGCCGATTGCGGTGCCGGAATTCGGGTCGCGCGGAACGATGGCGTTGCTTTCGAAGAAGAAGACCATAGACTGATCAGCATGGCCTTCCTGCCACATGTTGCCGATCGACTTGTCGCTCGATGCTTCCTTAGTGATCTCACCCTGGGTTTTGCCGGTGATCTTGACGTATGCGATGGTTGCCATTGTGCTCTCCAACAGGTGCTTGGGACTGTGAAACTGCTATCAGCCGCAGCCGATAACAATGAGTTTGCAATGGCTGTGCCAGTTCTGGTTGTGACAAATTTTTTCTTTCTAAATCAATATATTAAGTGATTTTTGGTAGGCTTCTGTGTCAATCGGGACTGCGCAGTTTTCTTCTCAGTTCTGATGGCAACCGCGCAGATTTTCACCGTTTCCTGGGGCTGAAAACCATCGAAGAGGATGGAGACGCGACCGGAGTGGAGAAGGAGGCCAATTGAAAATAAAGGAGAATTCCTGTTTTCTGATAAAAGCTGCTGCCGTGGTGCGCGAATTTTTGCGAATTGACCGCGTCGCGAACCGGTGGAATTCTTTCAAGCCATTGACGGCGCTTCTGGCAACCAGAAGTTCATGGGCCTCTGGAGGATGTTTGAAGAATGCCTGCGATCATCAAGCCATCACGCCTTGCGGCGGCAGTGCGCGCCGAGCCGGCGCCACACGGTGGCCTGCTCACAGTCTCGGCCTTTCTGCTGTCCGACTTCGAACGTCCGCGTGATTTCCTTAGCGAGCAGGCGCTCTGGCCAATGACGGTCGAGCAGATGAATGGCGGCATCTTCGACAAGGGCTATCTGAAGCCACGCGGCGAGTGGATCGTGGCGGGTGCGGCGATGGCGCCAGGCGAGGAAGCGGTGCGCGGTATCACGGTCATCGCAAGACTGGGTGGACTGGAAAAGCGCCTCTCCGTGTTTGGCGACCGTTACTGGCGGCAAACCGAGCGGGGAATCGAGCTGATCCCAGCGGTTCCGTTTCACAAAATGCCGATTGTTGAGGGCAACGCCTTTGGCGGGCCGCGGTTCGCTGCCAATCCCCGCGGCAAGGGACACGGCGCGCGGGCGCTCCTCGATGCCGGGCTCGACGCGCCGCTTCCCAATGTCGAGGACGCGGCACGGCCCGTGCGCTCGCCTGACGACGCGCCCAATCCCGCCCATCTAGGACCGCTCGCTCCGGATGCCGCGTCGCGCATGCGCTATGTCGGCACCTATGACGAGGCTTGGTTGAAAACGCTTGCGCCGCTGCGTCCAGCCGACTTCAATCCGCTATTTCACTGCGACGCCCCGGAAGAGCAGCGCATTTCGGGCTATTTTTCCGGCAACGAGACCTTCTCCATCTCGGGAATGACCCGCGGCGGCATCGCCGGCGGTCAGCTGCCGGCAGTAACGGTCCGGGGCTTCGCCCACCGTCCTGTCGACGGCAGTCTGACCGAGTTCCGGCTGGTGTGCGATACGGTTACCCTGTTTCCGAACATCACCAAGATGGCGCTGGCCTTCCGCGGCGTGGTTAAGTGCGTAGACGCGTTCGCCGAGGATATCGGATCGATTATGCTGGCGGTCGAGCATATCGAGGACCAGGCCCGGCCTTCTGCCTATTTCGGAGAGATATTTGGGCTTCGCACGGATCCGGCCCAGGCTCACAAACATGCGCTTTCGGACTTTCAGTTGATGCCGAAACGCGACGAGGCGGTCGTCGGCTTACGCCGCGCCCAGCGGCTGGAGAAGGCGAAAGCCGACCGGGAAAGGTTCATGGACAATCAGGAGTGGATGGCCCGCAAGCTGATGTCCGAACAAGGCATGTCGCCGGATCTCGTTCCCCCATCGGACAGGACCATGTTCACCGAACTGCCGCTGGTCGCGATGCCGACCAGCGAGGATATCGCGAACGGCGATCTGGATCTTGCCGAAGTGCTCGATGACGTCGAGAGGCTGTCGGACGCCTTGATGGAAACGGGCCGCAAGGAAATGGCGCGGGCCGAACTTGTCCGCCGCACCATGGCGGCGAAAGCGCCCGCGGGCAAAACGAGGTCAGCACTCGAAAAGCCCGTCGTAAATGACGAGGAGCTTTCACACTACCCCGAACTCGCCGACGAGCTCGCCGAGCAATACGATGTCGACATCTCCTGGCCAGACGCGGCCGCTTTCGCGAACGCGGACCTGTCGGAATTCCCCGAGGACGCCATCGATAGTCTTAACGCCACGCTCGATGACATGTTTGCTACCCTCGACGAGGCGTCCGGGTTCAACGAGGCGGAGGCCGACGCGCAGTATGAAAAGGCCCTGGCGCGCGCGCTTGGTCTACCCGAGGGCAGTCTGTTCGCGGATGCTCGCGCGACGGCAGCGAACATTTCCTTCGATTTCGAGCCCGATGCCGACCTGTTCGATGACGACGAGCCGGTGGTTCGTCAGATTGGCGAGCGTATGGCAGCGATCGCACAGATGCCGCACAAGCCAGTCCCAGGTTCACCCGCATCCGGCTTTTCATTGCCCGTGGACGATGACTTCCCGGTTGACACCGCACCGATTACCGCGGCCGAAACCGCGATGGTGCCGGTTCTGGAAAGGATCCTTCCCAATCTGAAGTCGATCAAGGCCGGCGGATCCTCGCGGGACATTATGGCGGAGTTGGCGGCCGCGATGCCGGTCGAGGGAGATAAGCCCGCGCTGACCATTGGCGAACATCTCCGCGAGGCTAAACAACAAGTCGAGAACCGGCTGGACGAAGCGGAGACGTCGCTCGACGCCGCGATGCGCGATGCGCGGCAGGAATCCCCGGTGGCGATCTTCCCGATGGAAATCTTTCTGCCCGGCGTCGCAGAGCGTTTCGGAGCGACCTTGCGGCAGCGGGGTGCGGAAGGTCACGATTTTCGCGGAGCCGACCTTGCAGGCGCCGACCTGAACGGCATCGATCTCAGCGGACGCGACTTGAGCGGGACACTGTTCGAGCGCTGTGATTTGAGGAACGCCAATTTCTCTGACTGCGACCTTGATGGAGCCGTGTTTGCAGAGGCCGATCTGACGGGGGCCGATTTCACCTCGGCGCGACTTGGGAAGGCTAACTTCGGCGGCGCCGTTCTGGCCGGCGCCCGCTTCGACCGCTGCGTATTCGAAGACGGAAAGTTCATCCGGGTCAAGTTCGATGGCATGTCGTGGCGCCAGGGGCGGATGGCGCGGGTCGTCTTCATCGAATGCAGCCTCGATGGAGCGGATTTCTCCGGTTCGACGCTCTCCGAGGTGCAATTGCTAAAGGGGACGGCGGCGCGTCTGACCGTCGATGACGGCATTCTCGACCGCGTCACCCTGGTGCAGATTCCGCTCGTGGGAGCGAGTTTCGCCAATGCCAGTTTCGATCGCGTCGGGCTGACGGAGATCGAAGCGTCCAAGGCGGTTTTCAGAGGCGCGCGTTTCAAGAGCACGGGCTTTTTCGGCGCGACATCGCTTTCCGACAGCAACTTCGAGGCAATAACCGCCCGTGACACCTCCTGGAACACCGCCGACCTTGCGCGCGCCTGTCTGTTGCGCGCCGACATGGACAGTTGTCTCTTCAATGCATGTGACCTGTCATCCGCCGACATGCGTCTCGTTACACTGAAGAACTCCCGGCTCGACAAATCCGTGCTTATTGGGGCCGATCTGTTCGCGGCCAACCTCTATGGTGCTTCACTTAGCTATTGCGACATGACACGCGCCTCGCTCAGAGGTGCCAATCTTTACTATGCCGCGCTAGACCGCGCCGAATTGGCGAGTTGCGATCTTACGGGCGCCAATGTTGGCGGGACAAGGATGGGGCGGGTGGCCAATGCCTGACATCGAGACCAAGCCCGCCGACCGGACGGAAATCCTCGAATACCACACCCATGAGCAGCCGGTGATGCTGAAGGAGGCGCGCGGCATCGATCTGGCCTCCGCGCCACTCGCCAAGGCACATTTCGTCCAGTGCGATTTTTCGAGCGCCGATTTTCGCGGCGCCGATCTGTCGGAGGCCAGTTTCGTCAAGTGTCGAATGATTGGATGCATCTTCCAGGGCGCTGCCCTTGGCGGCACCTCCTTCATCGATTGCGAGCTCGACAGAGCGGATTTCGGAGACTGCAGTCTGACTGAAACCCGCTTCGTCGCCGGTAAGACGAGCATGGCAACGCTGCGGGGTGCCTCTCTTGATCGCACGTCCTTTGTCGCAACGGATCTGTCGTCGGCGGACATCAGCGAGGCGACGCTGGAGCGCTGCTCTTTTCTCGAGTGCCCGATCGCTGGCGTTTCCTTCGCAGGAAGTGTGCTCAACACAATTTTCATGACGAAATCGGAATTGCGCAAGGCGGATCTGAGTGGCGCCCACATCGATGTCGGGTTGTTTGCCGAAGCAGACATGTCGGGTATGGACCTCTCCGGACAGTCTTGGCAGCATTGCACTTTCCATCAGGGGAAGTTTCACGGCACACGCATGGACAACGCCCGCCTCGGCGGCAGTGTTTTCAACGAATGCGATTTTTCGGAAGCCTCGCTCAAGGCCGTCCACGCGCCCATGACGTGCTTCACGGTCAGCCGGATGGAGAGGGTGGACCTGACCAGCAGCCATTTGGCGCTGGCGAATTTCCACCGCGCCAATCTGTCCGGCGCAGTTTTGAACGACTGCGTACTTTCCTCGGCAGTCCTCAGCGAGGCCAAATGTAGCAATGCTCAGTTCGAACGCTGCGACCTGACGCAGTCGGAATTGTCACACAGCGACCTGCGCGGCGCCAATCTGTCGAGTGCAAGCTTTGCCAATACGAAGCTTCATGCGGCGAAGACGGAAGGAACGCTTTTCTTCGGCGCATCCGGTTCTACCATCGGAACGGATCAGGAGAGGGCGATCGCTGAGCTTTATTCGACGAAGCGGGTCACGCTTGATGGCGAGACCATGCCAGGGGGGAGTTGAGATGCCGTTCGTCAATTCGCAGGGGCCAATACCGGGCATGGATTTCTCGGTTCCCGACGTCTACCTGCAGCCAACACCCGTCGGCCCGATACCGGTGCCGCTGTTCTCCATGGGCATGCGTCCAACCGACATCCCGATTTGCCTGCGCTTCTACCTGACGTGCATGCCGGGCCATAACCTTATGAACATGGCTCCGGTCTCGATCGCCGGACCTGGGCCGGGCGTGCTATCCGGCATGGTGTGCTCCAAAAGCGCTAACCTGAAGGGCTCCGTGAAGCTCTTCGTGCAGGCGATGCCGGCCACCCGGGCGCTGATGGATCCGACGATCCAGAACGGCATATCGCCAAACTCCTTCGGGACGACGATCGTTCCGTCGCAAATCCGTCTACTCAATCCGAGCGGCTGACCGCCGAACAAACCGTTTCCGACCGGAGGCCTCGCCGAGGTGAACGCCATGCAGAATGCTCAGGAAATCAGGATATCGCTACCCAATCTGGACGAGGACGCCGTGCACGCCGATCAGGTGCGCGGGCGGGAAGCCCTGAGCGAACTCTACGAGTTCGAGGTCGATGTCATATCGCCCAAAGTTCTCGACCTTGAGTCGATGCTCGGCAAGGCGGCCAAGCTGACGATCAAGGTTCTCGACGAAACGTTTGAGGTTAAAGGGATCATCCTATTCGCGGGCAGTCTCGACCCGACCCGAAATCGGGAATTCGTCTATCGTATCGTCATCGGGCCGGCTATGTCGCTGATGCGGCTCAGCGGCCAAAACCAGGTTTACGGTACCGACCGCGACATGACCGTGCTCGACATCATCGACGCCGAGCTCAGCGATGCGGTCAAGTCGGGTTCCGTGACTGGCGGCAATCGCGCGGCGCGTCGCATCCCGCACCGGATGCTTGCGAGTGGCGCATATCCGAAGCTTCCCTTTGTCCTGCAATATCTCGAGAGCGATTTCGCCTTCTTCTCGCGGCTTTGTGAAAAGTTCGGCATCTTTTATGCCTTCGATCACAAAGGCGAGCAGGAAGAGCTGCTGATCTGCGACCGCAACGTCCATTTCAACCGGATGGCCGGCAAGGATCTGACCGAAGAATTGCCGTTCCGAAGTGGCGAGCAACTGATCGGATCAGGTGGTTTCGCGGTACGGTCCTTCAATTCCGCCTGGACGGTGAAACCCGGCCATGTGCAGCTGCGCGACTACAATGACGACACGCCGAGCGTCGACCTGAAAGTCACCGCCAGTACCTCGTTCGAAGGGCAGGGGATCGAGGTCCGCTACGGCGAGCACTACGCGACCCCACAGGATGGCCAGTCGCTTGCGAAGGTCCGTGCGGAGATGCTGGAGGCCGAGCGCCTGCGTTTCATCGGTAAGAGCAATATCCCGCTGATGCGTCCGGGCATGTTCTTCAAACTCGTCGACCATCCAGACAGCGCCTTTGAGCGCCATTACGTAGTAACGGAGGTCGTGCACCGTATCGCCGAGCCGACACCTAGCGGCTTCTCCTCGCCGGATAAAGTGGCCGAGCCTTATTCCAACGAGTTCGTCTGCCTCCCGATGGACGCGCCGTTCCGCCCCTCGCTAAAGACACCGAAACCTATCGTGCACGGGCTGTTGCATGCGGTCATAGACGGTTCGGAGGGGGCCGATCGCGCCGAACTCGACGACCAGGGGCGCTATCATGTGCGCATCCTAGACGAGGAAAGCGGCTTGTCCGGTGGCAAGGCAAGTCACACGGTTCGCAAGGCGGAACCTTATGGCGGTGGCGATGGCTATGGCTCCCATTCAACTCTTCTCGTCGGCACCGAGGTTTTGCTCGCGTTCATCAACGGCGATCCTGACCGTCCGGTGATCGCGGGCGCGATGTCCAACGGGGAAAAAAGCAATCCGGTGTCGGAGCGAAATGCCGCCGTCGCGCATCGCACGCGCACCGCCTCGGGTATCGTGTTCGAATTCAATGATGGCGGGCTTTAAGCTCGGCGGGCACCGGGATCGACAGGACGAAAGGAACAACGCATGCCTATCACACAGAGTCAGGGAAGCGGGGGGAAACCCGTCACCGGGCAAAAATCCTCCATTCAGGATGGATCGGCTCATCTTTTCGTGCCCTACAATGCCGGGCGCTCGCGGACTTCCTCCGCCGACGATTCGAGGGCGCCGGGCGCGATCCTTCGATTGGGCGGTTACTCCAGTGTCGAGGCTGCCGCGACGGATCTCAGCGCTTTTTATCCTGAACACCACATGGACTCTGAGGGGGCGAATGCGCTCGCCAATGCCAGTGGTCCATCCTCCGGCGGCTATCGCGGGGGAATTCTGCTGTCGTGCGACGGCCGAATGTTGCTTCGCGCCGGCGAGAAGTTCTTTCTCCAATCGAAAGCGGGCATGAATATAGACACGCAATCGACGCTCGACATCACGGCGGATAAGGCGATCAAAGTGGAGTCGCAGTCCACCATAACCATACGCTCTAAAAATGCATCGCAGATCCTCATCGAGGCTCTTGGCGGTACGGCGACCGACGGTGTCAAAGAGGCGTTGGTGACAATCAAGGCGAACAAGGCGACCAAGAATATTGACGGAAAAGATTACGAATATATAGTAGATGATAAATACACATACACGGACGCCAATACCTATTCAATCAAATACGGCAATGACACCAAGTTCACTAACGGTATATCTGACAGTATATATTTCGGTGGGACGACGAGCGTGTTTCTAGGTGGTGCGTTCTCATATACTCTTTCCGTCGCGCTGAGTATCAAGACAGTCGATGTCGTTATATATCTGGCAAAGTCAGATATCGGCCTCTACAAAATGGACATTGTTCAGTGGAAGACCGAGCTCAAGAGCGGGTCTTTAACCTGTGATGCAATTGGGGTGAAAATGGAGAACGTCAGATCCGCGCTCAACGCCATTGAGGCAAAGACCGGCGCGATAACTGCTATCTCTAACGGTATCGACTCCGTCAAGGGTGGGATCAAGTCCGGCCTCGAGGGATTGGCAAGTTATACGAACGGCCTGACCAGCTACATTTGAAGCGTGTTCGACCCGCGTAAGGAAGGAATGCCGGCATGTCAAAAAACGAACGACTGTTGATCGTCGAGAGGGCGATCGAGGAACGGATTGGCGAAGCCGCGGTGTCAGCGGTCGAAAATGGGATGCTGCGGGCCACCGTTCGGGCCTTTGTGACGACCAGCGAGGCAATCCTCGAAACCGACGCGGGTGATAGTCTGGTCGCCCGTCAGGCGGCGAGCTGCCTGCTTGCACCGGCGATGGGCGATCGCGTGCTCGTTCATGTTGGGGATCGCGACGCCTTTATCCTCGCCGTGCTTGAACGGCAATCCGAGCGCGTGGCGGAACTCGGCGTACCGGGTGCAACGGATGCGGTGCTGCAGGTCGCCGGCCGTCTCGGGGTGAAGGCCGCGACAATTAGTCTTGCAGCGCCGCGCGTCGAGCTTATGGCGCGCGCATTGCTACAGGCCGGAGAGAGCCTGACCAGCAATTTCCGCCGCATCACGGAGACGGTTGTCGACAAGATCGTCGGCGCCCGGACCGTCACCACCACCGCGCAATCGCGGACGACCGCGGTACGGGAGGTCGACGTGCTCGAGGCCGGTTCATTGGTGCAGACGATCTCGAGCGTCGTCACCCAGAACAGCGAGATCGCCCTCATCACCGCCAAGCGCGACGTCCGGCTGGACGGCGAGCGCGTCAGCGTTGGCTGAGGCGACGGCGATGATATCGATCGAGGAGAGACTGGCCGCCGCCGCCGCCCATCAAAGCGAGGGCCGGTTTGACAGCGCGCTGATGCTCTATCAGCTCGTGCTTGACGTCAATCCGCGACACCGTCATGCCCTGAAGGCGATCGCCGGGATATTCGCGGACCAGGGTCGCAGCGCCGAGGCCTTGGAGGCAATTTCAGCTGCCGTGGCGCTGGCGCCGGACGATGTAGATGCGCTTGCGCTTCTCGCTCGATGTGCGGAACGGAGCGGCGAGCCCGAGCGCGCCGTGGCTGCGATCGACCAGATCGTCCTCCTCGATCCGAACGGTGTGTCGACCGCCCGACTTCGCTCTGAGCGGGCCGCTGCTCTCGGTGACCCGGCCGCGTCCGAACGCATTCTGGTCGAGGCGCTGCGGCAGGAACCCCAGAATACCGAACTCATCTCGGCGCTTTCGCGTCTCTATTTTGCTGGAGGCATGGTCGAGGACGCTCTGTCGCTTGCCGAACGCGCCACGGCCCTGGCACCGGAAGACGCATCGTGCCATGCGCTTCTGGCAAGCCAGTTGCTGGCGCTCGGTGATCATCGCGGCGCGCTACACCGTTACGAGCGCGCGCTGCTCCTAGCGCCGGCGGATATTGCCGTGTTGATCGATCTCGTCGAATGCCACGCAAATTGCGGAGAGCTTTCGGAGGCGAGGCGCCTTGCCGCGCGGGCGATCGCGATCCGCCCCGACCTGCTGGTGGCGTGGCGGGCCCATGTCCGGGTCGAGATCCTCCGGGGCGAAGGTGAGGCGGCGCTGAAGCGTTTTAGCGAAGTGGCGCGCGCGCATCCGAACCGGATCGACGCATTGATCTGTCTGGCAGATTGCTATCGCCTGTCGGGCGCGCATACTGTCTGCCTCAAGCTGCTCGCTCCGCTTGCCGATCGTGTTTCGCCCGTGCAGGCGCTTCTTGTCGACGGTCTGCGTCGGGAATCGTCGCTGGCTCTGGGCGATTTCAAGGCCGCCGCCGCGACGCTTGCCAACCTCGATGCCTTTGTCGAATCGCTCGCCAGTGATGTCGCCAATTTGCCGATCACCGTCTCCATCCCGCCCACGACCAGTTCCATCGACATTGTACCACTCCTGCGGCTTGCGCATCTGGCAAAAGTCGGACGCCCGGTGGAATGGACCGGTTCGGCGCTGTTTTCGGATATCGCCGCGCTCGTGCCCGGAATGTCCTTTCGGCCGGTGGCTGCGGGTACGCCGGCCCCGCCCGGCATCTCGCTGCCGGCGCTGATCGGCTTGGCGGATATCTCCCCCGAGATGTTGGGCGCGACCGTCCCGTACTTGGAGCCGCCGGTGCAGCAGCGCGCCATCTGGCGCGCGGCGCTGGCCGAATTTCCGCGACCGCTTGTCGCCTTGGCGTGGAATGCCGAGCGGCCCGGACTGTTGCTCGACGATCTCCGTCCCATCCTGGGGGAATTTTCAGGCACGTTCATCTCGGTCGTCTGGGACGAGGGCCGGCATCAGTTGAGCGCTTTCCCGCATGTCATCGACGCAGGCGCGCATATGGCGGGGATGGCCGATGTGGCGGCCGCGATTGCCGAGTGTGATTTCGTCCTCGCCCCGGATTGCGTGCCGCTCCATCTCGCCGGTGCGATGGGTGTGCGTGGCCTAGCGTTGACGCAACCGAACGCGGTCTGGTACTGGTTTGCAAAGGATGATCGCTCCGTCTGGTACCCTTCGATCGAGGTGGCGCAGACGCGATGCGTCGGTCCCTGGGCTGTCAGCCGCGACGAAGTGATCGCCGACATTCGCCGCTGTCTGGATGATCTTGCAAGCCCGAGCGTCGGAATTCCGGTCGACACCGAGACGGTCGATGAGGAGGTTGCCTGATATGGGGGGCTGGAGACCGCTTGCAAGTGAACCGGATGCGCTGAAGGCTGCTTTGCTCGATTACCTTCGCGATCGCGCCGGCCTCGTCTATCGCGAGGCCACGCCGAGCGGGGGAAGCCTCGGACAGGTAACGACGATCATTGCCGACGGACGAAAACTGGCGATAGAATTATCGATGCTACCAGACCGCAAACGCGACTTCAGCGGACGCCAGGCGCTGGTGTTTACAATCTCGGGGCAGGCGGCGGACACCCGGCTCGGATACAGGGTAGACGGTGAGGCGGTGGTCGACACAGAAACCAGCTGTTTCCTGTCACTCGACGTCAAGGTGTCGAGCTTCGAGAGGGGCGATTTAAGGCGGTAAGGATCGCTTGCCGGACGGTTGACGGCAGTCACGGAAGTGTCAATAGCAGGTGGTACACCTCGGCGGCACGATTTTAGGTAAGGATATTGCGAATGCGCATCGGCTTGCGCGTCTACGTTTACAGTATGCTTGTGATCGTCGCGGCGCTGGCGCTCCTCGGGCTGATGAGCATTGTGAAATACGAAACCATCCTGACTGAAACCATGTCAAAGCGCCTTGCCGTGGTGATCGAGGATGCGCGTGCCTCCGTCGAGAAGGCCGGCTCGCTTGGCGTGAGCCTGAGGGCTCTGGCACAGCAGCCCAGCGGGCCGCTTTCCGTGGCATCGCAACTGATCGACGACGATGCGCGGGTCGTCGTTGTCGATGCTCGTGGCGAGCTAGTGTCGATGCCGGGGCAAGTCGGTGGGCTGCCCGTTGCGTCAGCGCCCCTGCTGACGCATATCGCTGCCCGGGACAAGAGCTGGAGCTTCCGCGATGGCGGCTATCTGATTGTCGGCAGCACCATCGTGAATTCTTTCGGCGAGTCCGAGGGTGCGATCGTGGCACTGCAGCCGGATGCGGTCATCACCGAACGCGACAACGCAATGTTGCGGCGTATTATCTCCTATTCCTTCATTACACTGATGCCGATCGCTCTGCTGGCCGCCATGGTGGTTTTCGTCAGCCTGAGGCCGCTCGGTCGGTCGATCCAGGCAATGCGCTCGGTTGTCGAGGAGCGCGACGAAACGCGGGTGGCCAATGCCAGCGGGCCGCTGGCTCCGACGCTTCATTGGTTCGGGCGTATCTTCGGCGACCTTGAGCAGCAGCGTAAGGAAGCCACCCAGACACTCGATGCAATTGAGATGCTTGCCAACGCCGAAAGCCGCAAGAATGGTCAATGACACTGATAGCATGACGAGCAGCGAACGACTGGTCGATAGCGCCGCCCAGCGTATCACGCGCCATGTCGGCCTTGCCGTAGCGCTGCTTGTCGTCGTTGCGAGTTGCGCCCTTTTCGTGATGACGATCCAGGCTTTCCAGAAGGATCTCGAGCCGGACATTCACGCGGCGAGTACGCAGATCGCCCAGTCGGTGACCAATACGCTCGACATGGCCGCCGATCTTGGTATTCCGGCCGCAGATCTCGCTGGCGTGGAAGACTTCTTTGTCCTGACAATCGAGAACAACTCCCAGATACAGTCGTTACAACTCAAGGACCCCGAGGGAAACGTTCTGGCGAGCGTTGGACGGGGCAAGGATACGCCAGCGGCTGCGAAGACAGCGCGGGCGGCACTTCCCGAGAGCGTCGAGTCTAACCAGGACAGCACAGTTCCGGAAAACGACCGATTGAGCCTGATACTTCTTTCCGGCGCTGAAAGACTTCTCGGCATTTTCTCAAGCAACGCGCCCGTGCTCGAGCAACCGATTATGAGGGGCGATCAGATTTATGCAGTTCTTAGCGTCGAGATCGCCCCTGATTTCATCAACGGTCAGTTCCGTGACATCCTGTTTGACATGGTGGTCATTCTAATTGTCTCGCTGCTTGTCGCGTTCGAGATCATGACCGCATTCATCCTGTTTCACATCGTCACGCCGATCCGGCGACTGATCTTCCTGGTAGTCAACGGCGCGCATGGCAAGTTCGACACCTATATCGATCCGAAGAACAACGACGAGATCGGCCAGATAACCAGGCGTGTGTCCGACGTGGTAATCTCGCTGCACCGGCGGTTCGTCACCCTGGTGGCGTCGCTCTCGAATGCCGCTCCTTCTGTCCACAATCAGCTTCAGACAGTCTCCTCCCGCTTCAGCCTCAGTTCTGCTGGTCCCAAGCGTCTGTTTATCGGCAGTTTCGTGGATGTGCGCGTACCGCTCTTCCTGTTCAGCTTTGCGGATGAGTTGCAGAAATCCTGGCTTCCGCTCTACGCTACAAGTCTCGCCGGCTCGAATTCCCTGATTTCGCAGGAGGTTCTGGTCGGATTGCCGATATCGGTCTACATGGGCACTATTGCCATCGTTACGCCTTTCGCGTCGCGTTGGGCGGACGACTATGGCGCACGCCTTATGTTCATGATCGGCTTGGCCCCGGCGATCGTCGGCTACATGATCTGCGCCATGGCGCCCGATACGCTTGCTCTGGTCATCGGTCGCGGCGTGACCGCGTTTGGTTACGCCATTATCATCATTTCGTGCCAGGGGTATATCGCCGCGATTGCAACTAGCGAGAACCGCGGACGGGCGATGGCCATGTTCGTCGGGGTGTTGATGAGCGCGACGATGTGCGGCACGGCAATAGGCGGCGTTCTCGCTGACCGTGTCGGATACCGCACGGTTTTCTGGATTTCCGTCGGCCTTTCGCTCGCTGCCGGTCTGCTGGCTCGCTCGATGCTAATTTCCGAGCTAGCGGCTGATAAGACGCCGAAAATGAGCCTTATACGGGGCATTGCGGCGCTCATGCAGAATACCCGTTACACGGCGATGATCCTTCTAGCGGCGATCCCATCGAAGATTCTGCTGACCGGATTTTTATTCTATATGGTTCCGCTTTACCTGGCCAATCTCGGCTCCAACGAGGCGGAAATCGGCCGGGTCATGCTGCTCTATTCGCTGACAATTATTCTACTCGGATCGGCGAGCGGACGTATTGTCGACTGGCTTGGCCGGACCGGGTTCATGCTGGCTTTCGGCGGCGTCATATCGGCGATCGGTCTCATTGTCTTTGCGGATTGGCAAAACATCTGGGGCGTCGTGCTCATGGTGTTTATAATGGGGCTCGGCCATTCGGTGACGAAGAGCCCGCAGATCGCCTACGCGCTGGAAATCGCGGACGAAGAGGCAGCTCGGATTGGCCGTACCACCGTGCTCGGCGTCTTGCGCACCACGGAACGCATCGGAAGCGTGCTCGGTCCGCTGTTCGCCGCATTTCTGGTGGTCCAGTTCGGGTTCCAGATGGCGATTCAGATCGTCGGTATAGGCATCGTTGCTGCGTCCGCCTTATTCTACATCATCATCGCGAGGGAAGGCGCCAGTGGCGCCAAGCCCGCGGTCTCGGGATGAGGCCGCTGACGGTCGCAGACCGGAGGAGGGAAGCATGTCCTGTTTGAAGAGGATGTCGGTGACGGCCGTCTCGGCCCTCATGCTGGTAGGATTCCTTGGCGGATTCGTCCGGGCTCAGGAGAGTGGACAACGGTTCACGATCTACATGGCGGCCTGGCGTGGGTGCGAGGAGGCTTGTCAGGGTTTCGTCGACTACATCAAGGAGAGCGGCATGCCGGCGGATGTCGTTATCCGCGACGCCAAGACGGACAAGGCAGCCCTGCCCACATTCGTCGAGGAAATCAAACAAATGCGTCCAGACCTTGTTATCACCTGGGGCACCAATGTGACTGCGGAACTGGTCGGCACCTACGACGCGCCGGATCCTTCGAAATACATTGGCGACATTCCGAGCGTGTTCATGGTTGTAGCGGATCCGGTCGCGGCGAAGATTGCCAAGTCCTATGAATCTTCGGGCCGGCCGTATGTAAGCGGCACGCGCAACCGCGTGCCCGAGATCACGCAATTGAAGGCGATGCTGGAATACAGGCCGTTCAAGCGTTTTGGAATCATCTACAACGAGAATGAACTGAACTCCAAGCTGAACGCCGACGTGGTCAAGCGCGCCGCGGATGAACTTGGCCTTGAGCTCGTGATGTTGCCGATGCCACTCACCAATGGCGAGCCCGATCCTAAGGATATTCCGCAATTGATCCAGGAGGCGGCCGACCGCGGCGTCGAATTTCTCTATATCGGCAGCAGCTCGTTCATCACCGTCAATGCCGACGTCTACACCGAAGCGGCGATCGAGGCCGGTATTCCGGTGGCGTCGAGCTACGAGACATCGGTGACCGAGAGTTCTGCGCTGCTTGCCGTCGCTTCCAAATACGCGATGATCGGCCGGCTGGCCGGCTACCAGGCGAAGCGTATCCTGGTCGACAAGGTCAAGCCGATCGACCTGCCGATCGCTGCGCTGGACCGCCACTCCTACATCGTCAACATGAAGACGGCCGCGGCGCTCAAGCTTTATCCGCCTATGACCTTGCTCAGTTACGCCGAAATCGTAAATCCGCCCGAAGGCCAGTGACGATGCGCGGACGCGGCGAGGGGAGCGTGCCGCTGCTCCGGCGGGTAGCCTTCTGGCTGGTGGCCATGGTGCTGCTCGGTGGTGGACTTTTCGCGCTGGAGCGCATGGTTGAACAACGGCTTGACCTGCGCGTGACGGAAAGCGTTTCGTCGATCGCTGATTCCTATGTCGGGCACGCTGAGGCTTCATTGGATTACGGGCTTTCTCTGACTGGTCCGGGCAGTGTAGAAGCCTTTCTTCAACCGCCGCCGTCCTTGGCATCGGGCAAAGATGCACTGAGCCTCAGGCTGGAAGCGCTGAGCCTTTCCGCCGACGGACATCGTCCAGCTGCCAATACGATCCGGTCCGACGTCGATGCGCTTGTGGTGGAACGTGCAATCCTCGACAGTCACGGTGAAGCCACAAGCCGTCTCATTTTGTCTCGATCGATCACCGGTGAACGGGACGCGGCGCAATGGCGTCGGACGGCTCTTTCGGTCGGCCTTGCGATATTCGGCGTCGCACTCGCTCTGTTTGTCGGCTTCTTGCCGTTGCGCCGCGTGGCACTGATCGCCGCTGCTGCGTTTGTTTCTACGTCCCTGCTGCTGTTGGTAGCCTTTGGCATCCAGTCGACGGCAATCTCCCGGCAGGCAGCCGTGCTTGCCGTCGCGGAGACCGCGTCGGACATCGACCGTGCCGCCCAGCTCGGCATGCGGTTCGATCAACTGGTTGGCATGCAGGATTTTCTGGCCCGGCAACTCGGGACCAACTCCGCTATCAATCAATTGACGGTCAAAGGCGTGGACGGCTTGCAGTTCCAGGCCGGTACCGAAAGTTTCGGCTCCACAGTGGCCACCCTGTTGTCGGCGCCGCCACTGTCTCGGCTGGTCGATCTGGGAGTTGGCCAGGTTCTCGCAAACGGTATCCGTGTCGATGCGGTTGTCAGCGTCCATCCGATCCTGGTGGACCTTGGAAGCCTGGCGGTGGCGGTGGGAGTCTTCTGGGTTTGTGGTGGCGCGCTGTTGCTTGGGTTGGCAGACGGTCGCGTGAGCGGCGCGGAACGCTCACCCCTGGCCGCCGCGGTCGCGCCGGCATTGCTGTTTCTGATCCTGTTCAGCCCGTTCGCTGACCTTGGTCCCTCGACTTTTCCGCAAGGTCTAAAAATCGCTTCGCTCGCGGTCGGCCTGATCCTCGGCCTCTTGCTTCGTGCGCGGTTGGCAATGCTGGCGATGGGTATAGCGGTCGTCTCAATTCTACTCGGCCTTTGGTTCGAAGTCGCGCTCGCCTATGGCGGAACTGGCCTGCTTGTCGGGGTGGCATTCATCTCGCATGGGCAATCGATCCGGACACTGCACCTTCTGGTCGCCATGCTGCCCTGCGTTGTGCTTATGGGTGCGGAGATGCTCGGTTCCGTGACTGTCGGAGCGCCTGTTGCTGTCGCCGTTCTGGTACTGGCCGTCGCGTCGATCGCGATTTCGCCCCAGGTGGGCAAGTTGTCGGCGTGGCGAGGGCAGTCACGCGCCGACTGGCAGCTTGCCGGCCTTCCCGACCTTCCATGGATATGGCTTTGCCTTGGGCTTATGCAGACGTCCCTTTTTCTTCTCGTCGTCCTTGCCGCTCGCCAAGAGCGGGATTGGCTGGCCGCTGGCGCGCTCTCTTATGTTCTGTGCTGCTTCATCCTACATCTCGTCAGCTATCGGCTGGCAGGAGCGATCAATCCCGGATTGAAAGGACGTGTGGCTCTGTTTGAGGTCTGCATCTTCGCCGCAGTGATGTTTGTCGCCGCCGCCTATATCGGCGGGTGGAGCGTCGTTGTCTGCACCGCTCTCGCCGCCGCCTTGTCGGGTGCGGCGGCTCGTCTGAGTGTCGAGTTACCCTTTCTCGTTCGGATCGGCGACGGGGCGAAGACAATGCTGACCTACGTTCGGCTGATCGCGCTGGTCACCGCCATGGCCCTCGGCCTCTTCGTCGAAACGCCGGAGGATTTCGCGCTTCCGGCCGTGATGGCCTGCCTCGTCGCACTGGCTCCGCTTGCCTATGCGACCCTCGCCGGTCTGGATCCCGCCTGGACCCGCCGCCGGAGCGCGGAGCGCATCCATGCCTCTTAGGTCTCGTATCGCCCTTTTTGTCGGGATCGCGACGCTGATCCTCAGCGTCATCTTCGTTGCCCAGGTCGTGGTGAGCGTGCGTGTCACCGATCAGGCGGCTCGTCGCGACATGACCGTTCTCATCCAAGCGATGTGGCAGAACCATGTGGATGACGAGAGCGCGGTTGAGGAGGATATCGCCAGCCGCATTCGCCGCGATGTGGAGCTTTTGAACGCCGTCTTCCAGCAGCGCCCCGATGCCGTTCTTGAGCGTATAGATGTGGGAGCCATGACCGAGGGGCGCTCAATCATCATTCTCGACCAGAAGCTTGCGCCGATATACACAAGCTTGGGTCACCGCCCGCCTGCGGATTTCGGGGATGTCGTCTCGCGGATGGTGCGCACCAGCGACACCGAGGGTTTCGCCGACCTGGATATAGGTGACGGTTCGTCCACTTATCGGCTCAAGATTGTGCCGTTGCGGTTCCGGTTCGGCGTCGTTGGTTACGCGATCGTCGCAACGCCGCTTTCGCGTATCGTCGAGCATTTCGATCAGGGTGTCGATCTTGATGTCCAGCTTCTGGCCGCCGGCGTCGATGGCGCACCACCCGAAACCGGAAGCGCAAGGTCCGGAGCGACGCTGATCCCGCTTGCCGACGGCTTCACGCACGGTCGGGTGCTTGGCTATCTCGTCGTGTCGAACGAAGCTTCTGCCGAACTGCGTCAGACCCAATGGTTTCAATGGTTGACGGGCGGTCTCGTCGTGGTGTTCGTAGGACATCTGCTCGGCGGCCTGGTGTGGATGGTCAAGCGTGCCTTCCGGCCTCTGGATGCAGCGATCGACGTCATCGACCGTCTGACGCGCGGCGAAGAGGCACCGCCACTCGATACCAGCACCGGCACGATAGAGATTCAGCGCCTTTCGAAGGCTGTAGAGGCGCTGCGTGCCGCCCATGCAAACCAGGAGGCGCTGCATCGGCTGCAGGCCGAGCTCGCGATTGCCTCGGAGTTGCAGCAGGCACTGTTACCGCGGGGTCCGCTGCTGGCAGAGGGCGTCGCCTTTCATGGGCAGATGGTTCCGTCGCAGGAGGTGGCCGGCGACTATTTCGACTATTTCACCATAGACGACAGTCGCGTCGGTTTCCTGATCGCCGACGTTTGCGGCAAGGGCACACCGGCGGCGCTGTTCATGGCCATGTCGAGAACAGTGGTCCGCTCGCTGGCGATGACCGGTCGTCCGCCGGGCGAGGTGCTTGCCGAAGCCAACCGTGTGCTGTCGGAATCCAACGACCAGAACCTTTTCGTGACCATGTTTTACGGCATTTTCGACCGTACCGAGCGACGGCTGCGCTATGCCAATGCAGGTCATGTTTCGCCGATCCTGAAATCGGGCGAGGGGGATGTCACCTATCTGCCGGAAACGGGCGACTTGGTGCTTGGAATGATTCCGGACGTCTCGTACGCCACGATTGATCTGCCGCTTTCGCCGCGCAGTCTGCTGGTGTGCTACACCGACGGCATTCCGGAAGCCTTCGATGACAGCGACGCCCAGTTCGGTGACGAGCGGCTAATCAAGCTGGTGCGGCAGACCCCCAACCGTGATCCGGCCGATTTGATGCAGGAACTGCAGACGGCGGTACTCGACTTCGCCGGTCGCCGGCCGCAATATGACGACATCACGCTGTGCATCGGCTCGTTTTCGGGCTGAGGATCCGTTTAGCGCTCCCGTCTTTAGCCGCGTTACGTCATTCCGAATCGGCTCCGGCCTGGTCAGGAGCTCACCTTCGCGCCGCGGCCATAAACGAGCAACATGCCGACGATGACGGTGCCGTAGATGATCTGCCGTGCCGCCTCAGGCATCTGCATGATGGAGAGAACCGAGTTCAGGAGGACGATCAGCACTACGCCGACAAGAGTGCCGATGTATCTGCCCTGTCCGCCGAGAATGCGCGTTCCGCCGAGCACGACGGCGGCGATGGCTGGGAGCAGGTAAGGTAGACCCATGCCCTGATAGGCCTTGGCCGAGTAGCCGGCGAGAAGCACGCCGGCAAGGGCTGCGCACACGCCGGAAACCATGAACGCGCCAATGATGACGAAATGGGTGCGGATGCCGGAGAGGTAGGCGGCACCTTCGCTGTTGCCGGTTGCGTAGATGGAGCGCCCGAAACTCGTGCGGCTCAGCGTCAGCGCAATGCAGATCGAAACCAAGATCCACACGAAAATCGCCATCGGAACTCCCAGCAGGCGATCAGCAGCGAGAAAACGCATCAGCGGTGTCGCCTGGTCCTGCGGGGCAAAGCCACCGGTATGGGCGACCATCAGTCCACGCAACACCGAATCGACGCCCAGGGTGAAGATCATGGACGGAATGCGCAGATAGGCGACGCCCAGTCCGTTGACGAGGCCAACTGCGAGCCCGACCGCAATGCCGGCGGGCAGGGCCATGTCACCGCCCACGCTTGCTGCCATCATGGCTGCTGCGGTCAGGGTCCACGGGACGGACAGGTCTATATGCCCCAGCAGGATGACCATCATCATGCCCGCCGCAACGATGCCGAGAAACGAGCCCGTCTGCAATTGCTGCAGGAGGTAATTGGGTGACAGAAGCGGTGCGGTTCCCTGGACGCTAAGTGTGTAGCCGGTGCCAATCGTCAGGATGACGAGTATGAAGAGCGAAGCGATGAGGATTGGCTTGTTCTCAGGCCGGATTTTCGATGGAAAGCTGTTCATCATGTCACCTAGCGAAAGAGATCAAGTCGGTTCCTGACACGCAGTGTGCGCAAGGCGCCGAGGCTGACGGCCGCCAGCAGCACGATGCCTTCGATCAGCGGTTGTAGCAGCGGATCAATCGAAACGATGCGGAAATAGAAGGACATGACGCGCAGAATGCAGGCGCCGACCAGCGATGCGATCGCACCGCCGACGCCGCCAAGCAGCGACGTACCGCCGAGCACCACCGCCGCGATGGAATTGAGCGTATAGGCGCCCGCCTGCATCACGTCGGCATTTCCCGAGGAGGTCTGGATCGCCAGATAAAGCCCGCCGCAGGCGGATAAGAAGCCAGCCAGCGCAAAGGCCGCAATCTTAGCCCGGTTGACCGGCAGGCCGGACATGTATGCCGCTCCTTCTGCCGAGCCGATGGCATAGACGGTCCGCCCGGTAACGGACTTGCGGAAGGGCATCCAGATTGCGAAGGCCACCAAAAGCACCAGAATGAGCGGGGTGGGAATCCATGCGAAGGGCGAGAACCAGGCCGCGTCCGGGTCAAACAGCTGGTAGGTGTCAACCAAATCCCAAAGACTGTTGGTAAAGGCCCAGTTCAGGTCTCCGTCGATCTCGCCGCCCGGTTTTGGACGGATGAAAAGCGCAAGGCCGATAGCGATGGCACCGGTTGCGAGTGTGACGATGATCGGCTGAAGCCGCCCATAGACGATAACAATACCGTTCATCAACCCGAATGCCGTGCCGGCGAGGAGGGTGACCAATATGCCCCACAGGATCTCGGCGGGAGAGCCGTTGACCAGCTCGGATGCAATGCATGATGTCAGAGTCATGACAGCGCCGACACTGAGGTCGAGGCCGCCCATGAGGACAGGCACCGTCTGGGCCATCGCCAGAAAAGCGATAGCGACAGTCTCATTGGCATTTTGGACGAGTACGGCTGAAGAAAAACCGCGTGGATGAAGAATGTTGTAAATCAGGTAGATAGTAAGAAGAAGGGCCAACGCGCCATAAAAGGCGCGGCCCTGCTTCAAGCGTGTCGAGAAAGCGGTCTTGAGATTTTCCATGATCGCTATCAGGCCGCCGGTTGCGCGTTGATATTGAGCGAGGCTGCGACAACGGCTTCCTCGTTGATCGCATCACCGCTGAGTTCGGTGGTGATGACGCCGTCATACATGACAGCAATCCGGTCGCAGCAGCCGATCAGCTCGGCATAATCTGTCGAATAGAAAAGGATCGCCTTACCCTCTCCAGCCAGGTCACGCATTAATTTGTAGATTTCCTGTTTTGTGCCGACATCAATGCCGCGCGTGGGGTCGTTCAACAGAATGACATCGGGTTCGGTCATCAGCCACTTGGCAATGACCACCTTCTGCTGGTTGCCGCCCGAGAGTGTTGCTACAGGGTCGGTTGCCTTGTTGATTTTGATCTGAAGCTTGCGGATTCCGTCCTCGACGGCAGCGTGTTCCTTGCCGCTGTCGATGAAGGCACCGGTGGATACCTTGTCAAAGGAAGCGGCCAGCAGATTGTCGGCAATCGACATGGGCAGCATCAGGCCCTCCGTCTTGCGATCCTCGGGTACGAGTGCGATGCGTGTCTTGCCGGTCTTGGCCTCATAGGGGGACGATGGCGAAACAACCGATCCGCCTGCTTTGACCTCTCCGCCAACGCCACGCAGAACGCCGAAGAGGGCCAGCAAAAGTTCCTTCTGGCCCTGACCATCAAGCCCGCCGAGGCCTACGATCTCACCCTTTCCGACGCTCAGATTGACCCCGTTGAGCCGGCTTTCCCAGGAGAGGTTGTTGATTTCGAAAAAGGAGACGGTTTTGCGCGGTGCGGGCCTAGGTGGAAAATGCGCCTCGACGTCGCGCCCAATCATCATCCGGACGATCTCGCCGGGCGAGCGCTCGCCCTTGGCGAATGTGTCCACATGATTGCCGTTGCGGAAGACGGACAGGGTGTCGCAAAGCCTATCCACCTCGTGCATGCGGTGTGAGATGAAAAGCGACGCGACGTTCTCATTCTTAAGGTCACCCAGAAGCCCATAAACTGTTTCGACATCGCGGCTGGTTAGGGCTGATGTTGCTTCGTCCAGGATTAGAACCTTGGGGTTCATACCCAGAGCCTTCGCGATTTCCACCATCTGACGACGAGACAGGGAGAGATTGCGCACCAGAGCATTGGGGTCTACGTCTTCGCATTTGATACGCGCGAGAAGCGCTTCGGCGCGGCGCCTCTGCGCGCGCCCGTCGATCAGGCCGAAGCGTCGCGGCGGATCGGCAATGGAGATATTGTCCGCGACGGTGAGGTCGGGCAAGAGCGACAGTTCCTGGAAGATGCAGACGATTCCGGACTTGGCAGCCTCTGCCGGTGAACGAAAACGCACGGGCTCCCCGTTCAGAAAGAGTTCGCCCTTGTCGGGCTGCAGAACGCCGGACATGATTTTGATCAACGTCGACTTGCCGGCTCCGTTTTCGCCAAGGATCGCGTGTGTGCTGCCGCTTCGACAAGAAAAATCAACGTCTTCCAGCGCCTTGGCGCCTGAAAACGATTTGGAAACTCCCCGCAATCCAACGATCGGAACATCCGGACGAGTCTTGTCGTTCACGATTTGCTACTCCACCGATCCGCTACACCATAAATCACACGCTCAAGCCGCCCCGGGCGGATCGTAGGGCAGCCGGACGAAGGCATGCCGACCCGAGCCGGCATGCTTCCTGACATACCGACTTATTTCGTGTCGGACTCGTCCTGTGCCATGATGGCGGGGCCCGAGATGTTCACGCCGCAGGGCGGGAACTCGTTAACGGTGAAGAAGTTGTCCGGAAGATTGGACCAGTAGTTCTCGCCGTCCTTAAGCTCCTTATAGGTTGCGACTGGCAGCGGCACCGAGATGAGCTGGGGCATGACATTGCCTTCGAGCGCCGAGATCGCCGCCTTCATGGCGATCGCCACGAGGCCTGGTGACTGGCCGATTGAAATGCCCTTGAGGCCATCAGCTGAATGCTCTGCAATCGCCTTGCGGAAGCCGTTTTCGGATTCGCCGGCAATCGGAACCCAGGGATGGCCTGCATCCTTCAGCGCCTGGATGACACCATTGGATCCGCCCTGTCCGACCACGGCGTCGAACTGGCCGTGAACGGCGATCGCGTCGGCAACAACCTTCTGGGTCGTGCCGTCGTCCCAGTTGCCGACGACAGAGACCATCTCCCACTTGCCACCATCCTTCGTGAACACCTCGTTGATGCCTATCGAACGGTCACGGTCAACGGAGTTTCCCGGCAGGCCACGGACCTCGAGGATCTTCCCGTCCTTTGTGCCCTTGGCATGCAGTTCGTCCAAAGCGAACTGGCCCCACATGCGGCCCATCTCAAGCTGGTTCTCGTTCACCTGCATGACCTTGTCGGTGTCGAGAACATTGTCGAATGGAACTAGGACGACATTGTTCTTGTCGGCAAGCCGTATGACGCGATCGAAACCGTCAGGGGCGACCGCGATGGTCACGATGGCGTCGTAACCCTGATTGATGAAATCCTCGATGGCGCCAAGCTGGGCCGGTGCATCCGTTCCTGTCGAGACCACCTTGAACTCGGAAATCTTGTCCTTTACCGCCGGGTCTTCAGCATAGGCCTTGGCCGTCTTGATCATTTGGATGCGCCAGGTATTGCCGACGAAGCCGTTGACGATCGCAACCTTGAACGGACCGTCCTTCTTGGGCCACTGCATGTATTTTGTGTCAGCGCTCCACGGCGCAAAACACTCGGGCTCGACGCCAGGACCTGCGACAACCTCGGGGCCGGCAAACGCCATGGCGGCGCTCAGCAGCACAGATGCCGTCGTTGAAATCAATAAAGCCTTCAGTTTCATGCTCCTCCTCCTTGGCACTTTCCACGGTGCCCATCTTGATGGACGCCACACGATGCGTGCGTCTTATGTCACTGCTGGAGGGCCTCCTCCTTCCAGCAGCATTCCTGACCTCATGCCTCGAAGCTTTGAAGCTCCGTTGGAGCAGAGTCTTTCTTCTGTCCTGCTCGCCCGGCTCCAGTGAGGTAACAGCGTCCCTGTGTCCCCACCCCGGCGGTTTTCGAAAAGGTCGGTCGCGTCCCGGTACGAAACCGCCCGATAGCTCGTCGGTCGTCAAATGCGAATTCAGGCGATGACCACAGAGTGAGCACGCCCAATAAGCTGCGCCGCGGCATCGCCGGACGCTTCGGCGTTCCAATTCTGTGGATTTATTTGTGGGACAATTAACAGACTGCCACGGCCGTGGTCAATAATATTATTAGTAATTTTAATAAAGATTCAAAACTTCAGGCTTTTCTGTTCGCTGCTTCCCCCGGATAACTGCTTGGGCTAGTCCTAAAATTCCATTGTAAAATCGAGTTGTGCGGGAGCTATCCGAACCCGTGACTTTTGATATTCCGGCCCGCCGATAGGCCGGATACCGCTTCAGCTTCATGTCTGTCCCTGTTGATGGGCCATCCTCCTATCCATTCCGCTCCTAGCCTCCCACGTGGCCTCCATAAATTTGTAATACATCGGACAAGATATCTCTGGAAAGAATAGGAAAATACGGTCATAAAAGATGACAACAGCGGGAGGAGGAAGTCAGTTGCTCGCTATAGTCGCCGACGACCTCACCGGGGCGCTCGATACAGGTTCTCCCTTTGCCGGCCGAGGTCTGCATACACAGGTTGCGATTGGCATTGAGGCGATCGCCGACGCGCTGGCGGAAGAGCCTGCTGTTTTGTCAATCAATCTCGGATCGCGCGAGTTCGATGAGGCGCACGCCGCCGCGCTTGCGCGGGCTGCCTATCAGGCACTGCCGCGGGGAACACGGATATTCAAGAAGGTGGATTCCCGTCTGAAAGGGCATGTGGCGGCGGAACTGGATGCGATCTCCTACAGGAAAGCTCTGGTGGCGCCTGCTATTCCGGCGTTCGGGCGGATCGTTCGAGATGGATGTGTCGAGGGATTCGGTGTCGCGCGACCAATCCGGATCGCCGATCGGCTCGGAGGACATGCGGAGCGGTGTCGGGTCGCGGATACGGTAAGCGACGAAGACATGGACGCGGCGCTCGAAACTGCCGAGCGGGAGGACCTGGATCTGCTCGTCGGCGCGAGGGGGCTTGCGGAGGCGCTCGCGCGCAGGATGACAGGCGGTAAGATACCTCAATCCGTCGAGCCTCCCGAGGGAGCCGGACTTTTCGTCATCGGTTCGCATGATCCGATCACGTTGGCGCAGGTCGAGACATTGCGCGCACGGGGCGACGTCGACTATCTCTCAGCCCCCAACGGACGGCTCGACACGGTATCGCCCAAGGGCGGGCGTTTCGTGTTGGTCCAGGCCACACAAGGCAGTGAAGCGGTCTCGGCGCAGGATGTCTCTGCCTGCCTGGCCGGGGGTGTTCACCCGGAGCTCACGTCGCGCGCCCGGACCCTGCTGCTGTCCGGCGGGGCAACGGCGGAGGCCGTGCTGTCCCGGATGGGAGTCAGGCGCTTCAGGCTCGACGGCGAGTGTTTGCCGGGTCTGGGGATCGCCTATGCTGGCGACCAATGTATCATCGCGAAATCCGGGGGATTCGGAGCGCCGGATACGCTCGCCATTCTGGCGTCTCGCATGCTCCGGGACATGGATTGACGAATGGGACTGCAAAGCGGAACAGCGCGGAAAAGTCTTGCCGATCTGGTGTTCGAACGAATGCACAGGGCGATCAAGTCGGGTGCCTATCAGGCCGATGAACGCCTGCCGACCGAACACGATCTGGCGATCGAATTCGAGGTCTCCCGCCCGATCATACGCGAAGCGCTTCGGCGCCTGCGGGAGCAGGGGCTCATCTACTCGAGACGCGGTGCGGGGAGCTTCGTGCGTGCGGTCGGCATGAAGCAGCCGCTCGGCTTCGGGCAACTCGAAAACGTGGCGGACCTGCTCAACTGTTACGAATTCCGTCTGACCCTGGAGCCCGCGGCTGCCGAAGCCGCGGCTGACCGGCACAATACGGCGACGCTGGCGGCGATCCGCGAGGCGCTCGAACTCATGCGGGATGCGACGAATCGACAGGCACACCGCGAAGACGCGGATTTCCAGTTTCATCTCGCGATCGCCCGGGCGGCGCAAAACAGCTATTTTTCAACGGCCATGGAAGCCCTGAAGGACCATATCGCCGTCGGCATGCGGTTCCATGGCGCGTCGGTCAAGCGCGATAGCGCCGGGCTGGCGCGCGTCTTTGCCGAGCATGAGGCGATCGCGGAAGCCATCGCAGCGGGCAATGGGGCTCGGGCAAAGGAGCTGATGTTTTCCCATCTCACCGGATCGAGGGCGCGGCTTTTCCAAGCCAGTGCCTCGGTCTCGGGAGAGGATGCCTGACACCGAGATAACGGGTAGGCGTGCTGTTAGCGACAGTCCGACACTCAGTACGACGCGTTGTAGATTCCGAGAATGTCATCGACCGACATATCGGCGGGGTTGTTGTCCATCAGGCGCCGGTTCGCGTGGGCCTCGCTGGCATAGACAGCAAGATTTTCCTGGCTCGCCCCGTGTTTCGATAGCGCCATCTCGATGTTCAGATCGGCGCAGAAGCGACAGGCGTTATCAAGAAGCTGTTCCGGCGAGCGGATATCGCCGAACCCCAATGCGTCGGCGACTTCGGCCGTCTTCTCTGCGGCGACCGGCTGGTTGAAGGCGAGCACGTGCGGAAAGACGATCGCGTTTGCAAGGCCATGTGGCAAGCCAAGGCGGGTGCCCAGGGGATAGGCTATGGCGTGGCCTGCGGCGGTGTTGACCGGGCCGAGGCAGATGCCGCCGTAGAACGAGGCAAGCATCATGCCTTCACGAGCCTCGGTGTCGCTTCCGTCCTTCACGGCGCGCGCAAGATATCTGCCGACGAGACGGAAGCCCATACGGGCGAAACCATCGATCATCGGATGGGCGCGCTTGTTGGTGAAGGCCTCGACACAATGGGCCATGGCATCGACGCCCGTTGCCGCAGTAACCGCTGGCGGAACGGTGAACGTCAATTCCGGATCGAGCACCGCCACATCGGCGATCATGTGTGGGCTCTCGACCGCAACCTTGGCTCCCTTGACGGGATCGGTAATCAGCGAACGGATGCCAGCCTCCGATCCGGTGCCAGCGGTCGTCGCGATCTGGACAAGTCGAGTATTGCGTCCGGCGACCTTGTTGGGGCCGGCGACGTCGGCGAGCGTCTGTTCGGAGTCCCAGAGCACGGCAACCAGTTTCGCGACGTCGAGCACAGAGCCGCCGCCGAGTCCTATCACGACGTCCGGGCGAGCGCGTCGCGCCGACACAAGCGCTGCGTCAAGGGTCGCCATATCGGGTTCTCCGGGAATGGCATCGAAGACCTCCAGCTTTCCTCTGATCCTCATTCTGTCGATGAAGCCTGCCGTGATCGGCGTTGCGAGAACGAAGACCGACGAGGCGGCGCCGACGAGATCGCCGATCTCGTCGATCGTGCCCGCACCGACAATCAGGCGGCGCGGCTGATGAAGAGTGATGGATGCGGTCATCGGTGTTATCCTTGCTTGCGGCGGCCCGCCACCAGCTTGCGGGCATAGGCGATGGCGGAATTCATGTTGCCGTGGTTGGCGATGCCCTTGCCGGCGATATCGAAGGCCGTGCCGTGATCGACGGACGTGCGGTCGATCGGCAGTTCAACCGAGACGTTGACCGCGGTGTCGAAGGCGACGAGTTTGATCGGGATGTGCCCCTGGTCGTGATACTGCGCGACCACGAGATCGAAGGCGCCGGAATAGGCGCGGTGAAAAACCGTGTCGGCGGAAATCGGTCCTTGGACATCGATGCCTTCGGCGCGAGCAGCGGCGACGGCGGGCGCGATCTGATCGTCATCCTCGGTACCGAAGAGCCCGTTTTCGCCGCAATGTGGGTTGACCCCGGCCACCGCGATGCGCGGTGTATCGTAACCTATGCGCTTCAGATGGTCGTTGCCGGCCCGGATGGTTGCCAAGACCCGTTCCGTCGTTGCGCGGCGGATTGCTTCCTGCAAAGACACATGGGTCGAGACGTGGATGACCTTGAGACGCTCAGACGCGAGCAACATGTAAGCGGCCTTCGCGCCTGTGAGGCTGCGGAGCATGCCGGTGTGGCCATCGTAGTGATGGCCTGCGGCATTGAGCGCTTCCTTGTTGATCGGCGCGGTAACAATGCAGCCGATCTGGCCTGCCTCCGCGTCCCGCACCGCCTTTTCGATGAAGCGGAAGGCCGCGTCGCCTGCCACCGGGCTCAGTTGCCCCCAAGGCAGGGGCGCCCCGTTCACAGCAAGATCGACGACGAACGGAGCTAGCTCCATGTCGAGGCCAATCGCATCGCGAGCGGCCTCGAGCGTCTTCAGGTTTCCGTATATCCGTGTGGCAGCCCGGTCGGCGTCCGACATCTCGGCAAGTGCCTTGACGCAGATCTCGGGACCAACGCCGCACGGATCGCCCATCGTGATGCCAATAATTCCGCTCATATCATTCTCCATTGTCGAGGCGATCCCAGCCGGGTGCCAGCCGAACATATTTGATCGCGCGTCGATGGTAGGTGTAGGCGAGATGCAGGCTTCCGTCGCGTCCTTCCAGTATCCACGGGTAGGACATTTCCTGATTGCGTCCGTCGGCGGAATCGTTGGAGAGGCAAGAGCCCGGACCATCCTCGATCAGGATACGGCGCGGAAAGGTGATCCCGCCGTCGTCGGAAAGGCAGACCGATACGGGCGCACGCGGCACTCCCCAGACAGGCACGATCCCTCCGGCAGGGTCGGCCTCCGGCCTATCGTCATTTTCCCCCAGTTCATCATAGAGGGATGTGCGCCGGTCGGCGGAGTGCTCCGCATTGACCGGGTTGCAGATGATCGCGATGCGTCCATCCTTCAACGTAATGGCCGCGATCGACGAATTGTTGTTGGGAATGTCGGTCGCGGCTGGAGCGACCCAGCTTCGCCCGCCGTCGGTGCTTTCGGTTCTATAGACGAAATCTGCCTGACGTCGCCTGAAGAAGGCTGCATATCTGCCACCGCCGAGCGCGACCGGTGACATGTGAACGCAGCCGGTCGACCCGTCCAGTTCCTCCAGCCGCCATGTCTTTCCGGCGTCTTCGCTGATTCCGAGCGCAGCCGTGTCGTGGCTTCCATTCCATTTTTGCCCGGGGCGTTGGACGCAGCGGAAAATCGGCAGCAACCAGGCGCCGTCATCCCGGATCGTCAGTGGCGCGCGGATGAAGCATCCTCGGGGCAGATCGAGATACGTTTCCGCCGCCGTCGCAAGCTGATGCGGGTCGCCTTGGTCCACGACGACTTCAGCCATCCGGATACGGCATTCATCCTGATTGCCTGAGGGCTGCGACGTGTGAAACAAAAAAAGGCGGCCATCAGGCGCATCGAACAGGACGGGATTCTGTTCGGAGTGGTTGGGATCGGAACTCAAGCGCTGTGGGGCGCCCCAGGTCATGGAGTCGGAAAGAACCGAGGCGTAGATCGAGATATCGGATTTCCCCTCCAGCGATCCGCCAAACCATGCGCAGATCAGCGAACCGTTTCTGGCCCTGTGGAGAAAGGCTGCATGATTCTGAATCATCGGAGACGGCAGGTATGCCTCAACGCGTCCGTCTGCTGCCGTTTCCAATCTGCCGTTCATCCGGCGCGCGATTTCATCAGGTGTCATGGAATGCTCCTCTTGCATTCGAAATCGATCTTTTCCAAAAAGTTGTCAAGTTTTTTTATGTTTCCTTATTTTGAGTTTCTGAATTATTTTCAGTTTAAACATATGATTTTAAATCATAAAATAATCTACCGTCTCCGGGACTTCTTTTTACATCCCGAAAATAATTGACAAAGTTCGTAGGAAATTGGATGGTCTGGTCAGGAGGCGGAGTGTCGGACATAGAGGTGTTCCGGGTGCCCGGTCTTGTCCACCTGCTTTGTAAGGGGCGAGCGTTGGCGCTGTTGCTTTGGCTCGTCGGCACGGTGCCGATGCAATTCTTGCGGCGTGTTGCCGCTGCACATACGAACGAGTTTATCTGGGAGGAGAATGACATGAAGAAAACTGCTCTGCTGTGTGCCTTGGTTATGGGCACTGCTCTGTCGCCGGCCTATGCCGGTTCGGGCCCGATCAAGGTGGTTCTGCCGGAGGAGGCTGATCTGCTCGAGCCTTGCATGGCGACGCGTTCCAATATCGGCCGCATCATCATGGAAAACGTCAGCGAGACGCTGACGGAGCTCGATGTCCGTGGCGACAAGGGCGTCATGCCGCGCCTTGCTGAAAAGTGGGAACAGAACGAAGACGGCAGCTGGCGTTTCCACCTGCGGCAGGGTGTGACATTCTCGGACGGCACGAGCTTCGACGCGAAGGACGTGAAGCACAGTTTCGACCGCATCATGAGCGACAAGAACACCTGCGAGTCTCGCCGTTACTTCGGCGGCATGACTGTCACGCCGACAGTCGTCGACGACTACACCATCGACTTCAACGCAGATCCGGTGCAGCCAATCCTGCCGCTCCTGATGTCGCTGGTGACCATCGTTCCGGAAGAGACGCCGCTCGAATTCATTCGCGAACCGATCGGGACAGGCCCGTACAAGCTCACGAACTGGACACCTGGCCAGCAGATCGTGTTGACGGGCCGCGACGACTATTGGGGTGAGAAGCCGGAGGTAACGGAGGCGACCTATGCTTTCCGTGCGGATCCATCTGTGCGCGCGGCAATGGTTCAGGCGGGTGAGGCTGACCTTTCCCCTTCGATCTCGCAGCTTGAAGCGACAAATCCGGCTACGGACTTCTCCTATCTCGACAGTGAAACCGTCTATCTGCGTATCGATCACAACATCGAACCGCTGAACGACGTCCGTGTTCGCCGCGCTCTCAACCTGGCCGTCGATCGCGAGGCGTTCCTCGGCACGCTGGTGCCGGATGGCGCGTTGCTGGCAACAGCCATCGTTCCTCCACCGACGCTCGGCTGGAACCCTGACGTCAAAGTATTCCCCTATGATCCGGACGCTGCCAAGAAGCTGATCGAGGAGGCCAAAGCCGATGGCGTGAAGGTCGACACGCCGATCACGATCATCGCCCGTTCGGCGAACTTCCCGAACGTCACTGAAATCATGGAGGCGATCCAGCAGCAGTTGCAGGAAGTCGGCTTCAACATCGAGCTGAAGTTCGTCGAGGTCGCCGAGCACGAGCAGTATTATTCGAAGCCCTTCGCGGAAGGTCGTGGTCCTCAGATCGTCGCCGCCATGCACGACAACTCCAAGGGCGACCCCTCGTTCTCCATGTTCTTCAAGTATGCGAGCGACGGAACCCAGTCGGGCTTTTCCGATCCGAAGGTTGACGACCTGATCAAGCGGGCTTCGGCAGCGGTGGGCGACGAACGCGCCAAGCTTTGGTCCGAGCTGATTGCTTATCTGCATGACGACGTGGTCGCCGATGTGCTTCTCTTCCACATGGTCGGCTTCTCCCGGGTTTCCGAGCGCCTGGATTTCAAGCCCACGATGGCGACGAATTCCATGCTCCAATTGTCCGAGATCACGATCAAGTAAGCGCGGGCTACGGAACGTCGCGAACTTTTCAAAGCAATCATGCGGCGGGATGATCCTGCCGCAGCGTTTTCTCCGAGGGTGCGATGCTGAGCTTCATCCGAAAACGTGCCGTGGCCAGTCTGATCTCGCTCATCGGGCTTATTGTCATGGTCTTCTTCCTCTCCCGCCTGACCGGCGATCCGGCGGCGCTTTTCCTGCCGGTCGAGGCCTCCGAGGAGATGAAGAACCAGTTTCGCGAACTGCATGGTCTCAACGATCCGCTGATGGTCCAGTTCGGCCGCTATGTCGGCGATGTTCTGACGGGCGATCTTGGTGAATCGCTGCGCAAGGCGCGGCCGGCGCTCGACGTGGTGCTTGAAGCCTTCGTCTGGACCCTGTGGCTCGCCGTCATCACGATGAGCCTCGTTACCGTCGCCGCGATCGTGGTCGGCTCTCTTGCCGCGTTTCGGGCTGGCGGATTCTTCGACCGTTTCTCGTCAATCGTCTCGCTCGTCGGCGCGTCCGTGCCGGACTTCTGGCTCGCGATCGTTGCGATCGTCGTTTTCGCGGTCAATCTCGCATGGTTGCCGACATCTGGCACCGGCTCGATCTGGCATTGGATCTTGCCGATCGCTGTACTGTTCGTGCGGCCATTCGGTATCATCGTGCAGGTGGTGCGCGGCTCGATGATTACGGCTCTGTCGTCCGCCTATGTGAAGACGGCGCGTGCCAAAGGCGTGAAATCGACCCCAATCATTTTCGTCCATGCGCTGCGCAATGCCATGTTGCCGGTTATCACCGTGATCGGTGACCAAGCCGCGAGCCTGCTCAACGGTGCCGTCATCATCGAGACGATCTTCGGTTTCCCCGGCGTCGGCAAGCTGATGATCGATTCCATCCTGCAGCGCGACTTCAACGTGGTGCTTGCCGCGATCCTCGTGACGGCGCTTGCCATCTTCCTGTTGAACCTGCTGATCGATCTCGCTTATGCAATTCTCGATCCACGAATTCGGCATTGAGGAGGGGCTATGACACTCGAAACCTCCATCGTTGCGATTGCCGATGAACCGCCGTTTTATCGGCGTATGTTCCGCATGCTGCTGGCCGACAAGTTCGCCCTCTGCGCAGCGGTTTTCCTGCTGCTGGTCATATTGATGGCGTTGATGGGGCCCAGCTGGTTAGGGGATATCGCCACCAAGCAGAACCTGCGCGGTCGGAATGCTGCGCCTTTCGACTTTGAGAAGGCCTGGGTTTGGTGGATGGGTGCGGATGCGCTCGGACGCCCGCTGCTTGCACGCATCATCGTCGCGACGCAGAACACGATCATGGTGGCAGCCGGCGCGGTCTTGATCTCCTCTGTAGTGGGAACCGTGCTTGGACTGATTGCCGGCTTTTCTTCGCCGCGCGTCAATCAGGTCATCATGCGTCTAGCTGATGTCATCATGTCCTTCCCGTCGCTGCTGATCGCTGTCATCGTGCTCTACATTCTCGGATCTTCGATCCTAAACCTGATGATGGTACTGGCGATCACCCGCATCCCCGTCTATCTGCGCACAACACGGGCCGAGGTGCTGGAAATTCGCGAGCGCATGTTCGTCCAGGCGGCGCGCGTCATGGGCGCCTCCAGCAAGCGCATCCTGTTCCGCCATATCTTGCCGGTGGTTCTCCCGACGTTGACCACACTCGCCACCCTCGACTTCGCCTATGTAATGCTGGCGGAAAGCGCGCTTTCGTTTCTCGGCATCGGCATCCAGCCACCGGAGATCACGTGGGGTCTCATGATCAGCCAGGGTCGGCAATACCTGACCAATGCATGGTGGCTTTCCTTCTGGCCGGGGCTTGCGATCATCCTGACGACGATGTCGCTGAACCTGCTCTCGAACTGGATGCGGATTGCGCTGGATCCGGTGCAGCGCTGGCGTCTGGAAATGAAAGGGGCCAAGAATGGCTGAGCATCTGCTCGAGGTCCGCAACCTTTCGGTCGAGTTCCACACGGCTGGTGGCGTCGTGAAGGCCGTGCGCGACATGTCCTATCATCTCGACCGGGGCGAGACTCTCGCGATCCTGGGTGAAAGCGGTTCGGGCAAGTCCGTGTCGTCGTCGGCGATCATGAACCTCATCGACATGCCGCCAGGGCGTATCAGTGGCGGCGAAATCCTGCTTGACGGCGTCGATCTGCTGACGATGCCGCTGTCAGAACGTCGAGAGATCAACGGACGCCGCATTGCCATGATCTTCCAGGATCCGCTCAGCCACCTGAACCCGGTCTATACCGTCGGATGGCAGGTTCGCGAGGCGCTGACAACGCACGGAACCGACGCCGCCAGGGCTCAGGCCGAGGCGCTGCGGCTTCTCGGTCGCGTCGGTATTCCGGACCCGGAGCATGCGCTGGCCAAATATCCGCATGAGTTTTCCGGCGGTCAGCGTCAGCGCGTCATGATCGCGATGGCGCTTGCACTTCGGCCCGATCTGCTGATCGCGGATGAGCCGACCACTGCTCTCGATGTCACCGTGCAGGCCGAAGTGCTGGCGCTTCTCAAGGAGTTGCAGCGCGAGACCGGAATGGCCGTCCTTATCATCACGCATGATCTCGGCGTCGTCGCCGAGATCGCGGACCGTGTCGTGGTGATGGAGAAAGGCGTTCTGGTCGAGGCCGGCACGGTGCGCGAGGTCTACAAGAACCCGCAGCATCCCTACACGAAGAAGCTCATCGCGGCGGCCCCTGGCAAGGGCGAGATGCATGAACCGCTAAAAGGCCACGAACCGGTCTTGAGCGTGCGGGACATCCGCAAGAACTACGGTGCGTTTGCAGCTTTGAAGGGTGTTTCCTTCGATCTCCTTGCCGGAGAGACTCTGGCCGTGGTCGGGGAAAGTGGATCGGGCAAGTCGACACTCGCCCGCGTATTGCTGCGGCTTGATGAACCGGATTCCGGTTCTGCGCAGTGGAAGGGCAGGGACCTTTTCCAATTGTCGGCCGCTGAACTCTACAAGCTCAGGCGCGATTTGCAGATGGTCTTCCAGGACCCGACACAATCGCTCAATCCGCGCATGACGGTCTACCAGCTGATTTCGGAAGCATGGGTCATCCATCCCGACATCCTTCCTAAAGCCAGGTGGCGCGAGCGCGTCGCCGAACTGCTGACCCAGGTCGGGCTCGGACCGGAGCATATGGGGCGTTACCCGCACCAATTTTCGGGTGGCCAGCGCCAGCGCATCGCGATTGCCCGGGCACTCGCGCTCGAGCCGCAGCTGATCATCTGCGACGAGGCCGTATCGGCACTCGACGTGTCGGTGCAGGCGCAAGTCATCGCGCTTCTCGACAAACTACGGAAGGAAATGGGCATAGCCTTCATCTTCATCGCGCATGACCTGCCCGTGGTGCGCGACTTTGCCGACCATGTGATGGTCATGCAGAAGGGCGAGGTCGTCGAGCTCGGCACTGTGCGCGAGATATTCGAGACACCGCAGAAGCCCTATACCCAGGCGCTGCTCGCCGCCGGCCTCGATCCGGATCCGGACGTTCAGGCCCAAAACCGTGCGAACCGGTTGAGCCGGGCGTCCTGACAACAAGAATACCGGAGAACATCACATGTCGAAAAAGGCCTTCGTCGCGCTTGTTACCTGCTTCAACGAGGACGAGACGATCAACTACGAGGCGACGCGCGCGCAGGTCCGCCGTCAGGTCGCGGCCGGCAACAACATCATGTGCGCCGGCACCAACGGTGACTTCACCGCGCTGACTTTCGAGGAGAAGGTGAAGCTGGCGGAGGCTGTGGTCGACGAAGTCGGCGGCAAGGTCGACGTGATCGTCAATGCCGGCATGCCGGCGACGTTCGAGACGGTCAAGCTCGCCCGTGAGTTCGACCGGATTGGCGTAACCGCAATTGCCGTCATCACGCCCTTCTTCATCGCTTGCACACAGGACGGTCTCATACGGCATTTCTCGACGGTTGCGGATGCCGTGAAAACGCCGATCTATCTCTACGATATTCCCGCCCGCACGCAGAATCACATCGAGCCGGAAACGGCCCGCAAGCTCGCCGCCCACGGCAATATCGCCGGCATCAAGGATTCCGGTGGGGCGAAGGAAACGTTGGAGGCCTATCTCGCTGTTTCGCGCGAAATGCCCGGATTTCATGTCTACTCCGGCCCCGACCACCTGGTGCTCTGGGCGCTGCAGAATGGAGCGGCCGGCTGCATCTCCGGTCTCGGCAATGCCCTTCCGGATGTCGTGGCTGGCATTCTCAAAGGATACAACAGCGGTGATATACCGGAAGCCGAGCGGCAGCAGGCGATCTTTACGGCGTTCCGCACGGATCTTTATGCGCTCGGCTTCGCACCGGCCATGGTCAAGCGGGCACTTTATCTTCAGGATGTATCAGTAGGTGCAAGTCGCCAGCCCGCCCTGTTGCCTGATCCGGAGCAGGATGCCAGGATTGGCGGTATCCTGCGTCGCTACGGTCTGGTTCCGGTGGTGTGAACGGGTCGCTGGCCTCCCGCTGTCAGTCAGGAGGCCCATTCTAGACGTGGCTTGCAAGCTGCATGACATCCAGCGCCGAACGCGTGACGAAGTCGGCGCCAATACGATTGAAGGCCTTAGGAGAGGCAATTACCGCCGGACCGCCTACAGCGATCTTCATGTTACGGGTTGGGCGACTTGTCTGTACCCGGTGGATCGCTTCGGAACATTCCAGGACTTCGTCAACGCGGCCGACTGAAATGCCAAGAAGATTGTACGGCCTGTTCGATAGCCGCATGTAAAGACTGTCGCCGATCTCGAGGTCGGAGCCGCCGTCGACCGTCCAGCCCATATCGCGGAAGCATGACGCAACGATCGATATACCGATCGTGTGCATGGCGCCCGATGTCCTTGCCAACAGGACACGTCTGTTCTCCTTGGCATCGACCGGCGGATTGATGCCGAGATGGGAGACGTGGTTCACAATCATGCTCAGCCGGGTAGATGCCACCGCGACCTGCATGAAATCGGCTTCGTCGGTGCACCACAGATCACCCAGGCGAGCTGCGACCGGTGCAAACAGGTGGACTGCGAGAGTTGGAACCGGAATCGACGCCTGGAGAAGCTCCTCAATGAAGCTTCTTTGATTGCGGGGGTCAGCGTCGACCAGACAGTTCAACAGGCTGTCGCGATAATCGAGCGCCCGCTCGGTGCCCGGCATCTGCCGGGCAACAGGGTGAAGCTCCGGATTCATGATCAGATCGTGCTCGTGGACGATAGCAACATCACGAGCCCCCGCAGACAGCTCCGCGTGGTTGGAACCAACCTTGTTCGGCACCGAACGACGTATCGCTTTCTCAAGCAAGTTGTGGTCGCTCGAACTCAACTGGGCTCCGGTCCCAGCGCCCGCCGACGACTCAGATCGCCCGTCAGCTTTTTCGCTCAGGGACCGCTTTGGGTCTGCTGTTTCTTTATCGGCCATGTCCCCCTCCCGAAGATAGGCCTAAGGAGCTTTGCCCCTTGTATGACGAACATACTGCATCGTGACGTTTCCGCAAATTCTTTAATATCTGCGGGTGCGCCTAACCGGCTCCTATCGATCCTCCGGTCGTTGTAGCGCCGAAAGGCCCTTCTGCTTTCCACCAAGACCATGGCGTCCATGGCCATGGCGCGCCCTTGGCCGTGGTAATGTTGAAAGAACCAACTGCTCTATGTGACGTGAGGTCAAGCCGGCAGCGTCGTACATTTGTTCGGGCGAGCCCTGGGCGATGAAGATGTCGGGGAGCGTCATGGTGCGTACGCCACACCGACCGTCCAACATTCCTCTGCCTGCGAGATGATGAAGAACGAGCGACCCAAACCCGCCTGTCGCCCCTTCCTCGATCGTGATCAGCAGGTGATGATTTGAACACAGGTCTTCTATAAGCTCGGTGTCGAGCGGTTTGGCAAAGCGCGCGTCGGCTACGGTGGCCGAAATGCCGTGCGCAGCCAATGTCCGGCGAGCGGAAAGACAGTGCGACAGGCGCGTTCCGAACGACAGGAGGGCTACCGTTGTTCCATGTTCGACGATCCGCCCCTTGCCGATCGGGAGGACTACGCCGCGTGGCGGCAAGGCTATGCCAGCGCCTTCGCCGCGCGGATAACGAAATGCGATCGGTCCTTTGTCGTGCGCGGCAGCGGTCGCGATCATATGCACCAGTTCGGCCTCGTCGCTCGCTGCCATCACCGTGAAACCCGGAAGGTTCGCGAGATAGCCTATATCGAACGAACCGGCATGCGTGGGGCCGTCAGCGCCGACCAGGCCCGCCCGGTCTATCGCGAAACGGACGGGGAGGCCCTGCAGCGCCACATCATGGACAATCTGGTCATAGGCCCTTTGCAGGAATGTCGAGTAGATCGCACAGAATGGCTTCAGGCCGCTCGCGGCCAGGCCGGCTGAGAAGGTGACTGCGTGCTGTTCGGCTATTCCCACATCGAAGGAGCGATCAGGGAATACACGCGAGAAAACGTCTATGCCGGTGCCTGCCGCCATCGCTGCGGTAATTGCAACGATACGCGGGTCGCGTTCGGCTTCGGCAACCAGCGCCGTCGCGAAGACCTTTGTGAATGTCGGCGCCTTGGCGACACCCTTTTCCTGGATGCCCGTCGCGATATCGAACCGATTGACGCCGTGGTATTTGTCCTCGGCAGCTTCGGCGTGGACATATCCCGCGCCCTTCCTGGTCACAGCGTGCACGAGGATCGGACCCTGGCCGTCATTCTTCAGGTGGCGCAGCGTTGCAAGCAGACCCTTCAGATCGTGACCGTCAATGGGTCCGTGATAGGTGAAGCCCATCTGCTCGAAGAGGTTCGACACGCTACCGTCGAGATATTCAGTTGCGTCTTCAAGCCGCCCTGAAAGTTTAGCAAGGTGCGAGGACAGCGCTCCGGTCGGAGGGGAGATGGACATGGCGTTGTCGTTGAGGATGACGAAGACCCGTTTCCCCAACGCGCCCGCATTGTTGATCGCCTCGAACGCCATGCCGGCTGACATAGCGCCATCGCCGATCACGCATACCACGTCACCCACATCCGCTCCCAGGTCGCGGCCGACGGCGAAACCGAGGCCGGCGGAGATGGACGTCGACGAATGGGCGGCGCCGAATGTGTCGTAGATGCTCTCGGCGCGGCGCGTGAAACCTGAAGGCCCGTCCTGTTTGCGCAGCGTGCGCATTCTTTCGCGTCGGCCGGTCAAGACCTTATGCGGATAGCATTGATGACTGACGTCCCAGATCAGCTTGTCGCGGGGTGTGTCGAACACCGTGTGAATGGCGATGGTGAGTTCGACCACGCCAAGGCTTGATCCTAGATGACCGCCTGTCTGCGACACAATGCTCAAGGTTTCGGATCGGAGTTCATCGGCCAGATGGACGAGTTCGTCGTCACTCATCGCCCGGAGATCGGATGGATCGCGTATGCCATCGAGAATCGGGGTTGCGACCGACGCGGATATCAAGCCCATGTTTTCCTCCCGCCCTGACGCTTCCCGGTTGTCGCTGCCGGGCTGTCGAATCTATCGACCTGCACCCAGGTGTCGGGAATGGAAAGTCATCTTCCGGCAAATCGGGCGATGTGTAAACTTTTTTTTACACATCGCCCGATCTGTATTATCACGGGTCAAGCTCTTGGCCTTGACCAAGCTCATTGCGGCTCGCTGAACTGCTTCAGGTAGGCAATCACGTCGGCGACCTCCTTGTCGGTCTTCAGGCCGGCAAATGCCATCTTGGTCCCCTTCACGAGGCCGCGCGGGTCGGGCAGATACGCGGTCAGGAGTGCCTCATCCCAAACCTTGCCGGCGCCGAAATCGACCATGGCCTTGGAATACTTGAAGCCCTCCACGGTGCCGGGCTGCCGGCCGATCACGCCCTTCAGAGACGGGCCGACCTTGGCCTTGTCGGTGTCCACGTTGTGACAGGCCATACATTTGTTGAAGACAGTCTTGCCGGCGGCGGCGTCTCCCTCCTGGGCAAGAGTGAGTGTCGGCGCCAATACAACGGCCATGCTGAATGCGAATGCGAAAAACTTCGACATTGGTTACCTCCCGTAACGAAGCTGCGGATAAAGAAGTAGGGCCGCCGAACGGGCGATCAAGAATGTGTTCGAGCACACTGTGCAACGATCTTGTTCCGGCGACGTTGCGCAATAGCCGACGATGTGTAGTGTCGGGCGTCGTTCCCAATCACAGGAGCAGGTCATGGCCGCTGTCGCCTTTATCGTCATTGTTCTTATCGCGGCCTCGAGTGGCGCGGTGTTCAAGCCGGGCCAATGGTACGAAACCTTGCGCAAGCCATCCTGGACGCCGCCAAAATGGGCGTTCCCGGTGGTATGGTCGCTTCTCTACGCTGGCATCGCCTATGCCGGTTGGAGTGTATGGACGCTGGCGGACTGGTCTCTGCCGCTCGCTTTCTGGTGCGCTCAGATCGTGTTCAATGCCATGTGGTCCTGGCTGTTCTTTGGACTTCGCCGTATGGATCTGGCGCTTGCCGATATCGCGCTGCTGTGGATCTCCATCCTCGGGTTCATCATGACCGCGTGGCCGGTTTCCGTCATCAGCGCAATTTTGTTTATTCCCTACATTGCCTGGGTCAGCACCGCTGGCATGTTGAATTACTCCGTGTTGCGGCTGAACACGCAGCCGATCGATGGGCGTGCGTGACAGGATATCGAGGCCGTGCGCGACAAGCGACCCGGCGAGCAAAATGAGTATCGCGCGCGGATCATCGCCACGCAGAGCCAGCCCAACGGCCAGTAGCAGGAAGGTTCCCGAACAGGCGTTGGCGGCGAGAGAGCGGAAGCGACGCCCTGGCTCATGGGAGAGCCATGACAGCACGAGGGTTTCAGCCCACAGGATCGCGACCGCGATCGCGCTGATCCAGCCCGAGGCGAGTAACTCGGTCAACAGTTTCATTGTTGACCCGCCGTGATGCCGAGCAACTGGCCGAGATCCTTGAAAAACACCCTGACATGGGCAAGCGGGTCGCGCCGTACGATCTTCTTGTTGATGTAGGATTCCCAGGTCAACCGCTGGACATCTGGGTCCGCGCACATGGCAACAAATTTTTCCCGCAGCCGGTCACTGCGGTACCAGACCGCTTGCATGATGCCGAGGATCAGGAAAACCCGTCCGTGCGCTCGCATGAAGATGCGGCGGGCCTGCCGCAGGGAAGATGCCTTGCCGGTCCTCAGACAGGTATCGACCGCGTCGGCGCAGAGTTTACCGCACACCATGGCGTAGTGGATGCCTTCGCCCGATGACGGCGCGACCGTCCCGGCCGCGTCTCCGGCCAGAACAACATTTCGGCCATTGTCCCAGCGCCGCATCGGTTTGAGCGGCAGCGGTGCGCCTTCTCGGCGGATGGTCCGGCAACTAGCCAGGCCTGCCGCTCGCCGCAAATCCGCCGTCGCCTGCCGCAGGTTATGACCCTTGACAGCCGAACCGCAGCCGACCGACATCGTGGTGCCGTGCGGAAAGACCCAGCCGTAGAAGTCCGGAGAAATCCGTCCGTCATAGAACACATCGCATTGATCGGTGGCGCAGGGGGTTGTCTCCGTTTCCAGCGGGCTTTCAAGGATTTCGTGATAGGCAAACACATAGGGAGGACGTTTTGCGCGCGGAAACATCAGTCGCCTGACGGCCGAATTTGCGCCGTCCGCGCCGATCAACATTCGGGCGCGAAGTTGCAAATTCTGTGACGATGCATCACCGTCGTTCTGCGAAAATGTCATTTGCAACGTGCCATCTTTGCCGTCTTCGACCGAGATGAGCTTTCCATTTAACCGTCTCGCACCGGCATGTTCGGCTCGTTCACGCAGATAAGGGTCGAACGTGGCGCGATCCACCATTCCGACAAAGCCGATATTGCCGATCCGCATCTCGACTACTCGTCCCGAGGGTGCAATCACGCGCGCTGCATTTGCCTTCGCCACCAACATGTCTTCGGAAATGCCAAAGTCCTTGAGGGTTCTCGACGGAATGGCGCCGCCGCATGGTTTGATGCGGTTGCCGGGATCGACGAGAAGAACACTGCGGCCAACCGTGGCAAGTCTTTCCGCGGCGATTGCGCCGCTTGGACCACCGCCGATCACGGCGACGTCGAACATTTCCGGAAATATCGGTTCTGCCGGACTCTGTTGGTTTCGACGAATTTGCGTTTCCATTCGGTCACTCCGCCGGCTGCAGTAAGGGTGAGCAGGATCGGTCGATGCCGACCGGTTGCCGATAGCCAATGCGAGGCCCGCCGACGCCATGAAAAGGATCGCTTCGAAACCGAATACCGTTGCGAAGGCATGTCCGTCTGTCATCGCGAGACCGCGACCGAGGTCCAAGGCAAAACTTCCGAACAGGCCGCCAAGACCAAATGCAAGGGCCTGAGCCGCGCCCCAGACACCGATCCGCATCCCCGCATTGGCGTGCGCGCCGGCTGCGGCAAGCGACATCATCGTGCCAATGGCAGCGACTGAAAACATACCATTGGCGAGGCCGAGCAAAAACACATTGTAGGGTAGCGGCCAGTTCGTCGCGATTGTTGCGGCGATACAGAGAAATGCAAGCGCGCCGGCAGAGCCCAGACAGCCGATGATGATGAAGAGCCTCGGGAGATTGGCAACTCGTTTGCCAAACACAATGCCTGCCAGACCGAAGGCTGCCATGCCAAGAAGGACGCCCCCATGCTGTAGTCCCGAGAGTTGGGTCGACTGGCCCGGTGTCATGCCGAAGAGCAGGCCGGCAAACGGTTCGAGAATGAGGTCCTGCGTCGAGAAGGCGAACATCGACAGAAAGATGAACAGGGTTAGTATCCGCGCTTGTCGATCGCCCCACACGTCGCGCAGGCTGTCACGGAAGCGCTGGGGCGGCATGGACTGATCCGGAGCGGCTGCCACTATCGGTTTTTGTTCGATGCCTCTGACCGCAAGCCAGGCGACAAATAACGCGATGATTCCCGTCGCGGCAGTCACCGTCACCAGCCGGCCATGGGAATAGGGCTCCAAAGCTATTCCGGTGGCGATCGAAGTGACGATGATACCAAAGATCATCATCATCCAGGTGATCGTTGCCGCCGCCGCGCGACGTTCGGTCGCCGTGCGGGTTGCGAGAAGCGCGAGCAGGGAGGTGCCGCTTGCCCCGATGCCCATGCCGATCATCACATATGCGAGGACGGCGATCACAAAACCCAGGTTTGGATGCTCAGCAAAGAGGTAGGTTGTCGACGAAGCGAGGGTGCCTGCGAGTGCCAATGTGCCCAAGCCAGCGAGAATCCAGACCGTGCGCGAGCCGCCGGTGTCGGACCGGTGCCCCCAAATCGGACGGCTTAGCTGTACCGCGTAGTGTATGCCGACGAGTAAGCCCGGCACGACAGCCGCGAGACCGAGTTCTACGATCATGACACGGTTCAGCGTCGAGTTGGTCAACACCACGATCGATGCAAGGGCTGCCTGTACGATACCAAGGCGTCCAATATCGATCCAGCTCAACCCTGACCGTATCGCTTTGTTCGCTTCGATTGCCGGTCGAGGGTGAGACATCGGAGAGTCCTTCAACCCAGGGAATTGACGAGTGCGAGATGGCGGAGACCGAACGCCGCCACCATCATGCCGCTGACGTAGAGGCCCACTCCGATCGACGAGTACCAGACGGCGCGTCCGACGGGATCGCGAAGGAAGCGGATCATGCACACGACCTGGATCGCCAGAAGGAGACAGAGGCCCGCGGCGTGGTAGGCAAGGTTCTGATGTGCCAGCAAGCCGATCACGCCGATCTGCGGCAGTGCCATGACAATGCAGGCGATCAAGGCTGCATTTCTGGCTCCATGCAGAACCGGAAGTGTGGCGATGTTCATTTCCCGGTCGCCGCGCATGGACTTGAAGTCGTTGAGTGTCAGGATGCCGTGGGCGCCGAGACCGTAAAGCAGGGCAATCGCAAGATTGTCAGCATCCGGAACAAGGCCGGTCATCGCGGTGGTCGCCGTAATCCAGGGAAGTGTTTCGTAGCTCAGGCCTACAACCCCGTTGCCGATCCAGCCGTTCTGCTTGAAGCGGAAAGGCGGTGCGCTGTAGGCCCATGCGAAGACGAGGCCGATCAGGGATGCGATGAGCACAAAAGGGCCAAGCAGCGCCGCGACAAGCGCCGACAATATCGACATCAGAATGGCGATGTACAGACCCCAGCGACCCGGCATGCGTCCCGATGGGATGACGCGGTGCGGCTCGTTGATCGCATCGACATGACGATCGAACCAGTCGTTGACAGCCTGGCTTGTACCGCACAACAGCGGGCCGGCGAGAACGATGCCGGCCACAGCCGCAACGGCGGCTGATCCGAAGCCCTGTCCGGATGCAATCGCCCCACAAGCATAGGCCCACATCGGGGGAAACCATGTGATCGGCTTCAGCAATGCGATCACCGCCGGAAAGCTCGGCCAGTCGTGATGCTGAGTCTCTGCGCGGGTGATCTCCATGTTCCGAATGCTAGGCCCGCTCCTCGCCATGTGTCAACAAAAATTGACACTCCGTTGACGACGCGCGACGTCCCGCGATGAAATTCCGCCGGAAACCTTCGGTGATTTGTCTGGGTTCAGTTTGCCGGACGGTAGTCTTCGAGCCCGTGACGGCGGAGCTTTATGTAAAGGCTCTGGCGGGAAAGGCCGAGAATCTCCGCGGCGGACGCGCGGTTGTTGTTCGTCTGATCCAGGGCGGCCTCGATGCAGATCTTTTCGATCACGTCGAGGGATTCTCTCATCAGTTCCTTCAGCGGAACTTTTCCGACGAGGTTGGCAAAACCATCCGCCTGTTCGGGGGCGCCGGGTGACGGAATCGACAATCGCTCGCCTGCGTTTGCTTGGGCAACGATGACCATTTGCGTCTGGCTGGTATCGGGATTACGCCGCGCTGAAATTAGCACCGGACGTTCTCCGGCCAGATTGTCGGTCAGCGTGGATGAAAAGCCTCGCACGTTCTGTTCTTCCGCAAGGCGGGAATAAAGCACATGGATGTCCAGCGACGACTTGGAGAACCAGGTCGCGATATTGCGTCCCAATACCTGCGCCAGCGATGGGGCGTGAACGAGATCGAGGAAAATCGCGTTGGCTGCAACCACTTGTCCCTGACCATTGGTCTGCACGGCGGCCTCCGGAAATCCCGAAAGGTCCACCGTCGTCGGCTCCATCTTCTCGATATGCTGACGCCGGGTTTCGGCCACATCCGCTGTAGACCAGGCTGAGACGATAAGGTTGGTAACGCCGTTCTCCCTGTAGGAGCGCAAGGTCAATGAGACCGGCTCGCCATTCGCCGTCTTCAGCGTGTCGAGTTGCACCGGGTCGGGGCTGTGGCGTGCTTCTGCGATCGCGTCGCTCAGCAGATCGCGGTCCTGCTTTCTAAAGAGGTCGCGGAAGGGTTTGCTGACCATGCTTGCGTTGCCGGTGCCCAGCAGCGCGATCGCCGCGGCATTGGCATCCAGGACGCTCTTTCGCTCGCCGTCGATCATCAGGTGAGCGATACTGGAAACCCGGAAGGCCGTGCGGTAGCGGGCTTCGGCCTCCTGGAGCTCCCGGTAGTCCGCCTCCAGTGCCATCTGCGTTTCGACCAGCCGCTGCTGGTCGCGCATCTGCTGGCGCAGGTCGCGCCCGACCACCAGTGTGTAGGGGAAATCATCCGAGGAGAAGGCGGAGTAGACAACCGGCAGGTCCGGCCTGCCGTCGCAACTGTGATTGACCTGGTAGCCGCGCGAATGCCGCTCCTGGTCGAGACCCGATAGCATTGAGTCGATCTTCGGCACGGATTCAATGGTGACGATATCCTGCAGGCGTCGCCCGACCGATGTCGCCAAGCCGCAACTTCCAATTTCCGGATCGGATAGATGAATGCTCGCGACCTTGCCGGTTTTGTCGACCAACATCACGATGTCGGCGCCAAGTCCGACGAGGGCACCGATGGATTCGATGTCGAGAGATTTCAGCAGGCTGACTGCTATCTCGAACCCAAGTGTCGCGTTCTTGCCGTTGAGAGGCTTCATCGCGTCAGCCAATCGATTCCACTGGCATTTACAGCAGTCCTCCGAGGCGATCCTGTTGCCTGCCGGCCGATCGCTTCCAACTCGTAGAACCTTTCGCAGATTCTAGCGGCGGAGTAAACGCTGTCACAAATGCAGTCAATCCCCAAACTGACAAGAAAATCAACGGAATCCAGCGCCGCAATGCCTCCGGCGATGATCGGCGGCCGACGATCTCTTTGGGTGGATCGGACGGCAGCCACAAGATCATGGAACTCGCTGCGCAGGCGTTGGTTGCTCCATCCGATGCAGACAATATCTGCATGGTCGAGCGCTGATCGCAGCCTCGGACTCCTCAGGTCCGCGCCTTCCACGATTCGTGTCGACCATCCCATCGCATCAAACAGCAGGCCCAGGAGATACGGCATCAGCGTATGCTGTTCTCCGTAGGGTGTTGCCAGCACCACGAAGGGAAGGTTGGCGTCTCCGTGCAGGCTTCGGAATTCAAAGGATAGTAGCCTGATGATATCCTGCAGGCGCGCGACCGCGACTGTCACGTCGACAAAGTCGCAATCATCCCCTTCCCACCGCCGCCCCAGCTCCCGTGTCACCGCCTCTATGAACAGAACTTTGGCGAAATCGGGCTGGTCGGCAGGAAGTTCCGTTCGCAAAAAATCCAGCAGGATCGGAGTGCGAACCCCCGGGCTGGTGACAAGTGGGCAAAACGCATCGATAGCACGAGCGTAGCGGCTGTCGTGCTCCAGTCCCATGTCGTACCGCGCTGCCAGTCTGTCGGCGGTCATAGGCGCCACCGTTCCCTGAATGAAGCTCTGTAGCGTTTCCCGTTCGCGCGTCAGTAAGTACCCTGCCAAACCTAGCCGGGCAAGTGATCCGTTGGATGTAGGTTTGCTCACTGCGGCCGATGCTGACGGCAGTGGACATGCTGTGTCGTCGCTTAAGGTCGTGTCCATAGTGCCCGCGCGGAACGCCTCCCTCACCGAGCCTGACATATGTGGCGCGCGGTGCTGACGTGGCGAGGCCATGATGCACATGTGCGAGCCTCTATAGCATGCCGGGTCAATGCGATTATGTAAATAAAAATTTACGTCAATCTAGGTTGACACTCTTGCGATCGCGAGACTACTCTTTCACATCCCGATGAGCCCTGCGGGACGACTCCGGGAGAAGGAACGAACGTAATGGGCAATATCTACCAGCCGACCACAGGTAACGTCCTCTACACAAGTGAAGAGCGCACTCGACGCGATCGTAGCGTCTGGACCAAAGTCCAGGCCGTGCTTGCGCCGGTTCAGTTCCTCGTCTTCTTGGTCAGTCTGGCCCTTATTCTCAACTACCTCGCGACAGGCGCCGGGCAATCGGTGGCTGAATTCTCCGTCGTGGCCAAAACACTTACCCTCTATGCGATCATGGTGACTGGCTCGATCTGGGAGAAGGAAGTCTTTGGTCGGTATCTCTTCGCTCGACCGTTCTTCTGGGAAGACGTCTTTTCGATCGTCGTTCTGGTCCTGCATACTTTGTATCTCGTTGCGTTGTATCAGGGCGCACTCACCGGCGGGCAATTGATGGCTCTCGCGCTGGCCGCCTACGCGACCTACGTCATCAACGCCGCGCAGTTCGTGTGGAAGCTGCGGATGGCGCGGCGGGAGGCTGCTTCGCTGCGAACCATCGGAGTTGGCGACGTCCGACGCCTTCCTGTTGCCGGGAGTGCGTCATGAACCGGCCCCTGCCATCGGCCTGCGCGACCCCTGCGACCATCCGCGAACGAGGCCAGCATGAGGTTTTCTGCGGCCTCACGTCCATCATATGGCTGCATCGCAAAGTGCAGGACGCATTCTTCCTGGTGGTCGGATCCCGCACGTGTGCACATCTCATTCAGTCGGCGGCAGGCGTCATGATCTTCGCCGAGCCCAGATTCGCGACCGCCATCATGGAGGAACGCGATCTCGCCGGCATGGCCGACATGCATGATGAACTGGACCAGGTCGTTGCCCGCCTGCTGGAGCGCAGGCCCGATATAAGAATGCTGGTGCTTGTCGGATCCTGCCCGTCGGAGGTGATCAAATTTGATCTGGTTCGGGCCGCCAGCCGACTCAATGCGCAGCACGCACCGCGCCACCGCGTGATCGCCTACTCCGGTAGCGGAATTGAGACGACATTCACACAGGGTGAGGATAATTTTCTGGCGTCGCTTGTCGAAGACCAGAAATTGCAGACGACAGATCGTCCGGCCGCCAAGCTGGTCGTCGCGGGTTCTCTTGCCGATGTCGTCGAGGATCAGTTTTCCCGGATTTTTTCGGAATTAGGCCTGCCGGATGTTGTCTTCCTGCCGGGACGTCACGCGACCGATGGCTTTGCGATCGGAACTGAGACCCACTACGTCCTCGCGCAACCGTATCTTGGCGCAACCGCGGCCGCACTGGAGTCTTGCGGCGCCAAGCGTATCGACGCGATTTTTCCGCTTGGCGGGGAAGGCACGACCGCCTGGCTTTGGGCCGTCGCCTCTGCCTTCGGTGTCGCCCGTGCGCATTTCGATAAGGTGATCGCACAGCCTCGCAAACGCGCCCGGCAAGCTATCGCGCACTACCGTCCGACGCTGGAGGGATCGAGGATTTTCCTGTTTCCCGATTCCCAGCTTGAGCCGTCGCTTGCCCGGTTTCTGCATAGCGAACTCGGGGCGGAGATCGTCGAGGTCGGCAGTCCTTATCTCCACCGGGAGCATGTCGCCGGGGAACTGGCCCTGCTCCCGCCCGGTGTTTCGATCTCGGAAGGCCAGGATGTCGACATCCAGATCGATCGTTGCCGTGCGGCTGAACCTGATCTGATCGTCTGCGGGCTCGGACTTGCCAATCCGTTTGAGGCCGAGGGACGGACCACCAAATGGTCGATTGAGTTCGCGTTCACGCCGATACAGGGGTACGAGCAGGCTGGAGACCTCGCGGAACTTTTCGCCCGTCCCCTCATACGCAGCCAGCTCCTCGCTGGCCGGGCCGCTTTCCCGGAGGCGGCGCAATGAAGCTCTCGATGTGGACCTACGAGGGACCTCCCCATGTTGGTGCGATGCGGATCGCGGCCTCCATGACCGGCGTCCACTACGTTCTGCATGCGCCGCAGGGGGATACCTACGCCGACCTGTTGTTCACGATGATCGAGCGCCGCCAGTCCCGTCCGCCGGTGACATACACAACGTTCCAGGCGCGTGACCTCTCGGGGTCCACGGCCGACATCTTCAAGGCCGCGTGTCGTGACGCGGTGGCCCGGTTCCAACCGGAGGCCCTTCTGGTGGGTGCCTCCTGTACGGCAGAATTGCTGCAGGACGATCCGGCTGGACTGGCGAGAACCCTGGACGTGCCGGTGCCGGTGGTACCGCTCGAATTGCCGTCCTACCAGAAGAAGGAACACTGGGGCGCCGCAGAGACCTTCTATCGGCTCGTTCGTGCCTTTGCCGGGCAAGTCGCACGGCCGAAGGATATTGCCGCGAACACTTGCAACATTCTCGGCCCGACCTCGCTTGGGTTCCGTTGCAGGGACGATGTTACCGAGATCGTGCGGCTGCTCGCGAGCGAGGGACTGGACGTTCGCGTCGTCGCGCCGCTGGGCGCCAGTCCGGCCGACCTTGCAAGGCTGCCTGAGGCCGCGTTCAACATCGTGCTATATCCGGAAATCGCCGACACCGCCGCGCGCTGGCTGAAGAAGCAACACGGCATGCCGTTCGTCTGCACCGTGCCGATCGGCGTCGGTGCGACCGAGGCATTTCTGGCGGAGGTTCGGGACCTGGCGGATATTCGCCCGAAGGTGGTAGCGGGTGAGGGGAGTTCCGGCCGAGACCGACTCACTTGGTATGCCCGTTCGGTGGACAGCAACTACCTCACCAACAAACGCGTTTTCATCTTTGGTGATGCTACGCACGCGATCGCGGCGGCGCGCATCGCGTCCGAAGAGCTGGGCTTCCGCGTCTGCGGTCTCGGCACCTATATGCGCGAATTCGCTCGCGACGTCCGCGAAGCGGCGGAAAAGTACGGGGTCGACCCGCTGATCAGCGATGATCACCTGGAGGTCGAGGCTGCGATTGTGGCTGCGCGTCCCGAACTGGTGCTCGGCACGCAGATGGAGCGTCACATCGCAAAGCGCCTGCGTGTTCCCTGTGCGGTGATTTCGGCGCCGGTCCATGTTCAGGATTTTCCCGCCCGCTATTCGCCGCAGATGGGTTTCGAAGGCGCGAACGTGATCTTCGACAACTGGGTTCATCCGCTGATGATGGGGCTCGAGGAGCATCTGCTGCAGATGTTTCTCGACGATTTCGAATTCAACGACGGCGCCTCTGCCTCGCATCTCCATTCGCATGCGCCAGCTGAGGCCATCGCCCCGGAAGAGACATTACAGCCTGAAACCGCCGACGAACGTCAGGTCTGGACCATCGATGCCGAGAGGGAGCTGAAGAAGGTCCCCTTCTTCGTTCGCGGAAAGGCACGACGCAATACCGAACTCTTTGCCGAGAGCAAAGGCATCCGCCCCATCACCGTGGAGACGCTGTATGACGCGAAAGCCCATTTCGCCCGCTGACAGCACCCCGGTTCGGGTGGTGCTGGTAACGCTCGACAACCATATCGCGGCTGCGGTCGATGACGCCCGCCGCGTGCTCGCTCGCGAGTTGCCGGGACTGACGATGTCCGTCCATGCAGCAACCGACTGGAACGACAATCCTGAAAGTCTCACAGCATGCCGCGCCGCGATCCTGTCGGGCGACATCATCATCGTCTCGATGATCTTCGTCGAAGAGCATGTGAACGCCATTGCCGACGTGCTTGAAGCGCGCCATCGTGAATGCGATGCAATGGTCTGCTGCATGTCGGCCGGCACCATCATGAAATACACGACGATGGGCCGTTTCCGCATGAGCGAGGAGCAGAAGGGTCCGCTTGCGCTCCTGAAGAAATTGCGCGGCTCCAGTTCGCGAAATGGCCGGGACAGCGGAAAGACCGCCGGCGAGCGGCAGCTCGCCATGCTTCGGCGCTTGCCGCAATTGCTGCGCTTTATCCCGGGAACCGCCCAGGATGTGCGCAACTACTTCCTGACCCTCCAGTATCGGATCGCAGCTTCCGATGAAAATATCGCCAACATGGTCCGGTTGCTGGTTGGCAAATATGCCAGAGGCGACCGTCGGGCTCTGCAGGGTAAGATCGCCATTGGAGATCCGGTCGAGTACCCCGATGTCGGGCTCTACCATCCGCGCCTGAAGCCACGTGTCACAACGCAGCTGAAAACCTTGCCGCAAGCGGCAGGATCGCGCGGCACAATCGGCTTTCTCCTGCTTCGGACGTACATCCTCTCCGGCGATACCGGTCATTACGACCGCGTTATCTCGGCGCTCGAAACGCGCGGCTTCTCGGTTGTCCCGGTCTTCTGCAGCGGGCTCGATATGCGCTCGGCGATCTCCCGTTACATGGATCCGGCAGAGGGCGGACTGAAGGTCGATGCGCTCTGCTCGCTGACCGGCTTCTCACTTGTGGGCGGGCCGGCCTACAGCGATGCCAGTGCGGCCGCCCGCACGCTTGAGCATCTCGACGTGCCTTACGTCTCCGCCTTCGTGACGGAATTCCAGTCCAAGGAAGGCTGGCAGTCGTCATCGCAAGGGCTGACGCCGATCGAGACGACGCTGATGGTGGCCATCCCGGAACTTGATGGTGCTACCGGTTCCATGGTCATCGGTGGGCGTTCCGACTGCGGCGGCAAGGCGAAAGCCTGCATCTGCGCCCGCGAGCTTGGCGAATGCCCGTCGGGCCGGGCCTGCATGCAGCCGGATGACGAACGCGTCAACCTGCTGGCGGATCGACTGGCTGCGCTGGTCGACCTGCGTCGCAGCACGCGCCGGGAGCGCCGGGTTGCCATTACGATCTTCAACTATCCGCCAAACAGCGGTAGCATAGGCACCGCGGCATTCCTGTCCGTGTTCGAAAGCCTCCACCAGACCATGCTGCGTCTTTCGTCGGAGGGCTATGACGTCTCCGTGCCGGACACACCCGATCTGTTGCGGGAGATGATTCTGGAAGGGAACTCCGCGCTCTACGGCGCCGAGGCCAATGTTCACGCCGTCATTCCCGCGGACGATCACATCCGTCGCGAACGTCATCTGGGCGAGATCGAGGCGCACTGGGGCATGGCGCCCGGTCGCGTCCTCAGCAATGGCCGTGGCCTCTTCGTCCTTGGTCGCCAGTTCGGAAATGTGTTTGTCGGCATTCAGCCACCCTTCGGCTATGAGGGTGATCCGATGCGGCTGCTGTTTGAGGGTGGGTTCGCGCCGAACCACGCCTTTGCCGCCTACTACAGCTATCTGCGCGAGGTTTTCCGCGCCGACGCCGTTCTGCATTTCGGAACGCATGGTGCGCTGGAATTCATGCCCGGCAAGCAAACGGGTCTCTCCGGCACGTGCTGGCCGGATCGAATCCTTGGAGCCTTGCCGAATTTCTATTTCTATGCGGCCAATAACCCGTCCGAGGGGTCGATTGCCAAACGCCGCTCCGCTGCAACATTGATTTCGTATCTGACGCCGCCGATCACCCAGGCCGGGCTCTACAAGGGTCTGAGCGAACTCAAGGCGAGCCTGGATCGCTATCGCTTGACGCAGCCAGAGTGTGTCGCTGAGCGCGAACGGTTGGTCGCACTCATCCGGATACAGGCCCAGCAACTCGATCTTCTGCCAAAAGGGGTTGGCGACAGCGATTCCGACTTCGTTCGCGACCTTGCCGGTGCGGTGACGGAACTCGAATACGCTTTGATCCCGCATGGCCTGCATGTCGCCGGCAAAGCAATGTCGCGCCAGGAACGGCTTGAGTTGCTCTGTCACGTCGCTGCCGGGATGGACGATGCGCGTTCGTTTGCGGAAAACGCTACTCTTATGGCTGCGCTTGTCGACGGCGACCTAAAGGCTGTAGCGACCGCAGTTCCGGGGGCAACCGAGAGCCAGCAAGCGGCCATCTCTATGCTATCGGACATGAATACAGGCCTCATGGAAAATTGCGAACTGGACGGCATCCTCAGGGCGCTGGATGGACGATTCGTCTCGCCATCGCCGTCCGGCGATCTGTTGCGCACGCCCGAACTTCTGCCGACCGGCCGAAATATCCATGGGTTTGACCCCTTCGGCATACCGAGTGCCTTCGCCGTGCAGGACGGCGAGCGGCAGGCGGCGCGGGTGCTGGAACGCTACATGAAGATCGACGGGCGCCTGCCGGAGACCGTGGCTATCGTGCTCTGGGGCACGGACAATCTCAAGACCGGCGGCGCCCCGCTGGCCCAGGCCATGGCGCTTATGGGCGCGCGGCCCAGGCTCGATTCCTACAATCGCGTTTGCGGTGCCGTGCTCATTCCGCTTGAGGAACTGAAGCGCCCCCGCATCGATGCGGTGATGACGCTCTCTGGAATTTTCCGCGACCTGCTGCCGATCCAGGCAAGCATGCTGGCCGAGGCCAGCTATCTCGCGGCCGTCGCTGACGAGCCGGTGGAGATGAACTTCATCCGCAAACACGCGCTCGCCTATTGCGAAAGTCATGGCTGCGACATCGAGGCGGCAGCCTATCGGGTCTTTTCGAACGCTGACGGTGCCTATGGCGCCAACGTCAACATGCTGATCGGATCGTCGTCCTGGACGGATGACCAGGAGATCGCGGAAACCTATACCAACCGGAAGAGCTTCGCGATCAACCGCAAGGGCAAGACGAGCAATCAAGCCGAGGTTCTCGATGCCATGCTCGGTGAGGTCGACATGGCCTACCAGAACCTCGACTCGATCGAGATCGGGGTGACCACCATCGAAAACTATTTCGATACGCTGGGCGGTCTTACCAAAGCCGTCAATCGCGCCAAGGGCGGCGCTTCTTTGCCCGTGTTCATTTCGGACCAGACCCAGGGCGAGGGCAAGGTGCGCACCTTGGGCGAGCAGGTCGCGCTCGAAACCAGGACGCGGACACTCAATCCGAAATGGTTCGAAGGCATGCTGAAGCATGGCTATGAAGGCGTGCGGAACATCGAGACACAGGTGACCAACACGCTTGGCTGGTCCGCGACGGTGGGCGATGTCGATCCTTGGGTCTACCAGCAGATGACCGAGACCTTCATGCTGGATCCGGCAATGCGCGACCGGCTCTCGACACTCAATCCCGCCTCAACGTCGCGGCTCGCCGCCCGTCTGATGGAGGCGCACGAACGCAATTACTGGCAGCCCGACGCAGAAACCCTCGCCGCCCTCAAGCTGGCCGGTGAGGAACTGGAAGACCGTCTGGAAGGCCTATTCAGGGAGGCTGCCCAATGAATATCTTTACCCATGCCAAGACAGCGGAACGCGAGGCGCGCCTCGCCGAAAAGCTGCGTGAACGGGCTGATGGAGAAGGAAGTGTTCAGGTCCATCTCGACCCGACCATGGAAATCGACGGTGCAAAGGTCTTCGCCGTCTACGGCAAGGGCGGCATCGGCAAGTCGACCACATCCTCCAACCTTTCGGTGGCGTTCTCCAAGATCGGCAAGCGGGTGCTGCAGATCGGCTGCGACCCCAAGCATGACTCCACGTTCACGTTGACCAAGAGCCTGATCCCCACTGTCATTGACGTGCTCGAGACCGTGAATTTCCACACCGAGGAGATGCGGCCTGAGGACTACATGGTCGAAGGCTATAACGGCGTGCAGTGTATCGAGGCGGGCGGGCCGCCGGCCGGGACAGGGTGCGGTGGCTATGTTGTCGGCCAGACCGTCAAGCTGCTGAAAGAACACCACCTTCTTGACGATACCGATGTCGTGATCTTCGACGTTCTCGGCGACGTCGTCTGCGGCGGGTTTGCTTCACCGCTGCAGCATGCCGAACGCGCCGTGGTCGTGGCTGCAAACGACTTCGATTCCATCTTTGCGATGAACCGGATCGTGGCGGCGATCAAGGCCAAGGCGAAGAACTATGATGTGCGCCTCGGAGGCGTCATTGCAAACCGTTCGCGCGAGACGGACCAGATCGACCGCTACAACGAGGCGATCGGCCTGAAACGTCTGGCTCATATCCCGGATAGCGATCAGGTCCGTCTCAGCCGGTTGAAAAAGAGCACGCTGTTCGAAATGGGCGACAGCCCGGAGATCGTGGCGATGCAGAATGAATACCTGCAACTGGCCGAGCGGCTCTGGGCGGGTACGCCGGCGCTCGAGGCCGAACCGATGAAGGACCGGGAAATTTTCGAATTTCTCGGTTTCGAGTGAGGTTCCGATGAGCCAGACAGAGTACATGAGGCGGACCGGTGAAATCGAACATTACTTCGATCGCACGGCGCTCGATGCGTGGAAGAGGTTGACCGGGGACCAGCCTGTCAGCGGAATTCGCGCGACGGTTCGCAAGGGTCGCGACGCGATGCGCGCAACGCTGGTCAGCTGGTTGCCGCAGGATCTTTCCGGCTGGCGCATCCTCGATGCCGGCTGCGGATCCGGTGTGCTTTCGATGGAGCTCATGGACCGGGGCGCCGACGTGCTCGGGATTGATCTCTCAGCGCAGATGGTCGCGTTTGCCCGGCAGCGTGCCCTTGATCGCCATCCTTCGGGCAACCGCCCAACTGGCTCGGTTCGCTTTGAAAGTGGCGACATGCTCGATGCGCGCCACGGACATTTCGATGCGATCGTGGCGATGGATGTCCTCATCCACTACCAGCCTGCGGATGCGATGCGCGTGCTCGAAAAGATGGCATCGCGCACATCGCGCAAGCTCGTCTTTACCCTTGCTCCCGGCTCCCGCTTCCTTCGCACCATGCTTGCAGCAGGTCGCGTCTTTCCGCGCGGCAATCGTTCGCCCTCGATCTATCCTGTGGATGCCCGGGCGCTGGTCAGCAATCTCGTGGCAAAGCCGGCGATGTCCTCGTGGTCGGTCGGTCGCTTCGAACGGATTGCCGTCGGTTTCTACACCTCCCAGGCCATGGAGGTAAGCAACTCATGAGGATCAGCGCTGCAAACCGCAAGATGATCGGGCTCTGGCAGAAGCTGGGGACGCGGTTCATGCCGTTTGCGGATGCGGCCAGCATTGACATGCCGCTGTCGCGTCTTCTGCGGCTGTCGCTTTTCCAGATCTCCGTGGGCTTCGTTCTGGTGCTGCTCAATGGCACGCTGAACCGCGTTCTGATCGTCGAGCTCGGAGTGCGGGTGGATCTGGTGGCGGCGGTCATTGCCATTCCGGTGCTGGCGGCTCCGCTTCGGCTCTTTTTCGGCTACCGTTCGGACACATACAGGTCCGTGCTGGGCTGGCGGCGCGTCCCCTATGTATGGCTGGGAAGCCTGCTGCAGTTCGGTGGCCTTGCGATCATGCCTTTCGCGCTCCTGCTTCTGCAGTCGCAGACGGTGGGACCCGAGTGGGCGGGTGCCGTAGGCGCCTGTCTCGCCTTCCTGCTCACAGGGTTTGGCATGCACATGTCGCAGACGGCGGGTCTTGCGCTCGCCAGCGATCTCGTTCCGGCGGACAAGCGGCCGCGTGTGGTTGCCTTGCTTTATGTCATGCTGCTTTTCGGCATGATCGGGGCCTCGGCTTTCTACAGCGTCGCGCTTTCGGACTTCTCCGCCAAGCATCTCATTCAGGTGATCCAGGGGACCGCCGTTTTCACGATCGCCCTCAATGTGGTTGCGATCTGGAAGCAGGAGGCCCGCAACCCAAAACTGACAACGGTCGACCGTGCGTCTGTCGTCGGCTTCCTTGCCGCTCTCGAAACCTATCGCCGCGATCCCGGCACGATGCGCCTGCTGCTCGCCGTCGCGGTCGGCTCGGCCGCCTTTTCGATGCAGGATGTTCTGCTGGAACCCTATGGCGGGGAAATCCTCGGCATGTCCGTCGATCGTACCACGTCGCTGACCGGACTGTGGGCGACGGGTGCCATGATCGGTTTCGCTTGGGCCGCGCACAGCTTGCAACGTGGCGGAGACATGTACCGGATCGCAGCACGCGGACTTTTGATCGGCATCGCCGCGTTCTCGGCGGTTATTCTCGCCGAACCGCTGGAGATGCACGGCCTGTTCTATGCCGGGGCGGGAGGCATCGGCCTCGGTGGCGGATTGTTCGCCGTCGGCACGATGCTGGGCGCCATGGCGATCTCCGGGCGCTCCGACAGCGGTGTCGTCGTCGGCGCCTGGAGTGCCGCGCAAGCAACCGCGATTGGTTGTAGTCTGGTCGTTGCGGGCGTTCTCAAGAACGGCATCAATACGCTGGCTCTCAACGGAAGCCTTGGAGAGGCCATGGTCAGTAGGGCTTCCGGATATATCGTCGTCTATTCGTTCGAAATCATTCTTCTGTTCGCCTGCCTTGCGGTGATCGGTCCTCTTACGGGACCTCGTTACCGAGGCAACGACCAGGAGGAGATGCGCTTTGGTCTGGCGGAGTTGCCCGGCTGATCGCCGGCACGCGCCACAAATTGGAGGGACAAACATGATCGGATCTCTCGGAGGCAATCTCGATGTAGCCCAGGTGGTGCTCTACGCCTTCTGGATCTTCTTCGCCGGCCTCATCTGGTATCTGAGGCAGGAAGACCGTCGCGAGGGTTATCCCCTCGAGGAGGACGTCACGGGGCGTTTCAACAAAAGTCCCTTCCTGTTCGTCCCTCCCAAGAAGACCTTCGTCTTGCCGCACGGGCAGGGGACGAAACAGGTGCCCGATTTCGTGCGCGATACGCGGCCGCTCGCCGCCAGGCGCGTCGCTCCGGCCGCGGGCTATCCGATCGAGCCAGTCGGCAACCCTCTTCTGGCGGGCGTCGGGCCGGGATCGTGGGCCGAACGTGCAGAAAAGCCCGACATGACGGCTCATGGCGATGCGCGCATCGTGCCATTGCGCGTGGCGGAGGGATTTGCGATCGCCGAAGGGGAAACCGATCCCCGTGGACTGGCGGTTGTCGCATGCGACCGCCGGCAGGCGGGAACGGTGACGGACGTCTGGGTCGACCGGTCGGAACATCTGATCCGATACTATGAAGTCCAGACCGGCACCGGGGAGGGCGCCCGCACGGTGCTTGTGCCAAACAATTTCGTCGTGGTCCAGGGCGCCAGGGGCGGGGGCCGCCAACTCTACCTGCATGCGATAACCTCCGACCAATTCGCGGATGTGCCAGCAACGGCCAAGCCCGATACCATTACCCTGCGCGAGGAAGACCAGGTCGCCGCGTATTATGGCGCCGGCCTGCTTTACGCTTTGCGTGAACGGCAGGAGTCGGTGCTGTGAAACAGTTCGTCACACGCGAGCACGAGATCGAGCCCGTACCCGGCCTCCCGGGCGAACTGCCGGAGGGCGAACAAATCCTCTGGCAGGGCCTGCCCTCGGCGGGGCTCGTGGCACGCCATGGCCTGAAGAGCCGCTGGATCGGCGCCTATTTCCTGATCCTCGCCGTCTGGGCCGCGGCATCGGGACTTTCCGATGGCCAGCCAATCGGCGGGATCGTCTTTTCCGTTGCCGTGTTGACGATGCTGGCAGCAATCGTGCTTGGCATGATCGAGTTCTTCGCCTGGGCAGTGGAGCGGACGACGCTTTACACGATCACGAACGAGCGCGTCGTCATGCGCTTTGGCGTGGCGCTGTCCATGAGCCTCAACCTGCCTTTCAACCAAATCAACGCGGTCTCGCTCGGGAAGCTCGGCGGCAAGGCGGGTACGATCGCGATCGGGCTTCGTCCCGGCCAGCGTCTGTCCTGGCTTGTGCAATGGCCGCATGTCCGGGGGTGGCGTTTCGCGGCTCCGGAACCGAGCCTGATCTGCCTGCCGGATGCCGATGCCGTCTGCGACATTCTCGCGGTTGCCTATGCCCGCTATGCCAGTGCTCATTCGGGACATCCTCGGCTTGTCGTCACCAACGAACCGATCGAAGCGAGCGGTCACGTCGCGGCGGCGGAATAGGGAGAACGATCATGCGATCCGCGCTCAGCCTCGGCTATCTCGATGGACGGAGAGCAAAGGGCACGAACAGTCTGCCCACTTGGTTGTTTATCTCGGTCGTCGTGCTCCTCGTCTTCTCGGCCGGCGCGGTCCTGTTTGGCCAGGCGACGGGTCTTGGACTGGTGAAACAGGAGGCGGGGCGTCCGGTTGCCGTCCGCGACGTCATCATCAGCCGCGGGTCCGGCGATATCGTCGTTGTCACGGATGCGGTGAGTGGCGAGATGATCGCATCCTATCCGCAGGATGCCGGTGGCTTCGTTCGGGGATCGCTACGGGCTTTCGAGCGGATGCGTCAGGTGGCGGCGATGCCGGCCGATGCCGCCTATCGCATCATCAAATGGGACACCGGTCGCATCAGCCTTTCCGACACCGCAACCGGAGAACGCATCTATCTCGAGGCATTCGGTCGGGACAACGCCGCCGCATTTGCTGCACTGCTTGATACCCAAGGAGGCACACGGCCATGAATCCGTTATTCTCTCTGATGCGCCGGCGCGAAGTCGTCGACTGCACTGTCGAGATCAACAATACCTTCGAGGCGCTCGGCGCGCATCTGCGCTTCGACAACGGCATCGTCGTCCATCCGGGCGACGAGGTGCTGGTGCACGGGGCGCCGGTCTCGATCCCCTACGGTTCGACACAGAATTTCCGCCGCAAGGCGACGATCACGCGTGCCGGCGCACTCGAACGCGCCTGGATTCGCGCCACCGGCGATCTCGACATGATGGAATTGTGCGAGTTCAGCTTCACCGAGAGGGCACTGTCATGAACAATCATGTTTCCCCCGGCGATCTTGCCGATCACGAGCAGACGGTCGAGGAGCGGATGGCCGGCGTCAATGACACGACGCGCAGCGCGTTGGTCTCGACCATGCTCGCCCCCCGATTCTACACGACGGATTTCGAGGAGATGGACCGGATCAATGTCGAGCCGGTGCGGGCAGAATGGGACGTGTTGATCGCGCAGATGAAAAGCGATCCGAACCGTGGCCACTTCAAGCGCAACGAGGCGTGGGAAGACATCGATATCGATGCGCTGCCTGATGATCTGCGCGAAGAGTTCATCGATTTTCTCGTCTCCTCGCTCACCTCGGAGTTCTCGGGCTGCGTTCTCTACAAGGAGATGAAGCGGCGCGGCAAAAACCAGGAGATTTGCGAGCTCTTCGGCTACATGAGCCGCGATGAATCCCGCCATGCCGGCTTCATCAACGATGCGCTGAAGGATTTCGGAATCGGCGTGAACATGGGCTTCCTGGCGAAGGCGAAGAAGTACACCTTCTTCAAGCCCAAGTTCATCTACTATGCCACCTATCTCTCCGAAAAGATCGGCTATGCCCGCTACATCACAATCTTCCGGCATCTCGAAAAACACCCCGAGAAGCGATTCCATCCGATTTTCAAGTGGTTCCGCGAGTGGTGCAATGACGAGTTCTCGCATGGAGAAGCCTTCTCGCTGATCATCCGTTCCGACAAGCGGTTGATGGAGGGTGTGAACAAATACTGGATCAAGTTCTTCCTGCTAGCCGTCTTCGCGACCATGTATGTGCGCGATCACATGCGGCCGGCCTTCCACAAGGGGCTCGGCGTCGACATCGACGACTACGACATGAAGGTCTTCCGCCTCACCTCCGAAATCTCGCGGCAGTGCTTTCCCCTCGTCCTGGATCTCGACAATCCCGCGATGCGTGAGGGCTTCCGCCGCATGGAGCGGATCAACAGGAAAATGCAAGCCGCCGGTGCGCGCGGGGGTCTAGCGGGGCGGGTCGGCAAGGCCTTCTGGTCAGGCGCCGCTGCTGTGAATTTCGTCAGGATGTACATGATCCCGACGAAATCGAACGCCATTCCGGCGACGTCTCGCCTGCAACCGGTCTGGTAAGGGGCGTTCCATGACACTGACGCACCCGCTCGCCGTCGTTCTCGTCGCCATATCCGTGTGGTGGCTTTCGACCGGGCTGGTGCTTGCTCTGGTGAACCGCTCCGGCACGACCGGCCGGTATTTCGCCATGATGTCGATGATGACCGTGGTCGGCCTTGGTGGTTTTGCGTTGATGGTCCATGGCAGCGGCGAACAGACGCCGCTCGGTTCCTATGCCGGGTTCTTTGGCGCGCTGTTGGTGTGGGCCTGGCACGAGGCTGCTTTTCTGACTGGGTTGGTGACCGGGCGTCGGCGGGAGTGCCCGCCAGGCGTTTCCGGGGTCGCGCGGTTCAAGGCCGCGTGGGACGCCGTGCGTGACCACGAGATCGCCATATTGCTCACGGCGCTCTTGCTCTGGACAGTCCTGGCTGATGCTCCCAACCAATTCGGCCTTGCCTCGTTCGGTCTCCTCTGGGGCATGCGCATTTCCGCCAAGCTGGTCATCTTTCTCGGTGCCCCACATGCGGTCAGCGACCTGATGCCGAAGGGGATCGTGCATCTGAAGAGCTACTTCAAGACGGACCGGTTGACCCCGCTGTTTCCATTGTTTCTGGCGGTCGCCGGCAGTCTTTTCGTCATGCTCGTCGTCGGCGCGTCGCGGGCCACGCAGGGCCATTCGATCGTGGGTCATACGCTGCTCGCAACATTCATGGCGCTGGCGATCGTCGAACATCTGGTCCTGGTGCTGCCTGTCTCCGACACAGCGCTCTGGCGATGGGCCATGGCCAGGCAGGATCGGGCAAAATTGGCGGTTTGTACGCCGGTGGATGGTACCGCCGCCTTCGGGGTGCCGGGAATGAAGGAGGGGGTACCGGTATCCATGCAACACCCCTCCTGGACAACAATTGGACATGACACGATCGGGAAGAGGAAAGACTGATGGATGTTCTTCAGCACATGCAAGAGGCGCTGACGGGCCTGCATAATGCCGGCAATTATCGCGTCTTCGCGGATCTCGAACGCCATTGCGCGGCCTTCCCAAAAGCGTCCTTCCATCATGACGATGGCACAAAGCGGGACGTGACCGTCTGGTGCTCCAACGACTATCTCGGCATGGGCCAGAACCCGCTTGTCACCGATCGCATGGTTGAAGTGATCCGCAAGTGCGGTGCCGGCGCTGGCGGCACGCGCAACATCTCCGGCACCAATCACTATCATGTGCTTCTCGAGAAGGAACTCGCGGACCTGCACGGCAAGGAAGGTGCGCTGATCTTCACCTCAGGTTATGTGTCGAATTGGGCAGCGCTCGGCACGCTGCTATCGAAGATCCCTGGTATCATCTGCTACTCCGACGCCCTCAATCATGCCTCCATGATCGAAGGGATTCGCCATTCACGATGCACCAAGCGGCAGTTCCGCCACAACGACTGGAGGCATCTGCGCGAACTGATGGCGGCCGACGATCCGGCAGCGCCAAAGCTCGTCGCCTTCGAAAGCGTCTACTCGATGGACGGCGATATTTCGCCGATCCGGGAGATTTGCGACGTCGCGGACCAGTTCGGGGCGATGACCTATCTCGATGAGGTGCATGCGGTCGGCATGTACGGGCCGCGCGGCGGGGGTGTCGCGGAGCGGGAAGGTTTGATGGACCGGCTGACGGTTATCGAGGGGACCCTGGGCAAGGCTTTCGGCGTGATGGGTGGCTACATCACCGGACCTGCCGTCCTCGTCGACTTCGTCCGCTCGTTTGCATCAGGTTTCATCTTCACGACCGCGATCCCGCCTGCGCTTGCAGCTGGAGCGACTGCGTCGATCCGCCACCTGAAGGAAAGCAGCCTCGAGCGCCATATGCATCAGGTGGCCGTTGCGAAGGTGCGGCGGGCGCTCGACGTTCGCGGCATCCCGCATATGCACAATCCGAGCCACATCGTGCCGGTGATGGTGGGCAACGCGGCCAAATGCAAATGGATATCGGATGTCCTGCTCGACGACTTCGGCATTTACGTGCAGCCGATCAATTATCCGACCGTTGCTGTCGGCAAGGAAAGGCTGCGCATCACGCCCACGCCGCTGCACAGCGACGGTGATATCGAACACCTGGCCGAGGCGCTCTGTTCACTCTGGTCCAAGTGCGCGCTGGCTCGGGCCGTTGCCTGACAGGCTTTCAGGCGTTATGCGCTCGGACCGCAGGAGCAGTATGGAACACGTGAGATGAGCGACAACACCCTAATACCGGCGATTGCGGGCGACGGCTCGCTGTATCCGATCGACAAGATGAAGGCTCACGTCGACGGGCTGCTGCATCTTGCCGTTTCGGCGTTCGTATTCGATGGCGACCTTTTGCTCATCCAGAAACGTGCCGCCACCAAATACCATTGTCCGGGACAGTGGGCCAACACCTGCTGCACGCATCCGCATTGGAACGAGACGCTTGAACATTGCGTGGAACGTCGTCTCGTCGAAGAGCTCGGTTTCACCACTCCACTCATCCGTCACCAGACCGTCGAGTACGCGGCGGAGGTCGGGTCGGGGCTTCGGGAGCATGAGCGCGTGACGCTCTTCAGTGCCCAGGTCGACCGCAAGACTTTGCGGGTTGAGCCGGTTGCAAGCGAGGTGGAGGCAGTCCGCTGGATCTCGCAGACGCAGTTACTGAGGGAGGTTTATGAGCAACCCTCTTTATTCACGCCCTGGTTCCGGATCTACCTCCAGCGATTTCCCGGGCTCAGCTTTGCGCAGGCGGCCTAAAACGCTTCCCCACATATCCTGGTAAAAAGAAAGGGGAGCCCGAGAGCTCCCCTTCCTCGTGCGGCCTGCCTTGGGAGGCCGTCAGTTGTTCGCCGGGTCGGTGGTGGCCGGCAGGTCGGCTGCGGCCTGCTGGTTGGGAGCTGCCGCCGGCACTGCGCTGCTTTGCTGCGCCGGCGCCATCCGCTGTGTCGTTCCCGGCTGGTATGTCGTGAAATCGGGAACGTCCGTCGGCCCCTTCTTCGCAAGCGAGTCCACATAGTCCTTCAGCATGGACACGCCATAGAGCGGTTTCTGCACACCGGCATGGCAGGTAGCGCAACCGACCTTGAAGACATCCCCTTGAGGTCCCTTGCGGATATCCGGGAAGACCGGCGTCAGTCCGACCATGTAGTTGGCGTTGATGTCGCGCGCCATGCGGATACCGTGCCATGCGGTGACGCGCTGGGGCGGGCTCTGGTCCCAGTCATTGAAGGCACGGGAATTGTGGCAGGTGACGCAATTCACACCGAGAGATTCCGACATGTGCATCATCAGCGACCACGTGGCTTCCGTTTCCTTCGTGCCGGCGAGATTGGTTCCGGTGGGAAGGGCGGTCGTGGAGTGAACACGGATCTGAGCGTCCCCGAGCAGATAGTCCTTGAGGACATTTTGCGGCAGCGATGAATTGCCGCCGAAGCGAGCGACCACATTCTGTCCCTGACGGTTCTGGGTCATGTTGCCGGCCGGCTTCGGTTCCTGGTCTTCGTACCAATAGTTGGCGGGAATCCCTTGGCCGCGGTGGCATGTATAGCACGTGACGCCGACCTGACCGACATGGGCATTCCAGTCGACGTTGACCGCCTGGGTCATTTGTATCATGCGGCGGGCGACGACCTTCTGGTAGACTTCATCGGACGCCAGGTTCTCGGGGTTGTGACAGTAGTTGCATCCCGCTTCAGGCGCGATCCATTCGGTGATCGAGGCCATGAACTGGTTGAACTGGTCATCGGACAGATCCCGCAGGACCTGTACGTTCTCATAGATATCGCCGGCCCTGTCACCGGCTGGATCAGCTTCCCATGGCGCTGCGGGGACGACATTCGCAAGCTTCAGCGCCTCCTGCGTTTCCATGTCGCTATGATGGTTCATGCCGGTGCCGCGATAACCGATCTGCACGGTTTCAACCGGCGGCGCGTCCCAGCCGGCGCCGACGAAGCTCGCGATCGTCAGCAAGGCTCCTGCGGAGGCGGCAAATGGAATCCAGAGTCTCATTGTCCTTCTCCCTTATAGCGCCGGATCGACCACATCCGGCCACAAGGTCGGAAGTGGGGATACGAGCCCATGGTTGACGCCCCAGAGGTACCAGTTGTCGACGACCGTGCCGGTGAGCAGGATGCCGATGCCACCTGTCAGCGGGGTCAGGATGGCGAACCACCAGGCCCAGCGATGGACGGATTCCATGGTGGCGTTAAAGCCCATGGTCCAGCGCCAGAAGAGGGCCGCGCGTTCCGATGCCGTGCCGCGGTCGGTGATCTGCTCCAGCTCCCGCTCGCCGCCGTATTTGCCAACGGCGAGGATCGTTGCGCCATGCATGGCGAACAACAGTACGGAGCCGTAGAGAAAGACGATCGAGAGGCAGTGGAACGGGTTGTAGTAGAGGTTGCCGTAGCGGATCGACAGCGCCGCCGTCCAATCGAGGTGCGGGAAGATGCCAAATGGCACGGCTTCGGAAAAATTACCCATCAGCAGCGGCCGGATGAAGCCGAGCACAAGGAAGAGCCAGATTGCCGATGCAAACGCCCAAGCGACGTGCGTGCCGAGTTCGAGCTGCCGCGCGCGACGATAGACGCGCACCCACCAGAGAAGAACCGACAGGGTCAGGAAGAAGCCGGCCATCAGCCACCAGCCGCCTTCGGCCAGTGGCGGAAGAACCTTCAGTCCATATTTTGCCGGTGGTGGTTCCAGCCCGAGCCAGAAGAGCTGCCTTACGAACTGGATCGGATCCCAGCCGACGGACGCCAACATGTTGAGGCCGATGATCTCGAAGCCGATGAAGCCGAAAACCAGCGACAGCGTACCGAGATAACCGAGATAGATCGGGCCGATCTGCGCGTTGCCGATCATCCCGAACAAGCGGACAAAGAATGGCTCTCCCGTCCGCGGGCTGTCGCCACGCGGTAGCGGCATGCCTTCTTCGGCCGGTCCGCTGATCTGTATCGGCGTGATGATGTTTTGATACTGTGCAAAGAACATTGTCCGGTCCCCCTCAGTTCCAGATCGGTAGCTCGAGCCACCAGTTCCACCACTGGGGCCAGCCTTTGTTCCAGAAGGGACCGCTGATCACGATACAGACGGCGCTCCAGAACCCGGCGTTGAGCGCAAGGATCAGGCCCAGCCGATGGATGCCGAGCGTGCCGATCGAGTAACCGATGATGTCGCGGAAGAAGGTGTCTTCATACTCCGGCGTCTTGACCTCCGCCTGCTTGCCGGCTTCGTCGATCGACGCGCCCGGGTTCGCCGCCGAGAGAATGAGGCCGCCGTGCAGCGCCAGCGCCAGCGTCGTCGTGAAGAAGAACGACACGGCAATCATGTGGGCCGGGTTATAGTGGAAGTGGAGATACTGGTAGCCGACATTCGACACCCAGTCGAGGTGACTGAAAATGCCGTAGGGAAAGCCGTTGCCCCAGGCGCCAAGCAACAGGGGGCGTATGACCACAAGGGTGGTGTAGGCGAGGATCGCGAAGGAGAACGCGAAAGGCACGTGATAGCCGATACCCAGTTTGCGGCATATCTCCACCTCTCTCAGGGCCCAGGAGATGAAGGCCCCCAGCGCACAGACCGTGATGATCTGCCAGAGCCCGCCTTCCTTCAGGGGCGCGAGCGCGAGACCGTAGGACAAGTCAGGCGGAGCAATCGAGATCTGCCAGATGTTCCATGTTGGGCCAATCGCCGCGCCGTATATGATGAGCGCCGTGCCAAGAGAGGCAAAGAAGGCGGTCGTTACGCCGAAGAAGCCGACATAGAAGGGACCGACCCAGAAGTCGAACAGATCGCCGCCGATCAGCGTTCCGCCTCGCACGCGATATTTGCGTTCAAAACTCAGCAGCGCCATTTTCGTATCCTCCAGGGGTGGTCAGCCGGTTGGCGATGTCCGTGCGTAAGAGATTGGCGGCGGGCGGGATCGTTGAACCGATCGCGCCCGCTGCCGGTTCGAGCTTCAGCCGACAAGCTGATCCGCGTCCCATGAGATGGAGTGCTCGATCGCACTGGTCCGGAGGGGTTTGCCCTCGAGCCAGTTGAACCGCTCCGTGCTCAACAGGATGAAGTGGATCAGGATTGCGAGCGTGAACAGGAATACAGACAGTGCGACCAGCGCCTTGCGCGGATCGAACATGAGCCAGATTCTCCACATGTTGCGCTCTCCTTATGCCAGCATCGGCAGAAGCGCTTGGGCCGTCTGGTTGATGCTCTCCAGGGAGACATAACCTTCCGGCCCTGGAATCCAGGGACGCCACATCCAAACCAGGATATGCGCGACGATCGCAATCGCCGTGAATATCATGAAGCCTTGGATGAAGAACCCATGGACCTCCCGAGCTTCGCTTTCGGTCAGACCCGAAAGTGAAACATTTGATGTTTCAGCCATCAAACTCACCTCCTAGTCTCGAACGCCGCGGCACCCCCGCGGCGGGGTTCCGGCAAAGCCGCCCGAACGGCATCACCGGGTTTTTTGCCGGTGTCGAGAACACCGGCAAACCAGGAGGTCACGCGTGGAACGCGTAACCGACAGCCGCGTAGGCGGCCGAGCGGGCTTCAGCAAAGACCGACTGCTCCGGCCGTGTGGATCCCGCCGTGAAATGGAGAGCGATCCGGTGGCTCGTCGCCGCGATCAGGCAAAGCGGATATGAGATCAGGAACAGTTGCCGCATCAGCGCGCGCTCCGACTGCCTGTCTCTCAGCGCGTGCGATGGCGCCGAATACTTATTGGTGGGAAGCATGCTGTCACCTCCTTGCCGTCCCCCGGACGGGCCTGTGAATGTCGTCTTCATGCGTATGCTCCCGTCGCCGTTCGCGACGCGTGTTCCAGATGCCGGGTTTCGACCTCGGACGCGTTCTCACGGCGCGCCTCACGCTCCGCGGCATCGCGAAGGCGTTTGGCGGCGGAAATGCGGACCAGTACGGGTTCGTCGTTGATGCGCCGATCCAGCAGTGACTGGGCGTCCAGCGACCACGGCAGTTCGCCGGCTCGACGCGTCGTCGTAGGCTCTATTGCATCGAGCTCGCCTGCCTTCGGCAGGATCTCGAAAAGCATATCGAAGAGTGCGTTGCAGACTTCCTGTATGAGCCAGGCGGCGCCCGAATAGCCCATGACCGGCGTTCCGATATGGCGGCGCACGATGGCGCCGGGGTAGGACAACTGGACAAACTTGCCGCGGGCACCGCGCTCGGCCATGTACATGCGTTCGTTGAACGAGCCGAACATGATCATCGGCGGCTTGTTGCCGACAAGGTCGATGACCGCTGCGTTGTCGGTCTTCGTGCCTGGCTTGCGGGGCACCGCGAAGGTGCAGGGAAGCCCCATTTCCTCCTCAAGGAAATTGCGCACGCCGCGCACATAAGTCTCGTTGGCGACGATGGCGAAGCTCGCGGTCGCGAAGAAGTCCTGGGTAACGGAGCGCCAGAGATCCCAGAGCGGCTTCAGCGTCGTGTGCTTTTCTCTGGTGATGAAGGGTTCCGGATCGAGCCCCAGCATACCCCCGAGCTCGCGCAGGAACGCGGTCGTCGAATGGATGCCGATTGGTGCCTGCAAGTAGGGGCGATCCAGCGTCTCGCAGAGCAGGCGGCCAAATTCGCGGTAGAGGCAGATGTTTACATCTGCGTCGGCGAGCTTGCGCACGTCCTCAATATGACTTCCCAACGGGAAGATCATGTTGATCTCGGCACCGATGCCTTCCACCAGGCGGCGAATCTCCGCGAGGTCGGAGGGCATGTTGTAGGTGCCGTAGATCGGGCCGATGATGTTGACTCGGGGCTTTGCGCCCTCGGCGCGCCGGCGCGGCGCCGGAACCTTGCCACCCTTCGGTCCAAATTCGGTCCAGAGCCACTTCAGCGCGCGGTCCGCGCTCTGCCACTGGTCTTCGTCGATGGTGCGCGGCAGGAAGCGGACGATGTTGGAGCCCTCAGGCGTCACGCCGCCACCGATCATTTCGGCGATCGAACCGGTGACGACGACCGCCGGCAGGTCCGGATCGAGGGCCAGGCGGGCCCGTTTCATCGCGCCTTCGGTTCCATGCTGGCCGAGTTCATCCTCTGACAGGCCGGAAACGACGATCGGCAGTTCGTGTGGCGGAAGCGCGTCGGTGTAATGCAGCACCGAGGTGACCGGGAGGTTTTCACAGCCGACCGGGCCATCGATGATGACCTGCAGGCCCTTGATCGCCGTGAAGGCATAGACGCTGCCCCAGTAGCCGCCGGCTCTATCGTGGTCGAGGATCAGCATCCGACACTATCTCCGTTATCGACGGCGTTGCGGGACTGCTTAACCTTGGCTGCATACTTCTTGCGGTAGGCGCTGCGATCCTGGGGAACCTCCTGCCAGACACCGGCGGTGTCTCCGCTGCCGACACCCTCGAAGAATGCGTTCATCGCGATGAACCGGTCCTTGTTTGCAATGGCGGCATTGATGACCGAGGGCAGCGAGCCCGGACCGGCCGGTCCCATGAGCGGGCGAGCGGAAATCAGGTTGGTGAAGTAGAGCGCCGGTGTCGCGGCCTCCTTGGCCTTCTGCACGACCGGCGTCGTGCCGATCGCCAGATCGGGGCGGAATTCCTCAAAGGCGGCGATGTCCTGCTCGAGCGAGGCGCGGAAGCAGAGGGTTACGCCACGGGCTTCGAGCCAGTCGGCGTCCTCACCGTTGTAGGGGGTCCGGGGACAGGCGGTGCCGACATAGCGCAGATCGGCGCCAAGCTCGACCAGCAGTCGTCCAACAATGAGCTCGGAGCCTTCGTAGCCGGAGAGAGTAATGCGCCCTTTGATGCGGTTTGCGGCAAGCCCGGCGGAGATTGCGGCGCGCATGGCGTTGCGGGTGGCGTCGATGCGGGCCTGCGGCACGGAACAGTTCCGTCCTATGGCGGAGAGCCAGGCGTCCGTGCCGTCCAGGCCGATCGGGGCCGAGCCGACGATGCTGCGGCCGGCGGCAGTAAACTCGCGGAAGGTCGCCGTGTAGAACGGGTGGATCGCGGCCACCGTCGCGCAGTCGAGGGCCGCATAAAGATCGCGCCACTCACGCACGGGAACCGTCGGCCCAACCGCCAGTCCCATCGGCTCCAGCATGCCCCCGATGACGATCGGGTCCGCCGGGAACATCTCGCCGACAAGGGTCACAGTCGGCTTGTCCTTCAGACCGCCACGGGGGCGCTGCACGGGCCCGGCTTCCGCTTCCTGCCGGGCATAGGCCAGCATGGCGGCCGACAGCACATCCTTGGCCTCCGCATGGGTGGGCACGCCGAAGCCCGGTACGTCGATGCCAACGATACGCACGCCATCGATTTCGCGCGGCAGCATCTTCAGGGGGACGCCCGATGCTGTCGGAACACAGAGGTTGGTTACGATTACCGCATCATATTTTTCCGGGTCGGCCATCTGATGCACGGCCTCCACGATGTCCTCGTAGAGCTTGCCGGTGACCAGCGTCTCCGAGCTGAACGGAACGTAGCCGACCGAGCGCTTTGCACCATAGAAATGCGAGGTGAAGGTCAGGCCGTAGACGCAGCAGGCTGAACCCGACAGGATGGTGCCGACGCGGCGCATGCGCAGACCGACGCGCAAGGAACCAAATGCCGGGCACATCGATTGCGGCTGGTCGTGCGGTCCCTTGGGATAGTCCGCCTCGAAGCGATCCATCAAGTCGCCCTGGCCGGCCGCTCGCGCAGCGGCTTTGGACAGTTCGACGCCGCCATGGCAGCCGATGCCGGACGCATCGGCTGCCATGGCGTCTGCAAAGAACGCGGTGTCAGTTCCGGCGGTGGCGGACCGGCCGGTTTCTTCTGCCTCGAATTCCTTGCGAAGATCGTCCATCTGTTCGTCTCGCTCTCACACGTTGTCGTAGACGACTTCCAGCGACGGCCGGGTCAGGGCGCCCGCGGCGCACATGTCTTCCGGCAGGGCTGGCTGGAGCTTGTAGTCGGCGCCGGTTTCGCTTGCGTCGAAGAGGCCAAGAAGGCCGTCTTGATCGAGCGGTCGGGGGAGAACTGGCGGGGCTTCAGCGAGATTGATGGAGAGCGCCTCGAACAGGGGGCCCCATTGGCTGTCGTGGGTTCCGATGATCTGGTAGTTGGCGCTTTTGCGTCTGATATCCTCGTGCTGCGGGATCGAGGCCAATACCGGGATGCCGACGGCTTCCGCGAAGGCCTGCGCCTCTCCGGTGCCGTCGTCCTTGTTGATGACGAGGCCGGCGACGCCGACATTGCCGCCGAGGTTACGGAAGTATTTGACCGCCGAGCAGACATTGTTGGCGACATAAAGCGATTGCAGATCGTTGGAGCCGACGACGACCACCTTCTGGCACATGTCGCGGGCGATCGGCAGGCCGAAGCCACCGCAGACGACATCACCGAGGAAGTCCAAGAGGACGTAGTCGAAGTCCCAGTCGTGGAAGCCAAGCTTCTCGAGCGTCTCGAAGCCGTGGATAATGCCGCGGCCACCACAGCCACGGCCGACTTCAGGTCCACCGAGTTCCATCGCGAAGACGCCGTCGCGCTTGAAGCAGACGTCGGAGATCGAGACCTCCTGGCCTGCTTCCTTGCGGCGCGAGGCCGTCTGGATGATCGTCGGGCAGGCGCGGCCGCCGAAAAGCAGCGATGTCGTGTCGCTCTTCGGATCACAGCCGATCAGCAACACCTTTTTGCCCAGCTGGGCCAGCATGTAGGAGAGATTAGCGAGCGTGAAGCTCTTGCCGATGCCGCCCTTGCCGTAGATCGCGATGATCTGCGTTTCCTTGGTGACCTTGCCAGTTGCCGGCGCATCGGGTTCGATGGCGGCTTCTTCGCGAAGGTTCTCCTGCAGGCGCTCCAGTCCGTCCTGTGCGAGGTCGAGGCTCATGCGGCTTTCCTCCAGTCGATGATCATTTTCAGGCAATTTGGATCGTTGAACGCGGTCCGATAGGCGAGCGGCACTTGGCCCGGAGATGCTCGATGGGTCACAAGACCCTTGAGCGAGAGACGACCCGAGTTGGCGAGATCGATCACGGCAACAACGTCTTCTGGTCGAAATTCGGCGGCTATGGATAGCGTGAGTTCCCGCATGAAAGCCGGAGCGAATGCGCAGCTGATCCGGTCTCCGTAAAATCCTGCGAGGACGAGTTCGGCCGGCCGGTTGAGCCGGGCGACAACCCGGTCGATCACTGCGGGGTCGCCGCTGGCATCGATAGCCGTATCATAGCGTGTTTCGGTGTCGTCAGCCGGATCGACGACCGCGTAGCCGTCGCTGCAATCCCTGCGCGATGCCGCAATCTCCCAGACGACCGGTGACGGATGACCGAGGGCCATTACAACCCGCGCGATCAGACGTCCCAGGACGCCATGACCGATGACCAGGCCCACCGCACCCTTCGCGCGGCGGACGGCATGATGCGCCGTTGCTGCCAGCGCCAGAAGAACGGCGTCCTCATCAAGTGCGCCCACATCGTAGACCCGGTTTGCCGGCACCACCAGGCGGGAAGCCGTGGCGCCGAACAGGCCTGCCGCGTCGGGAAAACAGCTTGAGCCGGGGACAAACACCTTCGTGCCAATCTTGAGCCGCGACCCGGCGCCAGCCTCAACGACGCGGGCAACCGATTCATAGCCCGGCACCAGCGGGTAACCCATCCCGGGGAAGGCTGGCATCGTGCCTTCGAAAAGCATCTTTTCGGTGCCGGTGGATACGCCGCTGACCAGTGTTTCGACCACCACGTCATCTTGGGCCGGCGCACAGAGTGTCAGCTGCCGCAAGGCTACTTCTCCGGGTCTTTCGAAAACGACGGCTGACGCGTCCATGGCGTGCCTCCCAGCACAGGATCGCCTGATCCCTAATGTGTCATCTTAATTTGACATATCTGACTGTCAATTAATATTTACACTCTTCGACAGGTTAGGCCCGTATCGTGTTACCGCACAGCGGTCACAAGCGTTGCGATCAAAGGGTTTGGTGATGAAATTGTCCGTATCGCCGCAAACCCGGCCTTTGCCAGCAATTTGGAAATCTCCTGGTCGCTACGGCATCGCCCGGACCCCATGGCGAGAAAATAGATGCTGAAATAGGCAGAGGAGAGTCGGGCCCCCTCCGAGGAACCCGCCATCGCTTCGGCAACGATCACTCTGGTGTTCGGCCGCAGCGACCGGTGCAGATTTCCCAGGATGGCAGCGACGCGCGCGTCATCGTGATCGCACAGCACGCGAATGAGCGTGACGCAATCCGCCTCGGCGGGAATGTCGTCCTTCACAAAGTCGCCGCCATGAACACGGCTTCGCGCTGCCAGCCCCAAGGTCGCAAGATGATGGCGCGCGCGCTCGGCGACCGACGGCAGATCGAAAAGCCTGAGATCGAGCTCAGGGTGCGCGGCGGCAGCCGCCGCCAGGAAAGCGCCATCCCCGCCGCCAATGTCGAGCAGGATGCGGACCTGGCCAAAATCGTAACTGGCCAGGATGCAATCCGACATCATCGTCTGGCTTTCGCGCATCAAGGTCGAATAGTCGGCAGTCGAGGCGGCGTCGAGATTGCCCGGTTCGGCGCCCCGCACATAGGCCCAATAGCGCCGCAGTTCCGTCTCCTCGTGGTCCGGGGTCAGCAATTGCTGGGGCTCGATCAGGTCGCGGTAAAGCATCTCGTGATGAAGGATCATGGCGGCAAGGCCACGGTCGGCCGCGACGACGACGCCGGCATCGTCTAGAATCCAAAGATCGGTTGCGACCTCCCTGACAATGCCGAGATCGGCATTGACTCGCAGCAGGGTGCGAAGTCGGTCGTGAGGCAGGTTCATGGCGGTGGCGAGGCTTTCGCTCGTGAGGGCCTTGTCCACCAGCCTGTCATAGAGGCCGGTCCTCACGCCGGTCAGCAGAACCTGCGAAAAGATGAAGCCGCCTGTCAGCCGGAACAGCGCGTTTGCTTTGCGATTGGATATCTGACGCAGTATCGGAAGACGCGCGATATTTCGTCTGAAGGCGCGTGAGGCGATTAGCCGATTACGCCACAGGCGAAGGCGGGCGCCGAACGGCAGTGCTTCGTGCTGATGCGTCGAGGCCGCCTCCTGATTACGCGTTCGCCACCTTTGCGAGATGCTGGTTTTATCCTGTCCGGCGGGGTTTGCCATCGGCGCGCCTAGGCGGCGCTTGCGGCAAGTTTCTTCGGCATCAATCGCGTCGCCTCATTGCGGATCATCGCCCGGAATGCATCGCGTCCGGGGCAGTCCGGGACGCTGTCTGCAGCGGAGTCGACCATTGTGCGCAGATGCTTCAAGGCGCCCTCGATTCCGAGGCGAATGGCGATGTTCGGCTTTGCGTTTCTGGCATCCTGGCCAACCGGCTTGCCCATGCTGCCGCCCTCGCCGATCACATCATAGAGGTCGTCGGCCACCTGATACGCAGAGCCCAGTGCGTCGGCCAATGGCAGCCAATCCTGGGGGCTTCCGCCAGATGCCAAGGCTCCTGTCGAAACGGCACCAGCGAAGAGCGAGGCCGTCTTGGCACGATGATACTGATCGATATTGATCTCGGCTTCGCTTTCCCAGGCCTGCCCGGCGACCAGTCCGTAAGGCGACCCAACCGCTTTGGCAATCGTGGCGATGAGGGGCGCGGTCAGTCGGGGTGCGTGCATGGTCTCGCGCGCGACCGTTTCGAAGGCCGCCACGATCAGACCGTCGCCGACCAGAAGTGCGATTTCTTCCCCGAATTCCGCATGCACCGAGGCTTGTCCGCGTCGGGTGGCGGCGTTGTCGAAGCAGGGCATGTCGTCGTGAACCAGGGATGCGCAGTGCAGAAGCTCGATCGCGGTGGCGGCGGCGTCGGCCGCTTGCGGATCGCTGTCGCCGCAGGCGGTAGCAACAGCGAGGCAGAGCTTTGGCCTGATGCGAGCGCCTCCCGGAAAGACCGCGTGGCGAATGGCTTTGGCAAAAAGCGGCGGGCATCCATTCGCCGTGGCAAAGCGAAGCGACAATTGCATTCCGGCTTCAATACGCTCGGGCAAATCCATGGGAAACCTCCTCCCAAACTGGATCGTCAATGAAAGTTGACTATCCTATGTGTAAAGATAAATTGACACATGAATTTCGAATGTCAATCTGGAAGGACAGTTCGTGCCCGACCATGCAGAGGAGACGGTTGTCATCGTCGGCGCCGGCATCGGCGGACTTTCCGCCGCGCTGGTCCTTGCCTGCGCCGGCCTTCGCGTGGTGGTGGTCGAGACTTCCGATGCGCCGGGCGGGAAGTTGCGGCAGGTGAAAACATCCGGGAGGACATTTGACGCTGGCCCCACCGTTCTGACGATGAAATGGGTTTTTGACGATCTACTTTCCCGCTGCGACACGTCGCTCGGCGATGAACTTGACCTTGCGCGTGCCGACGTCATTGCGCGCCACTTCTGGCAGGGAGGGGAGTGCCTCGATCTCTTTTCCGATCGCGCGGAATGCCGTCGCGCCATCGCAGATTTCGCGGGCATGCGCGAGGCGGAGGGGTTCAGCCGTTTCGCTGATGACAGCGCCCGTGTCTATCAGTTGCTGGAGCGAAGCTTTATCGATGCGACACGTCCAAACCCGCTGTCGCTTTCGAGCCGTATCGGCCTTCATCGGCCAGCGTCGCTTTTGGCGCTGAAACCGTTTTCGTCTCTCTGGGCCGCACTGGGAGGCTACTTCAACGACATTCGCCTCAGGCAATTGTTTGCCCGCTACGCCACCTACTGTGGCTCCTCGCCTTTCCTGTCGCCGGCCACACTCATGCTGGTGGCGCATGTCGAACAGGCGGGGGTCTGGATCGTCAATGGCGGGATACATGCCTTAGCGCTTTGTCTCATGCGGATCGCGAGCGATCTGGGCGTGGCGTTTCATTTCGGGGAAAGCGTCGCGCGAATAGAGAGGGATGCATCTGGGCGGGCGGTGACTGGCGTTATAACCGATCGCCAACGGCATCTGGCATCTCATCACGTCATCTATAACGGCGATGTGGCGGCGCTCCCGCAGCTGACGGGCGGCATAGGAAAGCCTCGCACTCCGCCCGAGCGCTCGCTTTCGGCGCTGGTGGCTTGCGGCGCGCTCGTGCCGCAAGGCGTGCCGCTCCGCCACCACACCGTTTTCTTCGCAGATGACTACGAGCAGGAATTCAACGCGATCTTCCGGCACCAAAGGCGGCCGGCCGATCCTACGGTCTACGTCTGTGCCCAGGACCGATCCGCCGACGGGAGGCATGATCCGCGCGTCGACAACGGTCCGGAGCGTCTCTACTTCCTCATGAACATGCCGGCGGATGGCGATCGCCGACGTTACGACGAAAGAGAGGTTGAACAATGCCTGACGTCGATGGAACGTCGCCTGGCCCGGAACGGGCTACAGATAGATCTCGACCCGGCGAAGCTCTCGACGACGGCGCCGGATCAGTTCAATCGGCTCTATCCCGCAACCGGCGGAGCACTCTACGGCATGGCATCGCACGGGTGGATGGCTTCCTTTCAGCGCCCGACGGCGAATACGCCCCTGAAGGGGCTGTACCTGGCGGGCGGCAGCGTGCATCCCGGGCCGGGGGTGCCGATGGCCGCCCTTTCGGGCAAGATCGCGGCGGAATGCCTGCTGGCGGACAGGGTTTCGCACGGCCGGTCCCGCCCGGTGGCTATCACTGGTGGTATGCCGACGCGATCAGCGATTGCGGCCGCTTCGCCTTCACGGTCATCGCCTTCGTAGGCTCGGTGTTTTCGCCTTACTACCACTGGTCCGGCCGCCGCCGCCCGGAGAACCATGTCGCTTTCAACATCGCGCTCTATGCGCCCGGACGAAATTTCTGGGCGATGACGGAACGTGGTGTGACGAGCCTGACTCGGGACGCGAAGCGCCTGACAATCGGCGACAGCAGCATGGAGATGGCAGATGGGCGGCTGTCGATCCGCTTCAACGAGACGGCCCTGCCATGGCCGGGGCAGCGGGCTTGGCCAACGCCGATCTCCGGCTCGATCGACATCATGTCCAAAAGCGTATGTGGGGAGGTATTCTCGCTCGACGAGGCCGGGCATCATTTCTGGTCGCCGCGCATGGCCAAGGCGTCCGCGTCCATTGCCTGTTCCGCTCTGCCTGGCGGTGGATGGCGGGGCAGGGCTTATCATGACATGAACTTCGGCGATCGGCCTGTCGAAGAGGATTTCATTGGCTGGGACTGGGCGCGCGGCAGCGAAAGCCCAGAGGACGACACCGTCATTCTCTATGATGCGCTGTTGCGCGGCGGCGGACGGAAGCGACTTGCGCTTCAAACGGACGGGCAGGAACTGCGCCGGATCGGGATGCCGCACCGCCGCAATCTGCCGAGGGGATTCTGGGGCGTGCGTTGCGGTGTTCCATGCGATGATGACAGGAGTGCCGTGATCACACGTCGACTTGAAGATTCGCCGTTTTACATGCGGTCGATCGTCGACACGGTGGTGAATGGCAGGAGGCTGCACATGGTGCATGAAACGCTCGATTGCGTGAGGCTTGGAAATCCCCTGGTCCGGCTGATGCTGCCGTTCCGCATGCCGCGCCGGACAGGGCGCTAGGCGCCTTCATCCTTGCCGGGGTCTTTTCCTTGAGGTGTCTTGTCCTCGCGATCGTATTTGCGAAGGTCGCGCATCTGCCAGATGTAGAAGGCGATGGCCAGGCCGAAGACGAAGGCCGCTTCGACGAGGCCGTAATGATTCTCAAGCAAGTCGACCCGCCCTTTCCCATCGCTCAAGACGGCGCAATCTGCGATCCTCGCGACTTCGTCTCTGGAGCTCGATCATGATCGAGGTGAACCGTTCCACTCTCGCTGAGGCATTTGGCGATGACCTCTGCCCCCCTTGGGACGGAGCGGCTGCATCGGCGGCCATAGCGACGAGCCGCGCGACGCTCGCATCGATTGTCGACGCGTTCGTGTCCGTAGCGGCAAGCGCTATCGGTCTTGCAGCTTTCATCATCAGGATGAGCTTGCGCGGCAGCGTTGTCCGTGCCCGAGACGAGACCGTGTCATAGCCGTTTGCCACGATGGTGCGGCCGATGTCCTGATAGATCAGGGCGGCAGTCCGGATCGCGTGGCGGCAGTCAACGGGCAGGTGCTCGATTCCTGCGTGGGCAAGGGCATAGTGGCGGTCGGCTTCGGCGAGCAATCGCTTTATAACCTCGGCCAGTTGGCGAGAAAAACAGGGTGCGCGCAAGAAGGCATCGGCATGCAGACCCACCTCGTCCAGCCATTCCAGCGGCAGGTAGAGCCGGCCGTTGCGGGCATCCTCGCCAACATCGCGGGCAATGTTGGTCAGTTGCATGGCAAGGCCCAGATCGGCCGCCCTTGCCAATGTCCAACTATCCTTGGCGCCCATGACGAGCGACATCATCAGTCCGACGGTCGCGGCGACGCCAGCCGCATAGTCCTTCACCTCTTCGATCGTTCGGTAATGCCGGTCCTCTACATCCATGGCAAACCCGTCCAGGAGCGCCGCCGGTATGCCCTTCGGGATGCGATGGTCGTGCACGAGGCGGGCAAAGGCCCGATCGCAGGCGTGATCAGAGGGCCTACCCTCATAGATGTGGTCAAGCCGCTGACGCAGCCGCTTCAGCGCATCGGGCCTGCGCCCCGTGTCGTCGATGATGTCGTCCGAATGACGACAGAAGGCGTAGAGCGCATGCGCAGCCCGCCGCGTCTGGCGCGGCAAGATGAGCGAGGCGATATGGAATGATTTCGACCCGCGCCGGATCGACGCGGTGCACGACTGCAGATCGGTCTCGTCGCCTGTGAAGCCATAATTCAGAATGGCTGATCGACTGCGGAAAGGCCGCGCCAAGGCCTCATCATCGCGCTCGGTCGCCGCCATTCCAAATGCCGTCTCGGTCATCAGCTTATCCTCGAGGGGGCTCGGCCAACGTATGCGGATGGATCCGGCACAAGCTCGGACACGATGCGGGCCGACGAGACAACGCCGGGCAGGCCAGCGCCGGGATGGGTGCCGGCACCGCAGAGATAGAGGTTGTCGAGTTCCTCACTGCGGTTGTGCGGCCTGAACCACGCGCTCTGAAGAAGCTTGGGCTCGAGAGCGAAGGCAGCGCCCTGCCATGACTGCAGCCTGTCACGGAAATCAATCGGCGTGGCTATCCGCGACGTGACGATGTGCTTGCTCAGGTTTGGCAGCACCGTGTTTTCCAGACGCTTCTCGATCCGCCTCCGGTATACTTCGGCCATCTCGTCCCAGTTGGTCGAACCGCCAAGATTGGGAACGGGGCTGAGCACATAGAACGCATCGCATCCATCGGGCGCGACCGTCGGATCGACCGCGCTCGGCCGGTGCAGGTAGAGGCTGAAGTCTTCGGCAAGGTGCTGGCGGTGGAATATGTCGCTCAGCAGCGGGCGATAGCGCGGCCCGAACAGCATCGTATGGTGATAGACATCATCGTAACGCCTGTCGGTTCCGAAATACCAGACGAAAAGGCCCATGGAGTAATCTCCGCGGCCGATCTTGGCGTCGGTCCAGCGGCGGCGCGGATGATCCTTGAGCATCTTGGCGTAGAGGGTGGCCGGGTCCGCGTTGGAGACCACGATATCCGCCGCCACGGTTTCGCCGGAGGAAAGCCGGACTGCGGTCGCCCGCCGTCCCTCGGTCACAATCGTCTCGACACTTTCGCCGAGCCGGATCGTACCTCCGTTTCGCCGCACGAGATTGGCTATGCCGTCGACCAGGGCATTGGTCCCGCTCATGGCATAGTGCACGCCATAGCGGCTCTCCAGATGGGCAATCAGGCAGTAGAAGGAGGTGGCCGAAAAGGGATTGCCGCCGATCAGCAATGGATGAAAGGAGAAGATCGTCCTGAGCTTTTCGTTGCGGAAATGCCGGGCGACAACCGAGTAGACCGAACGATACCCGCCCAGCCTCACGAGACCCGCAAGCGTTCGCGCCGTAAAGGCGAGGCTGTGGAAAGGCTGGTCGGCCAATTGTTCGAAGGCGACCTCGTAGATCCTGCGGCTTTCGTCCATGAAGCCACGATAGCCGGCAACATCGCGAGGTTCGAAGCGGGCTACCTCCGCTTCCATCGCGGCCTTGTCGCCGGAATAGTCAAACCAGGTGCCGTCGTCGAACCGGATTCGGTAGAATGGATCGCAGGCCCTGAGTTCGACATCGTCCTGCATCCGGCCGCCGCAATCGCGCCAAAGCTCTTCGAACAGCCAGGGTGCTGTAATGATCGTGGGCCCGGCATCAAAGACGAAGCCATCCTGACGGTGGGCGTAGGCGCGTCCGCCGGGTGCGTCGAGCGGATCGAAGATCGTGACGCGGTAGCCGCGCGCGGCCAGAAGCGCGCCAGACGAAAGACCGCCGACCCCGGCGCCTATTACCACCGCGTGCGGCCGCGACGGGTCGTGGTTTATTGAGTCCGGTCGTGGAAAGCGTTCTGCGACATTCATGCTGCATCGACCCCTTGGCATCGTCGCGGTTCCACGGCATCCAAGATCACCTGGCATACGAAGCCGGGATCGCGCTCATGCAGCAGATGACCGCCATGATCCGATATGGCGAGCCGCGCGTTTCTTGCGATTTTGGCCGCATGCTCCGAATTGCGGATCGGAACCATCGGGTCGTCCCTGCTGGCAATCAACGTCGCCGGTGCCGAGAGCTCTTGCAGCATTCCGTCAAAACGGGTCAGGTCCCATGCGGCCATCATGCCGAGTGCTCCGCGTACATGGCCAGGGGATGCGAGAAGCCGCCGGTAGAGTGCGGCGCCGAAGGCGTCTATCTGGGAACCCGTTGCCGACAGAAGGTTGCCGCCGAGGGGCGTGCTGCGTGCGAGCAGCGAGAACATCGAGGCTGAAAACGGATTGGCAAATAGCAGTTTTGCCATGGGGGAAAACAACCGGTCGCCGCGGATGGGAAGGAAGGCGCCGTTGATCCCGACGACAGTTGGCTGTGTGTCGGACCGCGTCGTCGTTGCGAGCGACACGGCTATCGCTGCGCCCGCGGAATGGCCGATAACCGCGGCGGGTTTAAAGGCGAGAGTGGTGAGCAGCGCTGTGAGCGAGCGCGTCATGCCGGGAAGGGAAAGATCGGCGGTGGCGTAAGGACGGGTAAAGCCATGGCAGGGCAGATCGACCGCAACGACACGATAACGCTCTGCCAGGCGTGGCAAGACGTGCCGCCAGGAATGGGTCGATGCGCCGGTGCCATGCAGGAGGAGAAGGCCGGGATTTTCCGTCGGACCCATCATCTGTACGTGCCACCTGAAGCCAGCAGCCTCGACGAACCGGCTGGCCGAGTGGTTCGGCCAGTCCCGTCCGTCCCGCTCCCAGTCCAGCCATGTCTCACTGATCGTCATGTCCGTGCCGCCTCCATCGAGGCATTCACGAGACCGGACATCCGGGCCGAATCCGCCTGGCGTAGAATATGCAATTCGGCACCGAGCTGTCCCGCCAGAAGCGTGACGCTTTCACGCGGTCGTCGAGCGATGTCGATACAGATCGACGGTATTCCCTCCGTCCGGCAAAGACCTGCGAGGTGCCCGGTCTGCCGCGAAGCGAGCAATCTGTCGGGCGTGCCGTCAAGCGCGACGTTACCGCTGCCGTCGGTCATGACGACCAGTACAGGCGTGTTGCCCCGCCGTCGTTCCGCGAGAGCAAGCCCCAACCCCTTTTCAAGACCGGAGGCAAGCGGCGTAGGACCGCCGCCTGGCAGGGCCGCGAGCTTGCGCTTGGCGGCAACCAGCGAGCGTGTCGGTGGCATGACGATCTCCGCGCTTGTTCCACGAAAGGCGATCAGCGCCACCTCGTCGCGTCGGATGTAGCATCTGGCGAGCAGCTGCTCGATCGCCCCCTTTGTTTCGCCCAGCCGTTCAAGCGCCGTCGAGCCCGAGGCGTCGACGACGAAGATCGCTGTCGAGGGGTTATGGTGTTGCCGCCGCCGGTAGCGAAAATCCTCCTTGCGGATCAGCAATCTCCTGGGCAGCCCTGCGTCTTTCAGCTCGGCCCCGTCCTCATGTCTTGATCCTTGGTTCAGAAGATGAGCCCGGATCACCTGCCAAGGCGCTGCTGCCCTCAGCGTGCCGACGATATCAGGTCTTGCATCCGGATAGGGCTGGTTGCGGCTTTCCCCGTAAGGTCGGCCGCGCCGCGCATTCTTCGATCGGCTTCCGGCCTTGCCGGCGCGATTGCCATTTCGGGTCGGGCGCGCGACACTGGCAAGAGACAGGCCCTCGATCGTTCCGCGTTCCACCGCCGCCAGCACTTCCGTCAGGCTATCGAGTGCGGCCGCCGGAGGTTCGCGCTCGGTCTCATGAGGTGCTGTCGAATCGGCATTGCCTGCCGCCTGATCTGGCGTGTGCTCGCTGCCTGGGGGTTCGATCTCGCTGCGTCCTTCGCTCTCAACCAGTCGGATACCGAGGCAAAGCCTCAATGCAACCAGTCCATCCTTGGCATTGACCTCGTTGCGCCCGGCTTTCGCGGCGAGGATGCGGCTGGTCTTCAGCAGGTGCAGGAGCGTTCGTAACGAGGCGTGGCCGGCGGAAACGGCGATCGCGGAAAGTTGCCCCGCCAGATCATCGCTGACCGTCACGACTCGCCAATCGTCGGACAGCCAGTTTCCGTCGATCGGCGGCGTCTCCAAAACGGTCCGCCAGGTTATGCCGTCGAGGTTCACATGCAGGCCAAGACGATCAGCCAACGCCGCGGGTGGCCGCTCTTCCGGTTCCGCCGCTTCATCGAGCGCCACAATCGCGAACGATGCAGGAACCGGTGCATCATTGTCATGGGTCACGCGAAGGGTCGGGCAAAACCCGGTGTCCATCGCTTCGGCAATGATCGCGGCTGGCCCGGCCTCCAGGCGTTCAGCCATCGGAACGATCAGAACACCGTCGTTGGCCGCGGCCAGGATGCCGCGATCCCAGACCAGTCGGCCCTGTCTCGTCGTTGCAGCAAGATCGAGGTGGCCGCACAGCATGCTTGCGGAAGCGCCAACGGGAAGGCGCAGGAACGGGATGCTATCCCGCATGAGCGATCGCAAGTGATCGAGAAAGCGATCGCGGACACCGCCGGCGCGCGCCGTCAGCCATAGGCCGCCAAGATCGTGACCGCCGACCGCAAAAATCTCGGCCGCCAGAAGGGCGTCGCGCCATCGGTCTTCGCTATGCCGAAGCATGGCTTCATGAAGACCGTCCTCGGCGCCGACGTCACGCATGAGCGTATCCGCTTTCGAGGGAGGCCAGTGCCCGCTCAATTCTCGGCGTGCTTCCTGCGTCGTCCAATGGATCGCGGCGCAATCGGTGGCAGAGAACCATCGGTGCGATCGCCTCGACATCCGCCCAGGTGATCGCCGAGCGGCCGTCCAGCGCTGCGGCAGCGCGACCGGCGCGCATCAAGGTCAGTTCACCGCGCATTCCATCGATGCCGAGCCGCATGCACAGCTGCGACATCCGCGACAGGACAGCTTCCGGGATTTCTACCTGCCGAAGCATCTTTCTGGCCGCGACGACGCGATTTCGGATCGCGGCTTCGCGTTTCCCCCATTCCGCGGCAAAGGCGGCGGGGTCTGTTTCATAGGCGTCGCGGCGTCGGATGACTTCGATGCGCATCGAAAGGTCGTTGATGGTTCGGACATCGACGGCGAGGCCGAAGCGATCCAGCAGCTGTGGCCTGAGGTCACCCTCTTCAGGATTGCCGCTCCCGACGAGAACGAAACGGGCGGAATGGCGAACGCTCAGTCCCTCACGCTCGACGACATTGACACCCGACGCTGCCGCATCGAGCAGGAGGTCCACGAGGTGATCCTCGAGAAGGTTGATTTCATCGATATAGAGAAAGCCGCGATTGGCAGCGGCGAGCAGACCGGGCTCGAAGGCCTTTTCCCCGGCAACGAGGGCCTTCTCTATGTCCAGCGAACCACACACCCTGTCCTCGGTCGCACCGAGCGGCAGGTCGACCATCGGTGTGCGGATCTTGATGGAGGGCGGCTTGTGTTTTCCTTCGCCTCGGCAATGGCGACAGGCTTCCTGTGGCTCTCCCGGCAGGCAGTTGTAGCGGCAGCCCTGGCGCGTTTCGATTTTCGGAAGAAGCTCTGCCAGCGCGCGTACGGCGGTCGACTTGCCCGTGCCGCGGTCGCCAAAAATCAGCACGCCGCCAAGCATCGGCTCAACTGCCGCCATCAACAGAGCGTTCTTCATATCCTCCTGGCCAACGATGGCTGCAAATGGAAACGGCAGTGTCATGGAAACCGTCCTCTCTTGGAGTGTCAATTTATATTGACACTTATCGGGCCATGTTTGAAGGGGTTTATTGACACTTTGTGTGGAGCTGCTGCGATTAGGCCGCCCGACATGCCTGGAGCGCCCGGCGGGATGAAGACACCATGGCCATGATCGGCGGTGCCCGTTGACGTGCAAACCTGCTGCAAAACTGTGCAGCTCTGGGCCTGCCGGTACCGCAAAACACTAGAGTTCACTGCCTTCCTCAGTTTGGCATGAGGCTTGCTTCCTAGTGAGGCAGAGTTAGCCGCTAGGGTTCCGGCGCCGTCAGGCGTGGCTGGTCCGAGAGCGGCTACCGGCCGGGGAGATATCCGGCCGGGTGCACGGCGGGACAAAAGCCCGGGAGACCTCGTAAGCCAAGGGATTGGCACGATGGTCCATGCCGATCCCTTTTTGAGAAGAGCAAAAAGGGGAATTTCATATGCAGACTTTCAAGCGTTTTCTGTCGATCAGTATCCTTTCGGCCGGGATAGCCCTGGGGATGTCGACCGTTGCCCAGGCGGAGGCCAAGAAGGATTTCAAGGTCGCCTGGTCGATCTATGTCGGCTGGATGCCATGGGGTTACGCAGCCGAGCATGGCATCGTCAAGAAGTGGGCCGACAAGTACGGCATCACGATCGAGGTCACCCAGTTCAACGACTATGTGGAGTCGATGAACCAGTATACCGCTGGCGCCTTCGACGCGGTGACCCTCACCAACATGGACGGGCTTTCGATCCCGGCGGCCGGTGGTGTCGATACCACTGCTGTGATCGTCGGCGATTTCTCGAACGGCAACGATGCGCTGATCCTTAAAGACAAGGACAAGCTTGAGGACGTCAAGGGACAGACCGTCAATCTGGTCGAGTTCTCGGTGTCCCACTATCTGCTGGCGCGGGCTCTCGAGAGCATCGGCTCGAGCGAGCGGGACGTGACAGTGGTCAATACATCGGATGCGGACATGGTGGCTGCCTACGAGACAAGTGACGTCACCGCCGTCGTCACCTGGAATCCGCTTGTTTCGACAATTCTTGAAAACCCGACGGCCAAAAAAGTGTTCGACAGCTCGCAGATACCGGGCGAGATCATCGACCTTATGGTCGCGAACAGCGACGTGCTGAAGGATAATCCGGACTTCGGAAAGGCCCTGGCCGGCATCTGGTACGACACGATGGCCGTCATGACCGCCGACAGCGCCGAAGGAAAGACCGCACGGGAAGAGATGGGCAAGGCTTCCGGCACCGATCTCGCGGGCTTCGAGGCGCAGATGTCGGCGACCAAACTTTTCGACAAGCCGGCGGATGCCGTTGCCTTCACCGCTTCGCAGGATCTTCCGAAAACAATGGATCTGGTCCGGTCCTTCCTGTTCGAGAAGGGACTGCTGGGCAGCGGAGCCCCTTCCGCTGACGTCATCGGGATCGAGATGTCGGACGGTTCTGTTCTCGGCGACAAGGCCAACGTGAAGTTCCGCTTTACGACGACCTACATGGACGCGGCGGCCAAGGGCACGCTCTGATCTTCCCGGACGCCGGACACAAAAGGGTTCCGGCGTCCCCACCCCCTCACTGACCGGAGCCGCATATGCGCTGGATCAATGCACGCCCGAGCAATGGCGCCCGGCTGGCGCTGATCGTCACGCCGTTTGTGCTGACGCTGATCGCCTATGCAATGGGATCGGCCGCGCGCCTGGCGGAGAACCCAGCCGACAAGCTTCTCCCAAGTCTCGACGGTTTCCTCGACGCCATCGATAGAATGGCCTTCACCGCGGATATCAGGACCGGCGACTATCTCCTGTGGGTCGATACGGCAGCGAGCCTGATGCGGCTGTTCTCCGGTCTTGGCATCGCCACCGTGATCGCGCTTCTGCTGGGTATGCTCATCGGGATGCTCCCATATCTCCGGTCGCTTCTGGCACCCTATGTGGCTGCCGTTTCCATGGTTCCGCCGCTCGCGCTGCTGCCGATCCTCTTCATCATCGCCGGTCTCGGGGAAGCGTCGAAGATCGCCCTGATCGTTATCGGCGTCACACCCATCATGGTCCGCGATCTGGCAATGACCGCCACTGGCCTGCCGCGAGAATTGATCATCAAGGCCGAGACACTCGGTGGCTCGTCCTGGCAGATCGCCTTGCGCGTCGTCCTGCCCCAGATCCTGCCGAGGCTCATCACCACGCTCCGGCTGCAACTCGGGCCAGCCTGGCTGTTCCTCATCGCGGCGGAAGCAATCTCCTCGGACAGCGGCCTCGGCTACCGCATCTTCCTCGTCCGTCGCTACCTCTCGATGGATGTCATCTTCCCCTACGTGCTCTGGATCACGCTCCTCGCCGTGCTCGCCGATTGGCTGCTCGACCGGCTGCGTGTCTCCCTCTTCCCGTGGTCCGAGCTGGAGGCGCAGAAATGAGCGCACTGGCGGTGAAACGGGTCTGGAAGGAATATGGCGACCAGATCGTTCTGGAGGATGTCTCGATCGACATCGAATCCCGTGCCTTCGTTGCGCTGGTGGGACCATCGGGCTGCGGAAAGACGACGTTCCTGCGCATGCTGTTAGGCCAGGAACGTCCGACGCGCGGCGAGATCACGATCGATGGCCTGCCCCTTCCGCAGGAGCCGGGCCCCGATCGAGGCGTCGTCTTTCAGCGCTATTCCGTCTTTCCGCACCTGACGGTGCTCGGAAACGTGGTGCTCGGCAGGGAGATGCTCTCGGCACCCCTGACCGGGAGGCTGTTTGGCGCCGCGAGAAAGGCAGCCATCGATGAAGCGCGGGAAATGATCGCGGCCGTTGGCCTGTCCGGGTCGGAAAGCAAGTATCCCGCCCAGCTTTCCGGCGGCATGCAACAGCGCCTCGCTCTTGCCCAGGCGCTCATCATGAAGCCGAAGGTCTTGCTGCTCGACGAGCCGTTCGGTGCGCTTGACCCCGGCATTCGGGCGGAAATCCACACGCTTATGCGCTCCCTCTGGCATGCCAATCCGATGACGGTCGTCATGGTAACCCACGACATGCGTGAGGCGTTCACCCTCGCCACCCGGGTTGTCGCCTTCGAGCGCCCGCGCGACCGTCCGGAGGAAAAGCTTCGGTATGGGGCCACCATCACCCGCGACATCGCCATCTGGCCACCCCGCACGGCCGGCCAGGCATCCCTCATCAGACCCGACCGGGACGGCCCGGTTTCCCACAAGGGTCAGTAGCCGGGACGACCCGGGCAAGACGTCCAATGGAGATACAGAAATGCATATCCGCCGCTCAGCCGAGGAAATCGCCGCGAACCGCGCGCGCTACGAGGAGCATCAGAAAAAAGGCCTGGAATTTGCGCCCAAGTCACTTCCGGGCAGAAGCGCAAAGCCTGCGCCTGCCGTTGCCGATCATAAGATCGTGCATCAGGAGAGAATCCCTGGCGGCTGGTACTGGTGGACTCGAGTGAAGGCCAACGAAGTGCTGCGGGTCTCGCTGGACGAGGGATTTTCAACCGTTTCGCTGGTTGCGTGGAATGCGCTCGACCCGAGCGAACGGATGAACCTCCCGGATACGGTCAAGGTGCAGTGGACCACGGGTCTCGGAAAAGGCCGTGTGATCTTCTCCGATATGGGGAAAGTGATGTTCTCCATCGTCGAGGACAGCTCGGGGGCCCATGACTGCCTGATGGGTGGGTCGACCGCCGCGTCGAACGCAAAGAAGTATGCCGGAGCCAATGGCGCGACGCTGCGCAATACACGGGAGAATTTCGTGCTCGTTGCCACCAAGGCGGGGCTGGACAAGCGCGATATTCCGGCAGCACTCGCGCTCTTCGCGCCGGTTCGCGTCGATGCGGATGGCAAGTTCGAGTGGAAGGCTGATCTGGTCGGCGATGGCGACTACGTCGATCTTCGGGCCGAGATGGACATGATCGTCGGCTTCTCCAATTGCCCGCACCCGCTGGATCCGAACCCGGTCTATGGCCCCCGTTCCGTCACCGTAACGCGGATCGCGGCGAGCAAACCCGCTCTCGACGACCTGTGCCGGACCGCGACCGCCGAAGCCGTCCGCGGCTTCGAAAACAACGCGTTCGCGGCACTCTGAGGGAGGCAATCATGACCACATTCGTCCAGACTTCTCCCGCGCGCACGCTGCAGAACACAGTTCAGGATCACTACATCGCCGCAGAGGCGCCGTTTTCGACCTTCGTGAACAAGGGACAGGTGATCCGCATCGAGGATACCTATGGCCAGCAGGCCGTCGACACGCTGTTCTACAACGCCCACGACTTCTCCGAACGCTATTCCAGCCAGGATACGATGCGCGAGCAGGGGGCGGCCTACATCTCCACCGGTACAAAGGTGATCTCCAACGAAGGTCGGGTGATGCTGACGATGACGGCTGACAGTTGCGGCCGCCACGACACCTCCGCCGGCGCCTGCTCGTGCGAGAGCAACACGGTGCGTTTCGGCCACTACACCAAATACCTGCATGCCTGCCGCGACAACTTTGTCATCGAAGTCTCCAAGCACGGCATGAGCAAGCGCGACGTGGTGCCGAACATCAACTTCTTCATGAACGTGCCGATCGAACCATCAGGCGAAATGACGATCGTCGATGGCATTTCCGCGCCTGGCGACTATGTTGAGCTAAAGGCGGAAATGGACGTGCTTCTCGTCATTTCCAACTGCCCGCAGATCAACAACCCCTGCAACGGCTTCGATCCGACGCCGATCCGCGTTCTCGTCTGGGATGACGAGGCGATCTGATGTTCAGGAAAGTCCTGATCGCCAATCGCGGCGAAATTGCCGTGCGCGTCATCAAGACGCTGAAGAAAATGGAGATCGCGAGCGTCGCGGTCTATTCCGATGCCGACCGGTTCACAAAAGCCCCGATGATGGCGGACGAGGCAGTTCGCCTCGGCCCCGCAGCGGCCTCGGAGAGTTATCTGAACGTCGATGCCGTCATTGCTGCCTGCAACGAGACCGGGGCTGAGGCCGTACATCCGGGCTACGGCTTCCTGTCCGAGAACATCGGATTTGCCGAACGGCTAAGACAGGAGGGCATTGCCTTCATCGGGCCGACGCCGGAAAACATTTCGGTCTTCGGCCTCAAGCATACGGCGCGCGAACTTGCTGAAGCAAGCGGCGTCCCGCTGTTGCCCGGCTCCGGGCTTCTGGACACGGTGGACGCAGCGCTCACGGAAGCCGAGCGGATCGGCTATCCGGTCATGTTGAAATCCACGGCCGGTGGCGGCGGTATCGGAATGCAGCTTTGCGAGACGCCCGAGGCGCTTGCCGCCGCGTTCGACAGCGTCCAGCGCACCGCCACGGCAAGTTTCGGTGATGCACGGGTCTACCTGGAACGTTTCGTTGCAAAAGCCCGGCATGTCGAGGTGCAGATCTTCGGCGACGGCAGGGGACGGGTGATCGCGCTCGGCGAACGCGATTGTTCTTTGCAGCGCCGCAATCAAAAGGTCATCGAGGAAACCCCCGCGCCGGGCTTGCCCGATACGGTTCGCCAGCGCCTGCATTCCGCAGCCGTCGCGCTCGGTCGCCAGGTTCGTTACGCCTCGGCCGGGACGGTCGAGTTTATCTATGATCCGGCGCGAGAGGAATTCTACTTCCTTGAGGTCAATACGCGGCTCCAGGTCGAGCATCCGGTCACGGAAGCGGTGTTCGGCGTGGATCTCGTCGAATGGATGATCCGTCAGGCGGCTGGCGAGGACGTTCTGACGGGTAACGAGAACCTTGCACCCAAGGGCGCCGCTATCGAGGCGCGCGTCTATGCGGAGATGCCGCATGCCGGTTTCCGTCCGAGTGCCGGCCTTCTGACAGAAGTCATCTTCCCGGAGAATGTCCGCATAGACGGTTGGATCGAAACCGGCACGGAGGTGACGCCATTTTACGATCCGATGCTGGCGAAGGTCATTGTCTCAGGCGAGGATCGTGCCGCGGCCATCGCAGCCCTCTCGTCCGCGCTGGCAGGGACATCGATCTGTGGTATCGAAACCAATCTCGAATACCTTAAGGCGATTGCGGATTCCGATCTTTTCGCCAGCGGCGACGTGGCGACGACGGCGCTCAAGGATTTCCATTTCGTTCCGGACATTGTCGAGGTCATCGCCCCCGGCGCCCAGTCCAGCCTTCAGGAACTGCCGGGCCGGCTCGGCCTTTGGCACGTCGGTGTGCCTCCGTCAGGTCCGATGGACGACCGTTCGTTTCGCCATGCGAACCGGCTGGTTGGCAACCACGACGATACAGCCGCGCTCGAGCTCACGGTCAATGGACCGGTCCTGAAGTTCTTCTCTGACAGTGTCGTCGCGCTAGCCGGGGCCGAGATGCCGATGAAGCTCGACGGCGTTCCCGTTCCGCATGGCGCGCCTGTCAGGATATCTGCCGGACGGACGCTTTCCATCGGCGCCATCAACGGCCCTGGACAGCGCGCCTATCTGGCCGTCGCGGGTGGCTTCGATGCACCGGTTGTCCTCGGGTCGCGCGCGACTTTCGGGCTTGGGCAGTTCGGCGGCAATGCCACAGGGACCTTGCGGGCGGGGGATGTGCTTCGGCTTGCGCGAGCGACGCAGGCGGATGTGAAGCCGGCCGACGAACCGGCTTCACTTGCTCGCGAATGGTCGGTGGGGGTTTTCTATGGCCCCCATGGCGCTCCGGATTTCTTTGTCGATGACGATATCGAAACCCTATTCTCCACCGACTACGAAGTACACTTCAACTCGGCCCGCACCGGTGTGAGGCTGATCGGTCCAGCGCCGAAATGGGCGCGGCGGGATGGCGGGGAGGCGGGTCTGCACCCCTCCAACCTCCACGACAATGCCTATGCGATCGGCGCGATCGATTTCACCGGCGACATGCCGATCATTCTCGGCCCCGATGGTCCCAGCCTCGGCGGTTTCGTGTGTCCGGCGGTGATCGCGCGCGACGAGCAATGGAAGATGGGGCAGTTCAAGCCGGGCGACAAAATTCGGTTCCGTCCGGTCAGGCGGATCGGCGATCCGCTGGCCGGACCCGTGGTCGCGAGGCTCGCCGAGGAAGTCGGTTCCGCGGTGGTCGGATCGAGTGACGATGGTCCCGTCCCCGTGGTCTATCGTCGGCAAGGCGATGACAACCTGCTGGTCGAATATGGTCCGATGCAGCTCGACATCGGCATCCGCATGCGGGTTCACCTGCTGATGCAGGCGGTTCATGCGGCCAAGCTGCCGGGTCTGATCGACCTGACACCCGGTATCCGCTCGCTGCAGATCCACTATGACGGTGCCGTGCTTTCGCGGACAAGACTGATCGCGCTGCTCGCCGATCTCGAACGCAACCTGCCGGATGTCGCGGATGTCAGGGTGCCGAGCCGCACCGTGTGGCTGCCGCTGTCGTGGAACGATCCGCAGGCCGAGCTGGCCATGAGGAAGTATCAGGAGCTGGTACGACCCAATGCGCCTTGGTGCCCCTCCAATATCGAGTTCATCCGCCGCATCAACGGCCTTGCCGACGAGCAGGCCGTCAAGGATACGATCTTTGATGCCTCCTACCTCGTGATGGGCTTGGGAGACGTCTATCTCGGCGCGCCAGTTGCGACACCCATCGATCCCAGACATCGTCTGGTGACGACCAAGTACAATCCGGCACGGACGTGGACGCCCGAAAATGCCGTCGGCATCGGCGGGGCCTACATGTGCATCTACGGAATGGAAGGGCCGGGGGGATACCAGCTCTTCGGGCGGACGATCCAGATGTGGAACACATGGCGGCAGACCCCGGTTTTCGGACCGGGCAAACCTTGGCTGCTCGACTTCTTCGACCAGATCCGCTTCTTTCCCGTCTCGCATGAGGAATTGACAGAGGCGCGCGCCGCGTTTCCGCACGGAGGCTACCCTGTCCGCATCGAGGACGGCACATTCTCGTACGCGGACTACCAGACGGAAATCACCAACAATGCCGCCGGTATCGCGGCCTTTAAACAGAGCCAGCAGACGGCTTTCGAGGCCGAGCGGCGGCGATGGAAGGAGCAGGGGCTCGACAGTTTTCAAGTCGACGACGGTTCCGGACCGGGGCTCGCCAGCGATGTTCCGGAGGGTTGCTTCGGGGTCGAAAGCGCCGTTCCCGGAAATGTCTGGAAACTGTTGGTCGAGGAAGGCCAGACCGTGCAGGCTGGCGAAACGCTTGCCATAATCGAGTCTATGAAGATGGAAATTGCCGTAACCGCCCATGCATCCGGACGTGTCCGGAACCTGAGGGCGGGACCGGGCAGGACTGTAAAGGCCGGCGATGTCCTGGTCATATTGGAGGATATTTGATGCTACCAGCCATACTCGATCTCACCGCTGTCAAAGCGGCATACGCCACGGGCCTGACGCCCCTGCTGATGGCCGAGGAGATCATAGCCAGGCGCAATGCCTCCGACGATCCGGCGGTCTTCATCACCGCGACGTCTGACGACGATCTACGCTCTGCTGCAAGGGCTCTGATGGAACTGGCTCCTGAGCCGAACAGTCTTCCCCTCTGGGGAGTCCCGTTCGCGGTCAAGGACAACATCGATGTTGCGGGTCTCCCGACAACAGCGGGGTGCCCCGCATATGCCTACACGCCGGAGACGGACGCGACCGTCGTTGCCCGTTTGAAGGCGGCAGGTGCGATCGTCATCGGCAAGACCAATCTCGACCAGTTCGCCACCGGTCTCAACGGTACCCGGTCCCCGTATGGCGCACCGCGCTCCGTATTCAACAAGGACTATGTTTCGGGCGGGTCTTCCTCGGGCTCCGCGGTCACGGTCGCGTCGGGCATGGCGAGCTTCGCGCTCGGCACCGACACCGCCGGCTCCGGTCGTGTGCCGGCTGCCTTCAACAACCTCGTCGGCATCAAGCCCACGCCGGGTCTCGTCCCCAATGTCGGCGTCGTTCCTGCCTGCCGCAGCGTCGACGTGGTCACGGTGTTCGCCGCCACTGTCGGCGATGGCGTGGCAATCCGCAAGGTGATGGATGGGGTCGACGCCGGCGACCCCTATTCACGCCCGGCTTTGCCCGCAAGCCTGCCTGCTTCGGGGCTGCGTATCGGCGTTCTCGACGAGGCCGAGCGGGAATTTTTCGGCAATACGGATTACGAGGCGATCTATGACGCGGCGATCGAGCGGGCAAGATCGCTGGGTGCCACCATCGTCCCGTTCGACTATGCGCCATTCCGTCAGGCCGCGGAACTTCTCTACAACGGTCCCTGGGTTGCCGAACGCCTTGCCGCGGTGAAGGATTTCATCGCAACCAACGCGGACGACTTCGATCCGACCGTTCGCACGATCATCGAGGGCGCGCGGGGTTATGACGCCGTCGCAGCCTTCGAGGGCCAGTACAGGCTCGGCCATCTGCGCCAGAAGACGCTCGGAGAATGGGCCAAGGTCGACGTGCTGATGCTGCCCACCTCGCCGACGACCTACACCGTCGAAGCGATGATGGCCGATCCGATCGTCAAGAACAGTCATTTCGGCCGTTACACCAACTTCGCCAACCTCTTCGGCTACGCGGCGATCGCCATCCCCGCAGGTTTTGGTAGCAACGGCCTTCCTGCCGGCGTGACGCTCTTCGGCCCTTCCTTCTCCGATGACGCCTTGGCGCCTTTCGCCGATGCGATGCATCGCGCGGTCGCCTGTGGCATGGGCAAGGACCGTGCGGCGGTGCTTCCTGAAAGTGCCAAGGTGTCCGAGGCCGAGGACGGGCTTGTCACGATCATGGTGGTCGGCGCGCATCTCACAGGCATGCCACTCAATCACGAGCTTACCGGTCCCGGAGGCAAACTGGTGAAGTCCTGCCGCACTGCTGGCGACTACCGTCTCTTCGTGCTGCCCAATACCACGCCGCCAAAGCCGGGACTGATCCGCGAACCGGGATTTGCCGGCAAGGGGCTCGAGGTCGAAGTGTGGAAGGTGCCGGCTGATGTCTTCGGCCGCTTCGTGCAGAACATTCCTGCTCCGCTCGGCATCGGCAAGGTGACCCTCGATGACGGCAGCCAGGTTTCCGGTTTTCTCTGTGAGCCCTACGCTATCCAGGGGGCGCAGGAAGTCACCGAACTCGGCGGTTGGCGCGCCTACATCGCCTCGCGCAAGTAGATGGTCGGGGCGGAGAGACTTCTCTCCGCCTCCCTTCCATGGTTGACGCTCAAACGCCTTAGCGCTTGCCACCTGTGCTCTTCGTCACATGCACGGGCGATCCAGACGGATTATCTTGCGTAGAACTGATAATTAACTGCGCAACCAGCTTTGGCTTCTCCCGTTCAGCGGAGATGCGAGGGCGCTCCTGTGGAGAAGATCGTGACCAAGATGACCGACAATCTTTCGCTGTCCGGCGTCGTTTCACCTACCGATGCTGTCATCAACGTTCAGCGGTATCCGGCGACGTCCCGTATTCTTCACTGGATCGTCGCTGCGCTGGTGCTGGCCACCTGGCCTCTCGGCTTCTTCATTCAGTTCACGAAGCAGCAGGTGACGCTCGACTTCTACATGATCCATGAGAGCTTCGGTTTTCTGGCCTTGTGGTTGATGCTGCTGCGCGTCGGCAACAAGCTGATCGCCCGGCCGCCCCATCCGGAGGGTCCGGCCGTCGAGCGGATTGCGGCTGCCACGGTCCACGGACTTCTCTACGCGTTCCTGATCATCATGCCCGTCAGCGGGTTCCTGGCGACCAACGCCCATGGGTTTCCGCTTGTCTGGTTCGGGCTGCTGCCCGTGTGGAGTCCGATTGGCAAGACACCGGACATCGCCTGGACGCTGTCTGCGATCCACGCATGGAGTGCATGGATCCTTTTGCTTCTCTTTGCGTTGCATATCGGTGCCGTGCTGCTTCATCATGTGATCAAGCGCGACAATACGCTCTACAGGATACTCTAGGCTTTTCATGCGCAGCATCGACATGACAGAAGCGACGTGGAACCGGCTGCTTGCATTGCGGCAGGGGAAAGTTGCGGCCATGCCGGCAGACGATGCCTATCGACTTTACGCTCCGATCGCCGGCGCACGGCGGCAGTTCGTCCTCGCGCAGGTCGGGCAGTCGCTGGACGGACGCGTGGCAACACCGGCAGGCGACGCCCGAGATGTGTCCGGTCCGGATGGCCTTGCACATCTTCATCGCTGTCGCGCTCTGGTCGACGCCGTCATCGTCGGCATTGGAACGGTAAAGGCCGATGATCCGAAGCTTTCCGTTCGGATGGTCTCCGGACCGGCACCTGTGCGGGTGGTCATCGACTGCCATGCCGATCTCAGTGGTGACGAGGGCCTTTTCCATGACGGTGGTGCGCCGGTGATTGTTTTCCGCAGCTCGACTGTGAAAGCTCATTCGCTACCCGCTTCAGAGGTCATCAGCCTGCCGCAGACGAGTTCGGGACTGGATCCCTATGACATCCTTGATGCGCTGGCGCGCCGCAATCTGCTGCGCGTGCTTGTCGAAGGCGGAGCCAGAACGATCGCTCGGTTCATCGACGCCGGGCTTGTTGACCGCCTGCATGTCGCCATCTCACCAATCATCATCGGATCCGGACCGTGCGGCATCATGTTGCCGCCGATCGAGCGTCTCAGCGGCGCGCATCGCCCCAAGGCCGATGTCTACAGCCTTGGCAGCGACATTCTGTTCGATTGCCATTTCGAACGTGACAATCTCTCAGGCCGGCAAAGCGAGCAGATCCTTGTGGCCAACCCGGGATGAGCTGCCGGGTTCCGTGATGGCATCCATCCGATAGGCCAGCCACTCGTCTACACGATCCTCAGCCGTTCCGGAGATTTCGAGGATTGGTTGACGCAGGCCCTTCAGCAATTCGCGTTGAAGATCGCCGAAGGTCGCGTCGAGAACCCAGGGGCTGTCTTCAACCTTCACGTCGAAACCTTTTGCCTTGAACACGCGGACGAGGCAATCCGTAGCATCAGGTCCAAGCGCCCGCCCGAAGCCCTTGTCGGTGCGCTGGTGATCATTGAAAAAGCCTACCATCTGTTCGTCGAGCGGATGGGTAACGGACCAGCGCATGATGCCGTCGTAGTTGAGTGCCGCGTATAACCCGGTGCCTGACGCCGCCAGCCTGTCGGCAACGGTACGACAGAAATCTTCCGAGCAGAGGTCAAACACGGCGGATGCGGTCATCACGCCGATACCCTCCAGTGGCAGGCCGTCCAGGTCGTTGAGATCGTGCTGACGGAACCGCACGCGATTATCGGTTCCGATCCGCCGGGATGCTTCTTTCAAGAGGGTCTCGTCATAATCGAGCAGAAGCCAGTCGATTCCGGGCAGGCGGGAATTGAGGCCGCGCCAGGTCGAGCCCGTTCCGCAGCCGATGTCCATGATGCTGCGGGTTTGTCTTTTCGCCAGATGCGTTGCAAGACTGCCTACGAGCCCAGCATGGCGCGCGGCGTGGTCGGCGGGTTCGCGGAGCGCCAGCCAGTCCTTGTCGAATCCGCTCATGGCACCATCCTCAATGTGTTCGATATAATCTCTGCGGTCGTGTCCCATCCCGGTAGTTGAGCTCCAGCGCGCCTGGATGCTTCCGCCTTCTGCTTCCTTAACGGAATATCGGCAATGAGGCTCCGCAGTGCTTCGGCGAATGCATCGACATCGTCGACAGGCACGAGGAGTCCTGCCTCGTCGGGCACAACGTCCGGCACGGCACCGGTTCTGCAGGCAACGATCGGAAGCCCCTGCGAAAGCGCTTCGGCGAAGACCATCCCATACCCCTCGTAGCGGCTTGCGAGGGCGAATATATCGGCCTTGGCCAGTTGCTCCCGCGTGTCGGCGCATTCACCGGCGAGCGTTATCCGTTCCGCGAGACCGGAGACGTCCAGCTGACGCTTCAGGCGCTCGGTCGTCGAAGGATTGAGCGTGGGACTGCCGATGATCGTGGCGCGCCAGTCGAGATTCTCAAGCTGCCTCAGGGCGGCGATGAGGATATCGTGGCCCTTTCGAGGCGTAAGCGTACCAATCGAGAGAATATGCGGGGGGCTACCGTCGCCGCGCGCGGCGGGCGCCGGGGCCGTCCCGGGAAGGGCAACGGTTATCCGTGCACTTTCGACGCCATAGGATGCGTTCAGCTCCCGCGCTGTCATCTCGGACGTCACGAGCACGTGGCGAACCACGGCGAGAGCCCTCCGCTCACTCTCGCGAAGCAAAGCCTGCTCGCGTTCGTGGATACCCGTCTCCAGCGCGAGAGGGTGATGAACGAGGGCAACGATCCTCAGCCGCCGTGCCTCTCGGACCGCCCAGTCGTCGAGCACCCCAAAGGCCAGTCCGTCGATCATCACGAGCGTGTCGTCCGGCAGGTTCGACAGGCGCCGTTCGGCGTCCGCTTTGACCACCGCCGATGGCGCAGGAAAACCCTCGCCAAGCGGAAGGGGTGCCACGGACCAGCCTATCTTTCCCAAGCCGTCGATCACCCGCCTGTCGTAGGCATAGCCCCCCGTGTTGAGTGCCAGGTTGCCGGGGTAGGCGAAGACGAGGCTTTGGCTCAAAGGTCCGCCTCGTACCAGCCTCGCGCGGCGTGCGATTCATGCAGAGTGACTCTAAGCCGGCAGATCCGGTGACTGCCGGGTCCCAGCCGCTTGTCTGCCACGGCGCGAGCGAGCTCGTCGAAGATGTGCTTGGCGATCACCTCTGTCGTGGAGACCTTGCCGGCGAACACCGGCAGCTCGTCCAGATTCTGGTAGTTGAGTGGCTTCAGCACCTCGCCGAGAACGGTTGTCGCGGCGCCGATATCGACCGCCAGGCCATCCTCGTCGACGTCGCGCGTGAAGAACGCAGCGTCAACGACGAAGGTCGCGCCATGCATACCCTGTGCGGGACCAAAGACGGGGCGGGGGAGGCTGTGGGCGATCATGATGTGATCGCGGACTTCAACTGCAAACATGGGGTCTCACTCTTCGTAACAGATACGGTGGCAAAGGGTATTTGGATCGGCAATGATCCTCGGATAGTCGGCTTCAAGGTCGGCGAAGCGGGTTTCGCCTGACACCAGAACGTCGAGACGGTCGTCCCGAAGAAGATCGAGCGCCTTGCCCAGCCGGCGCGCATAGCTCCAGCGGACGCGCCGGTCTGGCGGCACCGAACCAACCTGGGAGCTGGCGATCGTCAGCCTGCGCGCGTGGAAGGCGCCGCCCAGCGGCAGGCTGACCGGCTTGTCGCCATGCCAGCTCGCCTCGACGATCCGCGCCTCCTGGCCGGCGAGTTCGATCGCTTGAGCGAGAGCTTCCCCGGAACCGGAGGCGTTTACCAGGACGTCGAACTTTCCCGAAGCGTCTTGGCTGCGAGCGAAATCGAGGTCCAGTCCCGCAGCCAGCCGCCGGCGTTCCGGATTGCTGTCGATGAGCAGGACCTCCGTGCCGACGATGCGGGAAGCGATATGGGCGACCAGTGTTCCCACCACACCGGCACCGAACACCGCGACGCGGTCGCCCGGCAGTATGGTGGCGTCCCAGACGATGTTCAGTGCCGTTTCCATGTTGGCTGCCAGAACGGCCCTGGCGGTCGGCACACCCTCGGGGATGACGATCACGGACGCGGCATCGGCCACGAACATGTCCTGATGCGGGTGAAGACAGAAGACCGCCTTTCCAACCAGCGATGCCGGGCCTTGCTCCACCCTGCCAACCGCCGAATATCCATACTTCACCGGAAACGGAAAACTCCCCGCCATGTGTGGGCCGCGCATCCGATCGTATTCGCTCTCAGGGACCTTCCCTGCGAAGACGAGGCTTTCAGTGCCCCGGCTGATGCCAGAGAACATCGTCCGTACAACAACCTCGTGCGGAGCCGGCGCCAAGACCTGTTCCTCGCGTAATACGCATTCACCTTTCGCCGGGAACCACAAGGCTCGGCTGTTCGCGCGCGGATCGATCTGCCGCTTTGTCTCCAATGTGGTGCTTCTCCTGAGGCCAATCCGCGAATGGGTGACGAGAGTATCGTCCCGGCACTGGTCATTGTCATTGCAAAACGCCAGATAGGGCGTCTGATGCTTTGTGCAAATCATCGAGCGATATTTACATCAACGTGTTGCCTTTGGTGTGTCGTCCGTCACCTCGCCGGATCAAGTTGAAGGCCTAGAGTGATCCGACGATGCGCTCCGCACGTAGGGGCTATCGTGAAAAATTTCGGAGAATTTCAAATGTCTGACAGCGTCGGTTTTGAGTTTGTCTCGTCTGAGGTGAAGGTCGAGCGCGCGGTCGCCGAACTCCGGTTCGGCCGGCCTGTGGTTCTCAGCGACGGCGATCGGCGGATCGCGGTCCTTGCTCTGGACAGCGCCAGCCCATCACTCTTCGAGCAGTTCGCTGTCGCCGCCGAAGGGCGGCATTCCCTGTTCCTCACATCGCATCGGGCAACGCGGCTTTTCTCCAAAGTATCAGGGGACGTTTCCATCCCGCTTGACGGCGTATCCTTCGATGATGCCTCGCGGTTGGCCTACGGTCTCGACGCGAAAGCCCCGCAAATCTGGCATCCGGCGCCTGAATTGATGGGCGCTGCCGCAGAGATCGCGCGGCTCGCGCTGCTGCTGCCGCCGATGGTTTGCGCTGACATCAACGGGTTGGAGCAGCGCTTTGCGGGCTGCTGCTCGCTGCACACTGCCGACTTCCTCCGAGCCGCCCCGGCCCGGCAACGTTTCGACACGGTCGTGCGCACGCGTGTGCCGTTGCGCGACCTTGGCGATTCAGAGTTCGTCGTCTTCCGCGGCGGGCTGGCGCAGAAGGACCAGGTGGCCATCATTGTTGGCAAACCCGATCTTGCTGCGCCCGTTCCGATCCGCATTCATTCGTCTTGCATCACCGGCGATCTCTGCGGCTCACTGAAATGTGACTGCGGCGACCAGCTGCGAAACGGTCTTCATTCGCTGAAGGCGATGGGCGGTGGCGTGCTGCTCTATCTCGACCAGGAAGGTCGCGGCACCGGCATTGGCGCCAAGATGCGGGCCTACGGCTATCAGCATCTTGGGCTGGACACGATCGATGCCGATGCAGAACTGGGTTTCGGCAGCGATCATCGCCGCTATGAAGCCGCCATCGCCATGCTTGAACTGCTCGGCATCTCGAAGGTAGTCGTTTTCACAAACAATCCGACAAAGATCGCGGCTCTGTCCCAGGGCGGGATCGAGGTGCACAATCGGTTCGCGGTCACGGGCGAGGTCACGGCGGAAAACGAAGGTTATCTCCGGACCAAGCGTGCGCGTGCCGGTCACATGCTTGATATCGAAACGCTGATCGCCGCGGAGTAAGGCAAACATGCCGTCGTCAAGGAAGTCGTCATCATCCCATTCGGCGATTGCCGGCGATCACTCGCCGGCACTGCGAAACAGCGCGCTCACCGTCCTGGGGTCGATTTTTGTCGTGGCCATGCCCGGCTATGTGCTGACTGCTTCCCACTTGTCGCTCGGCATCCTCACTATCGCGGGTGCAGCCATCCTGTTGCTGATCATATTCGCCCTGGTCGTGGCCGGACTCAGATATCACCGGTTTGAGCGGTTCGGCTTCGCCAACACGGTGACAGCAATTCGGGCAGCCCTTGTCAGCATGGTCGCCGCGGTGGTGTTGTTCTCCGACATTCCCCGCGGCGCGATGCTCTGGTCGCTTGTCGTCATCGTTCTCGCGGCATTGGCTCTGGATGGTGTCGATGGATATCTTGCCCGTCGCTATCGACAGGAATCGGAACTCGGTGCGCGGTTCGACATGGAGATCGATGCACTGCTGATCTTCTGTCTCGCCGTTGCGGCTTTCCTTCTCGGAAAGGCGGGCCTTTGGGTGCTGCTCATCGGTGTCATGCGGTATGCCTTCGTGCTGGCGCAGTATCCCCTGCCGCGCCTCAAGGATCCGCTGCCGCCTTCGTACCGGCGTAAACTCGTCTGCGTGATCCAGGTTTCCGTGCTGTGCATCATTCTCGTGCCCGGTATCGATCCGCCTGTCTCGTCTTGGCTTGCCGCAGCCGCACTCCTCCTGCTGACCTACTCGTTCGCGGTTGACAGCTATTATCTACTGCGCCCTCGGGAGCATAACGCATGAACGCGATGCAGCGGCTTGACGTGGCTGCCGGTGTCGCCCGCTCCTTGTTGATCTACTATGGGCAACCATGGCGCCGCTTGCAGTTGAGGCGCCACTACGGCGAACTCATTTCTTCTGGCGATCTCGTGTTCGATATCGGCGCCCATGTGGGCAGTCGTACCCAAACGCTCCTGTCACTGGGTGCGCACGTGGTCGCGGTCGAACCTCAGCCGGTTTTTGCCGATTTGTTGAGCCGGACGCTGGGGACCCGCCTGAGAGGTCTCGAGCGCATCGCCGTCGGCGCCGAGGAGGGTGAGGTCACCCTTCGCATATCGAGCCGGCACCCGACGGTAACGACCATCTCCGATCGCTTTGTTGACCGCGTCAGCAATGCGACCGGTTTCAGGGGCGTCGTGTGGGATCGGGAGATAAGAATGCCGATGACCACGCTTGATCATCTGATCGAGAAATACGGGCTTCCGGCATTCTGTAAGATTGATGTCGAGGGCGCGGAAAGCGATATCCTCCATGGTCTGTCTCAACCGATCCGTCTCATTGCCTTCGAGTACATCCCGGCGCTGCCGGACGTCGCCCGCGAAGCGATCGATCGTCTGCTGCAACTCGGCAACTACCGGTTCAGACGGGTCGTCGGCGAACAGCACCGTTTTGTAACCGAGACCTGGGTCGATCGCGCAACGTTGTTGCGGGATGTCGAAAGACTTCGTGCGGAAGACCCGTCAGGCGATATCTATGCTCGCCTCGAAGCGTGATGGACTGGACGTCTTAGTTTCCGCGCCGCGTCCCCGGAAGCAGGGTCGCACCGGCCGCGAGAAGGCCGGGAAGCGCAGTGCCCGCAAGCGAGAAGACCCCATAGAGGAGGCTTGCGGCAAGGCCTTCCGCACCCGTGAAGCCAAACAGTGGCCAGAGCGCGGCTGCCGCCGCCTCCCGTGTTCCCCATCCGCCAATGCCGATGGGGACGAGCATGGTCAGCAGGCAGAGCGGAATGATGGTGACCGCGGCGATCGGCGGCAGAGTGGCGCCGACGGCGTCGGAAGCCAGCAGGAATGTGGCCACGTAGGTTCCGACGATCAGGGAGCTGAGGCCTACCTGCACCACCATCGCCCCCCCGCTCCAGAAAACCGCCGACAGGTCAGGGCCGAAGCGCCTGAGCCTTCTTCCTATCGATCTCCTGAAAACAACGGTCGCCACGGACACGACTGCGGCTGCGGTCAGAAGAAACCATATAATCTTGGAGGCCTCGAGCGGCAGTTGCTCGGGGATCAATATCAGCCATGCTACCAGCCCGATGAAGGACAGCAGGAAAAACGCCAATTGTCCGGACAGGCGTTCCAGCGCGACGGCGGCAGCGGCGCGTTTCCACGCGCCGGTTTCCTCACCTTTGACGCGATAGACCCTCGCGGCATCACCCGCTATGCCGCCCGGCAGGATCTGGTTCATCACGCTGCCGAGATAGTATTCCCTGATGGCGAGACCAATCGGGATGGGGTGGCCAAGACGGGCGGCAGTAAAGCGCCAGCGCAAGGCGGATGCCACGATCTGGATCTGGACGATCACGAGGGCGGTGACAACATGGCCCACTGGCACATTGGCAAGCGCGTTGATCACGCCTGCAGGATCGACAATGAGGAACACGCCTGCGACAAGCGCGAGGCCGGCGATGATAGAGACGACTTTCAGCCTGTGCATGGCTTGTTCCGGGCAGGCGGGGCGTTCAACGTGCGAGTTCCCTCGGGCTGTCGTTGGGGAGAATGAGGTACATGCATTTATACGCATCCGCCAATCGATCGGATACCATGCGGAGACAACGCGCGTTCCTCGCTTGTGTCGTATTCATCGTGATCGGCTTTTTCGCCTGTGTGATGCCTGATTATCCGCAAGGTGTGCGGTTCGACGCATTTATTCGCTTTCCGCTCGAGGTTCCGTTGGTGGCGCTTGCCCTACTTCTGGCGCCAAGACGTCTGGCGCAGGTCTTGGCGGTTCTTGCCACGATCGCCGTCTTTTGTCTGCTGTTTCTGAAAATCGCCGATATCGGTGTGCTCTCCGCCTTCCAACGTCGTTTCAATCCCTATCTCGACATCAAGATGATGGCGGACGGGTGGAACCTGCTTTCCGGGTCCGTGGGACGTCCTGGCGCGCTGGCTGTGGTCGGTCTTGTCGCTTTCGGCATCGGCTTGCTGCTTTGGGCGTTCTGGTGGGCTTCCACGATGCTAGGGCGTTTTCACGGTGGATTGAGGACCGTGTCGATCGTCGCGTTCGGGGTGATCACGGGGCTGGGCGTCGCCTTGATCGCTGCCGGCCCACGCGCTGGTGCAGCCAATATCGCAGAGCTGCGTCAGGTCGGCTATCTCGGCGACCGTCTGTCCCTGGTGGCCCGTTCCGTGGAAGACATCCGCGTTTTCGAGACCAGCCTCGCGACCGGGGTCGGGCGTTCCGATGCGGCAGACCTCTTCGGCTCCATCGAGGGCCGCGACGTGGTTCTCGTCTTCATCGAATCCTATGGACGGAGCGCGATAGACGACGCTCGGTACGGCACACTCATCCGCCCCCGACTCGATGCGATCGGGCGTCAGCTCGAAGCCGCCGGTTTCGCTTCGGCAAGTGGTTGGGCGCTTTCACCGACGGTCGGGGGACTGAGCTGGCTCGCTCACGGAACCTTGCTGTCCGGGCTCTGGGTCGATAGCCAGGCGCGTTACGACCTGCTGATGCGTAGCGACCGACCTAGCCTCAACCGCCTGTTTCGCGATGCCGGATGGCATACCGTGGCGGTAATGCCGGCGATCACCATGGACTGGCCCGAGGCGGCCTATTATGGCTACGACGAGGTCCTAGCCGCCAAGGATCTCGGATATCGGGGGAAGCCTTTCAACTGGGTGACCATGCCGGACCAGTTTACGCTCTCGGCTTTCGAGCGCCTTGCGCGGCGTCCGGGGGAGGAAAACCGGAAGCCGGTCATGGCCGAGATCGCGCTGATCTCAAGCCATGCGCCCTGGACACCGGTGCCGCGGTTGATCGACTGGTCCCAAGTCGGCGACGGTACCGTCTTCAACCAGCAGGCAGAATCCGGGGACAGCCCGCCGGTTGTCTGGTCCGATCACGAGCGGGTCCGGCGCCAGTATGTCGAGACGATCGACTATGCTCTTGAAACGCTGGGCGACTACATCGCCCGCTTCGGGAAGGATGCCGTTTTCATCGTTCTTGGGGATCACCAGCCGGCATCGCTCGTGACCGGGCCGGATGCATCGAGAGCCGTTCCGGTCCATGTGATCAGTCGGGACGCGGATCTCGTGAAGCGGTTTCTGCCCGAGGGTTTTTCACCCGGCATGATCCCGCAGGCGCATGCCACGGAGGGGAGCATGGATCGGTTGCGCGAGCGGCTGATCAGGAATTTCAGCGCGCCACCGGCTCCCTGATCCGATCACAGTACGAGACGTTCCGCCTGCCGTTCGGCTTCCGCGACCGACCACAGGGCCACGTCGACCGGCTGCCTGCGCCCTCTGATGGCGATGGTGTCCAACGGGGGTTGGGGAGAGAGTATCACCCCCCCGGACACCGCTGCTCTCACGACGTCCGCCGAAAGGGCGACAGCTGCTTCCCGTGACCGAGCGATGTCCAGCAGTCGGCTTGCGACATTGACGCAGTCGCCGGTGGTGGCGATTTGCTGGTGACCCTCGTGACCCAGACGGGAGAGAACGACGGCGCCGTAGTGAACGCCGACGCGGACCGCCTCGATCCCCCGGACCACATCATCGGTGACAAGCCGATGTCGAACCGCGCTCAGCATCGTGAACGCCGCCGCCACCGCATTGGCTGCATCTCCGGGATTCCCGTCGGGAATGCCGAAACCGACCATGACGCCGTCACCCATGAAATCCATCACGAGGCCGTTTCTCCGTTCGGCTTCTTCGACGACGATGGTGTGGAATGACTTCAGCAGATCGCGGGTAGAGCGTGCTCCGATCCTTTCGCTCAACCCCGTATAACCGGCGAGATCGATGAACAGGATGGCGGCTTGCTGCTCCCGCGGCTCCAGCAGGAACCCCGGATCTTCAGCGATGCGCCGTGATATTTTCGCGGATTGAAACCGCCCGAGCGCATCCTGCGCCATCGCCATGCGGCGCATGGATCTGCGGTCGAAGACCTGGCGGAGAACAGTCAGCGCCGCCACGGCCGGCACGCTCGCCACGATCGGCAAGGCGCCGTTCAGCCAGAAGACGTGTGAGAAAGCCATGCTGATGACGGCCAGCCAGGCGAACAGGAGGATAGCTGCGACGGCCGATCCCACCGCGAGAGGCAGAAACGCTACGGCAGCCATGCCCGCAAGGGTAATGACAACGGCTGCTGTCACGTCGATCCGGCGGATGGTTTCGTTTCGTCTCAACGAGGACCCGTCGAGGAGATTGGCGACGCCGGTGGCAAGCACCTCGACGCCTGGCAAGATCGGATCGAACGGCGTGGTGAAGCGATCGCCGACGCCGGTCGCGGTGACGCCAAGCATTACGAGCTTTCCCGACAGACCTTCCACCGGCGCAGGTTCCCTCAAGATCTCGAGGGCGCTTATCGTCGTGATCGTTTTGCCAGGGCCATAGTAGTTAAGCGGCAGGTGCCAGCCGATGTCCAGAGGCAATTCACCGGAGCCAAGTCGAAGGCCGGAGGCAGTCAGTGGCGGCATTTCTCCGGTGTACAATCCGTAGGCCCTGAGCACGATGGAGGGCATAGGTCCGCTACTAGTGTCGAAAACCATGGGGACATGTCGCGGAGTGCCGCCTGCATCTGCTGCGACGTTCACCAGTGCGGTGTTGGCCGCGGCGGCCAGTTTCGAAAGTGGGGTGAGCGTATCTCCTGGCGCCGGAACCGCGCCGGCCGCGCCCTCGCCAATTTCGAACTGCGCGGCGGCGGCAATTACCGCCGGAAACCGCGCAAGAGCATCAGCCAAAGCCGCGTCGGCCTCTGGGTCCGTTTCCCCGACCAGCAGCATGTCGATCGCAAGCGCCCGCGCGCCGGACAGCCTTATCCTGTCAACGATATCCGCTAGTGTTCCACGGTCCAGGGGGTAGCGGCCGACAGCGGTGATGGTGGGGTCGTCGATCACGACGATGGCGACATCGTCCGGAGGCGGGCGGCGTCCCACCCAGCCGATCCTGGCGTCCAGAAGCGTCGTTTCCAGCCTGTCGATCGGACTGGCGGCGCCTGCCAGATGTATAGCCCCAAGCACCCCTGCCCATGCCGCGCCGACGATAAGGGCCGCGGCGATGACACCAAGCGGCAGGCTCGTCTTCATCGCGCGAAGCGTGCGAGGAGGTCGTCCACCCGTTGCTGACCCCAGGTCCGGACGACCAGCGGCTGACCGTCAGAGACGTCGACACCCTCGCCGGGCGCGAGCGTTACCGGGTCGGACCCGTCACGGCGGGATACGACGACTTCGCCCCTGATGACGAAGACGGCGGTCTTTTCCGCCGTCACGTCGACGGCGTAGGCAGTGCCTCGTACCGCGGCGATTGCGTGCGGCGTCAATATCTGGAACGGTCCGCTGCCAGGCTCCACCTCGATGAGTGTTGCCTTGTCCGACAGGTTGGCTGCGGCGGGTCGTGTGGCGCCGTTCTCGTCCGTCAGTTCAAGTCCGGCGGCGGCTTCCGCCTCCAGAACCAGCCCGTTGGCGCAACGGTAGATGACACGCGGGGGATCGCTTACATCCTCGCGTTCGCAGCCATTGTTCTCTTGCGCGACGGCTTGCGGTATTGCCGGTGAAAGAAGGGCAAAAGTCATCAGCAAAAGTGCGTAAATCGAATTTTTCACGGGCGTCTCGCAAAGTTGCTTGTCAATATTTCCCTTTATCGATTTGCAATTCGGGAATGTCAATTTACCAGTAGGCGGAGGTTAATCCGGCGGGCGAGCGAGAGCAGGACATTCGGCATGGCTGACATCGACAAGGAAAAGCTTCTCGCCAAAAGTTTCGTCTTCAAGGCGCTCGACGATGAAGGGCGGCGCGATCTTGCGGCGTCCACTCACGTCAAAAAGTTCTCAACCGGCGAGATCATCTTCAATGCCGGAGCCCCGGGACAGAGCATGATGGCGATCGCCGAAGGCATCGTGCGCGTCGAGCTGGTCACGCCGACTGGCCGGGACGTCATTCTCAACGAGTTGCGGAGCGGCGATGTCTTTGGCGAAATCGCCTTGCTCGATGGTGGCGAACGATCCGCCACCGTCCGGGCCGTGAGCAATACCACACTGGTGGTGCTGGAACGCCGCGCGCTTATGGATGTCCTGCAGCGGAAGCCGCAGCTTTCGATCCGGTTGATCGAACTTCTGTGCGAGAGGGTCAGGCGGTCCGACGAGCGTATGGTCGAAATCGCGTTCATGGATTTGCCGACCCGGCTGGCGCGCCTGCTGCTGCGCCTGTCGGTCACGCATCCCGCAAGCGAGCAGTCTCCGGCATCTCGGCTTTCGCTATCCCAATCGGATATGGCGAAGATGATTGGCAACACCCGGGAGAACGTGAACCGTTGTCTGCGCAAATGGCAGGAGAAAGGCCTTGTCGATCTCAAGGATGGCTGGCTTATCCTGCACGATCGGCAAAGGCTCGTTGCCCTTGCTGAAGATGAATAGGCGACGTTTCGAGGCGGCCGGCCATTGCAGCGGGAACATCCGATAGCCGCACGGCAGCACTTCCATTGATCCACTCACCGTCGAGCGGCGTTACATCCTTGGCAAGCAACCAAGGAGCAGGATCATGAAAGCAGCAAAGATATTGTTGGCATCCGTTATCGCTGTGCTTCCTCTACAGACTGCGGTCGCGTCCGAGCTTTCGGGGGGTGAGGTCAAGGAATTGATCGCCGGAAAGACGGTCCGTCTCGATACGCCTCTCGGCATCAAGCTCCCGCTGCGATACCGCACCGACGGTGCGGTGGCTGGCGATATCTCCGGCTTTTCCATGGCAAGCATGTTCGCTCCGAAGGAGGAGGGACGCTGGTGGGTGGACGGGCAGCGTCTCTGCCAGCAGTGGCCGACCTGGTACAAAGGCCGCACCTTCTGCTTCACCATCAAAAAGCTGGATGGAAACCGGATCTCCTGGCAACGTGACGACGGAGCGACGGGCACGGCGGTGATCTCCGGCGCAGCCCAATGACGAGACCGAGCAGGGTCTCGCTGTTTTTCTACGCGCTTCCCGCCATCCCTCTCGCAGCGATGGCGCTTCCCTTCTACGTGATCGCGCCGACGTTTTATGCGGAGCAACTCGGCGTATCGGCCGCCGGACTCGGGGTCGTCTTGCTGCTGATCCGGCTTTTCGACGCCATCAGCGACCCACTTGTCGGCTATATGGCGGATCGGGTTTCATCCGCCTATGGTCGCAGGCGCGCGGTCTTTCTTGTTTTCGCGCCTGCCGCGGCATTGGCATCCTTCATGCTTTTCTGGCCGCCCGTCGATGCAGGCCTCGGCTATCTAGCTCTGTGGGGCCTGTTGCTTTCCCTCTGTTACACCGGTGTTACGCTGCCCTACACTGCCTGGGGAGCGGAACTCTCCACAGAGTATGCGGGGAGGACCGTCGTGTCCGCCTTCCGGGAAGGCGCGACACTGATCGGCACTCTCATCGCCGTCGTTCTGCCCTTCGTTGTGGGCGTCGATCAAGCCGAGGGTCTGCATGGGCTGGCGGTCCTCGCGATCGTGCTGGCAATCTTCACCCCGTTGCTCGCCGGGCTGGCGGTGTGGAAAACGCCGGAGCCTGAAAATCTGTCCCGACGATCACTGGGGTTGTGGGAAGGGCTACAGTTTCTGGGCGCGAACAAGGCTTTCCTCAGGCTGATCGGCGCCTTTTTTCTCAACGGTTTTGCCAACGCAATCCCCGCGACGCTGTTTCTGCTTTTCGTTTCGGAAAGGCTCGGTGTCGCCGAATTGCGGGGACCGCTTCTGCTGCTCTACTTCCTGTGTGGCGTTATCGGCGTCCCGGTCGCCGTGGCGACGGCGGCGCGGTTTGGAAAGCATCGCAGCTGGTGCGGGGCCATGACGCTTGCCTGCGTCATCTTCGCCTTTTCCGGCCTTTTGCAGGAGGGTGACGTGCTGGCTTTCGCCGTTATCTGTGCGGCGACGGGGTTGCTGCTGGGCTTCGACCTGACGCTTCCACCGGCCATACAGGCCGATGTGATAGACCTCGATACGCTCCGCTCAGGCGAACAAAGGACGGGGATCTACTTTGCCGCCTGGGGGCTTGCGACCAAGCTTTCACTCGCTCTGAGTGCCGGTGTCGTTTTCCCGATCCTGGAATGGTCCGGTCTCGATCCGGGGAGCAGCAATCCCCAGATACCCACCGCGCTGTTTGCCCTCTCGTCGCTCTACGCATGGCTGCCGATCCTCCCGAAGCTCGCGGCGATCGCGCTGATGTGGAATTTCCCGATCGCCATCGACGATCAGCGCGGCCTGCGCGAGGCGCTGGAAAATGCGCGGCGCCAGGAAAATTCGGCGATGTGACTCTAACCCGGAGCTTTACATGCAGCTTGAATCTTTACCTGACGGCTATCGTGCACTCGTGATCGGGGCAAGCGGCGGGATTGGCAGCGCCATCGCTGATGCCATCGCCGGCGATTCCCGTTGCGGTTCGCTCACCCGTCTCTCCCGCCGCGTTGATGGCCTGGACGTCACCGATGAGAACAGCGTTGCTGCCGCGGCGGCAGCGCTTGAAGGAGAATGGCATCTGATTTTCTGTGCGACCGGCGCGCTGACGATTGACGGCCGCGGTCCGGAAAAATCGATCAGGCAGATCACAGCCGAGGCCATGATGGCGCAATTTGCCCTGAACGCTGTCGGAACCGCGCTCTTGATCAAGCACTTCTCTCCCAGGCTCTCACGCCGGGAGCGAAGCCTGATGGCGTTCCTGTCGGCCCGGGTCGGCTCGATAGGCGACAATAGACTCGGCGGCTGGATGTCCTACCGCGCCTCGAAGGCGGCGCTGAACCAGATCGTCCGCACCGCGTCGGTCGAGATCGGTCGCACGCATCCCCAATCTGTCATCGCGGCCTTGCATCCGGGAACGGTGGCAACGAGCCTGACCGAGGCCTATGCCGGCGGACACGAGCGGATGGCGCCGGAGCGGAGCGCGCATGCCTTGCTGTCGGTGCTCGATGGATTGCAGCCGGACCAATCGGGCTGCTTCTTCGCTTATGACGGGAGCGTCATCGAATGGTAGCCGTTCGCTCAAGGCCAGGCATGCAGCGCGCCCTGCTTGGCCCGCTCTGACTGAGCGGCATGATGCGGGGAGAGGCGGTATCGGGCCGGCGATTGACCCTGAAGCGACTTGAAGAAACGGCTGAATTGCGACGCTCCGCCAAAGCCGAGAATGCCTGCGATCTGTCCGAGTGCGAGCGTGGAGGTGGACAGGTAGATTCGCGCCTCCACCAGCAGCCGTTCACGGATGAGACGTGCGGGCGGTCGCCCATAGGCCCGCAGACAAAGGTCGTTCAGCCGATCCCTAGATACCCCAAGTTCACGGGCATAGCGCTCCACGCGCCAATGCTCCCGGAAATGGCTTTCGACGAGAGCCGTGAAGCGTCCGGCTAGCGCCTTGGTCGAGCCGGTCTGCGTCCCGTCACCCTGGCTTGCGGGTTGGTTTCGATGCAGGTGGACGAGAAGGACGTGCAGGAGTGACTCCACGACCGCCGCCGACATCGGGCCGGGATTGAGCGTCTCCGAGAGGATACCGGTAAAGCAGCCCGCGACCGCTTCGCCGGCGCTGTTGTCCGGACCAAGTCGCATGAAGGATGACCGAGCGACCAGGAAGCGCAGTTCGGCGGCTTCGGCCCGGCGCTGCAACACGCGGTCCAGAGTCGAGTCACCGAGAAAAAGATGGGTTCCCTGCGCCCCCGACGACAATTCGAGCCGCATTCCTTCCTTCCAGGGCATCCAGCCCATGACGGGGCCTGTCAGCGGCAGGATGACATCGTCGCCGGTTCGTAAGACCGCATCTCCCTTTTCCAGAAGCAGCGCCCGAAAATTGCCGGTGTCACCCAGGCCGGCCCGACCGAGAACGCGGGTCTGGAGTGCGGCGCGAAACCGCTCGGCCCGTACAGGGGCTTCCGGGCGTGCTGTCGCTGGTATCGGCAGTGATCCGCGGTGTGGCATGGGAAACCCCGCAAAAGGCAAATATATTCCCACAAAACGTCATTTACTCTCGCCGTATGTCAATCAAAATGCGGTCGGTCACCCTCAAAAACAAGAAAACGGGTGCGAGGAGGATCAGCGAACAGCCGTTTGGGAGGACGCATGTTCGTAGCCAGAGGTATCGTCGGTGGTGTGCCCGTTTCCGCGCAGGATGAGCGCAGATACGAACGCCGCGACCTGACCACGGGAGCGGTGCTGACGCTGGCGTCGGCATTCGGCCGAACCGAGGCGGAAGCTGCGGCGGACGCGGCTGCCGGTGCGTTCGCCGCCTGGTCTTCTACCACGCCAGAGGAGCGCTCGACGCTGCTGCGGCGGGGCGCGGATTTACTGGCTGAGAATGTCGACGAGCTTTGCAGAATTGCCCAGGTCGAAGTGGGCGCGACGCCGGAGTGGATCCGGTTCAATGTGGAGGTTGCCCGGGCAACGCTTCACCAGGCCGCAGGGCTGGCGGATGCCATCGGCGACGAGAAGGTGGAGGGTGCGCCGACAGGCGTCCGCTATCACCTCATCCGACGGCCCGCCGGTGTCGTGCTCGGCCTGGCCCCGTGGAATGCGCCCGTCGCCCTTGCCGTGAGAGCGCTTGCCGCACCGCTGGCGCTTGGCAATACCGTCGTTCTGAAGGGCTCGGAGCTTTGCCCGAAGGTCCACGAGACCGTGGCGCAACTGCTGATCGATGCAGGGCTTCCGGACGGAGTGCTGAACTATGTGAGCAGTGCGCCCGAGGACGCGCATGACGTGGTGGATGCACTCATCGCGCACCCTGCGGTGCGCCGTGTCAATTTCACCGGCTCGACCCGTGTCGGCAGGCATATCGCGGAGCTGGCGGCACGGCACCTCAAGCGGTGTTTGCTCGAACTGTCCGGCAAGGCATCCGCGGTTATCCTGTCGGATGCCGATCTAGCCAGCGCCGCCAAATCCGTCGCGCACGGCGCTTTCTTCAATCAGGGACAGGTGTGCATGTCCACGGACCGGATCATCATCGAAGAGAGGATCGCGGACGAATTCATTTCGCTTCTGAGGCGCGAGACAGAGCGGCTTGGTGGCGAGTTCGGTCACGTGATTGGGCCGGAGGCGGTGGCACGGCTGCAGGGGCTCGCCGCAGACGCGGCTGCCAAGGGTGCCGTGCTCGTGACCGGCGGGCAAAATGTGGGGACGCTGATGCAGCCCACAATCGTCGATCACGTTGCCTACGGAATGCGGATCTACGAGGAGGAAATCTTCGGGCCGATGGTCGGCGTCATAAGGGTAGAGGATGCCGACGAGGCGGTAACGGTTGCCAACGATACCGAATACGGCCTGTCGGCGGCCGTGTTCGGACGTGATCTTCCCCGTGCACGCGCCATCGCGCGGCGCATAGAGGCGGGCGCGGTGCATATCAACGGCACCACCGTCTGCGACGATCCGGCGATGCCCTATGGCGGCATGAAGGCGAGCGGCTATGGGCGCTTCGGGGGAAGGGCAGTGATCGAGGAATTCACCGAGATACAATGGATGACGGAACGGGATGCACCCGGAGGAGAGGACCGCACACCCTGACCTGATTACGCATGCAACAACGGGAGGAGAACGACATGAAACGCAGGACATTTACAAGACTTGCCATGCTCGCTTTGGCTGCGGGCGTCGCGGGAGCGCCGGCCATGGCGCAGGACGTGCTCAAGGTCGGGGCGGTCGCGCCGAAGACCGGACCATTGGCGGGCGGTGCCGCTGTCAGCTACTGGCCGAACGTCAAACTCTGGATCAGTGACGTGAATGCGCGCGGGGGCCTCAAGGTTGGCGACAAGACCTACACGCTGGAAGCCATCGAGTACGATGACCAGACAAACCCAGGCGAAACGATCAAGGCCGTGCAGCGTCTTGTCGACCAGGACAAGGCCCAGATCGTGCTGCCGCCATACTCGACCGGTCTGAACCTCGCCGCGGCGCCGATCTATGCGCGCTACGGCCTGCCGATGGTCACCTCGACGACGACCACCGATAAGGCCGAGGAACTGTCCGACCAGTTTCCCAATGTCTTCATCACGCTCGGCGGGGCCAAGCCCGTGGTGCAGGGCGTCGTCGAAACCATGGTCAAGTTGCGGGATCGCGGCGACATTGGAACCAAGATCGCGATGGTCAACGTCGCCGACGCCTTCGGTATCGAGTTGATGAACGAAGCCAAGCCGGCTTTCCAGGAGGCTGGGTTCGAACTGGTCTACGAAACGTCCTACCCGCTCGGCACGCAGGATCTGTCGCCGGTGATGAAGGCGGCGAAAGCGGCCCAACCCGATGCCTTCATCGCGTGGTCCTATCCGCCAGATACCTTCGCTCTCACAGAACAGGCGATCGTTGAAGACCTTCAGGTCGGTGCCTTCTTCACGGCTGTCGCCACCGCCTTTCCCGCCTATGTCGGCCGCTTCGGCTCGGCCGTCGAAGGGGTTCTTGGCATCGGCGGCGTCAATGCCGACGGCGATGCCTTCAAGGAATACGCCAAGCGTCACGAAGAAGTGACGGGAGCCAAGCCAGACTATTGGGCAAGTGCCATGGTCTACTCGTCGTTCCAGGTTCTGGAGAAGTCCATCGAGGCCGTCGGGTCCTTCGACAATGCGGCGATCATCCAGCACATCAAGGACAACAGCTTCGACACGGTCATCGGTCCGATCAAGTTCGACGAGCACAACAATAATCCGGCCTTCTGGACCGTCGGCCAGTGGCAGGGCGGCGTGTTCAAGGGCGTGAGCTCGACCGGCCGCGAGGGTGCCGTTGAAGTCCAGAAGAAGGGCGCCTGGAAGTAACCTAGCCAGTGTTCCGGGGGCGGGAAGAGCCGCTCCCGGATAAACTTCGAACCGGGGATGGGCATGGATGTCATCGTCACCGGGCTGCTGTTGGGCGGAGCCTATGCGCTGATCGCAATGGGTCTCAACCTGCAATACGGCATGGCCCGCATCATGAATCTCGCGAACGGCGAAATGCTGGTCGCCGGAGGCTTCGTGGCCTTCTGGCTCTGGACCGGCAGCCAGATCAGTCCGCTGCTGTCGGTGTTTCTGGTGGCGCCGGTGGCGTTTGTGGTGAACTGGCTGATTTATATGGTTTTCCTGAGGCCGCTGGTGAAGCGCGCCAAGTCGCGCGGCCAACTGGAAGTGGACGCGATCCTCACGACATTCGGGCTTTCCTTCGTTGCGGTCGGTCTGATGCTGGCCGTCTTCGGCGGCGATTATTTCAGCTACTCCTATCTTTCGACGCCGGTCCACATCCTGGGCGATACCTATGGCGCAAACCGGCTCACCGCCTTCGTGGCCGCCGTGCTGATCTGTGGCACGCTCTGGCTCTGGCTTGCCCGCAGCCGCGCCGGCATGACGATCCGGGCTATTTCCGTTGCGCCTGAGAGTGCGCGGCTCGTTGGCATCGATGTTGGGCGTACCGCGGCGCTGGCCTTTGCACTCGGCGGGGCGGTGACTGCGACCGGCGGCACGCTCATTTCGACCTTCCTGACTTTGGATGCCTCCACGGGCGTGATCTTCACGCTGAAGGCTCTCGTGATCGTCATCATGGGCGGCGTCGGCGACGTGCGCGGCACCATCGTTGCCGCACTGTTGCTCGGACTTCTGGAAACCTTCGTGGCGCGGGTGATCGATCCGGGCCTCACCCTGGCCGCTGCCTATCTGCTGTTTGTGGTCATTCTCCTGTTTCGCCCGCAGGGGCTGTTCGGGAGGCCGACGACATGAGCACGCTGACACCGCGGGACTGGAAGAACCTCATTGCCTGCGCGATCGCACTTGCGGTCGCCGCCTGCCTTCCGTGGACTTCGGGCGCCTATGCGCTCAGCATCGGCGTGACCATTGCGATGTACACCGTGCTGGCAACGAGCTGGGCGCTGTTTTCCGGACCGACGCATTACATCTCGCTCGCGAGCGCGGCGTTCTTCGGGGTCGGCGCCTATGTCACTGGTATCGGCATCGAGTATTTGCCCTATTGGACGTTGCCGCCGATCGCGGCCGTTTTCGGCGCTGTCATGGCGGCGCTCGTCGGTCTCGCGACACTGCGCCTCTCCGGAGTCTATTTCGTCATTTTCACCCTGGGGCTGGCCGAGTTCGTTCGGCAGATCATCACCTGGAGCCAGAATATTTCCGGCACCAAGGGCATCTATGTCCTGACCTCGATCGGTGAGAAGCATATCTACTGGCAACTCCTCGCTTTGGCCGCGCTGGTGTGGCTGATCGGCTGGCTGATCGCCCGGTCGCGACTCGGCTTCGCGCTGCGCATCATCGGCGATGACGAAGTGGTGGCGCGCCACTCCGGCATCGACACCGCACGGGCCAAGATCCTGCTATTCATGCTGCCCGGCGCGGTGGCGGCGATGACGGGCGCTATTCTCGCGCCGCGCTACGTCTATATCGAGCCGGCGCTCGCCTTCTCGCCCATGCTGTCCTTCCAGGTGGTGATCATGGCGCTTCTCGGCGGAACAGGACGCCTCTGGGGTCCGCTCGTCGGTGTGATCCCGTTCACCTTCCTGTGGGAGGCGATCTCTGTCTCGTTCCCCAACCAGACGACGCTGCTGCTCGGGGTGTGTTTCCTGGTGATTGTCTATGTTCTGCCCAAGGGCTTCGTCGGCCTTATCGATGCCGGTCGCAAGAGGATGCAGGCAGGCGAGGTTACGACATGAACACGCTGTTGTCGCTTCGCGGCGTAACGAAACGTTTTGGCGGCCTGGTGGCTGTCAATCGGATGGATTTCGACGTCGCCCAACATCAGGTCCTCGGACTGATCGGCCCCAACGGGTCCGGCAAATCGACGACGATGAACCTCATCTCAGGCGCCTTTCCCGTCAGCTCGGGGGTGATCACCCTGCGCGGGCAACCCATAACAAGCCTGGCGGCCCAGGACATCGCACGGCGTGGCATTTCGCGGACATTCCAGTTGGTCAGGCTGCTGCCCTCCATGTCCGTGCTGGAAAACGTCAAGGCGGGCGCGGTATTCGGTCACCGCCGCCACTGGGGCCCCGACGCGGACGCGATCGCCGAAACCATGCTTGAGAAAGTGGGCCTTGCCGGGCGAGGGCACATGATGGTGGGGCAGTTAACCTATATCGACACCAAGCGCGTCGAGCTCGCCCGAGTGCTTGCGGCCGAGCCAAAGGTGCTGCTTCTCGACGAGTGGCTGGCCGGCCTCAATCCGACCGAGCTGGAGGAAGGTATCCGCCTGATCCGTGGACTGCGCGACGAAGGACGCACCATCCTGCTGGTGGAGCACGTCATGGACGCAATCCGCTCGCTTTGCGACCGGTGCGTGGTCATGGCGGCCGGTACCAAGATCGCCGAGGGAACGCCGGCCGAGGTTCTCTCCGATCCGACCGTCATCCGCGCCTATCTGGGAGACGATGATGCTTGAGGTGAAGGGACTGAGTGTCGCCTACGGCCAGCACCGCGCGCTGGAGAACGTGTCGCTGAAGGTCGGGCGTGGCGAAATCGTCGTGATCCTCGGCGCCAACGGCGCCGGAAAGTCGACGCTGCTCAAGGCCGTTTCGGGCATCTGCGAAGGCAAGGTCGCGGGCACGGTCACGATGCAGGGGGCGGATATCCTCGGTCTCGCCGCCAACCGGATCGTTGATGAGGGCATCGCACTCGTTCCGGAGGGGCGCGGGGTGTTCGGCGATCTGACCGTTGCCGAGAACCTGAGGCTTGGCGCGCATGCCATGCGTGCCCGCGAGGACGAAGCCGGAAACCTGGACCGCTTGCTGCGCCTCTTTCCAAAGCTGCACGAACGTCGCAACCAGGTGGTCCGCACCATGTCCGGCGGCGAGCAGCAGATGGTGGCGATCGGCCGGGCAATGATGTCCAGCCCCGCGCTGCTCATGCTGGACGAACCCTCGCTTGGGCTTTCGCCGCTGTTGTGCAAGGAGCTGTTCCTGGCGCTCAAAAACGTGCGCGATATGGGCATCGGCATCCTGCTTGTGGAGCAGAACGCACGGCAGAGTCTTGCGATCGCCGACCGGGGTTACCTCCTGGAAAACGGGCACATCATTCATGAGGGCAGGGCGCAGGACCTGCGCAACGACCCCGCCGTGCAGGCCGCCTACCTCGGCGGCGGGGTCGCGGCTGCAACGCGCAAGGAAGAGCAACTCGTGGCGACACCGGTTGCGGTGGCTTCGCCTCTTCAGCGCACGAGTGAACCGACACCCGACCGCATCGCGGCCGCGGCGCTCGCTGCTGTGCAAAAGCAATCGCAACCATCCGCTATCGCGCCGCCACCGCCGAAGCGTGCGTCCGAGACGACGACGACTGTGCCACCGCCTCCACCGCTGGCCGCTTCGCGTACGCCGCAGCCTGCACCATCGCCGTCACCGGCCATGCGTGGAACAGCCGATGCGCTGCTGAACGGCGTGTCGATCAGCGACCTGGTCGCCGAGGCGAGCCGAAAGAGCCGGGCCGAGCATGGGCATGCCGTCCCGACCACCCCGGCCCGAGTCGCTACCTATCGCACAGCCCCTACGCCCTACACCGGCGGTTCCCCTGCACTCGACGCCGGGGGCGCCAGCGATGATCGGCTGAAGGCCGTGTTGAAAGAAATCGAGGAGGCTGCCGCCCATGCCCGGGCGTGGCGCTCCGGTGCAAACCGAAACTGAGGAGACCACATCATGCTCGACGTCGTCACGTCCCCCACGCCCGCGGTCAGAGGCATGTTCATCGGCGGCCAATGGGTTCCGGCTGCCCGCACCTTCGAGGATCTCAATCCGTCGGACAACTCGGTCTACGCGCGTGTCCCGGACGGCTCCGCTGCTGACATGCGGCGCGCCATCGACGCCGCCCAGGCGGCCTTCGCCGACTGGTCCGGCCGGGCCTTCCACGAACGGGCCCATCTGCTCCTGAAAATCGCCGATGTGTGGGATCAGCGCAAAGCCGACTTCTGCGCTGCCGCGATGGCGGAAGGCGGCGGGTGGAAGGGCAAAGGGTTGTTCGAGGCGGGTTACGTGGCTGAAGTCTTCCGCTCGGCCGCAGCGCTCTGCTACCAGTCGATCGGTGACGTGCTGCCGTCCGAACACCACAAGTTCATGATGGCGACCCGGTTTCCGCTCGGCGTGGTCGGCGTCATCAGCCCCTGGAACATGCCGGGCATCCTCACATCGCGCGGCTTCGCCGCGGCGCTCGCCGTCGGCAATACCATCGTTCTGAAACCTTCGGAGGATACGCCCTATTCCGGCGGCCTCTACTTCGCGGAAATCCTGGAGGAAGCCGGGATTCCGGCGGGTGTTTTCAATGTGGTGACCTGCTCGCGCGACAGTGTCGGCGAGGTGGGCGACGAAATGATCGGCAATCCGAAGGTCAAGGCGATCAGCTTCACCGGTTCAACCGCGGTCGGACGCCAGATCGCCGCCAAATGCGGTGCCTATCTCAAGAAGGTCTGCGTTGAACTCGGTGGCAAGGATTCGATGATCCTACTTGAAGACGCCGATCTCGATGCGGCCGCACGGGCCGCGAATTTCGGCAGCTTCATGCATCAGGGGCAGGTTTGCATGTCGACCGAAAAGCTTCTCGTGCACGAGAAGGTCTACCAACCCTTCATGGAACGTTTCCTGGCACGGGCGCGCAAGCTCAAGACCGGACACACCAACGACCCGTCCAATGTCATCGGTCCGCTGGTCAATTCCCGCCAGGCCCAGCGCGTCAAGGCGCTGATCGACGATGCCGTCGCCAAGGGGGCGAAGGTCGAGCTCGGCGGCCGCGCCTGGGACAACTTCATCGAGCCGACCGTGCTGACCCACGTCAACAGCTCGATGAACATCTGGCACGACGAAACCTTCGGGCCCGTCGTTGTTGTCTGCCCTTTCCGGAATGACGGCGAGGCTGCGGCGCTCAACAACGACACGGAGTATGGGCTGACGGCGGCCGTCTGGTCGAAGGACGAGGCGCGGGCGCTCAGGTTGGCCGAGCGGCTGGAAACCGGCATCTGCCATGTGAATTGCCAGAACATCAACGACGAGCCGCACGTGCCCTTCGGCGGAACGAAGGCTAGCGGTGTGGGACGGTATGGCGGACGCTGGTCGCTCGACGCCTTCACCGAGCTCCGCTGGATCACGCTCGATCGCGGCGGGCGCCATTTTCCGCCCCAGTTCTGACCGGCAGGCGAAAGGACAACACCATGAACGCTTTGGGCTGGATCATTCTTCTTCTTGTTGTCGCGGCTGTCATCATCGTGCTCGCGGCTTCGTTCTACCAGCGTGCCTCTAACGAGGTTAGCCTTGTCCGAACGGGTATCGGTGGTCGAAAGGTGGTGATCGATGGCGGAACGCTGGCGATCCCGTATTTTCACGAGGTTGGCCGCGTCAACATGCAGACGCTCAGGATGGACGTATCGCGCACCGGCGAGAGCGCCCTGATCACCAAGGATCGGATGCGCATCGATGTCGGCGCCGAATTCTATACCTCGGTCATTCCCGAGGAGGCCGCTGTGGTGCGAGCCTCCCAGACGCTGGGTCGGCGGACCTTCCAGGCAGACCAGCTGAAGTCGTTGATCGAGGGGATGATGGTGGATGCGCTGCGTTCGGTGGCGGCGCTGATGAGCATGGACGAGCTTCACGAAAACCGGGGCGAGTTCGTCCGACAGGTACATGAATCTCTTTCCGGCACGCTCTCGAAATACGGGCTCCAGCTCGACAGCGTCTCGCTGACATCGCTCGACCAGACGCCATTCTCCGCGCTTGACGAGAACAATGCGTTCAACGCGGTCGGAATGCGAAAGCTGGCGGAGGTGATCGCCAAGTCCAAGAAGGAGCGGGCGGAGATCGAGGGCGAAAGCCAGGTCAGCGTGCGGCGTGCGGAGGTCGATTCCAACCGGCGCAAGCTGGAGATCGAGCTCGAGCAGCGCCGGGCCGAAATTCAGCAGACGCAGGAAATCGAGCTGCTGCTCGCCCAGCAACTGGCCGAGGTGGCACGCCGCAAGGCCGAGGCTGAAGCCGCGGCGGCCGAAGCAAGGATCAACATGGAACGGGCGATCCAGACCGCGTCGCTGGCGCGCGAGCAGGTCGTTCGCGAGGCCGAGATCAACCAGGCGCGCGCGCTGCAAATCGCCGAGCAGGAGCAAGCCATCCTGATCGCGGCCAAGAGCCAGGAGGAAAGCCGCGCCAAGGCGGATGCCACGGAAGCGCGCGCTGCCGTGATCACGGCTGAAGAAAACCTGGCGACGCTGAGCCAGGTCGCGGAAGCCGAGCGCCGCAAGCGGCTGGCCATGATCGCCGCCGAGCAGGAGGCGGAGGCGCAGGCGGTCCGCGTCAGGATCACGTCCGAGAGCGATCAGGTCGCGGCCAAGGTCCGTGGTCTCATCCGCCGCGAGGAAGCCGAGACGCTCCGCGTCATGAAGACGGCGGAGGCCGACGGAGAGGCCGCACGGATCAAGGCCGAAAACAGTCGCTCACCGGAACTCGCTGCCATGGAGATGGAGAAGGCGCGTCTTGCCGCGCTGCCCGCGATCATCGGCGAGATGGTCAAGCCGGCGGAGAAAATCAAGGGCATCTCGATCAACCACATCAGCGGCCTCGGACGGACCGGGGAGGGCGCAGACCGACTGCCTTCTCCCGTCGACCAGACGGTTGGCTCGATACTCGACATGGCGGTGAGCCTTCCCGTGATGAAGAAGCTCGGCGAGACGCTGGGCGTCAACCTGGATGGTGTCATTCCGGACGAGCGCGGCAAGATCTGAGGCGAAGGCCTGCCGTCGCGAACGTCAAGCGCCTTTCGCGACGGCCGCGACCGACCTGGCAAAGTCCGGTGTCGCCATCAGCGCGCGGCAGCGGGCGAACCGGCCATCGGCATAGGCACGAAAGTCATCGGCCGGATTGTCGTTGGCGAGCTGGATGAGGCCCCAGAGGGTCCAGAGCAGGTCGCACATCGCCTTGTAGATCACGATGCGGCCGCGTTCGGCGGCCGAGGGTTCGCCGCCGAAATAAGCGCTGATCATCTCCTCTTCCTGCTCCGGGCCGAAGCCGCCCTCGACGCAGAGGTCGCCAAGATCCCACATCGGGTCGTTCATGCCGGAATACTCCCAGTCGACGATCCACATGCGCTCGCCCGTGTCGAGAAAGTTCTCGCAAAGCGGATCGCAGTGGCAGGCAACGTTCGGCAGAGGGTGGGCGGCCAGCGCTGCACGGACGCTTTCCGCCTCCTTGAGGACATCGTGGTAGCCCTCGGGCAGGTCGACGTTCTTGGTGGACAAAACGCTGAGATAGCTGTCGATCATTGAAAACAGTTCGAAGCGGGCGGGAAAGACGGCGCCGCTGTCGTGCAATTTGCGGAATGCCCTGCCGGCTCTGGCTGGAGCGCCCTTGATCGATTGGAAGCGTTCCGGCGTCATGGTAATCGCACCATCCACGAAGCGGGAGACGAAGATACCGTTCGATGCGTCGGCGTACAGGATTTCCGGGCCGACCCCCGCACGGGCGACCGCTTCCGTCGCCATCATCTCGTTGACGCGGTCGATGTACTCTTCGGTCCCCTTGCCGGGAATGCGCAGGCAATAGTCGCCGATCCGGAAGACAAGATTTGTAAGGCCGCCAAGCCGCTCGATGGATCCGTCATGGTTCGCCAGCGGTGGGATGGTCTTCAGCGTCTCCCGCGCCAATGCAATCTCGGCGTTCTCGCTCATGCCTTCAGCCTCTCCATCTTGGGGTCGTAGAGGGTACGTGCGCCCCGGCGGGCCTGGTAGGTCCTGCCGAAGGCTTCGATCTGGAACTCCGTTTCACCGGCAATCTCCGTCGGCAGGTAGCCGAAGGCGATCGTCTTGCCGAGCGTGTAGCCGTAACCGGTGCTGGCCGTGGAACCGACAACCTTGCCGTCAAGCATCACCGCTTCGCCGCCGTGGAAGGGTGCGAAGCCGTCGACGGTGTAGGAGACAAGCTTGCGCTTCACACCCTCCGCCTTGATAGCCGCCAATGCATCGCGGCCTATGAATTCCCCCTTATTCAGGGCTACGCAGAACCCAAGCCCTGCCTCGTAGGGGTTGTAGTCCGGCGTGATATCGCCGGACCAATAGAGATAGCCCTTTTCCATTCGGGCTGCGTCGATGGCGCGGTAGCCGGCGTCCGCGATGCCGAAGGGTTCGCCGGCAGCCTTCAGCGTGTCGTAGACGTGGGCGGCGTATTCCTGGTCGATGTAGAGTTCGTAGCCGAGTTCGCCGACATAGCCGATGCGCACGGCCAGCGCGCTCGCCCCGCCGATCTCGATCCGCCGGGCTGCGAGGAAGGGAAAGGCCTCGTTGGAAAGATCGTCGTCCGAAACGCTCTGCAGGATGTCCCGGGCGCTGGGACCGCAGATGTTCAGCGTAGCGAAACGGTTCGTCACGTCACGAAGATCGATGCCCGGTGGCAGGTGACTGGCTACCCAGTTGCCGTCGCGGACGCCGAAACCTGAGCCGGTGATCAGGTACAGGAGGTCATCGGCAATATGGACGATGGTGACATCAGCCTCGATGCCGCCGCGCTTATTGCACAGCTGGGTATAGACTGCCTTTCCGCCCGGCCCCGAGAGATCATTGGCGGCTATCCTCTGCATAGCCTGCAGTGCGCCAGGACCGCTGATCTCGAACTTGGAGAAGGAGGACTGGTCGATGAGCGCTGCGCGTTCGCGGATCGCCTTGACTTCTTCTCCGACAGTATCGAACCAGTTCGGCTTACCCTCGAAAGACGGAACATCGTTCCCATCCGAGCCAGCGGGCGCGAACCAGTTGGGGCGCTCCCAGCCGAACTTGGAGCCGAAGACAGCGCGGTTCTTTTCGAGCGTATCATGAAGAGGTGAACGCCGTAGTCCACGCAGGGCATGGGCTTCCTCGCCCGGCCAGTGAACCTTGTAGTATGCGCCGTAGGCCTCGATGGCGCGCTCCTCCAGATAGCGGCCCTGCGCGTGAACAGCGCCAAACCGGCGAACGTCGAACGGCCAGAGGTCCATGCCGGCGTCGCCGTGAAGGATGAGATTCGAGAGTGCCAGGCCCGCGCCTCCCGACGCCGCGATACCCGCGGTAAAGCCGCAGGCGACGTAGAAGTTGTCGAGCTCGGGAGCGAGGCCCATGATCGGCTCGCCGTCGAAAGAGACCGGGATCGGGCCGTTGATCACGGTCTGGATGCCGATTTCGTTGAGGGCCGGGATACGCGTTGCCGTCGGCAAAGCGAAGAGCTCCAGCCGTTCCCAGTTCGGCTCGAAGAGTTCGCGCCCGAAATCGAGCGGCGGCTTTCCGCGCCAGCAACCTTTGGTGCCGTCTTCCCAACCGCCGATGGCGAAAGAACCGGTGTCCGGTTTCAGATAAAAATTGTTGTCCGGATCGCGCAGCGTTGTGAGGTCCGGCGGCAGGGTCAGCTTCTTCTCGGTGAGGAAATACTGGTGTTCCACCACGCCCGCCGCCAGCGGCACGCCGGCCATCTCGCCGACGCGCTTGGCCCAAAGACCTGCACAGTTGACGAGAATATCGCAGGATATGGTTCCGCCATTCGTCACGACGCCGACGGCGCGACGGTTCTCGATCACGATTTCCTCGACGGTCACGCCTTCCTCGATTTTCGCGCCGTTCAGTCTGGCGCCCTTGGCATAGGCCATGGTCAAAGAATAAGGATCGATATATCCGTCGCCAGGGATGAAGGCGGCACCCTCGATACCGTCCTTGACGATGAAAGGGAAACGGCTCGCGGCCTCGTCGGCGGAGAGGGAGTAGCATTCGACGCCGAAGCTTTTTGCCTGGGTCATCGAGCGGCGTATCTCGCTCCAACGGTCCGGGCTGCCGGCGAGCCTCAGCGAGCCGACCTTCTTCCAGGCGATGTGCTGACCCGTTTCCTCTTCCAGCCGGTCGAAGACGGCGACGGAGTTCTGCATCAGGCGGGTCAGGTTGCGCTTGCCCCGGAGCTGGCCCACGAGGCCGGCCGCATGCCAGGTGCAGCCGTGTGTAAGCATGGCCTTTTCGACCAGCAGCACGTCTTTTGCCCCGTCGCGGGCGAGGTGGTAGGCGACGGAGGTGCCGATGGCACCGCCGCCGATGATCAGGATGTGGACGTGACGATCCGCGCGGAATGACATGTCGAACCTCAGGCCTTGATCTTGTCCATGGCCGGGTCGAACATCGGCCCGAAGTGAATGGTCGCCGGCGTCCTTTCCGCCGCGACGACGAGTTCGTAGCTGCCGGTCGACAGATAATCGTCGCTTACACCGTCCGGATTGCGGACATAGCCGTAACCGATGTTCTTGCCGAGCGTGTAGCCATAGCCGCCGCTTGTGAGGTAGCCGACCGGCTCGCCATTTCTGAGGATGGTTTCGCGACCTGCGAGCACGATCGACGGATCGTCGACGGTAAAGCCCATCAGGCGTTTCTTCAGCGGCTGTCCGGCAAGAGTTTCGAGGGCGCGGCGGCCGAGGAAATCGGTGTTCTTGCGGAGCTTCACGGCCCAACCGAGGCCCGCCTCGAATGGTGTGTCGTTGGGGGTGATGTCCGAGCTCCAGGCGCGGTAGCCTTTTTCGAGGCGCAGGGATTCAAGAGCGCGGTAACCGATGGGGCGGATGTCGTGGATTCTGCCTGCTGCCCTAAGCGCATCGTAGACCTCGCCGAGCGCAGCGATCGGGATGTGCAGTTCCCAGCCGAGTTCGCCGACGTAGGTGACGCGTAGCGCCCGCACGGTGGCGCCGGCGATCGGGATTTCACGAACATGGCCGAAGGGGAAGGCGGTATTCGATACATCCGCCGAGGTGACGGCGGCGAGAACGTCGCGGGCTTTTGGTCCCATCAGCGAGAGCGTGCCCCACTGCTCGGTAATGTCGGTCAGAGTGCAGTCAAGGCCGTCTGGAATATGGTCGGCTATCCATCCGAAATCGTGCGTGCGGAAGCCCGTGCCGGTGACGATGTAGAAGGTCTCGTCAGCGATGCGCGCAACGGTGAGATCGGCCTCGATGCCGCCGCGGGTGTTTAGAAGCTGAGTGTATGTAAGCCGTCCGACCGGCTTGGAGACATCGTTGGCGCAGATCCAGTCTAGCGCCTTCATGGCGTCGGGACCGGTCAGTTCGTATTTCGAGAAGGACGACTGGTCGAAGACGCCAACCGCCTCACGTACATGGCGGTGTTCGTCGCCGACCGGTTCGAACCAGTTCTGCCGGCCCATGGAGTAGATGTCCTTCGGCTCCATGCCCGTGGGCGCGAACCAATTGGGGCGCTCCCAGCCGAGCTTGGAACCGAAAACGGCACCAGACGCCTTCAGGCGGTCGTAGAGGGGCGAGACGAGACGGGGGCGGCCGCTTTCGTATTCCTCGTGCGGGAAGCCGATGGTGTAGTGCTTACCATAAGCCTCCACCGTGCGGTCGCAGACCCATTGGCGGTCACGGTGCATGCCGGCGAAGCGCCTGATATCGACGACCCAGAGATCGAGTGGTGCCTCGCCGTCGATCACCCATTGCGCCAATACCCAGCCCGCCCCACCACCGGAGGCGATGCCAAAGGCGTTGAACCCGGCGCCGACGAACATGTTCTTGCATTCGGGCGCGACGCCCAGGATGAAATTGCCATCCGGTGTGAAGCTCTCGGGGCCGTTGATCATCTGCTTGACGCCGACATTCTCCAGCGCCGGCACGCGCTCGATCGCCTGCATCATGTGCTGTTCGAAATGGTCGAAATCGTCATCGAACAGGCGGAAGGCCCAGTCGTTCGGCAGGTCGCCGGTGAGCCAGGGCTGCGGATTGGGCTCGTAACCGCCCATGACAAGGCCGCCGACCTCCTCCTTGAAATAGGTGCGTCGGTCCGGGTCGCGGATCGTCGGGGCGTCGGTGGAGAGGCCGTCGATCTTCTCTGTGATGATGTACTGGTGCTTGACCGCCTGAAGCGGCACGTTGATGCCGGCCATGTCGCCGACCTGGCGGGCCCATTGGCCGGCGCAGTTGACGACCTTTTCGCAGGGCACGTCGCCTTCGCTGGTCTTCACAGCCGTGATGCGTCCGTCCTTCATCTCGAAACCGGTTACTCGGACGTTCTCGACGATCTTCGCGCCGTGCATGCGGGCGCCCTTGGCAAGCGATTGCGTGATGTCGGAGGGGCTCGCCTGTCCGTCTGTCGGCAGCCAGTTGGCGCCGACGAGATCGTCGACGTTCATCAGCGGCCACATCCTCTTCACTTCTTCCGGCGAGACGAGATGCATGTCCATGCCGAAGCTGCCGGCGGTGGTGGCCAGCCGCTTGAACTCCGTCCAGCGGTCCTGATTGGTGGCAAGCCGCAGGCAGCCGGTCATCTTCCAGCCGGTCGCCAGTCCGGTCTCCGCCTCGAGACCCTTGTACAGCTCGACGGAGTATTTCAGCACGCGCGTGATCGAAGCGGAGGAACGGAGCTGGCCAACGAGACCGGCCGCGTGCCAGGTGGAGCCTGATGTCAGCGTGCCCTGCTCGATCAGCAGCACGTCTGCCTTGTGGTCCTTCGCCAAGTGATAGGCTGTCGAGCAGCCGATGATGCCGCCGCCGATGACGACGATCTGGGCATGAGAGGGCAGGGTCATGACGAGTGTTTCCCGTAGACTGAGTAGTAGTGGTCGAGCGCTTCTTGGAGGCGCGTGAGGTTTTCGTCCGTGTAGCCGACATAGTCGGCGCCCGGCGCGTTGAGGTAGAGTTCGGATGTCATGCTCCACATCGCCTCGCGCAGCAGCGAGGCGCATTGCATGGCGGCAAGCGAGCGGCGGATCTCGGGCGAGGGTTCGCCACCGAAGTAGGCTTCCAGAAATTCCTCCGACTGTCCCGGCGTCAGTCCGGCATTGGACGTGGCGCCGGCGAGGTCGAACATGGCCGTCGAGAAGCCGGCGTACTCGAAATCGATCAGCCACAGTCTTTCACCGTCATCCAGAATGTTCGATGGTAAAAGGTCATTGTGGGCGAAGACGATCGGCAGTGGCGCCTGCACGGCTTCAAGCTCCTCGGCGAGAACCAGGTAGCGGGCGAGTTCCGGGATCATGCGGCTGCGTCCGGCCTGTAGCGTGCGGGCGTAGTCACGCACGACGTGAAACGGCCAGAACATGAAACCGGCGCCGGATACGTGGCGCGGCATCTCCTTGTGAAACCGCCGTAGCAGAATGGCCACGCGCTGACGCTCGGCAGCCACATCATCGCCGGCAAAGGTCCTCGCCGGGACGAAAGCCGAGACCATGATCCCGGGTTCCGCATACTCCACCTTCGGGGCAAAGCCGGCCTCGTGGGCGGCCCGGGCGGTCATCAGTTCACGATCGCGATAGACCTGGTGAAACGGATAGTCGGTGCCGAAACGAACGACATGACGGCCCGAGGCATCATCGACGATGAAGCTCTCGTTGCTGAGGCCGCCCTTGAGGACGGCAATCTCGATCGCGCCATTCCAGCAGGGCAGGGCGGCGATGCGATCCTCCAGACCAGGGTTGGGTACATGGTTGCTCATGCGATCCGCTCCCTGACCCGCGCCGCGCCGGCTGAAATCAGCCGGTCGGCAATGATTGCGATGAAAGCGACGGCAAGCCCGGCGACCAGGCCACGGCCCGTGTCGGCTTTCGTTAGCGCTATATAGACTTCCTGGCCGAGATCTCGGGTGCCGACGAGCGCGGTGATCACCAGCATCGACAGGGCGAACATGATTGTCTGGTTCAAGCCGAGCATGATTTCGGGAAGCGCGAGTTTCAGCTTGATCTTGGTAAGGATCTGCCAGGGCGTGCAGCCCATGGCGCGACCGGCCTCCACGACCTTCGGGTCGACACGCTGGATGCCCAGCACGGTATAGCGTATGGCCGGCGCGACGGCGTATGCGACGATGGCGATCAGCGCGGTGAAGTCGCCGACCCGGAAAAGCATCACGGCCGGCATCAGGTAGACGAAAGATGGCAAGGTCTGGAGCGTGTCGATCACCACCTGCAACCAGCGCCAGAGCCGGTCGCGTTCGGCCGCCAGGATACCGATAGGAATGCCGATGAGGCTGGCAAAGACGACCGCGATGCCGCAGAGGTAGACGGTCACCATCGCTTTTTCCCATTGACCGGTCGCGGCGATGAGAAAAGACAGGAGGCCGGTCAGGAGTGCCAGCCGAATGCCACCGAGCCGGTAACCGGCAAGCGCCAGCATGGCGACCACGCCGACCCAGGGCAGTTCGGCGAGAAAGCGTTTGAACGGCACCAGCAGGTGCAGCAGCAGTGTCGTGCGGATCGCCTCGAGCGCATCGAAGAAGTTGACATTGATCCACTTGACGACCTCGTTCCAGAAGGAGCCGGTCGAGAGCGTGAGGCTATCGGGCAGTGTCGCCAGTGCGGGGGAGATCAGGCTTCCCAGCAGGCCGAGACCGATGATGGCAAGCGACGCGGACAGGTAGGGATGGCGCTGAACGAGGCCTTGGTCGGTTGCGGAAGTCGTCGCAGGAACAGAGGCTTTCCTGGCGCAAGCCTGACTCAGCCGGTCGAGGGCGACGGCAAGTGCAACAATCGCGAAGCCTGCCTCGAAACCCGCACCGATATCGAGGCGGCGGAGGGCGGCGAGCACGTCGAAGCCGAGGCCGCCGGCGCCGATCATCGAGGCGATGATCACCATGTTGAGCGATAGCATGATGACCTGGTTGACGCCGACCATCAGCGCATCGGCTGCCGAGGGGACCATCACTTTCCAAGTCATCTGGCGGCGCGAGCAGCCGACCATGTGGCCGAGGTCACGAATTTCGGACGGCACGGCGCGCAACCCGAGGATGGTGATCCGGACCATGGGAGGCATGGCGTAGATGAGCGTGCCGACGATGGCTGCCGTCGGGCCGAAGCCGAAGAAGAAGAGGATCGGCACGAGATAGGCGAAGATCGGGATGGTCTGCATCAGGTCGAGCAGCGGTGTGATGGCCCGTTCGAAGAGCGGCCAGCGATAACCGGCAAGGCCGAGCAGCAGGCCGAGGATCACCCCGATCGGCACGGCGACGAGGATCGACGCCAGCGTGACCATGGCACTCGTCCATTGTCCGAAGAGGGCGAGGAATCCGAAGCAGATCACCACCAGCGCTGCCAGATTGCGGCCGCCGGCGTAATATCCGAGGAGACCAACGATAACGATGACACCGAGGAACGAGATTGGGGGCACGATCTGGACTGCGGCCGATCCTTGTCCCGACAGGAAGCCGGTCGAGAGCAGACTGAGAGCGAGGGTGTAGGGAATATCGATCAGTGCCGCGATGAAACGGGTGAAATCGGTGAAAGTGAAAAGGCCGAAGCTTGCTTCGTTCACCAGCCATTTCATCCACTGGCTGATATGGCGGGCGGCGGGGATCTGCCATGCGCGCGGGTAGTCGAAGGCCCATTTGCCGAGGGTTGGGCCAATCCACCAGGCAAGCGCGACAAGGATGCCGGTGATGGTCAGGACAATCGTCGAGGCGCGACCGGACCTCGGTGATCTGGAGATTGGGACCGGATCGAGAACGTGGGCTGACAGTTCGCTCATCAGCTCAGCCCTGCATCATCACGTCGATAACGTCGGCGCGTCGCAGAAGACCAACCGGTTGGTCTGTTGCATCGACCACTCCCACGACCTCACCTGCATTTGCGAAGAGGGGAGCAGCTTCCGATACGGACGCAGTCTGGCTGATGGTGATCGCCGGCAATGAAGTTGCAAGGGCGTGCATCAGGGACGAGACCTTGATCACCTTTGAACGGGCGACGTTTCGGGTGAATTCGGCGACGTAGTCGGTCGCCGGCGCGAGAACCAGCTCTTCCGGCGTGCCGGCCTGGACGATCTCGCCGTCCTTCATGATCGCGATGCGGTCGGCAAGACGGATCGCCTCGTCGAAATCGTGGGTGATGAAGACGATGGTCTTCTTGAGCACCGATTGCAGCCGCATGAACTCGTCCTGCATTTCGCGGCGGATCAACGGGTCGAGGGCCGAGAAGGGCTCATCCAGGAACCAGAGCTCCGGCTCCACCGCAAGCGAGCGGGCGATGCCGACGCGCTGTTGCTGGCCGCCCGAGAGTTGGCGCGGAAAGACATCTTCCTTGCCCGCAAGTCCGACGAGTTCGATCATGCGACGCGCGCGCTCTTCACGCTTTGCCCGGTCGATGCCCTGAACCTCGAGCGGGAAGGCCACATTGTCGAGGACGGTCAGGTGCGGCAGCAGCGCGAAGTGCTGGAAGACCATGCCCATCTGGTGGCGGCGGATTTCGATCATCCGCGCTTCCCTCGCGGCGAGCAGGTTTTCGCCGTTGAAAAGGATTTCACCTGATGTCGGCTCGATCAGCCGAGACAGACAACGGACGAGGGTGGACTTGCCGGAGCCGGACAGTCCCATGATGACGAAGATCTCGCCGGTTCTGACCTCCAGATTGACATCCCTGACGGCGCCGACAAGGCCGGCGCGGGCCAGTTCCTCAGGATTCGGCTTGCCGCCGGCGGCGCCCACGGCTTCCCGTGCGCCTGCGCCGAATATCTTCCAGACATTGCGGCAGACGAGTTTGGCTTCAGTCGACATGACGTTTCCGCTGGATGGCAGGACGATTGGCCCGTCGGGGCCGCAGGAAAAGACGATCACCCGCGCCGAGGGAGTGCGCGGGTGACCGCAACCAGCTTGTTACTTCTTGATCCACTCCGACCAGCGGGCCTCATTGGCGCCCATCCATTCGGCGGCAACATCCTCGACCTTCTTGCCGTCGAGATCGACCTCGGTGATCATCGCGCCCATTTCGTCGTTGTTGATGTTGAACGCCTTGATGGCCTCGTAGGCGCCTGGCCACTTGTCCTTTACGCCGGACCAGCCGACCTTCCAGATCGGGCCGAAGGGCTTCCCGCAATCATAGGCCATGTCCGCGTTCGATCCCCAAGCCGGATCCTCGTAGCATTCCTTCGTGTATTCGGGGAATTCCACCCACTCGCCCTTGTACTTGGCGGGAGCCCAGTGCGGCGCATAGATCCAGAGCAGGATGGGCGCCTGGCGCTGATAGGCGCTTTCCAGTTCCGCGAACAGGGCTGCGTCGGTTCCGGCGTGGACGACCTCGAAGGGCAGATCGAGCGCTTCCACGCGTTCGTCATCGAACCCGCCCCAGGTGACAGGACCGCCGAGATAGCGGCCCTTGGGGGCGGTTTCAGCCGTCGAGAAGGCTTCGGCGCAGGCTTCTTCCTTCAGTGCTTCCCAGTTCGGCAGACCGGGGCACTTTTCCTTCATGTATTCCGGGAACCACCATTCTTCCTTGGCCTGCATGCCTGTTTCGCCAAGGTTCTCCACCTTGCCGGTTGCGGTGGCGGCATCCATGGCCTCGCGGCCCGTCGTTTCCCAGATTTCCATGGCGACGTGGAGGTCGCCGGACTCGAGCCCGGCGAATTGCGCGAGGTAGTCGGCCTGTACATATTCGACGGAATAGCCCGCCTTTTTCAGCACCTCACCCATGATCTGAGTGGTGATCAGCTGACCGGTCCAGTCGTGCAGCGTCAGTTTGATCGGATCGGTGGATTCCTGAGCAAAGGCCGGACCGGTCAGGGCGACGCCTGATAGGAAGAGGGCTGTTGCGGCAATTCTCGGCAGGCGGACAAGATCAAGCATTCGAGTTCTCCCAGTAGAGCCCGTTGAAGATGTTGGATCTGGCAAGACACCCGCTCGTCGTTCCCCGTACTTTTCGTATCTCGTGGACGAGGGTGCATGTAGGCAGTCTCGTGCGAGAGCGCTTGGCTTGTCAATCGCATTTTGTGGTTTTTTGTGTTTTTGTGCCCGAATATGCCGCTATTGGTTGCGACGTGCTTCGGGCTTGAGTATTGAGAGCAAGACAAACACCCTGCGGAGCATGACAGGAATGGGCCCCTCGAAACGCCACAGAGACATTCTCCGGCTGCTGGAGCAGGATGGGACGGTTGCCATCGCGGAGCTCGCCCGAAAACTCAACGTGTCGCTTGAAACCGTTCGCCGCGATATCCGGCCGCTCGCCGGCAATGGCAGTGTGGTCAAGATGCACGGCGCCGTCAGCCTGCCGTCCATCGTTGGCGAGGCGCCGTTCGAAAAACGCATGCGCGAAAACAGCGAGGCGAAGAAGGCGATTGCCGCTGCGGTGGCGCGGACCATCCGCGATGGCGATTCCATCATGATGGACACCGGCACGACGACGAGCTTCCTGGCGCGCGAACTGCTTGGCCATCGCCGTCTCACGGTCGTCACCAATTCCTCCGACGTTGCCCGGACGCTGGCGACGGTCAACGACAACCGGGTCTACATGGCCGGTGGCGAGCTGCGCAGCGACAATGGTGCGGCGTTCGGCACCACCGCCATCGATTTCGTTGGCCGCTTCACGGTCACCCATGCGGTGATCTCAACGGGTGCGGTAAACGCCGACGGCATGATGGACTACGACCTCGAGGAGGCCGAGTTCGCCCGCATGGTCCTGACGCGGGGGCAGCGGGCGCTGGTTGTCACCGACCACAGCAAGTTTGGCCGTCAGGGGCTTGTGAAGGTGGCCGGCTTTGACGCCGTCACCGAACTGGCGACAGACAAGGCTCCGCCGTCCGACATCGCCGAGGCTTTGCGGACAGCGGGAGCCGAGCTTTTGCTCGCCTGAGAGCTGACAGCCATCAGGTCTTGCCGAACCCGCCGCCTGTCGGTGTGATAACGGTTACGGCTTCGCCGGGCTTCAGGATCGTCTGGGCACAGCCGGGCAGTTCCTCGATCGTACCGTCGAGGCGTCGGATTTCGGTCCTGCCTAATTCCCCCGGTTCGCCGCCTAGGAGGCCATGCGGCGGGATGGTGCGATGCGAAGAGAGGATGGCGCAGTCCATTTCCTCGCGGAAGCGTATCGTGCGCTTCGTGCCGCCGCCGGACGAGAACCGTCCCTTGCCACCCGAGCCGCGCCGGACGTGGAAGTCTTCCAGCACGACGGGAAAGCGGAATTCCAGGATTTCCGGGTCGGTAAGGCGGGAGTTCGTCATGTGCACATGCACACCGTCGGTGCCATCGAAGCCGCTGCCGTCGTTGAGAACGCCAGCCGGAGAACCGGAGCAGATCGTCTCGTAATACTGGTAGGTCTGGTTGCCGAAGGTGAGGTTGTTCATCGTGCCCTGAGATGCGGCCATCGCCCCCAGTGCTCCGAAGAGAGCGTTGGTGACATGCTGGCTGGTCTCGACATTGCCGGCGACCACCGCCGCCGGATAGACCGGCTTCAGCATGGACCCGTCCGGCACCACGATACGGATCGGCTTCAGGCAGCCGGCGTTCATCGGGATGTCCTGCTCCACCATGACCCGGAAGACATAGAGAACGGCTGCACGGGTCACCGGTTCCGGCGCATTGAAGTTGTTCGGTTGTTGCGGACTAGTGCCCGTGAAATCCACCGTGGCTTCACGATTGTCACGATCAACCGTTATCTTGACCTTGATAACGGAACCCTGATCCGTCGGATAAGTAAATTCGCTGTCCGACAGTTTCTCGATGACCCGGCGAACGCTTTCCTCGGCGTTGTCCTGGACGTGCCGCATGTAGGCCTGGACCACGTCGAGGCCGAAATGGGAGACCATCTTTCTGAGCTCCTGAACGCCCTTCGTATTCGCGGCGATCTGGGCCTTGAGGTCGGCGATGTTCTGGGCCGGATTGCGCGCCGGCCAGGCATGGTCGAGCAGCATCGCCTCGAGTTCCTTTTCGCGGAACCTGCCCTTTTCGACGACGAGGAAGTTGTCAAAGAGAACACCTTCTTCATCCACCACCGTCGCGAGAGGCGTCATCGACCCGGGGGCCTTGCCGCCGACATCGGCGTGATGGCCACGCGAGGCGACGTAGAAGAGGATGTTCTCCTCCCTGTCGTCGAACACGGGCGTGACAGCGGTGATGTCGGGCAGGTGCGTGCCGCCATTGTAGGGAGCGTTCAGGGCAAAGACATCGCCCGGCCGGATATTGCCTTCATTGAGACGGATGACGGTTTCCACCGACCGGTCCATAGAGCCGAGATGCACCGGCATGTGCGGGGCATTGGCAACGAGGGCGCCGCTGGCGTCGAAGACCGCGCAGGAGAAGTCGAGGCGTTCCTTGATGTTGACCGAATGTGCGGTGTTCTGCAGCGTTACGCCCATCTGCTCGGCGATCGACATGAAGAGGTTGTTGAAAACCTCCAGCATGACAGGATCGGCCGTGGTGCCGATCGCGGCGCGACGGGCGAGCGCCTCGATGCGCGTCAGCACGATGTGATCGCGGCTGTTGATCTTCGCCTGCCAGCCAGGCTCGACGACGATGGTCTGGTGCGGTTCGATGATGAGGGCCGGCCCCTTGACCACCGCGCCGGGCGTCAAGGTCTTGCGCGGGTAGATGCCGGCCTCGTGCCAGCCGCCACCGGAAAAGAAGCGCGTCTTACTGTTCGCGTCCGCACCCCATTCCGCCGTCTCGTCGACCGGCTCGGACAGTCCTGCGCCACCACCGATCGCCTCGACCTCAAGCGAGTCCACCATGATCGGCCGGTCCTCGAAGATGAAGCCGAACTGTTTGCGGTGTGCGTCCTCGAACGCGGCAATCATTTCGGGTTCCGGACCGAAGGGGATGGGCAGCGCGGTGTCGGTGCCCTTGTAGTTCAGGTGAAGGCGAGTGACGGTCTTGGCATCCGCCACACCCTGTCCAATCAGTTCGTTCAGGACCTGCCGTTCCAGGTCTCCGCGAGTCTCGGTGATCGCCGAATCCGCATCCGCAAGTTCCGTAAGGATAGCGTGCTGGCGAACCGCCCTGATATCGGCAAGGCCCATGCCGTAGGCCGAGAGGATGCCGGAGAAGGGATGGATCAGCACGGTCTTCATGCCTAGGCTGTCGGCGACAAGGCAGGCATGCTGGCCGCCGGCGCCGCCGAAGCACGTGAGGCAATAATCTGAGATGTCGTAGCCGCGCTGGACCGAAATCTTCTTGATGGCGTTCGCCATATTCTCGACAGCGATGGCGAGGAAGCCGTCGGCGACTTCTTCAGGCGACCGCCCGTCACCGACCTCGGCCGCCATGTTGGCGAATGCCTTGCGCACAGCATCCGCGTCCAGTGGCTGATCCTGCTGCGGGCCGAAGATGGAGGGGAAGAACTCCGGCTTCAGTTTGCCGACCATGACGTTGGCGTCGGTCACGGCGAGTGGGCCGCCGCGGCGATAGGCCGTCGGCCCAGGATTGGCGCCGGCCGAATCCGGGCCAGCACGGAACCGCGAACCGTCATAGGTCAGGATCGAGCCGCCGCCGGCGGCGACGGTGTGGATCTTCATCATCGGCGCGCGCATCCGGACGCCCGCGACTTCGGTCTCGAAGGCCCGCTCCAGTTCGCCATCGTAGTGAGACACGTCGGTGGACGTACCGCCCATGTCGAAGCCGATCATCTTGTCGAAGCCGGCCAGTTTTGTGGTCTCGACAGCGCCGACGACCCCGCCGGCGGGACCGGACAGGATGGCGTCCTTGCCCTGGAACAGGCTCGCCGCGGTCAGTCCGCCCGAGGATTGCATGAACATCAGGCGGGGGCCGTCGTCAGCACTCAGTTGCAGCTCGGAGGCCACCTGTTCGACATAGCGGCGCAGGACCGGAGAGAGATAAGCATCGACGACAGCGGTGTCGCCGCGGCCGACCAGCTTGATGAGCGGCGACACTTCGTGGGACACCGAAATCTGCGTGAAACCGATATTGCGGGCGATGTCGGCGGCCTGCTTCTCGTGTTCGGGAAAGCGGTAGGAATGCATGAAAACGATGGCGACAGCGCGGATGCCCTTGTCGAATTCCGCCTTCAAGGCAGTTTCGAGCGCCGTCCTGTCCAGCTCCCGTTCGACCGTACCGTCCGCCAGAACTCGTTCCGCCGCTTCGATGACGGATGAGTAGAGAAGTTCCGGCTTGACGATATTTTTGGCAAAGATATCCGGACGCGCCTGGTAACCGATCTCCAGCGCATCGCGGAAGCCGCGGGTGGTAACAAGGACGAGGCGTTCGCCCTTGCGCTCCAGAAGCGCGTTGGTTGCAACGGTCGTGCCCATCTTGATGGCGCCGATCCTGTCGACCGGTACGCTGTCACCCTTTTCGAGGCCCAGAAGGTCGCGAATTCCCTGGACCGCCGGGTCGCGATAGGCCTCGGGATTTTCGGAGAGGAGCTTGTGGGCAACGAGCGTGCCGTCCGGCTTGCGTGCGACGATATCGGTGAAGGTGCCGCCGCGATCGATCCAGAAATCCCAGAGCCGAGACATATTCGTTCCCCTTGTCTTTATGCTGATTTCGGAAAACGAAAACATTTTATCGATAAATCGTCAATATGCTGTTGACAGAAAATTGCCTGCTAATGCATCATGCCCTCACAACAGGCAAAAACACCGCAGAGTGTTGCCGGAACAAGGGGAACCAGTCGCAATGACCCACGCAATTGCTGCGCGGAGGGCTTTCGATGTCCGCCGCTGATCTGCCCACACCACCTGGCAAACCCACCGTTGTCCGTCGGCTTCTGGACGGGCTTTACATGGGCGCCGGCCTGCTCGCCGGAGCCTTTCTCGTAGCGATCTTCGCGCTGATGCTGGGCCTCTCCGCGGGCCGGCCTCTCGGGATCGACATTCCATCGGGCGATGATTTTACCGCCTGGTGCATGGCAGCCTGCGCGTTTCTCGGGCTAGCCCATACGTTCCGGTCGGGCGAACTGATCCGGATGGGGCTGCTGGTCGACAGGTTCGGCGGCAGGCTGCGGCAGGTGATTGAAATCAGCTGCACGACCCTGGGGCTTGCGGCAGTCTCCTATTTCGCGTGGTACGCGATCGACATGGTCAGGATGTCCTGGCGTTTCAATGACATCTCGCAAGGGGTCGTGGCGGTCCCGCTCTGGATTCCGCAACTCGGCGTCGCCTGCGGTCTGGCGATCCTGGTGATCGCATTCGTCGACGAACTCTTCAGTCTTCTGCGTGGAAATCCGCCCCGTTACGAAAAGCCGAAGCCGAAGAGCAATGACGAAGTCATCGAGCGCGTCCTGCAGGGAGGAGCATGACATGGAGGCCATGCACCTCGTCGAAACCTCCGGCATCATTCTGGCCTCGCTTTTCCTGCTGCTGCTCGGCGGTCTTTGGATCGGCCTCGCGCTGCTCGTCTGCGGTTTCATCGCCATGCAGTTCGCTCCGGCAGGTATCCAGATCGGTCCGGCGCTCGCCACCAGCGCCTGGGCCGGAAGCGCATCCTGGAGCCTTGCAGCGCTTCCCCTGTTCATCTGGATGGGTGAGATTCTCTACAGGACGCGATTGTCGGATGAGATGTTTCGTGGTCTTTCACCCTGGCTCAACTGGCTGCCGGGGCGCCTGATCCATGTGAACGTTTTCGGTTGCGGGCTGTTCGGCGCGGTTTCGGGTTCGTCTGCCGCGACGACGGCGATGGTCGCGAAGATAACGCTGCCGGAACTGAAGAAGCGCGGCTACAACGAAATGCTCAGTCTGGGATCGCTGGCGGGCGCCGGGACGCTCGGGTTTCTCATTCCGCCCTCCATCATCATGATCGTCTATGCGGTCGCGGCGAATGTCTCGATCCTGCAGATGTTCCTGGCGGGCCTGCTGCCTGCCTTGCTGGTGATGGTGCTTTATACGGGCATGATCGTGGTGTGGTCGCTGATGAGCCCCGGAACATCGCCGCCGCCGGCTCCGAAAATGAGCTTCCGGCAGAAGGTGAGGGAGTCGATCAACCTCATCCCCATTCTGTTGCTTATCATCCTGGTCTTCTCCTCCCTCATGCTGGGATGGGCGACCGCCACGGAATCCGCCGCATGGGGCGTGCTCGGCTCACTGGTGATCGCCGGCTACCAGCGCAGCCTGACGTGGCAGACCTTCCGCGAGAGCGTCATGGGCGCCACCCGCATGACCAGCATGATCATGCTCATTCTCGTCGGTGCGGGTTACATGTCGATCGCCATGGGTTACACCGGGATACCGAATGCGCTTGCTACATGGGTCGAAGGCTTCAATCTCAGCCCGTATGCGCTGATCGCCGTTTTGACGATCCTTTACGTGCTGCTCGGTTGCGCTATCGACGGACTCTCGATGATCGTCCTGACGACTGTCGTCGTCCTACCCATGATCCAGCAGGCCGGTTTTGACCTGATATGGTTCGGCGTATTTCTCGTCCTGATGGTCGAGATGGCGCAGATCACCCCGCCCGTCGGCTTCAATCTCTTTGTGCTGCAGACCATGAGCGGGCGTGACAGCCTGACCGTGGCAAAGGCCGCCCTGCCGTTCTTCGGCCTGCTGCTGTTGACCGTCGCAATCCTCACGATCTTCCCGGGCATCGTGATGCTTCTGCCGAAAATGGCATTCCCGGGCTAATAAAGAAGGGAACTGAAACATGACCATAAAATCATCTTTTCTTACGCGTTTCGCTGCGACGGGTGCGATTTTCGCCCTGCTTTCGGCCACAGCCCATGCCCAGACCGAATGGGTGCTGCCGTCGGCTTATCCGCAGACGAATTACCATGTCGAAAATCTCAACCAGTTCGCGGCCGATGTCGACAAGGCGACGAACGGCGAACTGAAGATCACCGTCCATCCGAATGCCTCTCTGTTCAAGGCTCCCGATATCAAGCGCGCCGTCCAGACCGGTCAGGCTCAGGCCGGCGAAGTGCTGCTGTCGCTGCACGAGAACGAGAACCCGGTCTTCGGTATCGACGTCATTCCGTTCCTTGCCACCTCCTTCGAGCAGTCCAAGAAGTTGTGGGACGCGTCCAAGGAAACAGTCGCTGCGGCACTCGACGAGCAAGGCGTCAAGCTTCTCTACGCAACGCCGTGGCCGCCGCAGGGCATCTACGCGAAGAAGGAGATCAACAGCGCCGCCGACCTGAAGGGGCTGAAATGGCGTGCCTACAATGTCGGCACCTCGCGCATCGCAGAAATCGTCGGCGCGCAGCCGGTGACGGTTCAGGCGGCCGAACTGCCGCAGGCTCTGGCGACGGGGGTCGTCGAGGCCCTCATGACGTCATCGGCGACCGGTGTGGACAGCAAGATCTGGGAGTCGCTGACCCACTACTACGACACCCAGGCCTGGCTGCCGAAAAACGTCATCTTCGTGAACAAGGGTGCCTTCGAGGCGCTTGATCCCGCCATGCAGAAGGCTGTCGAGGAGGCTGCCGCCGCGGCCGAAACCCGCGGTTGGGCGTTGGCTGAGGAAAAGACCAAAGGCTACATGGCTGCTCTGACAGAGAACGGCATGACGGTGGCTCCGCCGAGCGACCAGTTGAAGAGCGACATGGATGCGGTCGGCGCGACGCTGACCGAGGCATGGCTCGAAAAGGCAGGCGATGACGGAAAGGCGATCATCGACGCCTACAAGAAGATGTAATAGGCATGCGGAAACGCCGCCGGGCATCGAGTCGCTGGCGGCGTTTCATCATCGAGGAGGGGTCATGACTGAGGTGCAGCAGGATTTCGGGCCGATAGTTTCGTCAGGCCATCTGGCGAGTGGCGCATTGCCCGCGTTGTCCGAGATCGAGTTCGGATTGATCATGCTCAACCATGCCTTCAGCCGCTGGATGGTGCGCTGCATGGCGGCGGCCGGTGTTCCCGATCTTTCGCCGATGGACATCCTGATCCTCCACAACATTCGCAGCCGCAGCAAACCGAGAACAATTGCCGACATCGGCCTCATCCTCAACATCGAGGATACGCATGTCGTGACCTATGCCATCAAGAAACTGGAGCGTCTCAAGCTCATCCGGTCCGGCAAGCGTGGCAAGGAAAAGATCGTGTCGATGACGTCGGCGGGCGAAGAAGCCTGTGATCGCTACTTCCAGATTCGCGAGACCCTTCTCGTCAAGTCCGTGCTGTCGACGGAAATGTCGTCGGAGAGCCTCTCATCGATAGCCGGACGGCTTCGTGCCTTGTCCGGACACTACGATCAGGCCGCCCGCTCGGCGGCATCCATGTGACGCGCATGGTATTCGCGGGTCTGGCTTATCCGATCAGGCTCGCCGGGCGTCACGGACGGATAATCCTGATCGCCGGTATCGTCGCCGGCGTCGCCCTGCCATCCCTTGCCGAACAATTGGCTCCTTATATCGGGCCACTGGTGGCGATTCTTCTGTTTCTCGCTGTTTTGCGTGTCGGACCGAAGGCCGCCACTGGGGCGTTGGGCAGTGCACGCAGATCCCTTCTGATCGTCCTGCTGCTGCAATGTTTTCTGCCGGTATGTCTGGCCCTCATTCTCAAAGGCGCAGGCTTGCTCTCCGAGCCGCTGGCGGTTGCCACTCTGTTGATGATGGCGGCCGCGCCGTTGTCTGGCGGTCCGCACATCGTTGCCATGACGGGCCACGACTCCGCGCCAGCGCTGCGATTGATGGTGCTGGGTGTGGCCGTCCTGCCCTTTACCGTCGTTCCCGTCTTCTATTTTCTGCCGGCGTATGGAAGCCCGTTGTTGGTGCTTAGCGCATCCTTCAAGCTGCTTGCGGTCATTGCGCTCGCAGCGCTTGCGGCCACAATGGTCCGCAAGGCCATTCCGACACGGCTTGAGCGGGATGCGTCCGAGGTCATTGATGGCGTATCGGCGATCGCCATGGCCGTGGTTGTCGTGGGGTTGATGTCAGAGGTGGGGGCCGTCCTCGTCCACGAGCCCCTCCGCTTCGTCATCATGCTCGCCTATGTCTTCCTCCTCAACTTCGGCCTGCAGATGGCGGTGGCTCTTCTGGCTCGCGCATCCGGTCACCCGAACGCCGCTCCGGCTATCGGCGTCGTGGCCGGAAACCGCAACATGGCGTTATTCCTCACGGTCTTGCCGCCGGAGCTGACGGACAATCTTCTCTTCTTCCTTGGCTGTGCCCAGATCCCGATCTATCTGACCGCCGTCGCGCTCAACGGCTTCTACGGGCGCGTGGCGCCGATAGGGAAAACCAGCTCAACATCGCCTCCATGAGCGCGACAGCTGTCAAAAGCTGATCAGCGCGGGGCATAATGTCGTCACTGTTGTCGTGCATGCGAGCCTGATTGGCCCGCTTGATAACCCGTTTCAGAGCAGTGTGCCGAGCGCTTCGGCAGCCGACTGACGCAATCGTGAGCGCATCGTGACTGTCAACCTTAACAGAGTTCTCATAAATCGGCGGGACTCTCTGACGAACAAAGCGACTCACTTTCGTCCGAACCCGCAGAACAAAACCATGCGTATGCTGACAACATTCCTCTCCTCTCTGCCAGCTCTCACGATGTTATCCCCTGTTCGGAAGGCCGTGGGCGTGATTGCGGTCGGCGCGCTGCTGTCCGGCTGCGTCGGCATGGGTCTGGATGATCTGGCGAGCGTGCCGCAACTCTCCCGCAAGGTGACGACGGAGATGTCGAAGAAGGGCATGAAACCGGAAAGCCCGGTGCTTGTGCGTATCTTCAAACAGGAGAGCGAGCTTGAGGTCTGGAAGGTCGACAAGAGCGGCACTTATGCGCTGTTCAAGACCTATCCGATGTGTCGCTGGTCCGGGAAGCTCGGTCCGAAGAAGAAGAGCGGCGACCGGCAGGCGCCCGAGGGTTTTTATCATGTCAACGCGGGCATGCTGAACCCGAAATCGCAGTACTACGTGTCCTTCAATCTCGGTTATCCGAACCGGCTTGAATCCGCGCTGGGATACACGGGCGAAGCCCTGATGGTGCATGGCGCCTGCTCGTCCTCCGGCTGCTATGCCATGACCGACCAGCAGGTCGGGGAGATCTATGCAATCGTGCAGAAGGCGCTGGCGGGCGGCCAACGGAGTTTCCAGGTCCAGGCCTATCCTTTCCGGATGACAGCCGAAAACATGGCGAAGTATCGCGACGATCCCAACATGCCTTTCTGGCGGACGCTGAAGGAGGGGTATGATTCCTTCGCATTCACACGGCGGCAGCCGAAGGTATCGGTGTGCGGCGGGCGTTACGTCTTCAACACCGAATTTTCAGGCGGTGAACCCAGAGATCCACTGGCCGCCTGCCCGCCGGCCATGTCGACGCCCGATGCCGCGCTGATGGCGAAGCTTGAAGCCGAACGGCAGAAAATCGAGGTCGCGTCCTCGAACATTTCCCCCGTCTCGACGTTGGCATATGTCGACGGAGGCATGCATCCCAGTTTCCGGGCGATCCTGTTGAAGCAGGGTCCCAAGACGATGGCGGCGAAAATCTCAGCCACCAAATACCCGATAAGCCGGCCGGAAGCGGCGCTTGCCGATCCCTATTCCGGCGCACAGTAAGACAGCGAGGACATGCATTGATATCGAATAGTCTGAACCGTCGTTCCTTCCTAATCGGAGGCGCCGGAGTGGCGACCACGTTGCTTGCGGGTTGTACGACGACATCGCCCCAGCGGGCCGAGGCTCAACCCGAGCCGGTCGACAACTCCATGTACGCGCTGATGTATGCCGCGATGCCGCAGGAGCAGTTTCCGCTGCCGGCGATCCCGTACGAGAAGATCGATCCACGGTTCTATCGGCAGATGGTGCCGAACGTGACAGGCGAACGTCCCGGCGTCATTGTCGTCGATACCACGAACCACTTCCTGTACCTGACCTATGAAGGCGGCCAAGCCATGCGCTACGGTGTCGGGCTTGGCCGGGCCGGTTTCGAGTGGTCCGGTCGCGGCGTGATCCAGTACAAGCGCGAGTGGCCACGCTGGACGCCGCCCAACGAAATGGTCGCGCGACAGCCGGAACTCGAACCCTATTCGATCGCCAATGGCGGAATGGATCCTGGGCTCAACAATCCGCTTGGCGCCCGTGCGCTCTACATCTTCAAGAACGGCGAAGACACGCTTTATCGAATCCATGGTTCGCCAGAATGGTGGACGATCGGCAAATCGGTGTCATCCGGTTGCGTGCGTATGCTCAACCAGGATGTGATCGATCTTTACAACCGCGTGCCCGGTGGAACGCCTATCCTCGTGAAGGGCGTCGGAATGGGTGAGGTGCCGGTCGCAGGTTCTGTTCCAGGTTTGCCCGATCAGGTCTAGCTCACGGATACTGCACGCCGTTTGTCGTCGTATATATCGCATAGAGTGAGTTCGTCGCGGTGATGAAGAGGCGGTTCCGGCGGGGGCCGCCAAATGTGAGATTGGCGACCGTCTGCGGCACGAGAACCTTGCCGAGCAGGGTTCCGTCCGGCGCAAAGCAATGGACACCATCGCCGGCGCTGGTCCAGAGATTGCCTGCTGTGTCGATGCGGAAACCATCGGGCAGGCCTTGGTCCACCTCGCAAAAGACGCGACCGTTTGACAGCCTCCGCCCATCGAGAACATCGAAGACGCGAATGTGGCGTGGCAGGGTGTCATCGTGGCTGGCGCCGGAATCGGCGACATACAGCAGGCTTTCATCGGGCGAGAAGGCGAGGCCATTGGGCTGGTTGAAGTCGTCCGCAACGATTTCCAGTTCGCCGCTCACCGGATCGAGGCGGAAGACGTTTCGGGTCGGCAGGTCGGGTTCGGTGCGGTAGCCTTCGTAGTCGGAGAGAATGCCGTAGCTCGGATCGGTGAACCAGATGCTTCCGTCAGACTTCGCCACGACGTCATTGGGAGAGTTCAGACGGCGTCCCCGGTAGCTTTCGGCGAGCACGGTGATCGAACCGTCGATCTCGGTGCGGATGAGGCGCCGACCGCCGTGTTCACATGATATCAGCCGGCCCTGCCGATCTCGCGTGTTGCCGTTGATGAAGTTGGTGTGGTCCCGGTAGACGCTCACGCCGTGGTCGGGAACGTAGCGAAGCATACGCTGGTTGGGGATATCGCTGAAAAGCAGGCAGTTCTGGTCGGCGAACCACACAGGTCCCTCCGCCCAGCGGCAGCCAGAGTAGAGTTCCTCCAGCCTGGCGCTCGAGACGATCAGGTTTTGGAATCGCGGGTCCCGGATTTCGTAGAGGGTGTCTGTGGTGTTGGCCATCGTCTTGCTGCCGGTTTTGATAGTGATGGACATCGGACGGCTCATCGCGTTCGGACGGGACGGCTGGCGACGAGGATTACGGTGATGATGATGACGCCGGTGAGGATCAGGCGGATCCCGGCTCCAAAACCATAGGTGTTGAGCATCGATACCACGAGGAAAAGAAACAGCGCCGCACCCCAGATGCCGGGTACGTTGGAGTTGCCGCCGGCCACCGCCGAGCCGCCGATGACGACGACCGCGATCGACATCAGCAGGTATTCCGCGCCCATGTTCAGCGCCGCGCCACCAGAGAAGCTCGCGAGCAGATAACCGCAAAGCCCAGCCATGATGGCGCAGAGGACGTAGGTGGCGAGACGTGTTCCGTCGACCGGGATTCCCGCCATCCGCGCCGCGAACATGCTCTGGCCGATCGCGGAAATCCAGCGGCCGTAGATGGTCCGCTCCAGAAGCCACCATCCGAGGATAGAAAGCACCAGCGCGACGATGGCAAGGTTGGGGATGCCGAGAGTTGTCGCGGTGGTGAAATTGGCCAGCATTTCGGGCGGCTTGATGCGCAGGCCGCGATTGTACCAGATCGCAGCCGACTGGATGATGAAGCTGGTGGAAAGGGTGGCGATGATCGGCGGAATGCGCAAAAGCTTGATCAGGGCGTAATTCAACATGCCTATCGCAACGCCAATAGCGATTGCGACGATCAGGCCGAGGAGGAGCATCGAATCCTGGCCGCCCATGATCTTCAGGGCGACGGTGCCGGACAGCGTAATGGTTGCCGGGACCGACAGATCGATGTTGCCGGGGCCGAGTGTGATCACCAGCATCTGGCCGATGCCGACGACGATCGAGAAGGCTGCAAAGGTGAGGGCGGCCTGGGAGAGGCCGACGAAACTCGCCCCGCCCGTGAAAAGCAGGGTGATCACCCAGGTCGCAAGCGCGGCGACGAAGGACCAGATCCAGGGTTTGGAAAACAGCGTGGTCATTCGCTTCACTCCTTGCCGGCCCGGACGTCGTGACGGTTGAAGAGAAGGCGCAGGCCCAGCACGACGATGAGGATCGCACCCTGGGCACCGATCTGCCAGTCGGGCGAGATGCGCAGGAAAGACAGGAACGAAGCCGCAAGCGTCAGCGTGAGCGCGCCGACAACGGCACCGATTGGAGAAACACGGCCGCCGACGAACTCGCCGCCGCCGAGGATGACGCCGGCTATGGAGAGCAGCGTGTAGCGCAACGCGATGTTGGCGTCGGCGGATGTGGTCAAGCCGACGAGGGCCATGCCGGATAGCACAGCGAACACGCCTGCCAGGGCATAGGCGGAGGCCTTGACGCGCAGCACCGACCAGCCGGCGCGGGCGACCGATCGCGCATTGCCGCCGACGCCGCGTATGACGACCCCGAAGGTGGTGCGCATGATTAGGAGATGAGCGACAACCGCGATAACGATGCTGGCGACGATGGCCATCGGCATGAAGGGCGGCTTGGCGGTCATGACCGCGCGCAGCCATTCCGGTGCCTGACCACCTGGGGCCGGCAGAATGATCACGGCAAGGCCGCCCCAGACGAAGCTCATGCCGAGCGTCACCACGATGGATGGGAGGTCGCGATAGGCGATCATGAAGCCGATCAGGGCGTAAACTCCAATAGCGCCGAGCAGGATCAATACCGCGAGTACGGGCTGGGTCGGCATGAAGGCGGCCGTGACGCAGGCGGCGAAGCTGACGAAGGGGCCCATCGACAGGTCGAGATCGTTGACCGCGATGATGATCATCTGCGCGATGGTGGCGAGCGCGATTGGCACCGCCAGATTGAAGAGCAGGTTGAGGCCGGTGTAGCTCATCGCACGCGGCTGCAGATAGAAGACGGCGCCGAGCAAGGCCACGAGAGAGACGGCCGGTATCAGCAGCCGCAGGGTGTTGGCCGAAGGCGCCTTCATGCGGCTTCTCCCGTGAAGGATGCCTCGAGTACGGCTTCCTCGGTGATGGCCTCGCCGACGAGTTCCGTGACGATGGCTCCATCCCGGAAGACATAGACCCGGTCGCAAAGCTGAATTTCGTCCATCTCGGTCGAGTACCAGACGAAGGTTCTGCCAGCGTCGGCCTCGCGGCGCAGGGTCGCGTAAACTTCCTGCTTGGTGCCGATGTCGACGCCGCGCATCGGGTCGTCCATCAACACGGCCTGGGCTGTGGTGGATAGGGCGCGGGCGAAGAGCACCTTCTGCTGATTGCCGCCCGACAGGGACAGGATGGGATTGGCGGTATCCGGTGTCCGGATCGCCATGCGCTGTTTCCAGTCCTCGCCGAGTGCGAGTTCCTTTCCGCGGTCTATCGCGGCGAGGTGAGACAGGGCGTTGAGATTTCCGATCGTCAGGTTGCGCAGGATGCTCCATAGGGGAAAGGTGCCGTTGAGCGAGCGATCGCCGGCGACGAAGGCGACGGGGCTTTCAGCAGTCGGCAACCAGTTGCCGCAATTCTTGCGAAAGAGTTCGAGAAGCATCGTCGTCTGGCCATGACCCGCCAGACCGGCAAGGCCGACGATCTCTCCACGGCGCGCCTCGAAGCCAATGCCGCCAAATGCAGAGGGAATAGAGAGCGTGACGGCCTGCTCGGACCGGCTGGCACGTTCCCGACCGGCTGCGCGTTCCTTGACGACGCTTCCCATCGTTTCGACAAGGCTGCGAACGGAAAATTCGGAAGCGGGTCGGTCGGCGACGATCTTCCCGTCCTTCATGACGACGATCCTGCTGGAGGTAGACAGGATTTCGCCGAGGATATGGGAGATGAAGATGACCGACCCGCCTTCCGATACGAAGCGGCGTACATAGGCCAGCAGTTGTTCGGCAAGGCCTGCGTCGAGCGAGGATGTTGGTTCGTCAAGAATGACAAGCCGTGGCCTGTCGGGCGCCGCCATGAAGTTGATCGCGATCTCGACCATCTGGCGCTCGGCGATCGAAAGATCGCCGACAGCGGAATCCGCCTGGATATGATGGCCGGGGAAAATGTCGTCGAGCGTCTTGCCGACGAGGGTGGCGGCCCGCTTCCTCCAGCCGAAGCCGGATAGCTGTGCGTGCATGACCCGCGTGTTTTCCGCCACCGTCAGGTTAGGGCAGAGCGACAGTTCCTGGAAGACGCAGCGAATGCCGTTGGCGCGCGCTCCGGAAACGCCGCTGATGGTGGCCGCCGTGCCGTATCGGATTTCACCTTCATGCGGTGTCAGCAGGCCGTTGATGACATTGACGAGTGTCGATTTGCCGGCGCCGTTGTGGCCGACCAGGCCAAGTGCTTCGCCCGAGGTTATGTCGAGATCGACACCGTCGAGAGCCTTCACGGCTCCGAAGGCGACACGCACGCCTTGCACTGAAACGACGGAATTTGATGAAGGCGTGGCTGACAAGGCGGGTATGACCTCTGGGTCTGGTAGTCCGGTATCCGGCACTCCGCCGCGCCACCAGGGAAGGGCGGGCGGAGTGCGGTGTCGGTGACGACGTGGCTTACTTCGCCGCCTCGATCACCTTCTGCGCGTCTTCAAGCGAGTACTCGACGTTGGCGACGCCGCCCTTTTCGGTGGTCTCGAGGTTCTTCTCGAGATTGTCCTGGTCGATGCGCAGGAACGGCACGACGAGATCCTTCTTCACGTCCTTGCCATCCAGGATCTGTTGCGCGACCCAGAAGGCGAGCGTGGAGACGCCGGGAGCAATAGAGACCGACATGGTCTCGTAGCCGCTTGCATCCTTCTGCTGCTTCCACCACTGCAGTTCGTCCTCGCGGTTGCCCATGACGATGATCGGCGTCGGACGGTTGGCGGCCTGGAAGGCCTGTGCGGCACCGTAGCCGTCACCGCCCTGGGTCACGACCGCGGCGATTTCCGGCAGGCTCGGCAGAACGCCAGCGACAGCGCGCTGCGCCACGTCCTGGGCCCAGTCGCCATGGACGGAACCGACGATCTTGAACTGCGGGAACTGCTTCACGCCTTCATGGATACCGGCGGAAATCTCGTCGTCGACGAAGACGCCAGCGAGGCCGCGGATTTCCAGCAGGTTGCCGCCATCGGGCAGCTTGGCGGACAGGTATTCCACCTGGCTGCGGCCCATTTCCTTGAAGTCAACGGCGATGCGCCAGGCGCAGGGTTCGGTGACGATGCCGTCGAACGATACGACGGTGATACCGGCGTCGCAGGCTTCCTTCACCGCACCGTTGAGAGCGGTCGGGGAGGCTGCGTTGACGACGATCGCGTCATAGCCCTGCAGGATCATGTTCTGGATCTGCGCGGCCTGTTCCGTCGCCTGGTTCTCGGCGGTGGTAAACGGATCGGCAGCGGCGACGACGCCCTGCGAAACGGCGTCCTTCGTCACCTTGTCCCAGCTGGTCAGCATGGCCTGGCGCCAGGAGTTGCCGGCGTAGTTGTTCGACAGCGCGATCTTCTTGGAAGACGTGTCTGCCTGGGCCGCGATCGGTGCGGCGATGCATGCCATGGCGACGGACGCCATGAGAATGGTCCTGAAATTCATGTCTCTCTCCCTCAATGCCGTCACGCGGCTGTTTCCGGGCCGCTCCTCAACGGGGTGCCGGAACCTTGTTTCTGAGGTCTTGCCCCAGTGACCGAAAGGATGAAGGAAATGTAAAAGCCTGTATAGACGGAGGCGAGCAAACCGGATGCGGGAAGCCGCAGATCGTTTGCGGGTTCCCGCAAGACAGGAAGGTGTAGTAAGGGGGTATGCTAGTCGGGAGGAGAGCCGCACCGGGGAGGGTTCGGCGGGAGGAGACGGTGCCCAAAGCGTTGTCGGCGGATTTGTTCGCACAATACCTGCGCATATCGCGACTTTTGGCCGGCCAGCTCGATTTCCAGTCGGCGATAGACGCGGTCGCCAAGGAAATCAAGGATATTGTGCCCAACGACCACATGGATGTCTGCATCATCGCGCCTGGGAGCACGTTTCACACGGCCTATGAAAGCGGGATAGAGACGGACTGGAGCCGGCGCCCGCCGGCGAGCATCGACCACAGCCCTTTGCGCAGCCTGTTGCGAGGCGAGGTAGACCGGATCGTCACGGACGATGCCAGCACCGATCCGCAGTTTCATTTCGAGGGATCGTTTTCGTTTCCGATCATCGAGCACAAGCTGAAGAGCCGGCTCCATGTGGCGCTCAAGGTGCATGGTGAAACGATCGGTGCCCTGTCTTGCTCGAGCCTGCGCACTGGCGTTTACGGTCAAGGTGATCTCGACAGGGCCTCTGCGATCGGCGATCTGATCGCGCCCTATTTCTACGCACTCTTGTCGGCGGAACGCGCCAAGAAATCTGCGATCGTCGAGGCTGAGACGCGGGTTCGCGAAGAGGCCCTGCGCCAGGGGGCGGGGCGCCTGACCGAGGCACTGGAGGCGGAGCGGCAGCGTATCGGGATGGAGTTGCACGACCAGACGCTGGCGGACATGACGCGCTTTGCCCGCCGTCTGGAGCGGCTTAGCCTGATGCCCGATCTTCCCGGCGAGATGCTGGAGCCGCTGACGCGCAGCCTGCAGCAATCCATGCGGGACCTTCGGCAGATCATCGAGCAGGCGCGCCCCTCCGTGCTGCAACTCTTCGGCCCGGCTGAGGCCATCGAGAACCATCTCGAACGGTCGATCCGCGATAGCGGCATGTCGATCGAATGGGAGCTGCTCGACGAGACCGACGGCGCGTCCGCCGAACTGCCGCAGGCGGTATCAGTGGCGATCTACCGGATCGCCCAGGAGGCGATCAACAACGCCATTCGCCATTCGCAAGGCGATCGGGTCGACGTGCGCCTGTGGAAGGACAAGGGGGTTGTGGTGCTCGATATCCGCGACAACGGGATTGGCATGACGACGCCCCCCGGTCCGCGCGGCAGCGGCATCGACAACATGCGTACCCGCGCCAGGCTGATTTCGGCGCAGTTTGCCTGCCGGAGCGACGGGAGCGGCACAACGGTTTCCGTGCGGCTGCCACGGCTGGAACAGGGAGTGAAGATATGAAAGTTCTGATCGTTGAGGACGACCCGCTGCATCGTTCCTACCTGCATGAAGCGGTCCGAACCGCCTTGCCGGAGTGTGATTTCATCCTTGAGGCCTCCGACGGAACGGCCGGCGAAAAGCTTGCCCGTGAACATCGCTTCGAACGCATCGTCATGGACCTCCAGATGAGCCCGCGCAACGGCATCGAAGCGGCGCGGACGATCTGGCGCGAGCGGCCGGATACCAGCATCCTCTTCTGGTCGAACTATGCCGACGAGGCGAACGTTCGGGGGCTTTCCCGGATCGTGCCGGACGGAGCGGCCTATGGCTATGTCCTGAAGTCGGCGTCCGACGAGCGGCTGCGGCTCGCGCTTCGGTCGATCTTTGTCGAGTCACAGTGTGTCATCGATCGCGAAATTCGCGGCCTGCAGCAGAAAAGCCAAGGGCATGCCCATGGCTTCAGCGATTCCGAGTACGAGATCCTCGTCGACATCGCGCTCGGACTAACGGATCGGGCGATTGCCCGACGTCGTCACCTGTCGCTGCGCAGCGTACAGAACAGGCTACAGAGCATCTATCAAAAACTCGGCGTGCAGAGCGCCGTTGATGAGCCCACTTCGGAAGCTTCCTTCAATCTCCGGACGCGCGCGGTGACGATGGCCTTTCTGCGCAAGCTCCTGAACCACTCGGCGCTTGAGCGTGCCGAGGCGGAGTTGGCGCAGTGGCTGAAGCGTTAGTGCGGGAAAACCTGTATGACAGGTTTCATCGCTGCGCTGCCTGGCTATAGTGGCGTCTAAGAATCCCAATGGAGTTTGCATATGACGGCGTCCCTGTTCAGCCTCGAAGGCAAGACTGCTCTCGTCACCGGGTCGTCCCGTGGCCTCGGTCTTGCCATTGCCAAGTCCTTCGCGGCAACTGGTGCCGATATCGTCATCAACGGCGTTGACGCCGCGCGACTGGATGGCACCGCCGCACAGTTGACGGACAAGGGATACCGGGTGCGGGCGGAAGCCTTCGACGTGACTGACGAGACGGCCGTTGTTCGCGCCTTCGAGCGTCTGGACGCAGACGGTGTCACGGTCGACATCCTCGTCAACAATGCCGGCATCCAGCTCAGAAAGCCGCTTGTCGAGTTCACCGCTGCCGAATGGCACAAGGTACTCGACACCAATCTCACCAGCGCGTTCCTCGTCGCTCGAGAGGCGGCAAAACGGATGATCCCGCGTGGTCAGGGCAAGATCATCAATATCGGTTCGCTGATGAGCAATTTCGCCCGCCCGACCGTGGCGCCCTATACGGCCGCGAAGGGCGGCATCCGGCTGCTTACCCAGTCCATGGCAGCCGAATGGGCGGAGCATGGTATCCAGTCGAACGCCATCGGGCCGGGTTACATGCTGACCGATATGAACCAGGCGCTGACCAGCAATCCGCAGTTCGACAGCTGGGTGAAGGGGCGGACACCATCACGGCGCTGGGGCAGGCCGGAGGAACTTTGCGGTGCCGCCATTTTCTTGGCGTCGAGCGCATCGGATTATGTCAACGGACAGATCATTTACGTCGATGGCGGCATGAGCGCCGTGCTCTGAGCATTGAAAGCCTTAAATGAAAACGCCGTCGGTGAGGACCGACGGCGCATTTCGTATTCAGGTGGACTTACGCAGCGCGGCGCGGCAGCTTCCAGTTAGGGCGCGGGAAGTGGCAGGTGTAGCCGTTCGGATAACGCTCCAGATAGTCCTGGTGCTCGGGCTCAGCTTCCCAGAAATCGCCGACCGGCTCGACTTCCGTCACGACCTTGCCAGGCCACAGACCTGATGCGTCGACGTCTGCGATCGTCTCCTCGGCGACGCGCTTCTGCTCATCGCTGGTGTAGTAGATCGCCGAGCGATAGCTCATGCCGACATCGTTACCCTGGCGGTTCTTCGTCGAGGGATCATGAATCTGGAAGAAGAACTCCAGGATATCGCGATAGCTGGTCTTCGTGGGATCAAAAACGATCTCGATGCCTTCGGCGTGAGTGCCATGATTGCGATAGGTGGCATTGGGCACGTCGCCGCCGGTGTAGCCGACGCGCGTCGATATCACGCCCGGCATGCGGCGGATCAACTGCTGCATGCCCCAGAAACATCCGCCTGCCAGGACGGCACGTTCGGTGGTCGTCGTCATGCAATTCTCCTTTCGGGTTGGGTTCCGCCTATAAGTGGGGCTTCCCCGCGCGCAAATCAAATCCGAAACGAGGATGTGATCGCGCGAGGGGCAGCCCCGCGCGATCGTCTTTCGTCAATGGTTGTGACGCGGCGGTGTCTTCGAGAGTTGCCGGAACTTGTCGGCTTCCCGGATCGTCGCGCCGTCCGCGAGTTGCGTTACCGTCTGGCGGTAGATCATCTGCCAGGGCGTGGCATCGGCAGGCACCTTCGGGATGCCGTCCGCCTTCCGACGTGCGATCTCGGCATCGTCGACCAGCATGTTGCAGAGGCCCTCGTTGAAGTCGATGCGGATGATGTCGCCAGTGCGAACCCAGGCGAGACCGCCGCCGGCCGCGCTTTCTGGCGAAGCGTTGAGGATCGACGGGCTGTCGGCAGTCCCGGACTGGCGACCGTCGCCGATCGTCGGGAGGCTCAGGATGCCCTTCTTGAGCAGGTGATCCGGCGGCTGCATGTTGACGACCTCAGCCGAACCCGGCCAGCCCATGGGACCGGCGCCGCGGATGACGAGGATTGTATTCTCGTCGATATCGAGCGAGGGGTCGTTGATGCGGGCGTGATAGTCTTCCGAACCGTCGAAGACGACAGCCTTGCCCTCGAACACGCCTTCGCGGCCGGGTTCCTGCAGATAGCGCTGGCGGAAGCCTTCGGACACGACGCTCATCTTCATGATCGCGAAGTCGAACAGGTTGCCCTTGAGCACGAGGAAGCCGGCGCGTTCGCGCATCGGATCGGCAAAAGGCTTGATGACCTCGCGATCTTCGGATTCGCGTCCATCGAGGTTCTCCGCCATTGTCTTGCCGGTGACCGTCGGACAGCTACCGTCGAGCTTTCCGGCCTGCAGCAATTCCCACATGATCGCCGGCACGCCGCCGGCGCGGTGGAAGCGTTCGCCGAGATAGGCGCCCGCCGGCTGGACGTTGGCAAGAAGCGGGATATCGTAGCCGTGGACCTGCCAATCCTCCGGCAGAAGCTCCACGCCGGCGTGCTTTGCCATGGCCATCAGGTGCGGTTGGGCATTGGTCGATCCGCCGATGGCGGAGTTGACCTTGATCGCGTTCAGGAACGCTTCGCGCGTCAGGATATCCGACGGACGGATGTTATCGAGGACGAGTTCAACAGCGCGGCGGCCGGTGCGATAGGCCATCTGGCCACGCTCGCGATAGGCGGCGGGAATGGCGGCACAGCCGGTGAGCGACATGCCGAGCGCTTCCGCCATGGCATTCATCGTCGAGGCCGTGCCCATGGTGTTGCAGTGGCCGACCGAGGGTGCGGAATCGAGTGCGGCTTCGAGGAATTCCTCGCGGGTGATTTCGCCGGCGGCGTATTTGCGGCGCGAACGCCAGATTACGGTGCCTGAGCCAACGAGATCCCCGTCGTGCCAGCCGTCGAGCATCGGGCCGCCGGAGAATACGATGGCCGGAATGTCGACGGTGGAGGCCGCCATCAGTGCCGATGGCGTGGTCTTGTCGCAGCCGGTCGTGAGGATCACACCGTCGAGCGGATAGCCATAGAGGATTTCCACGAGTCCCAGATAGGCAAGATTGCGGTCGAGCGCGGCGGTCGGGCGCTTGCAGTTCTCGAACAGCGGGTGGGTCGGGAACTCGATCGCGATGCCCCCGGCGTCACGGATACCGTCACGGAGCCGCCTTGCAAGTTCGAGGTGATGGCGATTGCACGGATTGAGGTCGCTGCCCGATTGCGCGATGCCGATGATCGGCTTGCCCGAACGCAGTTCCTCCGGCGTTATGCCGTAGTTCATGAAGCGTTCGAGATAGAGCGCGGTCAGGTCCAGGTGATCGGGGTTGTCGAACCAGTCCTGCGAGCGAAGCCTGCGGATTTGTTTCTTGTCCTCGCTCACCGGTTTTCCTCCGTCTGACGGTTGTTGATTTTTTCCAGATGCAGCAGCAGGCCGCTGTGGTCAACGTCCCCGCCACCGTCGGCGACAAAATCCCGGAACTCGTTGCGGATCATTCCGGTCAGCGGGAGGGCGAGGTCGAAGAGTTCCGCCATGGCGGCCACCGCGTCGAGGTCCTTCAACTGCAGGCGCGACGGGCCGCCCGGCTGGAAGGCCCGGTCCACCATGCGCTTGCCATGGAGTTCGAGGATGCGGCTTTCGGCGAAACCGCCGCGGATCGCATCGCGGAATTTCTCGCGGCTGGCACCGCCCGCCTCAACGAGGATCATGGCCTCAGCGACAGCGCCGATCGTGATGGCGACGATCTGCTGGTTGGCAAGCTTGCAGATCTGGCCTGCACCGGAAGGGCCTACATGGGTGACGCGGCCGAGGGGTGCTAACACGTCCGCGAGGCTTTCGACGATTTTTCCGTCGCCTCCGGCCATGATCGCGAGCGTGCCGGCAGTGGCGCCGACTGTGCCGCCCGAGACCGGGGCGTCAAGATGGTGGACGCCGCGTTTCGCCAGCGTTTCGGAATGCTCGCGGGCGATGGGTGGAGCGATGGACGAGGTGTCTATGACGATCGCGCCCGTCTTCAAGGCCTCGGCCGCGCCCTGGCTGAACAGCACGTCCGTCACGGCCTTGCCGTCGCTCAGCATCGTGAAAACGATATCGGCGCCGTCAACGGCTTTTGCCGCCGACTCAGCGACGACGGCGCCATCGACCTTCAGCGCATCGGCTTTTGTTATGTCGCGGTTCCAGACCGTGACCTCGAAACCTGCGCCCAGCAGTCGCCGCGCCATCGGCGCGCCCATCAGGCCTGTTCCGAGGAAGGCTATGTTTCGGGATTTCGTCGCGGTGTCCGTCATCAGAGCTTTCCTCCCAGCTCGTCCTCGATGTGCGTCCTGATGATCTCGTCGAAGGATTTTTCGGCGGTGAAGCTCAGGGCTGTCGCCCGTTTGGCCTCGAAGCCGGGAGCCCAGCCGGCGCACATGCGCATGATCATTTCGTCAGGCTCACGACGGATCAGCTTGACCGCCTTTTCGCCGGCGACGCGGCGGAGCGCCTCGATCTGCTCACCCACGGTGGCGCTCAAGCCCGGCATTGAGAGGTTGCGGCGCGGACCGACCTTTTCCAAGTCGATGGTTGCGCCATGGATGAGAAAGCCGACAGCCGAGCGCGGCGAGGCGTGCCAGTGGCGGACGTCGTCGGAGACCGGCAGAACGGCTTCCTGGCCAACGAGCGGTTCGCGTAGAATGTTGGAGAAGAAACCGGATGCCGCCTTGTTGGGCTTTCCCGGGCGGATGCAGATCGTGGGAAGGCGGATGCCGATGCCGTCGAAGAAACCGCGACGCGAGTAGTCCGACAGCAGGAGCTCGCAGATCGCCTTCTGCGTGCCGTAACTGGTGAGCGGCGTCGTGTGGAACTCGTCCGGGATCGGATAGGGCAGGGGCGCGCCGAAGACGGCGATCGAGGAGGTGAAGACGACGCGCGGCTTGTAGCCATCCTGGCCGTGGGCAATGCGGATGGCGTCGAAGAGATAGCGGGTTCCATCGAGATTGATGCGGTAGCCCTTGTCGAAGTCCAGTTCGGCCTCGCCGGAGACGATGGCGGCGAGGTGGAAGATGACATCGGGACGGCTGGAGATCAGGCGCTCCGCCTCACCGGGAGCCGACAGATCGATGGTCTCAAGGACGCTTTCGCCCTTAAATTCGGCTGGAGCGGCGGGTGTGACGACATCCACCAGCGTCATCTTCTCGACGGCCTTGCCGTCGAGCTGTCCGTCCTTGGCCAGACGTTCGGCCAGCTTGCGACCGACCATGCCGGCGGCTCCGATGATCAGGATATGCATGAGATTCCTCCTCTAGACGAAGGCGGCAATCGTGACTTCAGGGCCGCCTCAACAAAACATTTGTAAGGTTGTCTGATAACCTTATATGATGGCGTTGAAAACAGAATAGTTCGGACCGTCACCGGTCCGATGGGGATAGGTAGGAGACGACAGGTGGACGGGCAGGTCAGCAGGACTGGAAACGCGGCTGATGTCGAGGACAAGGTTGAGCACCTCGTGACGGCGCTCGGTAGCGATCTCGTTCTCGCTGGCGAGGACGTGTTGCGCTACTGCCGCGACTGGCATGGCGACGTGACGACCGGTGCGGTGGCCGTTTTGCGGCCGCGGTCGACGGAGGACGTCGCAGCAGCGGTCAAGGCGTGTGTCGATCTCGGTCTCTCCATCGTGCCGCAAGGCGGAAACACCGGACTGGTGCTTGGCGCCACCCCGGACCAGCCCGAGAGCCAGGTGGTCATCAGCCTGGAGCGTATGACGCGCGTTCGTCGGATCGACCCGGACGATTTTTCCGCAGTCGTCGAGGCCGGCTGCATTCTCTCGGAATTCAAGGATGCGGTCGCGAAAGAAGGCATGTTCTTTCCGCTCGCGCTCGGAGCGCAGGGCTCCTGTCGGATCGGCGGCAATGTCTCGACAAATGCCGGCGGCGTCAACGTGTTGCGATACGGGATGACGCGTGAACTGGTCCTCGGCCTTGAGGTCGTGCTCCCTGATGGATCAATCTTCAACGGGTTGTCGACGCTTCGCAAGGACAATCGCGGTATCGATCTCAAGCAGCTGTTCATTGGGGCAGAGGGAACGCTGGGTATAATCACGGCGGTTTCTGTGAAGCTGATGCCGGAGCCCGAGCAGGTTGCAACGGCTTTGCTGGGCCTCAATTCGCTGGATGACGCCATTGCACTTTATCGCAGGGCGCGTCGGGATTGCTGCGACCTGATGTCGGCATTCGAATTCATGCCGCCGCTCGCCTTCGTTCTGGCGCGCGAGGCGATGCCTGATCTCATGATGCCGATCGAGGCCGATTACCCTGCCTATGTGCTGATGGAGATGTCCGGTTCGGGTCTGGTCGATATCGACGATCTGATGGAGCGTTTTCTCGAGACGGTCATGGAAGAAGGCGTCGTCGCCGACGGCGTCATCGCCACATCGTCCAACCAGTCGCGCAGCCTCTGGCTTTTCCGCGAGGGGATGAATGAGGGACAGGCCAAGCGCGGTCCGCATCTGCGCACGGATATCTCGGTGCCGCTTTCCCGGCTTGCGGATTTCGTTCGCGATGCCGAGGCTGCGGTGTTGGAGGTCGTGCCTGATTGCGTCAACGTATCCTACGGGCATGTTGGCGACGGCAATGTTCACCTCAATGTGTTGCCGCCGTCCGACCTTTCCCCCGAAGAGAGTGCGGAGCGGATCTACAAGGCAAAGAAAGCGATCAATGGGGTTCTCGACCGCTACGAGGGCTCGATCAGCGCCGAGCACGGGATCGGCCGGCTCAAGCGAAGCGATTATGAAGAGCGGCTTCCGGATGTGCGTCGCAAGTTGCTGACGTCGCTGAAGGCCGCGATCGACCCCGCCTTCATCATGAACCCCGGATGCCAATTGAATTTCGGGGGCAATTCGTAGAAAACCGACGAGGGTGCAGGGAGGTGCAAACTCATGTCGATGGATTTCGCGCAGATCAGGCGCACGGAACATCTGCCGTCGCGGATCGCGGGGCAGATAGGGCGCGACATAGCGGAGGGCAAACTTTCGCCGGGCGCCAAGCTGCCGACCGAGCATGTGCTGGCCAAGGGTTTCGGCGTGAGCCGATCGGTGGTCCGCGAGGCGATCGCGCAACTGCGCAATGAAGGGCTGGTGGAGACGAGGCAGGGGGTTGGTGCGTTTGTCACCGAGCTCGCGGCACGGTCTTCCCTCAGGATCGAGCAGGATGCCCTGCACGATCGATCGAGCTTCCGCGATCTTTTCGAGCTGCGCGTGCCGCTGGAGATAGAGGCGGCCGGCCTGGCCGCGCTTCACCATGATGCCGCCGACCTCGCCAAGCTCGACCAGACGCTGGCTCAGATGACGGGTGCCGACAAATGGACGGAGCAGGGGATCGTGGCCGATCTCGCCTTTCATCGCGCCATCGGTGTCGCCACCAAGAACGAATACTTCTCTCTTTTCATCGGTTTCATTGCGGAGCGGATCAGTCTCGCGATCAACGCCGCAAGGGCCACGGCTGTGTTGGAGGAGATCGTCGAGGTGACGATTGCGGAGCATGTGGCTGTCCGGGATGCTGTGAAGACACGCGATCCGGTGAAGGCCCGCGATGCGATGAGGGCGCATCTGCAGGGAGCGGCCGGGCGGCTCGGGCTGGTCTTGCAGACCTATTGAGGCTGCGCCACGTCGAAAATCGCCGTGTTTCGATGTCGTTAACGGCATTTGGGACGGTGGCAATTTCCCGGCTGGACACCAATGAAAAGTACGACTAAAAACACCCTGAAACGTTGTCAGACATCCTGACAATACGGCAGGTTGGCTGGAGGGTCGACCTGGAACAGCACGAGGAGGTTGGTCTTGCAATCCAGACATGCGCTTCATACTGCAACGATACTGCCGGACGATTCCGGCCAAGCGTTGCTGGTCGGACGTGTTTGGTCCAAGGTCGCCAATGGGCCCTGTCCGGTGCTGGTCCGCGACGGTCACGTCTTCGATCTGTCGTCGATCGCCGCGACAGTCTCCTTCCTCTTCGAGCAGGATAACCTCGTCGCGCGCCTTCGGTCCGCAGCTGACCTACGGGATCTCGGCGCGCTCGATGGCTTCCTTTCGGGCGAACTCGGCGAACTCCTGGCGCCTGTCGATCTGCAGGCAATCAAGGCCGCCGGCGTCACCTTCGCCGACAGCATGCTGGAGCGTGTGATCGAGGAGCAGGCCAAGGGCGACTCGTCACGTGCGCTTGCGATCCGTGGACAACTCGCGCCCGTCCTTGGCGACAGCCTCCGCGGTGTTGTCGCCGGCTCGGAACAGGCGGCCAAGGTCAAAGCCCTGCTTCAGGACATGGGCCTCTGGTCGCAGTATCTTGAGGTCGGCATCGGCCCGGACGCGGAAATCTTCACGAAGTCCCAGCCCATGTCGTCCGTCGGATGTGGCGCGACGGTCGGTATACACCCGATCTCGCAGTGGAATAACCCGGAGCCGGAGGTCGTTCTTGCGATCCGCTCCGACGGGACCATTCTCGGCGCCACGCTCGGTAACGACGTCAACCTTCGCGACGTTGAGGGACGCTCGGCCCTCCTGCTTGGCAAGGCGAAGGACAACAATGCATCCTGCTCGATCGGGCCGTTCATTCGTTTGTTCGATGAAAACTTCACCATCGACGACCTGCGCAAAGTGAAGGTTTCACTGCTGGTCAAGGGTGAGGACGGGTTCGAAATGACGGGCGAAAGCCCGATGGAAGCGATCAGCCGTTCGCCGGAAAACCTGGCAGCGCAGCTGCGTAACCGAAATCACCAATATCCGGACGGAGCCGTTCTGTTCCTCGGAACCATGTTCGCACCGGTCAAGGATCGGCGTGGAGCTGGGCAAGGGTTCACCCATGAAATCGGTGATCGCGTTGAAATCGCCACGCCAAAACTGGGGCGCCTGGTCAATTGGGTCGATCGCAGCGATGCCTGCCCGGAGTGGACCTTCGGCACCGGCGCGCTCATGAAGAACCTCGCCCAGCGCGGACTTCTGTAGAAAGATAGGGGGAGGATACGGTGCAAAAGCTCATTGATCTCTTTTATCGAATTCTCGACGTCCTCCTGATCTTCCTGCTTTCGGGCATGGCGGTGATGGTGTTCGTCAACGTCGTGCTGCGCTACGCCTTCAATTCGGGCCTGACGGTCTCGGACGAGCTCGCCCGGTACTTCTTCGTCTGGGTTACGTTTATCGGCGCCGTCGTGGCGTTCCGCGAGCACGGGCACATGGGTGTCGAGACGCTCGTCGCGATGTTTGGCCGGAAGGGCCGTGTCATCTGCATGGCGCTCAGCAACATCCTGATCATCGGTGTCTCTGCGATTTTCTTCTGGGGTACCTGGAAGCAGTTCCCGATCAACTGGAGCATGAGCGCGCCGGTTACCGGCCTGTCGATGGGTTTCGTTTACGGCATCGGTTTCTTCACGGGCGCGGGTTGCGTGATCATTGCCCTTGAACGCCTGCTTCGCGTGGTAACGGGGCGGATCACCGATGAAGAGCTTGCCGCATTCGCCGGCGAAAACATGACTCTCGAGCATCTGTCGGAGCGTTCCTGATGACTCTTCTGGTATTCGTCGGTTCCCTCCTCAGTGCCATGGCGATCGGCGTGCCGGTCGCGTTTGCCCTGATGTTCTGCGGCGTCATCCTCATGTGGTTCATGGGGATGTTCAACAGCCAGATCATCGCGCAGAACATGATCATCGGCGCGGATACATTCACACTGCTTGCAATTCCCTTCTTCGTCCTGGCCGGTGAGTTGATGAACGCCGGCGGTCTGTCGAAGCGGATCATCGAGTTCGCGATCGCATGCGTCGGACACATCCGCGGTGGTCTCGGCATCGTTGCCATCATGGCGGCGGTGATCATGGCCAGTATCTCCGGTTCGGCTGCGGCCGACACGGCGGCGCTCGCCGCGATTCTCATTCCGATGATGGCGAAGGCCGGTTACAACGTCCCCCGATCGGCGGGCCTCATTGCCTCGGGCGGCATCATCGCTCCGGTCATTCCGCCCTCGATGGCGTTCATCGTCTTCGGCGTGTCGGCGAACGTGTCGATCACCCAGCTCTTCATGGCCGGTATCGTGCCGGGTCTGCTGATGGGTCTGTCTTTGATCCTGACCTGGCAGGTCGTGGTTCGGAAAGACAACATTCAGCCGCTACCGAAGGCGCCGATGTCGGCCCGTGTGCAGGCTACGGGGCGCGCAGCCTGGGCGCTGGGCATGCCGGTCATTATCCTCGGCGGCATCAAGGCCGGCGTCGTGACGCCGACGGAAGCGGCGGTCATCGCGGCCTTCTATGCGCTGTTTGTTGGCGTGTTCATCTATCGCGAGCTGAAGCCCAAGGACCTGCCGAAAGTCATCCTGCAGGCGGCCAAGACGACTGCGGTCATCATGTTCCTTGTCTGTGCGGCCCTGGTGTCCGCCTGGTTGATCACCGCCGCCAACATTCCGGGCGAGATCACGCGCTACATTGCGCCGCTGATCGATCAGCCGAAATTGCTGATGCTGGCCATCATGGTGCTGATCCTGATCGTCGGAACGGCACTCGACCTGACGCCAACGATCCTGATCCTGACGCCGGTGCTGATGCCGATCATCAAGCAGGCCGGCATCGATCCGATATACTTCGGCGTCATGTTCATCATGAACTGCTGCATCGGCCTGATCACGCCGCCAGTCGGCGTGGTGCTCAACGTCGTCAGCGGCGTCGGACGCGTGCCGCTCGGCAAGGTCGTCACCGGCATCCTGCCCTTCCTGCTCGCGCAGGTGGCCCTGCTGATGCTGTTTGTCCTGTTCCCCGAAATCATCACCGTGCCGGCGCAATGGCTGCGGTGATGGGACTTTAACCCAGACCTTTTCCACCAAGATCCAAAGGGAGGATATTATGAGAAAGCTTCTTCTGACCACCACCGCTCTGGCTTTCGCCTGCTCGGCCGCGGCCCCGGCGTTTGCGGAGTTCAACGACCGCACGATCCGTGTATCCAATGGCATCAACGCCGACCACCCGGTCGGTAACGGCATCGAGGCCATGCAGAAGTGCCTGGACGACAAGTCCGGCGGCAAGCTGAAGCTGCAGGCTTTCTGGGGCGGCGCGCTCGGCGGTGACCTTCAGGCCACCCAGGCACTGCGTTCCGGCATCCAGGAAGCCGTCGTAACGTCGTCTTCGCCGCTCGTCGGTATCGAGCCGGCGCTCGGCGTGTTCGATCTGCCGTTCCTGTTCGCCAATGCCGAGGAAGCCTACAAGGTTCTCGACGGCAAGTTCGGCGACATGATGAACGAGAAGATGGCCGCTGTCGGTCTCGTGAACCTCGCCTACTGGGAAAACGGCTTCCGTAACCTGTCGAACTCGGTTCGTCCTGTTACGAAGTGGGAAGACTTCGAGGGGATGAAGGTTCGCGTCATGCAGAACAACGTGTTCCTCGATACCTTCCAGAACCTCGGCGCCAACGCCACCCCGATGGCTTTCGGCGAAGTCTTCTCGGCTCTTGAAACCAAGACCATCGACGCGCAGGAAAACCCCTACGTGACGATCGATACCTCGAAGTTCTTCGAAGTGCAGAAGTACGTTACCGAGACGAACCACGCCTACACGCCGTTCCTCTTCCTCTTCTCCAAGGCAATTTTCGACACCTACACGCCGGAAGAGCAGGCTGCACTGCGGGAATGCGCTGTCGTCGGTCGTGACGTCGAGCGTCAGGTCATTGGCGACCTGAACAAGAAGTCGCTTGAGAAGATCAAGGCTGCCGGTCTGGAAGTGAACGTGCTTTCGCCGGAAGAGCAGGCTCGTATCCGCGAGAAGTCCATGGTCGTTTACGAGAAGCACAAGGCTGAAATCGGCGCAGACGTTGTCGATGGCATTCTTGCCGAGCTTGCCGAGATCCGCAAGTAACCTCCCAGGATCCGGCATTAGCCGGGCCGAAAAAAGCCCGCAACGGAGACCGTTGCGGGCTTTTTTGTGAGGTATTTCAGCGAAGGGCGAGAAGCCGTCGGCTTATTCGGGAACCGACGGAAGGACGGCGTCGCGCTTCTTCAACTGCTGTTCCCGGAAGAAGATGAACATGCCGGAACCGACGATCAGGGCCGCGCCGAGCAGCATGGTCGCTCTTGGCACGTCGCCGAAGAACAGCCAGCCGAAGATGATTGCCCAGAGAAGCAGCGTATACTGAAGTGGGGCGACGGTTGCGGCGTCGGAGATCTTCAGGGCGCGGTTCACCAGGATGTGGGCGCCCATGGCGACAACGCCGAGCAGGCAGAGGAGCCCGAAATCGCCCGCCGAAGTGACCGGTGACCAGTCGAAAGGTGCAAACACCAGTCCGGCGAGGCCGGCGCCCAGAAGCTGGAAGAATACAAGCGTCTTGTCCGGCGTTCCACGGAGGCTACGCCCCGACAGCAGCATAAAGGCGAAGGCGAGGGTGCCGACGATCGAGATCACCGCAGGCAAGGTGAACATGGCGCCCGATGGCTCCAGCGTGATGATCACGCCGACGAAGCCGATCGCAATCGCGGTCCAGCGCCGCCAGCCGACTTTTTCGCCGAGCAACAACGGAGAGGCGGCGGCAACATAGATCGGCGCGGCAAGCCAGTAGGTCATGACGTCGGCGAGCGGCAGATACATGACCGCGTAGTAGAAGCAGAAGACCTCCAGGGTGGAAAACATGACGCGCGCGGCCTGCATCATTGGACGCTCGGCTTCGATGATGGGCTTCAATCCGGCGCGCCAAAGGAAAGGAGCCAGAATAAGAAGCGCGGCGATGCTGCGGATCAGGATCACCTGTCCGAGGCCATAGCTTGCGACGAGCCACTTTCCCATCGCATCGTTCAGCGAGAACATGAACATGCCGAGCAGCATGATCGCTGGTCCCGCCAGGGCGCTGTAACTTCGATGCGCGTCAACCGCGCCGGTCGTAGAATTGGACATCTTTCCTCCCGATAGTCTTTGATGCTTACTGATAGGTCATGTTGTGGTTGTGTCCGACACCCGGCGGCTGACGGTGAAGGCGCGGTCGAGATCGGGATTGAGTTCCATGCCGAGACCCGGACCGGGTGGCACGGTGATCATGCCGTTTTTCACCTCCGGCAGCGCCGTTACGAGATCGCGGTACCAGGTCTTGTAAAAAGCCCGCACGCTCTCCTGAACGAGCGCGTTCGGCGCGTTGAGCGACAAATGTGTCGAGGCACAGAGCACGACCGGACCGGTGCAGTCGTGCGGGGCGACGGGCAGGTGCCAGGCTTCGGCCATCGAGGCGATCTTGCGGGCTTCCGAGAGACCACCGCACCAGGAGATGTCCAGCATGACGATACCCGCTGCGCCGGTTTCCAGATAGTCCCTGAAGCCCCACCTGGTGGCGAGCGTCTCCGACGCGGAGATCGGAGCCGGTGACGCCTCGGCATAGCGCTTGAGGCTCGACAGGCTGTCCATCTTGATCGGATCCTCGTGCCAGAAGGTCTGGTAGGGTGTTAGCGCCCTGGCGATCTGGATGGCGGGCAGAAGCTGCCACATCGAGTGGAACTCGACCATGATGTCTATCTTGTCGCCGACTGCCTTGCGGATTTTCTCGAAAGGCTCGAGGCACTGCTTCAGGTCCGGCATGGAGATGTATTGGCCACGGTTTTTTTCGGCGGCCGCATCGAAGGGCCAGATCTTCATCGCGGTGATGCCATCTTCCAACAGAGAATGCGCGAGTTCGTCGGAGCGGTGCAGGAAGCCGTTGAGGTCGTCATAGTCCTTGCCGGTGGCGAGGCCGTAGTTGGCGGTGGTCTGGCCCGTCGTCTTCTTGATGTATTCGGTGCCGGCGCAGGTGTTGTAGGTCCTGATCTCGCGGCGCGTGAAGCCGCCGAGCAGTTGCGCGATCGGCTGGCCGGTCACCTTCCCGAACAGATCCCACAGCGCAATGTCGAAGGCCGAGTTGCCACGCACCTCTGCGCCTGACGAACGGAAGCCCACATACCCCACAAGGTCTGCGGCCAGCCGGTCGATCTCCAGCGGATCGCGACCGATCACACGCGGTGCAACGTATTCGTGGATATAGGCTTCAACCGTCTCGGCGCCGAAGAAGGTTTCACCGAGGCCCGTCACCCCCTCGTCGGTATGGACCAGAAGCCACAGGAGGTTGGCGCGTTCGGCGACGCGGACAGTTTCGAGCCGGGTGATTTTCATGGTTACTCCGTTGGTCACTCACAGAAGGCCGGCGACGGCGAGCGCCTTGAGGCTCTCATCGAAGTGGCGGTTCATCAATTGCGATGCGGCTTGCGGGTCGCAGTCGGCGACTGCCTGGGCGATATCGAGATGCAGGCGGTTCATCGCTTCGCGCTCCTGGTCGTTGGCGCGGCTCTTCCAGCCGATCGGCCAGGTTTCTACGATCACGCCTTCGATCGCGCCGATGATCAGCGCAAGGACCGGGTTACGCGAGGCCCGGGCGATCTCCAGATGGAGGGCGAGGTCGTGCTCCATGATCAGCGACGGACGGTCAAGCGCACCCTGCATTGCCTTCGCATGATCGAGTATCTGTTGGGCTTCCCTGTCGGTGCGCCGAACGGCGGCAAGCGCCGAAGTTCTCGCCTCGATCGTGCGCCGCGCGTCGAGAAGCTGCTGAATGTCGATCTGCTCCGTGAACAGACCATGTCGGAAGGTCATGGCGATTGACGAATCGTCGAGTGTCGCCACGGTCGGACGTTTGCCGGCGCCGAGATCGATCAGGCGCAATGCCGCGAGAGAGCGGAGCGCCTCGCGCACAACTGTGCGAGACACCTTCAACTCACTGCTCAGCGCTGCTTCGGAGGGAAGCCGGTCTCCGGGCTTCAGCTCGCTGCGGCGAATAAGGCTAGAAATGTGCGCGACCGCGCTGGTCACGAGGTCGCCGCCCGTTGCGAGGATCTCTTCTTTCATGTGCCTGTCCTATGGCTTTGGACAACCTGTACTATAGGTTTTTCGAGATGCCAAGAGACAGGAACTTGTGGCGTCAGGGCGAATGTGGATGGAAGATCGGAGGTCGCCAGAAACGGAAAAACCCGCCGAAGCGGGTTTCTCAACGTAGTCTCTGATAAGGATGGTGGGCGTGACAGGGATTGAACCTGTGACCCCTACGATGTCAACGTAGTGCTCTCCCGCTGAGCTACACGCCCATCCGATGGCGGCGGATAGACCACAAAACCGGCTGATGCGTCAATAGGCTTTTTCCGGTTTTGCGACGAGTTTTTTACGACCCCCTGGAAACAGGCCTAAGCGGCCAGCAACTTGTTGACTTCGTTGACGAGGTCACGGAGGTGGAACGGCTTCGACAGGACCTTCGCGTCCTTCGGAGCCTTCGAATCGGGGTTGAGCGCGACAGCGGCAAACCCGGTGATGAACATCACCTTCAGATCGGGATCGAGTTCGGTGGCGCGGCGCGCCAGTTCGATGCCGTCCATCTCGGGCATGACGATATCCGTCAGCAGGAGGGAGAAGGGCTCTTCGCGCAAACGGTCATAAGCGCTGGCGCCGTTGTCGAAGGACGAGACGTTGTAGCCTGCCTTTTCCAGGGCCTTGACCAGGAAACGGCGCATATCGTTGTCGTCTTCGGCAAGGAGAATTTTCTGATTCATGTCAAAAAGACCGTTACTCACAGTGGCAGGAATGCTTCAATCCGCGACGTTAACCTTTGTCGAGTAAACATCCGGTGAAGAAGCGCCGGCGGCATGGGCCGCAGCGTCACGCAGTATGGACTTCCCTTGGACGCGCTGGCAACATGAGTGGCTAAACAAGTTGGTGATTTGGTAAAGAATGAGGGCGATGGACGGCACGACGAGCGAAGCCGAACTGTTTGAAGTCAGGGAGCCGGACGAGCAGCGCATTCCTTTCGTCTACAATTCTCCCCATTCCGGCCGTCGCTACAACCCAGCCTTTCTGGAGGCCTCCCGTCTCGACGATCGCGCCATCAGGCGTTCGGAAGATCACTATGTCGAGGAATTGTTCGGCGCCGCGCCATCCTTGGGCGCTCCGCTGCTTTTGGCACACTTCCCTCGCGCGTACGTCGATGTGAATCGCGAGCCATATGAACTCGATCCGCGCATGTTTGACGGTCCTTTGCCGCCCTTTGCCAATACGCATTCCATGCGCGTGGCCGGTGGGCTCGGCACCATACCGCGGATCGTTGCAGAAAACATGGAAATCTACGGCCGTCGCCTCGACGTTGCCGAAGCGCTGCAGCGGATCGAGACCACCTACAAGCCGTACCATGCGCGCCTGCGTAAGCTTATCGCCCATACACACACGCGCTTCGGCTTTGGTGTTTTGATCGACTGCCATTCCATGCCGGGCAATGTCAGGCTGGCAGGGAATGCCTTGCGCCCGGATTTCATCATCGGCGACCGCTACGGCACGAGCGCGTCTGCCGAACTGTCAAGGGCCGCGATCGAATTCCTGGAAGATCTGGGCTTCACCGCCGTGCGCAACAAACCCTATGCCGGCGGTTTCATAACGGAACATTATGGGCGGCCTGCGAGGGGTCTGCACGCGTTGCAAGTCGAGGTCAGCCGGTCGCTCTACATTGATGAGGCGACGCTTCAGAAGAAGCGGGACTTCGCGGCGCTTGCGACCGCGCTTACCCATTTCATGCGGCAGATGGCTGACTTTGCCGAAAGCTTCACCGGTTCCGCTTCGCTCGCTGCCGAGTAACTTACCCAAAAAAAGAACCGCGCCACTGGCGCGGTTAAGTCTAGGGAGGAAACACCCAAGGAGGGTATTTACAGTCAGAAGACTGTATCCCTACGCTAATGGTGCGCCGCACAAGAGTCAACGGCATTTTGATCCTTTTTTATGCATGCTCATTTTTTATGCGGTTGCATTGAACGTTGCCCCGCTGATTTGCAAAGCGGACAAACTTGTTTAAGACCAAACGGCATTCACGACCTATCCGGGACCGCTCCATGTTGCCTGATCGCGCTTTCTTCCATCGTCTTGCCGATGCTGCCAAGGCGGAAACCTTGCCGCGGTTCCGCACCGGCCTCGACGTCGTCAACAAGGAGAAGACCGGCTTCGATCCGGTGACCGAAGGCGATCGCGCGGCGGAACTCGCCATCCGCAAACTGATCATGGCGGAGTTTCCGGATCACGGCATTCTCGGCGAGGAACATGATGATGTCGGCACGGATCGTGACCACGTTTGGGTGGTTGATCCGATCGATGGAACCCGGGCATTCATTTCCGGAGTGCCTGTTTGGGGAACCCTGATCGGCTTTCGCGAGCACGGACGCTCGATCATGGGATTGATGGACCAGCCTTTTACAGGTGAGCGCTACTTCGCCGACGGCAAGGCGTCCTGGTACTCGGGACCCGATGGCGAACGCCAGATCCGCACACGCGATTGCGGGTCGCTCGACAACGCCATTCTCTTCACCACCTCTCCCCATCTCTTCCAAGGTGGGGAGATCGATGTCTATCGCGCGATCGAGCAGCGCGTCCGGTTGTTTCGCTACGGCATCGATTGCTACGCTTATGCGCTGCTCGCGGCCGGGCATGTCGATCTCGTGATCGAAACGGTGCTGAAGCCCTATGACGTCGGTGCTCTTATCCCGCTGATCGAGCAGGCCGGAGGGGTCATCACCACGTGGGACGGCGGTCGTCCGGAGGCGGGCGGATCGATCATCGCCGCGGGCAGTGCCGCCGTGCATGCCGAGGCCATGCGGATGCTCTCAGGCGCCTGAGAGTTCCGCGCCTCCATCGACGAAGGCGTTCTCGAGATCGCTGCCGGGAATGAAAGCCTTGATGGCCTCTATGGCCTGAGCCCTGTAGCGATCCCGCTCCTGCAGGATTTCGTGTCGTGCGCCTGGCACAGGAATGTATTGTGCAGCCCGGAAATATTGGGCCATCGCTTCCTGTGCGGAATAGGAGACGACACTGTCGCGGACGGGGGAAATAAGCACCGTCGGGACCGTGATCGTGTAGAGGTGCGTCGGCCTGGTGACCTTGCGTATTTCCTTCAGGCACTCGTAGATCCAGCGCGCCGTCGGTGGACCAAGCGCCATCTCAGGATGCTGGTCGAAGATCGCCAGGTTGCGGCGGAAGCGTCTGATGTCCGATGTCAGCGGATTGTCTTCGAAGGCTCGCGAGCTTCGCTCGCCTGTCATGTAACGGCCGCCGAACCCTGTCCAGCACATCAATCGAGCCAGCCAGAACACTTTCGCCGGAGATATCGGCTGTGGCCCGAGGCCGACAAAGGGCGCGGTTAGGACCATGCGGTCGATGCGGTTCGCCAGCCGGGGTGCTGCCGATAATGCCACGAGGCCGCCGGTGGAATGCGCCAGTAGGTAGAAAGGAAGCCGCGTGTCGGGCAAGACGATATGGTCGAGAAACAATTCAAGGTCTCGCACATAGTGGGAAAAGCTACGGACATAGCCCTTGCGTCGATCCTTCAGCGTACGGTCGGACCCCGCCTGACCGCGCATGTCGTATGTGGCGACCCAAAGGCCGTGCGCGTTTAGGTCGCGGATCGTCTCGTAGTATTTCTCGATGCTCTCGTTGCGCCCGTGGAGGAGTACAACCGTACCCCTTGCTTGAGGTCTGTCGGTTCGAAAGACGGCATAGCGGAGATTGATGCCCTTATATCCCTTGAAGGTCCCCGACGTGCAGTTATCAGGGACGGGATTGTCCGGCGTCGAATACAGAATGTCGGTTGCGTTGCTCATGGCCGAATCTCGTGCCCGCAAAGGAATTGGTCTGTCTCTCGGATACGGTGAAGCGGCTGCAGCGTCAAAGGGAAAGGCACGTTCTCTGGTGGTATGGTCGTCCTCTTGAACTGCGAGGGGGCGCTTCCCATCTAGAAAATCGGAGGCCGGAAAGGCTCCACATCCGGTGATCGGCATCGCCTGAAGGGGTGCTGAAAACCTCAATCGCAATCGTCGCTTCTCAAGGAGGACACCATGCGCCACGTCGATTTTTCGCCGCTCTATCGCTCCACCGTCGGCTTCGACCGGCTCTTTACCATGCTCGACAGCCTCGGCCAGCCTGAGCAGGCACAGGCCTATCCGCCCTACAATATCGAGCGTACAGGTGAGAACACCTATCGGATCACAATGGCCGTCGCCGGCTTTGATGAAACCGAACTCAGCATTGAGGCTCATGCCCACGTTCTGACCATCAAGGGTGAGAAGGCTGAGGAAGATCAGGCCGAGCAGACCGAGTTCCTTTACCGCGGTATCGCCAAGCGCGCGTTCGAGCGCCGTTTCCAGCTTGCCGACCACGTCGAAGTGAAGAGCGCCTCGCTGAAGAATGGCCTTCTTCATATCGATCTGCTTCGCAACATTCCGGAAGCCATGAAGCCGCGCCGCATTGCGATCGCATCCGATGTCGCAAGCCAGCAGCCGAAGGCCATCGAGGCTCACGTCGCCTGAGACGCAGGTTTCTTTTAGGCTGTCTCCCAAGGCCCTCCCGACCGGAGGGCCTTGTTGCTCTTACACCAGGATTCTTGGTCAGGCGGAAGCGCATATCTTGAGGAACTGGTCGACGTCTTCTTCCGTCGTTGCGAAGCTTGTAACCATCCTCACCAGCATTTCGTCTTCCGCAAGCTTTTCAGGCATGTCGCGCGGCTGCAGCCATTCGTAGAAGCGTGCGCCCTGTTCCTCGGCCTGTTTTGCCGACGTGCGTGGCAGGATGGCGAACACCTCATTGGCGTTTGTAGGCCAGGCGAGGCGGGCCGTGTTGAGCGCGTTGAAGCCCGACCGTAACCGGTCCGCCATTGCGTTGGCGTGGCTCGCGAGGTCCAGCCAGAGGTCGTCCTTCAGATAGGCTTCGAACTGGGCCGCGATGAAGCGCGACTTGGAGAAAAGTTGTGCGGTGCGCTTGCGCAGGAAGGCGAAATCCCGTGCCAGTGCCGGGTCGAAGAAGACGATGGCCTCGGCGCACCAGCAGCCGTTCTTCGTGCCGCCGAAAGAGAGTACGTCCACTCCACGTTTCCACGTCATTTCGGCAGGTGAGGCTCCGAGGGCCTGCAGCGCGTTTGCAAAGCGCGCGCCATCCATGTGAAGGGGCAGCCCGTTGGCCTTGGCGATGGCGGCGATCTCGTCGATTTCGTCTAAGGTGTAGACTGTGCCAGCCTCGGTTGCCTGGGTCATGGTGATGGCGGCGGCGCGCCCGTGATGGATGGCGTCCTGCGGATAGCGGGAAATGCGTTCCTTCAGGTTTTCCGGTCGCATCTTGCCGGCGGGTCCATCAACTGGGACCATGCGCATGCCACTGAAGAAGTCAGGCGCGCCGCACTCGTCCTCGATGACGTGAGCTTCGGTATGGCAGAAGGTGAGGCCGCCCGCCCTTGCCATGCTGGCAAGCGACAGGGAGTTCGCAGCCGTGCCGGTGGCGACGAAGAAGACGGCCACGTCACGCTCGAAGACCTCGTTGAATTTCCGTTCGATCGCCTTGTCGAGATCGCTGGTGCCATAGGCAGCGGCGAAGCGGGTCGATTCCCTGGAAAGGCGGTCATTGATTGCGGGATGGGCGCCGGCCCAATTGTCGGAGGCGAAGAACATGGAATAATCCTGACGTTATTTTCGGCGGGTCTTCTGACTTGCCAACTTAACCGGCTGAAAAATGGTCGCAATCCATAACGGCGTCGAAAAATGCCGCAGATCCTCATGTCGCAATAAATGGCACGGTGGATCGATCAACGAGAAACAAAATGACATCGTCGGCGCGCTTGTCGCAATCTTTCTGCGCTTCACATTCGCGATGATCGTAGAAACCCTTGCGATGGTGCTGTGTTTCTGGCATAGAGGCTCTCGAAAATGGGTCAGTTAAGCTGACCTATTTCGAAGAGATTGGATGACGGGCGACTTCGTTTGCGTTAAAGTCGTATTAACCTAAGGCGGCCGCAGGGGCGCTTGCCAAGGTCTGGAGGGAAGTCATGAGCGATATGGTGCGGTCTGAATTGGTCAGCCATGATGCCGAGAGTGCGTCGCGTTCGGCGATCCGAAACACTGGCGGTCTTCCCGGCAGGCAGGGGCTTTATGATCCGCGCAACGAGCACGATGCCTGCGGCGTCGGCTTCATTGCCCATATGAAGGGGCAGAAGTCGCACCAGATCGTCAAGGACGGGCTGTTCATCCTGGAGAACCTCACCCACCGCGGTGCTGTCGGTGCTGACCCGCTGATGGGCGACGGTGCCGGCATTCTCGTGCAGATTCCGGACAGGTTCTTCCGCGAGGAGATGGCGAAGCAGGGCATCACGCTGCCGAAGGCTGGCGAGTATGCCGTCGGGCACTTTTTCTTCCCGCAGGACGAGCGGCAGATCGAGCACTTCAAGAAGGTGATCGCGGAGGTCTGTCTTGCCGAAGGCCAAAACCTGATCGGCTACCGCGATGTGCCAGTCGACAACTCCTCGCTGTCCAAGGCGCCCGAAATCGCGGCAACCGAGCCGCGTCAGATCCAGGTCTTCATCGGTGCCGGGCGTGACGCGGCAACTCAGGAGCAGTTCGAGCGTCGCCTGTTCCTGTTGCGCAAGGTCATTTCCAACCGCATCTACGACCAGTATGGCGGCCAGGAGACGGGCTTTTATCCGGTGTCGCTATCGTCCTCGACGATCGTCTACAAGGGCATGTTCCTCGCCTATCAGGTCGGTGCTTATTACAAGGACCTCGCCGATCCGCGCTTCGAGTCGGCTGTCGCCCTCGTTCACCAGCGGTTCTCGACCAACACCTTCCCGTCGTGGAAGCTCGCGCACCCGTACCGCATGGTCGCCCACAACGGCGAAATCAACACGCTGCGAGGCAACGTCAACTGGATGGCGGCCCGCCAGGCCTCCGTGTCCTCGCCGCTCTTCGGCGACGATATCTCCAAGCTCTGGCCGATCTCCTATGAAGGTCAGTCGGATACAGCCTGCTTCGACAACGCCCTCGAGTTCCTGCAGCGCGGTGGCTATTCTCTAGCGCATGCCGTGATGATGCTGATCCCCGAGGCATGGGCGGGCAACACGCTCATGAGCGCCGAGCGCAAGGCCTTTTACGAATACCATGCCGCGATGATGGAGCCGTGGGACGGCCCGGCGGCGGTCTGCTTCACCGATGGCAAGCAGATCGGGGCGACGCTCGACCGCAACGGCCTGCGTCCGGCGCGTTATCTCGTGACCGACGACGACCGCGTGATCCTCGCCTCCGAAGCCGGCACACTGCCGGTGCCGGAAGAGAAGATCATCAAGAAGTGGCGCCTGCAGCCGGGCAAGATGTTGCTGATCGACATGCAGGAAGGTCGCATCATCTCTGATGAGGAGGTGAAGTCCTCGCTCGCCCAAAGCCATCCTTATCGCGAATGGCTGGATCGCACCCAGTTGATCCTTGAAGATCTGAAGCCGGTGGAGCCGCGTGCGCTGCGCCGCGACGTGTCGCTGCTCGATCGCCAGCAGGCCTTCGGCTACACCACCGAAGACACCAAGATCCTGATGTCGCCGATGGCGACGACCGGTCAGGAAGCGATCGGCTCGATGGGTACGGACACGCCGATTTCGGCGATGTCGACCAAGTCGAAGCTGCTCTACACCTATTTCAAGCAGAACTTCGCGCAGGTGACAAACCCGCCGATCGACCCGATCCGCGAAGAGCTGGTCATGAGCCTCGTGTCCTTCATCGGTCCGCGTCCGAACATTCTCGACCATGAAGGCATGGCCAAGGCCAAGCGCATGGAAGTGCGCCAGCCGATCCTCACGAACGGCGACCTGGAAAAGATCCGCTCGATCGGTCACGTCGAAGACCATTTCGACACCAAGACGCTCGACTTCACCTATGATGTCGAGCGTGGTGCCGAAGGCATGCCCGAGATGCTCGACCGTCTCTGCGAGCGCGCGGAAGCGGCCGTTCGTGGTGGCTATAACATCATCGTGCTGTCAGACCGTCAGATCGGCCCGGATCGTATTGCGATCCCGGCGCTCTTGGCGACCGCTGCCGTACACCATCACCTGATCCGCAAGGGCCTGCGCACGTCCGTTGGTCTGGTCGTCGAATCCGGCGAACCGCGTGAGGTGCATCACTTCTGCTGTCTCGCGGGCTTCGGCGCCGAGGCGATCAATCCCTATCTCGCCTTCGACACGCTGCTCGACATGCACAAGCATGGCGAATTCCCGCAGGAAGTGTCGGAAGATGAAGTCGTCTACCGCTACATCAAGGCTGTCGGGAAGGGCATCCTGAAGGTCATGTCCAAGATGGGCATCTCGACCTATCAGTCCTATTGCGGCGCGCAGATCTTTGACGCGGTCGGCCTCTCGTCCGAACTGGTCGACAAATATTTCTTCGGCACGGCGACGACGATCGAGGGCATCGGCCTCGCCGAAATCGCCGAGGAAACCGTGGCTCGTCACCTGGCGGCCTTCGGCAAGGATCCGGTTCTTGCCAGCACGCTCGATGTCGGCGGCGAATATGCCTACCGCATGCGTGGTGAAAACCATGCCTGGAGTCCCGACTCGATCGCCTCGCTACAGCATGCCGTGCGCGGCAACAGCCAGGATCGCTACCGCGAATTCGCCGAGATGGTGAATGACAGCAATCTGCGGATGAACACCATCCGCGGCCTGTTCAAGATCAAGAAGGCCGAAGATCTGGGCCGCAAGCCCATCTCGGTCGATGAGGTCGAACCGGCCGTCGATATCGTCAAGCGCTTCTCGACCGGCGCCATGTCCTTCGGCTCGATCAGCCGCGAGGCGCATACGACGCTTGCGATTGCCATGAACAAGATCGGCGGCAAGTCGAACACGGGTGAGGGTGGCGAAGAGAGCGACCGCTACAACCCGCTGCCGGATGGCTCTGCCAACCCCGAGCGTTCGGCGATCAAGCAGATCGCATCCGGCCGCTTCGGCGTCACGACCGAATATCTTGTTAATGCCGACGTGCTGCAGATCAAGGTCGCCCAGGGTGCAAAGCCCGGCGAAGGCGGTCAGCTGCCCGGCCACAAGGTCGATGCGACGGTCGCCAAGACCCGTCACTCGACGCCGGGTGTGGGGCTGATCTCGCCGCCGCCGCATCACGACATCTATTCGATCGAAGATCTGGCGCAGCTGATCTACGACCTGAAGAACGTGAACCCTGAGGCCGATGTCTCGGTCAAGCTCGTCTCGGAAGTCGGCGTCGGCACGGTTGCCGCCGGTGTCGCCAAGGCGCGCGCCGACCATATCACCGTGTCCGGCTTCGACGGCGGCACCGGTGCCTCTCCGCTCACCTCGCTGAAGCATGCAGGTAGCCCTTGGGAAATCGGTCTGGCCGAGACCCAGCAGACGCTGGTGCTGAACGGGCTTCGTTCGCGCATCGCGCTGCAGGTCGACGGTGGTCTAAAGACCGGCCGTGACGTGATCATCGGTGCGCTGCTCGGTGCCGACGAATTCGGCTTTGCCACGGCTCCGCTGATCGCGGCCGGCTGCATCATGATGCGCAAGTGCCACCTCAATACCTGCCCGGTTGGCGTTGCCACCCAGGATCCGGTGCTGCGCAAGCGCTTCAAGGGCACGCCCGAGCACGTGATCAACTACTTCTTCTTCGTCGCCGAAGAAGTGCGTGAAATCCTCGCCTCGCTCGGCGTTCGCAAGCTCGATGAGATCATCGGTGCTTCCGAACTGCTCGAAAAGGACGAGATGCTCGCTCACTGGAAGGCCAAGGGCCTCGACTTCTCGAAGATCTTCCACAAGGTGGAAGCGCCGAAGGAAGCGACCTACTGGACCGAACGCCAGAAGCACCCGATCGACGACATTCTCGACCGCAAGCTGATCGAGAAGGCGATGCCGTCGCTCGAAAGCAAGCAGCCCGTCGTCTTCGACGTCGACATCAAGAACGTCGACCGTTCGGCCGGTGCGATGTTGTCGGGTGAAGTCGCCAAGCGCTACGGCCACAAGGGTCTGAAGGACGATACGATCCATGTCACACTGAATGGCACCGCCGGCCAGTCCTTCGGCGCCTTCCTCGCGCGTGGCATCACCTTCGACCTCGTGGGCGATGGCAATGACTATGTCGGCAAGGGCCTTTCGGGTGGCCGCATCATCGTGCGTCCGCCGGAAAATGCCCGCATCGTTGCGGAGAACTCAATCATCGTCGGCAACACCGTGCTTTACGGCGCGATATCAGGCGAGTGCTATTTCCGGGGCGTGGCCGGCGAACGTTTTGCCGTACGCAACTCGGGTGCGATCGCCGTCGTCGAAGGCGTGGGTGACCACGGCTGCGAGTACATGACCGGTGGCGTGGTTGTCGTGCTCGGCGAGACGGGCCGCAACTTCGCGGCCGGCATGTCGGGCGGTGTCGCTTACGTGCTCGACGAGAGCGGTGATTTCGCCAAGCGCTGCAACATGGCCATGGTCGAACTCGAGCCGGTTCCGGAAGAGGACGACATGCTGGAGAAGCTGCACCATCACGGCGGCGACCTCATGCACAAGGGTCTTGTCGACGTATCGGGCGACATGACCCGCCACGACGAGGAGCGCCTCTATCAGCTGATCTCGAACCATCTGCATTACACGGGCTCGAACCGTGCCAAGCAGATCCTCGACAGCTGGGCCGAGTATCGTCCGAAGTTCCGCAAGGTCATGCCGGTCGAATACCGCCGTGCGCTTGAGGAAATGGAACGCATGCGGATGGGCGTCGCTGCGGAATAACCAGGGTCCGCCCCTCACCCCGCCTCCGCTCCGCTCGGCGACCCTCTCCCCGTAAACGGGGCGAGGGGGACCGCCAACGGCGCGGGCTGCCTCTTCTCCCCGCTCGCGGGGAGAAGGTGCCGGCAGGCGGATGAGGGGCATTTTCGACACAGAAGTGAGTTAGAGGAAAACAGACATGGGCAAGGTTACAGGTTTCATGGAAATCGACCGGCAGGTGGCGAAGTATCAGCCGGCCTCCGACCGCATCCGCCATTTCCGCGAATTCACCATCCCCATGTCGGATGCCGAGGTGACCAAGCAGGCGGCGCGCTGCATGGATTGCGGCATTCCCTATTGCCATGGTCCAACCGGCTGTCCGGTGCATAACCAGATCCCCGACTGGAACGACCTCGTCTATAACAACAAGTGGGAGGAGGCGATCCGCAACCTCCACTCGACCAACAACTTCCCGGAATTCACCGGTCGCGTCTGCCCGGCACCGTGCGAGGAAGCTTGCACGCTGAACCTCGAAGACATGCCCGTCGCGATCAAGACGGTTGAGCAGGCGATTGCTGACAAGGCCTATGAGCTTGGCTTCATCGTGCCGCAGCCGGCGACTGTTCATACCGGCAAGAAGGTTGCGATCATTGGTTCTGGTCCGGCCGGGATGGCGGCCGCCCAGCAGCTTGGCCGCGCCGGTCACGAGGTGCATGTCTACGAACGCGAATCCAAGCCCGGCGGCCTGCTGCGCTACGGGATTCCGGATTTCAAGATGGAGAAGAACTTCATCGATCGCCGTGTGGAGCAGATGAAGGGCGAAAACGTCACGTTCCACTGCGGTGTCAATGTCGGGGTCGACGTCACCGTCGAGAAGCTGCTGGCGGACTACGATGCCGTCCTTTATTGCGGCGGATCGGAAACGCCCCGCGAAGCAGGCATTCCCGGCGTGGACTTTCATGGCGTACATGACGCTATGCCCTATCTCGTGCAGCAGAACCGCCGCGTTGGACGCGAAAACATCGACAGCACCGGCTGGCCGTCCGATCCCATCCTCGCGGGCGGCAAGCACGTGGTTGTCGTTGGCGGCGGTGACACGGCCTCGGACTGCGTCGGTACCGCCTTCCGGCAGGGAGCAGTCAAGGTTACCCAGCTCGACATTCGCCCCCGTCCCCCCGAGAAGGAGGAGAAGCTTGAGGTTTGGCCCTTCTGGGCGACCAAGATGCGCACCTCATCCTCGCAGGCCGAAGGCGCGGTTCGGGAATTCCAGGTCGGAACGCTCGAATTCGTCGGTGAAGATGGCGTTCTGACGGGCGTGAAGTGCTGCCAGGTGGACGAACGTCGGCGTCCGATCGCCGGAACCGAGTTCATCATCAAGGCCGATCTCGTCTTCATCGCCATCGGCTTCCGCGGCCCGTTTGCCGACAGCGTGCTGAAGGAAATGGATGGCAAGCTGGCCTTGAACACAGACAAGCGTGGCTCGACGAACGTGATTGCGAACGACAAGGACTACCGGACGTCGGTGGACAGGCTCTGGGCTGCCGGAGACGTACGGCGCGGTCAGTCGCTGGTGGTCTGGGCGATCCGCGAGGGCAGACAGGCGGCTCGGGCCATCGACGAGGCTCTGACCGGTTCGACGGTTCTGCCGCGGTGAAGCGGACTAGGGTTGCGCGGCCGGGGGCGTCGTCCCTGTGCGCAGCACCGTGAAATCATCGATGCGGCCCGATGGTGCGGGCGGCATCGTTCCGTTTTCGACCAGCATGTCCCGCGGCGTCGGGATCGGAGATTTGACAAGCTGATTTCTGTCCAGAAGCTCCAGCCCTCCATCGAGATTGGGGTCGGAGAGGTCGATCGGGGCTGTCCTGACGACATTCTGAATTTCTGACGGCGGCAGGCTTACCAACTCCGGAAGGTTGCTGCCGTCGAGGCGCAGTAGGTCCGGGCTCGTCATGTCTCCCAACAGGCGTCGGGCCGACTTTTCGACATAAAATGCCATTTTTCTCTTGCCGGCCTGTGTCATGCCGATGCCATCACTGCCGCGCAATCTCACCTGCTGGCCATTGATGTCGGAGCCCGTCACCACGAAGCGTCCTTCGACGTCCACGAACCCCTCCCAGATGTCGATGAATTCACCACCTGCGGCCGTTACCGTCGAGCGATAGAGGCTGTTCAGCGTTATGGCATCAGCCGTAAACTTCGATGAGCGAAACGCGGGCAGTCCAACCCACAGCAGGGGTATGTTGCGATCACTTGCGAGCTTTGCGATCTCGCCGATCCGGCGTTCGTACTCCAGCGACCATTGCGGCGACTTGAAATCATAACTGCCTTGTGGCGTGACGATCTGCTGACGGTCGTTCGCGCCCAGCTGTACCATGAGGATTTCCGGCTTTTCCGAGTCCAGGAGCGTCGGCAGTTCGGCCGCCCAGTCGTAATAGTCGTCGCGGACAAGTCCGGAAGAGCCCTTGCTGCGCTCCGACACGACAACGCCTGGCGATGTGACGAAGGCTTCCTCCAGTCCGTCGGCCAGCGCGTCGGCGAAGAAATCGCCCACGACGAGAATCTTCCTGGCGTCTTCAAGCTTTGCCGGCGGTGCTTCCTTGGGAGGCGCTGCCATGATGTTGGTGACGCTGCCGCTCGTGGTCTTCTTCTGCGGGCGCGGCACCTTCGTGCGCTGCTTGCGTGGCTGCGGCGGGGGAGCGGGCTGATAGATCACACGCGGCCCGAAAAGCATCTCAAGTAGGTTCCGTCGACGTTCCTGAGCCTCCGCCATGGACGAAGCGAAGGCGACAAAAGCGAACATCGCCAGACAAGCGACGGTGAAAGCCGCCCTGAAGGGGTGTTTTCCCGAGATTTTCCTACGCGCCATGGCCTCTATACTCATCGGCCAATTCGAACATGTGCATTGGCGAATGCATTACCCGCTGTCTGCGGGGTTTTGTCAATTGCGTAAGGCATCCAAAAGGTGACGAGACGGTTCCCCGTCGATCGTCATCCCAAGACGGGACTGTATCGCCGTAATCGCAGCCTTCGATCCGGAACCGAAATTGCCGTCGATGTTGCCGTTGTAGTAACCCAGTTCCTTCATGCGGCTTTGCAGTTCGAATTTTTCCTTAATGTCGAGACTGCCGTGCGGACGGGGCCAGGACTGCGCCATGCCGCCATAGCCGGCGATTTCATCGGCGAGTAGGCCAACGCCGAGGGCGTAGCTGTCCGCTGCGTTGTACTTCTTGAGCACGAAGAAATTTCGGGTCATCAGAAAGCCGGGTCCGTTGGGGCCGCCCAGCATCTTCAGTTCGGCGCGATCATTCGGGAAACGGAAACCCTTGCCGCTCGGACGCTTGAAACCGAGCTTTTCCCACTGGGCAAGAGTCATCGTCTTGCCTTCGTGCTTGGCGCCGCCCTTCGGTACGATGGTCTCGTAGCCCCAGGTCTTTCCGGTCTGCCAGCCGTTTTTTGCAAGGAGATTGGCGGCGGTGGCAAGGGCGTCCGGAACCGAATTCCAGATGTCACGGTGGCCGTTGCCATCCGCGTCAATCGCATAGAGCAGATAGCTGGTCGGAATGAACTGTGTATGGCCCATCGCACCGGCCCACGAACCGACCAGGCCGCTGGCTGACACGTCGCCGCTCTGCAGGATCTTGAGCGCGGCGATCAATTGCGTGCGGGCGAATTTCGCACGGCGACTATCCGCATAGGCGAGCGTTGCAAGAGCACGGGGGATGTTGTGCAGCCTGTCTGTTTTCTCCAGCGCCGCACCGTAATTGGTCTCCATCGACCAGATGGCAAGAAGCACGGTCCGATCGATGCCGAAATGCCGTTCGAGTGCGGCGAGCGTACGGCCGTGTTTAGCCGCCATCTCCTGCCCCACCGATACGGTGTACGGATTAACGCGAGAGTCCAGGTAATCCCAGATGGCGGACTTGAACTCCGGCTGGTAGCGCGCCTTTTCGAGGACTGCCGGATCCGGCTCGGTCACGCCCGCGAACGCCGCTTTGTAGGTCTTCGTCGAAATACCGTTCTTGGAAGCCGTCGCAGAAAATTCGTTGATCCAGCGAACGAAACCCGCATCAGCACGGGCTTCGAGGGGGAGCACGCTGGACACGAGTGCGAATACGACAGCCGGAACCAGTCCTTTGCGGGAGAGTTTCATGGCGTGATCCTTATGCTCGCATTCCAGTAAGCACCGCCTTGGCGGTGCCATCTTCACCCAGTTTAGAGCGAGTAGGTCAACAAATTCTTTACCATCCGACCTTCGCCCGCGATTGTCTTTTGCATAAACGCAATGATTATACGCTACAGCCGCGGTGCGGTGCACAAAACTTCTATACTGTCCCTCCAGGAGGTAATTTTGGCAGAGAAAAAGAAAATTCGCAAAGCGGTATTTCCTGTTGCCGGCCTCGGCACCCGTTTCCTGCCGGCCACCAAAGCCGTGCCGAAGGAGATGCTGACCGTCGTCGACAAGCCCGTTATCCAATACGTGGTGGATGAGGCTGTGGAAGCCGGCATCGAGCATTTCGTGTTCATCACCGGACGTGGAAAGGCGGTGATCGAGGACTATTTCGACATCCAGTTCGAGCTTGAGCAGACGCTGAAGTCGCGCAACAAAAACGCCGAACTGACTTTGCTGAACGACCTGCTGCCAAAGGCCGGAACGGCGAGCTTCACACGTCAGCAGGAGCCTCTCGGACTTGGACACGCGGTTTGGTGTGCAAGGGATATCGTCGGCCACGAGCCGTTTGCCCTCCTTCTGCCTGACATGATCATGTACTCCGAGAAGGGTTGCCTGCGGGGCATGGTCGAACTCTACGAGAAAGCCGGCGGCAACGTCATTGCGGTCGAAGAGTGCGCACCTGAGCTTGCGCATAAATACGGGATTGTCGGTGTGGGCGAGGAGCTGGAGGGCGGTTTCCGGATCACCGAAATGGTCGAAAAGCCTGCGAAGGGAACGGCTCCGTCCAACTATTTCATCAATGGCCGATATATTCTGCAGCCAGAAATCTTTTCCATCCTGGAAACGCAGGAGCGTGGTGCCGGAAACGAGATCCAGTTAACGGACGGCATGTTGAAACTCGCAAAGCAGCAGGCATTTGCGGGTTACCGCTTCGAAGGGCGGACCTTCGACTGCGGCGCCAAGGATGGGTTCATTCTGGCGAACGCATTTTTCGCGGTGCAGCGCGACGATATCAGGCCTCTGGTCGCCGATCCTCTCAAGGAGCTGCTATCCGCTTTGAGGTAAGTTTCTGCTTAAAGAACATGATCTGCGTTATCGCTTCGCGGTGACGCCGATCGTCGCCCGAATGGTTTCGTCGTCGAGGGCATTGTCTCGCTGCGTGTATTCGTAGCCGACGCCAGCGCTCACGGCGAGATAACGGTTTATCTCGTAGCTCAGCGAAGCATCGGCGCCATAGGTCGTCGAGTCTGCATTGTCGAGGTCTGGATAGCGTGTCCAGTCGGTAGAACCGGTCAGGCTTGCGACCAGTCGTTCGCGAAGCTGCTGCGTCACGTTTACCCGACCTCCGTAGACGACGGAGCCGCTGGTGCCTGCGGAACTCGAGGGGTCGAACGAGGTCGAGAGGTCAAGATTGACGTCGGTTCCGTAGCGCGGCGACCAGGCAAGGTTGCCGGACAGGGCCAGTGCCTTCAGGTCGTCGAGACGATTGTCGTCAAAATTCTCCATCGCGTAACCGACCCCGATTTCGCCTCGAAGCTTGTCCTCGAAGTCGGCCGCGATACCCACTTTTCCGGTATATATGTCGGATGATCGCCGGTATCCCGACGGGTCCACCTTCTCATCGTATTGCAGACGTCCAGCGGAGGCCTCGATGAAGGGGATGAGGGCGGGCGAAACTTCATAGCCCAGGCGTGCCGTCACCGTTCCAAGATTGCGATCCCGGAAGGATTGCGACAGCGAGCCGCCGCCGGCGAGCTCGGCATCTGTATGAATCCACCGACTGCCACCGATGCCGACACGTCCCCTCAGCCGCCCGAAATCCCGTTCAATGGATGCACCTGCGTCCAGGCGGTGGATTCCGTATTGGGTCGTTGCGCCGGCGATCGCCTCGTCCGCATCCGGATCTTCGCGACTGAAGTCGTAGCCGGCAGTCAAGCGGGCGGTGGTTTGTTCGGACAAATCGAGCCGCAACTCTCCGTCGATGGCGCTGCCGGAGCCCTCGTCTCCATCACCCGAAAGAACGTTTTCCCAGGTCCCTTGCGTGTTTACCGTCAATTGATGCCGGGACCAGTCCGATGTCAGCGTGCCTTTGAGCTGGGTGTCCGAATAGAGCGTTGACTCCGATTTGTTGCCCGACTTGATGGTCTCGTGACGAAGACTTTGTGTTAGCGACGGCCGCAAGATCATTGTGCCGAGCCGCACGCCGCTTGAATCCGTAGCTGCGTTGCGCGTGCTGCCTTCCCGGTCAACGGGCGCTTGCGGAAGGTTTTCGCGGCCATCGACCTGGGTCTCGTCCAGGCGAAGGTCGGTGTCGGAGGGTATCGCCGCCGTCGGCATGGCCGATGTGGTGGCGTCCGCAGGCGGTGCGCCATAGGGGTCGACGGGTGCCGTTGTGCCTTGTTCTGGAACTTGCGGCCAGACGGAGGTCTCCTGGGCCGCGGCATCGCAGATGAATGCGGTCGATACCATGAGTGTGACGGCCACGGCGTTATGCCGCGGGCGTAACCGGGGAGTGACCCATCCACTGCGGACACACGGCATCATAATCAGCTTGCTCTGCGAAAGTCGAAATTGCTTACCCAAACGTAAAGCCTCGTGGTTAACGTTTGGTTGCCGGCTGCTGCCGTTTGTGATCGCGCGAAGGATGCGCCCTGACATCTTACGTTGTACAAAGGTCGGGGGTGCGTGGACAAGGTTCCGCAAACGAGTTATGGAAGCCGCATGATTAAGAGAGCTGTACAACTTGTTGAAACGAGCGCGGTTGAATCTGCGCTTAGAACAATATCAACCGAGCGTGCGGGGCTTGGCGCCCTCGAGGCGGCTCTTGCAGGACCGCTGACGAGCGCTTTCTGCAACGCGGTGAAGATAATCGGCAGTATTTCCGGTCGTGTGATCGTGACCGGGGTCGGCAAGAGCGGGCATATCGGAGCCAAGATCGCTGCGACGTTCGCTTCAACCGGAACGCCGGCTTTCTTCGTTCATCCGGCCGAAGCCAATCACGGCGATCTTGGAATGATCGCGCGGGATGACGTCATCCTTGCGATGTCCTGGAGTGGTGAAAGTGCAGAACTGCACGGCATCATCTCGTTCTCTCGGCGGTTCTCGATCCCCTTGATCGCTATGACCTCGGGTGAGACGTCGACACTCGGGCGCGAGGCGGATATCGTTCTGACACTTCCGAAGGAGCAGGAGGCTTGCCCGCATGGGCTTGCTCCGACCACCTCGACGATGCTTCAACTGGCTATGGGTGACGCGCTCGCGGTGGCTTTGCTCGAAGCTCGTGGCTTTACGGCGCTCGATTTCCGCACATTCCATCCGGGTGGCAAGCTTGGTGCGATGCTCGCGCATGTGGGCGATCTGATGCACACCGGGGACGCCGTGCCGCTGGTTCCCACCGGCACCCTTTTGCCCGAGGCGATCATGATGCTGGCCCAAAAGCGCTTCGGCTGCGTCGGCGTCGTCGATGAGGAAGGCAGGCTGTGCGGTATCGTCACCGATGGCGATATCGCGCGAGGGCTGTCACGCAATCTTGCCGACATGAGTGTCGAGCAGTTCATGATTGCGGCTCCCAAGACGGTAAAGCCGGATACGCTGGCAACGAGCGCCATGGCGCTTCTAAACCAGCACAACATTTCCGCGCTCTTTGTCGTGGATGAGAATCGCGTACCTGCCGGTATCGTCCACTTCCACGATCTTTTGCGGATCGGCGTCGCCTAATCCGGCTGTCGCTCGACCCGCAATTCGCGTCCGCGACTTTCGATGATCCTGACGCGCGACCCGGCCGGCATGTCGGGTCCCATGACCGACCAATAGGTGTCGTCAAGCCGGACACGTCCTCGACCGTCTGTGATCGGTTCGTGCAGGGTAGCGGTGCGTCCGACCAGACTTGCCGTGCGCTGGTTCAGCAAGGGTTCGTCCGAAGCCTGCTCGCTTCGGGAGAAGTAACGACGCCCGACGAGGGCTGCCGTTAACGCCAGCAGCGCGAAGACCACCAATTGCAGTTGCCAGACCCAGCCTGCGGACTCCCAGAGGATGAGCGAGAGTATGCCGGTCAACAGCGCTGCGATCCCGATCCAGACGAGAAATACGCCTGGAAGAGCGAGCTCAGCGCCCAAGAGTATCAACGCCAGAATCCACCAGCTCCATGGCCCCAGCTCGCCAATCAGGCGGTCGAGCATGGCTCAGCCCTCCTCTTTGGGAGCGAAGGGATTGACCGGCGGTGTGGTTCGCGTTGTGCCTGCCACGTTCGTTCTCGGGGGAGGATTTCGGCTGTCGTCCTTCCCGAACACCTCGCGTGCAATTGCGCCGATCCCGCCCAGCGAGCCAATGAGGCTGGACGCTTCCATCGGCATCAAGACAATCTTGGCATTGTTGGCCGTACCGATTTGCGCCAGAGCCTCGGTGTATTTCTGTGCCACGAAATAATTGATGGCGTTGACGTCTCCGGCGGCGATCGCTTCGGAGACGTACTGCGTGGCTTTGGCTTCCGCCTCCGCCAAACGCTCCCGGGCTTCGGCTTCACGATAGGCAGCCTCGCGCTGGCCCTCGGCTTCGAGGATAGCGGACTGCTTGGCACCCTCGGCCCTGAGGATCTGCGCGTTGCGGAAGCCTTCCGCCTCCAGGACCTGAGCCCGCTTTTCTCGCTCGGCCTTCATCTGTCGCGCCATGGCGTCGACGAGGTCCTTCGGTGGCTGGATGTCCTTGATCTCGACGCGGGTCACCTTGATGCCCCATGGGCCGACAGCCTCATCAACGACACGAAGAAGCCGGTCGTTTATCGCTTCGCGGTTTGACAAAAGTTCGTCGAGATCCATGGACCCCATCACCGAGCGAATATTGGTCATCGTCAGGTTGAGGATGGCATTTTCCAGATTGGCGACCTGATAGGCGGCCTGGGCGGCATTCAGGATTTGATAGAAGGCAACGGCGTCAGCCGAGACGCTGGCATTGTCTTTCGTGATGACCTCCTGCGTCGGTACGTCCAGTACCTGCTCCATCACGTTGAGCTTGGAGCCGATGCGTTCGATGAAGGGTACGATGAGGTTGAGGCCCGGCTCGAGCGTTCGCGTGTAGCGGCCGAAGCGTTCCACAGTGTAGCGGTAGCCCTGCGGGACGGTCTTGATCCCGGCGAACAGGACCAGGATCACGAGCAGCACGAGGCCGATCACGACGATGTCGAAGCCTGCAATATCCATCGGATGTCTCTCCCTCTGCCCCGTAGCCTTCCCCATCGGATGTCACGGATGTGGCGATCGCCTGCCCAGCTGGCAAGCGTGTATTAAACCCAGCCCTGCAGTTCCCGTCGAACCACGTGTTCCAGCACCCGCATCCCCTCATCGCTATCGTTGAGGCAGGGAATATGCGTGAACTTCTCGCCACCGTTATGGAGGAAGTCCTCACCGGCTTCGCCCGCGATCTCCTCCAGCGTCTCGAGGCAGTCGGAGACGAAGCCTGGATTGATGATGGCAATCCGTTTGACGCCTTCCTGGGCGAGTTTTTCGACGGTCTTGTCTGTGTAGGGCTGAAGCCATTCCTCGGGACCGAAGCGGGACTGGAAGGTCACCATCAAGCGGTCCTTCTCCCACCCCAGCGCGTCGCGAAGAAGCCGCGTCGTCTTGTAGCACTGGCAGTGATAGGGATCGCCCTTCATGAAATAGGATTTCGGGATGCCGTGATAGGAGGTCAGAACCAGTTCCGGCTCCCAGTCGAGAGTAGCGAGATGATTGCGGATCGAATTCGCCAGCGCCTCGATGTAGACGGGATCGTCGCTGTATTGCGGAACGGTGCGTAGTGCCGGCTGCCAGCGCATCTTGAGGAGGGCCTTGAACGCCTCGTCGTTGACGGTGGCCGTCGTCGCGGCGGCATAATGGGGGTAGAGGGGGAAGACGAGGATTTTCTCGCACCCGTCCTTCTGCAACTCGTCCATCTTCGAGCGGATCGACGGCTGACCATACCGCATCGCCCAATCCACCCTTACATTGGGCAGATCGGTGAAGGAGGCCGCCATCTTCTCTGCCTGGTTGCGGGTGTAGGTCCGCAGGTAGCTTTCGTCGAGCTCCTTGTTCCAGATTTCCTCGTAGGCTTTGCCGACCTTCTGAGGTCGCTTGTTCAGTACGATGCCGTAGAGGATCGGATACCAGTAGAGCGGCGACCATTCGATCACACGACGGTCGGTCAGGAACTCTTCCAGGTAGCGCCGCATCGAGCGGTAGTCGGTTCCGTCCGGGGTGCCGAGGTTGACGAGCAGCACGCCGACCTTGCCGAAGCGTACGGGAGGATGGTCGGCGGGCAGGTGGGATCTGTCTGGTGACATATGTGATTTCCAAAAAATGGGTTGGGGGCGGTCGTTCCGTTACGCCCACACGTCGAAAAGAGATCACTCTATGTAACGCAAAATCCGGCCCGGGAAAGCCCGAGCCGGATTTGCACGTGCGGCAAACGGTCTTATTTCGCGGGAAGCGAAAGTTCCTTGCCAATGCTGATGACGTCGGGGTTCCGTAGCGCGTTCGCCTCGGAAATCTTCGACCACATCATGCCATCGCCGTAGACGTCCCTGGCGATGTTCCAGAGGTTGTCGCCCCTTACCACGGTGTGGGTTTGCGGCTGGGTCGCTGTCGTCGCTGTATCTGCGGTCTCGGTGGCTGCTGCAGGCGCAGCGGCTTCGTCAGGCGCTGATGAGGCCACCTCGCTTACGCGGCCGTCGGTGTACGGCTTGTATGGAGAGTTGGCAGCGATGTAGTCGGCAACAACGATTTCGAGGCCTGGGCCGAAGTCATAGGCATTGGTGCCTCCGGTGGCGAAGACCTTGTAGCCGTCGCCGCCGCCGCGCATGTAGTTGTTGGTTGCCACTCCATAGACCTTGTCGGGGTCGATCGCGACGAATCCATCCCCGTCCTTGACCTCGACCGAGACGACGCGGCTGCCGGCCGGCTTAGACTTGTCGAAGGTATATTTCAAACCGGAGACCTGCGGGAAGCGGCCGGCGCCCTCCTCGATCTGGCTCAGGCCGTTTTCCAGCGCCGCGACGACGTCCGAGCCCTTGAGCTGGAAGGTCGCGAGCGTGTTCTGGAACGGCAGGACGGTCAGAACCTCGCCCATCGTCACCGTGCCAGCATCGATCGAAGCGCGCAGGCCGCCGCCGTTCTGGATGGCAATCGTGACGCCCTGATCCTTGACGCGATCAACCATGGCGTCGGCAACGAGATTGCCCATCGTGCACTCGGCCGCACGGCAGACGTCGCGCGAGCCGTCGATCACGTCCGCGGTCTCGCCGATTTCCTTCTTCTTCAAATCCTCGATCGGCCCGCCGAGTTCGGCGACCTTCGCGGCAAAGGCCTCATCCGGAGCCACCGAGGCATCGAGTAGTTTCGGCTCTCCGGTTGCGGTCTTCACGTTTCCGTCGTCATCGAAAACCACCGTCAGGTCGCCAAGATATTTCGAGTAGGCATAGGCGGTGACGATCGGTACGTCCTGGCCGGCCGGGTTCTTCACCATGGTGGGGTAGGGGCCCGCAGCCTTCTCGTCCGTGTTCGACAAGAGCGTGTGGCTATGGCCGCCGACGATCACGTCGATCCCGTCGACGGCTGCTGCGATCTCCTGGTCGCGCGGATAGCCGACATGCGACAGCAGTACGATCTTGTCGACACCCTGCTGTTCGATCTCCTTCACGGCATCTTTGAGATAGCTGATCTCGTCGGCGAACAGGACGTCGTCACCCGGAGACGAGGTTTCGTCCGTGTCCGTTGCCAGTACCGAGACCACCGCCACCTTCTCGGGGCCGAATTCCTTGATGATGTAGGGCTTGAACTTGTCGGCGATCGGGGTGTTGAGGCCGGCGAGCGTGTTGCCTGAGATCATCGGGAACTGCAGCGCGGCGATGAATTTCGCGAGTTCCTCGGGACCATCATCGAACTCGTGGTTGCCGATCGCCATGGCATCAAAGCCGATGCCGTTCATGAATTCCGCGATCGGGCCGCTCTTGTAGGTCGTGTAGAACAGGGAACCCTGGAACTGGTCGCCGGCGTCGAGCGTCAAGACGTTCTTGCCCGTGAGTTCACTGCGGCGAGCCTCTATCGCCGTCTTCATCCGGGCGATGCCGCCGAAGCACTCGTTCTTGCCGGCTTCCTCTTCCGAGCAAGTGGAGTCGAACTTGTTGATCGCTTCGATGCGGGAGTGGAAATCGTTGATGTGGAGGATATTGAGCTCGAAATCGGCGAACGCGGCGCCGGCCGAAAGGGCTAGCACTGAGGCGCTGAGCAGGCCAAATCTGAGGGTCTTCAACATCGCTTTGTCTCCTTTGCTGGATGGCGGATAACAGCTGTCTGAACGCGGCTGCAGCATCCTGATCAGCGACATGTTTCCATCCGCTTGGAGCAACTGCAAGAGAATATTGCGGGTGCGATCCCAAAGCACCTCGTAGTGCAACGACGATTTGTGAAGTGGAGCACGCGAGACAAGATATTCGTTAGCAAATGCTTAAGTGCCGATGGCTAAATCTTGGACCAAGCGAATCTGTAATCCGCCCATGCCGAATGGCGATGTTGCGGCCAAAGACATGACGTCCCGTGAACAGAGCTTCGCATCTGCGAGACCGCAAGATCAGCGGTCTTGCCGAAGACGCAAAACCTGAATTGCCGGAGAGCAACCGTGACAGTCATTGCCAATATGAAAACACTGACCAAGCTGATGTCAGCGTTTCTCGTCATTATCGTCGTCAGCATCGTCGTAAACGTCACGAGCCTGATATCTTCCGGCACGCAGAGAGATGCTGCCTTCTGGACCGATCACACCCACAAGGTGCTTGCGACCGTCGAATCGATGATCATGGGAATGGTCAATCAGGAAACCGGGGTTCGCGGCTATCTCCTGGCGGGAGACAAGGGCTTCCTCGAGCCGGTTGCTTCCGGCGAGCAACAGTTCAAAAAGGCGTTCGATGAGGGCCGCGCCCTGACCTCCGACAATGCCGTCCAGCAGAAGCGCTTTGCCGATCTTGGGGCGCTCGTAGCAAAATGGGAACAGGATGTCAGGAACGAAGAACTGCGTCTGATGGAAGACCCGGCGACGGTAGACCAGGCCCGCGCGATGGAGATCAGCGGTGCGGGCAAGACGTATATGGATGCGATTCGCAAGCTCGCGGGTGAAATCAGCGCCGAGGAAGCCGGTCTGCTTTCGGTCCGTGACAAAATGGCGAGCGATGCCGCTGATCTGACACGCTGGACGATCATCATTGGCCTTGTCGCGATGCTGGCGATTACGTGTATATCGCTCGTCTTGCTCAACCAGTCCCTTATTCGACCGATCCGCGCGATCACCGAGTCCATGGGTCGTCTCGCCGGCGGCGATACCCAGTCGGAAATCCCCTATGCCGGTCGCAAGGACGAGGTTGGCGACATGGCTGGTGCCATCGAGGTGTTCCGCCAGAATGCGCTCACCACCAAGCGGCTCGAAGATGAGGCCAATGCCAACCGCACCCAGTCCGAGAAGGCGCGCGCGGCCGAGGAAGAGCGCGCTGCCCGGGAAGCTCAAAACCTGCGTTTCGCGACGACGACTCTTGGTGAAAACCTCAAGCGTCTCGCGGATGGCGACCTGACCTGTACCATTCAAACCAACTTTGCCAGCGAATACGAATCACTGCGTACTGACTTCAACACCACCGTCAGCCGACTGAGCGAGATCATGGGTGCCGTTATGTCGGCGGTGCATAACATGGACAGCGGGACACGCGAGATCTCGGAAGGAGCTTCCGACCTGTCGCGCCGTACCGAACAGCAGGCTGCATCGCTGGAGGAAACGGCGGCCGCGGTCGATGAGATCACGACCAACGTTACCAATTCCAGCAAGATCACAGAGGAAGCGCGCGGGGTCGCACAGGCTGCGACGCGCAGTGCCGATCAGTCGGTCGAGGTTGTCTCGTCCGCCGAGCAGGCCATGCGAAAGATTGAGGAAAGCTCGCAGCAGATTTCCAATATCATTGGCGTGATCGATGAGATCGCCTTCCAGACGAACCTCCTGGCTCTCAACGCCGGTGTCGAGGCAGCCCGCGCCGGCGAGGCCGGAAAGGGGTTCGCTGTCGTCGCTCAGGAAGTTCGCGAACTGGCCCAGCGGTCCGCTCAGGCTGCAAAGGAGATCAAGGCGCTGATCCAGAACTCCAATGCCGATGTCGACAGCGGGGTAAAACTGGTCAGGGACACTGGCGAAGCTCTGAAGACGATCGGCGACTACATTACAAAGATCAACAGCTTCATGGAGTCGATCGCAACGTCGTCGCGTGAACAGTCTGTCGGATTGTCTGAGGTGAATGTTGCCGTCAACCAGATGGACCAGACCACACAGCAGAACGCCGCCATGGTCGAGCAATCGACCGCAGCTGCTGCTTCACTGGCACAGGAAGCTGGCCGTCTCGGAATGCTGGTTTCCAAGTTCAAGGTGGATGGATTGGGAGCCGCTGCGCCCGCCGTATCGGCGCGTCAGTCAACCGCGTCTGCTCGTCCGTCGCCTGCGAGGGGCGTGAGCCGTCCAGCAAGCTCTGGCAATCTCGCGCTTAAGACAGAGGAATGGAGCGAGTTCTGACCGGCTGTACTTCTGCGTGATACGAGAAGGGCGCCTCACGGGCGCCCTTTTTGTTTTCATTCAAATTTGACGCGCCAACGAGAATTGCGCGCCGCTGTCGGAGGTGCAGTTCAGCTGGTTTGGCGTGACCAGCGCGCAGTTGACCTTCGACTGAGTGTTTCTCACCAGAGAAGTCATGTTGATCTCGACCAGCTTGTCGGACAGCGAGACATAGGTTCCGGATGCGAGAAGCTGATTGGTATCCGTCGTGCGAGTGGAGAACTGGCCGCCCTGGAAGCTGGAGACGATACCGTTCGGATCCACCCAGGCGCCATCGACAGTCGGCGTCTGCTGGATTGGCGGAAGAGGGCGGCGCGGACCTGACGAGGTGCAACCGGCCAAAACGAGCGCAACGGCACAGGCAGCAAGAGCAGTCTTTTTATTCATCGAATTGGCCTCCAGCACGAGCTGTCGCGGCTCCGCCGCGCGGTAGTGCCTGAAACATGGCGTGAAGAGGTGGTGAAAGCAAGGCGCGAGCCCGCAGTAAAAAGAGTTATCCCACGTTAGCCGGTCGATTGTCGGCTACGGGCACGCCGCGGTGTGTCAATGGCCCGCCAAGCCGCGGGCCATCGTTTGATTGTTGCGACTCAGCGGACGAGGATGTTCCGGAACTGCCAGGGATCCTTCTCATCCAGGTCTTCCGGGAAGAGGCCCGGGCGGCCGTCGAGCGGGGTCCAGTCGGTGTAGTGGCCTTCCACCGGACCGAGATAGGGCGACTGCACTTCGAGGCAGCGCTTGTAGTCCATCTCGTCGGCTTCAACGATGCCGGCCTTCGGATTTTCCAATGCCCAGACCATACCGGCGAGAACGGCGGAGGTTACCTGCAGGCCGGTCGCGTTCTGGTAGGGGGCAATGCGGCGGGTTTCCTCAAGCGACAGACGCGAGCCGTACCAGTAGGCGTTCTTGTCGTGGCCGTAGAGCAGGACGCCGAGTTCGTCGATGCCGTCGACCAGTTCGTCCTCGTTCAGGACGTGGAGAACAGGCTGCTGGTTGCCACCGTTGCCGAACATTTCGTGCAGGGAGAGAACAGCGTCATTGGCCGGATGATAGGCGTAGTGGCAGGTCGGGCGATAGACGACTTCGCCATCCTTCTCGACGGTGAAGTAGTCTGCGATCGAGATCGACTCGTTATGGGTGACGAGGAAGCCATACTGCGGACCCGGCGTCGGGCACCAGGTGCGGACGCGGGTGTTGGCGCCGGGCTGCTCAAGATAGATTGCTGCCTTGCAGCCCTTCTTGTGCTTCTTGGCGTTCTTCGGCATCCAGTTTTCGTGCGTGCCCCAGCCGAGTTCGGCCGGCTGCAGACCTTCCGAAATGAAGCCTTCGACCGACCAGGTGTTCCAGAAGACGTTGAGCGGCTTCGGGTTCTTGGTGCGCTGGGTGTCGCGCTCGGCAATGTGCACGCCCTTGACGCCGACCTTCTTCATCAGCTTGGCCCAGCCTTCGCGATCGTTCTGGTCAGGCTCTTCGAACTTGATGCCAATCTCGTTTGCGAGATTGACGAGGCCCTGCTTGACGAACCACGACACCATGCCCGGATTGGCGCCGCAGGTGGAGACCGCGGTGGTGCCGCCGGGGTTCTTCGCCTTTTCCTGGCGCACTGTTTCGCGGAGCGCGTAGTTGGTGCGCTCAGAGTTCTTCATGCTCTTGTCGAAGTAGAAGCCGAGCCACGGCTCGACGACAGTGTCGATATAGAGCACATCGAGCTTGCGGCAGAGCTTCATCAGGTCGAGCGATCCGGTGTCGACAGAGAGGTTGACGCAGAAGCCCTGGCCTTCGCCTTCCGTCAGCAGCGGCTTCAGGAGCTTCTTGTAGTTGTCCTTGGTGACATGCGCCTGGATGTGCTTGATGCCGTGCTTGGCGAGCAGCTCGGCCTCGTCGTTGCGCGGGTCGATGACGACCATGCGGCTCTTGTCGAACTTGAAGTGGCGCTCGATCAGGGGAAGGGTGCCGCGGCCGATCGAACCGAAGCCGATCATCACGATCGGGCCGGTGATCTCACCATATACCGGGTAGCTAGTGCTCATTTCAGTCTCCTTGGAGATGCCGCGGTAGCGTTCGGCGCCAAACATTGCCCCTTTTTGGCCGATGCGGATCGACCTTCCGGCTCGGCTCTAATCACAGTTTTCTGACATAATAAAGAGAGCAGCATTTTATGGTGGCAACCGGTTGATGCTTTTTAGCTCGAAAACGACCTCAACGCCGTCACAAGATCGGCCCGGCGCTCGGCCAGCCCCTTGTACGCAACCTGTTCGGCGGTCAACCCTTCGAGCTGATCGGCAAGCGCATGTCCAAGCGCCTGGCCGTTCTCCGATGTCGCGAAGGCCTTTACCGGGTCGAGGTAGATGCGGATCGTGAAGACGATATCGCCGGTCGCCGGCAGTCTGCGGAGAGTCTGTCGTTCGACCCGCACGAAGGCGCCGGAGACGTCGATACCCGTGGCCGCCGGATCGGCGGCGGGTCGAACACTGACCGGGTGATAGAGCGCGTAACGCCAGTTGATCGACCAGTTGAAACGCTCCGCCGGCAGGTCCGGCTGGAGATTGTCGAAGACGCGGTTGACGATCGTTGCATTGCGCGTCCCGGCCTGAAAGCCGGGGACGTGGGCGTGCACTTTGTCCATCGGCTGCATGAATTTTTCAGCCAGCGACCACGACGAGGGAAAGGCGAGGTGGGCGGCGACGATGGTCCAGCCGTCCGGCTTGCGGCGAAGGAGCACGAGGTCGTCCTGGATCAGCGAACCGGCGCGAAACAGCGGTGGTCTTGCCTCGTCCTCTATATCGACGACGTGTCCGGCCACCGAGAAACGGCCGCCCGATCGCGAATAGAGACCGGAGTGTTTTTGCAGCAGGTGGTCCAAGAGGAGATCAAGGCATTCCTGTTGCGAGTCGATGCTTTCCCCGGCCGCGCGAAAGATGTCGTCGTACCGCTCATCGGCAAGGCGTTGTTTTTCGCCCAGATAGCGCGCCAGATCGTCGTCCGGTTCGATCCAGCGATCGGGATTGAGCGTGGATAATCCAATGGAGAAGGGCTTGGACGAACCGTCATAGGGGGTATAGGCGGACATGCGATTTCCGGTGCGCCGATTGTGGTGCCGACACTCTTCCGTCAGTCCTTCAGCATTTCAAGCCCCTCGACCACTGTCGTCAGCGCGATTTCGGTGATTGTGTATTCCGCGATACCGTGTTCGACGAAGGGATCGCTGGCGACGACGGCTTCGATCGCTGCCCGGTCGCCCTTCGCGAGGATCACGCCACCGGTCCTCGGCACTTTGCGGCCCGACGCCAGAAACATGTCGAGGTCGTAACCGCGTTTCACCCAGTCCATATGCGGCGCCATGACGGCATCGGCGGCCTCGAGCGGCTTCACATAGGTCAGCGACAGGATGAACATCAGGCATTTTCCTCGATCAGTTCGGCGCGGATCAGGCCGCGCAAAGAGTTGCCGACGAACAAGGGACGCCCGATGAGGTCGGCTGGCTTCAAAGTCTCGCTTTTTGCCTTGCGCTCGCGGATCAGGTCGGCCCTGAGCACGCCCGGCAAGAGGCCGCTCGCGAGCGGGGGCGTGAGAAGGACGCCGTCGAAACCTTCCACGAAGACATTGGTGATCGTGCCTTCGCAGACTTCACCGCGCTCATTGAGCATCAGCACCTCGTCGGCCTCCTCGGTCGAAAACTCGGCGCGTGCCGCCTCATAGGGTTCGCGACGGGATGTTTTGTGGCGGAACAGGGAGTCCTCGGAGTTCAGCCGCGTCTTCGCGATGCGGACACGCCAGACCGTTTCTTCCGGCTGGGGTTCGAACGCCGTGCAGGTGACTTCCACCTTGCCGCGGAAGCTGGAGACGAGACGGACACGAAGGGGTTTTTCGCCCGTCGCCTTTTCCTTGAGTTTTCCCTCCACGTCCTGTGGCTGCCGGAAACCGAGTGCATCCGCCGAGCGGGACAGGCGGCGAAGGTGCTGATCCAGTCGCATGAAGCCCGTCCCCGGCTCCCATCGCATGGTTTCGATCAGCGAGAAATCCATTGGTCCCCTACCGCGAAGCGCGCCTTCAAGAGGCATTCCTCGTATTCGGCCTCCGCCTTCGAATCGAAGACGATGCCGCCGCCGACATTGAAGACCGCGCGGCCGTCTTTGAAAAGTGCGAGAGTTCGTATGGCCACCGAAAAACGCATCGGTCCCGCCGGATCGCAATAGCCAATCGCGCCGCAGTAGATGTCCCGGGGGCCGGTCTCCAGAGCATGAAGGATCGTCATCGCGCTCAACTTTGGAGCGCCGGTGATCGAGCCGCATGGGAAAAGGGCTTCGAAAATTTCCGGCAGGCCTGCTTCCGGCAACAGCCTGGCCCGCACGTGGCTGACCATCTGGTGCACCGTGGGATAGGTCTCAATGTCGAAGAGCTTCGGCACGTCCAGCGTCCCGACCTCGCTGATGCGCGAGATGTCGTTGCGGAGCAGGTCGACGATCATCCTGTTTTCGGCCTGCGATTTCTCGTCCGCCTTCATCGCAGCGATAATGGCCGCGTCGTCAGCGGGTGACGCTCCGCGCGGGGCGGTTCCCTTCATCGGGTGGGTCTCGATCCATCGATTTCCGTCCACCTTGAAGAACAGTTCCGGCGAACGGGAGACGATGGCCGGGCCGCCCATCTCGACGAGCGTGCCGTATCGCACAGGCTGGCGCTCGATCAACGACCAGAAGACATCGGCCGGGGTGCCCTCCCAGCGAGCGTCTACGGGCATGGTGAGATTTGCCTGGTAGCAGTCTCCCTCCCTTATGTGGCGATGCAGCCGGTCAAAGCGTGTGCGGTAATCGTCCTGCGACCATTTCGCGACCGGCTCGCTGATCGTGGGCGCGTTGCGTCCCGTCTGCGTCGGCACGACGGTCGCGGTACCCGGCGCTGAGAATACGCCGAACAGCAGGAGAGGAGTCTCGCGTCCCGACGGTGCCAGTGGTGCGAGCTTCGGCTCGAAAGCGAAACCCGCCTCATAGGACGCATAACCCGCGAGCCAGCGACCGGTTTGGCGCAATTCCTCCAGCCGTTGCAGGGCCGGACGAACCTCCTCAACGGTCCTTGCTACGACAATTTCGGAGGGCTCCGAGAACAGCAGGGACTGGTTCTCGGGATCGTTGCTGAACAGTATGTAGGGTGGTTCTCGGGTCATTGGCCGTCTGCAATCAACAACGGCCGCGAGGTCGCGGCCGTTCGATAATCATTCGTTACACAGGTGTAGCGTTTTCCGTACGCCGAGAAACGACGCGTGTGTGTCAGGCCCTGTCCAATGCCTCAAGCTCGTCGATCAGCCCTTCGATCATCGACAGGCCCTTCGCCCAGAAGGAGGGATCGGTGGCATCGAGGCCGAAAGGCGCCAGCAGTTCGGAATGGTGCTTGGTGCCGCCAGCCTTCAGCAACTCGAAATACTTATCCTGGAAGCCCGTCTCGGCTTTTTGGTAAACCGCATAGAGGGAGTTCACCAGGCAGTCTCCGAAGGCGTAGGCATAGACATAGAAGGGAGAGTGGATGAAGTGGGGAATGTAGGTCCACCACGTTTCGTATCCCTCCGAGATCTTGATCGCAGGCCCGAGACTTTCTGCCTGAACCGAAAGCCAGAGTTCGCCGATCTGTTCGGCCGTCAGTTCCCCGTCCTTGCGGGCGGTATGGACCTTGCGCTCGAATTGGTAGAAGGCGATCTGACGCACGACCGTGTTGATCATGTCCTCTACCTTCTGGGCCAGCATGGCCTTGCGCTCGCGCGTGTCCGAAGCCTTGTCCAGCAATGCGCGGAAGGTGAGCATCTCACCGAACACGGACGCCGTCTCGGCGAGCGTTAGGGGCGTCTGGCACATCAGGGCACCTTGTCCACCGGCCAGCACCTGATGAACGCCGTGACCGAGTTCATGGGCGAGCGTCATGACGTCGCGCGGCTTGCCGAGGTAATTGACCAGCACGTAGGGATGTGCGGACGGCACCGTCGGATGTGCGAAGGCGCCCGGCGCCTTTCCAGGACGGGCAGGGGCATCAATCCATTTCTCGTCGAAGAAGCGTCCCGCGATCGCAGCCATTTCGGGGGCAAATCCGCCGTAGGCCGACAGCACGGTCTCGCGCGCCTCGCTCCAGGGGATGATCCGGTCGGCGGCTTCGGGAAGCGGTGCGTTGCGGTCCCAGTAGTTGAGTTGCTCGACGCCAAGCCATTTCGCCTTCATCGCGTAGTAGCGATGCGACAGGCGCGGGTAGGCGTCCTTGACGGCTGCCGCCAGAGCATCCACGACGTCCCGCTCGACGCGGTTCGCCAAATGCCGGCTGTCGGCGATGTCGCCAAAACCGCGCCAGCGGTCCGAGATTTCCTTGTCCTTGGCGAGCGTGTTGGTGACCAGGGTGAAGACCCTGAGATTTTTCGCAAAGACTTGCGAGAGTGCGGCGGCACCCTTGCGCCGCATTTCCGGATCAGCTTCCTGCAGGAGGTTAAGGGTCGCCTCGAGTGCCAGTTCCTCGCCGTCCACGGTAAACCGCAGGCTCGCCAGCGTTTCGTCGAAGAGGCGGTTGAACGCGGCCGCGCCCGTCATCGATTTTTCAAGGAAGAGCTGCTCGATCCGGTCTTCCAACTGGTGCGGCTTGTCCTTGCGCAGGTCGATGATCCAGGGACGATAATGGGCCGCGAGCGAGTCGCGCTCCATGGCCGCATCGACAACCGCGTCGTCCAGGCGGTTCAGCTCGAGCGAGAAAAACAGCAAATGGGCGGACATGTCGGTCAGTTTTGCCTGGACGTCGCCGAAGAACTTGCCGTTGGCGGCATCCGTCATGTCCGAGTAGTAGGTCAGCCCGGCATAGGAGCCGATCTTGCCAAGAAGATCGTCCAGCGCGTCGAGCTCCCTCAGTGCCGCCCCCAGGCCGGGCTCGCCCTGTGTTTTGGCGGCATCGCCGAGTTTGCCCTTCCACCTTTCTTCGAATTCCAGACATAGCTTTTCCGCCTCCTTCAAATCGGCGACGAAGGCGTCCGATGTCGGCGATGGGTAAAGGTCTTCCAGTTTCCAGACAGGAAGTTCGCCCAGTGCGGCATCCGTCTTTGCCGCTTGTGACGCCGGCGCTTTCAACGGGTGATCGAGCCACGAGATCGAACGCATCCTGATTATCCTTCCTGCTATTCCATGTTGGTAGCAACGTAGTGAACCGGGCGACCGCCGACAAGCTTGCTGCGTCGCAATGTGCCATTCTTGCCGATTGGTTAAAATCCGAGCGTTTCTTAAAACCCCTTGTTCAAACCTCGATGGCAGGGTCGCGGAACAGCCGAATGACACGGCTGGTGCTCAGAGTGAAATTCGGGAGTTACCGGTGACCGCGCACATTCTCGTCGTGAACGACGATCCGGCCCAGCGTCGTCAGATCAAAACCGCCATCGAATCAAAAGGTCATGTTGCACTGTGCGCCGATCGGGTGCCAGTTGCGCTCGAAATGCTTCGAACCCGCGCGGATGCCATCAAGTGCGTGTTGCTGGACCTGTCGCTTGACGGTCTCGACTATCGAAGCTTTCTTGCAGCGATGAACCAGATGGCTGTCGATGCGCCCGTGATCGTGAAGACGGGGCAGGGCGACGTTGAACGCGCCGTGGAGGCCATGCGGTCAGGCGCATTCGATTTCATTGTCGAGCCTGTCAGTCCCGAGCGGATCGTGGGCGCTGTCGAAGGGGCCCTGATGTTCAACGGCCGGGATGCCGGAGCCAGGGTGTCGCGACGGTCGCGCTCCGGCCATGTGAGCTTCTCCGATATCGTTTCGTCGAGTGGTGCCATGGCAAGGGTCGTGGAGCTTGCACGCCGCGCCGTCGGTACAGTCATTCCGGTCATCCTGGAGGGCGAGAGCGGCGTTGGAAAGGAACTCGTTGCGCGTGCCATCCACTTTTCCTCCGACCGGAGCGGGAGACCGTTCGTATCCGTCAGTTGCAGCGCTGTCGCGCCCGAGGCCATCGAGGCCGTGCTCTTCGGTGCCGATGATACGGATGATCCCGAAAGCGCGGGCAAATTTGTCGCTGCGGACGGGGGAACCGTGTTTCTCGACGAGATCAGCGCGCTGCCGCTTGCGGTGCAGTCCCGCCTGCTGCGCCTTGTGCAAAACGGAGAGATCGACCGTCAGAACGGCCGGCGCCAACGGAAAATCGATGTCCGGCTCATTTCGTCGACGCGAAAAGACCTTATCGAAGAGGTCAAGGCCGGCCGTTTCCGCGAAGATCTCTACTATCGCCTCAACGTCTATCCCATCACAATTCCGGCCTTGCGCCGCCGACGGGAGGACATCCCTTTTCTCGCACGGGCCTTCGTCGAACGCTTCTCCGGCGAACAGCGGCTGGTGCGTCCGCTCGGCATGTCACCCGGAGCCCTTGCGCTACTCACCGCGTATGACTGGCCGGGCAATGTCCGGCAGTTTGAAAACGCCCTCTATCGCGCCGTGATCCTCGCCAGCGGGCCGGAGCTGACCGAAGCGGACTTTCCCCAGATCGCCGCGGAAGTGCCGAGCGATGCGCTCGGCCGCTCCGAGCGAGCCGAACGCCCGGCCGAACCTTCGCCGAGCAGCGGGCTCGTCGGTCGGCTGTCCGATCACGATACAGCACGACTGACGGCCGCGGCGTCCAATCCGTCGGTGCTTTCGGAGAACGTCATCGTCAGTACCGATAACAGCGGGAATGTGAGGAAGCTGGCGGATATCGAGGAAGAGCTCATCCGCTTTGCCTTGAAATACTATCGCGGCCAGATGAGTCAGGTGGCCCGCAAACTTGGAATCGGCCGCTCGACGCTGTATCGGAAGCTCAAGGATTACGGAATCGATCCCGATGATCCCCAAAAACATGCCGCCTGAATGACATCGATCAATGCGGCAGTGTTAACCCTCGCGCAAAGTTCTTCTGGTAGCACGACATAAATGATCTGTTAGTGTTTCATTCACCAGCAGAAAGACAGTTGTGCGACTGTGGCGGATTTGCCATGGTGTTACCGCATTTGGCATTAGATTGGGGTGGCGTGGGACGTCATCTTGAGTACGGGGATCGATTTGCTGAAACGGCCAGCGATAAATGCGCCTCTTTGTGTGGTTGGGCGCAACCGATGGGCTGCACGTAGGCCGGCTGCCGCCAAGGTCATTTTGTCCGCCTTTTTGATCGTATTGAGCTGCCTGCTGATAGTTGGCGCTTCCGCCGGAAGTGCGGCGGCGGAAACGCGTTCCCTGAAAATCCACTTCGTTCATACCGGAGAAAAGGCCGAGGTCGTTTTCAAAAGAAACGGCAAGTACGATGCCAAGGGACTGCGTCAACTCAGCTACCTTGTTCGCGACTGGCGTCGTAACGAGCCGACCAAGATGGATCCGCGGCTTTTCGATCTCGTGTGGGAAGTTTATCGCCGCGCCGGTGCCAAAGGCTACATTACCGTCGTCTCCGGATATCGTTCTCCCGCGACCAACGCCATGCTGCGATCGCGCTCCAAGGGTGTCGCAAAGGAAAGCCAGCACATGAAGGGCACCGCCATGGATTTCTATATCCCTGGCGTGCCGCTGAAGACACTGCGTGAGATCGGGATCAAGCTGCAGGCCGGCGGGGTCGGTTATTATCCGAAGTCCGGTTCTCCGTTCGTGCACATGGACGTCGCCGGGGTTCGTGCCTGGCCCCGCATGTCCCGCCAGGATCTGGCGCGGCTTTTCCCGGACGGAAAAACCGTACACATCCCGGCTGACGGAAAGCCGCTGCCGGGATATCAGCAGGCTCTTGCGGAGTACAAGAAGCGGCTGAGTTCGAAGCAGCAGATCCTCATCGCCGATGCGGACGAATCGCCCAAGAAGCGCAAGAACCTGTTTGCGATCCTGTTTGGTGGCGGAGACGAGGACGAAGAGGAGGACATCTCGGTCCCTGCGGAACGTCCGACGCTTGTCGCTGCCGCACCCGCGCCCGAACCACCGCCGCAGCAGCCGGTGGTGGAGGCTGCGCCGCAGCCTGAGGTGGCGATTGCGTCCTTGAATGCGCCTGTCCCGCTGTCGCGTCCTTCGGTCGCTGCGCAGGATGGCAGCCTTGCAACAGCGCTTTATTCGCCAAACCGCAGCCCGGCCCAGGACGCATTGACACAGGTGACGGCGGAAGCGCCTGCAAACGAAGAGAATTTCGCCGACCTGCAAAGCTACAAGATTCCGGTGCCTACGCTTCTCGGCGCGCGCAACCTGCCAGGACAGGCGGAAGCTGGCGTGATGACGGCCTCGGTGTCTCCAGACGCAGTCGGCGCCATGTCGCCGGAAATGGCTGCCGTGCCGGTACCACTCGGACGGCCGGCTATTGCCGAGGCGCTTCTGGCGTCAGCTGATGGCATGGGCGAGGCGGACGTCGATGAAGTCGAGCAGGCGATCCTCTCGCCTGAAGCGGCTGCCGCGATCGAACAGGCCAATACGATCCAGCAGACGGCCGCCGCTGAGCCGGCACCGATAGCGCCCATGACAGTACCGGTCCCTGCCTATGCCGAGGCTGAGGCGGCGATGACAGGCAATGAAACCGGCCCGCAATATATTCGCGTCGCGTCGCTGCAGCCGAAGGCGGACGATGTGGATTTCGGAGACGTGTTCGACGCTCCCAAACCTGTCGACCCGAGCCTCGCAGCGGGACTTCCGACCAAGGGTGGCCGGCCGACCGAAGCTGAAGCGCAGACGGCGAGGATCGCCATGCAGGGCGGCACGAAGCTCACGAAGGATATGATCGCGAGCTGGGCGCTCAACAGCGACCGCTTCGAGGCATCGAAGGCCACGAAGGCGCCGCGGGTGGTGAGCCGAACCCTGACGACCCAGCCGAGCGAGGTTTACTCCGTTGGCTTCAAGAGCAGCAATGTCGTGGTGGATCCGGCACGCTTCGGTATCGTCGCTCCGGCAACGCAGTGAAACGGCCCAATCGCCAGATGATAAGCCACAAAAAAAGCCCCGCGAGGGGCTTTTTTCACGTCGCTATAGCCGAACGCGTCATTCCGCTTCGGGCGGATTTTCGATCATGCCGAGGGCGTGCAGGTAGGTGTCGAGGATCAGATCCTCTTCCATGCGTTCCTGCTCGTCCTTCTTGCGGAGTGCGATGACCTTCTTCAGGATCTTGGTATCGAAGCCCATAGCCTTGGCTTCACCGTAGACGTCCTTGATGTCGTCGGCGATCGTCTTCTTTTCTTCTTCCAGGCGTTCAATGCGCTCGACAAAGGCGCGGAGTTGGTCGCGGGCGACGCCGTGGGCATCAGACATCGGTATCTCCTGTATGTAGGCAAAAATTTCGTCGGCGTGACCTGCCGCGAAGCAGGTTCCGCGTCAAGGGAAAAGCGAAGAATGATGGCTATTCTTCGCGCGGCCTGTTGATTTCAAAGGCAGCTTTCTGCGCGTCGGTGGCGTCGGGCTGATTGAGGCGCTTCCACTCTTCATAAGGCATGCCGTAGACATGCTCTCGCGACTCGTCCTTCGTCATCTCCACGCCCGCCGCCTTGGCTGCGTCGAGATACCAGTTTGAGAGACAGTTGCGGCAGAAGCCGGCAAGATTCATCAGGTCGATGTTCTGGACATCATTGCGGTCACGCATGTGCCGGATGAGCCTGCGAAATGCCGCGGCTTCAAATTCGGTCTGCTGCTGCGGGGTGATCTCCGCCATGTCGGCCTCCCTGTCAATCGCTGTAAGGACCCGTCCGAGACGGATGTATCTTGTAGTCGTGCAAGGTCGGGTCAGCATTGAGTCCGGAGAAGATCGGAGCCAGCCTGTTCGCCCAGGCCGCTACACCCTCATCGTCGCCAATCAGGTCCTGTCGGACCTCCAGAAGAGCATGTGGAATACCGCGCCGCATGCAATGATGATACATCGTGTCGCCCTTCAGCGCGCCGTCATACGGTTCGTTGTCGCCGACGATGATATCGCCGGGTTGCCGGAGTGCAGTGAGAAGGGGAGCAACGGCGCGATGATCCGTATCCCAGAGAACGGCCGCATGCCACGGGCGGGGTACGCCTTTCCATGCCGGTGTAAAGGAATGGATCGACAGCACCAGCGGCGCTCGCCCGGTCGCATCCTCGACCTGTCGTATCGTCTGGTCGACGGCGGTGTGATAGGGCCGATGGTATGTGGCGATCCGGTGGTTCCACTCATCCGAAGTGATTGGGTGATTGCCGGGGATGACCGCCCCGTCGGAGATCTTCATGATGAGAGTGGGATCGTCCTCCCCGCGGTTCGGGTCGATCAACAGTCGCGAGAAGCATCCGAACACCGCGGGCACGTTCAATCGTGCGGCAAGAGTCCTAGTGAGCTTTTCCACGCCTATGTCGAAGGCGATGTGCCTTGAAAAGGCGCTTTCGGGTAATCCGAGCGATCCGTACTCAGGTGGCAGGGTGTTTCGGGCATGATCTGCCAGCAGAACCAATCCGCTGTCATATCGTCCCTCTAGGATGTCAAAAGGCGCAAAATCAGTCATGATCTCGGAAAGATGAACGGGATGGGGAGTAGTCGCACGTGACGTGGAAGAGCACAAGCTTTGCCGCTTGCCGGTCTTGTGGCATTATGCGTAGCGATCGCCCCGAACGGAAATTTAATCGATTAGTGTTACGTTGACTTTCCAACCCCACCATCGCAAGAAGGTTGGTGTCGACAAACCGTGGAGTTCTTCGGAAACCGTGCTGAACCGACATACCTTCCCCTTGCCTCGCTGGTCCGGACGAATGAACCGAATCGTATTCTTTTGCGCCTCCTGCTTCCTCGCCGTTTTGTTTGCCGGTGCGGCTCGTGCCGAGTTCCGCGTTTGCAACGGAACGCAAAATCTCGTCGGCGTCGCGATCGGCTACCGAGCGGCGGAAGGCTGGATCACCGAAGGCTGGTGGCAGGTGCCGGCCGCGACGTGCGCGACGCTCATCGAGGGCGAATTGCAGTCGCGTTACTACTACCTCTACGCCGAAGACGCCGCTCGCGGCGGGCGTTGGGCCGGTGACATCAACATGTGCGTGGCGGAGAACGAGTTCAAGATCACCGGGGTCGAGGACTGCTTCGCGCGCGGGTATCAGCAGATGGGATTCAAAGAGTATGACACCGGCCGCCAAGGCAGCTGGATGGTCCAACTCTCCGACACTCCCGGCACGCAGGAAAGTCAAAACTGATGAAGCGTAATCGCAAGGTAAAGATACTGGCGACTTTGGGTCCGGCCTCCTCCGAGGAGGAGATGATCCGCAAGTTGCACGAGGCCGGCGCGGACCTGTTCCGCATCAACATGAGCCATGCCAGCCATGACCTCATGCGCACGCTCGTCCAGAGAATTCGCTCGGTCGAGGCGCAATGCGGACGACCGATCGGCATCCTTGCCGACCTTCAGGGACCGAAGCTGCGCGTGGGAAAGTTCAAGGACGGCAGCGTGGAACTCGTTCCCGGCCAGACCTTCACGCTCGATAACAAGGACGAACCGGGCGACAACAAGCGCGTGTTCCTGCCGCATCCGGAAATCCTTGAGGCCGTGAACGCCGGCGACAGGCTCCTGATTGACGACGGCAAGCTGCACCTGAAGGCAGAAAAGGCCGATGGCAAGAGCATCGTCTGCACCGTTGTGTCAGGCACCAAGATTTCCGATCGCAAGGGCGTCAGCCTGCCTGATACAATACTGGCCACCGGCGTGCTGACCGACAAGGACCGTACAGACCTTGATGCGGTATTGGCGACCAACGATATCGACTGGGTGGCGCTCTCCTTCATCCAGCGCCCGGAGGACCTTGCCGAGGTCCGCAAGATCGCCAAGGGCCGCGTCGGTCTGATGTCGAAGATCGAAAAACCCCAGGCCATTGACCGTATCGACGAAATCATTGCCCTCTCCGACGCTCTGATGGTCGCACGCGGCGATCTCGGCGTCGAAATGCCGCTCGAGCGCGTTCCCGGTCTCCAGAAGCAGTTGATCCGCGCATGCCGTCGTGAAGGCAAGCCGGTGGTCGTTGCGACCCAGATGCTCGAATCGATGATCACGGCCCCCGTTCCGACGCGTGCGGAAGTCTCCGACGTCGCGACAGCCGTCTTTGAAGGTGCCGATGCGATCATGCTGTCGGCCGAATCGGCCTCGGGTCAGTATCCGGTCGAGGCGGTGGCGACAATGGCGTCGATTGCGTCGACGGTCGAACGCGAGCCGCACTATCCGGGCATCATCTATGCCCAGCGTGCCCAGCCCGAAGCGACGGGCGCCGATGCCATCTCGCTTGCCGCGCGTCAGATCGCCGAGACGCTGAAGCTGCAGGCGATCGTGTGTTACACGGCGTCGGGTAACACAGGTCTTCGCGCCTCCCGCGAGCGCCCGGAAGTTCCGATCATCGCGCTGTCGCCCATCATTCAGACGGCCCGCCGCCTGTCGGTGGTCTGGGGTCTGCATTGCGTCGTCTCGAACGAGCCGACTGATCTCGACGACATGGTGAACCGCGCCTGCCGGATCGTCGCTCAGGAAGGCTTCGGCAAGCCGGGCGATCGCATCATCATCTCAGCCGGTGTGCCTCTGGGAACGCCTGGAGCCACCAATATGCTGAGAATTGCCTATATCGGTACGGATGGGCTGAGCGGCATCTGAGGCGTGTGCAGATGTTTGGAGAAAAGGGCGTCGGGTCTCAGTCCGGCGCCCTTTTGCTATTCCGTGTCGCCGCTATCCTGCCTTCCGCCTCCAGAGCCAACCGATGCAGATCGCGCTCACGGCCAGCGATCTTTTCCAGCGCGGCGATCGCAACATCGGTGACGACGTAGTCCGGTTTGTGGCCCAGTCCCTTGATCCACAGCAGTTCCGAACCGGCGATATCGCGTTCCAGGCCGCGCGAATGGATTTCTTCAAGGACAATATCGTCGCTGTCCCCGGTGATGATGACTGTCGGTGCTTCAATCTCCCGATAACGTGGAGCAAAGTTCGCGACATAGTCATGCAGGCTTGAAACGTCGATTGCGTTCCAGCGGAACCCGTCGGGGCGCAGAACCAAAGCCGCGCCTGTTTCCTCGATGTAACGATCCGGTCTTGGGTTCGGAGCAAAGACGTTAACGGTGGCCGTGTCCAGTCGCGCCATACCGGCGTGAAGCGCTATGGCATACGAAAACAACGGACCCACAACAGGTGTTGATGCGAGGTCATAGTACCAGTCCACGCCGCCGGGCCAGGGATGGGTGGCCGGCGACAAGAAAAGCAGGCCGGCCGTCTTTTCCGGATGCAGCACCGCGAAGCTTGCCGCGATCGCGCCGCCGAACGAATGACCGACGATGATCGCCCGCTTTATACCCAGCTTGTCCATCGTGCGTGCGAGCGCATGCGCCTGGCCATCCGGACGCGCGTTTTCGGCTCCACCCCGGTCGGAATAGCCGTGGCCCGGACGATCGATGAACAGCAGTTCGGCGCGGCCTTCCAGCTCGGAACGGAAGGCATAGGCCTGATCACGAAGGTTGCCGCTGGCGCCGTGGATGAAAACGATTGGCGGTAGGTCGGGCGATGGTCCCGCCTGCAGGTGAAGCACGTTCATATGCATGTCGCCGATATCGATTCGAGTTCCGATATTCGGCCAACGCCGCTCCAGCTCCTTGGCGCGCCAGGCGGCGATGCCGGACGACAGGGCGAGAGCCATTGCGAGAACGGCACCGGTTATAATGGACAATGAAGAGAATGACACGATGAGCGGCACCTGACGGCGAAAGGATACCGCCGTGAAGATAGGTCAGATGCGGTTTCCAGCAAGCTTTTCCGAAAGGTTCGTTACGGCTTCCTGCGCCTGCCGGTCCGACGGGTAGATTTCGAGGTAGCGCTCCCAAGCGCGCAAGGCCATTTCCTCGCGACCCGATTCGGCAAGGATAGCGCCCATTCCGGCCAGCGCTCCGAAGTGACGCGGTTCCAGGGTCAGAACGTGATTGATGTCGGACATGGACTTACTGAACGCGCCCATCGAAAAATGCAGCGTAGCGCGCTTGTTCCAGGCGCCGACGAAGTCGGGCTTCAACGTGATGGCCTGATCAAGGAAGTCGAGCGCCGCGGCTTTCTTTTCTTTCTTGATGGCGTCATCCGCCCACTGCATCAGCAGATTGACCGTGGCGCTATCCGAACGGCTCCAGAGCGTGGACAGTCGCGCGGCGATGCTTTGGGCGCTGTCGGGGTTTCGCTGCCGCTTGAGGTCGACCAGAAGACGCTCCACGCTATCCGCGGTCGTCATCTCGTCGGACATGACCGCCAGTGGCGAGGCGGATGCCGCCTCCTCGTCCTGAGCCGTTGCCGGCATGGCAGGAATCAGTCCCAGCATAAGAATCGGCAAACGAAAAAAGCGCATGCGAACTATGATAGTTCGCCTGCGCCGTGTTTCAAATTCAAAACTTCGCTATCAACAGACGTCGCGGATGTCCGTACGTCGTCGACCTCAGCCTTGGCGGGCCTTGAAGCGCGGGTTCTGCTTGTTGATGATGTAGATGCGACCCTTGCGGCGGACCAGACGGTTGTCGCGATGACGGGCCTTCAGTGCTTTCAGCGAATTCTTGATCTTCATTTTACCGATCCGCGAGGGTTGCCGACGAACCTGCGATTCGCCGAGAGTCTTAAACATTCAAAAGCGCGCCGCGGGGCGCGCTCTTCTTGGGTTGGTGGCAAATACTCCGAGCAAAGCCCGAATGTCAACCGCCGGGGCGACTTTTCAGCCGCATTCGGCAGAAAATCCCGTCATTTCAGCTCGGTGACGTGGCCCATCTTGCGGCCGGGACGCGCTTCGGTCTTGCCGTAAAGGTGCACCAGCGTATTCGTCCGGGAGAGCCATGCGGGAACGTCGGCGATATCGTTGCCGATCAGGTTTGTCATGACGCAGTCGGAATGTCGCTCGGTCGCTCCGAGAGGAAGGCCCGCCACAGCGCGAATGTGTTGTTCGAACTGAGATACGACACAGGCCGCTTCCGTCCAGTGACCGGAATTGTGGACGCGTGGCGCAATCTCGTTCGCGATCAGGCTGCCGTCCGGCAGGACGAAAAACTCGATGCCAATGACACCCACATAACCCAGCCCAGAAAGAAGTTTATCGGCGGCGGCACGGGCCGCTTGTTCCGTAGTGGGGGTGATCCTTGCCGGCACGGTCGATGTATGGAGTATGCCGTTGCGGTGGACGTTTTCGGCCACGTCGAAACAGACTATCGATCCGTCCGTTCCACGCGCGGCGATAACCGAGACTTCGCGCTCGAAGGGCACAAAGCTCTCAAGAATAAGCGGAACGCCACCCAATTCCGCGAAAGCTCCATCCGCTGCGTCGCCGGCACGAAAAACCTTCTGACCCTTGCCATCGTATCCCATGCGGCGTGTCTTGAGCACGCCCTGGCCGCCAAATTCCGCGAGGGCAGCAACGAGTCCGTCCTGGTCGTTCACGGCCCTGAAATCGGCCGTCGGAATGCCGACGCCGTTCAGGAACTGCTTCTCAGTCAGGCGATCCTGGGCGACCTCAAGCGCTTTTGCAGGAGGAAACACCGGGCGCTCCTCGGCAAGCTTATGTGCGGCTTCGACCGGAACGTTCTCGAATTCGTAGGTAATAATGTCGCAGGACCGCGCCAGTTCGGCGAGCGCCGAGGGATCGGTATAGCTTGCGACGATCTGGCGGTTCGCAACCTGAGCGGCTGGGCAGTCTGCCTGCGGCTCAAGGATCACTGTCCGAAAATTGAGACGGGCCGCTGCCATAGCGAGCATTCGCCCGAGCTGGCCGCCGCCGATGATGCCAATCGTGGTTTGCGTCATGGTGCCTCGTCCACCGGATATTCGGCGACGGCCGAACTTTGCCGGTCAATCCAGTCGTCCAGCCGTTCAGCGAGATCGAGGTCGGTAATGGCGAGAACCCGTGCTGCCAGCAGCGCCGCGTTGACCGCACCGGCGCGCCCGATCGCCAGCGTTCCGACCGGGATACCGGCCGGCATCTGGACTATGGAATAGAGGCTATCCATTCCGGACATGGTCTTCGACTGGACGGGAACGCCAAAGACGGGGAGGGGGCAGAGGGATGCAACCATCCCCGGCAAATGGGCTGCGCCACCGGCGCCGGCGATGATCACCTTGAAGCCCTCTTCGCGGGCCTCCTTGGCGAAGGCATACATCCGGTCCGGTGTCCGATGGGCAGAGACGATCCGGGCCTCGTAGCTGATGTCGAGCGCCTCCAGGGTGTCGGCGGCATTCTTCATCGTTTCCCAGTCAGACTGGCTGCCCATGATGATGGCAACGGGCGGACGCTCTTCGCTCATCGTTGCTGCCCTTTCTTCAGGCGATGATGTCGGGGATGATTTGATCCTCGAGCTTGCTCATCTTGTCCTTGATGCCGAGTTTCTTCTTCTTCATGCGCTGTATTCTCAGCGCTTCGCAACCGACCTGGATCATGGCATTGATCGCGGCATCGTAATCCTCGTGCTCCTGGCGCAGCCTTGCGAGAGCGAGCCTGATATCCGCCTGTTCCTGGTCGGGCATGGTTTTGTCCCCATTCGAGCATGTCACGCTGTTTTCCGGCGTGCCGAAGATTCGCGCAAGCTCCTATCACCAATTAGCGGTAACGGGAAGTTATCCGTATTCCGGAAAATGCCGTTCATAAGGTGCATTTTGGCCTTCGACAAAACACATTCTTCGTGTCACATTACTTTCGCAAAGCCTGAAACTCCCGCGGTTGATGGCGGGAGGTAGGCGACAAGGAAGGACGTGACAAATGACCATACAGGCTCATCTTGAATCGCTCGCCAAGAAGCATGGTGCTCTGGAGGAAAAGCTGAATACAGCGCTCGCTTCGCCCTCCATCGACGACCAGCAAATCGCCGAAATCAAGCGTAACAAGCTGCGTATCAAGGATGAGATGGAACGTCTGAGGGCATCAACCCGCCACTGATCATCGTTCCGACATTGTCAGTACCGTGCCCCGGGGACCATTGCGGTTCGCGGGGCTTTGTTTTTCAGGACCAGAATTGGTCCAGCCACAGGTTCATGCCGTCGAAGCCCCGGTTGTTGACGGAGTAGATCCGCCGTGTCCCCTCCGATGTGACCGTGACAAGGCCGCAATCGAGCAGCGCCTTCAGGTGTTGCGACACAGCCGGCCGGCTGATCGGGAGGCCCTTGGCCAGGTCGTTGACGGTTTTGGGCGCGCGCCGAAGTTCTTCCAGGATGTGCCGGCGATTCGGGTCGGCAGTGGCTGCGAAGACATCGGGATTGCTCATGTGGAAAAACCTAAGCGAAACTTTGGTGACCGGCAAGCGGGTTGTGCGTTGCAGCAACCTGCAATCGACTAAAGACCGATCCCGTCCCAAAGCAGTTTCAGGCCGGCGATAAGCGCCATTCCGTACATGAACGGGTAGAAAATCGCCGGCTTCATCATCTTGACCAATTGCGCGCCGGCCAAGGTCGAGACAAGCGCGACGGGCAGGAGGAAAAAGGACAGGGTCAGATTTTCCGTGTCCAGTTCGCCAAGGGCGAAATAGGGGATGACCTTGATCAGGTTTACCAGCGCGAAAAAACGCACACTGGCGCCGGTGTAGCTGCGTGGGTCGAGCTTCAGCGGCAGGACGTAGATCTGAAATGGCGGTCCTCCGGCGTGGGCGACGAAACTCGAATAACCGCACACTGTCCCCCAGAAGGTGGCGAGGACACTGTTGTGAGAGCGGGCAGCAATTTCATTGCCGCGGTGCCTGACATAGGTCTCGGCAACGAAACGCAGGACAAACGTCACCGTGATGAGGCCGAGGACAAGCCTCATGGCATTGGCGGACACGTAGCTTGATGTAGCCCAGCCCAATCCGATTCCGAGAATTGCTCCCGGCAACAGGATGAAAAGGGTGCGGCGATCGTTGTACTGCCGCCATGCCCAGAGTGCGACGGCATCCATGACCAGGAGAATCGGCAGGAAAATTGCTGCTGCCTGCATCGGCGGCACAGCGAGTGCCATCAGCGGGACGCCAACGAGAGCGAAGGCGCCACCCAGGCCGCCTTTGGAAAGCCCCACGACGGCGACGGCCGGAATGGCGACCAGAAAAAACTCGAATGATGGCAGCATGGGTTTCTGTTGATCCTTTGACCGCACCGGTCTATCGAATTTCCAACAGGGATGCGAGCCCCACGGTATGACGCTCCGGAGGCTCCGAAAGGAATGAAGAAGATGACCACAACTGACAATCGATGCCGTCTGGTACTCGTGCTGCCTGACATGGCCGATTCGGCGGAGTGTGCGCGAGTGCTGGGCGATGCCCTCAAGGGCGGCGATGTCGCGTCGGTGATCTTGCCCAAATACGATCTCGACGATCGCGTCTTTCAGGATCATGCGGAAAAGCTGGTGCCGGTCATTCAGGATGCCGGGGCTGCTGCCCTGATCGTCAACGACAGTCGCGTCGCAGGACGTGCGAGAGCTGACGGGCTTCATATCGATGGAAACCAGGAGGCACTGGCCGAGGCGATCGAGAAGCACACGCCGAAGATGATCGTTGGCGGCGGCAACGCCAAGGAACGGCACGCGGCCCTGGAAATCGGGGAACTGCAGCCCGACTACATCTTCTTCGGCAAGCTCGACGGCGATATCAAGCCGGAGCCGCATTCCAAGAATCTGGCTCTGGCGGAGTGGTGGGCCTCGATGGTCGAAATCCCCTGCATGGTCATGGGCGGCACGGATCCCGAGTCGGCGCTCGCCGTTGCGGAGACCGGTGCGGAGTTCGTGGCGCTGGGCAAGGCCATCTTCTCCGATCCCGCCCAGGCTTCCACGATCATCTCTCGTGTGAACGCCCTGCTTGACGAAAAAGCGCCACGGTTTGACGGTTGAAACGGCGCATGGCGTTTCGGGCACACCTCACTTCGGCACTCTTTGCGTCGCTGATCAGCCTTGCAACGGCGGCGCTCGCGCAGGACGGCGGCGGCGATGCCGTCAACCGTCCGCTTGAGGACGACGCGACGATACTCGACCGGACGGGGCGTCCGGGAACAGGGCAACCGGAAGAGGGGGCAGCAGGCGCGGAGATACAGGGTTTGTCCCTTTACGAGCGAATGGGCGCTCCCTTGCCGGAGCCGCCGCCTGAGAAGCCTTATGACGGCCCGCTCGATGAGGCATATGGTGCCTTCCAGCGGGGACTCTATCTCACCGCGCTGGACAAGGCCTTGCCGCGAGCGCAACTGGGCGACCCGACCGCGCAGACCCTTATTGCCGAAATGACCACAAGGGGTCTTGGCGTGAAGCGGGATCCGAAGGCCGCCGCCTTCTGGTACGGGCAGGCCGCCGCCGGCGGTGATCCAAATGCCATGTTCCAATATGCCCTGCTCTTGATGGAGGGGCGTCACGTCGAGCGTGACAAGGCGAAGGCCGACGATTTCATGCGCAAGGCGGCTGATGCCGGCAACGCGTCGGCGCAGTTCAACTGGGCGCAGACGCTTGTCAGCGACAACCCCGGACGCAAGGGTTTGCAACTCGCCCTGCCTTACTATGAAAAGTCCGCCGACCAAGGCGTTGCCGATGCCCAGTATGCCGTCGCCCAGCTTTACAATACGCTTCCGGGCGTCAGCGACGACAAGCGGGTGAAGGCGCGGGACTACATGCTTCGCGCTGCCAAAGCCGGCTTCGACACGGCGGAACTCGACATCGGGATCTGGTACGTCAACGGCATCGCGGGTGAGCGAGATTACGATCAGGGCTTCCAGTGGCTCAGCCGTGCGGCGCGGAGGGGCAATGTCGTTGCCCAGAACCGGCTGTCGCATCTGTACATCAACGCCCTCGGCACGCGCCCCGATCCGGTGGAGGCGGCCAAGTGGTACGTGCTCTCGCGTCGTGCGGGTTTGACGGATGCGGGGCTGGAGGACTTCTATCTCGGCCTTACGGAAGAGCAGCAGAAGAAGGCCATCGACGCCGCGAATCGGTTTCGGGTAAAGTAGCGGCAGCCAGCCGACCAGCAGGATCGCCGCGGCTCTCGGGGTCGACATGGACAATCTTGAACTTTTTGAGCGGCTCGGGCTGGCAATCGTCATCGGCGCGGCCGTCGGCGTGGAGCGTCACTGGCGCGAGCGGGAAGAGCGCGAGGGCGCGCGCACGGCCGGCATTCGTACCTTCACGATGTTCGGGATGCTCGGTGGTGTCGCAGGCTTGCTCGAAAACGCCTTGCAATCAACCGGCGGCCTACCGGGGATCACGATCGGCGTCTTCCTTCTCTCGCTTTCCATTGTGATGGTGGTGTTTTCCATCAGGGAGGCAATCGCCGAACAGCGTTTCAGCGTGACCTCGGTCATTGCAGCCATGCTGACTTTCGGACTGGGGGCCCTTTCCATTCTGGGGGATCTGGCGCTCGCTTCTGCGGGCGGGGTTGCGCTCGTCGCCATTCTTGCCGCCCGTGATTTCCTTCATGCCGCTATCCGCCGCCTGCATTGGCTGGAACTTCGCTCCGCCATCATCCTGCTCGCCATGACGTTCGTGCTCCTGCCGGTGGTTCCCGATCAGGCAATCGGTCCCTTTGGCGGGGTATCGCCCCGATCGATCCTCGTGCTCGCGATCCTGCTCGCGTCGATCTCCTTTGTCGGCTATGTGGCGATCCGACTGCTGGGTCCATCCGTCGGTGGTGTGGTGGCAGGTGCAATAGGTGGGCTGGCATCTTCCACCGGTACGACGATCTCCTTTGCTCGGCGCTCTGCCGAGAACCCGTCAACAAGCCAAGCCTTGGCCGCCGGCGCGATCAGTGCCGGTGCCGTCTCGCTCGCGCGGACCGGGTTGTTGGTCGCCACGCTTGCTGCACCTCTCGCAGCGCCAATGTTGCCGTCCATGATTCTCGCGGCCGCCGTCATGGCGGTCTACAGCCTCGTTCTCGCTCGGCGAACCAAAGGGGACAGCGAAACGCAGCCGCCGGCCAATCCATTCGAATTGTGGGCTGTGCTGAAGATGGCGCTCCTCCTTGTCCTGGTCGCTTTCGCCGCCCGGGCGGCAGCGCAGTTCTTCGGTGAAGAGGGGCTTGTGATAGCCTCTTTGTTTTCCGGACTGGCGGACGTCGATGCCGCTACCGTCACGATCGCCGGGATGTTGCCGGTTTTAACCGTCAAAGCCGCGACCATGGGCCTGGCGGCCGCGATCGTGGCGAACATGGTGGCGAAGGCCGTTTATGGAACCGTGTCGGGCGAGCGGTCCTTCGCCATGCATCTATGGCTGGCGACCGTCCTTTCCGGGGTTGCCGCGCTGGTCGCACTTCCTGTCACGGGTTTGCTGCAAACGGGGTGATAGGCTCCTCTCATGCGTCCCCCTTGAACTTCGGCGGTTTTTGTGGTCTTGAACCGGCCCGACGCTTTTGCGATCAGCGCTTTCGCCACGGTTCGCGTCCGCCGCCTTCATTCGCAGCATACCAGGGGAAATGGTCCGATGGCCCGTTCAGCACTTCTCAATGTCATGGTTCAAGCCGCCTTCAAGGCCGGCAAGTCGCTGGCGCGTGATTTCGGCGAGGTGCAGAACCTCCAGGTTTCCGTCAAGGGTCCGGGCGATTTCGTATCGCAGGCCGACTTCAAGGCCGAGAAGATTGTCAAGGAAGAGCTTCTGAAGGCGCGACCGACCTATGGCTTCCTTGGCGAAGAGAGCGAAGAGATCAAGGGCACCGACGGTGCGCATCGCTGGATCGTCGACCCGCTGGACGGGACGACCAACTTCCTCCACGGCATTCCGCAGTTCGCCGTGTCCATCGCGCTGGAGCGCAATGGCGAGCTTGTTGCCGGGGTCGTCTTCAACCCGGCAACGGATGAACTCTACACCGCCGAAAAGGGGGGTGGTGCCTTCGTCAACGATCGTCGTATCCGCGTGGGTGCAAGAAAGGTGCTGTCGGATTGCGTGATCGGTTGCGGTGTTCCGCATCTCGGTCGAGGCCAGCATGGAAAGTTTCTGATCGAACTGCGTCACGTGATGGGTGAGGTCGCCGGCGTGCGCCGTATGGGCGCGGCAGCGCTCGATCTTGCTTATGTGGCGGCAGGTCGTCTGGACGGGTTCTGGGAAACGGGGCTATCGCCCTGGGATATCGCGGCAGGTCTGCTGCTGATCCGCGAAGCCGGCGGGTTCGTCAGCGACATGAGCGGCGGCAACGACATGTTCACGACCGGGACTGTGGTCGCCGGCAACGAATATATCCGCAAGTCGCTCCTCGAGGTCATCAGCAGGCCGATGCCCTGACAACCGGAACGGTAGGAAACCTTTCCGCCATACCCCTTCAATTCGTCTCAATTTTAAACTAGCCTCCGCGGCGAGATTCCAGGAGGCTGAATAGATCATGGCGAAAGTGAAGCTGGCGGACCTTGAGGGCTCGGAGGTCCAAGGCGAAGGATACGGCACGAAGCTGTCCAGTCCCATGCCGTTCTTCTCCACGATGGTGATTTTCCTGATCATCGTCGGCTTCATAACGGCAATCCTCTACCGGCAGGCGCATGCCGCCTTTGTTACCAATCCCGGTCTGAATGGCCTTATTCTTGGCGTTCTCGCGGTTGGCATCGTTCTGGTTTTCAATCACGTGCTGGCGCTGAGACCCGAGGTTCGCTGGTTCAACTCGTTTCGCGCGGCCGGCAGTGCCGAAAAGGTTGGACGCGAGCCCCGGCTGTTGGCACCCATGCGGGCGCTGATCGGCAATCGTGGCACGGTCGCGATTTCGACGACAGCGCTGCGCTCGATCCTCGACTCGATCGCTACCAGGCTTGATGAGTCGCGTGATATTTCACGCTACCTCATCGGCCTTCTCGTCTTTCTGGGCCTTCTCGGCACCTTCTGGGGTCTGCTGGGCACCATCGGCTCGATCAGCTCGGTGATCCAGTCGCTCGATCCCGCATCAGGAGATGGTGCGGATATCCTGCAATCGTTGAAAAGCGGATTGACGGCGCCGTTGAGCGGCATGGGGACCGCATTCTCGTCCTCGTTGCTGGGTCTCTCCGGATCTCTGATCCTCGGCTTCCTCGACCTGCAAGCGGGGCGAGCCCAGAACCGCTTCTACACCGAGCTGGAAAACTGGCTTTCCTCCGTCACAGATGTCGGTTCTGAGGTTGGCGGCGACAATGCAGAGATGCAGAAGCTCGTCCAGCAGCTGGCGAAGATGGGCGAGGGCGGTGGGTCGGAGCGGTCGGTGGCTGCCATCGCCAACCTGGCCGAAGGAATCCAGGGCCTTGTTAAGAACATGCGCAACGAGCAGCAGATGCTGCGCGACTGGATCGAGGCGCAGCAGGAAGATACCCGCGCGATGCGCAAGACGCTCGACCGGCTGAATGACAAGCTGGGTGAAAAGATCAGCGAGGACAAGTAGTCATGGCTCTTGCTCGCAATCGGCGTCGCGACAGGGGTGTCGACTACTGGCCGGGTTTTGTCGACGCGCTGTCCACCCTGCTGCTGGCGATCATGTTCCTGCTGACCGTCTTCGTGGTGGCGCAGTTCATCCTCAGCCGCGAAATCACCGGCAAGGACGAGGTGCTCAACCGGCTGAACAATCAGATCGCCGAGCTCACCGAACTTCTGGCTTTGGAAAAGGGTAACAAGCAGGATCTCGAGGATTCGCTGGCCGCCCTGCAGTCCTCTCTCGCGGCGTCGGAGGGAGAGCGTTCGCGGCTTCAGGAACTTCTCTCCAGCGGCGCGGGTGCCGCAGACGCGGCCAATGCGCAGGTCGGCGCCCTCACTGATCAGCTAGACGAGGAACGCCAGGTGAGCGCGCGCGCGCTCAACCAGATCGAACTCCTAAACCAGCAGATCGCCGCCTTGAGGGCGCAGATCGCCGCCGTCGAATCCGCTTTGCAGGCATCTGAAGCCAAGGATGCTGCCTCTCAGGCCAAGATTTCCGATCTCGGGCGCCGGTTGAATGTGGCACTTGCCCAGCGTGTGCAGGAGCTCAATCGCTATCGTTCCGATTTCTTCGGGCGGCTTCGGGAAATCCTCTCCGATCGCGAGAACATCCGTATCGTCGGTGACCGCTTCGTCTTCCAGTCAGAGGTGCTGTTTCCGTCCGGCGGCGATACGCTCAATCCGGCCGGGCAGGCGGAGATGACGAAACTTGCCGGCGCTCTTCTCGATCTCGCCAAGGAAATACCGGCGGAAATCAACTGGGTGCTACGTGTCGATGGTCATACAGACAATGTGCCCCTATCCGGTACCGGGCGTTTTGCCGATAACTGGCAGCTATCGGCGGCCCGTGCGATTTCCGTCGTGAAGTTTCTCGTCTCCCAGGGCGTACCCGCCGATCGGCTCGTCGCCGCAGGGTTCGGCGAGTTCCAGCCGATTGCCGAGGGCGATACACCGGAGGCCCGCGACCAGAACCGACGGATCGAGCTCAAGCTGACCGAACGATAACGGTTGATCGGCATGCTCCCGGGCTTGTGGTTACTCTTACGTATTCGTAAGAATAGCCATGGGCTGTGGAGGAGGACGCGCCTATGCCGGCAAGTCAGTTCGATGTGGCGGTGATCGGTGGCGGTCTCGCGGGTCTCGTTGCCGCGACCGAAGCAGCCGAACGCGGTCTCAAGGTCTGCGTTCTTGACCAGGAAGGCGAACAGAATCTTGGCGGCCAGGCCTTCTGGTCGCTGGGCGGACTTTTCTTCATCGACAGCCCCGAACAGCGGCGGTTGGGCATTCGCGACAGCCAGGCCCTGGCGCGCCAGGACTGGCTTGGCTCGGCTGCGTTCGATCGGGCCGAGGATTACTGGCCAAGACTGTGGGCGGATGCCTATCTGGAATTCGCAGCCGGCGAGAAGCGGCGCTGGCTACATGACCTCGGAATGCGCTGGTTTCCCGTCGTCGGCTGGGCCGAGCGCGGCGGTTCGCTCGCCAACGGTCACGGTAACTCGGTTCCGCGCTTCCACATTGCCTGGGGCACGGGGCCAGGTGTGCTCGAACCCTTTGTCCGGAAAGCGCGGGCGATGGCTGAGGATGGGCGGCTTTCTTTCCTCTTTCGGCATCGGGTCGATAGTCTGACTGTCACTAATGGCGTCGTTACCGGTGCGCGAGGCGCCGTCCTTAAGCCGGATGCAGCGGTTCGCGGTGCCGCGACCAACCGGGAGGTTGAGCAAGAGTTCGAAGTCGAGGCGGGCGCCGTGGTGGTCGCGTCCGGCGGTATCGGCGGCAATCACGATCTCGTCCGACGAAGCTGGCCGGTTGAGCGGCTGGGTCCGCCACCTCGTACAATGGTCAGCGGCGTTCCGCAGCATGTCGACGGAAGAATGCTGGAGATTACGCGTTCTGCAGGTGGCGATGTCATCAACGGCGACCGGATGTGGCATTACACGGAAGGTGTCAAGAACTGGGACCCGATCTGGCCGCAGCACGGGATTCGCATATTGCCGGGGCCGTCGTCCTTCTGGTGCGACGCCGATGGAAACCGGCTGGCACCTCCGGCCATGCCGGGCTTTGACACCATGGCAACGTTGAAGGCCATCCGGGCGACAGGCCATGACTACAGCTGGTTTATTCTCAACAAGGCAATCATCAAACGTGAATTCGCTCTTTCAGGCTCTGAACAGAATCCTGACCTCACCGATAAGAACATCCGATTGCTGCTGAAGCGCCTTGGCAAGGAACCGCCAGGACCTGTGCAGGCCTTCATGGACAAGGGTGAGGATTTCGCTGTCCGTGACACGCTCGAGGACCTGGTTGTCGCTATGAACGATATCAGCGGTGAGGGCCGGCTCGGTATCCATCACCTGCGCGAGCAGATCGAGGCCCGAGACCGAGACGCGGAGAACAAGTTTGGCAAGGATGTCCAGATGACGGCGATCCGGGGAGCGCGGAACTATGTCGGCGACCGGCTGATGCGTACCGTAAAGCCGCATCGCCTGCTGGATCCCGCGATGGGCCCGCTGATCGGGGTGCGGCTGCATATCCTGACGCGCAAGACGCTAGGCGGCATTCACACCGATCTTTCAGGCCGCGTGCTCGACTGGCGCGGTGAGCCGCTGCCAGGGCTCTATGCCGCCGGAGAGGCGGCTGGTTTCGGCGGCGGGGGCATGCACGGCTACAACGCGCTTGAGGGCACATTCCTCGGTGGATGCCTGTTCTCGGGCCGCATCGCGGGACGCGCGGTTGGCTCCTGAGCTTGGTCTTGGTTACTTCGCGGCGACTGAGAAATGCTGTGCACCATTTTCGAACTGCAATCGCGCGAGCTTGGCGTAGAGGCCGCCATGCTGAATCAGGGACTGGTGCGTTCCCTGTTCGACGATCCGGCCGTCGTCGACGACCAGGATGCGATCCGCTTTCAGTACGGTTGCCAGGCGGTGGGCGATGACAATCGTCGTGCGGTTCCGCATCAGGCCGTCTAGAGCCTTCTGAACCAACGTCTCGCTTTCTGCGTCGAGCGCCGAGGTGGCTTCGTCGAGAAGAAGAACCGGCGCATCCTTAAGAATAGCCCTGGCAATGGCGAGGCGCTGGCGCTGGCCGCCTGAAAGCGTGATGCCGCGCTCGCCGGCCTTGGTGTCGTAACCGTCGTCAAGACGCTCGATGAACTCGGCGGCCTGCGCCGCAGCCGCTGCAGCCCGCACCTCCTCGCGAGTGGCTCCGGGTTTGCCGAAGGCGATGTTGTCTTGCAGGGATGCGGCGAAGATCGTCACATCCTGGGGTACGATCGCGATCCGGCTGCGGAGTGCCTGCAGGTCGACAGTGCGGATGTCGGTGCCATCAAGGTTGATCGTTCCGCTGACAGGGTCGTAGTAACGCAGCAGCAAGGAAAAGACTGTGCTCTTGCCGGCACCGGAAGGGCCGACAATGGCGACCGTCTCTCCCGGGCTGACGCTAAAGCTCAAGCCCTTGAGGGACGAGCGCGTTGGGTTCGACGGATAGGCGAAGTGGACGTCGTGCAGGTCGATCCGCCCCTGAGGTGGCTCGGGCAGCGCCGTCGGCTCTTCCGGCGAGCGAATGGCCGGCACTTCTCGCAGGAGTTCGATAAGACGTTCCGCGGCTCCTCCCGCCTGGGACAGTTCGCCCCACACTTCCGAAAGCGAACCCAGCGCGCCTGCCGCAATGACCGAATAAAGGAGGAACTGGCCAAGAGTACCCGCGCTCATGGTGCCGTTGAGGACGCTCTGGGCGCCCACCCAAAGGACCGCGACGACGCTGCCGAAGACGAGCATGATGGCAACGCCGGTCAGCACCGCGCGAGCCTTCGTTGCTCCGCGGGCGGCGTGATAAGCGCGTTCGACGGCGTCGCCGAAGCGCGCGGCAGCGGCGGCTTCGCCATTGTAGGACTGGACCGTTCGAGTTGCGCCGATCGTTTCGCTTGCGAAGGCAGACGCGTCGGCGAGCGTGTCTTGCGCGAACCGCGACCGTTTCCGGACCGAGCGGCCGAACGCGACCAGCGGAAAGACAATGATCGGGATCGCGGCGATCACGAGAATCGACAAACCGGGGCTCGTGTAGATCATCATGCCGATCGCGCCGAGACAGAGAATGGCATTGCGCAGAGCCTGGGACGCGGTCGCGCCGAAAGCGGATTTTATCTGGGCAGTATCCGCGGTGAGTCGCGAAACGATCTCGCCGGACTGGTTTACGTCGAAGAAGGCAGGAGACAGTCGCGTCACCTGGGCGAAAACTTCACGACGAAGATCGGATACGATCCGCTCGCCGATATTGATGACGTAGTAATAGCGAAGGGAACTCGCCAGCGCGAGAACGACCGCGATGACGATCAGCATGCCGAAGTAATCGTTGATGAAACCACGATCGGCGTCATTGAATCCGTGATCGATCATCCTCCTGACGGCAAGCGGGAGCGCGAGCGTCGTCGCGGCAGCAAGAGCGAGGAAGAAAAGCGCGGCGGCGACCATGCCGCGGTACCGGAGAAGATAAGGCGCCAGCTGCGCGAGCGGCCTCGCGAACTGCCGTGTTTTCGCCGCCCCATTGCTTCCTGTCTTGTCCGTCATGCCGTCTCCTGCCCTCAGGCGCCAAACTCTCGCCTTGGCTCTTGTTATCGTTGCGCCCTTCATGTATAGGCACCGCATCGAATTGGGAAGCCGTAGCCTGATCGGACTACGGCTTCATTTATTGAATACGGTTCCCTGACGCAATTGCGGCAATTGGACCCTCCGGCACATCAGGAAGAGCGCTATGAAGGCTGATATCCATCCCGACTATCACAAGATCAAGGTGGTCATGACCGATGGCACCGAATACGAAACCTACTCCACGTGGGGTTCGGAAGGCGCTGTCATGAACCTTGAAATCGACCCCAAGTCGCATCCGGCCTGGACCGGCGGCAACCAGCAGCTGCTGGACCGCGGCGGCCGCGTTTCGAAGTTCAACAAGCGTTTCGGCGGCCTCGGCCTCTAAGCCATTTGACCTTGGCGCATATTGAAACCCGGCTCTTGAGCCGGGTTTTTGCTTTATGGGAAAAGCGCTTACAGAGCCTCGAGCCTGTCGGCGATCTCTTCCAGCGCCAGATCGTGTTTCTGCGCCAGCGTCAGGCCGAAGCGCTCAAGGTCGGAGATGTTCTTCGGTGTGGCGTCGTCTAGCGCGTCGTTGACGCCGACCAGCGGCGCGTCGAGCCTGAAGTAGTCCAGCTTCTCGCGATTGTCCGTCGTCACGACCGTTGCTCCGTCCGCAAAGGACGGTGGTTCGACGTTGAGCAATTTGTTCAGCTGGTAGGAGGCGGTGCTGGACTGGCCTTGCATGAGCACGGAGATAAGCGGTGTATCATTGGCGGGATTGATCCATCCGCCAGCGCCCCAGCTTTTCGCCTGCTGGTAGGGGATCTTGCGATTGGCCGAACCGGTGCCAAGCGAGAGGATGACGATTTTCTCGCCGTCGTCGCGCCATCCCAGCTTGCAGCCCTCGACATAGGCCGCCATTGCAGGATCGTTGGCAAAAACTCCACCATCGATCAGCGGCAGCGCCGGAATTTCGCCGTGCTTGACCCTGGCGAGATCCTCCACCAGCGCCGGCTCGAAATAGGTAGGAGCGGCTGACGACCCGCGGACCGCCTGCCAGAAGTAGAACCGTTCGTGATCGCGATCAGCATTGGTCATGAAAACGGCACGGCGTGCGTGAATGTCGTAACCGGTGATGAGCACCTTGGTGAGGGCATCCTTGATTTCCGTCTTCTTGCCGAGCATCTCCGTCAATATCTTCTCAAGAGCACCAGCATCGTAGCGCTCCTCGAAAAGACCACCGAAATTGGCAATCTTTCGAAAGAGGCCGATGTCGAAGATTTTCGCGCCCTTGCTCTTGTAGAGGTCCAGCAAGGTGGTGGCGTCTGCAGCGGGTTCGGATGGTTGTCCGGGTTTCGGACATGTCAGTCCTGCTGCGATGATCGCGCCCGTCGAGGTTCCAGCGATCATGTGAAAATAACGGTGTAGCGGCAGCTTCTTGCTGCGCTTCGACAGCTTTTTCTCGAGAACAGTCAGGATAGCCGCAGGGATCGTACCCCTAATGCCGCCGCCATCGATGGACAGAATGAACTTGGCCAAGGCTCCCTCCCTCGCAGAGGAGGAGTTTGCCATATAATCACACGTTGTAAATTGCTAAAACGCAATCTTCCGATGAGGCGCAAAAAAAGCCCGACCTGCGTGGAGCAGGACGGGCTTCTGTTTCACGGGTGCCGATCAGCCTGCGTTGAAAGCCGTGCGCAGAAGATCAAGCTGGGCCTGTACGCTGTTCTCATTGTCCGGAACAACGGAAGCGTCGGACGGCCGGTAGATCTCGCGGTCGAGAAGGGAAATCCGGTTCTGCAGGCGAAGCGAACGCTCAACGAGGTCACGGAAGGCTTCGGGAAGGTCGTTCCAGCCCGGAGCGCTGCGATCGACGTTGAAGCCGTCGAGGCGGACCTTGCTCTTTTCCGACAGAACCTGATCGCGGCTCATCTCGCCGTTGTTCACGGCGCGCTGCAAAAGAAGCCAGGATGCCATCTGCATCAGTCGGGTGGTGAGGCGCATGGATTCGGCGGCGTAAAGTACGGATGCCATACGCGGCAGTACTTTGGCGGCAGAGCGGCCAGGACCGTCCAGATAGGCGGCGGTCTCCTCCACCAGGCCCATCCCCTCGGCATAGATCGCCTTGAACGGCGCCGATGCCGCGGCGCGGCCGGCGAAGCTGATCGTGTTCAAGCCCTGATCGCTCATCGATGTCTTCCCTGTTTAACGCATCACTTGTTCAGGCTGAGGTGCCCTCGTAGCACCGTCCATCTCATGGCTGACAAGATGGTACCAATACCTGAAACGCGCAAGTCGTTTATTAAAGAAGGGTTAATTCCCACAATTTCGTGGAAGGATTAAGGCGACAAAAAAAGAGCCGCAAAAGCGGCTCTCAAGGTAAAACAGGGAGAAAAATCAGACCTATTCGCCAGTCGGTGAAACTGCCTGAATCCAGAAGCTCTGGACGCTCACATCATCTCCCGAAATAGTTAACCGTGCGTTAACGAGAAGCGAAAAATGCGATTCTTCGAGCGGGTTTCCAGTTTTGCCAAGTATTGTTTCGCGACAATCTCAGGTCTTGAACAAATTCTCCGCCGCCAGCCGTCCGGCCTGCTTGCGTATGCATTCCGCCTCCAACCGTTCGATTTCGGCTTTGAGCAGTTCAATGCGCGACCGCAGTTCGTCCGCAGCCAGCAGGGAGAGGTCACATCCTATCTCATGTGTCGTTTTGCGTGCGGGCCTGTCGTCATCGGCGATCATGGCTCAACTCCTCATCCGGTGATTCGCTTTGCTCCCCAAGAGGCTGTGCACGAGGATCAAGTGCGAGGCTTTCAGGCGTACTCATTGGGTGCGTTGCCATCGGCGCCGAGGAGAATGTCTCGCGGCTGTCGATGGGAATGGCGGCGCGCAGCCTGCTGCGGAATATAGCATAGGTGGCCAGCGCGATATGCGCGATCGCGGTGACGGCAAAGAGGGTATATGGGCCGAACTGCGTCATCACCGGACCACCCAGCGTGGGGCCGATAATCGTGCCGATGCCGAAGAGCAGCAGCAGCCCGCCCGATACCTTGACGAAATTTTCCGACGAGGCGAAGTCGTTCGCATGGGCCACAGCAATTGGATAAAGGGCATTGGCAGCTGCGCCATAGATGGCGACGAGGATGATCATGAAAACCGCGTCCTGCGGCTGTATCAGGACAAGCAGGACCGCAGCGATGGCAGCTACTGCGGAGAGCGCGGCAAGCACATAACGCCGGTCAGTCATGTCGGAGGCCTTGCCGGCAGGAAACTGGGCAATTGCCCCAGCGAAGATGGTGATTGACAGCATTGCCGCAATCATCGTCGGCGAAAGTCCTGCTCTCGAGCCGAACACCGCCCCGAGAGTTCCGTAGGCGCCGTTGGCGATGCCGATCAGCAGGATGCCGACAAACGAAACCGGCGAGTTGCGATAAAGGCTCCTGAGATCAAGGCTGACGGATTTCAGTGGTTGGGGCGAGGCGGCGGTGGAAAACGTCGTCGGAAGCATGGCCAGGCAATAGAAGATGCCGCAAGCCATGAACAGGATGGTCGTGGCCGGATCGCCGAGGCCGACCAGCATCTGCCCCCCCACAACACCGATGAGCGTGATCGAGATGTAGAAGGAGAAGATCGCGCCGCGGCTCTCGTTGGTTGCGCGTTCGTTCAACCAGCTTTCGATGATCATCGAGGTTCCGGCCGTGCAGAAGCCGGTGAGGGCGCGAAGTGCGACCCATGCATATTCATCCACCACCATGCCGGTGATCAAGGCAATGATGGCTATGATGGAGATGAACCCGGAAAAGGCACGGACATGTCCTATCCGCATCACCAGCTTCGGAGCGTAGAAGCAGCCGAGGACGAAGCCTGTCGCCCACGACGTGCCGAGCAGGCCGAGGATTTCGTTGGAGTAGCCCTCCGCCGATCCGCGGACCGGCAAAAGAAGGCCGTGAAGACCGTTTCCGAGGAAGAGGAAGAGCGTACCCAGCAGAAGGGCGAGGACAGGTATAAGATTTCGTCTCATGATATCGGCAAGTTTCCCGGCTAACATACTGTAGAAAGGGTGCGGTGCAGCAACGTCGCAGCCGGCCGTCCGGTTGCACTATACGAGCCAAACCGCTAACGAATTGCCGAATCCCTTGTCGGGCAAAAAGATGTCTCGCGTTTGACCGGGGCAGATACGCACCGGAGAATGCATGACCAAGATAATCGGCCTTCTGCTGATCCTCGCCATGGTCGTGCAGATCATCAAGCCCCTCGGCCTGCCGGGTCTCCGGCGTCGCCGCGACTTCTGGAAGATTGCGATCATCGCCTTCGTCATCTGGTCTGTGACGTTGCTGATCAGACCTTGAGCTAGCCCGAAACGAGGCTTCCCCGCGTAACCTCGACGCAGTCACCGCTCACGGATACGGACTGCAGCACACCTTGATCGCTCGTCACGTCGACGGTGATGCGGCTCGGGCGGCCCATCTCTATGCCCTGCTCGACGAAGAGACGTCGGGAACCGGTGAAGCCGTCCAGGAAGGCGAGGAAAGCGCCAAGGGCTGCCGAGGCGCTTCCCGTCGCGGGATCTTCCGCGACATTGTCGAACGGTGCGAACATACGCGCCCGCACGTGCCCGTCGCCGCAGCGAACGTAGAGAAACAGAGCGCAATCGCAATCATCGTGGGAGAAGGTCTCCCGAAGCGCGGCGAGTGAGGATATGTCGACCGCGGCGCGGCCGAGAGCGTCCAGGTCAGTGAGTTCAACAACGATGAACGTGAGGCCTACCGACATAAAGACCGGTTCATGTGCCGAGATCTTCACCTCATCGCGGGCCAGTCCGATGCATTGTGCGAGCCTTCCGGCCTCGATCAAAGACCCGATCGTGAGCGGTCCGGGCGCACGGATCGACGCTCCCGTGACTCGGGCACCGTCTCGCATCAGCTTTACCTCCACGAGGCCGGCCTTCTCCTCGAACCTCAGGACATCATCGACACTGCGCCCGAAGAGGGAACCGAGATTGCCAATGACGAAGGCGGTCCCGACATTCGGATGCCCGGCAAAGGGAACCTCGGTGACTGGCGTAAAGATGCGTACCGCCGCAGTGTTGGCCGTATCTTCAGGGGGAAGAACGAATGTCGTTTCCGAATAGCCGAACTCGGCGGCGATCTTTTGCATATCGCTGTCGGCCAGGCCCGCAGCATCGAAGACGACGGCAAGCGGATTTCCGGAAAACCGTTTCGTGGTGAAGACGTCGACCGTCTGGAAATGGCGTTCCGGCATTACTCGCCTCCGTGTTGCGATGACGAGGCTATAACGGAAAAGCCCGGTCGAAACCGGGCTTTTGTGTCTCGGTGACAATAATCATCGTGCGAAGAAACGCGCCAGATGCAGCGGCGTCAGGCCTTGTTCACGCTCGCTGCGTAGATTTCATCGATCGTTTCGGCGAGACTTGCGTCGAATTCCGCATCGCTCATTTGCACGCGCAGGTTCTCCGTCAGCGCGCGTGAGAAGCTTGCGATCATGCCGTGGTTTTTCCGCAATTTCTCGCAGGCATCCGCGCGGCTGTAGCCGCCGGACAGCGCGACGACCCGGATCACGGATTTATGGGCGCCCAAGGGCTCATAGAAACCGTCGACCGTCGGGATCGTCAGCTTGAGCATGACCTGTTCGCCGGCCGGCAGCTTGTCGAGTTGCGCCGCAATCTCGTCTCGAAGAATGGCTTCAGCCGCTTCTTTCGTCGGGCTCTTGATGGAGACCTCGGGTTCGACGATCGGGACCAAACCCTGGCCGATGATCTGGCGCGCCACTTCGAACTGTTGCTTGACGACCGCGGCAATGCCGGTCTTGTCGGCGTGAGCAATAACGGAGCGCATCTTGGTGCCGAAGATGCTCTTGTCGCGCCCCCGGATAAGGAGAGGATCAAGGTCCGGCATCGGCTTCATCAGTTGAACGCCGTTGTCCTCGTCCAGCAGGCCCTTGTCGACCTTCAGGAACGGCACGACGCCGCGCTTTTCCCACAGGTAGGACGGAACTGCCTGTCCATCGACATCGCCGTCCATGGTGCGCTCGAACAAGATGGCGCCGATAACCTTGTCTCCGGAAAAGGCCGGAGCCTTCATGATCCGGACGCGCATGGCATGCATCAGGCGGAACATTTCTTCGTCGCCGTTGTAGTCGGTCTCCGCAATGCCGTAGAGCAGCAACGCCTTGGGTGTTGAACCACCGCTCTGATCGAGCGCCGCAATGAAACCGGGCGCCGAGCCGATTTTGTTCAACATCTTCGCGTCCACCATGCTTCACTCCTATCCCAAAAAAATAGCGCGCCGGGCGCTCAAAACGACTTGCAGACCTAGTGACCCAGTGGCCGATACCAGAAGTTTTTTGGAGGGGGAATATGCCGGTAAGCTATTGAAACGATTGAAATCATTTCAATCGTTTAAAATATTGAACTATTTTAAAGAGGTAAGTTAACAGGGATGCGCGGCGTCAATCCGCGCATCCGATGACGGCGAGACCGCTCAGCCTGCTGTCGACAGAACCGAAACACCCGGCAGTTCCTTGCCTTCCATCCACTCCAGGAATGCCCCGCCGGCTGTCGACACATAAGTGAAGTCATCGGCGACACCGGCATGGTTGAGAGCGGAGACCGTGTCGCCGCCGCCGGCGACGGAAACCAGTTTGCCCGCACGGGTTCTTTCCGCCGCGTACTTTGCCGCGGCCACCGTCGCGGCATCGAACGGCGTTATCTCGAATGCTCCCATCGGGCCGTTCCAGACGAGGGTCGCTGCGCGGCCGATCCACTCGTTGACCTTTTCGATCGACTTCGGTCCTACGTCGAGCACCATTGCGTCGGACGGAATGGCGTTGATATCAACAACCTCGTTGGCGGCACCCGCCTTGAACTCGCGGGCAACCACGCCGTCGACGGGCAGAACAATGGCGCAGCCCGCGGTCGCAGCCTCGATCATGATCTGTTTCGCGGTTTCGGCCAGATCATGTTCGCAAAGGGATTTGCCAACGTTCACGCCCTGTGCCGCAAGGAAGGTGTTGGCCATGCCGCCACCGATCACCAGGGCGTCGACCTTCTTTACGAGGTTCTGCAGCAGGTCGATCTTGGTGGAGACCTTCGCGCCGCCGACAATCGCCACCACGGGGCGGGTCGGCTTGCCCAAGCCCTTTTCCAGGGCCTCCAGCTCCGCCTGCATCGTGCGTCCGGCATAGGCGGGCATGTGATGGGCGAGGCCTTCGGTGGACGCATGCGCGCGATGTGCGGCCGAAAACGCGTCGTTGACGAAAATGTCGCCGTTCTTTGCGAGCTCTGCAGTGAACTCAGGTGTGTTCTTTTCCTCGCCTTTATGGAACCGCGTATTCTCCAGCAGCAGGATGTCGCCATTGTTCATCGCATCGATCGCTTTTGAGGCTTCCGGGCCGATGCAGTCGCCGGCGAATTCGACGCTCTGATCGAGGATTTCCTCCACCGCGGCGGCGATCGGCTTCAGCGACATATCAGCCACGGGCTCACCCTTCGGGCGGCCAAAATGGGCGAGAAGGATGACCTTGGCACCCTTGCGAGACAGTTCCTGGATCGTTGGCGCCACACGTTCGATGCGGGTCGAGTCGCTGACCTTGCCGTCCGCCATCGGCACGTTGAGGTCGACGCGCACCAGTACGCGCTTGCCCTTTATGTCGGTGAGATCGTCCAAAGTCTTGAAAGCCGGCATGTCGTTATCCGTCGTTGTGATTTGAAAGGGTGATGGCGCAGACCTTACTCCGGCTCAATGACAGATCAAACAGATCACATCCTGTTTTCCTTCTCGGACAGGCTTCTTTTGCGAGCGCGATAACGTCGCAGTGCGTCACGGACCGTATGGGCGGTCTCCCGCATATTGAGGAAGATTGGTAGCGTGGTGGCGGGAACGACAGCTTCCAGTGAAATGCCGACAGAGGATATGCGGCCATTGTCGTCAGTACCGCGGACGATCAGAATAACGTTGCTGACGCGGACCCGATCCCCGTATTCCGGATGACTGCCGATACGTGCCTCGATCAGCTCGCCGACGGTCTTGGCCTTGTCCGCTTCGCTGATGAGGCCGGGGCCATAGGCAAGGTCGAGCTCCTCGGCCGGTCGGGACGGTGAGATCGTGAAAGTCCCGAAGAATTCGGTATCGTCCTCGTCCAGCTTGGCCTTTTCCGCGAAGAGGCGGTCGAGCAGCCGCGAATAGCCCGGCGCGATGAAGAGGTAGACCTGATCGTTCTCGCGAAGCCGTCCGGCATACTGGTAGCGCATCGACTTGCCGTCGCGGATGACCAGTGAAGGCATAGCCCAGCGCGGGATGCGTTCGCCGCTGATGATCGGGCTTCCGGCAACGACGCGATACGAGACGAGTTCGTGATTGGCCGCGCCGGGCAGGTCGAGTTCGTACTTTTCGATCGCGCCGAGGCGTGGCGGGACGATGAGGCCGAGTGCTCTCGCCATGGGCTTGATGGTCCAGCCCTGCATCGCGAGAGAAAGCATGACGACGATGAACGTGGTGTTGAAGTAGATCGCTCCGTTCTCGATACCACCCAGCACCGGCAGGATGGCAAGCAGAATGGACACCGCCCCGCGCAGGCCGACCCAGGCGATAAAGCCGGTCTCGCGTTGCGTAAAGTCGAAGGGAAGCAGGCTGAGCCAGACTGCGATCGGTCGCGCGATGAACACCAGGAAGAGCGCGAGGATGGCGGCCGGCGCCAGGGTGTTGACGAAGTCGGAGGGTGTCGCCAAAAGGCCCAGTACGAGGAACATAATGATCTGGGCAAGCCAGGTCAGCCCCTCCTGGAATCTCGAAATTGCCGGTCCGGCCGGGATCTTCTTGTTGCCGACGAAAATGCCCGCGACATACACGGCAAGAAAACCACTGCCGCCCACGGCGCCTGTATAGGAAAAGACCACCAGCGACAGGGCCAGGACGACGATCGGAAGGAGGCCTCGTTCAATCCGGATATGACGGAGGATAAGGACGATCACGTATCCACCGATCAGCCCCAGCAAAAGGCCCATGCCCATTTGCTCGACAAACATCCGCAGCAGACCGAGACCTGCTGCCCATCCTGTTTCTTCACTGCCGTTCTGGGAGACAAGCGTGACCAGAGCCAGCGTCAGGAAGATGGCCATCGGATCGTTCGTTCCGGATTCGACTTCCAGTGTCGAACGCACCTTGTCGCGAATGTTGATACCGCCGATTCGCAAAAGGAAGAACACCGCAGCAGCGTCCGTCGAGGCGACGATCGAGCCAAGCAGCATGCCCTCCAACAGGCTGAGACCCAGGATCCAACTCGCCGCCAGACCGAAGAGCCCAGCCGTCAGCAATACGCCGGCGGTTGACAAGACGATCGCCGGGAAGGCCGCGATCTTGAACGAATGCAACGAGGTTCCGTACCCGGAATCGAAAAGGATGATGGCAAGTGCGATCGAGCCTATCGCATAGGCTGTCTCATAGCTGGAAAATTCTATGCCTAGCCCGTCCACTCCGGCGATCAGCCCGACGAGGAGAAAGAGCAAAAGCAAGGGGGCGCCGAAGCGGAAGGCAAGCAGGCTGGAGAACGCTGCAAACAGGATCAACGCCGTCAACACGAGCGTGACGAGATAAAACGTCTCCAACTCCAGTCACCCCCTTACGAAACATGAAAATGGCCTCGCGCAGCAACGCAGGCCCTTGTCTTCTGATTCCCATTCACTTGGTGAAGGAATATTGAATGGGAATGATGATCCTCTCAAGGCAATGAGACAATTAAAAAAGGCGGACCGACGATCGGTCCGCCTTTATGGCTAACAAATACTGAACGATGGTTCAGATGAGCTTTGCGAAAGCTACGGCCGTGTCGGCCATGCGGTTCGAGAAGCCCCACTCATTGTCGTACCAAGAGAGAATGCGCACGAAATTGCCTTCCAGAACCTTGGTCTGGTCGATCGCGAAGATCGAGGAGTGGCTGTCGTGGTTGAAGTCGCGCGAGACGAGCGGCTCCTCGGTGTAGCCGAGGATGCCCTTCAGGGCGCCGTTGGACGCAGCCTTGATCGCTTCGTTGATTTCTTCCTTGGAGGTGTTCTTCTTGGCGACGAACTTGAAATCGACAACCGAAACGTTCGGGGTCGGAACGCGGATCGACGTGCCGTCGAGCTTGCCCTTCAGATGCGGAAGCACGAGGCCGACTGCCTTGGCCGCGCCGGTCGAGGTCGGGATCATCGAAAGAGCCGCAGCACGGGCGCGGTAGAGATCCTTGTGCATGGTGTCGAGCGTCGGCTGATCACCGGTGTAGGAATGGATCGTGGTCATGAAGCCGTGGTCGATGCCGACGGCATCATCAAGAACCTTGACCACCGGAACCAGGCAGTTTGTGGTGCAGGACGCATTCGAGATGACAAGATGGTCCTTGGTCAGCTTGTCGTGGTTGACGCCGAAGACGACCGTCAGATCCGCGCCGTCTGCGGGCGCTGACACGATCACGCGCTTTGCACCAGCCGTCAGGTGGGCGGCTGCCTTGTCGCGTGCGGTGAAAATGCCGGTGCACTCCATGGCGATATCGACGCCGAGTTCGCCGTGGGGGAGGGTTGCCGGGTCCTTGATCGCGGTAACCTTGATCGGCTTGCCACCGCCGACGGAAATCGTGTCGCCATCGACTTTGACATCGGCCGGGAACTTGCCGTGGATCGAGTCGTAGCGGAGCAGATGGGCATTGGTCTCGACCGGGCCGAGATCGTTGATGGCCACGACCTCGATGTCGGTGCGGCCAGACTCGACGATGGCGCGCAATACGTTGCGGCCGATGCGGCCGAAGCCGTTGATGGCAACTTTTACAGTCATTACGATCACTCCCGCTATTAAGACAGGTTCAAGTTAATGGATCGGCCGCAGGGGCGAAATGCCCTTGCGGCGTTTGGCCTCAACCGAGCTTGGCGTCCGCCGCGGCGACCACGGCCTCAACCGTGATGCCGAAATATTTGTACAGATCCTTGGCCGGCGCCGAGGCGCCGAACGAATTCATGCCAATGAAATCGCCGTCGGAGCCGATAAACGCGTCCCAGCCCTGGCGGATGCCCGCTTCGATCGCGATCTTCACCGGGGCCTTGCCGATGATGGCTTCCTGGTAATCGGCCGACTGTTCGAAGAAGAGTTCGAAGCAGGGCACCGAGACGACACGGGCGGAGATGCCCTTGTCGGCGAGCTGCTTCTGCGCCTTCACGGCGATTTCCACTTCGGAGCCGGATGCGAAGATCGACACCTTGGCATCGCTCGCCGAGATGAGCTCGTAGGCGCCATATGCGCTGAGGTTCTTTTCTTCGTATTCGGTGCGGACCGGCATCAGGTTCTGGCGGGTAAGCGCCAGTCCGGACGGCCGGTTCTTATGATGGAGAGCGAGCTGCCAGCATTCCGCGGTCTCGGTTTCGTCGGCCGGACGGAACAGCAGAAGATTCGGGATGGCGCGAAGCGCTGCGACATGCTCCACAGGCTGGTGGGTGGGGCCGTCTTCACCAACACCGATCGAGTCGTGCGTCCAGACGTGCACGACGCGGATGCCCATGAGCGCGGCGAGGCGCACGGACGGGCGGCAGTAGTCGGAAAAGATCAGGAAGCCACCTGAATAGGGGATCAGGCCGCCGTGCAGCGCGATGCCATTCATGGCGGCGGCCGTCGCATGCTCGCGAATGCCGTAGTGCATGTACCGGCCGGAGAAGTCGGTCGGCGTGATCGAGGTCATCTGGCTGGTTTTGGTGTTGTTGGAGGGCGTCAGGTCGGCCGAGCCGCCAAGCGTTTCGGGCAGGAGGCCGTTGATGACTTCCAGAGCATCCTCCGAGGCCTTGCGCGTCGCCACGGTCGGGTTGTTCGCAGCAATCTTCTTCTTGAATGCGTCGATGGTCGCATCGAAGTTGCCCGGCAGATCGCCGGCGAAGCGGCGGTTGAATTCCGCGCGCTTTTCCGCATCGGCGGCGGCAAGACGCTCTTCCCACTCCTTGCGGGTCTTGGTCGACCGCAGGCCAGCGAGACGCCATGCATCGAGAACATCGGCGGGCACAGAGAATGCTTCGGCTTCCCAGTTGAGCGCCTTACGGGTAGCGGCAATTTCCTCGGCGCCGAGCGGCGAACCGTGAACCTTGTGCGTGCCGGCCTTGTTCGGTGCGCCGAAGCCGATAACCGTCTTGCAGGCGATGAAGGTCGGGCGATCCGACTTCTGTGCCTGCTCGATCGCGGCGGAAATGGCTTCCGGATCATGGCCGTCGACTTTGATTGTGTTCCAGTTGACGGACTTGAAACGCGCGATCTGGTCGGTCGAGTCCGAGAGGGATACGGCGCCGTCGATGGTGATATTGTTGTCGTCCCAGAAGACGATCAGCTTGTTGAGTTTCAGGTGGCCAGCCATGGCGATGGCTTCCTGGCTGATGCCTTCCATGAGGCAGCCGTCGCCGACCAGCACATAGGTGAAGTGGTTCTGCAGATCGGAACCGAATTCCTGCTCCAGCTTGCGCTCGGCGATTGCCATGCCGACCGCATTCGCGATGCCCTGGCCGAGAGGTCCGGTGGTCGTCTCGATGCCGGAGGCGTGGCCGTATTCGGGGTGACCCGCGGTCTTGGAGTGCAACTGGCGGAACTGCTTGATGTCCTCGATCGTCATGTCCTCATATCCGGTGAGATAGAGGAGCGCATAGAGCAGCATGGAGCCGTGCCCGGCGGACAGCACGAAACGGTCGCGATCCGGCCACAGCGGGTTCTTCGGATCGAACTTCAGATATCGGCTGAAAAGAACAGTGGCGATGTCGGCGGCGCCCATCGGCAGGCCGGGGTGACCGGAGTTGGCCTTTTCAACTGCATCCATCGCAAGGAAACGGATCGCATTGGCCATCCGGTTGTGTTTTTCAGGAGAAGTCATGGCAGTTCCGCTTGTTCCGGGGTCTGGAGGAGGGCCGCGCGGGCGGTCCCTTGAAGGCGGCTGATCCATAGCAGGTGGATCGCGCAAGTCAACAAATCCAGAGGTAGGGTGCCTTGTTCCGTGCAAAAAACCGGGAGGCTGCACAACAATGCGGCACTGCATCCGGAGAAGGCTCTAACCGGTGATGATCCGCCGTATTCCACAGCAAAGGCGTGGCGAGACACGTGCCGTTTCATTGACGCAGCCGCCCCCGCGCGGCTAGTGTCCCGCATCTAACAGGTAGGCCCGACGGGTCGATTCGGTCACCTTTTTTGGAAAAGCCGGGACAGCACAATGCCAACGCAAAGCAAGGTAGAGGCGGCTCTTGGCGCCTTGCGGCAGGCGATTGCCGGCCTTGAGAATGCCATCGACATGCGTCTTGAGGTTCAGCGCGAAAGCAGTGAGGTCGAAGGCGAGGTTAAGCGCGTTCATGCAGATCGTGCGCGGTTGGCGCAGGAACTCGACGAGTCTCAGTTTCGCGCCAATCGTCTCGAGGAGGTCAATCGGGAAGTCTCCCGACGGCTGGTGACGGCGATGGAGACCATCCGGGCGGTCCTGGACAGGTAAGTTGCAGATTTTCTACCCCGTACGGGAAAAATGATGGCGCAGGTAACGGTCACAATAGACGGTAAGGCCTACAGAATGGCCTGTGAGGAAGGGCAGGAGGATCACCTCATTGCACTGTCCTCCACCTTCGACCGCTATGTCGGTCATTTGAAGACGCAATTTGGCGAGATAGGCGATCTGCGTCTCACGGTCATGGCCGGCATCATGGTGATGGACGAGCTGTCCGAACTGAACAAGCGGGTGGCGTCCCTGGAAAGCGAATTGACGGCGCTGCGCAGTGGACGGGACGAGGTTCTCGCCGGGGCAGAGAAGCGCGAAGAACTGCTTCTGTCGTCCGTTGTCGAACTCACGGAAAAACTAACCGGAATAACGCGGAAACTGACGGGACGCGCAGATCCAGTTGCGTCAACTCCTGGAGAGTGATGGCGGAAATCGGCAGGAAGGCTGAAGAGGCCACTGGCGGACGGCACGCTTACCTCCTATATTCACCACGCGGTCTGCGCCTCACGACAGGAACCACAATCCCTGGGGCCATACTCGATCCAAAGGGAGCTGTCCCTGGCCAGGCCCGTGGGCTTGGACATATGGCGCCCACCTACGTTTGTAGGCACCCAGGATCGTAAATCTCCATCGGTTGCCGTGGATCGCGCCTCGTTGTTTCAAGGCCTGAGACGGTGCCGCCAAGACGCAAAAGGCGGCAGCTTTCGCCACCGCCTCATGCTTTTAGGTTAGGCAGTCCGCCTTAGAATTCTTCCCAGTCCGCATTGCTTGCCGCCGCGGTCCCGCTGCCTGTGGAAAAGGCTTTCGACAATGCCGCAGTCATTCGTCGGGCCGGCGAGGGAGCTGGAGAGCTCTCCGGGCGAGCGACGGCGATCTGACGCGTTGCCGGGGCAGCCGACGTTGCGCTCGTCCGGAACTGTCCGACGAGGCCGGCAAGTGTCGTGGCGCTTTCAGCCAATCTATGCGTGACGGCTGTGGTCTCTTCGACCATGGCGGCGTTCTTTTGGGTGAACTGATCCATCTGGCTGACGGAGGAATTGATCTCGTTCAAGCCGGTGGACTGTTCGCGGGCGGCCGTTGCGATCGACGCTATATGACCGTTGATCTTTTCCACCTGCTCCGAAATCTTATGAAGCGCGTCCCCGGTGGCGCGAACAAGCGTCACGCCGCCCGAGACTTCTTCGCCGGATTTCGTAATCAATGCCTTGATGTCCTTCGCGGCATTTGCTGAACGCTGGGCCAGTTCGCGCACTTCCTGGGCGACGACCGCGAAGCCCTTGCCAGCTTCACCTGCACGTGCAGCCTCAACCCCGGCGTTGAGCGCCAGCAGGTTGGTCTGGAAGGCGATCTCGTCGATGACATTGATGATCTTCGAGATTTCGGACGAAGCGTTTTCGATGCGACCCATGGCTTCGATGGCGTCCGACACGACCTTGCTTGAGCTTTCCGTGCTGCTGCGGGCGGCCTGTGCCATGGACGAGGCTTCGTCGGCGCGGGCAGACGAACTCTTGACCGTCGAAGTGATTTCGTCGAGCGCGGCCGAGGTCTCCTCAAGCGAGGCAGCCTGCTGTTCCGTGCGCTTCGACAGGTCGCCGCTTGCGGAGCGCATCTCTTCGGCACTTGCCTGAATGCCGTGGGTCTCGGTCGTCAGCTGCGACAGTGTCGAGTTCAGCTTCTCGAGCGAGTTGTTGAAGTCGACACGCAGCCGCTCAAGGCCATCGCTGAAGGGGGTTTCGATTCGACAGGTGAGATCGCCCTCGCTGAGGCGTTGCAGGCCGCCGGCCAAGGCGTCGACCGCCTTTTGGATGCGGGCGTTTTCCTCGGCCTTTGCCCGCTCGCGTGCGCCGCGCTCCTGTTCGCTCTGTTCGCGGGTCTCGTCGGCCTGCCGCTCGAGAGCGATCTTCTGCTCCGCGTTCTGACGGAATACGTCGAGCGCGCGGGCGAGAGCGCCGACCTCATTACGCAGGCTCTGGTTGGGCACTTCGGTCCCCAGGTCGCCCTTGGCAAGCCGGTTGGCGACTGCTGTCAATTGAGGAATGGGGCCCATGATACGGCGTGCAACAAAGGCCATGATGATCGCTGCAACGATCAGCGTGACAACGGCCGTAATGCCGATCGTCCAGGCCATCTGTTCGGCAATACTGTCGATGTCGGCGGCCCGGACACCGGCATAGAGTATGCCGATGACCTTGTTCTCAGGCGAGAAGATCGGCTGATATATGGTGTAGTAGGGTACTTCGAGAATGACCGCCTCGCCGCGATAGATGTTGCCCTTGGTCAGAACCGGGTAGACGGCGCCCGTCTGGCCGAGAGCAGTGCCCACTGCGCGATTTCCGTCCGGTTTGACGATGTTGGTCGTGCGGCGCCAGAAATCCTTGCTTGCTTCATCCCATCCGAAGATCGTTGCAGTCTGGCCGGTCATGCGGCCGACTGTGTCGATCATCGTGTGGCTTTCTAACGTGGCCGGGATTTCCGGTGCAACGATCTTCTCCACGTTGCCGTCCTTGCCCCAGGTCACCTGGACCCCCGGAAGGTCACGCTCGACAATGGTCGCCGCGGTGCGGAGACTTGCGTTCTGTCCTTCGATCGCCTGTTCCGCGATACGTCCGGAAATACTGTGAGAGATCGCGAACGCAACCGCAGCAAGCGAAAGAAGGAGGATGATGATCGTCGTGGCGGTAACCGTTCCGACGAGCCCGAAGCGTGAGAGAAGGCGCATAGGTTGTTTCCCCGATTGATAAGTAAACCTACAATTAAATGGCAAATGTTAAATAAGCTTTGCGACCAAAGCGCTTTGAATGCCGGAAGCAAAGGGGTTTAGGGCGATTAACAGCAGCACTGGTGCGATATGCTTGCGCTTCGCATATGTCTGCGCATAGAAACGGGCATGTTGCACAAAGACAGAAAGGCGGCCCTGCGCCGCGAACGGCTTGCGTCTCGAGATGCCATGTCCGTGGAGAGCCGAATAGAAGCGTCGCTGGCCATAGCCGATGCCGGGACTGCTGCTATCGAGGTTTTACCGGGCACCATCGTATCGGGGTTCTTTCCGATCCGATCGGAGGTTGATATCCGCCCTTTGCTCGCAAAACTGAAGGAGCGTGGCGCTCGACTGGCGTTGCCGATCATCCATGATCGAGAGACCATCGTGTTTCGCGAACTGCTTCCCGGCGCTGAACTCGTCGACACGGGTTTCGGTACCCGCGGGCCCGGTCCTGAGGCTCCCGTGGTCGATCCGGGCCTCATGCTCGTGCCGCTCGCCGCATTCGATGCACGCGGGCACCGCATCGGTTACGGCGCCGGATATTATGACCGCGCGATCGCGCGCCTGCGAGCCAGTGGCAAGGAGCCGAGGCTGATTGGCATCGCCTTCGACTGTCAGGAGGTGCCGGAAGTGCCGGCGGAGGATCACGATGTCGAGCTGGAAGCATTGCTGACGGAAAGCGGCTTTCGCGTCTTTGGAAAGCAGGTATCGGCATGAGACTTCTATTTTTGGGCGACATGGTCGGCAAGACGGGTCGCACCGCGGTGTGGGACAGGTTGCCGGGCCTGATCTCCGACCTGAAGCTCGACTTTGTCGTTGTGAACGGGGAGAACGCCGCGGGCGGTTTCGGTATCACAGAGGATATCTACCTCGAGACGATCAATGCCGGAGCGGACGTGGTCACGACGGGCAATCACGTGTGGGACCAGAAGGAGGCGGTCAGCTTTTGCGAGCGGCATGACCAGTTCCTGCGTCCGGCGAATTACCCGGCGGGAACGCCCGGCAGGGGCTCTGGGTTATTCTACGCTCGCAATGGTGCGCGTGTGCTCGTCGCCAACATCATGGGACGCGTGTTCATGCATCCCGAACTTGATGATCCCTTCCAGGCTGCCGAGGCTATCCTCGCTGCCTGCCCCATGGGCGAACAGGCCGATGCGGTGATCTTCGATTTCCACGCCGAGGCGACCAGCGAGAAGCAGTGCTTCGGGCATTTCGTCGACGGACGGGCAAGCCTCGTCGTGGGCACGCACACCCATGTGCCGACCGCCGATCATCAGATCTTGAACGGTGGCACGGCTTACATGTCTGATGCCGGCATGTGCGGAGACTACGACTCGTCCCTCGGGATGGATAAGGAAGAGCCGATCAACCGGTTCATTTCCAAGATGCCGAAGGGTCGTTTCGAGGCGGCATCGGGCCCCTCGACGATCTGCGGAGTCGGCGTCGAGATTTCGGACCGCACGGGACTGGCGGAGAAAATCGCACCCCTCAGACTGGGGCCGAGGCTCACCGAGACGGTGCCGGAGTTCTGGCGCTGATAACGCCATTGTGAGTCGGGAGACGTCCTCACCAGCTTTACCTGTCTGCCAGCCTGCATCATGCTCGCCCGTGGTCGATCCGACAGGGAGTTCATGATGCAGCTCAGGTTCGCGGTGATCTCTACATTGGCGCTGCTGGCGACAATCTCGCCGACAGCGGCGCAGGATCGGGGAATGGTCAGCCAATGCCAGTTGGTGGCGGACCGGCTTCCAAGCGCTCTATACGCCACCTATAGTCCGCAGATTGATGGCACCTTCGCCCCGCTGAAGGCCGCGGCGAGGGACGAGGTCGTCATTACGTATGTCGGCCATTCGACGTTCGAGATAACGGCTCCAGACGGGGTGACCATCGCGACGGATTACAGCGGTTCGCTCAGAACAGCGCGTCTTCCGGACGTGGTGACGATGAACAAGGCACACAGCAGCCACTATACGCTGTTTCCTGATCCGGCGATCGAACACGTCCTCCACGGCTGGCACGAGACGCCGGGCGAAAAGGCCGAGCACAGGCTCGTTGTCGGAGAAAGCTATATTCGCAATGTCAGCACCGACATACGCGGATTTGGCGGGTTCGAGGAAAACGGGAATTCGATCTTCATCTTTGAGATCGCGGGGCTCTGCATCGGCCATCTCGGGCATCTGCATCATGAGCTCACCGACAGCCACTATGCCGAAATCGGGCGGCTTGATGTCGTGATGGTCCCTGTGGATGGCGGACTTACCATGGGCGCCCAGAGCATGAGCAGGGTGATCAGTCGGTTGCGCTCGGCGCTAATTCTGCCGATGCACCGCCGCGGACCCATTGTCGACAGCTTCATGGCCATGTTCGACGACCGGTTTGACAAGTCATTTTCCGAACACCAGAGCGTAACGGTCTCGATGCGCACACTGCCGAAGAAGCCCCTGATCCTGGTGCTCAGGGGCTTCTGATCAGGTGGTTCAGGCGAAGCTGACGTGGCGATGCACGCCGACATCAGGCGTTTTTTCGTCGTTCATGTTCGCCTTTGCGATTTCCCAGCCGAACTTCAGCGGGTTGCCGGTGGAGGCCCAGATTTCACCGTCGTCGAGATGAAGGGCGACAAGCGTCAGCTTGGGATCCGATTTGCCGCCCTCGTACCAGGCCTCGACGATCGAATTCCAGTATTCGTCGATCTTTGCCGCGTCTTTCCGCTCCGCCAGGGAGCCGGCGAGGCAAGCATGATAGTCGTGGTCCTTGCCGACGACGCAAAAGTGAGCACGGGAACCGGGACGCAGTTTCTGCACCAGTTCCGAATCCGTCTTCGTGAAGAACCAGATCGTGTTCGTCTTCGGGTCGGCGAAGGGTGCCATAGGCTGCATATGCATGGCTTCGCCCTGCAGGCCCAGCATGCCCGCATGGATATCGTCGATCTCTTCCCACAGCTGGTTGACGGGGGTTTCGCGCGCTTCTGAGAAACTGGCCACTTTTCGATCTCCTTCGTTGTGACTTTCGGAGCCTGAACGAGTGTGCCGCGTCCTTGTTCCAAGCCGACATGGGAGAGGTGCTCCCCTTGAACGGTGCCGCCATCGCGCTTATAAGGCGGCCATTCCAACGAAATAGACCGGATCAGGGGTGCCATGGCTGGCCATTCACAGTTCAAAAACATCATGCACCGCAAGGGGAAGCAGGACGGTATCCGTTCGAAGATGTTCTCCAAGCTCGCGCGCGAAATCACCGTTGCGGCAAAGACCGGTCTTCCCGACCCGGCGATGAACGCCGCTCTGCGCCTCGCCGTACAGAACGCCAAGGCGCAGTCGATGCCGAAGGACAATATTGAGCGCGCCATCAAGAAGGCCTCCGGCGCGGATGCCGAAAGCTATGACGCGATCCGCTACGAAGGTTACGGGCCGGGCGGTGTTGCTGTCATCGTCGAGGCTTTGACCGACAACCGCAACCGCACGGCATCGTCCGTTCGTTCGATCTTCTCCAAGGCCGGTGGCGCACTGGGTGAGACGGGATCGGTGTCCTTCTCGTTCGATCATGTCGGTGAGATCACCTACAAGGCCTCCGTGGGCGATGCGGACAAGGTGATGGAGGCAGCGATCGAGGCCGGTGCCGAGGATGTCGTTTCCGACGAGCACGGTCATACGATCTATTGTGGTTTCGAGGACATCGGCGATGTGTCGAAAGCCCTGGAAGCAAGCCTCGGCGAGGCCGAGACCGTGAAGGCCATCTGGAAGCCGCAGAACACCATCGAGGTGGACGAGGAAAAGGCGACGTCGCTGATGAAGCTCATCGACACGCTGGAAGACGACGACGACGTTCAGACCGTCTACTCGAACTTCGAGGTTTCCGATGAAGTGATGGCCAAGCTGTCAGCCTGAGCTTTGAAGAATTAAAAACAAGGCCCGGCTGGTCTCCCAGTCGGGCTTTTTGCTTTACGGGCGGCGAAGCTTATGCCGCTTCGCCCCTGACATTGCCGATGACGCCGACGAGGTCGTTGACGATCTTCTCGATCAGGCCGCGATCGTCGCCTTCCGCCATGACGCGGATCAGCGGTTCGGTGCCGGATGGGCGGATGACAAGGCGGCCGGATTTCGAAAGCTTGTCTTCGGCGTCGGCTATCGCCTGTTTGACGTTCTTGTCTTCGAGCGGCTTGCCGCCGGAATAGCGAACGTTGCGCAACAATTGCGGCACCGGATCGAAGCGGTGGCAAATTTCGCTCACAGTCCTGCCGGTGCGCTTCACGCAGGCGAGGATCTGCAGCGCGGCGACCAATCCGTCGCCGGTCGTGCCGAAGTCGGAGAGCACGATGTGACCTGACTGCTCGCCGCCGACATTGAAGTTGTTCTGCCGCATGTGTTCGACGACATAGCGATCGCCCACCTTGGTGCGGGCGAGCGACAGGCCCTTGCCGGTCAGAAAGCGTTCAAGACCGAGATTGGACATGATCGTCGCGACGATGCCATCACCCTTGAGCATCTGATCGTTGGCCCAGGTTTCGGCGATAACGGCCATCAACTGGTCGCCATCGACGATGGCGCCGTGCTCGTCAACGATGATGACACGGTCGGCGTCGCCATCGAGCGCTATGCCAATGTCGGCGCGCACTTCGTGAACCTTCTTCTGCAGCGCTGACGGATGGGTCGAGCCGCAGTCGAGGTTGATATTCGTGCCGTTCGGCTCGTTGCCGATCGTCACGACTTCGGCGCCGAGTTCCCAGAGCGCAAGCGGTGCGACCTTATAGGCGGCCCCGTTGGCACAGTCGATAGCGACCCTCAGACCGTGCAGCGTCACGTCACGGGGCAGGGTGCGCTTCACGAATTCGATGTAGCGATAGATATCGCCTTCGACCCGCTTTGCGCGGCCGATTTCGCGTGCGGGAGCGAGCTGCTTGTAGAGATCCTTTTCGAGCAGGTCTTCGATCTGCGCCTCGATCTCATCCGACAGCTTGTAGCCATCAGGGCCGAAAAGCTTGATGCCGTTGTCGGCGAAAGGGTTGTGAGAGGCGGAGATCATGACGCCGATATCGGCGCGCAGCGATCGGGTCAGCATGGCGACGGCGGGTGTCGGGATCGGGCCGAGCAGGAACACGTCGAGACCGGCGGCAGTAAATCCGGCAACCAGGGCATTTTCCAGCATATAGCCGGAGAGACGCGTGTCCTTGCCGATCACCACGCGGTGGCGATGCTCGCCCCGCCGGAAGATCGTCCCCACGGCGATGCCGACCCGCATGGCGATATCGGGGGTCATCGGAAAGGTGTTGGACTGTCCGCGAATACCGTCGGTTCCGAAATAACGACGCGACATGGGTTCTCCTGCAAATAGTTCGGGCCGGGCAGTCACGAGTCCTACGCATCTCACCATCCGGGAAACGCTGCTCTACCCGAGCCTCTTCGGCCTGCTCTTGCCACAAAATGCCGCGGCCGGCACGTAAATTCCGGCAAAGGCCGCTCATATAGCGTTACTAAAACAAAAGGCCGCCCGCCGGTAGCGGCGGACGGCCTCGATCTTCAGTTAACCTTACCTCAGTGCGGCTGTGGTTCCATCCCGCCTTCGGGTTCGCCACCCTTCGGCGCATCTTTCTTGGCGCCGGCAGATGGAACGGCCGAACCGCGGGTCGGAGGCGTGTCGTCGCCGAGATCGCGTGCCGGCTTTTCACCACGCAGCAGCGCCTTGATCTCTTCGCCCGAAAGCGTCTCGTATTCCAGCAGGCCTTCGGCGAGAGCGACGAACTCGTCGTGCTTCTCGGTCAAAATGCGCTTTGCCTCGGCATAGGCCTCATCGATCAGACGACGAACCTCGTTGTCGATCTTCTGCGCCGTCGACTCCGAAACATTCTTGGACTGAGCAACGGAATGACCCAGGAACACTTCCTGCTGGTTCTCGCCATAGGCAACCTGGCCGAGGATGTCGGAGAAGCCCCACTGCGTCACCATCGCGCGGGCGAGCTTCGTCGCCTGCTCAATGTCGGAGGAGGCACCAGACGTGATGTTCTCCTTGCCGAAGGTCAGTTCCTCGGCGACGCGGCCACCCATCATGATCACCAGGCGCGAGATCATCCACTTGTAGCTCATGGAGTAGCGGTCGCCTTCCGGCAACTGCATGACCATGCCGAGGGCGCGACCACGCGGAATGATCGTCGCCTTATGCAGCGGATCGGCCACTGGCACGTTCAACGCGGTGATCGCGTGACCCGCCTCGTGATAAGCTGTGAGCTTCTTCTCGGCCTCGGTCATGGCGGAGTTGCGGCGCTCCGCGCCCATCATGATCTTGTCCTTGGCGTCCTCGAATTCCTGCATGGTGACGACGCGCTTGTTGCGGCGTGCAGCGGTCAGGGCAGCCTCGTTCACGAGGTTCATGAGGTCGGCGCCGGAGAAGCCGGGTGTGCCGCGTGCGAGAACCTTGAGGTCGACATTCGGCGCCAGCGGCACATTGCGGACGTGTACCTTCAGAATGCGTTCACGGCCGATGATATCCGGGTTCGGCACGACCACCTGGCGGTCGAACCGACCGGGCCGCAGCAGAGCCGGGTCGAGTACGTCCGGACGGTTTGTCGCGGCGATCAGGATGATACCTTCGTTGGCTTCGAAGCCGTCCATCTCGACGAGGAGCTGGTTCAGGGTCTGTTCGCGTTCGTCGTTGCCGCCACCGAGACCGGCGCCACGATGGCGGCCGACGGCATCGATTTCGTCGATGAAAATGATGCAGGGCGCGTTCTTCTTGGCCTGCTCGAACATGTCACGGACACGGCTGGCGCCCACACCGACGAACATTTCCACGAAGTCCGAACCCGAGATCGTGAAGAACGGCACGTTTGCTTCACCCGCGACGGAGCGGGCGAGCAAGGTTTTACCGGTACCTGGCGGACCGACCAGCAGAACACCGCGGGGGATACGACCACCCAGGCGCTGGAACTTCTGCGGGTCGCGCAGGAACTCGACGATTTCCTCAAGATCCTGCTTGGCCTCGTCGACCCCGGCGACATCCTCGAACGTCACGCGGCCGTGTGCCTCGGTCAGGAGCTTGGCCTTGGATTTGCCGAAGCCCATCGCTCCGCGCGAACCGCCCTGCATCTGGCGCATGAAGAAGAGCCAGACACCAAGGATCAGCAGCATCGGGAGAAGGGTGCCGATATAGCTCAAGAAACCGGATGAACCGTCCGTTTCCGGACGTGCGACGATCATCACGTTCTTGTCCTGAAGCTTGGTCAGCAGACTATCGTCGATCACCGGAGAGTAGGTCTGAAACGCCGTCCCGTTCTCGGAATAGGTGCCGAGGACACGGTTGCCGACGACCGTTACGTCACGGACGCGACCCGCATCGACCTCGCGGAGAAACTGGGAATAAGGAATTTCGCGCGAACTGCTCTGTGACGGTGACGTCTGGAACATGCTGAACAGCGCGATCAGCAGAAGCGCGATGATCGCCCACAGCGCGAAATTTCGAAAATTTGGGTTCATTGAACTCCCCGGAATGTTCGCCAGCTCACAAGGGCTGCCCGATAATCGAGTAACATAGGATCGCTTCGCGTCGTTGCCAAGGCAAAGCGACTGCTTCCGTGTCTTTTCCGTCAATAACCACTAAACGGGCGGCGTTAAATACCGTGGCCTTCCGAGAAGGACTGCAATCGCATCCGCCAGGGGGCGGTCAGCATCCGGAAGAAAACGGTCGTAGCCCCCAAGCACGATTTCGCAGTCCACCCTGACTTGTTCTCCGGATTTGTTTGCGTTTTCCGTGTCGTCCGAGCCGATAACCTCGGGTAAAATGCCAGAAATATGTTTGATGATCGTTTTGGGGAGCGATGACGCTACCGGCTCGGTCACGCCTTGCTGGTTTGCCCTGACCGTCACATCTTTGGAGGATCTGTTCCGAATGATGAACCGGCCGTCCCACACCACCGCTTGCCTCGCGGGGACAAGCAGCGGCAAAATATCGCGCTTTTCCCTCGTGATATAGAGGCCTTCGGGGCGCCAGACCAAAAGGCAGCGTCCGATCGTCGTGCGTCCGGACCGACCGCTATGCAAAAAGTCCATGACGCGGTCGAGGCGCTCGCGAGCAGGAGGGTAGGTCTGCCCGCCCAGAACCATCAGCAAGCCGCCGATCGCGCGGCGGAGGCTGTCGTCAGGTTCCCTCAACGCCCGAGCGGAGAAAAACACGGAGGGACCGGCGTGGACGGTTGCATGTGCGCTTATCAGGGCCGCCGCACTCTGTGCGCTTTCCGACCGTCGTTCATCAAGGCGATCCGCACCCTCCTCTGTTGTCGCCGCCATCAGGCTGCTTCGAACGCGGACCCGCTCATAGCGACCATCCTGATTGCTCGGGTCCTCGATCCAACCGACATGAGCCTGCCGGAGTTGCTCGCGGATGTCGGACCGGAGAGAGCCGAGCAGCGGACGGGCTATCCAGAGGTGCCGTTCGTAGAGGGTCATGCCGGACATGCCGGCAAGGCCGATACTGTCTGGAAGGGCGCTTCGCGCCTTTCGCATGGCCACCGTTTCTCGTTGGTCGTCGAGGGTATGGCCAGTTACCAGTACGTCGACGCCTTCCGCCTTTGCCATCTCGGACAGTAGCCGGTACCGGGCTTCGCGGGCGGCGGCGGGCAGGCCCCTGGCAGGCTTGGCGCCGTCCCAGCTGAGAATTTGGTGGGCGATCGAAAGTCCGGCACAAAACCGCCCCACCGATTCCGCTTCCGCCCTGGCTTCAGGACGAAGCTGATGGTCGACAGTGGCGGCGAGGAGCGTGATACCCGGAAACGTTCCGGAGGCGACAAGGTCATGAAGGAGAAAGAGCAGGCCGGTGGAATCACTGCCGCCTGAAATGGCAACCAGAAGGCGGCGGGGCTTGCGAAGGGCAGTCAGGAAATCCGAAAGAGCCTGGCGCGGGGGGAGGGCAGCCGGCACGGCGCTCACACCGGCAACTCAGCAGCTCAGGCGCTTCTGCTCGGAGGCGACCTTGTTGATCACCGCGCGGGACGCCTTGGGGTAACGGGTGCCGACCTCGCGGAGCACGGCGCAGGCCGTCGCGTTGTCATCGAGCGCGGCCATGGACATGCCAAGCTTCAACAGCATTTCCGGCGCTTTCGGCGATGTTCCGTAGGCTTGGTGGGCATTCAGGAAGGTCTTTGCGGCTTCGTTGAAATTGCCCTGCGAGTAAAGCGCCTCGCCCAGCCAGAAATTGGCATCCGCAATGCGCGCGCTGTTGGGAAATTTGGAAATGAACTCGCGGAATTCGCCTTCGGCGACAGCATAATCGCCAGACAATACATGCCCGTAGGCGGCCTGGTAGACATCGTTTTCGCTTCCGAGCGACGCAACCTGGGAGCCGGAGTCCGGCGAGGCTGGAGCGCCTGCGGCATTGCCTGGAGTTGCGGGAGGAAGTTCAACACCCGGCAGCGCCGATGAATTCGAGGCGGAGTCATTGAATGTGGCGCCAACCGGCATGCCGCTCGAATCCAGCTCGATGGAACCAAGCGTCTGTTCCGGTGCAGCGAGCCCGCCCGAAGCCTGGTTGCTGGCGAGGTCACCGACGCTGTCCAGGCCAATGTCACCGCCGGACGTGTCCGGCGGTGTCGTTATGATCTGTGCGACGGAATCGCTCTGCGAGCCCGCGGTCGACGGGCCTGCGTCGCTCTTTCTGACGCCAGATTTCTCGAGTTCCTGGAAGCGGAATTCGTTGTCTTCCTGGAACTTGCGGATCTGTTCCTGCATCTGCAGCAACTGGAAGCTCATTTCCTCGATCCGACCGTTGAGCGAGCGGATTTCCTCCTCAAGCTGCAGGATACGCGTCGCGGCGTCGCCTGCCTGAGCGAGTTGTACCGGCGCCTTGCCGACTGTCGCGCCCGTGCGGCTTTCCGAAACGGGTGCTGGAGGTGTCAGCTGAAATGCGCCTGCCGCCCCCGATAGTCCTGCCAGAGTGGCCGACGCCAGAAGCGCGGCCATGACAAGTCGATTCATGTCTTTGTCCTGTTCTCTTGATTCACGCGCCTTTTGAGAGCGCACAGGAGATTTTTCCAATTGCCGGTAAAAAGCAACCGAAGTTCGGCCAAAGTGTGGAGAAAAGGAAAAGGCGGCCCTTCCGGACCGCCTTTGAACTATCAGCCTATCGGCCAAAGTTACATGCCAGCGCCACCGAGAACGGTGACTGCACGACGGTTCTGCGACCAGCAGGAGATGTCGTCGCAGACGGCGACCGGACGTTCCTTGCCGTAGGAGATCGTCTTCATGCGCTGGGCCGGAACGCCGCGCGAGGCGAGGTAGTCGCGAGTTGCCGCAGCACGTCGGGCGCCAAGGGCAAGGTTGTACTCGCGGGTGCCGCGCTCGTCGGCGTGGCCTTCGACGGTGATCGCGTAGTTGGGATACCGCATCAGCCATTGTGCCTGACGATCGAGAGTCTGCTGGGCGTCAGCACGGATCGACGACGAGTCGGTATCGAAGAAGATGCGGTCGCCGACATTGACCGTGAAGTCCTGGGCCGAGCCCGGTGTCGCGGCTCCGGCGCCGAGGCCGAGATCGGAGGCGCTGTTGGGCAGGTTCTTCTTGTTGGCGCAGCCGGCCAGTGCCAGGGTGAGCGCCAGCGCGACAATCGCGGGGTTGCTGGCAAGTTGCTGCATTCGGCTCTTGGCCGGGGCGTTCATGCGGCTCATCGCCGGTCTCCTTGCATTCACTGAGGTTTGTCTAACAGGGTTTCCGGAGGGTAACCGCTTTCGGTTAACCTGGGGAGAAGGAACATGGTTACCAGGACGTAAACTTCCGCTCCGGACCTCCCCATTTTCAGCACTTTGCGGCCAGAAAGAGGCGATTTCACGCCCTATTCAAGAAGCGGTGACCATGCCGGGTCGGACGCGAAGCTCGGGGTGGGAATCTGCTGTTCGTTATACCCTGTCAGATCGATCGAATAGAGCTGCGGACCGCCGGCGCCTGCGTTCTGGCGGAAGAACATCAGCACGCGCCCGTTCGGCGCCCAGGTTGGTCCCTCGTTATGGAAGCCCGACGTGAGGATGCGTTCACCCGAACCGTCCGGCTTCATCACGCCGATCGAGAACTTGCCGCCCGACTGCTTGGTGAAGGCGATCAGATCGCCGCGCGGTGACCAGACTGGCGTGGAGTACGCGCCGTCGCCGAAAGAAATGCGCGTCTGTCCGGAGCCATCGGCATTCATGACATAGAGCTGCTGGCGTCCGCCGCGGTCGCTTTCAAAGACGATGCGGTTGCCGTCGGGTGAATAGGACGGGGACGTGTCGATCGCGGCGGTATTGGTCAGTCGCGTTGTCGTGCGAGAGCGCAGGTCCATCGTGTAGATGTTGGAGTTGGCATCCTGCTGGAGGCTCATGATCACACGCTGGCCATCGGGCGAAAAGCGTGGCGAGAAGGTCATGCCGGGGAAGTTGCCGACGACCTCGCGCTGTCCGGTCTCCAGTTGCAGCAGATAGACGCGCGGCTGGTCGTTTTCGAACGACATGTAGGTGATTTCCTGCCGGCTTGGCGAGAAACGCGGCGTCAGGACGATGCTGCGGCTATCGGTCAGCATCCGGATGTTTTCGCCGTCCTGATCCATGATCGCGAGCTGACGCTTGCGGTCGGTCTTCGGACCGCTTTCGGAGACAAACACGACGCGCGTATCGAAATACCCCTTTTCTCCGGTGATGCGCTCGTAGATGGCATCAGCGATGATATGAGCGACGCGACGCCAATTCTCCGGCTGGGTGAAGAACTGCTGGCCGGTCATCTGCTGGCCGGCAAAGGTGTCCCACAGACGGAACTCGGCCCGCAGGCGGCCATCACCCTCGCGGCTGACGCGCCCGACGACCAGTGCCTGTGCGTTGATGACCTTCCAGTCTTCAAGTCGCGGAGCCTGGTCCGGGTTCGAAATCTTCTCGATGAAGGCGGTGTGGTTGATCGGCGCGAACAGGCCGGAGCGCTTCAGGTCGGCCTCGATCACCGCGGTGATGCGCGCGCCGATGTCGTCGCCGGACACGAAGTCGGTGATCGCGATCGGCAGCGGCTCGACATTGCCCTTGTTGATGTTGATCTCAACCAGTGCGTTGGCGGGCTGCACGAAGGCGCCCGCGAGGGCCGCGGCGACGACCAGCAGTCGCAGGAGTGTAGACTTCATCATGATATTCAAGCCTTTCAGCATATTCAGAGGGCCAGGTCGCTGGGGTCAAAATTGACCACGACTTCGGACCAGGCGTCGTACTTGTCGCGGGGAAGACTGGAGAAGGGGGCCGATCTGAGAACGGCGCGCCGCGCGCCACTCATCAGTACCTGTTGGGTCTGGGGGGAACCGCCCGTGGCACTGACTTCCGGTTCGCCGACGAGTTCCCCGGATTCATTGAGCTGGAACTTTACACGAATACGAACATCGGCGGCATCGGCGAGGCCAGGGATGACCGACCAGTTGCTGGCGATCTGGCCGCGCAGCGCGTCCATTTCGCTCATGCTGAGTTTGCTGCCATTGGTCGTCTTTTTGCCACCAAGAGCGGCTGTCTGGGTCGATGCCTTGGCGCCACCCGCGGTCGGATCGGTCTTGTTGAGGAGCGCGGCGATCTCGTCCGCGTTGAAGTTGCTTTCCTTCGCCGACTTCGATTTCGCCGTCTCCTGCGTTTTGGTATCTTTCTTCTTGTTTTCGTCCTTGGCGGTCTGCGCTTCGGCCGGCTTTTTCTCCTCCGCCTTCGCTTCCGCGGGCTTCGGTGCCGGGGGCTTGGGACGGGCAGCGGGGATGGGAACGTTATCCGGAAGGGCGGCCTCCTCCGGCTGCGCCTCTGCCGGCTCGGCGTCTTCGGGTGGCTGTGGCACGGGGTCCGGCGTCACCTCCGGCTTCACCGGTTCGGCCTTGGCAACCTCGACCGGCTTTGCCGGTTCGGCGACAGTCTCTTCCTTGATGATATCCTTGATGTCGTTCGTCTCGTTGTCCTGCGTCGGCTGGACTTTCTCGACCTTCTCCGGAGCGGCTGCGGCTTCCGTGTTTGACGGGCGTGCGTTCGGTGTCGGCACCGCGTCCAGATCGACGTTGTTTTCGCCCACGTTCTGCGCGTCGGGAACACTGTCCGGCCGTTTGGTCGGCGTCGGGGCTGCCGTCTCCGCGAGCGGGGCCTTCTTGTCGCCCTGCTGGATTTGCGTCAGCTCCTCGATCGGCACGATGTCAACCGGCAGCGCCTCGACGTCAGCCACCTCGAAGGAGGCCGGGGAGCCGAGCGACAGCATCGCCCAGGCAAGGACGACACTGTGTAGAACGGTCGATGTGACGAGGCTTGTCTTCATCGCGTTGAAATCAGGTTTCCGGTTCCTGCAGCGTTACGAGACCGATGTTCTTGAAGCCGGCGGCGGAAATCCGTGCCATGACCTTCATGACTGTTCCGTAGGCTGCCGTGGTGTCGCCCCGAACATAGATGCGTTCGTTGTAGCCGGTGGTGGCGATCGCCTCGAGCTTGGGGACTACCTCATCGATGGCGATTGCCGTTTCCTGCAGATAGATTTCGCCGGCCGGATTGACCGAGATGGTGATCGGCTGAGTATCGGCATTCATCGCGCGGGCCTGGGTTTCCGGCAGATCGATCGGAACGCCAACCGTCATCATCGGTGCGGCGACCATGAAGATGATCAGCAGCACGAGCATGACGTCGACGAGCGGCGTGACGTTGATTTCGCTGACCGGACCGCGCTTTGCACGCCGGCCACGACCACGTCGGCCACCACCGCTCCCGCCCGTTGCTCCCGCTGACATACCCATGGTCGTTCTCCAGTCTTGTCCGGTGCCTTACTGCGCGGCCTGGCGTGGCTGCAGCTTCTCGTCGATCTGGCGCGAGAGGATGGCGGAGAATTCGTCGGCGAAGCCCTCCATGCGCGCGGTCAGCTTGCCGGCTTCGCCCGAGAACTTGTTGTAGGCAATGACGGCCGGGATGGCGGCCACGAGGCCGATCGCGGTTGCCAGAAGTGCTTCCGCGATACCGGGAGCAACAACCGCGAGGTTGGTCGACTTCGAACCGGCGATGGCCTGGAACGAGGTCATGATGCCGACGACCGTTCCAAAGAGACCGATGAACGGCGCGGCGGAGCCGATCGTCGCAAGCGAGCTCAGCCGACCTTCCAGCAGTTCGCTCTCGCGAGCCAGCGTCACGTCCATGGCGCGGTCGATACGCATCTGGAGCCCGATCGGCGAGCGCGCTCCGCGTTCGAAGCTCTTCTTCCATTCGCGCATGGCGGCGACAAACATGGCAGCGAGACCGGAATTGTTACGCTCGGCGAGCGTCCGGTAGAGTTCTTCGAGCGACTGACCCGACCAGAACACCTGTTCGAACTGGTCGAACTGGCGGCGGGCACGGGCGTAGCTCAGATATTTGTCGATGACGATCGCCCAGGTCCACACCGAGGCGGCGACCAGGCCGAGCATCACCAGCTTCACAATCAAGCCGGCTTGCATGAACAGAGCCCAGAGGCTCACGTCCGTGTGTGCTGCGGCCAATCCTACTTGTTCCATCGGTTCATCGCCCCCGAAATCCAAACGCCCGGCACTGGACCGGGCGATCAACAGCATTGCGTCGTTTTATCCTGGGCGCCATCGCTGAACGTCCATTTCGCCTATGCTTCCACTCCGCCTTTTTGCCCTGAAATTCGGCCAAAGGAAGGCGTGCGGCGCACAAATGCCCGCAAATAGAGTAAGACTATATTATGGTTAAGCGTTCGTTATGATCCGGAGACCGATTTGCCGCCGAGAAAGGCCGATGCCAATTGGTCGGGCAGTCTCGTCGGGCGTCCGTCGCGATTGACAATGGCAATCACAACACGGGCCGATGCGAGAATGGCCTCCTCCCGTTCGATGAACTGGTGAAGAATCATCTTGGCCCCGCCAGCCTTTTCCGTGCGCGTGCGGATCGTCAAAAGGTCATCCATTCGGGCGGGGGAGCGAAAGTCGATTTCCATCCGGTGCACGACGAAGGCGAGCCCTTCTTCCTCCTCGTCGAACAGGCTCGATTGCTCCACACCCAGACACCGGAGATAGTCCGTGCGGGCCCTTTCCATGAAGTGCAGATAGCGTGCATGGTAGACGGCGCCGGAAAAATCGGTGTCTTCATAGTAGACGCGCTGCACGAGCCTGTGCCCGTCAGCCGAAAGTTCGCCTGAAATCAAAAAAACATTATCCGACATAAGGTTGACCTGTCCTGGGAAATTCTCTGCCGGCGGTGGAACTCCATGCACCGGCGTCGATTGTAGTTCTGTCACAAATGGGCATTATCAGGACTCGACCCCGGTCCGCAAAGGAGACGAACATGAAAATTGCTGTCATGGGTGGAGATGGATTTGTCGGTTGGCCGACATCACTGCATCTCTCGGACACGGGACACGAAGTTCATATCCTTGACAATCTGTCCCGTCGGTGGATCGACACCGAGCTTGGCGTCCAGTCGCTGACTCCCATGGATTCGATCCAGGAACGGACGCGCATATGGCATGCGGAAACCGGTCGGCGGATCCACTTTCACCTAATCGATCTCGCGAAGGATTATGAGCTCCTGAAGGCATGGCTTGCAGAAGAGCGTCCCGATGCAATCATCCATTTCGCCGAGCAGCGTGCGGCGCCCTATTCGATGAAGAGCGACCGGCACAAGAACTACACGGTGAATAACAATGTCAGCGCGACACACAACCTTCTGAACGCAATGGTCGACATCGGCCTTGACGCCCATCTGGTGCACCTCGGCACGATGGGCGTCTATGGCTACTCCACCGTGGGGGCCGCCATTCCGGAGGGCTATCTGCCTGTCGGGATCGATACCATGGGCGGCGAGACCGTAAAGCAGGATATTCTCTATCCTGCCAATCCGGGCTCGATCTACCATATGACCAAGTGCCTCGATCAATTGCTCTTCCAGTTTTATGCGAAGAACGATGGCCTGCGTATCACGGACCTGCACCAGGGCATCGTGTGGGGGACGCATACGGAGCAGACGCGCCTGCATCCGCAACTGGTCAACCGCTTCGATTATGATGGCGACTACGGCACGGTTCTGAACAGGTTCCTCATACAGGCGGCCATCGGCTATCCGCTCACCGTTCACGGCACCGGCGGACAGACCCGTGCCTTTATCCACATTCAGGACTCGGTTCGCTGCATCGAAATCGCGCTTCGCAATCCACCGTCGAGAGGGTCTCGGGTCGAGATATTCAACCAGATGACGGAGACGCATCGGGTTCGGGATCTGGCGGAGATGGTCGCTGGTCTGACCGGCGCCGAGATTGCCTGGTTGCCCAACCCGCGCAAGGAGGCGGCTGAAAACGATCTCGTCGTCAAGAACGAGAAGTTCCTCGGCCTCGGCCTAGAGCCGACGACGCTGAAGGATGGACTGCTAGGCGAGATCGTCGATGTCGCAAAGAAGTTCGCATACCGGGTCGATCGATCGCGGGTGCCCTGCGTTTCAGCCTGGACGAAGGATATTGCCCGGACCATCAATCGCGATCCGGAAGGCAAGAAACTGAAATCCGTATCATGATGCTCGGAACGGAAGGCCTGACGGGATTGCGTGTCACGACGACGGCTCGATCGCGGCAGGCCTTCGTCACATTGGTGACGAACGACGATTACGTTATGGGCGCAATGGCGCTGGTCCATTCCCTGTTGCGTACCAACACCCGGGCCGACATCGTCGTGTTGCATACCGGGGGCGTTCGCGAGGATACACTCGCGCCGCTCGTCGCCTTGGGTTGCAGGCTCATGGAAGTGGAACTGCTGCCGCTGTCCGACGGCTTCAACGAACGGCATGCGCGCGGCAGGCTTCATGCGGCCGCTCCGTTCTCCAAAGGACGGAAGCCCGCATTTCATTCGCCTCTCGACAATTTCTGCAAAATGCGGCTCTGGCAGCTTGTCGACTACGAAACTTGCGTCTTCATCGACGCCGATGCGATCGTTCTCAGGAACGTCGACAAACTCTTCGATTATCCCGAATTCTCGGCCGCGCCGAACGTCTATGAATCGCTTGCCGATTTTCACCGGCTGAACTCCGGCGTGTTTGTCGCCCGTCCGTCGCTGTCGACGTTTTCCGCCATGCTCGCCATGCTCGACCAGCCGGAGGCTTTCTGGAGGCGGACCGATCAGACGTTCCTCGAGACATTCTTTCCGGACTGGCATGGGCTGCCAGTCACCATGAATATGCTGCAATACGCCTGGTTCAACCTGCCGGAATTGTGGAGCTGGAAAAGCGTCTGCATCCTTCACTACCAGTATGAGAAGCCCTGGGAGGTCAACCATCCGAAGGCGCAGCGACTGCGGCCGCTCATCGATCTGTGGCAGGCTTTCTATCGAGACGAGGGCATCCCCGACATCGAAAACCTCGAGAACCCGTCTCGGGTCGCGGCCGCATGAAGGTCCTCGTCACAGGCGGCACCGGTCTTGTTGGCCGTTACGTCGTGAAAGGGCTTCTCGATGCTGGGTACCAGGTCGTTGTGGCTGGTAGACACGCTCCGGGGGAAGGATGCTTCTCCCGCCCGGTCGGCTTTGTCGAGTATGATCTCGACCGCGATGCGGACCAGTCGCACATATTCGACCACGCATATTATGTCGTGCATGCCGCTTTCGATCATCTTGCCGGACGGTACCGTGGCGGCGAGGGGGACGACCCGTTAGGCTTCAATCGCCGCAACTTCGAGAATTCAGTTCGTTTGTTCGAGGGCGCCCGCCGCGCCGGCGTTCGGCGTTGCGTGTTTTTCTCCAGCCGGGCGGTGTATGACGGAATCGACAGCGGATCGCCGCTTGCGGAGAGCGTCCGCCTTTCTCCCGCAAGCCTCTACGGTCAGGTGAAACTATCGGCGGAGCGGGCCCTTGCGGAACTGGCTGCTCCAGGGTTCGTGGGAGCGAGCCTTCGTGTCACGGGGGTCTACGGGCACATGAGGCCCAACAAATGGGACGGGATCATTGATCGTTACCTGGCGGGTGAAACCGTCTCCTCGCGTGCAGGCTCAGAGGTGCACGGACAGGACGTTGCACTTGCCGTTCGGCTCATGCTTGAGAGCGATGCCGGAAAGGTGTCGCGACAAAGCTTCAACGTCTCCGATATCGTTACCGATACGCATGAGATCCTTTCTGTCGTCAGTCAAGTTGTCGGTTGTCCGCACCCGCTGCCAGCGCCGTCGGATCTCTCGCTCGTTGCCGAGATGGAAACGGTCAGATTGCGGTCCCTGGGTTGGCGCCCTGGGGGGCGCGCCTTGCTGGAGAAAACCGTCAGGACCCTGGTCGGGTAAGGTCCAAACGCGTCAGCGCATAAGCCAGTCTTCGTTCCAACCGAGGTCAAAGATCTCCGCCGCCCTTGCCGCGGCATCGTCGCCGACGATGAATTCATCGAGCTGTGGCGGCCTGATCGTCGTTCCCGCCATCATGGCATGCACCTGTCCGCGATGGTGGGTCTGGTGCTGGAACAAATGGCTCAGGATGTCGTCGCACCGGTCAAGCTGGATACGTGTGCCGCGGTGCACCTCGACCGGTGCTGCGAGCGAGCCGTCCGTCAGACCCTCACAAAGGGCGATCAACCGCTCGTCCACTAATCTCTGCGCGTCCTTGAGTTGACCGATCTCCTCGAAAGGCTCTTGGTTTTCCCAGGCCTTCGGCCCCAGCGTGCCGCCCTCCAAGGCATCGACATAGAACCAGTCGACGATCAGGATATGATTTAAGGTGGCGCGTATCGACGGGAAGAAGCTGGTCCGTTTGGCTTCCCATTCCCCCTGAAAGAGGTCACCGACGGCATTGTGCAGTCGAAGGTTGGCGAGCCGGTTGTTGTAAGCGAGCTTGCGAAAGACGCGGGTCGGGTCCGTCATTCGTCGAGGTCTCCATCGTGCCATACGATGTGGCGTGGACTTCCAGGCAGGTCTTCAATTTCGTCGGCAATGAAGTAAGGCGGGATGTCGAGTGCTTTCAGGGCTGCTTTCTCTGCCAGCGCCCATTTGAACTCCAGTTCGCTTTTTCCGTCGACGACGCGATGCACGATATTGTTGCGATGAAACGGGAAACTCTCCGGAATATCCATTTGATAGTAGAAACCGAGTTCGTGCCAGTCACGTCCTTCGTAGTGGAAGAAGTTCTCGACGATCCACAGAAGAGGTCCCACCTTCGCCTCGACGTCGAGTTCCTCTCGCATTTCCCGGACCAGGGTTTCCTGTGACGTTTCGCCAATTTCCGCTCTACCGCCGGGAAACGTCCAGAATGTCTCGTGCGTGGCGCGATGAACGAGAACGTGGCCGTTACGAAAGGCAAGCCCGGCAATGCGCATCTGGAAAAGGCGATCTTGCTTTTCCTTGATCCTGATCCGGGTGCGTTTCGTCATCGGTTCATTCGTCCTCGAGCGTCAGCCGGAACTGGGCGGCTTCCAGGTCCTTCGGCGGCTGCATGCCGAGGTGTTTCCATGCTGTACCGGTCAGGACGCGGCCGCGCGGCGTGCGCTGGATGAAACCCTGCTGGATCATGTAGGGCTCGATGATGTCCTCGATCGCATCGCGCGGTTCGGAAAGACCGGCGGCGATCGTCTCGATGCCGACCGGGCCACCGCCGAAGTTCATCGCGATCATCGAGAGGTAGCGGTTGTCCAGCTGGTCAAGGCCCATATTGTCGACGTTAAGCCGTGTCAGCGCCTCGTCGGCAATTTCCCGCGTCACCGCTTCTGCCCGGGCGACCTCGGCGAAGTCGCGAACGCGGCGCAGCAGGCGTCCGGCGATGCGGGGCGTGCCGCGAGCACGGCGGGCGATTTCCCGCGATCCTTCTTCCGTCATCGGCAGGCCCATCAGCCGTGCGCCGCGGCGGACGATCGATTCCAGTTCCTCGACCGTGTAGAAATTCAGGCGCACCGGGATGCCGAAACGGTCGCGCAGGGGCGTGGTCAGAAGGCCGAGGCGCGTGGTGGCCGCCACAAGGGTGAACTTCGACAGGTCTATTTTCACCGACCGGGCGGCAGGGCCTTCGCCGATGATCAGGTCGAGCTGAAAGTCTTCCATCGCGGGATAGAGAATTTCCTCCACTGCCGGATTAAGGCGATGGATTTCATCGATGAACAGAACATCGCGCTCTTCCAGGTTCGTCAACAACGCGGCAAGGTCGCCCGCCTTGGCGATGACAGGGCCGGAGGTCGAGCGGAAATTCACCCCGAGCTCCTTCGCCATGATCTGGGCAAGTGTGGTCTTGCCCAGCCCCGGCGGGCCGACGAACAGCACGTGATCCAGCGCCTCGCCGCGGTTCTTGGCCGCCTCGATGAAGATCTTGAGGTTCGCTCGCGCTTCCGCCTGGCCTGTAAATTCGTCGAGCGACTGCGGACGCAGCGCGGCGTCGAGGTCTTCGCCCTTCTTTTCCGGCGAGAGGATCGGATTGGTGGTATTCATACGAGAAGTTCCATACCCGGCACCCGGGAGGCGGCGCGTTTATCGAAGGTGAACGTCGTGAGGCAGCCTGCTCGCCGTGCCATATGGGCGACCAGGCAATCCGATAGATTGTTCACCGAAGCCTGCTCATCCTCAAAGAGACTGTCGAGAAAATCCTCATCCTCGAAAAGAAACTGTTCCGCCGGAAGGAGCCGCCGCAAGGCCGTAGCAATTGAGGTATTGGTGAAGCCGTAACGGCGCTTCAATACCCATGACGTTTCCGCGACAACGAATAGCGAGACAAAGGCAGGATCTTCAAGAGAACGAGCGGACACAAAATTCTTCACAGCTTCGAATTGCTGCGCATCGTCGGCGAGCAGGAATCTAAGAAGAACGTTGGTGTCGATCCCAATCATCGGCGATCCTCCGATCTTCGTCCGCGACCTGTTCGGCTATGGCTTGATCCATATCCTCGACCGTCAGCGGTTTGCGATTTGGATCGTGCAAGAACCCCGCCAACTCCAAAGCGTCCCGGTTCTTCACTCTCAAATAGACTCGATCACCCTGGAAAACGTATCGAATCTTGTCGCCCGGCTTGAGCTTCAGGCGGTCGCGAACTTCAACAGGTATTGTCGTCTGCCCTTTTGACGTCAGCGTGCTATCGAAATTGCCCATCGCGTCGCTCCTTACTTTTTGCATATTAGTAAGGAACCGGTCGCTCTTCAAGGACGTCATCGAGCCAATTCCTTCAGACCCAGCCGTATCAGTTTCGCACTGTCCGCACTGTCACCCGCGTTCTTTAAGGCCGCCGCAACCGCGTTGGCCGCCTGGTCGCGAGAGTAGCCGAGATTTGTCAGCGCCGAGACCGCATCGGCGACCGGGGCGGAGGCGACGCCTTCGCCAAGTTCCTGTTTCAAGCCGATATTGGCGCTAGCTTCCCCGGCGAAAGCGGGGGCCTTGTTCTTGAGTTCGGTGACGATGCGTACCGCGACCTTCGGGCCGACCCCAGGGGCACGGGAGACGGACGTCTTGTCCTGCAGCGCGATCGCATTTGCGAGCTCGGAAGGGGTGAGGGTGGACAGGACCGCAAGCGCGACCTTGGCGCCGACGCCTTGCACGCTCTGCAGCAGGTTGAACCACTCCCGTTCCAGGGCGGTGAGGAAGCCGAACAGCTTCAACTGGTCCTCCCGCACATAGGTCTCGATGAACAGTACGACCGCCTCTCCTGGGGAGCCAAGTTTTCCGAGAGTTCGGGACGAGCAGAAGGCCTCGTAACAGACACCATGCACGTCAACGAGAACATAGTCGTCGCCGATTTCCTCGATGGTGCCCTTCAGTTTTCCGATCATAGGATGTCCGAGCCTAAAGCGTTAGAGGGGATGAGTTTCGGGAGAGATAATCGAGAGAAGTGGGAAATAGGCGCGATACCTTGCGCTATCACGGGTCATCAGCCTGTGGCCTCTGACCATTGCGTGTGCCCCAATGTAGAAATCGGGTAGCGGAGACCGCTTGTCCCCGCCAGCGCGGCGATATTGCAAGAAAGCGTGACCTGCCGCGAATGCAGCCTCCCAGGGAAGAAATTCCCGTCGGAACAGGGTAGGCGCAAGAGCAGCCTCCAATTCATTGCTCGTCGCGTAACCTGCCGCCATTTCCGCATAGATCAACGGATTGATGACCAGAACGCCCTCCGTCCGCGCCTCGGCGAGCCGTGTTACGGACCAGTCGGTAAAGTCGTTAGGAGTGTGAAAGACATCAATGAGGACGTTCGTATCGACAAGGGTCGTCATTTTGTCAGTCTCTCAGCAAGCGATAGAATTCATCGCCGCTCATATCTCCGAGGGACATTGAGCCCTGATGACGCCGCAGGTGATCCACAAGAACCTGGACTTCCCGTTCGGCTTCGCCGCGCACAGGTTTGATAACGCGCAGTACCGCTTCTCCCTCGCGCAATACAAATTCCACATCAGTCCCGACCTCAATGCCCAGATTGACACGGACATTCTTCGGAATCGTAACCTGGCCTTTTTCGGTGATGCGCATAAGTAATACCTCCAGAGTATTACTTATCGCCTGTTCCGGAACAAGTCAAGAACAAATCAGGCGCTGGCGAGCACCTTGCGCATCCTGTCACCGCCCCGGTTGTGGGCATGACAGATGGCGATGGCAAGCGCGTCGGCCGCGTCATTTCCCTTGAATTCGGCCTTGGGCATCAGGATTTTCAGCATCATGTGGATCTGCTGTTTCTCGCCATGACCAACGCCGATGACCGACTTCTTAACCGCGTTAGGCGCGTATTCCGATACAGGCAGACCAGCGCGGGCAGGGACCAGCATGGCGATGCCGCGCGCCTGTCCGAGCTTCAGGGTGGCGACCGCGTCCTTGTTGACGAAAGTCTGCTCGACCGCCGCTTCATCGGGTTTGTAGGTGTGGATCACGTCAGCCAATCCGTCATGCAACTGGCAGAGACGGGATGCGAGATCCATGTCGCCGTCAGAGGTTACGGTGCCGGACGCAACGAAGCGCAGGGAATTGCCGAGCGTTTCGATGACGCCCCAGCCGCAACGGCGAAGGCCAGGGTCTATCCCGATGATGCGAATCGTCTGATGCATGCGCCAATCCTAGTCTGTCGGAGGCGGACCCTGCCAGCGGAATGTGAACAAAACAAAAACATTCTGAATCTATGCGGGACAGCAGTCCCTGTTTGCATCCGATCGACCGGCTTCCCATATATGTTGTACGATAGAACAATCTGAGCGCAGGCATTAGTCATGATTCCATTTTCGATACTCGACCTGTCCCCTATCTGCGAAGGCGAGACGGTATCCGACGCTCTGGACGCCAGCCGGCGGATGGCGATCCAGGCGGAGCGTTTTGGATATAACCGCTTTTGGCTGGCGGAGCATCATGGCATGCCCGGCATTGCGAGCGCGGCAACGGCGGTGGTGATCGGCCACGTCGGTGCTGCGACGAAGAAAATACGGATCGGATCTGGCGGTGTCATGCTTCCCAATCACTCACCGCTCGTCATTGCGGAGCAGTTTGGAACGCTGGAGGCGCTTTTCCCCGGCCGTGTCGATCTCGGCCTCGGTCGCGCGCCGGGAACCGACATGCGAACGGCCCGCGCGTTACGGCGGAACCTCGAGGCGGGGGCGGAAAGCTTTCCTCATGATATCCTGGAGCTGCAGCGCCTGCTGGGGGCTTCCGCCGGAGACGAAGCGATCCTTGCCTATCCCGGAACGGGCAGTGACGTGCCCATCTGGTTGTTGGGATCGAGCCTCTACAGTGCGCATCTCGCCGCCGCTCTCGGACTTCCCTACGCCTTCGCGTCGCATTTTGCGCCTGATCAGCTTCTCGAAGCCATCGCAATCTATCGCGAACGGTTCCAGCCCTCGAGCCACCTCAAGGCGCCCTACGTCATGGTCGGCGTGATGGGCGCCGTGGCCGATACCGACGCGGAAGCGCAAAAGCTGTTTACTTCGGCGCAGCAGCAGTTCATCAACCTCCGTCGCAATGTCCGCCGTCCGTTCCCGAAACCTGTCGATAGCATGGATGACATGTGGTCCGACATGGAGCGGATGGGCGTCGAGCATACATTGCGCTACGCCGTCGTCGGATCGCCTTCGACCGCAAGTGCTCAGCTTCGGGATTTCCTGTCGGAAACAGCCGCGGACGAGTTGATCGTCTCCATGCCGATCTACGATATCGGGGCCCGGCTGCATTCGGTGGAGCTCTTCGCGGGTCTCGGCGAGATGAGAGCGGCGGCATGAAGTATTTGATGCTGGGTCCCGGCAACAGGACATATCGTCTTTGTGCAATTTATAGTAAACATTCGTAGTTAATCGCACCTTAACCTTTTCGCTTCATTATCCATCGCAGATCATTGGATGGAGCCCGTCTGGGCCGCTGGAGATCAGCGTGGATATTGGAGTTCGAGCGATGAAGATGAGCCTTCTTGGTGCAGCAGCCGTATTGATGGCCAGCACCGCCGCATATGCTGCAGATGTGTACCAGCCCCAGCCCGAGCCGATTTACAGCGCTCCGGAAGTTCAGGTTTCGGAAGCCTCAGGCTGGTACCTGCGCGGTGACGTAGGTTACGCGATCAACAAGATGCGCGGCGCCGAATACTTTCAGGGCGACAACTCCAACATGGTGGATTTCGAAACCGCCAAGCTGAAGAACAGCTTCACGCTCGGCGTCGGTGTCGGCTACCAGGTCAATAACTACCTGCGCGGCGATCTGACCTTCGACCACATGTTCAAGAGCGATTTCAAGGGATCGACCGTCGGTTCCTGCGGCTTCCCGCTTGAGCCTTGCACTTCGTCGGATGTGTCGTCGATGCGAGCCTATACGCTCATGGCAAACGCCTATGTCGACATCGGCACCTACGGGATGATCACCCCCTACGTGGGCGGCGGTATCGGCGGCTCCTACGTCAAGTGGGATAAGCTGCGGAACACGGCCTGCCAGGACGACGGCGGCGGTTGCGATGACGAGTTCTCACACGGCGGTGCGGGCAAGTGGCGCTTCGCATATCAGTTGATGGCTGGCGCGACCATCAATGTCACCTGCAACTGGAAGGCTGACGTCGGCTACCGCTTCCGCCATACCCTTGCCGGCGATATGTTCGGCTATGCCGCAAGCGGCGGCCCCGGTTATGACAAGGGCTTCTACACGCATGAAGTCCGCGCCGGCGCCCGCTATGTCTTCGACGACTGCAGCCAGCCGATCGCTTACGATCCGCCGCCGGAGCCGATCGTCTACAAGTGATCTTTCATACCGGAACGCAGAAAGGCCGTCCTCAGGGGCGGCCTTTCTGCGTTCCGGGGACGGGAAGCCTGGGAGTTAGAGGCATCGTTCCGGAGCGCCAAAAATCTTTCTCCAAGCGACAAAGGCGTCTTGACCGGGGGGCGCAACAGGCATAATGACGACGGCGGGACACCTCTCCCCAACGAGAGGCTAATTACCTGGAAGGGTATACATATGGCTGATATCGTCGCCCCCGCCGCGCGTCCGGCGAACACGCATTTTTCTTCTGGCCCCTGCTCGAAGCGTCCCGGTTGGTCGCTTGAAGCTCTCTCCGATGCCCCGCTCGGTCGTTCGCACCGCGCCAGGGTCGGCAAGGAGAAACTGAAGCTGGCCATCGACCTCACCCGCGAAATTCTCAACGTTCCCGCTGACTACCGCATCGGCATCGTTCCGGCCTCCGACACGGGCGCCGTCGAAATGGCCATGTGGTCGCTGCTCGGCGAGCGCGGCGTGGACATGCTCTCCTGGGAAAGCTTCGGCGCCGGCTGGGTCACTGATGTGGTGAAGCAGCTGAAGCTCGCCGATGTCCGCAAGTTCAATGCCGACTACGGCCTTCTTCCGGACTTGGCGCAGGTCGATTTCGACCGCGACGTCGTCTTCACCTGGAACGGCACCACCTCGGGCGTCCGCGTTCCGAATGCCGATTTCATTCCGGCCGATCGCAAGGGTCTGACCATCTGCGACGCAACGTCTGCCGCCTTCGCGCAGGACCTCGACTTCTCCAAGCTCGATGTCACCACCTTCTCCTGGCAGAAGGTTCTGGGCGGCGAGGGCGGTCACGGCGTGATCATTCTTTCCCCGCGTGCCGTCGAGCGCCTGACCACCTATGTGCCGGCCTGGCCGCTGCCGAAGATCTTCCGCATGACCTCCGGCGGCAAGCTGATTGAGGGCATCTTCGTCGGTGAAACCATCAACACGCCGTCGATGCTCTGCGTCGAGGACTATGTCGATGCGCTGAAGTGGGCAAAGTCGATCGGTGGCCTCGAAGCCCTGATTGCGCGTGCCGATGCCAATGCCAAGGTGATCTTCGACTTTATCGAGAAGAACGACTGGATCGCCAATCTGGCGGTTGACGACGCGACGCGTTCGAACACCTCGGTCTGCGTCAAGATTGTCGATCCTGAAGTGACCGCACTCGATGCTGATGCCCAGGCGGCCTTCGCCAAGGGCATTGCCAGCCTTCTCGAAAAGCAGGGTGTCGCCTATGACATCGGCGCTTACCGCGATGCGCCGGCCGGTCTCCGCATCTGGGCTGGCGCCACGATCGAGACTGCCGACATGGAAGCGCTGATGCCGTGGCTCTCGTTTGCCTATGAGACGCAGAAGGCGTCTCTCGCCAAGGCTGCTGCCTGATCCTAGCCGATTTCGGCTCCGCCTGACCGGCGGAGCCACGCAATTCTCATCATCTCATTCAAACGAACTCTCTCAAGGAGGCCTCGTCATGGCACCTCGCGTTCTCGTATCCGACGAACTTTCGGAAACCGCCGTCCAGATCTTCCGTGATCGCGGCGTTGAAGTGGACTTCCAGCCGAAGCTCGGCAAGGACAAGGAAAAGCTCGCCGAGATCATCGGCAACTATGATGGGCTGGCCATCCGCTCGGCCACCAAGGCGACGGAAAAGCTGATCGCCGCTGCGACCAACCTCAAGGTCATCGGCCGCGCCGGCATCGGCGTCGACAATGTCGATATCCCGGCCGCTTCCAAGCGCGGCATCATCGTGATGAACACGCCCTTCGGCAATTCGATCACGACGGCCGAGCACGCCATTGCCCTGATGTTTGCCGTTGCCCGCCAGCTGCCGCAGGCCGATGCCTCGACCCAGGCCGGCAAGTGGGAGAAGTCGAAGTTCATGGGCGTCGAAATCACCGGCAAGACGCTCGGCGTCATCGGTGCCGGGAATATCGGTGGTATCGTCTGCAAGAAGGCGATCGGCCTCGGCATGTCTGTCATCGCCTATGACCCCTTCCTCTCGGCCGAACGGGCCCAGGAAATGGGCGTCGAGAAGGTCGAGCTGGACGAACTTTTGCCGCGCGCCGACTTTATAACCCTGCATGTGCCGATGACCGACAAGACCCGCGGCATTCTCGGCAAGGAAAACATCGCCAAGACCAAGCCGGGCGTCCGCATCATCAACTGCGCTCGTGGCGGCCTGGTCGACGAGGCAGCGCTTGCTGAAGCCATCAAGTCCGGCCATGTCGCCGGTGCCGGCTTCGACGTCTTCGAAGTCGAGCCCGCAACCGAAAGCCCGCTCTTCGGCCTGCCGAACGTGGTCTGCACGCCGCATCTCGGCGCGTCGACCACGGAAGCCCAGGAGAATGTCGCCCTGCAGGTCGCCGAGCAGATGTCGGACTACCTCATCAAGGGTGCCGTTTCCAACGCGATCAACATGCCTTCGATCACGGCCGAGGAAGCGCCGATCCTGAAGCCGTTCATCCGCCTCGCCGACGTGCTTGGTTCGTTTGCCGGTCAGATGACCGAGAACCCGATCAAGGAAATCGAGATCCTTTATGACGGCGTGACCGCCGGCATGAATACCAAGGCACTGACCTCGGCACTGCTCGCCGGTCTCATTCGCCCGCTGGTCGCCGATGTCAACATGGTGTCGGCTCCGATCATGGTCAAGGAAAAGGGCATCATCGTTTCGGAAGTGAAGCGCGACAAGACCGGCGTCTATGACGGTTACATCAAGCTCACCGTCGTCACGGAAAAGCAGACCCGTTCGGTCGCCGGCACCGTCTTCTCCGACGGCAAGCCGCGCTTCATCCAGATCAAGGGCATCAACATGGATGCCGATGTCGGTCCGAACATGATCTACATTTCGAACACCGACGTTCCCGGCATGATCGGCTTCATGGGCTCTACGCTCGGCAATGCAAAGGTCAATATCGCGAACTTCCAGCTCGGTCGCGACAAGGAAGGTGGCGACGCCATCGCGCTGCTCTACGTCGACGGTCCGGTCGATCAGGCCGTGCTCGACCAGTTGACTGCCAACCCGGCCATCAAGCAGGCCAAGCCGCTGGTCTTCAACGTCGATTGATCGACGGCCAGACATGAAATTTTGAACGGCGCGGGACCCAACCCGCGTCGTTTTGGTTTAAAGCCATAACTCGATTGGACTGCTTTTATATATAGAAAGTAATATGCGTTGAACTGACGCATGGCGGGTTGTCGCATTGCTTCCGGCCTGAGACACTATAGGTGATGCTTGTCACCTCGGGAGGAAGAAAGGGCTTCGAACGATGTTCGAGAATTTCGACGCAGAGCTGCTGGCGCGCATCCAGTTTGCGTTCACGGTTTCCTTCCACATCATATTTCCGGCGTTCTCGATCGGTCTTGCCAGCTATCTTTTCGTCCTCGAGGGCCTGTGGTTGTGGAAGAAGGATCGGGTCTACCTGGAACTCTTCGATTTCTGGAAGACGATTTTCGCCGTGGCGTTCGGCATGGGCGTCGTGTCGGGGATCGTAATGTCCTACCAGTTCGGCACGAACTGGAGCGTCTTCTCCGATAAGGCCGGGCCGGTCATCGGGCCGTTGATGGGCTATGAGGTGCTGACGGCTTTTTTCCTCGAAGCTGGCTTCCTGGGCGTCATGCTGTTCGGGCGGGAGAGGGTAGGGCCGGCGCTGCACTATCTGGCGACGTCGATGGTCGCCCTTGGCACGCTCATTTCGGCCACCTGGATCCTGGCGGTAAACTCGTGGATGCAAACACCGGCCGGCTTTGCGATGAATGATGTGGGGCAGTTCGTGCCGACGGACTGGTGGGCTGTCGTCTTCACTCCGTCCTTTCCTTACCGCCTCGTTCACATGGTTCTCGCTGCCTATCTGACGACGGCCTTCGTCGTCGGCGCCGTCGGAGCCTACCATCTCCTGAAGGGCACCGCGCACCGGCGCGCGGGCACGATGTTTTCCATGGCGATGTGGATGGCGGCCATTGTTACGCCACTCCAGATCGCCGCCGGTGACTTCCACGGTCTCAACACGCTGGAGCATCAGCCGGCAAAAGTGATGGCGATGGAGGGGCATTTCGACAGCCATCCCGAGGGCGCGCCGCTGATCCTGTTCGGCATTCCGGATCACGACGAGAAGCGGGTCCACTACGCTGTCGAGGTTCCCAAGCTTTCGAGCCTGATCCTTAAGCACGACCTGAATGCCCCGATGGACGGACTGGACACGATTCCGGACGAACTGGAGCCGCCGGTGGAGATCGTTTTCTGGTCGTTCCGGATCATGGTTGGCTTAGGCTTCCTGATGCTGGGGATTGGCCTCTGGAGCCTCTGGTGTCGATTCAGCGGGACGCTGCTGACATCGGACTGGCTGCATCGTGCTGCTCTGACAATGGGACCTGCGGGCTTCATTGCCGTGCTCGCCGGCTGGATTACAACCGAGGTCGGTCGCCAGCCGTATACGGTCTACGGTCATCTGCTGACGGCCGATTCGCTGTCGCCGATTTCCGCCGAGGCTGTCGGTAGTTCGCTGGTCGCATTTGTCCTCGTCTACTTCCTCGTCTTCGGCGCGGGCACTTTCTATATCCTGCGGCTTATGGCCCGCCTGCCGCGCGATCCCGAACCGGATCTCGGGCTGGGTCCGATACGTGCGTCCGGCACGACGCCCGCCGCGCAGACCGAGCATGGAGGCAAACATGGCCATTGACCTTGCATTTATCTGGGCGGGCCTCATCGCCTTCGCGGTGCTTGCCTACGTCATTCTCGACGGCTTCGATCTCGGCGTCGGTATCCTGTTTCCGTTGTTCCCGGAGAAGCCCGAGCGGGATCAGATGATGAACTCCGTTGCGCCTGTATGGGACGGCAACGAGACATGGCTGGTGCTCGGCGGCGGCGGCTTGCTGGCCGTCTTCCCGCTCGCCTATGCGACGATCCTGCCGGCCCTCTACGCGCCCCTGATCGCCATGTTGCTCGGCCTTATCTTTCGTGGTGTTGCCTTCGAATACCGCTGGCGGACGCGGCGGGCCGAGTTTCTCTGGGACTGGGCCTTCGCCGGCGGATCGATCGTTGCAACGTTTGCCCAGGGTGTGGCGCTTGGCGCTCTGGTGCAGGGCATACCTGTCGAGAACCGGGCCTATGCCGGCGGCTGGTGGGACTGGCTGACGCCGTTCAGCCTTGCCACAGGTGTGGCACTTGTGATCGGCTATGGGCTGCTCGGGGCAACATGGCTGGTGATGAAGACGGAGGGGGAGCTCGCCGGAACGGCGCGGCGCTACGCGCGTTTGCTGGCCTTCGCAACAGTGGGAGCTATGGCTGTTTTCAGCCTCTGGACCCCCTGGCTCAAGCCGCTCTACCTTGAGCGCTGGTTCAGCTTTCCGACGGTCATCTTTTCCTTCGTCGTTCCCGCGCTTGTGCTTTTCAGCCTGTCGCTCATCATCAAGGGGCTCAAGGATGGGCACGATTCACGACCCTTCGTCGCTTCGCTCGGTCTTTTCGTGCTGGGCTATGCGGGTATCGGGATCAGCTTTTATCCGTATATCGTTCCCACATCAGTGACGATCTGGGATGCCGCCGCGCCTCCCGAGAGCCTGGCTTTCCTTCTCATCGGGGCCGTGGTGTTGCTACCCATGATCCTCGGTTACACCGCTTATGCCTACTGGGTGTTTCGCGGCAAGATCAGACCGGGCGAGGGCTACCACTGATGGCGGCTGGTTCGACACTCACGCGGATTGCCTGGTTCATTGGCCTGTGGCTTGCCGGGGTCCTGACGGTTGGCGCGGTCGCGATGGTCATCAAGGTCTGGCTTGGCGCGTGACGGATGGCGCGATTGTGATCCGGTGACGCGTTTTCTCACTTCAATTCTGCGCGAGCCATCGCCATATGAGGCTTATCGCAACGTGCGGTAATAGTGGAGGAACAGGACTTTCGATGAGACGCTACGGAAAACTCTTTGCGGTCATGGCCATCGGATTCGCGACCATGCTGGTCGCTGTGGACTTTGCCGAAGCACGGCGGGCCGGTGGCTTCAGCGGCTTCGGTAGCCGTGGTACGCGTACCTATTCCGCACCGCCGACGACGCGGACGGCTCCGACAACGGCCGCTCCGATCGAGCGCAGCATGACGCCGCAGACCCAGGCCACGCGCCCGGCGGCAACGCAGAACCAAACCCAGGCCGGCCGCAACACTGGCGGCATGTTCGGGGGGCTGGCCGGCGGCTTGATGGGTGGGCTTCTGCTCGGCGGTCTCTTCGGCATGCTGATGGGCACCGGCTTCGGCGGCGGTTTCGGCTTCCTGGGCCTACTGCTTCAGGGCCTGCTGATCTTCTTCCTTATCCGCTGGGCGATGCGCGCGTTCGGCACTCGGCAACCGGCCTATGCCGGTCCGGGCGCTGGCATAGCGCGATCTTCGATGGCCGGTGGTGAAGGCAAACCCAGCTTCGAGATCCCGCGTCTCGGTGGCGGGCTCGGTCGGCCCCGCGCACCGGAAAACGCCGACGAGATCGGGGTGGGACAAGCCGATCTGGACAAGTTCGAGGGACTGCTGAAGCAGATGCAGACGGCCTATGCCGCTGAAGACTATGCGGCGCTGCGTCGGATTTCGACTCCGGAAGCCATGTCCTATCTCGCGGAGGAACTGGGTGACAATGCCACGCGCGGGCTGAAGAATGTGGTCCGAGACGTCCACCTCGTGCAGGGCGACATCGCCGAGGCCTGGGCCGAAGGCGCGGTCGAGTACGCGACGGTGGCGATGCGATACGAGAGCATCGACTATATGGTCGACCGTACCAGTGGCCATGTCGTCAGCGGCGATCCGGACGATGTCGGCGAGTCGGTGGAAATCTGGACCTTCGTTAGACGGCACGGGACCGACTGGCAGATCGCTGCGATACAGTCTGCCGACGACCAAGGATGACAAACAAAAAAGGCCACCTCCGGGTGGCCTTTTCACGCGCTTTTGCTTGCGGTTACGGACAATCCCGCAACTGTCTTGCATAGGTGTAGGTGATGTCGGTGAAGCGTTTTGCGCCCCTCAACGCTTCCGGTCGGCCGCGATAGGCGCCACGTGAATAGCCGACATGTCCCGAATGATAGGCCAGATAAAGATTGTACGGGTCGTTGTAGGCGATGCCGTTCTTGATGTGGCTCTGCTGGTGGTACCAGCCGATGAACTGCACCGCGTCCGCAAAATTGGTTCGCCGCGCTCCCCAGCGACCCGTCTGCTTCTGATAGGAATCCCAGGTGCCGTCGAGCGCTTGGGAGTAGCCGTAGGCGGTGGAGGCGCGCTTCCAGGGGATGAAGCCCAGCAGCTTCTTGCGCGGCGGCTTGGCGTTGTGGCGGAAACCTGATTCCGTATAGATCGTCGCCATGAGGATCGGCACCGGCACGCCGTATTCCCGTTCCGTCTTTTCAGCCGCTCGCCGCCAGTTGTTGAACAGCCCGTCACGCTGCTCGAAGATCGCGCACGCATTGCGGGTCTGTTTTGGCGGGGAGGCGCAACCTGCAACGCTGAGCAGGAGGGCTACGACAATTACGCTACGCATCGCAAAACCTTTCGTTAACGAGAAGTTTATTGCTTAAACTTTAACGGAAGGTTTTGAGACTTGGTTAACCAGGCGGCCTGCTAAGGTTAACGTGATGCTGCTCCAGGCGGTGCGTGGCTTCAGGGTTCGCGAAGAAGAAGAGGGGCCGGGGTCTCCCGTCCCCTCCGATCTTCAGATGTTCCGATATCGGATGCGTATCAGATAAACCAGTCGGTGCTGCCGGTCAGATTGACACCATCTACAAGGATTTTCTCGCCGACATGTGCGGCTATGCTGCCGTTGTACGTCAGCAGGGTGGCGCCCCCGAGGTTGGTGACCGTCCAGTCGCTGATCGTCCCGACAAGATCCAGCTTGTCCTCCGCGATATCGAAGCCCGTGATGGAATCGGTCACGAAAGACTTGGCCATGTCGCCGAGCTTGAAGACGAAGGTGTCGGCGCCGCTGCTTGCGAACATGGTATCGATGCCCTTGCCGCCGGTAACGACTGAGGACTTCAGATTAACCGCACTCAGATCGATCGTGTCGTTGCCGAGGCCGGCGTCGATCACGACGGTCGTCATGCTGCCGTCGACGATGCCGTTGCCACCGTTGACAGCGCCGGCGGCGACCACGCCCCCAATTGTGCTCAGCGCATTGCCCTGAAGCAGGGTGATCGTGTCATTGCCAGCGCCGGTGCTGATGTTGAACTTGTTGACCCAGCCGCTGTCATTCGACACGAGCGAAAGATTGACCGTGTCGTTGCCATCGCCGGTCTCGATGTTGCCACGCTTGGCGTTCAGTACGTTGACGGTCGAATTGCCGGTGCCGCCGAGATACACGTCGACATGGACGAAATCCTTGAAGACGACGTTATCCGAGCTTTCCGACACCGCGAGCACGTTTTTTACTGAATTCCAGGCAGTTGCCACATCGAAGTTGAATTCGTTGGCGCCGGAGTCGTAGACGATTTCAACGGTGCCGCCCGCTCCGGAACCGGACGTGCCGGCGGATGCAACGCTGACACTCTGCGAAGTCAGGAGGCCGCCGTCACTGGAGACGTTCTTTTCCTGCGTCGTGTCGCTATTGAGCAGCTTATAGGCTGCTTGATCCACAGTGTCCTGTAGATCGAGTACGGTCGATGCACCGCCGTTTCCGAACGTGACTGTCAAAGACATGAATGCCCCCTTGGGTTGCGTTAAAATCGCCCGCCGCGTTTCCCATGCGTACTGCGGAGGGCTATCAACGCTCAGCTTATATTTTTGAGTCTATGTTTAAGCAATGTTGAAACGAAATTTTTACTGACCAAAATTGGGATGAAACATTTATAGATTGTAAATGAAATGAACATCTATAATGCGATGTGCATGAAATACAGACATCAGTCTGTCATAAAGCGTTTATACAGGACGGGAACTCACCGTTCTTTCTCGCGGCTTGATAAAAACTTCGGCATCATTGCCTGGATAAGGTGCAATTGATGAAGTTTTCTGCAATGTTTCGTATTGAGGATAGATCTGCAACGCCTGGTAGTTTTTTCATTCGTCCATCGGTTTGACGATCGGGAGCGAGCGGACAATTGGCGTTGGGATGTCTCACGCATCGGCTGCCATCGGGTCGTACCGCACCAGTCTGTCGCCTGCCGTACCGGAACAAACCCCGGCAGGTCGCGTTTTTCCGGCACCTTCAACACGGAAAGAGGAGATAGAGATGTTGCACCATGAACCCGGCAAGAATCAGGATCCTTATGCCAAGGACACGGCGACCCTGATTGCCAGCGACAAGGTGGAAGGCACCGCGGTGTACGGCATCGATGGCAACCGGATCGGCTCTATCCAGCGCGTACTTTTGGAAAAGCGCGGCGGCCGTGTTGCCTTCGCGGTTTTGAGCTTCGGCGGCTTTCTCGGCATCGGCGATGATTATTATCCGCTGCCTTGGGCTAAGCTCAACTATGATGAGGAGCTAGACGGCTACCGGATCGACATGACCAAGGAAGAAATCGAGAAGGCGCCGCGCTACGCGGATGCCGACGACGAGAGCTGGTATCGCTCCGGCGAAGGTCGCGTCGAGCAATACTACGGCATCCCGCCCTACGTTATGTAAGTTGTATACCTGATTAGCGATCGGGGCCCCGCACGGCGGGGCCCCGTCTTTTATGCGCAGGTTCGCAGGCTTCGATCCATCACAGGATAAAGTCCGTTTTTGAGAGCGTAAGCAGCAGGTCTTTCAGAACCACTGCGAGGTCGGCCCGACCGTCGCCGTTCACATCCGCGAGAATGTGTGTGTCGCCGGAGATTTTCTGGAAGCGCAGTTCACCCGCTTTGCCGTGAAACCCATGGCTGCCGATGAACGTGAACGACTGATTTCCGCCCTTCGTCGTATTCGCATCGATGGCGGACAGATCGATTTTGTCGTGCTGCGCGCGGCTGAAATCGAGAATGGTATCGCGGCCGGCTGATGCGAACGTCGTTTCGGCCACTGATTTAAAGACGAACCTGTCCTGTCCGGTGCCGCCGCTGAGCCGATCCGCGCCATGTCCGCCCTGAATGACGTCATTGCCACTGCCGCCCCAGATTTTGTCGGCGCCGCCGCCGCCGAACAGCGTGTCGTTGCCCGTTCCTCCCTTGAGAGTGTCGTTACCATTGCGACCGGAAATCCGGTCATTGCCACCGAGGCCATCAATGGTGTCGGCCAAGTTGGAGCCGCGCAGGGTGTTGGCGCCGGAGGTCGGACGGATATAGGCCGGGTCGCCGTCATAAGTCCCGACCAGTTGGTCAAGCGCGCGATCCGGCGCGGCGAACGGAATGAAGCCGTCCTCGATCGCCAGCTTGTAGAATTTCTCAAGCCGCGAGCCGCCGTTGATGTAGTCGACGACGAAGACGGGGATGCCCTTGTCAAGGAAATCGCGTTTTAAAACCGCGATCGTCTCCTCGTCCGGATTAAGCGGGTTGTTTTCGTTGGCATCGCCGCGGAAATACAGATCCTCGACCGCGATGCCGCCGATGGCGTCGAGATAGGCGCGCTTGCGTGCCGTATCGCTTCCGAGGTCGTTGAGGATCCAGGCGCCGTTTTGCGGGATGACGAAGAAGTCCGGATTGGTCTCGCGGGCATGGTCGGTGAGCGCGACGATGAAGTCGACCATGCGCTGGGCAGCCTGCTTGACATTGGCGGGGTCGCCCGTCTCTTTCAGCTTGTCGGCGATCTCCTCGCCCCAGAAATAGTAGCCGTCGACGATGTCGAGATAGGCAGCGTCGAAGCCGGCCCGGACGATCGCATCGATCTCGCCGGTCTTGCTGTCGTTAAAGATGATGTCCTGCCAGTCCTTGTCCCAGTAGCGAACCTTGCGGCTCTCCGGCCAGTCCGGATTGACCGGGCCCAGCCAGTCTGGCGCTCGCGCGGTGAGTTTCCCGTCCGCCTCGCCTGTCGTCGTCCAGTTCTTGTGCCAGTAATCCCGAAACTCCGACGCTTCCCCGATCGAGACATAGGAGACGACGACCGAGCGCCCGCCCATGCCGTCCTTCATGCGGGCGATGTCGCCGGCGCTGAAGCGGTTGGCATTGGTGCCGTCGCGTGACTGGTCGATGACGAGAAGGTCATGGGTCGCGGAAGCCAGCAGCCCGACATTCACCGGGTTGCCATTGGAGCCCTGCAGTTCGTAGCCCCAATTGTCGACGGTCACCGTTCCGGACGACGTCTTGAACTTGACCATTTCGCTATTTCCTTGTCATCCGTCCGTGGCCGTCCTGATGATCTCAAAGGTCGCGGCCGTCTTCGACGTGCACGCTAGTGGGTAAGAATGTCGCGATGATTAAAACGCGAGCTAGAATTCAAATCGTTTGTGTCGTTCCGTCATGCTTGACGGTCAAGAAGCACGGTTCGGAGGGTCAAGGAAATCCGCCGCGTCCGGGCGAGCGGCGCACCGCCGATCGTGTCGCTGCGACGGGCGGGTATCTCGTGAGTCCAGTCGTAGCGCGCCTCGCCGCTCATGACGAGCGCCGAACGTGGCTCCAGAAGGATTGATCGCCGGTCACCATCCGCCTTTTTCCTGAAGATCATGACGCATGGCGAGAGCAGGCTTACCGACACGATGATCTCACCGAAACAGGGCACGCAGTCGACGTGGGCGCTGATCCCTTGTCCGGGACGGTACTCGTTAGCAATGACCTGGTCCGGCATCGCGGCCAGACATCCGGCTGCCCGCAGCCTCTCACCCAGGACGAGCAGCCAGTCGGGAAGGTCTCCGAGCCGTACGTCTGGCGTGACCATGCGGGCGCGATAATCGTAGCGATAGCCGAAGTGTTGGACGCGGCGTTTGAGCTCCTCGCTCCATGGCAGAGCGTCAAGGTTGGTGACGAGAGCAGCTTCGTCTTGCGACGAGAGGAAACCGGGCAGGTAGGCGGCGCCGAGGGGGAGGGTGTCGGGAGTAATCATATCGGACGGTCCTGCGCGAAAGATCAGTCTCTCACAGAGTGACGCCGAAAGCGGCAAAATTCCAGAACCGCCACTGCTTTGATCGGATGCTTGATTTTACGCGGCGTCAATGCGCCGCCCAAGTCCAGCAGCAGCCGCCAGACGTGTCAAGTTTGGTACTGAATTTGTTGAGGAGTTTTGGTAGCGGAGGAGGGATTCGAACCCCCGACACAAGGATTATGATTCCTCTGCTCTAACCTACTGAGCTACTCCGCCGGGTTCGGCGACCGGGATTTGATAGTGCTTTGAAAGCGTCCAGCCGTCAGGTTGAGCGGCTTATAGGTCGGGGCGGGGCGGACTGTCAAGCGCGGTCTCGCAAAAAGAAAAGCGCAGTGCGAAACCGGATTTTTGCCTTGCCGACGCAAGGCTTAGGGCGCCGCCGCGGTCAGGCGGCGACGGGACTTGCGAGCAGGGTCTTCAGCGCGGCTTCCGCGTCCGCAGCGCGCTCCGAGCGTTCGATGAAGCCGCCGCCATAGACGCGCGCGTCGGCGCCCGGGGCGGAATAGATGACGCAGGCCTGACCGGCGGCGACACCGGCTTCACCGATGGCGAGATCGACGTAGATACCCTTTTCGTCGGCATTCAGCGTCGCGGGGGTCGGCGGGCGGGTGGAACGTACCTTGGCGTAGCAGGCAAAGCCGTCGGCGGCTTCTTCGGCCACCGTCAGATCACCCAGCCAGTTGACGTCGCGCAGATAGATACGATGTGTTTCTAACGCTTCTTTGGGGCCGACGATGACGCGCTTGGAGCGGGCGTCGAGATAGACGACGTAGAGCGGTTCGCCCGTGGCGACGCCCAAGCCCTTCCGTTGGCCGATCGTGTAATGGAGGATGCCCTCGTGGTGGCCGAGCACGCGTCCGTCGAGATGCACGATATCGCCGCCGAGCGCTGATTCCGGCTTCAGCTTCGTGATGATGTCGGCATACTTGCCCTGCGGCACGAAACAGATGTCCTGGCTGTCGGCCTTCTGGGCGACGACGAGGCCCATCTCTTCGGCAAGGGCGCGCACCTCCGCCTTCGACATGCCGCCGAGCGGAAAGCGCAGATAGTCGATCTGTTCCTGCGTGGTGGCGAACAGGAAGTAGCTCTGGTCCCGCTCGCTGTCGATCGGGCGGAACAGGGCGCGGTGGCCGGGATCGTTGGCGAGCGGCACGGATTTCGAGCGGATGTAGTGGCCTGTCGCCAGCGCGTCGGCGCCGAGTTCCTTCGCCGTCGCCAGCAGATCGGCGAACTTGACCGTCTGGTTGCAGGCCACGCACGGGATCGGCGTTTCGCCGGCGATATAGCTTTCCATGAACGGGTTGATCACCGTGTCGCGGAAACGCTGTTCGTAGTCGAGCACGTAATGCGGGATGCCGAGCGTTTCGCAGACCCGGCGGGCGTCGTCGATATCCTGTCCGGCGCAGCAGGAGCCTGCGCGGTGAACGGCGGCGCCGTGGTCGTAGAGCTGTAGCGTGATGCCGAGAACGTCATAGCCTTCGCGCTTCAGCAACCCGGCCACGACGGATGAATCGACGCCGCCGGACATGGCGACGACAACGCGGGTATCCTCGGGTCTCTTGTCGAAATCCAGCGTGTTCACGGGCATCGTCTCTTCTGGGCGCGTTGCGGCCGTTCGGTCATCGACGGGAAGGCGGTCAAGCGCTGGGGCACTGTTCCGCCCCTTTGAATGTTGACGGATATAGAAAGGATTGGGCTTGCACGCAAGGGGAGGGGTGTTTGGAAGGGCCCGCAGCCAGTTGCGATGGTTGGCTTGAGGGCTGTTTCACCAAGCCGCTTCCTTCAACATCCGCCGCATGCGAGTTTGCGGATGATTCATGAGGAGAGCCGTCGATGTTCCTAATTCTATTCCGCGATCAAGAGGTTCCGCGATGACGCCGCTCGCGCTTACAGTCGCCGAGGAGCGCTTTCCCGTTGCCGGCGCTTTCACGATCTCCAGAGGCTCGCGTACAGAGATCAGGGTGGTGACGGTGACACTGTCTGACGGGGTGCTCAGTGGGCGCGGCGAGTGCGTGCCCTATGCGCGGTACGGTGAGACCGTGGAGGGTGTGGTGGAAACGATCGTCGGCCTCAAGGACGATCTCGCGCGGGGATTGGACCGGGCCGGATTGCAGTCACGCCTGCCGCCGGGGGCGGCGCGCAATGCTCTTGATTGCGCCTTTTGGGATCTCGAGGCGAAGAGGGCTAGCAAGCCGGTCTGGCAGATCGCTGGGCTTACGGAGCCGACGACGCTGGAAACCACCTACACACTTTCGCTCGGGACGCCGGAGACGATGCACGCGGCGGCGAAGGCGAATGCGCATCGGCCTTTGTTGAAAGTGAAACTCGGGCATGACGGCGATCTCGAGCGCATCGAGGCGGTGAGGGCCGGCGCCCCCGCATCGAAGATCATTGTCGATGCCAACGAGGGATGGAGCGTCGAGCAATACCAGGCGCTGGCGCCGGCCTTCCTGCGGCTCGGGGTGGCCTTGGTGGAACAACCGCTGCCGGCGGGTGAAGATGAGGCGCTGGCGACGATCGCGCGGCCCTTGCCGGTCTGCGCCGACGAGAGCTGCCACGACAAGGCGTCGCTCGCAAAGCTCAAGGGCCGCTACGACGCGGTCAACATCAAGCTCGACAAGACGGGTGGACTGACGGAGGCGCTGGAGCTCGTGAGCGCCGCGCGGGCCGAGGGCTTTTCGATCATGGTGGGCTGCATGCTCGGTACGTCGCTCGCCATGGCACCGGCTTTCTATGCCGCGCAGGGGGCGGATTACGTCGATCTCGACGGGCCGCTGCTGCTTGCCGCGGACCGGGACGACGCGATCCGCTATGATGGCGCGATCATGTATCCGCCATCTCCGCGTCTTTGGGGCTGATCAGAGTGCCGTCAGCTCGGCGCGGTGTTTCTGCATCAGCACGAACCGGGCGAAATCGATGTCATAGTGCCGACGCCGTTCCGGATCGGCCGGGCGCGTGCGGCCGCCCGCGATCATGGCGCTTCCGGCCGAGGCGAGATCCGGGTGCAGCCGTGCGGCGGTCGCGGCGTTGATCGCGGTTCCGACCAGTACGGCGTCGTCGGTTTCCGGAATCAGCAGGTCACAGCCCGTGACATCGCCATAGAGTTCGACGAGCAGCGGGTTTTTCACGTGCCCGCCCGTGACGAGCAATTGCTGAGGGTGGAAGTCTCTGTTGTGCATGTAGTCGAGGATCTGGCGCAGGCCGAGCGCGATCGCCACGCAGGCCCGCCAGTAGATGCTGCAAAGCCCGTCGAAGGAACTGTCGAGGGTGAGGCCGGAGATCACACCTGTCAGTGTTGGATCGGCGAAGGGCGAGCGGTTGCCGTGGAAATCCGGCAGGATGTTGATCTGCCCGGCAAAACCGTCTCCTTCGGTGGCGCGCAGTTCCTGGATGCGGGCGATCACCTGCTGGTGGCGCTCCGTGGTCGGCTCTCCGCCGGCGGAATGCACGCGGATCAGGTGGTTGAGAAGTCCGCCGGTCGCCGACTGTCCGGCTTCGACGAGCCACTGTCCGGCGAAGACCGTATCGCGGAACGGTCCCCACAGGCTGCGACCGAAATTCGGGACCGGTGAGAAGCAAATCAGGCAGCTCGATGTGCCGCCGATCAGCGCCGCCTGTCCGCGCAGCGTCTCCCGGCTGCGGGCGGAGGCGCCGAGCACGCCGAGCGCGCCGGCATAGGCGTCGATCATGCCGGGAGCCACCGCGATGCCGGCATCGAGGCCGAGCGCGGCGGCGGCGGTTTCGGACAGCTGGCCGAGCGGCTCCCCGACTAAGACACCCTCGGCCGGGAGGGAACCACGTGACGTCAGGTCTTCCAGGCCGATGCTTCTGAGGAAGCTTTTGCTCCAGCCTTCCTGTTCATGGGCGGCGAAGTTCCATTTCGAGGTCAGCGTGCAGAGCGAACGGGCCGTGCTGCCGGTGGACTTCCACGTCAGGAAGTCAGACAGGTCGAAGAAGTGGCCGGATTTTTTCCACAGATCGGGCCGGTTGCGCTTCAGCCACAACAGCTTCGGCATCTGCATCTCGGGCGACAGCATCTCTCCGGAATGGGCGAGCAGCGCATGGCCCGTGCCGTTGATGTCGTCCGCTTCCGCGACAGCGCGATGGTCGAGCCAGGCAATGGTATCGAAAACGAGGCCGTCATCCTCGTTCAGCTGAAGAGGGCTACCATCGGCAGAGCGAAGCACCAGCGAGCATGTTGCATCAAAGGCGATCGCCGCGATGCGGTCAGCCGTCAATTGCGCGGCCGACAGTGCGTCGCGAACCGCAAGCGCAGTGGCACTCCAAATCTGCTCGGAGGAGTATTCCGCCACGTGATCGCCATCGTGGCGCATGTGTATTGGATGTTCGCGCCGACTCAGCAGTCGTCCGCTCGCGCTGACGACGCCCGCGCGCGCACTGCCCGTTCCGACATCGACGGCAATCACGTGATCGCGCATTACGGCTTATTTCCATCCCTGCTCATATTTTTGGAGACAAGGTGGAGCAAATCACCCATGGCGTCAAACACGGCGTCGGCATGAAGCGCTTTGATCGCGTCGCCGAAGGCCGGATCTCTCGCGTGAGAGCCGCCGAGGAAGGCGAAAACCTTCATTCCCGCGGCCTTTGCCGCAGCGATTCCGGCCGGACTATCCTCGATCACGATGCAATCGGCCGGGTTGCGGTCCATCGACCGTGCGGCAAAAAGAAACAGGTCGGGTGCGGGTTTGCCATGATCGACCATGCTGGCAGAGAAAATCCGTGGGGCAAAGCGCGGCAGGATGCCCGTGACGGTCAGTGAAAGCTCGATCCGCTCCGGCTGCGAGGACGAGGCGACGCACCAGTCGATTCCGGCGGTGGTGAGCGCGCCCAGCGTATCGGCGATCCCCTCAATCGCCTGCAGTTCTTCCTGAAAGCGGTCGTAGAGTTTCAGGCGCATCGCACTCAGGAAAGCGTCGTCGATCGAAAGGCCATATTCGTCACGCGCCGTGGCGATCATCGAAGCGAGGCTTCGACCCAGAAAGAGCTCGCGGGCGCGCGTTTCGTCCATCGGCGCGCCGGCTTCGGCCAGGGCCTCGACGAGCACGGCGAGCGAAATCGGTTCGCTGTCAACGAGCACGCCGTCACAATCGAAGATGATCAGGGGGGTCTTCGATGTCGCTATCGTCATGCCGTCTCGTTCAGTCGAGTTTGCCTTCCAGATATCGGGTCAGGGTCTCGGCTGTTCCCACGTTGCGGAGCGAGGCGAGCGCCCCGGTGAAGCGGCGCTGGAATAGCGGATTCGTGCCGACGCTGCCGAAGATGTCGGAAAGTGCCAGGAATGCAAGCGGATCCTTGCGCGAGGCCACAGCGGTGGTGTGCAGCCGTTCGGCATTCGGGTCGTTGAAGACGATTTCCTTGCCGCTGTCCGACTTGCCTTCGAAATAGCGGCACCAGAGTGCAGAGACCAAAGCAAGCCCGACCACGTCCATTCCTTTTGCGAGGCGGTCTGCAGTGGAGGGGAGGATGAATTTCGGCTGGCGATTGGAGCCGTCCTGAGCAAGGCGGGGGATGGTGTCGCCGATCTTCGGGTTGGAGAAGCGACGTTCGATCAGGTCGAAGTAGTCGTCGAGGCTGGTGTTCGGGACCGGCGGAACGATCGGGATGATTTCTTCCTTCTCCAGCTTGGCGAGGAAGGCGCGGATCAGGTCGTTCTCCATCGCTTCATGGACAAAGTGAATGTCCATCAGCGCCGCCGGATAGGCGATCGCGGCATGGCCGCCGTTCAGAATGCGCAGCTTCATCAGTTCATAAGGTGCGACATCCGGAACGAATGTGACGCCGACCTTCTCCAGCGCAGGGCGGCCAAGCGGGAACTTGTCTTCCAGAACCCACTGCTTGAACTCCTCGCAGAATACCGGCCACGAATCCTCTATGCCGTAGGTCTCGCGCGTGATGTTGATTTCGCGCTCGCCGGTGGCGGGCGTGATGCGGTCGACCATGGCATTCGGAAAGGCGACGTTCTCGTGGATCCAATGTGCGAAGTCAGGATCGGAGAGTTTCGCGAGACCCGTGACCGTTGCCTCCGTTACCTCACCATTGCCGGGAATGTTGTCGCAGCACATGACGGTGAAGGGCGGCGCGCCAGCCGCGCGCCGGGTCTTGAGGCCGGCGATGATCAGGCCGAAGACGGACTTCGGACTTTCCGGATCGGCCGCATCGGCCACCATCGCGGGGTGCTTCGGGTCGAACTTTCCCGTGGCCGGATCAATGAAGTAGCCACCTTCGGTGATCGTCAGGGACACGATGCGGATTGCCGGATCGGCCAGCCTGGCGATGATTGCCTTGTAATCCGGGGCGGTGAGGATATCGACCATCGGGCCGGTGACCGTCGCGGACGAGCGGTTGTTGTCCTGCTCGACCACCGTGGTCAGAAAATCCTGCGCGGCGAGCTTGTCCTTCATGCGCTGATCGCTCGGCATCACCCCTGCGCCGATGATTGCCCAATCGTGGTCCAGCCCTTTTTCGAAGAGTTCGTGCAGGTAGATCGCCTGATGCGCGCGATGAAAATTGCCGACGCCGAAATGCAGGATGCCTGCCTTCAGCTGGTCGTGCCGGTAGGAGGGAACGGCGGCCAGCTTGGCGGCTTCTTTGAGGGTGGCGAGCGAAAGCTTGCAGGTCATGTCAGTGTCCTCGATCGGTAAGCTGGCTCCGAGGCTCAGCTCATCCAGTTGCCGCCGTCGACATTGTAGGTCTGGGCGACGATGTAGTCGGCCTCGCTGGAGGCCAGGAAAATTGCCATGCCCGTCAGATCCTCGGCACGGCCCATGCGGCCGAAGGGCACGGCTTCGCCGACGAGCTTCTTCTTCTCGCCCCGCGGTCGGTTCTCGTATTTCGCAAACAGCGCGTCGACGCCGTCCCAGTGCTCGCCATCGACGACCCCCGGTGCGATAGCGTTGACGTTGATACGATGCTTGATGAGGTCGAGCCCTGCAGACTGGGTGAGGGAGATGATGGCGGCCTTGGTGGCGCAATACACTGCCACCAAGGCCTCGCCCCGCCGCCCCGCCTGACTCGCCATGTTGATGATCTTTCCGCCCTTGCCGCGAGCGATCATCGACTTCGCCGCCGCCTGTAGCATAAAGAGCGAGCCGGCAACGTTGATAGAGAACAGCCGGTCATAGCTTTCGTGCGTGATGTCGACGATCGGTGCGAGGTCGAACAGCGCGGCATTGTTTATGAGTATGTCCAGACCGCCAGTTCTCTCCTCGACCGCCTTCACAGCGGCGTCGATCGAGGACTGATCGGTTACATCGAGGTGTATGGCATAGGCAGACGGGCCGATTCCGCTAGCCGTTTGTCCGGCGCGATCAATATCGATGTCGGCGATCGCGACGGTGGCGCCTTCGCGAACATAGGCTTCCGCAAAGGCACGGCCGATGCCTCGGGCCGAGCCCGTGATCAGCGCCGATTTGCCGGAAAGCCTGCCAGTCATTGCGCCATGCCCTTGTCGTCGAAGCGGTGGATGCGGGCATCATCCGGCGTGACGTAGACGGTATCGCCATGGCGGACCGGCATGTCGCCGCTGCAGCGCGCGGTGATCGTGCCGACGCCCTCCGTCTCGATGTGCAGGAAGGTATCGGAGCCGAGATGCTCGGCGATGATGACCCGGCCCTTCCATGCGCCCTCGGTGGTGGAGAGCGTCACATGCTCGGGGCGAATGCCGATCGTATGCGCGTTCTTCGCGGCCGCCGGGGCGCCGGTGATGAAGTTCATCTTCGGCGAGCCGATGAACCCCGCGACGAAGAGGTTGCGCGGGCTCTTATAGAGGTCGAGCGGCGAGCCGACCTGGTCGATACGGCCCTTGTTCAGGACGACAATCTTGTCGGCCATGGTCATCGCTTCGACCTGATCGTGGGTGACGTAGATCGAGGTCGCCTTGAGCTTCTGGTGAAGCTCGGAGATTTCGAGCCGCATGTTGACGCGCAGCGCGGCGTCGAGGTTCGACAGCGGTTCATCGAACAGGAAACATTCCGGCGAGCGGACGATAGCGCGGCCGATGGCGACACGCTGGCGCTGGCCACCGGAGAGGTTGCGGGGCTTGCGGTCGAGATAGTCGGTGAGATTGAGGATCTTGGCGGCCTCCTCGACCTTGCGGTCGATCTCGGCCTTGTCGACCTTGGCCATCTTCAGCGGGAAGCCAATGTTCGAACGCACACTCATATGCGGGTAGAGTGCGTAGGACTGGAACACCATCGCAAGGCCGCGCTGCGACGGCGCCTTGTCGGTGGCGTCCTTGCCGTCGATCAGGATTCGGCCCCCGGACACGTCTTCAAGGCCGGCGATCAATCGAAGCAGCGTGGACTTGCCGCAGCCGGACGGGCCGACGAAGACCGCGAACTCGCCATTGTTGATCTCAAGATCAATCGAGGGGATGACCGAGACCTCGCCAAAGGTCTTTGAGACGTTTTGAAGCGTGATGCTACCCATCTTCCTGTTCCTTACTTCACGGCGCCGAAGGTGAGGCCGCGGACGAGTTGTTTCTGGCTGAACCAGCCGAGGATGACGATCGGGGCTATGGCGAGCGTCGAGGCCGCCGAAAGCTTCGCCCAGAACAGGCCCTGCGGACTGGAGAAGGACGCAATGAACGCTGTCAGCGGCGCCGCGTTGGTCGTTGTCAGCCGGATGGTCCAGAAGGCCTCGTTCCACGCGAGAATGATGTTGAGCAGCATGGTGGAGGCGATGCCGGGAACCGCCATAGGTGTGAGCACATAGATGATCTCGTTCCACAACGAGGCGCCATCCATGCGCGCGGCTTCTAGGATTTCGCCGGGAATCTCGCGGAAATAGGTGTAGAGCATCCATACGACGATCGGCAGGTTGATGAGCATCAGCATAATCGTCAGGCCGATGCGGGTGTCGAGCAGGCCGAAATCCCGGAACATCAAGTAGATCGGCACGAGAACGGCGACCGCTGGCATCATCTTGGTCGAGAGCATCCACATCAGGATGTCCTTCGTGCGCTTGGTCGGAGAGAACGCCATGGCCCAGGCGGACGGGATCGCCACCAGCAGCGCGAGAATGGTCGAGCCGACGGAAATGATGACCGAGTTCATGAAGGGCTTGAAGTAGTCGCGCTGCGTCTGGACCGTCACATAGTTCTCGAGCGTGAAGGATGGGATCAGCCTGAAGCCCTGAATCGCCTCAGTCTCCGTCTTCAGCGAGGTGATGATCGTGTAGAGGATCGGGAAGAAGATCACGAGGGCCACGATCCATGCGAAGACGGTAAAGGCGATCTTTCTGCGGGTGCTGACGGCGCGTGCCATGATCGTTCTCCTTACCGGTCCAGGTTCTTGCCAACGGCGCGCATCAGGAAGAAGGCGACAATGTTGGCGAGGATGATGGCGATGATGCCGCCGGCCGATGCGCCGCCGACGTCGTAGCCGAGAAGCGCGGTGCGGTAGATCAGGAACACCAGGTTGGTGGAGGCGTAGCCGGGGCCGCCATTGGTGGTGACGAGGATTTCCGCGTAGACGCCGAGCAGGAAGATCGTCTGAATCAGAACGACGACCGTGATGGCGCGGGCGAGGTGCGGCAGCGTCAGGTAGATGAACTGATTGATGAAGCCGGCGCCATCCATTTCGGCCGCTTCCTTCTGTTCGCCGTCGAGCGACTGAAGCGCGGTGAGCAGAATGAGTGTCGCGAACGGCAACCATTGCCAAGCGACGATGACGATGATCGAGAAGAGCGGATATTGGGCGAACCAGTCCACCGGCTGCAAACCCACCCAGCGGTTGATATCGGCGAGCACGCCGTAACCCGGGTGCATGATCATGTTCTTCCACACCAGCGCCGCAACGGGTGGCATGACGAAGAACGGCGAGATGATCATGATGCGCACGATGCCCTGGCCGAACATCGGCTGATCAAGCAGCAGGGCGATGGCGATGCCGCCGACAACCGTGATCATGAGAACGCCGCCGACCAGAATGAGGGTGTTCCAGATGGACTGGAAGAAGGCGGGATCGGTGTAGAAAAACCGGTAATTGAACAGGCCGGCGAAGCTGACGTTTGCCGGATTGAGCAGATTGTAGTTCTGGAACGAGAACCACAGCGTCATCGACAGCGGCACGATCATCCAGATCAGCAGAAGGGCGACGGAAGGCGCCATCATAAGACGGGCAAGCGTCCGGGTGTTTTGCGTAGCCATGGGTAAAATCTCTTCCTAGAGGCCGGCGTCTTCCGTAATCGGGCGCTGCGGCTCGTCTTTCCAGGCGGGACTATATCCGGAATTGATCCGCGCGGGCCACCGATCCGCTTTATCTTGGGGCGCCGCCCGGGCCTAGGCCCGGACGGCTCTTTCGGGAGGAGAGCCTTACTTGATGTAACCGGCGCGGGTCATTTCGCGAACCGAGACCTGCTGGGCCTGGGCGAGCGCGTCATCAACCGACATCTGACCTGCAAGGGCTGCCGAGAAAAGCTGGCCGACCGTCGTGCCGAGACCCTGGAATTCCGGGATCGCCACGAACTGGACGCCGACATAGGGCACCGGCTTGACCGTCGGGTTCTTCGGGTCTGCGGCGTTGATCGAGTCGAGCGTCATCTTCGCGAAAGGTGCAGCCTTCTGGTATTCCGGGTTCTCGTAGAGCGAGGTGCGGGTGCCCGGAGGAACGTTCGCCCAACCTTCCTTGGAAGCGACCAGTTCGGCGTACTGTTTGCTGGTTGCCCAGGCGATGAACTTCTCGGCTGCTTCGACCTTCTGCGAGCCGGCCGGGATGGCGAGGTTCCAGGCCCAGAGCCAGTTGCCACGCTTGCCAAGACCGGTATCGGGAGCCAGAGCGAAGCCGACCTTGTCAGCAACGGTGGAGTCCTTCGGGTTCGTCACGAAGGAAGCCGCCACAGTGGCGTCGATCCACATGCCGCACTTGCCCTGCTGGAACAGCGCCAGGTTTTCATTGAAGCCGTTCGACGATGCACCCTGCGGGCCGGCGTCGTTCATCAGCTTGACGTAGAAGTCGAGCGTGTTCTTCCATTCCGGCTGGTCGAACTGGGGGTTCCAGTTTTCGTCGAACCAGCGGGCGCCGAAGGCGTTGGACGTGGCCGTCAGGAAGGCCATGTTCTCGCCCCAGCCGGCCTTGCCGCGAAGGCAGATGCCGTTGATGTCGTTGGCGCGGTCGGTCATCTTGCGGGCAGCGTCGGCCACGAATTCCCAGGTCGGGGCATCGGGCATGGTCAGGCCGGCCTTCTCCATCAGGTCCTTGCGGTACATGATGAACGAGGATTCGCCGTAGAACGGAGCGGCATAGAGCTTGCCGTCATCGCCGGTCAGACCCGAACGAATGGCCGGCAGCAGATCGTCGACATCATAGTCGGCGCCGAGGTTGTCGAGAGCGACAAGCCAGCCCTGCTTTGCCCAGATCGGAACTTCATAGGTACCGATGGTCATGATGTCGTACTGGCCACCCTTGGTGGCGATATCCGTCGTGACGCGTTCGCGCAGGACGTTTTCTTCCAGTGTGACCCATTCAACCTGGATGTCGGGGTTGGCCGACGTGAATTCCGACGTCAGACCCTGCATGCGGATCATGTCGCCGTTGTTCACGGTCGCGATGGTGAGAGTTTCGGCAGAGGCCATTCCAGCCAGTGCCAGTGCCGAGCAGGCGCCCAGCAGAATCGTCTTGAAAGTCATAACTTCCTCCCAGAAGAGAAATGAGCATTCGCTTTGCTCATGGGCAATTACTCACTTTTGCTGACGCGAAAGTCAATGCGGAATCAATGCTGCGCTGCCGAAATGGACAGTCAACCGATTGATTAACAAACGATAAATGTGTGTGGAACGGGGGTCAGTCCTGCAGCAGAAAGCGTGCCGCGTCCTCATCGGTGATGAGCGAGTTGATGTGCCGGCCCCTGAGAGCCGCCCTGATGGCGACATGCTTCCGGCGGCCTCGTGCCAGGCCGATGACACAGGAGGTCTCGATTGACGGCAGCGGCAAACTGGCGATCCGTTCGTTGACGGGATTGTCGACGAGCGCACCGTTTTCGTCGAACATCCAGCCGCAGATTTCGCCGATGACACCGGCGGCCATCAGGCTTTTCACCTCGTCCGGATTGAGAAATCCGTCGAGCAAGAGCGGTGCCTGCGGATCGACTTCGCCGACACCGACGAACGTTACGTCGGCCTTCGCGCCGAGTGCCAGCGTCGGTTTGACGAGCGCCTGCTGATGGAGCAGGTCACGTTCGGCCTTGGACGAGACAATAACCGGCAGCGGCATCGGAAAATGCCGCGCCTTGATGGCGTCAGCCATCGAGAAAATGACGTTGTAATAGGCAGCGGAGCCGTCCGGGCTGATGTTGCCGGTCAATGAGACGATCCGGTGCTGCGGACACTCCATCGGCGACAACTGGTCGACGGCGGCGCGCAGCGTTCGACCGGTACCGATGGCGATGATCAGTGGGTCGGTCTGTTTCAGCCAGCGCTCAAGTTCCGCAGCACCAGCTTCCGCGATACCGGCATGGCCGCCGTCAGAGCCCGGTGCGCTGGGCGTGACCTCGACTTGGCGCAGATCATATTTGTCCCTGAGGGCCTGGGCGAGCTCAATGCATTCGGCGATGGGATGGTCGAGGCGGACCTTGATCAGTTTCTCCGCGATGGCGAGCGAGACCAGTCGCTGGGCGCTCTGGCGGGATATGCTCATCGCGGCCGCGATCTCGTCCTGCGTCTTGCCGGCAACATAATAGAGCCAGCCCGCGCGTGCGGCGTCGTCAAGTCTTCCGGTGCTGCCTATGCGTCTTGCCATGATCTCCCCTCGGTGGAATTTGGTAGCGGCGGCGCCAAGGGGTGTCAATCAGAACCGGCGGTTTGCCCGTGTGACAATCAGCGTACCGAAATTCGGCTGGCCGGGGCTTGTCAAGTGGCAGGTCGGGTTGCATGACAACTTACTGAACCGCACGAATAAGGACACGGACAATGTCGGCACCCGTCAACCAGTTCAAACGCGACATCCAGGAGGGCAAGAGGCTTTTCGGCCTCTGGACGGCGCTGGCAAGTCCGCACGCGGCAGAGATCTGCGCAGGCTCGGGATTCGACTGGATCCTGATCGACGGAGAACACGGGCCGAACGATATTCCGCTTCTGGCTCAACAGCTTGCCGCCGCCGCGCGTCATCCCGCCCATGCGGTCGTTCGCCTGCCGGTGGGGGAGACCTGGATGATCAAGCAGGCGCTCGACATCGGCGCTCAGAGTATTTTGATTCCGATGGTCGACACGCCGGAACAGGCACTGGAGATGGCGCGCGCCTGCCGGTATCCGCCCGATGGCGTGCGCGGTCTTGGCGCGTCGCTCGGACGCGCGTCGAACTTCGGACGGCTGCCGGATTATGTCGAAACCGCAAACGAACAGATCGCTTGTCTTGTGCAGATCGAGAGCCGGCTGGCGATTTCCAACCTTGATGCAATCACCAAGACCGACGGCGTAGACGGCGTGTTCATTGGACCAGCGGATCTGTCCGCTGATATGGGGTTTGCCGGCAGTCCGCGTGCGCCGGACGTCGTGGGGACGGTTGTCCAGGCTATCCGCCGCATCCGTGAACTTGGTAAGCCGGCGGGGATCATGACGACGGATCAAAACCTGATCGACAAGGCAATCGAGGCTGGCGCCAATTTTGTGGCTATCGGTAGCGATGTCGGTTTGCTGGTCAAGGCTGCGGCCGATCTGGTGGCTCCGTACAAATCCACGGCGGCAACGCCTTCAAAACCCTCGCTCTACTGACGGTTATTTTTCATTTAGGAGAAACGCATGGCAAAGATGATCCATTCGATGATCCGTGTTCTGGAAGAGGCGCGCTCCGTTGAATTCTACCGGACGGCATTTGCACTAGACATCGCCGAGCGGCTCGACTTCGAAACCTTCACGCTGATCTATCTCAGCAATCCCGAGACGGAGTTCGAGCTCGAACTGACGGTCAACAAGGGGCGGGACGAGGCCTACGACCTGGGCACCGGCTATGGCCATCTCGCCGTCAGCGTCACCGATCTGGACGCGGAGCACCGGCGCATGGACGACGCGGGTTTCGCGCCCGGCAAGATCGTGGAGTTCAACCGGGACGGTTCGCTGTTTGCCCGCTTCTTCTTTGTCACCGACCCGGATGGCTACAAGATCGAGGTGCTGCAGCGTCACGGGCGCTTCAAGTAAACCATGTTCAGCGTTAGTGCCTAAAGGCGGCTATCGCCCGCGCCTTTTCCCGGGTTTTGTCCATGGCACGGCGTATGCGCGCTCTTGCAGGGCTGACCTCAACGGGATGCGCGACGCTCATGGCATTGCCGCGCCATTCGAAACCGTTGCCGAACCAAGCCGCGAACCAGAGTGCCGGCAAAGCGATGTCGCGGGCGAGCAGCGCCAATGGTGTCCAACGGTCGAGCGGCCAGCGATAGGCGCGGATCAGCGCCAGCTCTATACTGTACCAGGCAATAGCGTATGCGGCGGCTGTTACCGGCGACCATAGTCCCAGCGCTGCGGCCGTGCCGGCGGCGAGGATCGGCAGCAAGCCTCCGGCCAGCAATTCCGGCACGAAGAACAGCACGAAGGAATCGCGTCGCAGTCGGGCCCAGCGCAACTGCCGACGCCAGATGCCGCGCCAGTCGCGGTGACCGATCGGCTGCGGGAAGGGCTTCTCCACCAAGCGAACATTGAGACCTTCGCCCCTGACGATCTTTGTCGAAGCAGCATCCTCCGCCACTTCGGCGGCCAGACGTTCGATGCCGCCATGGCTGTCCAGCAGGCCGCGATGGAGCATCATGGTCTTGCCCTGCGCGAAACCCAGACCGATTTCGTCGGCGACCAGTTGCCACCGGGCCTGGTAGCTGTTGAGCCAAGCGCATTCGACCTCGGCCCAGAAGCCCTCCGGATCCGAGCCCACAGGCGGGGAGCAGACCATGCCGGTGCCGGGCAGCCAGCGCGCGAAAAGGCGTGCAAGGTAGTCGCGCGGCATCAGCACGTTGCTGTCGGCCATCACGATCCAGGGATAGCGGGCCGCCTTCCAGCCCTTGACGAGATTATTGAGCTTCGGGTTGACGCTGACCCGGTCGTCGCCGGTCAAAATCCGTGCGGGTATATGCGGGTTCCTCTCGATCACACGGCGCGCAACGGAGATCGCCGGGTCCGTTTCGGATGCTACGCAGAAGACGATCTCGTAGGGAGAAGGCCAATCCAGCGCGAATGCCGATTCGAGCGTGCGCTCCAGGTTGTTTTCGAGGCCGCAGATGGGGCGGAGGATACTGACCGGAGGCTGCCCCTGGATCGAGGGGCCAGCCTCGTGGCTCGTCGCCCACGCTCGTCGTATCGCCAATGCCGAACTCGTCAGTTGCACCGCGCCGGTCGCCAGGCAGAAGAGCGTCAGTCCATCCATGGTCATGTTCCCGATTCCGCGCCGTTTCGGGCGCGATAGAACGCATATTCGAAGACAGTTTTATGACAGACCGAACGCCTTTGTCGGGACTGTGTTCCCGCGTGCTCGCTTTCTGAAGGCTCTGCCGTTCGGGACTGTCCTGTCAGAGGATGCCAGGTGGAAAAGCCTCGCTTCGGGTTGACACTGTCGACGGGGCGCCTTCAATCGACAGCCCATTCATGAAACGGTGATCCGCATGACTGCCGACGTCAAACTGGAAGAAAGCTGGAAACGGGAACTCGGCGGCGAGTTCGCCAATCCGTACATGCAGCAGCTCAGGGCGTTCCTCGTCGAGGAGAAGGCGCATGGAAAGACGATTTTTCCCAAGGGTTCCGAGTATTTCAGGGCTCTCGATCTTACTCCCCTGGAAGAGGTCAAGGTGGTGATTCTCGGGCAGGATCCCTATCATGGTGCGGGCCAGGCCCATGGACTTTGCTTCAGCGTCCGTCCCGGCATCAGGATTCCGCCGTCACTCGTCAATATCTACAAGGAGTTGCAGTCCGATCTCGGCATCCCACCGGCCCGGCACGGGTACCTAGAGCACTGGGCGCGGCAAGGCGTGCTGCTGCTCAACAGTGTTCTGACGGTGGAGGAAGGTCGCGCCGCAGCGCATCAGGGCAGGGGATGGGAGCGCTTCACCGACGCGGTGATCCGGCTGGTCAACGAGCGTTGCGACAACGTGGTCTTCATGCTTTGGGGGTCCTACGCCCAGAAGAAGGCCTCCTTCGTGGATCGCTCACGCCATCTCGTCCTGAAGGCTCCGCACCCGTCACCGCTGTCCGCGCATAACGGCTTCTTCGGCTCTGCCCACTTTTCCAAGGCAAACGCGTATCTCGAACAGCACGGCAGGGCACCTGTAGATTGGCGTCTGCCGGAGACGCCAGAGATGTCCGAGGCCAAGTGAGGTCGCCTTCGCCTCTCACAGCTTTAGATATGCGCCTCGTCGAAAGCGGTGCTTTCTCCGACGTCCTGCCAGACGGGACGCTTGTGCCGCCTTTTGGCGAGCCAGTCCTCATAGGCGAGGAACATGTCCAGCCTGCGTTCGCCGAAACCCGGTAGAGAGCTCAACGAGAACGGAAGTGGAGAAAATGGATTGCCGCGATGATAGGCGTGCAGTTCCGCGCGGACTGTATGTTTCGGGCTCGTTGCTCTCGAATGAAACGCATAGGTGTCGGCTACTACAATGGTGTTTGCGGGTACGGTAACTTTCTGCGGCGTGAAATCACCCAGCGCTTGCAGTTCCTCCGGCGAGATACGGAACGACCCGGAAGCATGGTGCTGACGATCGTCGTGATGCGCAGCCAGACTTTGGCGGTGTTCCCACTCCAGACGCTCCGGGGTTAGACGGTGGGAACCGGGAACGAAGACGAAAGGTCCGTCATCCGGACCAACGTCCTGGAGGAAAAGCCACGCCTTTGCTGTCGAGTGAAATGTGTCAGCGTGAAGGCTTGTCTGTGGGTCAGCCTTTTTCAAGGCCGGCTCAGCGATCACTGTCTGGATGAAGTAAACGGGTTCACCGGGAAGGCCGGCGACGTAGCGGATCAGCGGTGCGAAGGTCTGCGGAGCGGTAAAAGCCTTTAGATCCGGTATTGTCGACAGAACGTTTGGTCCGAGCGGGATCATTCTGGTCACCGCCTGCCCCTGTCGCATTTCCCGTGCCGGAAGGGGGGTGGAGTGGAGGGTTTCGACCAGCCGTTCGAAAACTTCCCGCGGCAGCGCGTTTTCCCGGATGACATAACCGTCGCGATCGAATGCCTGACGCTCATCGTCACGGACGGAGGGCGCGAGCCATTTGCGTCTTCTTGCTGCCATGTCGGCTGCCAGTTTGACCCGTGCGCGGTGAAGGCCGCGTTCGTTGAGGCCCGGACTGCCTATCACCGGGTTGGTTCTGAACGATTTGCTGCTTCCCAAAACAGCCATGGTCCAAAGCGGATAACGCCACCACTGGCTCGCAATAGACGTTTTCGACATTTCCCCTCCAATGGTGATGTGCAAGGCAACTTACAACGCCTGCTGTGACAGCATAGTTGCACTATTGCGAAAGAAAAGGGCAGGGTTGCGCACCATGAGAGAGGCTTTGCAAAAGCGATGACGGTTGCAGTCGAGAGCTTGAAATTCCCGACGCCGCCAGCCAATCTGTTTTTCCCGATGATAAAAGCCGGATTTTTCAGTGAAAAGCGTTTTCAACCCGCCATCCGTCCGAAAGCCGTTCGGTCACTACAATCACGGCGTTATGGTTCCCCCAGGTGCGAGCCTTCTTGTGACATCCGGGCAGCTGGGCATCCGGCCAGACGACAGCATTCCGGCGGATGTCAGCGGCCAGGCTGAACTTTGCTTCGAGGCGATCAAGGCTATTCTGGATGAGGCGGGAATGTCGTTTGCCGACGTCATCCGTATCTCGGCGTTCGTCACCAAACGCGAGGATTTTGGTCCGTACATGGCCGTGCGCGACCGTTACACTATGGATCCAAAGCCAGTTTCCACACTGATTGTCGTCGGCGGGTTCACCCGGCCCGAGTTTCTGGTCGAGGTGGAGGTCACGGCGGCTAAAGTTTTCTGACGGCTAGCGCGCAACGCTAGTCGTTTACCCAGACATGGTGTGTTCCACCCCTGTCGTTCGCGACCTCTCCGGATTTGATGACGGAACAAAAAAGAGGCGCCGCTGTTTTCCTGCCATCCAAACGAGGAGAAAAGGAAACAGCCATGAAGACCAGGATAATCGCGCTCGCTGCACTTGCAGCCAGTTCGCTTGCAGGGGTGGCCCTTGCGCAGGATTCTACAGTGACTGGTGCGGCCGGTGGTGCAGTAACGGGTGCCATCGTCGGTGGTCCGATCGGAGCGGCCGTGGGTGGTATCGTTGGTGCCGCTGCCGGCACGGCAATCGATCCGCCGCCGGAACGGGTGGTCACCTACGTGCAGCAGGCACCGATGCCGGCCGAAACCGTTGTGATCCAGGAGCGCGTGGCTGTGGGACAGCCTCTTCCTCAGACCGTCGTGCTGACTCCCGTTCCGGAAAATCCGGTCTACGCCTACGCTGTGGTCAACAACCAGCGCGTCATCGTTGATCCCCAGACCCATGTGGTCGTGGGAGTCTACTGAGACAAACAAGCGGCAGGTGCACAGCGCCTGCCGCTTTGGTTCCGAGATATCGCCATGCGCACAATCATCTTTCCTATCATCGTCGCGCTCTCAGTCGTGACAATCAGTTTGCAGACTTCGGCCGTCGCACAGCAGAAGGCGTCGGTGCAGTCCGAGACTCAGGTTGCTGCAAACGTTCAGGCTGTTCAGGACTTTCTGCCTGCAACTCCGGTAGAAATCGGTGTGACCCCTGTTCCTATTCCGGAAAATCGAATGAATGTGCGACGTGTCGGTCCGCGCTTCTATCCCGATCCTGGTGGTGCTTTGGATCTGCGCCGGGACTTATAGTCCCGGACGATGATGATCAAAAAGCCTCCATTTCCTTGCGAACCTTCGCCATGAAGGCGGACCGTGTCTCCTCCGTGCAGTTGTTCATATCGTAATGGGCAAGAAAGCGGACAGGAGCACCGAGCTTCACTTGAGCTCGAATTACACGTGTAATGATCTTTTTCGGCGGATTGCCGACGAGAAAGGCTCTCATCCGCGTGCCGCCGTAGGTCATCACCGAAGCAACTTTCTGGATGTGCCGGAGGGTTGGGGTCAGCTTGCCATCCGTGAGGTCGAAGGAAACACCCATGGTCCACACCCGATCGAAATAGCCCTTCAGCATGGCGGGAAAGCCAAAGTTCCAGACCGGAGTGACAAAGACCAACGCCTCGGCAGCCAGCAGACGGTCGACATGAGGCTGCACCAACTGCGTGTTTTCCGGATAGTCATGATAGACCCGCCGGTCATGGGCAGACATGACGGGATCGAACCCTTCCGCGTAAAGGTCACAGGCATCCACCTCATGGCCCGCTCTGGCAAGGCTGTCGCAGACCAGCCGGAACAGGGCTTTGTTAAAACTTTCCTCGACCGGATGGGAATGAATAACGAGTACGCGCATTTCGAAAAGCTCCAGTTTCCGCCGGAGGCAATCGCTTCCGGCTTCGATTGAAATTTTTCCGCGCCGTTTGTCCCAATGAGGGTGGCCCGCCCGCCTATGCCGGGCCGGCCCTCACCATGATACCATGCGCCGGGTAATGCCGGCCGGGAGTACCTTCGGAAGTTCTGTAGTCGTGTGGGCGGTCTCAAGCCTCCTGGAATGCCTGGAGGCCGGGGAAGAGGTAGTTCTTGCCAGCGGCGAAATCGAAGTCCGGATTGTCCCAGGCAATCATCTTGCCGGGGTTTAGAAGTCCCTTGGGATCGGTCTCCTTCTTGAAGGCGAGCTGGACGGTATCCGTCTGCTTCATGCCGCCTTCCTCGAGCGTATAGCGGTGTGGGTTGAAGATCGGGCAGCCGTGTTCCTCGTGGATACGGATGATCTCTTCGAGCCGTTCCTCGGTGGTATAGCGCACCAGCGGCAGACCGGAGCACTGTATCTGGCCGTCGAACTTGATGAATTCGAGGTGGCCGTAGACCTCGTCCGGGAATAATTCGACCATTTTCGCGACCTTCGCCACATGGTCAGGGCCGGGGTATTGGACCTGCAGATAGGTGAAACCCGTGTCGAGCTTCAGCGCACGCAGCGTCGTGTGGTTCCAGGCGAGTTCGTAGGCATGCGGGATGCCCTTCATGCTCTCGACCGTGTCGGAACGGAAGCGGATATCGCCCTTCATCTTTTCGGCGTAGGCGACGAAGGGTTCCATGGAGTGTGGCGCGACCATCAGCACGACGACCGACTGGCCTTCCTTGAGCCACGGCTTGTGGCGGGTGAAATAGTCGTAGGGGATCGGGGCGGCAATCGGCGCGACTTCCTTGAGCAGGATGCCGTTGCGGTGGGTGAGGGCATCGGCGAACTTCACCGCATCCATGAAATCGTCATAGCCAACGATGACATCGACCCAGTCATAGGCGGGAGCGAGCGGCATCTCGACTTCTGTGATAATGCCGTTGGTGCCGTAGGCATGGCTGACCTTCTGAAGGTCCCAGGCGGAGAGCTCCAGCACGCGCGGCTCTGCTTCCATGGTGACAACGCGCAGGCGCAGGATGTTGCCGAGATCGCGCAGGCCGCCCCAGGTGATCGAGCCGACGCCGCCGGACCCTCCGGCGATGAAACCGGCGATCGTCGCGGTCTGGGCGGTCGAGGGATGGAAACGCAGTTCCTGGCCGGAGTGAGCCTTTGTCTGCTTGTCCAGTTCGGAGATGATCACCCCGGGCTCACAGATGACACGACCGGGGTGGATTTCCTTCACTGCGTTCATGTTCATCAGGTTCAGCACGATGCCGCCGGAGAGCGGCATGGCCTGGCCGTAGTTGCCTGTGCCGCCGCCGCGCGGGGTGACGGGCACGCCGTGGGCGTAGGCAACCTTCAGCGTCCGGATCACCTCTTCCTCGCTCTTCGGTGAGACGACGAGGTCGGCAGTTACGTTGTCGAGCTGCGCCTTCAGGATCGGCGAGTACCAGTAGAAATCCCGACTCTTCTGCTTCACGAGCGCGGGATTGTCCTCGACGGAGATCCCTTCCAGTTCCTTCTTGATCTGCTGGTAGTCGGCCATGGTCGTCAGTCTTTCATCAGCGGGTCAAGTTCACGATAGTCCGGCAGGCTGCGGTCGATGCCCATGCCATTCCGCATCACGATGCGGTCGGCCTGCGGACGGGAGAGGAATTCGCTCCAGCGACGGGCGCTGAAGATCACGAGATCGGCCGGCAGCCCAGCTGCGATACGGCCGACATCTGGGCGACCGAGGATGTCGGCCGGTGAGCGGGTGACCACGCGGGCGGCGTCGTCGAGGGGGTGGTCGAGGTGAATGATGCGGACCGCCTCGCGGAAGACCTCGACGGCATCGAGATCGCCATAGGCATAGAACGGGTCGCGGGTGTTGTCGGAGGACACGGCGGTCGGCACGCCGGCGGCCGCCAGTTCCTTGAACATGGTGACGCCGCGGTAGTGCGGCGTGCGGCCCGGCTGGCGGTCCTGCAGGTACATGTTGCACATCGGCAGCGATACGACGGAGATGCGGGCTTCGGCCACCTTGTCGATCGTGTATTTCGCCACGTCGGCGTCCTGTCGGGTTAGCGAACAGCAGTGGCCGACGGTGACAGCGCCTTCGAAACGGTTGCGCAGCTTGGCTTCAGCGATCGACTTCAGCGTCAGGACTTCTTTTTCCTGCGTTTCATCGACATGAAGATCAATGTCGAGTCCATTATCGGCGGCTGTGCGAAACAGCAGGTCGAGGCCGGCATCGAGGTTTCCCTCCATGCGGGTGACGCCGCCGAGCAGGCCTTTGTGAGCGACGATCACCTCGATCAGGTCTTTGAAGAAGGCCTCGTCGCCGATCTGGTCGAAGGGAAAAAGCGCGACGGCCTGCAGATCGATCTTGCCAGCCCAGGCGTCGCGCACTTCGGAAAACGCCTCGAACGATATGCGGTGCTGCGGCGCGAGGCTGTCGAGATGGGTGCGGATCAGCTTCGTGCCATGGGCATAGGCGGTCCTGAGCGCGAATTCCATCCGGGCGCGTACGTCGCCCGCGTTCCAGCGGGCCTCGCGATCGGCCTTGACCGTTTCCAAGGCGCCCTGGAAGTCACCGGTCGGGTTTGGACTCCGTGGCCAGATATGTCCCTTGTCCAGATGCGTATGCATGTCGACGAAGCAGGGCCAGACCATGCCCTCGTCGAGATCGGTGGACGGAAGGTCCGCAGGTGCCGATCCGACCGGCAGCAGCGCCTCTACCTTGCCTCCGCTGATCACGATGTCGGCGCTTAGCAGACCTTCGCATGTGGGTGCTTGGAAACCATCGACGGTGACGGAGGGCAGGGTCGCGTTGCGCAGCGCGAAGCGGTCGGCTTTTGGCAGAGTTGGAGCAAATGCAGGCATCAGTTTTCCCGTTTCAGGCTGCTTTCATGCCAGCGGTGGAGCGCAAGCCAGGAGATGAACGAGGTGATCGCGAAGATCACGACGCCGAGGCAGGAGAGCAGGAATAGCGCGGCGAACAGGCGGGGAATATTCAGCCGGTATTGCGATTCCAGCAGGCGGAAAGCCAGCCCCGAACCAGCGCCGGCGGAACCCGCGGCGAACTCCGCGACCACGGCCGCAATCAGCGCCAGACCCCCACCGATCCTGAGACCCGTCATGAAATAGGGCAGCGAAGCGGGAAGCTTCAGATAAAGCAAGGTTTGCCAGCGCGAGGCGCCGTAGAGATCAAAGAGGTTCAGCAGATTGTGGTCGACGCTCTTGAGCCCCTGTACCATGTTGGAGAGGATCGGGAAAAAGGCGACCAGGAAGGCGCATATCAGAAGGGCGATCTGGGTCGACGGTGCGTAGATCAGGATCAGCGGCGCGATCGCCACGATCGGGGTTACCTGCAGGATGACGGTGATTGGGTAGAATGCGACCTCGATCCAGCGGGACTGCACGAGGAAGACGGCGATGCCGACGCCGCCGATCAACGCAAGCGCCAGCGAAGCGATGGTGATCTTCGTTGTGACCCACAAAGCTGGCGAGAGCGTGCCCCAATCGTTGAAAAGAGATTTGGCGACGGCCACGGGACCGGGAAGGATGTATTGCGGTACGCCTGAGACGACGACGCCGATATGCCAGAGCAGGATGAGGAAGGCGATGACGCCGACGGGGACGACAACCCGGAGAATCGTTTCGGAATGACGGCCCAGCGCGGATTGTTTTGGTACGGAAAGAATCGCGTTCGCGTCCGCCATCAGTGTTCCTCCCCGCCGATCGCTTCGAGCAGCATGTTGGAGACGTTTTCGCAGGCCTGCCGATACTCTTCCGACGTGCGGTAATGCGCGTCGCGATCGAGGCTGGTGGTCAGCGGGAAATCGGCATGGACCCGACCGGGACGGGCCTTCATGACAACGATACGATTTGAGAGGTAAGCGCTTTCGAAGACGGAATGGGTTACGAAGATGACCGTGATGCCGGTGTCCTTCCACAGGCGCAGGACGTCATCGTTGAGCTTCTGGCGGGTGATCTCGTCGAGTGCTGCAAAAGGTTCGTCCATCAGCAGCAGCTTCGGCTTGGTGACCAACGCGCGGGCGATGGAGACGCGCATCTTCATGCCGCCTGAGAGTTCGCGCGGGTAGGCATCCGCGAAATCCCGGAGACCGACGGTCGCGAGAGTCGCCATGATGTCGTTGCGCGCCGACGCCTTGGAGATGCCACGCAGTTTGAGCGGCAGGTAGACGTTCCCGAACACCGTCTGCCACGGCATCAATGTCGGTTCCTGGAACACGAAAGAGATGTCGCCTTCCGGCAGCCCCTTCGAGTTGATCCGGGAGCTCGGCCAGTCGATTGTGCCGGACGAGGTGTCGCCGAGGCCGGCGATGATGCGCAGCGCCGTCGACTTGCCGCAACCTGAGGGTCCGAGAAGGCTGACGAACTCGCCGCCATTGACGGTGAGCGTCATGTTCGACAGCGCCAGCGTGCCACTGGAAAACATCTTCGACACGCTGTCCATGACGACAAGCGGGCGCCGTGTCTGCGGAGATGCGGCGGACGCGATGGTGGCTGTTGTCGTCTGAACCTGGGAAGCAGTCATTACCGGCCTTGCATTCCATCTGATGGGTTGCCCTCCGCTGATGCCGTGCAACGCGGAGGACAGTTCCCGACTTACTTCTTCAATGCGAGGCCAACGCCCTTGCACACGTATTGCGTGGTATAGGCCTTCTTGTAATCGAGGTCGGCCGGCTGCACACCGATCTGGACCATGGCATCGAAGAAGGCCTTGTACTTGTCGTCGGTCATGCAGCCGATGCCCTTGTCGAGCGCCTCGGCCGATTCGACGATGCCGTACTCCTTCATCTTGGCGATCGAATACTCGATCTGGCCGTCGGTCATCTCGGGATTGTCCTTTTTGATGAGGTCGTTGGCCGCCTTGTTGTCACCATAGAGGTAGTTGTACCAACCCTCGATCGAGGCATCGACGAAACGCTGAACAACGTCGGACTTTGTCTCGACCATCGTGGCGGTCGTCGTGATCATCGTCGAATACGGATTGTAGCCGTTGTCGGCGAGAAGGAAGACCTTTGGCGCCCAGCCGGCCTGCTTCTCAATTTCATAGGGTTCGGAGGTCAGGTAGCCCTGCTGCGCGGACTTGGGATCGGCAATGAAGGGCGCGGGGTTGAAGGTGTAGGGCTTGTACTGTGCGTCGGTGAAGCCTTCGAAGTTCTTCTTCATCCACTCGAAGTAGGTAACGTAGCCGTCCTTGCCCATGAAGATGGACTCGAGCTTGGCGAGATCGGCGAAGGTCTCGATGCCCTGATCGGGGTGGGCGAGCAGGACCTGCGGGTCCTTCTGGAAGATCGCCGCGACATCGATCAACGGGATGCCTTCCTTTACGGCATCCATCTCGCCGAGCGGGCTGCCCATGTAGAAATCGACCTTGCCGGCGATTAGAAGCGAGCGGTTGGCAGCCTGCGGTCCACCCTGAACGATGGTGACCTTCAAGCCGTACTTTTCATAGGTGCCGTCGGCGACGGCCTGGTAGAAGCCGCCATGTTCTGCCTGCGCGAGCCAGTTGGTGCCATATGTTACCTCGTCGAGGGCATAGGCGGGCATGGAGACCGCTGCCGCGCCGGTCAGGCTGAGCGCGGCGACAAAAGACTTGAATATCCGTGCATTGGTCATGGTTTTGAGTTCCCCTGTTAAACCTTGCGGCATCGTGAGACGTGTTCTTCTACGCTCATTTGAGCGGTTGCCATGCGCGATGAAAAGCATCAAAATTCGCGCGCATTGATGCCTTTGCGGCATCGCTTGCGCCTTTGTTTCCTGATTGTGCGGGATGATAAAAAAATAGGCAATGGTGGCCATGCTGCATTCGAGAAAACTGCTCTATATCGACGAGATCGCCCGGTGCGGATCGATCCGCAAAGCCGCCGCCCGGTTGAATGTCGCCTCGTCTGCGGTCAACCGCCAGATCCTGGCCATCGAGGAGGAGTTTGGAGCGCCTATTTTCGAACGCCTGCCGCGCGGACTACGGTTGACGGCGGCCGGCGAGTTATGCGTGGAGCACATCCGCGATGTGCTGAAGAACTACGAAAGGCTCGAGAGCCGTATCCGCAGCCTCAAGATGCCGCAGGCCGGGAAAGTGTCTATCGTCGTGACGACCGGGCTCGCCGCCGGCCCCCTGCCTGTCATCCTCGCCGGCTTCATAGAGAAGAACCCGCGCGTGCGCATTCTGCTGAGGGATGACGGCAATACATCCACTATCAATCCGGTGCTCACGGGGGAGGTCGATCTCGGCCTCGGCTTCAACATTCCGGCGACGCCCGGGATCCGCACTCTGGCAAATTTCGATATCCCGATCGGTGTCGTTTTGCCTCCGTCTCACCCTCTTGCGCAAGAGGCGGGGCCCGTAGATCTGGTCAGTGTGGTGCAGGAGCCGCTGGTGCTTGCCCAGCCGGGGACTAGCCTTCGCAATGTCATCAATCTGGCGCTTGCGCCGCTCCCAATCCCAGTGGAGCCCCTGCTGGAGACGAATTCGTCTTTGATGCTCAAGCAGCTCGTCAAGCGGGGCACGGCCCTCAGCCTGCTGAACCCGCTTGATGTGAGCGCCGAGTGCCGCAGCGGAGAACTGGTGTTCCGGCCGATTGCCGATCCGCACACGCGGCACCAGCCGATGAAGCTCTTTGCCCGGGCGCGGGCGCCGCTCGATGCCGCAACCAGCGTCTTTGCCGAATATCTGATGCAGGAACTCGTGGCGCTGGTGCGCGAATTGCAGGCCAAGGGGCATCTGCCGGCATCTGCGGCGCCAATGGGCGGAACGTCGGCTCCCGTCCTCTCCGACGCCGATCAGGGCTTGTAGAGGTTGGACAGAGGGTAGGCTTCGACATCGCGCAACAGGTCCACGAACCCGGCGACTTGATGTTTGCAAATCGCTTCGCCCTTCGCCGCGGTTCCCGCCGCCGCATTTCCAACGACGCCGTGCGGATTGAGGTCGTGCGCGATCCAGGCGAGCGAATGCGGCGGGAGTGGTGTCAGGTATTTCGATCCGGCCCGGATCTCTTCAGCCTTGGAGACGAAGTTCTGCGCCTTGTCCATTCGCACCAGGTCCGGACGGAAGTAGAGCATCAGCGAGGTCTCGACTTCGCCGCCGTGAATGCCGTAGCGGTTCTCGTGTTCGGAGATCATGCCGACGGGATTGCCGAAGCGACCCCATTGGGTTGAGACGACCACCATCTGGTGACGGACGCGCAGTTCGCGTGCCACGATGCTCATGATATCGACATTGCCGCCGTGGGAATTGACGATCACGAGTTTTTTCACGCCAGCTTCCGCCACCTTGGTGCCGATCGCCGTCCAGGCGGGGATCAGGATTTCGGGGCCGAAGGAGAGTGTGCCAGGACCATAGATATGTTCATTCGCCTTGCCGATTTCCTGGGTTGGCAGCACGAGAATGTCGAGGTCGGCGGGGAGCTGGTTACGGAGTTCGGCGATCATGCCGTTGGCTATCGCCACGTCGGTCGCTATCGGAAGGTGCGGGCCATGCTGTTCCGTCGATGCGATCGGCAATACCGCTATCGTCTTATCGACCGAGAGTCCCGCGAAGTCCGAGGTATTGAGTTCGTTCCAGTAGAATGGCTTGGACATAGCGGCTTCCTCGGTTTGGCTTCAGCTATGGCTTAGGAAATCCGGCTGGCGTCGAAAAGCATCAATTTGCGGGCAGCGTGCTGCCTTTTCGGTAGCGGACGCGGCCACCGTATCGATGTCAGCACATCACGTCTTTTCTTTCGGCTTTCCCCATTCGGCGATTGCAATGCCGCCGAGCACGAGCACCATGGCGACAACGTGGAAGAGCTGCAGGCTCTCGCCGACGACCAGAATGGACAAAAGCGTGCCGAATACCGGCACCAGGTTGACGAAGAGGCCAGCCCGGTTGGCGCCTATGACCTCGACACCTTTGACATAGAGAATTTGCGAGACGAGCGACGGCAGCAAGGCGGCGTAGGCTATGATCGCCAGCCCCAGCGTGTCTGGCAGTATGAGGTTGCCGGTTTCGGCCTCCCAAAAGACGAGGGGAAGTGCTGCGAGCGTCGCGCCGAACGCGGAGCCTGCCATCAGGCTGCGCCAGTGGATCTGCGGCCGCCAACGCAAGGCTACCGTGTAAAGGGAGTAGGCGAGTACTGCCAGCAGAAGGAGGGCGTCGCCGTAGTTCAGCGTCAGCGTCAGAAGCGTGGCCAGATCGCCATGGCTGGCGGTCAAGGCAACGCCGACGAAACTGATCAGGAAGCCCAGTATCTGGATTGCTGACACCGGGATCCGGAAGAAAATGAAGTTGATGATGAAAATCAGAACCGGGATCCCGCCCTGCTCGATCGCGCCGTTGACGGCACTCGTATATTTGAGAGCGGAGTAGAGGAAGCCATTGAAGGCAGTATAGCCGATGGCGCCGTAAGCGAGCAGAAGCAGCCAGTTACGCCGGATCTCCGGCCAGTCCCTGCGCAACTGCGGAACGGATATCGCGGTGATCAGCATGAAGGCGATGCCCCAGCGCGACAGGTTCAGCATCATGGGGCTAACATGGCCGACCGCCATTTTCCCGAAGGCGGTGTTGCCGCCCCACAGGAACGTCGTCACGACCAGATACAAATATGCTTTCGCGGACAAGTTCCACCACCTTACCGGTATTGACGTTGACCGGAATGCGGTCGAGACGTGTGCGACGGAATAGGCCAGGGGCATGGAATTGTCACGCAAAAAGCCGAATCTGCAGCGACAAACGGGTCGCTTTCCGCAAAACAACGCAGTATAGATGCGCCGGTTTGCATAGGGCGCAGGCATGCGCGATTGACAGGATTATGAAATGACCAATGTCGTGGTGATCGGTTCGCAGTGGGGCGACGAAGGCAAGGGCAAGATCGTCGACTGGCTGTCGGAGCGTGCCGATATCGTCGTCCGTTTCCAGGGCGGCCACAACGCCGGTCATACGCTCGTCATCGACGGCGTCAGCTACAAGCTCTCGCTTCTTCCGTCCGGCGTCGTGCGCCCCGGCAAGATGGCCGTCATCGGCAACGGTGTCGTTGTCGATCCGCATGCACTTATCGCCGAAATCGGCAGGTTGAAGGATCAGGGTGTCGAAGTGACGCCGGCCAATCTGCGAATCGCGGAAAATGCCACGCTCATTCTGTCGCTCCACCGCGAGCTCGACGGCATGCGTGAGGATGCCGCTTCCAACAGCGGTACGAAGATTGGAACCACCCGTCGCGGCATCGGCCCAGCCTACGAGGACAAGGTCGGTCGCCGTGCCATTCGCGTCATGGATCTTGCCGACCTCGATGCGCTCGAAGGCAAGGTCGAGCGCATTCTCACCCACCACAACGCTCTGCGTCGCGGCTTCGGCGCTGCCGAGGTCGAGCACAAGACGATTATGCAGGAACTCACCTCCATCGCCGAGCGTGTCCTGCCGTTCATGGATTCGGTCTGGAACATGCTCGACAAGGAGCGTCGCAAGGGTTCGCGCATCCTTTTTGAAGGCGCGCAAGGCTCGCTGCTCGACATCGACCACGGTACCTATCCTTTCGTCACATCGTCGAACACGGTTGCCGGTCAGGCCGCTGCCGGTTCTGGCATGGGTCCGGGTTCGCTTGGCTATATCCTCGGCATCACAAAGGCCTACACCACGCGCGTCGGCGAAGGTCCGTTCCCGACGGAGCTGCATGACGAGATCGGTCAGTTCCTCGGTGAAAAGGGCCATGAATTCGGTACGGTGACGGGTCGCAAGCGTCGCTGCGGCTGGTTTGACGCAGCGCTGGTGCGCCAGTCGGTTGCCACCAACGGAATCACCGGTATCGCGCTCACCAAACTCGACGTTCTTGACGGTCTTGAAGAGCTGAAGATTTGCGTCGGCTACAAGCTGGACGGTCAGGAAATCGACTATCTGCCGGCAGCCCAAGCGGCGCAGGCGCGTGTCGAGCCGATCTATGTGACGCTCGAAGGATGGAAGGAATCGACCGTTGGTGCCCGCAAATGGGCGGATTTGCCTGCTCAGGCAATCAAGTATGTGCGCCAGGTCGAGGAACTCATCGGCGCTCCTGTCGCGCTTTTGTCCACAAGCCCGGAGCGGGACGACACGATACTTGTGACCGATCCCTTTGAGGACTAATGTTGGCGACCTTTAAGGAAATGTTAATCACCGGTGGACCGGTGACCATGAGAAAGTACTGATGGCAGATTTTATCGCAGTAATTCGTCGCGCGGTGACCGGACTGCCGAACAATACGCCGGAGATGCGCACCAAGGTCTACGACAAGGCGCGCGCCGCTGTCCGCCGTCAGCTCGAGACGATGAACCCGCGTCCCTCCGAGGAGATGCTGAAGCGTCAGCTCGACAAGCTGGAAGCCGCCATCATCGAGGTGGATTCGGAATATGCCGAGGCGCTTCCGGCGGTCGAAGACGATGGGGTCGAAGCGCTCGCGTATGCCGATGAACCTTCAGAGGCGGAAGCCTATGATCCTCCGGCAGCTGCTTCTGACGCGGTCGAGCCGGCTCCGTCCTGGGACGCTCCTGCCGAGGAGCAGCGTCCTTCGGAATACAATGCCCATCCCTACCAGCACGAACAGACGATCGAGCGGCCCGAGAGCTATGGCGAGGTTGAGTCTGACGGGGATCGGAACGGTTCAGTTGACGAGCGGTCGGCAGGGGAGCCGGAGCCTGTCGCGGGCGAGATACCCTATTCGGAGCAGGACGACGAGCCGGTCCTAACGGTCGAACCTGCCGAGCCTGAAGACACGTCCGTGGTTTACGGATGGCAGCCGCAGACCGAGATCCATCCGGAACCGTCCGAGCCTCTCGAAGTCGAGGCGATGGAGCCTGTCTCCGCCGGAGAGGCGGACAACTGGCCAGTCAGCGAACCTGCGGCATGGACTGAGAGCCCTGCCGAGAGCCAGCAGGCGGAAGAGCCAGAGGACTTGCCTGAAGAGGAACCGGTGAGCGAGGAGCCGACACCGGTCGTGGCGGCGTCCGAGAGCTCCCCTTTCGATGAATGGGAACGGTCGCTCGAAGCTTCGCGTGCCGCGGCTGTCGAGGCGGCGGAGCGGCCATCCGAGGAGCCCGTAGCTCCGGCTCCCTACGATCCGTACGAACTTCATCCTGCGCAAGTGGGCGAAGACGTCCAAGAGCAAGAACAGGCCGAGGTGGTCCCGCAGTCTGCGGAGCCTCCACGCGCCGTGGAGATGCCGACCGCCGGTCTCGATCTTCTCGACTGGGAGCCGCCGGCAACGACAAGTTCTGTGAACAAGGGCGAGCCATTACCGGTCGATGATTTCGCGGACTGGCTGACGCCTGCGGCTGTCACGGCCGGTACCGCGGCGACGTCGTCACGCATGACGGAGGCTCTCGATGAACTCGAGTTGGAGCCGACGACGGGCAAACCGGCCGCGTCGCGCGCCGCAACCGACGGTGATTTCGACGAGTTGATGGCGGCTACCGAGGCTAAGGCTTACAAGGCTCCGCCAACCCGCAAACGAAGTCTCGTACCATTGCTTTTGGGACTGGCCGGTCTCGTGGTCATCGCTGGCGGCGGGTATGCGGTGTGGATGAACAAAGATGCGATGGGCGAATTCGTGACCGGGCTTGTGAGCTCGGCATCGAATGGTACCGGCGATGAGGCCGGGGACGTTGCGACGACCGAGGGCCAGACGCCGCCCACGCCGGTCGACACGGCGACCGGTACCGAGGCTCCGCAGGCACAGGCGCCCGCCGAAGGCGAAGTCGCCGGCCGTAAATTCACCCAGCGGCTTCTTGCCAACGGGACCGAGGTGGATGAGGGAGACGGCAGCGTCGGCACCGGCGAGGAAGGCCGTTCCGTTTCTGAGCAGACGCTTGCCGCTGCCGACACGCCGGCAGCACAGGCTCCGGCCGGGGCGACAAACACCCCTCCAGCAGTGCCTCCTGTCGAAGCCGGAGCCTCCACAGCTGCGGGCGAACGGGCGATCGTGTATGAAGAGCGCATCGGTCAAGCGACACCGACGGCGGTCAACGGGCGGATCGAGTGGAGCGTTTCGCGCGAGATCGGCCCGTCCGGCAAACCGGAACCGGCCGTACAGGGCAAGCTTATCGTGCCGGAAAACGGCTTGAGTGCGCTCATCACCTTCAAGCTCAATACCGACAGCTCCTTGCCTGCCAGCCATCTCATCGAGGTCGTCTTTTCAGTCCCGCCTACCTTTGAGGGTGGTGCGATCGAAGACGTTCAACGCGTTGCCATGAAACGCACTGAGCAGGATCGGGGCGATCCGCTGGTGGCGGTCGCCGCCAAGATCACCGACGATACCTTCCTGATCGCACTGAACGACTTTCAGGATGTCGTGGCGCGCAATCTCGAGCTGCTGCGCACCCGCAATTGGATCGACATACCGGTCACCTATCGCAACGGCCGTCGTGCGCTCCTGACGATCGACAAGGGTGCGACCGGGGCGGCCGCTTTTGAGAACGTCATCAAGGAGTGGGCGGCGCTTGGAACGACAAACGGCGGCTGATGAGCCGCCGTTTGATTTCTCGTGGCACCTGCTGGCGCTGTTAGCAGAGGCAATCTGGCTCAGGCGTCGACCAGCCGGAGTGCCTGTGCCCGTTCGCGGGCTTCCTTCTGCACCGCGTCCTGTACCTTCTCGAAGGCACGGACCTCGATCTGGCGGACGCGTTCGCGGCTGATGTCGAACTCGGCCGATAGTTCTTCCAGCGTCACCGGCTCATCCGCCAGACGCCGAGCCTCGAAAATCCGCCGTTCACGGTCGTTCAAAACGCCCATGGCCTTCGCCAGCATGCGGCGGCGCGTCTCAAGCTCGTCCTGCTCGATCAGAGTGTCTTCCTGGCTTTCGTGGTCGTCGACGAGCCAATCCTGCCACTGGCCGGACTCACCTTCCGTTGCACGAATGGGCGCATTCAGGGAGGCATCGCCGGAGAGGCGGCGGTTCATCGAGATGACTTCTTCCTCGGAAACCTTGAGCTTGGTGGCGATCTCGGTCACCTGGTCGGGCCGCAGGTCGCCTTCCTCGATCGCCTGAATCTTACCCTTCATGCGACGCAGATTGAAGAACAGACGCTTTTGGTTGGCGGTGGTGCCCATTTTGACGAGAGACCACGAGCGGAGGATGTATTCCTGGATAGAGGCCTTGATCCACCACATCGCATAGGTCGCCAGGCGGAAGCCCCGCTCGGGATCGAACTTCTTGACGGCCTGCATCAGGCCGACATTGCCTTCGGAAACGACTTCGCCGATAGGCAGCCCATAACCGCGATAACCCATGGCGATCTTCGCCACGAGGCGCAAATGGCTGGTCACCAGTTGATGAGCGGCGTCACGATCCCCATGTTCCTGATAACGCTTGGCGAGCATGTATTCCTGCTGCGGCTCCAGCATCGGGAACTTGCGGATTTCGTCGAGATAACGGTTCAAACCGCCTTCGCCGGCGGTAATGGTAGGCAATGAACTGCGGGCCATAGAGCACCCCCTTTTCTGGTGGCTCCCCTCCATCTCGGGGCGAGCGTGATCTCCGTGGATTTCCAAAACCCCACAGAAACCCGATTGAGAGATAAGTGCGGCATATTGGTGATTCAAGCGATCACCAGCATGTAACAGCATTACAAATCGGTAAGCTTCGCGGGCGAACGCGACCTCGTTTGACAGGGTCAACGTTCGTTGATGAACGTCTTATACGCTGGAACGCCGGGAATTACTTCCCCGACACATTTCAACACACTGTTCCAAAAACGCGAAAAATAGCAGCTCGTTCCCGCTTCAACCGTATTATACCGCACAATCGAGCGCAGGCCACCGTTCAACTGTTCCGCAGGGCCTCGACAATCGCCTGCATGTCTGCCGGCAGAGGCGCTTCAAAGCTCATGATCTCCCCGGTGGAGGGGTGTTCGAAGACGAGGAGGTAGGCATGCAGGGCCTGACGGTGAAAGCGGTTGACGAGGCGCTTTGCCGGCTCGGGCAGCAGGTTGGCCTTGGTCTTGAACGCCGCGCCATAATCCGGGTCGCCGACGACGGGATGGCCTATGTGAGCCATGTGGACGCGGATCTGGTGCGTCCGACCCGTCTCCAAGCGGCACTCCACCAACGAGGCGAGGCAGGTTGCATCAGGCTTTTCGCCGAAACGTTCAAGCACCTCGTAATGCGTGATCGCCTCGCGAGCATCGATGCTGTCTTCGCGCTTGACGGCCCGTTTGGTACGATCACCGGCGCGTCCCAGAGGCGCGTCTATCGTTCCCTGCAACGCGCGCGGTCTGCCCCAGACGACGGCAAGGTAGGCACGCTCCAGCGGACCGGTGCGGCCATGGTCAGCGAACTGGTCGGCAAGATGACGATGCGCGGCATCGTTCTTTGCAACGACCATGACGCCGGACGTGTCCTTGTCGAGACGGTGGACGATTCCCGGACGCTTCACGCCGCCAATGCCTGAGAGGCTGTCGCCGCAATGGTAGATCAGGGCGTTCACGAGCGTGCCCGTCCAGTTGCCGGCGGCTGGATGGACGACCAGACCGGGTGGCTTGACGACAACGATCAGATCGGAGTCCTCGTAAAGCACCTCGATCGGTATGTTTTCGCCCTTCGGTTCCGGATCCTGCGGTTCGGGCATGAGCAACTCGACGCGGTCGCCCGGCCGTACCTTCTTATTGGGTTCGGTGATGGCCGTTCCGTTGATGAAGACCGCGCCCTGCTCGATCAGCGCCTTGACGCGATTGCGAGACATCTCTCCGCCCAGTTCGGCCGCGATCCACGCATCGACCCGGCCTTCCGCCGTCTCGTCGGCGATCAGGGCTTTCCTTGTGGTCTCGCCTTCTTTAAAGGGGTCGTTCATTCCGTCATCCCGTGTGCGACGTTGCCGGTGAGGGCAGGGCTGCGGTGCAATTGGCACAGACGGCCGCCTTCGACAATCGCAAGACGCGCCGGATGACCGTTTTTCTTCGCACAACGCCTTGTTCGCGAGAAAAAGCAAAAAGATCACGAGTCACAGGAGCAGCGACGAACGCCATGGCGAATTACGAGCCCGAAGAGCAGGAAGACGAAAAGCCGCTTGATCCGGCGATGGAAAACGTTCGCCGCAAGATGGTGAAGCTGCAGCTCGTTTCGGGTGGCATCATGTTTCTGATGTTCCTCGCCGTACTGGCCGCCATCGTCTACAAGGTGACCCAGTCCGACGAACCTCGGTCGCAGGTCGCCACTCAGGGCCTGGCAATCCCCTCGGACCAGCCGATTGCTGCGGCTGCCCTGTTGCCGGCCGGCTTTACCGTCCTCTCAGCCGATCTGTCCGGCAGCCAGATCCTCTTTTACGGCACCACGGCTGACGGCATCCGGAAAGCCCTTGTCTTCGACCTCACCGTCGGCCGTATCATTGCCGACGTGACCGTGACCGGCAACTGAGAGCCACAATGCTCGAACGCAGGCTCGTGACGATCGAGAGCCCCGACGACCCGAGGATCGCGGAGTTCCGGGACATCCGGGAACGCGACCTGACGGGGCGCCAAGGCCGTTTCATCGCCGAGGGCACGGTCGTCCTGCGCGTACTGGCGCGCGCCCATTCGGCGGGTTCGGGCGTGCGAGCGGAAAAGCTGCTTCTGCTTCGTAGTCGTGTCGGCGGGCTTGAAGACCTGATCGCCGCATTTCCGGAGGACATTCCGGTCTATGTGGCAGAACCGGAAGTGCTGGATGCCGTTGCCGGTTTCCATCTGCATCGGGGGGTTCTGGCCGTCGGATCGCGCGGGGCCGTGCCGAGCGTCACCGAGTTCATTGCCGGCCTTTCCGCGTCATCATTGATCGTGGCAGCCTGCGGCATCTCCAACCATGACAATATCGGCGCAATCTTTCGCAATGCCGCCGCTTTCGGCGCTGAAGGTGTGCTGCTCGACGAAACCTGCTGCGATCCGCTCTATCGCAAGGCCCTCAGGGTGTCTGTGGGATCGGTGCTGTCGGTCCCTTATTGTCGTGGGGGAACGGCCGAGGCCACTCTTGATGCCTTGGCCGATGGCGGTTTTGACATATGGGCCCTTTCTCCCTCCGGGCAGGTGGAGATCAGGCAGATAGAGCGATCGCAACGGATCGCGCTGGTGCTTGGAACAGAAGGGGAGGGGTTGCCGGAGAGAATTCTGTCCCGCTTCCGCACGGCGCGCATCTCACAGTCGCCGTCGCTGGACAGTCTCAACGTCGGAACGTCGAGCGGGATCGCTCTCTATACGATCGCCGCCAAGCTGGGACAGATCTAACGCGTCAGCGTTTCTCCTCAATCCCATTTCTGAGCACCCGGGCTCGTTCCCCAAGATTGGTGCGCTTGCCACTGTCTTTCAAACTTGCACCTCCGGGAAGGATGTCGGCGATTGGCGAGGTGCGGCCTTCCTTCAGCGATGTCAGAACGATCATACGGGCGGCGAGATCGGAAATTTCCTCGCGTAACGCATCATCATTTTCCGAGCCCTTCGACTTCAGCAGCCGGTCCGTCAGCGCCTCCTGGCGCAAGGTCAGTTCTTCGGCCATCCGGTCAAGATCGATGGTTGGCGCGGCAGGGGGCTGGCGGCGGCTGGCAATATCGATGCGCGGTTCCTCCGGAGGATCGCTGAAATCACCCTCAGCAGCCGTGGGAATAAGGATCTTCGCGCTTCGCAGCGCTCGGGTGGCCGCGCGTGCCGCAGCGTTGGCGGCTTTGAGCTTCTCACGCATGCTCGAGAGTTCGTTGGCGCGGCGCTCCAGCTGGGCATCCTTGTCGGCGTTTTCGGCGATCTGCCGGGTGAGCCGGTCGTCGATGCGCAACCGCGTGTGCTCTTCCTGGATCAGCCGTTGTTCGGCTTCCTTCGCACGCTGGCCGGCAAGTTTTGCTTCGCGACGAAGGTCTTCCCGCTCGTCGCGCAGCGACTGGACGCGCTGTTTGAGGTTTTCGATCTCCGCTTCGCGTGCGGCGCTTTCTATCTTGAGGGTATCGATCTCGTAGGCGAGCTTTTGGAGGCGGCCAAGCATCTGCTCGATCTCGATATCCTTCGCAGCCGAGGCCTCCTCCAGTCGGCGGACCATTTCCGACAGGCTCAGGGCATCGTTTTCATAGCGACGGGCGTCCGAGCGTAGCTGTCCCGCCGTGACCTCCATCTCTTCGAGCGAAATCCGCATCTCCTCATGATCGGCAAGAAGCCGGCTCGCTTCCTTGGCCAGTTCGTCGTTCTGAACCTGAAGGGCCATTGCCTTTTCGCGCTCGCGGACCAGCTCCTGCATCGTCTTGGCGTTTTCGGCCGCATAGACCGCACGCGCCATATCCTTCTGCGCCCGGATTTCCTGCGGACTCAACGGCACGGTCGCGCGCAGGCGATTTTCGGTGAAGCGGACGATGCGGCGGTGCACGGCCGGCGCGACCAGCATGACGATAAGGGCCGTCGTCAGGACACCCAGACCAAACAAGAGAGCGTATTCAATCACGTTTCGTGGTTCCTCAGCGAGCCGTTGCGACACGCATCATTAACCACGAGGCTTGCGCGGAACAAGGTTTGCGCGTTCGACGCGCAAATCGTTCAGAATGGGTTCCAAGTCGGCGCCTGGGTGAGCTTCAGATAACCAACGTTGACGCCAAGGCGCGCGCCGATACCGGTGCGGATCGGAACGAGAACGACGTTGCCGTTCTTCAGCGCTGTCATCCCGACGCCGGCGACGACGTAAGCGGAGCCGCTGACGCCGCCGAACCTGGTATAGAGGCTGTCAACGCTCGGCAGGTTGTAGACCAGCATCATAGCGCGAGTGCCGTTGCCGCCATAGTCTATGCCGAGCGACGGGCCTTGCCAGAAGACTTCGTGCTGGCCGGCGTTCTTGGTGTAGAGATTGCCTTCGCCATAGGTTAGGCCGGCGATGAAGGCGCCGGAGCCCTCTTGTCCGAGAATATAGCCATTCGGCAGGCCATACTGGCCGAAGGCCTGCTCGATTACCTTGGCCAAAGCGCCACTGGTCGAGCCGAAGAAGCCGTGACCGGCATCAACGATCTCCTGCATGGTATACTGGCTACTGTCGGCCGAAGCGGGACGCGTTGCGCCGAGTGACAGCGCGATGGTCATGACGGTCAGCGCGATCGCCCGCACGAATGCGGTCACAGGACGTCTGGCGGGGCTCATCGTTTCCTCCGTAATTGTGCATGCTCGGGCGGAACCCGTTACCCTTGGCGCATTTTGCGTCGAGGGTCTTAACAATCGGTTTACCAAATATGGTGTCATTATGGCCGCAGAGGAATCGGATGTCCGAGCGGCCACCGTGTGCCGCTCCGCCTTGCGTGCGGCGATTCCGCTTCTTAGGAGAACCCGATGCCAAAGAACCCTATTCTCACGCTTGCCGGTCCTGACCTCGCAGCGCTTCTGTGCAGCCGGGTATGCCATGACGTCATCTCGCCTGTTGGAGCGATCAACAACGGTCTCGAGCTGCTCGACGAGGGCGGTGCTGATGCCGATGCAATGGAATTGATTCGGGCAAGCGCGCTCAATGCGTCGGTCCGGTTGAAGTTTGCGCGGCTGGCCTTCGGCGCGTCCGGTTCAGTCGGCGCCTCGATCGATACGGGCGAGGCAGAAAAGGCGGCGCGCGATTTCGTCGAGGCCGAGAAGAAGGCACAGATTTCCTGGAATGGACCCCGCGCCATCATCGCCAAGAACCGGGTGAAGTTGCTGCTCAACCTCTTCCTCGTGGCATACAGCGCCATTCCGCGCGGCGGCGAGATGGAGATTACGCTCGAGAACCCGGAATACGACGCCAGGTTCACGATCGCGGTGAAGGGGCGCCTGATGCGTGTGCCGCAAAAGTTTGCGGAAATCCTTTCAGGCCGTGCCGAGGAAGCGATCGACGCCCACTCTATACAGCCCTACTACACGGTATTGCTGGCGGAAGAATGCGGGATGGAGATCAAGTATGTCTCGTCCGACGAGCAAATCGCCTTCATTGCAGAAATGGCGGCCTGACACGCCTGGTCCCGTTAGGCGAACTTCCCGAAACGGGACGGTCCACGGTAACCGTTTCTTAGCCGCACCACGTTAGATTGTCTCTCTGGTCGCCCCCGACTTGGTGGACGAGAGGAGTTTTCCATGCAGCGTTTGATGATCGCGGACAGTTCGGACATCGTCCGCAAGGTCGGCAAGAGAATCCTGTCGGAAATCGGCTTTCTCATTTCCGAAGCTGCGACGGCGCGCGAAGCGTTGCGCCTTTGCGAACGAGAACTCCCGAACTTTCTGATCGTCGATGCAGGGCTTGAAGGCGCGCTTGATCTGATCACGAATATCCGCGCCCTGCCGGACGGCAAGAGCGTGACGATCTATTACTGCGTGATCGAGGCCGACCTCAAGACGATGATGCTGGGCAAGCGGGCGGGGGCCAACGAGTTCCTGCTGAAGCCTTTCGATCGCAAGATCCTCACGAAGATATTCACCGACAAGGCCATCGCCGCCTGACAATCCTGAGCTGGTCGCGGCGCAGCGGCCTTTCCATCCATTCGAGCGCTGAACACAAAAAAACCTGCCGCGAGGCAGGTTTTTTGATGGTCTATCGAGCAAGGCTCAAGCGGTTTCCATGTACTCCGAGCCATCCGGCTCGCGCAGCACATAGCCACGACCCCAGACGGTTTCGATGTAGTTGGCGCCGCCGGCAGCGTTGGCAAGTTTCTTCCGCAGCTTGCAGATGAAGACGTCGATGATCTTCAATTCAGGCTCGTCCATACCGCCATAGAGGTGGTTCAGGAACATTTCCTTGGTAAGCGTGGTACCCTTGCGGAGCGAGAGAAGCTCCAGCATCTGGTATTCCTTACCAGTCAGGTGAACGCGCTGGCCCCCGACTTCAACCGTCTTCGCATCGAGGTTCACAATGAGTTCACCGGTGATGATGATCGATTGTGCGTGGCCCTTGGAGCGGCGGACGATCGCGTGAATGCGGGCGACGAGCTCGTCCTTGTGGAAGGGTTTGGTCATGTAGTCATCGGCGCCGAAGCCAAGACCGCGTACCTTGTCCTCGATGCCTGCCATGCCCGAAAGGATCAGGATGGGCGTCTTAACCTTGGACAGACGCAGCGTACGAAGCACTTCGTAGCCGGACATGTCGGGCAGGTTCAGGTCGAGCAGGATGATGTCGTAGTCGTACAGTTTGCCGAGGTCGACACCTTCTTCACCCAAGTCGGTGGTGTAGACGTTAAAGCTTTCCGATTTGAGCATCAGTTCGATGCTCTGCGCCGTGGCGCTGTCGTCCTCAATGAGAAGAACCCGCATAATTATCCCCTTAACCGCCGCCGAAAGGTCGAGATGGTCCCCACGCGCTTCGGATCCAGTCGTTGCCTGATTTGAAGGCTGCCACCAAATGGTTAACAAATTCTGATTCCCTCTGGCAAGGTGTACGGAATTTATTAAGCAAGGTTTGCAGACTCCTGATTTTTCGCGTCTTTCCGGCATCGCCAAGTTTGAATCAGTTTGTGAGAAACTCCCGCTAACCGATTCATTCGACTCGTCATTGTCGAGGCACCCTTTTTGGGATGCGGCATTTACTGACCCTTAAAAGATCACCGTTATCATTAACGATGCCCGTAAACGAAAGGTTACCAGCGGTAGCTTTTTATTAACGTCGCCGAACTTTTTTAGGATTCGATTCGCAAACGACAGCGTCTCGGCGGGCAGTAAACGAGTTGGCGGGGGTCTCGCATCAACGGAGTATTGCGTATGAAGTCGCGTGAGAGCCTAGTGCGCCTGAAAGGTTTTCAGGTCACCGAGAAACGTCGCCAGTTGCAGCAATTGCAATTGATGATGTCTGAATTCGATCGGATGTCGAAGGAACTGGAAAGCCAGATCTCCATCGAGGAGAAGAAGTCGGGCATTTCCGATCCCGGTCATTTTGCCTATCCAACCTTCGCAAAGGCTGCCCGGCAGCGTGCCGATAATCTCCAGAACTCGATCCGGGAACTGAAGGTTCAGCAGGAAGCTGCGGAACTGGCGCTGGAAGAGGCCGAAGCGGAATATGCGAAGGCAACCGCTCTGGAGGAGCGGGACGGTCAGCAGCGCGCACGCGCCTGACCGGGAAAGGCTAGAGCGGAATGAAGAGGGAAGCTGCGCTGCAAGAGGCGCGGCTTCCCTCTTCATGTTTGCGCGTTACGCTGAAATGACGTCGCGCCATTCGGGATGCCGCTCCACCTGGCTTCGGAAGAATGGACATAGCGGCACGATCTTCCAGCCGCCAAGTCGGGCGGCCTCGACCGCGTGGGCCGCCAGCTTCTGACCGATCCCCTGTCCGCGCATCGCATCCGGAACCTCGGTGTGGTCGACGATGATCAGGCTCGGGGAAGCCCTGGAATAGGTAAGTTTCGCCGTCTCATCGCCAACTATCATGGTGTAGGCGCCACCGCTGTGGCCTTCCTGGTGCGTGATCGTCATCGTATCCTCTCAATTTGACCTTGGTCTCTTCCTGACACGCTCATATAGGCTAAAAGGGCATTCAACCCCAGGGATGAAGCGCGGGAGGACACTTGCGATGATCTGGCTACGCGCGACATTGCTGGTGGCGGCACCGTTCTGTCTTGCTCTTGGCTTCACCTTGCCACTTCTTCGCCTGGAGACGTTCTATGTCGTCAGCCGCACGCCGTCGCTCGTCGAAATCGTCGGGTCGCTGTGGTCGGGAGGAGATTACGTACTTGCGTCTCTCGTGGCCGTCCTCTCCATGGTCCTGCCCACATTGAAGCTGATGTTGCTGGCTGCGGAGGCCATCGGGCAACGCGCCTCGCCGGACAAGTCAGGGCACTGGCAGCGCCTCCTGCCTCATCTCGCCCGCTGGTCCATGATGGATGTGATGCTCGTCGCGATCGTGATCTTCGCCGCAAAAAGCAGCGGCCTGGCGAGTGCTTTCACTCAGCCAGGCCTCTGGTTTTTCGCGGTCTCTGCAATGATCGCGGGCGTGTTGCCCGCAGTTCTTAAAAGCGGAATGAATAAAGCAGATGTTTAATGGCGATACTGCTGAATTCTTGTGGTGCGCAGGCCGGGAAGGCCATGATCGTTGATGGAGCTCTGCCAGGAGAGGAATTCCTCGACCGTAAGCGTATAGCGTTCGCACGCTTCCTCAAGGCTGAGCAGGCCGCCTCTGACGGCGGCGACGACTTCCGCCTTGCGGCGAATGACCCAACGGCGCGTATCCGGCGGCGGCAGGTCGGCGATTGTGAGCGGGCTGCCATCGGGGCCGATGACATACTTCACTCGGGGGCGTATCATTTCGGTCATTGGACTCTCTACACATACTCAAGACCACAGGCGCTCATCCTAACCATGCACCTTTAAAATTTGGCTAAGCAGCCTGTAACGATTTGATAAGTATTTAAGCAAAGTGATTCACCGGATCTTGAGGGGAATGATTCACGTCGATCTGCTGCCGTTGCGTAAACTTGCGGCAGTTGCATAGGAGTTATGCCTAATTTGAATTATTTTAATGTATGATTTCGTGTAGAAGGCACACCAACGTTACGGTGCATGCCATGCGTGCATACGAGCCGACCTCCAACCCGCTGACCTGTCGACACGGTTCCGTCATCCGGAACGCTCGCCGTCGTAAAACCGTTAGCAAGGTCGAGACTAGAAGCAGCCTGCACACTCAGTCCAATGTCGGAATCGTTCCGACGATGAGGAATTTATGTACCGAGCCGTAGACACAGGTCATGCAGACCATGCAGTGGATGCCAGTTCCGATTTACGGGACGACGCCGGAAATGATGCAGTTGCGCGCCGTCTGATGGCACTGGGCAAGGCGCATGGTATGCCGTTTTTTCTGGTGGCGAGCTTTCCCAAGGCGGATAAGCCCGAATTCCTCGCCAATCTGATCAGCTGCAACTGGCCTGCATCGCTGCGCGATATCTATCATTCGACCGATGCCTTCGGTTTCAGCAAGCTGGTGGGTCGCCTGCGGCAAGGTGTGAGACCGTTCTTCACCCGCGAATGCCTTTTTTCGACGGCATTGAACTCGGAATCGGATGCAGACCAGAAGCTTCTGTTCGAGAGCCAGGGCCTGGTCTCCAGCATCGCGTTCTCGTTACACGACGCTCATCTCAATCACTACATCTTCGTGTTCTCGGGGACGCGAGACGCTCTTCCGCAGGAAGACGTCGCTAAGCTCTATTTCGGAGCACTGGAACTGCTGGATCTCGACCTCACACGCTCGCCGCAGGACGGTCCGCGGGAGAAGTTGTCCGCACGCGAACTGGAGTGCCTTCGCTGGTCGGCCGCGGGCAAAAGCAGCGAGGAGATCGCCGTTATCCTGAACATCTCTGGACATACGGTCATCAGCTATCTGAAGAGCGCGATGCGAAAGCTTGACTCGGTCAACAGGATGCAGGCGGTCGCTCGAGCTTGCCGATTCCGCCTGTTGTGATCCGATTAGTCGTCGATGGAGTCTAGGCTCAGAAGCCGCTGCCGCCGCGGATTTCCGACATCACGGTGCCGACAAGGATTTTGATGTCCAGCCAAATCGAGAAGTTCTCGATGTAATAGAGATCGCAGGCGATACGGGCACGGGCTTTGGCCGGACGATCCGTTGGGCCACGCAAACCGCGCATCTGCGCCAGTCCCGTTATGCCGGGCCGCATGGCGTGACGGCGGTGATATTCCGGAACAAGGCTTTCATAGGGCATGCCCGCAGCAAGCATGCCGATAGCATGGCAGCGCGGGCCGACCAGCGACATATCGCCCATCAGCACATTGAACAGTTGCGGCAGTTCGTCGATGTTGGTCTTGCGCAGGATAGCGCCCATTCGCGTTACGCGCGGATCGTTTTTCACCGTCTGCGCGACCCCGGTCGTGTCGCAGAGGTCGGTTCGCATGGAGCGGAACTTGTACACCCTGATTGTCTTGCATCCCTTGCCCCAGCGGTGCTGCCTGAACAGAACCGGACCGGGACTGTCGAGCTTGATCAAAAGCGCGACCGTCAGGAAAAACGGCAGCAACAGCAGAAGAGCGAGACCTGACACGAAGATGTCGAGCGATCGCTTCAAGGCGTAATGCACCGCCACCTGGCGATTGTCATCGCGACCGTTGAACGAGGCCGCTTCGATGTACGCCATGGGAGCAGACATTGCTGCGGGGCGTGCGGTATCCGAATCCTGGATTTGCGCAATACTCACGGTTTTCGCCTCGTTCATTCATGATGGTTGCGCCAAGACACCCTGGTTGAATAAATCACCTTTTCGGCAAAGTCATTCGCAAAATTAACGGTTGGTTAACTTAACCAAGTCCCGTTGCAAGACGGTCACGGCATTTTTGGCCGTCCTGCAAAGTTTGTCCTATTTGTGGCGGTGAATATTTCTCGACTGATCGTATTTTAATCTATTGAAGACTAAAAACGATGCATTTGTCGAAAATTTAACAATTGTGTGACGGTTTTTTGGGCTTTGGATTTAACCGTCTTTTCTGTCCGCTATTCATATTAGGTAAACCTCAAGGTCTAGGTTTTCCGGGGAAAAATCGATCGTCGATGCGCCCGAAAATCCGATGGTGAGACTGTCTCCGGTGACCAGTTGCGCCAGGCAGTTGACGCAATTTTGGTCGTTTGCCTGTCCTGTCAGCGAGGCTAGCGCGATCGACTCGTTTCGCAGAACCGTAACGTGATGACCAGAGGACGCGCTCGTCCGGAGCCGCAGATTTATCGCATAGAAGCCGTCGGCAGGGACAATGAGTCGATTGCCGATACCGCTCCCCGGCGCTGCTGAACCGAGCGTGAAGCCACCTTGGCTAAACAAAATCGTGTCGAAGCCGATCTGCGAATCGTTTGGTGGAACATAGGCGCCGATAGACAGTGTTGCCGATACCAACGGGCGGTTCGGCTGGTCGACCACCCCTGCCAGTGAGACGTCCAGAGCGGTAAACCAGTTGGTGCCGTCCGGACTGACCTTGAGGGCAAGTCGGCTGCTTCCAGCCAGACCGATCTCCGCATGGCCGAGCCAATCCGTCTGGAAAACGACAGCCGCCGTGTCTGCCGACGCCTGCCTGTTGATTGTCAGTCGATGATCAGAGCCTGCGTGGTTGAAGAGCGTCGCCGGTGCCGAGACACAAAGCCGGTTCGTGTTGTCCGCCGTCGCATTGATCCCGAGCGTGCCGACGCTTGCGTGCGACGGCAGGACAATCGATTGCCACTGGCCCTCCGCAAAGATTTTCATGTCGTGGTCGCCGGGGAAGTATGCCCTCCAGCCTTCCCTGGGGGAGAGAAAAAGCCACGCGCCGTCCTGCCGGACGGCAATCTTTCCGTCCTTGCCGGACCAGGCTCCGCCGGCCCCTGCGGAGACGATAAAGCAGTCGCCATCGGCTGCGTCTTCCGGTGTGTCGACGAGATCGTCGACCAGAACGAGCTGAGTTATGGCGTCCAGACGCGTCAGCGCGTCGTTATGAGTGATATGTTTCTGCGCCTGTGCTTGCCTGAGGTAGGGCAGGTCGAGGTTCGGTGTGGTCTCGCGCATCGTTGGTCTCCTTCTAACGGCCGGACATTTCCGGATCACGCGCCGATGATTGTCGCTTGCCGACGGAGAAGGGGGATGCGGAGGACGAGGAAAAAATGTGGTTCTTTGATAATTAAGGGAGTATCTCCCCGCCTCTTTGTGGTGCTTGAATATCGACTTTAGGTCTGTGTCGCGTGTGCTTTCCCGGCATCTCGCCCGATGTCCCAAAATGCACGATTGACGTCCCGCATGGACTTGCTCTTTGGCGCGGCTGTGCGAATGTGGCCGCCACATATCCACAGGACCAACAGATGCGTTACTCCGCCCTCTCCATCGTCAGGGAAGCGTTCTCAGGCAACAGGAACTGGAAGCCGGCTTGGCGTGAGCCCGAGCCGAAGCCGCATTACGACGTTATCATTGTCGGCGGCGGCGGCCATGGGCTTGCCACCGCCTACTACCTCGCCAAGGAATTCGGCGTCACGAATGTCGCGGTGATCGAGAAGGGATATCTCGGTTCCGGCAATATCGGCCGCAACACCACGATCATCCGCTCTAACTACATGCTGGAAGGCAACGAGCCGTTCTACGAGCTGTCGATGACGCTGTGGGAAGGGCTGGAGCAGGACTTCAACTTCAACGCCATGGTCAGCCAGCGCGGCATCGTCAACCTGTTCCACTCCGACGGCCAGCGCGATTCGTATGCGCGGCGCGGCAATGCGATGAAGATCCACGGCGTCGACGCGGAACTGCTCGACCGCGAGCAGGTTCGCAAGATGATGCCGTATCTGAATTTCGAGCATGCGCGCTTCCCGATCCTGGGTGGCCTCCACCAGAAGCGCGCCGGCACCGCCCGGCACGACGCTGTCGCCTGGGGTTATGCGCGCGGCGCGGACAGTCGCGGCGTCGATCTTATCCAGCATTGCGAGGTGACAGGCATTCGCCGGGACGCCGATGGTCACGTGCTCGGCGTGGAGACGACCAAAGGCTTCATCGGCTGCGGCAAGCTGGCGCTGGCAACCGCTGGCAATACCTCGTTGACCGGACGGATGGCAGGCCTCGAACTACCGATCGAGTCGCATGTCCTGCAGGCTTTCGTCTCGGAAGGCGTCAAGCCGGTTATCGATAACGTTATCACCTATGGTGCCGGACACTTCTATATCTCGCAGTCGGACAAGGGTGGTTTGGTGTTCGGTGCGGACATCGATTATTATTCCTCCTATGCCCAGCGCGGCAATCTTGCGACCGTCGAGCATACGATTGAGGAAGGCGTGTCGTTGATCCCGGGCCTTTCCCGGCTGCGCGTTCTGCGCGCCTGGGGCGGGGTCATGGACATGTCGATGGACGGCTCGCCGATTATCGACAAGACACCGATCGACAATCTCTACCTGAACTGCGGCTGGTGTTACGGCGGCTTCAAGGCGACGCCCGCTTCGGGCTTCTGCTTTGCGCACCTGATTGCCCGCAACGAGCCACATCATGTCGCACGCCTCCTGCGCCTTGATCGCTTCCGTCGCGGTTTTGCTGTCGACGAGGGCGGCAAGGGCCCGCAACCCAATCTTCATTGAGACATCCGATGGCCAGCCTGATTCATTGCCCGCATTGCGGGGTTCGACCGAAAGAAGAGTTCTCCATCAGGGGAGATGCGGTGCCGCAGCGTCCGTCGCCTTCGGCCGATGACGATGCGTGGTACCGGTATGTATTTGTTAGAGACAATCCCAAGGGGCGCATCCGGGAATACTGGCACCACACCGGTGGCTGCCGCCGCTGGCTCGTCGTGGAGCGCGACAATGCCATGAGCCACGAGGTCTTTTCCGTACGGGATGCCGCCGATGTGGCGCGGGAGGCGGGCCGATGACCAGCCATCGTTTAAACAGTGGCGGCCTTGTCAATCGCGGGCGCAGCTTCACCTTCACCTTCGATGGTCGGGAAATGAAGGGCCTTGAAGGCGACACGCTTGCCTCGGCATTGCTCGCCAACGATCAGATGCTGGTCGGCCGGTCCTTCAAATATCATCGTCCGCGCGGCATCGTGACGGCTGGGTCGGCAGAGCCGAATGCTCTGGTCGCCATCGGGGAGGGCGCGCGCACCGAGCCCAATACGCGGGCGACGGTGGTGGAGCTTTATCACGGCCTTGTCGCCCGCAGCCAGAACCGGTGGCCGTCGTTGAAATACGATATCGGCTCCGTCAATGGTTTGCTGTCGCCGTTTCTGAGCGCCGGCTTCTACTACAAGACATTCATGTGGCCGGCCTCGTTCTGGGAGAAGGTCTATGAACCGCTGATCCGCAAGGCGGCGGGTCTCGGCAAGGCTGTGATGGAAGCGGACCCGGACCGCTACGAGAAGAGCTGGGCGCATTGCGACCTGCTCGTCATTGGCGCCGGACCGACCGGGTTGATGGCAGCGCTCGCCGCCGGTCGGGCCGGCCTTCGCGTGATCCTCGCCGACGAGGGGTTCCGGCCTGGCGGGTCGCTGCTCAACGAGCGCGTCGCGATCGGTGGAAAGCCTGCGGCTGACTATGTCGGCGATGTCGTGGCCGAGCTTTCCGCCCTGCCGAATGTAACGATTATGCCGCGCACCACGGTGTTCGGCTGGTACGACGACAACGTGTTCGGCGCGCTTGAGAAAGTGCAGAAGCACCTCGCCAAACCATCGCCGGATCTTCCGGTGGAGCGGTTGTGGCGGATCGTTGCCAAGCGGGCCGTGCTTGCGACCGGTGCCGAGGAAAGGCCGCTGGTATTCGGCGGAAACGATCGGCCCGGTGTGATGATCGCTGGCGCGGCGCGAACCTATCTCAACCGGTATGGCGTCGCCGTCGGCCAGAAGGTCGCAATCTTCTCGAACGGCGGTTCGGGTTACAAGGTGGCTGCCGACATGGCAGCGGCCGGCATCGAAGTAGCCGCCGTCATCGACAGCCGTACCGCCTCGAGTGATACGGCGCCCGCCGGCGTGCGGGTGATCAACGGCGCTGGCGTTGTCAAAACCAAAGGTCGACACCGCATCTCCGGCCTGATCCTCGAACGGTCCGGCTATGACGAGGCTCTCGATTGCGATGCGCTCCTGATGTCGGGAGGGTACAGCCCGGTGATCCATCTCGCCTGCCAGCGCGGTGCTCGCCCGGTATGGTCCGATACGCTTAGCGCATTTCTTGCGCCAGACGTAGGGCAGGGCTTGCTGGTGGCCGGCAGCGCTGCCGGTCTTTCCTCGATAACCGATTGTCTGCGTGATGGTGCCGACAAGGGGCATGCCGCAATCGAAGCCTTGGGGCGTATGGTCGGTTCGTTGCCGATACCACAAGTCGAGGGAGACTATGACCTCGCCTTCGCGCCGCTCTGGTATGTTCCGGGCGCCCGCGACAAGGCTTTTGTCGATTTCCAGAACGACGTTGACACCAAGGATCTGGGGCTCGCCCAACGTGAGGCCTACAGCCATGTGGAGCACTCCAAGCGTTATACGACAGGCGGCATGGCGACCGACCAGGGCAAGCTTGGCAACGTCAACATGGCCGGGATCATCGCCGGCATGCGCGGCGTGTCGCCGGCCGAGGTCGGGACCCCGACGTTCCGTCCCTTTTATACGCCGGTGTCGTTCGGCGCGATGGCCGGCACGAGCCGCGGCGAACACTCGCGACCTGTCCGTCAGTCGCCGCTGCATGGCTGGGCCAAAAAGAACGGCGCGATCTTCGTCGAGGCCGGGCTCTGGTATCGTTCATCCTGGTTCCCGCGAGCGGGGGAGAAGGGGTGGCGCGAAAGCGTTGACCGCGAGGTTCTGAACGTCCGTGCCAATGTGGGCCTCTGTGACGTCTCGACACTCGGCAAGATCGAGGTGTTCGGGCCGGATGCGGCGGAATTCCTGAACCGGCTCTATTCCAATGCATTCCTCAAACTGCCGGTCGGAAAGGCACGCTATGGGCTGATGCTGCGCGAGGACGGCATGGTCTATGACGACGGCACCACCAGCCGTTTGGCGGAGAACCATTTCCTCGTCACCACAACGACGGCCTATGCGGCTGAAGTGATGACTCATATGGAGTTCGCATCCCAGGTTCATTGGCCGAACCTTGACGTGCGCTTCGTATCGGTTTCGGACCAATGGGCACAGATGTCGCTCGTCGGCCCGAAGGCACGGCTGGTTCTGGAGAAGATCGTCGAGGACGACATTTCCAATGAGGCCTTCCCATTCCTTGCCGCCCGCGAGGTCGGGCTGAAGGGTGGTCTTCGCGCGCGGCTGTTCCGTATATCGTTCTCCGGCGAGCTTGCCTATGAGTTGGCCGTGCCGGCGGGCTACGGCGAAGCCGTGGCCGATGCCCTGATGGACGCCGGTAAGGAGCATTCGATCTGCGTCTATGGCGTCGAGGCGCTCAACGTGATGCGGATCGAGAAGGGACATGTCACGCACAACGAGATCGACGGCCGCACGACGCCGGACGATCTCGGTCTCGGACGGATGTTCTCCGAGCAGAAACCCGATTTCATCGGCAAGCGGCTTTCCAGCCGTTTCGGGCTGACGGCGGCTGATCGGCCGCAGCTTGTTGGAGTAAAGCCCGTCGAGCGCGACAAGGAAATCAAGGCGGGTGCCCATCTTCTCAAGGAGGGTGCCAATCCTTCGATGGCAAACGACCAGGGTTGGGTTTCGTCCGTCTGCTATTCCCCAGTCCTGGGCCAGCATATCGGGCTTGCTTTCCTCAAGTCCGGACGCGAGCGCATGGGTGAGAAGATCATCGTCTGGGATGGCCTGCGAGGATCCGAGGTGCTGGCCGAGGTCTGCGCCCCGGCCTTTGTCGATCCCGATAACAAAAGACTCTATATCTAAGGAGCGCGACCATGACCTTCCCGCATCGCCATGTGCTCGAGGACTACATTGTCGGCTTCGAAGGCACGCCCAACCCGCATCACCTTGCTGTCGTGAAAAGACCGGCCGTTCTCTCCGTTTTGGCGCGAAGCGGGCGGGAAGGGGACGCACTTTCGGTGCTTGGCCGGATAGAGACTGGTTCCGCCCGGTTTGCCGGCCCCGGCGAATGGTTGCTCGTGTCAGAGGATGCTTCTGCTTCCTCGATTGCACGGGAACTGACGGCGGCGGGAGACGACGTGCTTCATTTTACCGATCAGAGTGATGGACGCGTGGTCTTGCGTCTTGCGGGCCCGAGCGTCCGCAAGATCCTCGCCAAGTGCCTGGCGGTCGACGTCCATCCCGATGAATTTGTTGTCGGGGCTTCCACCCCCACGCAGTGCTGCCATGTCGTTGCCAATCTGGCGCGAACAGGGGAGAACACGTTTGAACTGATCCTTCCCCGCTCGTTTGCGGGCCATGTGTTTGAAGAAATCATGGAGATGGGACGCGAATATGCCATGACTGCGGGGTTTGCCTGACACGCTTTTTAGGAACACTTGCTCTGCCACACAGATATTGTTTGCCGGCGGAACAAACTTGGAGGTCGTGCGTTGCTCGCGTGGGTATGTTGCTCCGATTGACGTTGGGGCACTAATGGGTGGCACGCATTTTATGTCCTTTACTGAACCTGACACAGAAGACGCTTTTCGCTTCCTCGGTCATGGCGGAGAGATGGCATATCTCATCCGTTCGTTCGATTGGTCGTCAACGCCGGTTGGACCCGTTGAGCGCTGGCCAGCGTCGCTGAAAACGTCCACGTCTCTGATCCTTCAATCGCCCATTCCCATGGTCATGCTGTGGGGTGAAGAGGGTGTGATGATTTATAACGACGGGTATTCGGTGATTGGCGGTCACAGGCATCCGGCGCTGCTTGGATCGAACGTGCGAGACGCTTGGCCCGAGGCCAGGGATTTCAATGACCATGTGATGCGAACGGGACTGGCGGGTAAAACGCTCGCCTATCGTGACCAGGAGTTCGTCCTGCATCGAAAGGGTTATCCCGAGAGAGTGTGGCTGGACCTAGATTATTCTCCGGTTCTGGACGAAACGGGCACGCCTGCGGGTGTCATCGCCATCGTCATCGAGACCACAGAGCGTGTCATTGCCGAGCGACGCAATCGCGAGGAGTTCCAGCGCCTGCAGAACCTTTTTTCCCAGGCTCCGACGTTCATGGTGATGCTGAGCGGACCGGAGCATCGGTTCGAACTGGTCAATCCGGAGTATCGGAAACTGATCGGTCCGCGTGATGTGCTGGGTCTGCCGGTCGCCGATGCTCTGCCGGAAGTTGCCGAGCAGGGGTTCGTCGAACTCCTTGACCACGTCTTCCAGTCGGGCGAGGCAGTCAACCGGACATCGCAGAGAGTACTCCTGCGTCGAACGGAGGGAGGAGTTCTCGAAGAACGCTTTGTCGATTTCGTCTATCAGCCAATACGAGAAGATGGGGGCACCGTTACCCAGATTTTCGTTCAGGGGTCCGACGTCACCGATCGCGTTCGGGCGGAGATACACCAGAAGCTGCTGATCAACGAACTCAATCATCGCGTTAAAAACACGCTTGCCTCTATACAGTCGATCGTCACGCAGACCCTTCGCGGTGTTGAGACCAAGGAGGAGGCGGCAAAGGCCATATCCTTGCGGATCATGGCACTTTCACGAGCGCACGACGTTCTGACCCGGGAAAACTGGGAGGGAGCCGATCTGCGCGCGGTTGTCGAGAGTTCGCTCGAAGCATTTCAGGTAGCCGGACGGGATGCGATCCGAATAGGTGGACCTGATCTGCGCGTCGGACCGCATGCGGCCATCTCGCTCGCACTTGCTCTCCACGAGCTTGCGACCAATGCGACCAAATACGGTGCATTATCCAGCCCGAGCGGCAATGTTGACGTGTCCTGGTCCGTGGGTCCCCATTCCGAATTCCGGATGTCCTGGACCGAGACAGGCGGCCCGCCGGTTACGCCCAGCGATCGTCGGGGTTTCGGCTCGCGTCTTATCCTCAAGGTTCTGCCGCTTGAACTTAGGGGCGTCGCACATATCGAGTACGCGCCATCAGGGGTGGTCTTTACGCTGGACACGAGTCTGGAGGCCGTCAGCGACAAGGCCAGCGGAGCAGCTTCGTGATGGCAAGAGTTCTGATTGTCGAAGATGAAATGCTGGTCGCAATGCTGATCGAGGATGTCGTTGTCGACCTCGGCCATACGGTCGTGGGGCCTGCGATGCGACTGGAAACGGCGCTCGACATCGTCGAGGCGCAGGACGTCGATTTCGCCATTCTCGACATCAACCTGGCTGGCAAACAATCCTTTCCTGTGGCCGACAGGCTGCGTGAAAGGGGTATCCCGTTCATGTTCGCCAGCGGCTACGGCAAGGCGGGACTCATCGAGCCGTACCTGGATGCCATGGTCGTGCAGAAGCCGTTCGAACCCGACCAGATCGCGAATGCGTTGACCGGGCTTGAGCGCTGACGCCGCGAGCCGGATATCCGATCCCGCCCCACCGCAGCAAACGTCTAGCCTGCGCCGCACCCTGAACAATTCTTTTTCCGCACGCGACATGTTGCGTCGCAGCCATGGGCTTCTCGTCCTTTGCGTGCCACTCTAGCTTTCGGCACAATGCCTGTAGCGCTAAGGGGAATCCATTCATGAAAAGTCATGCGCGTGTCGTCGTCATCGGTGGTGGTGTCGTCGGATGTTCGGTGCTGTATCACCTGACCAAGTTCGGCTGGACCGATGTCGTGCTGCTCGAGCGGTCGGAGCTCACCTCCGGATCGACCTGGCATGCGGCGGGCGGCATGCATACGATCAACGGTGATCCGAACGTCGCCAAGCTGCAGAAGTACACCGTCGATCTCTACAAGGAAATCCAGGAGTATTCCGGCCAAGACATCGGGCTGCATATGACGTCCGGCCTGATGCTGGCGGCCACGCATGAGCGCTTCGACTGGTTCAAGTCGCTGCTCGCCAAAGGCAAGTATGCAGGCGGCGAGGCGCGGCTCGTCTCGGTCGAGGAGGCGCATTCGATGATGCCGTTGCTCGATCCAACCCAGTTCGTCGGCGCCGTCTTCGATCCGCACGAAGGTCATCTCGATCCCTATGGCACCACGCACGCCTACGCCAAGTCGGCGAAGAAGAACGGCGCCGAGATCTATCTCCACACCAAGGTCGAGGAACTGATGCAGTTGCCCGACGGAACGTGGCGGGTGATCACGGACAAGGGAGAGATTCAGGCCGAACACGTGGTCAACGCCGCCGGCCTCTGGGCGCGCGAAGTGGGTCGCATGGTCGGGCTGGAACTGCCGGTGCTTGCCATGGAGCACATGTACCTGATCACCGAGGACATGCCGGAGGTGATCGAGTTCAACCAGAAGGCCGGTCGAGAACTGATGCACTGCGTCGACTTCGACGGCGAAATCTATATTCGCCAGGAGCGCAACGGCATGCTCATGGGCACCTACGAGAAGGATTGCCGCCCATGGTCGCCGATAGAGACGCCCTGGACCTTCGGGCACGAGCTGCTGGCCGAAGACCTTGAACGGATCACCAACGAACTCGAGATCGGCTTCCGTCATTTTCCGGCTTTCAACAATGCCGGCATCCGCAAGATCATCAACGGGCCGTTCACATTCTCCCCCGACGGCAACCCGCTGGTCGGTCCGGTGCGCGGCATGACGAATTTCTGGTCGGCCTGCGCGGTCATGGCCGGCTTCAGCCAGGGCGGCGGCGTTGGACTTGCGCTCGCCCAGTGGATCATCAACGGCGATCCGGGCTTCGATGTCTTTGCCATGGATGTCTGCCGTTACGGCGACTACGCGACGCTCGCCTATACCAATGCCAAGGTGCGCGAGAACTATTCCCGCCGGTTCTCGATCCGCTATCCGAACGAGGAACTTCCGGGTGCGCGGCCACTGCTTACTACGCCGGTCTACGACAAGCTTAAGAGCGCCGGCGCCGTCTTCGGAGCCTATTACGGCCTTGAGACTCCGCTTTGGTTCGCGCCTGAAGGCGTCGAGGACAAGTTCTCCTGGCGCCGTTCGACCGATTTCGACTATGTCGCGGCCGAAGCAAAGACGGTGCGGGCCGGCGTCGGGATCATGGAGACCTCGGGCTTTGCGAAATATACCGTGTCGGGTCCTGGCGCGCGCGACTGGATCGACCGGATGCTGACCTGCCGCATCCCGCCGGCCGGTCGCATGACGCTTGCGCCGATGCTGAACGAAGCCGGCAAGCTGATCGGCGATTTCACGCTTGCGACGCTCGACGACGAAGACTTCCTGCTGATCGGCTCTGGTCTTGCAGAGGACTACCACATGCGCTGGTTCGAACAGCATTTGCCGGATGATGGTTCCGTCGAGATCGAGTCGCTCAATCTGGGTCTGACCGGCCTTGCGATCGCGGGACCGAAATCGCGCGAGGTGCTGGCAAAGCTGACGCATCTCGATGTCTCGAACGAAGCGTTTCCGTTCATGGACATTCGTGAAATGGATATCGGCATGGCGCCTGTCGTCGTAGGGCGCGTCAGCTACACCGGCGATCTCGGCTACGAAATCTGGGTCCGGCCTGAGTACCAGCGTTATCTCTACGACTTGATCATGGAGGCAGGGGCCGAGTTCGGTATCAAGCCGTTCGGTCTGCGGGCTCTCAACGCGCTTCGTCTCGAAAAGTCCTACGGCAGCTGGTCGCGCGAATACCGGCCCCTCTATGGTCCGCTCGAAGCCGGTCTTTCCCGCTTCGTGGCGCTCAAGAAGGAGGCGGACTTCATCGGCAAGAAAGCGGCGATGGAGGAAAAGCTGTCGGGGGGAAAGCTGCGCCTGCGCACCTTCATCATCGACGCGAAGGATGCCGATGTCATCGGGGACGAGCCGATCTTCTACAAGGGCGAGCCGCTCGGCTGGGTGACTTCGGGAGGTTATGCGCATGCGGCGGGTGTGTCGGTAGCGGTCGGATACGTGCCGAAGGACATCGCTGATGAGGCGGACGGATGGTCGATCGAAATTCTCGGAGACGTTCTTCCGGCCCGTCTGCAGCCTCATCCTCTTTTCGATGCGAACGGTTCCGTCATGCGCGGCTGACTCGGCGAACACGACTCGCGCGGTAGTAGTGCCGTCATTTGCAACCGTACCGTTTTTTCGAAAGCGGTACGCTGCCCAAAATTGCTGCACATCATGCCGCAAATTTGATGCCTCAGGCCGTTTTGGCGTCAATTTGTGCGGAAATGCGTCGAAAATGCGGGAAGTCGAGCTTTTAGACTTCCCTTTTTTATCCGAGACGCTATGGAATTGCTCCAGTTGGTGACCCGCAAGGGTAGACAAAAAAGAGACGCGGCGATGAAGATCGCGTCCGGGGGTAGTAAATGGAGTACTTTGTCCAGCAGCTCATCAACGGGCTGACTCTTGGATCCATCTATGGTCTGGTGGCGATCGGCTATACGATGGTTTACGGCATCATCGGCATGATCAATTTCGCCCATGGCGATATCTTCATGCTTGGCGGCTTCGCAGCCCTGATCGTTTTTCTCATCCTGACGTCGTTCTTTGCCGGCATACCGGTCGCGCTGGCCCTGCTGGTCATGTTGATCGTGGCCATGCTGATGACGGGTCTGTGGAACTGGGTGATCGAACGCGTTGCCTACCGGCCTCTGCGCGGTTCGTTCCGCCTGGCGCCGCTGATCACTGCCATCGGCATGTCGATCGTGCTGTCGAACTTCATCCAGGTCACGCAGGGCCCGCGCAACAAGCCGATCCCGCCGCTGGTCAATGACGTCTATCATTTCGGCGACATCACGATTTCGCTGAAGCAGCTGATCATCGTTGCCGTCACTGTCGTTCTGCTGGCTGCGTTCTGGTACATCGTCAACAAGACGCCGCTCGGGCGTGCTCAACGTGCGACGGAGCAGGACCGTAAGATGGCCGCACTGCTCGGCGTCGACGTCGACCGGACCATATCGATCACCTTCGTTATGGGTGCTGCGCTGGCCGCGGTCGCTGGCACGATGTATCTGATGTATTACGGCGTTGCCTCGTTCAACGACGGCTTCATTCCGGGTGTCAAGGCGTTCACCGCCGCGGTTCTCGGCGGTATCGGATCGTTGCCGGGTGCGGTTCTCGGCGGGCTGCTGATCGGCCTCATCGAATCTCTTTGGTCTGCTTACTTCACGATCGCCTACAAGGACGTGGCCACCTTCGGTATCCTCGCCTTCGTGCTGATCTTCAAGCCGACCGGTATCCTTGGTCGACCCGAAGTCGAGAAGGTTTGACATCATGACAAGCACTGTATCCACTACAGCCCAGGTCGAGCAGAGCACGCTCGGCCGGGCGGTGAAGGAGGCTATCTTTGCCGGCGTTCTTGCCTTCGGCATGTTCCTCCTGTTCGTCGGCATCGAAACCTACCAGGACATGAACAACGCGTTGGTGTGGCGGACACGCTGGGGTCTTCTGGCCAGCTTTGTCCTCATCGCTGCCGCCGGACGCTTCTTCGTGGTCGCCGTCTTCCAGCCCTGGAAGGCGTCGCGCACCAGCCGCCGCGCCCAGGTACCGGTGCATGAGGTCGATGCAAAGCCATCCTTCTTCCACCAGCATTTCCTGAAGTTGGCGCTCGCCGCCGTGCTGATCTATCCGGCCGTTGCCGTCTGGGCTGCGGGCATTCAGGGCTCGCTGAAGTTCGTCGACAACTTCGGCATCCAGATCCTTATCTACGTGATGCTGGCCTGGGGCCTCAACATCGTCGTCGGCCTCGCGGGTCTTCTCGACCTCGGCTACGTGGCCTTCTATGCGGTCGGCGCCTACTCTTATGCGCTGCTGTCGCAGCAGTTCGGCCTGTCGTTCTGGGTTCTGCTTCCGCTGTCGGGCATCCTGGCTGCGTTCTGGGGCATCATTCTCGGCTTCCCGGTTCTGCGGCTCAGAGGCGACTATCTCGCGATCGTGACGCTCGCCTTCGGCGAAATCATCCGCCTTGTGCTGATCAACTGGACGGACGTCACCAAGGGTACGTTCGGCATTTCCGGCATCCCGAAGGCCACGCTGTTCGGCATGTCGTTCGATGCCTCGCCGGACGGTTTTGCCAAGACCTTCGGCCTGCCGATGTCGTCGGCCTACTACAAGATCTTCCTGTTCTATGTGATCGTGGCGCTCTGCCTGCTCACTGCCTACGTGACGATCCGCCTGCGCCGGATGCCGATCGGACGTGCGTGGGAAGCTTTGCGCGAAGATGAAATCGCCTGCCGTTCGCTCGGCATCAACACGGTCGCGACCAAGCTGACGGCGTTCTCGATCGGTGCGATGTTCGGCGGCTTCGCCGGCTCGTTCTTCGCCGCCCGCCAGGGCTTCGTCTCGCCGGAAAGCTTCGTCTTCCTGGAATCCGCTGTCATTCTCGCCATCGTGGTTCTGGGCGGCATGGGTTCGCTGACGGGTATCGCGATTGCAGCGATCGTCATGGTCGGCGGCACGGAAGCGCTGCGCGAGATGGAGTTCCTGAAGCATATCTTCGGCGACGATTTTACGCCGGAACTCTACCGCATGCTGCTCTTCGGCCTGGCTATGATCATCGTGATGCTGTTCAAGCCGCGCGGCTTCGTGGGGTCGCGCCAGCCAACCGCCTTCCTCAAGGAAAGCAAGGCTGTGTCTGGTAGCTTTACCAAGGAAGGTCACGGTTGATGACGTCCGGGACGACTGCAATGACTGATACGATCCTCAAGGTCGAACACCTGTCGATGAAGTTCGGTGGTCTGATGGCCATCAACGACTTCTCGTTCGAGGCCAAGCGCGGGGAAATTACCGCGCTGATCGGCCCGAACGGCGCGGGCAAGACCACAGTGTTCAACTGCATCACCGGTTTCTACAAGCCGACGATGGGCATGATCACGCTGACGCAGAAGAGTGGCGAGCAGTTTCTGCTCGAACGTCTCGCCGACTTCGAGATCACCAAGAAGGCGAAGGTCGCGCGCACCTTCCAGAATATCCGGCTGTTCTCGGGTCTGACGGTTCTGGAAAACCTGCTCGTCGCCCAGCACAACATGCTCATGAAGGCCTCGGGCTACACCGTTCTCGGTCTGCTTGGCCTGCCGGCCTACAAGGCGGCGGAAAAAGCCTCGATCGACAGGGCGAAGTTCTGGCTGGAGAAGGCCGATCTTGTCGAGCGCGCCGACGATCCGGCCGGTGATCTGCCCTATGGTGCACAGCGTCGCCTCGAGATCGCACGAGCCATGTGCACCGGCCCCGAACTGTTGTGCCTCGATGAGCCGGCCGCCGGTCTCAATCCGAAGGAGTCGCTGGCGCTCAACGCGCTTTTGCGCAGCATTCGCGACGAGGGTACCTCGCTGCTGCTCATCGAGCACGACATGTCGGTGGTTATGGAAATCTCCGACCATGTGGTGGTTCTGGAATACGGCCAGAAGATTTCCGACGGCAGTCCGGATCACGTCAAAAACGATCCGAAGGTGATCGCTGCCTATCTCGGTGTCGAGGACGAAGAATTGGAAGACGCGATACATGAAGTCGACGCCGTTTCGGGAGGGCAGAACTGATGTCTGCTGAAGGCCTGCTCAAGGTAGAAGGTGTCGAAACCTACTACGGAAACATCCGCGCGCTGGCCGGTGTCACCGTGCACGTCAATCGCGGCGAGATCGTCAGCCTGATCGGCGCGAACGGCGCCGGCAAGTCGACGCTGATGATGACGATCTGCGGCGCGCCGCAGGCCCGCACGGGTACGATCACGTTCGACGGCACCGATATTACCAAGATGCCGACGCACCTGATCGCGCGCCGCCGCATCGCCCAGTCGCCCGAGGGACGTCGCATCTTCCCGCGCATGACGGTGCTCGAAAACCTGCAGATGGGTGCCGGCCTCGATAACCTCAAATACTTCAACGAGGACGTCGAGAAGATCTTCACGCTCTTCCCGCGCTTGAAGGAGCGCCAGAGCCAGCGCGGCGGAACCTTGTCTGGTGGTGAGCAGCAGATGCTGTCGATCGGCCGCGCCTTGATGGCCCGCCCGAAGCTCCTCCTGCTGGACGAGCCGTCACTCGGTCTTGCGCCGCTGATCGTCAAGGGAATCTTCGAAGCGATCCGCAAGCTTAACAAGGAAGAGGGGCTGACCGTGTTCCTCGTCGAACAGAACGCATTCGCGGCGCTGAAGCTGTCGGACCGCGCCTATGTAATGGTCAACGGACAGGTCACGATGAGCGGTACCGGCAAGGAACTGCTCGCCGATCCGTCGGTCCGCGCGGCCTACCTCGAAGGCGGCCACCACTAAGGCGCCGATAGGAGTATTCGATATGCAGGGTTTGTTTTTCGAGAGCGATACCGGCGTCCGCTATGTGCTGCGCTTCCTGGTCGTCCTCCTCGGGTTCTGGACCGCGTGGCGTACCGGCAAGGCGGTCGCCGAAGGGTGGCAGGATTATCCGACGGTCATCGTTTACACGCTTCTTCTCGGCGTCGTGATGCGTTTCCTGCATTACGCGCTGTTCCAGGGGCCCTTCATCAGCCCTTCGTTCTACGTCATTGACGTGGTGCTTCTGATGATCCTTTCGATCAGTGGTTTCCGGACACGGCGCACCACGCAAATGGTTGAAAACTATTACTGGATGTACGAAAAAACCTCGCCTTTTTCCTGGAAGAAGAAAGATTGACAGCGTCGGTTTTCTCGTCTCACATAACAACAGAGTGGAACAGTTTTCCCGCGCAGTGATGGTGGGTATTGCGCAGGGTTCTCGTAACCAAAGCCACCTTAAAAATTGGGAGTAACATAATGAAGAAGTCGCTTCTCTCCGCCGTTGCGCTGACGGCAGTGGTAGCCTTCGGCGGCAACGCCTGGGCAGACCTGCTGGTTGGCGTCGCCGGCCCGCTGACCGGTCCGAACGCCGCTTTCGGCGCTCAGCTGCAGAAGGGTGCCGAGCAGGCAGCTGCCGACATCAACGCAGCTGGCGGCATCAACGGTGAAATGATCAAGATCGTGCTCGGCGACGACGTTTCGGACGCCAAGCAGGGCGTTTCCGTTGCCAACAAGTTCGTTGCTGACGGCGTCAAGTTCGTCGTCGGTCACTTCAACTCGGGCGTTTCGATCCCGGCTTCGGAAGTCTACGCCGAAAACGGCATCATGCAGATCACGCCTGCTTCGACCAACCCGACCTACACCGAGCGCGGCCTGTGGAACACCTTCCGTACCTGCGGCCGTGACGACCAGCAGGGCCTCGTCGCCGGCAGCTACATCGCCGAAAAGTTCAAGGACGCCAAGGTCGCCGTCATTCACGACAAGACCCCCTACGGTCAGGGTCTGGCTGACGAAACCAAGAAGGCCATGAACGCCGCTGGCGTCACCGAAGTGATCTACGAAGGCGTCACGACCGGCGACAAGGACTTCTCGGCTCTGATCGCCAAGATGAAGGAAGCCGGCGTTACCGTCGTCTACTTCGGCGGTCTGCACACCGAGTTCGGCCTGATCGAGCGCCAGGCTGCCGACCAAGGCATGAAGGCAACCTTCATGTCGGGCGACGGTATCGTTTCGAACGAACTGGCTTCGATCGCCGGCGACGCCGTCATCGGTACCCTGATGACCTTCGCTCCGGATCCGCGCAAGAACCCGGCCGCACAGGACGTCGTCAAGAAGTTCCGTGACGCCAACTTCGAGCCGGAAGCCTACACCCTGTACTCGTATGCTGCCCTGCAGGTCATCGCAGAGGCTGCAAAGGCCGCCGGCTCGAACGATCCGGAAGCCGTTGCCACCGCAACGAAGGAAAAGGGTCCGTTCCCGACCGTTATCGGCGAACTCGGCTTCGACGAGAAGGGCGACATCACCCGTCCGGACTACGTCATGTACGAGTGGAAGAAGGGCGAAGACGGCAACATCAGCTACTTCGAAATGTAATCATCAGGCCTTACGGCCGGTGTCATGGAAGCCCGGTCGCAAGACCGGGCTCAGACTGCTGACAAACCCCTGGCTACATCCGGGGGTTTATGATTCACTGGGACATGTTGAAGAAACCTGCTCCCGAACAGACGGCTCTCGAGATGGTGACGCTGACCGTCTGCGTATCATTCACAGAGAAGCCTAAACCTCTCCACGCAACGCCGCCGTCCACGTTTCTCTTTCTTCCATTCTTCAATTGTCAAATAACTGACGATCGTAACCGTCACGAAAGCCTCAGGCCAAGCTTCAAGAGCCCGGCATTTAATTAGCGTTTCAGCCAATTTCAAGAGGTTTTCTCAGAGACAAGAACCAGCGTCGCCAGCAGCGCCGCCGCCCTCGTCAGTGATCGGGGTTATAGATTCGCTTTCCGGACCAGTCAACAATCGTTTTGCAGTTTTGTGAAAATTTCTTTGAAGCCATTGTTTTAACGAGTATATTCCGCACTTCTCGATTCGCGAGGCGCTTTTGCGCTCCTTTCCGGAGAGCGAACGCCTGCTGCTATCGGCAGGTCCATAAGAGACTTTGTCGGCTCCCTTAGTTTTTTCACATTCCTCTGCGCATAAGCGACCTTGTGCGAGGCGCGCACGATTTGACTCGCGATGTCCTGTCATGCAGAACTTCGAGCCGGGTCGCCAATAACCAGAACACATTGCGCTTCAGCGGGGATGACGGAATAAGTGACGATCGACCGGACCATGTTGATGTCGCTGGGCAGCGAGGCGCCGATCCTGGCCGAGGGCCACCGAGCGCCTGATCGTCGTGAAATATCGCTTCGCTGGCTCTCGGGCACATTTCTCACGGGCATCACATCATGCGTCTTGATGGGCGTTGCGCTGTTTGCAGCACTGGACGGTCGGCAGCAACTGGCCATTCCGGCCGAGGCCTATGCACTCAGTGACGCAAGTCCGGAAGTCGACGAGGATGTGAAACGAGGGGCGCGGATAACGGGACCGAAGATCGCAGCCCGCCCGACTGACAAAGCCATCCTGGAAGTGCCGACCGTCATCAAGGATGGGGAACGGGAAGTGGTGCGCAAGCAGCCCTTTTCTCATGTCAAGATGACGCTGGCCGCAAACTACGCGCCGCAGGAGACTTATCCGCCATTCGATCCCCTGGCCATTTTTGCCGCATCCGAAAATGCCGTATCCGCGCTTCGCGCCGGGGCTCTCTATGATTCCGACGTAGAGTCAGAGGTCAGCCTCAAGACTGTTCCCTTCCCCACGCAAGGCAATACCGTTCCCTTCGCGAGCGCCATGAGTTTCGACGAGGTAGAGGAGAATGTGCGGTCGAACGGCTCCGTTCTTACCGACGGTAGCACTCAGGTAGCGGCTCTCTATTACATCGATCCGCGCCGTTTTTCCTCGGATGAAGAAGACGGCCTCGATATTACGGCCGGGCTTACGGCGCGGGTTCTCGAACAGAACATGTCGGTATCGACGGCGGAGATGCCTGATCCCAAGGAGCCGGAATTCGCGGACGACATCATTCCGGCGCGCCGGGCGCAAACCATCACCGCCGCGCTCATGGCATCTGGCTATCCCGAAGATGGAGCAGCGAACGTCGAGCGGGCCGTTGCCGAGCGAGTAGGTTCTGGTGATCTCGACGAAGGCGATGTCCTGAGAGTCGGAATTCTGCAGGCTGGCGATCTCGCGCGTATCGTGCGGATCAGCGTTTATCGACGCGGCAACCACGCCCTGACACTTGCGGTAAACGACAAGAACAAGCTCGTCATCGGTGCCGAGCCACCGATGCTCGATGCCATTCACACCGTTTTCGAAGAAGGCGCTGCCCCGATTACGGCGTCGCGCGACCTTCCGCGGATTTATGACGGCATCTACCGGGCTGCCCTTTCCTACGGAATGAGCCAGGACATGACGGCGCTGGTGATCAAGCTGCTCGCCTCGAACGTCGATTTCCAGGCACAATTGAAACCGACCGACACCATAGAAGCCTTCTTTTCGGTCGCGGACTCGTCCGGCAAGGCTACCGAGGAATCCGAACTGCTCTATGTGCGCGCCCGGTTCGGCGACAACATCACCACCTTCTACAGGTTCCGCAATCCTGAGGATGGCTCGATCGATTACTACGATGAGGACGGCAAGAGCATCCGGCAGTTCCTGTTGCGTAACCCAGTCCCGAACGGACGTCTGACGTCGGGCTTCGGCATGCGGCGCCATCCGATCCTCGGTTACTCCCGCATGCATACCGGGACGGACTGGGCTGCCCCGCGCGGCACGCCGATCATCGCATCGGGCAACGGGGTCGTTGAAAAGGCGGGCTGGGCTTCGGGCTACGGCAACCAGACTATAATCCGCCATGCGAATGGCTACGAAACCTCCTACAATCACCAGAGCGCCATCGCCAAGGGCGTCCGACCCGGAGCCAAGGTCAATCAGGGTCAGGTGATCGGCTATGTCGGATCGACGGGATCTTCGACCGGCTCACACCTGCACTACGAGTTGATCGTGAACGGTACTAAGGTGGACGCCATGAAAGTGCGCCTGCCCGGCGGCAAAAGCCTCTCGGGCCAGATGCTGGCGCAGTTCGAGGAAGAGCGGAGCCGCATCGACACGCTGTTGGGCCGAGCTGATTCACAGCAAGTGGCTAGCAACTGACAAAAAGGAGGGTTGCGAAACCACCCTCCCCCACATTCATCCGAAAATCATTCAGATAGCGTCGCATGGAAGCGTCCGCATCCAAGCCAAAATCTGACGCTTACACGTCCGCGGCAGGCCGTGGCGGTGTTGCGCGGAGCGCCTTATCCGACAACTCGATGATGGGCTTCGGAGCCTCGTCTTCAGGCACCCACTCCTCGAACGTGGCCTTCGGCATCGGCGGCGCTGGCGGCGCAATCTGCACCTGTCCGCTCCGTTCGTTCCGAACGACCTCAAGCTGGCCGGTCAGGATCGCGATCTCTGCCTTCAACTGGCGAATTTCGGCTTTCGAGACTTCGGCGCTTGCCCGCAGCTGACGGATTTCCTCCTGGTCGGACTGCGCCCGGTGATCGAGATCGCGACGCATGGTCTCCATGTCGCGCTCGCGCTTGTTGCGCTGGTTCTCGGTCTCGCGAAGACGCATCGTCAGCTCGCTGACCTGAAGGCTGAGGTCGCGGCGAACGGACTCGTTCTCCGTGTTGCCGGCGCGCGCAGCCGACAGTTCCTGCGCCAGACGATCGGCGCGAAGCGTGGTCGTCGCGAGATCGGACTTCATTTCCTTGAGTTCGCCCCGGACGGCAGACAGTTCGTCCTCGGCAAGTTTGGCGCGGCCCCGCGCGGTAATCAGCAGTTTCTCCACCAATTCGGCCTTGGAGTTGACGGCCTCATATTTGGTGGACAATTGCGCCATCTCGACGGTCGTCGAACTCTGATGGTTTTCGAGTTCCGCCTGCAGGCGCTTTGCCTTTTCCTCGGCGAACACCAGTTCCTGCCGCAAGCCGGCGGCCTCTGTCGACAGGTTCCGGGCCTGCGTGTCCTGGTGCGAGAGGCTGCGCTTCAACTGGGAGCGCTCTTCGTTCAGCCGGTCTATTTCCCGTGCCTGGGCATCGGCCTCCCGTCGGGACGTCTCGACAAGCACCTGATGCGCCGTCTTCTCGTTTTCGTATTTCTCGCGGAGCTGTGCGAACTCCCGGTTACGCTGATCGAGGTCGTGATGCGCACGTCGAAGGAGCGATGCGGTTTCGTCGTACTGCGCGATCCGCTCGTCCAGCTCGCGGGAAACATCCCGCAGGCGGGCATGCACGACCTCCAGATCGTTGGAATTCGCGTCGAATTGCGCCTGTAGCTTGATCAGCTTTTCCCGGTTCTGGTCCAGCTCCAGCCGCATCTGGCTGTTTTCGCTGCGCAGTTCTTTGTTTTCGGCGGAAATTTGCTGGTTTTCGATATCAAGACGGCGACGCGCCGTCGTTTCATAATCGAGAAGAGACGCGATCCGGGCACGTTCGGTCCGCAATTCGGACAGTTCCGCCAGCGCCTCGCCGTGCGCCTTCAGCAAAGAGGACACTCGATTCTGCAGACTTCCAAGCCCTGATAGCAGATCTTCGGAAGACAATTCGCTCTCGGCGACAACGGCGCCAAAGCTCATCAGATCCTGGAGTTCGCCCCGCTCCGCCTGCTGCCCGGCAGAGGCCGACGCAATTTTTCCTTGCTCTTCAACGCGACGAAAAAAACCCATGACCATTGCGCCCCACTCCCGGCCCAGTGTTAAATTTCAACTAACAATAATCAAATTCCGCATGTCCCGCCTTTAAGTCCGTCCAAGGACCTAGGTTAACGTAGGATGAACGCGCTCCTCGCCGCCGTCAAAGGGAAGTTGCAGACAAAGCGCTGTGTTCACAGAAAAGAATGAAGCGACCCGCCTCTAGCGATGGTTGCACAGGATGCTGGACTGGGGAGCGATAGCATGTCCGCGTTCCGCATCTGCAATATTGCGGTCGTTCTGATGGTCGTTCGGAACCGGATGATGCGGCATGATTATTCTGCTTCCGCTATGACAAGATCGACGGTTCCGACACCATCAATACCCCCGTGAAGCCGATCTCCGGCTACCACGGCACCGACACCAGAGGGGGTGCCGGTATAGATGAGGTCACCGGGCGCGAGATGATAGAAATGCGACAGGTGGCTGATGATCTCCGGCACCGACCAGACCATGTCGGAAATCAGCCCCTCCTGCCTGAGTGCATCGTTCACGGTCAGCCAGACCCTCGGTTTCTCGATGTTACCCACATCCTCGGCAGCGGCAATTTCCGAGATGATCGCCGACTGCTCGAACGCCTTCGAAAGATCCCACGGCTGGCGCTTTTCCTTCGCCTTGTTCTGCAGGTCGCGCCGTGTCATGTCGAGCCCGACTGCGAAACCGAACACCGCGTAGGCCGCCTCTTCGACCTTCACCCTGAACGCCGGTTGCCCGATCGCGACGACCAGTTCCACCTCGTGATGGAGGTCACGGGTCCCCGGCGGGTAAGCGATCGAAGCGCCTGAAAGGGTCAGCGCCGTCGCTGGCTTGGTGAAATAGAACGGCTCCTCACGGTCAACCTCATTGCCCATCTCCGCCGCATGAGCGGCGTAGTTTCGGCCGACGCAGAAGATCCGGTGAACCGGATAGCCGTCCTCCCTGCCTTTGATCGGCACGAGCGGGGCAACGGGAACGGAAAACATCGGCTTCATAGACGGCCCTCCAGCCAAACAGTCTGCAAATTGTCCGACAGGACTTCTCTTCATCCCTGACCGTACGTCCATAAACCGAGCTCTCCCGCGCGCCAAGCCATCTGTTCTGGTAAAGGAGACCTTCGGCTTTCGTAGGGGGCTCCTTTTTATTGGCGTCAATTGCGGGTAGAAATGGCTGCTGGGGAGCAGTGGGGAGGCTAGGCGCAGATGCTTGAGATCTATGAGATGCCGGGACACTTGGTGCGACGACTGCATCAAGCCGCGGTGTCGCTGTTCATGGATGAGACGGGGAAGCGCGGCTTTGACCTGACGCCTGTGCAATATGCGGCACTCGCCGCGATCCAGACGCGACCCGGCCTCGATCAGGCGACGCTGGCGAGCCACATAGCCTACGACCGTGTAACAATCGGCGGGGTCGTGGATCGCCTGGTTCAGAAGGATCTCGTCCGCCGCGAGATCAGCAGCACAGACAGGCGGGCACGCGAACTCTACATGACCGACAAGGGCTTGAAGACCCTGGAAGAGATAAGACCGCTCGTCCGTCAGATGCAGGAGACGCTGCTTGAAGGCCTCGATGCCGACGAGAAAGAGCGGTTTGTCGCGCTGTTGCGCAAGGCTGCGGATGCTGTGAACGACCGTAGCCGTGCACCTCTGAAGATGAGCTGAGCTCGTCCCTACCCCGTAGTTCTCGGTATTGAGGTGCACCTCGATCAGCAGTTGAGGGCGGCGCGGCACAAGGGATCGGCCCAGATGCCCGCCCGTTGAAGAATTGCCTTTTGCTGCAGCGTTTTTAGTTCGGCGCTGGATATGGCACGCGCAAACCCCGAGCCGACCAGTTGTTCAGCGACACTGTTCGTGCCGACCCGACAACTCACCAGTGTCACGTATTTGCTGAGAACCTCGGTGTCACATTCGAGATAGCGCCCGAATATCGTGCTTCTCAGCAGAGCCCTTGCCTGGGCTCCACACACGAAGCGCCGTCCGTCGTCGGCCTTGCAAAGCCGTTTGGGATCGGGAGCAATGACATCCCGGATGAGATAGACGCTACCATCCATCGTGAAGGACATGCCGTCGAAAAAGCTCGTGCGCGGCTTAACCCGAAACCCGGAGAGATAGTGGTCGGCTGGACCGGGTATACGTTCGTAATCCTGGGTCGCTCGGTCGATCCGAACAGGTTTGTCCGTCCATATTGTTGCGTCGTCGCCTGAATACGGAAGCAAGGGAGCAGCCCAAACCGGCGACGCAGAAAGCGCCGACGCCAAAAAGCGCAGAGCAATACTTTTCTTTGACAACATCCGTGGCTACGATCCCGGCGGTTTCTCTATCGCTTTCTGTTCGGGATGTTAACTGACCAATGCTTTCGCTTTCACGAAGACCACGGGATCTCGCCTTTGCCGACAGAATCTATTTTCGTCCCGCCCCTCTCTTCCACGGAACTCTCGCCGGCATTTGATGTTTGTCGATTGTCACCTCGCCGCCTCACAAGGAGACGTCCACTCCAGCCCCTCCCAAGGACGATGGATCTCCGGAAGCGGTACGAAACGCTGGTGCCGCACCAGCAATCAAAAACAGGAAAGGTACTAGCCCAATGACCAGAAAGATCGTTCCCGTGATCATGGCCGGCGGCAAGGGAACACGGTTGTGGCCGCTCTCGCGCGTTGCCGCAGCCAAGCAGTTCATTCGTTTTCTGGGTGAGGAAACCTTGTTCCAGAAGACTCTTGCCCGCGTCGCGGACCCGTCACGCTACGAACCCGCCGTCGTGATTACGAACGACGAATTTCGCTTTCTCGTCGCGGAGCAGGCACGCGAGGCCGGTTACGACCTTTCGGCGATCGTTCTCGAGCCGGTGGCGCGCAACACAGCCGCCGCTGTAGCGGTGGCGGGACTGGTCGTCGCCCAGAAATTCGGCGATGACGCCCTGATCCAGATACTGCCCTCCGACCATGAGATTAAGGTCGACGACACCTACAAGGAATGCGTGGCGACCGCTCTTGAAGCAGCGGAAGCAGGCAATCTGGTGACGTTCGGCATAAGCCCGACGGAGCCGGCAACCGGCTACGGCTACATCGAGCGCGGGGAGGCATTGCCGTCAGGTGCTTACAAGGTGGCGCGTTTCGTTGAGAAACCGCCGCTCGACAAGGCTGAAAAGATGCTGGAGGCCGGCAAGTTCTATTGGAACTCCGGGATGTTCCTGTTCACCGCCGGCAACATCATCGACGAATTGCAGGCGCATGCACCGAACGTGCTGGAATCCGCCCGACAGTCAGTCGAGCTGGCCAAGGAGGACCTCGATTTCATCCGCCTCGATCCCGATGCATTTGCACAGAGCCCCAGCATCTCTGTCGACTATGCGGTTATGGAAAAGACCCGGAATGCGGCGGTTGTCCCCGCTGCGATCACCTGGTCCGATCTCGGCAGCTGGGACGCCATCTGGAAACTGGGCGATCAGGACGGAAGCGGCAATGTGGTGGTCGGCAACGCGACGGTGGTCAACAGCCGCGACTCCCTGGTCATGTCGCGTAACACACATCTGGCGGTGCAAGGCATGGAAGGTATCGCTGTTATCGCCAGCGAAGACGCCGTCTATGTCGGTCGGCTCGACGAGAGCCAGGAGGTCGGCAATCTCGTCAAGAAGCTGGCATCGGAGAAGAAAACCGAATACCTGACCGAAACCCATCCGACATCGTTGCGGCCCTGGGGTGGCTACACGTCATTCCTGCAGGGCGATCGTTTCCAGGTGAAGCGGATTTTCGTCCAGCCGGGGAAGAAACTGTCGCTCCAGAAGCATCACCACCGCGCCGAACACTGGATCTGCGTCAAGGGTACGGCCGAGGTCACCATTGATGGCAAGACCACCGTTCTCCACGAAAACCAGTCAACCTACATTCCTCAGGGCGCCGTTCACAGACTCGGAAATCCCGGCAAGATTTTGCTGGAGATGATCGAAATCCAGACCGGCTCCTATCTGGGCGAGGACGACATCGTCCGCATCGACGACGAGTTTGGCCGCACCTGATAGGGCGAGTTCGGTTTTTTCTTGCGGGGCGGCGTCTACCCGGGACACCGCCCTTTTTGTCCTATTTGCGCAAGAGCCTTCTTGAGCGAGAGGCGTTTTTCTGATAATGACTGTCCGGTCAGTCACAGGAATACGCGATGTCCAAAACCTCCCGTAGACGCCGGGATCCCGACGAACGAAAAGCTGAGATTCTCGCAGCCGCCTTCGCGCTTTTCTCCGAAAAGGGATTTGCTGCGACACGTATCGAGGATGTGGCCGCCCGCGCCGGTATCGCAAAAGGCACGGTTTACCTGCACTTCCCAGACAAGGAAGCACTCTTCACCTCGCTGACTGCCGGAATGGCTTCTCCGATCCTCGCAAGCATGGCGGATCTGGCCGGCAGTGAAGACGCCCCGTCCAAGATCATCGTGGCGCGCCTTTATGATCTTGCTCGGAAGGAAATCCTTGGCACGGACAGAAGACACATGCTGCGGCTGCTGATTTCCGAGGGACCGCTCTTTCCAAGCGTTGCCGAATTCTACCATCGAAACGTCCTGAGCGTCGGCCTGGGATTCCTCCGCCGGGTCCTTGAACGGGCCGCCAGTCGCGGAGAACTGCGCAATCCTGGCGTAGCCTCCATGCCCCAGATCGTGTTCGCGCCTATCCTGATGACAGTCATCTGGAGCTCGCTCTTCGAACCTTATGAAAAACTAGACGCCGAGGCGCTGTTCAAAACCTTCCTCGACACGCTGTTTCTTCCCGACACAGGAGAGGCATAATGAGACGTGCAGTCATTCTGGCCGGCGTCGTTGTCACCGCTTTTGCCCTGATGCCGATGGTTCTGCCGAGCAAAGGCCCCAAAGCCTATCAGGGCTGGATCGAAGCCGATCTGCGTTTCATCGGCGCCGAAGGGGCCGGCAGGCTGACGCAGGTCGCGGTCGCCGAGGGAGAGCCGGTCGAACCGGGCACCCGACTCTTCAGCCTCGATGATGAATCTGCCCAAGCGCTGGTTGCCGCCAGGCGTGCCAGTCTGGAAACGCTGGCGGCACAATATGAACTGGCTCTCTCGGCCCAGAAGCGCCCCGAGGAAATCGAAATCCTGAAGGCGTCGCGACGACAGGCAGAGGCTCAATTGTCGCTATCGCGGCAGGAACTGACCCGAGTAAAGGCGTTGGCCTCGACCGGCACCGCGACACGCGCCAGTCTGGACGCGGCGATCGCCGCCGAGGCAGCCAACCAGGCAGCGCTCGACAACGTCCGGGGACAGATAACGCTGGCAGGACTGTCGGCCAGGAACGAGGCGGTCCGTCAGGCGAAGGGAGCGATGGATGCTGCAGCCGCCGAACTCGCTGCAGCGCAAGTTGCGCTGGAGCGGCTTTCCATCGATACACCCGCCGCTGGCATCGTTCAGACGCTCTATTATCACGTCGGCGAGGTCGTACCGGCGGGTCGCCCCGTCGTCTCGCTGCTGGTGCCGGAAGACATGCGTGTGCGATTTTTCGTCAGCGAAACCGAGATTGCCGGCATCGCGCCTGGACAGACGGTCCACGTGACCTGCGATGGCTGTCAGCCGATGGATGCCCGCATAAGCTTCGTATCGGAACAGGCCGAATACACGCCGCCCGAAATCTATAGCATGGAGGAACGCGCGAAACTCGTTTATCGGGTCGACGCAACCCCGAACGATCCGAGGCAGTTGCGCGCCGGAATCCCGGTCGATGTCTCGCTCGGCCAGATGGATCAACAGCGATGACCCCGGAGACACAGGAGCGCCCGGTTATCGAGGTGTCGAACCTCACCAAGCGCTTCGGTGATCGCACCGTGGTGGACAACCTCTCGCTCACAGTCCGCAAGGGAAGCATTCACGGGTTTCTCGGGCCGAACGGCTCCGGCAAGACAACCACCATCAGAATGCTATGCGGCCTGCTGACGCCGGACGGCGGCAGCGGCACATGCCTCGGCCACGACATCCGCACCGAAGCCGACCAGATTCGGCGCCGGGTCGGCTACATGACGCAGAAATTTTCGCTCTACCAGGATCTGTCAATCCGGGAAAATCTGGAGTTCGTCGCCCGCGTCTACAATCTCGACGCTCCGAAGCAAAAGGCACGCGATGCGATCCAGCGTCTTGGCCTGTCGGGTCGCGAAAACCAGTTGGCCGGCAATCTCTCCGGCGGTTGGAAACAACGTCTTGCGCTTGGAGCCTGTATCCTGCCAGGGCCCGACCTGCTGCTTCTCGACGAGCCCACCGCCGGCGTGGACCCGAAGGCGCGGCGTGAGTTCTGGAGCGAAATTCATGCCCTCGCAGCCGAGGGGCTCTCGGTTCTCGTGTCGACGCATTACATGGACGAAGCGGAACGTTGCCACGAGATCGCCTACATGGCCTATGGCAAGCTCCTCGTTCACGGCACCGTCGAGGAGGTAATCGCATCGACGGGCCTTCATACCTGGAGCGTCTCCGGCCCCGACCTTCATCGGCTTCAACAACAGCTTGAAGCACAAGCCGGCATCGATATGGTCGCACCGTTCGGAACCAGTCTCCACGTTTGCGGACGCGACGAAAGCGCGCTCAATGCCGCAATCGCACCCTATCGCCGGCAGGATGGTCTTCATTGGGAGCCCGGCAAGCCGACGCTCGAGGACACCTTCATCGAACTGATGAACCGCTCCAAGGATAACTTCCAATGAGTTCCGAGCGTTCAAACAACGGTTTCGTCCGCCGTTTCTGGGCCATGACGGTCAAGGAGTTCATTCAGATGACCCGCGATCGCGTCACGCTTGCGACGATGATCATGATCCCCGTGCTGCAGCTCTTCCTCTTCGGCTTCGCCATCAACACCACGCCGCATCATCTTCCGACCGCAATTCTGATGCGGGAGAACACAGACGTAGGCCGCTCCCTCGTCGCCGCACTCGAAAACACAGACTTCTTCGATATACGCGGCGTATTGACCCGGGCCGAAGACATGGACCGACTTCTTGCCTCCGGCGCGGTGCTCTTCGTGGTCGAAATTCCGGACGGCTTCGAACGCTCGGTTCGCCGGGGAGACAATCCCGCGCTGCTGGTCGCTGCCGATGCCACCGATCCCGTCGCGTCGAGTTCGGCGCTGGGCGCGCTTTCCGGCGTTGTCGCCAGCGCGCTTGAGGGCAATCGCCACATCGCCCTCGCCGAACCGAGTAAGCCGCCTTTCACGATCATCCAGCACCGCCGCTACAATCCGGCGGGTTCCTCGACACTGAACATCGTCCCCGGTCTGCTCGGCACGATCCTGACAATGACACTGCTGATCTTCACGGCGCTCTCCGTCACGAGGGAAGTCGAGCGTGGCACTATGGAAAACCTCCTGTCGATGCCAATCAAGCCGATCGAGATCATGCTGGGAAAGATCGCGCCTTATGTGATCATCGGCCTCATCCAGGCACTCATCATCATCGGCGCCGGCTATTTCGTCTTCGCCGTTCCCATTCTCGGCAACCCGCTTACGCTCGCCTGCGTCACCGGCCTTTTCGTGATATCGAACCTGTCGATCGGCTACACCTTCTCCACGATCGCCACCAACCAGTTGCAGGCCGTGCAGATGGCAATGATGTTCTTTTTGCCGAATATTCTTCTGTCCGGTTTCATGTTCCCGTTCGCAGGCATGCCCCAATGGGGCCAATGGATTGGCGAGGCACTGCCGCTGACGCATTACATCCGGATAGTACGCGCCATCATGCTCAAAGGCGCCTCCATCGACGTCCTTGCCTATGATGCCGGAGCACTGGCGCTTCTGACGCTGATCGCCATGACGATTGCAGTTCGCCGTTTCCGCCGCACGCTGGATTAACGTCGGTGAGGACTGCAAGGAGCGTCGTGCGCCTTGCTTTATGTCGCTGCATTGCACAAGATCACTCCCAGCCCGGCGGCTTCAAGATCGGGCGCAGAGGGCGAACGGCAATATGGCGATCAAGGCGAGCATCTATCATCTCACGCATTACAAATATGACAAACCCGTCCGGCTCGGGCCGCAAATCATCAGGTTGAAACCAGCCGCCCATTCCCGGACCAAGGTCATCAGCCACTCTTTAAAGGTCTCCCCGCCAAACCACTTCGTGAATCTGCAGCAGGATCCGTACGGCAATTATCTTGCCCGCTACGTTTTTCCGGATCCGGTTACTGAACTGAAGATCGAGGTCGACCTGGTCGCCGACATGTCGGTCTACAACCCCTTCGACTTCTTCACCGAGGAAGAGGCGGTGAAATGGCCCTTCGATTATCCGCAGGACCTGCGCGACGACCTCCATATCTACCAAAAACCGGAGGCCGACACGCCGGCAATCCTGGCCTTCATGGACACGCTGGACAAGAGCCCGGGCCAGGGCACCGTGGACATGGTCGTTGGCCTCAACGCCCGCCTCCAGAGCGAAATTCAGTACGTCATCCGCATGGAGCCCGGTGTTCAGTCTCCGGACGAAACCCTGACGTCCGGCCGCGGATCATGCCGCGATACCAGCTGGCTTCTTGTGCAGGTCCTCAGGCGCCTGGGCTTGGCCGCCCGCTTCGTCTCCGGCTATCTGATCCAGCTGAAACCCGATCTGGAGGCGCTGGACGGCCCGTCCGGAACGAAGGTCGATTTCACGGACCTGCATGCTTGGGCGGAAGTCTACATCCCCGGCGCCGGCTGGATCGGCCTCGATCCGACATCCGGCCTGCTCACCGGCGAGAGCCATATCCCCTTGGCCGCAGCGCCCCATTATCGGAATGCCGCGCCCATTTCGGGAGGCTATTTCGGCGAGGCCAATACCGACTTCGTCTTCGACATGCAGGTGCGTCGCGTCGCCGAACATCCGCGTATTACCAAACCCTTCTCCGACGAGGCGTGGGATCAACTGAACGACCTCGGGCGCAAGGTCGACGCAGAACTTCAGGCGCGGGACGTCCGCCTGACCATGGGAGGCGAACCGACATTCGTTTCCATCGACGACTTCCAGTCGGATGAGTGGAATACCGGCGCGGTTGGACCGACAAAGCGAGCCCTTGCGGACACACTGATCCGTCGACTACGCGACAGGTTCGCGCCGGGCGGTTTCCTCCATTATGGCCAGGGAAAGTGGTACCCCGGCGAAAGCCTGCCCCGCTGGACCTTCTCGCTCTACTGGCGACGCGACGGAAAGCCGATCTGGTCGGACGAAAACCTGGTCGCGGTCGAAGGAAAGTCCTACTCCGTCGTCCAGGATGATGCCGGACGATTGCTGGACGCAATCGCTAGCGAACTCGATATCGCGCCCGAGATGGTCGTACCCGCCTTCGAGGACCCTGGCGAATGGCTGCTGAAGGAAGGGAACCTTCCGGACAACGTCGACCCGTCCAATTCAAAGCTTGAGGATCCGGAAGAGCGGAACCGCATCGCCCGCGTTTTCGAGCGCGGCCTGACGAAGCCTGCAGGTTATGTGCTCCCGGTTCAGGCCTGGAACGCAAAGGCAGGCGGGCACCGATGGGTGAGCGAGAAGTGGCGAACCCGCAGAGGGCGCATTTTCCTCGTTCCGGGCGATAGTCCGGTGGGGTATCGCCTCCCGTTGGGCTCCCTGCCATGGGTTCCGCCCTCGGCCTTTCCCTACATCCATCCGGTCGATCCGACCGTCCCTCGCGGCCCTCTTCCGGACCCCAGGGCGGACGAAGGAAAGGCGCTTCAGGCCGCCCACTTCGAAGCCTTTTCGGACAAGGGACAACCCCAGCAGCGCGCACCGGAAGAGATCGACGGCCACGTTCGAACCGCCATCTCCGTCGAGGTCCGCGACGGCCGCCTCTGCGTCTTCATGCCGCCAACGGAGAAGGTCGAGGATTATCTCGATCTCATCGCCTCGACGGAGCGCGCGGCTAAAGGCCTGGGTCTCCCGGTTCACATCGAAGGCTACGCTCCACCGCACGATGAACGGCTGAACGTGATCCGTGTCGCGCCGGATCCCGGGGTGATCGAAGTTAACATACATCCTGCATCCAATTGGTCGGAATGCGTTGCGACGACCGAAGCGATCTACGAAGAGGCGCGCCAGTCCCGTCTTGGAGCGGACAAGTTCATGATCGACGGTCGCCACACCGGCACCGGCGGCGGCAATCACGTCGTCGTGGGCGGCGCCAATCCCAACGACAGCCCGTTTCTGCGACGGCCGGATCTGTTGAAAAGTCTTGTGCTTCACTGGCAGCGCCATCCGTCCCTGTCCTATCTGTTCTCGGGCCTCTTCATCGGACCGACAAGTCAGGCGCCGCGCATCGATGAGGCACGCCACGACAGCCTCTACGAACTCGAGATCGCGCTTGCGCAGGTGCCTACACCCGGGATGGGCCAGCCGCCCCTGCCCTGGCTGGTGGATCGTCTCTTCCGCAATCTGCTGGTCGACGTGACGGGGAACACCCACCGCTCAGAGATATGCATCGACAAGCTGTTCTCTCCCGATGGCCCCACCGGACGACTGGGTTTGGTCGAGTTTCGCGGTTTCGAGATGCCGCCGAACGCCCGCATGAGTCTCGCGCAGCAACTGATGATCCGCGCCCTGATCGCGCGATTCTGGAAAAACCCGACCAGCGGTCGTTTCGTCCGCTGGGGCACCTCGCTCCACGACCGATTCATGCTGCCCCACTATATCTGGCAGGACTTTCTCGAGGTGCTGGCCGATCTCAAGGATAACGGGTTCGATGTGCGACCCGAGTGGTTCACGGCGCAGCTTGAGTTTCGTTTTCCCTTCTACGGAGAGGTCGAGTACGAGGGCTCTAAGCTGGAACTGCGGCAGGCGCTTGAACCATGGCATGTCATGGGCGAACAGGGTGCGATCGGCGGCACCGTCCGATTTGTCGACTCCTCCGTGGAGCGGTTGCAGGTGCGGCTGGAAACCGCCAATCCGGACCGCTACCGGGTCGCCTGCAACGGCCGCATGGTTCCGCTGATGCAGACGGACATGAATGGCGTCGCCGTGGGAGGCGTTCGCTACAAGGCCTGGCAGCCTGCATCGGGACTTCACCCGGTGCTGCCTGTCAACTCGCCGTTGACTTTCGACATCTATGATACGTGGTCGGCACGGTCGATTGGCGGCTGTGTCTATCATGTTGCCCATCCCGGCGGACGCAACTATGAGACATTCCCTGTGAATGGCAATGAGGCCCAGGCGAGACGCCTTGCACGCTTCGAAGCCTGGGGACATACCGCCGGAAATTACGTGCTGTCGCCGGAACCGGTCTCGCCGGAATTTCCGCACACCCTGGATCTCCGGCGGCATCAAGGATTGTAAATGGCGATAGAGGCTGCGGCGGAACACGGATCGCAACGACAGAAAGGCAATGGCGTGCGGGCACGGGACTACCGCCCGTTGACGGGCATTGCCGACGAAATGGTGGACGCCGAGGGCCGCATTCGGCCGGTCTGGCAGAAATTCGTGTCGGCCGTGGAAGCGATGTCGGAGCAGGAACTGCACGAGCGCTTCGCCCGCGCCGATCGCTATCTTCGCGACGCCGGCGTGTTCTACCGAGCCTACGATTCCAGCCAGAACACCGAACGGGCCTGGCCCTTTTCCCACATTCCGGTCCTGATCGCCGAAAAGGAATGGGAAGCGCTGTCGGCGGGGCTCGTTCAGCGCGCCAATCTTCTCGAAGCCGTGGTAGCGGACATCTACAACGGTAACCGACTTGTGGAGGAAGGCTTTCTTCCACCCGCTCTTATCGCGTCCAACCCGGAATATCTGCGTCCTCTGGCCGGCATAACGCCGTCTGGAGGGCATTACCTGCACTTCTGTTCCTTCGAGATCGGTCGCGGTCCGGATGGAAATTGGTGGGTACTCGCCGATCGCACCCAGGCGCCATCAGGCGCCGGCTTCGCGCTTGAAAACCGGGTCGCCACGACGCGCGCCTTCTCGGATATCTACGCCGACACCCACGTTCACCGGCTCGCCTCGTTCTTCGGAGCCTTCCGAAACGCCTTGCAGGGTCACAAGCAGAATGCCGATGACCGCATTGCGGTTCTGACACCGGGTACAGCCAACGAGACCTATTACGAACACGCCTATATCGCCCGCTACCTCGGGATAATGCTGCTCGAAGGTGAGGATCTCGCCGTCGTCGATGGCCGGGTGATGGTACGGACCGTGGCGGGACTGAAGCCGATCAGCGTCCTGTGGAGACGCCTCGACGCCGCCTATGCCGACCCGCTGGAACTCAACCACAATTCCCATATCGGCACACCGGGCATCACCCAGGCAATGCGGACCGGGAAGGTGACCTTCGTGAATGCGCTGGGATCCGGTATCCTTGAGACGCGGGCGCTGCTCGCCTTCATGCCGACGATCTGTCGGCATCTGCTTGGCGAGGATCTGATGCTGCCCTCGGTCGCCACCTGGTGGTGCGGCCAAAAGTCGGAACGCGAGCATGTGTCGCGCAATATCGACCGCATGGTGATCGGACCGGCCTATTCCTGCATGCCCTTCTTCGACGACAACGGCCGGTCCGTACTCGGATCGTCCTTGCGCAGCTCCGCACAGGATTCCATTGCCCGCTGGCTGGAGACGGATGGCAGCAAGCTGGTTGGCCAGGAGGTCGTGACACTGTCGACGACCCCGGCGCTGGTCGATGGAAACCTGAAGCCCCGGCCGATGAGCCTGCGTGTCTACGCGGCCCGCACGAAAGATGGCTGGCAGATCATGCCCGGAGGGTTCGCCCGCATCGGCAACGATGTCGATGCAACGGCAATCGCCATGCAGCAGGGTGGAAGCGCAGCCGACGTTTGGATCGTCTCGGACAAGCCGGTCGAGCACGCCTCCCTCCTCCCAAAGAGCGATACGTTCACCCGCAACATGCCGGGAAGTCTTCCCAGTCGCGCGGCCGACAACCTGTTCTGGCTCGGGCGCTACATCGAGCGGGCGGAAGGGACCCTGCGCATCCTTCGCGCCTGGCACAGCCGCTTCGCCGAGGCCGCCGACCCGTCCCAGCCTCTGCTCGCGGACGTGACACGTTATCTGGAAGCCCTCGATGTCGATCTTTCCGAGGAAAAGGGCGTCCCTCAAAGCCTTCTTCGCGACATCGACAGCGCGGTCTATTCTGCCAGCAATATCCGCGACCGTTTTTCTCCGGACGGCTGGCTTGCCCTGAAGGATCTCGCCAAGACGGCAAGGCGCTTCCACGAGCGCGTCAAGCCCGGCGACGATGCCGCCCACGCGATGACGGTGCTATTGCGCAAACTGGCGGGCTTCGCCGGTCTGGTGCACGAAAACATGTACCGGTTTACCGGATGGCGGTTCCTGACGATCGGCCGTTATCTGGAGCGGGGCCTCCATATGACCCGGCTGCTCGGGCATCTCACCCGAGACGACGTGCCCGACGGTGCGCTCGATATGCTGCTGGAAATCGGCGACAACGTCATGACCCACAGAAGACGCTACAATGTCAGCACCGCGCATCTCACGGTGACAGACCTTCTGGCGCTTGATCCGCTCAATCCGCGATCGATCCTGTTTCAGCTGAATGAAATCCGGACCGAGGTCGAGCAATTGCCGAATGCCACCGTGAACGGCCAAATGTCTCCCTTCTTCCGGGAAGCCATGCGCCTGCACTCCGGCCTCGCCGTCATGGTCCCTGAGAACATGACGGCGGAGGTCTATGGCAGGCTGGAAATGGAAATGGAAAAACTGTCGGACATACTCGCTCAAACCTATCTGAGATAAGGCGCCATGCTCTACGATATCTCGCTACGGATGAGTTATGTTTACGATGTCGCGGCCTCCGGCTCGCATCACGTTCTGCGCCTTTTGCCACTGACCCTTTCCGATCGCCAGCGGCTCGTAGCCGGCAGTGTCCATATCGATCCCAAACCCGATGAATCGGCGACATTCATCGACTTCTTCCAGCACCCGGCAACCTACATGCAACTGCGTGCTCCACACGAGCGCCTGGACATCAGGATGCAGGCCCGTGTTTCCGTTCAGGCTCCTTTGCCGACAGCAGACCTCTCTCCCCTTCTCGCAAGACTTCCGGACGAACTTGCGGATCATTGGGCGCTCGATCCCGACTCGCCACATCATTTCGTCGGCCCAAGCCCGAAACTGGAGGAGGTCGGCGAAATAACAGACTACGCCAGGGAGAGCGTGACCTCAGGGCAGACCGTCAGGCAGATCGCTGAAGCGCTGTGCGCCCGGATACACAGGGATTTTCGGTACGATGCAAAGGCTACGACAGTCGACACACCGGCCAAGGAGGCTTTTGCGCTGAAGCGCGGAGTGTGTCAGGACTTTTCCCACATCATGATCCTCGCACTTCGCGCTTTGGGCATTCCGTCCGGTTACGTCAGTGGATTTCTCCGCACGCTTCCACCGCCAGGGAAGGAGCGCCTGGAAGGCGCCGATGCCATGCACGCATGGGTCAGGATATGGTGCGGCAGGACGACGGGATGGATCGAACTCGACCCGACGAACAATATCGTCGCGGGGACGGACCACGTCGTTGTCGCTTACGGTCGGGACTACGCCGATGTCGCGCCGGTCATCGGCGTAGTCAAGAGTTATGGCCACCACAAGACCGTACAGGCCGTGGATGTCGTACCCGTTCCATGAGCCGGACGAAGCATCTTTCTTAAATTTTTACGCTACCGCTTAAACAGACTGAGAGGTTTGCACTGTAAAAGCGCGTCAGTGATTTCTGTTCGTGGAAGAACATGATGCTCGACGCTCGCAACAGCAAAAACCCGTTTAAGAAGCTTGTCGCCGACCGTAGCGGCAACTTTGGTATCATGACCGCATTCCTGCTGCCGGTGGTTCTGGCCACAGGCGGCATAGCGATAGACCTGACGCGCATGGTTCAGGTCCGGTCGGAACTGCAGAACGCCGCCGATGCCGCATCGCTTGCAGCCGCCACCGCCATGGCCAGCAAGGGCATCAGCGAGGAAGAAGCCGTCGAACTGGCAAGAGAGTTCCTCGGCGCACAGATGGCCAACCTGGTCGGCTCATCCTCAGGCCCGGAAGGGGACGGCGTCAACGAGGAGCTTGAACGTCTGAAGCAGGAAGCGGTGATCAACGCCGTTTCCACCTCCACCTCGAAGTCCGCGAACTCGTTCGACGTGACCGTAAACGCCAATTACACCCTGGGACTGAACGGCCTGACCGCATTGCTGGGCTTCAAGCAGGTGACGCTGGCGGCAACCAGCACATCCCAGAGCGCGACAGAGAGCAAGAATGCGTTGTCGATGTTCCTGGTCGTGGACCGTTCAGGCTCGATGGGAGAAAATACGAATACCGTTAACCCGGCTCAACCGACAAAACAGGAAGCGTATGGTTGCGGATGGAGCACGTGCTATCGAACCGTGACCAATTACATCATCAAGATCGATGCGCTGAAGGCCGCGGTCGCGGACTTGGCGGCACAACTCGATGAGGCGGATCCCGACACCCAATATGTCCGGACCGGTACCGTATCGTACAATTCGTCGACCCAGACCGAGACGAAGCTCGCCTGGGGTACCGCCAAATCGCTGTCCTATGTAAACGCGCTGTCGGCCACTGGCGGCACCGCATCGACGGGCGCGGTCAAGCTAGCCTATCAATCGCTGATCAAAACGAGCGAGAACACGGCGCATAAGAACAAGAACGGTCAGGTTCCCAGCAAGTACATTGTCTTCCTGACGGACGGGGACAACAACAACACCAGTGATGACACCGCGACAAAGTCCTGGTGCGACAAGGCCAAGGCTGACGGAATTGAAATATACAGCGTGGCCTTCATGGCTCCGTCGCGAGGACAGGCACTGCTCAGCTACTGCGCGAGCACAAGTTCCCACTACTTCGATGCCAACGACGCGGAAGAACTGGTTGCCTCGTTCAGGCGCATCGGTGAGGAAGCCTCCCAGGCAGGTACCCGTCTTACGAACTGATCCCTCGCCAAGTTTGGAATCTCGCAGCCGCAGGTGGACAGCACCTGCGGCGCTTCGCGTTTGAAAACAGTTATTTGTCGGCTTCGACGACCCCGATCCGGATTTACCCGGCTCGCCAAATCCCATGTTGCATGTGTCCCGCAACGGTGCATAAACTGCTTCGAGAACGTTCGCCCGGTCAATTGAATCGGCCACGTTCATGCAGGGCGAAAACACAAGCGGGGTGTCGAGATGGCGATGAAGACGGAACACAAGACCGATCTGCCGCTTCCCAAACCGCGAGAGACCAATCCGGAGATAATCGCCGCCGAAATCATCGAGCGTCTGACATATGGCATCGGCAAGGATGCAAAGGTCGCCACGCCGCACGATTGGCTCACGGCGACCATCCTGGTGGTGCGCGATCGCATCATCGACCGCTGGATGGAATCCACCCGAGGAACCTACAAGTCGAATTCCAAGCGCGTCTATTATCTGTCGCTCGAATTCCTCATCGGCCGGTTGATGCGCGACGCGATGTCGAACCTGGGGCTGGTCGAGGATATTCGCGCCGCACTCGTGACGCTTGGTGTCGATATCGACGTCATTGCCGGCCTCGAGCCGGATGCCGCCCTCGGTAACGGCGGCCTCGGCCGGCTGGCGGCCTGCTTCATGGAATCCATGGCGACCGTCAACATTCCGGCCTATGGCTATGGCATCCGTTACGTCCACGGCCTCTTCCGCCAGCAGATGGCCGACGGATGGCAGGTGGAACTGCCGGAGACGTGGCTGGCCCACGGCAATCCGTGGGAGTTCGAAAGACGGGAATCGTCATACGAGGTCGGCTTTGGCGGGACGGTTGAAACCGTGGTCAACGGCTCAGAGGATGCCCGCTATCTCTGGAAGCCGAGCGAGCGCGTCATTGCGACCGCCTACGACACGCCGATCGTCGGCTGGCGCGGCGAACGCGTCAATACGCTGCGCCTTTGGTCTGCCCAGCCGATCGACCCGATCCTGCTCGATGCTTTCAACGCCGGCGACCATATCGGCGCTCTGCGAGAAAGTAACAAGGCCGAAAGCCTGACGAGGGTTCTGTACCCGGCGGATGCGACCTCTGCAGGCCAGGAACTGCGCCTGAGACAGGAGTATTTCTTCTGTTCGGCCTCGCTTCAGGACATTCTGAGACGCCATATCCAGCAGGGCAACACCCTCGCGATGTTGCCCGACAAGGTCGCCATCCAGCTAAACGATACCCACCCGGCCGTTTCCGTGGTCGAGCTGATGCGATTGCTGTGCGACGTGCACGGCGTGGACTTCGACGAAGCGTGGGAGATCACCCGCAAGACCTTCTCCTACACCAATCACACGCTGTTGCCGGAGGCGCTGGAAAGCTGGCCGGTTCCGTTGTTCGAGCGCCTGCTGCCACGCCATATGCAGTTGGCTTACGCGATCAACGCAAAGATACTTCTCTACGCCCGCAAGGACCGTCAGCTTCAGGACGCTGCCATCAGGCACATCTCGCTCATCGACGAAAATGGCGGTCGGCGCGTGCGGATGGGGAACCTCGCCTTCGTCGGCTCGCATTCCATCAATGGCGTCTCCGCTCTGCATACCGAGCTTATGAAAGAGACTGTTTTTGCCGATCTTCACAAGCTCTATCCGGATCGCATCAACAACAAGACAAATGGCATCACTCCGCGTAGGTGGCTGATGCAATGTAACCCGCAACTTACTGGCTTGATCCGCGATGCCATCGGGGACGCCTTCCTCGACGACACCGAACAGTTGCGGTCGCTTGATGCGCTTGCGGACGACAGGTCCTTCCAAGAGAAGTTCGCGGCAATAAAGCGCGAGAACAAGGAGCGTCTTTCCAATCTCGTCATGAGCCGGATGGGAATCCGCCTCGATCCCTCCGCCCTGTTCGACATCCAGATCAAGCGCATTCACGAGTACAAGCGACAACTCCTCAACATAATCGAGACCGTTGCGCTGTATGACGAGATGCGCTCGCATCCTGAGCGTGACTGGGTGCCGCGGGTGAAGCTTTTCGCAGGCAAGGCAGCGCCGAGCTATCACAATGCCAAACTGATCATCAAACTCGCCAATGATGTCGCCCGCGTCATCAACAACGATCCGTCCGTCCGCGGCCTGCTGAAAGTGGTCTTCATTCCCAACTACAACGTTTCGTTGGCCGAAACGATGGTGCCAGCCGCCGACCTTTCCGAGCAGATTTCCACCGCCGGCATGGAAGCGTCGGGAACCGGGAACATGAAACTTGCGTTGAATGGAGCATTGACGATCGGAACGCTGGACGGCGCGAACGTCGAAATGCGTGATCATGTGGGCGAGGACAATATCGTGATATTCGGATTGACAGCGGACGAAGTCGCCAAGGTTCGGTCCGACGGACACAATCCGCGCGCAGTGATCGAGGAATCGCGGGAATTGTCGCAGGCGCTCTCCGCAATCGGTTCGGGTGTGTTTTCTCCCGACGACCGTAGTCGTTTCTCTGAACTGATCGAGGGCATCTACGAGCACGACTGGTTCATGGTGGCGGCGGACTTCGACGCATACGCGCGTGCCCAACGGCAGGTGGATGCGATTTGGAGCGACCCGGTCAGCTGGTATTCGAAGACCATCCGCAACACGGCAAGAATGAGCTGGTTCTCATCCGATCGTACGATCCGTCAGTACGCATCAGAAATCTGGGGCGCCTGATGGCCAAATCGCCGAAGAGAGCCGTACAGCCAGACCAGCAAGCACGGCCCTCGCCGGAGGAGATCGAAGCGATCATCAACGGCACGCACGGCGACCCCTTCGCGGTGCTGGGAGTCCATCAGACGTCAAGCGGATACGAAGCCCGCTGTTTTATCCCCGGCGCCGAGAAGGTGACGGCTCTTCTTCTTGACGGAACCGTCGTTGGCGAACTCTCGTGTCGCCATCCCGCCGGTTTCTTTGCGGGACCGGTCAATGTCGACGGCGTCTTTCCGGTTCGCTACCGGGCGGTGCGCGTCGATGCAGAATGGACGGTCACCGACCCTTACAGCTTTTGGCCCGTTCTCGGACCGATGGACGACTATTTCGTCAGGGAAGGCTCCCACCTGCGCCTGTTCGATAAATTGGGCGCTCATCCGATGCGTCATCAGGGTGTCGACGGTTTCCACTTCGCCGTTTGGGCTCCAAATGCCCGCCGGGTATCGGTCGTCGGAGACTTCAACAACTGGGATGGCCGTCGGCATGTCATGCGCTTGCGGCGCGATACGGGCATTTGGGAAATCTTTGCGCCGGACGTTCACGCCGGCGCCGCCTACAAGTTTGAGATCATAGGCAAGAACGGCGAACTGCTGCCGCTGAAGGCTGACCCTTACGCACGCCGCGCCGAGCTGCGACCCAAGAATGCTTCGGTGACCGCCGACGAACTGTCGGTCAAATGGGAAGATCAGTCTCACCGGCAGCACTGGTCTTCAGTGGACCAGAGACACCAACCGATATCGATTTACGAGGTTCATGCTGGCTCCTGGCAACGGCGTAATGACGGTTCGATGCTGTCGTGGGACGAGATGGCGGATCGCCTCATTCCCTATTGCGTCGATATGGGCTTCACCCATATCGAGTTCCTCCCGGTTACCGAACACCCCTATGATCCATCCTGGGGCTATCAGACCACCGGGCTTTATGCCCCGACGGCACGTTTTGGTGAGCCCGAAGGATTTGCCCGTTTCGTCAATGGCTGCCACAAGGTCGGCCTAAGCGTCATCCTTGACTGGGTACCGGCCCACTTCCCCACCGATGCTCATGGCCTGCGCTGGTTCGACGGCACGGCGCTCTACGAGCATGAAGATCCGAGACAGGGCTTTCATCCGGACTGGAACACGGCGATCTACAATTTCGGCCGCACCGAAGTTGTCTCCTATCTGGTCAACAATGCCCTCTACTGGACCGAGAAATTCCACCTCGACGGCCTGCGTGTCGATGCGGTGGCGTCGATGCTGTACCTCGACTATTCCCGAAAAGAAGGCGAATGGGTTCCCAACGAGTATGGCGGACGCGAAAATCTCGAGGCCGTGCGTTTCCTCCAGCAGATGAACCGCCATGTCTATGGAACGCATCCCGGCGTGATGACGATCGCGGAGGAGTCCACGTCGTGGCCGAAGGTCTCGCAACCGGTTCATGAAGGCGGTTTGGGCTTCGGCTTCAAGTGGAACATGGGCTTCATGCACGACACGCTGAGCTATTTCCAGCGCGATCCCATTCATCGCAAGTACCACCACCAGGAGATCACCTTCGGCCTGATATACGCCTTCAGCGAAAACTTCGTTTTGCCGATCTCCCATGACGAGGTGGTCCACGGCAAGGGATCGATGATCGCCAAGATGCCGGGCGACGACTGGCAGAAGTTCGCCAATCTGCGGGCCTACTATGCCTTCATGTGGGGCTATCCCGGCAAGAAGCTGCTGTTCATGGGTCAGGAGTTCGCGCAGTGGAGCGAATGGAGCGAAAGCCAGTCACTGGACTGGACGCTCCTGCAATATCACCTCCACGAGGGAATGCGGCGTCTGGTCAGAGACCTGAACTTCACCTACCGCTCCAAACCCGCGCTCCACGCGCGCGATTGCGAGGGCGAAGGGTTCGAATGGCTGGTCGCGGATGATGAGGACAATTCGATCTTTGCATGGCAGCGCAAGGCGCCCGGAGAAAAGCCCGTCGTCGTGATCTGCAATCTCACCCCGACCTATCGCGAACGTCACGGCATCCCGCTTCCGGCGGAGGGGAGATGGCGTGAAATCCTGAACACGGATGCCGAAATTTATGGCGGCAGCGGCAAGGGCAATGGCGGACGCGTGGACGCGAAGCGGGACGGAGACGGCGCCATACGCGCGCACTTGACGCTGCCTCCTTTGGCGATTGTCATGCTGGAACAAGAATAGCTTTAGTACGGGAGGGTACCATGTCGGAAAAGAGGATCCAGCCACTGGCACGTGACGCGATGGCCTATGTTCTGGCTGGCGGACGAGGGAGCCGGCTTAAGGAACTGACCGATCGCCGGGCAAAACCGGCCGTTTATTTCGGCGGCAAGGCCCGCATCATCGATTTCGCGCTATCCAACGCACTGAATTCCGGCATTCGCCGCATCGGCGTCGCGACCCAGTACAAGGCCCATTCGCTGATACGTCATCTGCAGCACGGCTGGAACTTCTTCCGCCCGGAGCGAAACGAAAGCTTCGACGTGCTGCCCGCCTCCCAGCGCGTATCGGAGACACAATGGTATGAAGGCACTGCAGATGCCGTGTACCAGAACATCGACATCATCGAGCCGTACGGTCCGGAATACATGGTCATCCTGGCGGGCGACCATATCTACAAGATGGACTATGAGCTCATGCTCCAGCAGCATGTCGACTCCGGTGCGGACGTGACCATCGGCTGCATGGAAGTGCCTCGCATGGAGGCCACCGGCTTCGGCGTGATGCATGTCAACGAGAAGGACGACATCATCGCCTTCGTGGAAAAGCCCGCCGACCCGCCGGGCATCCCCGGCAACGAGGATTTCGCGCTCGCCTCGATGGGTATCTATGTCTTCCACACCCGTTTCCTGATGGACATCTTGAGGCGGGACGCGGCGGACCCGAACTCCAGCCGCGACTTCGGCAAGGACATCATCCCTTATATCGTCCAGAACGGCAGGGCTGTGGCACACCGTTTTGCCCAGTCGTGCGTGCGCTCGGATTTCGAACGCACGCCGTATTGGCGTGACGTCGGAACGATCGACGCATACTGGCAGGCAAACATCGACCTGACGGACATCGTTCCCGAACTCGACATCTACGACAAGTCCTGGCCGATCTGGACCTATGCGGAAATCAACCCGCCGGCGAAGTTCGTCCATGACGACGAAGGCCGCCGTGGTTCGGCGATTTCGTCGCTGGTCTCCGGTGATTGCATCATTTCCGGCTCGGCGCTCTACAAAAGCCTGCTCTTTACCGGCGTGAGGGCGAATTCCTATTCCCGTCTCGAAGGTGCGGTCATCCTCCCGAAGGTGCAGATCGGCCGGTATGCTCGACTGACGAACGTCGTGATCGACCACGGCGTGGTGATCCCGGAGGGTCTCGTTGTGGGCGAAGATCCGGAAATGGACGCCAAGCGCTTCCGCCGAAGCGAGAACGGCATATGCCTGATCACCCAGGCGATGATCGACAAGCTGGAGTAACGTGGGCTGATGAAAATCCTCTCCGTCGCCTCGGAACTGTTCCCGCTGGTGAAGACCGGTGGTCTCGCCGATGTCACCGGTGCGCTGCCACTGGCACTCAACGACCATGGCGTCGAAGTCCGCACCCTGCTTCCGGCCTATCCCTCGGTACTGTCAGCGGTTGGAACGACCCGAAAGCTTGTGGATTTGGGCGAGGTGCTAGGCGAACGGGCGACCCTTCTGTCCGTTTCGTTCATGGGGCTGGACCTTCTCCTGCTGCACGCCCCGGGCTTCTTCAATCGCAAGGGTGGCCCCTATCTCGATCAGGCCGGAAAGGACTATCCGGACAACTGGAAGCGTTTTGCAGCACTCGCCCAGACCGGAGCGGAGATCGCAGCCGGCCTCCTGCCCGACTGGCGCCCCGACCTCGTGCATGCCCACGACTGGCAAGCTGCACTCACGCCGGTTTACATGCGCTATGCCGAGGCACCCGAAATACCGAGCCTTCTGACGATCCATAACATCGCGTTCCAGGGCCAGTTTCCCGCCGAGCATTTCGCGGGGCTGCAGCTTCCGCCTCATGCGTTCATGGAAGCGCTGGAATACTATGGCACGATGAGCTTCATGAAGGCCGGCCTGCTGACCGCGCATGCGATCAGCACCGTCAGCCCATCCTATGCCGAAGAGATTCTTACGCCGGAATTCGGGATGGGTCTTGAAGGGGTTATCGGAAGCCGCGCGCAGGATCTCCATGGTATCGTCAACGGTATCGATGCCACAATCTGGAATCCGGCGAGAGACCCGTCGATCGACAGCGGTTACACGTCCGCCTCGCTGAAAAAGCGAAAAGCAAACCGGACCGCATTGGCGCAGGCCTTTTCGATCGACGATGACGACGGCCCACTGTTTTGCGTCATCTCCCGGCTGACCTGGCAGAAGGGAATGGACCTTCTGCCGGACGTGGTCGATCAGATCGTTGCCGATGGCGGGAGACTGGTGGTGCTCGGTTCCGGCGAATTTGGCATCGAGGGCGCTCTGGTCCATGCAGCGTCGCGCCATGCGTCACGCGTCGGCGTTAAGATCGGGTATGATGAACCCCTTTCGCACCTGATGCAGGCCGGCAGCGACGCGATCCTGATCCCGTCCCGCTTCGAACCGTGTGGCCTGACGCAGCTTTATGGACTGCGCTACGGCTGCGTGCCCGTCGTCGCAAGGACGGGTGGCCTCAACGACACGGTTATCGACGCCAATGAGGCGGCCCTCGCGTCGCAAGCGGCGACAGGCATCCAGTTCTGGCCGGTGACAGTCGAAGGTCTTCGCCAGGCCCTGCGCCGCACGTTCAGGCTCTACCGAGATGACAAGACGTGGGGGCAGATGCAGAAGGCCGGGATGAAATCCGATGTTTCCTGGGGCCGCAGCGCCGCCCGATATGCAGACCTTTATAAAAGCCTCACCTCGAAAGGCCAATGAAAGATGATCCTGACGATCACCACCAAACCTTATTCGGATCAGAAGCCGGGAACGTCCGGACTGCGGAAGAAGGTGCCCGTTTTCCAGCAGGAGAACTACGCGGAGAACTTCATCCAGTCGATCTTCAACAGTCTCGAGGGCTTCGCCGGCAAGACGCTCGTCATCGGTGGTGATGGCCGGTACTACAACCGGGAAGTCATCCAGAAGGCGATCCGGATGGCCGCCGCCAATGGCTTCGGCAAGGTTCTCGTCGGCCAGGGTGGTATCTTGTCCACACCGGCTGCCTCTCATGTCATCCGTAAGTACCAGGCCTTCGGCGGCATCGTGCTTTCCGCCAGCCATAATCCCGGCGGCCCGACTGAAGATTTCGGGATCAAGTACAATATCGGCAATGGCGGCCCGGCTCCCGAACGCATCACCGACGCGATCTTCGAGCGCTCCAAGTCTATCGAAACCTACAAGATCGTGGAGGCTGCAGACATCGATCTCGACCGGATCGGCACGGCCGATGTGGCCGGCATGACCGTCGAGGTCATCGATTCCGTCGCCGACTATGTCGAGTTGATGGAGAGCCTGTTCGACTTCGACGCGATACGCTCCCTGATCAAGTCAGGTTTCCGCGTCGTGATCGATTCCATGAGTGCCGTCACCGGACCCTATGCGACAGAAATCCTCGAGAAACGGTTGGGCGCTCCTGCGGGCTCGGTCAGGAATGCAATCCCGCTCCCCGATTTCGGCCACCACCATCCGGACCCGAACCTGGTTCACGCCAAGGAACTCTACGACGACGTCATGAGCCCTTCCGGTCCGGATTTCGGCGCGGCCTCGGACGGGGATGGCGACCGCAACATGGTCGTCGGCAAGGGCATGTTCGTCACACCCTCCGACAGCCTGGCAATCATCGCCGCGAACGCGAAACTAGCCCCCGGCTACGCTGACGGCATCGCCGGCATCGCCCGCTCCATGCCCACTAGCGCCGCAGCCGACAGGGTTGCGGAGAAGCTGGGGCTCGGCATCTACGAAACCCCCACCGGCTGGAAGTATTTCGGCAACCTGCTCGATGCTGGCAAGGTCACCGTCTGCGGCGAGGAGAGCTTCGGCACCGGATCGAACCACGTGCGCGAAAAGGACGGGCTTTGGGCCGTTCTGTTCTGGCTGAACATCATCGCCGCCCGACGCGAAAGCGCCAGGGACATTGTCGTCAAGCACTGGGCGGAATTTGGCCGGAACTACTATTCGCGTCACGACTACGAAGGTATCGACACCGAGCGCGCAAACACCCTGATGACAGAACTGCGGGCAAAGCTCGACACCCTTCCGGGCACGCGGATCGGCGACCTGACCGTCGAGGCGGCCGATGACTTTGCCTATCATGATCCGGTCGATCAGTCTGTCTCGAAGAACCAGGGCATTCGTATTCTCTTCAAAGGCGGCAGCCGTGTCGTTTTCCGACTGTCGGGAACGGGAACGTCGGGAGCGACTCTTCGCGTCTATGTCGAGCGTTATGAGCCCGATCCGTCCCGCCACGACATCGAGACGCAGACAGCACTTGCCGATCTTATCGCGGCGGCCGAAGCGATAGCCAAAATCCGCAGCCATACGGGCATGGATACTCCCACCGTCATAACCTGAGGCGAACATCGTGACACAGGCGGAGCCGAGACAGGGTGGCGTCTCGCTGACGAAGACGGGAGCGGATTTCCTCGTCTGGTCGCACCATGCGGAAAATATCGACCTCTGCCTTTTCGACCACACCGGCGAAGACGAGATCGCCCGTCTGCCGATGCAAAGGACAGGCGGCGATCTCTACCAACTGCATGTCGAAGGCGTGCGTGAGGGTGCGCGCTACGGTTACCGCGCCCATGGGCGGTATCAGCCCGATCACGGCTTCTGGTTCGACCCGTCGAAACTGCTGGTCGATCCCTACGCGAAGGAGCTCGACCGGCCGTTCGCGCACGACCGGCGGCTGAGCGTCTTCGGTGAGGATACCGCCAGTATTGTGCCGAAGGCGATCGTGACGCAGGATCGGCCGGCGAAGGTAGTCATGCCCTTCTTCGGGCCGGGTTCGTTTATCTACGAAGTTGGGGTAAAGTCCTTCACCCGCCTCCACCCCGACGTTCCCGAAGCGCAGCGCGGCACGGTCGCCGCCCTCGCCCATCCTGCCGTACTTGCCCACCTGAAACGGATCGGTGTCGACGCTGTCGAGCTTATGCCGATCGTGGCCTGGATCGACGAACGCCATCTGCCGCCGCTTGGCCTGACAAATGGCTGGGGCTACAATCCGATCGCCCTGATGGCGATCGATCCCCGGCTTGCACCCGGCGGAGTGAAAGAACTTCGAGACACCGTCGCCGCCCTTCACGCCGAGGGCATCGGCGTGATCCTGGATCTGGTTTTCAATCACACTGGTGAAAGCGATCGTCATGGCGCAACGCTGTCGCTGCGCGGCCTCGACAACCTGTCCTGTTATCGGCACTTGTCCGATAATCCCGGCGTGCTGGTCAATGACACCGGCTGCGGCAATACGCTGGCCTGCGACCACCTCTATATCCGCCGCCTCATCGTCGACTCCTTGCGCCATTTTGTCCTGAACACAGGCGTCGACGGCTTCCGCTTCGACCTCGGCCCGATCCTGGGTAGGACAGCGACCGGCTTCCACACGTCGTCCCGTACACTTCATGCCATCAGCAGCGACGAGGTTCTCAGCGACCGTATCCTGATCGCGGAGCCTTGGGATGTCGGTCCCGGCGGGTACCAGCTCGGCAATTTCCCGAAACCCTTCCTGGAGTGGAACGACCGCGCCCGCGACACGGTGCGACGCTACTGGCGGGGAGACGCTCACATGACGGGCCAGATCGCCACCGCGCTCGCGGGTTCATCCGACATCTTCGGCAAAGACGAGCACACAGCCAGCAGGACCGTGAACTTCGTGGCCGCCCACGACGGCTTCACGCTTCTGGATCTTGTCTCCCACAGCCACAAGCGCAACGGCAAGAACGGCGAGGACAACAGGGACGGCCATGACGAAAACTTCTCATGGAACAACGGCGTCGAAGGGGAAACACAGGACAGGGCCGTACGCAACAACAGGATCAGGGACGTAGCCGCTCTACTGTCGACGCTGTTCGCCAGCCGAGGCACGATCATGCTGACCGCCGGCGACGAATTCGGCCGCACTCAGCACGGCAACAACAATGCCTATTGCCAGGATAACGAGATGACTTGGCTGGATTGGCAACATGCCGATCAGAGCCTGATTGACCACACGGCTTTTCTTTCCGCACTCCGCAAACGCTTTGACGTCTTCGCGGGTACGGACTTTTTTTCAGGCAACGCGGATGTCGAATGGCTGACGGCAGAGGGTACCGCGATGAGTGTGGCGGATTGGGAAGCGGCGGAGGGTTCGCTCCTGACCATGATACTCGCCACCGGTGACACGGAGAGGTCGAAGCCGGCACGCCTGGCGGTCGTTTTCAATCGCAGCCACGATACCCTCGACGTCCAGCTGCCATCGTCGGCGACGACGAAAAAGTGGCGAAAGCTCCCGTCCGAACGGGCATCCGCCGCATTCCGAATCAAACCTCGAAGCGTCGAATTCTTCGTCGAGCAGTAACGATTTCATGACCTTGCCGCCAGCGCGTGATATTCCTCCGCGTTGATGTCTCCTATAAGCTTTCAGTGTGTTTGGTTCGCAAGTGAGGTGAGATGGCGCGCGAAATTTCCTTGGTCGAGGTCGAATCCCTCGTCGGACAGGAGATCGGCCTGTCGAAATGGATCACCGTCGACCAGACCATGATCGATGCTTTCGCGGCCGCGACGGACGATCACCAGTTCATTCACGTCAACCCGGAAAGGGCACTGGCCGAATCTCCATTTGGTGGAACCATCGCGCACGGTTTCCTATCGCTCTCGCTTTTGTCGGCGATGAACTACGATGCCCTGCCGAAAATCCGCGAACAGACAATGGGGATAAACTACGGCTTCGATCGCGTCCGCTTCATGTCACCGGTCAAGAGCGGCAAACGCATCCGGGGGCACTTCGTGCTGGCCGACGCCCGCTTCCGCGGAGCCGGAATGCTGATGACCACCTACGAGGTATCCGTCGAGATCGAGGGCGAGCGAAAGCCGGCTTTGACGGCAACATGGATCACCATCGTTCAATTCGATCCCAAGGATCGGCCTCTGTAGAGGACAGTATGACGAACGAAGCTGATATCCGGGTGTCTTTTGTCCGCCAGGCCGAAGCCTGCGAAACACTTGGTTCGGCCTTTACCGGCCGCTTGTGTCGGATTGCCGCGCATCGGATGGGTCAGGATAGCGCGGTGGAGCGGGTCATCCTCGAATGGCAGGGCAATCCGACCGGCACCGGCGACGCTCTTGCCCTTCGCCTCGCGGGAGCGCTGCATGCGCTGGTGCTATCAGAATCTGATGACGGTCTTGCAGCCGTCTATCCGCCGGAAACATCTTCCGACGAGGCATTGTGGCAAGCTTGTCGAAACGCCTTCGTTCTGCATGAAAGCTTTATCCTGGACCGGTTGAAATCCGCTCCCCAGACAAACGAGGTTCGCAGGTCATCGGCCCTGTTGCCAGCGTTTCTCACGATCGCGGACCGCTGCGACAAACCGCTCGTGCTGTCCGAGGTCGGCGCAAGTGCAGGCCTCAATCTCCGCTGGGATCGCTATGCCTACCGGCTCGGGGATTTTGCCTGGGGGAATGACAGCAGCGTCGTTCTCGCCCCGGACTGGGAGGGGAAACCGCCACCTCGAGCGCAGGTATCGGTTGCGGGGAGAGCCGGCTGCGACCTCAACCCACTCGACCCGGCCTCGCCCGACGATTGCCTTCGCCTCACCTCGTACATCTGGGCGGACCAGCAGGACCGGCTGGATCGCACCCGCGCGGCATTGGCGATCGCCCGGCAGGATGGGCTGAAAGTGGAACGCGCCGACGCAGTCGACTGGCTGGAATCCAGGCTGCGAAGAGATCACGCTGGCCAATGCCACGTCGTCTACCACACGATCGCATGGCAATACCTGCCGGCGGAACTCAAGCAGAAAGGCGAGGCATTGATCGCCGCCGCCGGCGCAAGGGCGACGGAACGCGCGCCGCTGGCCCGCCTGCAGGTCGAGGCTGACGGAGAGCCGGATGGCGCATCGATCAGCCTTCAACTCTGGCCAACCGGCGAGAAACACGAAATCGGCCGTGCCGATTTCCACGGGCGATGGATCAAATGGAAAGGCTGGCCGACCTGATCGGCTAGCCTCATTTTCAATGTGCCTCTTCGGCAGCCTCGTTCAGAAGGCCGAATGCATAATCGGCAAAGGACCGCCAGCACTCGACGCGGAACGTCTCCTCATCGACACGGTAGAGCACGATTTCGATCTTGCCGAAAATCGTGCGCGACACGGCACCGACCGGAAAGGCCGCGAGCGACAGGTCCTGCGGGCAGCCCGCGTTGAGAACTGCTTCGGCTGACGGGCCGGACACCAGGATCGCGGAGTTGCGATGGGAGACGTCGGTCGCCGAATGAACGACGCCCGACGCCGTACAGGCGCCCATCAGATCGCCACCCGTCTCGTCGATCAAAAGCCATTCGTCGGGACCCAGCCAGAAAGCCAGCCGGCCCTTGGCTGCCGCGGACGTCTTCGGCTTCACTGGCAGCTTCACGCCGATCGACTTGGAAAGAGCCGCCACCTCGCCGTCGCGGGCGCGCAGCGACACGCGGGAAGCGGGTTCCGCCGGCGTGATACGCACCGTAGCCGAGCCGCCGCGACGGCCCTGCAGGACGGGTTTCCGGACTGCGATCTGGTCAGCCATGGATGCGGCCTCCTTCCTTGTCGTAGAAGACGGTATCGGTCACCTCGACGGCAACCGTCTTGTCTTTCATCGGCACGAATAGTGTTTCGCCCATCCGTGCGCGACCACCCGCGATCATCGCGATCGCGATCGGCTGGCCAAGTACCTCCGACCAATAGGAGGAGGTTACGTGGCCGAGCATGGTCATTGGCTTCGGCTGGTTCGGATCGGCGACGATCTGCGCACCCTCGATGAGCACAGACTTGCCGTCCTTGCTCCTGAGGCCAACCAGTTGCTTGCGACCCTCGCGAACGAGGTCGGGACGCTTCAGTCCGCGAATACCGACGAAATCGGCCTTTTTCTTGGAGACCGCCCAGCCGTAGCCGGCATCGTCAGGCGTCAGCGTACCGTCTGTATCCTGGCCGACGATGATATAGCCTTTCTCGGCGCGCAGCACGTGCATGGTTTCCGTGCCATATTGGCAAGCACCCAGGCTTTCGGCCCGCGTCCACACCTGTTCGTAGACCGAAGCTCCAAAATCGGCCGGCACGTTGATTTCGTAGCCGAGTTCGCCGGTGAACGAGACGCGGAAGAGTCGTGTCGGGACGCCGCAGAATTTGCCCTCGGCCACGCTCATGTGCGGGAAGGCTTCGTTGGAGATATCGATGCCTTCGACGAACGGCGCGATGATGTCGCGCGCCTTCGGCCCCTGCACGGCAATCACTGCCCATTGCTCGGTCGTGGACGTGAGCCAGACCTTGAGTTCCGGGAACTCGGTCTGGAGATAGTCCTCCATGTGATGCAGCACGCGCGGCGCGCCGCCGGTCGTGGTCGTCACGTGGAAGCGGTCCTCGGCCAGACGCCCGACAACGCCGTCGTCATAGACGAAGCCATCTTCGCGGGTCATGATACCGTAGCGGCATTTACCGGGCTTCAGCGTGTCCCATGCATTGGTATACATCAGGTTCAGGAACTTCGCCGCGTCCGGACCGACCACCTCGATCTTGCCGAGGGTGGACGCATCGAAGACGCCGGCGATCTCGCGAACCGTCTTGCATTCGCGATTGACGGCAGTGTGCATGTCCTCGCCCGGCTTCGGATAGTACCAGGCACGCTTCCAGTTTCCGACATCCTCGAAGTCCGCCCCGGCCGCCACTTCAAGGGCGTGGAGCGGCGTTTTGCGGGTCGGATCGAAGAGATCGCCACGCGAGTGGTTGATGAGCGTGCCGAAGGTCACCGGCGTATAGGGCGCGCGGAAGGTCGTGAGACCCACCTGCGGGATTTCCTTGCCGAGCATCTCCGCCGCGATCGCGAGACCATGCATGTTCGACAGCTTGCCCTGGTCGGATGCCATGCCGTTCGTGGTGAAACGCTTGATGTGCTCGATCGAGTGCATGCCTTCGCGCACAGCCAGACGGATGTCCTTGGCGCAGACGTCGTGCTGGAAGTCGATGAAAGCCTTCACGGCATCGTCCGGACCGGCACCCTCGGCCGCGCCGATCATACCGCCTGTCCAGGCATATGCATTGGCGCCGGAGAGCTTGGTAACGGATGCACCCGTGGCACCAGCAGAGGCGGCCATCGCGGAGCCCGCCGCAGACGCCTCGTCCAGAACAGCCTGCAGGTCGTCCGTACCGTTGCAGGCGCCGACGCAAATGCTGTCCTGAGCGTAGATGTCAGGCAGGAAGCGCTGGGTCGCGGCATCGAATTTCAGCTTGCCACGCGATTGCGAGAACAGATGGACCGACGGTGTCCAGCCGGCGGAAATCAGCAGCGCATCGACCTCGATCGTGCGCGCCGAACCGCCACCGTTGCGCTGGACCTTGATCGACTTGACCCGAAGGCGGCCCGAGGTATCGACGACGGAGTGACCGGTCAGGACCTCGATGCCGAGCGACCGGGCTTGTGCCAGAACATCCGCGCCCGGCGCTTCACGGCAATCGACGATCACGGGGACGGAGACGCCGGCCTTTTTGAGATCGATAGCCGCTTCGTAAGCCGAATCGTGCGCCGTGTAGACGCCGACCTTGGCACCGACGGAGACTCCGAAATGGTTGAGATAAGTCCGGCCGGCGGCTGCGAGCAGGATGCCGGGACGGTCGTTGTTCGCGAACACCATGTGGCGTTCGATCGCGCCTGTCGCCAGAATGACCTTCTTCGCGCGAACCTGCCAGAGGCGCTCGCGCGGCTGGTTCTTCTCCGGCTTCGCCAGGTGATCGGTGACACGCTCAGCCAGAGCCACGAAATTGTGGTTGTAGTAGCCGAACGCGGTCGTTCGGTTCAGCACGGTGACATTGGGCATCGCGGCCAGTTTTGCAGCGGTGGCCTGTGCCCAGTCGTAGCCGTTCTGGCCATCGACCATCGCGCCGATATCGTGGTGGAAGGCTCCACCCATTTCCGGCTGCTCGTCGCAGATGAACACCTTGGATCCGGCCTCGGCGGCAGCAAGAGCGGCCGCGAGACCAGCAGCCCCGCCGCCGACGACCAATACGTCGCAATGGGCGTAGCGGTTGGCATAATGATCCGGATCCGGCTCCTTCGGCGCGACACCGAGACCGGCGGCGCGGCGGATGAAGGGCTCATAAAGCTTGTGCCACGCAGCCTTCGGCCACATGAAGGTCTTGTAGTAGAAGCCGGCGGCGAAGAACATCGAGAAGGCGTCGTTGATCGCGCCAATGTCGAGCGACAGCGACGGCCAGCGGTTCTGCGACGTCGTGATCATGCCGTCGAAGACTTCCTGCACCGGCGCGCGCACGTTCGGCTGGCGACGCGCGGCATCGCGCGACACATCCAGCAGCGCGTTCGGCTCTTCCGGACCCGCCGTCAGGATGCCGCGCGGCCGATGATATTTGAAAGAGCGACCGGTGAGATGAACGCCGTTGGCGATCAGCGCCGAGGCAACGGTATCGCCCTCGATCGCCGTGTAACTGGTGCCGTCGAAGGTAAAGCGCGCGGTTCTGGCCGGCGTCAGGCGACCCTTGCCGGGAATACGATTGGCTCCGCTCATTTCGTCGCTCCCGTTACGACACCCGCAGCAGCGAGCCGTTCAGCGTCAGGCATCGGCTCTCCGGCCTTGTAAGTGAAGTGGATCTTGTCGCTGACGGTATCGCGGGCCGCATTGAAGAACCGGCCGCAGCCATGAATATGGCGCCAGCGTTCGAAGATCAGGCCCTTCGGGTTGTCGCGGAGGAAGAAATAGTCTGCGAATTCGGTATCCGAGATTTCGGCAATATTCGTTGGGCGCGCGATGTGCGCCTCTCCGGCTCCGCGGAATTCGAGCTCGGAGCGCTCTTCCTCGCAATACGGACATCTAATCAGGAACATCTTGTGTATCTTCCTTCAATCAGTGCGCAACGGCCGCCGCGGCGGCTTCGTCGATCAGTCTGCCGGTCTCGAAGCGCTTCAGCGTCAACCCTTCGGCAAGGCGATGCGGCTCTCCACGGGCGATAAGATGGGCAAAGAGATGCGCGGAACCGGGCGTCGCCTTGAAGCCACCGGTGCCCCAGCCTGCGTTGACGAACAGGTTCGGAACCGGTGTGACGCTCTGGATGGCGGAACGATCCGGCGTGTTGTCGGTGATACCGCCCCACTGGCGCATCATCTTGACGCGACGGAACATCGGGAACAGCTCGCAGATGGCGTCAAGCGTGTGCGTGATGATCTGCAGGCCGCCGGTCTGCGAATAGGAATTGTATTGATCGGTACCGGCACCGATGACGAACTCGCCCTTGTCCGACTGCGAAATGTAGGCATGAACCGAATTCGACATCACGACGCATGGGAAGATCGGCTTCATCGGCTCGGACACCAAAGCCTGCAACGGGTTGGAATGCAGCGGCAGCTTGACGTCCGCCATCTCCATGATCATCGAGTTGTGGCCGGAGGCCGACACGCCGATCTTCTTGGCGCCGATGAAACCCTTGCTGGTTTCCACACCGGTCACCTCGCCATTCGGCCCGCGACGGATCGCCTTGACCTCGCAGTTCTGGATGATGTGCACGCCCCGGTCGGATGCCGCGCGGGCATATCCCCAGGCAACGGCATCGTGACGGGCCGTTCCACCGCGGCGCTGCAGAGCGGCACCGTTGATCGGATAACGTGCCGATTTCGAGATATCGAGAACCGGCACGAAGTCCTTCGCCTGCTCCGGCGTCAGCCATTCGTTGTCGATGCCGTAAAGATTGTTGGCGTGGACATGTCGCATGAACGACTGCTTGTCGTGGATGTTGTGCGACAGCATCATAACACCGCGCGGGGAGTACATGACGTTGTAGTTCAATTCCTGCGACAGGTTTTCCCAGAGCTTCAGCGAATGCTCGTAGATGTCCATGCTCTCTTCGTAGAGATAGTTGGACCGGATGATCGTCGTGTTTCGGCCGGTATTGCCGCCGCCAATCCAACCCTTTTCGAGAACGGCCACATTGGTGATGCCGTGTTCCTTGGCGAGATAATAGGCCGCCCCCAGGCCATGGCCACCGCCGCCGATGATGATCACGTCGTAGGACGACCGCGGCTCGGGCGAAGCCCACTGGGCTCCCCAGCCCTTGTGGGCGCGCAGTGCCTCCCGCGCCACGGCAAAAACCGAATATTTGCGCATTCGCCTTATAACTCCTGTGGTTTCGGCACTTGGGTATGTCGATAGCAGTCGCAAATCAAGCAGTGTCGCGAAGTCCGTTTTGCGACTCATTGCCACCCGCTTTCGACACCGAGGGAAAAACCGGCGCTCCGCTGTATTTTTTTCGTTTGGCCGCCGCCGGCATCTGGACTTGACCCTGCTGATCTGCTATCCCGCCTGCCAAATCGTGGGCAGGAATGTCTCGCGAGCGGAATTTATTGATACATCCGTCTGTCGCCATTGTGACACGGAATTGCAACCAACCAAAGGAACGGGATTAGACGTGCAGGTACTTGTCCGCGACAACAACGTTGATCAGGCGCTCCGCGCCCTCAAGAAGAAGATGCAGCGCGAAGGCATCTTCCGTGAAATGAAGATGCGGGACTACTACGAAAAGCCGTCTCAGAAGCGTGCCCGTGAAAAGGCCGAAGCTGTTCGTCGCGTTCGCAAGCTGGCCCGTAAGCGCGCACAGCGCGAAGGTCTCGTCAGCGCAGGTCGTACCGGCCGTTAATTCGTCGTTTTTTCGACGTTTTCCGATGTTGTAAGGGCGGTTGCGACTGTGTCGCTGCCGCCCTTCAAGTATAATGTTCATGTCGGCCCTCGTGGCGGAAAAGACTAGACGGAAAGCGCGCCTGGCAATGGCTCTGATGACGTACCTTCCCCTCGTGACTTCCCATAGGGCCGCATCGGTCACCGGATTTCGCACCGTGCTTTGCACTGCAGTAATCGCGATCGGTCTGGCAGGCTGCCAGTCCACGCCGTCAACGACGGACGTCATCCGCATTGACCGGGCGCAGGGATCCGAGGAAAACATTGCGTCGCTGACAGCCGTCATCAACGCCAATCCGCAGGACCCCGAGGGATATAACGTGCGCGGATCGGCTTATGGCCGCGCCGGAGAGTTCCGCAAGGCGCTTGAGGACTTCAACCGGGCGCTTCAACTCAATCCGCGCTTTTATCAGGCATACGCGAACCGCGCCCTCGTCTATCGCAACATGGGCCAGCCGGTCGAAGCGGCAAACGACTACAATTCGGCGCTGAAGCTCAATGCGAACTACGACGTTGCCTATATCGGCCGTGGCAACATTTATCGCCAGGCTGGACGTATCGACGAGGCGTTCACCGATTTCAACCGGGCAATCCAGCTCGATACGACCGACGGTCGCGCCTATCATAATCGGGGCCTGATCTTCCAGCTGCGCGGCCAGCACGCCAAGGCGATCGAGGATTTCTCCAAGGCGATTTCGCTCTCTCCGAGCTCGCCGGAACCCTACAACGGTCGCGGCGTGTCCTATGTCGCATTGAACGACGACGAAAACGCCTTCGCCGATTTCAACCACGCCATCGAGCTCAATCAGCGCCTCGCTGAATCGTGGGCGAATCAGGCCCTGATCTATGAACGCCGGGGCGACAAAGCGCGTGCGATGAAGTCCTATTCCCATGCGCTGGGCCTCGACCCCAAGTATGTCCCGGCACAACAAGGGTTGGCGCGCCTGCGAAGCGCTTAGTCCGTCCATCTCGCGACACAAAAAAGCCGGCGTCACCGCCGGCTTTTTCTTGGCCTTGACGATGCGGTGATCACCGCATGAAGAAAACGCCGATGATCGACAGCACGATGAAGACGATGATGCCGCCGAAGAAGCCGGCTGCCGTGTAGAAGCCCGCTGCCATCGCGACGAGAAGTGCGATCAGGATCGCCGTTCCATACTTGGTGCCGGCGATGAAGAAGTCATACGTCTTCTCGTGCTCGGCATAGTTCATCGGCGCGCCGGTTTCGACGGGGCCCGTGTGGTGTTCGCTCATCATCATTCTCCCTCGCCATCAGATGACCCGGCCCGGGCTATCTGGAGTTTTCCGGTCGTGACGACATCGGTCGCCCCGCAGTGTTTCTGAATTACACAAAGCCGGCGCAGAGCGCAATCGGCTCCTGAGCCAACAGCAACGCCGACGACAGCATCCACATTGCGTTAAGCCACATACGCGCGTCCGCCGCGTCCCTTCTTCCTGGTTCGTTCGAGCAGGTTCGAGATGTCCTCGGCGGATTGCGGGGTAGAATAAACATAGCCCTGGATGAGGTCGGCGCAGCGATGCTGATTGATGAGGGCCAGTTGCTCCTTCGATTCGACGCCCTCGATCACGATTTTCAGATCGAGCTGGCGCGACAGATTGACGATACCTTCGAGGAGTTTGAGACGCCGCGAGTCACCCGTGATGTTCCTGACGAAAGACCGGTCGATCTTGACGACGTCAGCAGGCAGCGAATCGAGGTAGCTCAAACTGGAGAAGCCGGTCCCGAAATCATCGATGGCGATAGTGATGCCCATCGCCCGCAACGCCTCCAGAATAGACCTCGCGGTTGCGAGCTCCTCGATCAGGCTGGTCTCGGTGATCTCGAGATGGAGGCGGCTTGCCGAAAGGCCCGACCTTGAAAGCGCGTCTCGCACGACTTGGAGGATAGTGTCGGTTCGAAGATCCTGGACCGAAAGATTGACCGAGACCGCCACATTCTCCGGCCATGCCGCGGCGGCATGACAGGCGGTATCGACGATCAGGTGGGTCACGTGGGCCGCAATACCCATATCTTCCGCCAAAGGGATGAAGATGTTCGGCGGAATGGAACCCTTCGTTGGATGAATCCAGCGCGCCAAGGCCTCGCAGCAGGCGATGCGGCTACCGTCTGGGAGGAACATCGGCTGATAGGCGACAGACAGTGCCCCGTTCTCGATTGCGTCGCGAAGATCGTCCTGAAGTCTCTGGCGCTCGACATAGCGGGCATCCATTTCCTCCGCGAAAAAGGTCAGCCGGCCCCCTCCCCGAGACTTCGATTCGAAGAGAGCAAGATCAAGCTTGATCTGCCACTCCTCCATGGAGGCAACGGCGGGATCGACGGCCATGCACCCCGCGCTGAACGATACGCGGAAACTCATGCCGTCGAGCTCGTAGGTACCGCAGAGGTCGGCGTGGATGCGTCTGAGCCGCTCGATTAGGCTATCGAGCCCGTCGCGGTTCGTTCCAAAGACGATGAACTGGTCCCCAACCAGGTGACCGACAACCTCGCCGTGGGCGAGCTGTTGCAGCCGTTGTCCGATTGCGACCAGCAGGCGGTCACCGGCCGTATAGCCTTTGGTATCGTTGACATGTCGGAAACCGTCGACGTCCAGCAGCAGCAGCGCTGCGGCGGCGATGTCCTCCTGTTCAGACACGCGCTCTGCGACCAGTTCCGCGAAATGATTGCGCTGCGGCAGGCCGGTCAGGCTGTCATACCTGACCATGTGCAGTATCTTGCGCTCCGCCGACGCTCGCGCGGTGACATCCTCGAAGATCAGAACCACGCCACCTTCGGGACGACGGCTGGCGGAAAACTCCAGCACGAGATCATCGGAGAAGGTCATGACGGCTCTCGAGAGCGAGCCGTCCATCAGTTGCGTCAGCTGTCTCTGGATCATGCCGGGCAGCGATCCGCCAACAACGGTATGTCGGACGCCGTATCGCAAAGCCACATCCAGGTCATATCCTTTCAGCCGGTTCCGCTCGCCAAGATGCAGCAGCTCGCAAGCCTTGCGATTGATCACCTGAATACGGTTTTCGGTATCGAGCATGATAAGACCATGGGTCATGTTGTTGAGCGCCGTATCGAAACGGTCGGCAATCGTCTTCATGTCCCGGGATGCCACGACATTCTCGTGCAGGAACTCGCGCAAGCTCTTGGCCATAGCCTCCGTCGTCAGCATGAAAGGTATGAGCATTGCCGAGAGCACCGCTTTGTATGGATCGTTCGCGAGGAACGCGCCCACGATGATCGGTGCACAGCAGGCGAAAGTCTGCAGGTTGACGGCAAGTCGTGAACCATAATTCCGCCCGACAATCGAAACCATAGAGGCCATGGCAACAGCAACAGACGCGAGCTCGACGAAGGTATCTTCGTAGACGAGGATGGAATAGCCGCATCCGATGCCCAGGACCGCCGCGGTCGACGCAGCTCCGATCACGTAACGGATCTCCCAGCGGCGTATATCCGCGACCGTCAGCGTCGATTTGTCCGCTCTCGCGAACCGCCGGAACAACAAGATCCGGCTGGCGAAAACGACCATGAACGCGAGAGAAACAAGGAGATAGATCGGGTCGCCCGTTTTGTGGAAGACGACCGCATAGGCCAGGATATGGACGACCATGCCCTTCAACAACGTACTGCTGTTGTCGAACAACGAACTGACGAGAGAGAGCTGAACCTCTTTCGGCGTCTCGATCGTGTTGCGAACCTTCATAGCGTGGTCTCCCGATCACCCTGTCGATTAGACCAAACGCTTTAAGGTCGGCTTTCCAGCGTCGTGAGATTTTTAACGATCCTGCTGATCCACCGCCCACGAGGCCAAATCATGTCGTGTTCTGGAGCAACCCCCACAGCAACGGAGCACACACCGACGTCGTTGGCACACGATGGCATCCAGACGCGCTGCTGGTTCAGGGCGAGACATATTTGACGAAAGACAAATGTAGCCCGAAAGACGGAGACCCGTTTGGTTGCAAGGCGTTTGGCCTTGCTCTATGGACAAAGGGGTGCGTCAGGGAGAAAACAATGCGGGCTTTATTGCTGCTGAGCCGGGTGATTGATGCAATCAACGGCGCAATAGGCAGGTGGGTATCTTGGCTGCTTTTGGCTGCCGTTCTCATCAGTGCCGGAAATGCGATCATCAGAAAAATGTTCGACATGTCGTCAAACGCGTTTCTGGAGCTGCAGTGGTACCTGTTCGGCACTGTCTTCATGCTTGCTTCCGCCTATACGCTGCTGAAGAACGAGCACATCCGGATCGATATCCTCTCGAACAACTGGTCCAGGAGGACGCGAAACTGGATCGACCTGGTGCTCCATATCATCTTTCTGGTCCCCTTCTCCTTTCTCATGGCATGGCTTGCATGGCCGTGGTTCTGGAATTCCTACAATATCGGTGAGATTTCCTCGAGCGCTGGTGGCTTGATCGTCTGGCCCGCCAAGGCAGCGGTCTTGGTCGGATTCCTGCTCCTGAGCGCCCAGGCGGTTTCGGAGATCATCAAGCGCGCAGCGGTGCTTGCCGGCGTGCTGGACGAAGACGCCGCAGACAAAAGCGCAGCCGAAACGGCGGGGCAGTGACATGATCGATTTCATTGCCCATAACCTCGCACCCATCATGTTCACAACCGTGATGCTGATGCTTCTGCTCGGCTATCCGGTGGCTTTCACGCTCGCGGCGGGCGGTCTCATCTACTTCGCTCTCGGCGTGGAACTGTCGACGATCTCCCCGGAGATCCGGCTCTTCTGGCCGCTGTTGCAGTCGCATCCGGATCGCATCTACGGCATCATGTACAATGATACCCTGTTGGCGATCCCCTTCTTCACGCTTATGGGACTAATCCTGGAGCGCTCCCGTATGGCGGAGGATCTGCTCGACACGGTCGGCCAGCTTTTCGGCCCGATCCGCGGCGGCCTTGCCTATGCGGTCATCCTGGTGGGTGCGCTGCTCGGTGCCACGACCGGCGTGGTCGCGGCATCGGTGATGGCAATGGGCCTTATTTCCCTGCCCATCATGCTGCGGTACCACTACAACAAGCCGCTCGTATCGGGAACGATCGCCGCGTCTGGCACACTGGCACAGATCGTTCCGCCGTCGCTCGTCCTGATCGTGATGGCCGACCAGCTGGGACGTTCGGTCGGCGACATGTATGTCGGCGCGCTTTATCCGGCGATCATGATCGTCTTCGCTTACTGCGCCTATATCTTTGCCGTCACGATGGTGAAGCCGCATTGGGCACCGGCCCTGCCGCTGGAGGCTCGGACACTCGGTGGCGGGGTGACATCGCTTATCGTCATGCTGCTCATCGCGATCGGCCTCTATTTCCTCGGCCACGACGTGCTTTTCACCGGTATAGAAAGCCCCGAGTGGCAGCTCGTCGCTGCGTTGGCCTTTGCAGTTCTCACTGTCTATGTCGTCGCCATCGCCAACCGCACACTCAATCTCAATCTCATTTCCCGCCTGACCCAGCAGGTGATCATCGTTCTCATTCCGCCTTTGGCTCTGATTTTTCTGGTGCTCGGCACAATCTTCCTCGGCATCGCGACACCCACGGAAGGCGGCGCCATGGGCGCGGCTGGTGCCATCGTGCTGGCGGCCGCCAAGGGGCGACTGTCGATGGCCGTGATGAAGAACGCGCTCGACGCGACCACCAAGCTCTCCGCCTTCGTGATGATGATCCTGATCGGCGCCCGCGTTTTCGGCCTGACGTTCTATGGCATCAACGGCAATGTGTGGATCGAGGAACTGCTGACGGCGCTGCCGGGCGGTGAGTACGGCTTCCTGATCGTTGTCACGATCATCGTCTTTATCCTCGGTTGCTTCCTGGATTTCTTCGAGATCGCTTTCGTCATGGTTCCGCTTCTCGCGCCGGTGGCCGACAAGCTCGGGATCGATCTGGTCTGGTTCGGAGTGATCCTCGGCATCAACCTGCAGACCTCGTTCCTCACACCGCCGTTTGGTTTTTCCCTGTTCTACCTGCGCTCCGTGGCCCCACCCTCCGCCTGGAAGGACAAGGTGACCGGCCGCATGATGGATGGCGTCAGAACGATCGATATCTACAAGGGCGTTTTCCCTTTCATCATAATCCAGTTCATCATGATTCTGGTTGTGATCGCCTTCCCGGACCTCGTCTTGCGGTACAAGGGCGACGCGCCGACCGTCGATCCGAACGATGTGCAGATCGAAATCCCGGGCTTCGGACAAGGCAACGGAATGTCATTGCCGCCTCTCGGCTCAGATGGCGCCGGAGGAGCGCCGGCCTTCGGCTTGCCCCCCCTTGGCTCGGAGGGTGGCAACGGCCAACAGGCGCCCGCCATAGGCCTGCCGCCGCTCGATCTCGGAGGTCCTGCCCCTGCGCCAGCAACTCCGGCGGCGCCCGCTCTCGACCTCAGCCAGCCACCCGTTATCCAGTAGCTGGCACAGATGATGTCCGACCTGAAGGACGGCGCCATCGAGCGCCGTTTTTCTTGACTGCCGTCGCGGGACAAAAAAGGCCCGCGCGATGCGCGGGCCCCGAAGTCTTCGAACGGTGGAACCGTTAGAGTTTGCCGGCCCGCTGCTGGATCATCATGAACGTGTCGAAGGTGTACTCGCCGAGCTGGGCCCAGAGGTACGCGTCCTTCTTGAACGCGAGCTGGTCTTCGTAGGTCTTCTTGAAGAACTCGCTCTGCGCGGAGAGCTCGGCGTAGATGCCAATTGCAGCCTGATAGCAGGCTTCCATGATTTCCTGGCTGAACGGACGCAGCACGGTGCCCTCGGACACCAGCTGCTTCAGCGACGCCGGGTTCTTGGCGTCGTATTTCGCCATCATGTTGGTATTGGCGTAGGCACAGGCGTCCGTGAGGATCGCTTGGTAATGCTTCGGCAGTCCATTGAACTTCTCCAGATTGAAGAAGCCATGAACGACCGGTCCGCCTTCCCAGAAACCCGGGTAGTAGTAGTACTTGGCGACCTTGTGGAAGCCGAGCTTCGAATCGTCATAGGGGCCGACGAATTCGGCCGCATCGATCGTGCCCTTTTCAAGGGCCGGATAGATATCGCCACCCGCAAGCTGCTGCGGCACGACGCCGACCTTCTCAAGCACCTTGCCAGCGAGGCCGGCGATACGCATCTTCAGACCCTTGAGGTCGTCGACCGTGTTGATTTCCTTGCGGAACCAGCCGCCCATCTGAACGCCAGTATTGCCAGCCGGAAGACCGTAAAGACCCTGCGTGGCATAGAACTCGTTCATCAACGTGTTGCCGTTGCCCTGGTTGAACCAGGCGTTCGACATGCGCGCGTTGAGACCGAACGGCAGTGCAGTGCCGATTGCGAACGTCGGCTCCTTGCCCCAGAAATAGTAGGACGTGGTATGCGCCGCCTCGACGGTGCCAGCGGCCACGGCATCCACGGCCTGCAGGCCGGGAACGATTTCGCCGGCGGCAAACACCTGGATATTGAAGTTGCCGTCGGTCGCGGCAGCGACGCGTTCAGAGATATCGGTAGCACCACCGAAAATCGTGTCCAGCGACTTCGGGAACGACGACGTCAGGCGCCAGGTAATCTTGGGGTTTTCCTGCGCGATCGCAGGTGCTGCAAGCACGGTGGACGCGGCAGCGCCGGCGCCAGCGACTCCGGCCTTCTTAATGAATGAACGACGATCCATGAATTAAACCTCCCATCATGGTTACCCCTGCCTCTCTTCGAAAGACCAAGGGAGTAAAACGAGATAACCATGCCGTTCAAAGCGTTTCAAGCTTTGAACCAGACGACTTTCGACTAAAGAACGGTGTCCTCGAACAACTGGCTTTGCCATCCGCCAAGTGGGGCACCAGCGGGCAAGGCCAAACGAATTTCGTTGACTTGGGCTCGCGGATGGAATGAGAAAAGACATCGTCCCCAATCGGAGCCATCTATGTCCAAACCGATTATCGCAGTACCAGCCGACATTCGCGAATTCGATGGCACGACATGGCACGCGGCACAGAACCAGTATGTGAAGGCGGCGCTTAAGGTCGCGGACGTGATGAGCTTCATCATTCCGGCTTTCGTCGAGGGGAATGACGCGGACGCGATTCTCGATCGCGTCGATGGGCTTCTGGTGTCCGGTTCAGCGACAAATGTCCACCCGACGCTCTATGGTGCCGAAGCATCTGAAAAAGATGGGCCCTTTGATCCCGCCCGCGATGCGACCACGTTCCCCCTGATCCGGCGCGCGCTCGAGAGAGGCATTCCGCTGCTGGCGATATGTCGTGGCATTCAGGAGTTGAATGTCGCGCTCGGGGGTACGCTCGCAACCGAAATCCAGGAGCAGCCGGGCGTCTGGGACCATCGCAAACCTGCGGATGTCGATCGCGACACGGCCTTCTCCATTCGTCAGGACGTTATCATCGCAGAGGGCTCATGCATCGCGCGTTATCTCGGCACGGGAAGGGTCGCGGTCAATTCGCTCCACCGCCAGGCGATTTCCAAAACGGCGCCAGGCCTGCAGGTCGAAGCGATCGCAGACGACGGCACGATCGAGGCCGTGTCGGTTATCAATGCCAAGGGCTTCGCGATTGGCGTGCAATGGCATCCGGAATACTGGGCGGAAACCGACCGTCCGTCCCGCTCCCTGTTCCAGGCATTCGGGGATGCCGTGCGCGACTATGCCGGAATGCGGGCAGCGGCCTGAAAGTCAGGGCAACAGGAGCCAGGCCAGACTGGCTCCGTCGGTATCCAGGGACTCGTAGCTGAAGCCGTGCCCACGACCGAGCGTCAGCACCACTTCGCCGTTACCGTTTGACAACGTCACCGTTCCGTCGCCGTTCTCGATCCAGTTCGCGGCCTGAACGAGGCCGGGCCACACGGCGCTGCAATCCTGTCCGGCCTCGAAGCTGCGGCTGCGGCTGGTCAATGCGCCGCCCCGATCGACCAGACACACCGTCATATCGCTCAGGTTGGTTACCGAAAACCGCGCTGGCGGTGATGCCAGCCCGGCGGTCAGTTGCGGTGGAATCGAGGCCGAGACGAAATCATCCGGCCAATCCTGGCGCTGAGAGAGAAACGGAAGCGTCACGACGGCTGCCAGCCCCGCTCCCGAAATCGAGCTCAAAGCAACGACACCACGAAGTCCCATGAATGCCCCCTGCCCATCGTCCATGAAGCAGAGTGTGCGCTCCGGAACTTGCCGAAAACTGGAGGATGGTCAGTCCCTCGAGACAGGCGTCTCTGGTACGGGTGTGATAGGCTTTCCAGTGTCGAACCAGGCGATGAGGTTGTCGACCACCAGATCCGCCATGGCGTTACGTGTCGGCACCGACGCCGATGCCACATGCGGGAAGAGGGACGCATTCGGCAGACCGATCAACCCCTTCGGCACCTTCGGTTCATCCTGGAACACATCGAGCCCGGCAGCGGCGATCGTTCCCTGCCTCAAGGCCGCTTCCAGCGCATCCTCGTCAACGGACCACCCACGACCGACGTTGATGAGAACCCCGTTCTCACCGAGCGCCGCCAAAACCTGCGCATCGATGGCCTTGTGGGTTTCTGGCGTCTTCGGCACGATGCAGATCAGCGTGTCCACCGCCTTGGCCAGATCGAGAAGGGTTGGCTGGTAGGAATAGCTGACATCCGTCCGCGGGCTGCGAGTATGATAGCTGATTGCGACCTTGAATGGCTCGAGCCGGCGCGCGATCTCAAGGCCGATTCGGCCGAGGCCGTACAGACCGACATGACGTCCCTTGAGCGACAGCGGCGACAGCGGAAAGGCGCCCTCGCTCTCCCAGCGACCGTCGCGCAGCCAGCTTTCCGCAGCATGGAACCTGCGAACCGTATTGAGCAACAGCGCGATCGTGGTATCGGCAACTTCATCGTTCAAGACGTCGGGCGTGTTGGTGACGACCACGCCTTGGGACGCGGCGGCCTTGGCATCAACGCCATCATAACCCACCCCGAAATTCGCGATGATTTCGAGACTTGGCAGCTTTTCGATCCATGAGGCGGGGGCGAAGTTGAAGGATGCCATGCCCTTGATGCGCCTTGCCTCCTCGTCCCCAAGCGTGAAACCGGTACCCGCCGGTGCCGTGACGATCTCGAAGCGCTCCTGCAATCGCTCAAGGACACGCGGGTGCACCCGTCCGGGCACGAGAATGGTCGGCGTTTCCGTCATCAGTCTTCCTCGTAGTCTTCTTTTCAACGTCGCATGGGGCCGGTTGACTGGCGAATGCGCATCTCCGGCTTGATCAGATGGATACCGTCCGGCTCGTGGCTGCCGGCGAGTTTGTCGAGCAAAGCACGGGCAGCAAGCCGCCCGACCTCCGCCTGACCGTTCCAGACCGTCGTCAGCGCCGGTGTGGCGATAGATGCCTCTTCCAGATCGTCGTAGCCGGTCACGGAAATATCCTGTCCGGGCACCAGCCCGGCACGGGCGATACCGTTCATCAACCCGATCGCAACGAGATCGTTCCAGCACACGGCGGCGGTCGGCTTTTGCGGCAGCGACAGGAAGTGAACAGCAGCCTCGAAGCCGCCCTGCTTGGTGCGCGGGCCGGGAATTCGCAGGTTGGGATCGACCTCGATACCCGCCTTGCGCAGCGCGTTGACGTAACCCTGGTATCGATCCCTGCCGGTCGAGGTCAGGTCCGTGCCGCCAATGAAGGCGATCACCCGGTGGCCCAGTCCGATCAGGTGATTGGTAGCAAGCGATATCCCGTAGCTGTCGTCACCACGATAGATCGGCAGGTCCACGCCCTCCATCGATCGGGCCACGAGGATGGCAGGCATGCCGTTCTGCTCGGACAGCATCACATCCTCCGCCGGCGTCCCGATCGCCGGTGACATGATCACGCCATCGCCACCGAGTTGCAGCAAGGTCTCGATGAACGTTCGTTGCTTTTCGACCGAGTCATAATGGTTGGAGAGGATGAACGTGTGCCGGCTGCGATCGAGTTCGCTTTCGATGGCCTTCAGGATCTCGCCATAGAAAGGGTTCATGATGTCATGAACCACGACACCGATAATACCCGATCTGGAGGTTCTTAGGCTGGCGGCCCGGCGATTGTAGATATAGCCGAGGGCCCGAGCCTGCTCCTTGATCTTTTCTCTGGTGTCCACGGCCACCAGAGGACTGTCGCGCAGCGCGAGCGATATGGTTGCAGTGGAAAGACCGAGAGACTCGGCAATCGTCGACAACTTGACCTTTTGCGCCACGATTCCTCCGTCGGGCTTGCCCCCTCTCCCGCGTCTACCGCGATTAAACCGTTTAATTAAATAGTTTAATTCTCAGATGCAACTGTTTTCGTTTCTCATTCGGACTGTTGCTGGAGATTGTCCTCGACGCTCTGCAAGAGCCGAACCAGAAGTTTCACGTCCTTGCCCGACAGGCCCTGCACAGCCTGCAGACTGCATTCTTGCGTCGCGCGCTCAATCTTGGAAAGGGTATCGGTGCCTGCCGGCGTCAGATGCACCTTCGTCAGGCGGGCGTCCTTGGGATCGGCGCGCCGCTCCACGAAGCCCTGCGCCTCCAGACGCCCGATCGTGCGGGTCATGGTCGGCGCCTTGACGCCAAGCCGTTGGGCAAGAGCGCCGGTCGTCAGCCCCTCCTCCTCCGCCAGAGCCTGGATCACCCCGTCCTGGCCGGCATAGAGGCCGCTTTCGGCCAGATTGCGCGACAACCGCGTCCGCATCGCCCGCGCCGCGTGGATCATCACGGGCCCGAGGTCGCCGATCCTTTCGTCGAGCGCCGCCTTTTTCTTGGCCTTGCCCTTCTTGTCGCCCTTGTCCTTTTTCGACATTGTTCACCCCGCCGCTCGCCGGCATTCGCCGCAGTCCGCACCATCTAAGACAGGCTATGCATACCAGTCAAAGCCGGAGCAACAATTCCATGGCACGTCCCGAACGCGCATTTTCTGAGAACGACCCGGCACTCCCGAGATCAGAACGTCGCGAGTGGATCGCAGTGCTGCCGCTGGGAGCCCACGAACAGCACGGACCCCACCTGCCGTTTGAGACGGACACGCTTATCGCGGCCGGAATCGTTGATCGCCTGATTGAAGCTCTTCCCGAATCCATACCCGCCACGTTTCTCCCGGTTGAACCCGTGGGCTATTCGATCGAACACATGGATGTGGATGGGACCCGAACGCTGCCCTTCGACGAGGCCTGTCATCGATGGCTCGCGATCCTTGCCGATCTGGCGCGCCAAGGCATCCGGAAGGCGGTTCTGCTGAACGCACATGGTGGCAACTCTCCCTTGCTGACGATTGTCGCCACGGAAGCGCGGGTTCGCTTCGACATGCTGGTGGTAGCGACCAGCTGGACCCGGTTCGGCGTGCCTGACGACGTGATTGTCGCGGAACGCAAGGCCATCGACATCCACGCCGGCGATATCGAAACCTCGGTCATGCTCGCTCTCCACCCTGAGAAGGTCGTCATGTCGAAGGCCGGCAACTTCACCTCCCGGCAAAGCCGCTTCATCGAGGACTTTGTCCATCTCCGCGCCTACGGTCCCCACGCCTTCGGATGGAAGATGTCGGATCTCAATCCTGAAGGCGCGGCAGGCGACGCATCCGCCGCAACGGCAGAAAAGGGCGAGGCGCTCATCGCCCACGCGGTAGCCGGTCTCCTGGCGCTCCTTGACGACGTGCACCGCTTCGACATCACGCTCTTCGACCGGTGAAGGCTAGCCTTTGCCGAGCACTCCGCTCAGCCTGTCCCGCCAGAAAGCCAGAGCTTCGTCTTCGGTGCGGACGTCCGTCGCATAGCTGTGCCGCAGTGCATAAAGCAGCGCCTCGATCCGCTCCGCCGGCGCCGGCAGCCGGTCCGGAACGAACAGGCGCGCGAACTCGCCGCGTTCCCTGATCCGGAACGTCGCCGCCTGATATTCCGCCCGCCCGAATGTGTAGACGGGCTTGCCATGCAGAAGCGCCTCGGCACCGACGCCGGAATTGATCACGCAGACCGCGCAAGAGCCATCGATCAGATCGTGAATGGAGCCCTCGGTCAGCGAAAACAGCCCACGCCTGACGCCCTTGGCTAGGACGAACCGGACAGCCGCCGACCGGCAGAGCGGATGGCGCTTGACGACGACCGCTATCCCTCTGGCCGCACAGGCCCGACTGACCTCCTCCAGCATGTCGAACATATGCAGGGCCGCCTGGCGCTGGACCGCATCGTCGATCACCTGCAGGGCGACAAACACATATTGTCCCGCCGGTCGATCCGGACCGGTCTCAGGCTGGAGATATTTGGACTGGTTTCCGGCGATCAGTTGTTGTCGTTCGGACGAGATGAAAGCTGCCACCACTGCCGGATCGAAAGCGTCAGCCGGCGGCAGGGGCTTGTCACTGAAGGCGCTCCAGCCCGAATAGCCTCCGGTGTCGCCGCTGAAGTGGCTCCGGCGATCGGTTTCCTTGACGTGGAGACCTCGTCCCTCGCCACCGACGGTATGGTAGGCGATAAACGCTCCCTCATCAGCCAAAGCGCCGTGCTTGGCGACCCTCATCTCGACCGAGTAGGACGTGCCGTTTTCACGCAGAACGGATACGATCTGCCGGAACGACCGGCGGATGTCCTCCCTGAATCCCGGATAATCCCGGTGATTCATCCGGAAGGCTGCCACGGGCACATGAACGGTCAGCCTCTCCTGAAGGGGTGTTGCGCCTCCCTGTAAACGTCGCCTCAGCGATGCACACGCAGCGTCTACGACATCCCGCCAAGGCTTGCATTCGGCTTCGAGGTCCGCGACACGCTGCGACAACTGGTTCGCAAGCTCGGGACGCGTATCACGGATAGCTCCAATGACGCGCTTTGCGGCATCAAAGTCCATGAGCGAGATTTGGAAATCCACGAGCAGCGTGGCGCTTCCAGGCTTTTGCCGGAGACGTGTTTCCAAACGTCCCGCATCGGCAATCGCACGGCGCATCATGGCAGCGAACGTGCGTTCGTCGCCGAGGCCTTCCGCCAACATTGCCACGTCGCGCGCCAGCGAGATCATCGGCGACCGCAGAAATGTCAGAAGAAGACGTCCGAGCAGGATCAGTTCGCGCTGCTGGCGATCATATTGCCGGGGGTCATGCCGGATCACACCGCTGAAGCGCGTGAAGGCCAGCAGCGCCTTTATCCCGTCCCGGCGACCCGTGATCATCTCGCCTAGCCGTTCAGGGAGATTCGCGAGACGGGAAAGAACGGAGCTTTTCGACATGTCGCTCGCAAATCCGCTGAAAGAAAATGTCGTACGCAACGACCAAACGGCATCTTGAGCGTCGATAGGGTAAGGAACCCGGAGTGTCAAACAGGGGAACGCCGAAGACCGGCAGAAAGCCTTTGAACTGACGCAAGCCAGCGCCTATATGACGGTAACACCATTACAGGCGCACTGCCGTAACTCCCCTTTCGTCGAGGTTTCCGATGACCGAAGCTGCTGCTGCAAAACCCACTCCCGTGACCGTTCTGACCGGCTATCTCGGAGCAGGCAAGACCACGCTCCTGAACCGGATTCTTTCCGAAAATCACGGGAAGAAATATGCCGTCATCGTCAACGAGTTCGGCGAGATCGGAATCGACAACGATCTGATCGTGGAGTCGGACGAGGAAATCTACGAAATGAACAACGGCTGTGTCTGCTGCACAGTCCGCGGCGACCTGATCCGCGTGGTCGAAGGCCTGATGCGCCGCCCCGGCCGCTTCGACGGCATTATCGTTGAAACCACGGGCCTCGCCGACCCCGTTCCGGTCGCGCAGACTTTCTTCATGGATGATGACGTCCGCTCCAAGACGGAACTCGATGCCGTCGTGGCACTCGTCGACGCCAAGCACCTGCCGCTCCGCCTGAAGGACAGCCGCGAAGCCGAGGACCAGATCGCCTTCGCCGACGTGGTCGTTATCAACAAGACCGACCTCGTCAGCCACGACCAGCTCCACCAGATCGAGGACATCGTCCGCGCCATCAACCCCTCGGCCCGCATCTACTCCACGACCCGTTCGGGCGTCGATCTGGCCAAGGTTCTGGATCAAGGTGCCTTCAACCTCGAGCGCGCTCTCGAAAACGATCCGCATTTCCTGGATCACGACGACCCGGATCACGTCTGCGGACCCGATTGCGATCATGATCACCATCATCACGGTCATGACCATCACCATGATCACGATCATCATCACCACCACGACCATGATCATCACCACCATCACGACCATGGACCGTCCGCCATTCACGACGTCACGGTGACCTCCGTATCGCTGCGTGGTGGCGAGATGAATCCGGACCGCTTCTTCCCCTGGATCCAGAAGGTTACCCAGACGCAGGGACCGAATATCCTTCGTCTCAAAGGCATCATCGCCTTCAAGGGAGACGAAGAGCGCTATGTCGTCCAGGGCGTTCATATGATCGTCGAAGGCGACCATCAGCGCCCTTGGAAGGAAAACGAGAAGCGTGAGAGCCGCCTGGTCTTCATCGGGCGCGAACTTGATCGCGAAAAGCTGGAAGCAAGTTTCAAGGCCTGCGAGGCCACCGCCTGATGCCATCGGTTGCGCCTCTCGATATAGAAGGTCACGTCGTCGCGGCGACCTTCCTTGGTGACATGCCGGTTTTCGCGGCCGCCAGTGGAACCATTCACCGTCTGGACGGCGGAGAAAAGGTGACCGAAGCACACGAAGGCATCCTCGCCTGCGTCAAGGATCCGGCCAACCAGACTCTCGTCACGGGCGGCGAAGACGGCAAGGTGTTGCGGATCGCGCACGACGGGAGCATCACCGAGCTCGCGCATCTGCCTCGAAAATGGATCTCCGTCGTCGCCACCGGTCCGCAGGGCGCGGTCGCGTATGCGCAGGGCAAGTCAGCCTTCGTTCGTCTGGCTGACGGCACCACAAAGGAGTTCACAGAGCAGCGGACAGTCGAAGCGATTGATTTCGCACCGAAGGGTCTGCGCATTGCGCTGGCGCGCTACAACGGCGTCACCCTTCACTGGGTCGGCACCTCCGGCGCACCGATCGATCTTGAGTGGAAGGGAGCTCATACCGGCGTCACCTTCTCACCCGACGGGCGCTTCATCGTCACGACGATGCAGGAAAATGCGCTGCATGGCTGGAAGCTGGACGGCAAATCCGGCGCGGACGCCCGCCACATGCGTATGACCGGCTATCCGGCGAAAGTGAAGTCCGTTTCCTGGTCGCCCAAGGGCAAGTGGCTCGCCTCCTCAGGTGCGCCGGCCGCGATCGTCTGGCCTTTTTCCGGCAAGGATGGCCCGATGGGCAAGGCACCGCTCGAACTGGGAACGCGCGCCAACATCATGGTCACGGACGTGTCTTTCCATCCGGCGGAGGAAATCCTCGCGATTGGTTTTGTCGACGGAATGATCCTCGCGGTTCGCATCGCCGACGGCAAGGAGGCGCTTCTGCGTCGTCCAGGCAAAGGTGCGATCACGTCGATGGGATGGAGTTCGACGGGCAAGTTGCTGGCATATGCGTCAGACGCCGGCGATTGCGGCGTCATCGACATTTCGGCCTGAAAGACTGTGGAGAAAAACATGGGGAGCACGAGGCTCCCCATGTCGCTTTCTAGAACCGGTATGTGACACCGCCGCCGATCAGCCAGGGATCGAGCTTGGCCTTGCCGCTCAAGGGAGCGCCGCCGCTGGTGGCCTCGTAGTCGGCCTCGAGGAAGATCTTCTTCACGTCGAAGTTCACACCCCAGTGCTCATCGAGCATGTAGTCGAAGCCGACCTGCAAGGCCGCACCGAATGTGTCCTTGACGTCGATGTCATCCACGGCCGAACCGGACTGATTGTAGAACATCGTGTAGTTGATGCCGGCACCCACATAGGGCTTGAAAGCGCCGAAGTCGGTGAAGTGGTACTGAAGCGTCAGCGTCGGCGGCAGAACCCAGGTCTTGCCGATCTTGCCGAGGCCCGCGATTGATCCTTCTCCACTGATGTTGGCATAGGTGGTGCCAAGGATCAGTTCGGCAGCGATGTTGTCGGTGAAGTAGTAGGTGATGTCCAGTTCCGGGATCACCGTATCGCTATAGGAAAGGTCCGAACCCGGCACGCCATCCAGACTGCCACTGTCATTGGTGATGACGCCGAGCCCGCGGACACGGATCTGCCAGGGGCTCAACGACGCCACCGCCGACTCTTCCGCCGGGGTGAGCGGCGCCAGGTCCGCCGCCGGCGCGACCTGCGCAGTAAGCGTCAGTATGGTGGTTGCGGCCAGCGCCCGAAGGCGCGTGCTCCATGTCTTGCTCATTGTTCTCTCCTAGATTTCAGATTTGGCAGAGCCGCGTCGACTATCGGGGAGCGAGCCTTCAAGCGTTTGATTCAAATCAAAGAAAGGGAATTGCTGCTGCTATGCACACAAGGAGAAACGTATAGTTACAGTTTTACAACATAACAAAATGACAGATGCCAAATCCGGGTCATTTGAAGCGTCGGTTTTGACCGGGATAAACACAAAAAAGTCCGGCCCACAAAGGGGCCGGACGTGTCACGACGGGTCTGTCAGCGATTCTTAGAACTTCACGCCAAGACCGACATTGACGACGTGCTGGCTGAAATCGACGTTGGTTCCGCCGATATCCTTGTCGCCATAGTCGTTGTAGCGGTACTCAAGCCGGCCGAACATCCGGTCGGTGAACGCGTAGTCTACGCCTGCGCCAATCGTCCAGCCATGCATGGTCTCACTGTCTTCGCCGGCGCCGGTGTCGAGGTTTGCATCGGTTGCTGTCCAGCCGCCAGCCGCATAGATCAGCGCCCGGTCCATCGCGTAACCGACGCGACCGCGAATTCCGCCGTTGAAGCCCGTTTCGAAATCGGCGCCCGCGACGGAACCGTCGTTCCAATCGTAATCTACGTTTCCTTCGAGACCGACGATAACGCTGTTGCCGAATTCCCAGTTGTAACCGACAAAGCCGCCAAAGCGGCCGCCGTCGAATCCGTCAGAGCCAAAGCCATCGACATCGGCGTCACCCCAGCCGTAACCGCCTTCGACACCGACATAGCCGCCAGCCCATGAGAACACGACGGGCGTTTCTATCGTTGCCGCCGGAGCTTCCGGCACCTCGTAGATCGCGTCCGCAGCAAAAGCGGCGCCGGTGGACAGAAGCACTATCGCGGTGGACGTCGTGAGCAATTTCTTGAACATTCGGATATCTCCCCTGAGACTGTGTGCGAACCCCGATCGCGGGGCAGGTGTCTATCACCACCGCCATAACTCATGAACGCAGGGGTAAAGTTCCGAAGGTTCCACAGCCGCTCGAATTTCTTCCGGCTTGCCGTGACGCATTTGTCACAACGGCTCGACGCCATTCGGCGATTTCGGCTAGACTGAACTCTGGAGGCTCCAAATGCACATTCTGCCGCGATCGCTTCTGGCGGGCGCTCTTGCCCTTGTCGCCGCAACCGCCGGTGCGGCCGACATCTGGCGGATGGCCGATCTGAGCGACCCTGTATCACCGCAGATCCCCACCACTTTCCTGGATCTCGCTCGCGCGGTCGTACCGGATTTGGAAGCGACGTCTGGAGGCTGGCGGGGAAACACGGTCGCCCCCACCATGGCGGAGGAACTGGATGTGGACGAGGCGTGGCCGGAGGGGCTGCAAGTCAACAAAGCCGAAGTCATGCACCTCGCAGGCGCGAAGGCGATGATCGTTTTCCTGGATTTCGGCGAGCCGGATGGACAACCCGATGCGCCAGCGTCGCTCGCCCTCTATACGCTCGCCGGAGAAACGCCCGTGCTAGGCGATATAGTAAATGTCGGCCTTGATCGGCAGACAGGGATATCAGGCGATACGCGGCTCGTCGATGACAGGACGGCGTTGATTGTCATCGACAATACCCACTCCAACTCATCCCAGCACTACCGAATCACGAGCCTCTATCTCGCGACACCGGAGGAACTCCTTCATGTCGACGATGTCTTCACGTTTTCGGAATCGCTTTGCGGCCTCTGGCGCCAGCAACAAACGGGTGTTTCGGTCAACGACGCGGTTCCAAGCGGCAAACCCGCGATTTACGTCGAAATCAGCCTCCACGACGATCCGAAGGAGGGCGACGAATGTGCCGAGCCGATTGCCGTCATCGCCGACCGCACCATCGGCGTTACCTACACTTGGTCTGAGAAAACAAAGTCCTATCAACCTGACTCCGATGCCCTGCAAATGCTCGCTGAAGAGAACGAGCGCCGGTTCTGACGCCGACACAGGAGATCGGGAATCGGACATTCACGACCCGCGCTCGACCGGCGGCTCCAGACGCGGGTTGCGTCGAACCGGTCCGGGAGCGCGGGCCGAGCGAGCGGCGGCCTTTACGCCGCCTGTTCGAGAGAGGTACCGCTCAACTTGCGGCCGGTGGCAACGATCATGCCCGCCGCGCCGCCCAGCCATCCGTCCTTGAGTTCCAGCCCCAGAAAGCGCGCACGATCGAACGGTCCCGGCATGACGAGATGGCGGGCACGATACGCAAAGAAGCCGAAGCGCTCGTAATAGGCCGCGTCACCCACCAGGAGTACGGCACCGTGGTCGCGCTTCTTCGCTTCCAGAAGCGCTGCACGCATCAGCGCGGAACCGATGCCCTTGCCTTCATGGGCGCAATCTACGGCCAGCGGCCCGAGCAGGAGCGCCTCGATCGGGCCCCCGTCCCGGTCTACGCCGGCCTCGACATTCCAGAGGCGAACGGTGCCGATGACATGACCGGCGCGATCGCGCGCCACCAGTGCGAGGCCCTCGGCCGGGACGCGCCCGCGCCGGATCTTCTCGGAAGACTTTGTCTTGCGATCGGCGCCCATCACCTTGTCGAGCAGCGTCTCGCGCGCCACGACGTCGGCAGGCGTCTCGCGGTCGATGACATAGGCAGGTGCAGGCGCGAAAAGGGCGCGCACGTTGTCGAGAACAGTGGCCATGCTGGCCTCCCGTATCAAGAGTGTTCCAATGATTGTGAAGGTCCGCGCCGGTTGGCCGGCGCGGGAGACGTCAGATCACGTAGGACTTCAGCGGCTCGAAGCCGTTGAACGCCACCGCCGAATAAGTGGTGGTGTACGCGCCGGTGCCCTCGATCAGAACCTCGTCGCCGATCGAAAGCGAGATCGGCAGCGGATACATGTTCTTCTCGTACATGACATCAGCCGAATCGCAGGTCGGGCCGGCCAGCACGCAGGGCTCCATCTCGTCGGCATCATGGGCGGTGCGGATCGGGTAACGGATCGCTTCGTCCATGGTTTCGGCGAGACCGCCGAACTTGCCGATGTCGAGAAACACCCAGCGATGCGCGTCATTGTCCGACTTCTTCGAGATCAGCACGACTTCCGCCTTGATCACGCCGGCATTGCCGACCATGCCACGGCCCGGCTCGATGATGGTCTGCGGGATGTTGTTGCCGAAGTGCTTCTTCAGCGACGCATTGATCGCCTGACCATAAGCTTCTGCCGACGGAATGTCGCGCAGGTACTTGGTCGGGAATCCTCCACCCATGTTGACCATCTTCAGAACGATGCCCTGCTTGGCCAGCGAAGCGAAAACACGCTTGGCATCCGCAAGGGCGCCGTCCCAGGCATCGACCTTGGTCATCTGCGAACCGACATGGAACGAGACGCCAAAGGATTCGAGGCCGAGCTGGTGGGCGTAGACGAGAACGTCGACGGCCATCTGCGGCACGCAGCCGAACTTGCGGGAAAGCGGCCATTCGGCGCCTTCGCCATCGGTCAGGACGCGGCAGAACACGCGGGCGCCGGGAGCGGCACGGGAAATCTTCTCGACTTCCTCGTGGCTATCGACGGCATAGAGGTTCACACCGAGCGCGAACGCACGGGCGATGTCGCGTTCCTTCTTGATGGTGTTGCCGAAGGAGATGCGGTCGGCGGTGGCGCCGGCATCGAGAGCCATCTGGATTTCGGCAACGGAAGCGCAGTCGAAGTTCGAGCCGAGCGAGGCCAGGAGCTGGAGGATCTCCGGCGCCGGGTTCGCCTTGACTGCGTAGTAGATGGCGCTGTCCGGCAGGGCGTGACGGAAGGCACCGAAATTGTCGCGCACCACGTCGAGGTCGACCACGAGGCAGGGACCTTCCGGACGTCGGGTGTTGATGAAGTCGAGGATACGAGCAGAGGTCATCGGTCTTCCTTCCAAATTCCAAGCTTCCCGAAGCGGCAAGGCTTCGGATGGACAAAGGACGGCGAGACATCGCTCGAAACCAGTCGGTGGAGACACTGGTACCGTACGAACGCTCGACGCGCGAAACGATGGATGAACGCACTCTTGCCTGAGCGCATAAATCCGCTTTGTCTGCCATGGATTGGAGGGAGACCCTACCGCACTTCCGGCAATGATGGTGTGCCTCTTCAGTACCCCGGCTGATGGAAAGCCGGCAGAGAACCAGAAAGGCCCGCACCGTCGTTGCTTCAAGATGTCCTCGCATTTCCCGGTTGGCCGGAATAGCGACTGGAGGGGTTAGTTCCAGGTACCTTACCGATGACCTCACCTTAGGGATAAATCCCAGTTCGAGGGTCGGCGGACACCCACGGGCACGTGCGACTTTGGGCAACGACGCAGATAAGAAAAGTGAACGTCATAATCAAGAGGATTTTTTGCCCCTGGTTAATTTCGTTACGAACTATGCTATTCCTTGAACAATTCGCGGTGCACGTTCACAAATGTGGGACGAGCCAAGGGGCAAAAATGGATACACTGACAAGAATCAGAGCCTTCATCGACGTGGTCGAGGCGGAGGGCTTTTCTGCAGCCGCGCGCAAGACCGGGCGATCCAAGGCGTTGCTCTCGAAATATGTACGGGAACTGGAGGATGAACTCGGCGCGCTCCTCCTCAACCGCACGACCCGCCAGTTCTCGATGACCGAGGCGGGCCACATCTACTATCGCAGCGCCGCCGACATTCTCAAGGAAATCGAGAGCCTGGCGGACCTGGTGCGCGAGAACAACGCCGATCTCAAGGGACGGCTGAAGGTCTCGGTGCCGCGGACCTTCATCGATGCAGACATCGGACAGTCGCTGATCGATTTCGCGGTTGAGAACCCCGACCTGTCGCTCGACATCGTCGCGGAGGACCGATTCGTCGATCTCATTGAGGAAGGGTTCGATCTTGCGATTCGAATCACGCGACTTGAGGATTCCGGCCTCATTGCCCGAAAGCTCGCTGACTTCCGGATCTATGCCCTTGCAACACCGGATTTCGTAAAGAAGCACGGGCCGCTCGACCACCCGCAGGACCTTTCGCGCGTTCCGGTACTGATCGACACCAATTCCCGGGGACACAACACCGCCCGCTTCAACCTTCCCGATGGCGGCGGCGTCTCTGTTGCCGTCAACGGACCGATCGAGGTCAACAGCCCGCAAGCGACTCTGCGGGGGGCACGCGCCGGTCTCGGCGTCGCCATGATCCCAGACTTCATCGGGCGACCCTATGTCGACTCCGGCGAACTCATACCGTTGCTGGAGGACTTCCTCCCGAACGACCGGGGCATCTATGCGGTCTATCCGCATCGGCGCTACCTGCCGGCGAAGGTCCGGTCCTTCGTCGACTATCTTCATGCCTGGTTTCGCAAGAACACATAATTGCCAACACTCACCACTACCGAGAGCGAAGGACGGAATCACCGGCGGTTCTAGAGATGAAAAAAAACCGATTGCTGCTCGCACTCATCCTTGCCACGGCGCCATTGCCTGCGGCAGCCCACCCGCATGTCTTCGCCGAGGCGAGGCTGGAGATCGTCGCGGCAGATGACGGCACGGTACAGGAGCTTCGCAACGTCTGGCGCTTCGATGACATGTTCTCCTCCAGCGTCCTGATGGATTTCGACACGAACACGAACTTGAAGCTGGAGGAGAGCGAACTTCAGGAAATCAGCAACACGATCCACCAGTCGCTCGCGGACTACGACTACTTCACCTTCATCAATCACGACGGCAAGCCTGTCGAGATTGCCGCCCCGGACGTTCTCCACGCGGACTTCCAGGACAACCAGTTGCTGGTGATCTTTTCGGTGAAGCCGAAGGTCTCGCTGCCCGCCAGCGGCACGCTGTCGTTTGGCGTCTACGATCCGACTCTCTACACGGCAATCGACTTCACCGACGACACCCACATGGTTCTGGAAGGACCGGGCTTCGCCAAGTGCAAGCATCAGGTCATTCGGCCGGATGCGGACGAGGTCATCGCCCAGAACCAGGCGATGCTGACGGAAGCCTTCTTCGCTGACCCCGCCAACAACGACATGGGCAAGCTGTTCGCGACGCGCTTGGAGGTGACATGCTGAGCGGTCGGCGAGCAGTCTTGATCGCCGCTCTGATTTGCCTCGCCGTGCCTTCGGCTCAACAGGCCCTCGCGGCCTCGCCGCTCGGTATAGGCACCGCCGAGCCTTCGTTTCAGACCACCGGAATTTTTGGCGGCTTCCTCGCCTGGGTCAACGAACATCAGCAGGCCTTCTACCGTTCGCTGACGGGTGCGCTGAGAGAAATGCGCGATGATCCGGCGGCACTTTGGAGCCTGATCGGACTGTCTTTCGCCTATGGCATTTTTCACGCCGCCGGACCGGGCCATGGCAAGGCCGTCGTCTCATCCTACCTGCTGGCAAACGAAACCCAACTGAGGCGCGGCATAGCCATCTCCTTCGTCTCCGCCATGATGCAGGCGTTCGTCGCCATTGCCGTTGTGGTGACGGCCTACATCCTGCTGCGCGGTTCTTCCATAAAGATGACGGACGCGACCAATGGGTTGGAAATCGCAAGCTATGCCATGGTGGTGGCCTTCGGAACCTGGCTTCTCCTGAAAAAGCTCCAACCCTTGCTGCCGCGTCGCAAGGCGCTCGTCGGCGATGCTCTGTTCGCCAATTCCGAGGTGGCCACGCTTCCGTCCGGCGGCAGCGGACTGCGTTTCTCCGCTGTTGCTGTCGACCATGACCACAACGCCCTCGCCCCCGGTTCCATCTGCCCCGATTGTGGCGTTTCTCACCTGCCCGACCCATCAATGCTGCGGGGCGAGCGTTTCACCAGCAGGGAAGCTTGGTCGGCGATCGTGGCGGTCGGTCTCAGACCCTGCTCCGGGGCACTCCTGGTCCTCGCCTTTTCGGTGCTGAACGGCCTCTATCTCGGCGGCGTCCTGTCCGTCTTCGCCATGGCCCTCGGCACAGCGATCACGGTGTCGGCGCTGGCAATCATGGCCGTCTCCGCCAAAGGTCTTGCAATCCGGTTGACGGGTGCCGGCTCCGGCCTGTCGCGAAAGGTGGGCAACGCGATCGAAATCGGCGCGGCACTCCTCGTCATCCTTCTGGGCGGCACGCTGCTGATGGCCGCCCTTCAGGGTTGACCATTCTCAGCGCTTCTGAAAACGCGAGCGGACCCAGAAAATCATGAAGAAGGCCATGACCCCGAGAGCGCCCACCGCAACCGCAAGCGCCGGCGAATAATCGCCGATCCACAGCACCAGGCTCGGCAGAAAATAGAAAACGACGCCGACGACGAGGATGATGATCGCCGCGGCAATTGCAGACGACCGGTTGTTGTTTGACGTCTCGTTCACGTGGAAGCTCCGGAAAGCTGGTTACGGATATCGTCGAGGCGACGCTTCTGAACGCCGCCCGAGGTGAAGTTGTCGGGGGAAAGCCATTCCTCGAAGGCAGCTTTCAGGTCGGGCCACTCGCTATCGATCATCGAGAACCACGCGGTGTCGCGATTGGCGCCCTTGGAGATCACATGGTTACGGAAGACGCCCTCGAACGTGAACCCGTAGCGCCGAGCCGTCGTCTTAGAGGCCTCATTCTCGTTGTGGCACTTCCACTCGTAGCGGCGATAACCAAGATCGTCGAACACATGGCGCGCCATGAGATAATGCGCTTCCGTTGCCAGCGGCGTCCTGCTCATGGCCGGACCGTGCGCGACGCCACCCACCTCGACCACGCCGTTTGCAGGATCCGCCCGCATGTAGTTCGCCATGCCGACCACTTTGCCATCCGCCTTGTTGCGAAACACATGGGTGAGCCAACCGGCGTTCTTCATGGCATCGAGCCAGTTCCCGAAGTCGTCGAGATCCCTGAAGTCCGGCTGCGTGAAATACTTCAGAAGCGGGTTGATCCCAAAACCGCCAAGCCCCTCCCAGAGAGCCTGCAGGTGGCGCGCGCGCTCATAGGGCTCCACCACCACGAAACGCCCTTCGAGCGTTACCGGTGCCGGCGCCGGGGCCTTGTAGCTGGATAGATCGCGCATGGCCGTCTCCTCTTCACCAGAACGGATTAGGCCAGCCGCCCCCTAAAGGCAACTGGCCCGAGGCGCGGCGTCGACGTCACACCTTCGCAGCGGCGGCGACAGTCGCTTCGATGTGATCGACAAGCGCGTCCGGCAGGCCAAGCCGTCCGGCGAGCAGGTCGAGGTAGCCACGCTCGGCCCGGCCATCCGGCTCGATCGCCAGGCGGGAAGCCGTATAGAGTTCGACCTTCTGCTCTTCCGTCTTGGCGGACGCGATGAGGGCATCGAGGTCAGACGGACTGGCCAGTTCCTTTTCAATGAAGGCTTCGGCTTCGGCGCCCAGCCCCGACAATTGGATCTTGTCCATGATCCGCCCCCGCTCGGTCGCGTCGATGTGGCCATCCGCCTTGGCGGCGGCGATCATCGCCCTCACCAGCGCCAGAGCAAAATCCTCGGTTACCTGCGGCGACTGTGGACTAAATGGGGAATCGGTTGGAGGCGGCAACAGTTCGGGAAGGCTGTCGGTCGGGCCGGTGTCCGGTGAGTTGCCGGTCTTGTAGTTGCGATAGGCCAGGTAGCCGAGCCCTGCAATTGCGGCAAGACCACCGAGCTTGACCGCACTGCCGGTCAAGTTGCGACCGGCCTTCGTGCCGAGAAGGACCGCGGCCAGCGCACCGCTCGCCAGCGGATTTTTCTTCGCGAGATCGAGCGCGCTGCCGGCCGTACCTTTTACTGTTCCCTGCGTTCCCGGAATCTGCGATCCCAAAAATTGATCCAGTAGCTTCTTGGCATCGAACATCGCGTTCTCCCTGCGTGCGTTTTCACGAGCAAGATAAGAACGCGACCTCCGAATTACAAAGAAACCGCTCTCAACAAAAAGGTGATCAGCCGGAGAGAGCCGCAGCTTCAGCCGCAAGCTTGGTAATGCCCGCCCAGTCTCCTGCCGCGACGAGTTCCTTGGGCGCGACCCAGGAGCCGCCGACGCAGACCACATTTGGCAGCGACAGATAGTCCTTGGCGTTTTTCAGCGAAATGCCACCGGTGGGGCAGAACATGGTGCCGGCGAGCGGAGACGACAGCGACTTGAGATAAGCCGCACCGCCGGCCTGCTCGGCCGGGAAGAACTTGAGCACGTCGTAACCTGCCGCGCGAAGCGCCATCACCTCGCTTGCGGTCGCGGCACCCGGCAGCAGCGGCACTGGCGATGCGGCAGCGGTATCCAGCAGTTCCTTCGTCGTACCGGGGCTGACGATGAATTCCGCACCCGCCTTTACCGCGGCCTCGAAATGCGCGGGATTGAGGATCGTGCCGGCACCGGAGACGGCCCCCTCCACTTCCTGTGCAACCAACCGCACGGCTTCGAGCGCCGCCGGCGTCCGCATGGTGATCTCGATCGCCTTCAAGCCACCGGCGACCAGCGCCTTTGCGAGCGGCACGGCTGTCGCAGCGTCTTCCACGATCAAAACAGGCACGACCGGCTGCAGTTTCAGCACGGAAAGGAGCTTTTCGGTCTTGGAAGTCATGGCGACGCCCTTCTTAAAACGATTGAAATTGGCCAAGGATTAGCCCGCGCCAGTCTCGTTGTCGAGACAAATGCGCGCTGCGCGGCGCAACCGATTTGCCTGTGCCGCGTTTTCGGCTAAGCTTCTTCTAGTGCCGGACCGGGACAGGACGGGTAAGTGTAATGGCCAAGGAAATCGAACGCAAATTCCTCGTCGTCGATGACAGTTGGAGGGCGGCGGTGAAAACGGCGACCGCCCTGCGCCAGGCCTACATCGCAAGCAGCGACGACCGCTCCGTTCGCATTCGCACCCGCGACGACACCTCCGCGAGATTGACGATCAAGATCGGAAAATCGGCTCTGGTGCGGGACGAATTCGAGTATGATATTCCCATGGCCGATGCACGCGAGATGATGCAGCTCGCGCTCGGAAACATCATCGAAAAGGTGCGCTACACCGTCGATGTCGCAGGCTTTCTCTGGGAAATCGATGTCTTTGAAGGCCCCTATCGCGGTCTCGTGATCGCCGAAGTGGAACTCGCGTCCGAAGCTGATCGTCCGACGATACCGAAGTGGGTTGGCCGCGAGGTCACCGGTGACCGCCGATACTCCAATCAGGGACTGGCTAACGAGCGCCTGAAGCCGGAATTGGTTCATGCCCTACCGAATTAGGCCGCGGCACGCCTTTGCGAAGGAAATCCGGCGCATAGTCAAAAGCCAGTTGGAAAAAGCCGTCGAGGTACTCGAGCAGCAGCCAAGCGGAATCCATGAAGCCGTCCACGAGGCCCGCAAGAAGTTCAAGCGGGTCCGTGGCTTGTACAGACTGGTGGCGCGAGGACGCGGTGATTTCCGACGCATTGAAAACGCGCGTCTGCGCGACACGGCACGAGCCCTCTCTGCGGTCCGGGATGCCGGTGCGCTCGTCGAAACGGTGAGCCAGCTCGAAGCCCGTTGCAAGACCGAGGGAGAGAGCCAGGCCGTCGCAGCGACGCTGCAGGCCCTGAGGGACCGTCGTGACAGGATTGCCGCAGCAGAAACCGGCCTGTCATCCAAGGTCGCGACCGCAATAGCGGAAAGCCGACAGGCTATCGATGCGATAAACAGCCTTGAGCTGGAGGACGCACCGCGCGACGCCGCCCGGCATCTGAAGAAAGCCTGGACGAAGACGCTTGCTGGCGCACACGAGGCGCTCGACGGGTGCCATCATCTGGCAGACCCCGAAAAGTTTCACGAACTCCGCAAGTCCGCGCAGACCTACTGGATGTGCCTTTCACTGCTGCGCGACATATGGCCTTCCGCGATACGCGCCAAGCGGACGGAGGCAAAGGCATTGGTCGATGCCCTTGGTCACGAGCACGATATCTCGATCCTGGCAACCGTGCTCGATGAGGAGCCGGGTTTGCTGGGCGATGAGGAGCTTTCACATCTCCTCAGCCTCATCATCCGGTCCCAGCAGGAAATCCGCCAGTCCGCCTTGGCCATGGCTGACCGCGTATTTGCCGACGAGCCGAAGATGGAAGCCAGGGTCATCGCGAAACTCTGGAGTCTTGCATCCAAAAACGAAAGCTAAATACTGACACATAATGTCAGCATGCATCTGCTATATCGATGCATATGAGCCGTTCCGTCCGCCTTCTCGACCTGCTGCAGATCCTGCGCCGCCATCGCCAGGCGGTGAGCGGGCAGGTTTTGGCCGACGAACTCGGGATTTCGCTGCGCACCCTTTACCGGGACATCTCCGCGCTGCAGGCCCAGGGCGCCGATATCGAAGGCGAACCCGGGGTAGGCTACATGCTCCGCCCCGGCTACATGCTGCCGCCGCTGATGTTTTCCGTCGAGGAGATCGAAGCGCTGGTGCTGGGATCGCGCTGGGTCTCCAGCCGTGCCGACAACGAGCTGAACGAGGCCGCCCGCAATGCGCTTGCCAAGATCGAGGCGGTGCTGCCCTCCGACCTTCGCAACCACCTGCACAATTCCGGCCTTCTGGTTTACCCCGGCGACGGTGTCGGCGACGGCATCATCGACGTTGCGCTGGTGCGCCGGGCGATCCGCGAGGAACGCAAGCTCGATATCGGCTACAAGGACGTCAACGACCGGGAGAGCGAGCGTACGATCTGGCCGATCGCTCTGGGCTACTTCGAGAAGCAACGTATCATCGTTGGCTGGTGCGAACTTCGCCAGGCCTTCCGCCATTTCCGCACAGATCGCGTGGTTCGGCTTGATGCGATCGCAGACCGTTACCCCCGCCGCCGGACACAATTGCTCAAGGAGTGGCGCAGCGCGCTGGAGAGCAATCATGGGCATACATACTGAATGTATGTAAATTTGACAAAGCGCAAAGCGAAGCGGAACGGCGGATTTTAAGCCTTCGGCGATTGCGAAAAGCCCGGCCAGACTGTATTTCCGGCGCATGACCGACAGCCTTCAATCCATCCGCCATGAAGAAGGCGGCGCGTTTCTCGTCGCCGCGCTCTATCACTTTGTCCGTTTTCCGGAATTCGAAAGCTTCCGCGAGCCGCTTCTGGCACTTTGTCGCGAGACCGGTGTGAAGGGTACTCTGTTGCTGGCGGCGGAAGGCATAAACGGCACGATTGCCGGTACCGACGAGGGTATCGGACGGGTTCTCGCGTTCATCCGCGCCCGGCCGGAATTTGCCGCTCTGGTGCACAAGGAAAGCAGGGCCTCCAAAATGCCCTTCCTGCGCATGAAGGTGCGTCTGAAGCGGGAGATTGTGACAATGGGCGTCGAGGGCATCGACCCCAACAAGGTGGTCGGCACCTATGTCGAGCCGAAGGACTGGAACGCATTGATCTCCGATCCGGAAACCATCGTGATCGACACCCGCAACGACTACGAAACCGCGATCGGCATCTTCAAGGGCGCGATCGATCCCAACATCAAGACATTCCGCGACTTCCCCGACTGGGTCCGCAACAATCCCGGCCTTCACAACAAGCCGAAGATCGCGATGTACTGCACCGGCGGCATCCGCTGCGAGAAGTCCACCGCCTTTGCCAAGGAACTGGGCTTTGACGAGGTCTACCATCTGAAGGGCGGCATCCTGAAATATCTGGAGGAAGTGCCGCCCGAGGAAAGCCTCTGGGAAGGCGCCTGCTTCGTCTTCGATGATCGCGTCTCCGTCACGCATGGGCTCGCAGAAGGCGAACACAAACTCTGCCATGCCTGCCGCTATCCGCTGACCGCAGAAGAGGTAACCTCCCCTCTATTCGAGGAAGGCGTCACATGCCCGCATTGCTACAATGAGCGGACGGACGAGGATCGGCAGCGCTATCGCCAGCGGCAGGCGCAGATCGAACTTGCGAAGAAGCGCGGCGAGAAGCATCTCGGAAGCTGAAATCAGGCTGTGACGGCCCGCATGTCACGCGCTGACTCAGGCGCAGGAGTGACCTTGTGCCGGGCCTTCACGTTTTCGACCTCGTCGCGCAGCAATTCAAATGCAACGATCGCCTTGTGCTGCTCCGGCGTCAGCGACTGCCTGTCCAATTGCTCGATCAGCACCGCCATGGCATCACTGATCTGACCGATCTGCCGCCCGTAGCTCGCAACATCGCGCACCACTTCCGCCTCGATGTCCGGATCGGCCGAAGGACCGAGATCGATCTTCAGGTTAAGCAGGCCGAACTGCGAGGCTGCCGGAGAAAACACCCAGGTCCAGGGATTGATCGTCTGCGTGACATCGCCCGATAGCGGCAATTGAAAACGTGCCATGTCGCCCTCCACAACCGAAGGACGTATAATCCGCTGTTATCCCGCAAAACACAAGAGGCATCCGCTTGCACGGATGCCTCTTCCAATCGATGACGTGTTGTCGACTTACCAGGCGGGAACAACCGCACCCTTGAACTCAGCCGCGATGAAGTCCTTAACCGGCTGGCTGTGATAGGCCTCGACCAGAGTCTTGACCCACTCGGCATCCTTGTCCACTGCGCGAACGGCGATCACGTTGATATAGGGGGCCTTCTCGCTCTCGCGGGCGATCGGGTCCTTGCCCGGGTCGAGGCCGGCCTCGAGCGCGTAGTTCGTATTGATGACCGATGCATCGACGTCATCCAGGCTGCGCGGCAGCTGAGCGGCGTCGAGTTCGGCGAACTCAAGGTTCTTGGGATTTTCGGTGACGTCAGCCGGACCGACCTTCAAACCGGCCTCAGCGTTCAGCTTGATCAGGCCCTTGTCGGCGAGGATCAGCAGTGCCCGGCCGCCATTGGTCGGATCGTTCGGGATCGAGATGGTCGCACCGTCGGCGAGTTCCCCAAGGCTCTTCAGCTTCTTGGAGTAGATACCCATCGGGAAGTTGACGGTCTGGGCGACGCTGACAAGCTCAAAGCCACGATCCGCGACCTGGTTGTCGAGATAGGGCTGATGCTGAAAGGAATTCGCCTGCAGGTCGCCGTCGGCCAGCGCCTGATTAGGCACGACATAATCCGAAAACTCCAGGATTTCGAGATCGAGGCCCTTCTCGGCCGCGACTTCTTTCACCTTCTCCATGATCTGCGCATGGGGGCCGGGCGTGACGCCGATCTTGATAGTTTCCGCGAACGCGGCTCCGGCCGAAAAGATGGCAGCGAGCGAGGCTGCCAGAACGAGAGTCTTCATGATGGTCTCCTTGGTTTCCTGTTTTTCCTTGGGAGGGAATTCAGTTTTTGCGATTTCGCTTGTCGAAGCGTCGCGCCAGCGCGTCTCCGGCGCTCTGCACCGCCTGGACCAGCAGGATCAGCACCACGACGACCGCCAGCATGACCTCGGGCATGAAGCGCTGATAGCCGTACCGGATGCCGAGATCGCCGAGCCCTCCGCCACCGACGGCGCCGACCATCGCCGAATAACCGATCAGGCTGACAATCGTCATCGTCAGTGCCAGCGTGATGCCGGGCCGGGCTTCGGCAAGCAGCACCTTGAAAACGATCTGGGTCGGCGTGGCGCCCATCGCCCTGGCCGCTTCGATCAGCCCCTTGTCGATCTCGCGGATCGCCGCCTCCACCAACCGGGCGAAGAACGGAATGGTGGCAATCGTCAGCGGCACGATCGCTGCGGACGTCCCGATGGACGTGCCCGTGACGAAACGCGTGAACGGAATGATGGCGACGACAAGGATGATGAAGGGTGTCGAGCGCGCCGCATTGACGATCAGGCCGATAATCCGGTTGGTGGTGGGCGCAGGGAACAGTTCCCCCTTGCCGCTGGTCGCCAGGAACACGCCAATCGGCAATCCGATAAGCGAACCCAGCAGTCCGGCTATGGCGACCATCTGCAACGTCTGCAGCAAGGCCTTAGTCAGTAACGAAATGAGCATCTCAAGCGCCATAGCCGAGCACCTCCCTCGTCAGGCCGGTTTCGGCATAGAATTGCTCGGCGCGCTGCACGACATCCGTTGCTGCGGAATACGACACCACCAGCGAGCCGAACGGTTCGCCCGCGATTTCGTCAATCGTACCTGCCATGATGTTGACGTCCGGACCGATGCGCTCGACCAGCTTTGCGGTGAGCGGCTGGAAAGCCGTTTCGCCAAAGAAGACCAGCCGCACGAACACCCGATCCCCCGCCGCTGGCTCCGGCTTGATCGCCGACGTCACCCATTCCGGCAGTTTGATGCCGAGCGAAGCGGACAGCAGTGACTTCGTTGTCTCGTGCCGGGGGCGGGTAAAGACGTCGAAGGTCCGCCCGCGTTCCACGATGAGGCCCTTGTCGATCACTGCGACTTCGGAGGCGATGGTTTTCACCACTTCCATCTCGTGCGTGATCAGCAACACGGTAAGATCGAGCTCCCGGTTGATCCGCTTGATGAGATCGAGGATCGACTGCGTCGTCTCCGGATCGAGCGCCGACGTCGCCTCGTCCGAAAGAAGCAGCTTAGGCTCGGTCGCCAGTGCCCGGGCAATACCGACGCGCTGTTTCTGGCCGCCGGAGAGTTCCGCCGGGTAGCGCCCGGTTTTGTCGGAAAGCCCAACGAGCTCCAACAACGGGTCCACCCGCGCACGAATGGCATCGCGATCCATGCCGGCGATTTCGAGCGGCAGCGCGACATTGTCGAACACGGTTCGCGAGGACAGCAGGTTGAAGTGCTGGAAGATCATTCCGACCTGGCGGCGCAGCTGGCGAAGTCCCTGCTCCGTCAGTCCGCCGACATCGACGCCATCGACAAGAATGGTGCCTGATGTCGCGACCTCCAACCCGTTGACGAGCCGGATCAGCGTCGACTTGCCCGCTCCCGAACGACCGATGATGCCGGTGATCGAACCTTTGGGGACCGTATAGTCGATACCGGCCAGCGCCGTGAACTCACCCTGTCCGCCACGATCGGCAAAGAGCTTGGTGACACCGCGAAACGACACCATGGCAGGCGCCGTCACTGCCGACGAGAAATCGGCGGCGCCATCAGGCGCCGGCTGCGTGATATGTTCTGTGAGAGGCATGCGAAACTCGTTTTCGGTGCCGCGAGGAGCGGCAAGATCAGGGCGTGGCTCGGTTCAGATCGAGCGACACATTCGACGCATGAAACGCCGTGCTGACATCCCTGATATTCCTTTCGCCGAGGCTGGCTGCACCAGCGCCACGTAATGACTGTGCCGCTTATTGCACTGCGGTGAAACGAATCCCAGAAATGACATTCTCGAAATTGGGCAATATCGGAAAAATCTTCCGATATGTCGCCAACGACCTGATAACCGGTCAGGCAGCCAGGAAAACCGGTTCGGGGAAAATCTCGAAACCGGGCTTCGCAAGCAGGTATCCCTGAAACAGCGTGACACCGAGGTCCTGGAGCGCGCGGAGTTCTCCTTCGGTTTCGATGCCCTCACAGACCGGGATGATGCCGAATTCGCCGAGCATGGCCAGCGTGTGCTTGACGACAACACGGCGCGCCGGGTCCGTGTCGATACCCCGGATCAGGTCCATGTCCAGCTTGACGATGTCAGGCTGGAACCGTGCGAGCAGATTGAGGCCGGCGTGACCGGCACCGAAATCGTCGATCGCGGTCTTGAAGCCGATGGATCGGTAGGTGAACAGGATGTTGAGGACATGCTCGGTGTTGATCCGCTCACTTTCCGTGAATTCGAAAATGATGCGCTCGGGCGCGAAGCCAACCCGCTCGGCCGTTTCAAGCGTCAGGCGGATGCAGGCGCGCGGTTCGTAGACGGCATTCGGCATGAAGTTGATCGACAGCTTCTCCTGTCGCTCGGGCGACGACAGTGCCGCGGCAAGTTCGATCGCCTTCACCCTGCATTGCTGATCAAAGGCGTAGCGGTTCGTCTCCGTCACCCCCGACAGGATACTGCCGGCGCTTTCCCCGGCAAGCCCGCGGACCAACGCCTCCTGAGCGAAAATCGTCCCATTTGTGATATTGACGATCGGCTGAAAAGCCATCGAAAAGGAAAGATCCAGACCGGACCCATTCCTGCATCCTTCGCATGCGACAGCCATTGCAACCTCTTTTGCGGATAGGCAAAACAGATTACGGAAGAACCGGTTAAGTCTTGCCTAAGCCGGCTCCGAGGACCTGTGGTTTCCTTTCGGAAACTCTGACGCGAGCGCGCTATACCACTTGCCGCTCTTCTTGATGATGCGTTCCTGGGTCTCGTAGTCAACATAGACGAGGCCGAAGCGCATCCGGTAGCCTTCGGCCCATTCGAAATTGTCCATCAGGCTCCAGGCAAAATACCCGCGCATTGGGATGCCCTCCTGGATGAGGTCCGCGACCATGCCAAGGTGTTCGACATAGTAGTCAAGGCGCGGTTGGTCATCCACCTCGCCGCCTTCCGGCCCCATGTTGTAGCAGGCGCCGTTTTCGGTGATGTAGCATTCGGGCAGGTCGTAGCGGTCGTAGAGACCTTTGACGAGCGACTTCAGCGCCGGCGCATAGACTTCCCAGCCGATGTCGGTCTTAACCTTGGAAACGGGAGGTGCCCCTGCGGTCGCAGGGAACTCGGCGCCGGGTGTGGGATCGTCCGCCACGCGCATCGGCGTATAGTAATTCAGCCCCCACCAGTCGATCTTCTGGCTGATGACCTCAAGATCGCCCTCCTCGATGACGGGCATGCGATCACCCAGCGCAGACATGAAGTCGTCGGGATAATGGCCATTGATGATCGGGTCGAAGAACACCCCGTTGTGGAACTGGAACGCCCGTTCGGCGGCGGCCTTGTCGGCCTCGCTGTCGGAACCGGCGATAACCTCGTGCGCATTGAGAACGATACCCGCCGGCACCTGCGGCGCCACCTGGCGGATCGCGTCCAGGCCAAGCCCATGGGCGAGATTGGTGTAGTGGAGGGCATGCAGCGCCGCGTCCATGTTCTTCTCACCGGGCGCATGGATGCCGTAGAGGTGCGACAGCCACACCGAACACCAGGGCTCGTTGAACGTAGCGACTGCATCGAGACGGTCACCCAGACGAGCCATGACGACCTTGGCATAGCGCTGGAAGGCATAGGCCGTGGACCGTCCCGTCCAGCCACCTTCGCCCATCAGCGCGAGCGGCAGGTCCCAGTGGTAGAGCGTCGCGTAAGCCTTGATGCCGCGCGCCTGCAAACCGTCCACCAGTTTGTCGTAGAAGTCGAGGCCGGCCTCGTTGATCCGTCCCGTCCCCTCCGGAATGATCCGCGGCCAGGCGATCGAGAAGCGATAGGCCGAGGCGCCCATCTCCTTCATCATGTCCAGATCCTGCTCCCACCGATGATAGTGATCGCAGGCGACCTCACCGCTGTGCCGGCCATAGACGCGTCCCGGCATGGCGCAGAACGCGTCCCAGATGGAAGGCTTGCGACCATCCTCTTTGGAGGCCCCCTCGATCTGGAACGAGGCGGTGGCGACGCCGAAGACGAAGTCTCCGGGAAAACGGTCGGCGAATTGCTTCGGATCGATCATGATCTGCTCTCCTGCGCTCGCGGCGCAGCAGCGCCTGCGCTTCATTGGGATCCGAGGCGCGGTTTAAACCAAACTTGCACTGCAGTGAAGCCGACGCGGCCAATTTCTGCAACGTTTCAGAACAGTCCAGCCAAAAATGCCGGCATTCCTCACAAGTGCTACCGTGTAGCGGGCCGGAACAGGAGGACGGGAACAAATTTGCGGTTCCGCAGTTTATCAGGAAACCAACGCAAGGGGTTTCCTTATGCTGAAATGGGCTTTGATTTTTCTCGTAATCTCGATCGTCACCGGCCTTCTGGGCTTTACCGGCATCTCCGCCGCTTCAGCGGGAATCGCGAAGATCCTGTTCTTTATTGCCGTGGCGATCTTCGTGGTTCTGCTTCTGCTGGCACTGTTTGCCGGCGCAGCCATTGTCTGACCCATCAAAACCGTTGACGGCAGGGGCCGCCACCCCTGCTGTCACAGACCGGCGCCGGGTCAGAGATTGACCCAGGCGCCGTTCTGTTTTGAGGAAGCCACGCACGCTTCGACGAAGGCGACACCCTTCACACCGTCATCAACGGTCGGATAAACCACCGCCGGATCGGCCTTGCTCCCGTTCTGATAGGCACGGATCGCATGCGCGGCTTCGGTGTAGATCGTTGCAAAGGCTTCGAGGTAACCCTCCGGATGTCCGCCGGGAATACGGCTCACACGGCCTGCGGACGCTCCCGCGCCGGCGCCGTTGCGTGTGATGAGGCGCTTCTGCTCGCCGAAAGGCGTGAACCAGAGATAATTGGGATTCTCCTGTTCCCACTCCAGGCCACCCTTAGTGCCGTAGACGCGAAGCTTCAGCCCGTTTTCATTGCCGGGTGCCACCTGGCTGCACCACAGCATGCCCTTCGCCCCGCCCTCGAAACGAAGAAGCACATGGCCGTTGTCGTCGACGCGGCGACCTTCGACGAAACTGTCGAGATCGGCCGCAAGGCTCTTGAGGGTAAGCCCCGTCACGAAGGAAGCGAGGTGGTAGGCGTGCGTGCCGATGTCGCCTGTCGCGCCGCCAGCGCCCGACTGGTTGGGATCGGTCCGCCAGAGGGCCTGCTTGGCACCGGTCTGCTCGACGGCCTCCGTCAGCCAGTCCTGTGCATATTCCGCCTGGATCACCCGTAGCTGCCCGAGCTTGCCCGCCGCCACCATCTCGCGCGCCTGCCGGATCATCGGATAGCCGGTGTAATTGTGCGTCAGGACGAAAACGGCCTTCGCCTTGTCGGCCACCGCTTTGAGCTTCCTCGCATCTTCGAGGTTCGAGGTTAGCGGCTTGTCGCATATCACGTGTATGCCACGTTCGAGGAAGGCCTTCGCCGCCGGATAGTGAACATGGTTCGGCGTTACGATCGAAACAGCCTCGATGCCGTCGGCGCGCGCAGCTTCCTTCTCAGCCATTTCCTCAAAGGAACCATAGCAGCGATCCGGATCGAGGCCGAGATCCTTGCCGGATGCCTTGGACTTCTCCGCTGTCGATGACAGCGCGCCGGCGACGAGTTCAAAATGATCGTCGAGACGCGCCGCCATCCGGTGCACGCCACCGATAAAGGCGCCCTGCCCGCCGCCGACCATGCCAAGCCTGATACGCCGCCCGCCAGCCCGTTCGTCCTTGCCTTCGATTGCCATCAGTTTCCTCCATTGGATTGTTTCACTGGAATATCACGCGATCACGGCATAAAATGATGCCACGACGTGAAGAGGAGCCTCGTGCCGTGACCTTCTGAAGACCCGTAAAAGCAAGACAGCGCCCCATTTGGCCCGTCTTGCTGTTGAAACGAACCGGCTCGCCCGCCAGCCTTCAACGAGGTCTTCCTGCAATGCCCCTTCTCGACCCGAACCTTGCTTATCCGATCACGCTCGCCGACGGCACGCCGTACCGGGAGACGATGTACCTGAAGAACGTCATCGATCATCCAAGAATGGAGATTGGCGACTTCAGCTACTTTTCCCACGTCGGGACCAAGGCTGAGACGGCGTCTCTGCTGGCACCCTATCTCTATCCCGTCAGCAGGGAGCGGCTCGTGATCGGCAAATACGTCCAGATCGCGCGCGGCGCCTATTTCATCACCTCGTCCGCCAATCACCCCATGGCCGGTTTCACCACCTACCCGTTTCGCATCTTCCGGCAGGACACGATCAACGGCTACGACGACCTGCCTGTCCGGGACACCATCGTCGGCCACGACGTCTGGATCGGCCACAATGCGACCATCATGCCGGGTGTCACGATCGGCAATGGCGCGATCGTCGCGGCCGAGTCCGTGGTGACCCGTGACGTTCCGCCATACGCCATCGTCGGCGGCAACCCCGCCCGCGTTATCCGGATGCGGTTCGATGACGAGACGATCGAAGCCTTGCAGCAGATCGCCTGGTGGGATTGGACAGTCGACAGGATCGAGCGCAACCTTCCAGCCTTGGAAGGTTGCGATATCGCGGCCATTCGAAAGGCCGCCTGAGCCGATCACAGACCGAGCATCCGCCGGTTGGCGGCGTCGTCGGTGCCGCTGGAGGCAAAGTCGTCGAACGCCTTTTCGGTGACGCGGATGATATGCGCCCGGACGAACTCGGCGCCTTCGCGCGCGCCGTCCTCCGGATGCTTCAACGCGCATTCCCATTCGACCACGGCCCAGCCATCGAAATCGTTCGCCGCCATCTTCGAGAAGATCGCGCCGAAATCGACTTGGCCGTCGCCGAGCGACCGGAAACGGCCGGCGCGTTGCACCCAGCCCTGGTAGCCACCGTAGACACCCTGCCGGCCGGTCGGATTGAATTCCGCGTCCTTGACGTGGAACATCTTGATCCGGTCCTTGTAGATGTCGATGTTGTCGAGATAGTCGAGGCACTGCAACACGTAGTGCGAAGGATCGTAGAGCATGTTGGCTCTGCTGTGGTTCTTCACGCGTTCGAGGAACATCTCGAAGGTCACGCCGTCGTGCAGGTCTTCACCTGGATGGATCTCGTAGCATAAGTCGACGCCCTGCTCGTCGGCATAGTTGAGAATCGGCGTCCAGCGTCGTGCGAGCTCATCGAAAGCCGCCTCGACGAGACCCGCCGGCCGCTGTGGCCAAGGATAGATGAACGGCCAGGCGAGCGCGCCAGAGAAAGTCGCATGCGCCTTGATGCCGAGATTGCGCGACGCCTTCAGCGCCATCTTCACCTGCTCGACGGCCCATTCCTGCCGCGCCTTCGGATTGCCCCGCACTTCGGGTGCGGCAAAGCCATCGAAGGCCTCGTCATAGGCCGGATGCACGGCGACAAGCTGGCCTTGCAGGTGGGTGGAGAGTTCCGTCACCTCGACGCCGTTCTCCTTCGCCTTACCCGCGAATTCGTCACAATAGTCCTTCGACTCGGCAGCCTTCTTCAGATCGATCAGCTGAGACGCCCAGGTCGGCACCTGAACGCCGACATAGCCTTTTTCGGCCGCCCATTTGGTGATGCCGCCCCAGGTATTGAACGGTGCCGCGTCGCCCGCGAACTGTCCGAGGAAGATCGCGGGGCCTTTGATCGTCTTCATGATTTCTCCTCCCTGAGAATAACTGCAACGTTGCCGCTAGAAGTAAAGGACTTGGCTGTGGCACACAATATTCCGCTCGAAACTTCGCCCGGATGAACCGGGCGAAGTCGTGCCTTGATGATCCGGAGAGGATCAGAACGGCGAGTCGGGGAAGTAGTAGCCTTCCGCGTTCTCTGGCGTGATCAGGGTCGCATCCAGAGTATAGGTGCCGTGGACCGGAACCGCGTCGTAGATCGCCGCAGCAGTCAGTTCCATCGCCGTGCCGACCATCGACGGCGGATACAGAACGTTGACCGGAACCATCTTGTCGCCGTCCATGACCTTCTTGATCATGTCCTTCGAGCCCGCACCGCCGATGATGTACTGGATATCGGAACGGCCGGCCTGCTCGATCGCCTGCAGAACGCCGACGGCCATGTCGTCATCCTGGCACCAGACCACGTCGATCTTCGGGTACTTGGTCAGAAAGTCCTGCATGACCTTGAAGGCGTCGTCGCGGTTCCAGTTGCCGAACTGACGATCGAGAACCTTGACGTTGGAGCCTTCGATACCCTTGTCGAAGCCGTCCTGGCGCTCCTGGTCGATCGGGATCGGCAGGCCGCGGATGATCACGACTTCAGCGTCGGGCGTGTTTTCCTTGATGTATTCGCCGGCGACGCGACCGAGAGCCGGGTTGTTGCCGGCAACGTAGAGGTCGCGGACCGAGTTGTCGTTGACCGAAGGCGCACGGTCGACGATCGAGACGAAGGTGCCCTTGCCCTTGACTTCCTTGATCGCGTTGACCAGCGGATCAGGATCGGTCGGCAGGATGACCAGAGCGTCGATACCCTGGACCTCAAGATCCTGCAGGGCGTTCGCCTGGCTTGCCGGATCGGGCGATGTCTTCACGACGACGTTGAGACCCGGATGCTCCTTCATCAGCAGCTCGGCAACGCGATTGGCGTGATAGACGACGCCAGCCGTCCAGCCGTGGTCGGCGGCCGGAATGGATACGCCGAGGGTCTTCGTCTCCTGTGCCTGGGCAATTCCGATCATCGCCGTCATGGCGAGCGCAACGCCCATCAATCTCTTGTACATGTTGGTTCCTCCCAATGTGACCGGGGTCCTTCGGCGTGAGACCGGGCGACCCCATGAGCCCGGCCGCCTCACGCTTTGCGCGTCAGCGAGCGCTGGACGAGCATTGCGATGATGATGATCGACCCCTGGATGGCACCGATCAGGTATTCGCTGATGAAATTCGAAAGCAGCATGATGTTGCCGACGAGTTCGAGAATGAACGCGCCGCAGATGGTACCCCAGACCCGGCCCGCGCCCCCCTTGAGCGCCGTACCGCCGACGACCACAGCCGTGATCGCCTGCAGCTCCCACAGGATGCCGGTCGTGGCCGAGGTGGAGCCGAGGCGCGGGACGTAGAGCAGAACCGCGATCGCCACGCAGAGCCCTTGGATGACGAAGGCTATGGTGCGGACGCGGTCAACGTTTATGCCGGAATAGCGTGCCACCTCGCGACTGGAGCCGACGGCGACGACATGACGGCCGTAGCGGGTCCGGTAGAGCACGAAGGCGGCAACGGCGGTGACGCCGAGGATGACGACGATCGGCACGGGAATCCCGAGGATCGAGCCGAAATAGGCTGGACGGTACAGGCTCTGCAGTTCCTGCGAACTGAGTGTGATCGCGCCGCCCTGCGACAGCCACGTGGTCAGCCCGCGATAGATCCCCATCGTTCCAAGAGTCGCGATGAACGGCTCGATCTTGCCGACCGTGGTGATGAGGCCGTTGAAGAGACCGCAGCCAGCGCCGATGACGACGGCGACCACGATCGATGCCGTCAACATCAAGGAGGGATCGGCGATCACGCCAGAATTCATGAACAGGATCATGAGGCTGGCAACAAAGGCCACCATCGAGCCGACCGACAGATCGAGATCGCCCGATGAGATCACGAACGTCGCGCCGACGGCGATGATCGCGATGAAGGCGCTGCGGGTCGCGACGTTGGCAAGATTGGTGAGACCGATGAAGTTCGGATTGACCAGCGCTCCGACGATCAGCAGAAGGATCAGCGCCGCGAACGGCGCAACGGCGCGCATATCGACATCGCGCCAGGACCGGCTGCGTTTTGTTGCGACTTCTGCGTCGTTGCCTGCACTGGTATTCACGTTCATCCTCCCGTCGGCCGCCCGGCCGGATATTGTTGTTCAGCCCGCCGGCGTTTCAGCCGACCGCCTGTTTTCTGAGCCCCGCCGCATAGCGCATGATCGTCTGCTCGGAGATTTCCTCTCCCTCCAGCATCCCCACCAGTCGACCCTCGCGCATCACCGCCACACGGGTGCAAAGCCCGATGATCTCCGGCATTTCCGACGAGATCACGATGATCGATCGCCCTTCGCGCGCGAGCGCGGCGATGAAGTGGTAGATCTGCTGCTTGGTTCCGACATCGATGCCGCGCGTCGGCTCGTCGATGATGATGATCTGCGGCTCCGTCTCCATGATTTTCGCCAGCATCAGCTTCTGCTGGTTGCCGCCCGACATACGCCCGACCCGGACATTGTCGTCCCGCACCCGGATGTCGAAGCGACGCTTGGCGCGCGCCATCGCCTTGGCTTCGCTCGCGGGATCGAGATAACCGCGACGAACATGCTGCCCGAGCGACTGAAGCGTCAGGTTGGGCGTCATGCCCTCCCCGAGCAGCAAACCACGTCCTTTGCGATCCTTGGTCATGTAGGCGAGACCCAGATCGGTGGCCGCCTTCAACTGCGAAGACGGAAGGGATACGCCGTTGACCAGCACCTCGCCCTTCGCGCGCGGCCGCAAGCCGATCACCGCCTCCATCACCTCGGTCCGGCCCGATCCGATGAGGCCGGAAAATCCGAGGACCTCGCCTTTTCTCAGATCGAAATTCACATCACGGACATAACCTGTCGTCAGATCACGCACCGACAGGACGACCGTCTCGTCCACATCCGGCTCATGCTTTCCCGGATAGAGTGTGGAGAGCTCACGCCCGACCATCAACTGCGCAATCGCCTCGCCATCGAGCAGCGATGTCGGCGCGGTCTTGACCCACTGGCCATCCCGCAGCACCGTGACCCGGTCGCTGAGCTCCATGACCTCGTCGAGCTTGTGGGACACGAAGACGAAGCTGGTTCCGCTAGCCTTCAACTTCCGGACCTGTTCGAACAGCACGTCCGTCTCTTCCCGCGAAAGAACCGCGGTCGGCTCGTCCATGAAGATCACACGCGCATCACGGCTGATCGCCTTTGCGATCTCCACCATCTGTTTGTCGGCGACGGCCAGCGAGCTGATGAGCGCGTCCTCATCGATATTCGTTCCCAGCATATCGAGCACGCGACGCGTCTCCGCCCGCATTGTCTTTCGGTCAAGAACGCCGAAGCGGCTGACCTCCCGCCCGAGAAAAAGACTTTCGGTAACGGTCAGGTGTTCCGCGAGATTGAATTCCTGATGGATCAGAATGATGCCAAGCGCTTCGGCGGCGCTGTTGGCCGGAAGCGATATCGGATTGCCATCAAAAAGGAGACGGCCCGAGGTCGGGCTCTCAAAACCCGACAATATCTTCACGAGGGTGGACTTTCCGGCGCCATTCTCTCCGACCAGCGCATGCACCTCGCCGGGCAGCACATCAAAGTCTACGCTGAAGAGGACCTGAACCTCTCCGAAGCTCTTTGAAACCCGCTCGGCCGCCAGCACGGGAACGCGTGGCGCGCTTCCACCAGTGTCCATGATTTCCTCCCTGCGGCTCCTCGACCGCTTGAGGATTGTGTAAACCTTTACATGCTCAATGTAAAGGTTTACATTTTCAATCATTGTGGATTTTCACGCATCGGACAGCTTCCGCCCGTGCACGAGAGGCACTAGGGTCGCGGACGATTCCCAGCACAGGATAACCACACGCCGTGTCCATCCAGCCGACTGCCACGATCGAGGACGTCGCCCGCCTTGCGGAAGTATCGATCGCGACCGTCAGCCGGGCTATCCACACCCCTGAAAAGGTTGCCAAATCAACACGCCAGCGCGTGAACCAGGCGATTGCGATCACCGGCTACACCACGAATGCGATGGCCCGGTCGCTGCGCATGGGCCGTTCCAACATGATCCTGGTGCTTGCGCCCGACATCGGCGATCCCAACTTTTCGTCGATCCTGATCGGCCTGGAAAACGAGGCCCGTGCACATGGGTATGGCGTGCTGATAGGCCACACTCAGAACGACCCGGAGCGGGGCCTGGAATACCTGAAATTCCTGAACTCCGGACAGGCAGCCGGACTGCTGCTTTTCACCGGTCACGAGCCGTTTGGCGCACGCGAGATGGGACAGCGCCTGCCGCCGACGGTGGCGGTCTTCGAACCGGTGTTCGGAAGTGCGCTTCCTTACGTGGGTGTCGACGATACGGCAGGCGCGCGCAAGGCGGCCGAATACCTGTTGGCCTCAGGCCATCGCTCCATCGCCTTCATCGGCGATTCCAAGACGCGGCTGGGGCATGTCAGACGCCGTAAGGGCTACGACAAAGCATTGGAGGCGGCCCGCATCCCCGTCGGCCAACGCATGGTGATCGACGGCGAGGGTACGATCGAAAGCGGCCGGCTGGCCGTTGAACAGCTCTTCATGCGCGACACGCTTCCGACCGCCTTCATGTGCGTCAACGACGCCACCGCGATCGGCGTCATGAACGGTTTGGCCGCCCGAGGCTACGATCTCCCACGGGATTTCTCCGTCATCGGCTTCGACGACGTGCCGCAGGCGACCTACATGACCCCCGCACTGACGACGATCCGCCAGCCCCGATCGGCGATCGGCCGGCAAGCCATGGCACTGTTGCTCGAAACGCTGACGGAACCTCTGGTATCTCCGAAGGAAATCCTGATCATGCCCGATCTCGTGGTGCGCGGATCGGTGACGATGCCAGGGAAGAGATAAAGAAAAGGCGGGGTGCTCGCACACCCCGCCTCGCTTTTTGCATCGTGACGACCTGTCAGACGTAGCGGTTGACCACGTTCTCCAGATATTCCTGGCGACCGGACTTCGGCGCCGGATTGATGTTCTCCTTCTCGACCCGCGCCGCAATCTGCTCGAGCGTGTAGTCGCCCTTCAGCATCTTCTGGGCTTCGGGAGCATCCCAGCCGGCATAACGCTCGGCAAGCGGCTTGGAGAGCGCCTTGTCCTCGATCATCTTTGCCGCAGCCTTCAGGCCGCGCGCGCAGCAATCCATGCCGCCGATATGGCCGATCAGCAGGTCTTCAGCGTCGATCGACTGGCGACGCAGCTTGGCATCGAAGTTCGTGCCGCCCGTGGTGAAGCCGCCGGCCTGGAGAACCTGGTAGTAGGCGAGCGCCATTTCCGGAACGTTGTTCGGGAACTGGTCGGTATCCCAGCCGGACTGATAATCGTTGCGGTTCATGTCGATCGAACCGAAGATGCCGAGCGCTGATGCGAGCGCCAGCTCGTGCTCGAACGTGTGGCCGGCGAGGATCGCGTGGCCCTGCTCGATGTTCATCTTCACCTCGTTTTCGAGGCCGTACTTCTTGAGGAAGCCGTAAACCGTCGCGACGTCATAGTCGTACTGGTGCTTGGTCGGCTCTTGCGGCTTCGGCTCAACCAGGATCGTGCCCTTGAAGCCGATCTTGTGCTTGTACTCGACGACCATGTGCAGCATGCGCGCCATCTGGTCGAGCTCGCGCTTCAGGTCGGTGTTCAGCAGCGTCTCGTAGCCTTCGCGACCGCCCCACAGCACGTAGTTCTCGCCGCCGAGCTTCATCGTGGCATCCATGCAGGTCTTGATGGTCGCGGCCGAGTAGGCAAAGACGTCGGGGTCGGGATTGGTCGAGGCGCCCGACATGAAGCGGCGGTTGGAGAACAGGTTCGCCGTGCCCCAGAGCAGCTTGACGCCTGACTCTTCCTGCTTCTTGGCGAAGTAGTCGACGATCTCGTTCAGGTTCTTCGTGTTCTCCGCGAAGGTCTTGCCTTCCGGACGCACGTCAGCGTCGTGGAAGCAGTAGTAGGGAGCGCCGAGCAGGCTGAACATCTCGAAGGCCACATCTGCCTTGAGCTTCGCCTTGCTCATCTCGTCGCCATACCAGGGGCGATCGAAGGTGCGGCCGCCAAAAGGATCGCCGCCCTCCCAGGCGAACGAATGCCAGTAGGCGATCGCGAAACGCAGATGATCTTCCATCCGCTTGCCGAGAACGACTTCATCCGGATTGTAGAACCGGTAGGCCAGCGGATTGGTGCTGTCCGGGCCTTCGTACTTGATCTTCTGCGTCTTGCCGAAGAAACCTGTGCTCATGGGTATTCCCTCCTTTTGGAATAGACGTCATGCCTCCCGTTGACAGGGAGGCGAAGCTTCAGATGTTTTTGATCGCCGGGTAGAGCGCCCGGTAGCGGCCATAGGCCTGCTCGTAGGCACCTGAAAGGGCCGAGACCGGCTCGATCGTCTCGGCGGTTTCAGGCGCGGTGCAGACGGAAAGCGGATCGGCACCGGTCGCGGCGATGAGACCAAGCCGCGCCGCTCCGAAGGCCGCGCCGAAATCGCCGTCTGCCGGAATGTCGACCGGCATGCCGAGCGCCGTTGCGATCGATGCAAGCCAGTAGCGCGAGCGCGACCCGCCGCCGATGGCGGTGACGCGGTCGATTTGGGTACCAGCCGATTTCAGGGCCTCAAGGCTGTCGCGGATCGCAAACGTTACGCCTTCGACCACCGCCTGCGTCAACACGGCGCGATCGGAATCATGGCCGAGACCGATAAACGCGCCACGGATCTTCGCATCGTTGTGCGGCGTACGCTCGCCGGAGAGATAGGGAAGGAAGGTTACGCCGCTTGGTCCCTTCAACGTATCGCCGAGCTCAGCGGTCAGTTCCGCCGCCGACTTGCCGGTGACGTGCGAATGCCAGTTGAGCGCATCCGTGGCGGACAGAATAACACCCATCTGGTGCCAGGTGTTGGGAAGCGCGTGGCAGAAGGCATGCACAGCGCTCTCGGGCTTCGGCAGGTAGGAACCGTTGGCTGCGAACAGCACACCTGACGTGCCGAGCGACACGAAAGCCTGCCCCTCGGCGACCGTGCCCATGCCGCAGGCCGACGCCGCATTATCCCCTGCCCCGCCGGCGACAACGACGCCGGGCGTCATGCCCCATTCGGCCGCGAGATCGGCCCTCAGACCGCCGGCAGCCTCCGTCCCCTCGACCAGAGCGGGCATCTGCTTGTCCGTGAGGTTGGTCTTTTCCAGAAGCTCGCTGGACCACTGCCGTTTGCCGGTATCGAGCCACGAGGTGCCCGCCGAATCCGACATCTCCGACAGGTATTCGCCCGTGAGCCAGAACCGCAGATAATCCTTCGGCAGCAGCACCTTCGCGACCTTGGCGAACACATCAGGCTCGTTGCGGGCGACCCAGACCAGCTTCGGTGCGGTGAAGCCCGGGAAGACAATGTTGCCGGTGATCGCCCGGAAAGCCGGATCGGCATCGAGTTCCGCCGCTTCGACATGGCTGCGGGTGTCGTTCCAGAGGATGCATGGCCGCAGCACGTCGCCGTTTTCGCCGACGAGTGTTGCCCCGTGCATGTGCCCTGAGAGGCCGATACCCTTCACGGCAGCCAGTTCCTTGCCGAACTTCACTTTGAGGTTCGCGACCGCTTCCTTGGTCGCCCGAACCCAATGGGCAGGGTCCTGTTCGGACCAGCCGGAATGCGGACGACTGACGTCGAGGGCCGCATGCCCGACGCCGATGACCTTCTGGTCGCTGTCGATCAGCATGGCCTTCACACCGGAAGTGCCGAGATCCAATCCCAGATACATGTTTCGCTCCCTTCCGCCTCTCAGGGCAGGTTGTCTTTCAGGAATATGTCGAGACGGATGCGCTCCTGTGCCTCGACGATCGGTTGTTTGTCGGCCTTGGCCTTGAGCACGCGAATGGCGCTTCTGACTTCGTGCCCAGGATCCTGGTTCAGCACTGCGTCGATCAGCCCGAGTTGCAGCGCCGTACGCGTCGTGCCGGTCAATTCGTGGGCGATCGTGAAAATGTGTGTTTCCGCCGATCGCCGCTCTAGCGCCCGAACCAGGCCACGATTGCCGGCGCCAAGACTGTAGATGCCCAGAACGTCCGGATGATGTCTAAGCGCGTTGGTCACGAGATCTTCAGCGATCTTCGGATCGTCCCGTCCCTCGAGAACCGGCAGCACCGAAAGCGATGGAAAGTCCGAGGCGACGACGCTCTGAAAGCCCTCAAGCCGCTCGCGATGGTCCCGCACCAGCATCGAACCCGCAAGCACCAAGAGCGATCCCTGGCGTCCGCCGGCAAAGCGTCCAAGCAGGCTTGCCGCGGTTCGGCCTGCAGAGATGTTGTCGATACCGGCGTAATGCTGACGGGACGAGGTCGGAAGGTCCGACACGAGCGTCACCACCGGAATCCCGTCCTCGACGAGGCGGTCGATGGCCTCCGCAACCTCAGGCGCGTCGACGGCGACCAATGCTACTCCCGAAGGTCCGTCTGCCCTCACGTCCTCGATCGCCCTGGCGAGCGCCGCCGGGTCAAAAGCCGGAACATCGACCACGCGCAGGTCGAGCCGATCGATGGCACCGCGTTTCGCAACTTCCTCGACCTCTCGGCGAAGCGCCACCATGAAGGAGTTGTCGCTGGTCGGAACGATGAAGACGAAGGGATAAAGCCTGCTCTTAGCGAGATTGGCCGCGGCCACGTCCCGTACATATCCAAGTTCGACGATCGCGTTTTCCACCCTGTCACGGGTCACGCCACGCACGCCGGGACGCCGGTTGAGGACGCGGTCCACCGTGGCGAGGCTCACGCCTGCATGGGCGGCAATGTCGTGGACTGTGGGCTTCATTGTTCCTCCGGCAGCAGCCCTATCCGAATTTCTGAGGTACGTAAATCAAAAATCGTCACGCAAAGTTCGAAAGCCGGAAAAGAAAACGCCGCCCCGTTGAAACGGAGCGGCGCGAGGCGGACACGGGCGGTGGATCAGGTCAGTGTCCGGAACCTGCGGGGGCCGCAGCAGCGGGCTTCTTGATCATGAGAACGAGAACGATGAGTCCCGCGAACAGGAAGGTCAGCCCCATGAACACATCCATGAAGGACAAAAGCCAGGACTGCTGCGTGACAATGCCCGACAGCTTCTTGATGGCGGTGACGCTGCCGTCCAGGCCGTAACTGTCATAGTTGGCGCCAACGCTGTTCAGCCAATCGAGCGCGGAACGGTTGCTCCAGCTCACATGCTCGGAGAGCCGCGCGTAATGTTCGTCGGTCCTCTGGGTGAGCACGGTGTTGATGATCGCAAGACCGACGGCGCCGCCAAGGTTGCGAGTCAGATTGAAGAGGCCCGAGGCGTTCTTGATGCGATCGGGAGGCAAGGTGCCGAGTGCGATATTGTTGATGGGAACCATGCAGATCATCAGCGAGCAGCCACGCAGGATCTGCGGCACCAGCAGTTCGTAGAAATCCCAGTCGGCGGTGATTCCGGTCATCATGTAGGTACCGAGGGCAAACCCCGCGAAACCCATCATCATCATGACGCGAGGGTCGAGCTTGCTCGACAGCATGCCGGCGACGGGCGCGGTCATGAACATCGCCGCGCCTGAAACGAACATGGTCTCGCCGATCATCAGGGAATCGTAACCGCGGATGCGCCCGAGATAGAGCGGATAGAGGTAGGTCAGCCCGTAGAGCCCGACACCCATGATGAAGGAGAACAGCGAGCCAAAGGCGAAGTTTCGGTTCGCGAATGCCCTAAGGTCAACGACCGGAAAGTCCACCTTGAAGACCCGGTAGAAGAAGATCAGTCCGCCGACCAGCATGATGACGGTTCCGATCACGATGTGCTCGTCGCTGAACCAGTCTTTGTTGTTGCCCTCCTCCAGCACGTATTCCAGCGTGCCGAGGAAAAGCGCCATGGACGCAAGTCCCCACCAGTCGAACTTCTTGAACAGCGACCAGTCAGGCTGGTCGAAGTCGATAAGGCGCCAGGTCACGGCCGTCACGATAATGCCGGGGATGACGTTGATCAGGAACAGCCAGTGCCAGGACATCGCATGGCTGATGTAGCCGCCGATGGTGGGACCGACCGTCGGCGCCAGCGTGGCGACGAGACCGATGATCGGCGAAACGACGTTTCGCTTCGACGGCGGGAAAATGGTGAAGGCGGCCGCGAACACCGACGGGATCATGCCGCCACCGATGAAACCCTGCAGCGCGCGGTAGACGATCATCTGATCGATACTTGTCGCCGTCGCGGCAAGCGCGCTGGCGAGCGTGAAACCGGCGGCCGACACCGAGAACATCACGCGCGTCGAGACGATGCGCGCAAGGGCGCCCGACAGCGGGATCATGATGACCTCGGCAATAAGGTAGGAGGTCTGCACCCAGGAGACCTCTTCCGAGCCGGCCCCAAGTCCGGCCTGGATCTCGGCCAGAGACGCCGAAACGATCTGGATGTCGAGGATCGACATGAACATCCCGAACACCATCGCGAAAAACGCGATGACCCTCTTCGGATCCATGCGTTCGGCGTTGTGAGCGCCGGCAACCGGCGCCGCTGTCACTGATCCAGCCATGATCGAACCCGCCTTTCTCCGACGGTTTACTTGGCCGCGAGCGCGGCGCCGGCGGGGGCGGTGCGGGTATCGACATCGACGACGACCGACAGGCCCGCCCTCAGATGTCCTCCATCAAGCGCATCCTGCGGGATCGCGATCCGCACCGGAACGCGCTGCACGACCTTGGTGAAATTGCCCGTGGCGTTTTCGGCAGGAAGCATGGAGAAGACCGAGCCGGACGCCGGAGCGATCGACGTTACTGTGCCCACCAGCGGATCATCGCCAAAGGCATCCACATGGATATTGACCTTGGAGCCCGGCTCCAGGTGAGCGATCTGCGTCTCCTTGAAATTCGCCTCGATATAGAGATCCCGAACAGGAACCAGCGCGGCAAGACGCTTTCCCGTCGAGACAAGATCGCCCGTCTGAACCGCCAGATTGCCGACAACACCATCGTAGGGAGCCTTCAGGACGGTGAAGTCGAGATCGCGTTGCGCCTTCTGGAGCGCGAGTTCGGCAGAGCGGATGCTTGCATCGGCCTCAGCGCGCTGCGCCTTGAGCACCGAAATCTGCGCATCCGCGGCAGCGATGTTCGCATCCGCCGCAGCCATATTGGCCTCAGCCTGTTCGAACTGCGTGCGGGCGCTATCGAGATCGGCAGTGGAGACGACGTTTTGCGCCTGAAGACCGGTCACGCGCTTGAGCGAGAGGCGAGCGAGGTCGAGGCTCGCGGAGGATGACTGCTGCTGTGCCTTTGCCTGCAGCAGGCTGGCTTCCGCACCCTTTATCTGTGCGTCAATGCGGTCGAGCGCAAGATGCTGGCTCTTCAACTGCGCCTCGGCTTGATCGACGGCGATGCGGTAATCCCCGTCATCGAGAACGACGAGCGGTTCGCCGGCCTTGACGACCTGGTTGTCGCTCACCCTCACCGAAGCAACATAACCAGAGACCTTCGGTGAAATGATCGCGATATCGCCTTCTATATAGGCATCCTCGGTCGACACCATGAAGCGGCCATCGGTCCACCACTGATAGCCGTACCAGCCTCCCGCCGCGAGCAGCGCCGCGACGATGACCGGCAAGACCGGAGAACGACGCTTTTTCGGAGGGGCCGTGTCCACGGAAGCGGCAGCCGCCGGAGCAGGCGCCTCGCTCCGGACGTCGATGACCTCCGCTTCCTCATCATTGGAAAGCGAACGAACTGCACCTGTTCTCTGTGAGCCTGACATGGAATTGGACCGTCTTGGTGAACTGAAGATAATCGAACTGAACCGTTCGGTTCGATTTGACATAGAGCGTTTTATCCCCCATATCAAGGGCAATCGAACCGCGCGGTTCGATAAAGTTAACATTTTGAGGCTAACGGCCAGATCGATGGTGAAGACAAACGACATAGCTCAGCAAAGCGCCGACAATGGTCTCGGCACACCAGCCACGCGGTTTGCGGCCGGCGCCGATCCTGCGAAGCGTGAACAGATCATCGACGGCGCGCGCCGCGTATTCATGAAACTCGGTTTCGATGCCGCGAGCATGAACGATGTGACGCGCGAAGCCGGCGTCTCAAAGGGCACGATCTATGTCTATTTCTCCAGCAAGGAAGAGCTGTTTGCCGCCTTGGTCGACCGGGAAAAGACGCGCTTCGCGGAATCGCTTCGCGATGTCATGGCAGGCACGAACGACGCCGCCGACGGTCTCGAACGGTTCGCCCGCGCCTTTGTGCAGCAGGTGACCGGGAGCGACATGGTGCCGGCTATGCGCACCGTTCTCGGAGTGGTCGATCGCATGCCCGGCCTGTGTCGCCGGTTTTTTGCCACCACGCCCAACAACGCCAAGGCGGTCCTGGAACAATTCCTGGCACGCCAGGTGGCGATCGGCGCCCTGATTATCCCTGACATCGAGCTTGCAGCCCGCCAGTTCATCGACCTGTCGACCGGAACCTTTTTCAAGCTGCGGCTTTTTGACGACATCAAGGGGCCGCCTGCTGCAGAGGAAGTCGACAGGGTCGTAATGAGCGCCGTCTCGATGTTCTTGAAGACCTATCGAGCGGGCTCCTGAGCGAGGGCGTCGATCATCTTTGCGCCTGGCATGTTCCGTGATATCGCCTTGCCATCGCAAACCGTGGATCGCCCTATATGCAGGACATAATCCTCCTCCTTGAGAGCCCCGAGGCCTGGATTGCTCTCGTGACGCTCATTGTCATGGAAGTCGTTCTCGGCATCGACAATCTCATTTTCATTTCGATCCTCACGAACAAGCTGCCGGAAGACCAGCGTGAACGCGCTCGCCGCATCGGCATCGGCCTCGCCCTCGTCATGCGGCTCGGTCTGCTCGGCACCGTGGCCTGGATCGTGCAGCTGACAACACCGGTCTTCACGCTCTTCGACCATGGCTTCTCCTGGAAGGACATGATCCTGATCGCGGGCGGCCTGTTCCTCGTGTGGAAGGCGACGAAGGAAATCCACCACAATGTCGATCCCGTCGACCACAAGGAAGACATGGTCGGCGGCGGCGCTGCGATCAACAACTTCGCGTCCGCCATCGGCCAGATCCTGTTGCTCGACCTTGTGTTCTCGATCGACAGCATCATCACCGCCGTCGGCATGACACCGCACCTGCCGATCATGATCGTCGCCGTCATAGTGGCCGTGACCGTAATGTTGGTCGCCGCCACACCGCTCGCGAACTTCATCGAGAAGAATCCGACGATCGTCATGCTGGCGCTTGCCTTCCTGCTGATGATCGGGACGACCCTGATCGCCGAAGGCATGGGGTTCCACGTTCCAAAGGGCTACATCTATGCCGCCATGGCGTTCTCCGCCCTCGTGGAGGTGCTGAATATGTTTGCCAGACGAAAGCGAAAGAAAGACGCGAGCACGGGCGTTGCGAGCCACTGATCCGGACAATGGAAGGCCTTCCCCAGCGAAGGCCTTCTTTTATTGGGTTGCCTGTTTGCCCGCAGTCACTATGAAATCGGTGGAGAGCGATTTGCATATCCGGTCCACAACCCAGTTTTCGGGAGCACGATGACCTACGAGCAGAGTCTGGCCTTCATCCTGCTGTCCCTGATGATGGCGGCATTCCTCTGGGAAAAGTTTCGCTACGACGTGGTCGCCTGTGTGGCACTGGTTGCCGCGGTCACGCTTGGCCTCGTGCCGGTTAACAAGGCTTTCTCCGGCTTCTCGGACGATCTGGTGATCATCGTCGGAAGCGCATTGATCGTCAGCGCGGGGGTTGCGAGATCGGGCGTGGTCGATCTGGCGATCAAGCGGTTTTTCCCGGCTCTGTCGTCTTTGCGTGGCCAGATGCTTCTTCTTCTCGTAAGTGTGACCGTCTTGTCGGCATTCATCAAGAATATCGGCGCCCTGGCGATCATGATGCCGGTCGCCTTCCAGTTCGCTCGCCGCTCGGGGGTGACAGCCTCCGTATTCCTGATGCCCATGTCGTTCGGCGCGCTTCTCGGTGGGCTGATGACGCAGATCGGCACCTCGCCGAACATCGCCGTTTCGAAACTCCGCCAGGAAATAACGGGACAACCGTTCACGATGTTCGACTTCACACCCGTCGGCGCGACACTGGCGGTGGCTGGCATCGTGTTCCTGATCTTCTTCTATTGGCTCGTGCCGCGCCGCGAAAACCAGAACCCTTCATTGCAGGAGGCGCTGGAGGCATCGGCATTCGCAACGGAAGTCGTGGTGACAAGGCAGTCGTCGTCCGCGGACAAGACCCTTCACGACCTGCTCCAATTGGGCGGTGGAGATGTGACGGCAACTGCCGTTCTTCGCGGCGATACGCGGCTCTCGCCATTTGCAGACATCCTCCTGCGCGAGGACGACGTCATTCTGCTCAATGGACCTTCGGAAGCGTTGGACAGGATCGTGTCGCAAGGCAATCTGGCCTTCAGCGGTGATACGACGGTGGGGCGGAAGAAAAGGGGCGACATCTCCTCGGTGGAAGCCGTGATAGGCCGGGGCTCCCCCCTGATCGGGCAGACCGCGAAAGAGCTTTCCCTCGTCCACACCTTCGGCGTCAACCTCCTCGCGGTCAGTCGCCAGGGCAAGCGCATCAACGAGCGGCTGGGCGAACTGACGCTGAGATCGGGCGATGTCGTTCTCTTGCAGGGCTTGCGTCAGCAGATGCCCTCGATTCTGACCGAACTCGGCTGCCTGCCGCTGGCCGAGCGCGAAATCCTTCTCGGAACGGACCGGAACATTCTCATTCCACTGGTTATCCTTGCAATCGCTATGGGAGCGACAGCAGTTGGCCTCGCGCCAGTGGCCATCGCATTCTTCGCCGCCGCCCTCGCCATGGTCGCCTTTGGTGTGGTCCCCGTCAGTGAAGTCTACCGGGCCGTGGATGGCCCAATCCTTGTCATGCTGGCCGCACTGATACCCGTCGCCGACACGCTCCGGACAACCGGCGGCAGCGACCTGATTGCCGGTTGGCTCAACATGATCGCAGGCGACCTGCCGGCATGGGGCGCCGTCGGCCTCATCCTCATAACGGCGATGGCCGTGACGCCTTTCCTCAACAACGCCGCCACTGTTCTCGTCATGGCGCCGATCGCGGCGAGCTTCGCGAGCGGACTCGGATACAATCCTGAAGCATTTCTGATGGCTGTCGCCATTGGTGCAGGCTGCGATTTCCTCACGCCCATCGGGCACCAGTGCAATACGCTGGTGATGGGACCGGGTGGATACAGGTTTTCCGATTACGCCCGGCTCGGCTTCCCGCTATCCGTCCTTATTGTCCTGGTCGCGGTGCCGGCACTGCTGATCGTCTGGCCGTTGAACTAAATGGGATGAAACGTCGGTCGGACGGGTGGGGAGCTCGACTGCCACTTCGTTGGCCATGGCGAGAAACCGGAAAAACCGCCATGTTCTCCATCTCCGTCGCGTCCGGTTGACACGACCGACATTCCGTTTGGAAAACGAGCACGGTCAGCTTTGGTTCCGCGTCTTGCGCAATGCCGGGGTCAGCGGCACTTGCCCTGACAATCCGGCACTTTCCCTTGACGTGTTCCCATGAATATGGCCTAAGGCCAACCGGATGGGAAAACCCGCCATCGGCGATAGCCGACGTATGTTTTTCCCGCTTTCAGTCACATCTCGCTGATCCTCGCGACAAGCCTGCGATCACGGCCACGTTAATCAGTACGGGCATTTTCCTATGAGCACATCAGGCGTCCGCGTCCGCATCGCACCCTCCCCGACCGGCGAACCCCATGTCGGGACCGCCTACATCGCGCTGTTCAACTATCTCTTCGCCAGGAAATTCGGCGGCGAGTTCATCCTGCGCATCGAGGACACCGACGCGACCCGCTCGACGGCCGAGTTCGAGCAAAAAGTGCTGGACGCTCTGAAATGGACCGGGCTGACCTGGTCGGAAGGCCCGGATGTCGGCGGCCCCTATGGCCCCTATCGCCAGTCCGAGCGCAAGGATATCTACCGCCCCTTCGTAGAGCAGATGGTGCGCGACGGCGGCGCCTTCCGCTGTTTCTGCACACCCGAGCGGCTGGAGAGCATGCGCGAGGCGCAGCGCGCCGCCGGCAAGCCGCCGGGTTATGACGGGCTCTGCCTGCATCTGAAGGCCGAGGAAGTGACCGCCCGCGTCGAAGCCGGCGAGCCGCATGTCGTACGCCTCAAGGTGCCGACCGAAGGCTCCTGCGATTTCCACGACGGCGTCTATGGCGACGTCTCGATCCCGTGGGAAAGCGTCGACATGCAGGTCCTTTTGAAGGCCGACGGCATGCCGACCTACCACATGGCGAACGTCGTCGACGACCACCTGATGAAGATCACCCACGTCGCGCGCGGCGAGGAGTGGCTGGCTTCGGTGCCGAAGCACATCCTGATCTATCGCCATCTCGGCCTCGAGCCGCCAAAGTTCATGCACCTGTCGCTGATGCGCAATCACGACAAGTCGAAGCTATCGAAGCGCAAGAACCCGACCTCGATCTCCTACTACTCGGCCCTCGGCTACCTGCCGGAAGCGCTGATGAACTTCCTCGGCCTGTTCTTCATCCAGATTGCCGAAGGCGAGGAACTGCTGTCGATGGAAGAGCTGATCGAGAAGTTCGACCCCGACCATCTTAACAAGGCCGGCGCGATCTTCGACATCCAGAAGCTCGATTGGCTAAACGGCCGCTGGCTGCGCGAGAAGCTGACACCGGAAGACTTCGTCGCCCGCACGCTGGAATGGGCCCAGGAAAACGACCGTCTGGTCGAAGGCCTGAAGCTTGCCCAGAGCCGCGTCACCAAGCTCGGCGAACTACCGCCGCTCGCAGGCTTCCTGCTCGCCAACGACGTGGGCCTCACCCCCGCCTCCTTCGGCGGGTTAAAGACCAGCCCGGCCGAAACGCTCGAAATCGTCACGACGGTCCAGGCGGATCTTGAAAAAATCCTCGAATGGAATGTCACGACCATTGAGGAAGAGCTGCGCGCGATCTCCGACCGCATGGGCAAGAAGCTCCGCGTCGTCACCCCGCCGCTCTTCGTCGCGGTATCAGGCAGCCAGCGCTCGCTGCCGCTGTTCGACAGTATGGCGCTGCTCGGCCGCTCGGTCGTGCGACAGCGGTTGAAGGTGGCGATCCAGGTGCTGACGTCGATGGCAGGCGCCCAGAACTGAGCAAGGCCCTCCCCCGCCTGGGAGGAGCCAAATGCGCCGCCAGCCGGCGAACCGAAACGAATTGAGCCCTCAAAGGCAACACACGATGACCGAACAGAAGACCGAAACCGCCCTCTCCTCCGACCCGACGGAAGTCCGCCGCCAGAAGCTCGACCAGCTGCGCAAGACCGTTGGTGACGTCTATCCGGCGCATTTTCACCGTACGCTGACCAATGCGGAATTCGCCGAGAAATACGCCGGTCTCGAGCCGGATCAGGAATCGGAAGACATCGTCACGGTCGCCGGCCGCGTCTATTCATCGCGTAACTCAGGCATGTTCATGGACATCCATGACGCCTCGGGCAAGATCCAGATCTTCTCCCACAAGGACACCACCCCGGAGGAAGCGCGCGCGCTTCTGCCGATGATCGACCTCGGTGACATCATCGGCGTCAAGGGTCAGGTCCGCCGCACCAAGCGTGGCGAGCTGACCATCAACGCGCATGAAATCACCATGCTGACCAAGACGCTTCTCCCGATGCCGGAGAAGTATCATGGTCTTGCCGACATCGAGCTGCGCTATCGCAAGCGTCACCTTGATATCCTAAGCAACGAGGAATCCAAGCTCCGCTTCCAGCAGCGCTCGAAGATCGTCTCCGGCATCCGCCGCTTCATGGAAAGCGAAGGCTTTCTCGAGGTCGAGACGCCGATGCTGCAGACCGTCTACGGTGGCGCCACGGCTGAGCCGTTCAAGACGCACCACAACACGCTGAAGATGGACATGTACCTGCGCATCGCGCCGGAACTGTTCTTGAAGCGCACGCTGGTGTCGGGCCTTTCCGACAAGGTGTTCGAGGTCAACCGCAACTTCCGCAACGAAGGCGTGTCGACCCGTCACAATCCCGAATTCACCATGATGGAATGCTACTGGGCCTATGCCGACTACGAGGACATCATGGGCCTCGTCGAGCGCATGTTCGAGACGCTTGCCATCAGCATCCACGGCACGACGGACGTTGCCTATGGCGACAAGACGCTCTCTTTCAAGGGTCCCTTCAAGCGCGTGCCGATGCCGGACGCCGTCAGGGAAGCGACCGGCATCGACTTCCTTGCGATCAAGACCGACGAGGAAGCCCGCGCCGCCGCCAAGGCTGCCGGCTTCGAAGTCGAGAAGGACTGGACCTGGGGCGAATGCCTCGCCTTCATCTTCGAAGAAAAGGTCGAAGGCACGCTGATCCAGCCGAGCCACGTCACGCATTTCCCGAAGGACATCTCGCCCTTTGCCAAGGAAGTGCCGGGCGAGCCGCGCCTCGTCGAGCGCTTCGAAACCTATTGCAATGCCTGGGAAGTCGGCAACGCCTTCTCTGAACTGAACGACCCGGAAGAGCAGCGCAAGCGCATGGTCGAGCAGCTCGAACAGGCCCATTCGCGCGGCGAAAAGGACAAGCAGCTGGACGACGAGTTCCTCGATGCGATCGACCAGGGCATGCCGCCCGCAGGCGGTCTCGGCATTGGCGTCGACCGCCTGATCATGCTCTTGACCAACGCCCCGTCGATCCGCGACGTCATCCTCTTCCCGGCCCGCCGCAACCGCGATTGAGGCGGGAAAGATTGCAGACTGTCACGATGACGGCGGCCTTTCGGGCCGCCGTTTGTTTATGGATTGGCGTAAAAATCTGGAGCCGGCTCAGTGACCTGCGCTGGCGTGCTCGTCAGCCTTGGTTTTCTCGTCCGTCGTCGGAGGCAGAGCGTGGGAGTCTTCGGCCGGAACATCCGAAGCATGCGAGCCGTCCGCCGCGCTGTCAGCCGAACCTGCCGGCTTGGACTTCAGCTTCGCGAGCCATGCCGCACCGGCCGCATCGGCATCGGCCGCATCCTTGGCATGCTCGGCGATATCGGGCGTGCTGGCTTCCGCCTCCTTGGCTGCCGCGGCATCGGCTTCTCCGTCGCCCCACACGAGATCCTGAAGCGAGCCTAGCCAGCCCTTGCCGTCCTCCTCGGACTTGGCCGCATCCGCCGCGGGTTTTGTCTCTTCGGGGGGCAGTGCGTCCGCGTGATCAGTAGAGGCTTGTTCGCTCACTTCAACAGTGTGACCTGCGGGACTCGAATGTTCTGCCGCAGCGGCATGTCCTTCCCCGGTCGGCGCGGCATGCATCTCTTCCGAGGTCACATGCCCCTCTGCCGCCGCCTCGCTCGTCGCGTGTTCGGTCTCATGGGCGACGGCCGGTATATCGGCGCCGTGCTCGGCTTTGGCCTTCTCGACATGCGCGCCATGCTCGTCTTCCGCCGGCGCCTCAGCGGTGTCGCCGTGCGCCTCCTCGGCCGGAGCGGCATCATCGCTGCCGAACACCATGCCCTTAATCGATGCGAACCATCCGCCGGATTGGGCCTCTTCGCCATGCGCCGGGTCCGCTCCATGGCCATCCGCGACCGGTGTTTCCTCGCCGTGGCCCTTCGTTTCGCCGTGGCCGTCGGCCTCGCCGTGCCCTGCAGCCTCTCCATGTCCGGCATCGGCACCGTGTCCGGGATCCTCGTGGCCCGAGGCTTCGCCGTGTGCGGCTGGCGCCCCGTGGGCATCAGTTTCACCATGCGCTGCCGGCGCCCCATGGCCGTCTGCCCCTTCGATCACCGGCGTGATGCAATCCGTCTTGTCGTCAAGGCGCGCGAACAGCGCCTCGACATCGCCGAGCGGCAGGATGATGCGTTCTCCGTAGAACTGGCCGCTCTCGTTGGCGGGTTTGTCGATATAGCGGGCCGAAAACGAAACGCCGGCCGTCTCTTCCGGAACCTTGGCGGGATCAGGAATATAAAGGATATCGGCCCCCACAGCGCGGCCGCGCATGTCGGCGCGGTCGGTCGGACCATTCTTGTCGAGCACGACGACCTGGACCAGGTCCGGCTTCTTGGCATCGTAGACGGCCGCAGCGACCCTGAGCGCAGTTTTGACCCTTGTCGGCCCGTCGGTTGGCTCGGTTGTGATGAATTTGCGGACCCAGAAACGATCTTTCTTCTGGATCGTCACGGTCTTGACCTCGGTGCACTCCAGGCCGTTCAACTCGGCATAGGATCGCCCCAGCAACTGGTCAGCTCCGATATAGACCGCAGCCGCGCCGGTACCTCCGCACAAGACCGCAACGCCGCCGAAGATGACAAGCAGTTTACGGGACAAGCGGAATTTGCCCGACAGACCTTTCACGCCAGATACTCCGACACGCACTACTCCACATCTTACGCAATACTCCGCCAATTTTTGGCAGACTGTCCTTGAGGAACACTTAACTTGCTCGGTTGAATGCCGCCGGTTCACACCCTTTTTCGGCATGAAGGGTGAAATTGAGAAGCATTCGCAAATTCGTTGACAAACGCGAAAGCCTGACTAGATTTGATTGCGAATAATTCGCAATTGTGGAGATGGACGATGTGGAGACGAATTGCCGGCCTGATTGTCCTGGCCGCCGTGACGATGCCCCTCTCCGCCCAAGCAGCGGATAAACCCAAGGTCGTCACGACCTTCACCGTCATCGCCGATATGGCGCGCAACGTCGCGGGCGATGCCGCCGAGGTGGAAAGCATCACCAAGCCCGGCGCCGAGATCCACAACTACCAGCCGACCCCGCGCGATATCCTGAAGGCCCGCGACGCTGACCTGGTGCTCTGGAACGGCCTGAACCTCGAAAGCTGGTTCCAGAAATTCCTCTCCAACCTCGGCGACATTCCGAACGTCGTGGTGAGCGACGGCATCGAACCAATGAGCATCTCGAGCGGCGCCTACGACGGCAAGCCGAACCCGCATGCCTGGATGTCCCCGGACAATGCGCTGATCTACGTGGAGAATATCCGAAAGGCTTTGGTGGCAATCGATCCGGACAATGCGGCGACCTATGACGCCAATGCGACAGCGTATGCCGAACGGATCAAGGCCGAGATCGCGCCGATGAAGGCCGCGCTGGCCGAACTGCCCGAAGACGATCGCTGGCTCGTGACCAGCGAGGGCGCGTTCTCCTATCTCGCGCGTGACCTTGGGCTGAAGGAACTTTATCTCTGGCCCATCAATGCCGACGCCCAGGGCACGCCGCAGCAGGTTCGCGCGGTGATCGACGCCGTCCGCGAACACGATGTCAAGGCCGTCTTCAGCGAAAGCACGGTATCGGCCGAACCGGCCAAGCAGGTCGCCGCCGAGACTGGCGTTCGCTACGGCGGCGTGCTCTATGTGGATTCTCTCAGCGAGGCCGACGGCCCTGTCCCGACCTACGTCGATCTTCTCAAGGTTACCGTCTCGACCATCGTAAGCGGCCTGAAAGGCTGATCATGCACGGAACTTCTAAACAGCCACCGGACGGTCTTTCCGCTAGCGATGTCAGCGTGACGTATCGCAACGGCCTGACGGCGCTTCGCCATGCGTCCTTCTCTATACCAACAGGCACAATCACCGCGCTTGTCGGCGTTAACGGGGCCGGCAAGTCGACCCTGTTCAAGGCAATCATGGGCTTCGTCCCCGTATCCCACGGCTCGATCTCGATCCTCGGAATGACCGTGAAGGAGGCGCTGGCGAAAAATCTGGTCGCCTATGTCCCGCAGGCCGAGGAAGTCGATTGGAATTTTCCGGTGCTCGTCGAGGACGTGGTGATGATGGGCCGCTATGGCCACATGAACTTTCTCCGTATCCCCGGAAAGCACGACCGCGAGATGGTCGATCGGGCGCTATCCCGCGTCGGCATGTCAGACTACCGCAAGCGACAGATTGGCGAACTCTCCGGCGGCCAGCGCAAGCGAGTCTTCCTTGCACGCGCTCTTGCCCAGGAAGGTCAGGTTATCCTCCTCGACGAACCCTTCACCGGAGTGGACGTAACGACCGAGGAGCAGATCGTCGCGCTGATGAAGGACCTTCGCGACGAGGGCCGGGTCATGCTGGTCTCCACCCACAATCTCGGCAGCGTGCCGGATTTCTGTGATCGGACAATCTTCGTGAAGGGCACCGTGCTCGCCGCCGGCCCTACGGCGGAAACGTTCACCGAGGAAAACCTGAAAGCCGCCTTCGGCGGCGCGCTGCGCCATTTCGTGCTCGGCGGCAGCGACCTGCATGACGACGAGGACGACCGTCGCGAGGTCAAGGTCTTCACCGACGACGAACGCCCCTTCGTCGTCTATGCACGGCCGGAGGCGGAAAAATCCGATGACAAGCCTTCTGCTTGAACCCTTCGGCTACGACTACATGCTGAACGCCATCTGGGTCAGCACGCTGGTCGGCGCTGTCTGCGGCTTCCTCTCCGCCTACCTCATGCTCAAGGGCTGGTCGCTGATCGGTGATGCGCTCTCCCACGCTATCGTTCCCGGCGTTGCCGGCGCCTACATGCTGGGTCTTCCCTTCGCGTTGGGTGCCTTTTTCTCCGGCGGCCTCGCCGCCGCAGCCATGCTGTTCCTCAATCAGCGTACGCGGCTGAAGGAAGACGCCATCATCGGCCTGATCTTCACCTCCTTCTTCGGCCTCGGCCTGTTCATGGTCTCGCTGTCGCCCGTCTCGGTGAACATCCAGACCATCGTGCTCGGCAATATCCTCGCCATCTCGCCGTCCGACACACTGCAACTCGCCATCATCGGCGGCGTGAGCCTTCTGGTTCTGGGGCTCAAGTGGAAGGACTTCATGGTCACCTTCTTCGACGAGAACCATGCCCGTTCCATCGGCCTGAAACCCGAGGTGCTGAAGGTCATCTTCTTCACCCTGCTCGCCGCCTCCACCGTTGCCGCGCTGCAGACCGTCGGCGCCTTTCTCGTGGTCGCCATGGTGGTGACGCCCGGCGCCACCGCCTACCTGCTAACCGACCGTTTCGGGCGACTTATCCTGCTGGCGCTCTCCATCGGCGCCGTCACCAGCTTCCTCGGCGCCTATGCCAGCTACTTCCTGGACGGCGCGACCGGCGGCATCATAGTCGTGCTGCAGACTTTGATCTTCCTCGCCGCCTTCTTCTTCGCCCCGAAACACGGCCGCCTTGCTGCCCGCCGGCGCGGTAGACAGACGGAGCAGGCGGCATGAACGAGACACTTGAACTCCTGCTTCTCCCGTTCCAGCTTCCCTTCATGCTGTCGGCCTTCGCGGTGACGCTGATGATTGCGGTGCCAATGGCGCTGCTCTCCTGCTATCTGGTCCTGAAGGGATGGTCGCTGATGGGCGATGCGGTCTCCCACGCGGTCCTGCCGGGTGTCGTCATCGCCTATGTCATCGGCATGCCGCTCGCGATCGGCGCCTTCGTCGCCGGTCTCACCTGCGCGCTGATGACGGGCTACATCAAGGAAAACAGCCGCATCAAGGAAGACACCGTGCTCGGCATCGTCTTTTCCGGTATGTTCGCTCTCGGTCTCGTGATGTTCGTCAAGGTCGAGAGCGATGTGCACCTAGACCACATCCTGTTCGGCGACATGCTCGGCATCCTGCCCTCCGACCTGGTGGAGACGGGACTGATCACGCTCGCCGCTACCCTGTTCCTGCTCGTTCTGCGCAAGGACCTTCTGGCGCACGCCTTCGACAGCCAGCACGCCCGCGCCATAGGGTTGCCAGTGCGGCTGCTGCATTATGGATTGCTGGCTATTCTGTCGCTGACGGTCGTGGGCGCTCTGAAGGCGGTCGGCATCATCCTCTCGGTCGCCATGCTCGTCGCCCCCGGCGCGATCGCCTTCCTGATCGCGCGCCGTTTCCAGACAATGCTGATCACCGCCGTGCTGGTCGCGACGTCAGCCACCTTCTTCGGCATCTATCTCAGTTTTCTGATCGACAGCGCCCCGGCACCGACGATCGTACTTCTGATGACCGGCATGTTCATCATCGCCTTCATCCGGACGGTTATCCGCACGAAGGCGATGTCAGATCATAAGGCCGCGTCTCAGCAGTAGATCCGGAACTTGTCCCGGATGGCCTGATCGACAGCGGGATCGAAGGTCGATCTCGGTGCATTCTCGAGAATTCGCCGCTTGCGCGCGATCGCCTTCTCGATCAGGTCCGGTCGTCCGTTTTCCACCCACTCCTTGGGGCTCGAACGATCGGCAACGGCCGGATAGACATATTCCGTCTGCATCAGGCTCAAGGTCTGCGGGTCGCCGAGATAGTGGCCCGGTCCTTCCAGGCACACCGACTTCATGGTTTCGATCGACACCGAATCCTCGGTCACGTCGATGCCACGTATGCAGCGCTGCACCTGCCCGAGCAGGTCGTCGCCGAGCACCAGCGACTCCAGGCAGAAGCCCAGGAGCGAGGCATGCATGCCGACCGACTCGTAGATCATGTTGAGACCCGAAAGTCCCGCCATGACGTTGAGGATGCCCTGCTCCCAGCCGGCCTGCATGTCGGGCAGCTTCGAGTCCGACATGCCCCCGGCCGCTCCGCCGGGGAGACCGTAGAACTGATGCATCTGCGCGCAGCCTGCCGTCAGCAGGCCCTGCTCCCCGGAGCCACCGGACATCGCGCCCGTCCGCAGGTCAGAAACGAACGGCCAAGTCCCGAAGATCGCCGGGAAGCCCGGAGCCATGGCGTTGACATAGACGACCCCCGCCAGGCATTCCGCCACCGCCTGCACGATCGCTGTCGCAAGCGGCGCCGGCGCGGTGGCACCGGCCTGACCGGCCGACAGCAACAGAATTGGCATGCCTTCGCGGATACAGTGCTCCATGGTCAGGCAACTTTCCGTCGCGAATTTCATCGGCGGCACGACGAAGCAGTTCGAGTTCGACACGAAGGGCCGCGCCCGCCACTTGTCCTCGCCGCCGGCGATCATGTGCAGCATGTCGAACCCGCCGGCGACATGGGCCGGATCGGAGAAGCTGGTGCCGACATGCTTCGACGTCCCGGCACAGCAGGCGTAGAGCGTGTTCATGTCCATGTCGAAATTGTCGGGCACATCCCGGCAGACCATGGCCCGCTGGAAGAAATGGATGTTGTCGAGGTGCTGAACCAGTCGAGCGGCGTCGAGCAGGTCCTTCGACGTCGATTCTCGGTATTCCCGCTTCTCGACGTCAACGACGTTCACGGCCGCGCCGGCCGTGCCGTAATAGGTGTTGGTGCCCGACAGCAGCATATCGAACTTCGGATCGCGGCCAAAGAGCGTGATGTCCCGCGCCGCCTTCGCCAGCATGTCCTCGACCAGCGCACGCGGAAACCGCAACCGTCCGTCATCGCCAAGGATGGCGCCGGCCTTCGTCATGATCTCGACGCCCGACGGCGGCGCCTGGCTAAGCCCTATTACCTCGAGCGCCGTCAGCGCGGCCTCGTGGATGCGCTTCACCCCGGCCTCGGTCAGCGGCTTGTACTGGCCACCCGGTAGTCCGGGCCGGATCGGCCGGACATTTTCGGCGAGCGGCGCCGCTCGCATCGCCACCCGCGCGGCGCGACCGCCCGAGCGCCGCGATGGCGCGACCGCGCAGGCTTCCCCGGGGATTTCGTTGGTTTCCAGTAGACCGCTCATGGGTTTCTCCAAATGTTGGCGGAGTGTGCAACGGCGCCTCTCGCCGTCACATCCGCACCCGTTCCGCCTTGGGGTCGTACATCGGCTTCAGCGAAGCCTCGGCCTTGAACCGTTCGCCGGCCACCTCGATCTGGTAGGTCGAGGCCAGCACATCCGCTTCGCTCTCGCCCTCGCAGGGCACATAGCCCATGCCGATCGCGCCGCCGAGGAAATGACCGTAATTGCCTGATGTCACCGTGCCGACGATCTTGCCGTCGCGCACCAGCGCCTCGTTGTGGAAGACAAGTGGTTCCGGATCGGTGAGCCGGAGCTGCACCATGCGGCGCTTCAGGCCCGCGTCCTGCTTCCTGAGAACAGCATCGCGTCCTATGAAATCGCCCTTGGCAGTCCGGACCGCGAACCCGAGCCCCGCCTCCAGCACGTGATCCTCGTCGGTGATGTCGTGGCCGAAATGCCGGAACGCCTTCTCGATGCGGCACGAGTCCAGCGTATGGATGCCGCAGAGCTTCAGCCCCACATCGGCACCGGCCTCATCGAGCGCCTCGAACACATGCGCGGTCTGGTCAGTGGAGACATAGAGCTCCCAGCCGAGTTCGCCCACATAAGTAACGCGATGAGCGCGGGCGATGCCCATGCCGACCTCGATCTCGCGCGCCGTGCCGAAAGGATGTCCGTCATTGCAGATATCTGCTGGGCTCACTTTCGACAGCAGTTCGCGCGACCTTGGCCCCATGACGCATAGCACGCTTTCCGCCGCCGTCACGTCGGTCACGACCACGAACTCGTCGGGCCGCAAATTCTTCCGCAGCCAGGCGAGGTCGCGCTGCAGGGTCGCGCCCGGAACGACGAGGAAAAACGCGGTTTCGGAAAGCCGCGTGACGGTTAGATCGCTTTCGATACATCCCTTGCTATTCAGCATCTGGGTGTAGACAATCCGGCCCGCCGACACGTCCATCTGGTTGGCGCAGAGCCGTTGCAGGAAGGCAAGCGCGTCACGCCCCTCGACGCGGATCTTGCCGAATGAGGTCATGTCGAACAGGCCGACGCCGGTTCTCACCGCCATGTGTTCGTCGCGCTGGTTCTCGAACCAGTTCTGCCGTTTCCAGCTGTAGCGGTATTCGCGCTCCTGGCCCGGTTTCGCGAACCAGTTGGCCCGCTCCCAGCCGGCGACCTCGCCGAATACAGCGCCGCGTGCCTTCAGGTGTTCGTGGATCGGCGAACGCCGGACACCGCGTGCCGTCGCCATCTGGCGATAGGGAAAATGATCGGCATAGAGCAGGCCGAGCGTCTCGGTGACGCGTTCCTTGAGATAGGCGCGGTTCTTCTGGAACGGCTGGGCGCGGCGGATATCGACCTCCCAGAGGTCGAAGGGCGGCTCGCCATCGTTCATCCATTGCGCCAGCGCCATCCCGGCACCGCCGGAGGAAACGATACCGATCGAGTTGTAACCGGCCGCCACCCAATAGCCCTTCAGCTCTGGCGCTTCGCCGAGATAGTAGCGGTCATCAGGAGTAAAACTCTCGGGCCCGTTGAAAAAGGTATGGATGCCCGCCGTTTCCAGCATCGGCAAACGGTTGACCGCCATTTCGAGGATCGGCTGGAAGTGGTCGAAGTCCTCCGGCAACTGGTCGAAGCAGAAATCCTCGCGGACCTTTTCCCCGGCCGGCGGCCACGGCTTGGCCTTGAGTTCGAAGGCCCCCACGAGCATCTTGCCGGCGTCTTCCTTGTAATAGGTCTGCTCGTCCGGCACGCGCAGCACCGGCAATTGCTTCAGCCCCGCAACGGGCTCGGTGACGATGTAAAAGTGCTCGCAGGCATGCAGCGGCACGGTAACGCCGGACTTCGCCGCGAGATCGCGACCCCAGAGGCCGGCGGCGTTGACGACATTCTCGGCCTCAATCGTGTACCGCTCGCCATTCTGCTCGCAGACGACGCCGGAAACCCTACCCTCCTTGGTCAGCACGTCGATGACCTTCACGCCCTCGATCACGGTTGCCCCGAACTGCCGCGCGCCTTTTGCGAGCGCCATGGCGATGTTGGCGGGATCGCATTGACCGTCGAGCGGCAGGTGCACCGCGCCGACGACGTCGGAAACGTTCAGATGCGGATACATGGACTTCACTTCGTCCGGAGAAATCTCCCGAACGTCGACATTGAAGGCGCGCGCCAGCGAAGCCTGGCGGTAGATCTCCTCCTTGCGCTCGTCGGTGAGCGCGACCGTGATCGAGCCGTTCTGCTTCATGCCGGTGCCGATGCCCGTCTCTTCCTCGAGCCGGACATAGAGGTCGCGCGAGTATTTCGCGAGCCGCGTCATGTTCTGGCTGCCGCGCAGCTGGCCGATCAGCCCAGCCGCATGCCAGGTCGTGCCGCAGGTCAGCTGTTTGCGCTCCAGCAGCACCACGTCGGTCCAGCCGAGCTTGGCCAGATGGTAGGCGACCGAGCAGCCGGACACGCCACCGCCGATGATGACCGCCCGCGCCTTGGAAGGGATCGGCTTGCTCATGCCTTCAATCTTTCGTTCGAGGGATCCCAGAGCGGCTGGTCGGGCTGCACCGTCGCCTTGAAGCGGTCGCCGAAGATTTCGACCTCGACCTGCGTGCCGGGCCCGGCAAGGTCAGCCCGCAGCATTCCGAGCGCGATCGACTTGCCGGTGCGATAACCCCAGTTGCCGGAGGTCGTCTCACCCACCACCGCACCGTCATGCCACAGCGTCGACATGTACGGCGCATCGCAATCACCGGCGTCGACCACGAGCGTCACGAACCGCTTGGACACGCCGAGCTGCTTTTCCTTCAGCAGCGCCGCCTTCCCCTTGAAGTCATCTTTCGACCAGTCGATGAAGCGGTCCAGCCCGCCCTGCAGCACGGTGTAGTCAGTGGAAAGATCGCCCTTCCAGGCTCGGTAGCCCTTCTCGATGCGCAGGCTGTCAAGCGCTTCCATGCCGAACGGCTGAAGTCCATGTCTCTGGCCAGCCACCCAGACGGCATCGAAGACGTCGGCCGTGTCCTCGATCTTGGTATGCAGTTCCCAGCCAAGTTCGCCTGCAAACGAGACTCGCACCAGTTGCAGCCATTTGCCGGCGATCTGGCACGACTGGTGCGTCAACCACGGCTTCGTCAGATCGGCGTCGGTCACTTCGGCAAGGATCGCGCGCGAGGCGGGACCGGAGAGGATCTGGCAGGAGAAGGCCTCGGTCACATCGTCGATGGTGAAGCTGGCATCGGTCGGCTTTAGCTTTCGCAGCCATTCCAGATCATGCCACTGTGCCGTCGCGGCCGTGATCAGGAAGAAGAAATCCTCGCCCAGCATCATGACCGACATTTCGGTGACGATGCGGCCCTTGTCGTCGGCGAAATAGGCAAGCCCGATCCGCCCCGGCTTCGGCACCTTGCCCGTGATGATCGAGGAGAGCCACGCCGTCGCGCCCGGCCCCTTCACCCGGAAACGCGAGAAGCCCGGCAGGTCGAGAATGCCCGCCGCATCCCGCACGGCGAGGCATTCCGCCTCGATGCGCGGGCTCCAAGGCCCCTTGCGGTCCCAGGTCTGTGTCGCCTCCTCGGAAATATCGTCGCCAGGCTTGGCGTACCACATGGCGCGCTCCCAGCCGTTGTAGGGCTTGAACTGCGCGCCCAGCGCCTTGATCCGGTCGTGGATCGGCGACAGTTTCCGGTCGCGTCCCGCCGGCCAGTAGTGCTTAGGAAAATGCATCGCATATTCATGGCCGTAGATTTCCATGCCCTTGGCGACGCAATAGTCCTGGTCCGAGGCGAACGAGGTATAGCGGCGCGGATCGCACGACCACATGTCCCATTCCGTCTGCCCCTCGGTGACCCATTCGGCCAGCACCTTGCCGGCGCCGCCAGCCTGGCAGATGCCGAAGGTAAAGACGCAGGCCTCGAACGCGTTCGGCACGCCCGGCATCGGCCCGATCAGCGGATTACCATCAGGCGCGTAAGGGATTGGCCCGTTGATCATCTTCGACAGGCCTGCCGTCCCCAGGATCGGCACCCGCTCGACGGCATCGTTGAGATACCATTCGAGCCGTTCGAGATCGTCAGGGAAAAGCTGGAAGGAAAAATCCTCTGGCATCGGGTCGTCGTTCGTCACCCAATGCGCCTTGCAGTTCTTCTCGTACGGCCCGAGATTCATCCCGTACTTTTCCTGCCGGAGATAATAGGAGCTATCGACGTCGCGCAGCAGTGGCAGCTTGTGCCCGGCCTCCTTGGACCACGCCTCCAGCTCGGGAATGGTGTCGAACAGCATGTACTGATGGCTCATCACCATCATGGGCACGTCGCGCCCGAACAGCTTTCCCACCTCGCGGGCGTAGTAGCCGGCGGCGTTGACCACGTATTCGCAGCGGATTTCGCCCTGCGGCGTCGTCAGCACCCACTCGTCGTTCTCGCGACGGGCTGCCGTCACCGGGCAGAATCGGATGACCTTGGCGCCCATGTCGCGCGCACCCTTGACGAGCGCCTGCGTCAGCTGCGCCGGATCGATATCGCCGTCATAGGGATCGTAGAGCGCCCCGGAGAGGTCGTGTGTTTCGAGGAACGGATACTTCGACCGCATTTCGTCGGGCGCCAAGATATCGAGGTCCATACCCTGGTATCGGCCCATGCCGACGACGCGCTTGAACTCCCGCAGCCGCTCCTTCGAATGGCCAAGCCGGACAGAACCGGTGACGTGGTAGTTCATCGGATAGTCGACGAGCTTGCCGAGATCACGGTAAAGCGTCGCCGAGTAGCGCTGCATGTTCATGATCGACCAGGACGACGAGAAGGTCGGAACGTTGCCGGCCGCATGCCAGGTCGATCCGGCCGTGAGCTCGTTCTTCTCCAGAAGCACACAATCCGTCCAGCCGGCCTTGGCCAGATGGTAGAGCGAGGAGGCTCCGACCGCCCCGCCCCCGATGATCACCACGCGCGCCGTCGTCGGCAGTTCCGCCATGCTTTTTCCCTCGCGATTTTCGCCGAGCTTGGCAAAAAACGAGGGCTCGCTTCAAGAAGAAGGACGGGGCTTTATTGATCGATGAATTCGATTAGATTAGCCGGAATTGTCGTGATACGTGGCGCAAAAATGCAGATTGATCTGATTGAGACCTTCATTGATCTGATGGAGACCCGAAGTTTCAACCGCACCGCCGAGCGCATGGGGATCACCCAGTCGACCGTCTCCCACCGGGTGAAGGCGTTGGAGGCGGAGTTCGACCGGAAACTCTTCACGCGAAGCAAGGGAGGCACGGTCCCGACGGCCGCCGGTCTCAGGTTTCACGACCATGCGATGGCGCTGCAGCGGCAATGGCACGAGGCCTCCCGCGCTGTCGAAAGTGCCGGCGCCTATGAACATGCGATGCGCCTCGGCATCCAGCAGGACGTCGCCGCCGAACATGCCGGCGGTCTGCTGCGCGCGATCCGACAGGAGATGCCCTCAACCTCCTTCTACATGGAGGTCGACTATTCGGGCCAGATGAACCGCGACCTTGCGAGCGGCGACCTCGATCTCGCCATCCTCTACACGCCGAACTACCTTCCGGACCTGCATTACGAGCGCATCGGCGACATGACCTATCTGCTGGTCAGCACGCTCTCGCCGCATCTGAAGGATCTGCCGGTCGAGCGCTATATTCGCGCGAACTATTCGCCCGCCTTCGAGCGCGCCCACCGTGTCGCCCTGCCACATCTGCTGACGGCGGCAGTCTCCTCCGGTCAGAACATGGCGATTCTCAGCCTGCTGACAAGCCTTGGCGGCGGCGCCTTCGTTTCGAGGTCCACCGCCTACCGGCTGGCGGACGAGGGCGAGGCCCATATTGTCGTCGATGTCGCGCCGATCGAACAGCCCGTCTACGCCGCGACCTCGATCCGTACCCGCCACGCCCCCCAGCACCGCCGCATCGTCGCGGCGATCACCGATCTGCTGGCAGGCTGAACGCATATCCTAAGCGGCTTTACTTGGTGCGTGTTAAACCCGACCGCCGTGCAACGACATGCTCCCGCCATACCGTAAAGAGGCCGGCGCCGACGACGATCAACGCGCCGAGCACCATGGTCAATCTGAGGCTCTCTCCGAACAGTGCGACGGCGATCGACGATGCCAGAACCAGTTGCCAGTAGGAGATCGGCTGGACCATGACGGCGTCAAGGTTCTCGTAGGCGCGGATCAGCGACAGATGTCCGATGATCCCCGTGCAGCAGAGCGCGCCCATCCAGACCCAGTCCTCGACCGCAATCGGCGTTACGAAGGCCGGTGCCAGCATGTTGATACCGACGAAGCCAACCATGCACATATAGAAGAAGCTTGTCACCGGCGGATCGTCCCTGCTGACCAGTCGCGTCAGAATTCCGTAGAATGCACCGCACGTTGCCACCGCGAGCGGCAGCAGCATCAAGATATTGAAACCGTCCGCGTCCGGCGAGAGGATCAGCAGCACCCCGCAAAGGCCGACGATGATCGCAGTCCAGCGACGCCAGCCGACCTTCTCTCCGAGAAGCGGCACCGACAGCATGGCGACGAGGATAGGTCCGGAAGCGAAGATCGCCTGCGATTGGGCAAGTCCGACATAATGAAACGCGGCGACAGAGATGAGGATCTGGCTCGCCAGCAAAATACCGCGCAAGATCTGCAACACCGGCCTCTTCGTGCGAGCGGCCGTGCGGATACCACCCGGCGAACGGCGCGCCAGGAACAACGCGAAGGCGGCGAAGGCCCAGTAACGGACCAGTGCGACCACCACAGGAGAATAGGTCGCGCCCAGATGCTTGGATATGGCATCCTGGAAGGCAAAGACCGTGAACGCGGTGAAGGCAAACAGATAGCCGAGCGGCGTGGATTTCATCGGGTGTCCGATTCGGGAAAGTAAGGCTCACTCTAAAGGCGGCCTGACGATTGCCAAGCCGCATATTCGCAAGGCTCCCTTGCTAAATCGATAAGAGTGCTGCGCATCTGTCTGTAGTTGCCGGAATTCATTCCTCATGCTCTATAAAAGCCATGGCCTTCACCTTCCGACAGTTGCAGTATTTCGTGGCCGTCGCCGAACAGGGATCGGTGACGCGCGCCGCCCAGAACCTGTCCATTTCTCAGTCCTCCGTCACCGAGGCGATCAAGGAACTGGAGGGCGATCTCGGCGTCGAGCTCTTCGAGCGCCACCCCCGCGGCCTGACCATCACCTATAACGGTCACCAGTTCCTGCGCCACGCGACGAAGATCCTCGCGGACGTCTCGGATGCCCGCAACGTCTTCACGGAGACGCAGAACAGTACGGGCGGCACATTGAACATCGGGGTCACCTCGCTGGTCGCCGGCTACGTGCTCTCGGACCTCCTTGCCCGCTACCGTCGCGCCTGCCCGGGCGTTGAGGTCTCGGCCATAGAGGACAACGGCTCTTATCTCGAACACCTGCTGATCGGCGGTGAGCTCGATGTCGCCGTCATGGTCATCTCCAACCTGCGCGACCGGATGGCGCTGCAGGCCGAGATCCTGGAAACCTCGCCCTATCGTCTCTGGCTCCCGATCGGCCATCCACTCGTCTCCGCCGACATCATTTCAGTGCAGGACATCGCCCGCGAGCCGCTGATCATGCTGACCGTCGACGAAATCGAGGAAAACACTGGCAAGCTGCTATCTGCCCTCGGCGCCCGCCCGCATGTTGCTTTCCGCACCCGTTCGGTGGAAGCGGTCCGCAGCCTGGTCGCGACCGGCGCCGGCGTCGCCCTTCTCCCTGACCTCGTCTACCGCCCGTGGTCTCTGGAAGGCGACCGCATTGAAAGCCGTGACGTGTCGGGCGCGCTGCCCGTCGTGCAGGTCGGCATGGTCTGGCGCAAGGGATCGAGTCTGCCCCAGGCGGCGCGGGATTTTGTCGGAGTTGCGGAGGCGACTCGCAGTGGGAGGGTTCGTTGATTGCCGGACATATCGGAAAAACCGATACCGCCATTCTGACGAATGAATTTGCGAATGCGGTAAATTCGCGGCAACTTTTCTCCCGGGAACAATAAGGGGCTCGCAAAGCGGCCCTCACAACCGGGAGACCTCGCGATGAAATCTCTTCTGAAGTCTTGCACTGTCCTTGCCACCGTACTGAGCTTCACCTCCGCGGCCGTCGCCCAAGAGCCGCTGAAGGAACTTGGCGCCGGTGAAGGCGCCCTCTCCATCGTCGCCTGGGCGGGCTATATCGAGCGTGGCGAAACCGATCCTGCCTATGACTGGGTCACAGAATTCGAGAAGAAGACCGGCTGCATGGTCTCGGTGAAGACCGCCGCCACTTCGGATGAAATGGTTGCCCTGATGAACGAAGGCGGCTTCGACCTCGTCACCGCCTCGGGCGATGCGTCGCTGCGTCTAGTCGCCGGCAAGCGCGTCCAGCCGATCAACACGGCCCTAATCCCCTCCTGGAGCACGATCGACGAGCGCCTGCAGAACGCCCCCTGGCACACCAAGGACGGCGTCCACTACGGCACGCCCTACGTCTGGGGCCCGAACGTGCTGATGTACAACACCAAGGCATTTGGCGACAAAGCGCCGGACAGCTGGAACGTCGTTTTTGAAGAAATGACGCTCGCCGATGGCCAGTCGAACAAGGGCCGCGTCCAGGCCTATGATGGCCCGATCCATGTGGCCGACGCCGCCAACTACCTGATGTTCCACAAGCCGGAACTCGGCATCAAGGACCCCTACGAGCTGAATGAAGACCAGTACAAGGCTGCCCTCGACCTGCTCCGTGTCCAGCGCACACTGGTCAGCCGTTACTGGCACGATGCATTCATTCAGATCGACGACTTCAAGAACGAAGGCGTCGTCGCTTCCGGCTCCTGGCCCTTCCAGGTCAACCTCCTGAAGGCCGATCAGCCCGTCGCCTCCGTCTTCCCGAAGGAAGGCGTCACCGGCTGGGCCGACACGACCATGCTGCATGCCGACAGCGAGCATCCGAACTGCGCTTACATGTGGATGGAGCATTCGCTCTCGCCCAAGGTCCAGGGCGACGTTTCCGCCTGGTTCGGCACGGTTCCCTCGGTTCCGGCCGCCTGCAAGGGCAATGAGCTTCTCGGCGACGAGGGCTGCGCCACCAATGGTTACGAACACTTCGAACAGATCAAGTTCTGGAAGACACCCGTCTCGAAGTGCGAAAGCCAGGGCGAATGCGTCCCTTATCACCGCTGGGTTTCCGATTACATCGGCGTAATCGGCGGACGGTAACCACCGTATCTCCCCCCTTGCGGGGGAGAAAGCAAAATCAACGAATTAGCCGAGCAGAGCGAGGCTAAGCGTTAGATTTTGCAAGAGAGGGGCAAGCCTCGCCCCCCTCTCTTGCGATTTCTAGCACTTAGCTGACGCTAAGATGCTGAAATCGCATTCTCTCCCGCAAGGGGAGAGATGGAACCGGAGCCCCCATGACCGCAGCCGTCTCCTTCTCGAAGGTCTCGCGCCATTTCGGCAGCGTGAAAGCCGTCGACAGCGTCGACCTAACCGTAGAGCCCGGCGAATTCTTCGCCATGCTCGGGCCCTCCGGCTCCGGCAAGACGACCTGCCTGCGCCTGATCGCAGGGTTCGAGCAGCCGACGTCAGGCCATATCGAGATCTTCGGCGAGACAGCCGAGGGCGTGCCGCCCTATCGCCGCAACGTCAATACGGTCTTCCAGGACTACGCCCTCTTCCCCCATCTCAACATCCTCGACAACGTCGCCTATGGACTGATGGTCAGGGGCGTCGCCAGGGACGAGCGCCACCGCGAGGCCGAACAGGTGCTGGAGATGGTCAAGCTCCCCGGCTACGGTGCCCGCAAGCCCGGCCAGCTTTCCGGTGGGCAGCGACAGCGCGTGGCCCTCGCCCGCGCCCTGGTCAACAAGCCCAAGGTTCTTCTGCTGGACGAGCCGCTCGGCGCACTCGACCTCAAACTGCGCGAACAGATGCAGGAGGAACTGAAGAGCCTTCAGCGCTCGCTCGGCATCACCTTCGTCTTCGTCACGCATGACCAAGGAGAGGCGCTCTCCATGGCAGACCGTATCGCCGTTTTCAACGAGGGCAGGATCGTCCAGGCGGGCAGCCCGCACGAGATTTACAACCGCCCCCGCACCCGCTTCGTCGCCGATTTCGTGGGGTCCTCCAACGTGATCGCTCCAGACGCGATGAAGGCGCTCGGTGGCGAAGCCCGCTGGACGAGCCTGCGTCCCGAGGCGATCCGCATCGTCCCCGAAGGCGGCATTGAAGCTTCCGTGATTTCCACCAGCTTTCTCGGCGCCTCGACCAAGCTCTTTGTAAAGACTGCTGCGACCGCCCTTACCATCTCTCTGCCCGCCGGCCAGCCGGCACCGCAAGCCGGAGAGAGCATCCGTATCGGCTGGTCGCCGGCCGACCCGCATTACATGGAGGAGGCCGCATGACGGCGATCTCCGCACCCGCCATCACGCCTGGTCGGCAGGGTCCGATCGGGCGGCTCTCGGATCTGTTCTGGCGGCGCCCCAACCTGCTGCTGGTTCTGATGCTGGTGCCGCCCCTGCTCTGGCTCGGCATCATCTATGTCGGCTCGCTGGTGGCACTTCTCCTGCAGAGCTTTTTCTCGATCGATGAATTCTCCGGCCTGATCAACTACGAATTCACCCTCGCCACCTACGCCGAACTGCTGCGCCCGGCCAACTTCGACATCATCCTGCGCACGCTGCTGATGTCCGCCGCCGTCACGCTCGCCTCTGCCATCATCGCCTTTCCGATCGCCTACTATGCCGCCCGTTACGCCAAGGGCCGTTGGAAAGCCGTCTTCTATCTCGGCATCATGCTGCCGCTCTGGTCGAGCTACCTCGTCAAGGTCTATGCCTGGAAGCTGATCCTCGCCAAGGAAGGCATCCTCACCTGGCTCTTCGCCAAGCTGCATCTGACCTGGCTGCTCGACGGCATTCTCGCCATTCCGGTCATCGGCGGCAATTCGCTCTCGATCAGCTACATCGGCACCTTCATCGTCTTCGTCTATGTCTGGCTGCCCTTCATGATCCTCCCGATCCAGGCAGCACTCGAGCGCGTGCCCGGCAACCTGATCGAAGCTTCGGGCGATCTTGGCGCCGATAGCCGCCAGACCTTCCGCCACGTGCTCTTTCCCTTGGCGCTCCCCGGCATCGTCGCCGGCTCGATCTTTACCTTCTCGCTGACCATGGGCGATTACATCATCCCCCAGATCGTCGGCACCTCGCGCCTCTTCATCGGCCAGGCCGTCTATGCCCAGCAGGGTACCGCCGGCAATATCCCGCTCGCTGCCGCCTTCTCGGTCGTGCCGATCGTCATCATGGGCATCTATCTCACCATCGCCAAACGCATGGGGGCCTTCGATGCGCTCTGACCGCTCCCAATCCGCGGGCCTGTCCCTGAAGATTGCCGCAGGCGCCGGCCTCGCCTTCCTGCATCTGCCGATCCTCCTGATCTTCGTCTATGCCTTCACCACGGAGGAAAAGAGCTTCCAGTGGCCGCCGCCGGGCTTCACCACCAAATGGTTTGCCGTGGCCTGGAACCGCCCGGACATCTGGGAAGCGCTGACGTTGTCGGTGAAGGTCGCCAGCATCGCCACTGTGATTGCGCTGGTGCTCGGCACCCTCGCCGCAGCCGCCGTCGCCCGAACGAAATTTTTCGGCAGGGAAGTGATATCGCTGCTCGTCATCCTGCCGATCGCGCTGCCCGGCATCATCACCGGCATCGCGCTGCGCTCGGCCTTTTCGCTGGCGGATATTCCTTTCTCTTTCTGGACGATCATTCTCGGCCACGCCACCTTCTGCGTCGTCGTCGTCTACAACAACGCGGTGGCCCGCTTCCGCCGCACATCCGGCTCGTTGATCGAGGCCTCCATGGATCTCGGCGCCGACGGCTTCCAGACCTTCCGCTTCGTGATCCTGCCGAACATCGCAACGGCGCTTCTCGCTGGCGGCATGCTTGCCTTCGCGCTCTCCTTCGACGAGGTCATCGTCACGACCTTCACCGCCGGCCAGCAATCGACCCTGCCGATCTGGATGCTCGAAGAACTGATCCGCCCCCGCCAGCGACCGGTCACCAATGTGGTGGCGATGGTTGTCGTGATCGTCACGTTCCTGCCGATCCTGGGGGCATATTACCTGACCCGCGATACCGACCAGATCGCGGGGAGCGGCAAGTGAGACAATACCGGGGGTGGCCTCTGCCCCCGGCCGAACAAGACGCAAACCGAGGGAGAACGACTATGGACACCCAGATGCTGATCGGCTCGCAATTCGTCGCCGGCACCGAAACGGAAGAGAAAATCCTGAACCCGAAGACCGGCGAGACCATTCTCGATCTGCCGGAGGCCTCGCTGTCGCAGATCGACTCCGCCGCCGATGCCGCGGAAAAGGCCTTCGACAGCTGGGCCGCGACGACACCGGGTCAGCGGTCTGCCTACCTTCTGCAGATCGCCGATGCGATCGAAAAGGATGCCGATGCCTTTGCGGCGCTCGAAGCACTCAATTGCGGCAAGCCGATCAACGCCGTACGCAACGATGAGATCCCCGCGATCGTCGATTGCTACCGCTTCTTCGCCGGCGCGATCCGCACGCTCCATGCCCCCGTCGCTGCCGAATATCTGCCGGGCTTCACCTCGATGGTCCGCCGCGATCCCGTGGGCGTCATCGGTTCGATCGCCCCCTGGAACTACCCGCTGATGATGATGGCCTGGAAGCTCGCACCCGCGATCGCCGCCGGCAACACGGTCGTCTTCAAGCCGTCGGAGCAGACGCCGCTCACCGCCCTCAAGATGGCGAAACTGATGGCCGACATCCTGCCGGAGGGCGTCGTCAACGTCGTGCTGGGCCGCGGCGAAAGCGTCGGCAACGCCATCATCAACCACCCGAAGATCTCGATGGTCTCGATCACCGGCGACATCGCCACCGGCAAGAAGGTTCTGGCCGCCGCCTCGAAGACGGTGAAGCGCACCCATCTCGAACTCGGCGGCAAGGCCCCCGTGATCATCTACGACGATGCCGACATCGACGCGGTCGTCTCGGCGATCCGCACCTTCGGCTACTACAATGCCGGGCAGGACTGCACCGCAGCCTGCCGCATCTATGCCGCCGACAAGGTCTACGAGAGGTTCGTCGCGGACCTCGCGTCTGCCGTCTCGACGTTGAAGTACAACCAGGCAGACGATACTGAAAACGAGATCGGCCCGCTGATTTCCAAGCGCCAGCGAGACCGGGTCGAAAGCTTCGTCACCCGCGCCGCCGAGCACAAGCACATGCAGGTCGTCGCCGGCGGTAAGCTGGGATCGGACAAGGGCTTCTTCTACGCCCCGACCGTGATCGCCGGCGCAACGCAGGACGACGAGATCGTCCGGCGCGAGGTCTTCGGCCCGGTCGTCTCCGTCACCCGGTTCTCCGATGTCGACCAGGCCGTCACCTGGGCCAACGACAGCGACTACGGTCTGGCATCCTCCGTCTGGACCAAGGACATCTCGCGCGCCATGCAGACGGCGGCGAAGCTCCGCTACGGCTGCACCTGGATCAACACCCACTTCATGCTCTGCAATGAAATGCCCCACGGCGGCATGAAGCAATCCGGCTACGGCAAGGACATGTCCGTATACGCCCTGGAAGACTACACCGCGGTCCGCCACGTGATGATCGCGCACTGAGATCATCTGCATAGTTCATGAAAGGCCCTCCGGGGCCTTTCTTCGTTTTGCCCGGCGCGCCTCAGCATCGCATTTACCTTTGCGGTCGATAATCCGTGAGCCCCTCGGGCGGATCGTTTATGCTCCGTCCGATCAACGGAGTTTTCCATGCGCCTTCTCGCCACGCTGATGCTAGTGACGACCGCCCTCGCCGCGCCAATGACACACGCGCAGGAGCCTTATGTGGTGCCGGCACCCGATATCTACGGCAACTCGACCGACGACGCCGCGATCCGGCATATCCTCGGCCTTACGCCCGGACAGACGCTCAATATCTGGTCCGGACCCGGAAACACGTTCCGTGTCATCGGCGTGCTGGAAGAAGGCGCGCCGGTCCGCAATCTCGGCTGCCGCGAACGCGACGGCGGCTACTGGTGCCGCGTCTCCACCTATGACCGCCCGCGCATCAGCGGATGGGTCAATGGCCGCTATGTCTCGGACGAATATGTCGATCCGGGTCCGGGCGGCACCTATCCGCCACCGGACGATGGCCGCTATCCGGAACCCTATCAGCCACCGGTGATGCCGGGACGGTATGATCAGGTCGGCAACGTCAACTGCCGTTTCGATCCCGACCCGCGCCTCTTCCGCTGCCGCTTCGGCCTTCAGCGACAGGGCACGACAGCGCTCATCGACATCCAGACGCCGCAGGGCTTCACCCGCCAGCTGCAATACCGCGCCGGCCGCTTCCAGAGCACCGACGGCACGGAAGTCCGCTCCCGCAAACAGGGCGGCGACGCCGTCGTCACGGTCGGCGGTTACGAGACGTACTTCGTACCGGATGACGTCGTGCTGGACTGGTAACCGGCTCAAATGGAAACGACGCCTCACCGGGTGGTGAGACGCCGCATCGACTAAAGGTTCCGAAAGATCAGACGGCAAGCGCCTTGGCGATCTGACCGCGCAGCGTATCCATGTCCTTGGCAAAGCCCCGGATACCCTCTGCGAGCTTTTCAGTCGCCATGGCGTCCTGGTTCATCGCCCAGCGGAACGTCTTTTCATCAAGAGAAACCAGCGGCTCGGCGGATGCCTTTTCCGGCGACAAGACGCGCGGCAGGTTGCCTTCGGCGGCATTCAGTTCGTCGAGCAGGTTCGGCGCAATCGTCAGGCGGTCGCAGCCGGCCAGTGCCTCGATCTCTCCGGCATTGCGGAAGGAAGCGCCCATGACGATCGTCTCAATGCCATTGGCCTTGTAGTAATTGTAGATCGAACGGACCGAAAGCACGCCCGGATCGGTCTCCGACGTATAATTCTCACCGGTCGACTTCTTGTACCAGTCGAGAATACGCCCGACGAAGGGCGAGATCAGGAACACCTTGGCTTCCGCGCAAGCGATCGCCTGGGCCTTGGAGAACAGAAGCGTCAGGTTGCAGTCGATGCCTTCGCTCTGCAGAACTTCGGCCGCGCGAATGCCTTCCCATGTGGAGGCGAGCTTGATCAGGATGCGGTCCCGCTCGATGCCACGTTCCTTGTAGCCGGCGATGATCCCATGAGCCTTCGCGATCGACGCCTTGGTGTCGAAGGACAGGTCGGCGTCCACTTCGGTCGAGACTCGTCCCGGCACCAATTCAGCAAGTGCCGCACCGACAGAAATCGCCAGACGGTCTGCGATGGCGCCGATAACGGCCTCTTGGTCGCCACCCTTGGCCTTGCCCCAGGCGATTGCTTCTTTGAAGGCATCTGCGAAAGCGTCGGTGCCAAGCGCCTTGAGAACGATCGAGGGGTTGGTCGTGCAGTCGACGGGCTTGAGGCGGCGGACGGCTTCGATGTCGCCCGTGTCGGCGACAACAGTCGTCATGGCGCGAAGCTGTTCGAGTTTGGAGGTCATTGGGAGGATCCTTCGGGTGACGTCTGTGACCTGCAGGCACGGGGATCATCCCCACGCCTGAATTGCCCCGACTATCGCCATCACCCTTGGACGAAGTCAAGACATTTGTCTGCATCATTTGACATAAGTTTCAAGTCGGCCGATAGTTCCAGCTGATGTGGATTCACTGTACGGAACCTACTTGGCCAAACTTCGGCGCGATACCAACACCACCTATACCGAGGCGTCCTCGCTGAGGCTGCGGGCGGCGTGGCTCTATTACAACGAGGGCATGACCCAGAAGGACGTCGCAGACCGGCTGGGGATCAGCCGCTCCACCGTCATCCGCATGCTCGACGAGGCGCTGAGGCGGGCCGAGGTGCAGATCTGGATCAGCGACGATATCGGTGACTGCGTCGAGCTCTCCTTGAAGCTGGAAAAGGCGTTCGGTCTCGACGAGGCCGTCGTCGTCCCCACCCCTGAAAAGCAGGATGCGGCCGCGCTGGCCAAAGCTGTCGGTTTGGCGCTCGGCCAGTTCCTCACCGAGGTCGTCAGCGACGACATGACGATCGGCGTCGGCTGGGGCCGCACCATGACAGCCTCGCTGTCCGGCTTCCGCCCGCCGCGCCGGGAAAACTGCAAGGTTGTCTCGCTTCTGGGCGGCATCGTGGCCGTGCACCAGACCAACCCGATCGACTACACCTGGCGGCTCGCAAGCCAACTGGGCGCCGAATGCTACATGTTCCTCGCCCCGCTTCTGGTCGACAGCGTCGCCACCAAGCGCGCCCTCATCGACCAGTGTGGCCTGAAGACCATCTACGATCTGGCCGAAGAGCTCGATCTAGCGATCGTTTCCTGCGGCGATATCGGCCCACATTCCACATCGCTGTCGGAAGGCTTCATCAGCAACAGGACGCTGAAGGAACTGATTGCCGCCGGCTGCGTCTGCGACACGATGTTCAATTTCCTCGACGCCGAAGGCCGCGCGGTCGATCATGAAATCAACGAGCGGGTGATGTCCGTCGACCTCGATACGCTGAGGAAAGCCCGCCACATCGTCATCGCCTCCGGCGGCGCCCATCGCGCCATCCCGATCCACGCCACGATGAAACGCATCGGCTGTAACACGCTGATCACCGACGAGGCGGCGGCGAGGGAGTTGTTGAGGCTGGCGGAGTAACGGAAAGCGTTAAACCCGTCGAGTCGAGCCCATCATTCGTCGGGCCACAGTCTCGCCCCATGCTGAACGAAAAGGACTTCGATGCTGTCATCTCGAACACGATAGGCCACGACGTAGGGAGTGCCGGGCAAGACCAGCTCTCTCGTCCCGGGAATATCCCCTCTTCGACCTATAAAAGGATTGTCGAGGAGAAGTTGACCGGTCTTGCTGTGGATTTCATTGACGATACGATAGGCCGCGCTCGGGTTTCGATCCCCGATATAATCTCCAATAGCCGCCAGTTCCCCTAGATATCGCCGCGTCCAGACGACTTTCATTGTCGTCAGGAACCGGAGTACCGGTTCAGAACCAAAGCGATCTCTTCATCAGAAGCAAACTCTCCATTATCTGCCTCATCAACACCGGCCTGCACCCCCGCGATCCATCTTTCCTGCCATGCGAGAGACCGGCCGTGAGCCAGCGCATCCTCGATAATCTGTCGGCGGGTCAACTGGGCACGTTCGGCCAGAAGGTCGATTCGACGATCTATATCTTCAGAGAGTTCTACTCGATCTTTCATGACCTGATATTCTCATATTGAAGCGAGGTCAGCAACCTCACCCCTGCCCCGCCTCCCAGCCCAACATCGCCCGCTTGCGCGTCAGCCCCCAGTGATAGCCAGTCAGCGCGCCGCTCTTGCCGACGGCGCGGTGGCACGGCACGACGAAGGACACGGGGTTCCGGCCGACAGCGGCTCCCACGGCCCGGCTGGCCGTCGGCTGACCGATCTTCATGGCGATGTCGGAATAGGTGACGGCCTTGCCGAGCGGGATGCGCAGCAACTGCTCCCACACCCGAAGCTGAAAATCAGTACCGATCATGACTACCCGCAGGGGCTGGTCGCACGACCATTGCGATGGATCGAAGACACGCGTGGCGTAGGGCGCGGTCGCCTCCTGGTCGGCGACATAGGTGGCAGCGGGCCAACGGGAGGTCATGTCGGCAAGCGCCTCGGGCTCCCTTCCCGGATCCGCGAACGCGAGCCCGGCCAGCCCGCGATCGGTCACCATGACAAGCGCGACACCGAAGGGCGACGGATGGAATCCGTAGCGAATCGTTAGCCCCTCTCCCTTGGCTTTCCACTCACCGGGGCTCATCGCCTCGTGCGTGACGAAAAGGTCGTGCAATCGGCCGGGACCGGACAAACCCAGTTCCAGGGACGCCTCAAGCAAGGGCATGCCCTCCGCTCCCAACAATCGCTTTGCGTGGTCGAGCGTCACGGCCTGCAGAAAGGCCTTGGGCGACAGACCTGCCCACCGGGTAAAGACCTTTTGCAACTGCGTCGGCGACTGCCCGAGCCGGGCTGCGATCGTCTCCAGCGACGGCTGCTCCCGGTAATCGAGCGTCAGCATCTCGATGACTTGCCGCACGGTGTCGTAGTCCGAACCTTCAGGCGTGATGTCGATGGTCGTCGAAAGATCGATATGCTGTGCGAGCGTCATGGCAAAGTCCTCTTGATGACGCGGATTTCACCATGCCCGACGGGCGGAAACCACCCGATTCTTGCATATCTAGAGAAAAGCCCTGCCGAACTAGATCCGGCGCTTCGCCGTCGCCAGCGCGCCCTTGAACGCCCGGGCGAAACTCTCTCGGTCGTCCGGGTTGAGAAACGACCCGATATCTGTCCGCCGTCCCTCGCCCGCCACCGCCATCGAGACGATGCCGATCTCGCTGTGTCGCTTGACGAAGAAACGCGCCCAGAACGGATTGAAGCGATGCTCGGTCATGCGGCCCGAGGGCGAGAATTTGCGAATGGAAAGATTGGTGCGCGACACCTCGACCTCTTCGCGCGCCCGTGCGGCACGGTAGTTCAGCCAGAAGGCACCATAGAGCAGGATGAAATCGAGGCCGAAGAACAGCCCGATCGGCCAGGCGCCTGTGGCAAGGAAAAATCCGCCCTGCACGGCGCAGAGCGCGCCTGTCAGCAGGATCAGGATACGGAAGCCTTTGCGGCCCAGGGAACGGTATGGCACGAGTTCCGCGAGGAAGATCGGCTTTTCATCCGCCCTGACGAGATTGCCTTCGCTCATTTTTCCAATCTATAGATCGAGGATGACGAGTCCCAAGCCGAAATCCAGCACCCAAAACTTGAAAAAGTCAATTCCGGCCCCGGCGCGCCGAAAGCCCGCGTTCCGGTCCGCCTATACGAAGGCGGAGCTGGAAGAGATCTTCCGCCGCTTTTCGATCCAGAGACCGGAACCGAAGGGCGAACTGGAACATGTGAACCCGTTCACCCTGGTTGTGGCGGTAGCGCTCTCCGCGCAAGCCACAGACGCCGGCGTAAATAAGGCGACGCGGGCGCTGTTCAAGGTGGCGGACACGCCGCAAAAGATGCTTGAACTCGGTGAGGAGAAGGTCCGCGACTATATCAAGACCATCGGCCTCTACCGCAACAAGGCGAAGAACGTCATAGCGCTCAGCCGGATGCTGGTCGACGACTTCGGCGGTGAGGTGCCGAAGACCCGCGAGGAACTCGTGCGCCTCCCCGGCGTCGGCCGCAAGACCGCCAACGTCGTCATGTCCATGGCCTTCGGCATCCCGACCATCGCCGTTGACACTCACATCTTCCGCATCGGAAACCGCATCCGGCTTGCACCGGGAAAGACGCCGGACGAGGTGGAGGAGAAGCTCGAGAAGGTCATCCCGAAGCACTACCTCTACCACGCCCATCACTGGCTAATCCTGCACGGGCGCTACTGTTGCAAGGCGCGGCGTCCCGAATGCGAACGCTGCGTCATCGCCGATATCTGCAAGTCGCCGGAAAAGTCCTGCGACGTGCCAGCCCCGCTCGTCGAACTGCCGCCGCAGATGATCGGCGCAGCCGACTAGCCGTCGGTGGTCACGGCCGGGTCGCCGGCAGGCCGTCGACCAGGGTCCGGATGGCAATCTCGTACTCGATCCGCCGCCCGCCGGCATGGATTTCTAGCGCTGCCCTGTCGAAGGCGGACGACAGTAGCACCGTCAGCGCATCGAGCCCCTTCAGCGAACCGCCCGCCTCCTCCAGATAGGCTTTGAGGCCCTCTTTCAAGCGAGCTTCGGACTGCTCCGAGTCGATTTCCGCCAGGGCTCCGATCCCAAGAACCGCGGGCGCCTCCAGCAACATCAGGCGCGTGCGGCCCGGTTCTCCCATCGCATCGAAGTAAGCCTTCGCGCCAAGCAGCAGGGCTTCGCGCGCGGTGGCGGTCTCGGCCGATTTCGCCTCGATCATAGCCGCGACGGCCTCCGCTTCGGCCTCGACAACCGCCTGGAACAGCGCCTTCTTGTCCTCGAAATGATGATAGAGGGCCCCGCGCGTCACCCCGGCCGCCGACACGATATCTGGCGTCGCGGTATCGGCATACCCCTTCTCGGCGAACAGTGTCCTCGCCGCCGCGACCAGCGCCTGCCGCGTCTGTTCCATGCGCTCGCGTGTGTTTCTCGCCATACGATCCTCTTTACATACATTCTGCATGTATGTTAACTGTCCGAATAGATACATGCAGAATGTATGTTAGTTCGCGATGGAGGGAAAGCGATGAAAACGACCAGCTACTATCCGGTCATCATGACCGACAGGGTCGCGGAAACGGCAACGTTCTATTGCCGGCATTTCCGCTTCGAACCTCTGTTTGAAAGCGACTGGTACGTCCATCTGCAATCGGCGGAGGATGAGAAAGTCACGCTGGCGATCCTCGATCGGTCGCATGAAACGGTGCCCGTGCAGGCACGGACCGGCGTTGCCGGCCTCATCCTGAACTTCGAGGTGGAAGACCCGGACTTGGTCTACCAGGATTGCAAGCGCGCTGGCCTGCCTATCCTCAAGGATTTGACGGACGAGGACTTCGGCCAACGGCACTTCATCACCGCCGACCCGAACGGCGTGCTCATCGACGTCATCAAGCCGATTCCGCCGAGCGCGGAGTTCGCGGCAATGTACGACGCGGCCGCCTTGCCGACCTGATCAGACCGAGGGCACCGGCTTCCGGGCCGACAGCATCTTGTGCAGATGCACCATGAAGCTCGCTGCGAAGAGCGGCGTCAGCAGGTTGACGATCGGGATCGCCAGAAACCCAGCGATAACCAATCCGCCGACGAACACGGTACCCGAATTCTCAGCCCGGAATCGCCGCGCCTCATCGGTCGAGCGGAACCGCATCGCAGCGAATTCGAAGAACTCGCGACCGAGCAGATAACCGTTCACCAGAAAGAAGGCGATGATGTTGATGCCAGGCACGAAAAGCAGGAAGAGCGCGACGAGGTTGCCGAGAATGACGACGCCGAAAAATTTCAGCGAGGCGAGGATCGCCTCGCCCATCGGCATGGCCTTGCCCGGAGGATCGGACGGATAGTCCCGCTTCTCGATCACCTCGGCGACATCGTCAAGGAAGAGACCGGCGATGATCGCGCTGACTGAGGACAGCAGCAGTGCCAGGGCCAGGGCGAGACCGATGCTCGCGAAGATGCCGAAGACGAAGGCAAGCCAGCCGGCCCACTCGGGAAGCTCGGGAAAGAAGGCCTGAATCCACGGCACCACGAAGGCAATGAAGGCCTCGCGGAAGGCAAGCCACAGACCGGCAAGCACCAGCGCCGTCAACCCCAGCACCTTCCAGAAGACGGACCGTGTTTCCGGCGCAAAGAGATTGCGCAGTGCCAATCCGGCGGCATCAAAAATCATCGCAGCCTCGTAAGTTTATGCCAGCCGCATGTAGGAAGACCGCCAACGGCTCGCAAGACGGCGATCCCGCCAGCAACTCAGCCGAGCCGATAGAGTTCCGTCCGGCGCTCCTCAAGATAGGGGTTCTGGCGGCGGCATTCGTCGTAGCCGGCTGGGTCGATGTCGGCGACCAGCAGGGTTTCACCGAGACCAGCCCGCGCGATCTCGTCGCCATCAGGACCGACGATGACGGAGCGCCCGCAATACCCGGTCTCGCCTTCCGCGCCGCAAAGGTCGGCGTAGAGAATGAAGATACCGTTCTCGAGCGCCCGTGTCGGCACGACCTGCTCGGCGATGCGGCGGCTGATCTCGCCAACCGGCAGCGCGGTCGGAACGAGCAGTAGTTCCGCACCGGCGAGCGCGGCGGTGCGCACATATTCCGGAAATTCGACATCGTAGCAGATGATCATCGCCGTCTTCATTCCGAGGAGATCGAAGACCACCGGCTGCTCCGATCCAGGCCGGAAGGCGGCGCGCTCCGCCGGTCCGTAGAGATGGCCCTTGCGGTAGAACTCATTGGTGCCGTCAGGGCGAACCAGAACCGAGGAATTATAGACCACCTCTCCGTCGCGCTCCGGAAAGCCGACGCAGATCGCGATTCCGGTGTCAGAGGCGAGCCGCGACAGGGTCTCGACCGTTTTCCCGTCACGTCCCTCGGCCACGGCTTCGAACTGTTTTCCAAGAGCGTAGCCGCTGGTCGCAAGTTCCGGCGCTATCAGAAGCGTCGCCCCCATCGCCGACGCTGCCTTCGCGGCTTGGCCGATCTTTTCGAGATTGGCGGCGACATCACCTGAAACAGGCTGCATCTGGAGAAGGGAAACGCGCATGAAACGACTCCTGGCTTGCCCCCGGGTCATCCGTAGGAGACCGACGGCGGCAGAACAACGCCCGTGAAAAGGGCAGATTTCACCCTGCGACCAAGGCGACCGGGACGGCATTCATCCCGCGAGAACCCGCGCAGAGGCTGTCACGTTCTAGCATGCCGAAGAGGAAAAGACAGGGCGCAGCGCCAGCCTCAAACCTGAACGAGATGACCGTCCGATACCTCGCGGTAGATCCGCTTTGGCGGCGTGTAGCCGACCGGCCGAACCGGGCTCTTGATCTCGTCGGTCGACACCATCCGCTTGATGTTGCGCCGCGCCGGATCGGGCACGGGAACCGCCGCCATGAGCTTTTTCGTGTACGGATGCTGCGGATTGTCGAACACGGCCTGGCGCGGACCGATCTCGACGATCTCACCGAGATACATGACGGCGACGCGGTGCGAGACGCGCTCCACCACGGCCATATCGTGACTGATGAACAGATAGGCCAGATTGAAGCTCTGCTGCAGGTCGAGCAACAGGTTGCACACCTGCGCTTTGATCGACACGTCAAGCGCGGACACCGCCTCGTCGGCAACGATCACCTTAGGGTCGAGCATCAGCGACCGCGCGATCGCGATACGCTGCCGTTGGCCACCCGAAAACTCGTGCGGAAAACGGCGCATCATGTCCGCCTTGAGCCCGACGCGCTCCAAGAGGTCGGCCGCCTTTTCCCTGGCCTGCGCCTTGGTGCCCAGGCCATGCTCGATATAAGGCTCCATCACGGCCGAACCGACGGACATGCGCGGATCGAGACTGGCGAACGGGTCCTGGAAGACCATCTGGATGCTGCGTCGCATCTTGCGCAATGAAGACCTGTCGAGGCTTCTCACATTGTAGCCGTCGAGCGAGATTTCTCCCGCTGTCGGCTCGACAAGCCGTGTGATCGAGCGCCCCGTGGTCGACTTGCCGCAACCGGATTCGCCCACCAGAGAGAGAGTTTCGCCGGGCTTCAGGTCGAAGGACACATCCTCCACCGCATGCACGGCGCCGCTCTGGCGACCCAGCAGGCCGGAATGGATGTTGAAGCGCGTCGTCAGGTTCTTCACCTCCAGCACCGGCCGTTCGCCGGCGGCGGGCAAGGTACCGTCTTCTTCGGGACGCGTCGTCTCGCCAGTGGCAATGTCGATGACGGGAAAGAGGCGGGGACGCTCAAGGCCCGACATCGACCCCAGGCGCGGAACCGCGGACAACAGAGCCCGCGTATAGGGATGTTTTCCCCGGTTGAAGATATCGTCGGTCGGACCCGCCTCGACCGCATCGCCCCGGAACATCACGATCGTGCGATCCGACACCTCGGCCACCACGCCCATGTCGTGCGTGATGAAGAGAACCGCCATGCCCTCCTCTTCCTGCAGCACCTTGATGAGGTCGAGAATCTGGCCTTGAATGGTCACATCGAGCGCCGTCGTCGGTTCGTCGGCGATCAGCAGTTTGGGCTTCGAGGCGAGCGCCATCGCGATCATCACCCGCTGGCGCATGCCGCCGGAAAACTGGTGCGGATATTCATCGAACCGGTTCTTTGCGTTCGGAATGCGAACCTTTTCGAGCAGCCGGATGACCTCGGCCTTGGCTTCGGCTTTCGAAATATCCCGATGGCACGTGATTGCTTCGGCGATCTGCTTTCCGATTGGAAAGATCGGGTTGAGCGAGGTCATCGGCTCCTGGAAGATCATCGAGATGTCGTTGCCGCGAACACGGCGCATTTCCTCGTCACCGAGGGTGAGCAGGTTGCGGTCTCCCAGCCAGACCTTGCCCTCGATCCGGCTCGCATATTTGGGAAGCAACCGCATGATCGAGAGGGAGGTCACGCTCTTGCCCGATCCGGACTCGCCGACGATCGCGACCGTTTCCCGCGGAGCGATCTCGAAGCTGACATTGTTGACGACCGAGCGCCACTCGCCGCCCACATTGAAGGATGTCGTCAGGTTCTCGACCCTTAGCACCGGCTCGCGCGAGGTGGCTGACACATGATTGCTGACGGTGGAATTCTCCATCTCGTTCCCCTCTGCAAGAAGCCTCTGCGGCGTCGCGGACATCAGGCCGCGAGTGCCGTCTCCGCCAGCGTGACCCAGTAGCTGATGCCATAAGGAATGGCTTCGTCGTTGAAGTCGTACTTCGAATTGTGCAGGTTCGCCGTGTTGCCGTTGCCGATGAACACGAACGAACCCGGCCGGCTTTCCAGCATGTAGGAAAAGTCTTCCGCGCCCATCGCCGGCGGGAACTCGTCGCTGACCGCCTTGTCGCCAGCGACCTTGCGCATGACGTCGAGGGCGAAGGCCGTTTCGTTCTCGTGGTTGAAGGTGACGGGATAGCCGCGGCCGTATTTCACCTCGGCCGACGCCCCAAGGGCCGTCGCCACGCCTGTGGCCACCGCATGAATGCGGCTTTCGGCCATGTCGCGAAGCTCCGGCATCAGGGTCCGGACGGTTCCCGAGAGGGTTACCGTATCGGGAATGACGTTGTACGCGTCGCCGCCATGGATTTTCGTGACCGTCACGACAACCGAACTCAACGGATCGGTTTCCCGCGCCGCGATCGATTGCAGCGCGACCACGACCTGGGCTGCAGCCAGCACCGGGTCGATGCTCTTGTGCGGCTGTGCCGCGTGACCGCTGCGGCCTCTTATGACGATGTCGAACTGGTCGGCCGCCGCCATCACCGAACCCTTGCGGGTCGCGAAGGTGCCGACCGCCATGCCCGGATGATTGTGCATGCCGTAGACTTCGCTGATGCCGAACTTCTCCATCATGCCGTCCTTGATCATGGCGAGCGCTCCGCCGCCACCTTCTTCGGCCGGCTGGAAGATCACCGCGATCGAACCACGGAAGTTGCGGGTCTCCGCCAGGTACTTGGCCGCACCCAGCAGCATTGAGGTATGTCCGTCGTGCCCGCAGGCATGCATCTTGCCGGGCGTCTTCGAGGCCCATTCCACACCGCTCTGCTCATGGATCGGCAGGGCGTCCATGTCGGCGCGAAAGCCAATCACCGGACCGTCGCCGCGACTTCCCTTGATGATCCCGACAACGCCCGTCCGACCAATCCCGGTCTCCACGACATCGCAGCCGAACTCCTTCAGCTTCTGCGCCACGAAGGCGGCGGTGTTGTGCACTTCGTACAGAATCTCGGGATTTTCATGGAGATGGCGACGCCATGAAGCGACCTCCGGCTGAAGTTCGCTGGCGCGGTTCAGAAGCGGCATGAAAGGACCCCTGTTTATCGTTCCCACTTGTTTTTCGCGTGATACTGCGCTTGTCCAAAGCGCTTTTGCAAGCGCCAATTTTCCAGCTTGAACGGAAAATAGCCGTATGCTTAGATGGCCTAAATTTTGATCGGCTACCCCATCGCGATCAACCTGGAGACGATGGAAACCGAATATCAGCGGAGGTACGCAAATCAAAATTTCGTTTTAAGGTCAGCGCCTTATTCAAAGCGACCTTGAACACCGGCATCTCACGAAGCATGCCGGCCTGCACACGCAGAAGAAGCTCCACCAAAAAATCAATAAAGGGGAACTGAACATGAAAAACTTCCGTATTCTGCTGGCCACGTCGGCCGCCGCGATCGCCCTTGCGGGCACGCCGGCGCTTGCCGAGCGCGGCACCGACGGCGACCTGAAAATCCTGTTCTGGCAGGCGGTCTCCACCATGAATCCGTATCTGTCGGGCGGCACCAAGGAGGTGTATGCCGCATCGATGGTCATTGAGCCGCTCGCCCGTTACGACGAAACCGGCGCGCTTGTTGCGATGCTCGCCGCCGACATTCCGACGGTTGAGAACGGCGGTGTCGCCGAAGACCTCAAGAGCATCACCTGGAAGCTGAAGCCCGACCTGAAGTGGTCGGACGGCACGCCTGTTACCGCCGACGACGCCATCTTCACCTGGAAGTATTGCACGGCACCGGACGGCGGCTGCGCCCAGGGCGCCTATTTCGAAGGCGTGACGAATGTCGAGGCCGTCGATCCCTCGACGATCAAGGTTTCCTTCGCCGAGCCGAAGCCCTACCCCTACAGCGCCTTCGTTGGTGCCCAGTCACCCATCATCCAGGCCGCCCAGTTCAAGGACTGCATGGGTGCGAAGGCCCCGGAATGCACCTCGGCGAACTTCGGTCCGATCGGCACCGGCCCCTTCGTCGTCAAGGAATTCAAGCCGAACGACGTGATCTCCTTCGAAGCCAATCCGAACTATCGCGATCCGGCAAAGCCTGCCTTTGCGACCGCCACGCTGAAGGGCGGCGGCGATGCTGCTTCGGCCGCGCGCGCCGTTCTCGAAACCGGCGAATTCGACTACGCCTGGAACATGCAGGTCGAGCCGGAAATCCTGGCGACGATGGTTGCCGCTGGCAAGGGCGAACTCGTGACCGCCTTCGGCACGCAGGTCGAACGTATCGACCTCAACCACTTCGCCGTCGATGCCTCGCTCGGCGACAAGCGCTCGACCAAGGAAGCCGGCCCGCATCCGGCGCTCACGGATCCGGCCGTCGCCAAGGCGCTTTCTCTCGCCATCGACCGTGAGGTCATCGACGAAGTAGGCTACGGTGAAGCCGGCCAGCCGACCTGCAACATCCTGCCTGCTCCGGATATCTACAAGTCAACCAATGTCGACTGGTGCCTGAAGACCGATGTCGACGCCGCCAACAAGCTGCTCGACGATGCCGGCTGGGTGATGGGGTCCGACGGCGTGCGCGAGAAGGACGGCTACAAGCTCTCCTTCCTCTACCAGACCTCGACCAACTCGGTTCGCCAGGCAACACAGGCGCTCGTCAAGGACATGTGGGCCCAGATCGGCGTTCAGGTCGAGCTGCGCAACATCGCCGCCAACGTCTTCTTCGGCGGTGACCCGGCTTCTCCGGACACCTTCCAGAAGTTCTACGCCGACGTGCAGATGTACACCAACAACTTCGACGGCACCGATCCCGAGAAGTACATGGCAGGCTGGATGTGCGACAAGATCCCGTCTCCGGCCAATGGCTGGCAGGGCGAGAACATCGTTCGCTATTGCAATCCGGAATACGACAAACTGGTCGCTGAACTCGGGAAAACCGCAAAGCTGGAAGATCGTGCTGCGATCGCCATCAAGCTCAACGACATGCTGACGGACGAATTCGCACAGATCCCGCTGATCCACCGCGGTAGCGTATCGTCCCACTCGGTCACCCTCGACGGCGTCAAGATGAACGCCTGGGATTCCGAACTCTGGAACGTCGCCGACTGGTCGCGCAAGAAGTAATGCCGCCTCGCCGGGCCTGTGCTTGCCACAGGCCCGGCGAACGCATGTCTTCGTGACAGTCTGGAGACCATCCGATGTTCACCTACACCATTCGGCGATTGCTGTTCGCAATCCCGACGCTGCTGGTTATCAGCTTTATCATCTTTGCCCTGCTCGACCTCGCGCCCAGCGATCCGCTGAGCGACCTGCCGCTGACCATTCCTCCCGAGGTCCGCGAACAGATCCGCGCCGCGATGGGCCTCGACCAGCCCTTCTTCATCCGCTACCTCCTGTGGCTGCAGCAATTCTTCATCAACGAGCCGCTGAACATTTTCGAAAGCATGACCGGCATCGTCGTCGGTGATGGCGAACGCTTGCGGGTGCTCTCCTGGGCAACCCGCAGTCCGGTGGTCGACCTGATCGCCCAGCGCCTGCCACAGACGCTCTGGGTCGTCGGGCTTTCCTACCTCTTCGGGGTGCTGCTCGCGATCCCGATCGGCGTGATCTCGGCCTACAAGCAGTATTCGATCTTCGACCAGATCGGCACCTTCGCCTCGATGGTCGGCTATTCGGTGCCGACCTTCTTCACCGGCGTGCTGCTGATCGTGATCTTCAGCTCGCACCTGCAGTGGTTTCCCTCGGTCTACGACACCAACCTCGTGGTCAACGACTGGTCGTCCTTCGTGGCGCAGGTGAAGCAGATGTTCCTGCCGGTGCTGGTGCTGACGCTCTACAATACCTCGCAGATCAGCCGCTTCGTCCGCTCGTCCATGCTCGACAACCTGCATATGGACTATGTGCGGACCGCCCGCGCCAAGGGCGTGAAGGAAAAGGTCGTTCTGCTCGTGCACGTGCTGCGCAACAGCCTGATACCGGTCGTCACCGTCATCGCCCTCGGCGTTCCCACGATCTTCTCCGGCGCGATCATCACAGAGCAGATCTTCCGGGTGAATGGCCTCGGACAGCTGCTGATCACAGCAATCCAGGGCGCGGACCTGCCGCTGGTTCAGACGCTGACCTTCATCTTCGCCTTCCTGATCGTGCTGTTTAACCTGATCGCCGACGTTCTGTACGGCATTCTCGACCCGAGGATCCGCTATGACTGACGCGACCGTAACGACAATCGACGAACGCCCAGCCGGCTCCTTCCTTGGCGACCTCTGGAAACAGTTCCGGGCTCATCCGGGTGGCGTTGCCGGGCTGGCCGTCTTCATCCTGATCCTGCTCGTGGTCTATGTCGGGCCTTTCATCCACACGATCGATCCGAACAAGATTGACATCCGCGCCAAGAACCAGGGACCGTCCTGGACCCATCCGTTCGGCACGGACAATCTAGGCCACGACATGCTGGCGCAGGTCATGGCCGGCGGTCAGATTTCGCTCGCCGTCGGCATCACCGCCATGCTTCTGGCGCTGTTCCTCGGCACGCTGGTCGGCGTTCTCGCCGGCTACTTCCGCCGGCTCGACGGCCTACTGATGCGCATCACGGACCTCTTCCTCGCTTTGCCGCTGCTGCCGCTGCTGCTCGTCATCATCATGCTGTTCCGGGATTCGCTCAGATCGGCCTTCGGCCCGGAAACCGGCATCTTCATCCTGATCGTGACGGTCATCGGCATCACCAGCTGGATGCACACCGCGCGTATCGTGCGCGGCGACGTGCTGGCGGTGAAGAGCCAGGAATTCGTGCTTGCCGCCCGCTCCAGCGGCATGTGGGAATACCGCATCATCCTGAAGCACATCCTGCCCAACGTGATGAGCTCGATCATGGTCTCGGCCACTCTCGGCATCGCCTCGGCGATCATCACGGAATCGGCGCTGTCCTTCCTCGGACTAGGCTTCCCATCGGATTTCCCGACATGGGGTCGCCTGTTGTTCGACGGGGCAAACTTCCTGCAGATCACGCCCTCGCGCGTCATCTGGCCGGGCCTGGCGATCTCGCTCACGGTGCTCAGCGTCAACTATATCGGCGATGCGATCCGCGACGCGCTTGATCCTAGAACGCTCAGGCGTTGATCTCGAACAACGGAAGGGCGTCCCCGACGCCCTTCCGGTTCACAAACCAACCACTTCGATCTTCGAACCGTCAAAGAAGCGCGAGAGCCGGAAGTCGTGCGGATCGACGCAGGGTGTGCCACCCGTGACCATGTCGGCCATCAGCCGCCCCGCACCCGGACCGATGCCGAAGCCATGTCCGGAGAAGCCGGTGGCGATGAAGAAGCCAGGCATGGCATCGACCGCCGAGATCACCGGAACCGCATCCGGCGTGACATCGATCAGCCCGGCCCAGCGCTGCGCGATCCCGGCATTCTCGAATACCGGATAGGCTTCCCGGAGCTTCCTCAAAGCGTGGTCAGTCCATTTCGGCGCAGGGACCGGATCAAGCACGCGGACCTTCTCGAACGGGCTCTCACGGTCGAGCGCCCAGCGCGACGGCTGCGATGCCTCGTCCAGGAACCGGCGGCCGATGCGGAAACCGAGCGAGCCCCATTCGCTTTTCAAAGCGGTAAAGAACTTGCTCGCATAACGAAAGCTGTCCGGAACTATATCGACGAGATTGTCGTGTCCGGAGGCCACCGTATAGCCGCCATCCTGCCGTTTGCGGAAAGCGAAATCCTTGGCGTAGAGCGTCTGCTCCGGCCCGCCCTCCACCGGTGTCGTGCGGATCACGGTGTTCATCACCTTGAGCTGCGGCAGGTCGATCCCGAGACTGCGCGAGAACAGGCTCGACCATGCGCCGCCGGCCAGCACGACGGAGGAGCAGGCGATCGGTCCCCGCTCCGTGACGACGCCCGAAATCTTGCCCGCCGTCGTCTCGACACCGCGCACGGCACATTGCGTAAGGATATGAGCACCCTTGTCGCGCGCCGCTTCGGCGATCGCCGGCGCGGCCTTCTGCGGCTCCGCGCGGCCGTCGGAGGGGGTGTAGAGAGCGCTTCGAACCGTGAGCTTCAGTCCCGGATAAAGGCCCCGAAATTCCGGCTGGTCGATCATCCGCGACTTGAGCTGGTAACGCCCGAGCTCTTCCGGCCAGCGCTCGTTCTGCACCTCCTCCGCCTCGTCGGCGGAGACGAACACGATACCGCATTGCCGATAGCCCGTATCGCGGCCGATCCTTGAGTCGAGACCCTGCCAGATGCGGATCGCCTCGGCCATCAGCGGCACTTCGCGCGGATCGCGCTGCGAGATCCGCACCCAACCCCAGTTGCGGCTCGATTGCTCCTCGCCGATCCCGCCCTTTTCGCAGAGCGCGACGGAGACACCCCGTTCGGCGAGTTCGAGCGCCGTCGACGTTCCGATGATGCCGCCGCCGATGACGACGACATCGACGCGCGACGGCAGGGTTTCATCACCCCTAACGGGAACGACTTGGGGACCCGGCATGGCTAGTGCTCCAGATTCGAAAGACGGCCGCGACGGTCGTCGCACGCCTCAAGGAAGTCACTTGCCTATAGCAGGCCACGCCACACCCGTCACGACGGGTGTGGTAGTGCACCGCGCCCCGTTAGTGGTATTTCGATTGCTCGGCGCTCAGGATACTGTCGGCGTCGAGCGAACGGATCGGCAGGCGCGTATCCTGCGGAACCTCCCCGGACAGCTGCAGCGCCAGATAGCGTCCGCAGCAGACCCGGAGGAACGACGTGAAGTTGCCGAGATCATGCCCGGCATCGATCGATTCGTGATAGAGCTTCGTGATAAGCTGGATAACCGTCATCCCGTCGCGCCGGCCGATCTCCTCCAGAACTGTCCAGAAAAACGTTTCGAGCCGGACGCTGGTGACCATGCCGTCGATCCGGAGGGATCGCGTAGCGCTGTCCCACAATGCCGGATCAGCCTGAATGAAAAGCTTGCACATGGCGTCCTCCCGAGATGCCGTATTCTGATGGTACGCCGGGCGGACAGCCTTTGCCAGCCCCCGCCCGGCGCCGCTGCATCATGCAGCGAGCACCGCGATGAACTGTGACAGCCATGCGGGGTGGGCGGGCCATGCGGGCGCCGTCACCAGCTTGCCATCGGTCACGGCCGCATCGATGGCGATGTCGGCATAGATTCCGCCGGACATTTCGACCTCGGGACGGCATGCCGGATAGGCCGAGCAGGTCCGGCCCTTCAGCACGTCAGCGGCCGCGAGGACCTGCGCGCCATGGCAGACGGCGGCGACCGGCTTGTCGGCCTCGAAGAAGTGCTTCACGGTGGCTATCACCTCCGGATTGAGGCGCAGATATTCCGGCGCGCGACCACCCGGAATGACCAGCGCATCGTAATCCGCTGCCTTCACGTCGGCGAAAGTGGCGTTCAGCGCGAAATTGTGGCCACGCTTTTCGCTGTAGGTCTGGTCGCCCTCGAAGTCATGGATCGAGGTTGCGATCGTCTGCCCGGCCTTCTTGCCAGGGCAGACGGCATGCACCGTGTGCCCAACCGCCAGCAGCGTCTGGAACGGCACCATCGTTTCGTAGTCTTCGGCAAAATCACCGGCAAGCATCAGTATCTTCTTCGACATGGACATCCTCCCTCCATTGGACGGTCGGACGCTATCAAAGGCGCGACTGGCGCGGGTATTAGCGCGTTACTACAGGGGAAATTTCCCGGCGGTGTCAGCCGGTCCAAAAACCTTCATGCACGACGGCCGATTCCTCTTCCAGCAGCGGCCCCACGACCTCGACGCAGCGCTGACCGCTGGCGAAGACGGTCGTGCACGGTAGATCCATGGTCAGGTTTTCCGGGTCGGGGCCGATCAGATCCTTGAGCGCCCGTTCGCTCATGCCATGGACGACACGACCGACACCGGTCCAGTAGACGGATCCCGCGCACATCGCACATGGTTCGGCGCTGGTATACATCGTGCACTTGCGCAGGAAATCGACGTCGTACTTCTTCGAGGCTTCCGTCATCAGGTTGCGCTCCGCATGACCGGTCCGGTCGCCCTGCGTCCCGCATGTGTTCATCGCCTCGAGCAGCACCTCCCCGTCGGGACCGGCGAGGATCGCCCCGAACGGATGATCGCCCCGCGCCCGCGAGCGTTTGGCGACCTCGATCGACAGTCGAAGCAGCTCGATATCTCTGGTGGAAGGTTCCGTCATTATGCTGCTCCCTGGACGTCCGTGGAAAATCGCCGGGAAGCTAGGACGATTTTCCGGAAGCAGCAAGGCTGCACGGACCAAATATTGAGCAAAATTAATTCTGCTTAAAAATTGATCCAAAAGCAAACGCCGACGGATTCTTTTTAATCGCTTGGCAAACCGATCCGGCCCGAAAAGCCGTGACACACCATCAAAATCAACTGGCACGAATTCTGCAAAGATGTTGGCGAGTAGAAGCGGTCAGGGTGATCCCGGGACATTGCTCACCTGAAGCCTCACCAGTTCGAAGCCGATGATGCCGCTTGCACTCTTTTCAACGAGAAACGCACCGAAACAGGAGAAGGAATGGCCATGTCATTCGCCAGCATTTGCAAACGTCTGTCCGCAGCATCGGTGATCGCCGCCTCCCTTGGAGGTGCGGCAAATGCGGCCGATCAGGTCGTCTTCCAGCTCGACTGGCTGCCGGGCGGTGACAAGGCCCCGATCTATGTCTGCATGGACAAGGGCTTCTGTGCGGAAGAAGGTATCGACGTAAAGGTCGAGCCGGGTCGGGGATCGACCGAGGCGATCACGCGCCTCGCCGCCGGAACCTCGGACGTCGGCTCCGCCGATATCGGCGCCCTGATGGCTGCGAAGGTCACAGACAAGGTCGGCATCACTGCCATCATGTCGATCTTCAACAAGGGTCCGCACGCCTTCTTCGCCCTGAAGGACAGCGGCATCGCCAAGATCGAGGACGTCAAGGGCAAGCAGGTCGCCACTTCGCCCTTTACCTCCTCGAACGTCTTTCTGCCGCTGGTGCTCGCCGACAAGGGCTTGAGCGAGAGCGACATCACGCTGACGAAATCCGATCCGGGCGCCCTTGGCCCGATGCTGATGACCGGCGCGACCGATGTGATCATCGCCTGGATGACCAATGTCTCGATCTTCAACGCCCAGGCCAAGGAAGCCGGCAAGGAACTGGAGATCATGCCCTGGTACGCGGCCGGCCTCGATCTCTATTCGGCCTCGCTTCTCGCGTCCGACAAGTTCATCACCGAGCGCCCTGAAGTCGCCAAGCGTTTCGTGAAGGCGTTCAAGAAATCGCTCGAATACGTAAAGGACAACCCGCACGAAGCAGCGGTTTCCGTGAACAAGCTGGTGCCCGAACTCGGCGTGGAGACGGTCGAGGGCGCGATCATGGACACCATGGTGCTGGAGTTCAACGAAGTTACCGACAAGGATGGTCTCGGTGTCTTCGAAACCGCGCGACTGGCGGAAACCTGGAAGCGCGTCGCCGCGGCCCAGAAGTTCGAGGCAGGCGCGCTCGACCCGGAAAGCGTCGTCAGCCGCGATTTCCTGGCAGAATGACCTCATGACGGCAGGCACGAATTTTCCCGCGATGTCCTTCAAGGCCATGGGCCAGGTCTACCAGACCTCGTCCGGCCCCCTTGAAGCCCTGAAGAATGTAGAGTTCGAGGTCGCCCGCCATCAGTTCGTGGCGGTCCTCGGGCCCTCGGGTTGCGGGAAATCGACGCTATTACGATCCATCGCCGGGCTTCTCCGCCCGACATCCGGATCGGTCGAGGTGTTCGGCCTGCCGGTCACGGAACCGCGTGACGATATCGGCATCGTCTTCCAGAAGCCGACCCTTCTGCCCTGGGCGAACATCGAGGACAACGTCGTCTTCCCCGTTCGCCACAAGACGGGCCGGGTTTCAGCCGAGGATCGCGAGCGAGCGAGGGACATGCTGGCGAAGGTCGGCCTCGCCGGCTTCGAAAAACGTCTTCCGTCGGAACTCTCCGGCGGCATGCAGCAGCGCGTCGGCATCGCCCGCGCGCTGCACATGAACCCCGATATCCTGTTGATGGACGAGCCCTTTTCCGCGCTCGACGCGCTGACGCGCGAGGAGATGGGTTTCGAACTCGTCCGCATCTGGGAGGCACAGCCGAAGACGGTCCTCTTCATCACCCACTCCATTAGCGAAGCCGTGCTTTTGGCGGACCGGGTGCTGGTGATGAGCGGACGACCCGGCACCGTGGTGGAGGACATCATGATCGACATACCCCGCCCGAGAGGGGTCGAGACCACAAGCTCGCCGGCAATGCAGACCTACTCGGCGCACCTGCGCCATCTGTTGTTGAAGAGAGAGGTTTGACCATGGCCGGAACCTCCGCCACGCGCCGCTGGATCGGCACGCCGGGCGTGCTGCCCGTGGCAACCTTCGCCCTGATCGTGATCCTCTGGGAAGCCTCGACCCATGTCTTCGCGATCCCGACCTTCATCCTTCCCGCTCCGAGCCGCATCCTGATGACCGGTTTCGGCGATATCGACGCGCTACGCTGGCTTGATCATGTCTGGGCGACGCTGCGGGTGGCGCTGATGGGCTATTTCCTTTCGATCGTCATCGCATTGCCGATCGCCGTCGTGCTGACACGATCGAAGATGCTCTCCGACGCGCTCTATCCGATCCTGGTCGTCGTGCAGTCCACCCCGATCGTCGCCGTCGCACCCATCATCATCGTCGTGCTCGGCACCGGCGACGCGCCCCGTATCGTCATCACCTGCCTGATCACCTTCTTTCCACTCGTCGTCTCGACCGCGACGGGATTGTTGGCCACCCCGCCCGAACTCATCGAGCTGTCAAAAAGCCTGCGCGCGCCGACGCACCGCGAGATCACCCAGATCCGGCTGCCCTATGCCACCCCCTACATCTTCTCGGCGCTGAAGATATCGGTGACGCTGTCTGTGATCGGCGCCGTGGTGGCGGAGTTCGTGGCGGCGGAGAAGGGCCTCGGCTATTTCATCCAGTTCTCGACGTCGTTCTTCAAGCTGCCGCAGGCCTGGGCCGGTCTTGCCGTGCTGGTGCTGATGTCGCTCCTGCTGTTCCAGCTGGTATCGCTGGTGCAGCGCCTCTTCTTCCCCTGGAGCCTGCCGCAGAGCCGGTGAGCGAAAAGGGAGATGGCGGCGAAAGCCGCGCTTGCCCGGCGGCGATATCCGCCGGTTCAGGAGTAGAAGCAGTCAGGCGCCATACCGGCGTCGGGTCATTGCTCCTTTTGGAAGATGCCGGATCGTCCGGTGTCGTTCGACTGACAGGAGACAAGGAAATGAGTGCAGCAAACTACGGCCTGGCCGAACTCAACAAGGAAACCACCGTCGGCGGAGAAGGACTTGAGGCCGACCGCCAGATCCTCCAGATCGACATGAGCGATTTCGAAAACCGCAAGGCGGAGATCGCCGAGCAGCTCTGGGAGGCGGCAACAACCGTCGGCTTCTTCCAGCTCATCAACCATGGCATTCCGCAGGAACAGATCGACGAGGCTTTCGAATACGAGGAGCGCTTCTTCGCGCTGCCGGCGGAGACCAAGGGCAAGTATCCGCTACTCAAGGGCACGAACTCGGGCTGGGAATACAAAGCGCAGGTGCGCCCCTCGACGGGCACGGCGGACCAGAAGGAAAGCTACCAGATCACCCTTCCCCGCATGACGGTTCTTTGGCCGAGCGAGGAGGAACTTCCCGACTTCAAGGCCAAGATGATGGCCTTCGAGCGGGCGAACTGGGAGCTTGGCATGAAGGTGCTGTCGTGCTTCGCAATGAAGCTGGGCTTTACGGAAGACTTCTTCACCACGCTGCATGATCCATCGTCGAAGGAGTACCAGAGCACGCTTAGGCTCCTGCACTACCTGCCGCTCGTCAATCCGAAGCCGGAGGACTACACCTACTGGCGCGCCGGCGCCCATACCGACTACGATTGCCTGACGCTCCTGCACCAGCGCCCCGGCCAGGGCGGCCTTCAGGTGTGCCCCGGCCAGGAATACGAAAGCCAGGCCTGGACCTCGATCCCGCCGCTGCCGGGCGTCGTCACCTGCAATATCGGCGATATGCTGATGCGCTGGAGCGATGACAAGCTGCAGTCGACCCTGCACCGGGTGCGCATGCCGAAGCCTGACGAATCCCACGGCCCCCGCTATTCGATGGCCTTCTTCTGCCAGGCCAATTGCGACGCGGTGATCGAGGGACCGGAAAAGAAGTACGAGCCGATGACCGCGCACGACTACCTGCAGATGCGCATCGCCGCGAACTTCGGCGGCACCAAGGCCAAGCGCTGATATCGACCCGACCTCTGTCTGCGGCGGAACGCGTTCCTCCGTCCGCCGCAGAATCGCGTTAAGACAGGTGCGAAAAAGGAGGCGACCATGGCCCTTTACAACCTGCTGACCGACATCGGCGGTGTCTCCGTCGGACACGTGACAGACCTGACGCTCGGTTCGGGCGTGACGGCGATCGTCTTCGACGAGCCTGCAACCGCCTCCGGCACGGTACTCGGCGGCGCGCCGGGCGGGCGCGAAACAGCGCTTCTCGACCCGTCCATGGTGGTGCAGCAGGTCGATGCCTTTGTCCTGTCCGGGGGTTCGGCCTTCGGACTTGATGCCGCCGGCGGCGTGCAGGCCGGCCTTCGCGAGATCGGCCGGGGTTTTCCGGTGGGTCCGGTCAAGGTTCCGATCGTGCCGCAGGCGATTCTGATGGACCTGCTGAATGGCGGAGACAAGGACTGGGGTCTGCATTCTCCTTACCGCGACATGGGCTACGCCGCGTTCAAGGCTGCATCGAAAGAGCCATTTCCTCTCGGCACCCTCGGCGCCGGCACCGGTGCCACGACGGCCACGATGAAGGGCGGGCTGGGATCGGCGAGCATGGAAACGCGGAACGGCACCCGGATCGCGGCGATCGTCGCCGTCAACGCCATGGGCTCGGCAACCGTCGGCACCGGCCCGCATTTCTGGGCCGCACCCTTCGAGCGCGACAAGGAGTTCGGGGGACGCGGACTACCGCAAACGTTCACACCATCGGATACCGCGCTGCGAGCCAAGGGCATAGACATCACGGCAACCACGATCGGCGCGGTCGTGACGGACGCCAAGCTGACCAAGGCGCAGGTCCATCGTCTGTCCATCATGGCCCATGACGGCCTCGCCCGCGCTATTTTGCCGGCCCACCTGCCCTCTGACGGCGACACCATGTTCGCGGCCGCGACTGGCAGGCGCGAGCTGACGGATCTCGCGGAGTTCATGGAGCTGTGTCACCTCGCAACTGTCGTCACGGCACGCGCCATCGCGCGTGGGGTATTCGAGGCGACGGCGCTTCCGTACGACGGTGCACAGAAATCCTGGCGCGACCTGTTCGCGTGAGTGGCGGCGCGCAAACCGACACAGAATCGTCATGCGACGGCGATAAGCACGGGGCCGAAACAGGTGGGTCGAGTCGATCCCCGCCCTCTCCCATGCGTTCACCGGAAAGGTCTGGCCATGCTGATGCAGATGAACTCGCAGGATCATGCGGCCGGCTCTGACGGGCGGACGGTGCTCACCAATGCCCGGGTCGTGCTTTCCGACAGGATCGTCGACGGGGACGTCGTCATCGAGAACGGGCGGATCGCCTCCGTCGGTACCGGCAGTGAGCAGGGCAACGCCATCGACTTCGGCGGCGACTACCTGATCCCCGGCCTCGTGGATATCCACACCGACCATTTCGAGAAACACGTCTACCCGCGCTCGCACGTCCGCTGGGATTTCATGCGCGCCGCCTTGGCACACGACGCCCAGATCATCGGCGGCGGCGTGACCACTGTGTTCGACAGCCTCTGCGTTGGCGCTACGACCGACAATCCCGAACGCGCCCAGATCCTGAAACCGATGATCGACGCGCTGGAGAAGGCGCAAGGAGCCGGCATGCTGCGGGCGGAACACCTTGTGCATCTGCGCTGCGAGATCACCGACGAGGAAACCCCGGCATTGCTTGCCGCCAATATCGAGCGTCCGATCGTGAAGATGATGTCGGTGATGGAGCACCTGCCCGGCATCCGCCAGAGCCGCGACATGGACGCTTACGTACACCGTGCATCCAAATCCACCGGCGAGAGTCATCAGGTCGTCCGCCGCAAGATCGAGATCCTGCTGGCCGAAAAGAGCCATATCGGCGCCACGGTGCGGCCGAAGGTGGTGGCGCTGGCCAGGGCGCATGGCATGCCACTGCTCAGCCACGACGATACCGACATCGAGCATGTCGACCTCGCCGCCGACGAAGGCGTGACGATTTCCGAATTCCCCTGCACGCTGGAAGCGGCACTCGAAGCCCGCCGACGCGGCATGCTGACCGTGGGCGGCGCTCCGAACGTGGTTCGCGGCGGTTCGCAATCGGGCAACATCGCCGTTCGCGACCTGCTTCTGCAGAACCTCATAGACATCATGGCCTCGGACTACGTGCCGCGGTCGATGCTCGACGCCGCTTTCATGATCGCAGACGATCCGGAGCTCGACTTCGACCTGCCGGCGGCGCTGCGGATGGTGACGAAGACGCCCGCTGAGGCAGCAGGTTTGAGCGATCGTGGCGAGATCGCCGTGGGCAAGCGGGCAGACCTCGTCCGGATCGGACTGCACGACGGCCATCCCTATCCGAAGCAGATCTGGCGTGAGGGTATCCGGGTCTCCTGATGGGAGACGCCCCGTCTGTTATTCGTGCCAGGCCGAGGCGAATATCCTCAGCCAGTTCTCGCGGCAAATCTTTGCAAGCGCATCCTCGTCATATCCGGCGTCCGAGAGAGCCTCGATAAGCGCCTGATTTCCGGAGGCATCCCCGATCGCTGCGGGAATGGTGGCACCGTCGAAATCCGATCCCAGCGCGACGCAGTCGATGCCCATGCGCGCGACGAGATAGTCGATGTGGCGAACCATATCGGAGAGCGGCGTGTCCGGATTGTCCCGCGCGTCCGGCCGCAGCATCGTCACGGCATAGTTCAAGCCGACAAGGCCTTTCCGCTCCCGGATCGCATCGAGCTGCCGGTCGGTCAGGTTGCGGGCGACCGGGGTCAGCGCATGCGCGTTGGAATGGCTCGCGACGAGCGGCTGGTCTGAGGTCTTCGCGACATCCCAGAAACCCTTTTCGGTGATGTGCGCGAGATCGATGACGATCCCGAGCCGGTTGCACGCGCGCACCAGATCGAACCCGACGTCCGTCAGCCCCGGTCCGGTATCCGGCGACATCGGATAGGCGAATGGTACGCCATGCCCGAAGATGTTGTGCCGGCTCCAGACGGGTCCCAGCGAACGGAGGCCGGCAGCGTGAAAGACCTCCAACGCGGCAAGTTCCGCGTCGATCGCCTCGCAGCCTTCCATGTGCAGCACCGCCGCGAACACGCCGTCCCGCATCGCATCGCGGATCTCTCCGGTCGAGCGGCAGAGGCGCCAGGCACCTGCCCGAGCGAGACGCAACGCAATTGCCGCCATGTCGAGCGCGATGTCGAGCGAGCTACCCCGCTGCAACGGCGCTTCCATCGGCGTGTTGTAGTGCCCGTCGGGACCGGCTTCCTGCAGGGCGAATTCCTTCATCGACGGGATATAGATCGCGCAAAGCCCGCCAGCGAGGCCGCCGGCCCGTGCCCGGGGCCCATCGATATGGCCTTCCCGCGCGCCCTCGGAAAATTCCACGACCGGATCGCTCCCGGCATGGCGTCCGCGCCATAGCCGCAACAGCACGTCGTTGTGCCCGTCAAAAACCAGATTCATGTGGAAAGACCTGTGAATGCAAAGCGATGATCTCAGCCTAAAGCAATTCCGGCCGAACTGGGAACGGGTTTTGCCTTTTGAATTGTGTCAAAACAATAGACTGGTGAAGGAAGAGGGTATTTCAAGCCCGGCAGGCGTTGTCACAGCGCAGGCACACGTGACAGCCAGTCGGTGTTGCGTTCATAAAGCAAGCCGAGCGACAGAACCTCGTTGTCGCCGCGCGGCCGTCCGACGATCTGGATACCAGCCGGCAGGCTGCTTCCGGGACCGCCAAAGCCCGCAGGCATCGCAACGACGGGAAGACCCGCCATGCTAGGGCCTATCACCACTTCCATCCAGCGGTGATAGGTATCCATGGATCGACCGCCGACCTCGCGTGGCCAGGTCAGCTCCGCGTCGAACGGAAAGACCTGGGCGGATGGCATGACCAGCGCCTCGTAACGCTCGAAGACGGTAAGCAGATACTGGTACCACGCGGTGCGGATGGCCGAGGCCTCGTAGACGTCGCCTGCCGGGACGCTTAATCCTGACTCGATTTCCCAGAGAACTTCCGGCTTTAGCAATGACCTCTTCGCCGGATCCTCGTACAATGCTTTCATGCTGCCGGCGGTGAGCCAGCTGCGGAGCGTGGTCCAGGCCCACCAGACCTTGCCCATGTCGAACTCCGGCACCACCGCATCGACGTGGTAACCAAGCGCCTCGAACACCGGCAACGCCGAACCACAGACATCCAAAACTCCCCGCTCAAAGGGCAGATAGCCACCGAAATCGCCGAACCAGGCGATCCGCTTGCCCTTCGGGTCGGGATCCGTGAGCGTGACAGCCGCTGACGAAAGCGAGGCCGGATCACGCGGATCGAAGCCCGCCTGCGTTTCGAAAAGCCGCGCCACGTCCCGCACCGACCGCCCCATCGGACCGAGCGTCGCCAACTGGTTCAGATAAGCGTCGCGACCGGGCAGCGACGGGATGCGGCCGAAACTCGGACGAAAACCAACGACATTGTTGAAGCCCGCGGGGTTGCGAAGGGAGCCCATCATGTCCGAACCATCCGCCACGGGCAGGAGCCGGGCGGACAGAGCCGCAGCCGCACCGCCGCTCGATCCTCCGGCACTGCAGGACAAGTCGTACGGATTGCGCGTCACCCCGAAAACGGGATTGTAGCTGTGCGAGCCGAAACCCCATTCCGGCGTATTGGTCTTGCCGATAACAATGGCGCCGGCTTTTTTGATCCGCTCCACCTGGATGTCGTCGAAATCAGGAACAAAATCGGCAAAGAGCGGCGAGCCATAGGTACAGCGGATACCCTCGGCCTCGCTCAAATCCTTGATGGCGATTGGCATGCCATGCATCCAGCCACGGGAATGTCCGTCCCGGAGTTCCCGGTCACAGGTCCTCGCTTCGGCCAGCAGATCCTCGGCCGGACGAAGACTGACGATCGCGTTGATCCAGGGATTGACCGCAGCGATCCTCTCCAGGACCGTTTCCATCACGGCCTCGCAGGACAGACGCTTTCCGTGAATGGCGTCGGACAGTTCCGACCCGCCGAGCGAGGTAACGTCAGACATGGAAAAATCCCTGGGCCGCTATGAGGACATGTTGACCAACATGTCGCCGAGCGATGTCTTCCTCGTCAAGGCCGGAATAAGCGGTCGCGGACGGTCCGGAAACCACCCGGGAAAAAATTTCGGAGCCTTGAGAAATAAAAATGGTCAAACGACCAATTTTAGTGCAGCATCCCTTTCAAACGACGACCGGAGGAAAGAGCCGGGCGCAGGAATGACAGGGGAACTACCGCTTCCAAAAGGGCGCAGCGCCCGGAATCGCGAGCGTCCCTGATCATTCGAGGGAGTGAACAGAAAACCCCGATGAGTGGCATGTGAATTGCGTCGAAGGACGACAAGGCAGCGACGGACCGAAAGATCTGGCGCAACCAACGGGAATATTCTGGAACGACAACGAGACCGGGGAAAAGTCTTGAGCACAAAAGAGAGCGTGGCGATCGATATCCGGGACGTGAGCCGCATTTACGGGTATGGCGAATATCAGGTGACCGCGCTCGGCGGTGTCTTTCTTCAAATTCGCGAAAACGAGTTCTTCACGCTTCTTGGACCATCCGGCTGTGGCAAGACCACGCTGCTCCGGCTGATCGCCGGCTTCGATTTCCCGACAAACGGTGAAATCCTCCTGCACGGCGAGGACATCGCGCCGCTTCCGCCGTTTAAGCGGCCGGTCAATACGGTTTTCCAGAGCTATGCGCTCTTCCCGCACATGACGGTCGCGGAAAACATAGCCTTCGGCCTCCAGATGCTTGGCCGACCAAAGGAGGAGATCAAAGCGCGCGTCAACGAGATGCTGGAACTCGTGCACATGACGCAGATGCGCGATCGGCAGGTCAGCCAGATTTCCGGCGGCCAGCAGCAGCGCGTGGCGCTGGCTCGCGCACTGGCTCCCAAGCCGAAGGTTCTGCTGCTCGACGAACCGCTCTCGGCGCTGGATTACAAGCTGCGCAAGGAAATGCAGATCGAACTGAAGCGCGTTCAGGCAGAGACCGGCATCACCTTCATCTTCGTCACGCACGACCAGGAAGAAGCCCTGACGATGTCCGACCGCATCGCGGTCATGTCGAACGGCGAGGTCCGGCAGGTCGGAACCGCGCGCGAAATCTACGACAGGCCAGCCGATCGTTTTGTCGCCGACTTCATCGGCGAGTCGAACTTCCTCGAGGGCTCGATCAAGGCCCGGAATACCACGACGGCGACCGTCGGTCTCGCCGCCGGTGCCGAGATCGAGGCGACGCTGCCGGAAGGCGGCGCGCCAGACGGTAAAGTTACCGTCGTCATCCGACCGGAACATGCGAGCCTCGGCAAACCCGGCACCGGTCGCTTCGACGGTGTGCTGGAAGAGGCAATCTATTTCGGCACGGACACGCATTTTCACGTTCGCCTCGACAGCGGCGAAGCCTTCATCGTACGCGAACAGAATGTCCGTTCCGGAGGCGAAGAGCACCAGAAGGGCGATCGCGTTGCCGTTCAGCTCGGGCGCGACGCCGCACAGATCCTGAGGGCCTGACCATGAGCGGGGCACAAAAAGCCGCCGCCGCGGCGAAAACTAAAACGATCCGCAATCGCTGGCTTCTGAGCGGTCCGGCCCTCGTCATCATCCTCGTCGCCGCCATCGGACCACTCTTCGTGATGCTGCTTTATTCGTTCATGGAAAAGGGCGACTACGGCGACGTCAAACTCTGGCAGTTCTCTACGGAAGGCTGGATATCCGTCTTCTTCACACGCGATATCTTCGACGACACGCTGGGTATCGCCGACGCGCATCTGGCCATCATCTGGCGCTCGATCAAGCTGTCCTTCTACACAACGATCCTCACCCTTATCCTCGGTTTCCCGACCGCCTATTTTATCGCGACGCGGCCGGCGAGGACCCGCGAAATATGGGTGTTCCTGGTCACGATCCCCTTCTGGACCAATCTCCTCATCCGCACCTTCGCCATGCAGCAGGTGATCCGCAACGAAGGCCTCCTGAACAATGCGCTGATCTGGCTCGGCATCATCGATAGCCCGCTGCAGATCATCTACACCGACACCGCCAACCTGCTCGGCATGACCTATGTCTACCTGCCGCTGATGGTACTGCCGCTCTACGCCTCGATCGAGAAACTCGACTTCCGCCTGATCGAGGCCGGTTACGATCTCTACGCAAACCGGCTGCAGGTGCTCTGGCGCATCATCATTCCGCTGGTGAAACCTGGCCTGATCGCCGGATCGATCCTCGTCTTCATCCCCTCGCTCGGCGCCTACGTTATTCCCCGGGTGCTCGGCGGCGGCAAAAACATGATGCTCGGCAACCTGATCGAACTGCAGTTCGGCGCCGGCCGCAACTGGCCGCTCGGCGCTGCGATCTCCATCACGCTGATGGCGCTGGTGATGATCGCCCTGCTTTTCTACGTGCGCAACGCCTCACGATCGGGGGCCGGCCATGCGTAAGACCCAATTCAACATCCGCACACAGCCCGGCTTCGGCTTCATCGCCCTCTTCACTTTCTTCGCGCTGTACCTCCCGATCGCGGCCCTCGTCGTCTACTCGTTCAATTCCGCTGAGTCTCTCTCGCAATGGGGCGGGTTCTCGACGCGGTGGTTCGTCTCGGCCTGGGACAACGATGCGGTTCAGAGCGCGGCTATCCGCTCGCTGGTGATCGCGCTCTGGTCGGCAGCGCTCGCAACGGTCGCCGCGACCATGGCGGCGCTGGCGACGACGCGGACCGAGCCTTATCGCGGCCTTACCTTCAAATATGCGGTCATCAACCAGCCGCTGATGGTGCCGGAAATCGTCACTGCCGTGGCACTGTTGATCGTCTTTTCCAGGATCAAGGTCTGGACCGGCTATTCGGGCCTCGGCTACCTCGTACTCGCCCATACGGCCTTCTGCATTCCGTTTGCCTATCTTCCGATCCGGGCACGGCTGGAAAGCATGGATCTGACGCTAGAACGGGCCGCCGCGGATCTTTACGCCACACCCTGGATGGCCTTCCGGCGGGTCACGCTGCCGCTGCTGCGTCCCGGCATCATCGCCGGCTTCATGCTGGCGTTCGTGACCTCGCTCGACGACGTGGTCATCACCGAGTTCGTCAAGTCGGGCGGGCAGGACACGCTGCCGACCTACATGCTGGGCCAGTTGCGCCGGGAGACCACGCCCGAAATCAACGCGATAGCCACGGTGTTCCTGGCCCTGTCGGCGGTGCTGGTCATGATTTTCTTCTTCATCAACAAACGAAAACAATAACAAACCGACATCCGAGCAAAAGAGAGGAACGGACTATGAAAATGACATGGATGACGAGCACCGCGACAGCGGCGATCACACTGCTGGCCTTTGCCGGAACCGCCTCGGCAGCCGGCGAACTGAACATCTACAACTGGGGTGACTACACCAGCCCGGAGATGATCAAGAAGTTCGAGCAAACCTTCGACGTCAAGGTGACGGTCACCGACTACGATTCCAACGACACGGCGCTGGCCAAGGTTCGCGCCGGTGGCCACGGCTTCGACATCGTCGTGCCTTCGGCCAACTATGTTCCGATCTGGGTCAAGGAAGACCTGCTTCTCGAAGCCCGTCCCGACCAGATGGAAAACTTCAAGAACGTTGACCCGCGCTGGGTCGATGTCGCCTGGGATCCGGGCCGTCACTACACCGTTCCGTGGCAGTGGGGCCTGACCGGCATCGGCGTCAACACGGCCGTCTACAAGGGCGACATCAATACCTCGGCGATCTTTCTCGATCCGCCGGAAGAACTGGTCGGCAAGATCAACGTCGCGCCCGAGATGAACGACGTTCTGTTCGCCACCATCAAGTATTTCGGCGGCGACTGGTGCACGACCGACAAGGACGTGCTGCGCAAGGTGCGGGACAAGCTGGTCGAGGCCAAGGCCAAGTGGCTCGCCATGGACTATAGCGTGACCGAGAAGCTGCCGACCGGCGACTACGCCGCCGTCTACTACTGGAACGGCGCGATCATGCGCTCCCGCGAGAAGAACGCCGACGTCAAGTTCGGCTATCCGAAGGAAGGCTTCCCATTCTTCATGGATAGCGTCGCGATCCTCAAGGACGCCAAGAACGTCGAGAACGCCAAGCTGTTCATGAACTTCATCATGGACCCGGAAAACGCGGCGATGATCTCGGCCTTCGCGAAATACGCCAACGGCATCAAGGGTTCCGAGCAGTTCATGCCGCCGGAAATGCAGACGGCACCGGAACTCGTCGTCCCGGCCGAGTTCGAGTCAGCCGGTGAATTCCTGCAGAGCTGCGAACCGCCGGTGCAGGAGCTCTACACGAAGATCTGGACCGAACTGCAGAAGTAAGCAGTCCGATCCAGCGATATGAACGACACGGGAGGGTGCCTATCACCCTCCCGACGGATTTTCTTTTGCCATGACAACAGAATTCGAGAAGCGCTACGGTTTTGCCCGCGCCGACGTGACGCTCGCCAACTGGCGCACCACCCCCTACAGCCGGTGGAGCTTCCACAATGTCGAGGAGATCGTGCCGACGGCACGGATCGCCTGCAGCGTGGAGACCCCTGAAACGGAAGTCGTGTCCGACCTGCTCGACCAGCCGATGGATACCGGCCTCGATACAGCCGCGACACCGCGCGCCTTCCTCGAATACGCCCATACGGACGGTTTCGTTCTGATGAAGTCCGGCAACATCGTATCGGAGTATTACGCGCCCCATTCCGGCGCCGAGAAAAATCACATCATCTTCTCGATCAGCAAGTCCATGACCGCGCTGATCTTCGGCATTCTGGAGGCTGACGGCGTCCTGGACGCCGACAAGCCCGTGGTGCACTACCTGCCCGAAGCTGCTGGCAGCGCCTATGGCGACTGCACCTGCCGCGACGTGCTGGACATGCGCGTCAGCCTCGATTTCGAGGAATCCTATCTGAACGTCGATGGCCACTACGGCCGCTATCGCCGCGCCATGCTTTGGAATCCCCCCCTCCCCGGTCAGCCGGTCGATACCATGGTCGGCCTGCTGACGAGCCTGAAGAAGGGCGACGGTCCCCATGGAGGGCCGTTCCATTATCAGTCACCGAATTCGGACCTGCTCGGCATCATCATCGAACGCTCTAGCGGCCGCAGGATCGCCGACCTGGTGTCCGAACGGCTGTGGAAACCGATGGGTGCGCTGGGTCATGCCTCGATCACGGTCGACGCCATCGGAACCGCCCGAACCGCCGGCGGTATGAGCATGCGGGCGCGTGATCTCGCGCGCGTTGGCGAGATGCTCCGCATGAATGGCGTCGCGGACGGCAATCAGGTCATCCCGACTGCCTGGGTCGCCGACATGCGGACCGCCGGCAGCCATCAGGCCTGGGTCGATGGCGACGAGACCTTCCTGCCGGAGGGACGCTATCGCAGCCAATGGTACCAGTCGGGCCTCGAGGACGGGGCCTTCTGCGCCATCGGCATTCACGGCCAGTGGCTCTATGTCGACCCATCGACGGAAACGGTGGTCGTCAAGCTGTCGTCGCAGCCAAATCCGCTCGATGACGAACTGAAACAGGACAACTTCGCCTTCTTCCGCGCGCTCTGCCGCGTCTGATCGGGCTTCATCGGAACGAGATACATGAGCAAGGCCGATATCATCATCAAGAACGCAGTCGTGCTGACGATGGACAAGGACAATCCGCGAGCCGAAGCCATCGCGCTATCCGGAAACAGGATCAAAGCCGTCGGCAGTCTCTCGGAAATCGAGGCGTTGGCTTTGCCCACCACGAAAGTCCTCGACGCTGGCGGCGCGACCGTGATGCCGGGTTTCAACGAAGCTCACATGCACATTTTCCCGGGATCGGTGTCGCTGCGGCAGCTCAACCTGCATGGCGTGCAGGGGTTCGAGGCGCTGAAGGAAAAGATGCTCGCCTTTGCGGCGGCCAATCCCGATGAGCCGCTGCTGATGGGCTTTTCCGCCGACTATTCGATCATCGGCCTCCATCAACCCTGCACCCGCCAGCATCTCGACGCGATCATCGCCGACCGCCCGTTCATGATGTTCGCGCCCGACCACCATACGGCCTGGGCCAATACCATGGCGCTCGAAAAGGCCGGTCTTCTGCATGGCAAGGATGTCGGCATCGGCAACGAGGTGGTCATGGGCGAGGACGGCCTGGCGAGCGGTGAACTGCGCGAGGGCAATGCCTTCGGCCCCGTCGCCGCACTCGCTTCCACGGGCGGGCGCGAGGAACTCGGCATGGTCACCGGCATGGACCCGGAAAACGTGACGCCGGAGCAGTACGCCCTCGACCGCACGATCCTGAAGAACGGCCTCGAATATTGCGCCTCCTGGGGCGTCACCTCGATCCAGAATTTCGACGGCAACCACTACCAGCTCCGCATAATGCGCGACCTTGAAGAGGCAGGCGAGCTGCCCTGCCGCATCCGCATTCCCTTCCACATGAAGAACTTCATGGACCTCGCCGAACTGGACAAGGCAGCCGAGTGGAAACGCGAGTTTGCGACCGACATGCTGCGCGGCGATTTCGTCAAGGTCTTCATGGATGGCGTGCTCGACAGCCAGACGGCCTTCATGCTGGACGGTTACGGCGACCGTCCCGGCTATACCTACGAACCGCTCTTCACGGCGGAAGCCTTCAACGCCATCGCGACCAAGGCCGACGCACTTGGCCTGCAGGTCGCCGTCCATGCGATCGGCAGTGCCGCGATCCGCCAGACGCTCGATGGCTACGAGGCCGCCGTGAAGGCCAACGGCAAGCAGGACCAACGCCACCGCATCGAGCATATCGAGGTAATCCACCCCGACGACATCGCGCGTTTTGCCGATCTCGGCATCGTCGCCTCCATGCAGCCGGTCCACTATCCAGGCGGCACGTGCTTCCCGGCCGAGCCGACCACCGACAAGATCGGCGAGGATCGCTGGGACTATGCCTATGCCTGGCGGACCATGAAGGAGGCCGGCGCCACCGTCGTCTTCGCTTCCGACTGGCCCGTCTCGCCTGTTTCTCCATTCCAGTGCATCCAGGATGCGCTGACCCGCAAGCCGTGGAAGGACGGTCTGAAGGACCAGCGCTTCACGCTCGCAGAATCGCTCGAGGCCTACACCTCGATCGGCGCCTGGGTCGAGTTCATGGAAGACCGCAAGGGCAGGTTGAAGCCGGACTTCCTCGCCGACGTCGTCATCCTCACGCACGACATCGAGGAGGTGCCAGCGGACAAGATCATGGATACGGTCCGCGCCGCCGTCACGATCTGCGACGGACGCATCACGCACCGGGCCTGAGAGAGCATCATGGGACAAGCCGCCGACATCATCATCCAAAACGCCCGCATCCTGACCATGGATGAGGCGTCACCCGTGGCGCAGGCCATCGCCATCGCCGGCAACCGTATTCTCGCGGTTGGCGACGACGCGGACATTCAGGCGCTCGCTACACCGGTGACACGCGTCGTCGACGCCGGCGGCGCGACGGTCATGCCGGGTTTCAACGAAGCCCACATGCACATCTTCGGCGGCTCCGTCGGTCTCGGCGAGCTGTCGCTCTTTCAGCTGAAGGGGTTCGATGCCCTCAAGGCGAAGGTAAGGGACTACGCCGCGAACAACCCGGATCTTCCTCTACTGGTCGCGCAATCGGCCGACTACACGATCCTGTCGGAGGAGGAGCGCGTCACGCGCCACCACCTCGACCGCATCATCTCCGACCGCCCGTTTCTGATGTTCTCCCCGGACCACCACACGGCCTGGGCGAACACGATAGCCTTGGAAAAGGCCGGGATCCTCCATGGCCGCGATGTCGGCGTCGGCAACGAGATCGTCATGGGCGATGACGGCCTCGCGACCGGGGAGTTGCGGGAAACGAATGCGATCCGACCGGTTTCCAGCATGAGCGCCACGGGTGGCCGCGAAGGTCTCGGCGTCGGCACGGGCGGCGACCCCGATCACGTCACGCCGGAAGAACGGGCCGGCGACATCGAGGTTATTAAGCGCGGCCTCGCCTATTGCGCCTGGCATGGCATCACCTCGCTCCAGAACATGGACGGCAGCCTCTACCAGTTGGAAATGCTGCAGGAGATCGAGGACACCACAGGTCTTCCGGTGCGGGTCCGCATGCCCTACCACATGAAGAACTTCATGCCGCTGAGCGATCTGGAAGAAAAGGCAGCAGTCTGGCGCGAACGCTTCGACACCGACAAGCTGCGCTGCGACTTCGTCAAGATGTTCATGGACGGCGTCACCGAAGGCGAGACGGCCTTCTTTGTCGATGACTACAGCCATAAGCCCGGCTGGAAGGGCGAACCGCTGTTTTCGGCGGAGCATTTCAACAGCATTGCCCTGGAGGCGGATAGCCTTGGCCTGCCGATCGCCGTGCATGCCATCGGCGATGGCGCGGTGCGCATGGTGCTCGACGGTTACGAAGCGGCGCAGGGCGAAAATGGCCGCAGCGACCGCCGCAACCGCATCGAACATATCGAGGTTGTCCATCCGGACGATGTGCCGCGTTTTGCCGCAACCGGGACCATCGCATCCATGCAGCCCACCCACCCCCCGGGATCGGCCGGCCTGCCACTGGAACCCTACCTCACCTATATCGGCCGCGAGCGCTGGTCACAGGCCTTTGCCTGGAAAGCATTGAAGGACGCAGGGGCGACCGTGGTCTTCTCGACCGACTGGCCGGTCTCGCCGCTCCCGCCGCTGAGCTGCATCCGCGACGCGATGACAAGAAAGCCCTGGGCCGACGACATGCCGGACCATCGCCTCACGCTTGAGGAAACCTTGACGGCTTACACGCGGACCGGCGCCTGGGTCGAATTCATGGAGGATCGCAAGGGCATGTTGAAGCCGGGTTATCTCGCGGATGTCGTGATCCTGTCCGCCGATATCCACTCAGTCTCTCATGAAGCTATCGCCGACATTCCGGTACGGATGACGATCTGCGACGGTCGCATAACCCACGAGGCAGCCTGACGACGATGGATGAGCCAGCCGACGCGCAAATCCGCAAGCCCGGCCTTAAGGGAGCCGGCGGTACCCGAAAGGGAGTGGAAACGCGCGCGAGGATCATCCGGGGCGCCCGCGAGGTGCTGGAGAGCGGCGGCATAGAGGCGCTGACGACGCGCAAGATCGCTGCCAGCGCAAACGTTCGCCTGGCGACGCTGCACTATTATTTCGACAGCAAGGAAGCGATCCTGCTCGCGGTTCTCGACGAGATGATCGCGGACATGCGCAGCCGCTATCATACCGCGCCGCTTGTCGGAACGCCGGAGGAGCGGATTGCAAGCCTTCTCAGGCTTATCTGGTACTATATCGGCGAGACCAAGGATCGCCAGCTGGCGCAGATCGAGCTGACGCTCTATGCCCTAAGGACGAAAGGCTCCGAATGGCTGGCCGAGCGTCAGTATGCCGCCTATATCGATTTCTACAGCCAGTTCATCCTGGATGATCCGCGCATGTCGGAAGAGGACCGCATGCGGATTTCGCGCGCGGTCGCCCGCTTCATGTTGATCGGCATCGACGGCCTCATCCTGCAGAATTTCGCGCTACACGACGAAGCCATCGCGCGCGAAAGCGTCGAGGTTCTGGTCGAGGCGACGCAGGCTTATCTCCGTCGCCTCTACAGGTCCAATCCGGTGGAGTGATCAGTCCGCGATATCGACGAGCGCGCCGCGCTTCTGGACCACCTGGGCGGCCAGACGCGATCCCTTCTCGATCGAGATCCGAAGTCCGGCGCCGCCGAGCCGGGCGGCAATGAAGCCCGCATTGAAGCTGTCACCCGCCGCAGTCGTATCGACGACGTTCTTCACGGCAACCGGCTCAAAGGTCGCCATCTCGTCGCCGTCCTGGGCGTAGACGACCCCGGCACCGTTTTTCACCACAACACAGCCGACCCCGAGCGCCCGATATCGAGCTATGGTCGCTTGCGGATCGGTATCACCGAACTCCCGCTGATCTTCGTCGAAAGAGGGAAGCACAATGTCAGCGACGCTGGCGGCAGCCGTGATCGTATCCCGCATGGTCTGGGCATCTGGCCACAACCGCGCCCGCATGTTCGGGTCGAAGACGATCGTCGCGCCATTGCCCCGCGCCGTTTGCAGCGCTGAAAGAAAGGCGTCCCGATCCTCCGCGTCAATGATCGCCATCGTGATCCCGGAAAAGAGAACGAGCGAGCGTCCGACAAGGGCTTCGGCGAGAGCCGCCCTGTCTGACGCCAGCCGCTTGGCGGCAGACGTGCCACGCCAGTAGATGAAGCTCCGTTCGCCGTTTGCGAGTTCGATCATGTAGAGGCCGACGGTACGGTCGGAAAGGCGGCGGATGTGGCTGGTGCCAACGCCGCCATCGCCCATGAACGCGATCATCCGGTCCGAAAGGCCATCCGTACCGACGGCCGTGTAATAATCAACGGTCGTTCCTTCCGGCATCAGCCGCGCCAGATACCACGCCGTATTGAAGGTGTCGCCGGCAAAACCCCGGCTGTAGAGCCCATCCTGGGTGGGCGCCATTTCCACCATGCACTCGCCGATGGAAACCATGCTGCCTGTCATCGTTCATCCTCTGCAAAATAGCTGCCGTGACTATCACGGATGCGTCCGATGATCGACTTGATTCGGTAGAGATGCTCGCGCATCACGGCGGCGGCGCGATCCCCATCCCTGGCGCGCAGGGCTTCCAGGATCATCTTGTGGTCGTCGAGCGCTGTCTGCGCGCCGAAGGAAAGGCTGAGATAACGCACGCGGTCCATATGGGCCTTGCTGTCGCGGATCAGCGCCCAGGCGAACTCGTGCTCCGACAGATCGCATATCTGCTTGTGGAAATCGTCGTCGAGGGAATGGAACAGCACTTTGTCAGCTGCATCCACGGCCTTCTGCTGCTCGACGATCAAGGCTTCCAGGCGGTCGATCTGCGCGTCGGTCAGCCGCTCTGCCGCGGCACGCACGGTCTCCATTTCGAGCGCGGTGCGGATGAAGCGCGCCTGCATGACCTCCCGAACGGAGATATAAGTCACCACCGTCGCCCGTTGCGGGCGGATCAGCAGGAAGCCGAGTTGCGAAAGCCGGTAGAAGGCGTCCCTCACAGGCTGCCGCGACACCCCCATATATTTCGCGACCTCAACCTCGGACAGCTTCGTCCCCGGCGGCAGTTCGAGCTCGACCACCTGGTGATAGAGGCTCTCGAACACCTGATCGGTCACGGACGGAAGCCGGCTCACCTCTACCGTACGGAACTGTACCTGGTCCGCCATGCAAACCTCCGTTGACTCATGCTGCATACTAACATATTAGATGACCAGCCCAATGCAATAACTCTTTCTTCATATGTATTTTACGATCGGTTGGGAGGCCATCGGAATGCTCGACGAGGACCGGCTGTTCCCAAGTGAATCAAGGACAAGGGGAATTGCACGCGACCTCTATGCCGGCATTCGCGATCTGCCCCTCGTAAGTCCGCACGGACATACAGACCCCCGCTGGTTCGCCGAAAACGAACCCTTTCCGGATCCGGCGCAGCTCTTCGTCACGCCGGACCACTATGTCTTCCGCATGCTGTGCTCCCAAGGGATCGCGTTGACCGATCTTGGCGTGCCGAGAATCGATGGCGGGCCGACCGAAACCGACGGACGGAAGATCTGGAGGCTCTTCGCGAAGAACTACCATCTCTTCCGAGGCACCCCGAGCCGCATGTGGCTGGACCATGCGTTCGAGACGGTATTCGGCCTGTCACAACGGCTTTCCGCCGACAATGCCGATCATCACTACGATCACATCGCCGACTGCCTGTCCAAGCCCGAGTTCCGCCCGCGTGCCCTGTTCGAGCGGTTCGACATCGAGGTGATCGCCACGACGGAGAGCGCTCTCGACGACCTGCGCTGGCACGAGATGATCCGTAAGTCCGGCTGGAAGGGCCGCGTTGTCACCGCCTACCGCCCCGACAGCGTCGTCGATCCCGAATTCGAAGGTTTCCGCGCCAATATAGAGCGCTTCGGCGAACTGGCGGGAACCGACGCCACGACGTGGACGGGCTATCTCGAGGCCCACCGCATTCGCCGCGCCTTCTTCAAGTCCTACGGCGCCACGAGCTCCGATCATGGCCACGCGACCGCAAGGACGGAAAATCTGGCACAGCAGGAAGCCGCCTCCCTTTTCCAGAAGGCGCTGGCAGGCAAATGTTCGCCCGAGGAAGCCGACGTCTTCCGGGGGCATATGCTGACCGAGATGGCGCGCATGAGCCTGGAGGATGGCCTTGTCCTGCAGATCCACCCCGGTTCCTGGCGCAATCATTCCGCCGAAGTCATGGCCCGCCACGGCCGCGACAAGGGTTTCGACATTCCTACCCGCACCGACTACGTGCAGGCTCTGAAGCCGCTGCTTGACGCCGTCGGCATGCAGCCGGAGCTGACCGTCATCGTCTTCACCCTCGACGAGACGAGCTATTCCCGCGAACTCGCCCCGCTTGCCGGCGCCTATCCGGCGCTGAAGCTTGGGCCTGCCTGGTGGTTCTTCGACAGCCCGGAGGGGATGCGCCGCTACCGTGAGCTGACGACGGAAACAGCCGGCTTCTACAACACCGTCGGCTTCAACGACGACACCCGTGCCTTCTGCTCGATACCTGCGCGTCATGACGTCGCGCGGCGGGTGGATTGCGCCTATCTCGCAACTCTCGTGGCCGATGGGCGGCTCGCGGAGGATGAGGCCCGCGAGGTCGCGCACGACCTCGCATATCGACTTGCCAAGCAAGCATACCGGCTCTGAGGAACGGCCGGTCTAAAACGGAGGAGTGAAACATGAAATTGATGAAGACAATCGGCCTGGCGATGCTCGCATCGGCTGCCATGGTCATGGCAACGGTCTCTGCCCAGGCGGCAGAACGCGTTCTGCGGTCGTCCGACACGCATCCGGACGGCTATCCGACGGTCGAGGCCGTCAAGCAAATGGGCAAGCTGCTCGAGGAGAAGACCAATGGTCGTCTCGGCGTCGAGGTATTCCATTCGGCTCAGCTGGGCCAGGAAAAGGACACGATCGAGCAGACCCAGTTCGGCGTCATCGACTTGAACCGCGTGTCGCTCGGGCCGTTCAACAACATCATCGAGGAAACCCAGGTTCCCTCGCTGCCCTATATCTTCCGTTCGGTCGATCACATGCACAAGGTGATGGACGGCCCGATCGGCGAGGAAATCCTGAAGGCGTTCGAGGCTCATGACCTCGTCGGCCTCGCCTTCTACGATGGCGGCTCGCGCAGCTTCTACAACTCGCAGAAGCCGATCACCTCGGTCGATGACCTGAAGGGCATGAAGTTCCGCGTGATGCAGTCCGACATGTTCGTCGACATGGTCGGCGCGCTCGGTGCCAACGCCACGCCGATGCCCTATGGCGAGGTTTACTCCTCGATCCAGACGGGCGTCATCGACGGCGCCGAGAACAACTGGCCGTCCTACGACAGCTCGGGCCATTTCGAGGTTGCCAAGTACTACACGCTCGACCAGCACCTGATCGTGCCGGAAGTGCTCGTCATGTCCAAGAAGACCTGGGACAGCCTGTCGGCAGAAGACCAGGCTGCGGTGAAGGAAGCCGCCAAGGAATCGGTTCCCTACATGCGTGACCTGTGGCAGGCGCAGGAGAAGAAGTCGGAAGAAAAGATCCGTGCTGCCGGCGCGGAAATCGTCACCGACATCGACAAGACGCCGTTCATCGAGGCGATGAAGCCGGTCTATGACAAGTATGTCACTTCGGACAAGCTGAAGGACCTCGTCAAGCGCATCCAGGAAACCCAGTAAGTCAATGCCTTCGCCTGCCGCCCACTGGGCGGCAGGTTTTCTTGCCTGGAGAGAACGACCTTGCAGACCACCATGAAAAGCCTGGCGCGATGGATGGACGTCGTGTGCCGGATTGCACTCTGGACAGCCGGTATCGGCTTGGTCCTCATGACAGCCTTTATCTTCGCCCAGGTCTTTTGGCGCTATATCCTGAACGACAGCCTCACCTGGAGCGAACCGGCCTCGGTGATGATCATGGGCTGGTTTATTTTTCTTGGCGCTGCGGTCGGCATCCGCGAGGGCTATCACCTGTCCTTCGACGTTCTGCTCTACCTTCTGCCGCAACGCGGCAAGGAGGCGATGCACACCATCTCGGACCTTTTCGTCGCCGCATTTGGCGGAGGCATGATCTTTTACGGCAGCCAGCTTGCCCTCAAGACGGCGGGGAACGCCATTCCAAGCCTCGGGATATCCGGCGCCTTCGACTTTATCCCGATCGCGGCTGGCGGCGTCCTGGTGCTGCTCTTTTCGATCGAGCGCGTCCTGCGTCGCGCGGCGGGCCTTTCAACTGCACGCTTCGGCGAAGCCGAGGTAGAGGACTGAGCGATGGAATACTGGGTTCTTTTTGGTTCGTTTGTTTTTCTTCTTTTGATCGGCACGCCCGTCGCCTTCTGCCTCGGCGTCTCCAGCTTCGCGACGATCCTCTATCTCGGCCTGCCGCCGGTGGTGGTGTTCCAGCGCCTGAATTCCGGCGTCTCGGTCTTCGCCCTGATGGCCATCCCGTTCTTCATTTACGCCGGCGACCTGATGGTGCGCGGCGATATCGCCCGGCGGCTCGTGGCCCTGGCCGGCTCCCTCGTTGGCCATCTTCGCGGCGGCCTCGGCCAGGTCAACATCCTGGCCTCCGTCATGTTCGGCGGCGTGTCAGGCTCGGCAGCGGCTGACGCGTCGGCCGTCGGCGGCCTGATGGTGCCGCAGATGAAGGCACGCGGCTACGATGTCGACTATGCCGTCAACATCACTGTCGTCGGCTCGATCATCGCCCTGATGATCCCGCCCTCGCACAACATGATCATCTATTCGATCTCCGCGGGCGGCAGGATCTCGATTGCCGATCTCTTCACCGCCGGCATCATCCCTGGCTTCCTTCTGGCACTCTGCTTGATGGTCGCCGCCTGGTTCGTGGCCAAGCGTCGTGGCTACCCGACGGAATCATTCCCCGGCCTTCGCGCCATGGGCAGCCTGTTCGTCTCGGCCGTGCCCGGTCTGATCCTGATCGCGATCATCTTCGGCGGCGTTCGGTCCGGCATCTTCACGGCGTCCGAATCCTCCAACATTGCCGTCGTCTATGCTCTTCTTGTTACCTTGCTCGTTTATCGCACGTTGAGCTGGGAAGACTTCAAGGAAGCGACCTTCGCCGCCGTTCGCACCACCGCCATGGTCCTCATGGTCATCGGCTGCGCCGCGGCCTTCGGCTGGCTGCTCGCCTATCTCAAGGTTCCGACCGCGATGGTGGCGCTGCTGCAGGGCATCTCGGACAATCCGATCGTCATCCTGCTGCTGCTCAACGTCGTGCTGCTCATCCTCGGCACCTTCATGGACATGTCGCCGCTGATCGTCATCACGACCCCGATCTTCCTGCCGGTTGCCACCGCTTTCGGCGTCGATCCGGTGCATTTCGGCGTGATCCTGATCCTCAACCTCGGGATCGGCCTGTGCACGCCGCCGGTTGGAGCCGTGCTCTTCGTCGGCTGCGCCGTCGGACGGATCTCCATCTGGCAGGCGATGCAGACGATCTGGCCCTTCTACGGAGCTGCCGTGTTCGCCCTGCTGATGGTGACCTATGTCCCGGCGCTGTCGCTCTGGCTGCCCTCGCTGTTCCACTAGGAGATACTGATGCCGCATCTCGTACGCGAGTTTCCGACCGTCACGACTGGCGAAGGTGTCACACGCCAGGTCCTGTCGGACAGCCCCGAACTCATGGTCGTCGCCTTCCGCTTCGAGAAGGACAGCGTCGGCGCGCTCCATAACCATCCGCACATCCAGTCAACCTATGTGCAGTCTGGCGTGTTCGAATTCACCGTGGGCGACGATCGCGTCGTCGTCCGCCCCGGCGACAGCTTCGTCATCCCTACCATGGTGACCCATGGCTGCCGCGCCATCGAGGCGGGAACGCTGATCGACTGTTTCACGCCCCGCCGCGACGATTTTCTCTGAGAAGGACAAGACCATGTTGAACGTAGAAATCCGCCACGCCATCAGCCCCGAGACGGCGAAGACCTTCGGCACCGAGGAGCTGCGGCGGAACTTCCACGTCGGCGACATCTTCCGCGCGGGCGAGATCACCCTGATCTACACCCATTACGACCGCATGATCGTCGGTGGCGCCGTTCCGGCCGGCGGATCGCTAAGGCTCGACGAAGTCAAGCCGTGCGGCACCGCCTCGATCCTCGATCGTCGCGAACTGGTCGTCGTCAACATCGGCGGTACCGGCACCGTCAAGGCCGACGCCGAATACGTGATGGGCAAGGGCGACATGCTCTATCTCGGCATGGGCGCCGGACCGATCACCTTTTCCGGCGACGGCCGGTTCTATATCCTCTCCGCACCCGCCCACCAGACCTATCCCTCGCGGCTGATCAAGATCGACGAGGCGGCGAACATGTCGCTGGGTTCGGCCGAGACCTCCAACGAGCGGACGATCTACCAGTTCGTCCATCCTGATGTCATGAAGTCCTGCCAGATCGTCGTCGGCATGACCAAGCTGAAATCCGGCTCGATCTGGAACACCATGCCCGCCCACGTGCATGACCGGCGCATGGAGGCCTATCTCTACTTCGACCTTCCAGAGACGAGCCGCGTCTTCCACATGATGGGCGAGCCGAACGAGACACGCCATATGGTGCTGAAGAACGAGGAAGGCGCGATCTCGCCGCCTTGGTCGATCCACTCTGGCGCGGGCACCAGCGCCTACACCTTCATCTGGGCCATGGCCGGCGACAATGTCGACTACAAGGACGTCGAGATGGTTTCCATGGAGACCCTGCGATGAACGGCATCTTCTCGCTTGAAGGCAAGCGGGCGCTGGTGACCGGTTCCAACACCGGCATCGGCCAGGCGATCGCCATCTCGCTCGCCGGCGCGGGTGCCGAGGTGATCTGCGCCGGCCGTTCCTCGGTCGACGAAACGCTTGAACTTATCACGAGCAAAGGCGGCAAGGCCGTCGGGCTGAAGCTCGATCTGGCCGACCCGATGGCCGGACACGACGTCTTCATCGACAATGGTCCGGTCGACATTCTCGTCAACAATGCCGGCATCATTCGCCGGGCCGAAGCCGTTGATTTCACCGAGGCCGACTGGGACGAGGTGATGGATGTCAACGTCAAGGCTGTCTTCTTCATGAGCCAGGCCTTCGCCAAGGCCGTCCTTGCCCGCAACGGCACGGGCAAGATCGTCAACATCGCCTCGCTTCTCTCCTTCCAGGGCGGCATCCGTGTTGCGTCCTACACTGCCTCCAAGGGTGGCGTTGCCGGCATCACCAAGTTGCTCGCCAATGAATGGGCCGCCAAGGGCATCAATGTGAACGCCATCGCGCCCGGCTATATCGAAACCAACAACACGGAAGCACTCCGCGCCGATCCGGTTCGCAACAACGCGATCCTCGACCGCATCCCGGCAGGCCGCTGGGGCGAGCCCGAGGACATCGGCGGAACTGCGGTTTTCCTCTCATCGAACGCCGCGAAATACATTCACGGTGCAGTACTCAACGTCGACGGAGGCTGGCTTGCCCGCTGATCTGCCCCGCCTGCACCGCCCCGACACCGCGCGGGCGAAGACCGGCATCGTCCATCTCGGCCTCGGCGCTTTCTATCGTGCCCATGGGGCGATCTACATTGCGGAAGCCATGAAGGCGTCTGGTGGCGACTGGGGTATCGTCGGGGTTAGCCTCGTGCGACCGGACCAGCGCGATCTTCTTGCCCCGCAGGGCTTTGCCTATACGGCGGTCGAACTTGGCCCGAACGGCGAAAAGCCTCAGGTCATAAGCGTCCTGAACGACGTCCTCGTCGCGCCGGAAAATCCGGCTGCCGTGCTTGAGATCATGGCCGCTCCCGGCACCCGGATCGTGACCTCCACGGTCACCGAAAAAGGCTACTGCCACGAGCCGTCAACCGGTCGTTTGAACCATGAACATCCGGATATCGTCCACGATCTCGCCCATCTGGACGTCCCTAAGTCGACGATCGGCTTTCTCGTTCGGGCCCTCGCCAAACGCCGCGCCGCCGGCATCCGGCCCTTCACCGTTCTCTGCTGCGACAACCTGCCGGAAAATGGCAGGGTAGTACGCGGCATCGTGCTGGAATTCGCCGGTCTCGTAGATCAGTCCCTCGCGGACTGGATCGCGGCCGAGGGCCGATTCCCCTCCACGATGGTGGATCGCATCGTCCCGGCGACCAAGCCCGAGGACATCGACCGCCTGGCCGGGCAGACCGGTGTTCTAGACCTGTCCCCGGTGATGCACGAACCTTTCCGTCAGTGGGTCGTGGAAGACGACTTCGTCGATGACGCCCGCCCTGATTTCGCAGCGGTCGGCGTCGAGCTGGTAGAGAACGTCACACCCTACGAGCACATGAAGCTGCGTTGCCTCAATGGCACGCATTCCTCGCTCGCCTATTTGGGTTATCTCGCCGGCCACGAAACAATCGCCGACACTGTCGCCGATCCCGTGTTCGCCGCCTTCGTGAAAAGGCTCTGGTCGGACGAGATCGTGCCGGTTCTCGATCCGCCGCCGGGCGTCGATCTCTCCCGCTACACCGCCTCGCTGTTCGACCGCTACGCCAACCCGGCCATCCGCCATCGCACCTGGCAGATCGCCATGGATGGATCGCAGAAGCTGCCGCAACGTATCCTCGGAACGGTCGTGGAAAACCTCGCCGCAGGCCGGATGCCCAAAGGCCTCTGTCTCGCGATCGCGGCCTGGATGCGCTACGTCGGTGGCGTCGACGAAAAGGGTCAGGCTATCGACGTCCGCGATCCCCTGGCCGCTGAACTGAAGCAGATTTCCGATCGGGGCCATTCCGCGGCCGAAAAGGTCGATGGCCTGCTCTCCATCAGGAAGATTTTCCCTGAACAACTCGCATCGAACAAAAGCCTGCGCGAAGAACTGGTCCGCTCCTACGAGCGGCTTGTCGCCAACGGCGCGGGCGCGACCGTGAAAGACATGACACATGCTTGAAAGCTGGCGCTGGTATGGCCCCTACGACAAGATCAGCCTCGCTGAAATCGCCCAGACCGGGGCAAGCGGCATCGTAACCGCCCTCCACGAAATCCCCTACGGCGAAATCTGGCCGGTGGAGACGATCAAGGCCCGCAAGGCACAGATCGCCGGCGATACATCGCTGGCATTACATTGGGAGGTCGTGGAAAGCCTGCCGATCCACGAAGACATCAAGAAGGGCACCGGCGACCTCTCGACGCTGTTTGCCAACTATCGCCAGTCGCTGGCCAATCTGGCAGCCGCCGGCATTTATACCGTCTGCTATAATTTCATGCCGCTGCTCGACTGGACCCGCACCCGGCTCGACACGCCCGTCGCCCGAGGCGGCACCTCCCTCCGGTTCTCCGCGCCGCAAATGGCGGCCTTTGAGCTCTTCATGATGAAACGCGAAGCAGCGGAAGCGGACTATCCGGAAGAGGTGCGTCGCGAGGCAGCAGTCTGGTTTCAGTCATCGAACGAGAAGGACCGCCAGGTCCTTCTCGACAGCATCATGGCCGGCCTTCCGGGCGCCTACGACCGTTATGACGTCAAGGGCCTCCAGACAGCGCTGCAACGCTACGACGGCATCGGCCGGGACGAACTTCGCGCCAACTACGCGCGGTTCCTCTCGGAGGTCATCCCAACCGCCGAGGAGCTCGGCATGCGCCTCTGCGTCCATCCGGACGATCCGCCGCGCGATATTCTCGGCCTGCCACGGATCGTATCCTGCGAGGACGACATTGCCTGGATTTCGGGGCAACAGGACGAAAGGGCGAACGGCCTGACGCTCTGCTCAGGCTCGCTGGGCGCCAATCCGAAGAACGACGTTCCGGCGATCGCCCGCCGCTTCGCCGATCGCATCCACTTCGCCCACCTGCGCAATGTGCGAAAGGATGCTGACGGATCGTTCGAGGAAGCGGCTCACCTCGACGGCGACACCGATATGGTTTCGCTGATCAGCGCCTTGCTCGACGAGGAGAAGCGCCGGCGCGATGAAGGCAGGAAAGACAATGTCATTCCTTTCCGACCCGACCACGGCCACGAACTCTTGAGCGATATCGGACGCGGCACCCATCCGGGCTACCCGCTGATCGGTCGCATGCGCGGCCTCGCCGAACTGCGCGGCATCGTCCGCGCGTTGTCCCACGCGCGCGTTTCCTTCGGCTGACCCAGGACCAGGCGGACCACGATAGCCGAAAAAGAAGAACCGGCGGCAGGAGCACCTGCCGCCGGTTCTTTCATTTTGGAATGTCGTCTGGCCTACTTGATCATCGGCAGCAGGCTGTCGATCGACTTCTTGGCGTCGCCATAGAACATGCGCGTGTTGTCCTTGTAGAACAGCGGATTCTCGATGCCGGAATAACCCGTGCCCTGCCCGCGCTTCGAGACGAACACCTGCTTGGCCTTCCACACCTCGAGCACCGGCATGCCGGCGATCGGAGAATTGGGATCCTCCTGCGCCGCCGGATTGACGATGTCGTTCGAACCGATGACGATGACGACGTCGGTTTCCGGGAAGTCCTCGTTGATCTCGTCCATTTCCAGAACGATGTCGTAGGGCACTTTGGCTTCGGCCAGCAGCACGTTCATGTGGCCCGGCAGGCGCCCCGCGACCGGATGGATCGCGAACCGCACTTCCTTTCCGGCGGCCCTGAGCTTGCGGGTCAGCTCCGACACCGACTGCTGCGCCTGCGCGACCGCCATGCCGTAGCCGGGCACGATGATGACCGAGTCGGCGTCGTTGAGCGCATTTGCAACGCCTTCCGCATCGATGGCGATCTGCTCGCCCTCGACCGTCATCGCCGGTCCGGTCGTATTGCCGAAGCCGCCGAGGATGACCGAGATGAAGCTGCGGTTCATCGCCTTGCACATGATGTAGGAGAGGATCGCACCAGACGAACCGACAAGCGCGCCGACGACGATGAGGAGGTCGTTCGAGAGGGAGAAGCCGATCGCCGCTGCCGCCCAGCCGGAATAGCTGTTCAACATCGACACCACGACCGGCATGTCGGCGCCGCCGATGCCCATGATCAGGTGGTAGCCGATGAAGAAGGCAAGCAGCGTCATCAGGATCAGCGTCCAGATGCCTGCACCGCCGACATAAAGGAACAGCAGGATGATCGACAGGATCGCCGCCGCCGCGTTCAGCATGTGGCCGCCGGGCAGTTTCTTCGCCTTGCCGTCCACGCGTCCGGCGAGCTTGCCGAAGGCGATGACCGAACCCGTGAAGGTGACGGCACCGATGAACACGCCGAGGAATACCTCGACCCTCATGATCGTCAGCTCGACCGGTGTCTTGTGGGCAAGGATCGCCGCGAAGCCATCGAGCGCCGCGCGTCCCGCCTCGTCGAGAGCAGCGACGTTCACGGCCTCGATATGGGCGTTGTAGCCGATGAACACGGCGGCAAGGCCAACGAGCGAGTGCATCGCCGCGACAAGCTGAGGCATTTCCGTCATCTGCACGCGCTGCGCGACCACCCAGCCGATCGCCCCGCCGGCGGCGATCAGGATGACCGAGAGCAGCCAGTTGCCGTAGCCGGGACCGATCAATGTTGCAAAGACAGCGAGACCCATGCCGACGATGCCGTACCAGACGGCGCGCTTGGCGCTTTCCTGGCCGGAAAGGCCGCCGAGGGAAAGAATGAAAAGAACCGCCGCGACGACGTAGGCGGCCGTTGTGAAACCATAATCCATTGTCCGCTCCCCCTTACGACTTCTGGAACATGGCAAGCATGCGCCGGGTGACCATGAAGCCACCGAAGATGTTGATACCGGCCATGAACACCGAGAGCGCGGCAAGGATCAGCACGAGCGAGGAACCCGACCCTATCTGCATCAGCGCCCCCAGGATGATGATCGAGGAGATGGCATTGGTGATCGCCATCAGCGGCGTGTGCAGCGAATGGCTGACATTCCAGATGACCTGGAAACCGACGAAGCAGGCGAGCACGAAGACGATGAAATGCTGCATGAAACTCACCGGCGCGAACAGGCCCGCGAGCAGGATCAGTGCTCCGCCGACGCCAAGCAGCGTGAACTGCTGCTCCGTCGCTGCCTTGAAGGCCGTAGCTTCCTGTTGCCGCTTTTCCTCAGGCGTCAATTCCTTCGGTTTTTCCTTGGGCTTGGCGGCGGCGATCGCCTGAACCTTTGGCGGCGGTGGCGGGAAGGTGATCTCGCCCTGGTAGGTTACCGTCGCCCCCCGGATCACATCGTCTTCCATGTTATGGACGAGAACGCCGTCCTTGGCCGGCGTCAGGTCCGTCATCATGTGGCGGATATTGGTGGAATAAAGTGTCGAGGCCTGGGAGGCCATCCGGCTCGGGAAATCGGTATAGCCGACGATGGTGACGCCATTGTCCGAGACGATCTTCTGGTCGGCCACCGTGAGGTCGCAGTTGCCGCCGCGCTCCGCCGCAAGGTCGATGATAACAGAACCGGGTTTCATCGCCGCGACCATGTCGGCAAGCCAGAGCTTCGGCGCTTCTCGGCCGGGGATCAGCGCCGTGGTGATGACGATGTCGATATCGGGCGCCAGTTCGCGGAACTTCGCCAGCTGCTTCTCGCGGAATTCCGGCGAGGACGGCGCGGCATAACCGCCGGTCGCCGCACCGTCCTGCTGCTGGTCGGTGAAGTCGAGGAAAACGAACTCGGCACCCATCGACTCGATCTGTTCTGCCACTTCCGGCCGGACGTCGAAGGCGTAAGTGATCGCGCCAAGCGAGGTCGCCGTGCCGATGGCGGCGAGACCCGCGACGCCGGCGCCGATGACGAGCACCTTGGCCGGCGGCACCTTGCCCGCGGCCGTCACCTGGCCGGTGAAAAAGCGGCCGAAATTGTTGCCGGCCTCGATGACGGCGCGGTAGCCTGCGATGTTGGCCATCGACGACAGGGCGTCCATCTTCTGCGCGCGGGAGATGCGCGGCACCATGTCCATGGCGATGACGTTGGCGCCCTTCTCCTTGGCCTGCTCCAGCAGGTCCTTGTTCTGGGCGGGATAGAAGAACGAGATCAGCGTCTTGCCGGCCGTCAGCCGGGCCGTTTCCGTCTTTTCCGGCGGGCGCACCTTGGCAATCACGTCGGCTGCCTTGTAGAGTGCTGCGGCGGTCTTGACCACGTCGACCCCGACCACCTTGTAGGCCTCGTCGGAAAAGCCGGCCGCCTTGCCGGCGCCCGTTTCGATGACGCACTCATATCCGAGCTTCTGCAGCTGGATGGCGCTGTCCGGGGTTATGGCAACGCGTGCCTCTCCCGGAAAAATCTCCTTAGGTGACCCGATCTTCAAACCCATCTCCCCTGACCTCTCTGGTTGTCCGACTGACACGTCCTCTCCAGTCGTAACAGCCACGGTTGTGACCGAAAAGGTGTTTTAGCCGGTTGGGCGAGGTTTTGAAGGGCCGATTCACGGCATACGGTACGCCCTGCAACCCTATGCCGGACTCCAAGCGCTTTGGGTTTCCGCCGATTGCGAGCGTTAGCCCGCCAGCTTCGAAGCCGCCAAATATGCTCCCGTCGCAGCCGATGCCGTCAGGAACGTCCCCCACGCCATGTCGACGAGGCTGATGGTCAACGACCAGCCCTTGAGGGTCGCAAGATTGGTCATGTCGTAAGTGCCATAGGCGAGGAAGCCAAGGATGGCACCGGCGACTGCCGCTGTCATCCAGGTTCCATTGTTGAGCGCCGGAGCCACCGCGAAATAGACGATGCCCCCGATGAAGAAGAGGTAGAACAGGCCCGCCGCAACGAAATTGGGTTGGGCAAGGAGGAGATCGCCGATATGCGACCGGTAGAACCCGATCGCTACCCTTGATAGCCAGAGGTAATCGAGACCGAGGAAAACAACAGCCGCTGCCACGTAGGCCACTATATAGGTCATCGTTTCACTCCCCCTTTACGCCCTTTAAATGCCGAGTATCGGCTGAACAAGCCGGACCAGCGGGCTCTTGAACTTCAGTGGTGCATCCGTCACGGCAAGACAGATGCAGTCCTCGTCCTTGCCTGCCACCGGCTGATGCTGAAGATCCTCATCGGCTTCCTCCAGATCACCCCGACCGAAACTGTCGTCCCCGTCGCTAAAGCTTCCCTTCAGCACGAGCGTCAACTCCCGACCCCCGTGGCCATGCTCCGGAACCGGCTTGCCCGCCGGTATCTTCAAGAGACGCACGCTCGTCGTCGGGTCCCCCGTGGGGATCTTGATGTGGTAGGCACCCCGGCCGAGCGCCTTCCATTTCAAGGCATCGACATCAGCCCCGAGGTAGGACCGCAGCGGCTCAGGCAGGATCGCTTCCGTCGCCTCCACCCGCCGGGCGGGCATGGGAACGTTTATGGCAACACCGCCGGCTTCCGAAAGCCGAGCCTTCATCCGGCTCCACGAGTCGTCGGTATCCTCTTCGGCCACTGGGATGTCTTTCAACAGCGCTCCTCCCGCGGCCTCGATGGCGGCCAGGCGCCTGCGGCCCTCGGGAGACAAAGCGAGATGGGACGCGACAGCAATACACCACCCCTCGCTCAGGGAACCGGTCGCATATTCGAGAAGAAGCTCGTCGCTCACCTGATGCACGATGGTCATTCGCGTTCCTCCAGGGCCGATCTCAACTTGCCGAACGCCATGCGGATGCGCGACTTGATCGTCCCGAGCGGAATATCGAGCTGTTCGGCAAGCGTCCGGTGCGACACCTCGTCAAAAAACGAATATCTCAACAATTCCAGTTGTTCCGGTGGTAGTTTTGCCATTGCCTCATGTAGGCGTCTGGCGTCGATTTTTGCGTCGTAGGCTGCATCGGGCGCAGGCTCGTCATCAGGCACGAATGCCGGATCGGTCGGATCGAAGACCGGTCGCTGCGCCTTGCGGAAGGCTGAAATTCGAAGATTGCGGGCGATCGTGAAGACCCATGCCTCGACGTTCCCGCGAGACGGGTCGAAGAGCGCCGCCTTGTTCCATACCATCATCATGGTCTCTTGCATTAACTCCTCGGCCATCTGGCCATCGCGGCACTGCCGGGTCATGAACGCCTTCACGCGCGGAGCGAAGTAGCGAAACAGCGTTTCGAATGCCTCCACGTCGCGCGATTGCGCCACCGCCATAAGCAGGGCCGGCATATCCGGCTCCGTTGCTGCACTGTTTTCCTGCTTCATAGGCCTCGAAATACCTCTGCGTTTCGGCCCAGCCACGGCTTTCAACCGAACAGGGCCTAGACGGTCATTGTGGCACGCAAGGCCATTTGAAGGAAACAGTAGTGTCATGCCGGCTTCTACGTGGCACCAGATATGCCGGATCATCCGCGGTAAAAAGATTCTTCGGCGTCAATCCGCTCGCCCCGACACGACGTAAAGTAAAGCATCTGGAAACCAGGAATTCGTCGAATGGACCACCTCCAAAACATCGTCCCCCTTCATCACAGGCGCCGGATCGCGGTGATCGGTTCCGGCATATCCGGCCTGTCGGCCGCGTGGCTGCTGTCCCGGGGAAACGAGGTGGTCGTGTACGAGGCTGATAAGCGCCCCGGTGGCCATTCCAACACGGTGGACATTGAAGGGTCCAACGGCAAGGTCCCGGTCGACACGGGCTTCATCGTCTACAATGAACGGAATTATCCCAACCTCGTGGCGCTCTTCGAGCATCTGGGAGTGAAGACAGACCCGTCCAACATGTCGTTCTCCGCCTCTTTGCGCGGCGGCACGTTCGAGTACTCGGGGTCCGGGCTCGGTGGCCTGCTCGGCCAGCGGACCAACGCATTCCGCCCCCGTTTCTGGCGCATGGTGAGAGGCATACTCGAATTCTACCGCCAGGCGCCGGAATTGCTGAAGCGCCGGGATCTCGATGGCGTGACACTCGGGGAATACCTCGACGCGAACGGCTATGACCGCGCGTTCGTCGAGGATCACTTGCTTCCGATGGGCGCCGCGATCTGGTCGACTACCGCCGCGGATATGCGCGCCTATCCCCTGATCGCCTTCATCAGGTTCTTCGTGAACCACGGACTGGTCGTCCTGAAGGACCGGCCGGCCTGGCTAACTGTCAGTGGCGGTAGCCGCGAATACGTCAGCCGTTTGCTTGCAGATTTTCGTGGAGAAGTACGCCTTGGCCAGCCGGTTCGAAGCGTTCGCCGCGATGCGAATGGCTGCACCGTCACCGGCATGGACGGTCACGCCGATCGTTTCGATCAGGTGGTCATCGCGACCCACGCGGACCAGGCTCTCGCCATGCTTGAGGATGGCGACGATCTCGAACGGAAGACGCTTGGCGCTTTCGACTATACGCGCAACACCACCATCCTTCATACCGACGAGAAACTGATGCCGCGTCGGAAGCGCGTGTGGGCGAGCTGGAACTATATCGGCGAGGCCGGAGACGATAACGGCAAAGCGCTTTGCGTGACCTACTGGATGAACAAGCTGCAAAACCTCCAGGATGTTCCTCCGGTCTTCGTAACGCTGAACCCAAGCCGCCCGATTTCAGAGGACAAGATCCTCGCCACGTTCGATTACGCCCATCCGCTCTTTGATGCGAAGGCTCTTTCCGCCCAGCAACGTCTGTGGCACCTTCAGGGCCGGCGCAACACCTGGTTCTGCGGTGCCCATTTCGGCAGCGGTTTCCACGAGGATGGACTGCAGTCGGGACTTGCGGTTGCCGAGGCGTTGGGGGGGCTTAAAAGACCATGGCGCGTCGAAAACGAATCCGCTCGCATATTCATCGACCAACAGTTGGTGGCGGCAGAATGAGGATGAAGTCCGCGCTCTATCCCGGCGAGGTCGTGCATGCACGGCACCGACCTCGTCCGCACGAGCTGCGCTACGGAGTTGTGTCCTTCCTCCTGCATCTCGACGAACTGGAGTTGCTCGACCGCAAGTTCCGCTTTTTCGGCTACAATCGTTTCGCACCCTTCACCTTCGATGACCGCGACCACGGAACCGGTGAACGTGGCGATCTGAAGCGCTGGGTGCTGGAGCAATTGGCGAGAGCCGACATTGCGGCCGACGGTCTCGACGTGACGGTCCTCTGTTATCCCCGTGTCTTCGGCTACGGCTTCAATCCGCTCACCGTCTACTTCTGCAATCGCCCGGACGGGTCGACCGCGGCCGTGCTCTATGAAGTCTCGAACACGTTCCGCGAGCGCCATACCTATGTGATCCCCGTTTCAACGAATGGGGCTGCGATCCGTCATCGCTGCGACAAGGAGATGTATGTCTCGCCCTTCATGCCGATGGACTGCCACTACCGTTTCCGTGTGGTGCCGCCGGACGACAAGGTTCTCATCGCCATCGACGAACACGATCGGGACGGGTCGCTGCTTTTCGCGAGCTTCTCGGGTCGTCGCAAACAGTTGACGGAGGCCGGTCTCATACTGACCGCGCTCCGATATCCGCTCATGACCATGAAGATCATGGGCGCAATCCACTGGGAGGCGCTGAGGCTTTGGCTGAAGGGTATCCCGGTTCATCGACACAAGAAAGCACGGGACCCGATCGCAACGTCGATCGTGTCGCCGGCACAGGCTGCGGGGAGCGAAAGAGCATGACTCACGTCGAACAACAAACCGTACCCTTCATCGCGGCCGCGGCGCCATTCTGGCAGAGACGGCTGCATCGCTGGGCGGGTCGAATAGCGCGCGGACATCTTCGCATCCTGTACCCCGATGGCTCCGAACAGATCGTCGAGGGCAAGGAGGAAGGGCCTTCCGCCGTCTTGAGGCTGCACAACGCCCGCCCGGTCTGGCAGTTGTTCTGGGGTGGTGCTCTCGGCTTTTCCCGGTCCTACATGGACGGGGATTGGGATAGCCCGGACGTCGCCACTTTCCTCGAGTTCGCGCTCGCCAACGAGGAACGGTTGCAGACCGTCACCAGGCCGGCCGGCGTGTTCAAGACACTCGCCCGCCTGCGGCATCTGTCCCGACGAAATTCCCGATCCGGCAGCCGCAAGAACATCGCCTTTCACTATGACCTCGGCAACAGCTTCTATGCGAAATGGCTGGACGAGACGATGACCTACTCATCGGCTCTCTACGCCTCCGCCGACCAGCCCCTCTCTGATGCCCAGACAGCGAAGTACGAGCGCATCGTGCAGGAACTTGGCATCGGCCCTGACGACCATGTGCTGGAAATCGGATGCGGCTGGGGCGGCTTTGCAGAACACGCCGCGCGAACCACCGGATGTCGCGTGACGGGCCTTACGCTCTCCAAGGAACAGGCGGCCTTTGCCCGTGACCGCCTGGAGAAAGCCGGACTTGCCGATCATACCGATATCCGCATAGAGGACTATCGGGATTGCGGTGGCCAGTTTTCCAAGATTGTCTCCATCGAGATGTTCGAGGCTGTCGGCGAGGAAAACTGGAAAACCTATTTCGGCCGGGTCCGGGACCTTCTGGCTCCAGGTGGCAAGGCCATGATCCAGGTGATCACGATCGATGAAACCAGGTTCGAGCATTACCGTCGCGGCGCCGATTTTATCCAGACATACATCTTCCCCGGCGGCATGCTGCCCTCGATCACGGCATTCAGGCAAAGCGCCGAAGGAAACGGGCTTGCCGTCACCGAAACATTCCGGTTCGGTCGCGACTATGAACGAACGCTGCTGGAGTGGGACAAGGCCTTCGTCGCCCACTGGGCGACGATCAAGCCGATGGGTTTCGACGAGCGCTTCTACCGGATGTGGCGTTACTATCTGCACTACTGCGCCGCCGGTTTCCGAACCGGGCGGCTGGACGTGGTGCAGTTCGAGCTGAACCGGCCCTGACGGGGCCGGTCAATCGTTCCGGAGCATTCGCTTTGTCAGCGCAAACCTCAGGCGATGCGGGAGATAGCTCAAAAGACGCATCGACAGCGCCATTTTCCACGGGAACGAAATCAGGAAACGATCGGCCCTGAGGCCCGACAGGATCGATCTCGCCGCCTCCTCCGCGGTGATGATGAACGGCATGGGAAAATCGTTCTTGGCCGTTAGCGGCGTTTCGACGAATCCTGGTGCCACCACGCTCAGCTTCACGCCGTTGCGTTCGAGTTCCGGATAAAGGGCCTCGCACATGTTGATAAGCGCCGCCTTCGTAGCGCCATAGAAGGCAGCGCCCGGCAGGCCCGTGTAGCCGGAGACCGACGAGACGACGGAAATGCGGCCCGCGCGGCGGGACAGCATCGGCGGCAGAAGCGCCTCGAGACAATGCGCCGTACCGACCACATTCAGATCCATCATTCTTTGCAGCTTCGCGCTGTCGAAGGCTTTGGGATCGTCCCGCTCATAGGTTCCGGCGCAAAGCACGGCCAATGAGACCGGGCCGTTTGCGGCCTCGATCTGGGCAACTGCCGCGCTGACTGCCACCTTGTCCGAAATGTCGAGCGGCAGCGGTACGATGCGGCCAGTGCGTTCCGCTGCAAGGCTGGCCAGCGCCGCCTCGCCCCGAGCGCTGGCGACGACCGCCCAGCCGGCATCGACAAGTGCCAGACAAAGCGCCCGGCCTATCCCCGAACTCGCCCCAGTGACCCAGGCGACACCGCGATCACCGTAGACGACGTTTTGCTCGGTCATGTTTGATCCTTTCTGCTTCTTTCCCCGGTCTACGAGGAAACAGGCAGGACGGATCAGGTCGGGTCCGGACGGGTGATGATGAAGATCGCGCATGCCACCAGCACGCCGGCAACGCCGATACGGACATAGGGCGACTGCGACCCCGCGAACCAGAGGATGCCGTAGCTCGCGGTCATCATGCTCACGGAGGCGAACTTGGCGGAACGCGATATCGCGCCCTCGCGCCGCCAGTCGATCAGGGGCTTGCCGAGCCGTGGATGATCGAGCAGCCAGCGTTCGAAACGTGGAGAGGAGCGTGCGAAGAGCGCGGCCGCAAGAATGATGAACGGCGTCGTCGGCAGAACGGGCAGGAAGATGCCGATCACGCCGATGGCCACCGACAGCCAGCCAAGTCCGATGAGGACAAAACGCATAGAGCCGAATCCGTTCAGGTTGATGCGACACCAACCCCTTTGGGCGGCATCGTTATCAGAACCTACATCATCGAATGCGGCCCCGGTAAGAAATTGTGCGTCACACTCAGGTTTTTCGCGTCAGAACGCGCGACACACTGTCCTTCCAGCCGTCGATCGCCTCGCTTCGTTCAGTGCCATCCATGGAGGGGGCAAAACGCCGGTCCCGCTTCCAGTTGGCCGAAAAGCCCTTGGCACCCGGCCAGACTCCGGCCTTCCACCCCGCAAGCCACGCCGCTCCCAACACCGTCGTCTCCAGGATGACCGGTCGATCCACCGGCGCATCGAGGATGTCGGCGAGCTTCTGCATGGTCCAGTCCGAAGCGACCATGCCGCCGTCGACGCGCAGCACCGTGTCACCACGCCCATCGCTCCAGTCCTTCCTCATCGCCTCCAGGAGGTCGTAGGTCTGGTAGGCCACGCTTTCCAGCGCCGCGCGTGCGAACTCCTCAGGCCCGGTATTCCGGGTGATGCCGAAGACCGCGCCGCGCGCATCGGCATCCCAATAGGGCGCGCCGAGACCGGTGAAGGCCGGCACGAGATAGACCCGCTGGTTCGGATCGGCCTTGGCCGCGAGCGATCCCACCTCGGAGGACACGCGGATAAAGCCAAGTTCGTCGCGCAGCCATTGCACGGCAGCACCTGCGATGAAAATCGAGCCCTCAAGAGCATAGGTCGTCACGCCATCAATGCGGTAGGCGATGGTTGTCAGCAGCCGGTTGGAGGACGAGACTCGCTCGGCACCGGTATTCAGCAGCGCGAAACAGCCGGTGCCATAGGTGGATTTCATCATGCCGGGCTCGAAGCAGGCATTGCCGATCACAGCCGCCTGCTGATCGCCGGCAACGCCGAGGATCGGGATTTCCACGCCAAAGAGAGACGGATCTGTCCTGCCGAAATCAGCGGCGCAATCCTTCACCTCCGGCAGCATCGCCTTCGGAATGTCGAGTATGTCCAGAAGCTCGTCGTCCCAACGGTTCTCGTCGATATTGTAGATCAGCGTCCGCGAGGCGTTCGTGGCATCCGTCACATGCGCCTTGCCGGCGGTCAGCTTGTAGATCAGCCAGCTGTCCACGGTTCCGAAGCAAACCTCGCCGGCCGCCGCCCGGTCCTTCAGGCCCGTCGTATTCTTGAGGATCCAGGAAAGCTTGGTGCCGGAAAAATAGGGGTCGAGAAGCAGACCGGTCTTCTTCGTGAAGAGCGGCTCCAGCCCCTTGTCCTTCAGCTCGTCGCAATAGCGGGCGGTACGCCGGTCCTGCCAGACGATGGCACGGTGCAAGGGTTCGCCGGTCTTGCGGTCCCAGACCACAGTCGTCTCACGCTGGTTCGTGATGCCGATGGCGGCGATGTCGGAGGCGGAAACGCCGGCCTTGGAAAGCGCCGTGCGGATCGTCGAAAGCACGCTCTGCCAGATTTCGTCGGCGTCATGCTCCACCCATCCGGACTGCGGGAAATGCTGGGCGAATTCCTGCTGGCCGATCCCGACGATGGTCATCTCCTTGTCGAAGACGACCGCGCGGCTGGACGTGGTTCCCTGGTCGATGGCGAGAATATAGCCTGCCATGATTGCTTTCTCCCTTGCCCGGACAACGGATGACCGGGGCGCTGGGCGCCCCGGTCTTTTTATAGAAACAGAATGTATGTTACTTCTGCCAGCTCTTGACCAGTTCGTCGTAGTTGACAGTCATCGGCTGTTCTTTTTCGTTATCGATCTTCAGCTGCGGCGCAAGGTTGCCCTTGGCGACCGCGTCTGCGTTCCAGTAGGCCAGGTCATGCTCTTCGGCAAGTTTCGGGCCGATATCACCCTGGACGCCGGCGCGTTCCAGACGCTCAAGCACCTTTTCCTGCTCGGCGCAGAGCGAGTCCATGGCTTCCTGCGCCGACTTCGCACCCGAAGATGCGTCGCCGATCGCCTGCCACCACAGCTGGGCCAGCTTCGGATAATCAGGAACGTTGGTACCCGTCGGCGACCACTGAAGGCGAGCCGGCGAGCGGTAGAACTCGACGAGACCGCCGAGCTTCGGAGCACGCTCGGTGAACGACTGGTGGTCGAGGGTCGACTGGCGGATGAAGGTGAGACCAACATGGCTCTTCTTCACGTCCACGGTCTTGGAGGTGACGAACTGTGCGTAGAGCCAGGCGGCCTTTGCACGATCTTCCGGGGTGGACTTCATCAGCGTCCACGAACCGGCGTCCTGGTAACCGAGCTTCATGCCGTCCTTCCAGTAGACGCCATGCGGGCTCGGAGCGAAACGCCACTTCGGCGTGCCGTCCTCGTTCACAACCGGCAGGCCTTCCTTGACGAAGTCGGCGGTGAAGGCGGTGTAGGTGAACATCTGCTGGGCGATTTCACCCTGCGACGGGACAGGACCGGATTCGGAGAAGGTCATGCCCTGTGCGGCCGGAGGAGCATACTTGCTCATCCATTCGAGATACTTCTCGATGGCGTAGACCGAGGCAGGGCCATTGGTGTCACCGCCGCGTGCAACGCAGGAGCCGACCGGGCGGGAATTCTCGTCGACCTTGATGCCCCATTCGTCGACCGGAAGGCCGTTCGGGATGCCCTTGTCGCCGTTGCCGGCCATGGAGAGCCAGGCGTCGGTGAAGCGCCAGCCGAGCGACGGGTCCTTCTTGCCGTAGTCCATGTGGCCGAAGACCTTCTTGCCGTCGATTTCGCGACCGGTGAAGAACTCGGCGATGTCCTCATAAGCCGACCAGTTGACCGGAACGCCGAGGTCGTAGCCGTATTTCGCCTTGAAGTCGGCCTTGTTCTTTTCGTCGTTGAACCAGTCGTAGCGGAAGAAGTAGAGGTTCGCGAACTGCTGGGTCGGCAACTGGTAGAGCTTGCCATCAGGCGCCGTGGTGAACGACTTGCCGATGAAGTCATCGATATCGAGGGTCGGGCTGGTAACGTCTTTACCCTCGTTCGCCATCCAGTCGGTCAGGTTGCGGACCTGCTGGTAGCGCCAGTGGGTTCCGATGAGGTCGGAGTCGTTGATGTAGGCGTCATAGATGTTTTCGCCCGACTGCATCTGGGTCTGCAGCTTCTCAACGACATCGCCTTCACCGATCAGATCGTGGGTGATCTTGATGCCGGTGATGGCGGTAAACGCCGGCGCCAGCACCTTGGATTCGTATTCATGCGTGGTGATGGTTTCGGAGACCACCTTAATATCCATGCCCGCAAAGGGTTGTGCGGCGTCGACGAACCACTGCATTTCCTTTTCCTGATCCGCCCGCGAAAGCGACGAAAGATCGCCGATTTCCGCGTCGAGGAATTGCTTTGCCTCGTCCATGCCGGCGAAAGCGGTGCCGGTCAGTGCAAGCAGCAGGGCTGCCGTTGATGTCAAAAGGTGCCGTCGCATAGGTTCCTCCCGGTTGTGCGATTGCAGTTCAGCTTAGAAGGTCACCGGGCCTCCACCCGGCAACCGCATTGGCTTGCCTCAGACGAAGCGGAATACGCCGACCGCGTAGACCACAGACAAGGCGAGAGCCCACCACAGGTTGGGTCCGACGAGACCCAACCATGCGAGATGAATGAAGGCGGAGCCGAGCAGAGACACGAAGAGCCGGTCACCGCGCGTCGTTTCGAAGCGCAAGATGCCGACCCGCGGGTTCCCGCCGGGCGCGAAGTATTCCCAGACGCCCATGCCGGCGATCAGGGCGAAGATGATGATAAAGAACAGCGCCGTGGGCAGCGTCCAGGCCATCCATGAGAAATCCATGTCGCTTCCTCCTCAGACGCGGCCCAGGGCAAAGCCCTTGGCGATGTAGTTGCGGACGAAATAGATGACGAGCGCGCCGGGGATGATCGTCAGCACACCGGCGGCGGCGAGCACGCCCCAGTCCATGCCGGACGCCGAAACCGTTCTGGTCATCGTCGCAGCGATCGGCTTGGCATCCGTGGTCGTCAGGGTACGGGCAATCAGAAGCTCGACCCACGAGAACATGAAGCAGAAGAAGGCGGCAACACCGATGCCGGACGCGATCAGCGGCATGAAGATCTTTATGAAGAACTTCGGGAAAGAATAGCCATCGATATAGGCCGTCTCGTCGATCTCCTTTGGCACGCCCGACATGAAGCCTTCGAGGATCCAGACCGCCAGCGGCACGTTGAACAGGCAGTGCGCCAGCGCAACGGCGATATGCGTGTCGATCAGTCCGAAGGCAGAATAGAGCTGGAAGAACGGCAGCGCGAAGACGGCAGGCGGCGCCATGCGGTTGGTCAGCAGCCAGAAGAACAGGTGCTTGTCGCCAAGGAAGCGGTAGCGCGAGAAGGCATAGGCCGCCGGCAGCGCCACCGTCACCGAGATCACCGTGTTCATCACCACGTAGATGATCGAGTTGATGTAGCCGTTATACCAGGACGGATCGGTGAAGATCACCATGTAGTTCCTGATCGTCGGGTTCTGCGGCCAGAGCGCGAAGGTTCCGAGGATTTCGGAATTCGTTTTGAAGCTCATGTTGACCAGCCAGTAGATCGGCAGGATCAGGAAGATGATGTAGATCGTCGGAACGAGGAAGGCGTAGCGGCTGCGGTTGTCGTGGCTCATGGTCCCCTCCTCACTTCTGCTCGGCGTCGCTGTTGGTCATGACGGTGTAGAACACCCAGGACAGCAACAGGATGATCAGGAAGTAGATGATCGACATGGCCGCCGCCGGACCGAGGTCGAACTGCCCCACCGCCATCTTGACCAGATCGATCGACAGGAAGGTGGTCGAGTTGCCGGGACCGCCGCCGGTGACGACGAAGGGCTCGGTGTAGATCATGAAACTGTCCATGAAGCGCAGCAGAACGGCGATCAGCAGCACCCGCTTCATCTTCGGCAGTTGAATATAGCGGAACACCGACCAGCGCGATGCGCCGTCGATCTTGGCAGCCTGGTAATAGGCGTCCGGGATCGATACGAGACCGGCGTAGCACAGCAGCACGACGAGGCTTGTCCAGTGCCAGACATCCATAACGATGACGGTGATCCAGGCGTCGACCGGATCCTGGGTATAATTGTAGTCAATGCCGAGAACGGTCAGGTAATGGCCAAGGAAGCCGATGTCCACGCGGCCGAAGACCTGCCAGATGGTGCCGACGACGTTCCACGGAATAAGCAGCGGCAGCGCCATCAGGACAAGGCACACGGGCACGCCGAGGCCGGTCTTCGGCATGTTGAGTGCGATGAAGATGCCGAGCGGGATCTGGATCGCCAGGATGATGGCGGAGAAGATCAAGTTGCGCGCCAGCGCATCCCAGAAACGGTCGGACTGAAGCATGTCCATGAACCAGTCCGTACCGGCCCAGAAGAACTGGTTGTTTCCGAAGGTGTCCTGCACCGAGTAGTTCACGACCGTCATCAGTGGGACGACTGCCGAGAAGGCTACCAGCAGCAGCACCGGCAGCACCATGAACCAAGCCTTGTTGTTCCAGGTCTTTTCCATGGCTCAGCCCCCCATGCCCACGCGCCAGGAATCGGCATAGATTCCGATTGCATCTTTCTCGAAGGTCACCTTCGCATCCGTCGGGATCGCCTCGTCTTCCGGGACCACGATCGCGAGCGGCTGTCCGCAGAAGCTCGCCCGCACGATCTTGAGCCGCCCGATATCCTCGACCTTGCCGACGCTGATCGGCATGCCTTCGCGGCCGAGCCGTACGAATTCCGGGCGAATGCCCAGCTCGACTTTCGTGGCGTTTCCGACCTCTGGCGTTCCCGCAAGCGCAATCGCTTGATCGCCGACCTTCGCCATCGCCCCATCGACTTGCGCCGGCATGACATTCATGCCAGGCGAGCCGATGAAGTAGCCGACGAAGGTGTGGCTCGGACGCTCGAACAGTTCCGCCGGCGTGCCGATCTGCACGATCTGGCCGTCATGCATGACCACGACCTTGTCGGCGAAGGTCAACGCCTCGGTCTGGTCGTGCGTGACGTAGACCATGGTGAAGCCGGACTGGCGATGCAGCCGCTTCAACTGCGAGCGCAGCACCCACTTCATATGAGGGTCGATCACCGTCAGCGGCTCGTCGAACAAGATGGCGTTCACGTCGGACCGCACGAGTCCGCGACCGAGCGAGATCTTTTGCTTCTGGTCGGCGGTCAGTCCGTTTGCGCGCTTCTGTGCCATGCCGGCGAGATCGGTCATCTCCAGGATGTGCTGCACGCGCTGCTTGACCTCGGCCTCCGGCACATGCCGGTTGCGCAGCGGAAACGCCAGGTTATCGAACACCGTCATCGTGTCGTAGACGACCGGGAACTGGAACACCTGGGCGATATCGCGCTGCTGCGTCGGCAGGTTGGTGACGTCGACGCCGTCGAACAGGATGCGGCCGTCCGACGGATGCAGAAGTCCCGAGATGATGTTGAGTAGCGTGGTCTTGCCGCAGCCTGAGGGACCGAGCAGCGCATAGGCGCCGCCGTCGTCCCATTCGTGATGCACTTCCTTGAGCGCGTAGTCGCCGGCAGCCTTGGCCTTGGCGCTGTAGGCATGGCGGATATGTTCGAGATTGATGCGTGCCATCCCCGCCTCCCCTTAATCCGACTCGTGACCGGCGCCGATGAGCGATCGACCGGTCTTGGTGTCGAAGGCCATCAGGTGGCGGGTGTCGAGATGAACGTCGATCGTCTGGTCGGGATCGATGTCGTGAATGCCATGTGCCAGCATCACCCATTTCGATCCGGCGAATTCCAGATGGATGAAACTCTCCGACCCGGCGATCTCAGAGACCTGGGTCGAGGCGGTGAGCTTCTGTGTGGAGGGCCGCGCTTCGAGGAAAAGGTGATGAGGCTGGAACGCGAGGGTCACCGGTCCCTCCGGTATCCCGGTCAGATAGATTGGAACGGGCAGGACAGGCTGACCATCTCGCAGGAACTGGTCACCGGAACGGACGAGGTCGATGGTGTTGAGCGGCGGATCGGCGAAGGTCCGGGCGGTGGTCAGGTCGACGGGATTGCGGAACACCTTGATCGTCTCGTCGAACTGGGTGACTCGACCCTCGCTAAGGGTGGCCGTGTTCCCGCCGAGCAGCAGGGCCTCGGAAGGCTCCGTCGTCGCATAGACAAAGATCGCACCGGATTCGGCGAAGATCTTCGGTAGTTCCTCGCGCAATTCCTCGCGCAGCTTGTAATCGAGGTTTGCAAGCGGCTCGTCGAGCAAAACGAGATTGGCGTTCTTGACGATGGCGCGGGCCAGCGCGGTACGCTGCTGCTGTCCACCGGAAAGATTGAGCGGCGTGCGTTCAAGGTAGGGCGTCAGCCGTAGCAGTTCGGCCGCCTTGCGCACCTGGCGATCGATCGTGGCGGAATCCTTGCCGGCGATCCGCATCGGGGAGGCGATGTTCTCATAGACGGTGAGCGCCGGATAATTGATGAACTGCTGGTAGACCATCGCAACATTGCGCTTTTGCACCGGGAAGCCAGTAACGTCGACGCCGTCGAACTTCACCGTGCCGTCAGTTGGCCTGTCCAGCCCCGCCATCAGCCGCATGAGGGAGGTCTTGCCGGAGAGCGTCGGTCCGAGCAAGACGTTGAGCGTTCCCCGCCGCAACGTTAGATCGGTCGGGCGGATATGATATCCGCCACCGGCAATCTTCGACACGTTTTTCAGTTCAAGCATTCCTCGGGCCTCCCAACCCTCGGTTCGTCCCGGTTCGCTACGCGCCTCAGGCGGCGCGGCGAATACCGGCCATGTAATTTTCCAGACCCGCGGCTTCCTCGGCCGTCAGGAACAATCCCTGTTTCGTGCGACGCCAGAGGACATCTTCCGCCGTCCTTGCCCACTCCCGCTCAACAAGCCAGCGAACCTCTGCCTCATAAAGCGTCCCGCCGAAGTGCCGTCCAAGACCCTCCGCTCCGGTGACCCCAGAAAGCATCGTCGACGCGTCCGTCCCGTAACAGCGCACAAGGCGCTCGGCGTGCCTGTCTCCGATAAAAGGATATTTGCCGAGCAGGAACTTCACCTGCTCTGCGTAGCCATGCACTGAAAAATCGCCACCCGGCAGCTTGCTTCCAGCGGTCCACGGCGCGCCCTTCGCGCCGATCGCCTCAGCGATTTTCTCCAGAGCATGTTCCGCAAGCCGCCGGTACGTTGTGAGCTTGCCGCCGAACACATTGAGCAGCGGCGCATCGTCCGTCTGCTCCAGTTTCAGCACGTAGTCGCGCGTCGCCTCCTGCGCCTTCGAGGCACCATCATCGTAAAGCGGACGAACCGCCGAATAACTCCACACGATGTCGGAAGGACGTATCGGCTCCGAGAAATACTCGCTCGCGGCATTGCAGAGGTAGTGAACCTCTTCGTCGCTGATCTTCACATCCTTGGGATCGCCCTTGTAGTCGCGGTCCGTCGTGCCGATCAGCGTGAAGTCGTTTTCGTATGGGATCGCAAATATGATCCGGTTGTCCGGATTCTGGAAGAAATAGGCACGCGGATCGTCGAACTTCTTGCGGACAACGATATGCGACCCCTGCACCAGGCGCACATTGTGGACGTTGTTGCGGCCGAACGTGCCCGTCAGAACATTATCGACCCATGGACCGGCGGCATTGACGAGCATGCGCGACCTGACGGTAGACATATCCCCGTCAGCGTGCCGCATGGTGATGATCCAAAGACCGCCATCGCGGCGCGCCGAGGTCACCATGGAGCGGCTATGGATGACCGCGCCGCGATTTTCCGCATCGCGCGCGTTCAGAACAACCATGCGGGCGTCATCCACCCAGCCGTCCGAATACTCGAATGCCTTGCCGAACACAGGCTTGAGAGGCTTGCCCGCGGCATCGCGCTTCAGGTCCAGCGTCCTGGTCGGCGGCAAGAGCTTGCGACCGCCCAGGTGATCGTAGAGGAAAAGACCGAGGCGGATCAGCCAGGCTGGCCGGATGCCGCCCTTCTGGTATGGGAGCACAAAACGAAGCGGCCAGATCACGTGCGGCGCCATGGCCCACAGCACTTCGCGTTCCATCAAGGCTTCCCGCACGAGACGGAATTCATAATGCTCGAGATAGCGAAGACCGCCGTGAATGAGCTTGGTTGCGCCTGACGACGTACCCGAAGCGAAATCGTTCATTTCAGCAAGAGCGACGGAGTAGCCGCGACCGGCAGCATCCCGCGCTATACCGCATCCGTTGATGCCGCCGCCAATAACGAAAAGATCGAAAATCGTACCGTCCGACATGTCGCTCCACCCATTTCGCATTGCAACATATCACGCAAATGCGAAAGACAATATTATCTAAAACGAAAGAAAATCGAATGTCAAACGAATATCCGACTCATCCTATGTCGAGGATATCAGCAGAAGTTTCAACCAGTCGCACGTCGCTGTCTGCGCAGATCTGGCGGATCGCGTCTACCGGACAGTGATCCGTGATGAAGGTGTGGACCTGGGAAACATGGCCGATCCTGACAGGGGCGGTTCGCTCGAACTTGGAGGCGTCGGTTACGAGGATCACATGTCGTGCATTGGCAATGATGGCCTGGGCAACCTTCACCTCACGAAAGTCGAAATCGAGCAGAGCCCCGTCCTCATCGATGGCGGAGACGCCGATGACGGCGAAATCGACCTTGAACTGGCGGATGAAATCGACAGCCGCCTCGCCGACGATGCCGCCGTCTGAGCCTCTGACAACGCCGCCGGCAATGACCACCTCGATTGAGGGAAATGTCCTCAACCTGTTGGCAACGTTGATGTTGTTGGTAATCACCATCAACTCGTGGTGATCCTTGAGCGCATCTCCGACAGCCTCGGTGGTGGTGCCGATATTGATGAACAAGGAGGAATTGTCGGGAATGATGGCGGCGGCAGCCCGGCCGATTGCCTGCTTCTCGGCGGCGGCCATCGAGCGCCGCGCCTCGTATTTGACGTTTTCGTTGCCGGTCGGAAAAACCGCCCCGCCATGGATGCGGGTAAGCGACCGACTGTCGCAAAGATCGTTCAGGTCCTTGCGGATTGTCTGCGGCGTCACCTGAAACCGCGAGGCCAGTTCCTCCACTAGAACCCTGCCCTCGGCCTTGGCGATCGCCAGAATTTCCATCTGCCTTCCGCTGAAGTGCATCGCTCCCTCATTTTCGTTTTTCTTCGATCTTACGGGAAAACGAAAATGCGGCAAGCGAAATAGAAAATTCGGGGACGAGCATCGACCAAAGAAATTTCGAGCCCGCTTCCAGCCCGCCCGACGGCCTTATGGAACAAACCTGCGTTGACGTCGTTTTCCTGTCGAAATTCATCAAGGAGGCAAGACAATGCTTTACTATGCACTGGTATTCCTGGTCGTGGCCCTGATCGCAGGTGCTCTCGGCTTCGGCGGCATCGCAGGCGCGTCCGTCGGTATCGCGAAGATCCTGTTCTTCGTCTTTATCGTCCTGTTCCTGCTGTCGCTGGTCGGCGGTTTCTTCCGCCGGGCATAACGCCCACAAGTTCCCTGCCCCGATCCACACGAAACACCCGGTCTACAGCCGGGTGTTTTCGTTTGTCGGGGCTAGTGTCGTCTGGTGAACACCTGCCTGCCATCGACCCAGACATGGGCGATATTGGCCTTGGATGCGGTGAAGACGATCTTCTGCAGAATGCCATCTCCCTGATCAAACTCCTCCCACAGCCTCATCGACCCTTGTGGTGCTCTGGTATCCACGACGACGGCATCAAACCGGTAGCCGGGTGCAAACTGGCCGACCGGAAGGTCGAGTGCCCTCGCACCGCCGGCTGTCGCGATATGGAAGGCAATCCGGAAATCGACACGCGCGGAGGTCCCGCTTGCCCTGAGATTGGCTGGTCGCTCCGGATCGACCCCGCTTTCCAGCATTCTCGACACGGTGATCGCCGCGCGACAGTTTTCCAGCATCGATGCGCTGGGGCCGCCGGAAATATCCGTGCCGAGGCCGACATGGAGCCCCTTCTCCAGCGCCGCGCGCAACGGAAAGACGGCACCCGCGAAATAGGCATTTGATAATGGACAATGTGCGACCGCCGCCTCGCGGACCCTGATCTGTTCCATATCGGACGAAGTTAGCAGATTGGAATGCGCCAGCATCGTGTGCCGGCCCAGCAGGCCGAAACGATCGAGGCTTTCGGTATCGGTCATCCCGTGGCGCTTCAGCACATAACCGTGCTCCCAGTCGCTTTCCGAGCAATGGGTCTGCACATGGCAGCCACACTCACCGGCAAGCGCGCCGAGTCCTTCCAGAGTCGCATCGGTGCAAGAAGGGATGAACCGTGGGGTAACGACGGGATTGACCCGTCGCGTCTTGTTGTCCGGATGCGCCCGAACGTAGTCGATCAGCGCACGCGTGCCGTCGATCGCTTCGTCCGACGAGGCATCACGGTAGTAATCCGGGCAACTGTCGGGATTGTCCATCGCGACCTTGCCGATCAGGGCGCGCTGACCCTTCTCCAGGCATGTATCGACGAGGATACGCGTCGCGTCCTGATGCACGGTGGCGAAATAGAGCGCCGTCGTCGTGCCGTTCGCAATCAGATCCTCCACCAGCAGCGAATAGGCATGTCGCGCGAAGGCGATGTCTGCGTACCGCGCTTCCAGCGGAAACGTGTACTTCTGCAGCCAGACTTCCAGGGGAACGTCGAGCGCGGTGCCCAGTTGCGGATATTGGGGCGCGTGCACGTGGCAATCGACGAAACCCGGCAGAAGATAGGAGCCTTCCGGCAGCCGCTCCAAGCGCCCATCGCCGATGGCTTTGGTCTTCGTCGCATCGTACCCGGCTTCACCCGGACGAAGAACCGAGCGAATGACGCCATCCGCATCCACGTCGATCAGCACATCCTCGAGAACGTCAATCTCTCCCGCCACCGGCGCATGGAAGCCGGAGGCCAAAAGAACCCTGTCGCGTATATCGCTCATGCGCACTCCATGCGAAATCGAAGACCGCCCAGGGTCTATAGGCTGCGTTGCCGCAGAGCCAGCGCAGCTTCCCGGAAACGAGCCCGGATTTCCGCCTCATCGACACCCGCCACCTGACGATCCTCCATAAGAATCCGGCCATCGCAGATCGTCGTCACGACATCGTCGGCGCGTGCGGAATAAACGAGAGCCGCGGCGACGTCATAGACGGGCAGGCAATGCGGCTTGTCGACATCGACGATAATTACGTCGGCCTTCTTGCCCGGCGCGAGCACGCCGGTCTCGGGCCGGTTCATGGCCTTCGCCGCCTCGCAGGTGGACATCTCCAAAAGTTCGCGCGTTTTCAGGAACTCGACGTCATGGGTCTTGTCCTTGTGGATCATGCCCGCGAATTTCATTTCCTGAAACATATCAAGTGTATTGTGGCTGGCCGGTCCGTCTGTCGCCAACCCGACCGTGATACCTGCCTCGCGCACGCAACGCAGCCGCAGTGTCCCGGAATCGAGCTTGGCGTTGCAGCAGGGGCAGTGTGCGATTTTCGTTCCCGTTTCCGCGAGAATTCGGATGTCGGTATCATCGAGCTGCGTGCAGTGCGCCGCCGTCACGTCGGGTTTGAGAAAGCCGAGATCGTTGAGCCACTGCACCGGACGGGTGCCGTAGGTTTCAGCCACGTAGGCGATTTCCTGCGGCCCTTCCGACAAATGCGTATGGATCGCGAGCCCGAAGGCATCCGCCACCTCGCGCACCTTGCGGAACATGTCAGATCCGCACGAATAGGGCGCGTGAGGAGAGAGCGCCACGTGGATACGATCGTTACCGCTGCGGTGATGAGCCGTAACCTTGTCGTCAAACCGGTCGAGCGCCTTCCAGGCCCAGTCCTTCACATCGGCATAGACGCCCCGGTCGGCGAAACCGTAACCGAGTGTCGCGCGGAGCGGCACCTTTTTCAAAGCCTCTGTCTGCGGCGTCACGGAATAGGCGTCGAAGTGTTCGTTGAACGTCGTGATGCCGGATTTCACCATCTCGACCAGCCCCATGAGGCTCGCCCAGAACAGCGTTTCCGGATCGAAATTCCGCTTGAGCTTCCACATCGTGCCCAGCCATTCGAACAGCTGGACGTCCTCCAGCAGGCCGCGTAGCAGCATGTTGGAGGCGATATGCGTATGGCAGTTGACGAAACCGGGCATCACGACCCGGCCACCGGCGTCAATTACCCGCCCTGCGCCGGCAATATCGACATCAGCGGCAGCACCCAGGGCGAGAATGCTGTCGCCCCGGATCGTCAGGCTGCCATTCTCGATCATCGCGCCACCGTCCATAGGCAGAATCGTCGCGTTGACGATGGCGATATCAGGCCCGCCGGCGAACTGCAGCATCATGGCATTCTCACGCCGCCATCATCGAGGTGCCGTAGGTCACGCCCTTTTCCTTCAGCCACCGGCGATAGGCGATGGAGGAAGCGTCGGCGCGCGTCGGGATTTCCTTGCGCGGCTCCATCGGCAGGAGGACCGGCCGCTGGTTTTCCAGGATGATACGGTCCTGCAGGAAGATCAGTTGCTGGAAGTGGACGAGTTCCGTCGTCGTCGACTCGTCGTCAAGCAGATACATCACCGGGTGGGCACGGCAGCGATCGGGGTCGAGCGGCTGAACGAACAGGCAGATCACGTCCCAGCGATTGGCCGAGTTCGGACAGGTCTTGTAGAGCAGCGTCGTGAACGGGGTCATGACCCGGTAGATGTAGTCTGTCATGATGCCGTCCTTCGCCGAAAGTGCCGCCTGCGGCTGGAAGAACTGGCAGTTTGTCGCCCAGACCTCATCGACGTCGCGACGGATTTCCGCGTTGTAGTGCATCACTTCTGTGTTCGGCTCGGCGCCGAGAATATCCGTGTGCACGAAGGGAAAATGAGCCATGTCGAGAAAATTCTCGACGATGCGCAGGCCGGACGCCTTGACCGTCACTGCACCGCAGTTGACGTGACGACGATCGGTTTCATCCGCCTCGGGAAGCGGGAAGATTTCGCCCGCCGGCTGGCCAACGGTCGTCCAGAGGAAACCGAAACGGCGTCGGATCGGCAGCGGGCCATCGATACCCTCGGCGGTAACCGTGATCTCGCCATCCGGCAAGCGAACCACCTTCAACTCGTATCCGAGCAGGCGATTTGTCGACCGACCGAACGGGATCAGCGTTTCGGTGTCGATGGGATACCATTGGTCGAGAGAAGCTCTGTCCGTCGCTTTCATGGGGACTGTCCTTCTATTGTTCGTAGATACGGTGCATCACCGCTTCATGCCTGTCGAGCAGCCGTTCGACATCGAGCGAGACGAACTCGCCCTTGTCGATGATCTTCCGGCCGTTGACGAATGAATAGTCGACCTTGAAAGGCCCGCACATGACGAGCGCCGCCAGCGGATCGCGCTGCGTGCCGGAAAGACCGAGCTGCTTCAGCTTTACCGCGATGAAATCGGCGCTCATGCCTGGCGCCAGATAACCGATGTCGTCACGACCGAGGATATTCGCTCCGCCGCGCGTCGCCATGGTCAGCGCCTCGCGAGCCGACAGAGCAGACGGCGTGCCGCCAAACCCGCCGCGCCCGCCGGGGCTCTCAGACAGATATTTATTCGGCGCCACCCGCTGCAGCATCATCGCGAGCCGCGCCTCCATGAACATGTTGGAGGTGTCATTCGAGGCGGAGCCGTCGACGCCAAGGCCGACCGGCACGCCCTTGTCCAGCATCTCCCGGATCTTGGCGATCCCCTGTCCGCAGCGCATGTTGGCCGAGGGACAATGGGCAACGCCCGTTCCGGTGGAGGCGAAGAGGTCGATCTCTTCGGACGTCATGAAGATCGAATGCGCGAACCAGACATCGGGTCCGAGCCAGCCGACGCGTTCGGCAAAATCGACCGGGCGCATCTTGTAGATATCGTGGCAATAGACCTCTTCGAACAGATCTTCCGCCAGATGCGAGTGCAGATGCACCCCGCCGTGCGAGCGCGCCAGTGCCGCAGCGTCTTTCATCAGCCCCGGAGTAACCGAAAACGGCGAGCAGGGTGCGAGGATGATGCGGCTCATCGAATGCCGGGAATTGTCGTGGTAGGCGGAAATCAGACGCTCCGCATCCTTGAGGATGTCCTCCTCCTTCTCCACGCAACTGTCCGGCGGCAACCCGCCCTGGCTCTGGCCACGTGACATGGCGCCGCGCGCCGCGTGGAACCGAAGCCCGAGATCGGCCGCCGCGTCGATGGTCGCATCCAGCGTGCAGTTATTGGGGAGGATATAGAGATGGTCCGAACTCGTGGTGCAGCCCGAAGTGATGAGTTCCGCCATCGCCATCCGCGCCGAAATGCCGATGGCGTCGTCGTCGAGGTTAGACCAGATCGGATAGAGCGTCTTCAGCCAGACCAGCAGCTCGTCGTCCTGCACCATTACCCTAGTGAGGTTCTGGTACATGTGGTGATGGATATTCACCATGCCGGGCATGACGATATGGCCGGACAGATCGAGAACCTCATCTGCCTCTGTGCGTTCGAATTCCGCTGTCGTTCCGACCGCCTCGATCACGTTGTCGCGGATCAGTATCGCCCCGTTTTCAAGCTCGCGCGCTCCGTCGTCGAAGGTCGCGAGATGGGCGATGTTCCTGACCAGCAGCGTTCCCATCAGCGAACGCTCCGGTAATACGGCTCACCGAGTGCGGCGGGTGCTGCCATCAGGCGACGCATGCGCTGCCAGGCGATAACAGGGACGATGATGAAGGCGATCGTTCCGAGATACGGAAGCATCGACAGGAAGGCCGGCGCGATGGCCCAGCCACGGGCCTGGCCGACGAAGCCGAGTGCCGTGATGAAGCCGAACAGCAGGCCCGACAGTGCCGCCGGGATCGGCCGGTAACCGGCGAATATCACAAGAGCCACCGCGATCCATCCGCGCCCGGCGACCACGCCATCGGACCATGAGGGCACGAAAGCGAGCACCAGGTAGGCCCCGGCACCGGCGGCAAGCGCCGACCCGGCCGCGACATAGCCGAAGCGGATCAGGCCGACCGGAATACCCGCCGCATCCGCCGCCGCCGGATTTTCGCCAACGGCCCTGAGGTTCAGCCCGTGACGCGTGCGGAACATCAGATAGGAAAGGCCGAACGGCAGGATGATATAGATCAGGTAGACCAGAATGTTCTGGCTGAAGAAGGCCGGCCCGAGGATCGGGATCTGCGACAGGATCGGGATCTCGACGCCCTGGAAAGTAACCGGCACCGGCATGCCGGAGTAAGCCTTGCCAATGGTCTGTGCCAGACCGGTTCCCATCAGCGTCAGCGCGAGACCGCAAAGAACCTGATTGGCTCTCAGGCTAACCGTGGCGAAGGCGAATAACGAGCCGAACAGCGCGCCAACAACAAGCGCGGCAATAAAACCGAGCAGCGGTGATGGAACCGCAACCACCGTTGCAACCGCAGTCACCGCGCCCATCGCCATCAGGCCTTCGGCACCGAGATTGACGACACCGACACGTTCGGCGAGAACCTCGCCGATGGCCGCCAGCGCCAGCACGCCGCCCGCGAGAAAGGCAGTGGTGAAAAGACCGGTCAGGAGATCCATGGTCGTCTAGTCCTCTTAGGTCTTGTCTCTGACGATGCGGTAGTAGGAGAGTTCATCGCCGATCGCGGTGAGGAACAGGATCAATCCCGTGATGGCGAGAACCGTCGATGTCGTCAGTCCCTGTGTCTGCAGGATGATGCCGGAATTCAGGATGAAGGCCATCAAGGCGCCCGCGAAAATAACGCCGATCGGCGACCCCCGCGCCAGAACGGCCACCATAATGCCGAGATAGCCGTAATTATTGGAAATGCCGCCCTGCAGACGATGCACCGTGCCGGCGATTTCCAGCATGCCGGCAACGCCTGCGATCGCGCCGGAAAGCAGCATCACCGTGATCAGATGCTTCTTCGCCTTGATGCCGGCGTATTTGCCGGCCGATGGATTTGAGCCGATGAGGCGAACCTCGTATCCCCATTTCGTAAAACTGAGGACCACGGCCATGACGACCGCAAGCGCCACGGCGATCGGCAGACCCCAGTGAACTAGGCCCCAAAACTCGGGCATCTCGGCAGGAATGCGCGGCGTTGCGGAGTTGGCGACACCGCCACGCTCGCGCCAGACGTCGGTGGAGACGTAGAAGACGAGAAGGATGGCGACGAAGTTGAGGAGCAGCGTGGTGATCAGTTCGTTGACGTTGGCATAGGCGCGCGCCAGCGTCGGCACGAGGATCCAGACGAGCCCGCCGAAAGCCCCGGCCACGAACATCGCAATGAGGCTCCATTCATCGGGCAAGGGAATGAAGAGCCCGACCGCAGAGGCTGCAAACGCGCCAGCATAAAATTGTCCCTCCGCACCAATGTTCCATGCGCCGATCTGCTGCGCGACGGTCACCGACAATCCGGTTAGAATCAGCGGTATGACCAAGAGCCCCAGATCTTCCATGCCGAAGGAAGAGCCGAACGACGAGTTGACGACCTGCCAGCCGAGTTCGAGCGGGTTCTTGCCGGCAAAGGCGAGAATGATACCGGCAAAAACGAGCGCCAGCGCGATCGCGGCGATCCGGGCACCGACCGCCATGCCGGGATGCGAGGACGGAAGGCGCTGAAGGCGGAAGTTATTGGCCATGGGACACCCCGTCCGCGATCTGGCTCCGGCCGCCCATCAGTAGGCCGATCTGCTCGATGTCGACATTGTCGTTCTTCACGACACCCATGATCTTCCCTTCGTAGAGAACTGCTATCCTGTCCGAGAGGTTGAGCAGTTCCTCGAGTTCCTCCGAGATCAGCACGATCCCGGCGCCGGCATCGCGCAGCTCGACGATGTAGCGCAGCATGGTATTGATCGCCCCGACATCGAGGCCACGGCTCGGATAGGCCGCGACGAGCACCTTTGACGCCACGCGCATCTCGCGCCGGGCAACAAGACGCTGCTGGTTGCCGCCGGAGAGGTTGCGGATCGGCATGCCGAAATCCGGGATTGCCACCTCGGCCGCCGCCGCGATCTCCTTTGCAAGTGCAGTCGCAGCCGCAGGCTTGTAGAGCCCGCCACTGCTGACGGGTGGCTTCACATACTCCCGCATCACCGCATTGACCGTGATGCTGAGCGCCGGCGCAAGGCCGCTGTGAAGTCTGTCTTCCGGGATATGGCCGATGCCGCGAGCGACAAAATCGGCGGCATCGGCCTTGGTGATGGCCGTTCCCTCAAGAAGGATGCGGCCGGATGAGGGCGTGCGTGTTCCGGTCAGAACATGGGAGAGTTCGCGCTGGCCGTTACCGGCAACCCCGGCAATACCGACGATTTCGCCTGCATGAACGGCGAGATCGATGCCCGAGAGGGCCAGATGGCCCGCATCGTCGAGAACGTCCACCGCTTCGAGTTTGAGGATCGGTTCGGCCGACACAGGTGCTGCACCGGCCGGTCGTTCGCGCATGTCTGCGAGCACTATATCGCGACCGACCATCAGCCGGGCGAGCTTCGCGGGGGTGCAGTCGGCGGCAAGCTCTGTCGCCACCTTGCGCCCCTGTCGCAAAATGGTGATGCGGTCAGAAATCTCCAGAACTTCGTCCAGCTTGTGCGAGATGAAGATCACCGAATTGCCGGTCGATACGAAGTCGCGCAATGCCTTGAAAAGTTCCCGCGCTTCGGCCGGCGTCAGCACAGCGGTCGGCTCGTCGAGGATCAGCACCTTCGCCTTGCGGGCAAGCACACGCAGGATTTCAACCCGCTGCTGCTCGCCGGTCGAAAGATCGGAAACCCTTGCGGCCGGACGGGTCTGCAGATTGAATTTCGCGGCAAGCTCGGCTGTACGGGCCTCCAGCAAAGCGGCTGACGCCCGACGCGGCGTCTCGCTCCAGCCGAGATGGATGTTTTCAGCAACGGTAAAAGCCTGCACCAGCTTGAAGTGCTGGTGTACCATCCCGATCCCGGCGGCGATCGCCTGCAGAGGAGACGAGAATTCCTGTCGGTATCCGTCGATGATGATCTCTCCGGCATCCGGCTGGTAAATGCCGGTCAGGATGTTCATCAATGTCGACTTGCCGGCGCCGTTTTCTCCCAGCAGCGCATGAATTTCACCGGGCTGCACGTCGACGTCGACATCGGCATTGGCGATCACGCCGGGGAAGTATTTCGCGATACCGTTAAGCTGGACGAGCGGGGGAGTGCCTGACGGCGCCACGTATCGGTTGGGGCCTTCGATCATTCGCAATACCGTTGAGGGCTGTCATTTGAGGGGAAGGCCTGCGTGGCCTCCCCCGTTTCGAGCAAGTTGGATTAGAGGCCGGTGACGCCTTCGACCGACCAATCCCAATTGTAGAGCTCGAGTTCGGTCATGCGCTGGCCTGCGGCGACCTTCACATTGCCCTTGGAGTCCTTGAGCTCTCCCTCGAACGGCGACCAGCCGCCCATGATCTTGGCGCGAACCTCGTCGGCGGCCTTGCCGACCTCGGCCGGAACCTTCTCGCCCCAGACGTCGCGATCGACACCCTTGCCCATCTCGAACAGGTTTTCAGTCGGCACCCATTCGCCGGCGAGACGCTTCCGCACCTGGTCGACGTAGAAGTCCTTGAAGTCGATGATGATCGAGGAAACATACGAGTTCGGGCCGTAGCGACGGATGTCCGTGTTCCACATCGCAGCCCAGACGCCACGCTTCTCGGCGACCTGAAGGTAGCCGGCTTCGTCCATGATACCGAACAGGAAGTCGCAGCCGTTGTCGATGAGCGCAGTGCCGGCCTGGGTAGCGGCCTGCGGATCGAACCAGGAGTTGATGACGATGGTCTGCAATGTCGCTTCCGGATTGACGGTCCGCGCGCCCATCAGGAAGGCGTTTGTCGAGGCGTAGACCGAGGCGACCGGGAAGGAAGCAACATAGCCGAGCTTGCCCGTCTTCGACAGGTGACCGGCGGCGACGCCGAGTACGTAGGTCGGATACCAGTGGGCCAGATAGTACCAGCCAAGATTGTCCATCGTGACGTGGCCGTTGCACTCCATGAACGCGACTTCAGGAGCGCGACGGACGACTTCATGCAGGAAGTCACCGTTCGACGATGTGTCGAAGATCATATTGGCGCCTTCGGAGACGAACTGACGGTAGGTGCGCGTCGCGTCTGCCGAGTAGGGAATATTCTCTACTTCAAGAACCTTCTTCAGGTTCGGGAACGCCTCCTTCACCGCAAGCAGCCCCTGGTGATGCGACCAGGTCCAGCCTTCGTCGGTGATCGGACCGACATGGCCGAAGCCAATAACGGCATCTTCTTCCTTGATGGCAGCCAGTGGCGTGGCGGCGAAGGCGCGCGACGTCAGTGCGCCCGGCAGCATCAGCGATGCGGAGCCGGCGGCAGCCATGTTCAGGAAGCCGCGGCGGGAGAGGTTACGCAGGTCGATCATGATTTCCCCTTCTGTTCTGAAATTGCGACGCAGGTTGCTCCCCGCCGTCGCGTCGGCCATCGATTAAGCAGGCAACTAGCGTGCCAACCCGTTTTGAGGGGTTTTTGGCATGCTGGTCCGCCGAAGCCTGCCAGCCGACGGAACCTTCACTGCATTCTCGCAGGGTATTACCGGACAGGCTGCGCACGCGGAGCAAATGCGCCGCGCTACACCGTGTTGCGATGCAAAACCCTGGCGATACGGCAATCTTCCAAACCCCCTATGTTCCGCATAGAGGGAGATTGCGGATGAGCGCGGTGCGCAAAAGGCAACAAGTATGTCAAAAAATCCGCTTGAAATTCCGAAACACCACCGCATAGAATGCTCAAATTGGCATCAAGTCTATTTTTTAGGCAAATGCCCAGTTTAGAGCGGACCCTACGCGTGCACACTCTTCTTTTCCGAACGTCGTCGTCATCCTGCAACTTCGTAAAAGCGGAGCAGTCGGCGTGATGGACATGGTTGCAGACTTTACCTTCAAGGGGAGCTTAGTGTGCGAGAGCTTCCTCGGCTTCGCTCGGCACCGCGCGGCGCGGCTGGATCTGCAACTGGACATCGCCCGCTGCGACGACGCGTCGGCGCGCATGAGCGTGACGGGTGCCGAAGCCCTGGTCGACATGTTCGAAATGGCGTGCAGCCTGGGCCCCTATGATTGCCTGATTACAGATATCGAGCGCACCGACCGCTCAAGCTGAATTGGACCTGTTGCGAAGGAGTTGGAAATGACCGAGCAGGGCTGGATACCGGTGGCACTGTCCGCCTCAATAGAGGCCGGAACCTCTGCCGGAGCGGTGATCGACGGCGCCGAGGTGGTGGTCTGGCGTGACAACAAGAACGCCGCCCATGTCTGGGAAGACCGATGTCCCCATCGCGGCATGCGCATGAGCTTCGGCTTCGTGCGCGGCGACCACATCGCGTGCCTCTACCACGGCTGGGCCTACGATACGGCTGGCCAGTGCCAATACATTCCGGCCCATCCGGATCTGGAAGTTCCGAAGACCATCAAGATCCCGACCTACTCGACCGTCGAGAAGAACGGGATCATCTGGACCGCGCTCACGGAGGGCGCCGACATCGCCGGCGTTCCCGATGTGGCGGCTGACGCAACACCGGTTCGCAGCCTATACGTCGACTGCACGCCCGCGACGGCCTTAGCGGCACTGAAAACGACCTCGCTCCCGCAACCCTCGGGACCCGCAATTCCTGCAGCTCTCGACGCCGTGCTGCATAATTGCTGGCGGCTGACTGCCGGCAACACAGAGGTTCTGATCGCCTGCCAGTCGATCGGCAACAATAGGACCGGACTTCATATTGTCCTGCTGGGCGCGACCGCGCATACGGCGGCGCTGCGCGCACCTCTCGCCCGGTGGGCGGAACAGCTGCGCCACGCGCTGGAGAACTCGGCCACGCCCGCCATGGCGGAGGTCGCCTGATGTCCGCGATAACTCTCTACAATTACGAACTCGAGGACAGCTGCTACCGGGTCCGCTTGCTGCTTAAGATGCTTGGCCTCGAATACATAACATTCGCCGTCGACATGGTTCCCGGCAATGAACACAAGTCGCCGGCGATGCTGGCGCTCAATCCCCTCGGCGAGATTCCGATCCTGACCGATGGCGAGCTGACGCTTTATGGAGCGGAGGCCATCATGACCTATCTCGCCGGCGCCTACGATACGTCCGGCACCTGGTTGCCCAAGCAGCCCTCCCATCTGGGCCGGGTCATGCAATGGCTCGCCTTTTCCGCCGGACCACTGAAGGCTGCCATGACGGCGCGCCAGGTTTCGCTCTTCGGGCTGCCCGGTGACTTCGAGACGCTGAAAGCGCAGAGCCGCAAGGCGTTCCGGATCATGGACGATCACATGACGCTCCGGCAGATCGACGGCAAGGACTGGTTCGTCGGCGATGGCCCGACGCTCGCGGACCTGACGCTCTTCCCGACGTTTGCACTCAGCCGCGACTATGGCATCGACCATGACGAATTCCCGGCACTGCGCATCTGGATCCGCCGTTTCCGCGCCCTTCCGGGTTTTACAACCATGCCCGGAATCCCGGACTATCACTAATATTCGTGCGGGCCGGCCATCCCGGCCTGCCTCCAGAAAGAGAAAAGGACCCACCAAATGGCGCTGACCCGTTTCTCCGTCGCACCGCTCTCCGGCATGACCCGCACGCTTGCGGGTGTCGCCTCCGGACGCATTTCGCCCGACCTAGTGATAACAGGGGCGAGGGTCCTCTCGACCTATTCCGAACGCATCCTGCCAGATCGCGAAGTCTGGATTTCCGGCGGCCGCATCGCCGCCGTCAAACCAGCCGGCACCTACAGGAACGGCACCGCCAGGCTCTACGACGCCAAAGGCGGCATCATCGCGCCCGGCCTCGTCGATCCGCACATCCACATCGAGAGCTCGATGGTAACGGCCTGCGCCTACGCCGAGGCAGCGCTGCTGAACGGCACGACCACCATTTTCTGCGACAGCCACGAGATCGGCAACGTGATGGATGTCGCAGGCGTCGAAGCGATGCTGGAGGATGCCCGCCACGCGCCGCTCTCCATCTTCCTCACCGTCCCCTCGACCGTGCCCGCGACCTCGCCGGAACTCGAAACCGCCGGCGGCGACCTGACACCCGACAAGATCGCGGCCCTGTTCGACAAATGGCCGGAAGCCGTGGCGCTCGGCGAGAAGATGGATTTCGTGCAGGTCGCCATGGGCGACGAGCGCAGCCATGCCATCCTTGCCGCCGCCCTGTCGCGCGGCCGCCCGGTCTGCGGCCATGTCTACGGCCGCGAATTCGTCTCGGCCTATGCCGCATCAGGCGTAACAGATACGCACGAAGCGATCGATCGCGACATCGCCGACGACATGCTGGAGGCCGGCATCTGGCTCTTCCTGCGCGGTGGGCCGCCGACGACGCCCTGGCATTCGCTGCCGGAAGCCATCAAGACCGTCACGGAACTCGGCGCCTCGCAAAAGCGCATCGCGGTGTGCACCGACGACCGCGACGCCGACGATCTCCTGACCTTCGGTCTCGACTGGGTAGTCCGGGAAGCGAAGCGGGCCGGCATGACGCCTGAGCAGGCCTGGGCCATGGGCTCCCTGCACGGCGCGACCCGCTACGGCATGGAAGGCGAGATCGGCGGCATGGGTGGCAGCCGCCGCGCCGACCTCGTGCTGCTCGACGACGATCTCAATCCGGTCAGCACCTGGTATGGCGGCGAACTGGTCGTCGACCAGAAGAAGATCACGCCCGTTCTCGACGAAGCGCTTTCGAACCTCTGGCGCTATCCGGAAGCCGCCTATCATACGGTCAAACTGCCGAAGGCGCTGAAGCTCACGCCCGAACTCCCGACGGAAAAGGTCACAGTCAATACCATCAAGACCGAACTTCCAGGCATCATTCTCGGCCACGTGAAGATGGAACTGGAGCCCGCCAACGACTGGCAGACGCATTTTGATCGCCACGGCCTCTGCTTTGTCACGGTTATCGAGCGTCACGGCAAGTCGGAGGGCAACGTCACCTTTGGCCTGCTTTCGAACTTCTCGCTGAAGAGCGGCGCGGTCGCCTCTTCCGTCGGACACGACAGCCACAACATCATCATCGCCGGAACCAATGAGGCGGACATGCAGGTGGCGCTGCGAGCCATCGAGGAACATCAGGGCGGCGCCTGCGTCGTGCAGGACGGGAAGGTGACGGCCATCGTGCCGCTGCCGATCGCCGGCCTCCTCTCGGATAAGCGCGTTCACGAGGTGGCGAAGGAAGTGCAGGCGCTGAAGGTGGAGTGGGAGAAGGCCGGCTGCACCATCCCCTACATGGGCTTCAACCTTATCCCGCTGTCGGTCATCCCGGAAATCCGTATCACCGACAAGGGATTGGTGACCGTTCCCCAGATGGAAATCGTGCCGCTCTTCGAAGCGGCGGAGTGAAAGCATGGACCCGTATCGCCTCGGGCTGGTCGCAACCCGCATCCACTACTTCCAGCTGGTGGCGCGCATGGGGTCGATCCGCCAGGCCGCGCTGACGCTGAATGTCGCGCCCTCCTCCGTAAGCCGGATCCTGCGGCAGCTTGAGGACGAGTTGGGAACGCTGCTGTTCGAGCGGGTCCGCCAACGGCTCAAGCTGACCTCGGCGGGAGAGCTTCTGCTTTACCACGCGCGGGTCAGCCTCTCGGAACTCAACCGTGCCTGCAACGAGATCAACGACCTGCACGGACTCCACCGCGGCACGGTGTCGATCGCGGTCGTCGAGAGCGTCGCACGCGGCCTGATGCCATCCGCGCTTGAGGCCTTCTGGAGCAAGCACCCCGGCATTACGGTGGATGTCAAGGTCATGGGCTCGCAACAGGCGATGACAGCCGTCAGCGACGGGGACTGCGATCTCGCTGTCGTCTTCGATGTCCGCGTGCCCCGCACGCTCCGGCGGATCGCGACCGCATCGCTACCCCTCGGCGTGCTCGCCCTTCCCGGCTCCGAATTCGCCGACCGCAAGGAACTGAAGCTGTTCGATCTGGCGAATGCGCGGGTGATCCTCTCGGATTCGAGCCTGATGCTGGGGACGTCCGTCGAGGAAGCCTTCAACCGCTCGCTGGTCGACCTCACGCAGCGTTCCCGCACGAACTCGATCGGCCTGATGGTCGATCTTGCCAAACGCAATCTCGGAACGGTACTCCAGACGCGGGTCGGTATAGAGCAGGAACTCGCCGACGGTGTGCTTCACTTCGTGCCGTTGCGCGACGGGCGCCTCCCTCACCGAAAGCTCATGCTGCTTTCGCGTTCGGAAAAGGAAACCTCGGACGCCTCGTCAGCGCTCGGCCACCTGCTGGAGCAGTCGATCATCCGCTTGAACGAGCAGAGCGGCATTTGACGATGTTGCGTAGGATGCAACGATATCGTCAAAAACAACCTTCTATTCGAAACAACTCCGATTTGCTTTCCTCACCCGGAAACGAGGAAATGCCATGAAACAGTCATCCGTAGACGCCGTCATCCGCGGCCTGAAGAAAGCGGGAGTAAGCGTCGTCTGCTACCTTCCCGACTCGCTCTTCAAGGAGCTTTATCCAGCGCTCGACGCCGATCCCGACATCCGCACCATCCGGGTCACCAACGAGGGCGAGGGTGCTGCGATCTGCGGCGGCGTGTTCCTTTCCGGCAAGCGCGCTGCGCTGGTGATGGAAAATTCCGGCCTGCGCGCCTCCGTCGAGCCGCTGGCCCGCATGGGCCTCGGCGCCGGCATCCCGGTCGTCATGCTGATGAGCTATCGCGGCGAACTGGGTGAGAACAACTGGTGGGCCATCCCCCACGGCATCACCATGGAGCCGGTCCTCAATGCGTTGCGCATTCCTTATCGGGTCGTTCGCGAGGAAGACGAAATCGAGCAGTCGATCGTGGATGCCTACAACTGGTCCTACAACGCCTACTATCATTCGGCCATTGCGCTTGGCGGGAGTATCGTCCGATGAAACGCTACGACTGCATGAAGCTTTTGGCCTCGCGCCTCAAGGACGAACTCGTCATCCTCTCGCTCGGTGCCTCTGTCGACGAATGGTACAACGCCGCACCGCACATGCGCGAGGCAAGCCTGTTCCAGCAGCAGCTCGGCTGCGTGACACCTCAAGCTTTCGGCCTGGCGGCCGGCCTTCCCCATCGCCGGATCATCTCGCTCGATACCGACGGCGGCATGATGTTCAATCTCGGCATTCTAGCGACCCTCGGCAATGAACAGCCGAAGAACCTGTTCACCGTCGTCTGGGACAATGAGTGCTACCAGTCGATCGGCGGCCCGCCGACCCACACCGCCTTCGGCCGCGTCGACATAGCCGCGATTGCCCGTGGCGCCGGTGTCGACAACGCCTACACCGCCCGCACGCTGGAGGAGTTCGAAGCCCATTGCGAGGCCGGCCTCAAGGCCGAGGTCCCCTACATCGTCGTCGCCAAGGTGGCGGGAACGGTGCAGCCGGACATCAAGCGCAAGCATTCCGACGGCCGCGAGGACAAGTACATCTTCGTCCGCCATGTCGAGGCCACCGAAGGCATCGTCATCATGGGTCCGAGCGAGCATAACTGACAGTTCAAGGACCGACATGGCAGAGACTTCCGTCCCGACCCGCCCACTCCAGAAGGCCTACGACTATATCGTCGTGGGCTCCGGCTCGGGCGGATCGCCGGTTGTCCGGCGACTGATCGATAACACCGATGCGACGGTGCTTTTGATCGAGGCGGGGGAGCCAGGCATCGACGTCCCCGAGATAGACGACCCGCGCGAATGGGTACCGCTTGGGCGTGGCAGATGGGATTGGGGCTACGACTACGCCCCGTCTCCGCTGGTCAATGGCCGGACAATCGGTATCCCCCGCGGAAAAGTGCTTGGCGGCTCGTCCGCGACGAACGCACTGATGTGGTATCGCGGAAACCCGCTCGACTATGACGCATGGGCAGACGCGGGATGCGAACGCTGGTCGTTCCGCGACGTGCTTCCCTATTTCAAGCGCGCGGAAGACTGGGAAGGCGGCGAAACGACCTGGCGCGGCACTGGCGGCCCGTTGAAGATCACCACCAGCAAGATGCTGCACCCAGTCGCACGCGCGATGCTGGAGGGCGCTCCGGACGTCGGCATCCCGGTCATAGCCGACCCGAACGCCGCGACGAACGAAGGCGCCTGCCCGTCGAACTTCAACCTGTTCGAAGGCAAGCGCTGGAGCTCCGCCAAGGGTTATCTCCACCCGATCATGGATAACGAACGCCTGACGATCCTGACTGGTTCGCAGGCGATCGGCCTTGTCATCGAGAACGGTCGCTGCACCGGCGTGCGCCACCTCGTTGACGGCAAACCCGTCACAACGCTGGCAACGACCCAGGTCGTGCTGGCGGCCGGCGCCATCGACACGCCACGCCTGTTGATGCTCTCCGGCATCGGCGACCCGGCCGAACTCGCCCGCCTCGGCATCCCTCTCATCCATGCCCTGCCGGGAGTGGGTAGAAATCTGCAGGACCATCCGCTGGTGCAGGCCGTGGTCTGCCGCTCGAAAAAGCCGCTGGGGCCGAAGACAGACAATGGCGGCGGCACCATGCTGAACTGGAAATCGCGGCCCGACTTGAAACAGCCGGACGTGCATTCCTTCCCGGTCCAGGGCAACAGCGCAGAGCCCAGACTGCGTGAACTCTATGACATGTCCGGAGAGGTGTTCTCGATGGGTGCGGGCCTGATGCACTCGAAGAGTGTCGGCTATCTCCGCATGCTCACAGCCGATCCCTTCGGACCTCTCGAAATCCAGCCCAACTATCTCGCCGAGCAATCCGATCTAAACGCGCTCGTCTCCGCCGTGGGCACGGTCATGGATCTCGCCGAGACAAGAGCCTTCGCGGACCTCTTCGACGGCTTTGTCGCCCCGGATCGGCGACTGACGAAAGCGGAAACGGTGGAGTTCGTCCGCAACGGCTGCTCCACTTTCTTCCACCCCTGCGGAACCGCGAAGATGGGCAGGGACGAGATGTCCGTCGTCGACGCCCGCCTCTCGGTCCATGGCCTCGACGGCCTGACGATTTCGGATGCTTCGGTGATCCCGATCATCCCGACCTGCAACACCCACGCGCCGGTGACGATGATCGGCGAACGCGCGGCCGACTTCCTCATGGGAGCGGCCTGAAACTTGCTTGCACGAAACCGTCGACCAGAGGTCGCGGAAAAGGATGACGATGACCGGAACGATCCTCACAGCTGACTATCTTCTCACCATGGATGACGCAAACAGCGTCATCCCCAAGGGTGCGGTCGCGATAGAAAACGGTCGTATCCTCGCTGTCGGCATGCGAGACGATATCGGAGCCGCGCATCCGGATCTGCCGGTCCGGACGGTCGACAATGCGGTACTGATGCCTGGCTTGATCAACGCCCACGCCCATTCCGGCTTCCTGCGCGGAACGGCCGAGCACCTTCCGGTGTGGGACTGGCTGACCATCCACATCAATCCGATGCACCGCATGCTCCAACCGCACGAAGCGGAGGTGGCATCGCGACTGTGTTACGCCGAGTCCGCCCTCGCCGGAACGACGACGGTGGTCGACATGTGGCGCTACATGGAGGGCAGCGCGCGCGCCGCGCAAGCCATCGGCACTCGCCTCGTCGCCGTGCCCTATGTCGGAGAGCATCCGGATTACGACTATTTCGACACGCTCGACATGAACGAGGCCATGATCGAAACCTGGCACCGCAAGGCCAATGGCCGCGTCAATGTCTGGGTCGGGCTTGAGCACTTGTTTTACGCGGACGAGGCTGGCCAGCGCCGCGCCATCGAGATGGCCAAGCGCCACAATACCGGCTTCCACACCCATTGTTCAGAAGCGGAAGTCGAGATCCAAGGCTTCATCGACGTCTACGGCAAGCGGCCGATGTATGTGCTGGAGGACATCGGCTTTTTCGAAACGCCGCGCACCATGCTGGCGCATGCCGTCTGGCTCGACGAGGCGGAGGTCGAACTGATCTCGAAATACAATGTGTCCATAGCGCACAATCCCGTCTCCAACATGAAGCTCGCCTCCGGCATCGCGCCGATTGCCGACATGCTGGCCCGCGGAATTCCGGTCGGCCTCGGCACGGACGGCGAGAAGGAGAACAACAATTTCGACATGTTCGAGGAGATGAAGGCTGCATCCCTGCTCGGCAAGCTGCGCCACCGCGACGCCGCCGCCATGGATAGCTGGCAATGCTTGCGCATGGCGACGATCCTCGGCGCTAAGGCTATCGGCCTGGACCACGAGATCGGCTCCCTCGAGGGCGGCAAGCGGGCCGACATCATCGCAGTCAGGACCGACACGCCGCGCATGACACCATTGTTCGGCGAAGGTCCCTATTTCAATCTCCAGCACAATCTCGTCCATGCTGTGCGCGGTAGCGACGTCGCCATGACCATGGTCGACGGCGAGATCATCGTCGAGGACGGTATCCTGAAAACCGGCGACGTGAAGGACATCATCGCCGATATCCATGCCATGGCGCCGGATCATTTCGCCCGTCGCGCCAAGTGGCTCGCCGAGAACGGCGGCGGCACCAAGCAGTGGATCAGCGAGAAGGGAGGCACGGCATGAAGACCACCGATCAGGTCGCGCTCGACGACTGGTACGCGATCGCCACCGCGAGCGAACTGACGAGCAGACCCGTCAGGACGCGATTGCTCGGTCAGGACATCGAATACATGCTGTCCGAAGGCGGCTCGCCTCTGGTTCGGGAAATCCTGGCCGATGACAGGCGCGGCCCCGCTCTTCCGGTCAAGGAACGCTACGGCTGCCTGTTCACCAGTCTCGGTGCGCCGAAAAAGGACATCGTCCATATCGAGGAGGCAGAGGAGGACGACCGACGCTTCGTGCCGTGTGGCTGGGTCACCATGCGCGCCTCGGGCCTGCGGGTCGTCGAGAACTTCCTCGACATGGCGCATTTTCCCTTCGTGCACACCGACATTCTCGGCTCCGAGCCCCACACCGAGGTTCCGGGCTACCAGAGCGAAATCCGCCGCGATGTCGACGAGGTCTGGGCGACCAACTGCACGTTCTTCCAGCCGCGCATCGCCGCGACCGAGGACAAGGGAGATTTCGTCCACCTGACCTACCGCGTTCCATCGCCCTTCGTTGTCATGCTCTACCGCGTCTGTCCGACTTCGCCGAACCGGCTGGACGCGATCGCGCTCTTTATCCAGCCGATGGAGGAAGGCCTCTGCCGGGCTCAGCCGGTGATGTATCTCGTTGACCAGACCTCGACCCATAAGTCGCTTCTGAACTTCGAACAGGTCATTTTCCTGCAGGACCGGATCATCGTCGAGAACCAGCGCCCCTTGCTGCTGCCGCTCGAGCCGCGCGCCGAAATCCCGACACGGGCCGACTCGTCATCCATCGCCTACCGCCGCTGGCTCAAGGAAAAAGGCATCCGTTTTGGCACCACGGCGGGAGGGCACTGATGCGCGGCGGGCAGCTTGTGACCTTCCGAAGGAAAGGGGCCGCATGCGCGTATTGAAACCCGCCTCCCTTCAAGAGGCACTCGGCATCACCTCATCCGATCCCGACAGCCGTCTGATTGCCGGCGGTACGGCGCTGCAGCTTGAATGGGCCAGGGGCCTGCCGAAACCGTCGACGATGATCACTCTTGCGAACCTGCCCGAATTGCGGGGAATCTCGCAGGAAGGGGACTCGATCCGCATCGGGGCGCTGTGCACCCTCGCAGACCTTATCGGCGAAAAAGCCATAGCCGACCATTTGCCGCTTCTCCATTCGGCTTTCAAGATTGTCGCCGGACCGACAGTCCGCAATCTCGCGACAATCGGCGGCAATATCTGCGGGCGAAACGGCTGCCTGCTCCCGGCGCTGCTGGCACTTGATGCGGAGCTCGAAGTCGCAACCGCGAACGGAACGGAAAGAGGCACGCTGGCAGAATGGCTTGCCGCGCCAGTGGTTCAAGCCGCTGTTCTCGTTGCGATTCACCTCCGTCCGCAGCTATCGCGTGAACGCTATACATTCCGCAAAGTGGGCCTGCGCGCCGCCTTCACGCCGAGTGTGATAAACGTCGCGGGACGGTTCCGTCTTCACGAAGGACATGTCGCCGACCCGCGGTTTGCGGTCGGCGGAGGCGTCGTTCCTGTCACTCGCCTGACCGAGGCCGAAGAGATGCTGGCAGGAGCAGACGCAGGCTCCATCGACTGGGCCGCGTTGCACGCCTGCCTGCTCGACACCATTGCCGCTCCGGACGACGATTTCCGCTCCGGGAGCTACCGTCGCCGCGTCGCTGCAAACGCACTTGTTCATGGATTGGGAGGCCCCTTGCCTCCGATACGCTCGATACATCCGACCACCCCGCTTCCGCAACCAGAGCCGCTGGACAGCGAAATCGTGCTTTCCCGCGCGCGACAGGGCAACCGCTGGCACATACGGCCGGACATGGCTGACAAGATACGCGGCAGGCTCGGCTACCTCACGGACAAGCGCGAGTATGGCATGCTCGTCGGTCGCATCCTGCGGGCAGGCCTTCCACACGCCCGCATTCTCTCCATCGACACGACTGCCGCGGAAGCCCTGTCGGAGGTCGTCGCTGTTGTCACCCATCGCGATATCGCAGGATCGAACGCCTTCGGCATTGTCATCCAGGACCAGCCGGCGCTCTGTCACGACAAGGTCCGCCACAAGGGCGATCCGGTGGCGGCGGTGGCAGCCCTGGACGCGGAGACGGCAGAAAAAGCACTTACGCTGATCAAAGTGGAATACGAGCCGCTGCCGCTCGTCGACACCCCCGAGGCAGCGCTCGCCGAAAATGCCGCGCTTGTTCATGATGGTGGCAATCTGCAACGGGAGCTGTTCTTCCGCCGTGGCGACGTTTTGGTCGGCTTCGACACTGCAGCGTTTGTCCTGGAAGAGACTTACGTCACCCCGCGCCAGATGCACGGTTTCATGGAAACCGAAGGCGGTTACGCCTTCGTGGGATCAGACGGAACGCTCAACGTCTTTGTCGGTGGCCAGCACGGTGGTCGCGACCGGCTGCAGCTGTCACGGATACTGGCAATGCCTGAGGAAAAGATCCGCGTCGTCACCTCGCCCACGGGCGGCGCCTTCGGCGGCAAGGACGAACTGTCGGTCCAGCCGGCGCTGGCCTTGCTGGCGCTGAAATCGGGAAAGCCCGTCCGATTGCAACTGTCCCGCTCGGAGTCCGTGCTCGCCGGCCAGAAACGCAATCCGATGACCATCCGGATGAAGACAGCATGCGATGCAGATGGTCTTCTGCTTGCGCAGGAGGTAGAGGTCCTCGCCGATGCCGGAGCCTACGCATCCCTTGGCCCCGGCGTGCTGGAAACAGCGCTCGAACACGCGACCGGTCCCTATGCGGTGCCGAACGTGTCCACCCATGGACGGTTGGCCTGTACCAACAACGGCACCTGCGGCGCCTTCCGCGGCTTCGGCGCCAACCAGATGAACTATGCCGTTGAGTGCCAGATGGATCGTCTGGCGCGACTCACAGGACTGTCACCCACGGAAATTCGCGCCCGCAATCTCCGGTCCGCCGGAACGCCAGGCTATCTCGGACAAGTGGTCTCGAAATCGGAGCGCATCGCCGAGATGCTTCAGGCCGCCTCGGCTTCGGAACTCTGGCGCAAGGCTCAGGGAACCTCGGAGGACGGAGAATGGATCATCGGCACCGGCATGGCCATGAACTACCAGGGCAACGGCCTGGGCTCGGTTGTACCGGACCCCGCCGGTGGACGTCTGGCACTGACTTCAGACGGTTTTATCGAAGGAGCCTACGGTCTGGATGAAATGGGTCAAGGACTGCTGCCCCTGATCCGGGCGACGGTCGCCGCCGAACTCGGCTGCGCTCGCGAGGATGTGAAAGCGACCTTTGGGGACACCGCGCTAGCTCCCGAATCCGGTTCCACCACAGCCTCCCGCGGCACCTATGTCGTCTGGGAATCCGCGAGAAGGGCGGCGCCGGAGTTTTCGCGGCAAGTCCGCGCCGCGGCAGGCCGGCTGCTCGATCGCGATCCCGATACGCTTGTCTTCGCGCCCGGCGGACTGGCCGAACGCGGCTCAAACAGTGGTACCGTCCTGGTCTCCTACCGCGAGCTTGCAGCGGCCATCCCCGAAGCCGATCTACCGAACGTGACGGTCGCCTACGAATTTCCGAAGACCGATTATCCGACGGCCAATGCCCGCTACATCTTCGCATTCGGCGCCACGATAGCCCGCGTCGCGGTGAGCCGCGTCACCGGGCAGGTTCGCGTTCTCGACCTCCACCAGCACTCCGCCGCCGGTCCCGTCATGGACGTCGCCGCCTATCTTGGCCAGCTCGAAGGTGGTGCCGTGCAGGGGCTGGGCTTTACCCTGACGGAGGACACCCCGATGCGCGATGGCGGCTATCTCACCGCCAACCTCGACACGTACATGCTGCCCGGTATTCAGGACACCCCGGAAACCATGAGAATCTTCGCGCTCGAGGGACTGGATGCGGACGATGACCTCGGCCCCCGGGGATCCGGCGAGCTTGGCATCGGCGCGGTCACGCCGGCGATTGCCAATGCCGTGGCCTCAGCGATCGGCTATTCGCCCGCCGTGACCCCCGTCCCGCCCGAAGCGATTCTCGAAGCCTTGGCGGTGAGAGCATGACGACACGCTTTCATTTGAACGGTCAGCCCGTCGTCTTGGACTGCGCGCCGGACATCCGCCTTGCCGACATCCTGCGCGACCACCTTTCGTTGACCGGCACAAAGGTCGGCTGTTCTATAGGTCGTTGCGGCGCCTGTACCGTGCTGATGAACGGCAAGGCGGTGAACGGCTGCCTTCTCATGGCCTTCCAGATCGACGGTACGGAGATCGTCACCATCGAGGGTTTGAAAAGCCACGCGCTCGGTGCTGCCATTGTGGCGGGACTGGAAGAGGAAAACGCTTTCCAGTGCGGCTATTGCGCGCCGGGCTTCACGATCGCCTTGACCGCCCTTCTGGACGAGAAGCCGGATGCGACGGAAGCGGACATCCGCGCCGGGCTGGAAGGCAATATCTGCCGCTGCACCGGCTACCATTCCATCATTCGCGGAGCGCTGAATGCCGCCCGCCGCGTTCGCGAGCAATCTCGCGCCAACGGAGACTGACATGACGATCGCCATCACCAACTCCGAGCCTCGCACCGAAGGCGCGAAAGCCTTTCTCGCTAAGCGTAGGAAGCAGCTATTCATCGACGGTACCTGGCGGGACGCGTCCGACGGCGGCTCCTTCGAGACCTTCGATCCGGCATCAGGGAAGCTTCTTGCCGAGCTTGCCGGAGGAACGGCCACCGATGTCGACGCGGCCGTGGCCAGCGCCCGCTCCGCACTTGGTTCCCACGAATGGAAAGGCCTCACCCCGTCGGCCCGCGGCAAGCTACTCTGGAAGATCGCCGAACTGATCGAGGCGCATGTCGAGGAACTGGCGGAGCTCGAAACGCTGGACCAGGGCAAGAGCTACAAGACAGGTCGCTTCGGTGAGATTCCGGCTTCGGCCGAACAGTTTCGCTACTACGCCGGCTTTTGCACGAAGATATTGGGGACCACCATCCCGACGTCCATCGCCTACCAGCCCGAGGGCAAGCAGATCTTCGCCTATACGACCCGAGAGCCGATCGGAGTCGTGGCTGCAATCACACCCTGGAATTCGCCCATGCTGATGGCGGCCATGAAGCTGGCACCGGCGCTCGCCGCCGGTTGTACGGTCGTTCTGAAACCCGCGGAGGAAACCTCGCTGACAGCAAGCCGGCTGGTCGAACTCATGATCGAGGCGGGACTGCCGAAAGGTGTGGTCAATCTCGTCACCGGTTTCGGAGAAACCGTGGGTGCGGCCCTCACAGCTCATCCCGATGTGGACAAGATGGCCTTTACGGGGTCGACCGAGGTCGGCAAGCTGATCGTCAAGGTCGCCCAGGGCAACCTCAAGAAACTGACGCTCGAGCTCGGCGGCAAGTCGCCGGCGATCGTGATGCCCGACGCGGACATGGCGCTGGCGATCCCGGGCATCGCGCGCGGCATCTTCTCGAATTCCGGCCAGGTCTGCGTCGCCGGCTCACGCGTCTATGCCCATCGCAAAATCTTTGAGGAAGTCGTCGAAAAAGTATCGAAAGCTGCCAGCGCCCTGAAGCTCGGCCACGGCCTGGATGAATCCACCGATCTCGGACCCCTCGTCAACCGCAAGCAGGCGGACCGCGTGGCGGACTTCATCAACGAGGGTACCGCCGAAGGCGCTCACATCGCAGCCGGAGGCCGGCAGGACGGTGAGTTCGGCACCTTTTTCGAACCCACCGTCGTGACATCGGTCCGGCCGGACATGCGGCTGATGCGCGAGGAAATCTTTGGCCCGGTAGTCGCTGTCACGCCCTTCGACGACGTGGAGGAAGCCATCATCTACGCCAACGACAGCCCCTACGGTCTGGCTGGGAGCATCTGGACGCAGGATCTCTCCGCCGCGCACCGCCTTGCCGCCAGCGTCAAAGCCGGCACGATCTGGATCAACTGCCATTCCTATTTCTCGCCCGAACTACCCAAGGGCGGACACAAGCAGTCCGGCTGGGGATACGAGAACGGCGCCCAGGGTCTCGAAAACTACCTGGAAACCAAGACGGTGTGCGCGGTCATCTGACAAATGGCTATTGCGGCGTGATCGCGAGTTTCACCAGCCGGAACGGACTGGAGACGGTGTTGGCCGCGACGTCGAGGATGAAGCCGCCGACGCTGCTCAGATCCTGCCGTTCGGCGGTGAGCTTCGGATAGAGAGCCGCAAGCTGGACGTAACGATCGTGGTTCAGCGGATTGGTCGGCGAGATACCCGACACATCGACGAGCAGGATTTTCTCTCGTTCCGCCACCTGCGCGACCACCGGATCGGCAACGTCGAGAGCGCCGATCCGGCCGTTGCCGGTCAGGAACTGCGACGCCTGCAGCGCCCGATCGTCCTTGGAAACCAGGATCGTCAACGGCGGCGACATGGGACCTATCACTGCCATTTGCTGCCGGAACACATCGACGTCGATGTCGGGTGCCGCAAGCATGACGTTGAGTTTTGCGAGCACGTCGGACCGGTCGCTCAGCTTCAACTGCCGCAGCGTCTCGACCACGAGCCAGCCACCCATGCTGTGTCCGAAGAGAAGCACCCGGCCTTTGCCGCGACCGGCCGTCAAACGCGTCAGCGTCTCGGCGAGATAGTCCCGCGAATACGTCACGGATTCCTTGTCGGCAAGATAACCGGTCACCGCCGCCTGGGAAGGCCAGGCAAAAAGCACCGGCACGCCCTCGACATTGGCATCGGCCGACATCTGCACCACGCGGAAGAGAGACTCCTGAAAATTGAAGTTGAAGCCATGCACGAATACACCGACATCGGTGCCATCCGAAGCTTCGGTTTTGGCCTGATTGCCCACTTCCCGGTAAAACTCGTCCGCCGACAAGGTCCGTTGCGCCGTGACTGCAAATGTCTTGGCCGGATCGGGATTACCGCCTTTCGGCCACTCGATCTCGCCCGCCTTGTGCCCCGGAGGAACCGATACGGTATAAGCCGCAAAATTCAGTTCGGGTGCCTTGCCGTCGGTGTATCCGAGGCCTTCCTTGTTCTCGCGCGTGGTGGCGACGTAGACGGTGACCTGCTTGGTGTCCGGCAGCGCCGATTGAGACAGGCTCAGCGCCTCCGGCCCCGGTCTGCCGGCACAGGCGGTTAGCGATAACACCGCGCAAAGGCCAAAGACGAACTGAAAGGCGCGAACAAGAGTGATGCGCCGGGCGCCACCTGAAAACGTCATGTTGACTGCTCTTTCACCAACAGCTTGTGGGCCCGCCCAGATGCGCTGAATACCATCCTCACAGTGAAGGGCAAGGCCCCAGGCCGGCGGTCAAGCTACCCTTTATCACACGACAGCGACCGTGTCGCGAATCCAGCAGAGACGCGTCGCGAACACCGCATTGGGTGCGCTGCAAAACTGCTCTATTGTCAATCACAGGAGGTGCCGTCCGGACACGGGCGGAGAATTGGGAAGCCGGTCAGAATCCGGCGCTGCCCCCGCAACGGTGGTGGAGTGAAGAACCGGCAAATTGCCACTGGGAGGAGTCCTGGGAAGGCGTCGGTTTGGTCCGCAAGGATGCTCCAGAGCCCGGAAACCAGCCTCGGGAGATAAGTTCATTACGATCGCGGTGGGCGGTCGGGGACAGGTCGGGCACGTGCGTTTGCGCACGTGTTCAGTCCTGCTCGTCCACCGTCCATTTTTAAACGAGGACGAAGACATGGACTTGCAGAATACTGTGTTGCGGCAGTTGAAGAACCGCCGGGAAGGCTTCTCCCTCGAGCAGCCCTTTTACATCGATCCGGACTATTTCAAGCTCGATATGGAAACGATCTGGTACCGCGACTGGCTGTTTATCGGCCATGACTGCGAAGTGCCGCGCGCCGGAAACTATTTCACCGTCCAGATCGGCGATTATCCCGTCGTCGTCGTGCGCGGCAAGGACGGCGTTATCCGCGCCTTCCACAACACCTGCCGCCACCGTGGCCACCGCGTGTGCACGCAGGACAAGGGCGCATCCGCCAAGCTCGTCTGTCCCTATCACCAGTGGACTTACGACCTTGACGGCTCGCTTGTCTTCGCACGCCAGATGGGCGAGACCTTCGACAAGTCTGAATTCGGGCTGAAGCCGGTCGCCTGCGAAAGCGTCGCCGGCTACATTTTCATCTGCCTTGCCAACGAGCCGACTGACTTCGCACCCGTCCGCGCCACCATCGAGCCCTACATGGCGCCGCACCGCCTCTGGGAGGCGAAGGTCGCCGCCCGGACGACGATCATCGAAAAGGGCAACTGGAAGCTCGTCTGGGAAAACAACCGCGAATGCTACCATTGCGCCGGCAACCATCCGGAACTTTGCCGCACCTATCCGGAAGCACCGACCGCCACAGGCGTTCAGGGCGCGAAGGATGATCCCTTCATCGCCGAACACTGGAAACACTGCGAGGACGGTGGCCTTCCAAGCGAATTCAGGATGGACCCGACCGGCCAGTTTCGCGTCGCCCGCATGCCCCTCATTCAGGACGCGGTCAGCTACACCATGGACGGCAAGCCAGCCGTTCGCAGACCCCTCTCCGACGACGTAAAGATCTCGCGCATCGGCACCATGCTGCTGTTCCACTACCCGACGACGTGGAACCACATGCTCGGCGACCACGCGATCTCTTTCCGCGTCCTTCCGCTCTCGGCCGAGGAAACCGCCGTCACCACCACATGGCTGGTACACAAGGACGCCGTCGAAGGTGTCGATTACGACGTCGATCAACTGACCCATGTCTGGAACATGACCAACGATCAGGACCGCGCGATCGTCGAGGAGAACGCGTTCGGCATTCGCTCCCCCGCCTATGAGCCTGGTCCGTATTCGGTCGAGCACGAGGGTGGCGTCATGCAGTTCGTCGAATGGTATTCCAATTTCATGATCAACCGTCTGCAGGGCGATACGTCCCGCCTGTCCGCGGTGGCCTGACATGAACATAGCAGTCCCCAGCTATCGCCATGTCGACGAGATGCGCCCCTGGTCGGACCGGGAGCACATGCTCGAATGCGTCGCCGTCACGCCGGAAGCACCTGACGTCATGACCTTCACCTTCAGGCCGGATCGTTCCGGCCTGTGGTTTCGCTACCTTCCGGGCCAGTTCGTGACGCTCGAAATTCCTGTGGCCCCCGAGCCGGTGATGCGCACATACACGCTCTCCTCCAGTCCGTCACGGCCTTACACGGTGGCAGTGACGGTCAAGGCGCAGAAGGAGTCGATCGGCACCCGTTGGATGTTCGACAACCTGAAGCCCGGCATGCGGCTGAAGGCGATCGGCGCGCTTGGCGACTTCTCCTATGCAAAGCATCCCGGCCGGAAATACCTGTTCGTCTCCGCCGGCTCCGGCATTACGCCGATGATGTCGATGACCCGCGACATGAGCGACCGGGCTCCCGATAGCGACATCACCTTCCTGCACTGCGCCCGTTCGCCTGATGACATCATCTTTCGCTGGGAGCTTGAGGCCAAGGCGCGGGAAATGCCGAACTTCACGCTTGGCCTGATCATAGAACAGCTCGGTCGCGGCCAGCTCTGGTCGGGGCTCAAGGGCCGCATCGATAAGGCAAAGATCGCGCTTCTGGCGCCCGATTTCCTCGACCGGACCGTCTTCTGCTGCGGCCCCGAACCCTTCATGGCGACGGTCCGCGAGGCACTGGCCGGTGCCGGCTTCGACATGAAGAACTATCACGAGGAAGCCTTCCAGCCGGTGAAGCCGGAACCGCCGGTCGTCGTCGCCGACCATTCGGACGGCGCCCAGCCAACGAAGGTCGTCTTTGCGATGTCCGGCAAGACCGGCCTTTGCGAACCGGGGCATACGCTGTTGCAGGCGGCCCGTGCCAGCGGCGTCCGCATCGGCGCGGCCTGCGAATCCGGCCTCTGCGGCACCTGCAAGGTCATGAAGATTTCCGGGCAGGTCGAGATGAACCACAATGGCGGCATTCTCGATGACGAGATCGACGAAGGCTACATCCTCGCGTGCTGTTCGCGGCCTCTCGGCGAGGTCGAGATCGAGGCCTGAGATCGATATGAAAACGCCGGGCGTCCCGGCGTTTTTTGTGTAGCAGGCTAGGCGTCTGAAAGCAGTGCCTTCAGACTGTCAAGCGTATCCGCCTCGGCGGATGGCTTGTCCCAGCGCAGCCTCGAAATGCGCGGGAAGCGCATGGCGACGCCGGACTTGTGCCGGCTCGACCGGTTGAGCCCCTCGAAGGCGATCTCCAGCACCAGCCCCGTCTCGCGGTTCGCCCGTACCGAGCGCACCGGTCCGAAGCGGTCGATTGTGTTGTCGCGCACATATTTGTCGATCTGCCGCAACTCCTCGTCGGTGAAGCCGAAATAGGCCTTGCCGACAGGGACCAGTTGTAGCCCGTCTTCGCCCTCGTCCCAGACACCGAAGGTGAAGTCCGAATAGAGGCTCGACCGCTTGCCGTGACCGCGCTGCGCATACATCAGCACGGCATCAACGGTATAGGGATCGCGCTTCCACTTGAACCACGGCCCCTTCGGTCGTCCCGCGACATAGGCCGAGTCCTTGTGTTTCAGCATCACACCCTCGATCACCGGATGCGGTGGCGCAAGCCTCTGCCGGTCGAGATCGCTTACATCGGCATAGGAGACCTGGGGCGACAGGTCGAAGCGGCTCCGGTCGAGCCCGTCGACGAAAGCTTCCAGCAGTTTGCGTCGTTCATCGAAAGGTAACTGACGGGTATCCTTGCCGTCGAGCATCAGCAGGTCATAGAGCCGCACGAAAGCCGGATACTGCTTGATAAGCTTGTCGGGAACCGTCTTCCGGTTCAGCCGCTGCTGCAGGTCGGAAAAGGTGCCGACATGCTCGCCCGGCACGCCTACCAGCAATTCCCCGTCCAGCACCGCTTCGAAATCGATAGCGCCGAGCAGGTCCGGAAACGTGCCGGAGATGTCGTCACCGGTGCGGGTGTAGAGCCGCTGGACGCCGGCTTCCGACGAGACCTGAACGCGGATGCCGTCCCATTTCCACTCCGCGCGGTAATCGTCCGTGGTGATGCGTTCATAGTCGCCTGCCTCCAGCGGATTGGCGAGCATGACCGGGCGGTAAAGCGCCGCCGCGGCACTGACCGGCTTCGCCTCCCGGCCTTCGAGCCACGCGAAAAGCTCAAGGTAGGGCGGTTCCAGCCCGTGCCATAGCTCCTCGATTTCGGTAACGTCGACACTTCCCATATTGGCAAGCGCCTGTTTTGCGAGCCGCGCCGAGACACCGATGCGCATGCCGCCTGTCATGAGCTTGATCAGCGCATAACGGCCCGATGTATCGAGCGCGTCCATGAAGCCCACGAACTTTGCCGGTGCGGCGTTCCGTGATGTCGACTGGAGTGCTTCCACGACCTCGGCGAGTTTTGGCTCAGCCCGGTCATCTACGCCCGCATCGTCCGGCCATATCAGCGACACCGTCTCGGCCAGATCGCCGACATAATCATACGAGTAGCCGAACAGCACCTCGTCTATCCGCTCCATCGCCAGCCCGCGAATAACCGCCGGTTTGATACCGACGATATCGAGCCCGCCCGTCAGCGCCGCCAGCGCGTAACCGCGATCGGGATCCGGAGTGGAGGAGAAGTAATCCGCCATAAGCGTCAGCTTGCCGTTGCGTGACGGCGTGAGGACCAGGCGATCGAGCAGTTCGGAAAAGGCGCGCATCACTCGTTCTCGTCTTCATAGCCGACGAGGTGCAGCGGCTTGGCCCGGATCTGGTTGAGCTCGCACCAGCGCACCAGCGCTTCCTCGCGGCCATGGGTGACCCAAACCTCAGAGGCGCCCGTCTCCCGGATCGTCTGCGTAAGTTCCGGCCAGTCGGAATGGTCGGAGAGAATGAGCGGCAATTCCACGCCACGCTGCTTTGCCCGCTGGCGGATTCGCATCCAGCCCGAGGCGAAACATGAAATCGGATCAGCGAACCGCCGTGCCCAGCGATCAGCAAAGGCCGATGGTGGACCTATGACGATCGAGCCTGCGAAGTCATCCCGCCCACCCCGATCGACAGTCGCCGGTTCGAGCGGACCAAGATCGATACCGAGTCCTTGGTAGTAGTCGCAAAGTTTCTGAAGCGCGCCATGAATGTAGATCGGCTTGTCGTACCCGTTATCTCGCAACAGCCCGATCACCCGCTGCGCCTTGCCCAACGCATAGGCGCCGACGATATGAGTGCGCTCCGGAAACTGATCTACCGAATGCAGAAGCCGGCCGATCTCCTCGGCATCCGGCGGATGCGTGAAGACCGGCAGCCCGAATGTCGCTTCGGTAACGAAAACATCGCAAGGAACCACCTGGAAGGTGGCACAGGTCGGATCGGAGCGTCGCTTGTAGTCGCCTGATACGACGATCCTCAGCCCCTTGTGCTCGACGGCAATCTGCGCCGAGCCCAGCACATGCCCGGCCGGATGGAAGGAAACCCGGACTCCGTTGATGTCGACCGTCTCGCCATAGCCGATCGCCTGTCTTTCGCCGGTGAAATCCGAGCCGTAGCGGATCGCCATGATGTCGAGCGTTTCGGTCGTTGCAAGCACCTTCGCGTGTCCGGACCGCGCATGGTCCGAATGTCCATGCGTGATCGCGGCGCGCCCGACGGGACGAACCGGATCGATATGGAAATCACCGGGCGGGCAATAGAGACCCGCGGGAGTCGGGATCAGCAGTTCCGAAGGGCGGATCATGCTTTTGAAGATAGGGGCGTATTGAAGCTTTGCAAGCTGCCTCAACTTGCGGAAATGGCGGGTCCGGATGGGCCACAAAAAACGGCTCGAGGTCCGTTTCGGCGACCGCCTCGATCCTGTCCGGCGACCAGCGCGGATTGCAGTCCTTGTCGATCACCGCCGCGCGCACGCCCTCATAGAAATCCGGTAGATCGAGAATAGCCGCCGAACCGGCGAATTCCCGGTTGATGCACTCCTCCAGGCTGGCACTCGCCCTCCCCAGCCGCAACATCCTCACTGTGATCTTCAGCGAGGTTGGCGACCGCGCCAGCTGCCGCTCCCTGGTCTTCGCGGCGAACTCGCCCGGTTCGCGATCCAGGGCGGCAAGGATGTCCTCGATGGTGTCGAAGTCAAAGGCGCGGTCGATAACATCCACGTGCTCAGCCAGCGTAGGCGTTCCTGGATCGGTCGCGAACCTCAGCATAACCTCATCGACCTCCTCTCTCCCTGAATCGGAAGAAAGTGCCGCGAGAACGCCGCGAAGCTCCGGTAACCGATCGCTGGCAACGCAGAAATCAGCAAGCCCCGCAAGGATCGCATCCGCCGCGCCGATGATCTCGCCGGTCAGTCCGAGATAGGTGCCCAGCTCCCCGGCTTTCCGCGTCAGAAGCCAGGTTGCGCCGACATCGGGAAAGAAGCCGATCCCCGTTTCGGGCATTGCGAGCTTCAAACGCTCGGTCACGATCCGATGGCTACCATGGGCCGAGACCCCCACGCCGCCGCCCATCACGATCCCGTCCATGAAAGCGACATAGGGCTTCGAAAGGTGCGGAATGCGCGCATTCATGCGGTACTCTGCCCACCAGAACCGCAAACCTTGTCCGTCCGCGGCCTTGCCGCTCTCGTGCACCATGCGGATGTCGCCGCCGGCGCAAAGCCCCCTCTCCCCCGCCCCGGTGATCAGGATCGCCGCGATAGCCGGATCAGCTTCGAAATCATCGAAGGCGGCGTCCATGATATGCACCATTTCCAGGTTCAGGCTGTTGAGCGCCCTCGGTCGGTTGAGCGTGATGATGCCCAGAGAACCTTCCTTCGTGACGACAACAGGCGCTTCGTCCATGATCTTTCTCCGTGATGCTTGATGCGGATTGAAGCGTATGGGGCACCTCGTTCAAGCGCCACTTTCGTCGATTGATCAGACGATGTCGTAGGGCATCGCCCGGCGCACCGTGTGGTCGACCACAAGCTTCCGCTTGATCGGCGGCACAGCGCGGCTCGCGCATTTCGTCCGCTCGCAGATCCGGCAGGAAATGCCGATCGGGTCATAACCGGCGCGGTTGCCAAGATCGAGGTCATCGGCGTAGACGAAGGCATCGGCGTAGGAAATCTCGCAACCAAAGGCGAGCGCGTAACTGGGATGTGTCGTCCGGAAACCGCCTGCACCCTTGTTCACCTGCGTCGCAAGACAAAGGTACCGCACCCCATCCGGCGTCTCGGCCATCTGCCTGATGATCCGCCCCGGTGTCTCGAAGGCCTGGTGCACGTTCCAGAGCGGACAGGCGGCACCAAAGCGCGCGAACTGCAACTTGGCGGCGCTGTGGCGCTTGGTGATGTTGCCGGCGCGATCCACACGGGCGAAGAAGATCGGTACACCCTTCAGTCCCGGGCGTTGCAGGGTCGAAAGGCGATGACAGACCTGCTCCAGCGAAGCGCCGAAGCGGGCGCCAAGCAGTTCCACGTCGTGCCGCAACTCGCGCGCAGTGGCCAGGAACAGCCGATAGGGCAGGATCAACGCGCCGGCGAAATAATTGTGCAGGCCGATGCGACAGATTTCCTGCGCCTCCTCGGTGCGAAAAGCGGCTTGCCGCAGCACTGCGGCGATACCGTCGGCGGCCGCAAGTTGGGCGATGACCAGCGCCAGTTGGAAGTCGCGGGTCGCGGCTGGCGCATAGCGGTTGAGGGTCAGTACCTTCGTCTTGGGATCGAACCGCCTCAGCGTCTCGTCCGCCGCCTCGCCGCGCGCGACCCGGACGCCATGCTCCCTTTCGAGATAGGACACCAGCACCGCATGATTGTCGCCACCGCCGATCGAAATCCGTCCGGCAAGCGCCTCCGCCGCCATGTCGATCTCGTGGATATAGTTGTCGACGAAATGGAAGAAGTCCCGCACTTCCTCATAGGGCGTCGGCTCGACCGGCGCCACGCCCCCCAGCCGGTCGTCGAAGCTGGCAATCTGCTCGCTGGCGCGGCGATAGGCCTGGTGGCTGGCGATGAGCGCATGGGCGAAGCCCGGCGCGTTCTGCGTGACGAGCTTCAACTCCTGCAAGCTCGGCGAATAGGTTTCGTAAAGCGGATCGGAAAGCGCCTCGCTCAGCGCCGAAAGAAGCCGATCGTCCTGGCCGCTGGAGAGCGCGGTGATGTCGATCCCGAACTTCTCCGCCAGAGCGAGAAGCACGGCCGCCGAGACCGGCCGCTGGTTGTTCTCGATCTGATTGAGATAACTGGTCGAAATGCCGATCATATCGGCGAACTGCCCCTGCGTGGCGCCGTTCGTCTGGCGGATTTCCCGCACCTTGCGACCGATGAAGAGCTTGCCGACAGCCATTTTGCAATTTCGCAATTTACACTTCGCAAATTTATAATTCCGCAGTTGCACCTGTTCAATCATTTTCTTTGCCAACAGGGCCGGATATCTGCAGAAATCGAGAGGGTAAAACCTCTTTGGAAAGGCTTTTGGGATGTCGGGAGGAAACATGCGCGCCGTACTCGATCAGCTTGCCGCCCGTCGGGCCGAGGCCCATCTGGGTGGCGGCCAGCGCCGCATCGACGCGCAACACGCCAAGGGCAAATTGACGGCGCGCGAACGCATCGACGTTCTGCTCGATGAGGGCAGCTTCGAAGAATACGACATGTACGTCACTCACCGCTGCGTCGATTTCGGCATGGGAGACCAGAAAGTGCCGGGCGATGGCGTGGTCACCGGCTGGGGCACGATCAACGGCCGTCAGGTCTATGTCTTCTCCCAGGATTTCACCGTGCTCGGCGGCTCGCTGTCGGAAACCCATGCCCAGAAGATTTGCAAGATCATGGACATGGCGATGAAGGTGGGCGCCCCCGTGATCGGTCTCAACGATTCAGGTGGCGCTCGTATTCAAGAGGGTGTGGCCTCGCTGGCCGGCTATGCCGACGTCTTCAAGCGCAATGTCGACGCCTCGGGCGTCATCCCGCAGATCTCCGTCATCATGGGCCCCTGCGCCGGTGGTGCCGTTTACTCGCCCGCCATGACCGACTTCATCTTCATGGTCCGCGACAGCTCCTACATGTTCGTCACTGGCCCGGACGTCGTAAAGACCGTCACCAACGAGATCGTCACGGCGGAAGAGCTCGGCGGCGCCTCGACCCATACGAAAAAATCCTCCGTCGCTGATGGCGCCTACGAGAACGATATCGAAGCCTTGGAACAGGTCCGCCTGCTCTTCGACTTCCTGCCGCTGAACAACCGCGAAAAGCCGCCAGTCCGCCCATTCCACGACGATCCCGCCCGGGTCGAAAACCGTCTCGATACGCTAATCCCCGACTCGTCGAACAAGCCGTACGACATGAAGGAACTTGTCCTTGCGCTGGCCGACGAGGGTGATTTCTTCGAGATTCAGGAAGCTTTCGCCCGCAACATCATCACCGGCTACATCCGCATCGAGGGCCAGACCGTCGGCGTGGTCGCCAACCAGCCGATGGTGCTCGCCGGCTGCCTGGACATCGATAGCTCACGCAAGGCGGCCCGCTTCGTCCGCTTCTGTGATGCCTTCAACATTCCGATCCTCACGCTGGTCGACGTGCCGGGCTTCCTGCCTGGCACCGCCCAGGAATATGGCGGGGTCATCAAGCACGGCGCCAAGCTCCTCTTCGCCTACAGCCAGGCGACCGTGCCGATGGTCACGCTGATCACCCGCAAGGCCTATGGCGGCGCTTATGACGTTATGGCCTCCAAACATATTGGCGCCGACATCAACTATGCCTGGCCAACCGCCGAAATCGCTGTGATGGGCGCCAAGGGGGCAGCCGAAATCCTTTACCGCTCGGAACTCTCCGACCCCGAGAAGATCGCGGCGAGAACAAATGAATACGAAGTCAACTTCGCCAACCCGTTCAAGGCCGCCGAACGCGGCTTCATCGACGAGGTGATCATGCCGCACTCGTCACGTCGGCGAATCGCGCGGGCCTTTGCCAGCCTGCGCAACAAGCAGGTCGGCACGCACTGGAAGAAACACGATACCATACCGCTCTAGAGGCGGAGCGGAAACGACGGCTGAATAATTTTGAGTTGACGGATAAAAGGGAGGTCGGATCGAACTATTGCAGCGACAGCCACCTATATGGGGTACGTCACGCAATTTCGTGGACCGAGAAAGGACCGATTTCCATGAGCGACTCGAAATTTCCGCCCGAGAAGAACCTGCCCGCCGGCTACGTGCCGCCGAAAGTCTGGACCTGGGAGCCCGGCAACGGCGGGGCCTTCGCCAGCATCAACCGCCCCACCGCCGGTGCCCAGACCGAGAAGGAGCGCCCGGTTGGCAAGCATCCGCTGCAGCTCTACTCGCTGGCAACGCCGAATGGCCAGAAGGTAACGATCCTGCTTGAGGAACTGCTTGCCGCCGGCCATTCCGGCGCTGAATATGATGCCTGGCTGATCAACATCGGTAAGGGCGACCAGTTCGGGTCCGGCTTCGTCGAGGTCAACCCCAATTCCAAGATCCCGGCCCTGATGGACCACGCGCCCAAGGATGGCGGCAAGCCGATCCGCCTGTTCGAGTCCGCCTCAATCATGACCTATCTGGCCGAAAAGTTCGGCGCCTTCCTGCCGACGGATCTGCGCGCCCGCGCCGAGACCTTCAACTGGCTGTTCTGGCAGATGGGCTCCGCCCCTTTCCTCGGCGGCGGTTTCGGGCACTTCTATTCATACGCGCCGATGAAGATCCAGTACGCCATCGACCGCTATGCGATGGAGGTAAAGCGCCAGCTCGACGTGCTGGACCGTCATCTGGCCGACAACGAGTTCATGGCCGGCAGCGAGTATACTATCGCCGACATGGCAATCTGGCCGTGGTACGGCCGCATCGCCTTGCATGGCGCCTATGACGATGCCGGCACGTTCCTGTCCGTCGATGACTACAAGAACGTTCAGCGCTGGACCAAGCAGATCGCCGCCCGTCCCGCTGTCAAGCGCGGCGTCATGGTCAACAAGACCTCGGGCGACCCGTCCGAACAACTGCACGAACGCCACGACGCCTCCGACTTCGATACGAAGACGCAGGACAAGATCGGCAAGGCGTAAGGAGAACGCGGATGGCGAACCTGCCCGACATGACCAAACATCGCGGATTTCCGGGAGGCATGCCGGGCACCGGCGTCCAGTTCACCATCCGCCGCGCCAATCCCAGGGGTGTCACGCCCCTGAAAGCCCTGCCGCGCAAGGCGCGGCCGGGCACCAAGGAACACCGCATCGACGCCGCCTTCCTTCATGCGCTCTGGCATCACTTCGGATCGGAGCCGTTTGAGCGCGGCAACCTGGATGCAGCTCGACTGAGCCTGCTGTTCGGCCGCGAGGTGGTCCCCGCAGACAAGGATTTCGACCCGCTGTCATACGAGGCGATGCTTGTCATCGACGAGAAGGTCGCCCGGCAGAACTTCCCCGAATCCTTCGACGACGTGTTCGAGGTCTGACGGATGGCGAAGGAACCACTCATGCCGAAACACCAGGGCTTTCCACTCGGCCTGCCAGGCACGCAATGGCAATACACCCTGCGTCGTGCAAACCCGAAGGTCACCCCGCTCAGCAACTGGCCGCGCCACCGCACGATGGACCAGACGGTGGCCCTTGCCGACATTGGCTTCGTCCAGGCGCTCTGGCAGGCTTTCGGCACCGAACCCTTCGAGCGCGGCAATCTCGACGGCGAACGTCTGTGCCGTCTCTTCGGCCGGGAGGTGGTCGCCGCCGAACGCGGCTTCGATCCACAATCCTACTTCGCCAAGCTGAAGATCAACGAGCCGCTCGCCCGCAAGAATTTTCCCGAAGCCTTCGGCGAGGTGAAGGACGAGCAGAGCGTGTCCAAGGGCTTGAAGAGGAAGATCAGGGAATAGCGGGGAAGATGGACGGGGAAATGCGATGCTCGATCGTCTCTATGGCAACTGGGTCTATGGTGGAGCGCTGTCCGCCGTGCTGCTCCTTGCCCTCTGCCCCCTGTTCCTGTCCGGCTGGTCGGTTGCGATGATCGCAGTCTTCCTGCAGCTTCCGATCTACATGATCCATCAATATGAGGAGCATGATGACGGGCGCTTCGGGCGCTTCATCAATGCTGAGATCGGTGGAGGCAAAACCGTCCTCTCCGACGTTGCGATTTTTGTGATCAACGTTCCGGGCGTATGGGGCGTCAATGCTCTGTCGATCTGGCTGGCTACTTTGTTTGGCGTGGGTTTCGGTTTAATCGGCGTATATCTGACGCTGGTCAACGCCCTTGTGCATATCGGCCCTACGATCCGGATGAGGAGATCCAATCCGGGCCTGATCACTGCCGTCCTGCTTTTCCTGCCGGTCGGCCTCTGGGCCCTGATGGTTGTGGCCGCCGAGCCGGGTGTCAGCCTCGGCCACCACGCCCTTGGCATCGCCAGCGCCGTGCTCATCCATCTGGCCATCGTGGCCTTTGTCTTCAGCAACCGTCGTCGTCACAACGGGGGAACAGTCGTTCGATGATCCAGAAAATCCTTATCGCCAACCGCGGCGAAATCGCCTGCCGCGTGATCAAGACCGCGAAGAAGCTCGGCATCAAGACGGTCGCCGTCTATTCAGACGCCGACCGCAATGCGCTGCATGTCGAGATGGCTGACGAGGCGGTTCACATCGGCCCGGCTCCGTCCAACCAGTCCTATATCGTCATCGACAAGATCCTCGAAGCGATCAGGCAAACAGGCGCCGATGCCGTTCATCCCGGCTATGGCTTCCTCTCGGAGAATGCCGCCTTTGCCGAAGCGCTGGAAAAGGCGGGCGTGACCTTCATCGGCCCGCCGGTGAATGCGATACAGGCCATGGGCGACAAGATCACCTCGAAGAAGCTCGCAGCCGAAGCCGGCGTCTCGACGGTGCCCGGCCATATGGGCCTGATTGCCGATGCCGACGAGGCAGTGACGATTTCCGACCAGATCGGCTATCCCGTGATGATCAAGGCGTCCGCCGGCGGCGGCGGCAAGGGCATGCGCATTGCCTGGAATGCCGATGAGGCGCGCGAAGGTTTCCAGTCGTCGAAGAACGAGGCGAAGAATTCCTTCGGTGACGACCGCATCTTCATCGAAAAATTCGTCACCGAACCGCGCCATATCGAAATCCAGGTGCTCGGCGACAAGCACGGAAACACGCTCTATCTCGGCGAGCGCGAATGCTCGATCCAGCGGCGAAACCAGAAGGTCATCGAAGAGGCCCCCTCGCCCTTCCTCGATCCTGCCACCCGCAAGGCGATGGGCGAGCAGGCTGTCGCGCTCGCCAAGGCTGTCGGGTACCACTCGGCCGGCACGGTGGAATTCATCGTCGATGGCAGGCAAAACAAGTTCTACTTCCTCGAGATGAACACGCGCCTGCAGGTCGAGCATCCCGTGACCGAGCTCATCACCGGGCTTGATCTCGTCGAGCAGATGATCCGCATCGCCGCCGGCGAGAAGCTGAGCTTCGGCCAGGACGACGTGAAACTCAACGGCTGGGCGATCGAAAGCCGGCTCTATGCCGAAGACCCCTACCGCAACTTCCTGCCGTCGATCGGCCGCCTCACCCGCTATCGCCCGCCGGCAGAGGGCACGACCGCCGCAGGCACCGTTATTCGCAACGACACGGGCGTTTTCGAAGGCGGCGAGATCTCGATGTACTACGACCCGATGATCGCAAAGCTCTGCACCTGGGCGCCTGATCGCCTTGCAGCCATAGACGCGATGAGCGAGGCGCTGGACAGCTTTGAGGTCGAAGGCATCGGCCACAATCTGCCCTTCCTCTCCGCCGTTATGCAGCAAGAGCGTTTCCGCTCCGGCAAGATCACCACGGCCTATATTGCCGAGGAGTTTAAGGACGGTTTTACCGGTGTAACGCCGGATTCGGCCTCGGCGGAAAAGCTCGCCGCTATTGCCGCCGTGATCAACCACCGCCTTCAGGCCCGCGCCATCCAGATCTCGGGCACGATCGGCAACCACGCGCGGAAGCTTGGCGAGGACTGGGTTGTCAATCTCGCCGGTGGCGACCATGCACTGGCTATTACCGAAGGCACCGGCAATACCCGCGTCGTATTCGAGGCCGGCAACGAGCTTGTGATCGCCACCAACTGGCAACCGGGTCAGACACTCGCCCATGTCGACATCGGTGGCGACACACTCTCCGTTAAGGTTGACCTGAAGGGCCCGGCCATCAGGCTGCGCTGGCGTGGCATGGATATGACCGCTCGCGTCCGCTCGCCGCGTGTCGCGGCACTCGCCAAACTGATGCCCGAAAAGCTGCCGCCGGACACCTCCAAGATGCTGCTCTGCCCGATGCCGGGCGTCATCACCGGGGTTGCTGTCAAGGAGGGCGAGACGGTCGAGGCGGGCCAGGCGCTTGCCACGGTCGAGGCAATGAAGATGGAGAACATCCTGAAGGCCGAACGCCGTGGCACCGTGAAGAAAATCGTCGTCAAGCCCGGCCAGAGCCTGGCGGTGGATGAATTGATCATGGAGTTCGAAGGCTAATCGCCAAGTGCAGGAATGGATCGGTTCGCAGTCCATGCGGAGCAGGGAGAAGACCGGATGACCAAGAAAACCATCGCCGACTGGCAGGCGCTTGCCGAGAAGGAATTGAAGCGTCCGGCAGAGAGCCTCGTCTGGGAGACGCCGGAGGGCATTCCGGTAAAACCGCTTTATACGGCAGACGACATCGCCGGCATCAACCATCTCGACAGCCTGCCGGGCTTTGCCCCCTTTGTGCGCGGTCCGCGCGCCACAATGTATGCTGGTCGGCCCTGGACGATCCGGCAATATGCCGGCTTCTCGACGGCGGAGGAGAGCAACGCCTTCTACCGCAAGGCGCTTGCCGCCGGCCAGCAGGGCGTCTCCGTCGCCTTCGATCTCGCCACCCATCGCGGCTATGACTCGGATCATCCCCGCGTCGAGGGCGATGTCGGCAAGGCGGGTGTGGCGATCGATAGCGTCGAGGACATGAAGATCCTGTTCGACGGCATTCCGTTGCAGGATATCTCGGTGTCGATGACGATGAACGGTGCCGTCATCCCGATCCTGGCGAACTTCATTGTTACGGGTGAGGAACAAGGTGTCTCGCGCGACAAGCTGTCCGGCACCATCCAGAACGACATCCTCAAGGAGTTCATGGTCCGCAACACCTATATCTATCCGCCCGAGCCCTCGATGCGGATCATCGCCGACATCATCGAATACACGACGAAGGAGATGCCGAAGTTCAACTCGATTTCGATCTCCGGCTATCACATGCAGGAGGCAGGCGCGACGCTGGTGCAGGAGCTTGCCTTTACGCTGGCCGACGGGCGCGAATATGTCCGCGCGGCTATTGCCAAAGGGCTCAATGTCGACGACTTCGCCGGCCGGCTATCGTTCTTCTTCGCGATCGGCATGAACTTCTTCATGGAGGCCGCCAAGCTGCGCGCCGCCCGACTGCTCTGGACCCGCATCATGCAGGAATTCGAGCCGAAGAAGGCGTCGTCCCTGATGCTGCGCACCCACTGCCAGACTTCGGGCGTGTCGCTTGCCGAACAGGACCCATATAACAACATCATCCGCACGGCTTTCGAGGCGATGTCGGCAGCCCTTGGCGGCACCCAGTCGCTGCACACCAATTCCTTCGACGAGGCGATCGCCCTGCCGACGGAATTTTCCGCCCGCATCGCCCGCAACACCCAGCTGATCCTGCAGAATGAGACCGGCGTGACCAAGGTCGTCGATCCGCTCGCCGGCTCCTACTATGTCGAGAGCCTGACCAACGAACTCGCGGAAAAAGCCTGGGCGCTGATCGAGGAGGTCGAAAGCCTGGGAGGCATGACCAAGGCTGTCGATGACGGCCTGCCGAAGCGCCTGATCGAGGAAGCGGCCACCCGCCGCCAGGCCGCCATTGATCGCGGCGAGGAAGTGATCGTCGGTGTCAACAAGTTCCGCCTGGAAAACGAGGCGCCGATCGACATCCTCGAAATCGACAACACTGCCGTCCGCCTGTCGCAGATCAAGCGTATCGAGCAGACGCGCCGCCAGCGCGATCCACAGCGGGTGGAGGCGACACTCGCACGCCTCACCGAAATCGCCCGCAGCGGAAAGGGCAATCTGCTCGAAGCCGCGGTCGAGGCCGCCCGTGCCCGCGCCACCGTAGGCGAAATCTCGGATGCCATGCGTGCCGTCTTTGGCGACCATGCCGCAACACCTGAGGTCGTGCATGATATCTACGGCAAGGCCTATGAAGGCGATCCGGAAATGGAGACGCTGACCAATCGTCTGAAGGAGTACGGCAAGGCCGCTTCCAAGCCGCGCATCCTGATCGCCAAGCTCGGCCAGGACGGCCATGACCGGGGCGCCAAGGTCATCGCTTCCGCCTTCGGCGATATCGGCTTCGAGGTCGTCGCGGGCCCTCTCTTCCAGACTCCGGAGGAAGCTGCCGATCTCGCCATCGCCCACAAGGTCCAGGTCGTCGGGATGTCTTCCCTTGCCGCTGGCCATAAGACGCTGGCCCCGCAACTGGTTGAAGCGCTGAAAGCCAAAGGTGCGAACGACGTCATCGTGGTCGTCGGCGGCGTCATCCCCCGCCAGGACTACGATTTCCTGCTGGAGCACGGTGTCTCCGCTGTCTTCGGTCCGGGCACCAATGTCATGGATGCCGCACGCTCGGTGCTTGACCTCCTGGAGGGGCGGCTCCGAAACAGTTGACGCGGGGCGCCGGGAGGGAGACGGATGCTGCAATACGACTACATCGTCATCGGGGCCGGCTCGGCGGGCTGCGTGCTGGCCAACCGTCTGTCCGCCGATCCAAGACATCGCGTCCTGCTCCTCGAAGCCGGCGGAAGCGACAACTACCACTGGATCCACATCCCTGTCGGTTATCTCTACTGTATCAACAATCCCCGCACCGATTGGTGTTTCCAGACCGAGAAGGAAGAGGGGCTGAACGGTCGCGCGCTCAGCTATCCGCGCGGCAAGGTTCTCGGCGGCTGTTCCTCGATCAACGGCATGATCTACATGCGCGGACAGGCCCGCGATTACGACCTCTGGCGCCAGATGGGATGTGAAGGCTGGGGCTGGGACGACGTGCTGCCGCTGTTCCGCAAGTCGGAGGACTTCCACAAGGGCGCCGACGAGATGCATGGCGCGGGCGGCGAATGGCGCGTGGAAAAAGCCCGCGTTCGCTGGGCCGTACTCGACGCCTTCCAGCAGGCGGCGGAAGAAGCTGGCATCCCGCGAACAAGCGATTTCAATCGAGGTGACAACGAGGGCTCAGGCTATTTCGAAGTCAACCAGCGCTCCGGCATCCGCTGGAATACCGCAAAGGCCTTCCTTCGCCCGGCCGTCAAGCGGGGAAACCTGAACGTCCTCACGAAGGCGCATGTCATGCGCCTGATCGTTGAGGACGTTGTGGTGACAGGCGTCGAGGTTCAGCACGACGGGATGGCAAAACGCTTTTTCTCGCGCCGGGAAGTCGTCCTGTCTGCCGGAGCTATCGGCTCGCCTCAGATCCTCGAACTGTCCGGCATCGGTCGCGGCGACGTCTTGCAAAACGCGGGTGTGGAGGTGATCAAGGAGCGACCATCCGTCGGCGAAAATCTTCAAGACCACCTGCAACTGCGCCTCGCCTTTAAAGTAACCGGCGTTCCTACACTGAACGAAAAGGCTTCGCGGCTGCTCGGCAAAGCAGCCATTGGACTGGAATATGCGCTACGTCGCTCGGGACCTATGGCGATGGCTCCGAGCCAGCTCGGCATTTTCACCCGTTCCGGTCCCGACAAGGAGACGCCCGATCTGGAATTCCATGTCCAACCCGTCTCGCTGGAAAAGTTCGGCGAACCGGTCCACGCCTTCCCGGCGATCACCGCAAGCGTCTGCAATCTGCGGCCGGAGAGCCGCGGCCACGTCCACATCAAATCGGCGGATTTTGCGTCACAGCCCGCGATCACACCGTGCTATCTTTCAACGGAAGGCGATCGCGAGGTCGCCGTTCGGTCGATCCGCATCGCTCGCAATATCGCAGAACAGCCGTCTTTCGCCCGCTTTTTCCCGGAAGAGTTCAAACCAGGCCTCGCCTTTCAGTCGGATGAGGAGTTACGGACGGCCGCAGGAAACATCGGCACCACCATCTTCCACCCCGTCGGCACCTGCCGCATGGGCGCCGATCCCGACAGCGTTGTCGATCCGCGTTTGCGGCTAAGGGGATTGCGCGGGCTGCGCATTGCCGATGCTTCGATCATGCCGACGATCACCTCCGGCAACACCAATTCTCCGACGATCATGATCGCCGAGAAGGCGGCCGAGATGATCCTCGCCGACAATCGTTGAGGGAACCCATTCGGCATCCGGCGTGTTGAGTGCGAGATCCAGTCTCTCGGAGAATCCCATGGCGCCGCGCGTCTTCTGGAAAGGCTACCTCAAGCTCTCGCTTGTGACGTGTAGGGTGACGATGACACCCGCCGTTACCGAATCCCGCAAGATCCGCTTCCACAACGTCAATCGACGCACCGGCAACCGTGTGCAGAGCGACTACATCGATGCGGCGACCGGCAAGCCGGTGGATGACGATGACCAGCGCCGCGGTTATGAATATGAGGACGGCAAGTTCGTGCTCTTCACCGACGACGAACTGGCGGAGGTGGCGCTGGAGAGCACCCGCACGATCGATATCGCGAAATTCGTTGACATCGACTCGATCGACTGGATCTGGTTTGACAGCCCTCATTACCTCGCCCCGGCCGACAAGGTCAGCCAGGAGGCTTTTTCGGTTATTCGGGAAGCGATGTCGAAAACCGGTACCGGCGCGATTTCCCGCATCGTGCTTTACAGACGGGAGCACCCCGTGCTGATCCTGCCACGTGATCGCGGCATGATCGCCTGGACACTGCGCTATGGCGACGAAGTTCGCGCGGTAGACCAGGTTGACGCTCCGGCCTTTGGAAAAAGGCCCGCCCCAAAGATGCTTGGCATGATGACCGATCTCATCGAAAGCCAGCGCCAGACGTGGTCGCCGGACCTCGTGAAGGACCCGGTGGAGAAGAAGCTCCGTTCGATCATCAACGCACGCAAGAAGTCCGGAAAAGCCAAGTCGGAACCGGCGAAGAAGCCGGAGACGGGTCCGCGCGGGGACAATGTCATCGACATCATGAGCGCTCTGAAACGCAGCCTGGAAAGCGAAAAGAAGGGCAGCAAAGCCAAACGCTGATCAGCCTCCCGACTTTGTAGCCTTTGCTTTCGTCTCCGACGTGATTGGCGCGGCCGCAGCGCGAAAATCGGCCCACGGATCGTTTTCCAGGGCATCCAGGCGCGCAGGCAGATTGTCGACCGTGAAGTGCGCCGGCCCGATATCGGGCGTCAGTTCGTCCCACGCAAGCGGCGTCGATACCGGCGCGCCCGGCCGCGCTCGCGTAGAGTAAGGCGCAACGGCCGTCGACCCGCGACCATTGCGCAGATAGTCGATCAGGATCCGCCCGTTCCGCTTCGCCTTGCTGACCGTCGAGACGTAACGTTCCGGATCATCCCTCGCCATGGCGTCGGCCAGCGCCTTCATCGCCGCCTTGACGGTCGCCCAGCGCGCTTTCCGCTCGAGCGGCGCAACCACATGCAAGCCTTTGCCGCCAGAGGTTTTCAGAAACCCCGTAAGTCCGATACGTTCGAAACGCTCGCGCACCTCGATCGCGGCGTCGATCACGGCCTGCCAGGCAACGCCGGGACCGGGATCGAGGTCCATGATCACCATGTCGGGGCTTTCGATCGCACTGAAGGTCGAACCCCAGGGATGGATCTCCAGCGCCGCGCCCTGAACAAGGGCGATCAGGCCGTCGAGATCGCGGATTCCGATATAGTCCTCGCCGTTCTTGTCTTTGGGATCCTTGAATCGCAGAATCTCCTTGCGCATTCCACGCCAGGAATGCTTCTGGAAGAAGGATTGCCCCTCTATACCCTCCGGACAACGCAACAATGCCAGCGGGCGATCGACGATAAAGGGAGCAATGCGGGGCCAGACCAGTTCGTAGTGGCTCGCAAGCCCTTCTTTGGTGACACCCGCATCCGGCCAATAGATGCGTTCGGGATGGGTAAGCTGAACCGTGCGCTTCGGCATCTCGGTTTTTCCCGACACGGGTTTCTCCCTTACGACGGCTTTTGCCGGCTTGTCTTCTCGAAGGCCGCGGAAGGAAGCATGGCGCAGATGCTGGTCCGCCGTCCAGCCGCGAAACTCCACCTCGGCGATGCACTCGGGCGAGACGAACTGCACATCCCGGCGTTCGAGGCCCGTCAGCCGGCTGGCGAATGGGCTCTTGTCTTGGCGGAGCGGCTGCAGGTGTTCGAAAACATCGCGGGCAGCAGCCTGGGAATAACCTGTTCCGACACGACCGACATGGCGGAGTTTGCCGTCCTTTTCGAACACGCCCATCACGAGCGATCCGATTGCCGAAGGGTCGACGGAAGACGGGACATAACCACCGATCACCAGTTCCTGGCGCGCGCTGCACTTGGATTTGACCCAGTCGTTTCCTCTTCCCGATTTATAGAGTCCGCCTGTACGTTTGGAGATGATCCCCTCAAGGCTCAGCCGGCAGGCGTGTTGAAGCACCATCTTGCCGCTTTCCTCGAACTCCTCGCTGTAGCGAAGGGGGGCGGAGACCCTGCCCAAAAGCGCACGAAGACGTTCCTTCCGCTTCACGAGTTCGACCCTTCGCAGATCGAAACCATCAAGGTAGAGAAGATCGAAGGCATAAAAGGAAAAGCGGTCAAAGCGCCCTTCGGACAGGTCTTTCTGCAACAGGGAAAAATCGCTGACGCCGGAACCGTTTTCGACAACGACTTCCCCATCGATCAGAGCTTCCTCCACACTAAGCTCGGCAAAAGCGGAGACGAGATCCCTGCCGAAGCGGTCGGTCCAGTCGAGCCCGCCACGCGTCAGGAAACGGACGTCGCCGCGCTCGATACGGACCTGCAGCCGATAGCCATCAAGCTTGATCTCGTGCAGCCAGCCCGGACCCGTGGGTGCGGATTTGACGAGTTTCGCGAGCTGAGGTTCGATGAAATCAGGAAGCAACCCGCGCGTGTTGCCGGGAAGGGCCGACTTTGCCTTCATCCTGGAGCCTGCCGCCTTGGCCTTTGTGGGTCCTTTGCCCTTGCCTTTTTCTTGCGTTTTCTTGCCGCCAGCCAAATCGTCGATGCTGCGATCGCTGACGACGGATAGCGGCAACTCCTCAAGAATATCCGGATCGTCCTCCTGCCGGGCAAATTCGTCATCAGACTTGATCAGCAGCCAGTTCTCCCGGCTCTCCTCCCGCGTCTGCATCCGCACCAGGTGCCAGCGACCCTTGAGCTTTTCTCCGTCGAGGGTGAATTCTATATGGCCTTTCTTCAGCGCCTTGCGAATGTCCCCCTCGGGCCACCAAGTGCCGCGGTCCCAGACGATAACCTCGCCCGCGCCATAATGACCTGCGGGAATCGTGCCTTCAAAGCCGCCATAGTCGAGAGGGTGGTCTTCCACATGGACGGCAAGGCGCTTTTCCGCCGGAACCAGGCTTGGTCCCTTCGTGACCGCCCAGCTTTTAAGGACGCCGTCCACTTCCAGACGGAAATCATAATGCAGGCGTCGCGCAGCATGTTTCTGGATCACGAAGCTGCGTCCCTTCGACGGGCCCGTTTTTCCCTGTGGTTCCGGCGTCGCCTTGAAGTCCCGCTTGCGATTGTAGGTAGCAAGAGACATCAGCCAGCCTTTCTCCTGCTTCCGCTATCGCTTGCAGCGGCCTTCTTTCGGCTCTTGTTTTTTCCGCCTTCTCCTGCGCTTTGCCTAAGCGCATCCATAAGGTCGGTGACATTGGAGGCAGCGCGGCGCGGCAGCTTCTTCGGCTTGCGGCCTTCGATTTTCGCCTTCACCAGTTCGGCAAGCGCGTCGTCGTAACGGTCCTCGAAGTCGGCGGGATTGAATGCGCCCTGCTTGGTGCTGATGATATGCCGCGCGAGATCCAGCATCTCGCGAGAGATCCGGATATCCGGGACGGATTTCAGTGCCTCGTCAGCGCTCCGCACCTCGTAATCATATTGCAGGGTGGTGGCGATCATGCCATCCGCCGTCGGCCTGATGAAAAGGTTTCGCAAGCGCCGGAAAAGGACCGTCCTCGCCAGGGCGCCAACCTTTTTCTTTTCCATGCCACGACGGATCAGCTCGAAAGCCTCGGCGGAGTCCTCATCGGAAGCCACGAGAAAATAGGGACGCTCGAAGAAAACAGGATCGATCTCGTCGAAACCAAGAAAGCCCTGCACATCGAGCGCCTTGTCGCTTTTCGGAACGAGCGATGTGATCTCCTCCGGTTCGAGAATGACAGTCTTGCCGTTCGACGTCTCGTAGCCTTTGACGATCTCGTCGCGCTCAACCTCGCGGCCCGTGTCGCTGTCGACCATCCGCCGGCTGACCCTGTTGCCGGTCTTCCGGTTGATGATGTGAAAGGAAACCCGTTCAGCGGAAGACGTCGCTGCATAGAGCGCGACCCCGCAGCTCAGCTCATCGACCGACAACTCGCCTTTCCACAACGCACGATAGGCCATGTCCAGCTCCACCTTGATGGGCGGTGAATGCGGCACGGCGATTATTGTTCCTGCCTGCCCCTTCAGTTGAGATCGCGCAGCAGACGCCCATGGCGACGAACCTCGGTCAGCACCTCGCCGAACCGTTCGATACCCTTTGCCTGCATCATCGACTTGAGCTTGATGAAGGCGTCCGCGGTGGCGATCGTATCGCCAAGTGCAGTGTGCCGGTCCTCGTCGGCGATCGTGATCCCCAGCCGCTGCGACAGGGCGTCGAGACTGTGAGTCTCGCTCTGTCCGAAGACGACAGCCGAGAGCAGAACCGTATCCAGGATCGGATTGGCGAAGTGAATGCCAACTTCGCGCTCGCGGCGCCGCAGGAACTCCATGTCGAACGGCGCATTATGCGCCACCAGCACCGATCCCTCGGCAAACTTGTGAAAGCGCTCGATCACCTCACGCACCGGTGGCGCATCGGCGACCATGGCGTCAGAGACTCCGTGCACGGCTGTTGACGCCGCCGGGATTGGACGGCCGGGATTGACCAGCGTGTCGAACACCTCACCCTGCACCCTTTTGCCATTGACGACGCGCACGGCGGCGATCTGCACGATCTCGTCACCCTGTTCTGGCAGCAGGCCGGTCGTCTCGGTATCGAACACGACATAGGTGAGGTCGTCGAGGCGCGCCTCGCTGATACGATCATATTGCAGTCGGGACAGCAGGTCGAAGTCATAGACGACGAAGCGGTCGTTACCGTGCCGGGACACCTCGCGCCGCTCCGCCTCCGGCAGGCGCAGGACAACGCACTCGTCGGGAGGCACCTGACCGCGAAACAGGGATGCCCCGTGACCGGCCACGACAGCAAGACCCGTCAGGCCGCCGCCAGTCCCGTCCAGCGGCTCCGCCAACCATTCGCCCAGGCGTTCGTCGGATATCCGCCCGCCGCGCCAGGACAGGCGAAGCTGCGCGCCCTTTTCCTCCGGTACGAAAGTCAGGAAAAGATCCTGTGCCGAGCATTCCCGCACCACGCGCTCCGTCACGTGCCGGATCAGCGCCACCATATCGAAGCTGTTGCAGCGAACGGCATAGGCACCCCAGGGCCCGCCAAATTCAGGCGCCATCTCTGCCAGACTGGAGCGAAGATCACGGCTGATCAACGCGGCGTCGATCAGCGTCATCGGCCATGTATCGGAACGACAGATTGCATATCGATCTTCAAGGTCCGCAGCCTTGGACAGCAAATCCGCGAAACCGGGCGATCCTGCATCGCTTGCGCTCGCCTTCAATGTTGGCAGGAACTGCTCGAACACTTCGGCGAGCAGCGCATCCCGGCGGGCATAGGACGACAGTTCTGCCGACACGTCGCGCAGTGTCATCACATAGGCGCCCGGATCGTCTCCCGCATCCCCGACGAGCCGCATGCGGGCGGCAAGCCTGCGGTGGCCGGAGGGTGTTGTGCAGAGAAGCTCCATCGCCGACCGGTGGCCGGTTTCCAGGAGCCGGTGATGCGCCTGGCGAATCGTGCTGTCATCGAGATAGTCGAACAGGCTCTTGTCGAGGCAGACGGGCCGCTTCTCGTCCGACAGAAGTTGCACGGCCGCGCTGTTGTAGAACACCAGATGATGCCGCCCGGTGCAGAGCAGAACGCCGGGAGGAACATCGGCGAGCAGATCCTCCAGCTTGCCCTTGTCGGCGGATAGGCGGGCGGTTTCGCGGGCGACCGACTCCGTTAAGGCACTCCTTGTTCGCGTCAGGGTCACGGCAGCGGCAGAGGCAGCCGTTGCGAGTTCACCAAGATAGCGCGCCGACTCCGGGTTAAGGTCTTCGGCCACATCGGCATGCGTGCGGGCCAGAATGGCGCCCGCCAATCCCTGCATGGGCCGCGCCAGATGCGTGTCGAACAGATACCAAACCCAGGTGATCAGCCCCACCATGGCGAATGCAGCCGCCACACCACCCTGGATGAAGGCGTTCAGCATCTCGGGGGCACCCTGGCGGTGATAGCCGAACCAAAGTCCCACGGCGAGCGCCACCACCGACCCCGCCGCCAGCGCGGCGAAGAATAGCAGGATACGCACCCGCAGGCTCAGCTTCTTGAGTACCGCCTCCTCCAAGGTCTCCTCCCTAGCTTCCTTGAAACAGCATACAGCAGACGCGGCATCTCGGTTTGATCAGGATCAGGAGCCACCTGACAGCATCAGCTGCAGGCCGCGCGCAACACGGGATCATCCGCAGGCAGATCCGTCCATGTCGCCCCGCTGATTGCTCCGTTTTCCTCGACCTTGACATCCGAGGTCAAAAGATCGGCGCGACGGTTCGCCTTGCAGTCGAACAGCACCTTTACCCGCGCCACGCGCTGCCAACGCGATGCCAGGATGACATCCACCAGAACCTGATCGGGAAGATTGGCATTGCGCTGGATGGTGCGCTTGTCGACCGCGGTAAATCGGTTGATCACCGGCTTGTAGTAGGACCATGGTCGCCACGGTGCGGTTGTCTCGTTTTTCCATGCGATCACCACCTCAGGCGGCGAGCCTGCGATCATACGTCCATACCAGCTGTATTCGCTCCACACCGTATAGGTCAGCATGGCAAGGCCTGCGCAGGCCGGCACGATCCATTTCGGCAAGCGCCCCTTGCTCATCCACAGCAGACCGGAAGCAATACCACCCGCGGCGAAGGCGGACACGATCGCCGCGATAAACTCGTAGAACATGATGAAACCTCAAACGGGAGCACTGCGTCCGTGGCCGAGTGCCGATTGCATTGTCCGGACGACAACGAAGGCATCGCGCAGATGCGATCGTTCGAAGTCACCGAAATCATAGGGGGCGAGGAAGTTGTCTGGCTTGCGTCCCGCGCGAATTTCGGCCGCCTGATTGCGAAGCCGCATTTCGGCAATCAGATCATAGGCGGCAACGAGATCCTTTGCACCGGCGCCGGAGATCACGCCTGCCTCTTCGGCCGCAAGCAATCGTGCTCGAGTATTCACCGGCGCCAGCCTGCCCTGCAGCGCATACACACGCCCGAGGTCGACCACCGGAACAACACCATTATGCTTCATGTCGATCTGGTTGCGATGCTCGCCGCTACGCACGGTGGCAAACCCTCGCAGGAGACCAAGCGGCGGGGCATGCTTGAGAGAGTTTGCGATCATGTGCGCAACGAAAAGCTCGTTCTTGCTGGCATGTTCCAGCGTTTCCCCCTGCAATTCGTCGAACAATGCCCGCGTCCCGCTGATCGGACGGAGGTCAAACATCACGCTTGCCAGCATCTGCGCCATCGGATCGGGCCTGCTGATCCAGCCGGAGAAGTATTCCCGCCACACCCGCACCGGCTGGCACCAGCGCTCGTTCGTCGCCATCATGTCACCTGGGCAGAAATAGTAGCCGCAGGCATCGAGGTTGTGGCTGACGAAACGGGCGAGCTTTCTGTACCACTCACGATCGGAGTCCCGGACCTCATCCGAAATGAAGATGCAATTGTCCTGGTCACTGACGCCGGTCTGCTCCTGACGCCCCTGGCTGCCGCAGGCCAACCAGACATAGGACACCGGTGGCGGCCCGAGCTCACGCTCGGCCATCACGATCAGCCGGCGCGTCACGGCGTCGGCGATGTCAGTGATATGCCGGGTCACCACCTCGTGTGCGCTGTTGCCGCCGACGAGTTGCACCAGCAATTGAGGGATGCGGCCGGTGATTTCCCGCATCTCTTCGACCGTTTGAGCCGTGGCGATCTCGTGCACAAGCCGCGCAGAGGACACAGCCTGGAACCGTGTCAGATCTGTCTGCGTCACCATCCCTTCGAGCCGCTGCCCGGAGAGGACGGGTAGATGGCCGACCTTGTGCTCCAGCATCAGGTGCAGCACGTCAGAGCCGAGGGCGTCGGGGGGAAGACCGCTGACGTCGCGGGTCATCACGCTCCGGACCGCGGTCTTCGAGACGTCCAGCCCCTCAGCGACCACACGCGTCGCAAGGTCGCGAACGGTAAGCATGCCGACGAACGCTCCGTCCTCGATCACACCGAGGCTGGAAACCCGGCAGTCGCGCATGATTTCGGCTGCCAGTTTGACCGTATCGGAAGGCGCGCATGTGATCGGCGGCTTCGACATCAGGTCGGCCACCTTCAGCGTATTCAGATCGCTGCGCCGCGTATCGTTTGTCCGGCCGCGGGTAAAGAAGCGCTGGTAGGCCGGATGGTCGGCCATCAGGCGCTTGAACTCGGACGTCGGCAGAAGAAGTGCCGTGGTGTCCGTCCGTGCCGTCGCGCTGGTCACCGCCAGGCCGTCGCGCAGCAGACCACGTTCGCCGAGTGAATTGCGCGGCGAAAGTTGCGAGACGACCGTCCCGGTCGCATCCCGCACTTCGACCGAGCCTTCCATTATCAGGAAGAGCCCCGGCAATGGTTCGCCATGCGTATAGATATCGGCGCCGGCGTTGAAACGAAGACTGGAAAAGCGGCTCGCGACGAGAGCAAGCTCGTCACCCGGAATGGTGTCGTAGGGATGGACAGTCTCGAGAAAACGGACGATGTCGGTTGTGCTCAGTCCCATGGGCCCCTCATGCGATCGCTACGCGACCGTCCCCGCCGGAGGGAAAAGACAAGGGCGGCTTTCGCCGCCCCTGCCGATATTTGGATCGTCTCAGTGAGCGATCGCCGCACTTGCACCTCGCGGAACGCGGATCGATTCGACGAGGTCCTGAACTTCCTGCGGCGGCTCCGCAGTCATCATCGAGACTACGTAGGCGACGGCGAAGTTCAGCAGCGCGCCGATCGGACCGAAGGCGGTCGGCGGGATGCCGAACAGGTAGTTCGCCGGCACATTCTCCATCATGTTCGTGCCGGCAATGAAGAACCAGCCGAGATACGTGAAGAGATAAAGGCAGGTAACCACCAGACCGACGATCATGCCGAGCGTGGCGCCGGTCGAGTTGATGCGCTTCGAGAAGATGCCCATCATCAGTGCCGGGAAGATCGTCGCTGCAGCCAGACCAAAGGCGAGAGCCACCGTTTGTGCCGCAAATCCCGGAGGATTGAGGCCGAGCAGGGTAGCGACCAGGATCGCGCCTGCCATGGCCACGCGGGCGACCATCAGTTCGTTCTTTTCAGAAATGCCCGGAACCAGCCAGTCCTTGATAAGGTCGTGGCTGACGGCCGAGGAGATCGCGAGCAGAAGACCTGCTGCGGTCGACAGAGCCGCTGCGAGACCGCCGGCAGCGATCAGGGCGATGACCCAGCCCGGAAGCTGTGCGATTTCCGGATTGGCGAGAACGAGGATGTCGTTGTTGATGGTAAGCTCGTTACCAGCCCAGCCCCGCTCCGTCGCTGTCGTGGCGAACGAGTCGGCCTTATCGTTGTAGTACTGGATGCGGCCGTCGCCGTTCTTGTCCTCGAACTTCAGGAGACCGGTAACTTCCCAATTCTTCATCCAATCCGGACGCTCTTCATAGAGAACCGCATCCTGGCTGGTGCCGTTGGGGAAGATCGTGTCGATGATGTTGAGGCGCGCCATCGCACCCACGGCCGGAGCGGTGAGATAGAGAAGCGCGATGAACACCAGGGCCCAACCGGCGGACCAACGGGCGTCGGCCACCTTCGGAACGGTGAAGAAGCGGATGATCACGTGCGGAAGACCCGCGGTACCAATCATCAGCGACAGCGTGAAGAGCGTCATGTTGAGCATGGAGCCCTGCGCCGTATAGGCATTGAAGCCGAGGTCGGTCACCACCTGGTCGAGCTTCGTCAGCAGCGGAACACCGGCTTCGGCATGAGTCGAGAACAGACCCAGCGGCGGAAGCGGATTTCCGGTGAGCTGCAGCGAGATGAAGATCGCCGGAATGGTATAAGCGATGATGAGAACGACGTACTGTGCAACCTGGGTATAGGTGATGCCCTTCATACCGCCGAGAACGGCGTAGGCGAACACCACGGCTGCCGCGATCCAGAGGCCGGTCGAGACTTCGACTTCGAGGAAGCGCGAGAAGGCCACGCCGGCACCGGTCATCTGACCGATAACGTAGGTGACCGAGATGATGATCAGGCAGACCACCGCGACCAGCCGGGCAGACTGGCTGTAGAAGCGGTCGCCGATGAACTGCGGAACGGTGAACTTGCCGAACTTGCGCAGATATGGAGCGAGGAGCAGGGCCAGCAGAACGTAGCCGCCTGTCCAGCCCATCAGATAGGTGGAGTTGCCGTAACCCACGGCGGCGATGAGGCCGGCCATGGAAATGAACGATGCCGCGGACATCCAGTCGGCGGCGGTGGCCATGCCGTTCAGGACAGGATGAACACCGCGGTTTGCCGCATAGAACTCCGCCGTGGAACCGGCCCGGCTCCAGATGGCGATGCCGATGTAGAGCGCGAACGACGCGCCCACAATCAGCAGATTAAGCGTATACTGATCCATGTTCGTGCCTCACTCCTCGTCGACGCCGTATTCGCGGTCGATCTTGTTCATGTAATTCGCGTAAACGAAGATCAGCGCAATAAAGACCAAGATCGATCCTTGCTGCGCAAACCAGAATCCAAGATCGGTCCCACCGACCGGAATGCCCGACAGCATGGGACGCAAAAGTATGCCGAAGCCATAAGAAACGACTGCCCAGATCACCAACGAAATGTAGATGATGCGTTTGTTGGCAGCCCAATAGGCATTGGACGAAGACTTGTCCGCCATGTGCAACTCCCTTTTTTCCTCCAAAACCGGCGCATCAAATCGAAGCACCGTCCCCTTCCACACACCGGCTGCCCTTATTGCTGATCCTCGACAGCAGGCGGCGATATTGGAATTTCAACTCTTAAAGAAGGAAATTTCGGGCGTACACCCTTGCCTTGGTATTAGACGGGAGTGGCTTGACGAACGCCATTTCCTTTTGAGTCGGCAACATGCGCAGCCAGCAGCTTGTGGGCCGTCAGGCTTCCGAGATGCGATGGAGTTGGTGTTGCGCCGATCGTCAGGGCGAGCGGAAGGGTGGAGGAGCGCACCGGGGGGCAGGCGCGCTCCTCCCACGGCACCGTGGTATCAAACGCCGTCTGGCATGGGGGGCAAAGACGGCATTGCACGGCACCGTGACGGCCTTCCCGAAGGAAGGCCGATGGGAAATCCGAAAAGGCTGGATAACTCCCCGACGCGCGGGAGCGCCCGGACGGAGAGGGAACGGGAGATGTGGAGGATGGAGCAGCGGGGCGAATGCGCGATACCCGCATCCGGACGGATGCTCGGCCCGCAAAAAGCCAGTGATCCCGCGCTTTGCGCAGGTCTAACCATGCACGTCATGTGCGCTTCAGTCCTCATCTTTCAGTTCCACGCGACATCATCCGCGGGCTCCCCAAACCGGGGACGACCCAGCGATAATTGGCAAAACTAAAGGATTTCCTAATCGCGTGAGCGCTCAAAACGGTCCGGCAGTTAATTCCGGGTTAAGCCGGTTTGCCACCCGGCGCGATGCTCGCCCGTTAACTCCGGATAAAGGCCTCTCCTGCAGGACGACCTGTGCCAAAACGGGACTCTTGTATGGTCCGACGCCTGTGAAGAAACCACGGAGTGGTTGCAAACACCGCCGTCTCGGAGAGTCCCGGAGCAAGTTTCGCCACCTGAGTGACGGCATCCGGCCATATGTGGATATGGCGGCAATCCGCAGAAATGGGAAAAGCCGACCCTGTTTTTCGGAGGGCCGGCCTGGATTTGTTTTGATGTGGGCTTCTGGCGCCGCGAAGCTATCCGATCGTCATCAAGCTGGCATTGCCGCCGGCCGCCGCCGTGTTGATGGAGACGGAGACTTCTTCGAGAAGCCAGTTCAGGCAGTACGCATCCGTACGACCTGCGGCATCGCCACTAGCCGCCTGCGTCAGCACGAGCGGTCCTTCCAGGGCTGCGATCTTTGCCTGAACGGCGAGTACCCTTTCGGAGTCACCTTCTACGAGAGCGCCGGCAAACGGACCATCCTTCGCCCAGTCCGACGACCACGACAACCGCGCCACCACCGAGGCCGGCAGACCGGCAAGAGTGTCCCGCAATCCCGAACCCGCATCTACGACGGCGAAATTCCCCGTTGCAAGCACGGAACCGATTTGACCGATCAACCCTTTCTCGCTCTGCGGCACAAGAAGAATACGCCCGCGCGGGTGAAGGCTGTAGAGATTGGCCTCGCCGACGGGACCCGGCAATTGCGTCTCAAGTCCCAGGGCAGCCTCGCCCCCTTTGTCCCGCGCGATTGCCGCCTCCCCTGTACGCCCTGTCTCTTCGAGCCAGCGGGCGAAGTCGACCAGCGCCGGATCGATAGCGTTCGAGCCGTGGCGGGGCGGAACGGGCGGAGTTTCCACAAGTCGGCCAATGTATAGCGGCCCGCCGGCCTTTGGGCCCGTACCCGAGAGACCCCGGCCGCCGAATGGCTGCACGCCGACAACCGCGCCGATGATGTTGCGGTTGACATAAAGGTTGCCGGCCTTCACGCGCGACGTCACGTGGGCGATGGTCTCGTCGAGCCGCGTATGCAGACCGAACGTCAACCCATAGCCGGTGGCATTGATGTCATCGATCAGCCGCTCGAGATCGGCACGCCGGTAACGGATGACATGCAGGACCGGCCCGAAGACTTCGCGTTGAAGATCCTTCATCGACTGAAGTTCGATAATCGTCGGTGCCACGAAGGTTCCTGCATCGGTTTCGGGAGGCATCCCGATCTGCTCGACCTTGCGGCCGTTGGCGCGCATGCTGTCGATGTGGCGTTCGATGTTTGCCTTCGCCTCCGCGGTAATGACCGGACCAATATCCACGCTAAGGCGGTCCGTACGGCCGATGCGCAATTCGTGCAATGCACCCTTCAGCATGGCCAATATCCGGTCGGCAACATCTTCCTGGAGGCAAAGCACGCGAAGCGCTGAACACCGCTGTCCGGCACTGTCGAAAGCCGAAGCAATAACGTCCGCCACAACCTGTTCGGCAAGGGCCGAGGAGTCGACGACCATCGCATTCTGTCCGCCGGTCTCGGCGATCAGCGGGATAGGCCGGCCATTCGCCAGCGTCCGGACCGACAATTGCTTCTGGATCAGGCGTGCTACCTCAGTCGACCCCGTGAACATCACTCCGGCCGTCTTGGGCGAACCGACCAGCGTCGCGCCGGTGCGGCCGTCTCCGGGCAGGAACTGCAGGGCACCCGCCGGGATCCCCGCCGCGTGCAAGAGGCGCACGGCCTCCGCAGCGATCAGTGGCGTTTCCTCGGCCGGCTTCGCCAGCACCGGATTGCCGGCGACGAGCGCTGCGGCGATCTGGCCGGTAAAGATAGCCAGCGGGAAATTCCAGGGACTGATGCACACGACGGGTCCAAGCGCCCGGTGCGCCGGCCCCAGCGTGCGCCGTGCCTGTTCGGCATAGTAACGCAGGAAATCGATCGCCTCACGAACCTCCGCGATGGCATTGGGCAAAGACTTGCCGGCTTCACGCACGATAAGTCCCAGGAGGATCGGCATGCGATGCTGCATCGCATCGGCGGCTCGATCAAGCATTGCCGCACGTTCCGCGGGCGCTACGAGGCTCCATTCGCTTGCGGCATCGGCGGCCAGATCCATGGCGCGAAGCGCATCTGCTTCAGACGGTTCAAGCACCTCGCCGACAATATCGTTGTGGTCTGCCGGATTGAGAACGTTCCGCACCTCCCCGCCGGTGTGACCGGTCGCCAGCAGCGGCTCGGCCTTCCAGATCATGGAAGCGCTCTCCATCAGTGCCGTAGACAGTGCGGCGAGCGTCGCCTCGTTCGACAGATCGAGACCGGCCGAATTCGTCCTGCCCTTGCCGAAAATCTCCTCCGGCAGCGCGATCAGGTCATGTTTGGCGCCGGGTTGAGCGTGGGCGCGGACGACATCCACGGGATCGGCGACGAGTTCATCCACGGAGACCTTGGGATCGGCGATACGATTGACGAAGGACGAGTTCGCACCGTTTTCGAGGAGGCGACGCACGAGATAGGCAAGCAACGTCTCGTGCGTACCGACAGGTGCGTAGATACGGCACGGCCGTGCGAGCTTCTCCGCGCCGACCACTTCTTCATAAAGGGGCTCACCCATGCCATGCAGGCACTGGAATTCGTAGTCGCCCACTGTGAACGCGGGACCGGCAAGATGATAAATCGCGGCCAGCGTCTGGGCATTGTGGCTGGCAAATTGCGGGAAGATGACATCCCGCGCGGCAAGCAGCTTTCGGGCGCAGGCGATGTACGAGACGTCCGTGTGGACTTTGCGCGTGAAGACAGGAAAATCCTCAAGCCCATCGAGCTGCGCCCGCTTGATCTCTGCGTCCCAGTAGGCGCCCTTCACCAGTCGCACCATGATGCGTCGATCGGATCGACGAGCCAGGTCTATGATGTAGTCGAGCACGAACGGGCAGCGCTTGCCGTAAGCCTGTACCACGAAGCCAAGCCCGTTCCAGCCCTTCAGATCATTATCGAGGCTCAGATCCTCCAGCAGATCCAGCGACAGCTCCAGCCGATCGGCCTCCTCGGCATCGATGTTGAGGCCGATGTCGTACCCCTTTGCGATCGCCGCCAGCGCCTTCACCTTGGGCAAAAGCTCGCCCATGACGCGACCAACCTGCGCGCGGCTGTAGCGTGGATGCAGCGCGGAAAGCTTGATGGAGATGCCTGGCCCTTCATAGATGCCGCGTCCTCCTGACGCCTTGCCAATGGCGTGAATGGCCGTCTCGTAATCGCGGTAGTACCGTTCAGCATCTTCCGCCGTGGTCGCCGCCTCGCCCAGCATGTCGTAGGAATAGCGGAAGCCCTTGTCTTCCATCTCGCGGGAGCGCCGCAGCGCTTCATCGATCGTTTCCCCCGTGACGAACTGTTCACCCATCATCCGCATCGCCATATCGACGCCGCGGCGGATAACAGGTTCGCCGCACCGGGCGATCAGGCGCGTGAGAGCAGCCGACAGGCTGCGGTCATTGACCGTCGCGGTGAGCTTGCCGGTAACGACAAGCCCCCAAGTGGCGGCATTCACGAAGAGCGAGCGTCCGCCGCCGAGATGTGACTTCCAATCGCCTTCGGAGATTTTGTCGCGGATCAGCGCGTCGCGCGTGGCATTGTCGGGAATGCGCAGCAAGGCTTCCGCAAGACACATCAGAGCCACGCCCTCCTGGCTCGACAGCGAATATTCGTGCACCAGCCCCTCGACACCCGAACCTCTGTGTTTCGCTCTCAGCGCCTGTATAAACTGACGGGCGGTCTGGGCGATTTCACCCTTCATCCCGGCATCGATGGTTGCTGCAGCGAGAAGCGGCGCCATGCACTCAGCCTCCGGCTTGCGGTAGGCCATGGTGATCGTTCGCCGCAATTCGCTTTGCGGCCCGACCGGCGGCGCGAATTCGGCAAAGGGCGCTTCGTTGAGCGTTATCGTGTCGGAAGAGCGAGCGGCGTCAGCGGTCATATCGTCACCTGAGTGGAGGAAGCGCCCGTGCGGGCGGATCGGACTAATCATACCGTGGAACAGCGAAAGTTTCCGACTTGATTTGACAGCAAATTAAGGTGAACTGAATGGAAAATTAGCAAAATGAAGGAAAAGCGACCATGGAACCGCTTCACGACAGTGAACTTGACCAGTTTGATTTGAGAATCCTCGAAATCCTTCGGCATGAAGGCCGTATTTCAGTGACCGAACTTGCGTCCCGTGTCGGTCTGTCCAAGACGCCATGCCAGGTCAGAATGAAGCGGTTGATCGACACCGGCTATATCGAGGGCTTCAAGGCTATCCTGAACCCTCAGAAGCTTGGCCTCGACCACGTTGCTTTCGCCGAGGTGAAACTCTCGGACACGCGTGAGGAAGCATTGAATGCATTCAACGCGGCTGTCAGGAAGATTCCCGAGGTTGAGGAGTGCCACATGATCGCCGGCCGCTTCGATTATCTCCTCAAGGTACGAACGCCCAACATACGCCGTTACCGTCATGTGTTGGGCGAAAAGATTTCAAGCCTGCCCTTCGTCGCCAACACTTCGACAAATGTAGTGATGCAGTCGATCAAAGAGAACTGGAATTAGGGATTTCTTTGCGGCGGTATGCAACCGGACTACCGCAACAATCCCTGACCGCCATCGACCCAGATAGGGGAACCAGTCACATGGCGGGACGCATCGGACGCGAGAAATGAAACCACTTCGCCGACGTCCTCTGCCTTCGCCGGAACGCCATCAGTTAACGGAATATCGCCTTCCGGCCATTCGACGGGGATTGCCGTTTCATCCTCATGGCGCCTCGACGTGTTGTCGTCGATGTCCGTCTCCACTGCGCCGGGGCATACCGCGTTGATGCGAATCCGGTGGCGGCCGAGCTCGAGGGCCAATTGCTGCACCATTGCCACCTGCGCCGCCTTGGTCGCGGAATAGGCGGTGGCGCCGGGAGAGGTGAAGGTGCGGGTACCGTTGATCGAAGAGATGACGATGATGGATCCGCCTTGGCGTTTGAGCAGCGGAACGGTGAGGTGAACGGTCAGAAAGGTTCCCCGCAGGTTGACGGCGATCGTCTTGTCCCATTCGTCCGGCTTGAGATCGTCAATCGGAGCCCACACACCGTTGATGCCGCCGCTGGCCACCACGACGTCCAGTCTTCCGAACCGCTCTTCCAGATCGTTAAGCGCGCCCCGCATCTGGTCCTCATCCGAGATATCCGCTCCCAGCGCCATGGCGTCCCCACCCGCTGCCTTTATCTCGGCGACCGCACGCTGGTTTTCGGAATCCGTTCGCCCAAGAATCGCGACGGCATAACCCGCCTTCGACAACGCGAATGCCGATGCCTTGCCGATCCCCGACGCACCGCCTGTCACCAATGCCACTTTCGCCATCTGACGCCTCCCGAGATGATCTGACCGGCAACACCCGGTCCTCTCCTCCAGAACGCCGCTTGCGTCAAAACGATCCCGTGCGGTCGATGCGGACCAGTCAATTGTGACAGTCCACGAAACTTTGCCGCCTCCCTTCCGTTGTCCAGTAAGCACCTTGGTGGAGGAAGCAAAATGAAGACTGCGGTTGAAGAGCTGGAAGGCAGGTTGAATGCGCAGCGCGAGGTTCTGATTTCGCTGCTGGCAATGATCATGAAGGACCGGCCGCCACCGGACCTGCGCTGGCTGGAAGACGATGCCGTTCCCCGCAACGGGGAGGAAGATCCGGGCGTTGTGCCGTCGGTCGCTTTTGCAACCCACGGAGCAATGGCCACCGAGATGAGAGCAATTCTGGATGCCGCGCGCTCACGCGCCAATGCAGGATGATCATCCGAGCCATGGGACTGCGTGGAAGTAATCCCACTATGCGCAAGAAAGGAGAAAACCGATGACGATTTCAGAGCGAAGCCGGAAACTGCTCGCTGCGGCCGGAACGGTTGCCCTCGCCGCCTTTCCGGTTCACACCACGTGGGCACAGGAAAACGCTGATACGCCTGATACAGCCACTGAGACTCGGCAGCCTGCAGATACGTGCACGATCACACCCGACAGTGAGGAGAAGGTCGAGACGGATACCACGCAACTCTCCGAGACGCTGGACGAGTGCGGAAGTGTGCTGGAACCGCCGACCGTTGGTGATCAGGAACTCGTCGAACCCGCTCCGCCAGTCGGCGAGACGCCGGTCATCGAACCCGATGAACTGCCCGCGAACCCCTGATGCTTGGGCCTTGTCTCTTCAGTAAGGATCCTTGAGGACCTTACGAAGATAGGCACCATAAGCGCTCTTGCCATAAGCTGTGGCAAGAGCCTCCATCTTCGCCTCGTCGATGAAGCCGGAGCGGAAGGCAATTTCTTCGGGGCAGCAGATCTTAAAGCCTTGGCGACGTTCGAGCGTAGCGACGAAATCGCTCGCGTCACGCAGGCTGTCCGGGGTGCCAGTATCGAGCCAGGCATATCCTCGACCCATCAGCTCCACATTGAGTTTGCCTCGTTCGAGGTAGGCCTTGTTTACATCCGTGATTTCGAGTTCACCGCGTGGCGAGGGTTTCAAGTTGGCGGCGATCTCCACAACCTCCGAATCGTAGAAGTAAAGCCCTGTCACCGCCCAGTTGGACTTTGGCGCAACAGGCTTTTCCTCAATCGACAAGGCCTTCATACCGGCGTCGAATTCGACAACGCCGTACCGTTCCGGATCATTGACGTGATAAGCAAAGACCGTGGCGCCATCCGGTCGTGAGGCTGCACTCTTCACCAGGTCGGTAATTCCGTGACCGTAGAAGATATTGTCGCCAAGCACGAGACAGGACGGCGAAGAGCCGACGAAATCCGCACCGATGATAAAGGCCTGCGCCAACCCGTCCGGCGAGGGTTGAACGGCATAGGACAAGGAGATGCCGAGCCGCGAACCATCGCCGAGCAGTGCTTCAAAGCTCGGCAGGTCGCGCGGTGTCGAAATGATCAGTATGTCCCGGATGCCGGCCAGCATGAGCGTCGACAGGGGATAGAAGATCATCGGCTTGTCGTAGACAGGAATGAGCTGCTTCGACAGGACCGACGTCATCGGATGGAGACGCGTTCCGCTTCCGCCCGCAAGAATGATGCCCTTCATGATCTTCTCCGTAAATCCGAACAAACTGGAAGTAATTGGTGGTCAGGCAAGCAGCCGTTGGACGATGCTCGCCGTGGAAACCTGCCATTGCGGCAGCATGACGCCGTGAGCATCGTGGAGCCGCGAGCAGTCGAGCCGCGAATTGGCCGGCCGCTTCGCCGGTGTCGGATACTCGCTGGACGGAATGGGGTTCACCTGGGCAAACGGCCCATTAAAGGTTTTGGAAGCCGTGAATATCTCAGTAGCGAACTCCGCCCAACTGGCCTCGCCCTGCCCGGTCATATGGAACACGCCCCGCAAGCCTGCGCTTCGGTCCGAAATCAGGTTTCTGCCAACCGCGAGAATGCATTCGGCGATATCAAGCGCCGACGTCGGATTGCCGACCTGGTCAGCCACCACGGACAGTGTGTCCCGGCTTTCGGCGAGCCTCAGCATCGTCTTGAGGAAATTCTTGCCGAACGGACTGTAGACCCAGGCGGTCCGAAGAATCGCATAATTGTCGGTAACTTGCTGGATCGCCATTTCTCCGGCGAGCTTCGAACGACCGTAAGCGCCAAGGGGGGCGACCGGATCATCCTCGCGGTAAGGCGCGGGCTTTGAACCATCGAACACATAATCGGTCGACACATGAACGAGCGGGACGCCGAGTTTGGCCGCTGCCTTGGCGATCTCCCCAGCGGATATACCATTGATCCGCGTCGCGAGTTCTTCCTCGGTTTCCGCCTGGTCCACCGCGGTATGCGCCGCAGCGGAAATGACGAGATCCGGTCGTGTCGCCTGGATGGCGGCAGCCACTCCGTCAGGCTGAGCAAGATCGAGATCCGGACGGCCGATCGCGACGATCTCGATGTCGCCGGCCGCTCCACCGCGCTCGATCAAGGAAGTGACCACCTGCCCTTGCAGTCCAGTAACGACAAATCGCAGACGCGTCATGCGGTTGCCTTCTTCGGCTCGATCAAACCGAGACGAGTACCGGAATAGCCTGCGCGCAAAGGCTCCCACCACCAGCGGTTTTCGAGATACCAGGCAGCCGTCTTCTCGATCCCCGTGTCGAAATTCTCCTGTGCCTTCCAGCCCAGTTCCTCTTCGAGTTTTGTCGCATCGATCGCATAGCGGGCATCATGACCCGGACGATCGGTCACATGGGTGATGAGGCGTGCATGGGGCGCGCCGGCGGGATGGAGCTTGTCCATCAAGGCGCAGATCCGCTCCACCACATCAATATTGCGGCGCTCGTTGCGGCCGCCGACATTGTAGGTCTCGCCTATCCGACCGCGTTCAGCGATCAGATCCAGTGCGCGCGCGTGATCCTCGACATAGAGCCAGTCGCGAATATTTGTTCCGTTGCCGTAGACCGGCAACGGCTTGCCATCCAGGGCATTCAGGATCATCAGGGGAATGAGCTTTTCCGGGAAGTGGTAGGGGCCGTAGTTGTTCGAGCAATTCGATACAACGACCGGAAGCCCATAGGTCCGCTCCCACGCCTTGGCCAAGTGGTCGGACGATGCCTTTGAAGCGGAATACGGCGAACTGGGATCGTAGGGCGTTTGCTCGGTGAAGAGCCCCTCCTCACCCAGCGAACCATAGACCTCATCCGTGGAGACGTGCAGGAACCGGAAGGCCTCACGCTCGTCCATCGGCAACGCCGACCAGTAGGTCCGCGCGCATTCCAGCATGTTGAAGGTACCGATCACATTCGTCTCGACGAAATCCCTCGCACCGGTGATCGAACGGTCGACGTGACTTTCGGCCGCCAGATGCATCACCCGCTGAGGTTTGAAGCTTTCGAAAGCTTCCACAATCGCCGTACGATCGCAGATATCCGCTTTCAGGAAACGATGGTTCTGCTGGTTATCGACCGCCTTCAGCGAAGTCAGGGTTCCGGCATAGGTGAGCTTGTCGACGGTCAGGACCTCGTAGCCCTTCTCCAGCACCAGATAGCGAACGACAGCCGAGCCGATGAACCCAGCTCCTCCGGTTACCAATACACGCATGGTCTTCTGTCCTTTCGCCCGCTTCAGCCGGCTGCCGATGAAAATGTGAATGCGGTTTCGAGATCGCGCAGCTTCGGTTGCTGGTTGTCCTTTGCAGACAGGACCGCCTTGTCCGGCGCGACCGGCCAGGCGATCGCAAGGTCGGGATCGTCAAAGGCAAGGCCGCGATCATGCTCGGGACTATAATAGTCAGTGACCTTATAGCTGACCTTGGTGTCCGGCTGCAGCGTGCAGAAGCCATGCGCGAAGCCGGGCGGAACCCAAAGCATGCATCCGTTTTCAGCCGACAATTCCGCTCCCACATGGCGGCCGTATGTGGGGGAGCCGACGCGGATATCGACCGCCACGTCGAGGATCGCTCCCGCGATACAGGACACGAGTTTGCCCTGCGCTCGGGGCTCAAGCTGGAAATGCAGACCCCGGATCGTTCCAGGATCCGCCGAGAGCGACTGGTTGTCCTGCACGAACTCGAACGGACCCACCATCTCCTCGAACAGGCTCTTTCGGAAGGTCTCCATGAAATAGCCCCGTGCGTCGCCGAACTTCTTCGGCGTCAGGAGCACGACTTCAGGTATCTCCAGTCTTTCGAACTGCATGCTATTCATCCATCTATAGGCCAAGACCCGTTTAAGAAATTGCCTTCTGGGAAGCGACGGCGTCGATTGGCGATGACCAGCGCTTGCCGCGTCCACTGCGGACGATCGTAGAGACCCCCGGCGACTTGAACACCGGCAGGCAGAAGCGTCGGGCGAAGAGCAACAGGCTGCGGATATGCGCGCGGCCGGCAAAACTCAGCGGGCTCGCAGCACTCTGTCGTTGGTGATCATGCACGAGCGCAAAACCCGGAAAATAGACCACTCGGCGACCGCTCATCCAGATCCGCGCGCAGAGATCGACATCTTCCATGTAGAGGAAATAGCTCTCTTCCATGCCGCCAAGGCGCGCAAAGAGATCGCGCCGGATGATGAAGCCGGTGCCCATTACCCATTCGGCATCGAACGGACGACCCTTGTCCGTCTCTTCCACCATAAGGTGACGATCGACGCGCTTCGGCATCATGCCCTCGAGGCCCTTAAGCCGCCGCATCGCGATGTCGAGGATGGAATAGAAGCGACGCGCGCCGTACTGTCGGCTACCGTCAGGATTGACAAGATCGAGGCCTGCAAGCCCGATATCATGCATTTCGTCGAGCTGATCGAGCACCGGCGTCACGGTGTCCGAATCGAAATAGGTATCCGGATTGAGCACAAGCAGGTAGTCAGCATCGATACCTTCGGCGCCGAAATTGACGCCCGCGCCGAAGCCGCCGTTCACAGGCGATACCTTGATGCGGATATCCGGCATCGCCGCCGCCATTTTCTCGACCGAATCGTCACCCGAGCGGTTGTCCACTACGGTGATGTTGTCGGGGCCGGCAATGCCGCGCTTGCGAAGGGATCCGACGCTTCGGATCGTCAACGCCGGCGTGCGGAAGTTGACGAGAATGACGTGCAGTCTTTGTCTCTCGGCCATAGCTCTGTCCTCAGGTTACGATACGGTTGCTTCATGCCGCCGTATCCTTCACGAGTTGCCAGAGGCGCTGCGCCGAACTATCCCAATCGAAGTCCTCACGTCTTCGTCGACCGCCTGCTATCAATCGCATTCTCAGGTCCTCGTCGGATGTGATCCGATCCAGACCCTGTTTTATCTCCTCCACGGATTCAGGGTTGACCAGTAGGGCGCCCTCCCCGGCGACCTCCGGCATTGCTGAGACGTTCGATGTCAGGACCGGCACACCGCAGGCATAGGCCTCGACGATCGGCAGTCCGAAACCTTCGAACAGTGAGACATAGGCTACAGCCAATGCACCACGGTAGAATGACGGAATCTCTTCCGAAGGCAACCTTCCGGCAAAAACAACATCCGAGCCGACGGAGAGATTATCGGCAAGTGTGGCAAGTTCATCGTTGCGCTTGCCGGTCAGAACAAGCTTGATGCCTCGGGAAGGCAAAGTTGAGGCAGCGAATGCCTTTATGAGCCGGTCGAGATTCTTGTAGGATCGATGATTTCCACCGTAGAAAACATAGGGATATCCCGGCTGGTGGACCGGTCCTGCCTCATTGAAACAGGATTCGTAGCCATTGTAGACGAGATGCACCTTCTCCGCCGGCATGCCCGACCACTCGAGAAACTCCTGCCGCGTGAACTCCGAAACGCAGATAACGGCGCTGCAGCGCCGGTAAAGCGGCTTGTAGACGAGATCATAGTAGGCCCGCTTGGCAGCACCATAGAACCGGCGATGCGTCAGGTCGTGGACGATGACGACCGACGGCAGACGCGAGAACACCGGTGGCACGAAACCTGCGCTGTAGAAAACGCCCCTGCTGCCGCGCCCCATCAGCGCACCACTGATCGCAAGCGGCGATAACGGCGAGCCGATGCGTCCGCCGACGCCGATATCGACGATCCGCATATTGGCAGGCAGCCGCGCCTCCAGTTCAGTCTGAACCTTGCCGATCCCCGTTTCGACCGGCCAACGGCGGTCGGCAAAGATCGTTACGGTCTTGCTATCGGTTTCACCAGAATGCACGCATTATTCCTTTGCTCTTTCCTGCCGTCAGAATGAACCTGCACATCAGGATGGACTGCCGAGCAGCGCGCTCCGGAAGGCCGGGACGAGACGCTTGTTGCCGAATTCGTTGAGATGGTTGTCGTCGTAAAACAGCGGATGGCCGCCCGGTGCTGCCTCGCAACTTCCGCCCGGCGGGCAGAAGGCTTCGAAACTGTCGATCGGGGTGATGCCGCAATCCTCGGCCAGGCGGTCGATCAACCGGTTGGCTTTGCGGAACGTCGAGTCATATGCGGTCCGAGAGAACTGCACGGCCGGCGCCTTGCCCGTCCACATCAGCGAATAGGCGACATGCCGCGGCAGATAGCTTCCCGGCGCCGGAACCGGCCGCAGCATGAAGACTTTCCGGTAACGGCTGGCTCCGCAGGCGAAGGTGCCACGGCCATTCTCGACCGGCGTTCCGAAATCCAGCCGCGGCTGCAGCACTTCGTCGAAGCTTGCCACCTGAGCGGCCATGAAATCGTTCGTCAGCGTCTCCGGGCCGTAGTCGGCGCGGTTGACGATCACGAGCGGGATCGACGGATCCTCCGTCTTCAACCGCTTGAAGACAAGCCGGTTGAAGATGCCGCATTCGACGCTTTTATAGCTTCCGACACCAACCATGGAGGGGCATCCGGAAAGGGCGAACACGCGAACCGATCCATGCCCCGCGAGCGCCTCAACCAGTCCGGTCGCGACCGCATCGGCGTGGCTGTCCCCCATAAGGAAGGCTTTAACGGGTCCTGTGCCCAGAACGCAGTCAGCCAGAGCCCGCCCATCCGAGCTATCGGAAAGGCAATTCGAGCGAGATGGATTCATCTCTGCTGCGGCCCCGTCAGCAAGCACAATTTCAGGCGAAACCCTCGCCGGCATGCCGCCGCTACGACTGACGGCAACTCCTGAGAGGATTGGGATTCCGATGAGAACGGCAGCCAATGCCGTCTTGGAAACACCCCCGCCCCGGCGGAAGAAGTTCTGCGCCGGCACTTCGACGAGCGTGTACGACAAAAATCCGAGAAGCACGGACAGACCCAGACCCACGACGATCCATCGTGGATCCTGGATCACCTCGCCGAACCGCATCATCACCGCGACCGGCCAGTGCCACAGATAGATGGAGTAGGACCACAGTCCGAGATAGTGGATAGGCACGAAACGGCCAGCGACGCCGCTGACATGACCGGAGCCGATCACCAGCGCGGCGCCGAGCGTCGGCAAAAGCGCGTAGGCGTTCGGCCACGCACCATCATGGAGCACCACCATCGAAAGCAGTAGCGCAAGCCCGCCGTAGAGCGCTGCTTTCGCCAGAAAGGCATTACGCAGGATCGTCTCGCGATGCACGGCGAGAAGGCCGCCGAGCAGCATCTCCCAGGCGCGCGTCGGCAGGAGGAAGAAGGCAGCGGACGGCTTCCAACCTGATGCGTAGATGCAGAGCCCCAGCGACAGCAGGAAACCCGCCCAGAGCAGCGGCGTCCGGATCCGGCGGAGGAGAGCCACCTTTTCGACCACCAGCAGCGCGATCGGATAGATCATGTAGAACTGCCACTCGACCGATAGCGACCAAGTGTGGAGCAGCATCTTGTATTCGGAGCCGGTGTTGAAATAGCCCTCCTGCTGCCAGAACACGACATTTGAGTAGAACAGCGCTGCGGCGAAGATCTGGTTGCCGATGCGCTCGTAATCGAACGGCGGGATGAGAAAATAGCCGCCAACGAGAACGACGGCGCAGAGGGTGGCCAACGCCGGATAGATGCGGGTGAAGCGGGCCCTGTAGAAGCTCCAGAGCGTAAAGCTCCGCCGGTTAAGACCGGAGAATATGATCGTCGTCATCAGGTAGCCCGAGATGACGAAGAAGACGTCGACACCGATAAAGCCGAAATCGAAGCCGGCAACCTGAAAGTGGAAAAGGACGACGATCGTCACCGCCAGCGCGCGCAAGGCGTTGATCGAATGATCGAACCCGTCGCGGGCAGGAATGAAAATCCCCGACAGCATTGGCGTCGCCATGCCGTCCCTGAGAAGCAGAGAACCCGACTTTGCGTTCATCGCAAGACCTACCTTCCCCTTCAGCGGCAAAACGCCAGAAACGGTCAATTCAGTCTGTCGGCCCACCCCCGCAGGCGCTCGCGAAACGCGCTCGCCCGGTAACGCGCCTGCCCGACATGCCCCTTGGCAAGCGACGCAGCAGCGCCGACCAGAGGGCGTCCGGCCATATAGGCAACGAACCAGATGGGGTAACCTTCCATGCGCATGACACGGCCAAAGCCGCGATTGTAGCGGCGGCCCCGATCGAAGGCCGCCTGATCGAAGACCGCCAGCGGCTCGGGATGCATGATCCGCAGCGCCGGATCATAAAGACCTTTGGCGCCCTTGCGCAGCGCCCTCAAAAGCAGTTCGGTCTCTTCACCCGCACCCCAGATGGTGCCGGAGCCGACACCGAGATCTTCGTTGAAGAGACCAGCGGCACGGAGCGTGCTCGCGCGATAGAAGGTGGTGTAGGAGGTCTGACTGGTCCAGATGTTGAACCGGTCGATGACATGCGGCTCCGTCCCCCAGCGTCCCTGTGAAGGCACGCCGGCCGGCGTGATGCTCATGCCGGTATAAACACCGAGATCGGGATCGCCCTCGAACGCCGCGCGCACGCGCTCCAGCGTATCGGGGGGATAGATGCAGTCATCGTCAGGAAAGGCGACGATCTCGCCCGTGATGTGCGCAAGCCCGAGATTACGCCCCCGGGACAGCCCTTTGCGGGGATCGCGGAGGTAAAGCACAGAGAGACGCCCCTCGAACGCCTTCACCGCCGTTTCCGTGTCATCGTCAGCACTCTGATCGACAATGATGATCTGCGACGCCTGAACGGACTGTATTTCCAGCGATTCCAGAAGCTCCCGGATCTGCCGGGACCTGTTCATCGTAGAAGTTACAAGCGATATATTCAATCAACACCCTGCCGTCGATGGTTTATCCACCAATGGCTCCATCAGAACTCGACACGTTAGCAGTTTATCAACCCCTTTCGGCGCCGCAAGAAAATTCTTTTGCGATGCAACATAAGAAGAAATATTAATTTTAATATGTTTCAGCTTTTTGAAAGACTTCTGGAGCGAATGGCCTGAATTATCATTGTCCGCTCATCCTTGTTGAGAAGAAGCAGCACATAGACACCGGTCCAGACAAGGCACAGAAGCTTCAGCGGCATGTAAAATTCGATCTCCCGGAAAAACAGCTCAAAGACGGAGACCGGCAAAAGAGCGGGCAAAGCCAAGGCAAGGTTTTTCCAGTAGAGCGCACCTTTCCCTGCAGCCCAGTAGAGCAAAGCACCGTCAAGTAGGGCGCGAAAAACCCAGGCTGCGGCAGCGCCGACAACCCCTGCCTGATCGACCGCGACATAAAGCAAAGGCACGAAGAGGACGAATTCGACGGCATAGGCGCGGGCGGGAACGCTGGCGCGACCTCTTGCTTGAAACAACGCAAGCGGCATGAACGTCATCGCGTAGAACCAGAAACCGGCCATCAGAAGTGTTCCAGCCGGAACCGCCTGTTCGGAAATCTCTCTTCCGACCCAGAGGTCGAGGAACGGCTTGAGAATGACGAGACCGCCGACGGTTATCGGCGTGATCGCAAGCAACAGTACCCGGCTGCCGAAGACAAGAATTCCCCTGGCCTCGTCATCGTCTTTGGCAGCGGCAAAGCGAGGAAACAGAACGGAGAACCAGCTGTAAGGGATCAGGGTCGCGCGGATTATAACGTTGTACGGCAAGCTATAGATTGCCACCGCGTTGACGGAAGACACCGCACCAATAACGAATCTGTCCATCGTCAACATAAGCTGATTGATAACCCCGGACGCCATCGTCCAGCCACCGAAGCTTAGCATCGGCCGCACATCCTGAGCGCTGAAACGCGGCGTTCGAGCCTCGGAAGAGGACAACATGCAATACGCTAAAAGGAGAAAAACACCTCCCAGACGACCGAGAAGAGCACCTACCGCCAGCCAAGGCAGTTCCACCGAAACCATCCAGCCCACCAACAAGGGAGCAGTTTGGAAGAGGATGGTGCCCGCCGATTGCGCTAGGTTTAACTTTCCGAACTGCTCACGTCCCTGCAGGTAGCCGGTAAGGACGGAGGATATGGTCACCAAAGGCAAGATGGCCATCAACGTCAGCAGCGCAGCTGCGATCTCACCGCTCAGTTCAGAACTGACCGAGAAAATCTGATCGAAAAAGAACCGACTGATGCCGTATGCGATTAGAGCTCCAGCGGCTCCACCAAGGCCGCTCAAAACAAGGCCGGTCCACAGAAACTCCGAGCGACGCCGTTCGTCGGAGTCGCGGGCAACCGCACTTGCGACGGTACGCCCAAAACCGAGATCGAAGATACCGAGATATCCAAGCAACAGCCACACGAGCGACAACACGCCAAAGCGCTCAAGACCGATCAGATGAAGATAGAATGGCGTGACAACCAGTGTCACGGCCATAGGCACCAAACCTCCGGCAACGTTGGCCGAAAGTCCACGCATCAATCTGGATGTCATGCTTCCTCCGAAGATATCAGGCGGAAGTAATCAACGGCGAATCGGAAAGCCATTTCGAATAGTATCGATGGAGTTTTCGATACTTGTTATTTCGATCATCGAAATACACGGGCATTGAGAGTAGCGCGGCTAGAATCAGGCCATGAAGCCGATCAGTTTCCAATCGCCCATATTTTTGAAAATGGTTGATGCCTTTCTCAACCAGTCGGTCGCGCTCAAAATACCAGACGCTTGAACTCGGGATGAGACGCGGGACAGGATTTACACGACGGAAAGCGGAGAAAGCGAGATGAAATGCACGATCGACACCCGATATTGTGTCGTCCCAATCGAACGTATCGCCCTCAGCAACGCGCTCAGCGCCTTCCTTGTCATTCCGGACCTGCCGTAGAAGCTTGCCGTCCTTCGAGAGAGTACTCGGGAATGCGTTAGATGAACGCCAAAGATGATGAGCCATATCTGGAAGCAATTGGCCGGGAATTCCGCTAGCCTTAACGAACTCCATCGAAGGCTCGTCGCGAACGAACAAGGCGACATTTCCATGATCGGAGAAAAGTTTGGCAGAGGCCTCGTACTTGCGAGGATCAGCAAACTGAACCGACTGTGGAAATACGACCGTCTTAACTCCCTTGTAACGCTCAAGCAAAGCTTCGCGGAGTTTATGATGGTGAGACCATAGATCTCCAAAACTTCCACCGCCGTGAAGCGCCAAGACAGCACCTTTGGCAACGTCTTCATCAAGCTGATTTATATGTCGACCAACAACAAATACATCAGAAGCCGGATCGTATTTACCCAGATCCCCTATTGAGTATCGAGAGTAAAGAAACGAATTGCTTTTTTTAAAAAACTCTTCTGTTCCCTGATTTATCAGAAGGTCTCCCGTGTTGAAATACGCCGGATAGTCTATCAGCGCAACCTTAGTTCCATCACCGAGAATATCATCAATAACACGATGCTGTGCTTTTAGGGAGTCCATCACCAAAAAATGCTTTTCAGAATCAGCATCATACTGAATAGTCATAGCAAGGATCCCGTTATATTTACTTTGAGCTGGGGAAAGCGATAACGCGTTTAAAGCGCTTTGACCAGACGGCTCGTGCGTTTTCATCCTATTGTCACCTCAGCATAGTCGCGACATGGCGAAAAGTGTGGCCATTGGGCAAGCTGGATTGGAGGCCGTTCCTCCACGCTAAGCAGCCGACGATAAAGTCTCTCATGCTATCGGTCGGAACCTGGCCAAGAGCTAGGCAGTCGTAAAATGTGCCCCGCCAACCACGAACAGCTGCGGGGTCATCCTGCACCGCTCCCGCCCCGCGTCCCAGCGACCAAAGTGCAGACACCGGGACCCCCTGCAGTTCCACCAGGCTCTTGGGCAGCGGCAGCAGCGTCGCCGAGGGTGTGGGCGCGGCGTTCTTGCGGGCGGTGCCGGTCCAGACCGAGGTCTGGAAGAGGTTGGCGGTGCCGCGTTCGCCCATGACTCGGTTCGGCGAGGCGCCGCTGGAGATGATCGCCGGATAATCGCCATCCGGCACCGCGGCTTCGCTCGGGAAAGTGGCGACGGTGCCGTTGCGATAGCGCATCACGAAGATCCAGTAGGCGGGTGCGAAGGGCGCCGCAGGCGCGAGAAAGCGGGTGTTCGCCGTTTCCGGCCAGACGATCGCCGGTCCGCCATCCGAGGCGGCCGGTGTGTAGTCGGGCTGGTTGGCCACCGTGGCCTGCACCATCGGCCGCACGCCGAACTGGTCGGCGATGGCGCTCACCCGGCCGCTCGACGTCGTGATGCCGCGCTTCGGGTCCCACCATCCTCCATTGAGGCGGTAGCTCGCCGGCAGGTCCGTCGGCATCCACATCTTGATCGTATTGCTGGTCTGCGGCCCGAGCCGGTAGGTGATGGCCGCTCCTTCAAGTGCCATGGTCATGGTCCATTCGGGCCCGGACGCGCCGGCGACCGGCACGCCGTCGGCATGCCATTGGCCGCCGGGCCGGCTCGCCCGATAAAGCGATCCGGCATAGCCGCCGCCGGACGCGATGGCGATGGTGAGCGAAGGAGAAGAAAGGTGGCTGGTGATATCGAGCGAAAGTGAAAGCATGGCTGTCTCCTTTGGTTGGCAGACAAGTCTAGGGGCGCTCGGAAAAGGGGGGACGCGAGCCTCGGAAAAATTGTCGATCAACCGAAAAAAGATTTCGCCTGCCCAGCCACCGCCTTTATTGCACTGCACTCTGCCCGTTCAGTCAGCGTACTCACCATCTACCCTCACCCCTCCCAAGGAGTTGATGATGAAGCCCTTTTCGCGACTCGCCGCCGCCTGCATCTCCGCAGCGCTGACGTTTCTCCCGTTCACGGCGATCGCCCAGGATCAGGGAAATCTCGTCGCCAATGGCAGCTTTTCGGGCGGTCTTTCGCCGTGGTGGCGGCAGGGATCTTCGGTCAGGGTGCAGGAGGTCGATGGCCGCAACGCCGCCCTCGTTCCCGCCGGCATGATGGTTCAGGAACGAATAGCGGTGACGGGCGGCCGCAACTATCGTCTGTCGATGGACATCCGTGGCGAAGCGACAGACCCCGGCACCATCTACGTGCAGATGAGCTTCCGCGGATCTGGCGTGTCGGCGGACTGGCGCGGCCCTTCCGTGGTGACCCTCGACGGCCGCAGTGACGGCAACTGCGCCGCCGCTCCCGCTCCGCGAACCGAGCGGGCTGCGCTCGTTGCCGGCGGCGGACCGGCCGAGTGGCGAACCCGTGACGTCGTCTTTACCGCGCCCGCCAACTCCGACCAGATGATCCTCTATCTGCGCAAGGCGCCTTGCTCACCCGGTGCGGCCGCCTTCACCGGCGTTTCCGTTAGGCCGACGGACGCGCCGGCCACCTCGTCCGCCGAGGCCGTCCGGCTCGCGCTGGCCGCTGAGCGACTTCCACGCCCAGCAGGCACACCGGAAAACGACACGCTGCTGCAGAGCCAGATCACCCGTGCCGCCCCGTCCGACGGCCGCCACCGGCTGGCCGCCGGCGGCGCCATGGCCATGCGCGTTCACGTCGGCTCGCGGGAGGATCTCATGACCCTGCAGGCGGCCGTGGACCTTTCCGATTTCTCGGCCCGTGTCGCAGGCGCCACCGCGCCGGCCCACCTGTCCACAGACGAGGCCGTGGCGCGGGAGCCGCTGCTCATCGTCGGCCGCAGCAATGCGCTTTCGCAGCGCGCCTTCACCGATGCGGACTTCGCAAACCTCGGCGAAGACGGCTTCCTGATCCGCTCGTTTGGCCCGCATATCGCAATCGCCGGTCGAACCCCGCGCGGCACCATGTACGGGGTCAACTGGTTTCTCGACCGCCGGCTTGGCATCCGCTGGCTTGCACCCGATGTGACCCACTGGCCGCGAAAGCCGGACATCTCGCTTGGCGTCCAGCGTGAGCGGCAAGTGCCGCGCTTTACCTTCCGCGAGGTGCTGAGCATCGAGGCGCAGGACAAGGCCTGGCGCCAGCGCAACCTGATGAACGGCGAGTCGCACGGTCCGTCCTTCCAGCCCTCGCCGCCAGCAATCGACAGCTGGAACCGCAGCTGGGCGAGCCAGGGGATCATCGCCAACTTCTACGAACTTCTGCCACCTGCCACTTACCAGACCGCCCATCCGGACTGGTACGCCGGCGGACAGCTGGCGATGATGAACGGCGAGATGCGTGCGGAGATGGCGCGCGTCGTCGCCGAACGCCTGCGCGCCCTGCCGGACTATCGGAGCATCTGGTTTTCCATCCACGACATGGACTGGGGCTGGGACATGGATGCGGAAAGCGCCGCCTTCGCCGCCCGCCACGGCGGCCACCCGTCCGCGCCACGGCTCGACATGATGATCGACGTGGCGGCGAAGGTTCGCGCCGAACTCCCCGGCGCCCGCCTCGCCTTCAACGCCTATCACTGGAGCTTCACGCCGCCGGAAGGCATGACCGTTCCGGACCATATCCTGGTCTATCCGATGACGATCCACGTCAATTACCGGGACGCGCTGAACGGTCCGGCGAACGAGGCCCTAGGCCGCGATATCGCCGGCTGGAATGCGATCGCGAAAAACGTACTCGTCTGGGACCACATCACGAACTTCGCCGGCTTCATCCAGCCGACACCAAACATTTTTCCCATCGGCCGCTCGATCCGCTGGCTCGCGTCCCTCGGCAACGTGCAGGGCTATATGGGGGAAGGCAGCTTCAACACCCCAGGGGCCGAGTTCGCGGCACCCCGGGCCTGGCTGATTTCCCGGCTTCTCTGGAACCCGAACCAGGACGTCGAGACGTTGGTGCGCGAGTTCTGCGACCTCTATTACGGGCCGGGCGGCTCGGCGGTCATGGAGTACATCCGCTTCTACCACGACAAGATCGCCCGCACCGACGACGTTCTTGCGGAAAAGACGACCGTCGACATGGCCATGTTCGACGCCGAGTTCGTGCGGCGCGCCGAGGCGATATTCAACACGGCGGAGGCAGCCGTTCGCGGCACGCCGTTCGAAGCGCGCGTCCGTGAGGCGCGCATGCCAGTCGACTACGTCATTCTGCTGCGTCGTGCGGAATATTCCGCGCTCCGCAACGAGATCGGTTTCGATGTCATATCGACGCTCGAGCAGCGTCGTGAACGGTTTCGACGCGCCATCACCGAAAGCGGCGTGACACAGTACATACAGGGCGACGGCATCGCCGCCTTGGAGGACATCCTCGATATTGAGCGAAGTGCGGCCCCGAAGCCGGACATCGCCGCTGGCGCGACGGCATGGAAGGATATTCAGGACATCTCTTTCCAGCGCTTCGCCGGAAGCAAGAGCCCGATCGTAGCGGACCGGCTCGCCTCCGACGGCGCCGCCATCGCCCTTGACCGCAGCTCGACAGGTTGGAACACGCAGCTGAAGTTTGACAAACTGCCAAAAACCGGGACATGGTGGCTTTATGCTGCCCTTCGGACCGAAGGCGCGACCGATGGTGAAAGAGTTGCAAGACTGGGTGCCGCGCCACCGATGAACTGCTTCACGACGATCAGGAACGGGACCGGCATGACGGCATCATATCGATGGTTTCAGGTACCGGGCGGTCCATTTTCCCACACATCGGACCATTCTTTCAGCATCTACGTCCAACCGCTGGGCGGGCCGGAGGGGTCACGTATCCTGGTCGACCGGATCGTCGCGCTTCCCGAGCCCGCAGGTGAGGTTCCGGCTGCCTCGGTGGAAGGAAACTGCGGTTGACCTACTACTACAACGACCTCCCGTCGCGCATGTCCGGTCGCCCCGATACGGTGGAGACAAAAGCGCCCGCCCGAACGGTCTGGGATATTCCGGCCTTCCTTTTGTGCGCGGGACTTCTCGCCCTGCCCTTCCAGGTAGTTCAGGTATCGATCGCCCAGCCGGGACACCTCTGGATGCTGGCCACGCTTGGCTTCATGCTGCTTTACCGATCAGTGCGGTTCTCCACGGCGGAAGCGCTCGTTTTCGCACTGTTTCTCGGCGTAACGGTCATCCTGACGTTCTTGCAGGACTATCCGCGGGTCAAGAGTGTGGAGCAGCTCAGCAAGTTCGCCTTCTTCTATCCCGGTTTCTACCTAGTGGGCCGCTGGCTCGGATGGCGGTTTGAAAACAGGCTGATTCCGCTGGGATACGTCTTTCTGTTCAGCTTCCTTCTCTTCCAGTATCTCACCCAGGCACTGTCGCTGCCCGTCATTTACCAGGAAATCAACTTCGGCCAGGGGGCTCTCCACGGCACTTTCCGGGAGCGCAACTGGCTCGCCGTCTACTTCCTGCTCTTTTCCTACATCCTTCTTTTGAAGGACGAGTCGCGATGGAAATTTGCCTGGTTCTTTCTCCTGAACGGGCTCGTGATGCTGCTCTCCGGGTCGAAAACGACTTTCGTCGCGGCCGGCATCATCTTCCTGTTCCAGTCGCGCCTGCCGCTATGGATGAAGCTCGTGCCCATGGCCGTGGGAGCCGTATTTTATCTCTCCGTGTTTTCGGATGAATTCAGCGAGGAGAAGCTGAACGTGAAACTCGAGGAGGAACGCGGTCTCGCGTTCCAGGCGAGCATCGAACTGATCGAGAAGAACCCGGTGGGTTACGGGCTCGGGTTCGTGGAAGCCTATTTCGGCAGCAACTCGCTTGAAATCCGCGGTCTGGGAGAGGGTACGAACTCCGTCTTCTCCGTGCCGCTCGATCTGATGATCGTTGCCGGCTTCGCAGGCATCGCCCTCTGGCTGATGATTTTCGTCGGCGTTGGAAATTCAGCCGTTCTCGCTTTGGCGCCAATAGCGGCACTATCGCTGCTCAATCCGCTGCATCAGTCGGAGCTGGTGTACTTTTTCATCGGCTTCATCGTCACGCTCGCCCGCATGAAGGCATGCAAGCCAGGTATGACTTCCGTCCATCGACCGTGACTGATGCAAACCGTCTGGCCTAGAGTTTGAAGCCCGAGGCCTTCAGGACTTTCTTTCGCTCTTCAGGCAATTCCTCGAACACGGCAAGGGCACGCACGCGCAGCAGGTCACCGGGATCTTTCAGTGTTCGCGCTGCCTCCCATGCTGGAGCGTAGAGCAAAAGCGTCCGCAGATCCGCGTTCAATGCATCCGCAGCCAGATCCAGGGTTTGTTCGCTCGCCTTTCTCCAGACAATGAAGCGTGCCTTCACGACTTCACCATTCGCCGGCGCATAGCGGACCGACTGCTGCAACAGAAACGACAGTAGAGGCGGCTGCTCGGCGATGGCCCAACGAACCATCGCCAGACGCAGCCAGAGGTTTCCATCGCTGGGCGAGCAGCCGATCGCATGTTTGATGTAACGGTCCGCGTTCTCCATGGCGGCCGCCCATGCATCATAGCGAGCAAAGGAATTCTGCCGGTCGAGATCGGCGAGGATCACCCGCAGACCGTCACCGACAATGTCGCTTCGGCAGACGCCGTCGTTCGAAACCGCCATCGCCTCCCGCGCATAACGCGAGAGCACGGCCGCATCAAGCTGTGCTCCATCCTGCAGCCGATCGGAAAGATAGGAAATCGACGCGAAGCGCACTGATGCCGCCAGTTCCCGGGCGGCAAGGCCTATGGTTGCGGCCGCTGCAACGGCGAGCGCCACGAGAGCCAGGCGAGATCCGACGACACCGTCACGACGCATCGCGGTAATAGGATGAATAGCGAGAGTAGTAGTATTCGCTCGAACCGTAGTCCCGGTAGAGATCCATCTTCTTCTCGTCGACCTTGTTAAGGATCACGCCGGCGCAACGGCGGAAGATTTCGGAGTCGTTTTCCAGACACGTCTTGACCATCTTCCGAGAAGTGCGTCCCCATTCGATCACATAGAGGAAACTGTCGATCCGCGAGGCGATTGCGCGTGCATCGACGACCGGCGCCAGCGGCGGAAGGTCAATCACGACATAGTCGAACGTACTTTTCGCCGTCTCCAGAACGGTTTTCATGGCTGGAGAGGAGAGCAGTTCCGACGAATGCGGCACGCGGCGCGTCACGACCGACGGCAAAAAGCCCATCTTCGTCTTGAGGTCGAACATCAGCATGTCCTTGATCGGCCGCTTCTCGATCAGCGCCTCGAGAAGTCCCGCCTCCGCGTGACGCCCGATCGCGCGGGTCGACCCGGGATTGCGCAGGTCGGCGTCGATCAACAGGACCCGGGAGCCCTGCATCGCAAGAAGCTCGGCGAAATTGATAGCAACCGTGGACTTGCCTTCGCCAGGCAGGCTCGACACGACGCCGATCACCTTCGCGGTCTCGCTCTGGCTCGGGCCGGACAGATCGACGGCGATCTTGGCACTGCGCAAGGTTTCGGCGAACATCGAAAGGGGATGTTCCAACACGTAGCTCGTCACCGAATTGACGTGCCGGATGTGACGCGGGTGATCCTGCAGATTGTCGGCCGTTCTTGCTTCCATCGACTGCGCAAGCGGCGCGGTCCCCAGGAATTCGACACCGAGTTCGCGTCGCACCTGGTCACCGGTCCGGAAGAAACGGTCTCGAAACTCCCTAAATGCACCGATCCCGGCACCGACCAGTCCACCAAGAAAGATCGAGAAGGCCAGAACGAGCTTCTTGTTCGGCTCGCTCGGTCCCTTGGGGGCGACAGCGCTGCTGATCACACGCGCTTCCGTCACGGGGAAGGACTGCTGCTGGATCGCCTCCTGGTAACGCTGGAGGAAGGTCTGATAAAGGTTTTTGTAGGTATCTGCCGTCCGCTGTAGCTCGCGCAGTTGCACCTGGGTTTCGCCGGCAAGCGCGGTCACGCCTTGCGCCGCGTCCACGCTTTCCTGCAGCGCCTTCTCCCTCGCTTCAGCGACGTTCATATCGCTCTGGTAGCTCTCCGCGATACGACCGAGCTCCTCGAACATCAGCCGTTCGAACTCCTTCATTTCGCTCCGCAAGCGTACCGCCTGGACGTGATTGGGACCAAGTCGCCGAGAGATATCTGCCTCTAGCTTGGAAGCATCCAGGTATTTCCGCCGCAGTTCGTTCGAGATCGAACTGTCCAGCACGTCATTGACGATCGCGTCGGTCTTGCCCGAACTGATGATCTCCTGGATCCGGTCATAACGAGCCCTGGTTCGCGCCGTCTCGGCGCGCGCCACGATCAGTTGGCTGTTCAGTTCGGACAGCTGCTGGTCACTGATCAGCGTGTCTCCCGCCGCCACAAGACCATTTTCCGTCCTGAAACGCTGGACCGCCAGATCTGATTCGAGAGCCTTCTGCTTCAACTCGTCGATGCGCTCGAGCAACCAGTCGCTGGCGCGACGCGTCGCATCGTACTTGGAGTTCAGCTTGTCGAGCAGGTAGGCCTCGGCAATGCCGTTGGCGACGCGAGCGGACAAATCCGGGTCCGTAGACGTGTAGCGAATTTCCAGTACGTAGGTTTTACCGACGCGGCGAACTTCGGTGTTGCCGGTGATCAGTTTGATGGCGGCAAGCCGTTCGGCCTCGACCTCGTCGGCAGTCTTGACGTCTTCGCTGCTGAACCAGTTGAGCGGGTTGGCGACGAACTTGATGCCATCGATCATCCGGCCGAGCGGCGACGCGGTCTGGTTCATGAACAGCTTGTCTTCAAAGAGCTTCCGCTTTTCCACCACGGACGCGGCGATCGTTTCCGACTTCAACAATTCGAGCTGGCTGAGTACGGTAGGTTCGTCATCGATGGCAGAGCCGATGGCTGCCAACTGGTTGACGATCTCGCTCTGGCTACGGTCGATCAGAACGGTTGTGAGAGCGGTGTACCGAGGCACTGCTGTCGCCACGTAAATCACAGCAAGCACGACGAAAAATGCGGTAGCGGCGGCAACCACACGCCACTGCCGTCTCACGACCGCCATCAGGCGGTCGAAATCAATCTTGAAATCGATATTGTCATCCCCCGTACCGTTGCCCCCACCCCTTGAGAACATGTTATCCGGAGACAGCAAACCGGTACCTCGCGACTATAAGTGTTAAATCAGAGCATGACGACGACGATCAGTTCGTCGGGCTCACGCTGGTTCCGTCGTTTCCGGAGGAGAAGCCACCGCCGCTAGCGACAAAACCGGGCGCGCCGGACTGCCCGACGGTAGTGTCGCCGCCGATTCCGGCGGAACCAAGACCGCCTCCTCCGCCGCCACCACCGCCGATGTCACCACCGCCGCCGACTGCGCCGATTGCGCCCAACGCAGCCGTCTGGACCTCGTTGCTCGCCGCCAGGAATGCCGTCAACAACTCCGGCGAGTTCAGCTCCGCTACCTTCTGCTGAATCAGACCGGCATATTCCGGATTTACAGGGGCACAAGCTCTTGCCGCGCGGGCCAAGCCGGTACCCATCGCCGCTTTTTGATCGGCGTTGGCTTGGGGAACCGTGCTCAACAGCAGGTCAAGTGTGGCCTCGCTCGAGCCGACCAGCGCGCGCACCTCGCTCGACATCCGCAGGCCGCCCGTCGGATTATCCGAAAGCAGCGCAGCGGGATTGCCCGTAAATGCCGAGATGGCTTCATCGTTCATTCTCGCCGGCCCCTGGAAACACGCACCACCAGCCTGCGCGAAAGCAAACGTCGCGGTAAAGGACGAAGAAATCGTAGCCAGCAACAGGGCTGCGCCGGCGTTCCGTACAGTCTTGTGAATGGACATTGTAGACCTCTCTTCAACAAGGATGTCCGCGGGCAGACCTTTGTACCGCGTCCCGCAATTTGAGAGACCCGGCGACAAGTTGCCGGGCCGAAACCAAACCATTAATCCGTCAGCTCGCGTACCGCATCGCGAGTGGTCACAGCATCGGAGCTTACACCCGAAACTGTCGAGGAGACGCTGTTCACGATACTCAAGAACTTTGTCAGCTCAACCGAGTCCGAGTTCGAGATATACAGGATGTCCTTATCCTGCATCGCAAACTGCTGGGCCGCAAAGAAGGCAGACGGGTCTCGCAGATTGGCGCGGAAGATAACCGGAATGCTGTCTCCCTCGAACGCCGAAGTGTCTATGCCAAGTGCCTGGAGCGTCTTGCGGTCAACCGAACGATAAAGGGCAACCTGTGCGGGGTCGGCCCGACTGTCGAGCAGACCGCCTGCCTTCGCCAACGCATCTGCCAGCGTGAGCGACGATTCCTCGAAATCATACCGCCCATTGGTGCCCGAGGCACCGAATGCAAGGTATGTGCGGCGCTCGCGGTCGACGAAGATGGTATCGCCAGGCGCCACGAAAATATTCTCTGCCGGCGTCTTCGAAAGCTTTTCGTAGGAAATCGTTGCCGTCCGTCCGCGGCGGTGCAACGTGATGTTCGTTTCCACTCCCGGAGACGAAAGACCACCCGCCGTGGAGATCACATCAAGAACACGTTCCCCGGCAGAGGTCACGGTCACTTTTTGCGGGCTATTGACATCACCCAGAACGGCGACCTGGCTGGAACGGCTCGAAGAAACCGTAATGACGACCTGCGGTTCAATGGCTCGATTTGCCAGCAGATCCTCGATCTCCTGTTCTACCTGCTCCTTGGGACGCCCGGCGGCGGCGATGCGACCGGCGTATGGCACGGAGATATTACCGCTACTGTCGATCTGCTGAGGTGGCAGCGTTATGTAGTTTCCAGGACGGCTACCCGCATCCGCAGGAATGAAAAGACCGCCCGCCTGCGCCTCGAAAATCGACACTTCGACCGTATCTCCGGTCCCAAGCGGAATACCGGGAGGACCACCCCTTCCACCGCCAAAACCGCCCTGAAGCGAAGTAGCGACATCAGACTTGAAGTGGCTGAGTATACTCTTGTTTATATCGATGAGAACGTAGTCGATACCGACCTTCTTCCCCTCGGACGACAGCTTCACAGCCGCCTGCCCCTCAATCGCACGAGGCGCCGGGCCGGATGCGGGAAGCGCTGTGCAGCCGCTGAGTGCAGCCGCGAGGATAGCCACGGAAAAGTGCGCTTTGCTTACCAACATATTTCCGCCCGATATAAAAGTCTAATTTTCACAAATTCTATGACACGCGATCCGATCAGCGGCCAGCCTCCGGGAGACCTAAACAACGCCCTGAAAAACAATCTAGCAGCACTTGTTGCCGCAGCGCAACATCCTGCATCGTCATAAATTTATTAAGATTTGCAACATCTTGATGTATTGAAATGCACTTGCCCAATTTAAGTGCAGGACTAAGCTTTATTGTGCGAAATCTGCCGCGCCAGACAGATCGTCACGATTGGAGCCATAGCGGCCGAAAAGAAAAGCGCCATTCCCGGCAACTGCAGGGAAAAGTCGAGCACGGAGTGCACCATCGTCATCGCCAGAATGGCAATTCCGATCACCGGATAAATTCGAAGCCGTCGACGGGCTCTCAAACCCGACACCAGAATCCGCGACAGAAGCACCAATCCGGTCGCCAGAACGGGGACAGCAGCAACGCCCAGCCCTAGCATCGCCTCAAGATACACGCTGTGAGCGCGGTCCCACACGCCATAGAGCCCGCATTCCGGTGGACGAAACGCCGCGAAAGACTGGAGGAAGGCACCAAACCCGGTGCCCGAAAGCCAATTCTGACCGATCGCGGTCAAAATAGAAGGATAGATACAGAACCGCGGATCGGAGAGTCCGCCCACATCCGCCCGCAAGAGAACCTGACCGGCAAATGCCACGAGCACGACTGTTGTCCCGAGGACGATCCCGGCGATGCGCAGAAATCGTATCGCTCGCCTCTGCGGCAACCTTCCCACCCCCAGTCCCTCACCACCTGCCTCGCGATCCGCGGCTGCAAGCACGAGAAGCAGGACCAGAGCGAGAAAGACGCTCAACGTACCCGCCCGCGAGACCGTCAGCAGCAAGCCGACGGTACTGAGACCGAGCAGGATGACGTCGAACAGCAGTTTCCAGGCCTTGCGGCGCTCCGGTGAAGCAAGCCTTTGCCCCATGATCAGCGCCAGTGCCAGGCGATGGCGCCGCCGCAGCACCGCATCGACGATGAGACCTGCGAGCACCAGGATGACCAACCCCAGAAAGGTCGCAGCAGTATTGCGGTTGACGAAGGTACTGGTGAAGCTATCGAGGTAGAACCGTTTCTGCCACAGCAGGAGTGTGTCGGCGAACGACATGTACTGCAGCAGCGCCAGCGCTGCCAGGACACCGCCGGCGCGCGCGAGCGTTCCAACTGCCCAGACAGCGTCGTCATCGGTCCGAAAAATCAACAAACCGTTACAGAAAAGCAAAAAAGGAGCCGATATCTGCAAGAGGCTGGCGATCGTATCTGCCGGAGCGACGGAAATGACCGCGCCTTCGCCACCGGTGACGCTGTTGGCAGCCGCCCACGCGGCGTCTGCAAATGCACCGGGAAAGGGAAGGTAAGCCTGAAAGCCGATGAGGAGCGCTAGAAATAGGAAAAGAGCGACGGTATTTCGGAGTGTCGCCATCACATAGAGCGGTCGCTGGGCGAAACCGATCACCACCAGGCTCAAGAGAGCGGTGAAACCGGCAAAAACAGCCTGCGCCTCGATCGACACCGCGCCCCTTGGAAGAAGGGCAAGCAATGGTATCGCGACAAAGCACCATCTGAGAACTGATTGCACCCGCCACTCCACTGTCTGACGGGCTTTTCAACAAAGCTGCCGCCGAACAAGGCCGGGATCGACCGTCTGGCAGGCATGCCTGTGCCCCCGCGGAGGTTTATCCATCCGAACGGGGGCAAGCAAGATACCGCTGGGCTTTTACATGGCCATCCAGAGGCGGGGATTGTCGCCGGACTGTATCTTGATCCAGCGAAGATCGGTTTTCTTCCAGGGCTTGATGGCATTGGTGCGATTGTCGAGAACGAGATCGCCCTCGCTTGTCTTGACGACCAGCACCGCATGTCCCTCACCAGATCCGGTCCGCGCCACCGCGATGCGCAACGCCCGGGGCGACCAGCCCATGGCAATCAGGCGCTTTCGCTTTGTCAGGGCGAAATCCTCGCAATCACCGCTGTTGACGGCGATCTTCCACACATCGCCAAATTCATCGAAGCCATTGTCGTTCACCGGCCGGATAGAAGCGTTGATCGATGCGTTCACACGACGCAACTGCTTCTCGCGATGGTCGGTAAGAGCGATGGTCGACACGCCGGCCGACGCGCGGCATTCTCCGGGGTTCTCCATGCAGAACTTGACATGTGCGAAGGGAGCCAACGTCGGGCGTCCCGCAACGATGAAGCTGACCGTCGGATTGTTCCGCAGATTGCGGGCCAGGCCACCTGGGCCAGCCGCCTGAACAGGCTCGGAAAGAACAAACGCCGTCGCCGCGACGACAGCCGTTGCAAGCAGTTTCTTCAGCATGACCTTATCCCCGTTCATCTCTTCTTTTCTTCTGGCGGGGAACGCATCCGAAGGTGTTCGATGTCCCCGATGCGTCTTGGTTCGAGACCGAAGCCTTCGACCGCCTTGTACCAGACACTACACGGGAGGTTTTTCGACCGACTTAAGCAGAATGATTCAATTTTACGGGATGACGCATTTATCCCGTTTTGGCACGACTGGGTGACGTACCATGTCCCAATGCTGTAAGAATCATCCGACCGATTCCGACTAGTGACTTCAGCGACGGCGAACGGCAGGTATCATGAGAGGTATTTTGGAGCGCGTTTTCGGACGGGTGGCGCCGACCGGGAAACAGCGGAGGCCGAGGCACTTCTTCAACCGCATTCCGCGCACTGTCTACGTAATCGGTGACATTCACGGCTGCCTGAAGGCGCTTCTCGATCTGGAGCGGAAAATCGTCGATGATGCGGCGTTCAGAAGCGGGATCAAGCTTCTGGTCTATCTCGGGGATTATGTCGATCGTGGCCCCTCGTCGGCGCAAGTGATCAGCCATCTCCTGAAACCGCCACCACGTGACTTTCGGCGCATCTGTATTGCCGGCAATCATGAGGAGATGTTTCTCGAGTTCATCGCCGGCGGCTGTCGCAACGATGCCTGGCTCGAGATGGGCGGTCTGCAAACCCTGACATCCTACGGCGTGCAAATGACTGGTCAGACAAAAAAAGACCTGGCTGCGGACATTCAGGAACGCGTCCCGGCAACGCACCTCGATTTTCTGGCCGGCCTGCCCTCCCTTGTGCGCATGGATGGCTACTGCTTCGTTCACGCCGGCATAGATCCGGCCACAGGCCTTGAGGAACAGAAGGATCGCGTGCTGATGTGGTCGCGTCCAGGGGAGTTTACTTGGCCCGACGATGACATTGGCTTCACCGTCATTCACGGCCACACACCGGTCACCCACGTGGAGGTGGCACCCAATCGCATCAATGTCGATACGGGCGCGTTCATGACGGACGTACTTTCAGCCGTGCGGATCACCAGCGACGGCACAACGATATTCACCTCGCGCTAAGCCGCCCGACACCTCGCTGTTTTTACAGGCTTCCAAACAAGATACGGATACGATTTAGTTCCAGCCATCGCAGTGGCGATGTGCACCGGCCAGGCGATATCCGTCCGATGAGCAACTCGAGGTCGACTATGTCAAATCATCTTAAATTCTACATCGACGGCGCCTGGGTCGACCCCGTTGCGCCCAGTACCCTCGATGTTATCGATCCCTCGACCGAGGAACCCTTCACGCAGATATCTCTTGGTTCGAAAGCCGATGTCGACAAGGCGGTTGCCGCCGCGAAGACGGCCTTCGTCACCTTCTCGCAGACTTCGGTCGCCGACCGCCTGGCGCTGCTGCGCAAAATTCTGGAAGTCTACAACGCCCGATTTGAGGATGTCGCCCAGGCAGTGAGCCGCGAGATGGGCGCACCGCTGTCTTTCGCCCGCGACGCGCAAGCATGGGCCGGACGCGCGCACATGGAATCGACCATCGCCTCGCTTGAAACCTATGAGTTCTCCGAAAAGCGCGGCTCGACAATGATCGTCAAGGAGCCGATCGGCGTTTGCGCGCTGATTACACCGTGGAACTGGCCGCTCAACCAGATCGTCTGCAAGGTCGCGCCGGCGCTCGCCGCCGGCTGCACGGTCGTGCTGAAACCTTCCGAAATAGCGCCGATCTCCGGTATCGTCTGGGCCGAGATCATGCACGAGGCCGGCGTTCCGAAGGGTGTGTTCAATCTCGTCAACGGAAATGGCCCTGATGTCGGTCAGGTGATGGCCAGCCACCCCGACGTTGACATGGTCTCGTTCACCGGCTCGACCCGCGCCGGCATCATTGTCGCCAAGACGGCTGCGGATACGGTCAAGCGCGTGGCGCAGGAACTGGGTGGGAAGTCGCCCAACATCATTCTCCCCGACGCGGATTTGGAGCACGCGGTGCGTCAGGGCGTGCAGGGCTGCTTCGGCAACTCCGGTCAGTCCTGCGACGCGCCGACCCGCATGCTGGTACCGGCCGACCGGCACGATGAGGCGCTGGCTTTCGCAAAATCCGAGGCCGAGAGTTTTGTTACCGGCGATCCGCGCGACGAGAAGACTGTGCTCGGACCCGTCGTCAGCCAATTGCAGTTCGACAAGATCCAGCGCCTCATCGAGACGGGTATCAAGGAGGGCGCTACGCTCGTCACCGGCGGCCTCGGTCGCCCGGAGAACCTCAATCGTGGCTACTACATCCGCCCCACGATCTTCGGCAACGTTTCCCGCGACATGACCATCGCCCGCGAAGAAATCTTCGGGCCGGTGCTCTCGATCCTACCCTACAGCGACGAAGAGGAGGCGATCGAAATAGCAAACGACACCGTCTACGGTCTCGCGGCCTATGTCCAATCGACCGATATCGGCCACGCCCGAAACGTCGCAGCGCGCATGCGGGCCGGCTCCGTCTATCTCAACTATCCCGAATGGGACACCTTCGCCCCCTTCGGCGGCTACAAGCAGTCCGGCAACGGTCGCGAGTACGCCGATTGGGCGATCCACGACTTTCTAGAGATCAAGGGCATCGTCGGTTACGGCGACTGAGAGCGCACAAATCAAAGGCAACCGGCCTCATGGCCATTTGCCGGGCCGGTTTGGGCTCGATCACCTCAAATATTGACAGACTAACGGATTTTGCATGTCGGAAAACCTCGGAAAATCGGTGGCGCAGCTCGCCGTCCTCCTTCAGCAGCGGGCACTCGACCCTGTCGATCTCGCGGAGGAGACATTGGACGCAATGGCCAACCATCCGGACAAGGCGATCTTTACGACCATGACCGCCGACCGAGCGAGAACGGAAGCCCGCCTCTCCTCCGAACGCATCCGCGGGGGCCGTTCGCACGGCCTGCTGGACGGCGTGCCGATCGCGTGGAAGGACCTCTTTGATCTCAAGGGTCTCTCGACGACCGCCGGCTCGGTCGTTCTTAAAAGCGAACAGCCGGCGAGTACGGACGCCGACGTCGTGACCGCGTTGAAATCCGCCGGGATGGTCTGCATCGGCCGAACCAACATGAGCGAATTCGCGTTCTCGGGCCTCGGCATCAATCCGAATTACGGGACGCCGCGCAATCCGCGCTCGACCGACGTTCCAAGACTTCCGGGAGGCTCCTCCTCCGGCTCGGCAGTCGCCGTCGCCGCCGGACTGGTACCCGTTGCGATGGGCACAGACACTGGTGGCTCGGTCCGCATTCCAGCCGCCTTCAACGGGCTGGTCGGCTACAAGGCGAGCCGCAGCCGCTACTCGATGAGCGGCGTCTATCCTCTCGCAACCAGCCTCGATTCCCTCGGCCCCCTTGTCCGTACCGTCTCAGATGCGATCTGGGTCGATGCTGCAATGCGGAGGATGACCGCGCCGTCCATCCCGGCCACCTCTATTGCCGATCTGAAACTGGTCGTTCCGGAAACGGTCTTCTTCGATGGCGCCGAACCGGGCGTGGTAGCTGCGTTCGAGGCTGCTATCAGCCGGCTGGAGAAGTCGGGTGTGAGGGTTCGCCGACAGGCTTTTCCGGAAATCTCTGAAATCTTCGAACTCATGACGCAACACGGGGCGCTTGTCACCGCCGAAGCCTATGTGTTGCATCATGAGCGCCTGGCCGGACCGGACGCCAGCCGGATGGACCATCGTGTCGTTCAACGGGCACGTCTTGGCGAAAAGATCAGCCTCGTCGACTACGTGATGATTCAGCAGGCCCGCGAGCGTCTGACGCGCTCTTTCGCCTCGAAGCTGTCCTCGGGCGAACTGATCGCGTCACCGACCCTTCCCCATGTCGCACCGCCAATCGAGCCGCTGCTGGAGAACGACGACTTATTCTTCGCGACCAACGGCAAGACGTTGCGCAACACGCTGATCGGCAATTTTCTGGACTGGTGCGGTGTATCGCTACCCTCCGGAAAAGGCGACGCGGGTATGCCGGTCGGTTTCCTTCTGTCCGGCCTTAAAGGCCAGGATGAGGCCGTCCTCTCCGCGGCATTCGCGATCGAGCATATCGTCGGCGGCTTCTAGGAGCCGCCGACCCTCAAAAGTTCAATAGCCCGCTTTGATCTTTTCGAACTCGGCGATCATCTTCTGCCGCAGCTCGATCGGCATCGGCGACTGGAACAGCGTATTCGAGACGAACTTGTCCACATCGGCATAGCCCTTGTCAGCGAGGATCTGCGCATCGACCGCGGCCATGCCCTTGGCATTGGCATGACCATAGCCCCAGCTCTCGACGATGTAGGCAGCGACATCGGGGGCGGAGATCGCATTCAGGAAATCATACTGCTTTTCCTCGCTGCCCTCGGCCCCTTTCAGCCGGACATAGCCGCACACCCAGGTGGAAAGCCCCTCGGTCGTATCGCGTTTCATCTCTACCGGCACACCATCCGCAAGCAGCGTGGTGGCGGTCTCGTTCCAGGCCCAGGCGAGATCGACCTCGCCGCCGGCGATCGCCTGGCTGAGATCGGTATTGTCCGTCCAATAAAGACGCACATTCTTGTGCACCTCGCGAAGGAAGTCGGAGGCCTGCTGGAACTGCTCGTCGGTCAGCGTAGTCCAGTCCTTGACCCCGATCGCCAGGCTGGCGAGCGCATAGGCGTCATCGACATTGTCTCCGATCGATACCCGGTCCTTAAACTTCGGATCGGCGAAGGCCTTCAGCGACGTGACCTCTTCCGGCTTGACCGTGTCGGTCCGGTAGGTGAGCAGGGTATTGCCCCATTCGAAGGGCAGGAAATAGGCTGTGCCGTCCGGCCCGGTCATCAGGCCCTTCATCGACTGGATGCCGGGGAGCACGTCGTTCCAGTTCTCCAGCTTTGCGGTATCCAACGGCTCAAGCAGTCCCGCGTCACGCCACTTGGCAACACTCTGCGAGCAGGGGTGCGCGAGATCGGCCTTGAAGCCGGAGCGAAGCTTCTGGAACGCCTCTTCTTCATCGCCGAAGAACGAGAACTCGGGCTCCTCGCCATGTTTTGCAGCATAGGCCGGATGGAATGCCGGGTCCTCGTAGCCGGACCAGTCGAATATGACGATATTGTCTGCGGCTGATCCCGGCAAAGCCGTTGCAGACAAAAAGCCCGCGGTCAGAACGGCGAGGACAGATTTCCCAAAGGCAGAGGTAGTCGACATGGTTTTCTCCAGTTCCGGTTTGCTGTTCCTTATTTCAAAATTGGACCCTCGCGGGTCATGTGATCGGGAAAGGCGGCGACGATAAATTCTATCGCAGCCGCATGCGCGCCCTCCCGCGCCAGCCCGTCACTCATCATCAGACGCCACCACAGCCCCTCCAGCGTGGCGCAAAGCGCGAGCGTCATCGCCTTCGGCTCATAGAGATAGCCGCCCTCGGCCTTCATCTGCGACACCAGGTCCTCGAAGAGCTGCTGGTACCGCGCATCCCGCGCCCCGCAGAGAGCCTGGTAGGTCGGACGGGATTTCGCCTCACCCCAGAAGGCGCACCAGGCAGCAAGCTTGCGCTTCGTGGTGATCTTGCGGTCGAAATCGGCGGCAACGAGCGCCCATAGTTTCGCCGCGGCGCTGGATCCGGCCTTTTCCAGCGCAGCCATCCAATGGGAGGCATATTCGTCGGCCATGTGCTGCAGCGTTGCAACCAGCAGCTTGTCCTTGCTCTCGAAGTGGAAATTGACGATGCCGCGCGACAAGCCAGCCCCATCGGCCACGTCGGCAAGCGTCGTCTCCGCATAGCCTCGCTTGGCCAGCGAATCGATCGTCGCCTCGATCAACTGCTGGCGTCTCGTTTCCTTCGAAGCCTTACGGCCACGCTTCTCGGTCTCTGCCCCATCCTGCCTCGCGGCGGCGGTCTCTTTCATGCCTTTGGCCCAATCATCATCTTCGGGATCGCGCAGCATCATCATGTCAGCCGATCCGCCTTGTAACCGCGAAGATGAGTGGGACAGTGCTCTCCACTGTCAAGGACCTTCTGCATCGCCGTCCACGTACGAATGTTCTTCTCCACATAGGCCTCGCCGACCGCAGCGACGGCGGCAGCGCGCAGTGGCCCTTTCAATCTTTCAAGTTCGCCGCGAGCAACCTCGCGATACCAGGCATTTCGGCTTTCCGCCGTGACATCGACAAATCCCGCCTGTTCCAAGGCCGAGATGTAGCGCCGTGCCGAAGCCATTCCGAAACTCAGCCCTTCGGCCGCTATATAGTCACGCATGTCATCCGACGGTTCGTTATCGTGACCGATAAGCCAGTCGGAGGCGGCGAAAACGCCTCCTACCTTAAGCACCCGATAAATCTGCGCGAATACCGCTTCCTTATCAGACACATGTACCAACGCGTCTTTTGAAAAGACGAAGTCAAAGCTGTCGTCAGGGAACGGCAGCGGTCCTGGCACGCCTTGGATGAAGTCGACCCGACCCGAAAGTCCGGCCATTTCGGCCGCCCCCCGGGCTCGCTCGATGACGGGCAATTCCACATCGAAGCCGGTCATGCGGGCCGGTTCGGTTGTGCGGACAATGTGAAGCGTAATGCCGCCTGCCCCGCAGCCAATATCCAATCCGGATTTGCCCCTGAGATCGAGGCCTGCAAGCACACGGTCGACCTCCTCCGGCCCGCCAGGCGAGAGATAACCCTCACCCCACAGTACCTCCAGAAAACGGATCGCCTGCTCGTCATACTCAGGCTCATGGACTTCTTCGACCGCCATGCAGACCTCGTTCGGATCACCTCGAAATCCTAGCGCATAATCGCAGGATTGCAACAAACTTGCTGAATGTTCATTCAATACGGCTGGAAAAAATTCCTGATTTCGTGCCACTTTCCCCTCATGCACTGCAAACGAGGGGCGAAATGAAGACCCATGACGTGGTGATGATTGGCGGAGGGCACAACGGCCTCGTGGCGGCCTGTTATCTGCAGCGGGCCGGGCTCGACGTGCTCGTTCTTGAAAAGAACGACTGGGTCGGCGGCGCCGCGACGAGCCGCGAGCTGACGCCCGGCTTTCTCTATTCGAACTGCTCCTATGTGTGCTCCCTCTTCCGGCCGGAGATCATGCGTGATCTTGAGCTGCCAAAACACGGTCTTCAGGTGATTTCGTATGAAGGCGGCGCTGTTTTCACCCGCGACGGCGATTATCTCGCCTCCTACCGCGATCACGACGGTCACCGCCGCGAATTTGCCCGCTGGTCGAAACGCGACGCGGAAGCCTATGACCGCTATGCGCGCGACGTCACGCGCCAGTGCCGCTTCATCCAGCCACTCCTGATGCGCACCGCGCCTGACCCCTTCTCTTTCAAGCCACGCGACATCGGCGAACTCCTATATATCGCCAAACGCTTCGGCGAATTCTCTCCGGCTGAAATGGCCCGCACGCTGCGTTTCTGGACAATGTCCATTTCGGACTTCCTCGACGAGTATTTTGAAACCGACGTCATCAAGGCCTATCTCGCCCTCTCCGGCATCATCGGCACGGCGCTCGGCCCGATGTCGCCCGGCACGGCCTATGTCCTGCTGCATCATTACATGGGCGAGGTGGACGGCTCCGTCGGCGCATGGGGCTATGCCAGAGGCGGTATGGGCGCCATAACCAAGGCGCTGGCAAACTCATTTAAGGCATCGGGCGGAACGATCCGCACGGGCGCCGACGTCGACAAGGTCCTGACCCGCAGCGGCGAGGCAACCGGCGTCGTGCTCGTGAATGGCGAGGAAATCCGTGGCCGCACGATCGTTTCCAATGCCGATGTAAAGCGCACTTTCCTCGGAATGGTCGAGGAAAACGATCTGCCGGAAACCTTCGTCCATCGCGTCAGGCACTTCAAGATGCGGGGCTCCTCGGGGAAGCTGAACATCGCGCTCGACAGCCTGCCGGAATTTCCCGCGCTGCCGAAAGGGTCGAGCTGCATCCGCGGCGACATGCATTTCACCGATTCCGTCGAACGCATGGAGCGCGCCTACGACGACTGGAAGGCGGGGCATTGGTCCGCCGATCCCTTCGTCGACATGATGATCCCCACAACGCTCGACCCGACGATGGCACCGCCCGGAAAGCACTTCATGAGCTGCTTCGTGCAGTACTGTCCGCCCAAGGTGGAGGGCCGGGACTGGACAGATGCCGACCGCGACGCCTTCGCCGAGACCGTCGTCAGCCAGATAGCCGACTACTCTCCCGGCTTCCGGGACCGCATCCTGCACATGGAGGTCCGCACGCCGCGCGAGATCGAGGCGGAGGTTGGCCTGACCGAGGGCAATATCTTCCAGGGCGAACTGACCTTCGACCAGTTGCTCTTCAACCGCCCAGTTCCCGGCTACGCCCAGTATCGAAGCCCGGTGAAGGGGCTCTATCTCTGCGGCTCCTCCACCCATCCTGGCGGCGGGGTCATGGGCGCGCCAGGCCGCAACGCGGCGGTGGAAATCTTGCGAGATCTCAAACGCGACCGCCAGCATATGAGTGAAGCCCATGACGTCATTTGATGTGATCGTGATCGGCGGCGGGCACAACGGGCTCACAGCCGCGACGAAGCTGGCGAAAAGCGGCCGTAAGGTCATCGTGGTGGAAGCGGCTGATCGTGTCGGTGGCGCGCTCCGTGGCGACGAATTCCATCCCGGCTTCCGGGCCGACGGCCTCGCCCACATCGTCAACCGGCTCGACCCGGATGTTGCCGATCTGCTCGATCTGCCCACGACCGGAAACGCGAAACCGATGCTCACCGCCGTTCTCTCGACGGACGGGCCAGCGGCCATCCTCGAAGGTGGCTACGGTGAACGCCTAATCGGAGTATCGCCCGCCGAGGCTGAGGCCTTCTCCCGACTGCGCGAAAAACTGCTTTTTCAGGCTGGCATCCTGAAGCGTTTCCTGAAGCGTCCTCCGCCTCGAATCGGCGAAATCGGCGCCCGCGACCTTGCCACCTTTGCCTCGGCCGGCTTCGGCCTTATCAGAAAGGGCCGCGAGGAAGGCCGCGATTTCCTGCGCATGCTGTTGATGAATGTCGCGGATGTGGCCGATGAATATCTCACCGACGACCGTCTGAAAGGTCTGCTTGCGTTCGATGCGACTTTGGGCATTCATCTCGGTCCGCGGTCACCGACCTCGCTTCTCGGCCTTTACTACCGGTTGACTGGCGAGGCGATGGGCGCCGCCGGCGCGCAATTCATCCCGGGGGGCGGCATGGGCGCGCTGGCGGCGGCCTTCGAATCCGCCGCCGTCGAGGCCGGCGTCACCTTGCGATGCGGGTCTGCTGTCGCCCGTATTCACGCCGATCGCGGGACGGTCAGCGGCATCGTCCTTGCAAATGGCGAGGAATTGACGGCCCCCGTGATCGTCTCCGCGATCCATCCGAAGACGACCTTTCTCCAGCTTGTCGATCCGGCCGAAACCGGCACCGGTTTCCTCCGCAGCATCAGCAATATCCGCTCCAGGGGCAATGTCGCCCGCCTTGATCTCGCCCTTGACCACCCGCCAGAGTTTATCGGCCTTGGAACCGAGCAACTCAAAAGCCGCATCGTCATTTCCCGCTCGATCGATCACGTGGAGACGGCCTTCAATCCGGCCAAGTACGGGGAATTCTCTGCCGACCCGGCAATGGAGATCGTGCTGCCGAGCCTGCACGACACGAGCCTTGCACCATCCGGCGCCGCAACCCTCTCCGCTCTCGTGCAGTTCGCGCCTTACGACTTGAAAGAGGGTTGGGAGAGTGGGAAGCCGAAGTTCGAAGCCATTATACTCGATATTCTTGAGCGCTATGCGCCCGGCATCCGGGCCTCCGTTCGCGCCTCCCGCCTGATGACACCAAAGGATATCGAGACGACTTACCACATGCCCGGCGGGCACTGGCATCATGGCGAGCTCCAGGCGGATCAGCTACTCGTTAATCGACCGGTCAATGCCGCCTCCGGCTACGCCACCCCGCTCAAGGGGCTTTATCTCGCGAGCGCGGGCGCCCATCCGGGTGGCGGCATCTCCGGCCTGCCTGGTCTTCTTGCCGCCAGAACGATCCTTGCTGGAGACCGCCGATGACCAACGCTAACGCCATCCGCCGGAGCCTCCAGCGCCACATCTCGACACCGCGGCTGGAAACACCCTTCCATCCGCGACTGTCGGTCCTTTCAACGACAAGCGACTGGTACAACTGGGCCGGCTACAAGGCACCGCATTCGATCTTCGACAGCGAGCTCGAATACTTCGCCATCCGCTCCACCGCCGCTCTCTTCGATATCTCGCCAATGGTGAAATACCGTATCAAGGGGCGCGACGCGGAATCTCTCCTCAACCGCGTGACACTCCGCGATGTCCGCAAACTGATCCCCGGCCGCGTCCACTACACGGCCTGGTGCGACGATGAAGGTCACGTTCTCGATGACGGAACGCTGTTCCGCCTTTCGGATCAGGATTTCCGCCTCTGCTGTCAGGAACGCCACCTTCCCTGGCTCGCCGACAGCGCCATCGGCTTCAACGTCGAAATCGCCGAAGAAACCGACGAGATCGCCGGACTGGCCCTTCAGGGACCGACAAGCTTCGCGGTTCTTTCTGAGGCCGGATTTGCAGGCGTCGAACATCTGAGACCTTTCCAACTCGCTCTGTTCGAGCACGATGGCGGCGCGGTCGTGATTTCGCGGACAGGCTTTACCGGTGATCTGGGCTACGAACTCTTCGTCCCAGCACAGTCGGCGCTATCGCTGTGGGACCGGCTCTGGCAGGCCGGTCAATTGCTCGGGGTTCAGGCCATCGGCTACGACGCGCTGAACCGCGCAAGGATCGAAGCTGGCTTCATCGTCGCCAATGCCGATTTCGTCACCGCCGAAGCGGCGTTGAGGGCAGACCGGGAACGCCTGCCGGACGAGATCGGCCTCGACTGGATGATCGATCTTGAAAAGCCCTGGTTCAACGGCCGGGACGCCATTCTCGAGGCGCGCCGCAAGCATAGCCTGCGCTACATCCTCGTCGGGCTTGAAATCGAGAGCAATATCCCGGCCGAGCACGCGCTCGTCTATCATCGGAAGAAGAAGGAAGCAGGCCTGGTGACGGCCGCGATCTGGTCGCCGCTTGCCAAGCGCAACATCGCGATCGCTACACTGGAACGTCCCTTCGGCGACCGCATCGTCGATGATCTCTGGGTCGAGATTTATGCGCTGCGGGAGCTTCAGTATCACAAGATGATGAAGCGCGCGAAGATCGTGCCGCGCCCGTTCGTCAAGCTGGATCGCCGATCCGCCAACCCGCCCGGACGGTTCTGAAGAGCAGGCTATGGACTCCGACACGGCAGTGCAATGGGAGCTTGTGAACACACCGGTCGGCGAGGAATGGTCCGGACGGGCTCGCTATGCGGCAGCGATGTTCTTCCACAAGCGCGGCGAGATGGATGCGGCGACGCTGGAGATCTATCGCTATCTGGCGCGTCTCGATTTCGAGGATCCGCTTGCCGCTCTCAAGCGGTACAAGATTGGCGACGACTGGATCGCCCGGGTTCAAGCCGGCCGCTCCACCCGGTGACTTAGAGAATGCGCTCCTCCGGCTCGTCCTCGGCCAGCGGCACGAAGGCGTCCGGATCGAAGGCAAGCCGGATCGGCGCCCCAAGCGGCAGATCGTCGGCACCGTAAGTGTTCGTCTCGATCATGGAGAGCGGCGTTTCCAAGCCGTCCACCTGAACCGACAGGTGCGTCGTCTCCCCGAAATAGGCACGGTCCACTACCCTCCCCTGAAGTTCATGCTCGGCACGCTCCTCGTCCCACAACAACCGCAGCCGCTCCGGCCGGATGCCAAGCGTGATCTTGCCGCCGGCGGGCATCAGTCCGGGTGTTGCCGGAAGTTTCAGACGGCCGAACCGTTCAGTGTCGACGGCAAGCACACCGCCGGCCGTATCGACCACTGTCCCGGAAAGGAAATTGATACCGCCCAGAAAATCGGCAACCCGCCGGGTGCGGGGATGCTGGTAGATTTCCTTGGGTGTCGCCACCTGTGCGATCCTGCCGCCGAACATCACCGCGATGCGGTCGGAAAGCGCTAGCGCCTCATACTGGTCATGGGTGACGAGCACGAACGTGATGCCCACCGCCTTCTGCAGCGACCGGAGTTCCGTCTGCATCTCCTCGCGCAGCTTCTTGTCGAGTGCCGAAAGCGGTTCATCGAGCAGCAGCACCTTTGGCCGCAGTACCAGCGCACGCGCAAGCGCAACGCGCTGCCGCTGCCCACCCGAGAGTTCGTGACCCCGGCGCTTGCCAAGTGCCGTCAGCCGCACCTGCTCGAGCACCGCGCCGACGCGGCGCTTCTCCTCGGCGCTCTCCAGCCCCAGCCGCTTCAGCCCGTAGGAGACGTTTTGCTCGACGTCGAGATGCGGAAAGATCGCATAGCTCTGGAACACCATGTTGGTCGGACGCCGGTTGGGTGGCACGCCGATCATCGTCTCCCCGTCGATCCGGATGTCGCCGCTGCTGGGTGTTTCAAAGCCCGCTATGGACCGCAGAAGTGTCGTTTTCCCGCAACCCGAGGGACCGAGAAGCGAGAAAAACTCCCCCGCTGCAATGTCCAGCGAGACCTCCGACAGAGCCTTGTAGATGCCGTAGAACTTGTTCACTCCGGAAATCGCGATCATAGGTTTCTCATGCATGCAATGTTCCTCCGGAAGAAACCTGGCGCTCGGCCCGACGACGCAACAGTTCCGCCGCCACGAGGAGCAGGATCGACAGCAGCAGCATGATGCTTCCGAGCGCCAGAACGCCGGGCAGCTTGGCGGCAAACCGCAACTGCCCCCAGATGTAGACCGGAAGCGTCGGCTCGGTTCCCGACAGGAAGAAAGCCAGCAGGAACTCGTCGAGCGAGATGGTGAAAGACACCAGCAGGCTCGACAGCACCGCCGGCGCCACGACCGGCAGCGTCACCCTGCGAAACGTCCCGAATGCCGTCTCGCCGAGATCGAGCGAGGCTTCTTCGAGCGACCGGTCGAAACCATCGAAACCCGCCGTCAGCACCGACATGGAATAGGGAAGACAGAACACCGTCTGGCCGAGGATGACGGTGGCAAGCGAAAGCTCCAGCCCGATTTGCAGGATGATCATCAGCAGCGAAACGGCCACGATGATCTCCGGCAGGAAGAGCGGCGCCATGATCAAACCGGTCGCGGCACGGCGTCCCCGGAAGCGATAACGCGTGACGGCACGGGCAGCGCAGATGGCAAGACCCGTAGACAGCAGCGAAACGCAGACGCCGACGATCAGGCTGTTGAGCGCCGCGTCCAGCATTTCGCGATTGCCCCAAAGCGAGGCGTACCACTTGGTCGTGAAGCCTGCGAGCGGAAAGCGGGTCGCAGCGGCATTGTTGAAGGAGAAGACCGGCAGCAGCAGGATCGGCAGGTAGAGAAACACCATGTAGATGGCGACGAAGACGGGCAAAAGCCGCCACCGCGATGATCCCGCCACCCTCATCGGATCCGCCCCACGACGAACTTGAGCGACAATGCACAGACGGCGGCCATCAGTGTCACCACAGCCATCGTCGTGACCGAGAGTGCCGCACCCAGCGGCCAGTTCGCGCCCTTGCCGAACTGCGCCTGGATGGCGGTTGCAATCATCACGCCATCCTTCCCGCCGACGAGCTTCGGCGTCACATAATCGCCGACCGTTGGGATCATCACGATCAGCAGTGCCGAAATCACGCCCGGCAAGGAGAGCGGCAGCACCACTCTCAGAAAGCTGCGCACCGGTCCGTCGCCCAGATCCCGTGCAGCCTCGACCAGCGAGCGATCAATCTTTTCCAGTGAGACGAAGATCGGCAGGATGGCGAACGCCGCCCAACTGTGGACCAGCGTGATGACGACGGCATTGGAATTATAGAGGAGTGAGGCGATCGGCTGGTCGATGACACCGGCGGACATCAAGCCGGTATTGAGCACGCCCTGGTAACCGAGGATCATCTTCCACGACATCACCCGGAGCAGGTAACTTGTCCAGCAGGGGATCGTGATCAGGAAGATCAGCAGGTTCTTGTGTCGGCCACCGTGAAACGAGATGAACCACGCAACGGGGTAGGAGATCACCACAGTCACCACGCTGACCACAAGCGAGATGATCAATGAACGGACCAGAAGATCCTGGTACATTGGCTCCGTCAGCGCGGCACGATAATTGTCCAGCGTCAGCGTGAGGTCGATTTCCAGATAGTTCTGGCTCCAGAAACTGTAGGCAACGACGGTCAGGATCGGAACCCCGAGCAGTGCGATGGCGTAGATCAGTGTGGGAGACACCAGCGCGAGGCCGGTTGCTTCTTCGCTGTTTCGCCACGACCCGCGGGAGCCCGCCTCACCGGGGCGCTGCCGAAGGTCTGCGCTCGCGGCAAGGGCCATCAGACCCTTCCCGTGGCCGACCAGCGGCGACAATCGCACGCTATCGATCGCCTCATCCTGTTCCCCTTGGAGCCTTTACGGCCCTCGTCCTTCTGTTTTCCAAGATGACCGCAAATGCCACAGGATTGCAAGCGAAAGATTTCCGAATCTGATTGAACGGCCATTCAATATAGTGTTATTACTCTCATGAAATTCATGGAGTTGCGACTGCAAAAGAGAGGAGCCGCGAAATGGCTGCCGAACCCAAGTTGTCGATGGATATATCGACCGTCGAAGATGCCCTCGTCACCGACGCGAAGGCCCATCTTATCCAGCCGTGGCCGACCTCCGGAAAGATCGGCGCCGAGGCCCGCAGCGGCCTCATGGACGGCGACGGAATTTATGTTACTGACATGGAAGGCCGACGCCTGATCGATGGCCCCGCCGGCATGTGGTGCACCAATGTCGGCCACCGCTGCGAGCCCATCGCGCGCACGCTTTACGACCAGGCGATGGCTCTCTCCTACAGTTCACCCTGGTACACGATGAGTGAACCGTCGGTGCGGCTTTCGAAGCGGCTGGCTGGACATGCGCCCGGCGATCTGGAGCACGTCTTCTACACGACAGGCGGATCATCGGCTGTCGAGACGGCGCTGCGCTTCATGCAGTTCTCGAACAACGTCACCGGCCGCGCTGAGAAGAAACTTATGGTCGCACGACAGGGCGCCTATCACGGTTCGACCTATCTTTCGGCATCCCTCAATGGCCGTCCGCGCGATCATGACTGGATGGACAGCGCAAGCGACCTCGTCGTCAAGCTGACCTGCCCCAACCCGTTCCGCCGCCCTTCGGACATGACCGAGCCGGAATTCTGCGATTTTCTCATCGGTGAATTCCGCGATGTGATCGAGACGCGCGGAGCCGAAAACATCGGCGCCTTCGTCGCCGAACCGATCATGGCCTCGGGTGGGGTCATCGTCCCACCGCAAGGCTATCTGAAGCGCATGCGTGCCCTCTGCCAGGAAAACGACATCCTGTTCATCGCCGACGAGGTCGTCACCGCCTTCGGACGTCTGGGTCATGTCTTCGCCTCGAAGGATGTTTTCGACATCGAACCCGACATCATCACCTTCGCGAAGGGCGTCACCTCCGGCTATTTCCCTCTGGGCGGCGCGATGATCTCGTCGAAGCTCTTGGAACGGCTGCGGTCATCGAACCACTCCGACGCCATGTTCGCCCACGGCCTCACCTATAGCAGCCACCCGATCGGCTGCGCGGTGGCCCTCACCAATCTCGACCTACTGGAGCAGGGCTTACTGGCCCACGCCCGGGAAATCGCACCTTACTTTCAGAGCCAGTTGAAGACTCTCGAGGATCTGCCGCTGGTCGGCGAGGTGCGAGGTCTCGGCCTGATGGCCTGCGTCGAATGCGTCGCCGATCGCAAAAGCAACAATCCGCTTGCACTCGACCTCGAAGTCGGCAAGCGAATCGATGCCCACTGCCAACGCCTCGGACTGCTTGTCCGCCCGTTGATCCATATGTGCGTGATGTCGCCCCCCCTGACGATCACCAGACCGCAGATCGACGATCTCGTCTCTATCCTGCGACAGGGTATTAAGCTCACGATGGATGAACTCGTGCGCGAAGGACTGTGGCGCGGCTGAGGAGCGAATGAAAAAGGGGCGAACCGTCGTTCGCCCCAAATCCTACTGCGGCATCGCCGTCACGGGTGGCTCGACATCCTGCCGTTGATCTCCGCCATGTCCCGCTCATCCGGCGCCTCGTCGAGCGTCATGACCGGCAGGACCGCGCGCAGATGATCGTGATGCGTGCGGACACCATATTCGAGGTCGGACAGATAAAAGCCCGCGAATGCCTTCGAGGTCATCGCCTCGTTCGACCAGACCGTCAGTTGCACGTCTTCCGCTTGGGTGTCCCGGTCGATGCGCATGGCAAGATAGCGAGCCAGTCTCTGTGCCCGGCTCTCGTCCTTGTACCGGTAGACGCCGCCTCTCAACATCGTCTTCCCGACGGCGACCGGAAACTCCTGATAAAACTGCACCGTCTCCGGCGTCACCGCGATAACGGTGTTGGGAAAGAAGCCGTAGTAGATCCAGGCGGTTCGCAGCTCTTGCGGAAGATGCATGCCCTCAGGGGCGACGTTCCTGTACATACGCACGCTCCAACGCCGTCCGGCATGCGGATTGTAGGTTGCGAACGAGCGACAGAGCCCATCGACGAACGGTTCGTCGTAGTAGGTCGAACCATAGAGATCCTGAAGTGCCGGATGCGCCATCGCGACGTGATAACCCTCGTTATCGACATCGCGCACCGACTTCCAGTTTACGGCCGACCCCTGCGTCCACAGACCCGCCGTCGGAACCATGTCGGTACTGCGATAATGGGCAAGCTCCGCTTCGAAGGGTTTGGCGAGTTCGGCGACGGACGGCTGCGGCCCGGGCTTCATGCGAATGAACACGAATCCCATCCAGACCTCTGTCTCAATGCTCGCCAGCGCGAACTCGTCCTTGTCGAGAGGCGGAAAACTGTCGGGCCGTGCTGCGCCGCGCAGCGTGCCGTCGAGATTGTAGACCCAGCCATGGAACGGACAGACCAGCGCTCCGCGGCAACGGCCCTTGTCATCCGCCACCAGCCGCGAGCCGCGATGCCGGCAGATGTTGTGAAAGGCCCGAACTTCCCCGTCCTTGTCCCGCAGCACGAGCACCCGTTCGCCGACGATGTCGAGCGTGATGTACTGTCCGGCCTCGGGAATGTCTGAAACGTGGCAGGCGATCTGCCAGTGTCGCCGGAAGACATGTTCTTTCTCCAGCTCCAACAGCGCCTCGGAATGGTAACACCAGCCGGGCAGCCCTCTGCGATCCCAGCTCTTTGGCACCGAGATGTCGCGCACATGTGTATTCATGGCGAGCTCCTTCTTGCTGAACGTTCATTCAATATAAGCACAAAAATACAGGGTAGGGAAGCAGCAGAAGGCAGATCAGGCCTGGCGAGAGCTTAACTGGACACAGAATTGAAAGTTGTTCGTGCGCTACGCGCTTACGTCATTGATAGCCGACAGTGCAGCCAGAAATGCGGCCGGTTCAGGTCGGTGCGCTGGACCGGTCGGCACAGAAATCGTTACGGATACGGCGTGGAAACATTAGCCGATTGCCCCATGCGCGGCAAAACGCATCACATGGAAAATGCGCCGACGATGTCTGCCTCGGAAAAGATCAGGCCCGGCAGAAAGCCCTGCTGTTCGAAGAACAGGCGTCTTGATGCATCCGCGGTAAAGACGGCCGCCTGTTCAACTGCAGCTTCAACCTGATCGTCTGATGGAGCAACGACCGAGATCCGCCGGTCTAGACCCAATTCTAGCAACAGGCCAGCAAGCGATGGTACGTCAGCCACGCTGTCGAGGACGAGAAGTCGAATGTCGGGAGCAGCGTTCACTTTGTGGGCAAGCGATTGCACAGCACACATCAATGGGAGCTTCTCGGCAATGGCCTTGACCTCCGCCACATGCCCGTAGCCGTGATAGGCAAGTCGTGCATAAATCTCGTAGGCCTTAGCGAAATCCTTGTTCGCAAACCACATCCGCAAGGCAACAACCATGCGTTCGAACATCAGCTTGCTGCAGGCCATGTCGAGACGGGCCCTGTTCTCTGGTTGAAGATCGATCTGTTTCCGGAGAGATCCGAGATAGAGCAAATATTCGAGCCCGCCCTTGTATCGATCCCAGGCATGCATGGCCTCCTCATGCCCGGCCTGTACGCCACGCTCTATCCTGGAGCGCGTGACGGAACGGTAAAACGGTTTGTTCAGAAACCCCACAGCGCCAATGTCTATAGCGTGAGCCAGGAAAGCGAAGGCCCAGAAGCAAAAGTGTCGTTGGACGTAGATCGCCCGCAATGCCTCGGTGCGGTACACGCAAATCTCCGGAAAAATGTGTCTTTCCGTGATGAACGCGAAGAGACCCAGGAAATTCCATCGCTGAAAGCGACGCGGCGATTCAACCTCGTAGAAAAGCTGGAGGTCTCTCTCCGCAACCGCATCATATAGGGTCCATGGCGCATGACAGACCACCATGTCCGGATTCTCGTCGAGATGGTCGATGACGGCTTTGAGGTTGTCCCAGATCAGCAAGTCGTCATCGGCAAGGTAGAGCGCATACTCTCCCCCCGCATGGCCGAAGGCATTGGCGAGGTTTGGCCATCCGCCTCCATTCACGTCGCGCTTCAGATATCGGATCGGCAATCCCTCGGCGATAAAGCGCTCGACAACTGCCGTTGTATCGTCCGTCGAAGCATTGTCGGAAATGACGATCTCGTGGCTGAGATCCGTCCCCGCCTTGTCCGCAAGCGTTCCGAGCAAATGCTCCAGAAAGCGCGCCCGGTTGAAGGTCGGGATGCAGATGCTGAGCTTGATGTCGGTCATGACCGTTCCTTTACGTAAGCGGCAAAGGCCGCGTCCCTGTCGCCGATCAGCGAGGGTTCTGCCGGCCACTGAATACCGAAGGCGGGGTCGTCCCACCGCGCGCCACGGGCTGCCGCCGGCACATAAACCGTCGACATCTGGTAGAAGACCTCGCAGTCGTCGTCGAGCGTCAGGAAACCATGCGCGCAACCCGCTGGAATGTAGAAAGCGTTGCGCCTCCTCCAGTCGAGCTCCAAAGCATCCCATAGGAGATAGCTCGGCGAGCCCGGTCGAAGATCCACGGCCACGTCAAAAACCCGGCCGCGCGTAGCGCGCACCAGCTTTGCCTCGCCGTACGGTTCCGCCTGATGATGCAGTCCGCGCAGCGTCCCTTTCTTGGGATTGAAGGACGTGTTGCACTGGGGAAATTCGCTGGCCAGCCCGCGCGCTGCAAAAGTCTCGCGACAGAATGTGCGCGCAAAAAGTCCGCGCTCGTCCTGATGCGGTTCCGGATCGATAAGGAAAGCGCCCGAAATTCGGCTCTCGGTAAACTTCATCCGATCACCTGCAAATGCGGGATCGCCACCACGAAGCGACCGCCCCAGGAGGCGGCGTCGATGGACGACACAATCTCCGACGCGATGTTCCATGGTAGGATCAGCACGTAATCCGGACGCGTCTCGGCAAGTTTGTCCGGCGAAAAGATCGGCAGACGACTGCCGGGAAGTAGATGCCCCTGCTTATGCGGACTGCGGTCAACCACGTATTCGATCAGATCGGTTCCGATGCCGCAGAAGTTGAGAAGCGTATTGCCCTTTGCAGCAGCGCCGTAAGCAGCAACCGTTTTGCCCTCCAGCTTGGCCTGACGAAGAAATGTCAGCAAACCGTCCCGCACTGGCAGAATGGTGCCCTGAAAGGCTGCATAGCTGTCGACATCCGTCAGCTTGGCATTCGCCTCGTCATCGCGCACCTTAGCAACACGCTCACTAATGCGGCGTGTCGAGCTACCCTCTTCAATACAGGCGGAGACTCTGAGGCTGCCGCCATGCGTCGGAAGCTCCTCGACGTCGAAGACCATCAGACCGTGACGAGAGAACACGCTCTCCACCGCCAGAAGCGAAAGATAGTAGAAGTGCTCGTGATAGATCGTGTCGAACTGCACGTTCCTGATTAGTTGCAGCAGATGCGGAAACTCGAGGCTGATCGCGCCTTCCGGCTTCAGGAGCATCGCCAGGCCGGCAACGAAATCATTGATATCGGGGACATGGGCAAGCACGTTGTTGCCGATCAGCAGATCGGCCGCATGCCCCCTTGCCTTCAGATCGGCAGCCGCCTCTCGTCCGAAGAAGCGGCATTCGGTTGGCACTCCCGCCGCACGCGCCACGTCCGCCACGTTGCGGGCGGGCTCAACGCCGAGAACCGGGATTTCCCGTTCGACGAAATGCCGCAGCAAATAGCCGTCATTGCTCGCAACCTCCACCACCTGTGATGCCGTTGTCAGTCCGAACCGCTCGATAGCACCGATGGCAAACCGGCGCGCATGCTCCACCCAGCTGTCGCTGAAAGATGAGAAATAGGCGTAGTCGCTGAAGATATCTTCCGGCGACGCAAACGCGTCAGCCTGGACCAGCAGACATTCGGAACAGACGAAGACCCGCAGCGGATAGACTGGATCGGGCCTGTCGGCCAATTCAGGCTTCACATAGGAGTTCGCGAGTGGCGTTGCACCGAGATCAGCGAACAGTTGCTTCAGCGGGCTCGAACAGGAACGGCAGGCATGTGTGGTCATGCAGCCAGCCTTTCATAGGCTGCGATCTGCCGGATTGTGAATGCCCGCATATCGGCTCCCGACAGCATGGCCTTGTACCAGCCACAGGTCCACTGGATGGTTTGTGCGCGATCCAGCCGTGAACGCCAACCGAGCGAACGGTCGGCAAGTGTCGAGTCGAGCGACAACTGCCGCGCTTCAGGCGGATGAGGCCCTTCGGCCGGTATCCAGCCGTTCCGGATGCCCCATACTGAAGCGAGTTCATCGGCCAACTCGCCGACGGTTGCGACATTGCGGGGATCCGGACCGAAATTGATCGCCGACGGAACATCATGACGAGCCTCGGTCAGAGCCTGCGCATAGGCGAGATAGCCGCCCAGCGGCTCCAGAACATGCTGCCAGGGGCGCGTCGCCTCGGGATAGCGCAGCGCCAACGGCTTGCCATCGCCAAAAGCACGGACAGCATCGGGAACAAGCCTGTCTTCCGACCAGTCGCCACCGCCGATCACATTGCCAGACCGCGCGGTCGCAAGGCGAATACCAGCGTTCGCCATGAAGCTGTCGCGATAGGACTCGCAAACGATCTCGGCGGCCGCCTTGGATGCGCTGTAGGGGTCCTTGCCACCGAGAGGGTCGCTTTCGAGATACGGCGCTCCGTTTGCGTTCTCGGCATAGACCTTGTCCGTGGTTGCCACCACCACGGTCCGGACGGAACCGCAAGACAGCACAGCATCCAGCAGATTGACCGTTCCGCCGACATTGATGGCAAAGGTTAGGGCCGGCTCCCGATAGGAACGCCGGACAAGCGATTGCGCAGCAAGATGAAAGATGATTTCCGGCTCCGCACGCTTCACCATGTCTGTCAAGCCGGACGCGTCGCGGACGTCGCAGATGCGGTGCGCCTGCCCACCCCAGTCCCCCACCAGCCCATACATCGCCGGAGCTTGGTCTGGTTGAAGCGCAATGCCGCTGACGTTCGCGCCCAGATGCTCGAGCCAGAGACACAGCCAGCTTCCCTTGAACCCGGTATGTCCCGTCACTAGAACACGCTTTCCCGTCCAGAACGACATCAGTCCCAGACCTTCCACGGCGCGCGCCCGGAGTTCCACAGATCCTCCAGCATCATCCGCTCGCGCAACGTGTCCATCGGCTGCCAGAACCCGTCGTGCCGATAGGCGGCCAGCTGCCGGTTGTCGACGAGCGCGTTCAGCGGCTCGTTTTCCCAGACCGTCATGTCATCCTCGATGAGATCGATGACGGACGGATCGAGAACGAAGAAACCGCCATTGATGCGCTGGCCGTCTCCCTTCGGCTTCTCGAGGAATTCACTCACCAGATGACCGTCGAGCGCGGCGGCGCCGAAACGACCTGGTGGCGAAACCGCGCACATGGTCGCCTTAAGTCCGTGTGACCGGTGAAAGGCGATTTCGGCGCTAATGTCGACATCGCCGACACCGTCGCCATAGGTCAGACAAAAGGGTTCGTTCGGGTCGAGATAGTCCCGTACCCGGCGGATACGCCCCCCCGTCATTGAGTTCAGACCTGTATCGACAACCGTCACCCGCCAGGGCGGCGCCTCACGTTGGTGATATTCGATCTGCCGCGTGCCGAGTTCGATGGTCACGTCGCTGTGGTGCAGGATCAGGTTTACGAAGTATTCCTTGATCATGTAGCTCTTGTAGCCGGCACAGATGATGAAATCCGTCAGCCCGTGATGGGAGTAGATGTTCATGATGTGCCAGAGGATCGGCTTTTCCCCGATCTCGACGAGCGGCTTCGGACGAAGAATCGTCTCTTCGGCAAGGCGGGAGCCAAGACCCCCGGCAAGAATTACGACTTTCATTCCATCAATCCGGCCGGTGCATGGGTGCCGAGGCACCGTCATGAGATCGTCTTAGCTCTCAGACTTTGTGTGAACCTTGACGGTCGTGCCTGATATCACTTCACCAGCCAGGCACCGGGTGCGTTCGCCCACGGAAAGCGCGTGAGCGGCTTCTCGATCTTCCGTGCCCGTGCGAACTCGTCCCAGGCGATCGTCTCGCCCGGCCATTTGCTGGTTGCATACTCGTCGAGAACGAGGACACCGCCAGGCACGAGCCGGTCCCAGCATTCCTCCAGGATCACCCGCGTCGGTTCATAAATGTCGACGTCAAGATTGAGCAGACAGAAGCGTGTCTCAGGGTTTTCCTTCAGCCATGCCGGCAGCGTCTTGCAGATATCGCCCTTGACGATGCTGCCGCGGTTCGCCGGGATTACGGAATCAGCATTGTGAAGGTCGAGCAATGCCTGGAACTCATCAAGAAAGCTCCCGGAACTCAGTCCGCCGATTTCCTTTTGGATGTTGCCATCGGTCCCGCCGTCCTGTTCCGCGAGATCCGGAAAACCTTCGAAGCTGTCGAAGCCGATGACCTTCTTGTGGGTGGCGGTCGGCGTGAAGGTTTCGAGAAACTTGTGCCAGCTGAAGAACGATTTGCCGAAATAGACCCCGAAATCCGCATAGTGGCCAGGAAGATCGATCGTCAGCTTGAAGAGCTCATAATGCGCCAGTTGTCGAATGAACGAACGGCGGCTTGCATAGACCGGAAACAGGTCGAGATAGTGCCGCACATCGTGGGGCCACTTTTCGATGAGCTTGTTCAATTTCTGGAAGAACGCATCTTCACCGGCAGACGGATAGTAGAAGGTATCGGATGCCATCGGTTCTCTCCTTGGCTCATGCCGTTCGGCGATGTCTCAGATCCGGCGAAGGAAGCCGTCGGCTGCCGCCGTGATCGCGATCTTGTGCTCGATCGTCTTGTCCGTCTCGAAGGCGAGCCTCTCGCCGTCCGCAGCCTTTCGCCCCTCAGCCGACAACAGGCGCTGATACGCCCACACCGCCGTCTTAGGATTGTCGCCCCTGCCCCAGGGGCGATCGGCACACATTTCGTCTGGCAGGTCTTCGACGCCGGTATCCCAGACGACGCAGTATGAACCCTTCGACGTTAGCGGTGCATAAGCCTCCAGTTCGGCCAGCACATGCTCGTGCGTATGGTTGGAATCCAGAAAGACCATGATGCGGTCGTAGCCTTGAGCATGCGCCTTTACTTGCTCGACGACCTCCGACGCGATCGACGAACCTTGGATCGTGACCATCTTGTGCGCCATCGGATGGCTTTCTATCGCGGCCCGATTGTGTGCCCTGATATCGATGTCGACGCCGACGACCTTGCGGCGGCTTGCCCGCGGATCGAGTACGGTACCCGCCTCGATCGCATCGCAGTAGTCGAGCATGGCCAGCATCGAGGCGCTCAAGACCAGGGACCCGCCATGGGCGATTCCGGTCTCGATGATGAGGTCGGGGCGACAGGTCCAGATCAACTCCTGGATCGCATAAACGTCCTGCGGCACCTGGATGACCGGCCGGCCGAGCCAGGTGAAGTTCTGGGCGTATTCCTTGCGGATCGATTCGCGGACCCAGATATTCGTGAGGCCGATGAAATCGCGATCCTCGCCGATCCTTCGGATGTTTCGAGCAACACGTTGGCGAAAGTCTTCTACGGGATCCATATCCGTTTTCCTGCGTGGTACGGGTCAGTCGACCCAGCAATAAAGCACTGTTTCCATCAGCTGCGGCGAATGGTGACGAAGGGCGAACTTGTAGTCGGGGACGAGAGAGCGGATATATCTGGCGATTGTCGGTACGTCCGAGGGGTAGTGATAGACACAGATGGCGAGCTTCGGCCGGCAGGCTACAATCGTCTTGGCCGCCCCGGCAAGCAGGGCCATCTCCATTCCCTCGACATCGGCTTTGATGAAGGTCGCCGGCGCCCCGGCAAGGTATTCGTCGAGAGATACGGTAACGACGTCACCCTCGGATGAAGGATGGAGCGACATGCTCTGCAATTGGCCGCTCGCGGTCGCGCCGGCCATAATTGCGGTCTGATCCCCGAGCCCCGCGCGAGTGAGCTGGATGACATCCTCATCAAGAGCCCATTCCTGGCGCAGTCGGCGGCCGCGTGCTTCCAGCGCATCGAACTGTCGCGGAGACGGCTCGAACGCGTATATCTTCTGGAAGACGCCGGCATTGGCCCAGATGAAGCGCTCAACGCTGTCACCGACATAGGCGCCGGCATCGACATAAATTTCCTTCGCCGCACCCGCAAACCTGGGCAGGCAGAAATATTGGTCACGCTCCAGCACATTTTTAAGCGGAGCGTGGTCACCAGTTAGCATGGCCATCATCACAACGCGAAGGGTCTCTCGAGAGCGATCGTCGGCCATCAACACATGGATGTCCACGAAGGCATCGAAGTGGTTCGCAACATACCAGGCATCCATCGAACACCAGGGAGTGCCAGACGGGCTAATGACAGCTGCAACTTGCTGGACGGAGTGCCGGGCCGTTATCAATATAAGATCAAGATCCGTCGAACATATGTCTTTCGGAGAGGAAATCGGCAGGCCGCAAAAAACCTCTCCATGCCGCACTGCGTTTCCATCGAAACACCCGGCCGGCTCTATTCCAAGGCTCCGCAAAAATTCCACGGTCCATCGACCGAGAAAGCCGGTGCCATAAATGCCAACTTTCAGCGAATGTGTCAGCATGCCTGCCGGCGCCACTTTCAACACCTGGTCGCGCTGTCTCTCGAGTGCCGCGATAGAAACGTCAGCAGTCACTGAAGCTCCTCCGGCAATGCATAGACAACCGCCCCCGTCCCGCACCAGCTGTGCAGCCGCATCAGAAAACGGTAGCCTCTTAGTTCGCTCATCAGCCAAGACGGCGTCCGCCAGATGCCGTCGTCATTGTGATAGATGGTCGCGGCGATGATCGGCCGGCACCGGTTGATCGTCTCCATCCCACCCTTCAGAGCGTCGAGTTCTCCGCCTTCAAGATGAAGCTTGAGGAAATCGGGCGAAAGATTGAGCCCGTCGATGGTGGCGGTCCGCAAAAGGCGATTACCTGTCTGGGACAGCTGAGAGGCATAACCGAGCCCACCATGGAACAGCCGCTCCCGCTTGGTGGCATCGAGCGCCTCGTTGAGGATCGTTACCCGTCCCGAGATGTCATCAGGCTTGGCCAAAAGGCCCTGCCTATGAGCAGCGGAATTTTCCAAATCCGGCTCAATGGCGACGACATGGGCATCATTGCTTTTGGTGTTGGCCAGAAAGCGATCGGTGACCCGACCGTCATAGGAACCGCCGTCGACAAACATCCGGACACCGCCGATATGCGCCATAATCTCCGGGATGAAGAAGCGATCGTCTCCCCTGACCGGTGCGTCCTCGAAGGTCCACTCCTCCCTCAATCGCCGCCAGGCGATGAACTGCAGGTGATGGGCCCTTGAAACATCGTCCTCCCAGCCAAACAGGACGCGCGCGGTTTCCTCCATGTCCTGCGGGGAAAACGCGCCGACGAACCAGCCGTTCGAAAGCGGGTGAACCGCTCTCAGACTCTCGGCTACGTCATAGAACGGAACGACGTTTCCCCAGCCGTCCCGCGCCAGTGTTTCTGCCAGTGGAAGGAAGGGTGCTGTTGCCACACATACTGCCAGCTGAGCAGTCGCTTTGAGGTCCTTGGCGACCTCATCGGGTGCGAAAACCGGAAGCCCTTGCCAAAAAGCGTCCTGCCGCAATCGCTCTGCGTTCCGATCGACAAGCGCTGCGACCTCGAGACCGAGGCCGGAGCAATAGTCCCGTGCCAGCCGGCCCAGGTCGCCGCCCCCATACAGGACCAGAGGTGGCTGGACAGCCGCCGGAGAAAACCGACACTGTGCTGCATCAATACCACGTAGAAGCTCTCCGGCCGTTCTCGTATCGGGCACGCTATCGAAGGCGCGGCTTCCATATCCGGACAACCCGATCCGAGCGCTAGTGTCGTCTGCGGGGCGCACCTGCTGGGCAAGCGCCATCTCAGTTCCGCCTTGCGGTTGTTGCCGACTCTGTCACGATGGCCGAATTATTCCATGGATTCGCGATGAACTCTCCGTTTTCCTTTAGCAGCAACGACCTTTTGCGAGCCTTGCCGTGAGCACCGTGCTTCTGACGGGCGCCACCGGCTTCGTCGGTCGGCAGATCCACCGTCACCTCGTTCGACAGGGCCACGACGTTAGAACCGTCGTCAGATCCTGCAGCGCTATGCACCTCGCCGCCCAATCGTCGGACATCGTCGAGACTGACAATCTTTTCCGGGAAACCGCGGAGTGGTGGGCCGAAACGTGCAGAGGTGCGGACACCATTATCCATAGCGCCTGGTACGTTAAACACGGCGTCTATCTCGACGCGCCGGAAAATGCGGAGTGCGTGGAAGGCACTTTTGCCATGGCCGAGGGAGCCACCCGCGCCGGTGTCGGCCATGTCATCGGCATCGGCACCTGCATGGAGTACCGGTTGCCGGGCGATCGTCTCGACGTCGCCTCGCCTGTCGAGCCGTCGAACTTTTATTCCGCCTGCAAGCTTTCCACCTACCATATGCTGCGGGAGTGGTTCGCCCCGCGCGACACGCTCTTCTCGTGGTGCCGCATCTTTTATCTCTTCGGCGAAGGAGAGGACCCCCGTCGGTTGGCCGCCTATCTCCGCGGCCGGATCGAGGCGGGTGAGGTCGCCCGCCTGTCCGCCGGAACCCAGCTTCGCGATTTCCTCGACGTGCGGACAGCCGGCGCGATGATCGCAAGCGTCGTGGAGACGCGACAGCCTGGCGCAATCAATATTTGTTCAGGTGAACCAATCACGATTCGCGCCTTCGCGGAACGGATCGCGGATGCTTATGGCAGACGGGACCTGCTGGAGTTCGGCGCGATGGCACCGCACCCCTCGGACCCGAGCGCTGTCGTCGGCGTCTGCAATCTCGAAGGTGCATCGATGCTGCTGGAGAGCCTGAATGAAAGCACAGCTGAAGCCGAGAATTAACCTCGACGACCGGACAGCCCTGGAGACGGTGATTCCGCTGGAAACGCCGTTCATCGTCTTTGTCGATCCGGCAAGTTCGTGCAATTTCAAATGCACCTTCTGTCCGACGGGCCATCGCGACATGATCGCGGAAACCGGTCGCTACCAGGGAGCGATGAAATACGAGGTGTTCCAGAAGGTCGTCGATGACCTCGGCGAATTCGACAGGCCCATCAAGGTCCTTCGTATGTACAAGGACGGCGAGCCTTTTCTCAACAAACGCTTCGCCGACATGGTCGCCTACGCCAAGAAGAGCGGGCATTGCGACTACATCGATTCCACGACCAACGGCACATTCATAACGCCCGAGCGCATGGGACCGGTCATCGAGGCCGGCTTGGACAAGCTCAACATCTCGGTCGATGGCATGACGCGGGAGCAATATCAGCAGTTCACCGGCTTCAATTTCGACTTCGACACGTTCGTCGAGAACGTGAAGTGGCTCTACGACAACAAGGGCGCGATGGAGGTCTCCATCAAGATTCCGGGTGAACTGATCACCGAAGCCCAGCGGCAGGAATTCTTTGACACCTTCGGTGACTATTGCGACCGCATCTTCATCGAGAATTTCGCACCCTGCTGGCCGGAATTCGACATCGAGAAGCATACCGGCGTGAAGATCACCGGCGGAATCTACCAGCAGGAGATCGGCGACACCGACACCTGTCCTTACATCTTCTATGGCTACTCGGTGAATGCCGACGGCCTCGTCAGTTCCTGCTTCCTCGACTGGGGCCGCAAGCTTGTTATCGGCGACGTCCGCAAGGAGACGATGAAAGATATCTGGAACTCCGACCGCATGAATGCGCTCCGCCTCCAGCACCTCGAAGGTCGCCGACGCGAGAATGGCGTTTGCGGCAATTGCGGACAGTTGAGCCACTGCCTTCCGGACAACATCGACGCCCACCGACCGTTGCTGCTCGACCGCTTCAAGGGCCATCTCGGAGCACGCCATGTGGGTCCGGCCCCCGGCGGACTTAAGATTCCCGACCTGAGCGCCGCAGAATGAAGATCCTCCACATCACCGCCCATCTCGGCGGCGGCGTCGGCAAGGCGCATTCAAGTCTGATCAGTGCCGACGCCCTGTTCGTCAGACGCCACTATGTGCTGCTCGAAGAACCGCGCGATACCCGCTACGCCGAAAGCCTGGTCAAGAGCGGGGCCACGCTGACGATAACCCCCAGCAAGGCGACTATTTTACAGCTGGCGGCGGAAGCTGACATCGTTCAGATCGAGTGGTGGAACCATCCACGTCTCTACCATTGTCTCTGCGAAAACGACTGGCCGGTCATGCGCACGCTGATCTGGTGCCACATATCCGGACTCACGCCGCCGCTTATTCCGCCGGCTTTGCTGCCGATCGCGGACCGTTTCATGTTCACATCGCCATGCTCGCTCGCACTGTTGGACAGAACCAGCCTGCCGGCTGCGTCCCGCGCCAGGATCGGTGTGGTCAACAGCGGCTTCGGCTTCACCGCGAGGCAGCGTCGCAAGGGCATCACCCGACGCGACGGATCGGTCGCCTATCTCGGCACCGTCAATTTCAGCAAAATGAGCCGGGACTTCTTTTCGGTGGTCGATGACGCTGGCGACAGCAAGATGCCCGTCGCCATATGGGGAAGCATCGAAGACAAAGGCGAGGTCATACATGCCGCCAACGCGATGCGACGCCGGGAGCGCGTGCGCTTTATGGGACATGCGGCGGACCCCGCTTCCGTGCTGCAGGAAGCCCAGATCTTTCTCTACTTGCTGAAACAGGATCATTTCGGTACGGCCGAAAACGCCCTCGTTGAAGCGATGTCCTGTGGCTGCGCGCCCCTGGTTTTCCCCAATACACCGGAACTGGCGATCGTCACCGATGGTGAAACAGGCTACGTCGCCGAAAATGCCGACGATGCGGCAAGACGCCTGCGCTGGATGCGTGAAAATCCGGCGGAGATCGAGGCGATCGGGCGCAACGCCGCAGAACACGTCGCCGCCACACGTCTTCCCGTCTATAGCGCCACGGCCTTCGCCCGCCTCTATGGAGAACTTTTGGTTCGGCAGAAGCGGCGCGTCGAGTTCCGGGCCGTTCTCGGAACAACCGCCGCTGACTGGTTCATGGGGACGCGAAACCCGCTCGCCGACGACCAGTCCGTGTCACCCACTCCCGGCGACAGCGCATCGAAGGGAACATTGTCGCATTTTCTGTCGTGCTATCCGCAGGACGAATCGTTGCTGGAGCTCGCGGCCGCCTCGGGCTGATTTCGACATGTGGCCCGACGCTCGCCGTTTGCACTCGACGCTCTATTGTTTGGCGCCCCTTCTCAATTCCGCTAAGGAAGAATAACGCGGGCACCATCGAGAAGGAGCGTCCATTGACGGAAACGGACAAGATCACCCATCGACGTGGTTTCGGCGTCTCCGCCGTGTACGAGACGCTTCGAAACGAGATTATCGAACTCAGGCTCGCACCCGGCAGCCCGCTCGACGAACAGCAGCTGTCCGATCGCTTCGCACTCTCCCGCACCCCGATCCGAGAGGCCCTGGTACGGCTCGCGGCTGAAGGACTGATCACAACGCTGCCAAACCGCGCCACGGTCGTTGCCAACATAGACTTTCTAGCCCTGCCGGAGTTCTTCGACGCGCTCACGCTGATGTACCGCGTAACCACGCGGCTTGCTGCGGCGCGACACATACCGTCCGACATCGACACCATTCGCGATCTCCAGGCGGCCTTCGAACAGGCGGTCGGCAAGCGGGACGTGCTCGCAATGATCGCGACGAACCGTGATTTCCACGTGGCAATCGCCAAGGCCGGTCGCAACCGGTATTACACTGACCTCTTTACTCGACTGCTGGATGAAGGCCGTCGCATCCTGCGCCTCTACTATTCTTCGTTCAACGACATGCTGCCCCGGCAATATGTCGCCGAGCATGAGGAGATCATCACGGCGATCGTCGATCGTGATGTCGACAGGGCAGACGCTCTGGCCTCTGCCCACGCCGACCAGATCGTCACACAGATCCGCTCCTACATCTCAGCAGAATCGAGAGACAGCATCGACCTCTGAAGGCTGCCCCGATCGGGATCAGAGGCGTAATTCGACCCGAACTCGAATCTTGTATTTTTTTTGTCGACAAGAATTCGACATAGTGCTACCAAACGCCATGTTCCACTGAAACAGGCCCGGCAACACCAGCGCCGGTGGCAGGATGCGAAAATGACAGCTTCAGTCTTTACGGGATGCATTCCCGCCCTCATGACGCCGTGCAAGCCGGACCGCACGCCGGATTTCGATGCGCTCGTCCGCAAGGGCAAGGAACTGATCGGCCTCGGCATGTCCGCCGTCGTCTATTGCGGTTCGATGGGTGATTGGCCGCTGCTCACCGACGAACAACGCCAGGAAGGCGTTCGCCGTCTCGCGGAAGCCGGCGTCCCGGTTATCGTCGGCACCGGCGCAGTGAACACCAAATCGGCCGTCAGCCATGCCGCTCACGCGGCGAAGGTCGGCGCCAAGGGCTTGATGGTCATTCCGCGCGTCCTGTCGCGTGGCTCTTCGGTCAGCGCCCAGAAGGCCCATTTCTCCGCCATCCTCGAAGCGGCGAACGGGCTTCCGGCGGTCATCTACAACAGCCCCTATTACGGCTTCGCCACTCGCGCCGACTTGTTCTTCGATCTGCGCGCCCGTTTCTCGAACCTGATCGGTTTCAAGGAGTTCGGCGGCAAGCAGGACATGACCTATGCCGCCGAGAACATCACCTCCGGCGATGACGCGCTGACGCTGATGGTCGGCGTCGACACAGGCGTCTACCACGGCTATGTCAACTGCGGTGCTGGCGGCGCCATTACCGGCATCGGCAACGCACTCCCGAAGGAAGTGCTGCACCTCGTCTCGCTGTGTGAAAAGGCAGCCAAGGGCGACCCTCAGGCCCGCCGTGACGCCCGCGAACTGGAAGAGGCCCTGATGGTGCTCTCGACCTACGACGAAGGCCCCGACCTCGTCCTTCACTATAAGTACCTGATGGTGCTGAACGGCGACGCGGAATACACGCTGCATTTCAACGAGACCGACGAACTGAGCCCGTCGCAGCGCCGCCATCTGGAAAACCAATACACGCTCTTCCGCACCTGGTACGCCGCCCGCTACCCGGCCGCCTGATTGTCTCCGGACCACGGAAGGCCGCTCACAGGCGGCCTTTTTTCGTTCTGAAGCGTGACCCTCAGCTGACGTGACGCTCGAACTTGAAGACATCGACCGGCAGCGACGTGCCGCCGTCCAGCGCGAGGTCGGCCAGAATTTCCCCCACCACGCTCGTGAACTTGAAGCCATGGCCGGAGCAGGCCGAGCAGATCACAACGTTCTTCTGGTGCGGGATAGCGTCGATGAGGAAATCCTCGCTCGGCAGCATGGTGTAACGGCACGTGGTCGATTTCATCCTCACCGATGCCGCGCTCGGCAGCCGCTTCCTTGCGAAGCCGTCGAGCAGCGCCCGGTCGGCATCGTTGACCGGCGGATTCTCCAGGTCGGGATCGATCGCCTCCCGGAAATGCGCATGCCGCCCGATCTTGACGCCATCCGTCCCAATTACCGGAAAGCCGAAATAAGACCCTTCCGCACCCTCGTCGCGCAGGAAGCACGGCATGCGTTCGGGCTGCGCGACGAAACCGTCACTCGGCTGATACCAGGCAACCACTTGGCGGATCGGGTTCGCCATGCCACGCAACTCCGGTACCAGCTCCGCGATCCACGCCCCGGTTGCAACCACGATCTTCCGTGCGTGATAACGACCTTCGTTTGAAAGAATCGTGACCCCATCGTCGGACGGCTCCACTGCCGTGACCCGCTCGCCGAAATGCATGACGGCACCATCGGCGGCCGCAAGCTTCAGATAGCCCATGATCGCAGCTTCCGGCCGGATATAGCCGCCCTGCGGATCGAAGACGCCGATTTCGCCCTCATCCAGCCGGAAGGCTGGAAACCGTTCCGCCATCGACTTCTGGTCGAGCACGAGATGCGGAAGACCGTGCAGTGCGCTGGATTTCAGCGTGCCTGAGACGATCTTGCTGTCTGGCATCCCGATCTGCAGCACGCCGGTTACCGTTAGGATATCGGCACCAAGCCGCGTTTCCAGCGACCGCCAGTTCTCGTAGGCGCGTTGCAGCAGTGGCACATACGACGGGTCTTCGAAGTAGCCAAGCCGGATCAGTCGGCTGTCTCCATGCGACGAACCCAGCGCATGCGCCGGATATTTCGCCTCGATGCCGATGACCTTGGCACCGCGACCGGCGAGATAGGCGAGCGCCGCGCTCCCCATAGCGCCGAGACCAATCACCGCAACATCATATATCGTCGTCATAGATCAAGCTCCGGCGTATTGTTTTGTGAAAATTTCATCCTGCATCACGGTAGAGCTCTTACATGGTCTCGCGGCGACACAGAATGTTCCGTACACCGGATCAACTACCCCAGACGACCGCCTCTTCATGACGCTTGATCAGGTGGCGCAGGTTCTCGAAGCTCGACCGCACGAAGGATGAAAACTGCTCGACCGCCGGAGACCGCGGCGCGTCGACACGTCTGAGGATGGCCAGCGCACGCTCCGGGTGCGGAATATTGATCGGCAGGGCCGTGATCGTCTTTTCCTTGCGCTGCGCAAAGACCACGCTATGCGGCATCACGGTCAGCGCATCGGCGCCCTTCAGATAATTGACGACACTCGCCAGCGACCCGCCGGAATAGCGGATTCGGATTTCCGTCGCACCGAAGGAGAGGAGCAGCGCTCTGAGGTCGGCCAAAAGCGGGCTGCCCGGCGGCGGCGCCACCCAGGAATAGTCGAGAAGATGGGACGGCTGCACACGGCGCTTCAACAGGAGCGGATGGGTCACGCGGCATGCGATGACATTGCGGCCAGGGAGGATCTGCTGGAAGGCAAGACCCGAGCCCTCGTCGAGAATGTCGATCGGGCAGATCGCCAGATCGATCTGGTCGGCCTTCAGCGCCGCACGCAGATCCGGAAAATAGCCGTAGGATTGATCTATCCGCACATCCGGATGCGTCGCCTGAAACTCGGCGCACATACCGGCGATCAGCGAATCCATGAAGAAAGGGCTGCCGCCTACACGCACCACGCCGCTTTTGCCGACCCGGAAGCTTTCCATCAGATCGGAGGCCTTGCGCGACGCCGCCAGCATGGCAAGCCCGTGTTCTGCCAGCGCAATCCCGAGCGGCGTCGGCTGCAGCGGGCGCCGCCCCTTGATGAAGAGCGGCTCGCCCACCCGCTTTTCCAGCATCGACAGGGTGCGCGACACCGCCGGCTGTGCCAACCCCAGGAGGGCCGCACCTTCGGTCACGCCACCCGTTTTGACCACGGCAGCCAGCTGGATGAGATGTCGCTCGTCGAACTTCATAACGGATTGTTATATTGACACCCAAACAAATCATCAATCCTGCATGCAAGCCCTGCTAGCTTCCTCTCGACCAGCAATGCGGATTTGGGAGGAGATGCATGTCGCGGGCCGCCGAACTCATCACCTTCGACGAAGCGACGTCATCAGAGGCGTTCACCAGCCGCTTCGGCACGCCCGATGACGCAACCGCCCGCCTGCTCTCCGCCGTGGTCTGTCATGTCCATGAACTCATCAAGGAGTTCCGCCCTACCCAGGAGCAGTGGCGCAAGGTCCTCGACTTCCTGACCGAGGTCGGCCACGCCTCGGACGAACGCCGCCAGGAATGGGTGCTGTTTTCCGATCTCGTCGGCGCCTCTGCGCTTGTCGAAGAGATCAATACCCGCCGTCCCTCCGGTGCTACCCCCAACACGATCCGCGGTCCCTTCTTCCGGACCGACACCCCGGAACGGGCCTTGGGCAGTTCCATCTCGCTGGATGGCGCAGGTTTACCGTTGCTGGTCGAGGGCCGCGTCGAAGATCTCGACGGCCTGCCGATCACGACCGCCGAAATCATCACCTGGCAGGCGAATGCCGAGGGCTACTACGAAAACCAGCAGCCGGATCTCCAGCCGGAATTCAATCTGCGGGGTCTGTTCCGTCCCGATCAGGACGGGAAATTCCACTATCGCACGGTCCGGCCCGCCGGCTACGGCGTACCCGGTGACGGGCCAGTGGGCCGGCTATTCGCCCAGGCGGGCTATCCGCTGCACCGTCCGGCCCATCTGCATTTCGTCGTCCGCGCCCCGGGTTTCGAGACGATCACCACCCACATCTACGACGCGGATGATCCGAGACTCGGCGAAGACGCGCTGTTCGGCGTTCGGCCGGAACTGGTGCATTCCTTCGAGCAGACCCTGATCGACGGCAAGCCGGCCTCACGCGTCAACATCCGTTTCGTCATGGTCCGCGCACGTCCCGGGAGGAGCAAATGAAGAGCTTCACCTATGCCGGCAATCCGGCCCGTATCCTCTTCGGTTCCGGCCGCAGCGCCGAGGTCAGCAGCGCCGTTGAGGCGCTGGGCTGCCGCCGCGCGCTAGTCCTGTCGACTCCCTATCAGAAGGCTGATGCCGAAGCCCTGTCGGAGCGCTTGACTACCCTCTCCGTCGGCGTCTTCGCTGGCGCCGTCATGCATACCCCAGTCGATGTCACGGAGACCGCGCTGAAGGTCGTCCGCGACGCGCAAGCCGACTGCGTCGTCTCGCTCGGCGGCGGATCCACCACCGGTCTCGGCAAGGCGATTGCCTACCGCACCGATCTGCCGCAGGTCGTCATCCCTACGACCTATGCCGGCTCCGAAGTCACGCCGATCCTCGGCCAGACCGAAGGCGGTCGAAAGACCACGGTCCGAAACGCCAGCATCCTGCCGGAAGTCGTCATCTACGACCCCGACCTCACCCTTGGCCTGCCCGTCGGCATGAGCGTCACCAGCGGCCTCAACGCCATGGCCCATGCGGTCGAGGGACTCTACGCCCAGGATCGCAACCCGGTCTCGACACTGATGGCGCTCGACGGTTTACGGGCATTCCGGGACAGCCTTCCGGTTCTGGTGAAGGGCCCTCATGACACCGATGCGCGGGCAGAGGCGCTTTACGGCGCCTGGCTTTGCGGCACCGTGCTCGGCACCGTCGGCATGGCACTGCACCACAAGATCTGCCACACGCTGGGCGGCTCGTTCGACACGCCGCATGCCGAAACCCATGCAGTCATGCTGCCGCACACGGCCGCCTTCAATGCCGAGGCCGCGCAAGCGGAACTCTCAGGCGCCGCCGAACTGTTCGGCGGCTCCATCGGCGGCGGTCTCTGGGACTTTGCCAAGTCGATCGGCGCGCCGCTGTCACTCAAGGATTTCGGGCTCACTGAAGCCGATCTCGATCGCGCTGCCGATATCGCTACCGAAAACCCCTACTGGAACCCGCGTCCGATCGACCGGACGTCGATCCGCACACTTCTGCAACAGGCCTGGGAGGGCGTCAGGCCCGACTGACCGAAACGACATCTCGCGCGCTGCGCGCTCTTTGGGAGGAGAGACCATGATGGGAGGAAATATGTTTACGCGACGCAAATTCCTGCAGACGACGGCAGCCGGCGGCGCCGTGCTGGCGACCTCGGGCCTTGCGGCTCCTGCGATTGCGCAGTCTGCAGCCGTGAAACTCGGCTATGTCAGCCCGCAGACCGGGCCGCTTGCCGCCTTCGGCGAAGCCGACAAATTCGTCATCGACAGCTTCCTTGCGACGACGAAGAAGATGGGCCTGAACTACGAGGTCGTGGTCAAGGACAGCCAGTCCAACCCCAACCGCGCCGCCGAAGTCGCCAAGGAACTGATCGTCGACGACGAAATCAACCTGATGCTCGTCTCCTCGACGCCGGAAACCACCAATCCGGTTTCGACAACCTGCGAAGCCGAACAGATCCCCTGCCTTTCGACGGTTGCCCCGTGGCAGCCCTGGTTCATCGGCCAGCAGGGCAACCCTGGCGACCCGGCCAGTTGGAAGCCCTTCAACTATGCCTACCACTTCTTCTGGGGTCTGGAGGACATCATTGCCGTCTTCACCGGCATGTGGGGCCAGATCGAAACCAACAAAAAGGTGGGCGGTCTCTTCCCGAACGACGGCGACGGCAACGCCTGGGGCGACAAGGTCGTCGGCTTCCCGCCGGTGCTTGAAAAGCTCGGTTACGGCCTGACCGATACCGGCCGCTACCAGAACCTGACGGACGATTTCTCCGCCCAGATCAACGCTTTCAAGCAGGCCGAGACCGAGATCCTCACCGGCGTGATGATCCCGCCTGACCTCACCACGTTCTGGAATCAGGCGAAGCAGCAGGGCCTCAAACCCAAGATCGCCTCGATCGGCAAGGCGCTGCTTTTCCCGCAGACGGTGGAAGCCCTGGGTGATGCCGGCCACAACCTCTCGACCGAAGTCTGGTGGACGCTGTCTCATCCCTTCACGTCTTCGCTGACAGAAGAGACCGCTGCCGATGTTGCGACAGCCTTCACCACGGCGACCGGCCGCCCATGGACACAGCCGATCGGCTTTGCCCATGCGCTCTTTGAACTGGCGGTCGACGTCATGAAGCGGGCGGAAGATGTGACGGATGGCGATGCGGTCGCCAAGGCTATCGGCGAAACCAAGCTGGACACGCTGGTCGGCCCGATCGCCTGGAACGACGCCAACCTGCCGCCCTTCGCCCAGAAGAATGTCGCCAAGACCCCGCTTGTCGGCGGCCAGTGGCGCCTGAAATCCGGCGGGGGCTACGACCTCGTCGTCGTCGAGAACGGCCAGGCAACGAACATCCCTCTCGGCGGCAAGATGGAAGCGCTCAGCTGAACCTTGTGAACCCACGGCAGCGGCGTCCAGATCGTTCCGGGCCGCCGCCAGCCTGACGGAGGAGTGTCCATGCCGATCCTGGAATTGAAAGGTGTGTCGAAATCCTTCGGGGCCCTCGTGGTCGCCGAGGATATCGGCTTTTCCGTCGACACAGGCGAAGCGCTTGGGGTCATCGGGCCGAACGGCGCCGGCAAATCGACGTTGTTCAACCTGATCACCGGCAACCTCTCAGTTGCCAAGGGCACTGTTCATTTCGATGGTCGCGACGTGACCACTGTCCCGCCCATGCAGCGCTGCTTTGCCGGAATGGGCCGCACCTTCCAGATCCCCCAGCCTTTCGAGCGGCTAACGGTCTATGAAAACCTGCTTGTCGCCGGCGCCTTCGGCAGCGAAAGCAGCGAAGCGGACGTCGCCGAGTTCTGCGCCGAAATCCTGGTGGAGACGGGCCTCATCGCCAAGGCCAACCGCCCGGCCGGCAGCCTTACCCTGCTCGAGCGCAAACGGCTGGAACTCGCCCGGGCACTTGCGACCAGGCCGAAGCTCTTGTTGCTCGACGAGATCGCCGGCGGACTGACCGAAGGTGAGTGCCGGCAGCTGGTCGCCACCATCAAACGCGTCCACCAGCGCGGCATGGCGATCATCTGGATCGAACACGTTCTGCATGCCTTGAACGCGGTCGTCGAGAAAATCCTCGTCCTGAACTTTGGACGGGTCATCGGCCATGGCGATCCGCAGACCATCATGAATTCGCGCGAAGTGCGCGAAATCTACCTGGGCATGGAGGTCTGAACCATGAGCCTCATCGAAACGAAGAACCTCACCGCCTTCTACGGCGACTTCCAGGCCCTGTTCGGCGTTGACCTCGTCCTTCATCCCGGCGAGACGATTGCCGTGATCGGCGCCAATGGCGCGGGCAAATCGACACTGATGCGATCCATTGCGGGCGTCCTGCGCAACCAACCGGATGCGATCCGCCACAAGAACGAACCAATCGGCGCGCTCGCCGCCCCCGACGTCATGGCCCGCGGCATTGCGCTGGTGCCGGAAGGCCGCCGGCTTTTCCCCTCGCTCACCGTCGAGGAGAACCTCCTCGTCGGTCGCTATGGCCGCAAAGTCGATGGGCCTTGGTCGCTCGAAACCGTCTATGAGCTCTTCCCGATCCTGAAAGAGCGGCGCCGCAATCCCTCGACGGCACTCTCCGGCGGGCAGCAGCAGATGGTCGCAATCGGCCGGGCGCTGATGTCCAATCCGGAAGTGCTGCTCTGCGACGAGTTGAGCCTCGGCCTCGCCCCCGTTGTCATCAAGGACATCTACGCCGCCTTCCCGCGCATCCGGGAAACGGGTGCCGCCATCGTCATCGTCGAGCAGGACATCGCCCAGGCGCTGCAGGTCGCGGACCGCGTCTATTGCATGATGGAAGGCCGGGTCACGCTGGAAGGTCGCCCGGCGGACCTCGACCGCGCGGAGATCCATGCGGCCTATTTCGGAGCGGAAACCCATGAACTGGCTTGATACCATTTTCCAGGGCATTCTGCTCGGCGGGCTTTACGCCCTCTTCGCGGCGGGTCTGTCGCTGGTCTTCGGCATCATGCGGCTCGTCAATCTCGCTCATGGCGATCTCATCGTCTTTGCCGCCTTCCTCATCCTGCTTCTCGTCTCGACGCTCGGGCTCAACCCCTTCGTCGCTGCGCTGATCGCCGGCCCGCTGATGTTCGCGATCGGCTACCTACTGCAATATCACCTGCTCAACCGGACGCTCGGCAAGGACATCCTGCCGCCGCTGCTCGTCACCTTCGGCCTGTCGATCGTCATCCAGAACGGCCTGCTCGACGCCTTTACCGCCGACAGCCAGCGCATCCCGGCAGGCGCACTTGAACAGGCATCGCTCTCGCTCGTCGGCATCAATGCCGGCGTCATGCCGCTGCTGACTTTCGCCTCCGCGATTCTGGTGATCGTCGGCCTCAACCAACTGATCTACAAGACCGCCCTCGGACGCGCATTCCGCGCAACCTCCGACGATGTTGTTACAGCAGGTCTGATGGGCATCCGCCCGAACCAGATCTTTGCCATCGCAACCGGCCTTGCCATGGTGATCGTCACCATCGCAGCGCTTTATCTTGGCACCCGCGCCAATTTCGATCCGACCGCCGGACCAGCTCGCCTGATCTACGCCTTCGAAGCGGTCATCATTGGCGGTCTCGGCTCACTCTGGGGCACGCTTGCCGGCGGCATCATTCTGGGTGTCGCACAAACGCTGGGTGCCGCCATCAACCCGGAATGGCAGATCCTCTCCGGCCATATCGCCTTCCTGCTGGTCCTGCTGTTCCGCCCGCGGGGTCTTTTTCCCCGCGCTGTCGATTGAGGTGACGATGACGACAAACCGAGACATCCTGTCGAATGTCATGCGCCCCTCACCATCCTGGCGGGTCGAGACGCGCACCCGCCTCTCTGCGCTGTTTTCAATCGCGGCCGTCCTCTTCGTGCTGCTCCTGGCAGCAGCCCCTTTCGTCGCCTCGCGCGGCGTGGTGCAGGATCTCTTCTTCATCCTGACCATGCTGGCGCTCGCCCAGAGCTGGAACCTTCTCGCTGGCTACGCAGGCCTGATCTCCGTCGGCCAGCAGCTCTTCGTCGGCTGCGGTGCCTATGCCCTCTTTGGCTTCGTCATCCTGCTCGGTCTCGATCCGATCCTGGCGATCCCGCTTGCCGGCCTCTTCGCGGTCCTCGTTTCCATCCCGACAGCCTTCTTCGCCTTCCGCCTCTACGGCCCCTATTTCGCCATCGGCACCTGGGTCATCGCCGAGGTGGGCCGGCTGCTATTCGCTCAATGGAAGGCACTCGGCGGTGGCACCGGCACATCCCTTCCACGCGACGCGACGCGCGAAATGTTCGGCGTGGCCTTTCTGGAAGACATGTTTGGCATGCGGGCTGCAGCTGCCGCCGATGCGGTCGCCTTCTGGCTGGCTCTGCTCGTGCTCGTGCTGACCATCTTATTCGTCTACCGCCTGCTGCGCTCCAAGCAGGGGCTGGGCCTCGCCGCGGTGCGCGATAACGAGACGGCCGCCCGGGCCCTCGGTGTCGACGCCCTCCGGCTGAAGCTCGTGATCTACCTCTCGACCGCCTTCATCACCGGCATCGTCGGCGCGATCATCTACCTGCAGAAGGCCCGTATCTCCCCGGATGCTGCCTTCTCGCTCACCGACTGGACGGCCTATGTGCTGTTCATCGTCATCATCGGCGGCATCGGCACCATCGAAGGGCCGATCGTCGGCGTCATCATCTTCTTCCTGATGCAGAATGCGCTGTCGAGCTACGGGTCCTGGTACCTGCTGCTGCTCGGGGCGATTGCCATCATCACCATGCTGTTTGCGCCACGCGGGATCTGGGGCCTGATCACCGACCGCACCGGCATCGAACTCTTTCCGGTCCGCCGCACCTTGAGGGGCGGATCGGTTGAACAAACGACAAAGGGAGGGCCAAATGGCTGACATCACAACCGACGTCCTGATCATCGGCACCGGGCCGGCCGGCTCGGCAACGGCCGCATTGCTCGCGAGCTACGGCCTCGAGCCCATGGTCATCAACCGCTACCGCTGGCTCGCCAACACGCCGCGCGCCCACATCACCAACCAGCGCACGATGGAGGTCCTGCGCGATCTCGGCCGCGACGTTGAGGACGAAGCCTATATGTTCGCGACCGAACAGGACCTGATGGGCCAGAACGTCTTCTGCACGGCGGTCGCCGGCGAAGAGATCGGCCGCATGCAAAGCTGGGGTAACCATCCGCTCTCGCGCGCCGAACATCTCCTGTCCTCGCCCGGCCGGATGAACGACCTGCCGCAGACCTATATGGAACCCCTGCTCTTCAAGACGGCCTGTTCGCGCGGCGCGCAGTCACGCATGTCGACGGAATATGTGAGCCATGTGCAGGATGCCGACGGCGTCACCACCACTTGCCTTGACCGCCTGACCGGCAAGCAATTCACCGTGCGCTCGAAATTCCTGGTCGGCGCCGATGGCGGCAACTCCAAGGTTGCCGAACATGCCGGCCTCACCTTCGAAGGCAAGATGGGTGTCGCCGGCTCGATGAACATCCTGTTCGAATGCGACCTCTCTCGCTACGTCGCCCACCGTCCCTCGGTGCTCTACTGGGTCCTGCAGCCGGGCGCTGATGTCGGCGGCATCGGCATGGGCCTCGTCCGCATGGTCCGCCCGTGGAACGAGTGGTTGATCGTCTGGGGTTACGACATCAACCAGCCGGCACCCGCCGTCGACGAAACCTTCGCCACCAAGGTCGTGCGCGATCTCGTCGGTGTCCAGGACCTGCAGCCGAAGATCAAGTCGGTCTCCACCTGGACCGTCAACAACATGTACGCAACATCAATGTCGAATGGTCGCGTCTTCTGCATGGGCGATGCGACCCACCGCCATCCCCCGTCGAACGGCCTCGGGTCCAACACCTCGATACAGGACGCCTTCAACCTTGCATGGAAGCTCGCCGCCGTCATCCGCGGCCAGGCCGGCATGGGCCTGCTCAAGAGCTACCAGGCCGAACGCGCCCCTGTCTCTAAGCAGATCGTTACCCGCGCCAACAAGTCGATCGAGGAATTCGGCCCGATCTTCAAGGCCCTCGGCCTGCTCGATTCCGTCGACCCGGTGAAGATGCAGGAAAACATGGATGCCCGCTGCAACGACACGGCGGATGCGGAGAAGCAGCGTGAGGCGATCCGCCAGGCGATTGCCGCCAAGGTCTATGAGTTCGACGCCCATGGCGTCGAGATGAACCAGCGCTACAAGTCCGACGCCGTCGTCACCGATGGCCAGCCGGAACCGGCCTTCGAGAAGGATGCCGAACTGCACTACCAGCCGACCACCTGGCCCGGCGCCCGCCTGCCGCATGTCTGGCTCTTCGGCCCCGAGGGCGAAAAGGTCTCAAGCCTTGATCTGACTGGCCATGGCGTCTTCACCGTTCTCACCGGCATCGGCGGCGATGGCTGGGTGGCGGCCGCCAAGTCCCTGTCGAAGGAATTCGGCCTGCCGATCGCGGTCCACAAGATCGGCCCTCGCCAGACCTGGCAGGATTTTTCCGGCGACTGGGCCCGCGCCCGCGAGATCCGCGATTCCGGCGCGCTTCTTGTCCGGCCGGACCACCACGTCGCCTGGCGCGCGGAAGCCGCCGTCAAGGACCCCGAAGGCGAGCTGCGGCGCGTGCTGAAAACCATTCTGGACCGGTGAGGAGCAATCATGGACGCGCATGAAAAGGGCTATTTCACCGAGGAGACCTCCGTTGAAGTCGTCACTGGCCGCAACGCCAACGCCAAGGACGAGCGGCTGAAGCAGGTGATGGAGGTCATCACACGTAAACTGCACGAGGCGGTCAAGGAACTCGAGCCGACCCAGGACGAATGGATGGAGGCGATCCTCTTCCTTACGCGCACCGGCCAGATGTGCAACGAATGGCGGCAGGAATTCATCCTGCTGTCAGACGTGCTCGGCGTCTCCATGCTGGTAGACGCCGTCAACAACCGCAAACCCTCGGGTGCCTCGGAAAGCACGGTGCTCGGCCCCTTCCATGTGGCCGACGCACCCGAATTGCCGATGGGCGCCAATATCTGCCTGGATTCCAAGGGCGAGGACATGGTGATCGAGGGCCGCATCCTCGACACAGAGGGCAAGCCGATTGCGGGTGCCGTGATCGACGTCTGGCAGGCCAATGACGAGGGCTTCTACGACGTGCAGCAGAAGGGCATCCAGCCCGACTTCAACCTGCGCGGCATCTTCCGCACCGGGCCGGACGGGCATTACTGGTTCCGCGCGGTGAAGCCGAAATTCTATCCGATCCCCGACGACGGCCCGGTCGGCCAGTTGCTTGGCAAGCTCGGCCGTCATCCCTACCGCCCGGCGCATCTGCACTACATCATCAAGGCGGATGGCTACGAGACGCTCGTCACCCACATCTTCGATCCGGACGATCAGTATATCCATTCCGACGCCGTCTTCGGCGTCAAGGAGAGTCTGCTGGCGAAATTCGACCGTCGAAAAGACCCGCAGCGCGCCGCCGCCTACGGCTTTACCGAAGAGTTTTGGGAAGTGAAACACGACTTCGTGCTGGTTCGTAAAGGCTGAAGTGAACGGGCTGGTGCGGTCCTGTACACAGCCTCTGCTGATCCGTTGCGACGTGTCACACAAAATCCTCGACCAACGGTCGAGGATTTTACCGTAAGCGGAATAGGGCAAACGAGGGTGCGAGCCGCGCCCTCGACGCCTCCTCAGGCCAGGGCTTCCATTTGACCCGCGACCGGAATGTTCGGCGCCGTTTTGTTATCAACGATGACGAGGTCGAAGGTGCCATCGTCCTTGCGCCGCCACTGGCCGCCGACCAGCGGCGTCTTGGTGACGTTTTTGGCGGCGAACGGCGGAACACCCTGGCCGTTCCACTCGACATGACCGACGATCGTGTCCACCTTGGAGGAGGCAATCGCCGACGCGACGGCTTCGGGATCCGTGACATCCTGGACGCGGCCCATCACATCGGTCGCCATTTCGAACAGCGAATGAATGAAGCCGATCGGCTGGGTCCAGGGGCGGCCAGTCTTCGCGGTGAAATCGGCAGCGAGTTCGCCCGCGCTCTGGCCGGTCAACGACGATTTGAAAGGGTGCTGCGCCGACCACCAGACTTCCGATGACAGGTTATGGCCCGCAGGCCCAAGCGTTTCGACCGATTGCGGGAAGAGGATTGCCTTGGCGACCGTGACCGCCTTCGGATTGTAACCCTGCTGTTTGGCCTGGTTCCAGAAAGTCGTGAAATCGGGCGGAATAACGACGCCGGTGATGATGTCACATTGGCCCTGCCTGAAGGCGTTGACTTGGGCGGTGAAGTCGTCCGTCAGGTTCTGGTAGCGGCCGGGATCGAGCAATTCGAATCCGGCCTGTGCCAGTCCCGGCTTCAGGCCGACATTCGGATCGCCCCAGGCATTGCCGTCGGCATCATTGGGGAAGAGGCCGCCGACCTTTCTGTTGGTATCGAGCTGGGCCCACATGTTGGTGAAGACGGCAATAACGTCTTCCAGCCCCCAGAAGTAATGGTAAGCGAATTCGAACGGCTTCCAGCTCTCCGGATCGCCTGGATTGCCCTGCTGGCCTATGAACCAGGGCTGCCATGGAGCCTTGGTCGAAATGCAGGGCATGCCTTCGGCCTCACAGGTCGTCGCAACGGGATTGGTGTTCTCCGGGGTCGATGCGACCAGCATGAGGTTGATCTCGTCCGACAGGATCAGTTCCTTCGCCACATCCGCGGCACGGTTCGGATTTGACTGGCTGTCCTTGACGATGATTTCGAAGTTCTTGCCTGCCTCGGTCGCGAGGAATGATGCGATATTATAGGCGTCACTTTCCCCGAAGCTCGCCAGCGGCCCGGTCTGCGGGCTGACATAGCCGAGCCTGATCTTGGCCCCTTGAGCGATGGCTGGTGCTGCGAGGCCTCCGAAGCCATAGGCGAGACCAGTGGCGGCCCCTGCCTTCAGCAGTTTTCTGCGCGTAATCATGCTGTCCTCCTCCCGTTGTGTCTTTGAAACTAAGCCGCGACGCGGCGAAATGGCCGGCTTCCCTCCGCAAGATCCTGAAGCATGGCATCAAGCGCCGCGACCTCCATCTCGGATGCCTGATGCGTTCGTCCCGGAAAGAGCTCGCACCGCAGCCTCGCCCGCGCCCTCCCAAGCGCCTCGGAAGCTTCAGCAAAGGCGTGGACCGGTATCCAGGGATCCTGATCCGAACCGGTGAGATAGACGGGCATGCCGTCGAGATCGCGCTCCGGGCGCGTGTCCGAGGGCTGGCCGACCCGACAGCCCGTCAGATTGACCATGGCCCCATTCCAGGGGCCATAGGTCATCGCATATTCAAGCGACAGGCAGGCGCCCTGGCTGAAGCCACCGATGAGAAGCGGCTTGTCCCGGCCTCCGGCCTGTCGCAGGGCCCCCGCCAGCCCGTGAAGATAGTCAAGTGAAGTACCCAACTCGCAGCGCGTTGCCTCTGTCAGGGCATCCGTGGCACGTGCCGCATACCAGGATTTTTCCGCAGCGCGCGGGAGACAAAAGGACACGCCGCGCACGGAGAGCCGTCCAATAACCTGCTCAATCATGTCCTCGGGCGATTGGGTGCGTCCGTGGACGAATACGCAAAGGACATCTGCATCCTCGGGCGCCAAACCCGTGTTCAGCGGCTCAGCATGACTGGCCATGATCGCCCCCGATCAGAAGTTGGCGGGTTCGAGGCCGGCGATCAGCTCCTCGCGGCGATCCTCGAACCAAGGCGGGAAGACCAGCGTAGAGCCGATCGCATCCGCCGGCTCATCCTTTGCCCAGCCACCCTCGACCGACCATGCGATCTCGAACAGCGCGCCGCCTGGCGAGCGCACATAGCAGGACTTGAAATAGTTGCGGTCCTTCTGGTCGGAAACATCGGTGAAGCCCAGCCCTTCGATGTGAGCCTTAAGCTTCAACTGGTTTTCCTCGTTGACGGTATTGAGCGCCAGATGATGGATGGTGCCGCCCGACAGCGTCCAAGTGCCCTGTGGCCCGGTCGGCTGGTGCAACACTTCGACCATGCTTGACGGCCCACCATTGTTGGGAACCGAGAACATCAGGCCCTCGTCGCTGTCGGCCTCCTTTTTCATCGAAAGGCCGACCGTCAGGAAGTCGTCCATCGAAGTGCGATCGAACACCGCGATCGCTGCGCCATATATGCCCCGTATGCCATGAGCCTGGCCGATGCCCTGGCTTGTATTGGTGATCGGATCGCGCGTATCGGCCGGGCTTTCCACCAGTTCGTGATCAATCCCGCAAGGGTGGGCAAGCGCCACGCGGGTCAGGCCGAAACGACTGGTCTTCTTTGCCGCAATGCCCCTCTCGTTCAGGCGATCGACCCAGAAGTCGGCCGCGCCCGCCGGAATGGAAAGCTGGATGATCTTCGACTGGTTAGTGCCGCGCTTGCCGTAGATTCCCGGTTTCCTGAAGGGGAATGTGGTGACGATCGTCGAAGGATCGCCACTCGGAGCACCGTAGTACAGGTGATAGACGGGGATCACTCCGTCAAAAAGCACGGTTCGCTTGATCGAGTGCAGGCCAAGCGTCTTCGTATAGAAATCGTAATCCTCCTGTGCGCCGTCTGTGCTCAGCGTCAGATGGTGGTATCCCGATATGAGCGACATGCTTTTCTCCTCCTCGCTGCGCGGGCGGGTTTGGAGCCGATACGGATCGAACGGGCCCTCCCGCAGCATAGCTGCTGCACCCGTCCTCCTCCTGTCCGACCGGATCCTTCCCGATGCTCCGACTATATAGATGCGGGGACTAGCTGTTGATAAAATTGCTTATGTCCTGTATAGCAAATTGCTATGAAGATTGATGAGCGCCATCTTGTGCAGCTCGCGGCGGTCGCGGAAACCGGGGGCGTCACGGAAGGCGCAGCGCTGCTCGGAATGACCCAGCCTGCGGTGTCGCGCACATTGTCGATGCTTGAGCGGCGGGTTGGCGAACCACTGTTTACACCAGGGAAACGTCCGCTTCAGCTGACCCCGCTCGGGCAGCAGCTTGCGATACAGGGCCGCTCCATCCTGAGTGCCTCGCGCAAGGCGGCCGAGATCGTTCGCAGTTTCCAATCCGGCACGGCAGGCCGTATCAAGGTCGGGGGCGTTCCGTTCTTCATGGACGCGGTTATCTCGCAGATGATCGCGTCCTTCCAGCTGCGCGAACGCGATATCATGGTCGAGCAGTCCTACGGCAACCTGCCGGACTTACTGACGGAACTTGACTCCAGCCAGATCGACGTCGCGATCACCCCGATAGGTAGCACCGATCTGAAGGCCGATTTCGACTTCCAGCCGATACTTCCAGGTCGAAACGTTTTGACCTGTGCTGTCGGCCATCCGCTTCTGCGCCGAAGGCGGCTGAGCATAGACGACATCATCACCTATCCTTGGGTGGCGCCGCTACCCGGATCGCCGCTTGTGCTCGACCTCCACAATATCCTCATCACGCTCGGCATCAGCGAACTCCAGGTTCGCTATTCGGGCGGCTCGCTCCTGTCCGTCGTCAACTACATCGCATCGACAGACGCACTGGCGATCCTTCCACACTCGGTGGTCTTTTCGTTCAAGGGCGAAAACAAGATATCGATCGTTCCCGTCGACATTCCCCAGCCGGAGCGCACGCTCGGCATCATCACCAAACGCAAGACCTATCCCAACCCGGCATGCCGCAAGTTCCAGGATCATATCGTTATGGAATTCAGTGACCTCAAGAAGGTCATCGAGAGACACGAAAAGTCGATAGTCTGGGGACAGGGTCCATTCCTGCCGGAGCGTGAACGATCAGATTGAGGCAGTTTTCAGCTCCCGTCTGGTCAACCTAACTCTACCGAGGGCGAACGACCTCCGCCCCGTGATCCTTCAACTCGTCGATCGACGCAATACCCATCAGCGCAAGGCTGATCGAGATCTCCCGCGCAAGAATCCCGATAACGTCGGTCACGCCCTGCTGACCGGCGGCGGAAAGCCCATAGGCATAGGCACGGCCGAGCATCACCCCATCCGCGCCGAGCCCGATCGCCTTGATTATATCGCTGCCGCGACGAATGCCGCCATCCAGCATGAGGCAGAAGTCCGGACCTACCGCAGCGCGGATGGCCGGAAGCGCCCGAATCGTGCTCGACGCCCCGTCCAGTTGCCTACCGCCATGATTGGAAATCACCACGCCGTCGCAGCCGATATCGCGCGCCCGCACCGCATCCTCGGCGGCAAGAACGCCCTTGACAACAAGCTTGCCCGTCCATCTCTCCCTGAGCCAGGCGATATCTGTCCAGGACAAAGTCTTGTCGATCCGGCGGGAGAGATTTGCCGCCTGCTCCAACGCGCCGCGGCCAAATTCCGGCCGGTGCCCTACGGCGCGGACCGAGGGCATGCCGGCAAGGGCCACATCTGCAAGCCAACGGGGCTTCATCGCCAGACGGGCAAGGAGACCCGGCGTCAGGCGCGTCAGCGAGCGAAAACCATTGCGCACGTCCCGTTCACGGATGCCGGTTATCGCGGTGTCCACTGTAACGAACAGAGTATCGACACCGGCATGTTCCGCAGCCTGCAGGAATTCCTCGCAGAGCGAGCGGTCGTCCAGCACATAAAGCTGGAAATGCAGTACCCCGTCGGTGACCGCCCGGAGGTCGGCAAGCGAGGCGATGGAAAAGGTCGATAGGCAGAACGGGATGCCGGCGGCGCGGGCCGCATGCACGGCCTTCTCTTCTCCCTTGCCGGCATAGAGCCCGAGAAACCCGACCGGGCCCAGCATGAACGGAAGCGGATGACGAGCACCCAGAAAATCGGTGGAGAGATCCTGCGGACGCGGCTCGACCAGGACGTTTTGGCGCAACTCCAACGCCGCGAAATCCGCTCGGTTGGCGCGCATCGTCAGTTCGTCGAACGATCCGCCGTCAATATAGTCGAAGAAGATTTTCGGCAGGCGGCGGCGGGCGAGATCGCGGAAGTCGTGAACGTTGACCGGCGTCATGTCAGTCCCTGTCGGGATCGATCAGGTCGAAGAACCGGGACATGGCATCCTCGCCAGCCACCGGTTCGCTGCCGGCCATGACCGCGATCGAAAGACTAAGCAGCGAAGACACCGGGTTATGGCTCGTCACGCCTGCGCGCAGGTTCATCACCAGCGTCGGGCAGAGGAACAGCCCGAGCCGCACGACCGGCCGCCAGTCCACCGGAAGCATGTCCCGCGCCTTCAGTTGCGCAAGCAGCGGACGCCACAAGGCTTCGGCCTTCACGTCGAGAAGGGCTTTACGCACCGGACTTGGCTCGAAGTCAGTGGTGACGCGGAGGAGATCGCCATCACGCACGACACTGGCCTTGTACCGCTCTGCCGCCATAGCCGGGTCATAGAGCCACAACGGGTGGGCGAGAACGTTGTGGAACGTCGTCTTCACCTCGGCGAGCAGCGTCGGAATGTTCTCGCCGGCAAAGGCGGGGTCGAAGAAGGAGAGTTTTGCTGTGCCGTCCCGCTCTTCGTACCAGACATTGGCGTTGTGGGCGTCGCCATGCGCCGTTACCCCTCCGGCATCTGCCAGACGCTGCGGCGCCAGCCGGTCATGCGCTGCGTCGAACAGAACGCTGATGCTGTCGCGGTATTCGATGCCGTTCACCACGAAGCGGCAACGCGACAACGTATCCCAGTCGAGCGTCAGGTCTGGAAAGGCGAAGCTCTTGCCGACATAGAAGCTAGCCATCCGTCCGCCCGGGTATGTGCCGGTGAGCGGATCAATGAGCCGTTGGTGGAACAATCGATGCACCGGCTCTGCAGTCACCTGCTCGGCGGTTACCGGATGCAGCGTGTCGAGATAGACCTTCAGGACCGCCTCGCTCAGCCGGCGTTCCGCCTCTACGGCTCTTTGCCTTGCCGCAGGATCGTCCTCTAGGTCCAGTGCCCTCAGGACGTCGGAGAAACGGGGATCGGTCCGCCGGCGGTAAACAAGGATCTGTTCTCCCGGAAGCACTGACATCAGCAGCGGCTGATCGACCGGAAGACCGGCGCGGGCAAGAATATCGGCCCGGTAATACTCGCCGTTCATCGCTTCCTCACCCTCCTCCTGGTGAAATTTGAAGAAGAAGGCGCCGTCGGCAGTCTCGAAGAAGCCGTTGAGCGAGTTCAAGCTGTACTGGTCGTGGTTGATCGTGACGTTTTCAGGCTCGATCTGGAACAGGTCCCGCAGCAGCTCTGCCAGCAATCGTTCCGCCATGCCATCCCTGGCTTTGGCGATCTTCCTGATTTCCGCTGTGCGGCTCGTGGGCTGGCTCATGACATTCTTTCCGGATGGTCTTTCGATGTGCGGCGACAGGCGATCACTTGCCACCGTGCAGGTAGCGGCTGCCGAGCGAATAGCGGCTGCCGGCATAGGTCAGCGTGTTGACGGTGGCGATGACCGGCCCGGTCCAGGTCTTGCGATGGAGGACAAGGCAGCAGTCTGCGGGGCGGATGTGCAGCAACCGTGCCTGATCCTCCCCGGCCGGCAGGGCGCTGATAAGATGCTCCACTTCGGTCAACGGCGTGGCGTTTTGTAGGTAGTCATAGGTGGCGATGGTCGTAAAATCCTGCTCGACATAGCCGGAGACGAGGTCGGGATTGACGTAGCGCTCCTCGAGCTGAACCGGCAGGTCGTTCTCGAAATGGATGACGACCGAATGATCGACAGGCTTTACCGTCTCGAATTCGAAAGCGAGCAGCAATTCCGGATCGGGCCGTTCGATGCGTTCCAGCACGACCACCTCGGCCCGATGACGGCTGCCGCGCGCCTTTATCTCGGTGATGATGTTGCTGATCTCGATGAGCGTCGATTGCGGCTTCGGCGGCGCGACGAAAGTACCGACGCCCTGAATTCGCCGGAGATGGCCTTCGGAGGTCAACTCGCGGAGCGCCCGGTTGACGGTCATACGCGAAACGCCGAGGGCGGAGACCAGTTCGTTCTCCGACGGCAGCCGGCTGTTGCGGCCCCATTTGCCGCTGCCGATATTGCCGAGGACGAAATCCTTCACCTTCTCGTAGAGCGGCGAGGCGGAATCCGAGAGCGTATTCATGTTCACTGTCTCCACTGCCGCCCCGAAAGGCCGTCTCCGCGATGACGTGACGGACCAGATCTAGCCCGCCACCTCGATGATCGTCTTGAGCGCCTTGCTCTCGCCGCGCAGCAGGCGTTCATAAGCCTTAGGCACGTCGTCGAGCGAAGGAAGCACCTCGATGAAACGTTGCAGCGCGGGTGCGAGATCGGCCAGCAGGCCCACAGCTTCCGGCAATTCGTCTGCGAAGGCATGGCAGCCGACGAGCGAAATCTCGCGCTCGACCAAGACGTTCGGATCGAAGTCGAGCGTGCCGTGACTGATGCCCACCAGTGCCAGTGCTCCCCCGCCCGACAGGAGATCGAGTGCCCGTGCGATCGCCTGAATACTGCCGGTGGCATCCAGCGCATGGCAAAGCCGCCCGCCGGAAAGCGCCGTTTCAATCTCGGATTTCTCAAGACGGACAACCGTGCCGCAAGTCACGCTCGCCACCAGGCCAGCCTTCTCGGCATTGAGATCGGCAAGCAGCACCGGACCGTCATGCAGCCTCGACAGAAGCAGAGCGCTCAACCCACCAATCGTGCCGCAGCCGATGACGAGAACCGGCTCACCGGCAGGAGCGGCAAGTCGGCGGACCGCATGGAGGGCCACCGCCAGCGGCTCGGCCATTGCCGCGATATGCGGCGACAATTCCGGATCGTGACGCAGAACCAGCCGCGCCGGTAACTGCACTTCCTCGGCGAAACCGCCGTCACAAACCTCGCCGACGAATCCGAGCGCCTCGCAGACATTGCTTCGGCCGCTCGTGCAGGCCGGACAGGTGCCGCACCACATGCGCGAGTCGGCGGAAACGACATCTCCTACGACAAGATTGTTGACACCGTCGCCGACCGCTGTCACGCGACCGCAGAACTCATGCCCCGCGGTAGACGGGCGTCGCGAGATCCACTGGCCGGTGCGATAGTTGTGCAGGTCGGAGCCGCAGATGCCGGCGGCCCGGACCTCGATATTGACGAAGCCTGCCGGCGGAGTAGCCGGCGCGGCCACCTCCTCCACCCTCAGGTCCTTCGCATCGAAAAGCCGTACCGCCTTCATGGCTCAGCCACCCTTTTTCAAATAGGCGTCGCGCACCGGCGAGACTGCAAGCGCATGCGACGAGAAGCCTTCGTAGATCGCCAAATTATGCGAGTGTTTGGCGAATTCCGGATAAGCAGGCGCCGTGACATAACCAATCGAACTGCGCTTGACGAAATCCGTCACCGACAGCGGCCCGAAGGTGCGCGCCCAGCGGCTGGTCGGCAGCACCGCATTCGGACCGAGCGAGAAGTTGGCGATGCTGACAGGCGTATGGGTACCCATCAGGATTTCGGAAGCCTCGGTTATGTGACCGAGATGGATGAAAGGCTCTTCCGACAGAAGCTCCAGATGCTCGGGTGCGTAGGCGTTGACGAAGGCGTAGCTCTCGTCGATCGACGACGTGAGAACGATGCCACCGGTCTTGCCGGTCAGGACAGCGGTAGAGAAGGCGACGCGTTGTTCCGTCATCTTCGCCCAATGCTCGGGCAGAGCCGCCAATGCCTCCTCGGCAACCCGACGGCTATGGGTAACGAGATAGGCTGACGAGTCAGGTCCATGCTCCGCCTCGATCAGCAGGTCGAGCGCCGCGAGACCGCCGTGCACCGTATCGTCGGCAAGGATCATCACCTCGGAGGGACCTGCCGGAAGACCGGTGTCGATCACACCCGACAACGAGCGCTTGGCCGCGACCACCCAGGGACTTCCCGGACCGACGATCTTCAGCGCCGGCTTGACGGTTTCGGTACCGTAGGCAACGGCGGCCACAGCCTGCGCGCCACCCACCTTGTAGACGGTCTCGACACCAGCGAGACGAGCGGCGACGAGCGTCGCGGCATCGACCGAACCATCCGGCGCCGGCGGCGTCACGATGGAAAGATTGGGCACGCCGGCGACCACTGCCGGGACAGAAGTCATCATGGTTACCGAGGGGAACGAACCCTTGCCGCGAGGAACGTAAAGCGCGACCGACTGGATCGGCGTGAACCGATCGCCGGCAAAGGCACCGGGACGGATTTCCTTCAGCCACATCGCTTCGGGCTTCTGCTCTTCATGGAAGTGTCGAATATTGTCGATGCCGAACTGGATCGACTCAATGACGCTCTTGTCGACCAGCTTGAAGGCGGCATCGAACTCGGCCTCGGTGACCTTGAGATTGGCTTCGGTCACATCCGCCTTGTCGAGTTCGCGACCGAAACGGGCGAGCGCCTTGTCGCCCTCGGTGCGCACGGCTTCCAGGATAGGCGCGACCTTTTCGATGAAGCTCGAAATATCGGTCTCCGAGCGGCGCAGCAGGGCGACCTTCTCATCGGCACTAAGCTTGGAGTATTCGTAGAAAGACACATGGGTCATCGTCTTGTCCTTGGTATGGGGCCGGCAAGTGCCGAAGGCTCATTTCGATTTGAGGAAGATGTCGAGACCGACGAGGCGGTCAAGCAGCGCGATCGCCAGACCGGCGCAGGCGATGAAGACCACCGAGATAGCGGCGAGATCCGGCGTGATGATCGAGCGGATGGAATTGTAGATCTGCACCGGCAGCGTGACGCTGCGGGCATCCACCAGAAGCAGGCTCACCAGAAACTCGTTGAGCGCCAGGATGAACATCAGCAGCGATCCGGTGATCACGCCCGGCAGGACCGCCGGCAGGGTGATGTAGAGGAAGCGCTGCAGCGGCGGCGCCCCGCAATTGGCGGCCGCCAGTTCAAGGTCGGGCGAAAGGTTGCTGGCGCTCGCCGTCACCGCCCAGATCATGAAGGGCAGGTTGATGACGCAACAGGCGATACCGAGCGGCCACAGCCGGCCGACCACGCCCATCTCGCCGAAGACGAGCATCATCCCGATGCCGGAGCCGATCAGCGGGATGGTGAACGGGAGGAGCAGGTAAACCTGGATCGTATTCGCAAAGCGTACCCGGTATTTCGCCAGCGCGATGCCGGCGAGCGTGCCGACGGGAATGGCGATTGCGGTACATATTGTGGCAACGATGAGGGATCGCACGAAGGCCTGTCGCAGGTCGGCCGCCTGCGCGATCTTGCTGTACCATTGCAATGACAAGCCATCCGGCGGGAAGGTAATGATGTTGCCGGCCGTAAACGATGCTCCGAGCACGACGATGGTCGGCGCCGAGAGCATGACGAGCGCTGTAGCGACGAAGGCCCAAAGCGTGATGGTCTTGCTGCGGCTGCCGGTCATTTGCGCGTCTCCCCTAGAGCGAGCGTCCCGGCACCGAACAGGGTGAACACCACGCCGACCAGGATGGAGCCGACCGCCACAAGCAGCAGCGACAGCGTGGCGCCCAGTCCTTGGTCGGAGGTGCGGAAGAACTGGTCGTAAATCGCGTTGGCGATGAAATCTTGTGTCCCGCCGCCGAGAATGGCGGGAATGGCAAAATCGGTCAGCGACAGCGTCACGACAACGAGACCAGCACCGACCAGCCCAGGACGGGAAAGAGGGAGCACGACATGGCGGAAGGTGCGGACCCAACCGGCGCCAAGCGATGCGGCGGCCGATTCCAGCTCGCTGGGGATCGCCGTCAGCGCCGGCGCCAGCATCAGCACGGCGAATGGCAGCATGTACTGGACGAGACCGAAAAGCACCGCTGGGTAGTTGTAGAGGAGACGCATCGGCGGCACGCCGACAAGGCCAAGCGCTTCGTTGACCATGCCCTGGTTGCCGAGAATGATCAGCCAGCCGTAGGCCCGCACCACCTGGCCGATGAAGAACGGAAGAAACAGTGCAACGAGCAGAAACTTGCGCAGCGCGGAGGATGGTGTGCGCACCATCAGGTAGGCATAGGGAAAGGCGAACAGCAGCGTGATTGCCGTGACGATCACCGATCCCATCAGGCTGCGGCCGGCAACGGTCGCAAAAAAGCTCTCCGTCAACGCCCGTTGGTAATTGGCGATCGTATAGTTCTCCGACATCAGGAAGGTCGTTGTATCGAGCGTCCTCAAACTGGTGTCGCCGATCTGGAAAAGACCGAGCACAAGCAGACCCACCAGCACCACCGCAGGCAGCAGCATGAGGTATGGAAGGCCTCGTTGAAAGCTCGACGGCCAGATCATGGCCGCAAGGCGTTCAAGCACATCCATGACGCGCCACGTCAGGGGATATGCGGCACGGGGAGCGCGCATGTTACCGATCCTCAGGCAGGCCCAGAGAAAGCGCGAAGCGACTTTGCATACGGACCGCGTATCAATTCATCTTGCAAAGGGTGCCCGCCGCCAGAGGGGAAGCGGCGGGCAGGCAGGACCATCAGCCCTGCATGATTTCCTTGAACTTGGCGAACCACTGGCTCTCGTTCTCGACCTGAACCTTGGCGGAGATGCGGATCAGGTGTTTGAAGTCCTCTTCCGTCGTCGGATAGGAGGGGTCGCCAACGAGATCGGCCGGCGGAGTGATGCCGGGTATGACGCCGGGCAGACCAAGGCCGTCAAGCCATATCTGCTGGGCTTCCTTCGTCAGGGCATGATTGATGTATTGCTTGGCCCAGTAGAGTTCGTTTTCCGGCAACCCCTTCGGAATCCACAGACCGTCGGTATCGAACTTGGCGCCCTCCTCCGGGACGACCCAGGCGATGTCGATGCCGTTCTTCTTGGCTTCGCGCGCATTGGTCGAGATGGTGCAGGCGGCATCGATTTCGCCGTTCTGGAACCAGGTCGTGAAATCCGGATCCTCGCCGAGCAGAGGCTGCTGCTCCTTGATTTTCGCGATGAAGTCCCAGGCAGGCTGCATGTTGTCCGGGATATCTTCCAGTTTGCCACCACCGGCGACCTGAGCCGGGAAGTGGAAGCCGATGCCATCATTGTAGAGCGCGATGCGGCCCTTGAGCTTCGGATCGAGCAAATCCTTCCAGGACTTCGGCGGACCGTCCGGGAACGCCGACGGACGATAGGCGAGCACATAGACATAACCGTAAGTGTTGACGATCGGATAGCCGTCGAGGCCGACCGGCTTGGCGAGATCGGTGGCATCCTTGAGGTTCGGCAGGTCCGACAGGTCCTCGGTGACACCGCGCAGCGCCGACTTGGTGGCGTTGGTCGTCGTATCCCAGTTGATATGGATTGGCGGAACGCGACCCTGGGCGACCGCGGCCCAGACCTTCGGCTGGATTTCATTGTCTTCCGTCAGGTCGTGACGAACGGCAATGCCCGTCGCCTTGGTGAAGCTGTCGGAGACGCCGGCCTTCAGCGCGTCGACCCAGCTGCCACCCCAGGCGCGGACGATGATTTCGGCCGGCTTTTCCGGCTCCTGCGCGAACGCGCGGCTGACACCGAGGGTCGACAGGCCCGCCGAAGCACCGGCTGCGGCCATCGACGCCAGCAGCGTGCGGCGACGCATTTGCGCGGACAGGAATTTTTCATGCGACATGACTAGATTCTCCTCTGGCTGGACCTTCTCGGGGTCATTTTTGAAAGACATGCATATCCCTTGCATTCCAGCCGAGACGAACCTCGTCGCCAGGACCGAACTGCAAATGCGATTCCGGATCATGGTCGAAGACGCGCATCAGTGCGTCAGCCAGTCCCGGAACCCGGATTTCGTAAACCACGCGCTCACCCTCGAAGATGCAGTCGACGACCTGCCCGTCGACGACGATCTCGAGACCGTCGAGACGGCCGCCCTTCGGTGCGATACGGATTTGCTCGGCGCGCACCGCTCCGGCACACACGGCGCCGAGCACGAGCGCGGCATCGGCGACGACACCCGAAAGACGCATGCCGTTCGCCTCGAGTGAGACATTACGCTCTGCAAGATCGACAACCTTGCCTTCGATGAAATTGGTCACGCCGATGAAGTTTGCGACGAAGGCATTGCTTGGCGCGCGATAAGCGTCGATCGGCCGCGCCTTCTGCTGGATTTCGCCGCCGCTCATGACGATGATCTCGTCCGACACCACCAGCGCCTCGCGCTGGTCGTGGGTCACATTGATTGTCGTCACGCCGAGCTCCTTCTGGATGCGGCGGAACTCAAGCTGCATTTCCTCTCGCAGCTTGCGGTCGAGTGCCGCGAGCGGCTCGTCAAGGAGCAGCAGGTCCGGCTCGAACACGAGGGCGCGCGCGATCGCGACGCGCTGCTGCTGGCCGCCGGAGAGTTCGTTAATCCGCCGGCCGCCATAGCCGCCGAGGCGCACGAGATCGAGATAGCGCTCGACCTTTGCCGGAATTGTGCGCGCATCGTGGCGGCGCATCTTGAGCGGAAACGCAACGTTTTCGGCCGCCGTCATATGCGGAAAGAGCGCCAGCTTCTGGAACACCATGCCGATCGCCCGCTTGTGCGGCGGCACGGCACTCACCGGCTGGCCATTGATGAAGATCTCGCCCGATGTAGGCCTGTCGAAGCCGGCGATCATGCGCAGAAGCGTTGTCTTGCCCGAACCGGAAGGACCAAGGATCGTCAGGAACTTGCCCTTCGGCAGATCGAACGAGGCGCTGCGAACCGCATGCACGTCACCGAAAACCATGCCGACATTCTGAACAGAAACAGCAATCTGGCTGGCCGGCTGGACCGGATGAAGGCTGGCTGAAACGGCGCCCATGGCATTCCCTTGTCATGCTCCGTCAAACGGACAATGCCGCCGAGAAGCTCCCCTTACCCTGCCCGGCAGCGATTAATCCGCCAGGTCCTGCGTTAACTTGTCTATACATATTCATACAAGTACCGTCAACCGAACCTGCGTATTTTTTGCGCCGCAAACTTTGGTGCCTAATATTTGTGCAGTCGCGAAAAAGATAGACTGCGCCCGATCAGTCTCGCCGGCTGACAGTTGAAAAGCAAGCAAGCTGTGCGGGAGTTCCATGCCATATAAACTGCCGGTAGGGTGCGGGAGACGCCGCCTGATCAGATCGACGCCAGATAACCGCCGTCAACCGGGATACAATGGCCGGTGATGTAGGCCGCGGCGTCGCTGCAGAGGAAGACGGCGACGCCGCCTATGTCACTCTCCGTGCCGAAACGACGCTGGGGAATCTTCTCCAGCATCCGCGACTGCCATTCCTCGTTCTCGTAGAAGACCTCGGTCATCGCTGTCCGGAAATACCCGGGCGCAATGGCATTGACGCGTATATCATGCGCCGCCCATTCGGTCGCCAGCGCACGTGTCACGCCGAGCAATCCGGACTTCGAGGCGCCATAAGGCACCGCGGTCGGAATGCCGACATAGGACGTCAGCGAGCAAAGATTGACGATCGCGCCCCCGCCCGTGTCAGCCATGATGCGACCAGCTGCCTGAGCGCAGAAAAACGCACCCTTCAGATTGGTCGAGAGGATCTGCTCCCAAAGCGCTTCGTCCACGTCAAAGGATGGCCGGACATTCTCGAAGCCGGCGTTGTTGATCAGGATATCGAGGCCGCCCAGCGCCTCCGCCGCCGCCTTCGTAACGCTTGCGCAGGCCTCGACGTCGCGCACGTCCTGGGCAAGCGTCACGGCGCGCCTGCCGGCCTTTTCGATCAGCGTACGGGTCTCGGCCAATCCCTCAACCGTCCGCGCGGTGACCGCCACATCGGCACCGGCCTCGGCAAGGGCGCGCGCGATCGACTGGCCGATACCGCGACTGGCGCCTGTTACGAGGGCACGGCGGCCGGAAAGGTCAAAGATGGGACGGGACATGACGGCTCCTTGTTTCGAGTTCCCCGGCAGAAATCACAGCATTTTCGGAATGTCATGTCTATACATATATACAGAATGACAATCCCGGCCTATGATTACGACCTCGCAAATGCACCTCATGGAGACTGCAAAATGGCAAACCCTTCAAGCCCTGTCCGGGAGGAAATCCGCTCCATCGCCGCCTACAATGCCGGGCTGACGCTGGAAGAGGTGCGGGCAAAGTACAGGGTCGACGACATCGCCAAGCTCGGTTCGAACGAAAACCCGCTCGGTCCGTCGCCAAGGCTGCGCGGGCTCTTTCCCGACATCGGCGAACTGGCCCGGCTCTATCCGGATCCGCAGGGTCGCGCGCTACGGAACCGGCTTGCCACCGATTTCAGCGTCGATGATGGTCAGGTCATCCTGGGCAACGGCTCGGAAGATCTGATCGGCGTCATCTGCCGCTCGGTCGTTCGGCCCGGCGACACCGTGGCGACGCTTTATCCCTCCTTTCCCCTGCATGAAGATTATACGACCCTGATGGGCGGCAAGATCGAGCGGGTCACCGTTACCGAAGACCTCACAATCGACATGGACGCGCTCCTGGATGCCGTTTCCCGCAAGCCTCGGATGCTGATGTTCTCGAATCCGATGAACCCGGTTGGCTGCTGGCTGTCACCCGCGGAACTGTCTAGGGTCATCGCCGCCCTCGATCCGGAAACGCTCATGGTCGTCGACGAGGCCTATGCCGAGTATGCCGCCGGCGAGGACTATCCGGACGCGGTCGCCATGCTGAAGGATTGCGGTCGCAACTGGGTGGTGCTGCGAACCTTCTCAAAGGCTTTCGGGCTGGCCGGCCTACGCATCGGCTACGGCATTGTCAGTGACGCAAGCCTCTGCGACTTCTTCAACCGCGCCCGGACACCCTTCAACACAAATGCCATCGCACAGGCATCCGCCCTTGCCGTGCTCGACGATCACGAACATCTGCGACACTCACTCGAGCTTGCGCTGACGGAACGAGCGCGTGTCCGGGCTGCGGTGACGTCATTAGCTTATCGGATCGCACCGTCGAAATGCAACTTCCTGTTCATCGACATGCGGGCGGACGCTTCCCAGGTGGCAGAGGCCCTGCTCCGGCAAGGCGTCATCGTCAAGCCCTGGAAGCAACCGGGCTTCGAAAGCTTCATCCGGGTCAGCATCGGTTCGCGCAAGGAAAACGACCAGTTCCTCCAAGCATTGGCGGCGCTGGACGACCCGGCCTGAAGCTCGTCAACGCGAGGCGGGCGTGAATCGGGCGACGAGGGCATGCGTGTCGCCCGGATATGTCAGACGGACTTGCGTGATCGGCCCAAGCCCACTCCAGGTGCGCCGCTCGACGACAAGGCAGGCAGCTCCCTTGGTTATGCCGAGCATCGCGCCGATCTCGGTCGAGGCGGCAACGGCACGAATGCGGTGTTCGGCCGTGCTCCAGGGCACTTGTCGGACCAACCATTGTCCGGGGGGATGAGCCGTAAAATCGGCACTTTCCGCCTCGGGCACGTTGGCGAGGTTGATGAGCCGCTCCTCGATGCAGAACTGTCGCGTCCCGGCAAAGTGGATGCAGGTCATCGACAGCACCCGCGTCCCCGGCGAAACCTCCAGAAGCCGGACATCGGCGGCGTCCGCCTTTCGTATCCCGCTCCGTTTCAACACGAACGAATACGGAAGATTCAGCGACTTCACCTCCGCCTCGATATCGTTGATCTCAAGAACGGCGGACTGTGCCTGCGGCTGCGTCACGAAACTGCCGAGTTTCTTGCGACGCTCGATCAGCCCGGCCTTGGCGAGCTGCGTCATCACCTTGTTCACCGTCATCCGGGAACAGCCGTACTGCGCGGCCAGATCGACCTCAAACGGCAAGCGATGCCCCGGCGGCCAGTCGCCGGACACGATCTTGCCCTCGATATCGTTCAGGATGCGCTGATGCAGGGTCGAGTCCCGGCTGATGATGTCCACCACGTTTCGCCGCTTTCGCTTTGAGCCTCACGCTCCTGTAGCGCAGCATCGGCCTCGGCCGAAGGGAAATATTCACGTCACCTGCGGCCGTCAATCGGCGACCAGGTCGGCCATCGCTACACGGAACCGGTCGACGATCTCTTCTCGCCTCACATGCCGTCCGCCCTCGACCTGCTTGCGACCGCCAGCCCAGACGGCGTCCACCGCGATGCCGCCGGCAAAGATCCAGTGATCGAGCAGCCGGTCACCCTCGACATGCGGCGCCCCGGACGCATCGAGCGCAACGATGTCGGCATCGCCGCCGACCTTGAGACCGGTCGCGGACTGCAGCGCCGCATTGCCGCCAATTCGGGCCACATCGAAAAGCTTGCGCCCGGTCGATCCGCCGGGATCGACGATCACGTTACGGGCTCGGCGGGTCAGCCGCTGCGAATACTCCAGAACCCGCAACTCCTCGGGCAACGATATCAGGACATTGGAATCGGACCCGACGCCAAATCGTCCTCCTTCGCTCAGGAAGAGCGGCGCGTTGAACACCCCATCGCCGAGATTGGCTTCGGTGATCGGGCAGAGCCCCGCGACCGCGCCGCTTTGTGCCATCCGCCGCGTCTCGTCATCCGTCATATGGGTCGCATGGATAAGGCACCAGCGATCGTCGATAGGCATGTTGTCCAACAGCCACTGAACCGGTCGTGCACCTGAAAAAGCAAGGCTGTCCTCCACCTCCTTCACCTGTTCGGCCACATGGATATGCACGGGACCGGTTCCGGCAAGCGGCAGGAGTGCACGTAGTTCCTCCGCGGTCACAGCTCTCAGGCTGTGCGGTGCTATGCCGAGCACTCCGCCGGGAAGCTTGCCGATCAGCGCCGAACACCTTTCCATCAGCCGGCCGTAACTCTCCGGCGAATGAATGAAGCGCCGCTGCCCCTCGATCGGCGGCAACCCGCCAAATCCGGAATGGGCGTAGAAGACAGGCAGAAGTGTCAGTGCGATTCCGGTGTCGGCCGACGCTGCCGCGATACGGCCAGCCATTTCGGCGATGTCCGCGTAATGGCCTCCATCCCGGTCATTATGCAGATAATGAAACTCCCCGACCCGCGAATAGCCGGCCTCCAGCATTTCCATGTAGAGCTGGGCCGCCACCGCCTCGACATGATCGGGCGTCATGTTCAAGGCGAAACGATACATGGTGGTGCGCCAGCTCCAGAAGCTGTCGTCTGCCGGCCCCCGCGTTTCGGCAAGACCCGCCATCGCCCGCTGGAACGCATGGCTGTGGAGATTCGACAGGGCTGGCACGACGACCGCCCGGCGATCATCACCCGGCTCGGCATCGACATCCGTCACGATCGCCGCGATCCGCGCGCCATCGATGGCAATCCTTACATTGCCGGCCCAGCCGTCGGTCAAAAGTGCGGACTTCGCATGGATCGTGATCACGGGCATCCTCTCCGTTTCGCCAGCGCCACTATGCCTCGCGCATCACTGGCATCAAATTTCGTCTTGCCAAGTTTTCCGTTATGTATATACATGTTTTCAAGAAATGAAAGGGTCAAGACAAATGACCGGGAACGAATCTGCAATAGGACACGGTGCGCGGCCGGAGCGACAAACGCTCTGGTCCAATGCTCGCATCGCAACGCTGGATCCGTCGAAAGTAGGCCTCGGGATCATCGAGAGCGGAGCGATCCTGGCCCGTGGCGGACGAATTGAATGGGTCGGCGAGATGGCCGATGTCACGCAGGCCATGCAATCCGACTCCGTGTTGAATGATCTTGGCGGCCGCTGGGTCACCCCCGCGCTGATCGACTGCCACACCCACATCGTCCATGGCGGCAACCGCGCCCGCGAATTCGAGATGCGCCTCGCCGGCGCCACCTACGAGGAAATCGCGCGCGCCGGTGGCGGCATCGTTTCGTCCGTGAAGGCCACCAACGCGCTGTCCGTCGACGAACTCGTTTCCGAAAGCCTCCCACGTCTGGACACTCTGCTGGCCGAAGGCGTCTCCACGGTCGAGATCAAGTCAGGTTACGGCCTCAACATCGACGCCGAACTCCGAATGCTGCGCGCCGCGCGCCGCCTGCAGGAGCTTCGCCCCGTCCGCATCGTCACCTCATGGCTCGCCGCCCACGCGACACCGGTCGAGTATCGTGGCCGCAACGGCGACTATATCACGGATGTCGTCCTCCCCGGCCTTGATCTGGCCCACATGGAAGGCTTGGTCGATGCCGTCGACGGCTTCTGCGAGGGCATTGCATTCTCGCCGGAAGAAATCGCCCGCGTCTTCGATCACGCCAGGGCACTCGGCGTGCGCGTCAAGCTGCATGCCGAACAACTTTCCGATCTCGGCGGCGCGAAACTCGCGGCGAGCTATGGCGCGCTCTCCGCCGATCATCTCGAATATCTGGACGCCGACGGCGGCGCCGCCATGGCCGCATCAGGAACCGTCGCCGTCCTTCTGCCCGGCGCCTTCTACGCCATCCGCGAAACCCGCAAACCGCCGGTCGCCGCGCTGCGTCAGGCCGGAACCCGGATCGCTGTCGCCACCGACTGCAATCCCGGCACATCGCCGCTGACCTCACTGCTGCTCGCCATGAACATGGCGGCGACGCTCTTCGGCCTGACCGTCGAGGAATGCCTTGCCGGCACGACCCGCGAGGCTGCCCGTGCCCTCGGCCTCCTTGGCGAAACCGGCACGCTGGAAGTCGGCAAATCCGCGGATCTCGCCATCTGGAACATCGATAGCCCGGCCGAGCTTGTTTACCGCATCGGCTTCAATCCGCTCGCCGGCCGCATCTTCAAGGGAGAAGGCAAAAGCCTATGACGATCACCCTCAAGCCTGGTCAGGTAAGCCTGTCCGAACTCTCCGATATCTACTGGAATGGCACGAACGCCGTCCTCGACCGTTCGTTCGATGCCGGGATCGTCAAGGCTGCCGAACGCATTGCCGCGATCGCGGCCGGCAACGCCCCCGTTTACGGCATCAATACCGGCTTCGGCAAACTTGCCTCGATCAAGATCGATGCCGCCGACACCGCGACACTCCAGCGTAACCTGATCCTTTCTCATTGCTGCGGCGTCGGCGCACCCATGCCGGACAATGTCGTCCGCCTGATCATGGCGCTGAAGCTCGTCTCCCTCGGCCGTGGCGCATCCGGCGTGCGCCTGGAGCTCGTCCGCCTGATCGAAGGCATGCTGGGACGGGGCGTGACCCCGGTGATCCCGGAAAAGGGCTCCGTCGGCGCTTCCGGCGACCTCGCGCCGCTCGCCCACATGGCCGCGGTCATGATGGGCCATGGCGAGGCCTTCTTAGCCGGAGAACGCCTAGATGGTGCCACCGCGCTTAACCGCGCCGGCCTGACGCCCGTCGTGCTGGCCGCCAAGGAGGGACTGGCGCTGATCAACGGTACCCAGGCCTCGACCGCTCTTGCACTCGCCGGCCTGTTCCGTGCCCACCGGGCAGCGCAGGCGGCGCTCATCACCGGGGCCTTGTCGACGGACGCCGCCATGGGCTCGTCCGCTCCCTTCCATCCGGATATCCACACGCTGCGCGGCCACAAGGGCCAGATCGATGCCGGCGCAGCGTTGCGGCAGTTGCTTGAAGGCTCCGAAATCCGCAACAGCCACGTCGAGGGCGACGAGCGCGTGCAGGATCCCTATTGCATCCGCTGCCAGCCGCAGGTCGACGGCGCCTGCCTCGACCTCCTGCGTTCGGTGGCCCGCACGCTGGAAATAGAAGCCAACGCAGTCACCGACAATCCGCTGGTTCTCTCCGATGGTTCCGTTGTCTCGGGCGGCAACTTCCATGCCGAACCCGTCGCTTTCGCCGCAGACCAGACGGCGCTCGCCATATGCGAAATCGGCGCCATCGCCCAGCGGCGCATCGCTCTCCTCGTCGATCCGGCTCTCTCTTACGGTCTCCCGGCTTTCCTTGCGAAGAAGCCGGGCCTGAACTCCGGCCTGATGATCGCCGAGGTTACCTCAGCCGCGCTGATGAGCGAAAACAAGCAGATGTCGCACCCGGCATCGGTCGACTCGACGCCCACCTCCGCCAACCAGGAAGACCATGTCTCGATGGCCTGCCACGGCGCCCGCCGCCTGCTGCAGATGACCGACAACCTGTTTGCCATCATCGGCATCGAGGCGCTCACCGCCGCGCAAGGCGTGGAGTTCCGCGCGCCGCTCGCGACAAGCCCGGAACTCGTGAAGGTCATCGCCACGATCCGCTCCGCCATTCCGTCGCTGGAAGAGGATCGCTACATGGCGCCCGATCTGGTTGCCGCGTCCGAACTCGTCTCATCCGGCGCGCTCACCGCCGCTATCTCTTCCGGCTTGCTGCCGGTTCTGGAGACCTGACATGTCGGTTGTTGAAGTCATCCCCGGTACATCGCCCGTCATCCTCGCCTTCCCGCATACGGGAACGCACGTTCCCGACGCCATCTGGAAGCGCCTGAACGACAACGGCAAAATCCTTGCCGATACCGACTGGCATATCCACGACCTCTACGCAGGCCTCCTACCCGAGGCGACGACGGTCCGCGCCACCTTCCATCGCTACGTGATCGACGCCAACCGCGATCCTGAAGGCGTGAGCCTCTATCCCGGCCAGAACACCACGGGACTGGTCCCGGAAACGGACTTCGACGGACAGCCGATCTGGCGCGAGGGCGAGGAACCGGATCCAGACGACATCGCTGAACGCCTGCGCGATTTCCACGCGCCCTATCATGCGGCCCTGTCGGCCGAGATCGAGCGGATAAGGGCGATCCACGGCCTGGCCTTCCTTTATGACTGCCACTCGATCCGGTCACATATACCCTTCCTGTTCGAGGGCACCTTGCCGGACTTCAATATAGGCAGCAATTCCGGAGCTTCCTGCGCTCTGGAATTCGAGCGAGTCACGGCCGAAGTCGCGGGATATGCGCCCGGCTACACCAGTATCGTCAACGGTCGGTTCAAGGGTGGCTGGACGACGCGGCACTACGGCCGCCCAGGCGATGGCGTCCATGCTCTCCAGATGGAGCTCGCCCAGTCGACCCACCTCGCGACCGAGGAACCACCCTTCGACTACGATCCCGAAAAAGCGGAAAAGCTCCGCGTTCACCTGAAATCCATTCTCGGCCGCATCGAGGCCGTCGCTTACGAACTGAAAGCCATGGGGACCTGACATGACCAACCCGCGCCACAACATCAGGGAAGTCCGCGCACCGCGCGGCAACGAACTCAACGCGAAGAGCTGGATGACCGAAGCGCCTTTGCGCATGCTGATGAACAACCTCGACCCGGATGTCGCCGAAAACCCGCATGAACTCGTAGTCTATGGCGGCATCGGCCGCGCCGCCCGCACCTGGGCCGATTTCGACAAGATCGCGGAAACGCTGAAGACGCTGACGGAAGAAGAAACCCTTCTCGTTCAGTCCGGCAAGCCGGTGGGCGTGTTTCGCACCCACAAGGACGCCCCGCGTGTGCTGATCGCCAATTCCAACCTCGTGCCGCACTGGGCGACCTGGGATCATTTCAACGAGCTGGATAAGAAGGGACTGGCCATGTACGGCCAGATGACCGCCGGCTCATGGATCTATATCGGCACACAGGGCATCGTGCAGGGCACCTACGAAACCTTCGTCGAGGCCGGCCGCCAGCATTACAACGGCAATCTCAAGGGTAAGTGGATCCTGACAGGTGGTCTCGGCGGCATGGGTGGCGCCCAGCCGCTCGCAGCCGTCATGGCCGGCGCCTGCTGCCTTGCTGTCGAGAGCGACGAAACCCGCATCGATTTCCGCCTGCGCACTCGTTATGTCGATGCCAAGGCCAAGACGCTCGACGAAGCACTGGCCATGATCGATGAGTGGACCAAGGCCGGTGAAGCCAAATCCGTCGGCCTGCTTGGGAATGCCGCCGAAGTCTTCCCGGAACTGGTGGCCCGCATGAAGGCCGGCGGCCCGCGCCCCGACATCGTCACCGACCAGACCTCGGCCCATGACCCGCTGAACGGCTACCTGCCGGCCGGCTGGACCGTCGCCGAGCACAAGGCGAAACGCGAGACCGACCCGAAGGCCGTGGAGGCGGCGGCCCGCGCCTCGATGAAACGCCACGTCGAAGCCATGGTCGCCTTCTGGGACGCCGGCGTTCCGACCCTCGACTACGGCAACAACATCCGTCAAGTCGCGAAAGATGAAGGGCTGGAAAACGCCTTCGCCTTCCCCGGCTTCGTGCCGGCCTACATCCGCCCGCTCTTCTGCCGTGGCATCGGCCCGTTCCGCTGGGCGGCGCTGTCGGGCAATCCGGAAGACATCTACAAGACAGACGCCAAGGTGAAGGAACTGCTGCCCGACAACAAGCACCTGCACAACTGGCTGGACATGGCGCGGGAGCGCATCTCCTTCCAGGGCCTGCCGGCACGCATATGCTGGGTGGGTCTCGGCGACCGCCACAAGCTTGGCCTTGCCTTCAACGAGATGGTCAGGAACGGCGAACTCTCCGCCCCGATCGTCATCGGCCGCGACCACCTTGACAGCGGTTCCGTCGCCTCGCCGAACCGCGAGACCGAAGCGATGAAGGACGGCTCCGACGCTGTCTCCGACTGGCCGCTCCTCAACGCCCTGCTCAACACCGCATCCGGCGCCACCTGGGTGTCGCTGCACCACGGTGGCGGCGTCGGCATGGGCTTCTCCCAGCATTCCGGCATGGTCATCTGCTGCGACGGCTCGGAAGATGCCGACCGCCGCCTGGAGCGTGTGCTGTGGAACGATCCGGCCACCGGCGTCATGCGCCATGCGGATGCCGGCTACGACATCGCGCTCGACTGCGCGACGGAAAAAGGCCTCCGCCTGCCAGGCATACTCGGAAACTGAGCCACAGGATGCGCATCCAGCGTTCGGAAGACCACAAGGTCATGCCGTGGAAGAACGGCCTCGGCGTCACCCGCGAGGTGGCGCTGGCACCGTCTCCGCGTCCGGACGCGCCGTTTCTTTGGCGCCTGAGCCTCGCCACGATCAAGGGTTCCGGACCGTTTTCCCTCTTCCCCGGCATCGACCGGAGCATCGCGGCGCTGAGTGGCAAGCCCGTACGATTGGTGGTCGATGGTAAGGAAGAGGCGACGCTCGACGCTCTCGGGGAACCCTACAGCTTTTCCGGAGACGCGGTGGTCGAGGCGATCAGCGAGGGCGGCGAGACCACGGATCTCAACATCATGACCCTGCGCGGCTCCGCCACGCACCGGATGAGCCGCCTCGTCTGCTCGCAGTCATCAACCGTCACCGCCGAACACGACCTCAACATGATCGTGTTTACGAGCCGAGCCAAGATCACCGCGAGCGGCCATTCGGAAGAGGTCGATGCTTTCGATGTCATTCTCGACATCGCCCGTCACGAAAATCTGACCATCGAAGCCGTCACGCCGACAGCGGCCTACTTCATCGGCATAGACCTCGCTAACTGAAACGCAAAGGGCCGGATCATCGATCCGGCCCTTTGCTTTTCTAGGACTGTACTTACCGAAGATCGCCCGGAAGAATATCATCAGGGATGTTCTGGTAGGAGACCGGCCGCAGGAAGCGGCGGATCGACATCGTGCCGACCGAGGTGGCGCCGAAGTTGGTGGATGCCGGGTAAGGTCCACCGTGAACCATGGCCTCGGACACTTCCACGCCGGTCGGGAAGCCGTTGGCGAGCAGACGGCCCGCCTTGCGCTCCAGGATCGGCATCAGCTTCTTCGCGACGCCGGTGTCGCCGGCGTCCATGTGCAGCGTGCAGGTCAGCTGACCGTGCAGCGACCGCGCCATCTTCAGCATCTCCTCCTCGTCCTTGACCTTGACGATCAGGCCGAGCGGACCGAACACTTCCTCGCCCAGCACTTCGTTGTCCAGCCATTCCTTGCCGGAGGTCGCGAAAAGATAAGGCGTTGCATTGCGCAGGTCGCAGGTGCTGGTCAGCAGTTCCTGGACACCCTTGGTGCCGGCAATGCGGTCACGACCGGCGCGGTAAGCCGCCGCGATGCCGTCCGTCAGCATGGTCTGTGCACCGACCGGCTCGAGAGCCTTGGTCGCTGCTTCGATGAAGGCATCGGCATCGGGACCGTCGACCACAACGGCGATACCCGGATTGGTGCAGAACTGGCCGGCGCCCATGGTCAGAGACCCTGCCCAGCCCTGGGCAATCTGGCTTCCGCGTGCCTTGATCGCTTCCGGCAGGATAAACATCGGGTTCACCGAACCCAGTTCGCCGAAGAACGGGATCGGCTCAGGACGGGCGGCGCAAAGATCGAACAGGGCACGTCCGCCACCGAGCGAGCCGGTGAAGCCGACCGCCTTGATCAGCGGATGCTTGACGAGCGCCTCGCCCACGTCACGCGAATTGGCCTGGACCAGCGAGAACACGCCGGGATGCATGCCGCACTTCTTGATCGCGGCATGAATGGCCTCCGCGACGATCTCGCCGGTGCCTGGATGGGCCGAATGTCCCTTCACGACAACAGGGCAACCGGCTGCGAGCGCGGCAGCGGTATCGCCGCCCGCGGTCGAGAAGGCCAGCGGGAAGTTCGACGCGCCGAAGACCGCGACCGGGCCGATTGGCCGCTGGACCAACTTGATGTCCGGGCGCGGCAGCGGCTTGCGATCCGGCAGCGCCTCGTCGTGACGACGATCGAGATAGTCACCCTTGCGGATATGGCTTGCGAAGAGGCGCAACTGGCCGGTCGTGCGGCCGCGCTCGCCCTGAAGGCGCGCTTCCGGCAGGCCGGTTTCCTGGCTGCCGATCTCGGTGATGGCTTCGCCGCGCGCCTCGATCTCGTCGGCGATCGCCTCGAGAAAAGCGGCACGCTCCTCGCGTGTCGTGTAGCCGTAGGTCCAGAACGCTTCTTCGGCCGCCTTCACCGCTTGGTCGACGAGTGCCGGCGTGCCGCCCGAAAACTCGTGGGACGGTCCGTGGGCCGGGGAGGATTTGAAACGGACGTCTGAGCCGATCCACTCTCCTGCGATCAGGTTCTTGCCGTGCGGTGTAAAAGTCATCGAATATTCCTCTTCCGGTCGGTGGTCGGTTGGTTTCTTGCCCGACCTTCTGGCGCGCCAGGGATCGAGCGTCCAGCCCCTTGTCGCGAATTATCATACTTTTTCTGATTTTTCTCCAGACGCGGAGAATACAGGCCAAACATGACGGCCCCAAGATTGGCTCAGGACGCTTTATGTAAGCAGATTGGCAGGCGGAACAAGCCCCTTGTCGACCTCATAACCGTCTCACGCCAACGCCTTGCCGTAGCGATCGAAGCTGCTTTCCAGAACCGTCGTGCCTGCACCCGGGTGTTCCGGCCGCCTATAGACACCCTCGCGGACGTCGATCGGCTCCTCGAAATGGTCTTTGATCCACGGAATGTACTCAAGGATGGTGGACGCGGGATGCCAGTAGCTCAGGTGGACATGTACCTGGCTCATCTCGCCCGCATGCGGAACGACCGGAAGACGGTGGGCGAGTGCCAGATCCGCGACCTGTATATACTCCGTGATTCCGCCGAGACGGGTCACGTCCGGCTGAACATAGGAGACAGCACCCGCACTTATAAACGAGCGAAACGCATCGACCGTATAGAGCTGTTCACCGAGCGCGATGGGGATGGATGTGCCGCGGGCAAGAGACGCATGCCCCTCGACATCGTCATACCAGAGCGGTTCCTCGAACCAGTAGATGTCGAGGTCGCGCGCGGACGCGCAAAACCGCATGCATGTCGGCAAGTCCCATTTGCCGTTGCCATCGATGGCAATGCGCACCCCCGAGCCGACGCGTTCGCGCACGGCGGAAAGCCGGGCGATATCCACATTGGGATCGTCGTGCCCGACCTTGATCTTGAGCCGGCTGAACCCCTCCTCCTCAACCGCCCGGGCTGCTCCGGCCAGAAGGTCCGCAAGGCCGAAAGACAGCCAACCGATATCGGTATTGTAGGCCTCCACGCGATCCGTGCGGGCGCCGCCCAGATAGCTCCACAGAGGCTGGTCCGCCGCTTTTGCCTTAATATCCCAAAGCGCCACATCGATCGCGGCAAGGGCCAGATGCGTTATACCGGCACGACCGACCCACTGAAGCGCTGGATTGCGGGCCAGCTTTCGCCAGAGACGGGAATGGTCGGAGGCGTCCTCGCCGATCAGCAACGGCGCGTAGCAGTCGCGGATGCAGGCCGTGATGAGACGGTCTGACGCCAGATGGGCATGCGTCCCGGTAAAACCATAACCTGAGCGGCCATCCGAGGTGGTGATCTTCGCCCCGACCACGCCCCAGTGGGTGATGCTGTGCGTGGAGTCGGAAATGGAATCGGAAGTCAGCGGTAGATGCACGATGAAGGGTTCGACTTTGGTTATTTTCATATGTTTGTTCCTCCCGGTTTCCATCAGTCGTCCGACACGAACACGACATCGGACACAAAAGTCGGCAGGTCACGCTGCCTTCGATACGCATTCAGTCATCGAGCCTTTCGAGATAGGAAATGTCCGCCGGCGCGATGATCTTCGCCACCGCTTCGATCCTGTGGATTGCCCTCTCACGCGAAACCTTGAGATGATGGACCAGGAAACCCTGCGCCCTGGTCACCTCACCGGCAATGAGACTGTCGATGACATCCAGATGCTCCGGCAGGAACGGCTCCGTCACGAACATCTCCTCGGTCCAGCGGTAGAGAAAATGATGCGCCACCAGAAGCGCCTGCGGCAGCCTTATGGCCCGCATCAGGGATCCGTTGTCGCAATAACCGAGCAACTCTACATGCAGGTCCTGCTCCAGCGTATCCAGCATCCTGCCGTCGACATCCTCAGGCGAGGCGATCGCGGCCTCGATATTGGTCTTCAGTCTCGGCAACACGTCAGCAGGAAGGGCCGCAAATGCCTTTTCCAACGCCAGCGGCTCAAGCACCCAGCGCAACTCGTAGAGTTCATCGACTCTCTTCGCCGTCAGCGCCGGCGCATACCACCGGCCCTTGTCATCCTTCTGAACGACGCCGCGTTGCTGAAGGCGGGCGATGACATCGCGTGCCACCGTGCGGCTGACCCCGTAGTGCCTGGCCAGAACGGCCTCGTTGATTCGCCAGTTCGCCAGCGACGTGCGTGACACGATCTCGATCTCGATATCCGGATAGAGGATTTCCCAACTTGGCAGAAAGTGGATTCGGCTGTCTTCCGAGCCCACCGGGTCTCGGCCGGATCGGACGATGTCGGGCGCGCGGACTTCGTATCCCTTCGCCCCGTTCTTCCGGACAAGCCCCGAGCGTTCGAGCGCGAGCAGCGCCTGCCGCGCCGGCGCGCGGCTAACACCGAACCGCTCGGCGACACCCGTCTCCGTCAACCGGGCGCCGTCGGCGAACACCCCGCTTTCTATATCCGCGGCGAGGACGTCGAAGGTCCTCTGGTAAAGCTTCGGCGCCAGCGCGCCCTTGTTGTCGTGATTTGTATCCGTCATCGCCACGCTCCGGGGATTGCATGATCCCTAAGCCATGTATAGTGTACACACAATACAGAAAAGCGGGAGGAACCTATCTCCATGTTGCAGGCAAAGCCACGGAGCCACATCGCACTTGCCGCGATCGACCGGTTCTGCCGCGATATTCTCGCGGCGTGCGGAGCGAATTCGGCAACGGTGGACGCCGCGACACGGGGTATGATGCACGGAACCCGATACGGGATCGACAGCCATGGTGTCCGGCTGTTGCCCCACTACGTGAGGGGTTTAGAAGGCGGGCGCCTGAACAAGAGGCCTGCCCCGCAAACCGTCTCGGCCTTCGGCGCGGTGGAGACGCTCGATGCCGACAATGCACATGGCGCGCTCGCCGCCTATACCGCGATGGATCGGGCGACAGGGCTGGCGGACCGGTACGGCATCGGCGCGGTCGCCATCCGCAATACCTCCCATTTTGGCCCGGCCGGCGCTTATTCGATCCACGCGGCAAGGCAGGGCTTCATAGCCCTGACCTTCTGCAATTCGGACAGTTTCGTGCGACTGCATGAAGGTGCAATGCGATTTCATGGGACGAACCCGATCGCCGTCGGCGTGCCCGTGGAAAATGGCGATCCATGGCTGCTCGACATGGCGACTAGCGCAATCCCGTACAACCGCGTGCTTCTCTACCGCAGCCTGGATCAGGCGCTGCCGGAAGCTGTGGCATCCGATAAGGCGGGCATCGACACACCGGATCCCCGGTCTGTCGAAATGCTGGCGCCCCTGGGTGGCGATTTCGGCTTTAAGGGGGCGGCACTTGCCGGTCTCGCAGAAATCCTCAGCGCCGTGCTGACCGGCATGAAGCTCAGTTTCGATATCGACCCGATGCCGGGACCGGATTTCTCCAAGCCAAGAGGCATGGGGGCATTCGTAATGGCCGTGAAACCGGAAGCCTTTCTAGATCGGGAGACGTTCGTCGCTGGAATGAAACGATACCTCGAAACCCTGCGCTCCTCTCCAACGCGAGAAGGTGGCCACGTCATGGCTCCCGGGGACAGGGAATGGGCGGAGGCGGCCAGACGTGATGCCGAAGGCGTCGAACTCGACCCGCAGACACTCGAGTCTTTCGCGGTTCTGGCGAACCAATACCGGGTGGCGATGCCATGACGACAACGGGAAGCCTCCAGGCCATCGTATTGAGGAGCGGTGGAATTTTTCAGGGGACGGTTGACGCGACATCCGTATCGGCGTTTACTGACAATTGGTAAGGCCACCTTACCAGACCGGCTTGAGGAGGCCGTGGGGAGGACTGGATGTTTGTCGCGCTGGAACCGCGTCGCCTCTATCGGCAGGTCGCGGATCAGATCCGTAGCCTGATCGATGCTGGTGAACTCGCGCCCGGTGCCAGGCTGCCGGCCGAGCGTGACCTCGCGGAGCGTCTAGCTGTATCTCGCCCGACGATACGGGAAGCGCTCATCGTCCTGGAGGTGGAAGGCCTGGTGCAGATTCGCATGGGATCGGGCATCTATGTCTCGAGCAAGCCGACCGCTCCGCACGCCATCCAGCCTTTTCAGGACACGGACGGGCCATTCGAAATCCTGCAGGCCCGCTGCATCGTCGAAAGTGCGGTGGCAGAGGAGGCTGCGCGGCATGTGACACCAGAAGGTATAGCACGCCTCGATGAGATCCTGGAGCGCATGGAACAGGTCCTCGCCGACTCTTCGGAAGCCGTTGCCTCGGACTTCGCGTTTCACAGGGCCATCGCGACCATGATCGGCAACACGGCTCTCCAACACATGATGGGTATGCTGAGCCACAAGCGCACCTCGCCTTATTTCGAAAAACTCGCGAGCTACTTCGAAGGCCCCCACACCTGGAGGCTCGCTCTAGAGGAACACAGGGTCATTCGCGATGCGATCGCAGCGGCCGATCCGGCCGCCGCGCGCGAAGCGATGCGTCGCCACCTGACACTGGCGCAAAAGAGATTCTCGGAGAGCTTCGGGGAGGAGCAGCCGAGATAATGCCGGTCGCCGGACCATCAGCCCGGCCTTCGGAAACGCATATCTGGGATCATTTTTGGAGGATACGATGAAATTCAGATTGAAGACCTTGATGGGTGCAGCCGCTGTGATCATGGCGTCGACCCTCTCCGCCCATGCGGAAACGCTGCTCAAATGGGCACATGTCTACGAAACGTCGGAACCCTTCCACACGGAGTCCGTCTGGGCCGCCGAGGAAATCGCCAAGCGCACTGAAGGTCGCTACAAGATCGAGGTCTTTCCGGCCTCGCAGCTTGGCAAGGAGGCCGACATCAACCAGGGCCTGAAGCTCGGCACCGTCGACATCATCATCTCGGGGTCAAGCTTCGCAGCCCGCGACTACAAGCCGATCGGCGTGACCTACTATCCCTATATCTTCCGCGATCCGAGCCACCTGCTCGCCTATACGAAGAGCGACATCTTCAAGCGTCTGACGCAGGGTTACGAGGAGGCGACCGGAAACCATATCACGGCGGTCACCTACTACGGTACGCGCCACACGACCTCGAACCGCCCAATCGCAAGCTGCGCCGACATGCAGGGCCTCAAGATCCGCGTGCCCGACGTGCCGGCCTACCTGGCGATGCCGCGCGCCTGCGGCGCCAACACCACGCCGATTGCCTTCGCCGAAGTCTATCTGGCACTCCAGAACGGCACCGTCGAGGCCCAGGAAAATCCGCTGACGACCATCGAGGCCAAGAAGTTCTACGAGGTCCAGAAGAACATCATCCTGACCGGCCACATCGTCGACCACCTGAACACGGTCGTCTCGAAGAGCCGTTGGGAAAGCCTGTCTGACGAGGACAAGCAAATCTTCACCGAAGTGATGCAGGAGGCCGCTTCGCGCGCGACCAAGATCATCGAGGAGCGTGAAAACGGTCTTGTCGCCGATTTCAAGGCAAAGGGCATCAACGTCACCGAGGTCGATCGGGCTGACTTCGAGAACACCGTGCTCGAAAAGGTGACCTTCGAGGAGTTCGGATACAACAAGGCCGACTGGGAAGCCATCCGCTCGGTTCAGTAAACGTAGAGACCTGGCGCCGCGCCGAGCGGCGCCAGGTCTGCGGACCTCAGGGATGGAGTTTTACACATGTCGGATAAGGATCACCCGCCGATCAGCGTGGATGAAATGGCGCACGCTTTCGAGGAAGAGACCGGTCCGGTCGATCTCTCGCCCTACGCTGTCGAGGATTGGCTGACCATGCTGGTCTTCTGGGGCATGGCGTGCTGCGTGTTCCTGCAGTTCTTCACGCGCTACGCGCTCAACAACAGCTATGCATGGACGGAAGAGATCGCGGCCAATTGTCTGGTGATCGTCGTCTTCCTCGGATCGGTCATGTGTGTGCGCATGGTTCGGCACATCCAGGTTGACCTTCTGCATCGCCTTTTGCCGCATGGCGTATCGCGGGTGTTGCAGGTCATGGTCGACATCGTCGTCATCGGCGCCTTCGCCTATGTCACCTGGCTGATGTGGCGCTACATGGACATCGTCGGCAGCGAACGCATGGTCACGGTCGACCTGCCGCGCGGGATCGTCTTCTACACGGTTCTCGCCGCCTTCGTTCTGATGCTGCTGCGTTCGATACAGAATTTCATCAAGGACATGATTAGCCAGAAAACGGTTCGCGAGCAGGCTGATGAAGCCGGTCCGCAGGGAGTTTGAATAGTGCTGCTTCTTATTGGGTCATTTCTGCTTCTCCTCATCCTCGGCACGCCTGTCGCCGTCTCGATGATCGTCGCCTCGCTCAGCTATCTTCTCGTCTACGGCGTCGCCCCGGACATCATCACCGCGCAGCGCATGATTGCCGGTGTCGAAAGTTTTCCGCTGATCGCAGTCCCTTTTTTCATCCTGGTCGGCAACCTGATGAACATCGCCGGTGTCACCGGCCGTATCTACCACTTCGCTTTGTCGCTTGTGGGCTGGATGAAAGGCGGACTTGCGCAGGTCAACATCATCGGCTCGGTGGTCTTTTCGGGCATGTCAGGCACCGCCCTTGCCGATGCTGCCGGCATTGGCACGATCGAGATCAAGGCGATGAAGGACCACGGCTACCCCGTTGAGGCAGCGGTCGGCGTCACTGCGGCCTCCGCCACGCTCGGCCCCATATTTCCCCCTTCCCTTCCCTTCGTCATCTACGGAATGATGGCGAACGCATCGATCGGTGCGCTTTTCATGGCCGGCATCCTGCCCGGGATCGTGATGGCCGCATTGATGATGCTGACCGTCGTGTTCTTTGCCCACCGCAAGGGATGGGGTTCCGATACGCCTTTTGAACTCCGCCGTCTCGCCGGCGCTTCACTCGAAGTCTTAGTGGTTCTGTGTTTTCCAGCCGCCGTCTATATACTGATCCTTGCAGGACTGTCGGTGAACGTCGCGGTGTTGATAGCTCTCGCTGCCCTGATCGCTCTCGACTGGTTTTTCGATTTCTCGGCGGTGATGGCGCTGATGACGCCGGTGCTGCTGATCGGCGGCATGACCATGGGCTGGTTCACGCCGACCGAAGCGGCTGTCGCGGCCGTCATCTGGTCGCTCTTCCTTGGCCTTGTGCGCTACCGCACCATGACCTTCCGCGCCCTCGCCAAGGCATCCTTCGACACGATCGAGACCACCGCCTCGGTTCTCTTCATCGTCACCGCAGCCTCGATCTTCGCGTGGTTGCTGACGGTGAGCCAGGCGGCGCAGCTGTTCTCCGACTTCATGTTCTCGCTCACCGATAACTGGTGGACCTTCCTGATCATCGTCAATATCCTGCTTCTGATCGTCGGCGCCTTCCTCGACACGATCGCGGCGATCAGCATTCTGGTTCCGATCCTGATGCCCGTTGCTGCAAGATACGGCATCGATCCCGTTCATCTCGGCGTCGTCATCACGCTGAACCTGATGATCGGCCTCCTGACGCCGCCGGTCGGCATGGTGCTGTTCGTCCTGTCGAGGATTTCCAAGCTATCGGTCGAGCGAACGACGCTGGCGATCCTGCCATGGATGATACCGCTCTTCGCCGCCCTGCTGCTGATCACCTTCGTTCCGCAATTGACGTTGTGGCTGCCGACCCAGCTCGGCCTTATCCGCTGACCCGAGCCGGCCGTCCATCGGCCGGTTCCAGACCATACTGATGGAAAGAAACTTCGCCATGCTGACGCGGGTGGCACGCCTTTACGGAACGCGCGATCTGAGGGTCGAAACGCACGATAGTCCCGACCCCGGGCCTGGCGAAGTACGCCTGCGCATGGCGGCTGGCGGCATCTGCGGTTCTGACCTCCACTACTATCAGGACGGAGGCTTCGGACCGGTTCGCGTTCGCGAACCGATTATCGCCGGTCATGAGGCAAGCGGCATTGTCGAGACCGTCGGCAGCGGCGCTTCTCACCTCGCGCCCGGTATGCTGGTGGCCGTCAATCCCTCGCAGCCCTGCGGCCAGTGCCGCTTCTGCGACCTTGGCCAGACGATCCATTGCCTCTCGATGCGTTTCATGGGCAGCGCAATGCGCCTTCCCCACGAGCAGGGCATGTTCCGGGATCGTCTCACGGTTCCCGCCATCCAATGCCATCCGGTCGCCGAAGGCGTCACGCCGGCGGAAGCGGCGTGTTCCGAGCCGCTGGCCGTCTGCCTCCACGCAGTCGCCCAGGCCGGTGACCTCTCCGGCGCGAGCGTGCTCGTAACGGGTGCCGGCCCGATCGGCCTGTTGACGGTCGCAGCCGCGCGGCACGCAGGTGCTGGCCGGATCGTGGTAACCGATCTCAGCGACGCGGCGCTCGGCCGCGCTCCGGCGATGGGCGCCGACGAGACCATCAACGTCGCGCGGGATCCCGCAGGCTTGTCACCCTACGAAAAGGACAAGGGCCTCTTCGACGTCGTTTTCGAATGCTCCGCCGCCGCCCCTGCTCTCCGCGGTGTCTTCGCGGTCATTCGGCCGCGTGGCACACTGGTTCAGGTTGGCGTCACCGGTGACATGAGCTTCCCGCTCAACGCTCTTGTTGGCAAGGAAATCGTGTGGCGGGGCTCGCAGCGTTTTGACCGGGAATTCGCACTTGCGGTCGATCTCATCTCACGCCGCGCCATCGACGTGCGCCCGATCATCACGCACAGCCTTCCCCTTGCCAGTGCGGTCGAGGCTTTCGAACAGGCCGGCGACCGCTTGGTTGCCTGCAAGGTACAACTGACATTCGACGAAGCAGGATGACATCGATGCCTGCCGCCATGAACCGACCTCAAACATCAGCGAACAACCATGATCGGATGATCCGATGAAAGCCCTTCTCTGCAACGAACCCGGCAGCCTCTCCCTCGTCATGCGTCCCGAGCCGGTGAGGCGCGACGGCGAAGTTCTCGTCCGCATCCGCCACGTCGGCATCTGCGGCACCGACTTCCACATCTTCGCTGGAAAGCATCCCTTCCTCGAATATCCGCGTGTCATGGGCCACGAGCTATCCGGCACCGTCGAGGAAGCTCCCGCCGGTAGCCGGCTCAACAAGGGCGACCCGGTCTACATCGTACCCTATCTATCCTGCGGCCACTGCCAGGCGTGCCGACGCGGCCTGACCAATGCCTGCCGAAACATCAGCGTTCTCGGCGTCCACTGTGATGGCGGCATGGCAGAGTACCTTTCGGTGCCGGAACAGAATGTTGTTCCCACCGGTGGAATTCCATTGATCGACGCCGCCATGATCGAATTCCTTGCGATCGGAGCTCATGGCGTGAAGCGTGGCGGCATCGCCGCTTCGGATCGCGTACTCGTTACCGGTTCCGGTCCGATCGGAATGTCGGCGATCATCTTCGCCAAGGCCCGCGGCGCCCATGTCACCGTCATGGACACCCGCGAGGATCGCCTTGCGTTCGCCGTCGATGGGTTGGGCGCCGACGCAACGATCTTCGCCGACACCGGCGCTGAAGCGGAGGCCGCGCGCCAGACCGGCGACGAATGGTACGACGTCGTCATTGATGCCACCGGCAATGCGGTGCCTATGCAGCGCGGCTTCAACTTCCTGGCCCACGGTGCTCGCTACGTCCTGCTCTCTGTTGTCCGGCAGGACATCACCTTCTCCGATCCGGAATTCCACAAGCGGGAAGCGACGCTTATTGCGAGCCGCAACGCCCAGCCGGATGATTTTGCCGAAGTGGTCCGGCAGATGGAAGCCGGCCGCGTTCCGACACGGGCGCTCAATACCCATCAGGGCCGTCTTGATGACGGTATCAGGCTTTTCTCCGAATGGTCTCGTCCCGAAGCCGGCGTGATCAAGGCAATTCTGGAGGTCTGATCCGGACCGAAACGCAAAAGGACCCGCTCGTCATGAACGGGTCCTCTCGCTGCAGCGCCTGTTGGCGGATCAGGCGTACGTCTGGTGTTCCACCGCACGGAAGACGACATCGGCGCCTTCGTCGGTGTGCGTCTCCCCGATATGAACCGGTTCCGTCGTCTCGTGCTGCACCAGGGGCCGATTGCCGGCCAGCCGGCGGATCAACACGTAAAAGACAGGTGTCATGAAGATGCCGAAGAATGTCACGCCGATCATGCCGGAGAACACGGCGACGCCCATGGCGGCGCGCATTTCGGCCCCTGCCCCCGTCGACAGCACGAGCGGTACCACGCCCATGATGAACGCCATCGAGGTCATCAGGATCGGCCGTAGGCGCAATCGGCTGGCCTCGATCGCGGCTGCCACCGGCGTCCTGCCCTCGAATTCAAGCTCGCGGGCGAATTCCACGATCAGGATCGCGTTCTTCGCCGATAGTCCCACAAGGACGACGAGGCCGATCTGGGTGAAGATATTGTTGTCACCCCCGGTGAGCCAGACGCCGGTCAATGCCGCCAGCACGCTCATCGGCACGATCATGATGATCGCGATCGGCAGCGTGAGGCTTTCGTACTGGGCGGCGAGCACGAGATAGACCAGCAGCAGGGCCAGCGGGAAGACCACGACGCTCGAGTTACCCGCGAGGATCTGCTGGTAGGTCAGGTCCGTCCATTCGAACTCGATGCCGGGCGGCAGCGTATCCGCCGCGATCCGCTCGATGGCTGCCTGTGCCTGGCCCGACGAGAAGCCGGGCGCCGGTCCGCCGTTGATGTCGGCCGCCAGGAAGCCGTTGTAACGCGTGGTGCGTTCCGGCCCTGTCGTGCTGTCGACCGTCAGCAGGGCCGAAAGCGGGATCATCTCGCCCGACTGCGAACGCACCTCCAGCTTTCCGATATCCTCGGCCTTCGCACGATAGGCGGCGTCGGCCTGCACCCGGACGCTGTAGGTCCGTCCGAAAGCGTTGAAGTCGTTGACGTAGAGCGAACCGAGATAGATCTGCAGCGTCTCGAACACATCCGTCACCGCCACGCCGAGCTGCTGCGCCTTGGCGCGGTCTATATCGGCATAGAGCTGCGGCACGTTGATCTGGAAGCTGGAAAACAGCCCCGCAAGCTCCGGCGTCTGGTAGGCCTGGCCGAGGAACGCCTTGGTTGCCCCGTCCAGTGCCTCGTAGCCGAGACCTGCGCGATCCTCGATCTGCAGCTTGAAGCCACCCGTCGAACCAAGACCATTGACCGGCGGCGGCGGGAACATCGCGATAAAGGCGTCCTGGATGCCGGAGAACTTCTGGTTCAGCTGCATCGCGATCGCCCCGCCCGAAAGCTCCGGCGTCGTCCGCTCCTCGAAGTCGTCGAGCACAGCGAAAACGATGCCCGAGTTGGAACCGATCGTGAAGCCGTTGATCGACAGACCCGGAAACGCAATGGCATGGGCCACACCCGGCTGTTCGAGGGCAATCTCGCTCATCCGCTTGATCACCTCTTCCGTCCGGTCAAGCGTCGCACCGTCCGGAAGCTGGGCGAAGCCGATGAGATACTGCTTGTCCTGGGCCGGGACGAAACCGCCGGGAACGGTGGTGAACAGCGAATAGGTCGCGCCGAGCAATGCCAGATAGACGATCATGATCAAGGACTTGCGCGAGACGAGCCCGCCAACGCTGCGTCCATAGCCGTTCGATGCAGCACCGAACATCCGGTTGAAGCCCCGGAAGAACCAGCCGAGCAGGAAATCCATCCCGCGCGTCAGCCAATCCTTCGGCGCATGATGGCCCTTCAGCAGAAGCGCAGCCAGCGCCGGCGACAGCGTCAGCGAATTGATCGCCGAGATCACGGTGGAAATGGCGATCGTCAGCGCGAACTGCCGGTAGAACTGACCCGACAGCCCGCTGATGAAGGCGAGCGGCACGAACACCGCGACCAGAACGAGAGCGATGGCGATGATTGGCCCGGAGACCTCCCGCATCGCCTTGTATGTCGCCTCCCGCGGACTGAGACCATTCTCTATGTTGCGCTCGACGTTCTCGACAACAACGATCGCGTCGTCGACCACGATACCGATCGCCAGCACCAGGCCGAACAGCGTCAGCGCGTTGATCGAGAAGCCGAAGGCATACATCACCGCGAACGTACCGATAATCGAAACGGGAACGGCGATCAGCGGAATGATCGAGGCCCGCCAGGTCTGCAGGAAGATGATAACAACGAGCACCACGAGCGCCACGGCTTCCAGCAGCGTGTCGACCACCTTCTCGATCGACGACCGGACGAACTCGGTGGTGTCGTAGACGATCTCGTAGCGAACGCCTTCCGGCATCGCCAGTTGCAGCTGGTCCATGGTGGCATGCACATTGTCCGCGATCTCGATCGCGTTCGAGCCCGGAGCCTGCAGCACGGCGATGGCGACCGCCGGGTCGCCGTCAAGCAGCGAGCGCAGCGTGTAATCGGCCGCCCCCATCTCGACGCGCGCGACGTCCCTCAGGCGCGTGATCTGGCCTTCGTCGCCGGTCTTGACGATGATATTGCCAAATTCTTCCGGCGTGCGCAGGCGACCCTGGGCGTTGACGTTGAGCTGCAGGTCGACGCCGTCGAGATTGGGCGAGGCACCGATGATGCCCGCCGCCGCCTGGACGTTCTGCGAACGGATAGCGTTGGTGATGTCGCTCGCGGCAAGCCCGTTCTGGGCAGCCTTCTGGGGATCGATCCAAACGCGCATGGCATAGTCGCCGGCGCCGAAGACCTGGACCTGCCCCACGCCTTCGATGCGCGCCAGACGGTCACGGATGTTGAGCGTTGCATAGTTGCGCAGATAGGTTACGTCGTAGCGATCCGTCGTCGAGACGAGGTTGACCACCATGATGAAGTCAGGCGAGCTCTTCACCGTCGTCACCCCGAGCGCCCGTACCTCGGCCGGAAGCCGCGGTTCGGCCTGCGACACGCGGTTCTGCACCAGCTGCTGCGCCTTGTCGGGGTCGGTCCCGAGCTTGAAGGTGACCGTCACCGTCAAAACGCCGTCGGACGTCGCCTGGCTGTTCATGTACAGCATGTCCTCGACACCGTTGATCTGCTCTTCGAGCGGTGTCGCAACGGTTTCGGAGATGACCACCGGGTTCGCGCCAGGATAGGTGGCGCGCACCACGATCGATGGCGGCACGACCTCGGGATACTCCGAAATCGGCAGCGATCGCATGCCGATCAGGCCGGCGACCACGATGAGGATCGAAAGCACGGCCGCGAAGACCGGTCTGTCGACGAAGAAACGGGAGATATTCATGTCAGGTCCCTCTCCGGGATGAAATCTGGACAAACGAACCCGCATCGCCGGTCGAGGGACCGGCGATCGGTATCGGTATTGGGGAAATCAACGGGCAGCGGTGCTGCCCGCTCCACTCAGTTGACGGCGGCGACGCTTTCAGGCGCCTGCGGGTCGACCAATGCGCCGGGACGAATACGCTGCAGGCCGTTGACGACGATCCGGTCGCCATCGGCAAGCCCGCTTTCCACGACCCGCTCGCCGTCGATCAGCTTACCGAGCTCGACCGGGCGATAGCCGACCTTATTTTCGGCATCGACCACGAACACGAACTTCTTGTCCTGGTCGGTACCGATGGCCCGGTCGCTGACGAGGATCTTGCTCTCGGGAGCCGGTTCGCCCATGCGGATTCGCACGAACTGGCCGGGAATAAGCCTGCCGTCGGGATTGTCGAAGACGGCGCGCACGCCGATTGTCCCGGTCGCTGCGTCCACCTGGTTATCGACGAGTTGCAGCTTGCCCTGGATTGCCTTGCCGTCATCAGCCAGCGTCTCGATCTCGACCGGGATCATGCCAAGGTCCTGCACGCCGTTTTCCGCCGGAATCCGGGCAAGCGCCCGCGCCACGAACTGTTCGCTTGCGTTGAAGCTCGCATAGATCGGATCGACGGAGACGAGCGTCGTCAGCGCGGGGGAGGCTGAGCCGGCCGCGACGAGGTTGCCGACGGTGATCTCCACCCTGCCGACCTTGCCGGCGACGGGGGCCTTCACCTCGGTGTAGTCGAGCTCCAGCTGAGCCGATTGCAGGGCCGCCTCGGCGCTGCGCAGATTAGCCTGCGCATCGGTGAACGCGTTCTGCCGCTGATCGAGATCGCTCTGCGAAATCGTGCGGTTTTCCGAAAGTCGACGTCCGCGTTCCAATTCGAGCCGGGCAAGGTCAAGCCGCGCCTCGGCCGACGCAACCTGGCCCTGGGCCTGGGAAACGGCTGCCTGATAGGGCGCGGGATCGATCTTGAACAGCAGGTCCCCGGCCTTCACCAGGCCGCCCTCGCGAAACTCGACGGACTGGATGGCGCCAGCGACGCGAGAACGGATCTGTACCCGGTCCACGGCCTCCAGACGGCCGGAAAACTCTTCCCAGCTTCGGACGTTGCGGCCTTCTACCGTTGCAACCGTAACCGGGATCGCCGGCGCTTCAGCCGATGCCGTGGTGGCTTCCGCAGAGGCCTTGGTCGGCAGGTCGAAAAAGACGGTAGCAGCGGAAATGGACGCAGCAAGTCCCAGGCCGGTGCCCATAAGGGCCCAGCGTTTGCTCTTCGATGTCATGGCTTTCTTCTCCTTACGGACCGCAGAGGATCCGCTCGATTATCGAATTTTCAAATGTGATTACTGAATGGCGACTTCCTTCACGAAGCCGTTGAATTCGCACCTTACGTGTTCCTCCCAGACGGGAACCTGATTTGTCTTGCCGCCATAGATGGAGACCCAGCCGGTTCCCTCTGGCAGAATGTCTTTTCTCACCTTTACCCCCGCCGCCGCCAATTTTTGGCAGTAGCCGACTGACTCATCGAGCAGCGGATCGTCTTCCGCCGACATCACCAGCGCCGGCGCCATGCCGGACAGACGCGAGCACATGCTCGGCGCCGCATAAGGGTGGCACCGGCCGGCGCTGAGATAGTGGTTCCAGCCATCCGCCCAGCGCTCGCGCATGCCGATCGCATCCGCCTTCCTCATGGACTGCGAGCCCATGAACGGATCGAGAAGCGGCGAAAACAGCACCTGGCCGTCAAGCTCGTCGGCATAATAATCGCGCGCCTTCAAGGCCACCGCCGCTGCCACATTGCCGCCCGCCTCCTCGCCGCCGACCAGCAAAAGCGACTTGCGGTCGCCCAGCCCCGCCCGCTTCTTTGCCAAATAGCTGAACAGCGAAAATCCAACTTCGAGAGGCTTCGGAAACACACCCCCGAGAGGCGTGTTGTAGTCGGGCACGACCACGATAGCCCCGGTACTGGCGATGCAGGCCGCAACGGCACTGTCCCTCAGTCCAGCCTCCATGAACGATCCGCCATGGAAGTAGATCAGCACCGGCGGTCCCTTGCCGAACTCTCCGCCTTTGTAGATACGCGCCTGGACGGGGCCTGCGGCCACCTGGTCCAGCGTCATATCCATGATCTCGACACTCATCTGCTGCTCCTTCACACCCGGCCAAACGGCGCCGGATGGCGAGTATGGCGGCTTCTGCGGGGAAAGGCGACAAGCTCATTTCGGAGACCTTCTTCGGTTGCGAAACGCACCCTAGAACCTCAACAAAACTTCAGGTAAAGACCCCTCGGCAATTTTTTCGCCCGTGGCCACCCGCCGTCACCATTCCGCAGCACCGCCACGGTTGTTCTTGCTCGATAACAACTTATCTTGTCTTGGCGGTCGAACAAGCATATCAAATATGACCACACTGTTCCGATTTATGAATAATATCGCAATGCAAACTGCGAGAGGACGTTCCTATGGACCAGCTTTCGGCCATGAGGGCATTTCTACGGGTTGTCGAAACCGGCAACTTCACGCGCGCCGCGGAAGCCCTGCGCCTGCCGAAAGCCACGGTGACGAACCTGATCCAGGGCCTTGAGGCACACCTCCAGACCAAGCTTCTCAACCGCACGACGCGCCGCGTGATCGTCACGACGGACGGTGCGCTCTATTATGAACGCGCGGCCCAGATCATTACCGAGATCGACGAACTCGACGGCAGCCTGACGACCTCCCAGACCAATCCCGGCGGCCGCCTGCGCGTCGAGATGGCGGGCGTTCTGGCCGATATGGTCGTCATTCCGTCGCTCGTAGATTTCTACAAGAAGTACCCGGATATCCGCATCGATCTCGGCGTCGGCGATCGGACAGTCGATTATCTCGCCGAAAACGTGGACTGCGCCTTGCGTGGCGGCGTTCCCGCCGATCAGTCCCTGATCGCCCGCCGGGTGTCCGAGCTGAGCCTCGTCACTTGCGCATCGCGCCACTACCTCGAAAAATTCGGCATACCGAAGAGCCCGCACGAGATCGAGGAGAAGCATTACTGCGTCAATTATTTCATGGCGCAGACCGGCCGAACGATGAACTTCGAATTTCTGAAAGATGATGAAAAAGTCGAGGTGTCGGGAAAATACATCGTCGCCGTCAACGATGCACGCAGCTATGTCACCGCCGTTGAGCAGGGCCTGGGCATCGCCCAGGTCGCCCGCTTCATGATTGTGGACAAGCTGCAGTCAGGCGAACTTGTGGAAATCCTTCCCGACTGGAAGGCGGAGCCCATACCGCTCTACATCGTTTATCCGCCGAACCGACACCTGAGCAACAAGGTGCGGGTCTTCGTCGACTGGCTGGTCAAACTTCTGGCCGACGTCAAATGCGACGAATGATGCGGTCTTCCTGTCAGCCTTTTGGCCAACTATAACCCTAACGCCGCCGATCAGCCGCCAGAATTTCCCGCGGAATCTGGTCGAGCGATACGGTCTTCTCGACCCCACCGTGAGCGATTGCCTCCTTCGGCATGCCGAAGACAACCGAGCTTGCCTCGTCCTGCGCCACGGTGAAAGCGCCGACGTCGTGCATTTCCTTCATGCCGCGGGCACCATCATCGCCCATGCCGGTCATGATCACACCCATGGCATTGGCGCCGGCGGCCCTCGCCGCCGACCGAAACAGCACATCGACCGATGGCCTGTGCCGCGAGACCAGCGGCCCGTCCTTGACCGAGACGAGGTACCGCGCGCCCTGCCGTTCCAGCATCATGTGCTTGTCGCCGGGCGCGATCAGCACATGGCCGCGCAGCACCGGGTCGCCGTTCACGGCCTCCTTGATCTCTACGTCGCAGAGACTGTTCAGGCGTTTGGCAAAGGCCGCGGTGAATTTCTCCGGCATGTGCTGGACGATGACCATTCCGGGCGAGTTGGCCGGCATCTGCTCAAGCAGCACGCGCAGCGCCTCGGTACCCCCTGTGGAAGCCCCGATGCAGACGACCATCTCCGTGGTTTTCGCCATGGCGCGGCCGGTCGGAGGCGGCAGCACCGCATCGGCAGTCAGCTTCGCTGCTGGCGATCCCGTGGGAACGATTTGCCGTTTCCTGTCCAGGCGAGCGATCGCCGCCCCTTTCACCGCATGACGAATCCGCGAACCCGATTCCGCCAGGTGGTCGGCTGCGGCTATCTTCGGCTTGAGAATGACATCGACGGCCCCCGCCTCAAGCGCCTGCATCAACGTTTCCGACCCTGCCTCGGTCAGAGACGAGCACATCACGACAGGGATCGGCCGCTGTGACATCAGCTTGCGCAGGAAGGTGATACCATCCATCCGAGGCATCTCGACATCGAGCGTTATGACGTCGGGAATCTCCTCCTGGATCTTCTTGGCCGCCACAAAGGGATCGGCGGCGGTACCCATCACCTCGATCTCCGGATCTTCTTCCAGCACCTGCGTCAGCACCTGCCGGACGCTGGCGGAGTCATCGATGATCAGGACCCGGATTTTTCTGTTGAGTGTGGGCATCAGACTTTCTTGAACACCGTATTCGCAACTTGCTTCACCGGCAGTGGTATCCCGGTCACCGTCTCGGAGTGTCCGACGAACAGAAAACCGCCTTTGACGAGGCAGTCGCACAGCCGCGAAAGCACCCGCGCCTGCGTCGGCTTGTCGAAGTATATGAGCACATTGCGGCAGAAGATCATCTGCATCGGATCGCCCATGCGGTAGGCATCGTCCATCAGGTTCAGCCGTCCGAATCCGATCATCGAGCGAAGATGCGGATGAATCCGCACCTCGGCGCGAGACGGATCGCGGGAAACCATCAGATATTTGCGGCGCATCTCCGGCGGCACAGGTTGCACCATATCCGCCGAATAGATGCCACGCCGCGCCGCCTGAAGGACATCGGTGGAAAGATCGGTCGCATATATCTTGTAGTCGATCCCGCCCTGGCGCTCGGCGAAATCCTGCATCACCATCGCCATCGTGTAGGGCTCGGCACCAATCGAGCAGGCCGAACTCCAGAGCCGCAGACGTTTGTGTCCGGCTGCGACGAGCTCGGGCAGCGCCGTTTCCGTCATGTATTCGAAGTGTTTCGGCTCGCGGAAAAAATCGGTCTTGTTGGTCGTGACCGCGTCGATCAGGAAAATGCCTTCCTTTTCGATGCCGTCATGCTTGAACAGATAGTCGCAGTAATCGTTGAAGGTCGGTATGCCCGTGGCGCGAAGACGTCGCCGCAGCCGCCCTTCCAGCATCGTCATCTTCGAGGACGGCATCTTGATGCCGCTGTAGTCGTAAATAAAGCCGGACAGCATTTCGAAATTGCGATTGCTCAGCCGGTCTTCGGCCTCGCGAACTCTTGCTACTGCAGCCACGCCATTCCCCATCTTTTTTCTGGCCGCCTGCCGCCCTGTTCGGTAGCGTTTCTGCCGGCCGCCGCTCAAAATTGCTTCTTCAGAAATTCCCCCGAAAAATACTGGAGGGTTATGTTTAACAACCCGTGAATGCAGCGTCGCAAGGCGACCAGATCGGGGTCGAGATAGGTAGTCCTATAATCAATTATTCATCTTAAATGCAGGCAGTCGTCCGCGATGCGGGATTTAGGACGACAATTTTACCAAGCATTACCCTGTTGTTACTACGGTCGACCCATCGAATGCGAGGGACAGGGCGTGAAGAACATGGCGGCGGCATTGCGCGTGGAGCAGGTCTCCGGCGAGCAGGATCTTGTTGAGCGACTGGAAGGCGCGCGCGTCAGGATCGAACAGCGTTTTCTTGACGGCGGAGCTGTCCTTCTCGGCGTGCTCGATGTCCTCAACCGAATGGTTAGCTCTCTTGAACATCTGTCGGCCTCGATCGATGAAAAGACGGCCGAAGCGACCATCGGCAAACTGCTCGAAACCGTGGAGCAGCTAAAGGCCCTGCCTTCCATCGAAACCGATCGACAGCAGAAACTGGCGAGCGTCGTGACGACCGAAACCTCTCTCGGCTCCTACATCGCCGACATGCAGGAAACGCTGCGTTATTTGCGCACCTTCGCAACCACGGCCAAGATTACCGGCGCGGCGATACCCGACTTCCAGAGTTTCGTCGAGGAGATCCTTGAACGCATCCAGTTCGGGACCGACCAGGTGAACGGCCTGTCGGAGAAGATCAAGGCCCTTGACGCCATCACCGGCAAGGCCGCAAAGGGCGGAAACGAGGCGCTCGAGAGTTTCCGTCGCAGCATCCCGCCGATTGTTGACAACCTGTCCAGGAATGCCGGCGAGCTGACCACCCAGCGCCGCCGGCTGGCCGAACTGGCGCAGAAGGTTGCGGGGCTCGCACGACAGGTGCAGACCAAGGCCGCAACCACGCTTTCAGCCATGCAGATTGGCGACATAACCCGCCAGCGCATCGAACATTGCCAGTCCGCCTTCGAGTTCCTCGACGATCATCTCCGATCCGAGGAAGCAAGGTCCCTGACGGCGGAAAACCGCCAGACGCTGACCGCCTTCGTACAGCATCTCGTCCACGAGCAGCTCGCCGAGATCGCCCGCGACTTCGACCGGGAATGCATGACGATCGTTCGCACGATCGAGAGCTTCCGTGCCGATATCGACGGCCTTCTGTCCCTGCAGGGCGATATGGGTGGCGGCCAGTCGGCCGATCAGGCCATCCGCGTTCTGGAGACCGACATCGGATCCGCTCGCGCGCTGGTGCAGGATATCGAACAGGCGGCCGAAAAGGCGAACGGCCTGGGCCGCGGAACCATTGCGACAGTGCAGGAATTGCTGAAAGGTATCAGCACGATCCAGCTGGTCCGCACCGACATCCAGTACATGGCCCTGAACACCAATCTCCGCTGCAGCAAGCTCGGCGAGGAAGGCAAGGCCGTCAACGTCGTGACCGCGGAACTGCGCGTGTTCTCCGGCCGGCTTGATGAGGTGGCCGAACGCGTGATCGTTGCGCTGAACTCTTTGGAAGAAGACGCCGGCAAGCTCGGCGACACTGGCGGCACGACGGAGTTGAGCCTCGATGCTCGACTGGAGGAAGCCTTGGAAAGCATCAGAACGGCTGGCGATGCGATGGAAGAGGATATGGCGAGCCTTCGAGCCTGTGGCGCCGACGTCTCCGACACGGTGACGCGAAAGATTGCCGGGCTTGATTTCCGCGCCGAACTGGGCGACGTGCTGGCGGAGTGCTCCACCCGAGCGCAGGACCTGATCGTCGATGCAAACCCCGATGCCTCAGGCATCGCCGAGGCGCTTCAGTCGGTTGGAAACCGCATCTACCGAACCTACACGATGGCCTCCGAACGGGAGATCCACGCGCGCATATTCGGGACCGAGATCGAGGTGAGCGCTCCGGCGGCTTCGGCGCCGACGAGTGACGAAGACCTCTTCGACGAAGCCCTGTTCTGAGTCCCGGCTACAGCTCAGGCGGCGTCCCGTTTGCCGGATGTCCGGGGGGTTACCGACTGCCCCGGCAGCAAACGCAGCAGTTCGTCCGCGTAGCACTGCGCATTCTCAAGGGCGCGGGCGAGGTTGGTCACCCGCTCGGGGTCCATCGTGTGCAGCGGGCCGTTGTGGTCGAACATATCGCGGAAGGCAGCGCGTTCGATGATCGGCGTCGAAAACACATGCACACCGCGGCTGGCAAGCAATTCCTTCACCGCCTGTAGCGCCCGCGTCGTCACGATCGAATTGACGCGCGTCAGCAGTACCGAATGTGGAATCCTGATATTGGCCCGCTTGTCGAGATAGGCAAGCAGTTCCAGAACCTGGGCCCCGCCTTGAGCATCCATGGTGCACCCCTGCACCGGGATGATCACATGATCGGCGAACCCGAGCGCCGTTGCCAGAAGCGGGCTGCAGGCTCCGGGCAGGTCGAGGATGACGAAATCGCTCATCCGCTTGCCGGCCTCAACCTCCTCCTGGATGTTGCGCGCCGTGACATAGCTGACGATCTTCAGGCCGGCCACCCGCCCGCATTTTTCGGACCAGCGTGAAATCCAGCACTGCGGATCGCAATCGATGACGGTCACCGATTTCCCCCGTCTCAGGAGTTCGCTGGTCAGTAGGTGAACTGCCGTGGTTTTTCCGGCGCCGCCCTTGGTATTGGCGAAAGTGATGACCGGCATCGGCCCCTCCTGTAAAGTATGTCTCGGTGCGAAAGCGACCTCACAGGCCGCCGATTGCGTTCTTGCCAGTAAGCATTTGGAGGTGGCACGAAGCTTTCGCGCCACCGACCCGATCAAGCACTCTGCTTCAGCCTTGGCTGGCCGCCGATGACGCCGGCCTCGTCGCCGAAGAGCTGCGTCAGGTCGATCAGCACCACGAAGCCCGTCTCCCGCCGCACCACGCCGGCAATGTAGTCGGAATTCCAGCGTGTGCCGATGTCGGGCGCCTGCTCAAGCTGCTCGCATCGGAAGGGCGTCACCTCGAACACCTTGTCCGCGAGGAGGCCGAGCGACAGCGCCCGCCCTCCCGCCTGGACGTCGAGCACCAGCACGCGCGTGTGCTCCGTCTTCACCGTGCGCTCCATGCCGAGCTTCAGCCGAAGATCGATGATCGGAACGCCCTGACCCCGGACATCCCTGAGGCCGAGAAGATAGTCGGGACCGTGGGGAATCTTGAAGACATCCTCATGATCCAGAATCTCGCGCACCACTTCCACCGGCACGGCGAAGATTTCCTCGCCGAGACTGAACGTGACATATTGGGATTCCGAGCTTGCCATGGCTATGCGCTTTCCTTGAAGTTGGCGTCATCGCTGTCGGGTCCGCCCATCGACATGTCGAGGGAGAAACCCTTGGATCGCGATGACGAGGCCGACGTTGTTTTGACGGGGGCGGAGGACGCGCGTTTTGCCGGCGCCGCCATCTTGGCGGCCGTCGTCCGCAGTTTCTCAGCATGGTTAAGCTCTGCACGCGACCCGCTGTCCACCCGGAAGAAGGCGATGGAGGCCTGCAGTTCTTCAGCCTGCGCCGCCAGTTCTTCCGACGTCGCTGACATCTCTTCAGATGCGCCGGCGTTCTGCTGCGTCACCTTGTCGAGCTGCTGGATCGCCTCGTTGATCTGCGAGGCGCCGATGTCCTGCTCGCGGCAGGCCGCCGAGATTTCCGAGACGAGTTCTGCCGTCTTGCGGATATCTGGAACCAGTCGGTTCAGCATCTCGCCAGCTTCCGTCGCGACCGTCACCGTTTCGCCGGACAGAGCCGAGATTTCCGCTGCCGCAGCTTGGCTGCGTTCGGCGAGCTTGCGCACTTCGGAAGCAACGACCGCAAAGCCCTTGCCATGCTCGCCGGCGCGCGCTGCTTCCACGGCAGCGTTCAGGGCAAGCAGATCGGTCTGGCGGGCGATTTCCTGAACAATCGAGATTTTCTCGGCGATCGTCCGCATCGCACCGACGGCACGGCCCACGGCCTCGCCGCTCGCCTGGGCGTCCGTCGACGACTGGCGGGCGATCTTTTCCGTCTGGGCGGCATTGTCGGCGTTCTGCTTGATATTCGCCGCCATCTCTTCCATCGAGGCCGACGCCTCTTCGGCCGAGGACGCCTGCTCGGTGGCACCCTGCGACAGCTGCTCCGAGCTGGACGACAGTTCCTGGCTACCAGCCGACACGTTGGTTGCGGCCGCCATGGCATCCGCGACGACAGCGCGCAACCGTTCCACCATGATCTCCAAGGCCATGCCGAGCGTGTCCTTGTCCGACAGCGGCTTCGGCTTCACGGTCAGATCGCCTTCGGCGATCTGGTTGGCGAGGTGCGCCGTGTTACGCAGGTTACCGGTCATCACATTGATGGTGTTAACCAGATCCTTGATTTCATCATTGGTCTTGATTTCGATGTTCTGGTTGAGATCACCGATAGCGACGGCCTCCGCCACCGCCATGACCTTGCGAAGACCGGTGTTGATGCCGAGTGCGATCCAGACGGCTGCACCGAGCGCCAGGACCAGGGCCGCACCGGAAATTGTAAGGATGAGTGCTCTGGTCGTCGCATACTGCAGATTGGTCTGCTCGTCCGCCTCGACCATCTGCGCCTTCGCAGACTCGATCCGGATATTGATGACTTCCTCGATCTTGTCCATCACCGAGCGCGCTTCGGTGGTAGCAACTCTCACGGCCTCCGTGCCGTTACCGCTGCTCGCAAGATTGCGAACTCTGTCATCAAGACGGAAGAGTTGCTCCGCCTCTTTCTGCACGTCCTGCCAGGCCTGACGGCCAGCCTCCGTTGACGCTGCTCCGACCAGCCAGTCCAGCTTCTCGGAAAAGTTCTTGCGGTTGCGATCGCTTGCCTCAACATATTTTGCAACATCCGCACCGCTCGTCGCGGTGGCCATGTTCATTTGCGCCCGCGCGATGCGAAGCTGAAGATTGCCCAGGTTTTGTGCTGCCTCCAGGCGCGCGGCAGGACCCGCAATAAGATCACTAATCGCCTGATTGAGGGACGATAGGCTGGAAATCGCGTAAACAGAGGTTCCGGCCATCATCAAAATAATGATGCCGAATGCCACGGCAAGTTTGAGTTTTATGGTGAAGCGCATGTTCTTTGTCCCCGATACATCGCTAAATTATGACCAACGCAGCTCCCAGACCCGAGGCGCTGCAAAATTGAGGCGGTGACGATCGTCGCGATGATCATTCGCTTGTCCGATGCCGTCACAGGTCCACGATCACGGGTGCCGGCGTATACACTCGCCGGCCTCGACGCCCGGCACCCGTGACCGGCGCCTGGCGTATTTGCGATGAGCGAAGCCGTTGCTCCGCTCATCTGGATTGGCTTACGACAGCGACACCCTCACGAGCGGCCCCGTACGGTTTTCATCACGCGCTTTCGCGGAAGTCCGCGTCGTCGCTATCAGGTCCGCCCATCGACATATCGAGTGCAAAGCCCTTGCCCTTGGCGCCCTTGGCCGGAGCGGGCTTGCGGGTTGCGGTCGATGCCGGCTTCTTGGCGGGTTGTGCCATCTTCGCGGCGGTGGCCCTCAGCTTTTCGGCATGGTTCGGTTCGGCGCGCGCGGAGCTGTCGACGCGGAAGAAGGCGATGGAGGCCTGAAGTTCTTCCGCCTGCGCCGCCAGCTCTTCCGAGGTCGCCGACATCTCTTCCGAGGCACTGGCGTTTTGCTGCGTCACCTTGTCGAGCTGCTGGATCGCCTCGTTGATCTGCGAGGCGCCAATATCCTGCTCGCGGCAGGCCGCCGAGATTTCCGAGACAAGTTCTGCCGTCTTGCGGATATCGGGAACCAGACGGTTCAGCATCTCGCCAGCTTCCGTCGCGACCGTCACCGTTTCACCGGACAGAGCCGAGATTTCCGCTGCTGCCGCCTGGCTGCGCTCGGCGAGCTTGCGCACTTCGGAAGCAACGACCGCAAAGCCCTTGCCGTGTTCGCCGGCACGCGCCGCTTCGACAGCCGCGTTCAGGGCGAGCAGATCGGTCTGGCGGGCGATTTCCTGCACGATCGAGATCTTCTCGGCGATCGTCCGCATCGCACCGACGGCACGGCCCACGGCCTCGCCGCTCGCCTGCGCATCGGTCGACGACTGGCGGGCGATCTTTTCCGTCTGTGCGGCATTGTCGGCGTTCTGCTTGATGTTAGCAGCCATCTCTTCCATCGAGGCGGAAGCCTCTTCGGCAGAGGAGGCCTGCTCGGTGGCACCCTGCGACAGCGTTTCCGAGCTCGACGACAGCTCCTGGCTGCCCGACGAGACGTTGTCGGCAGCCGCAAGCGCATCGGCGACGACGCCGCGAAGGCGCTCGATCATGGTATTGACGTTACCCAGCAGTTCGCCGATCTCGTCCTTCGTGGTGATCTCGGCGAACTTGGTCAGGTCTCCATCCGCGACGTTCTGGACGACGCCGACGGCGCGGCTGAGGCCCCGGTTGATCGACAGCACGATCCAGATCGCGGCCGCTGCGGCAACGACAACCGCGATTGCCGAAGCGGTGATCATGATCGCCCGGGTATTGAGGTACTGCGCATCCGAAGCCTCGTCGGCCTCCTTGAGCCGCGATGCCTCAAGCTTGACCACCTCGTCGAGCAGCTGGTCGATTTCCGTGGTGACCGTGCGGGCATCGGTCGTCGATATCCGTGTTGCCCCTGCCATGTCGCCGGCAAGCGCCAGTGAGCGAATCTGATTGTCCGAACGCCGGAACTCGGCCGTCAGACCATCGAGCTTGTTCCAGAGAATCTTGCCCTGTTCGGTTGCCTTGCCGAGGATAACCTGGAAGGTCGCATCGAACTCCGTGCGGGCCTGGTCGCTGTTCGAGATATAGCGATTGGTTTCGGTCATGCTGGTCGAAGCCAGCATGTTCTTCTGCTGGCGGATCTGCTGGAGCTGCAGGATATTCAGTTCCTGCGCCAGCTTCAGCCGCTCTGCCGGTCCTTGAAGGACATTTTCCAGCGTGTCGTTCAGCGTGCCGAGACTGGTGATCCCGTAACCCGCCGTACCGACCAGCACGGCCAGCATGAAGCCGAAGGTTAGAAACAGCTTAAGTTTGATGGTGAACCGCATTTTCGTCTCTCCTGTCCCCTAGAGAGGGGTGACTGTCGAACCCGAACGATCCTGCTGCGACGAGAAAATCGCCTGAAGGTTCGGGACAATGATGAATTCGCCGCCGCGCTTGACGAGGCAGTTGATGTAATCGGCCCGCCAGCGCATGCCGACACTCGGCGGCGGTTCGCTGGCATGCTTGGTGAGCATCGTCACCTCGTTGACCTTGTCGGTCCGGATGCCGAACAGCGTCGGTTCGCCATTGAGCTCGAGCTCGATGACGATGATGCGGCTGTCGATGGTGATCTCCGTCGCGTCCATGCCGAAGGCGAGGCGGATGTCTGCAAGCGGGATGATCTTGCCGCGGAAGTTGATGACGCTCGCCACGAACGGCTTGCTGCCCGGCACATGCGTTTCCGGCAGCAGGTCGAGGATTTCCTGCACCACCGTCGCCTCGATGGCGAAGGTCTCGCCGTTGAGGTTGAAGGTCAGGACCGAGAGTTCCTCTTCGCCGTCCCAGATATTTTCATAATCGGGTTTTCGTGCCGCCTGGCTCATGATGCTGCCCGCAATTGCGCCTCCTGTTGCTGCCCGACGGCGACCAGGTGCGTGACATCGAGGATCAGGGCGACGCTGCCGTCGCCGAGGATCGTCGCGCCCGAGAATGTGACGACGTCGTTATGCAGTTTGGACATGGACTTGATGACCGTCTGGTGGTCGCCGATGATCTGGTCGACGACGAGGCCGACACGCTCCGATCCGGTCGAGATCACCACCACCTTCTGGTGCGGATCAGGCTGCGTGCCGGTGCGGAAGAGCTCACGGAGCCTCAGGAACGGCACGAGGCTGTCGCGCAGCGAGATGAAGCTTCGGCCGCGCGAGCGCAGGTCGTCCTCGAGCGACAGCTCCAGGCATTCCTCCACCGCCGAGAGCGGGATCACGTAACGGCCGCTGCCGACACGTACCAGCAGGCCGTCGATGATCGCGAGCGTCAACGGGATCCTGAGCGCCACCTCGGCGCCCACGCCCGTTTCACTCTTGATGTCGATGCCGCCGCGCAGCGCCTCGACCGTCTTCTTCACCACGTCCATCCCGACGCCGCGGCCGGAAAGGTTGGTGATCTGCTGCGCCGTCGAAAAGCCCGGCTGGAAGATCATCTGCAGCAGTTCCTGGTCAGTCAGTTGGGCACCAGGCTGCACGAGGCCGGACGCTTCCGCCTTGGCCCTGACCCGCTCGCGGTTGATCCCGCGCCCGTCGTCGCGGATGGTGATCACCACCTCCCCGCCGGTCTGGGTGGCCGCGAGGATAACCTTGCCGACCGGATCCTTGCCGGCCGCCACGCGTTCGTCCGGCGTTTCGAGTCCGTGATCGATCGAGTTGCGGACCAGATGCACCAGCGGATCGGCGAGCCGTTCCACCACGGTCTTGTCGACCTCGGTGGTCTCGCCTTCGGTGATCAGCTCGATCGATTTGCCCGTCTCGCGCGACAGGTCGTGCACCAGCCGGCGGAAACGACCGAAGATGCTGCCGATCGGCACCATTCTCAGCACCATCATCGTATCGCGCAATTCGCCCGACAGACGCTCCATGTCTTCCGACACGTCGCGCAGCTGGATGTCGGTGGTCGCATTGGCAAGCTGCGACAGACGTGACTGCGCGATCACCAGTTCGCCCACGCGATCCATCAGCTCGTCCAACCTTTCGGCTGGAACACGGACGTTTTCGACATGCTTCGCCTGCTTGCCGTCTCCGGTCGCAGGGGTTTCAGCCGCAGCTTTCCGGGTTTCCGGTTTGACGTCGGGTTCCGGGCGTGTCGGCATCGCTTCGACCGCAGCGACCGGCGCGGTGACTGCCGTGGCGACAGCCTCGCTGATCTCCAGCTCCATCTCGTCGATGACGAAGATGAACACGTCCTCGATGTCAGAACGTGGCCGGTCAGTGGTGAGCGTCACCGTCCAGCCGAGATAGAGCTCGGACGGCGTCATGTCGGCAAGCGCCGGCAGCTTGGAGCGATCGGCAACGATCTCGCACTCCCCAAGCTCGCGCAATTCGTCGAGCAGCCCGAGCGGGTTGGTACCGTTCGCCATCGAATTGGCCGGCAGGCGCATCTTGAGCGTGACGGTCCTCCGACCAGCTGGCTGTTCGGGTGCCGCTTTTGCCGGCGACGCGACAGCAGAGACTGCCGTGCTAGCGCTACCATCGGCCGAAACCGCGGCATGCAGTTTTGCCAGCAGTTCGCTGCTCTTTGCGTCATGGTCGCCGTTCGGTCGGTCAACCAGCGCCTTCATGTGGTCCTGCGCCTCGAGAACGACGGCGATCAGTTCACCCGTCGCCTGGACCTCACCCTTGCGCACCCGGTCGAACGCCGTTTCGCAATGGTGGGTGAAGGCGGCCAGCGCCTCGAAGCCGAACATCGCGCCCGAACCCTTCAGCGTATGAAGGCCGCGAAACACAGCGTCGATCTGGTCCTGGTCTGAGAGATTGTGGAGAAGATCGAGCAGGCCCGCCTCGATCTGCTCGAAGAGTTCCGCCGCTTCCGTCCGGAAGACGTCGATGGGGTCGAGTGAGGTCATTTACCGAGAACCTTCCGCGCGATTTTCACCAGGCTTTCCGGATCGAAAGGCTTGGTGATCCAGCCGGTCGCGCCGGCTGCCTTGGCGCGGCTCTTCATGTCCGCGTCGGATTCAGTGGTCAAAAAGATGATCGGCACGCCCATATGGGCCGGCGACTGGCGCAGCGCCTCGATCATCTGCAGCCCGTTCATGTTGGGCATGTTCAGGTCGGTGACGATGAGATCGTAGCTGTCGGCCTTCGCCTTGTTCAGGCCGTCGAGGCCATCGACAGCTTCCGTGACCCGGTAGCCGGCATTTGATAGCGCTATCTTCGTCGTCATGCGAACGGATGCGGAATCGTCGACTGTAAGGATGTGGGCGCTCACTGGTTATTCTCCTGATGGTACCAAAACCGGTTGAAGGCACCGCCGCCGCCGGCCGAAAGCCCGGCGCGGTCGAGCGTCCTTCGTGTGTTTTCATTGGCGGGTTGGGCAAGGCGCAGCAAACGCCCCTGTCTCTCGGCGTCAAGACGCGCGGCCTCGAGCAACTGGATGACGCACAGATCCGGGTCGGCCGCCGCGTCCAGTTCGATCACCGCGTCCGGACTGCCGGCGATCGCGCCTGCGATCAGCCCGTGAATCTCGTCGATGCAGCGTATCGACGGCACCGCCGGCAGCTTCACCGCAGCACCCGCGCCCTGGTCGGCTTTCTTTCGCATGATAGTGTCCCCTCGCATTCGGCCCACCCGGGCCCTGTTCAAACCGCCAAGCCGATCTCCCGGCGTTGGGCTTCATCCGCGTCGCTCGCCGACGGATTTCCCATGATTTTCACGATCTCGGACCAGCGACGCTCGAAAGCGTCGACGCAGGCCGGGTCGAACTGCTTGCCGCGACCGGCAATGATCTCGGCGCGCGCCTCGTCCAGCGGCCAGGCCCGTTTGTACGGACGCTCCGAACAGAGCGCCTCGAACACGTCGGCAACGGCGACGATGCGCGCTTCGATCGGAATGGCCTCGCCCGCGACCCCATGCGGATAGCCGGTGCCGTCCCACTTCTCGTGGTGGCCGGCTGTCACCAGGCAGGCGACCTTCACTAGATCGGAGGTACCGTTTTCGAGGATTTTCACCCCGATCTCTACGTGGCGGCGCATCTCGGAAATCTCTTCCGGGGTGAGCGCGCCGGGCTTCGACAGGATATTGTCGGCGATCCCGATCTTGCCGATGTCATGCAGCGGCGCGGCGAGATAGAGCATGTGGGCCCGCTGCGCGTCGAAACCGAGTTCGAGCGCGATAAGACGGGAAATCTCCGCGACACGCGAGATGTGGCTTCCCGTCTGGCCATCCCGATATTCGACCGCCAGCGCCAGCCGCCAGATGATTTCCTCCTCGCGGGCGACGACATCCCGCGCCGCCGCTTGGAAGTTCACCTCCAGCTCAGAGGCGCGTTCCTCGAGCCGCAGTTGCGCGTCACGCAGTTGCAGCAAGTTGCGCAGCCGCGCTGTGAGCTCCGTCGGATCGAAAGGCTTTAGCAGGAAGTCGGTAGCGCCGGCCTCGATCGCCCGGATCTTCACGTCCCGGTCCAGTGCCGACGTCAGCATCACGATCGGCACGTTGCGATAGCTGTCCAGGTTGCGTAGCGACCGGATCAGTTCGATGCCATCGAGCTCGGGCATCATGAAATCCACCAGGACCGCGTCGAAAGTAACCTCGCCGCAGACGTTCCGTGCCTGGATCGGAGATCTGAAAGATTCTAATATTAGATTCTTACTATCTTTAAAGATGCTTTCGATTTGTGCGAGGACAGAAATACTGTCATCGACGACCGCGACCTTCATTGATTTTTCGCCTGCCCCGGAGCCCAAATCTAAAATCCATTCCGATGGAAAAGTCTCAAAAAGGGTCGATTGACTCTACTGCCCCCGAATCAATTCAACCAAGATTAGAATGCCGGATGTATGGTCGCAGTGGGCGAACTTTTTGCACACGAAATATTGTCCAGTATAAGTTGTAGATTGGTGAAATTATCATCGACGAGAATTGAGAGGCCGATATTGGCGTGGCAACCGCACCTCGCGCCGAAAAATACGCATACGTCTCATTTTTCTAAAATAGTACGCAAGTTGTATCGGCCGGCCTGAAAATAATTTCGGTCGGCTATTCAAGTAGATCGACATGTTGTGCCGGCGACATCTGTTCCCCGACAAATAAAATTGACGTGCTCAGCCCATGCAGATGGGGTCCACGACCCTTGGAAAAACGCCCTTAACGCCGCCGGCACGCTTCGGCTGCAATGCGCATTCCTCTGGAGCGCACCCCTTGACAATCCTTACCGCTGATACGTCCCGCCGGCGTGTGGACACCTGAAAAGAGTGTTGACGGTCCGCCGAATTTTGGAAATGCTATGATGTCAGACCAATTTGGAGAGGCGACGTGTCAGGGATGCGGAACGACAGGCCGGCGATCGCGCCGCTACCGCCGATGGATCGGGCCCGTCAGGTCACAGAGACGCTGGCTGCCTATATCGATAGCGCGAGGCTCGCCGCCGGCGACAGGCTGCCGGCCGAGCGCGAGCTGATGGCGGCGCTGGGTGTCGGCCGCTCGACCATCCGAGAGGTGATCCGCCATTTCCAGGCGCTCGGCGTCATGGAAACCCGCAAGGGCAGTGGCACCTATCTTCTGAAGCCGATCACCTCGGCCACCATCCACATGCCGCTATCGGTCGATACGGCCAGCGTCCGCGACGCGCTGCTGCAAACGCTGGAAGTCCGGCGCGGCATAGAATGCGAGGCGGGCATGGTCGCCGCCCGCAAGCGCACCGCCGCCGACCTCGCCAACATCGAACGAAAGCTGGACGAGATGGAACGGGTGCACCTTGAGAAAGGCAGCTCCGGTCCGGAAGACCTGGCCTTCCACCTCGCCATCTACGATGCGACGCATAATCCGCTGTTTCGCCAGCTTCTGGAACAGATGCGCGAGGCCTTCGAGCGTTTCTGGGAAAAGCCCTTCGACCGTCCTGACTTCGCCCGCCGGTCCTTCCCCTATCATCGCACGCTATTCAACGCGATCGCAGCCCAGGACACCGAGGCGGCGCGTCGCGAGACACTGAAGATCCTCGACGTCGTCGAGGAAGACATCAAGGAAATGTCCAAATGATCAACGGCGCCGATCCGTTCGACCACGCCTCCCTTATCGTCGCCCACGACGAAACCAATGCCTTCGAGGCCGTGGTGCCGCCGATCGTCCAGACGTCTCTCTTCACCTTCGAGACCTATGATGAAATGGTCGCCACCTATCGCGGCGAGATCAACCGCCCCGTCTATTCCCGCGGCCTGAACCCCACTGTGCGCCATTTCGAGGAAATGCTGGCGAAGCTCGAAGGCGGCGAAGACGCGCTCGCCTTCGGCAGCGGCATGGCGTCGATCTCCTCCACCGTTCTGACCTTCGTCGAGCCCGGCGACCGCATCGTCGCGGTGAAGCACCTCTACCCCGACGCCTTCCGCCTCTTCGGCACGCTGTTGAAGCGCATGAAGGTTGAGGTCACCTATGTCGACGGCACTGACGAGGACGCCGTCGAAAAGGCCATGCCCGGCGCCAAGCTCTTCTACATGGAAAGCCCGACCAGCTGGATCATGGAAACCCATGACGTGAAGGCGCTGGCTGCCAAAGCCCGTCGCCATGGCGCCGTCTCGGTCATCGACAACAGCTGGGCGAGCCCGATCTTCCAGAAGCCGCTCTCGCTGGGTGTCGACCTCGTCCTGCACTCGGCGTCCAAATATCTCGGCGGCCACAGCGACGTCGTCGCCGGCGTCGTCACCGGCTCGAAGACCCTGATCGACCGCATCCGTGGCGAGGCTTTGCCTTACCTCGGCGGGAAGATGTCGCCCTTCGATGCCTGGCTGCTGATCCGCGGCCTGCGCACGTTGCCGATACGCATGAAGGCCCATGAAGCCTCCGGCCTCGACATCGCAAGGCGTCTGAAGGCGCTCGCCGTCGTCGAACAGGTCAACCATCCGGGCCTCGCCAATCAATTGCCGCCGGGCCTCACCGGCACGTCCGGCCTCTTCTCATTCGTCTTCCGCGAAGGCGTCGACATCCGCGTCTTCGCCGACACGCTCGATCTCTTCAAGCTCGGCGTCAGCTGGGGCGGACACGAAAGCCTGATCGTCCCGGGCGAAGTCGTGCTGCAACAGAAGGCCCAACCCAATTCCGCGCATGCCTTCGGCATGAATCCGCGGTCCGTTCGTCTCCATGTCGGCCTCGAGGGAACCGAGGCGCTGTGGAGTGACCTGGAGACGGCGATCGCCGCCGCCACCCAACCCTGAAGCTCCTGTCGAACCAACCAAAACAGTGGAGGAACTGCTAAAATGAAAACCCTTTTGACAGCTGCCCTGATGAGCGCCCTGATGGCGGGAACGGCTCTTGCCGATACCACGCTGAAGCTCGTTGAAGTTATCACCAGCCCCGAGCGCACAGAGACGCTGAAGTCTATCGTCTCGACCTTCGAGGCGGCCAATCCTGGCACCAAGGTCGAGATTATCTCTCTGCCGTGGGGCGAAGCTTTCCAGAAGTTCGCCACCATGGTCTCGGCCGGCGAAATTCCGGACGTGATGGAAATGCCCGATACCTGGCTCTCGCTGTACGCCAATAACGGCCTGGTCGAAAGCCTCGAGCCCTACCTGAAGGACTGGGACCAGACGGCCGACCTGTCTGACCGCGCTCTCGAACTCGGCCGCGATGTCAACGACACCGCCTACATGCTGCCCTACGGCTTCTACCTGCGCGCCATGTTCTACAACAAGAAGCTGCTCGCCGAGGCCGGCGTCTCCGAGCCGCCGAAGACCATGGACGAGTTCGCCGAAGCCTCGAAGAAGGTTTCCGCTCTTCCCGGAAAGTACGGCTACTGCCTGCGCGGCGGGCCGGGCGGCCTCAACGGCTGGGTCATGTTCGGCGCCTCCATGGCCGGCGACAATGCCTTCTTCACCGAGGACGGAACCTCCACCTTCAACTCCGAAGGCTGGGTCAAGGGCCTCACCTGGCTGATCGACCTTTACAAGAACGGCTATGCGCCGAAGGATTCGGTCAACTGGGGCTTCAACGAGATCGTCGCGGGTTTCTATAGCGGCACCTGCGCCTTCCTCGACCAGGACCCGGACGCCCTCATCGCCATTGCACAGCACATGGGCGAGGACGACTACGGCGTCATGACCATGCCGAAGGGCCCGGATGGCAAGACCTTCCCGACCATCGGCTATGCCGGCTGGTCGATGATGTCCGCCAGCGAGAACAAGGATCTCGCCTGGAAGCTGATCTCGACACTGGAAGGCAAGGAAGGCAACGTCGAATGGAACAAGCGCACCGGCGCGCTTCCGGCGCTGAAGTCGGCTGAAAGCGATCCGTTCTATTCGAGCCCGCAGTTCAAGGGCTGGTTCGAGGAACTGGCCGACAAGGATGCGGTTCCGACGGTCATGCCGACCCATCTGGAAGAGTTCGCCTTCTTCAAGGACTCGCTGGTCATCAAGACCTCGCAGCAGGCACTGCTCGGTGACATCACCCCGCAGGAACTGGCCGACCAGTGGGCCGCCTACCTGACCGAGGCCCAGAAGAAGCACCTCGCCAAGCAGTAATCTCTCCCGTGCGGGCGGAGCCAGCCGCTCCGCCCGCACCTGAAATCGATTGCCCGAACGGAAAGCCGACCGATGACCTCGACCGCCCGCGCCGATCACCGACGACCGCTTCTGAAGCGGCTCGCCGATGCCTCGGAACCCTATCTCTACAGCGCGCCGGCGCTGATCCTGATCGTCGCCGTCATGCTGGTGCCGCTGGTGCTCGGCATTTCCTATGCCTTCCGCGATATCCAGTTGCTCAACCCCTTCTCCGGCGGCTTCATCGGCCTCGACCATTTCCGAACGCTGAGCCAGGACCAGGATTTCTACCGGGCGCTCCGCAACACGCTGTGGTGGACCGGCGCGTCCGTCGCGCTGCAATTCGTCTTCGGCCTGATCCTCGCCCTTCTCCTCGACAAGCCATTCTACGGCCGCGGCCTCGCCCAGGCGCTGGTCTTCCTCCCATGGGCCGTCCCGAGCTTCCTCGCCGGCCTCAACTGGGCCTGGCTGTTCAACCCGGTCATCGGCCCTCTGCCGCACTGGCTCTTCGCCTTGGGCATTCTCGACGCGCCGAACAACATTCTCGCCGATCCCAACCTGGCCATGTGGGGGCCGATCGTCGCCAATGTCTGGTGGGGCATTCCCTTCTTCGCCATCACGCTCCTCGCCGCTCTCCAGGCGATCCCGCGCGACCTCTACGAAGCGGCCTCCATCGACGGCGCCGGTCCTGTGCAGCGTTTCATGTCGATCACCCTGCCGTTTCTCGCGCCAACCATCGCCATCACCGTGTTGCTGCGCACCGTCTGGATCTCGAACTTCGCCGATCTGATCATCGTCATGACCAATGGCGGCCCGGCCGACCGGACCCAGATCGTCGCCTCCTACATCTTCACCCAGGCCTTCAAGCGGCTGGATTTCGGCTATGCCTCGGCCATCGCGCTCGTGCTTTTGGTGCTGCTGCTCGCCTATTCCATGCTGATCGTGCTCCTGCGCCAGTCGCTGCTGAACAAGGATTGAGACCATGAGACCGTCAAAGATCCTCCTGACCGGCGCCCATCGCCTCGCGATCCTCGCCTATATCGCCGTCGCGCTTTTCCCGCTCTACTGGCTGCTCAAGGTCTCCGTCACCCCGAACCGCCTGCTCTACAGCGAGGGGGTCAGGATGTGGCCGTCGGAGATGACATTCGACCACTTCGCCTTCGTCATCGCCCACAGCGCCTTTCCGACCTTCTTCAAGAACAGCCTGATCGTGGCCGGATCGACGGCCGTCGTCGTCACCATCCTCGCTTCGCTCTCCGGCTATGCGCTGTCGCGCTTCTCCTTCCGCGCCAAGTACTGGATCGTGGCGCTTATGCTGCTCACCCAGATGTTCCCGCTTGTCATGCTGGTCGCGCCGATCTTCAAGATGCTGTCGCCGCTCGGGCTTACCAACAGCCTCACCGGCCTCGTCATCGTCTATTCGGCCTTCAACGTGCCCTTCGCCACCTTCCTGATGCAGTCCTTCTTCGACGGCATCCCGAAGGACCTGGAGGAAGCCGCGATGATCGACGGCGCCACGCAATTCGTCGCCTTCCGCCAGATCATCCTGCCGCTGACGCTGCCCGGCATCGCCGCCACCCTCGGCTTCGTCTTCACCGCCGCCTGGTCGGAACTGCTCTTCGCCCTGATGCTGATATCAGGCAATGACGCCGCTACCTTCCCGGTCGGGCTCTTGTCGTTCGTCTCCAAGTTCTCCGTCGACTTCGGGCAGATGATGGCTGCCGGCGTTCTCGCGCTCATCCCGGCCTGCCTCTTCTTCCTCCTCATCCAGCGCTACCTCGTGCAGGGCCTCACGGCCGGCGCGGTCAAAGGCTGAAAGGTCTAAATTTCATGGCTTCCATCGACATTTCCGCCATCCGCAAGAGCTACGGCACCTTCCCGGTCCTGCACGGCGTCGACCTCACCATCAAGGACGGCGAATTCATCGTCCTCGTCGGCCCCTCCGGCTGCGGCAAGTCCACGCTGCTGCGCATGATCGCGGGCCTCGAAGACGTGACGTCAGGCGAGATCCGCATCGAGGGCCGCCGCGTCAACGATCTCGCCCCGAAGGATCGCGACATCGCCATGGTGTTCCAGTCCTACGCGCTTTATCCGCACATGTCGGTCGCCGACAACATGAGCTACAGCCTGCGCCTCAGGAAGACCGCGAAGGAGAAGATCACCACCGTCGTCGCGGCCGCCGCCTCCAAGCTCGGCCTCGATCCGCTGCTCGCGCGTCGCCCGAAGGCGCTCTCCGGCGGCCAGCGCCAGCGCGTCGCCATGGGCCGCGCCATCGTCCGCCAGCCGAAGGCCTTCCTGTTCGACGAACCGCTCTCCAACCTCGACGCCCGCCTGCGCGAACAGATGCGCGCCGAGATCAAGAAGCTGCACGGCGAGCTCGGCGCCACATCCATCTACGTCACCCACGACCAGATCGAGGCGATGACGCTCGCCGACCGGATCGTCGCCATGCACGGCGGCGTCGTCCAGCAGGTCGGCTCGCCGCTCGACCTCTACGACCGGCCGGCCAACCTCTTCGTCGCCGGCTTTATCGGCTCGCCTGGCATGAATTTCCTCGAGGGACGTTACGTTGCCGAGAATGGCGCGACGGCCGTGGTCTTCGCGGATGGCACCACGGCGGATGTCGAGCCGCGCGCCGGCCTCGCCAGCGGCACGCCCGTCACCCTCGGCATCCGTCCCGAGCACGTCATGATCTCGACAACAGGAGCGATCGAGGCCGGCGTCGACCTGATCGAACCGACGGGCTTTGGCATCATTATGCATCTGTCGGTGCATGACCTGCCGTTCAAGGTGTTTACCCTCGATCGCGAGGTTCTGAAGTCTGGTTCGAAAGTACGCGTCGACTTCCCGAAAAAACACCTGCATATTTTTGACGGAGCGGGAAAACGGGTCGACTGAACCCTGATCGGGAGGACATGGCATGACGGACATGACGCGCCTGAAGGACCTCGAACGCCAGGCCCATTGGCTGGCGTCCTGGATGATCCACAACGCCAACCACCTGCGCGAAAAGGGCGAGGTCAAGGTGGGCGGCCACCAGGCCTCCTCCGCCTCCATGGTCTCGATCATGACGGCGCTCTATTTCCACGCGCTGCGCCCCGAGGACCGGGTGGCGGTCAAGCCGCATGCCTCACCGGTCTTCCACGCCATCCAGTATATCATGGGCAACCAGACCCGCGAGAAGCTTGAGAATTTCCGCGGTTTCGGCGGTGCCCAGTCCTACCCCAGCCGCACCAAGGATGTCGACGACGTCGATTTCTCCACCGGCTCCGTCGGCCTCGGCGTCGCGATCACCGCCTTCGCCTCCATCATGCAGGATTACATCCGATCGAAGCCCTGGGCTAAGGACCGGCCGGCCGGCCGCATGATCGCGCTGGTCGGCGATGCGGAGCTCGACGAAGGCAATGTCTACGAATGCCTGCAGGAAGGCTGGAAGCACGATATCCGCAACACATGGTGGATCATCGACTACAACCGCCAGAGCCTCGACGGCGTGGTCCGCGAGGGCCTGTGGCAGCGCATCGAAGCGATCTTCACCGCCTTCGGCTGGGATGTGCGCGTCCTGAAATACGGCGCCCTCCAGCAGGCCGCCTTCGCCGAGCCCGGCGGCGAGGCCCTGCGCCGCTGGATCGACAATTGCCCCAACCAGCTCTATTCGGCGCTGACCTTCCAGGGCGGCGCCGCCTGGCGCAAGCGCCTCCTCGACGAGATCGGCGACCAGGGCGAGGTGACGGCATTGATCGAGCGCCGCTCCGATGCCGAACTCGCAGAGCTGATGGCCAATCTCGGCGGACATTGCCTGGCCTCGCTGACCGGCGCCTTCGACGCGATCGACCACGATCGCCCCACCGTCTTCCTCGCCTATACCATCAAGGGCTGGGGAACGCCGCTCGCCGGCCACAAGGACAACCATGCCGGCCTGATGACCAAGGCCCAGATGGCCGAATTCCAGGCCGCGATGGGTGTCGCGGAAGGTACCGAATGGGAGCGCTTCTCGGCGATCCGCGATACCGACGGAATGGAAGAGTTTCTGAGGTCGGTCCCGTTCTTCAAAAATGGACGGCGTCGCTTTGGTGCCGAAAAGATCGTCTCGGACGGTCCAGTCCTGCTCGACGACCGGGAACTTTCGACTCAGGCCGGTTTCGGCAAGATCCTCGATGAAGTCGCACGGCGAGGGGGCAGTCTGGCGGACCACATTGTAACGACTGCCCCCGACGTGACCGTCTCGACCAACCTCGGCCCCTGGGTCAACCGCCGCGGCCTCTTTGCCTCGGACCACGAGGAAGATACCTTCCGCAAGGAACGCGTCCCTTCCACCCAGAAATGGGCCTTCTCGCCGGAAGGCCAGCACATCGAACTCGGCATCGCCGAGATGAACCTCTTCCTCTTGCTCGGCGCCGCCGGGCTCTCGCATTCGCTCTTCGGCGAACGCATCCTGCCGATCGGTACCGTCTACGATCCCTTCGTATCGCGCGGCCTCGATGCGCTGAACTACGCCTGCTACCAGGATGCCCGCTTCATGATCGTCGGCACGCCCTCCGGCGTCACGCTCGCGCCCGAAGGCGGCGCACACCAGTCGATCGGCACGCCGCTGATCGGCATGAGCCAGGACGGTCTCGCGAGCTTCGAGCCCGCCTTCCTCGATGAGCTCTCCGTTATCATGGACTGGGCCTTCGACTACATGCAGCGCGACGGCGAAGGTGACCCTGACGAACGGACCTGGCTTCGTGACGAAACCGGTGGCTCGGTCTATCTGCGCCTCTCTACCCGTCCGCTCGAACAGCCCGTACGCCGCGAGGATTCAGCGTTCCGGCAGGGCGTCATCGACGGCGCCTACTGGCTACGGAAACCCGGCCCCAACGCCACCGTCGTGCTCGCCTACCAGGGCTGCGTCGCCCCCGAGGTCATCCGCGCCGCCGGACTTCTGGGCGAGGACCGCCGCGACATCGGCGTGCTCGCCATCACCTCGGCCGACCGCCTGAACGCCGGCTGGACCGCGGCCCAGCGTGCCCGCCGGCGTGGCGTCTTCAATGCCAGCGGCCATGTCGAAACCCTGCTCGCCGGACTGCCGTCCCACTGCACGCTCGTGACAGTCACGGACGGGCATCCCGCCACGCTCGGCTGGCTCGGCGCCGTCCATGGCCACCGGACGATCCCGCTTGGCGTCGAGCATTTCGGCCAGACCGGCACAGTCGCCGATCTCTACCGGCATTTTGGCATCGACACCGACGCCATCCTCCGCACGGTCTCCGCCCTCACCCCCGGCCGGCGCGCCTACGGATAAGGGGACCGTCTCCGGTCCCCTTCACTCTTTTCGATCTGGTTGATTGGCCTCTCAGAAGTTCTGGTAGGAAGAGATCACCGCAGCCACCTGCTCCGGCTTCATCGCCTGCAGCTGTGTTGTGGTGATCGCCTGGATCTGGCTGCTGGACAGGCTGGTGATATCGCTGGTCGAAAGCCCCGCGAGCGCCGCCGTGCTGATCGCCGCGATGTCCTCCAGCGAGAAGGTTGCGAGATCTTCGGTCGCCAGCGCATCGATCTGCAGCGAACTCAGGCCCGCCACCTGCTGCGGCGTCAGCGCTTCGACCTGCTCCGGCGTCAGCGCCGCCACCTGCGCACTGGTCAGGCCGATCAGCGAGGCAGGGTTCAGTGCCATGATCTGCGCCGTCGTCAGGGCGGCAAGACTTGCGGTCCCGAGCGCCGCCAGCTGGATGGCGTTGAGCGCTCCCAATTGCTCTGAGGTAAAGCCCGCCACCTGCGCCGTTCCGAAGGAATTGATCTGGCGATAGCTGAGCGCCGCCATCTGCGCCGTGCTGAGCACCGCGATCTGGTCCGAGCTCAACCCGGCGATATTGCTCGTCGAAAGCCCCTGGATCGCCGCGGCACTGATCGCCTTGATGTCGTCGGTCGTGAACACGGCGAAGTCAGCCGTCGTCAACGCCGTCATCTGCAGCGATGTCAGCGCCCCGATCTGCGTCGAGGTCAGCGCGTCGAGCTGCGCCGAAGACAGAGCATCGACCTGGACCGTCGTCAGGCTCGCCACCGACTTCGTGCTGAGTGCCGCAACCTGTTCGGTCGTCAGTGCCGCGATGCCGCTGGTCGGCAGGCCGGAGATCGCGTTCGAGCCGAGCGCTGCGATCTGCGCGGTCGACAGGCTCGCGACTTGGCTCGTGGCAAGGGCGCTCAGCTGAGCGGAGGTCAGCGCACCCACCTGCGTCGTCGTCAGCGCCGCAAGCTGCAAAGTCGTCAACGCCGCCATCTTGGTCGCCGACAGCCCCGCTATGGCCGCCGTGCTGATCACCGCCAGTTCCGCGGTGGTGAACGCCGCAAGATCGGCCGTGCTCATGGCATCGATCTGCGCCGAGGTCAGGCTTGCGATCTGCGCCGAGGTCAGCGCTTCGGCCTGGGCGACCGACAGCGCATCGATCTGCCCGGTCGTCAGTGCCGCGATCGCCCGGGTGCTTAGGGCGGCGACCTGATCTGTCGAAAGGGCCGCGATCGCATCCGAAGACAAGCCCGCCACGCCGGCCGAACTCAGCGCTGCGATCTGCGCCGTCGTCAGCCCGGTAAGATCAGCCGTGCCGAGGCCCGCAACCTGCGTCGAGGTGAGTGCGCCGATCTGCGCCACCGAGAGCGCCTCGACCTGCGTCGCCGACAAGGCGTCGATCTGCGCCGAGGTCAGGCCCGGGATCGCCTTGGTGCTGAGTGCCGCGATCTGGTCGGTCGAGAAGGAGCTGATATCCGAAATCGACAGACCGGCAACGCCAGCCGAGCTCAGGGCCGCGATCTGCAGCGTGCTGAGGCTGGCGATCTGGGCGGAGCTCAGCGCATCGATCTGCGCCGAGGTCAGCGCCGCGATCTGTGCCGTCGTCAGCGCCGCCAGTTGCTCGGTCGTCAGCGCCGCCAGCCGGTCGCCGGCAAGACCGGAGAGAGCCGAGGTGGTGATCGCGGCAATGTCTGCGGTGGAGAAGGTCGCTATATCCTCGGATGACAGCGCGCCAACCTGGGTCGAGGTCATCGACGCCACAAGCGCCGGCGTCAGCGCCTCGACCTGAGCCGTGGTCAACGCGTTGATCTGGCTGGAGCTGAGCCCCGTCACCGCAAGGCTTGTCATGGCTGCGATCTGCTCGGTCGACAGCGAAGCGATCGCGCTGTTCGACAGGACCGCAAGCTGTGTCGAAGTGAGCGCTGCGATCTGGCTCGTGCTCAGCGCCGCAAGCTGCTGCGTCGTCAGCGCCACGATCTGGTCGGTGCTGAAGGCGGCGATTTGCGAATTTGAAAGACCGGCGAGCAGTTCCGTGTCGAGCTGAGCGATATTGGCCGCTGAAAGTCCGGAAATCCCCGCTGCGCTGATCGCGGCAATCTCCTCGGTGGTGAATGTCGCCAGATCAGACGTGCTGAGGGCGGCGATCTGCGAGGAGTTGAGGGCCGCGATCTGGCTTGCGGTCAGCGCCTCGATTTGCGCCGCGCTCAGTGCATCGACCTGACTGGAGCTCAGGCCGGTAACCGCGCGTGTGCTCAGCGCTGCGATCTGCTCGGTCGTGAAAGAGGCGAGATCGCTTTCCGACAGCGCCCCTATCTGAAGCGAGGAGAGCGCTGCGATCTGGGCCGTGTCGAAAGCGGCAAGCTGCAGCGTGGTCAGGGCGCTGATGTGGTCTGTGCGAAGCGCCGCGATCTGCGTGGCCTTCAACGCGGCAAGCTGATCCGTCGAAAGCGCCGCGATCTTGTCGGTCGACAGCCCTGTGATTGCCGCGGTGCCGATCACCGCAATCTCTTCCGGCGTGAAGCTCGCGAGATCCGAGCTGCTGAAACCGGCGATCTGCGTTGCCGTCAGTCCGGCGATCTGGGCCGACGTCAGGGCTTCGACCTGCGCATCGGAGAGCGCGTCGATCTGCGCCGAGCTCATGCCGGCGACGGTCTTGGCGGCAAGAGCCGCGACCTGCTCGGTCGAAAGCGCCGCGATCTTGTCAGTCGGCAGGCCGGAAATCGCGAGCGAATGCAGCGCCGCGATCTGCGTCGTGCTGAGAGCCGCGATCTGCTCGCTGGTGAGTGCCGCAACCTGGTTGGTCTTCAGCGCCGCGATCTGCAGCGTCTTCATCGCCTCGATCTGCTCCAGGCTGAGCGAGGCGAGTTTGTCGGTCGAAAGCCCGGCCAACGCGGCTGTACTGATGGCCGCGATGTCGGCTGTCGAGAAGGTCGCGAGATCGGCCGAGGAGAGGGCGGCGATCTGTGCCGACGTCATGGCACCGACAAGCGCCGGCGTCAGCGCTTCGGCCTGATCGGCCGTAAACGCCGCGATCTGGGTGGCGCTGAGACCGCCGACGGCCCGCGTGCTGATCGCGGCGATCTGGTCGGTGGTGAGTGCAGCCAGCGCGTCGCTCGAAAGCGCGCCGAGCTGTGCCGAGGTGAGTGCGGCGATCTGCGCGGTCGTCAGTGCCATCACCTGCTGGCTGGTGAGCGCGTTGACCTGATAGGTCTTCAGTGCCGCCAGTTGCACGGCTTTCAGGGCCGCGGCATGTTCATCGCTCAGGGCCGCTATCGTGTCGGTCGAGAGCCCGGCAAGGCCAGCGGTGCTGATCGCGGCAATCTCGTCGGTGGAGAAGGTCGCGAGATCCTCTGAGCTCAGCGCGGCAATCTGGGCGGAATTCATGCCGGCGATCTGCGATGCCTTGAGCGCCTCGACCTGATCGGTGGTCAGTGCCGCGATCTGCGTGGCCGAGAGACCGGCGATCGCCTTCGAGCTCAAGGCCGCGATCTGTTCGGTCGCGAGCGCCGCGATGTTGTCCGATGAGATCAACCTGAGCTGCGCCGAAGTGAAGGCTCCGATCTGCGCCGCGCTCAACGCCGACATCTGCTCGGTCGTCAGCGCCGGGATCTGGTTGGTCTTCAGCGCCGCGATGTGCGCCGTCTTCAGCGCCGCGATCTGGTCGTAGCTGAGCGCGGCAATGGCCGCCGTCGACAGCCCGCCGATCGCCGCCGTGGTCATTGCCGCGATCTCGGCGGTGGTGAACAGCTCGATATCGTCGGCGCCGAGCGCGCCGAGCTGCGAGGCGGTCATGTTTCCGATCTGCGATGCGCTGAGCGCTTCGACCTGCGCCGTGCTGAGAACCGCGACCTGGGCCGACGTCAGCCCCTTGACCGCCAGCTTGCTGAGCACGCCGATCTGCTCGGCGGTGAGCGCGGCGACGCTTGCGGTCGACAGCGCCGGGATCTGTACCGAGGTCAGCGCCGCGACCTGGGCCGTCGTCAGCGCCGCCAGCTGGTCGGTGGAGAGCGCGGCGATCTGGGTCGATCTGAGGGCGGCGATCTGCGCCGTCTTCATCGCCCCGATCTGCTCCGAGGTCAGTTCCGCCAGCTTGTCGGAAGAAAGACCGATTACGGCGGACGCGCTCAGGGCTGCCATGTCGTCAGTCGAGAAGGTCGCGATATCCTCGGCCGACAGGGCAGCGATCTGCGCCGATGACAGCGAGGCGACCTGCGAGGACGTCAGCGCCGCCACTTGCGCGGTCGAAAGGCCGGTCAACTGCGCCGAGGTCAGGCCGGGAATGGACTTGGCGTTGAGCGCCGCAATCTGGTCGGTCGTGAATGCGGCCAGCGTATCGGCCGACAGGCTCTTGACCTGCGCTGCGTTCAGTGCAGCGATCTGCGACGTGGTCAGCTGGGAGATCTGACCGGTCGAGAGTGCCGGAAGCTGGGTCGTCCGCAAGGCGGCGATCTGGCCTGTCTGCAGGGCGGCAAGCTGCGCGCTGGTCAGCGCGCCGATACTGTCCGCCGTCAGGCCGACAATTGCCCACGATTTGATCGCGGCGATATCGGACGTCGAGAAGACAGCGATATCCTGCGAAGTGAGCGCGGCGAGCTGTTGCGATGTCAGGGCTCCGGACTGCGTCGAGGAGAACGCCGCGATCTGCTCCGTCGATAGCAAGTCAATCTGCGCCGATGTCAGGCCGGGGATGGCGAGCGTGCTGAGGGCCGCCACCTGCGCCGTCGACAGCGTCTCTACGGAAGAAGAGGTCAGCGCCCGCACCTGGGTCGAGTTCAGCGCTGCGGTCTGCGCCGTTGAGAGCGCGGCCACCTGCGCCGTCGACAAGGCGGCGATCTGCGCGGTCTTCATCGCGGCGATCTGCGCGGTCGTCAGCGCTGCGATCTGCGCCGTCGTCAACACGGCGATGCGGTCGGTCGCAAGACGCGCCACCGAGCCGGTGCTCATCGCGGCAATATCCGCGGTCGAGAAGGTCGCCAGTTCATCGGCCGTCAGCGTCGCGATCTGCACCGAGCTCATCGCCGCAATCTGGGCCGAGGTCAGCGCCTCGACCTGCGCCGTATCGAGCGCGGCGACCTGGCGGGTATTGAGCGCGGCGACCTGCGTTGAGACGAGGCTTTCGATCTCATTGGTCGTCAGGATCGCGATCTGGTCGAGTGTCAATCCGGTGATCGACGTCGGTGCGATGGCGCGCAACTGGGTCGTCGAGAAGACCGCCAGGTCTTCCGTTTCCAGCGCACCGATCTGGGCCGAGGACAGAACCTTGATCTGCGTTGTCGAAAGCGCCGCAACGTCTTCCGTCGTCCAGGCTGCGATCTGCGCGGTCGACAGCGCGCGGATCTGGACGGTGGTCATCGAAGGTATTGTCGAAGTCATGAACGAAGCCCTTTGAGGTTATGCCATCGCTTTAAAAACCTGGCGTCCTGCCCCCGCAGACGAGAAATGCCACCCCATAATCCGGTTGCCTGCGTGGTGGCGAAGAGCTCTTCCGAACCCAAATCACCAATGCGGCAGGCGCCGAAAATCGGCATACCGGCATGTTCGCTGATGGTTTTGATGCAGCAGGCTTGTCCGAACCTGAACGAATGCCCGATCTCGGCGGCATAACATAAAACTTGACAATCCCAGACCATATTTTAATCGGTCGACGATCAGCCGGAACGGAAAGATGCGGATTGCCGATGAGCGGGCCGACACGCGGATGGATGAACGAGCGACGGACGCCGTCCTGCCGGCGCCAGCCCGTCCGCTTGACCCGCGCTTCGAGGACGGGCTGACCATGCACGGCGCCCTCAACGACACCTTCCTCTCGCTGCGCATGTCGCTGATCTTTAGCGTCATGCGGATCGTCCGCGACCGGCAGGCGGCCGAGGATCTGGCGCAGGAAACCTACTTGAGGGCCCGCAAGGCGATCGAGGCCGGACCGATCGAACACATCGAGGCCTTCCTCCACCAGACCGCCCGCAACCTGGCGATCGACCACCACCGCAGACAGGTGCTCGCTGGCAATGTCATCCGCCCCGACTGGTCGCCGGACGAGGTCGCCAATGTCGCCGCCGACCTGCCATCGCCCGAGGACAGCCTGATCCACCGCCAGCGGCTCGCTCTGCTCTACGAGGCGCTTTCGCGCTTGCCGGCACGCGCCCGGAGGGTCTGGGTGCTGAGCCGCATCGAAAAATGGCCGTATCCGAAGATTGCCGACCATCTCGGCGTCTCGCCGAACACGGTCTACAACGACCTGAAGATGGCGATAGGACATTGCCACGACGCTCTCGCGAAGATCGATCGGTCGTGAAACGAAGGCCGGAGGAGGGGACCATGCAGCATAGCGAAGCCACTTTTGTGAGATCCGCCGGCCGGGATCGTCATCATGACATGGCAAGCGCGTCACAGATCTGTCCCTGGGTTATGTAAGTGGAAAACGACAAGGCTCAGCGCCTCGACCCGACGACCGGCTATGTTCATCCCGATCCGGTGACGGATTCGGCTCTTGACTGGCTGTTGAAGCTCGACGCCCATCCGGCCGACGCGACGATCCGTGCCGGTTTCGACGCCTGGTGTCGCGAGGATCCGCGCCATGCCGCGGCCTTCGCTGGCCTAAAGCGCACTTGGACGCTTCCAGAGCTCGACCTGGCGACCCGCCGGCTTGCGGATTCTGCCCCTCCGGTTCCCATGGCTCACGCTCTGTCTCCCACGCCGCGAAAGCATCCGGTGACGCGCTGGATGAGCGCGATCGCCGCCACCCTCCTTCTCGCGGTGGCTCTCCAGCAATACCCTCGCCTCGCCCTCGACTGGGAGGCCGATTACCGCACCGAGACCGGCGCCACCCGCGAAATTACACTGCCCGACGGCTCCCGCATGACGCTCAACACGGACTCGGCGGTTGCGCTCGATTTCGGAAATGGTCGCCGCGCCGTCACCCTGCTGCAGGGGGAAGCGTTTTTCGACGTCGTCCCCGATACCACCCGCCCCTTCACCGTTGCCGGTCATTATTCAGAAGTGACGGTCATGGGCACCGGCTTCTCCGTCCGCACCGGCGACGACGAGGATCTGGTTGTGCTCGACCATGGCAAGGTTGAGGTCGCCCGCCTGCCCGGGCGAACCGAGACGGCCCTCCTCGATCCGGGCGAATCCGTGAAGGCGACGGCAACATCGCTGTCACCCGTCAATTCGGTCGATACTTCGGCCTCGCTGGCCTGGCTTGAAGGCCGCATCGTCTTCGACGGCCGGCCGCTTTCCGCCGTGCTCGACGATCTCCGCCGCTACTACCCCGCCCCGGTGATCGTCGCCGACGATACAGTCGGGCAAACCCTCGTCAGCGGCAACTACCGCCTCTCCGATCCGGAGGGCACGATCCGCTCCCTGGCGACCGCCGCCGGCGCCACGTTCACCCGGCTTCCAGGCGGAATTATAATCCTTCGCTAAATCATCAACTTTTTTTGTGAGATCCGTCTCCGCCATTCGTCAACTGTTGAAAGCGGCTGCCCGAGCGGCATCCGCATGTGGTGTCGAGTGTGCAAAGGGGGTTCCCGATGGGGCGTGAAAGTGGTGTGGTTCGAGACAGCAGAGCGCGGCGCGAACGCCAGGGCAGACAGGGTGGCAGGCTTCTGACGCGGCTCATCGCCAGCACGGTCCTGACAGGTGCGCTCACCCTGCCGGCGATGCCCGTTTTCGCCCAGCAGGCGGTGAGCTTCTCGATTCCCGCCCAGCCGCTCTCGTCGGCGATTGCCGCCTTCATCCGCGCCTCCGGCTGGGAGGTCGGCTATTCCTCGCCGATCGTCGCCGGCAAGACCTCGAACGCCGTTACCGGCGCGATGCCGCCGGCTGAGGCCCTCCAGACCCTGCTTGCCGGCACCGGCATCACGGTTCAGGTCACCGGCGCCACCAAGGCTGCCCTCGTCGATCCCACGGTCACCGCGGCCGCACCCGCTGCCGATGGCTCGACGGTTCTCGAAACAATCACCGTCGAGGGCGCTGGCGCAAACGCGATGATCGGGCCGGGCACCGGCATAATCGCCACCGGCTCACAGTCCGGCAGCAAGACCGGCACGCCGCTCGTCGACGTGCCCGCCTCCGTTTCGGTCGTCACCCAGGCCGAGATGACGACGCGCGGCGCCGCCAAGCTCGACGAGGTGCTGAACTACACCGCCGGCGTGTCGACCGACATCTACGGCTCCGACGACCGCTACGACTTCTATCTCATGCGCGGCTTCTACCAGGGCGGCACCGGCAACTATCGCGATGGCCTGCCGCTGCGCATCAACAGCTTCACCGGCAGCCGCATGGAGCCCTATGCCATGCAGCGCGTCGAGGTCCTGAAAGGCTCGACCTCCACCCTGTTCGGCATGAACAACCCGGGCGGCCTTGTGAATTCGATCACGAAGCGCCCACAGGACGAGAAGTTCGGCGAGGTCTACACAACCTTTGGCAAGGACCACATCGAGACCGGGACCGATTTCGGCGGCCCGATCGACGACGAGGGTGTCTGGACCTACCGCCTGACCGGTAAGTGGCAGGACGGCAGCAATGGCGTTGACTTCAGCGAGGACGACCGCGTCTTCATCGCCCCGGCGCTGACCTGGAGCCCCGACGACGCCACCTCGCTCACCATCATGGGCGACTACAACAAGCGCGACAGCAACACCTCCCACGGCGTGCCCTTCGGCTCCGGCATCGATTCCGAAACCTATCTCGGCGAACCCGATTTCGACAGCTTCGACACCGTCGAGAAGAACATCGGCTATGATTTCTCGCACGATTTCGGCAACGGCCTGCAGGTCCGCCAGACCGCCCGCTACACCGATCTCGATCTCACCTACGAATCCGTCTACGGCGGCACCACCAACCCGGCCGACAACCGTAACGCTCTCGCCGTCTACGGCGAATCCCAGCGGTTCGCCATCGACAACCAGCTGCAATACGATGCGAGCTTCGACCGCTTCGACAGCCGCACCCTGTTCGGCATCGACTACACCTGGGAAGACGCCACCGAAAGCCGCGCTGACGGCACTGCCACCGGCATCGATGCATCCGACCCGGTCTATTGCGGCCGCGCCTGCGTCTTCCTGCCCGCCCCGACGATCACCGACAGCACCATGAAGACCACCGGCATCTATGCGCAGGAGGAGCTGACCCTCGACAACCGCTGGATCCTCACCCTCGGCGGCCGCTACGATTTCGTCGAGCAGACCAGCGAAAGCGGCGGCTTCACCATGGAAAGCACCGATGAGGCCTTCACCGGTCGCGTCGGGGTCACCTTCAAGGCGACCGACCAGCTCTCGGTCTACGCCAGCTATTCGGAATCCTTCCAGCCGGTCGCCCCGATCTACGCGACCTACCTGACGAATCCCGAGCCGCAGGAAGGCACGCAATACGAGATCGGCGCCAAGTATCAGCCGGAAGGATTTGACGCGATCTTCTCGGTTGCCTACTTCGACCTGACACAGACCAATGTCGCCCAGTGGACCGGCCCGCTGCCGACACAGGTCGGCGAGGTCAACGTTCGCGGTCTCGAGCTGGAAGGCAAGGCGGCGCTGACCGACCAGGTCAACCTGACGCTCGCCTATTCCTACTGGAACGCCGAGATCACCGACGACAGCACCGCCACCAACATCGGCAACCGGCCCCAGCTCGTGCCCGAACACATCGCCTCGGCCTGGTTCGATTACACCATTCCGGGCAACGGCACCTTCGGCGATCTCACCCTCGGCCTCGGCGCCCGCTATGTCGGCAGCACCTATGCCGACAATGCCAACACGATCGATCTTTCGTCGCGCACTCTCGTCGACGCCGCGATCAGCTACAAGGTCACCGATAGCGCCACCCTCGCCATCAACGCGACGAACATCTTCGACAAGGAATACATCTCCCATGTCGATACGTTCAGCAACACGGCCTACTACGGCGACCGCCGCGCGGTGAAGGCGACGCTTCGCTACACGTGGTAACACCGGGTCGAAAAAGAACACAAAACGCTCCCCGAAATCCTTGGGGAGCGTTACCGCTTTCAGGCAACAAAGGCCCCGGTAAAGATCATGACGACCCTCGAAACCTTCACGATCACCGGCATCGCGATCCCGACCGATACCACCCACATGCTGGACGAGATCGCCGAACATTTCGTCGAGCACTCCGAGGTCGAGCGGGGCGAAACCACCGTCGTGTTGTCGAGCGAGTACGGCCGTGTCGAAACCCGTGCCGTCGACGGCCGGCTGCTGATCGAGATAACCTGCCCGACCGCACAGCTCCTCGAAGCCATCCGCACGGTCATGGCGGAACATCTCTTCATGTTCGCCGGAGACGAACCGCTGGAACTGACCTGGTCGGATTCCACCCAGAGGCAGGCGCTGCCGGACCTGCACGAAGTCACGGTTGTCTCGGTTTCGGATATCACACCGCGCATGCGCCGCGTCGTCTTTGAATGCGCCGATCCCGCCCCCTTCCTCGGCGGTGGCTTCCATGTCCGCCTGCTCATTCCGCCGAAGGATCGCACCCCCGTCTGGCCCACGCCGCGTCCCGATGGCCGCATCGCATGGCCGGAGGGTGAGGATGCGCTGGCCGTGCGCGTCTACACCATCCGCGCCGTCGATCCGGATCGCCGGCAGCTGACGGTCGACTTCCTGCAACATCACAACGGCGAGCACGACGCCCCCGGCGGCCGCTTTGCCCGCGACGCCCGTCCGGGCGACCGGCTTGCCCTCCTCGGCCCCGGCGGCGGTGGCCTACCTCCCGGGCGGCGCGTGCTGCTCGCTGGCGATGAAACCGCTCTTCCCGCCATCGCCCGCATCGCCGCCGAAGCCGCGCCCGAGACAACCATAACAGCGCTGGTCGAGATCGAGGACGACCGCGAACGGCAGGCCTTGCCCTCGCAAGCCCGCGTCGACCTGCGCTGGCTTGTCAGGGATGGCCGCCCCGCCGGTGCAGCCGGTCTGCTTCCCGAGGCAATTGCCAGGGAAATGGCCAGATTGGAAGAGGCAACCTACGTCTGGGTCGGCTGCGGCAAGAACGAAGCCCGGATCGTGCGCGAGAGCCTGAAGGCATGCGGTCACGATCGCCATGCCATGTCCGTCGCAGCGTACTGGCAGCCCTGAGACGGACCCCGGAAAGCGCCCCAAGACGTCACATTTTTTGCGCTGGTAGCGCTGCCAACGCAAAATGATGCTCTCGAATAACTTATGCACGAAAAACTCGCAGGATTCCCCATTGCGCGGGGCCTGCACAATGTCTATGCAATGGCTACGACAGAAACCGACGCCGACGGAACACTCCAGCGCTGACGCAGCAGGGGTTTTCGGACAGGCCAGAGACAACATGACCGATTATCAGAAAGCCCTCGGGCTTTTCCGGCCGGTGACGGCTGCGGCCATCGAAGACGCCGAACTGCGGGCCCGGATATCCGGCCTGCAGGAGAGGATGCTGCGCGACGGCGTCAAGGCCGTCTGGCTCGATGCCTCCTCCTCGCTGACCTATTACACGGGCCTGTCGCTCGGCCTGTCCGAGCGCATCCATGGCGCCATCGTGCCGGCGCAGGGCGAACTCGTTTATGTCAGCCCCGCCTTCGAGGAGCCCAAGCTCCGCACGATGCTGCGTATCGCCGGCAACGTTGCAGTCTGGGAGGAGGACGAAGATGCCTTCGCGCTGATCGCCTCGGCCATCGCCCGTCTCGATTGCCCCGGCGCAACTCTGGCGCTCGATCCCGCCACACCCTTCGTGTTCGCCTCCGCCCTGATGCAGCGCCATGACGGTCCGGTCGTCTCTGCCCAGCCGATGATCGTCGCCCAGCGCCAGATCAAGAGCGCCGCCGAAATCGCCATCATCCAGACGGCCATGGATGCGAGCTACCGTGTCCAGAAGGCGGTTTACGACGGCCTCCGCCCCGGCATGGCCACCACCGAGGTCGCGGATTTCGTGAATGCCGCCCATATCGCGCTCGGTCTGAAGCCGCTGTTCGTCGCCGTCCAGTTTGGCGAGGCGACCGCCTATCCGCATGGCGTCCCCTATCCGCAGACGCTCTCCGACGGAGACATGGCGCTTGTCGATCTCGGCGGCATCCTTCACGGCTACCGCTCGGACATCACCCGCACCTACGTTTTCGGCGCGCCGACCGAAAGGCAGCGCCAGCTCTGGAACCTGGAGCGCGACGCGCAGGCAGCCGCCTTCGCAGCCGCCCGTCCCGGCGCGCCTTGTACGGACGTCGATGCGGCAGCCCGCCGCGTGCTCGTCGAGGCAGGCTTCGGTCCCGGCCATCGCGTCCCTGGCCTGCCCCACCGTACCGGCCACGGCCTCGGACTCGACATTCACGAGGAACCCTATATCGTCGGCGGCAATGCCACGCCGCTGGAGCCCGGAATGTGCTTTTCCGTGGAGCCCATGCTGTGCCTTTACGGAGAATGCGGCGTGAGGCTGGAAGACATCGCCTACATGACGGCGGAAGGACCGAAATGGTTTTGCCCGCCGGAAACGAGCCTCGATCGGCTCTTCGCGCCAGGATCCTCGTGAGGAGCTGGTGGCCGATGACCGTCGAGCTCGTCATGAGCCGTCGGTCGGCGGCTGAAGGGACGAAGAAGGATGAGGTCCGGAAAAGGACCCGACAAAACTCAGTGAAGAGGGAAAGGACAATAACATGAAACTGCTGACCCGCAGCCTGCTCGCGGCCACCGCCATCATGATGGCTTCGGCCATGCCGACCATGGCGAAGACCTTCGTCTACTGCTCCGAGGCATCGCCCGAAGGCTTCGATCCGTCGCCGTACACCGCCGGCGGCACCTTCGACGCTTCCGCGCATCCGATCTACAACCGCCTGACCGAGTTCAAGAAGGGCACGACCGAAGCCGAACCGGGTCTGGCGGAAAGCTGGGACGTTTCGGAAGACGGCACCGAATACACCTTCCACCTGCGCAAGGGCGTAAAGTGGCATTCGAACGAGAAGTTCACCCCGACGCGTGATTTCAACGCCGACGACGTGATCTTCAGCTTCAGCCGCCAGGGCGACACCAGCAACCCGTGGCACGAATACATCGCCGGCATCACCTACGAGTACTACACCTCGATGGACATGCCGAAGCTGATCAAGTCGATCGAGAAGGTTGACGACTACACCGTCAAGTTCGTCCTGAACCAGCCGGAAGCGCCGTTCCTCGCCAACATCGCGATGCCGTTCGCCTCGATCGTCTCCAAGGAATATGCCGATACGCTCGAAGCTGCCGGAACCAAGGAAGACTTCAACAACCTGCCGATCGGTACCGGTCCGTTCAAGTTCGTCGCCTATCAGAAGGACGCGGTCATCCGCTACCAGAAGAACCCCGACTACTGGGGCACCGCGCCGCTCATCGACGACCTGGTCTTCGCAATCACCCCGGACGCAGCGGTTCGCCTGCAGAAGCTGAAGGCCGGCGAATGCCACCTGATGCCGTACCCGGCTCCGGCTGACATCGACGCGATAAAGGCCGATTCCACCCTGAAGCTCGACGAGCAGGCCGGCCTCAACGTCGGTTACCTCGCCTACAACACGACCGTCGCTCCGTTCGACAACGTCAAGGTCCGCAAGGCCCTCAACATGGCGATCAACAAGGAAGCCATCGTCGACGCCGTCTTCCAGGGCCACGCGGAAGCCGCCAAGAACCCGATCCCGCCGACCATGTGGTCGTACAACGAGTCCATCCAGGACGATCCCTACGATCCGGAAGCATCCAAGAAGATGCTCGAGGAAGCAGGCGTCAAGGATCTCTCGATGAAGATCTGGGCTATGCCGGTTCAGCGTCCGTACATGCCGAACGCCCGCCGTACCGCCGAACTGATGCAGGAAGACCTGTCGAAGGTGGGCGTCAAGGCCGAGATCGTCTCCTACGAGTGGGGTGAATACCTCGCCAAGTCGATGGAACCGGGCCGTGACGGCGCCGTCATCCTCGGCTGGACCGGCGACAACGGCGACCCGGACAACTTCCTCTCCGTTCTCCTGAGCTGCGCTTCGGCCGGCGAAGGCGGTGCGAACCGCGCCTTCTGGTGCAACGAGGAATTCTCGGACCTGCTGCAGAAGGCCAAGGTCACGTCCGATCCGGCCGAGCGTACCAAGCTCTACGAAGAAGCCCAGGTCATCTTCAAGGACCAGGCTCCGTGGCTTACCATTGCGCACTCGACCCAGTACGTGCCGATGCGCCAGAACGTCACGGGCTTCGTCATGAGCCCGCTCGGCGACTTCACCTTCGAAACCGTGGACATCACCGAATAAGTGATCGTCCTCTAGGGGCAACTTGGACACGCGGGGCTTGTGCCCCGCGTGTCTTTTAGGGAAAGAGGCGCATGATCCGTTTCATCCTCTCCAAGCTTTTGTATCTGGTGCCCACCTTCCTCGGGATCACCATCATCGCATTCTCCTTCGTGCGCATCCTGCCCGGCGATCCGGTGCTGCTGATGGCCGGGGAACGCGGCGTCACACCGGAACGCCACGCGGAACTCTCCGCCCAGCTCGGCTACGACCAGCCTGTGGTGTTGCAATATTTCGATTTCCTCGGGCGGCTGCTCCAGGGCGACCTCGGCAATTCGCTGGTCACCAAGAAGCCTGTCATGACCGAGTTCCTGGCCCTGTTCCCGGCAACGGTGGAACTTGGCCTCTGCGCCATCATCATCGCCACCCTGATCGGGGTGCCGGTCGGCGTCATCGCCGCCATCAAGCGGGGCAGCTGGTTCGACCAGATCTCGATGACGACAGCCCTTGTCGGCTTCTCGATGCCGATCTTCTGGTGGGGCCTGCTGCTCATCATCCTATTCTCCGGCATCCTGCAATGGACACCGGTCTCGGGCCGCATCTCGCTGATGTTCTTCTTCCCGCAGGTTACCGGCTTCATGCTGATCGACAGCCTGCTCTCCGGCCAGAAGGGTGCCTTCGCCTCGGCTGTCTCGCACCTCATCCTGCCGTCGATCGTGCTCGCCACCATCCCGCTTGCCGTCATCGCCCGCCAGACTCGTTCGGCCATGCTGGAAGTCATGGGCGAGGATTATGTCCGCACCGCCCGTGCCAAAGGCATGCCGCCAAGCCGCGTCATCGGCGTGCATGCGCTGCGTAACGCCATGATCCCGGTCGTCACCACGATCGGCCTGCAGATCGGCGTTTTGATGGCCGGCGCCATCCTGACGGAAACCATCTTCTCGTGGCCCGGCATCGGCAAGTGGATGATCGATTCCATCGCCCGCCGCGACTATCCGGTCGTGCAGTCCGGCCTGCTTCTGGTCGCCGCGCTGGTCATGATCGTCAACCTGCTGGTCGACCTCACCTATGGCCTCATCAATCCGAGGATCCGCAACAAATGAGCGACGTCACCAACACCCCGGCCGTGAGGCTGACAAACGCCGCGATCCGCCGCCGCATGATCAGCGAGTTCTGGTTCTACTTCCGCCAGAATCGTGGCGCCGTTCTCGGCCTCGCCGTCTTCATCCTTCTGGTGCTGACCGCCGTCTTCGCGCCGCTGATCGCCCCCTATGACCCGACGGTCCAGTATCGCGACGCGCTGCTCTTGCCGCCGTTTTGGCAGGATGGCGGCAGTTCCGCCTACCTGCTCGGAACCGACGCCGTCGGTCGCGACATGCTGTCCCGCCTGATCTACGGCGCCCAGTATTCGCTGTTCATCGGCATCGTCGTCGTCTCGATCGCCCTTGTCGGCGGCATTGTCATCGGCCTGATCGCCGGCTTCTTCGGCGGCTGGGTCGATACCGTCATCATGCGCGTGATGGACATCATCCTCGCGTTCCCGTCGCTGCTTCTGGCTCTCGTGCTGGTCGCCGTCCTCGGACCCGGCCTCACCAACGCGATGATCGCGATCGCCATCGTCTACCAGCCGCATTTCGCCCGCCTGACGCGCGCTGCGGTCATGAGCGAGCTGCGCCGCGAATACGTGACCGCCGCCCGCGTCGCAGGTGCCGGCAATCTCAGGCTCATGTTCAAGACCATCCTGCCGAACTGTCTGGCACCGCTGATCGTCCAGGCGACGCTCTCCTTCTCCTCGGCCGTGCTCGATTCCGCCGCCCTCGGCTTCCTCGGCATGGGCGCCCAGCCCCCGGCCTCCGAGTGGGGCACCATGCTCGCCGAAGCCCGCGAGTTCATCCTCCGCGCCTGGTGGGTCGTGACCTTCCCCGGTCTTGCGATCCTCGTCTCGGTTCTGGCGATCAACCTCATGGGTGACGGCCTGCGCGACGCGCTCGATCCCAAGCTGAAGCGGAGCTGACATCATGAGCCTGCTGAAAATCAGAAACCTCACCGTCAAGTTCGCCACCGCCGCCGGCGCCTTCACCGCCGTCGATGGCATCGACGTCTCGGTCGACAAGCATGAAGTGCTGGCGATCGTCGGCGAGTCCGGCTCGGGCAAATCCGTGTCGATGCTCGCCGTCATGGGCCTCCTGCCCGACACCGCCACGATCACCGCCGACGAGATGACCTTCGAGGGGCGCGATCTGCTCAACATGTCGGCCCCGGAACGGCGCAAGCTGATCGGTCGGGAGATCACCATGATCTTCCAGGAGCCGATCGCCTCGCTCAACCCATCGTTCACGGTCGGCTTCCAGATCGAGGAGGTGCTGCGCCTCAACCTTGGCATGTCCAAGAGCCAGGCGCGCGCCCGCGCCATCGAGCTCTTCAAGGCCGTCGGCATTCCCGAGCCCGAAACGAAGATCGACGCCTATCCGCACCAGATGTCGGGGGGTCAGTGCCAGCGGGTGATGATCGCCATCGCGATCGCCTCCAAGCCGCGCCTTCTGATCGCCGACGAGCCCACGACGGCTCTGGACGTGACGATCCAGAAGCAGATCCTCGATCTCTTGATGGATCTTCAGGAGGAATACGGCATGGGCCTGATCCTCATCACCCACGACATGGGCGTGGTCGCCGAGACAGCCGACCGCGTCGTCGTGCAGTACAAGGGCAAGAAGATGGAGGAAGCCGACGTGCTCGACCTCTTCGAAAACCCGAAGAACCCGTATACGCGGGCCCTCCTATCGGCCCTCCCCGAGAATGCCACCGGCGACCGCTTGCCAACCGTCTCGGACTTCATGGCTCAGGAGAATGCACAATGACAGCAGTCGTCGAAGGAAAGGCGATCACACGCGATTACCACGTGCCCGGCGGACTGTTCGGCGGCGCCAAAACCGTGCAGGCGCTGAAGGGCGTCGACTTCGCCGTCGAGCGCGGCAAGACGCTCGCGATCGTCGGCGAGTCGGGCTCGGGCAAGTCCACGCTCGCCCGCATCATCGCGCTCATCGACCCGGCCTCGTCAGGCGAGCTGAAGATCGACGGCCAGCCCGTCGATATCGCCCGCAAGCGGCCCGGACCCGACATGCGCTCCAAGGTGCAGATGGTCTTCCAGAACCCCTATGGCAGCTTGAACCCGCGCCAGAAGGTCGGCGACGTCCTGATGGAGCCGCTGGTCATCAACACCAGGATCCCGGCCGCCGAACGGCGCGAGCGGGCCGAAGCCATGCTGGTCAAGGTCGGTCTGGGTCCGGAGCACTTCAACCGCTATCCGCACATGTTCTCCGGCGGCCAGCGCCAGCGCATCGCGATCGCCCGCGCCCTGATGCTCAACCCGTCCCTGCTCGTGCTCGACGAGCCGGTCTCGGCCCTCGACCTCTCGGTCCAGGCCCAGGTCCTGAACCTGCTCGCCGACCTGCAGGAAGAGTTCGAACTCACCTACGTCTTCGTCAGCCACGACCTCTCGGTCGTCCGCTACATCGCCGATGACGTCATGGTGATCTCCAAGGGCGAGGCGGTGGAACAGGGAACCCGCGAGGAACTCTTCGCCGACCCGAAGCACCCCTACACCCGCCAGCTCTTCGCCGCGACGCCGGTCACCGACGTCGAGGCGATCCGCGCCCGCGTCGAACGCCGCAAGGCCGCCCGCGCCGCCATGGCCTGACATAAAAATCCGGTTGCCGGCAACGGCAACCGGCCTCTCCCTGCCCTGCGACCGCAAGTCTTCCAAAGGAAAGGCGGATAGGGGCATACTGGTTTGAAGTGAAGCGGGAGGATTGGGAAGCGGCTGAGAGATAGCCGGATCAGAACATCGCGGAGAGATCGCGCCGACCATCGACGACCCTAACGATCACGATCGTATCCACATGCCCATCATCGCTGTCGGGATTGATTTCGTAGAGGACGACGTAAGGCGCCTCTACCAGCATCCGGGCAGAACGAAAAATCTCTGGATGTCGTTCACCAAGGCGCGGATGATCCGCCAGCAGCCCGACCTTCTGGCGAATGCGCTCAAGATAACGCTCCGCGGCAGCCGGCTGCTCTTTGCTGATGTTGATATAAATCGACTTGACGTCGGCGCGAGCCCGAGGCGTCCAGAGAAGCCTAGTCCTCATCGCGGGCAGCCATCGACTCGGCGCGCGCTTCCGCATGCAACGCGTCGAAGTCCACCTCAGTGGCTGGTCCGCTGGCCTTGCCCTCTTCCCACAAGGTTTTCAGCGTGGCGATATCCGCCCGCCGTTGCATCCACTTAAGGGACCAGTCCCGAAGAGCCTCCCGAACAACCTCGCTGCCGCTGGCATAGGCACCGCTCTCCACCGCATCCCGCAGCAGTTCGGCATGCTGCAATGTCATCGAAACACTTACCTTCTCGACGTTGGCCATGTGTAGCTCCCGCAATTGGTAGCAATTTTTACTACCAATTCCCGCCCGCGACAAGGCGATCCGTCCTGTCGATGAAAACCACCACCGTCGCTTCACAAAAGAAATCCGCCACGGAGCCTCCTAAGCCCCGTGGCGGATCACCTTCATATCACGGACGCCCTCTCAACGGGCGCCACGCTTAGGCCGCCTGATCGACCGCGGTCTTTACGCGAAACAGCAGCCGGTCCGAACCCGCATCCACGGCGACGGTCGAACCGTCGGGAATGTGGCCGCCGAGGATCTGCTCGGCCAGCGGGTCCTGGACGAACTTCTGGATCACCCGCTTCAGCGGGCGAGCGCCGTAGACCGGATCGTAGCCCTTGTCGGCCAGCCATTGCCGGGCATCGCCGTTGAGTTCGAGCACGACCTTGCGATCGGCCAGAAGCGCCAGCAGACGCTGCATCTGGATATCGACGATTGCGCCCATTTCCGTCCGCTGCAGGCGGTGGAACAGGATGATCTCGTCGACGCGGTTCAGGAACTCCGGCCGGAACGACGCCTTGACCACATCCATCACCTGATCGCGCACCTGGTCGGTATCGGCCCCTTCGGGAAGGTTGGTCAGATACTCGGCCCCGAGGTTCGAGGTCATGATGACGATTGTGTTCTTGAAGTCGACCGTGCGGCCCTGGCCGTCCGTCAGCCGCCCGTCATCGAGCACCTGCAGGAGCACGTTGAACACATCGGGATGCGCCTTCTCGATCTCGTCGAACAGCACGACCTGGTAGGGCTTGCGGCGAACGGATTCCGTCAGCGCGCCGCCTTCCTCGTAGCCGACATAGCCGGGAGGCGCCCCGATCAGCCGGGCGACCGAATGCTTCTCCATGTATTCGGACATGTCGAGCCGCACCATCGCCGTTTCGTCGTCGAACAGGAAGCGCGCCAGCGACTTCGTGAGCTCCGTCTTGCCGACGCCCGTGGGGCCGAGGAAGATGAACGAGCCGATCGGCCGGTTCGGGTCCTGGAGCCCTGCGCGCGACCGGCGCACGGCGCGGGAAACCGCCTGCACGGCGTCACCCTGGCCGACCACCGTCTTCGCCAGTTCGTCTTCCATCCGGAGCAGCTTGTCGCGTTCGCCTTCCAGCATCTTGTCAACAGGAATGCCGGTCCAGCGGGAAACGACATGCGCGATCCCATCGGGTGTCACCACCTCCTGCACCATGTTGCCGGCGCCGGAGGCATCCTGTGCCTCGGCCTCGACCAACTCCTTCTCGAGCTTCGGGATCACGCCATAGGCCAGTTCGCCGGCCCGCTGGAACTCGCCCTGCCGCTGCGCGATCGCAAGATCGTTGCGCGCCTCGTCGAGCTGCTTCTTGAGGTCGGCGGCAAGGCCGAGCTTCTGCTTTTCCGCCTGCCAGCGTGCCGTCAGCGCATCGGCCTGCTCTTCCAGCGAGGTGAGCTCGCTCTCGAGACGGGCCAGCCGGTCGGCCGACGCCGCATCGGTTTCCTTTTTCAGCGCCTCGCGCTCGATCTTCAGCTGGATGATCCGGCGATCGAGTTCGTCGAGTTCCTCCGGCTTGGAATCCACCTGCATACGAAGCCGCGAAGCGGCCTCGTCCATCAGGTCGATCGCCTTGTCAGGCAGGAACCGGTCGGTGATGTAGCGGTTCGAAAGCGTCGCAGCGGCGACGATCGCGCTGTCGGCGATCCGCACCTTGTGGTGTTGCTCATACTTCTCCTTCAAGCCGCGCAGGATCGAGATCGTGTCCTCGACCGTCGGCTCGTCCACCATGACAGGCTGGAAGCGACGGGCAAGCGCCGCGTCCTTCTCCACATGCTTGCGGTATTCGTCGAGCGTGGTGGCACCAACGCAGTGCAGCTCGCCGCGGGCGAGAGCCGGCTTCAGCAGGTTCGACGCATCCATCGCGCCGTCAGCCTTGCCGGCGCCGACCAGCGTATGCATCTCGTCGATGAACAGGATCACCTCGCCGTTCTCGGCCTGCACCTCGTTGAGCACGGCCTTCAGCCGCTCCTCGAATTCGCCGCGATATTTCGCGCCGGCGATCAGCGCCCCCATGTCGAGCGCCATCAGCTTCTTGTCCTTCAGGCTCTCCGGCACGTCGCCGTTGACGATACGGAGCGCCAGGCCCTCGGCGATCGCCGTCTTGCCGACACCGGGTTCGCCGATCAGCACGGGATTGTTCTTGGTCCGGCGCGACAGCACCTGGATCGTCCGGCGGATTTCGTCGTCACGGCCGATGACAGGATCGAGCCGGCCTTCGCGGGCTTCGGTCGTCAGGTCGCGCGCGTACTTCTTCAGTGCGTCGAAGCCCTGTTCGGCATTGGCGTTGTCGGCAGTGCGGCCCTTGCGCACCTCGTTGATCACCTGGTTGAGCCCCTGCGCGGTCACGCCGGCCTTCTTCAGCGTCGCCGAAGTCGAGGCCGAGCTTTCGATCGCGAGTGCAAGCAGCAGGCGCTCGACGGTCACGAAGCTGTCGCCCGCCTTCTTGGCAGCGTCTTCGGCGGTGGAAAACACCTTGGCGAGCGGCTGTGCCAGATAGACCTGTCCGTTACCGCCGGAAACCTTCGGCAGCTTGGCAAGCGCGGCATCGTTGGCAAGCCGTGCCTCCTTCGGGTCACCGCCGGCGCGTGTGATCAGTGACGACGCCATGCCCTGGTCGTCGTCGAGCAGCACCTTCAGAACGTGCTCGGGCGTAAATTGCTGGTGACCCTCTGAAAGCGCATGGGTCTGCGCCGACTGCAGGAAGCCGCGCACGCGCTCGGAATATTTCTCGATGTTCATAGCCTGTCTCCATTTCCCTCTCGCCCTTCAGCGGCACGAGACGGCGCCTTGAGATGAGGCCCCCTCAAGAGGCGGGCCGGGGAGCGTTTCCCGCTCCGTTGAACTGGATATGGGAAGCGATTTGAGGGCTTTAAAGACCGCCCCGTTGCAAAAATGTCGCGGCCTTGCCAACCGCTTGACAATCGTCAGGACCAAAGAAAAACCCCGCCGTCCGATCGGACGACGGGGTTCGTCGAAAGTCCGCCTGGCGGATTTTTATTCGTTGTCGGCCGTGACGAGCGCCGGGGCATCGCCGCCGCGCGAACGCTTGGCCGCTGGCTTCTGCCCGCCTTCGGCAGCAGCGTCGGTCGGCGCCGCCGCTGCTTCGGCCCCTGCCTCCCCGCCCTCGGCGCCATCGCCCCGGCGGGGCTGGCGACGCGGACGCGGCTGGCGGCGCGGGCGCTTCTCGCCCTGTTCGCCACCATCACCCGCTTCGGCAACAGCGGCGACGACTTCAGCCGGCATGTCCTCGATGACGGGCTGCGGCCCGCTGCCGGCGATTTCCTGCTGGACCGGGGCCGGACGCTCGTGGCGGTCCTGTCGCTCCTGCCTGTCACGGCGCGGCTGCTGGTGTTGGCGGTTCTGCTGGTCGTGGCGCGGCTGCTGGTGCTGGCGTTCGCTCACCATCGGCTGATCGTCGCCGTTTTCCATGTCGTCGTCGCGATCGACATCGCCTTCGCCCATCTCGCCGCGATCGTCGCGCTGGAAGCGCTCCTGCATCTGGGCCTGCGCGGCCGCGATGATTCGGTTGTAGTGTTCGGCGTGCTGCAGGTAGTTTTCGGCCATCACGCGGTCGCCGGAGCTCTGCGCGTCGCGGGCAAGCGCGCCGTATTTTTCGGCGATGTGCTGGGCCGTGCCACGGATCTTCACGTCGGGACCGGAGCTGTCATAGGTGCGGGTCAGCGGATTGACGCCCTTGCGGTTGAAGTTTCCACCGCCGCCGCCACCGCCGCCGCCGTTATTTCCACGCCCTCGACGCTTGTTCTGCTGTCCTGGCCTCATCTATCGCTCACCTGAATGTCTGTTTTGCTGATTTTGAACACGACGCGATAAAGCTCGGTCAGTTTGTACCGAGGGTCCGCGTGCTGCGGGCATACTGCGCCATTGCTTTTGCTGCCGCCGATGAAGTTAAATTAACTGATCACGCATCGGGTTTGCTTTCGCCCCGCGAAACCCTCCAAAGAGGGCCGAAATCGAAGTCGAGACAGTCTCGAACAATCCTAAAAGGTCATCCCCGCTGCCCGATGCGTGCCCGCAAACTATTACGCTTCCTTACGAAAACCAAGCCTTTTCTTTGCACTCACGAAATAACTTGTGCGGATGCAGCAATTTCGGCGATCCGCCCTGCGGCCTCTTGTCGTCAAACCCCTGGCGCCAGGATCAAAACCCTGTCCCTGCCGCCAAAGTCCTTCGCCGCCTCGATCAAGCCGAAGCCTTCGCTTGCAAACAGCGCCGTCACCGCCTCGTTCTGGTCATAGCCGATTTCAAGCCCGACAAACCCGTCTTCCGCAAGATGAGAGAGTGCGCCTGCCGCAATTGCGCGATAAGCGTCGAGTCCGTCGGCCCCGCCATCGAGCGCCGCCATCGGATCGTAATTCCGAACTTCCGGATCCAGCGTTCCGATCACCTCCCGCACGATATAGGGCGGGTTTGACACGATGATGTCGAAGGAACCGGAAACTGCCCCGAACCAGTCGCTCCTCACAAAGCGGGTGCGGTCGGCTATCCCGTTGATATGGGCATTCTCTTCCGCGGTTGAAAGGGCCTCGGCGGAAATATCCGTCAGAACCACCTCCGCCGCAGGCGAGGCCTTGGCCAGCGAAAGCCCGATCGCCCCGGTCCCCGTGCCGAGATCGAGGATGCGCACGCGCCCCCTTTGCTCCACCAGGGCCCGCATGTGGTGCAGCACCCGGTCGACCAGAACCTCGGTATCCGGACGCGGATCGAGCGTTGCCGCCGAGATTTTGAGATCGAGCCCGTGGAAGGCGCGATGCCCGAGAATGCGATAGACCGGTTCGTGCGCGAGCCGTCGGAAAATCCCCTCGCGCACGCGCTCCGCGTCGTCCGGCGCCACCGCCCTGTCATCGGCCAGCACCATTTCCGTCGTTGAAAGGTCGAGCAGACCGCTGACCAGGATCCGTGCTTCCAACGCCGGATCGTCGAGATCGGCCGCTTGGAACTCCCGCCGCGCCAGCCGCAGCAGATCGCCGACGGTCTCCCCGCTCATGCCTGCTCGCCGAGCAGTGCCAGTTGCCCCGCCTGGTAGTCGGCGATCAGCGCGTCGACCAGTTCGTCGATCTCGCCCTCCATCACCTTGTCCAACTTGTAGAGCGTCAGGTTGATGCGGTGGTCGGTCACCCGGCCCTGCGGAAAATTATAGGTGCGGATGCGCTCGGACCGGTCGCCCGAACCCACCTGGCTCTTGCGGTCGGCCGAGCGTTCGCTGTCGGCCTTCTGCCGCTCGAGGTCGTAGAGCCGCGAGCGCAAAACCTGCATCGCCTTGGCGCGGTTCTGGTGTTGCGATTTCTCGGCGCTGACGACGATGATGCCGGTCGGCAGGTGGGTGATGCGCACGGCGGAGTCGGTCGTGTTGACGTGCTGCCCGCCGGCACCCGAGGCGCGCATGGTATCGATGCGGATGTCCTCGGGCTTGATGTCGATATCGATCTCCTCCGCCTCCGGCAGCACCGCCACCGTCGCCGCGGAGGTGTGGATGCGCCCCTGCGTTTCCGTGTCGGGCACGCGCTGGACCCGGTGCACGCCGGACTCGAACTTCAGCTTCGAGAACACCCCTCGCCCGCTGACAGTCGCGATGATTTCCTTGTAGCCGCCGGCCTCGCCCTCGCTGGCCGAAAGAACCTCGACCTTCCAGCCACGGCCGCTCGCATAGCGGTCATACATGCGAAACAGGTCGCCGGCGAACAACGCTGCCTCGTTGCCGCCGGTGCCGGCGCGGATTTCCAGGATCGCACTCTTTTCGTCGGCCGCATCCTTCGGCAGGAGCAGCACCTGCATGTCCTTTTCGAGCGCCTCGATCTTCGCCTCGACCTCGGGCAGTTCCATATCGGCAAGGTCGCGCATCTCGCGGTCCGTCGCCTTGTCGGCGAGCAGCGCCCTGAGATCCGCCTGCTCGGCCAGCGCCTTCTCGTAGTCGCGGATCGTCTTCACCACCGGCTGCAGCTCGGAATACTCCGAGGCCAGTTTGACATAGACGTCCGCCGCCGGACCGGCCGACATGCGAGCCTCGATCTCGCCGAAACGACGTTCGAGCTCGCGCATCTTTTCGACAGGAAGCTTCGCCACCCTATACTCCGCAATACTGTAATTAAACCGGGATCTCGTGATCGTTCGCGAACTGCACCAGCAGATCGCGCGGGCTCACGAGTCCCGCATCGTCGTCGAGCGCCGCGTTGAGACCGGCGGCGAGCCTGTCGACGTCGAGCGCCAGAAGCATCGCCTTGATCGGTCCGATCGCCGTCGGCGACATGGAAATCGACCGGAAGCCGATGCCCATCAACGCCATGGCCGAGAGCGGCCTGCCGGCAATCTCGCCGCAGAGCGTCACCGGGGTATTATTCCGCTCGCCGGCGCGCACGATGTCGCGCAGGATGCGCAGGAACGGCTTGCCGAGCACGTCGAACCGGTCCGCCACCCGCGCATTGCCGCGATCGACCGCCATCGTGAACTGGAAAAGATCGTTGGAACCGACAGAGACGAAGTCCACCTCGTTCATCAGGGCGTCGAGCTGCCAGAGCAGCGCCGGCACTTCCAGCATCGCGCCGAACTGCAATTTCTTCGGCAACTGGTGGCCGAATTTCGAGAGATGCTGCACTTCCTTCTGCATCAGCTCGCGCACCGCCCGGATCTCCAACACCTCGGTGACCATCGGCAGCATCATCTTCAGTTCCGCCCCGGCGGCAGCCTTCAGCAGCGCCCTCAACTGTGTCCGCAAAAGCCCGGGACGGTCGAGCGACAGGCGGATCGCCCGCCAGCCGAGTGCCGGGTTTTCTTCCTCGTGTCCGCGGAAATAGGGCAGCACCTTGTCGCCGCCTATGTCGAGCGTCCGGAAGGTCACGGGCCGCCCTTCAGCCTGCTTCAGCACGCTGCGGTAAAAGTTTTCCTGCTCGTCGGCCTTCGGCATGGTCGAGGAGATCATGAACTGGAGTTCCGTGCGGAACAGGCCGATTCCTTCGGCTCCAGATTCCGACAGCTGCGGCAGATCGACCAGCAGGCCCGCATTCATCTGCAGCTTGATCCGCTTGCCGTCCCTCGTCACAGGCTCGACGTCGCGTAGCGCGCGGAACTGCTCCTGCCGGCGGGCGCGCAGGCGCACCTTTTCTTCGTAGGCCTTCACCAGATCGGCGACGGGGCGCACATGCACCTTGCCGTCATCGCCGTCGATGATCGCCGTGTCGCCGTTTTCCGCAAGCGCCACGGCACCTGCCGCCTGGCCGACGACGGCAATGCCCATCGCCTTGGCGACGATGACGATATGGCTCGTCACCGCCCCGTCCTCGAGCACCAAGCCACGCACATTGCCGCGCGGATAGTCGAGCAGTTCTGCCGCCCCCATGGCGCGCGCGAAGATGATCGCGTCTGTCGGCAGGCCTTCCGCCATGCTCTGCGATGAAAAGCCGGTCAGCTGCCGCAGCAGCCGGTTGGCCAGATCGTCGAAATCATGCATCCGCTCGCGCAGATAGGGGTCGGTCAGGCGCATCATCCGCGCCTTGGTATCGCTCTGCACCTTCTCGACCGCGGCTTCCGCCGTCAGGCCGTTGCGGATCGCCTCTTCCATGCGCCGCACCCAGCCCTGGTCGTGGGCGAACATGCGGTAGGTCTCCAGCACCTCGCGGTGCTCGCCCTCCATGGAAATCTCGCGCCTGGACAGCATGTCGTCGATCGAGAGCCTGAGCGACCCGATCGCTTCCACCAGCTTGCGGATTTCCTTGTCGGCATCCTCGTTCAGCAGGTTGGTGACGACGATGCGCGGCTCGTGCAGCACCACATGGCCGAGCCCGATGCCTTCGGAATAGCTGTCGCCCTCGATCGACACCGGCCGTGTCAGGTCGAGCTCCAGCCCCGGTCGGGTGAGTTTCTTCAGTTCGCCGGTGGCGATCATCTCGGCCAGCACCATGGCGGTCGTTTCAAGCGCCTCGACCTCGTCTTCGCGATAGTTGCGTTGCGCTTTGTTCTGGACGACGAGAACGCCCAAACTGCGGCCGGCCCGCAAGATGGGCACGCCGAGGAAGGAATGGTAGATCTCTTCCCCCGTTTCCGGCAGGTAGCGGAAGGCGGGGTGCGCCTGGGCATCGGAGAGGTTGAGCGGCTGGGCGGACGCCGCGATCGTGCCGACGAGACCCTGGCCCATTTTCAGCTGGGCAAGGTGGACGGCGTCCTTGTTGAGACCCTCGGTAGCGTAGAGTTCGAGCACCCCGTCCGAGCGCAGCACGTAGCAGGAGCAGACCTCCGCCACCATATTGTTGGCGATCTGCCGCACGATGCGATCAAGACGCTCCTGCGGCTCCAGCGGCTCGGCCATGAGCTCGCGAAGCCGTTTCAAAAGGACGCGTGGACCCGCTGAAAGGTCTCTCATCGCCACCATGCTCCGGTATGCAAGAGTTGCGGGAGCGGGCTCGCCGCCCGCCCGGAGGCCGGTTGGCAAGCCCGCTTTATGGAATCAATTCTTATCGAGGCCGTAGCAGGAATGCAAAGTCCGAACCGCGAGCTCCGCGTACGGTCCGTCGATCAGGATCGAGATCTTGATTTCGGACGTCGTGATCGCCTTGATGTTGATGCCCTTGTCGGCGAGCGCCTTGAAGGCGGTCGCCGCGACGCCGGCATGGCTGCGCATGCCGATACCGATGACGGAGACCTTCACCAGGCCCTTCTCGCTCTGCACCACGTCGAAGCCGATCTTGTCCTTGTTGTCCGACAGAACCATGAGCGCCTTGTCGACATCACCGGAGGGAACCGTGAACGTCATGTCGGTCTTCGATCCGTCCTCGGAAATGTTCTGGACGATCATATCGACATTGATGTGGGATTCGGCGAGCGGCCCGAAGATCGCGGCCGACACGCCCGGCCGGTCGGCCAGACGGCGCAGCGAAATCTGGGCTTCATCCTTGGCGTAGGCAATACCGGTGACGACTTCCTGTTCCACGATCTCTTCCTCGTCGCAAATCAATGTACCGGGCGGGTTCAGGAGATCGCCCATGCCCGGCGCATCGGGATCTTCGAAACTGGAGCGCACGAAGGTGCGCACCTTGTGCACCATCGCCAGCTCGACGGAGCGGACCTGCAGCACCTTCGCGCCGAGCGAGGCCATCTCGAGCATTTCCTCGAACGCGATCTTCTTCAGCCGCCGCGCCTTCGGCTCGATGCGCGGGTCGGTCGTGTAGACGCCGTCGACGTCGGTATAGATGTCGCAACGGTCCGCCTTGACAGCCGCCGCGATCGCTACCGCGGAGGTATCCGAACCGCCGCGCCCGAGCGTCGCGATCCGGTTGTCAGGCCCGATGCCCTGGAAGCCGGCGACCACGGCCACCTGTCCCTCGCCCATGCGGCGGATGATGTCGGAGCCGTCGATCTCCTGGATTCGTGCTGCGCCATGCGCGTTGTCGGTCTTGATCGGGATCTGCCAGCCCTGCCAGGAGCGGGCATTGATGCCGATCGACTGCAGCGCGATTGCCAGAAGACCCGACGTCACCTGCTCGCCCGACGCGACGATCGTGTCGTATTCGCGCGCATCGTAGAACGGCGAATTGGCCCCAGCCACCTTGGGCATGGTCTGGACCCAGTCCACGAGTTCGTTCGTCTTCCCCGACATGGCTGAGACGACCACGGCCACTTCATGCCCGGCATCGACTTCGCGTTTGACGTGACGGGCTACGTTGTGGATGCGTTCGAGATTGGCGACCGAGGTGCCGCCGAATTTCATCACGATGCGTGCCATGGGGCCTTACCGATAAACTGTCCGGCGCCCGTCGACGCCGCGAGGAAAACTGCAGGCCGGCGGATAGCCGGTTGGGATGAGAGCAGCGGTCTCATAGCCAAAACGACCGGCAAGTTCAATGGGTGTGGGGGAATAGCGACACAAGCGAAGGACAACAGGCCTTACTGTCGCAATGCGGCACGCTGACGCCGACGTGAAAAAGGCGCCTCACGAGGAGACGCCTTTCTTCAAGTGATTGAGATCCGCCGTTATCGGCGCTGTAGGCAGGCAAAGTCACCCGGCTCGCAAACAGGAACGCGACGTTCATTCGCGTTGGAGCCGTTGCGACCGCCGTTGTTGCGGTCTGCGCCAAGCTCCCGAATGGGATTGCGATTCCGATCGCTGTTTTCACGGGTCTGCTGGCGGCGGTTCTCGCGGGTTTCCTGGCGACGCTCCTGCTCGCGGGCGTTGTCGCGACGCTCCTCCCGGCGCTCTTCGCGCGCGTCCGGCCGGTTGTCGCGGCGCTCCTCGCGGGCGTCACGGCGATCGTCCCTGCGTTCCTCACGCCAGTCCCGACGGTCATCCCTACGGTCTTCCCGACGCTCCTCGCGCCAATCGCGCCGCTCTTCCCGGCGTTCCTGGCGCCATTCGCCGCGGTCGTCCCAGCGGTCGCGGTTGCGGTAAAAATCACGGCCACGATAGTGGCGATCCCAATAGTTGCCCACCGAGAAGGTCACCGTCGGGATGCCGAGCGGGCGATAGTATTCCGGTGCGACATAAACTCGGCGCTGCTGGTAACCAGCCTGCAGGTAGCTGCCGGAGACCCAGCCGCGAATACCGCGAAAGCCGACATCGCACCAGTTGGCGGTGTTGAGGCAACCATAGATGTCGACGCCTGCGCCGGCTGGAATCACTGTCACGGCGGGATAGTTCGTGCTTGGCCCCGCGCGAAGATTCACATTGGCTGTTGCATAACCGTTGGCAGCCTGCGCAAGCGCCGGGAGGCTGACGGCGATCGCCAGTCCTGCTGCAAGAATTCCAAGCCTCTTCATGGCGTTATCTCCTGGTGTGTTTCCTCTGGTGCCGTTCTATCGGCCTCTGTCTGAATGCCGCTTGAACGCGCCGTTCATCGTCCTTGTTCCTTCGCGAAATTTTTTTAACGGCGCCGCGTCCCCCAAAATCCCCGCCGTGAGACACTGCTTTCCGTCCCGCCGCGGATACACCGGAAAGCGTTGCCGGCGAGGTGGGGCCGATGCCATGGTTCGCCGCTGAAACGCGGGCGGAGGACCTTGGGCTGCCCGAACGCGATCCCCCTCCCTGAAAAGGGGCGTGCCTGCGTGGCACAGAGGACCTTCCCCGGAAGGTCGTAGAGGGAAAGGAAAAAGGCGGCAAAAATCGTCGAAACGGGGTGCCTGGCGTACCTTTGTTTTGTTTTCGTCCGGTGCGCCGGGCGCCCCGGCCGCTTCGGCGGCCACCGAGAATGCCGCAGAACACGGGTCCGTCAGGACCGCGTGGGTGCGGAGCCGTGCCCACACACAAGCGAAGAAATCCATCGGATGAGGAAGGGGAGACGGAAATGAATAATGATGCGACGCCCGAAAAGATCGTGGTAACCGAGGAAGAGCTGAGACGCATCGACGAATTTCTCTATCGAAGCGCGATGGACATGTTCTTCCTGTTCAAGCGCCAGCACGCCGACATCCCGCTCTGCCGTGTCCGCGAGTGCCGGCGACGGCGCCTGTGCTCGGGACCGATGCTGCGGTGCGACCGTCCGTTCCTCTCGGTACTGGCGCTGATGTCGGAGGGCGGTTCCCGCCGCGCGGTGACCGAGCTCCCGCTGTGCCTCGCCCTCGGTTCGGACGAACTGGACGACCTTGTGCGCGACCTGGTCCCGGAATTGGTCGATGCATACGGAGATAACATCATCTTCATCGTCAGGTCCGACATCCGCCTGCGCCGCAACCGGCGCACCCGCCGCCGGCATGGGCTCGACCTCTTCGCCCGCAGGCGACCCGACGCCGCACCGCCTCACGATCCCGGCACCGATCCTTGACTTTGCGGCCCGATCGGCCGACTTGAAGGCATGTCATCTTGAGGGAGCTTTCCGATGAGCGAACAGGCTCGCACGACAATCGATCAGGCCGAGGTCGACCGCTTCTCCGCCATGGCGGCCGAGTGGTGGGATCCGACCGGCAAGTTCAAGCCGCTGCACAAGATCAATCCGGTGCGCCTCGAATACATCCGCGACATGGCGTCCGCCCATTTCGGCCGCGAGGCGCTGTCGCACCAGCCGCTCTCCGGTCTCAGGGTCCTCGACATCGGCTGTGGCGGCGGCCTGCTGTCGGAGCCGATCGCCCGCATGGGTGCAGATGTGCTCGGCGCCGACGCCTCGGAGAAGAACATCGGCATCGCCTCTACCCATGCCGCCCAGACCGGCGTCAAGGTCGACTACCGCGCGATGACCGCCGAACAGCTCGCCGCCGCCGGCGAGACCTTCGACATTGTGCTCGCCATGGAGATCGTCGAACACGTGTCCGACGTCGATTTCTTCGTCACCACCTGCGCTTCCATGGTGCGCCCCGGTGGCCTTCTCCTGATGTCCACCATCAACCGCACGCTGAAGGCCGCGGCTCTGGCCATCGTCGGCGCCGAATATGTCCTGCGCTGGCTGCCGCGCGGCACCCACCAGTACGAGAAGCTGGTGCGACCGGAAGAAATCGAGGCGCCGCTGTCGCGCGACGGCCTGACGGTGGTCGAGCGCAAGGGCGTGTTCTTCAACCCGCTGCAGAACCGCTGGAACCTCTCGGCGGACATAGACGTCAACTACATGATCCTCGCCCGGAGGCCGAAAGACTGACGGACGCCAAAAGACCAACATACGAAGGAGTAGACACCATGGGTACACCCGAAGCCGTTCTCGAATGCTGGATGCGTCACGGCCCGGATGCCTGGTTCTCCCGCGACGCAGCGCTTGATGCCGAAATCGCCGACAACTACGCCGACCTGCATCTCGCCGCCTCGTGCTGCGAGCTGTCTTCTTGGGAAGAAAAGCCCGAAAGCACGCTGGCGCTTCTCCTGCTGCTCGACCAGTTCCCGCGCAACCTCTTCCGCGGCAGCGGCCACTCCTACGCCACCGACGGCCTCGCCCGTGCGACAGCCCGCCGAGCGCTGGAAAAAGGCTTCGACCAGCGTGTCGAACCGATCCTGCGCCCGTTCTTCTACCTGCCCTTCGAACATTCGGAGGATATGGAAGACCAGAAGCTCAGCGTCTCCCTGTTCCAGAAGCACCGGGACGAGACCGGCGACGAGGAAACGCTCAAATGGGCCGTCATCCATCTCGAGATCATCGAACGCTTCGGCCGCTTCCCCCACCGCAACGCAGCGCTGGGCCGCGACACCACGCCGGAGGAACAGGCCTATCTGGACGAGGATGGCTTCAAGGGGTGAGGAACGAACCTCGGATAGTGTCGGGGTCAATGCCGTTTCACCGCCCGTCAAACAATGGTAGAATAGCGTGAAACTAGAAGGGATAGACGATGGCCAAACAGAGAGAAGTTGTCGTCAGCCTCGAACCGGGACTTGAGGAATACGTCCGGGAACAGGCAAGGCAGGGAGACTTCGGCTCGCCCTCCGATTTCATAGCATCCGTTCTAAGAGAGCGCTTTGACGATCAGAAGGCCTACAAGGAGCTCGAGAAACAGCTTCAACGAGGTCTTGACGACCTCGACGCGGGAAGGGTGAGGTCAATCGACGACGCTTTCGATGCCGTCTATGTGGAACTCGCTCTCAAACATCGGGCCGGATGAAGGTTGATTTCACAGACGCGGCGACGGAAGACCTAGCGGAAATCGGCCGCTACATCGTCGAACATAATCCATCTCGCGCCCTGTCGTATCTCGAAGAGCTGAGGCAAGCCTGTCTTGAAATAGCCGAAATGCCGGAAGCGTTTGTAATGCTGTCTTCCGTGCGCAGTCGTCGTTTGAGAAAACGGGTATTCGGACGATATCTCATCTTCTACACAACGGAAAACCGTCTCGTTACGATCGTACGGATCATGTCGGGATTACGAGACTACGAACGCATCCTTGAAAAAGGCTCAAGGACGTGAAGGATACGTCATGAGATTGCGGCGCCCGTGTCACGGCGCCATAAGCTTCGCCTGCGCCAGGAGGTCCGCCTGCCCCTCGGCATTGCCCGCCACCAGCGCCTTCAGCCTTCCCCTGTCGATAACGTAAGGCTGACCAGACGGATCGAACGGCTGCTTGAAGGTGAAGGCAAAAGGCGATGCCCCGTGATCGGCGAGATGCTCGAACCGCTCGACGGCCTCAAACCATTCCGGACGCCTGCCGGCCTCGACCCAGAAGAGCACCAGCGGCGGCCAGGCCTGCTCGACGTTCCAGCGGCGCGCATGCTTCAGCGCCTCGGCATGGATGCCAGCATAGGAAAACGCCATCAGGCTCTCAATATCCTGCCAGAGCGACAGCGATGACGGTCCGGCCTCGCGCCCGCTGCCCTTGAGAAATCGCGGAAAGACCTGCTTGCCCCAGCTCTCCGGACCCGGCTCGCCGACATAGCCGGAACGGCCGATAAAGCCGGACGCCCGTGTCGCCGCCTCGAAGTTCAGCGGCTCGCGCTTGAAGAAACCCTCGATGGCAGGATCGCCGTAATCGGCGACATGAATGCCGAAATTGTGGATTGCGAGATGAAAGCCGGTCGACGCCATCAGTTGACGTCGTCGGGCAGCACCGGCAGCGGCGCGATCTCGATACCCTCGTCGATCAGCGACCGCACGTCGTCGGCTGACGCCTGACCGATGATGCCGCGCGCATCTGTCTCGCCGTAGTGGATCTTCCGCGCCTCCTCGGGAAAGCGCTCACCGACATCCTCGCTATTGGCGCGGATCGCGGCAACGGCTTCCTTGATCTTGGCAAAGGCTTCGCGCTGCGCGGCATTCACCGTCAACGCATGCTGCGCGGCCTGCGCTTCCTTCTTCCGCGCTGTCGACACCGAAGGCGCCATCAGCGTCTTGGAGACGTGAAGCGACGAGCAGACCGGACAGGTCAAAAAGCCCGATTCCTTCTGGCGGTCGAAATCGGCACTCTCCGAGAACCAGCCTTCGAATTCGTGACCGTTGTCGCAGATCAATCCATAGCGGATCAAACCGTTACCCCTCCCTTGGCCAGTTCGGGAACGATGTCGAGCGCGAAGTCGCGGCCGTTCTTCAGGTTCGGGATCTTGGCGCGAATCGCCGCCGACATGCCAACGTCGATGTCTGCCACGACAACCGCCTCGCCGGTGCCGCCAGCAGCGGCCAGCACCTTGCCCCAGGGATCGACGATCATCGAATGGCCATAGGTGACCCGACCGTCCTCATGTTGTCCCGCCTGGGCGGCGGCGATGAGGAAGGCGCCGTTCTCGATGGCACGGGCTCGCAGCAGCACCTCCCAGTGGGCCTCACCCGTCTGCTTGGTGAAGGCCGCTGGAACGGTGAGGATCTGCGCCCCGGCCATGGCCTCGGTACGGAAGAGATGCGGGAAGCGTACGTCGTAGCAGATCGCGAAACCAAGCTTGCCGAACGGAAGGTCGGCCACTCGCGCCTCTGCTCCAGGACGATAGGTCGCGCTCTCGCGCCAGCTCTCGCCATTGTCGAGGTCGACGTCGAACATATGGATCTTGTCGTAGCGACAGATCATCTTGCCATCCGGTCCGAACAGGAAACCGCGATTGGCGATCTTCCCGTCGCCGGCGGCGATCGCCGTCGAACCGATATGGACGAAGATCGAGAGGGACCTGGAGAGCTCGGCCGCCTTGCGGACGATGATGTCGTTCTCCTCGTCGCGCAGGTTGGCAAGCAGTGTCGCCCGGTCACGCTGGAGCGCTCCGGTCATTTCGGGCGTCTGGATATAGAGAGCGCCGCGCGCCGCCGCATCGCGCACGAGGCGCTCCATGGTCTCGGCATTGCGCCGCGGGTCGGTGCCCGAACACATCTGGATGGCGGCAACCCTGGTCGTCATCGCGTCAATCCTCAGTTCGCCAGCATCGGGTCGAGGCGCCCGGCATGCTCGAGCGCATAAAGATCGTCGCAGCCGCCGACATGTGTCTCGCCGATGAAGATCTGCGGAAAGGTCGAGCGGCCATTGGCCTTCTGGATCATCTCCTGCCGGAGCTCCGCATTGCCCGTCGCGTCATGCTCGACATAGGCCACACCCTTCTGCTCCAGAAGAGACTTGGCCCGGGCGCAATAGCCGCAGAACTGCCGTGTGTAGATTGTCACCGGCTTCATCGTGATCTCCGTGATAACCGCTGGAAAGTCTAGGAACTTCAAGTCTATGGCTCATATAAGCCCGGAAAGCGCCCTTGCAAAGGTCAAAACCGTCACATCCGCGGCACCGGCCCGCTTCAAGACTCGCGCCGCCGCGCTGACGGTTGCGCCCGTGGTGTAGACATCATCGACCAGCACAAGCCGCCGTCCGAGCACCGTCTCGGCCATGCCCTCGGGCACGCGGAAAGCGCCGCGCACATTCGTCTCGCGCGCCGTGGCCGACAGGCCGACCTGCCGCTGGGTCCGCTTGCTTCGCACCAGCGTGGCGGCAAGGAACGGCCTGTCCGCCAGCCGCGCGACATGGCGGGCAAGTTCGGCCGACTGATTGAACCGGCGGCTGAGGAGCCGGGTCCGGTGCAGCGGCACCGCGATCACGGCATCGCAGGCCGCCAGTTCGGTGGCAGCCGACCGGACCATCCACCTCGCCATCATCGGAGCGAGATCGGTGCGGTCGCGATATTTCAGCTGATGCACCAGTTGGCGCGCCGGTCCATCGTGCAGCGCTACCGAGCGCAGGCGGTCGAAAACGGGCGGTTCGGCCATTGCCTCCGGCGACACGGCCCCCTCTCCTTCCTCATAGGCAAACGGCGTCCCGAGCACTTCGCAATAAGGCCGCTCGATGAACCGCATGCCGGTCCAGCAGGAAGGACAGAGGCCGCCATGCCCGGCGATCGACACACCACAATGGCAGCAGGCTGGAGGATAAAGCAGATCGCGCGCGGTTTCGGCGATCAGTGCCATTCCCCCACCCCAAATGCGCCCTATGATGATCTCGCCGATGACCGTCATGGCTTGACTTTACGAGCCGCAGCGGTCCTTTGCCATCGTGGATTTGTCAGGATAGCAGCATGGAAAAGCTCTTCGATCTCGACCTCGCCGCCGCCAACCGGCGCCGCGCCTTCAGGGCAGGCGATACCAACGCCGCCTTCCTGCTCGACATCGCGGCCCGCGAGCTGGCCGAGCGGCTGTCGCTGGTCGAACGACACTTCGACATTGCCGTCGAGGTCAACGGCGTCACCGGCGCTGCCGCGCGCGAGTGTCTGGCGACCGGCAAGATCGGCCGCATGGTCAGGGTCGAGACCGACGAGCTCTTTGCGGCACCGGGCGAGGAGTTCCTTGCCGCCCCGCTCGAAACCCTGCCGCTCGAGCCGCAATCGGTAAACCTCGTCCTGGCGCCGATGAACCTGCATCTGACCAACGACACGCCCGGCATGCTGATCCAGATGAAGCGGGCGCTGGCAGCCGACGGACTGCTGCTGGCTGCAATCCCGGCCGCGGGAACGCTCGCCGAACTGCGCGACGCGCTGCTTTCCGCCGAAGTCGAGCTCACCGGTGGCGCAAGCCCGAGGGTCATCCCCTTCGCCGACATCCGCGACATCGGCGCCCTGCTGCAGCGCGCCGGGCTGGCGCTGCCCGTCGTCGATGCGCAGGACTACACAGTCCGCTATGATTCGATCTTCCCGTTGATGCGCGACCTCAAGGCCATGGGCATGGCGAACCCGCTCGTCGGTCGCTCGCGCAAACCGGCGAGCCGCGCCCTGTTTGTCCGGGCAGCGGAAATCTACGCCGAGCGCTATTCCGATCCGGACGGCCGGATCAGGGCGACATTCTCGGTGGTCTACGTCTCGGGATGGGCGCCGCATGAAAGCCAGCAGAAACCACTGAAGCCGGGATCGGCGAAAATGCGGCTCGCCGACGCGCTCAATCCGGAAAAAGAGTTGCCCAAGGGCTAAAGCGGGAGGCGAGCGGAAGCTTATTCGCTGGTGGCATCGCTATAGGTCGTGCTGATTGTCGCCCAGGTGTTTTCCACGCCATCGGCCATGGAACTGTACCCACCGACAAGGGCAAGCGAGAGCAGGGCGGCGAGCACGCCGTATTCGACGGCGGTCGCGCCCGACGAGTCGGACAGCAGCTTGATCAGGCGACGCATTCCAGTTTCCCCTCGTTGATGCGTCGTCGCAAGCGCCGTCAACGGCAGCCCGCGCCGCCGTTGTAGCTGTCGACGATGCAGACCGAGCCCGGCGTCTCCTGCAGGATGCTCCTGCGGATCGTGTACCGCTTGGCGCCGTCGGAATTGCCGATCGATCCGGTGGTGATGTTGTCGAAATCATCCGCGGTATAGGCAAGGCTCTTGTTGCCGCCGCCTCCGGCGAGCATCGGCGTCAGGATGAGCGAAAGCGCGATGGCCGCCGTCCCGAACAGCAAAGCCATGTTGAGCACACCGGTCCTGTTGGATTTGGGTTCCTTCCGCTCTGCGGAGCGAACGGTGTCCCAGAAATCCTTGTCCATGTTCAAAGCCTCACGCGGGAGTTACGCACCCGTGGAAGGACCTTGCCCAAAGATGATAAACTTTTTCTTAAGATCGGTGCCCGATTTTAGCCTGTCCTAAAGGAGATCCTGGAGAAACGGGATCAAAGGCTCGTCGGCCGGCGGCATGGGGTAGTCGCGAAGCGCGTTGGCCCGCACCCACTTCACCGCCTGCCCCTCGCGCCCGTGGGGAATACCCTCGTAGCGGCGGCAGATATAGAGCGGCATCAGCAGGTGAAAGTCGTCATAGGTATGGCTGGCGAAGGTCAGCGGCGCAAGGCACGGGACCTTCGTCTGGATGCCGAGTTCCTCGTCGAGCTCGCGCACCAGCGTCTCCTCGGGCGTCTCGCCTGGCTCGACCTTGCCGCCGGGAAACTCCCAGAGACCGGCGAGCGCCTTGCCCTCGGGGCGCTGCGACAGCAGGATGCGGCCGTCGCTGTCGACGAGCGCGCAGGCGGCGACGAGCAGGATCTTGCGTTCGCTCATCCCGCTCTCCCCGGCCGCCAGTAGTGATAACGATAGGCTTCCTTGAAGCCGAACTTGGCATAGAGCGCCAGCGCCGCCGCATTCTCCGCCTCGACCTGCAGCCAGGCGGTACGGGCGCCGCGCAGCCGCGCCCAGCGCAGTGCCGTCGACAAGATCTCGGTTCCAAGGCCCTGCCTGCGGGCGGACGAAGCGACACAGAGCGCGAGAATCCCGGCGAGGTCGTTGTCCTGCACGCAAAGCGCTGTCGCGACCGGACCGGTCTCGGCATCGCCGACCATGAACAGTCCGCTCGGCGGCTTGATCGCCGTCAGCACCTCGGCGAGCCCCGGCTTGGCAGACGGGCTTTCGCCCGACAGCGAGAGATAGGCATCGACGAAGCGGCCGATGTCATGACTTGGCAGATGGTCCATGGTATCGGGCAATTCGCTGGCGGCGAGATCGGTGGTCATGACGACGACGCTCTCGAACCGTTCCCAGCCCTCATGCACGATGTGATCGAGCACCGCCACCGGCGTCAGCGGCGTCTCACGCAGCAGGAGCGGACGGCCATGGGACGCGAAGCGACGGGCGGCCTTGCCGAGACGCTGGGCGATATCGCGGCTGTCGGAGGGATCGAGCGGGACGACGCAGTTCAGCCGCTTGGAGCCATAACCGCCATTCAGGCGTACCTGCCAGCTGCCGTCATACTGGACGGCCGCCGCAGGCCAGGCGCGGAAGCCGACGGCCTCGAGCCGCCGCACCAGGGGCAGGTTCGCCCCGCGCCCCATGTCGGATGCCGGCACCATCAGCTGCGATAATCCCCGTTGATCGCCACGTATTCCTTGGTGAGGTCGCAGGTCCAGACCGTCGCCTTGCCATTGCCGAGACCGATCTCGACCTTGAGCGGAATGTCTTCCTGCTTCATCACGGCGGTTGCCGCAGCTTCCGAATAGTCCGGATCGCGCTCGCCATCGACGGCGACGCGGACGTCGCCGAACCAGATCGCCAGACGGTCGCGGTCGGCCATTTCGCCGGACTTGCCGACCGCCATGACGACGCGGCCCCAGTTGGCGTCCTCGCCGGCGAGGGCGGTCTTGACCAGCGGCGAATTGGCGATCGAAAGCCCGATCCGCTTGGCGGCGGCATCGCTCTCGGCACCGGTGACAGTGATCTCCAGCATCTTGCGGGCGCCCTCGCCGTCCCGAACAACCTGCAAGGCAAGGTCCTTCAGCAGATCGGCAAGTGCCATGCGAAACGAACCGAGCGCCGGATCGTCGGCCGTCTCGATCCGTGCCTGTCCGTCGGTCGAAGCGGCCCCGGTGGCAAACAGCATCAGCGTGTCGGAGGTCGAGGTGTCGCTGTCGACGGTGATGGAATTGAATGTCGCCTCGACCGAACCGGACAGCAGCGCCTGCAGCGCGACCGGCGCGATGTCGGCATCGGTGACCACGAAGGAGAGCATCGTGGCCATGTCGGGGGCGATCATGCCGGCACCCTTGGCGATGCCGTTGATCGTGACCTTGACGCCGCCGATCTCGGCAGAGCGCGTCGCGACCTTGGGATAGGTGTCCGTGGTCATGATCGCCTTGGCGGCTTCGAGCCAAAAATCGCCCGTGGCCGACTTTGCCATGTCGCCCAGCACGCCGGAGAACTTCGTCGCATCGAGCGGCTCGCCGATCACGCCGGTCGAGGCCAGATAGATCTCGTTCTCGCCGCAGCCGAGCGCCTGCGCCGCCGACTTCGCCGTCAGCGCCGTCGACTCGCGGCCCTTCTTGCCAGTGAAGGCATTGGCATTGCCGGAATTGACGACGACGCCCCGGGCCACGCCATGCGGAAGATTGGCGCGGCAGAAGTCGACCGGCGCCGACGGACACTTCGACTTCGTGAACACCCCGGCGACCGAGGCCGGGCGGTCGAACACCATCATCAGCACGTCGGTGCGGTTCTTGTACTTGATGCCGGCGGAGGCCGTTGACATCGATACGCCGCGAACGGCCGGCATGTCGGGATAGGACTTGGGAGCGAGGGGAGATACGGTCGCGGACATGGCTCTGGAACCTGAATGAGAAAGGACCCGCGAAACGCGGGTCCGGCAGAGTTTCGGAATGAAGCCGAAATCAGGGCTTCTTGTTGACGTCCTCGTAGCCCTTGCGGAGTGCCTCGTCGACGATCTCGATCTTGGCCTCGGCCTTGGCCTTCTCGATCAGCTCGAGATACTTGTCGCGCATCACAAGCTGACGAACCTGCTGGCCGACCTCTTCGAGGCTCGGCGGAGCGGCGGTGCGCTTGTCCTCGAGCTTGATGACGTGGAAGCCGAACTGCGACTGCACCGGCGTCTTGGTGTAGGCGCCCTTCTCGAGCGCGAAGGCTGCTTCCTCGAATTCGGGAACCATGCGGCCCCTGGTGAAATAGCCGAGATCGCCGCCTTCCGACTTGTTCGGGTCGGTCGACTTCTCCTTGGCGATCTCGATGAAATCCTTGCCGGCGTCGAGATCGGCGATAATCGCCTTGGCCTCTTCCTCGGTCTTCACGAGGATGTGGCGGGCGCGGACCTCTTCCTGCTGCGGCAGGGCGGCAACTTCCTTGTCGTAGCGCGCCTTCACGTCGGCGTCGGTGACGGCATCGATGACGTGCTTCTTGAAGTAGGCGTTGTGCAGCTCGCGCTCGGCGATGAACTGCATGCGGCGCTGGAAATCGGCGTCATCGCGCATGCCTTCCTTGTCGGCATTGCCGGCAAGCAGCTTGACATCGATGGCACCGGAAAGCGCAGCGACCTTCTTCTGTTCTTCCGGAAGCTGGGCAAGCTGCGGGTCGAGATTGGCAACGGCGAGGTCGAGCTCGGACTGGCGGATTTCCATGTCGCCCACCTTTGCGACGACCGCATCCGCGGCGTCTTCGGCAATGGCGATAACAGGAGCGCCGACGACGGCGAGGCAGGCGGTCAGGGCAAGGATATGTTGGCGCAACATTCAAACTACCTTTCGGATGAAACCATGATTTCGAACCGATCTCGTCCGGTTCAATAGTGTCAAAAGCACGACGGGACGCCACTTTCACGCCGAGTTGTGCCGTTGACATCATTCGACCCCCCTCTTATCTGTCACGCAACCTCGCGTCCAGAGAGTTTCAGGCCGCGGTATGCCCATTTGCCGGGGGCCGGACCCGTCGGACCCGACCGGAACAGACTGTACGGAAGTCAGAAAGGACCACTTGATGGTCAGCCTTGGTGGTATCGCCCGCAAAATCTTCGGCTCGTCCAACGACCGCCGTATCCGGTCGTACGGCTCCCGCGTCGCGGCGATCAATGCGCTGGAACCCGAAATGAAGGCCCTCGACGACGCGGCGCTCGCCGCCAAGACCGTCGAGTTCCGCAAGCAGCTCGCCGACGGGGCCAAGCTCGACGACCTGCTTGTACCGGCTTTCGCCGTTGCCCGTGAAGGCGCCCGCCGCGCGCTCGGCCTCCGGCCTTTCGACGTGCAGCTGATGGGCGGCATGATCCTGCACGAGAACTCGATCGCCGAAATGAAGACCGGCGAAGGCAAGACGCTTGTGGCGACGCTCGCCGTCTACCTCAACGCTCTCGCCGGCAAGGGCGTCCATGTCGTGACGGTCAATGACTACCTCGCCACCCGCGACTCCACCACCATGGGCAAGCTCTACGGCTTCCTCGGGCTGACCACGGGTGTCATCGTCCACGGCCTGACCGACGAGCAGCGCCGCGACGCCTATGCCTGCGACATCACCTACGCGACGAACAACGAACTCGGCTTCGACTATCTGCGCGACAACATGAAATACGAACGCGGCCAGATGGTTCAGCGCGGCCACAACTATGCGATCGTCGACGAAGTGGACTCGATCCTGGTCGATGAGGCACGCACGCCGCTGATCATTTCCGGTCCGCTGGACGATCGCTCGGACCTCTATAACACGATCGATGCCTTCATCCCGATGCTGACGGAGGAAGATTACGAGATCGACGAAAAGCAGCGTTCGGCAAACTTCTCCGAAGTCGGCACCGAAAAGCTCGAAAACCTGCTGCGCCAGGCCGGGCTGCTGAAGGGCGAGAGCCTCTACGACGTCGAGAACGTCGCGATCGTTCACCACATCAACAACGCGCTGAAGGCCCACAAGCTGTTCTCGCGCGACAAGGACTACATCGTCCGCAACGGCGAGATCGTCATCATCGACGAATTCACCGGCCGCATGATGCCGGGCCGCCGCTATTCCGAAGGCCAGCACCAGGCTCTCGAAGCCAAGGAAAAGGTGCAGATCCAGCCGGAAAACCAGACGCTCGCCTCGATCACCTTCCAGAACTATTTCCGCATGTACGACAAGCTGGCGGGCATGACCGGCACGGCGGCGACGGAAGCGGAGGAATTTGCCAACATCTACGGCCTCGACGTGGTCGAAGTACCGACCAACCTGCCGATCAAGCGCGTCGACGAGGACGACGAGGTCTACCGGACCGCCGAGGAGAAGTTCAAGGCGATCATCGAGGAAATCAAGGACGCCCACAGCCGAGGCCAGCCGGTTCTGGTCGGCACGACCTCGATCGAGAAGTCCGAACTGCTCGCCGCCATGCTGAAGCAGACCGGTTTCGACAAGTTCCAGGTGCTGAACGCCCGCTATCACGAACAGGAAGCCTATATCGTGTCGCAGGCCGGCGTGCCGGGTGCCGTCACGATCGCCACCAATATGGCCGGCCGTGGTACCGACATCCAGCTCGGCGGCAATATCGACATGCGCCTTGAGCGCGAACTGGAAGGCATGGAGCCTGGACCAGAGCGCGATGCCAAGGTCGAGGCGATCCGCGAAGAGATCAAGAAGCTGAAGGAACAGGCGCTCGCCGCCGGCGGTCTCTACGTGATCGCCACCGAGCGCCACGAAAGCCGCCGCATCGACAACCAGTTGCGTGGTCGTTCCGGCCGCCAGGGCGACCCGGGCCGCTCGAAGTTCTACCTGTCGCTCCAGGACGACCTGATGCGCATCTTCGGCTCCGACCGCATGGATGGCATGCTGCAGAAGCTTGGTCTGAAAGAAGGCGAGTCGATCATCCATCCGTGGATCAACAAGGCGCTCGAGCGCGCCCAGAAGAAGGTCGAGGCCCGCAACTTCGACATCCGCAAGAACCTGCTCAAGTATGACGACGTCATCAACGACCAGCGCAAGGTGATCTTCGAGCAGCGCGTCGAACTGATGGACATGCAGGATGTCGATACCGTCGTCACCGACATGCGCCATGAGGTCATCGAGAAGATGGTGAGCCTCCACATCCCCGAGCGCGCCTATGCCGAGCAGTGGGATGTCGATGCGCTGAAGAACGCCGTCGCCACGACACTGAACCTCGACCTGCCGATCAAGGAATGGGCCGCGGAAGACGGAATCGACGAGGCGGAGCTGACGACCCGCATCCGCGATGCCGCCGACAAGTACGTGGCCGAAAAGGCAGAGCGCTTCGGCCCCGACATCATGACCTATGTGGAGCGCTCGGTCGTTCTCCAGACGATCGACAATCTCTGGCGCGAGCACATCGTCAATCTCGATCACCTGCGCTCGGTCGTCGGTTTCCGCGGCTATGCCCAGCGCGATCCCCTGCAGGAATACAAGGCGGAGGCCTTCGAGCTCTTCCAGGCCCTGCTGGCCAACCTGCGCGAGGCCGTGACCACGCAGATGATGCGGGTGGAGATCGTTCGCGAACAGCCGGCTCCCACCCCGCCGCCGATGGAGGGCCACCACATTGATGCCACCACCGGCGAGGACGATTTCGGCGAGGGCGCTCCGGAACAGCAGCCTGCCGTCGAGCGCGACGGCGCCAATCCCGAAAGCTGGGGCCGCGTCGGCCGCAACGAGCCCTGCCCCTGCGGCTCGGGCAAGAAATACAAGCACTGCCACGGCGCCTTCGAACAGGAATAGGCCAAAGCACGAGATGCAAAGAAAGAAGCGGGCGTCGAAAGGCGCCCGCTTCTTTCGTTCATGCTGCTGACCTTCGAGTGGCTTCGCCGTTCCCATTCTCCAACACAGCGCAAGCGTCGCGAAGGCTTATCGGGCTAGCTGCTGGGGTTGAGGTAAAATGTGGGTGGCCCCGGCGCTTTCGTCGGGCTGCGAGAGGCGTCGGAGCTGGAATATGGCGAAGCCGAATGTCGATCAGATCCTGTTCAAGGCGAACGCCCATGCGAAGAAGGGCGAAACGGGACCCGCACGGCAGCTCTACGAGGCCGTGCTCAGGATGGCACCAGCCAACAAACTCGCGAGACAGGGCCTCGAACGCCTGGGCGCAGCACCCGCACCCTCGATCGAGGTGACGCTGACGGCGGAACTGGCCAAGCTCTACAAGCTCGGCGCGTTCGGAGTCCTGCGGCCGAGATTGACCAAGGCGCTCCAGGCATTTCCAAACAACAGGATGCTATGGATATTGACTGCCAACGTCGAACGGGCCGAAGGCCGTTTCGACAGGGCGATTGACGCCTTCCGGCGGGTGACTGAAATCGATCCGGGTTATCCGGACGGTCACAATGATCTCGGCATCTATCTCAAGGCCGAAGGCCTTCTTGACGAGGCTGAGGTATCGATCCGGCGCGCCATCGCGCTGCGGCCGGATTACCCGGAAGCCCACAACAATCTCGGCAACGTGCTGAGGGCGCTTGGGCGGCTGGACGAGGCGCTTGAATGCTACAAACAGGCGCTTGGCCTGCGACCGGATTACATCGAAGCACACAACAACATGGGCAACCTGTTGCAGGATCAGGGCCGGGCCGGCGCCGAGGACAGCTATCGCAGGGCGCTCGAACTCAACCCGGATTTCGGCGAGGCCCACTACAATTACGGCTCGGCGCTTGAAGACCAGGGCCGGCTCGATGAGGCGATGGAAAGCTATCGCCGGGCGCTGGAACTGAAGCCCGACTTCGACTTCGTGAAGGGCCAGCTTCTCCATCTGCGGCAGATGACCTGCGACTGGAGCGTCTGGCCGGAGATCGACGCTGCCCTGCCGACCCTCGGTATCGTCGGCGACCGCGTTCCGCCCTTCGTGACCCTGGCGATGGAGGATAATCCGGAGCGGCAGTTGCAACGCTCGATCCACTGGCGCGAGAAGAGCTATTCGGTAACGCCGACAGTGTCCGCCCTTCCCGCCGCGAAAAGCGGCAAGATCCGTATCGGCTATTTCAGCGCCGACTTTTACGACCACGCCACCCTCTACCTGATGGCGGGTCTGCTCAGGCTGCACGACCGCACCCGGTTCGAGATCTACACCTACGGCTATGGACGAACCCAGCACGGCATCTGGCGCGACCAGATGATCGCCGAGGTCGATGCCTACACTGAGCTGCGCGGTGTGTCGGACGAGCAGGCGGCCGACCTGGTGCGCCACCATCGGCTCGACATCGCCATTGACCTCAAGGGCTATACCAAGCACACCCGAAGCGAACTCTTCGCAAGGCGCCTGGCGCCGCTGCAGATCAACTACCTCGGCTATCCCGGCAGCATGGGCGCCGATTTCATCGATTATCTCGTTGCCGACCATATCGTGGTTCCGCCGCAGGAACGCCGGCATTACTCGGAAAATGTGATCTTCCTGCCTGGCTCCTACCAGCCGAACGACGACCATCGCAGGATCGCCGACAGCCCGACAACCCGCTCGATGTTCGGTCTGCCCGACGATGCGTTCGTCTTCTGTAGCTTCAACAACAGCTACAAGATCGGCCCGCGCGAGTTCGACATCTGGATGCGCGTGCTGAAGGCCGTCGACGGCAGCGTACTTTGGCTCCTGCGCGCCAATCGCTGGGTCGAGGCGAACCTGCGGCGCGAGGCGGCCGCGCGAGGCGTCGATCCAGCGCGGCTCATCTTTGCCGCCAACACGCCGCATGCCGAACACCTGTCTCGCCACAAGCACGCGGACCTGTTCCTCGACAGCTTTGCCGTGAACGCGCACACGACGGCGAGCGACGCGCTTTGGGCCGGACTGCCGGTGGTGACGCGCAAGGGGCGCCAGTTTGCCGCCCGGGTCGCTGCGAGCCTGCTGCACGCCGTCGATCTCGGCGATCTCGTGACCGACAGCGACGAAGCCTACGAGGCGCTGGTCCTTGATCTCGCCCACGATCCGGAACGTCTGGAAGATGTCAGGACACGGCTCGGCAAAGGTCGCACCCGCGCGGGCTCGCTCTTCGATACCGCGACCTACACACGGCATTTCGAGTCGGCACTCGCCGAGGCCCATCGCCGTCGCCTGGAAGGGCTACCGCCCGCAGATTTTACCATCGGAGCCGACGCCTGACAGCGACACTCGCCCAATCCTGGCGAGCGAAAAGAACTGTTTCTTAACCCTGATCTGACAACACTCGCCTTTGTTTCCCAGGTTCGAGTGAGCAGTGCGTGTCGATCATGGCGGTTGTCCAGACAGCGGAAAAGATGCTGCCGGCAGGCTTGCGCCAGCTGCTCGCGCCGGTGATGCTGCGGCTGGCGGGAACCTTCCTTGCCACCGACGAAACCGCCCGCGCCCAGCGCATGGCCCTGATCGCCTTCGTCATCCGCGTCGTCAGCGCCGGCATCGCCTTCTTCTCGCAGATCATCCAGGCCCGCCTGATGGGCGAGTTCGAATACGGCATCTTCGTCTTCGTCTGGGTGCTGGTGGTCCTGTTCGGCAACCTCTCCTGCCTCGGCTTCCACACCGCAGTCATCCGCTTCCTGCCGCAATATGACGACGAGACCGAGCGCAGCGAAATCCGTGGCCTCACCGTTACGGCACGCCTGTTCGCGATGTTTTCCGCCACCATGCTGGCGCTTGTCGGCTTCGCAGCGATGCATCTTCTCGGCGACCGGATCGAAGCCTACTACATGGTGCCGCTGTTCCTCGGCCTCATCGCCCTGCCGATGATTGCGCTCGGCGACGTGCTTGACGGCACGGCGCGCGCCAACAGCTGGCCTGTCGCCGCTCTGAGCCCCACCTACATCATCCGCCCCACGCTGATCCTCGTCTTTATGCTGATCGCCGTGCTGTTCGGCGCGCCGCGCACCGCAACGACGGCAATGCAGGCAGCCCTTGCCGCAACCTATGTGACGACGCTCGTGCAGTTCATCTCGATCAACCTGCGCCTGCGCCGTCGCTTCGAGCGCGGGCCGCTGAAGATCGACTTCCTCGCCTGGTTCCGGGTGGCTTTGCCGATCTTCCTGATCGAGGGCTTCGGCTTCCTGCTCACCAATTCCGACGTCGTCGTCGTCGGCCTCTACCTTGAGCCGGACCAGGTCGCGATCTACTTTGCCGCGGCGAAGACCATGGCGCTGGTGCAGTTCGTCTATTTCGCGGTGAAAGCAGCCGCCGCACCCCGCTTTTCGGCGATGATGGCCGACGGTGACATGATGGCGCTCGCCACATTCGCCGGCACCACCAGCCGCTGGAGCTTCTGGCCGTCGCTGGGGATGGGTCTTGTCGTCCTGGCACTCGGCACTTTTCTGCTGTCGCTGTTCGGCCCGGCCTTCGGCGCCGGCTACTATCTGATGGCGATCCTGTTCGCCGGCAGCCTCGCCAAGGCTCTCGTCGGCCCAGGCGAGGTGCTGCTGACCATGGCCGGGAGGCAGATGCTCTGCGTCGTGCTCTATGTCGCGGCACTCACCGTCAACATTGGCCTCAATGTAACACTCATTCCCCTCTACGGTCTGGCCGGCGCCGCGATCGCCACCGCCGCCGCCACCATGACCGAAGCGCTGCTGCTGCATATCGCGGTCAGACGTTCCCTGGGCATCGTGCTCTTCGCCTTTGCCGATCCGACCTCGCTGATGAAGAAAAGGGCGCAATGACCATGCCCAACCCACCGATCTACGACGAAAGCGTCAACAGCAACGCCAACCGCATGGTCGGCGCGCTGGCGAGCGTGCCGCGCGAGCGGCCCGTCGCCGACATCGAGCTCGAGATCGGGCGGCCCGGCCGCCGGCTGTTCCTGTATCCGGCCCGGATGGGCTACGATCTGCAGGAGGAACTGCAGTTCCTGACGAACCGGGCGATGGAACCGAACATCTTCTTCGCCGCCGGATTCCTGGCGCCGGCCATGCCTCGGCTCGAGGACCGGCAGGTGCGGCTGGCCCTGATCCGCGACGACCGGAACAATCGCAGCCGCATGCGCATGCTGATGCCGTTCTCCGTCGAGAAACCCGGCTTTTCCGTCGGTCCGTCGATCATTCGCGCCTGGTCGAACCCGTTCGGCCCGCTCGGCACGCCGCTGATCGACGCCGAGGAGGCGGCCGAAACGATCGAGAACATGCTGGAGGCCTATGCGCTACCGGCATCGAAGCTGCCGGGCGTGCTGGTGCTGCCGGATCTGAGGCTGAATGGGATCGTCGCCCAGATGATCAGGGCCCTGGCGATCAGCCGTGACCTGCCGCTAACGCTGACCAATACCTATCAGCGTCCGATGCTGAATAGCGACGAGGACGGCGAAACCTATCTCGCCGGCTCGCTTTCGAAACACCATCTGCGCGAGATGCGCCGCCAGTGGCGCCTGCTCGCCAAAGACGGCGGGCTCTCCTACAACGTCGCCCGCCAGCCGGAGGACATTCGGGTGCGTATGGAGGAATTCCTGGCGCTCGAGGCAAGCGGCTGGAAGGGCAAGAAGCGCTCGGCCATGGTGATGGACCGCTACCGAGCCGCCTTTGCGCGCGAGGCGATCACCAATCTCGCCGATATCGACGCTGTGCGTATCCATACGCTCGACCTGAATGGCCAGGCGATCGCCTCCATGGTGGTGTTCATCATGGGCGGCGAGGCTTATACTTGGAAGACCGCCTATGACGAGAGTTACGCACGCTTCTCACCGGGCAAGCTTTTGATGGTCGAGTTGACGAAATGGCATCTCGACGATGCCAATATCGAACGAACAGATTCCTGCGCCGTGCCGGACCATCCGATCATGAGCCGCTTCTGGCGTGAGCGGGAGGAAATGGGCACTTTGGTGATCGGCCTGGCCCGCAACAGCGACCGGGACGTGCGACAGGCGGCCAACCAACTGCACCTCTACCGCAATACCCGCAACATGGCCCGCATCCTGCGCGACAAGATCCTCGCACGCCGCAACGACGACTGACTATTCCGCCGCAGCCGCGTGCTCCCCGTCGCGCAACAGCCGGCGGATCACCTTGCCGCTCGTCGTCATCGGCAGGGCGTCGACGAAAGCCACTTCGCGCGGATATTCGTGCATGGAAAGCCGCTGCTTGACCCAGTCGGAAATCGCGCGGGCGAGCGCTTCGCCCGGCTCATGGCCCGGCGACAAAACGACGAAGGCCTTGACGATTTCGGTTCGAACTGGATCGGGCTTTCCGATGACGGCGGCGAGTTTCACCGCTGGATGGCTGAGAAGACAGTCCTCGACCTCCGTCGGACCGATCCGGTAACCGGCAGAGGTGATCACGTCGTCATCGCGGCCAATGAATTCGACGAAGCCATCGGAATCCTGCCGGCCGAGATCGCCGGTCTTCATCCAGTCCCCGACGAATTTTCGTTCCGTCGCGGCCTCGTCCTGCCAATAGCCGAGGAACATCACCGGATCCGGTCGGGCGATCGCCACCTGACCGGTAACGCCCGGCGGAACGGCACGCCCTTCGTCATCGATAATGGCGACACGATGACCCGGCACGGAGCGGCCGATCTTGCCGCCCTTGCTGACGCCGAGATGGGCGGCCGACGAGAGCACGAAATTGCATTCGGTCTGGCCGTAGAATTCGTTGGGCACAAGCCCGAGCGCCGACCTTACCCACTCGTAGGTCTCGCGGCCAAGCGATTCTCCGGCAGACCCGATGCTGCGCAGGGAAAGATCGTAGTGGCGGCGGGGATTATCGATGGACCGCAAAAGCCTCAACGCCGTCGGCGGGATGAAAGCGTTGCGCACGCCCATCTCCGCCATGATGCGGAAGGCAATGTGCGGATCGAACTTCTGCGCCGGCGAGGAGACCACCGGAACGCCAAGCAGCAGGGAGGGCAGGAGGGCATTCAGAAGCCCGCCGGCCCAGGCCCAGTCGGACGGCGTCCACATCCGGTCGCCATCGCGCGGGATGAAGTCGTGCGCCATCTGGAAGCCGGGAATATGGCCGGGCAGGACCCGGTGTCCATGCAGCGCGCCCTTCGGCGGACCCGTCGTACCTGAGGTGAATATCATCAGCGCCGGATCGTCGGGGCCGCTGTCGATAACTTCGAACACCGAGGCCTGTGCTTCGATGAGATCGTGGAACGAGAGAGCGCCAGGCGTCTCACCGTCGACCGAGATCACGTGCCGCAGCCCCTCGGGACGCGGGCTGACTTGGGCAAGGCGTGACAGGCCAAAGGCATTTGTGACCAGAACCGAAGCGCCCGCGGCACGCAGCCGGTAGTCCAGCGCCTCCGCGCCGAACAGAAGAGCCAGCGGCAGGGCGATGGCCCCGAGCTTGTAGATGGCGACATGGGCGATCACGGTCTCGAAGCACTGAGGCAGCAGGAGCGCAACCCGATCGCCGGGATTCACGCCAAGGGCAACAAGCGCATTGGCAAACTGCGACGATCGGGCGGAAAGCTGCCCATAGGTCATCGACAGATGCTTTCCGTCGGCACTGAAGTGCTGAAGGCAGACCCGGTTGGGCTCGTTGCGGGCCCAGGCGTCGGAGACGGCCTCACCAATGTTGAATTTTGACGGAATCTGCCACGAAAAATCGCGATAAAGCGCCTCGTAGCTGTCCCGAACGGGCAAGAACATGCCGAAATTCCCGAAAAACTCGATAGTTTCCTAGCTATCACTCCTTTCGCACCTGCACAATGGAGCGGTATTCGGTGGGTTGCCATGCTCCGCTGGACAGCGTTTCGACGTCCGTGTAGCGTCCCGCCACCGAAACCGAGACCCGGCGGTCGTGGCGATCACGACCGCTAACCGGATAAGACCGAGTGACAAGAATGAACGACAACACCTCCGATTCCGACGGAAAACGCCCGAAGACCGGCATGCTGCGCTCTGGCCAGGCTGTCAGCCTGGTGAGCGTCGACAAGACGCTGCTGCCGAAGACCCGCCGCAAGGCCAAGGGTAACGAGGACGCAGGCACGATTGCCAATGTGAAGATCGTCTCCCCGGTCGGCGCCCGCGGCGTCGCAGCACGGCAGCAGATCCAGCAGAAGGTACTGCGATCGGCGAGTGCCAGGATTGGTGGTGCCATAGAACAGGGCACGCTGTCGGCCAAGGGTGCGAAACAGTTGCTCGTCGCGCGCATGACCAAGGCGCTGGGCTCGACTGACGCGGCCGAAACCTGGTATCGCAGCCATCGCCTGGAAGCGCTCGGCGGCCGCACTCCGGCCCAGATGGTCCGCGCCGGCGAGGTGAAGGCGTTGATGGAGCATCTTCAGGCGAGCGGGGCGCAGAAGGCCTGAGGCTTTCCGAGATTTGAAGTCTTCCAAAGGAGAATGCCGCAGGGCCTCAGCACGGACACTGCGGTGCCGCCGGGATGAATTGGTGCCCCATGCCGGAATCGAACCAGCACTCCTTTCGGAACTCGATTTTGAGTCGAGCGCGTCTACCAGTTCCGCCAATGGGGCAATCCATGCGTTCCAGTCGGGTAGAACAGCGCCGGACTATACGAATGGGTATGTGCGGGTCAACTGGTATCGGACACAAAGAGACGATCTTGCGGTGATTTTCGAAAAGCTTTCGCACTGCGGCATGGATGGCATTTACTCCGGTCGAGGGCTCCAATAAAACGGCTGCCAACGTCAACGGGGTCTTCCGATGCTGCGCCGCCTGTACGACTGGACCATGTCGCTTGCCCGAACCCGCCATGCCGAAAAGGCGCTGTTCGGCGTTTCCTTCATCGAAAGCTCCTTCTTTCCCATACCGCCGGACGTGGTCCTCATCCCCATGGTGATCGCCAAGCCGATGAACTGGCTCCGGATCGCCCTGATCTGCACGGTCGCGTCTGTGCTGGGCGCGTTCCTCGGCTACGCGATCGGCATGTTCCTGTATGAGACCGTCGGCCAGCCGATCCTCGCCTTCTACGGCAAGGAAGATGCCTTTACCGAGATCGCCGATTGGTACAACACCTGGGGTGGCTGGGGCGTGCTGTTTGCCGCCGTCACACCGTTTCCCTACAAGGTGCTGACGATCTTCTCCGGTGCGACGGGACTGAACATCTTCATATTCACTCTTGTCAGCATCGTCGGCCGAGCTGCCCGTTTCCTCCTCGTCTCTTGGCTGTTGAAGCTTTACGGCGAACCGATCCGGCTGTTCATCGAAAAGTATCTCGGCCTTCTTTTCACCCTCTTCATGGTGCTGCTGATCGGCGGCTTCTACCTCGTCAAGTTCATCTTCTGAAAGGCACGCGCCCATGGCCGCGATCACCAAAACCACAATGGCAGCCGTCGCGGCGACGATCGGCATGGCAATCGTCGTCGGCTCAGCGCTCGGCTTCGAGCATATCGGCGGCTATATTCCCTGCGCGCTCTGCCTGATGCAGCGCAATCCCTATTATATCGGCATCCCGCTCGGCATTCTCGCGATCGTCGCGTCTATGCTGCGGCTGCCGGTCTGGATCACGAAGACGCTTCTCGTCGCCATCGGCCTGCTGATGGTCGTCGGCGCCGGTATGGGCGTCTATCATTCAGGCGTGGAATGGCAGTTCTGGGAAGGCCCGGCGAGCTGCAGCATTACCGCCGCCGGCGCAGGCGCCACCGGCGGCGACATCCTGGCGCAGCTGAACGAGGTCAAGGGCCCGTCGTGCACCGAGGCGACGCTCCGGGTGCTCGGTCTTTCCTTCGCAGGGTGGAACGTCCTGACGAGTATCGCACTCGCCGCGATCGCCTTCTGGGGCGCGACCCGCAAGACTGCCTGAACGATCAGGGCTGCAGTTCGCTGTCCCAGTAGAGATAGTCAATCCAGCTTTCGTGCAGATAGTTCGGCGGGAACAGCCTACCATTGTTGTGCAGGTCCTGCACCGTCGGTCGATAGGGCTTCTGTGCCGGGAACATCTGCGCCTGCCGCGGCAGCTTGCTTCCCTTGCGCAGATTGCATGGAGAACAGGCGGCAACCACGTTTTCCCAGGTCGTCTCGCCGCCATGGGCGCGCGGAATGACGTGGTCGAAGGTGAGATCCTCTGTGGAGCCGCAATACTGGCACTGGAATTTGTCGCGCAGGAAGACGTTGAAACGGGTGAAGGCCGGATTGCGGGTCGGTTGCACATAGGTTTTCAGGCTGACAACGCTCGGCACTCTCATCGAGAATGTCGGCGAGCAGACCGAGTGCTCGTATTCAGCGATGATGTTCACCCGATCGAGAAACACGGCCTTGATCGCATCCTGCCATGACCACAGCGACAGAGGGTAATAGCTGAGCGGCCTGTAATCGGCATTCAGCACGAGCGCCGGCAGGGAATTAGGAGAAACAGCAATCGTCAAGGGCATTCTCCTGATCGATTCGGCATCCACACTTTCTATATTAGGTCCGTTGTTACAGGATTGTGAAGTCCAATAAATCCAGTTGCTTCGAGTCCGCTGTCGTCATGCGGCAGGCGCGGCCTCGCGCCCGAGCCGCGTTGCATAAAAAGCCCAGAAAAGCCGGGCGGCGACCGAGCGCCAGGGGCTCCACGGCGCGGAGATTTGCCGCACCCTCGTGATGTCCGGCCGTTCCGGCAACTCGAACGCCCAGCCGACAGCCGCCCTCAGCGCAACGTCTCCGGCCGGAAACACATCGGGATGGCCGCCGCAGAACATCAGATACACCTCCGCTGTCCAAGGTCCGATTCCAGGAAGCCGCGTCAGGTCCGCCATAGCCTCGTCAAGGGGAGCACTGGCGACGGCGTCGAGATCGATCGTGCCTGACACAACCGCCTCGGCGAGGCCTTTTAGCGTGCGCGCCTTGGCACCCGAAAGACCGAACCCGGCGATCGGCCCTTCGGAAATCGCCAGATAGCGCTCGGCCGAGAGCCCTTCGCCAGCGGCGAGCAGGATACGGCCCCAGATTGCCTCGGCGCTGGCGCGCGACACCATTTGCGAGACGACGATGTGGGCGAGACCCGCAAACCCCGGCTCGGCCAGACGCAACGGCAAGGGACCAGCCCGCTCCGCGATTTTCGCGAGCCGCGGGTCGATACGAAGCAATGCGGCGAGACCGGTTTCGATGTCCTCGATCGATCTGATGGGGTTCATGCGCGGTCTTCGAATGCCTCTTGGAGCCGATTGCGGTTTCATGTCAGAAGGAAGCATGCACGCCGTCGACCCTCAAAGTCCACCCGTTTTCCGCTTCGCGCCAAGCCCCAACGGGCCGCTGCATCTTGGCCATGCACTGTCGGCGATGCTCAATCACGACATGGCGAAGGCGGCGAACGGGCGTTTCCTGCTGCGCATTGAGGATATCGACATTACCCGCTGCACGCCGGAATTCGAGCAAGCCGTATACGAGGACCTTGACTGGCTGGGCCTCAATTGGGAGAAGCCGGTGCGGCGGCAATCCGAGCACATAGCGCACTATCGGTCGGCGCTGGACAGGTTGATTGACATGGGCCTTGCCTACCCTGCCTTCATGACGCGCGGCGAGGTGAAGGCGGTCGTAACGAAGGCCGAAGCGCATGGAACCGCTTGGCCGCGCGACCCGGACGGAGCGCCGCTTTATCCGGCAGATGACCGCTACGTTTCAGAGGATGAGCGACAGACGCGGATTACTTCCGGCGCGCGCCACGCCTGGCGGCTGGACATGGCGAAAGCCGTCTCCATAGCCGGCGATGGTTTGAGCCGGAACGAGGAGGGTGATGGCGAAAAGGGTGTGATCGCAGCCGATGCTGCGGCGTGGGGCGACGTGGTGCTATGGCGTTCGGACGCGCCGTCGAGCTATCACCTTTCAGTGGTGCTGGACGATGCGCTGCAGGGAGTTACGCATGTGGTGCGGGGCCTGGACCTCTTCCAGTCGACCGCCGTGCACCGTTTGCTGCAACGGCTGCTCGGCCTGCCGGAGCCGCGCTATCATCACCATCGGCTGATACTCGGCGCGGACGGGCGCAAACTGTCGAAGAGCGAGGGATCGACTGGTCTGGCGACGCTTCGAGCAGAGGGAGCCTCGCCCTCAGATATCCGCCGCCTGGTCGGGATTGGCGCCGGGTGACACATCGACCCGCATGGCGGCAAACTTCATCAGCGCGGCATTGAATTCCGCGCCGATCAGGAAGATCACGCCGACCATGTAGAGGAAGACGATCACGATCATGATCGAGGCGAGGCCGGCATAGGTGGCGGCGTAGTTGGCGAACGTGCCGAGATAATAGGTGAAGATCAATGCGCCGATCATCCACAAAAGCAGCGTCAGCACCACGCCGGGTAGCACGTCGATCAACCGCCGACGCCCGGCCGGCAGGCCGAGATGAGAGAGCAGCAGACCGACGACCAGCAACGCCACGGTGCCGATGATGCGCCAGTTGGCGATCGTCGCCAGCCACTCCTGCATCCACGGAAACCATGTCTCGGCAAAGGCATCGGCAACGGGAACGACGACGAGCAAAGCGCTGACAAGGGCGAAGACGATAACGGCGCTGAGCACGAAACCCAGACTGATCAGGCGCGTGATGTACCACGGCCGGGTTTCCGTGACGCGATAGGCGCGGTTCAGTCCGGCCCGGAGCGCCTCCACGCCGTTCGACGCGAAATAGGCGGCCGCCAGCACGGAGATCGTCAACAACCCCCCGCGCGGGATCGTCAGGACGTTCACCAGTTCATCCGACAAGGGCTTCGCAATCACTTCGGGCCAGGTGTCGAAGATCAGATGGATGGCGGTTTCGGAAAACTGGTCGGCGCCCAGGAAACCGGCGAGCGCGGTTCCGAAGATCAGGAAGGGAAAGACGGCCAGCAGCGCCGAAAGCGCGACATGGCTTGCCATCGCCCAGCCGTCGTCCTCGCTGAAGTGGTACACCGCATCGAACGACACCCTGTAGAGCCTGCGCAGGTATGTCGTCATGAAGTCTCCCTTGTGGCCAAGCGATTGTATCCCGCGGGGGAATATGGGAAACCCGGTCCGATTTGTACAGGATCGAGACCATGACCGACACCCGCAGCATCATCGTGACCGGCTGCTCCTCCGGCATAGGAGCCTATTGCGCGCGGGCGCTGAAGGCCGAGGGCTGGAGGGTTTTCGCCTCCGTCAGAAAACGTGAGGATCTGGCCGCGCTGGAGGCGGACGGGCTGGAGGCGCTGGTCATGGACTATACCGACGAGGAAAGCATCGCGACGCTCGTCGATACCGTAGCCGAGCGCACAGGCGGGCGAATCGATGCCCTGTTCAACAACGGGGCCTATGGCCAGCCTGGTGCCGTCGAGGATCTGTCGACGGACGTCCTGCGCCGCCAGTTCGAGACGAATTTCTTCGGCTGGCACGAGCTGACCCGTCGCGTGATCCCGATGATGCGTCGGCAAGGCCATGGCCGCATCGTACAGTGCTCCTCGATCCTCGGTCTCGTGGCCTATCGCTATCGCGGCGCCTACACGGCATCGAAGTTCGCACTCGAGGGTCTCAGCGTGACGTTGCGGATGGAGCTGGAGGGCAGCGGCATCCATGTGAGCCTGATCGAGCCGGGGCCGATCGAAAGTCGCTTTACCGTCAATGCGCTGGCGCAGATTCGCGAGAACATCGATCTTGTGAACTCGGCCCATGCGCGCGAATACAAGCGTCAGCTTGCGCGTCTCGACGGCAGCGGACCGATCAATCGTCACAAGCTCGGTCCCGAAGCGGTCCATGAAGTCCTCAGACATGCCTTGACCGCGACACGCCCGCGCCCACATTATCTCGTGACAACTCCAGCCAAGCAGGGCGCCATGCTGAAAAGACTGCTGCCCGCCGGCCTTTTCTACAGGCTGATGCGGTCGCTGGACTGACCTCAAGCAAAAGGGCAATCCGAAATCATGTCCACATTCACATCGGTCCTGGCTTTCATCGTCATGGGACTGGTCGTCGTCGTTCTCGTGCGCGGCCTGTTCAACATGATGAAGGGTGGCGACGGCAACCTTTCCAACAAGCTGATGCAGATGCGTATTCTGCTGCAGGCAATCGCCGTGGCGCTGATCATGCTGACGCTGTGGCTGACGGGCGGCGGACGATAGGATCGGGACCATGGTCAAGCTCAACAAGATCTATACCCGCACCGGGGACGACGGAACGACGGCGCTGGTCACCGGTCCCCGCCGTCTCAAGCATGATCTGCGGGTGGACGCCTATGGTACCATCGACGAGACCAATTCCGCGATCGGCGTGGCCCGTCTGCACACGAACGCCTTGACGGACCTCGACGCCATGCTGCTGCGGGTCCAGAACGATCTCTTCGACCTTGGCGCCGATCTCGCCGCGCCCGATACCGGCGAGCCGCTTTCCTATGAGCCTCTACGCATCATCGAGGCCCAGGTGGACCGGTTGGAGAAGGAAATCGACCAGCTGAACAGCGAACTCGATCCGCTGAAATCCTTCATCCTGCCCGGCGGTTCGCCCGCAGCCGCCTATCTCCATCTCGCCCGTACCATCTCACGGCGGGCCGAGCGGGTGATGGTGGAGCTGTCGCGGATCGACGGGGAAAACGTGCACGAACCGTGCCTGAAATATGTAAACCGACTGTCGGACTTTCTGTTCGTCGCGGCGCGATACGCCAACGACAAAGGCAAGGCCGACATATTGTGGGTACCTGGAAAAAACCGCTGACGAGAAAGGTCGGGCGTCTTGTTCATACCGCTGCACGACAGGAACGCCCTCAAACACATTCGGCGACAATACGTCACGCTTGGCCTGATCATCCTCAATGTCGTCGGTTATGTCCTTACGGTGCTGTCAATGCCGGAAGAGATAGCGACCGCCGCAATCTTCAGCTTCGGCTTCATTCCGGCTGTCGTATTTGACTATGCCGCTCTCGATCCTTCGCTGGCACTTGTGCCGCCCGACGCCACGGTGCTCACCTATTCTTTCCTGCACGCCGACCTCATGCATCTCGGCACCAACATGCTGTTTCTCTGGGTGTTCGGCGACAATGTAGAGGATGCGCTGGGACACGTCCGCTTCCTGATCTTCTATCTGCTCTGCGCCGCGGCGGGCGCCTATGTCCATGGTCTTGTCGGTCCGCAGTCACAGGTGCCGCTGATCGGTGCTTCGGGCGCCGTCTCCGGCGTGATCGCGGCCTACCTTCTGCTCCACCCGAAGGTGCGGGTATGGGTACTGGTACTCTTCCGTTTTCCTCTTCCTCTTCCAGCGGCCATTCCGCTGGTCTTCTGGATCGGCCAGCAGTTCGTGATGCTGGCCACCGACTTCGGCTCCAATGTCTCGTGGGGCGCGCATGTCGGTGGCATACTCGCCGGCGGTCTTCTGGTTCTGGTCATGCGCCGCCGCGGCGTGCCCTTGTTCGACCGCACGATCGTCACGCCCCGTTCGGTCAAACATCAGGAGGCGTCGCCGCCCGCGCCATCCATGATTGGCCGCTCCGAGCCGGCGCGCGACGCCGTTCGCTGGGGTCGATCGGCATAGCAAGAAATTTTACGTGTACGTAAACGTAATATAATCGTTTAAACGACATTATGCCGCCGGGCGGGCCGTTGTGTTTGCGAAAAAAATGCGTATCCATGTCGCCGACTGACTATCGGAGGACCGTCCGAAAGCGCATTTTCAGGGCGGGCAATGAAGGAAGGAACTCATGAAGGTACTTGTCACCGTTAAGCGGGTCGTCGACTACAATGTGAAGATCCGCGTGAAGCCGGACGGTTCGGGCGTCGAACTCGCCAACGTCAAGATGTCGATGAACCCCTTCGACGAAATCTCCGTCGAGGAAGCGTTGCGGCTGAAGGAAGCGGGCAAGGCCGAGGAAGTCGTCGTCGTCTCGATCGGCCCGGCCAAGGCAGAGGAAACGCTGCGCACCGCTCTCGCAATGGGTGCCGACCGCGCGATCCTGGTCGAGACCGAGGATGCAGTCGAGCCGCTCGCCGTCGCCAAGATCCTGAAGGGTGTAGTCGAGGCCGAACAACCGGGTCTCGTGATCACCGGCAAGCAGGCGATCGACGACGATTCGAACCAGACCGGCCAGATGCTCGCCGCCCTGCTCGGTTGGGGCCAGGCAACCTTCGCCTCCAAGCTAGAGATCAAGGACGGCTCCGCCGACGTGACCCGTGAAGTCGATGGCGGCCTGCAAACCATCAACGTCAAGCTCCCGGCCCTCGTCACGACGGACCTGCGTCTCAATGAGCCGCGTTACGCCTCGCTGCCGAACATCATGAAGGCAAAGAAGAAGCCGCTCGACAAGAAGAGCCCGGCCGATTTCGGCGTTGACACGGCTGCCCGCCTAAAGGTGATCAAGACCGAGGAGCCCGGTGGCCGCAAGGCTGGCGTCAAGGTCAAGACCGTCGCCGAACTGGTCGACAAGCTCAAGACCGAAGCCGGCGTGCTCTAATCGGAACGGATAGGGAGATAAAGACATGGCCATTCTTCTTCTGGCAGAACACGACAACACCACCGTATCCGACCAGACCGCCAAGGCGCTGACGGCCGCGACGCAGATCGGCGGCGATATTCACATCCTCGTCGCCGGCTCCGGCGCCAAGGCAGCAGCCGAATCCGCAGCCAAGCTGTCAGGCGTTACCAAGGTTCTGCTCGCCGACGACGCCTCGCTCGCCAACAACCTTGCCGAGCCGCTGGCCGCGACGATCGTCGCGCTCGCCGGCAGTTACGACGCGATCATCGCTCCGGCGACATCGGTCGGCAAGAACGTCATGCCGCGCGTCGCAGCGCTGCTCGACGTCATGCAGGTCTCGGAAATCATCGAGGTCGTATCCGCAGACACCTTCAAGCGTCCGATCTATGCCGGCAACGCCATCCAGACCGTGCAGTCGACCGATGCCAAGAAAGTGATCACCGTCCGCACTGCTTCATTCGCCGCTGCCGGTGAAGGCGGTTCGGCGTCCGTCGAGACCATCTCGGCCGGCGCCAACCCGGGCGTATCGAGCCACGTGGCAGACGCACTGTCGTCCTCGGATCGTCCGGAACTGACCTCCGCCAAGATCATCATCTCCGGCGGCCGCGCGCTCGGCTCCTCGGAGAAGTTCAAGGAAGTCATCCTGCCTGTTGCCGACAAGCTCGGTGCTGCCGTCGGCGCCTCGCGCGCGGCGGTCGATGCGGGCTACGCCCCCAACGACTGGCAGGTCGGCCAGACCGGCAAGGTGGTCGCCCCGCAGCTCTACATCGCCTGCGGCATCTCCGGCGCGATCCAGCACCTCGCTGGCATGAAGGACTCCAAGGTGATCGTCGCGATCAACAAGGACGAGGAGGCGCCGATCTTCCAGGTCGCCGACTACGGTCTCGTCGGTGATCTCTTCGAAATCCTGCCGGAACTCGAGAAGTCGCTTTAAACCTCGCTCTTTCGCACCTGCGAAAAGACTGGAAAAACGACTAAAGCGAGTCTATCAATCTTGCCGGGCCCTCAAAAATGGGGGTCCGGCATTTCTTTGCCAAAAACAGACTGCGTGGGGAGAGCGCGATGGACACGACGATCAGCAACGTAGGAATCATTGGCGCTGGTCAGATGGGATGCGGCATCGCTCAGGTTTGCGCGCTCGCCGGCTACAAGGTGACCCTCTACGACCTCTCCAAGGATAGAACTGAAGCAGGTCTCGCCACGATCAACGGAAACCTTGCCCGGCAGGTGAGCAACGGCAAGCTCTACGAGGAGGACCGCAAGGCGGCAGTCGCGAAAATCTCCGGCAGCGCCGACATCAACGACCTCGCGCCGATGGATCTGGTGATCGAGGCGGCGACAGAGGACGAGAGCGTCAAGCGCAAGATCTTTGCGCAGGTTTGCCCGGTCCTGAAGCCGGAAGCGCTGCTTGCCACCAATACATCGTCGCTGTCGATCACCCGCCTTGCCGCATCAACCGACCGTCCCGAGCGTTTCATGGGCATTCACTTCATGAACCCGGTACCGGTGATGAAGCTGGTCGAACTCGTACGTGGCATCGCCACCGAGGAACTGACCTTCGCGACCGCCAAGACTTTCGTTGCCTCGCTCGACAAGACCATCACGGTCGCGGAAGATTTCCCCGCCTTCATCGTCAACCGCATCCTGCTGCCGATGATCAACGAGGCGATCTACACGCTCTATGAGGGCGTTGGCTCGGTCGAGGCGATCGACACCGCCATGAAGCTCGGTGCCAACCATCCGATGGGCCCGCTGCAGCTCGCCGATTTCATCGGTCTCGATACCTGTCTCTCGATCATGCAGGTGTTGCATGACGGCCTGTCCGACTCGAAGTATCGCCCCTGTCCGCTGCTGGTAAAGTATGTCGAGGCCGGCTGGCTTGGCCGCAAGTCCGGCCGCGGCTTCTACGACTATCGCGGCGAAGTGCCCGTCCCCACCCGCTGAGCGGACCCGCGCGCATTCCGGACAAACCTCTTACCGCGCAAAGATTTTTGCTGCGTTCATGGATCATTGGTCTGTCATTCCTCGGAAGCGCACGGATGACGCTCTAGTTTGCAGGCTCGATACTGGCCCCCGCATTCCGGAGCATCCGCATGAAACGCCTCCTCCTCGTCACCGCAGCACTTGCCGCCTTTACCGTTCCGCTGCAGGCCGCTGCCGCCGACAAGCTTCTGAACGCCTCCTACGACATCGCCCGCGAGCTGTTCGAGGCGGAGAACGAAGCGTTCATCAAGGTCAATCCGGGCATCACCATCGACCAGTCGCATGGCGGCACCTCCAAGCAGGCCCGCGCGATCGTCGAGGGTCTCGAGGCTGATGTCGTGACCTTCAACCAGGTCACCGACATCGAATTCCTGGTGAAGAACGGCTTCGTTTCCGAAGACTGGCAGAGCGAATTCCCGAACAATGCCTCGCCCTTCTATTCCTTCCCGTCCTTCCTCGTGCGCGCCGGCAACCCGAAGGGCATCGAGGACTGGGACGATCTTGCCCGTGATGACGTGAAGGTGATCTTCCCGAACCCGAAGACATCAGGCAATGCCCGCTATACCTATCTCGCGGCCACAGCCTACGCGAAGGAGAAGTTCGGCGGCGACGAGGCCAAGGTTACGGAATTCGTCGACAAGATCTTCGACAACGTTCCCGTTTTCGACACCGGCGGTCGCGCCGCGACGACGACCTTTGTCGAGCGCGAGATCGGTGACGTCATCATCACCTTTGAAGCCGAGACCAAGTCGATCGCCAAGCAATACGGCGAGGATAATTACGAGCAGGTGGTCCCCTCCGTCAGCCTTCTGGCCGAATTCCCGGTCGCCATCGTCGACAAGGTCGCCGAGAAGAAGGGCAGTCAGGACCTGGCGAAGACATATCTCGACTTCCTCTACACGCCGGAAGGCCAGACCGTCGCCGCCGAATTCGGACATCGCGTTCATGACGAGGCGGTCGCCGCCAAGTACAAGGACGAGTTCCCGGACGTGCGTCTCGTGACGGTCGAGGACGTGTTCGGCGGCTGGAGCAAGGTCTCCCAGGAGCATTTTGCCGAAGGTGGGATTCTCGACGGCATCTACGGCAGCCGCTAAGGGCAGCTGTGAAAAGGCTGACGGACCGGCGGACGTTCCGCCGGTTTTCTCATGAAAGGATGACGACGTTGACACGGCGCGTATTGCCAGGCTTCCGGCTGTCCCTCGGGATCACGCTGGTCTATGCCGCGATCATCATCATGCTGCCGCTCGCCGCGCTGATCTTCAAGGCGGCCAGCCTCGGACCGGTCGACTACTGGCGCATCGTCTCCTCCGAGCGGGCCGTCGCGAGCTACATGGTGACGGTCGGCTCCGCCTTGGTGGCGACGCTCTTCAATCTCGTTTTCGGGCTCGCGCTCGCATGGGTTCTGGTGCGTTACCGTTTCCCCGGCCGCCGGATCATTGATGCGCTTGTCGACCTGCCCTTCGCGCTGCCAACAGCAGTGGCCGGGATCTCCCTGACGACGCTGTTCGCAACCAACGGGTGGTTCGGCTCGGTCCTGTCGCAGATCGGCGTGAAGGTTGCCTATACCCCGCTCGGCATCATGGTCGCCATGGCGTTCACCAGCCTGCCCTTTATCGTTCGCACCGTGCAGCCGGTACTCGAAGAGCTTGATCCCGCGCTCGAGGAAGCGGGCCAGACGCTGAGCGCCGGCGACTGGTCAATCTTCCGCCGGGTCATTCTGCCGCTGCTGGCGCCCGCGCTCTTGGCCGGCACCTCGCTCGCATTCGCCCGCAGCCTCGGGGAATTCGGCGCGATCATCTTCATCGCCGGCAACCAGCCGTTCGAGACCGAGATCACCGCCCTCCTCGCCTTCATCCGGCTGGAGGAATACGACTATCCGGCCGCCGCCGCGATCGCCTCGGTCATGCTGATCGCCGCCTTCGTGATGCTGGCCGTGACCAATATTCTGCAGGCACGCGCCCTGCGCTACACGGTGAAAGGCTGACGCCCATGAGCCAATCGAGCCACCGCCGTCCGCCCCGCGTCGGAGACGCGCCCATCTTCAAGTACTCGCTGCTTGCCATCGTACTTTTGCTCGTCGCCTTTGTCGTCATTGCGCCGATGGTGGTGATCGGCGCCGAGGCTTTCTCGCGCGGCATTCCTTACTTCCTGGAGAGCATCAGCGAACCGGACACACGTCATGCCGTGATGCTGACTGTGATCACGGCGGCAATTGCCGTGCCCGTGAACACCCTCTTCGGGGTCGCTGCCGCCTGGGCGATCACCAAGCATGACTTTCCCGGCAAGCGGCTTCTGACCATCGTTATCGAGATCCCCTTCTCGGTATCGCCGGTTGTCGCCGGCGTCTGCTACCTCTTCGTCTATGGCCTTCAAGGCCTGTTCGGACCGACGCTCGATTCCATTGAATTGAAGATCATGTTTGCCCTTCCAGGAATCGTGCTCGCCAGCATGTTCGTCACCGCACCGTTCGTGGCGCGCGAGTTGATCCCGCTAATGCAGGCGCAGGGCCGTGATCTGGAAGAGGCTGCCACCTCGCTGGGCGCGAGTGGCTTTCGTACCTTCATGTCGGTTACGCTGCCCAATATCAAATGGGCTCTGCTGTATGGCGTGGTGCTGTGCAACGCCCGTGTGATGGGCGAGTTCGGCGCCGTGTCGATCGTCTCCGGCAATATTCGTGGCCAGACCAATACGCTGCCGTTGCATATCGAACTGCTCTACCAGGATTACAATGCCGTCGGCGCCTTTGCCGCCGCTTCGATCCTTGCTTTGCTCGCCCTCGTCACGCTCGTCGCCAAGGTCCTGCTCGAACGCCAGGGCGCAGGCCGCCGCAGCCGGCCGACGACACTGGCCGGCACACCGACTACTTCGGAGGTCCATTCGTGAAAATCAAGCTCGACTCGGTCGTCAAGACCTTCGATACGTTCCGCGCCGTGCATGGCGTATCGCTAGATATCGAGAGCGGCGAACTGGTGGCGCTCCTCGGCCCGTCCGGCTCCGGCAAGACGACCATCCTGCGCATGGTCGCGGGTCTCGAATTCGCCGATGGCGGACATATCTATTTTGGAGACGAGGATGCGACGAACATTCCGGTCCGTGATCGCGGCGTGGGTTTCGTCTTCCAGCACTATGCGCTGTTCCCGCATATGACGGTCGCCGAGAACATCGCTTTCGGCATGAAGGTTTCCAAGCGCAAGCGCTCGCCGGCCGAAATCGACCGGCGGGTCGACGAACTCTTGGCCCTGGTGCAGTTGTCCGGACTGGGCGAACGCTTTCCGGCGCAGATATCGGGAGGCCAGCGCCAGCGCGTCGCGCTCGCCCGCGCGCTGGCCGTCGATCCGAAGGTGCTGCTGCTCGACGAACCCTTCGGCGCGCTCGACGCCAATGTCCGCCGCGACCTGCGCCGCTGGCTCCGCACGATCCACGACGAACTCGGCATCACTACGCTTTTCGTCACCCACGACCAGGAGGAAGCGCTCGATCTCGCCGACCGTGTCGTGATCCTTGACAAGGGTAAGATCGTTCAACAGGGTACGCCGGAAGCGGTCTGCCGCTCGCCCGACAATGCCTTCGTGATGCGCTTCCTGGGCGATGCCAACAGCCTGAAGGCGCAGGTTCGCTCAGGCAAGGCCGAGGTCGAGGGCTTCGCCTATGAGGCTCCCGGACTTTCCGACGGTCCGGCGGAAGTACTGTTCCGCCCGACCGATGTGCGCTGGACAGACGAGAGAGGCAGCGGCATCTCCGCCCGCATCCTCCGCGTTCTTGACCGCCCCGGCTCGCGCCGCGTCATCGCGACGACGGAAGGCGGTCAAATGGTGGAGTTCGACGCGTCGGCGCAGTTTCCGCACCGTCGCGAGGAGCGCGGATTCCTCGTGGTCGATCAGCCACGCATCTACGCCGCCGGCTGAGAGAGCATCAGGTAGTCGGCGGCGACACCGCGGCCGTCACCAGCGCCTTGGCGTCGTCGCTATCCCAGGCGGCCGGGCCGTTCATCGAACCGAGCAGACAACCCTTCTCATCGACGAGAACGGTCACCGGCAGGCCGAAAGCCAGGCCTTCCTTCTTCATGGAGTTGAAGACGCCCATACTGGAGTCCCGGTAGAGGCCGAGGCTGTCGACACCAATTTCCTCCAGGAAAGCTTTCGGCTTGTCGCCGGCATTGGGCGTATCGATGTTGATCGCCAGAACCTGGAAATCCTCCCCGCCCATCGCCTTCTGCAGATTATTGAGCGCCGGCATTTCCTCCCGGCATGGCACGCACCAGGTCGCCCAGAGATTGATCAGGAGCGGTTTGCCGGCGAAAGCGGCAAGGGAGGTATCGGCGCCTGATGCGTCCTTGAAGGCCAGGTTGGCGATCTTTCGCGGCTCGTCGACAGGCACGAGTGCGGCAACCTCACCGCGGATGGCGGGCGACAGTGCTTGCGCCCGTTCGACAGAGCCCGCGCAAGCGGCGGCATCAGCGGACGCGACGGCATTGCCAGACCCCGCCTGCTTCACGTATACCGCAACCCCGCCGGCCAGGATGCCGGCAACCGCTGCAATCGCAACCAGTCTGGCCGAAGGAAGTCCGAAGGGTCTCTTTTGGGTCATTCAAGTCTCCAGGGGCATCACATGGCTGACGGAACCAAGGACGGAAAATCCTCAAACCAGATGTGGGGCGGCCGCTTCGCGTCGGGGCCGTCCGCGATCATGGAGGAGATAAATGCCTCCATCGGTTTCGACAAGAAGCTTTACGCCCAAGACATCCGCGGCTCGATGGCGCATGCGACCATGCTGGCGCACCAAGGCATCATCTCGGGCGAAGATAAAGACAAGATCCTTCACGGCCTGAACACGATCCTGTCAGAGATCGAGGGCGGCACGTTTCAGTTCTCGCGCAAGCTCGAGGATATCCACATGAACGTCGAGGCGCGTCTGGCCGACCTGATCGGCCCCGCCGCCGGCCGCCTGCACACCGCCCGCTCGCGCAACGACCAGGTTGCGCTCGATTTCCGCCTTTGGGTGAAGGAAGAACTGCAGAAGACAGAAGTTGCTCTCACTGGCCTGATCGCCGCTTTTCTTGACCGTGCGGAAGAACATGCCGAAACCGTTATGCCTGGCTTTACCCATCTCCAGACCGCCCAGCCGGTGACCTTCGGTCATCATTGCATGGCCTATGTCGAGATGTTCGGCCGCGACCGGCAGCGCGTGCGCCATGCAATCGAGCATTTGGACGAGAGCCCGATCGGCGCTGCGGCACTCGCCGGCACCGGCTTCCCGATCGACCGCCATATGACGGCCGCCGCACTCGGCTTCCGCGAGCCGACCCGCAACTCGATCGATACCGTCTCCGACCGCGACTTCGCGCTGGAATTCCTGTCGATCGCCTCGATTTGCGCCACGCACCTGTCGCGCCTCGCCGAAGAAATCGTCATCTGGTCGACCCCACAATTCGGCTTCATCCGCCTCTCCGATGCGTTTTCGACCGGCTCATCGATCATGCCGCAGAAGAAGAATCCTGATGCCGCCGAGCTGGTGCGCGCCAAGACGGGCCGCATCAACGGTTCGCTGATTGCGCTTCTGACGGTGATGAAGGGCCTGCCGCTCGCCTATTCCAAGGACATGCAGGAAGACAAGGAGCAGGTCTTCGACGCGGCCGAAAGCCTCGAGCTGGCAATCGCGGCGATGACCGGCATGGTCACCGACATGACGATCCGCACAGACAAGATGAAGGCCGCAGCCGGGTCCGGTTATTCGACCGCCACTGACCTTGCTGACTGGCTGGTACGCGAGGCAGGACTGCCGTTCCGTGACGCTCACCATGCAACCGGCCATGCCGTGGCGCTGGCCGAGAAGAAGGGTTGCGATCTTGCCGAACTGTCGCTCGAAGAACTGCAGCAAATCAATCCCGCGATCACGGCAGGAATCTTCGACGTCCTGACGGTGGAGGCCTCGGTCGCCAGCCGCAAGAGTTTCGGCGGCACCGCGCCGAGCGAGGTGAGGAAACAGATCGCCTGGTGGCGTGCGCGCAATTGATCACTTCGACGGCCTGTTCCATCACGCGAATTGGGGTGCACAAGGCACCGGTTTTCCGCTACAGGCTAGACATCGAATTCCTTTGGGCTGGATCATGACGAAGACCTTCCGACGCATGTTCGTGGTGACACTCGTTCTCACCGCCGCTCCCTTGGTGCTGGCAGGATGCGGACGCAAGGGCGACCTGGATCCGCCGAGCATGCCGGTGGAACAGCAGAACAAGCTGTCAACGCCCAGCAAGCAACAGGTACCCGACGACCCGTTCGTCCTCGATCCGCTTCTCTGACAGGCCACTCACGTGAACCATTTCGAATATCGCGACGGCATCCTCTACGCGGAGGGCGTTGCCGTGCCCCAGATTGCCAAGGCGGTCGGGACACCCTTCTACGTCTACTCGACGGCGACGCTCGAACGACACTACAAGGTTTTTTCCAGGGCCTTCGACGGCGTCGATGCCATGGTCTGCTATGCGATGAAGGCCAATTCCAACCAGGCGGTGCTGAAAACGCTCGCGCGCCTCGGCGCCGGTGTCGACGTTGTCTCCGAAGGCGAGCTTCGCCGGGCGCTGGCGGCCGGCATTCCGGCCAGCCGCATCATGTTCTCCGGCGTCGGCAAGACGGTTCGGGAAATGGATGTCGCGCTGGATGCCGGCATCTACTGTTTCAACGTCGAGTCCGAGCCCGAGCTTGAAGTTCTGAGCACACGAGCCCAGAAACTTGGCAAGGAAGCGCACGTCTCCTTCCGTATCAATCCGGACGTCGACGCTAAGACGCACGCGAAAATCTCGACAGGCAAGAAGGAAAACAAGTTCGGCATTTCCTACGAGCGCGCCCGCGCCGTCTACGCTCGTGCCGCCACCCTGCCCGGCATCAAGGTCACCGGCATCGACATGCATATCGGCAGCCAGATCACCGAGCTTCAGCCGTTCGAGGATGCCTTCCGCTTGTTGCGCGAACTCGTCGAGACCTTGCGCGCCGATGGTCACGGCATTGACCATGTCGATGTCGGCGGGGGCCTTGGCATCCCCTACAAGGACGACAACAACCCGCCGCCGGAACCGGATGCCTACGCAACGATCGTCAAGGACCAGCTTGCCAGTCTGAATTGCCGTATCGTGACCGAGCCCGGCCGGCTGATCGTCGGCAATGCCGGTATCCTGGTGACGGAAGTCATCTACGTGAAGGACGGCGGAGAGAAGACCTTCGTCATCGTCGACGCGGCGATGAACGATTTGATCCGCCCCACCCTCTACGAGGCCCATCACGAAATCCGCCCCGTGGTCATCTCGGCGGCCAGCGCACCGCGCATCCGTGCCGATGTGGTCGGACCCGTCTGCGAGACCGGCGACTATCTGGCGCTCGACCGCGAGATGGCCATGCCGAAGCCAGGCGACCTTCTGGCGGTAGGTTCAGCGGGCGCCTACGGCGCGGTACAGGCCGGCACCTACAATACGCGCCTGCTGATCCCGGAAGTTCTTGTGAAGGAAAACGAATTCCATGTGGTTCGTCCTCGGCAGAGCTATGATGACCTGATCGCGCTCGATTCCGTGCCCGACTGGCTCGGCTGAACAAGCCAATCACTTTTCGGCGAAATGGTCGGAAAAGCGCGCACGCTCCTGTTGGCACCCTCGTCTTCGCCACAAAGAATGTTATCTTCTACACCAGTAGAGGAACGCTCGCGCCCTGATTCCCGCGACACCACGCCTCGACGGGAGACCTGATGATGAATGCACCAGGCCGTTCTGCCAGCAGAAAAGGCGCTTTCCGCAACGACGCACGGCTTGCGCGCCGCGTGGCCGTGAAACGCTCGTTCGCCCGGCTCGTTCTCTTCACCGAACGCCTTCTGCCGCTGATCCTCTTGCCTGCGGGCCTTGCCGCCGTCTTCGTGTCGCTGGCGTGGTTCGGCGTGTTCCGCATGTTGCCGGACGTGTTCCGCTTTGCGCTGCTGTTCCTGCTGGTCTTCGGCTTCATCGCATCGCTGCTGCCATTCGCGCGACTTCGCTGGCCGGATGCCGAAGACGCGGACCGCCTTTTGGAAGAACGCAACCTCCTGCCGCACCAGCCGGTCGCGGTGCAGGAGGATGAACCGGCATTCGAAACGCCATTTGCCAGAGCGCTCTGGGAAGAACATCAGCGCCGAATGGCCGAGCGGATCGCGGCACTCGACGCCGGACTACCGCAGCCGGATATCGCCCGCTTTGACAGGTTCGCGCTCCGGACCATCCCCGCGCTCCTGATTGTGACCGCCTTTGCCTATTCCGGTTCAAACGGAGCGGGCTCCGTCCGCGACGCCTTCCGCCTCGACGGCACCGTCAGCGAGATTCCAGCGACCCGCATTGATGCCTGGATCACGCCACCGTCCTACACGAACCGCGCGCCCGTCTTCCTGACAGGTCAGAATTCCGCCGAAGCAGCCCTTGGCAGCGTTCCGCAGTTCTCGCAGGTCACCGTCCGAATCAGCGGCGGCAATGGCGAGGAACAGGTGCGCTTCCTCGGCGATGGAGCGGAACCGATCGATATTTCCGCAGAAGGAGCAGATGCGGCTCAGGAAGCGGGATCAGCACCTGTTCCCCCGACACCTGCTCCGGCCGCGGCGACCCAGGCGGCCCGCACCTTTAATTACAAGATCGAAACGGGCGGCGTCCTGCAGGCTGCCGACCGTCAGTGGCAGATCGGGGTCGTCCCCGACAAGGCGCCTGAAATCGCTTTCGACGGTATGCCGCGCCGTGCCGTCAACGGCGCACTGGAGATCGCCTTCATCGCCCGCGACGATTACGGGCTGCAACAGGCACACGCGATCATTGAGCCGGCGGGCGACGTCGACGCGGAAGCAACTCCGCTCTACCCGCCACCGGAATACAAGCTCGACCTGCCGCGCCATAATGCGCGCGAGAGCAAGGGTGTCTCGAGCCGGAACCTGACAGAGCATCCGATGGCCGGCAAACGCGTGCGTATCACGCTCGTCGCCCGAGACGGCGCCGGACAGGAGGGTCGCAGCCAGCCACACGAAATGGTTCTGCCAAGCCGAAACTTTAGCCAGCTGCTGGCTGCCGCCGTCGCGGAACAGCGGCAGGTCTTTGCTCTCGACACACGCAAGATGCCTGAGGCGATCGCGCTGAATGAGGCACTCACAATCCGTGCCGACGAAACCATTCCAAATCTCTCCCACTATCTCTTGATCGAATCGGCCCGCTTTCGGATGAAGCAGGCCCAGTCCCCGGAGGCGATGAGGGAGACCGCGGACTACCTCTGGGAGATCGCGCTCGGCATAGAGGACGGCAACCTGTCGCTGGCCGAACGCCGCCTGCGCGATGCGCAACAGGCGCTCGCCGACGCACTGGACCGCAATGCCCCCGACGAGGAGATCAAGCGGTTGATGGACGAGCTTCGCGCCGCGATGCAGGAGTTCATGCAGGCCCTTGCGCAGCAGCAACAGGGCAACATGGCCGACAACCAGCAGCAGCCGCAAAACATGTTGCGGGCCCAGGACTTGAACAACTTGCTAGACCAGATCGAGAACCTCGCGAGGTCAGGCAACCGGGATGCAGCCCAGCAGATGCTGTCGGAACTGCAGCGCATGATGAACAATCTCCAGGCCGGTCGCCCGCAGCAGGGTAACCAGCAGGAAAACAGCCAGATGCGCCAGCAGATCGACAAGCTAGGCGAACTGATGCAACAACAGCAGCGACTGATGGACCAGACCTTTCAGCTGGACCAGGCCCTGCGAGACCGCATGCAGCGCGGCGATCCGGAAACGGGCGAAAACGGACAATCCCCCGACCAGCAACAGTCAACTGACCAGATGACTGCAGAACAGTTGCGCGAGGCTCTCAAAAACCTGCAGCAACAGCAGCAGGCACTTGGCGAACAGTTGCAGGAATTGCAAGAGGGCCTCAAGGGCATGGGAATTCAGCCGGGCAACAACTTCGCCGAGGCGGAAAGCCAGATGCGCGGCGCCGGCGACGCGCTGGGCAGGAGCCAGGGCGAACGCGCGGTCGAGGGACAGGGCAAGGCGCTGGAGGCGCTACGCCAGGGCGCCCGCGACATGATGAACCAGATGATGCAGGCCATGCGCGGACAGCAGGGACAAGGACAGGGCCAGCAGCAGGGCATGACCGGACAGGGCAACCAGAATGGCCGCGATCCGCTCGGCCGCCCCCGTGCCACCTCCGGGCCGGACTTCGGCGAGAATGTCAGGGTTCCAGACGAGATCGACGTCCAGCGCGCGCGCGAAATCCTCGAGGCGATCCGTCGCAAGCTCGAGGAAAACAGCGGCCGTGTCGAGGAACGGCGCTACCTGGAACGCCTGCTCGATATTCAGCAATAAGGAGCTGCTGAACAATGGTCCGTCAGGACGACAGTGCCTGTGCCACGGCTTTGCGGATATCAGGCAGCGCAAAGGGTTTGGAGACGACGTCGACCACTTTCGTCATCAGATCCTCGGCCCGCTCCCTTTGCTCGGCATAGCCGGTCATCAGCAGGATTTTCATATCCGGGTAATCCGCCGCAGCGCGATGCGCGAGCTCGATACCATCCATCACCGGCATCCGGATATCGGACAGAAGGAGGTCGAAAGACCCTTCCCCGAGTTTTTCCAGACCGGCGGCACCGTCGGCCGCTTCGTGGGTTTCGTGACCATCCATGCGCAGCGCGCGGGCAACGAACATGCGAAGGGAATCTTCGTCTTCGGTGATGAGAATCCTGGCCATCCGATGCACTCCCGTCTGTTCTTATGATGGGAGCAAATCACCAGACTTTCCTTGTCGAGAAGTAAATTTCGACTTGGAGGTATCGGCAATGGTTAACAGGATGTGTCGGATTTTACGTATCTGCCGACGAATCGCCCGTAACCACGCCGACGAACGGCAGCTCGCGGAACGCATAAGCCACATCCATGCCATAACCCACGACGAAGTAGTCCGGGCATTCGAAGCCGACGAAGTCAGCCTCGAGGTTTTCCTTGCGCTTCACGCGCTTGTCGAGCAGCACGGCAATGGAAACATCGGAGGCACCGCGTTCGTAGAGAAGCTCCTTGGCGAACTTCAGTGTGCGGCCAGATTCAAGGATATCATCAATCAGCAGGACACTGCGTCCCTTCACGTCGCTGTCGATATCCTTGACGATCCTCACCCCTTGCGAAACCGTTCCCGTGCCATAGGAGGATAGCGTGATGAATTCGACCTCCGGAGCCAGGCCGACATCGTGGAGCGCGCGGATCAGGTCAGCCGCGAAAATGAACGAGCCCTTGAGGATCGCGATGACCAGGAGGTCCTTGTTCGGCTGCTTGGCAATCTCCGCCGCCATCTGGTGATTGCGCTCGTCGATCTGCCGCGCGGTGTAAAGCGGCTCGATGATCTTTCCTCGGACAGTGGGCATACGGCATTCCCTGCTGGTTGGCGGGCCACGGCTGGCCACGGCGTCGGTGACCGCGACTATCACACTCAGAAGGCGGCGACAGCCTCGTCCATGAAAGAAAGCTGTAATTGCGGCGTTTTTCCACCGGGATGCTGCAGCTTGGCCTCCAATCCCCTGCTGTGTCCGCCGGGGAGACTTGTCACGGGCGGATGGATCACGACGCTCGAAACGATGCTGCCGTCGAGCACGAGGTCGGCACGAACCGGCGGGACCGCTTGCATTTCGTCCGCGCGGTTTTCGATAATCGCATTGACCTGCAACAGCCGCATGCCGTCGGCGTCCCTGGGCGTCAGGGAGACGTGGGTGAGATCAAGAGATACGGGCTGTGGAGCCGGACCCAATGAGCCGGTAGCCAGCATGCCGGCGAGTATGAAGACGAAGAGAAAGATGGCGCCGACCAGCGTGGCGAAGTCGCGCGGCGTCAGCCGTGCGAGAAACCGCTCCACCGAAGCAAGGCTGCCAACCGGACCGGCGCCCGCTGTCTCGGGCTTTGCGCTCCGGCGATTGTCGTTGAACCGTCTCGCGTCGAAGGACCGTCTCGGAGCCTCAACGACGGTGATGAATTCCGCGTCCACGATGTCGGAAGCCGTCGGGAAGCGACGGGAAGGATAGGACGGCCTGCGCTCCGGCGGCAGCAGGTCCGCGTCCGATTCTTCTATCGTCTGTCGAAAGCGGAACGCGCTCATGATGCACCTGTCCCCTCGCGGACCGCCGGGTCTCACGAAAACTTGGCATTGAATCGAATCCTTCCCAGTCGTAAATTTAAATGGTTAATGCTTCGCAAAGAGGTGCTTCGGGAGCCCTCTCGGATCCGGTGTTTACCGTCCGTTAACCGGCATCGTTAACAAGTCGCCTCGTCCCCGCTCTTTCACTGGATACCCGTGTTGATCCATTTCGAAAACGTCGGCCTGCGCTACGGAATGGGACCGGAAATTCTCCGGGATCTGACATTCGACATTCCGAACAGGTCCTTCCAGTTTCTGACGGGACCGTCCGGAGCGGGAAAGACGACGTTGCTGCGCCTACTCTTCATGTCGCTGAAACCGACGCGCGGGTTGATCCGCAGCTTCGGCCGAGACATCGCTAAGATTCCGCGTGATGAATTGCCGATGCTGCGTCGCCGGATCGGCATCGTCTTTCAGGATTTCCAGCTTCTCGAGCACCTCACCACTTATGAGAACGTTGCGCTGCCGCTACGGGTTCGTGGGAAGGAGGAAACCAGCTACAAGCAGGATGTGATCGAGCTCCTGAAATGGGTCGGCCTTGGCGAGCGGATCAACGTGCTTCCCCCGGTACTCTCCGGCGGCGAAAAGCAGCGTGTGGCGATCGCCAGAGCCCTGATCGACCGACCCGAAATCCTTCTCGCCGACGAGCCGACCGGGAATGTAGACCCGCCGATGGCCAGACGCCTTCTAAGCCTGTTTCTCGAGCTCAACCGTCTCGGTACAGCCGTGGTGATCGCCACCCATGATCTGGGGCTTATGGACCAGGTGGATGCGCGCCGGATGATTCTCTCCGAAGGGCGGCTAGACATCTATGATTAAAGCGGCCTCCAAGCGTCAGCAGCAGCCCGCCACCGCGCCTGCGCGTCGACCGGAGATGCGCCTGCGGCCGACCGCGCCTATCCTTCCGCCCACGAACATCCAGGGCAATGCCCTGATGGTGGTCATCGCCATCATGGCCTTCCTTGCCTGCCTGACATTCGGCGCAGTCTCCATGGTGCGCGCCACCGCCGCCGGCTGGCAGAGCCAGATCGCGCGCGAGATCACGATCCAGATCAAGCCGGAAGATGGCCTGGACATGAACCGGGCTCTCGTGCGGGCCAAAGATCTGGCTCTGAGCTTCGTCGGCACTCGTGACGGCCGCATCATGGACGATGACGCGACGGCTCGACTTCTCGAACCATGGCTGGGTACCGGACTGAATCTGGAAGACCTGCCGGTTCCGAGGCTCGTCATCATCACGATCGACGAATCGAATCCTCCGGACTTCGAGGCCATGCGCGCCCTGTTACGCAACGAGGTGCCGCAAGCCTTCCTCGACGACCACCGGACATGGGTCAATCGCCTCGTCGCCATGGCCCGAACGACGGTGCTGATCGGCTTCGGTGTTCTGATCCTGGTCTTTACCGCAATGGTGCTGACGGTCGTTTTCGCGACCAGGGGCGCGATGTCAGGCAACCGGCACATCGTGGAGGTGCTGCATTTCGTCGGCGCCGAAAGCCGGTTCGTGGCGCGCGAATTCCAGCGGCACTTCCTGAAAATCAGCCTGAAAGGTGCAGCCGCCGGCGGATTTGCGGCGGCATGTGTCTTCGCGGCTGCCGGCTTCTGGCAGAGCCGGAGCCTCGCCACTCCGCAGAGCGATCAGGCGACGGCGCTGTTCGGCACGTTTAGCATCGGCCTTCTCGGCTATGCAGGTATCTTCGCGACGATGATCATCATCGCGCTGCTGACGACCTTGACCGTGCGGTTGACGGTGCTACGGACGATCGACGAAATCGACCTCATCAGGTCGGATCCGGCCAGGACCGATCCTCTTGCTGGCGACTGACGGGGGAGCTGTGATTCGCCTTAAAGCCGCCTGTTCGGCGCAATAAAAGGCCGCTATGCACGTGATCATGACCATGGGCCGGACGAGCAAGACAGACGATTCGCGATCGCCGGGATATCACCGTCTCGGCGACTATTTTAACGGCCGCAGAAGCCCGGTGCGCCGTGCGCTGCGTTATGCCGGCTACGTGTGCCTGCTCATGGTCGCTGCAGGCTTTGGCGGCTTTCTCTATTTCGTCGACTCGGTCACGACTCTGATCCCGCCGGAAAATCCACGAGCGGAGGCCATCGTGGTACTGACCGGCGGCTACCAGCGGATCGACCAGGCGGTGGACCTCCTCAAACACGGATCTGGTAAGCGACTACTGATTTCCGGCGTCAATCCGTCGACCACCAGCACGCAGATCCGGCGGATGACGCAGAGTTCTGCCGGACTGTTCGAATGCTGCGTCGACATGGGTTACGAAGCCCAGGACACGATCGGCAATGCCAGCGAGACGACCCGGTGGATTCACGACAAGGGCTACCGCTCGGTGCTGCTGGTGACAAGCAACTATCACATGCCGCGCAGCCTCTACGAGCTTCGCCGCATCAATCGAGATACCGACTTCATCCCCTATCCGGTCGTCAACACGGACCTTAAGCAGGCCAACTGGTATTCAGATCCCGATGCGTTGCGCACCTTGGTCTACGAATACGGAAAGATGGTCGCCGCCTATGCTCGGGACATCACCGGCTGGACGATTGACGGCAAGGGTCCTGCCTCGCAGCCCTGACGGGAAACGCGGTCGGCATCACTGACGCCTTTCTATCGCGGATTTTATCGTGTAGTCACACAGCCATCCGACAGAGGCTGCCCGTTCCATGATCGTCCTGCGTTCCATACTCTTCAATACTGCGTTCTACGCCAATCTGATCATCCGCATGATCGTCCTGTCGCCATATTATTTCGCGGTGTCGCGCAAGCAGGCGTTTCGCATTCCAAAGGCATGGGCCAAATCCTGCCATTGGCTGATGGAAAAGATCGTGGGAACCACCTTCGAGATCGAGGGCCTGGAGAATATCCCGAAGGGCGGCTACATCCTTGCCCCAAAACATCAGTCATTCTGGGACACCTACGCGTTGCTGCCTTGGCTGGACGATCCCGTCTATATTCTGAAGCGTGAACTGATGTGGATCCCGCTGTTCGGATGGTATGCCGCCAAGCAGCGGATGATCCCGGTTAACCGCGGCGCCCGCGGCAAGGTGATGGCAGCCGTCATGGAGCGCGCCAAGCAGGAGATGGCGAACGGTCGCCAGTTGATCATCTATCCCGAAGGTACGCGCCGGCCGCCCGGAGCAGAGCCGATCTACAAATACGGCATTGCCCGCATCTACCGTGATCTCGACGTGCCGGTGGTGCCGGTTGCCATGCACCCGGGACTGTTCTGGCCACGCCGCAAGTTCATACGCTACCCCGGCCACTTCAAGGTTCGTATTCTCCCGCCGATCGCTCCCGGAAAGGATCCCGATGCCTTTTTCGAGGAACTGGTTGCTACACTGGAAAAGGCCAGTGACGACCTGCTGATCGAAACAGCCCGCGACAACCCGGAGCTGCCACTGCAGCCGGCCGCGGCGGCACGCATCGCGGAGCTGCAACACGTTGCCACTAAGGCGCGGTAACCCCCGACGACACGGCGGCGACACGACTCGCCACCTCTTCCAGCCAGTGATCCCGTATGCCCATCTCGCGCAGGTGAGCGACGGTGTTTTCGACATAAACGTGGTTGGGGCCAGAGCGACCGATCGCGTCTCGGACTACGTCGGCCGCCTCCGTCACGGTGATCGCACCTGCATATTGCCTGTGGCTGCGATCGACGACGTAAGTCAGCGCACGAACGGTGGAACCGCCGGACAGCCGGATGGGAACAAAACGCTCGACGTAGACTTTCGTCACCAGTTCACGTTCCCGCAGATAGTCCACGGTAGATAACCAATGTTCCGGTGAAATCCGAAAGGCGACGCCGTGGCAGGATCCCCCACGATCAAGCCCGAGCACCAGCCCCGGTTTCTGTTCGGTACCACGATGAACCCAAGAGCGAACACAGAGCGACCGACGAAACCCGAAAGCACGCGCCTGACTGCGGACCTCGTAGTCGAAACCCGGATTCCACATCAGCGAGCCGTAGCCAAAGACCCAAAATTCGTCCATATCCCGCATCACTAAAGACGGCCCTGCCGACAGTTCCGGAGCACTTGATGGCCCCTTCGACTCCTTCCACCACCCCGCCCAGCCGCAAGATACTGCGTCTCGGCCTGGCCGTCGTGGCGGTCTGCATCGTCTATACCGGAGGCTGGCATCTGGCTGCAACCACGCTGGAACAGCGCATAGAAACCATCTTCGAAAAGCAGAATCCGCTGGGGGCCGTGGTTGAGTGTCAGAACCGCGAGCTGCGGGGCTTCCCGTTCCGAATTGGCCTGTTCTGCGAAAAGCTCGCCTTCGACGACCATCGTAACGGTATTTCCGCCTCCTTCGGCGATTTCCGCTCGGCCGCCCAGATCTACGCGCCGGGGCACATCGTGTCCGAGCTTGACGGGCCCGGCGAAATCCGTTCGACCAATGGAACGAGGGTTTCGCTGCAATGGGACATGCTGCGCTCCAGCGTGGTGACCAGTACCGCGTATCTGGAGCGAAGTTCGGCCGAATCGCAGGGGCTTCGGGCCATTGTTGTGACGCCCGACGTTCCGGTTTTTGATGTCGCGATAGCGTCGTCCGAAATGCACATCCGCCGCAACGGCGAAGACCTTGATTACGCGGCCATCGGCCGTGACATTCGTATCGCGGTCCGCGACAGCCAACTGACCCTTCCCCCGTTTTCCGCAAGTATTGACCTTACCGTCGCCGATCGCGCCGATCTGATGGATTACGACAAATCCGGCGGCGCCATTTATGGCACAAAGGGGCAGTTGCGGCGGGTAACTTTCGACTTTGGTGAAGGACGCGTCGTGATGTTGAGCGGACCGCTTGAAGTCGGCGAAGACGGCCGTCTCGACGGGAAGCTGCGGGTGGAGCTCGAAGGTATTTCGGGGCTCGCCGAGACGCTGAAGGCGGTGATGCCGGATGCGGCAAGCGAGATCGACACGGCTTCGAACCTGCTAACCGCTCTCTTCGGTGGCAATCAGAACGGCGCGACCGACATCCGCATCCGCAACGGCGTGGTTACCCTTGGCCTTTTCCCGATAGGAGAGATTCCGCCCCTCTGACCTCAGGTCTTGGTATCGAGCGCGTGGCGACCGAAGTCCGGCGCGTCGACATCCTGTCCGGCCTGAATGATCGAACGGCGAACGTCGCGGGTGCGCGTAAACAGATCGAACAGCTTGTCGCCTTCGCCCCAGCGGATCGCCCTTTGAAGATAGGCAAGATCCTCTGAAAAGCGCGCCAGCATTTCGAGAATCGCGTCCTTGTTGTGCAGGCAGACGTCGCGCCACATGGTGGGATCGGAGGCCGCGAGACGGGTGAAGTCGCGAAAACCCGAGGCCGAATACTTGATCACCTCGGACTGGGTGACCGCCTCCAGATCATCCGCCGTACCGACGATGTTGTAGGCGATGATATGCGGAAGGTGCGAGACGATCGCCAGCACCTTGTCGTGATGCTGCGGGTCCATCTCGTCGATACGCGACCCCAGCGCCTCCCAGAACGCCTTCAGCCGCGACAGAGCCGCCGGATCGGTATCGGGCAATGGCGTGAAGATGCACCAGCGGCCACGGAACAGGCCGGCAAAGCCCGCATCCGGGCCGGACTTCTCGGTACCGGCCAGCGGGTGGCCGGGAATGAAGTGCACGTTCGACGGCATGTGCGGCTGCATCTGGGCGATGACGGAAGCCTTGGTCGAGCCGACATCGGTGACGATGGCGCCGGGCTTCAGATGCGGCGCCATCTGCTTCGCCACGTCCTCGGACGCACCGACGGGCACCGACACGATCACCAGGTCCGCATCCCGAACCGAGTCTGCGGGCGAGGATACGTAGGAGGTGCCGAGGGCGAGTTCCTCCGCCCGGCGCAACGTCTCGGCGCTGCGGGTCGATATCACCACATCTTTCGCCAGTCCCAGCCCCTTCACGTCCCGGGCAATGGAGGAGCCGATCAGGCCGATGCCGATCAGTGCAATCCGGTCGAAATGTACATCCGCCATCAGGCGCGCCCCATGAATTCACCGAGCGTCTCGATCACGCCGCGATTGGCCTCCTCGGACCCGATGGTCATGCGGAGCGAGTTGGCGAAGCCGTAACCCTTCACCGCGCGGAGGATATAGCCGCGACTCGTCAGGAACGCATCGGCATCATCGGCCCGCTTGCCGTCGACATCAGGGAAATGGATCAGCAGGAAATTCGTGACCGAGGGCGTCACCTTCAGCCCGATCGTCTTGAACGCGTGGGTAAGTTTGTCGAGCCAGAGGCTATTGTATTGGATGGCGGTGGCGACGAAATCCTGGTCGCGGATCGCCGCGGCGCCGGCGGCGATCGCCGGGGCGTTGAGGTTGAACGGTCCCCGCACCCGGTTCACAGCATCGACGATCTCCAGCGGCGCGTACATCCAGCCAATACGAAGTGCAGCGAGACCATGGATTTTTGAGAACGTCCGAGTCATGACGACATTGCGATTGCCCGAAACGAGTTCGATCCCTGCCTCATAATCGCTCGCCGAAACATATTCGGCATAGGCGGCATCCAGTACGAGGACGACGTCCTTCGGCAGTCCGGCGTGCAGCCGGCGGATGTCGCTGACGGGAACGTAGGTACCGGTCGGGTTGCCGGGGTTGGCTATGAAGACGATCTTCGTCTTCTCCGTCACGGCCGCCAGGATGGCGTCAACATCGACGCGGCAGTCCTTCTCCTTGACCACGACAGGGGTTGCGCCGCAGCCCATGATCTGGATCTTGTAGACGAGAAAGCCGTGCTCGGTGATGATGCCCTCGTCACCGGGGCCGAGATAGACGTGGCAAAGCAGGCCGAGCAATTCGTCCGAACCGTTGCCGCAAAGGATGTTGGCGCTGTTGAGGCCATGCACGCCGGCGATCGCCTCGCGCAGGGCGACGGCCTGGCCATCCGGATAGAGTTCGAGATGTCCGGCGCTCTGACGGAACGCCTCCAGAGCCTTCGGACTGGCGCCGAGCGGAGTCTCGTTGGAAGACAGCTTGAAGACGCGGGCGACTCCCGGCGCGTGCTCCTTGCCAGGCACATAGGCCGCGATATCGAGGATGCCCTTGCGTGGAACCGGCTTCAAAACGTCGCTGCTCATCGAACTCACTTCCCTGAAAAAAGGCCGGGAATGTCCCGGCGGCAACGGTCCTGTCGATTAGACCGGAACGCCCTTTTTGTCGAGTGAGATCAAGTCGCGCCCGGTTCGGGAAGACGACGCGTGGAAGGAACGCCCTGCGGCGCCAGCACAGGCGCGAAGACGCGCCGAGAGGATCGGACGGCGACCGGAAGCCCCTGATAGAGCCGTTTTTGCGCCTCGACGACGATAACACCGGAAAAAACCGGCCAAAACATGCGCCCCATCCGCTCGAAGCCGCGACGCAACTTGAGAACGGCCTTGATCTTTGAGGGTGGGAAGAACAGCGCCTCCGCCGTGGCCGACGGCGTGAAGTTCGTCTCCCGCAGGAGCGCCGTCAACTGGCCCCGAGAATAGGGACGACCGGAACCGAAGGGCGTGTACTCCATGCGCGCCCAGACGCCGCGGCGGTTCGGCACGACGATCACCACGCGACCGCCGGGTGCCAGCACCCGCCATATCTCTTTCAGCGTCTCCCGCGGATTTTCGGCAAACTCCAGCGAGTGCACCATGAGCACCCGATCGACGGCGGAATCGGGAAGGGGCAGCTCCTCGTCGAAGACGAGCGCGGTCGCGGAAGCCTCCGCCGGCGGCCAGTTCACCGCACCCTGCCCCGCCGGCATGAAAGCAAAGGTCCGCTCGGTATCGGCGCGGAAGCGATCGAGGTAGGGAACCGCATATCCGAGGCCAACGAGACGCTCCTCGGGCAGGCGGGCCCAGAGTGAGGACAACGCCATCGCGATCGACTGCTCCGCCACCCGCCCGAGAAGCGAATGATAGAACTGCCGGAGCTCAACGATATCAACATGCATGGCGCAATTGATAACAGGAGGCGGGTGGACTTCAAGTCCGCAGCCATTACATTTGGCCTCTAACGGCAAGAGGAAAGGACTATCATGCAGAACCTCGAGATCGAAGTCTTCCTGTGCCGGAGCGACAACTTCGGTGTTCTCGTCCACTGTCCGGAAACAAAACTGACCGCCTCCATCGATGCGCCCGAGACCGGACCGATCATCGCTGCCGCCGAACGGCGCGGCTGGAAGATCACCCACATTCTGACGACACACCACCATACGGATCATGTCGAAGCGAACCTCGAACTTAAGGAGCGCTACGGCTGCGAGATCATCGGGCCGGTACATGAGGCGGTCGCCATTCCCGGTCTCGACAATGCCGTTGGCGACGGCGACAGTTTCGACTTCGGCGACCGCCGGGTCGATGTCATCGAGACGCCGGGCCATACGGCGGGGCATATCTGCTACCATTTCGCCGACAGCAAGCTGCTGTTTGCCGCCGACACCTTGTTCGCGCTCGGCTGTGGCCGACTGTTCGAACGGCCAGCTGCCGACATGTGGCACTCGCTTCAGAAGCTCGCCGCCCTTCCGGACGAGACAGCGGTCTATTTCGGCCACGAATACACGCTTTCCAATGCGCGTTTTGCGGTAGCGATCGACCCGGACAATGCCCGCCTGCGCGCCAGGGCGGAGGAAATCGAGGCCGCGAGACGTGAAGGCCGCTTCACGATCCCGACGATGATGGGACTGGAGAAGGAAACCAATCCCTTCCTGCGCGTCTCCGATCCCGCCATCCGCCGAAACCTCCTGATGGAGGGCAAGACGGACGAGGAAGTTTTCGCGGAAATCCGCCGACGGAAGGACAATTTCCGATGACGCCTGAGGAGATCGTGACGGCGCTTGGTATGCAGCCTCACCCAGAGGGCGGCTGGTATGCCGAGACCTTCCGCGACAAGAATGGCGGGCGTCGGGGCCACTCCACCGCGATCTACTACCTGTTGAAGCGCGGCGAACGTTCCCACTGGCACAAGGTGAAGGACGCCGCCGAGGTGTGGCACTTCTATTCCGGCTCGCCGCTGGCGCTCTATCGCTCCGACGATGGAAAGCAGGTCGAGACCATCGTTCTCGGCATCGACCTCCTGCGCGGAGAACGCCCGCAGGCGGTCATTCCGGCGGGCAGCTGGCAGGCGGCGGAACCGCTGGGTGACTACACCCTGGTCGGCTGCACCGTGGCGCCCGGCTTCGATTTCGCTGCCTTCGAGATGGCACCACCCGGTTGGGCGCCGGGCTCAGAAGGTGGCATCTAGCAGAGCGAGCGTCAGCGTGAACTGGGCCAGGAAATAGCTGACCCAGACATAGATGCCGAACGGCTTCTGCAGGGGATGCCCGCGCGGAAGTACGAACGTGCGGATAGCGAGTGTCGTGTCGGACGAGACGAATATGACCGCCGCGAGGAAAACGAGCGGCGAGGGAATGGCAAGCGACAGTGCGGTCATGCCGAAGATGGCAAGGCAGTAAAATGCGACGGCCGGCGCCAGCGATCCCGCCGGCCTCCACAGAAAACCGAGGATGATCCCGCCCGCCGCGACCGTGGCGGCAAGAGCGACCAACCGCCATGCATCATCAGGAATCTGGGTCGGCACACCGAGGATAGCGAAGAGCCCACCATAGGCCATGTGAGCCAACAGGAAGGACACAAGTCCCGCGATGAACCGCCGCTCTCCAGGTCCCGCAAGAAAGGCATCGCCGAGAGCACTAAGAAAAAGTGCAAGGGTCAGAAGGATAGGTCCGGCGGACCGCCAGGCGAACAGGGCCAACAGCAGCACCGGCAAGGTTTTGAGAAGGGTGCGCACCGGTGAAGCGGCGCGCTCGACGAGCGGCAGGTAGAGGATACCGAAGGCGATCGCGGCATAGAGCAGGATCCCTTCCCCCATCCCGCTACCTCATTCAGCCTGTTGCGTGGCTGGCTTGCGCCGAACCATGTCACGGGCTGCCAGCACTGCGCCACCGGTGATCAGAAGACAGGCCAAAGCAAGAGTGAGCGTGGTTTGCGCGAACCCGAAAATCACGAGGATGAGCGTCGACAACAGCGGTGCCGCATAGCTGCCAGCGCCGAGAATCTGGATATCGCCGTTCTTGACGCCGTAATCCCAGGCATAGAAGGCGGCACCGACAGGGAAGAGCCCGAGCCCGACCACGGCAAGCCACTCCGTAGCCGCAACCGGCCAGACCGTCGTTTCCAGAAGCAGATGGCAGAAGAGCGACAAGACGGATGTCGCGAGGCAGAAACCCGTGACCACGTCCGTGGATACTGCTTCGTGACGACGCGTCAGCAGCGAATAGCCCGACCAGGTGAAGGCGCACAGGAAGGCCATGGCATAACCAAAGGCATATCGCGGATCGAAGGCAAAGCCGTTCTTGCCGATGATGAGCATCGTACCACAGAGGCCAGCGATCGCTCCGGCCACGTGATACCAGCGCAGCCGCTCGCCCGGAAGAAGAGCCGAACCGACGACGATAAGCAATGGCCATAGATAGGCGATGAGGCCGGCTTCTGCCGCCGGCGCATTGCGCAACGCCGTGAAATACAGAAAATGGTAGCCGAAAAGACCGGCGACCCCGATAAACCAGACCGACACGGACTGCTTCAGCAAGCGCAGCCGCTGCGGTCGGAAGGCGAAGGTTACGAGCCCCGGAAGACTGCCGATCGCGAAACAGACAGCGGACAACTGGAAAGGTGGCATCCTACCCGAAGCGGCGGTGAAGAGCGCCAGAAATGACCACATGAGGATCGCCGAAAAACCGATCAACGTCGCCTGGATACGCACGCCCTGCCCCCGATATAGCGGAAGAGTTGCCTCTTCCCTCTAGCTGCCGAACCGTACCGCTGTGACGTCCACCGGCCCGTATTGGGTCGGAATGCGGGCACGGACAGGGGCATATAAAGGGAGCGTGCCGGCCTTTGCAAACCAGATTTCCATGCCCTTGACGTTCGAAAGATACTCGATGTCCTTGCGGCCCTTTCGAAAGCCTGCGCGTGGAATGTAACGAACGCCACAGACCACCGCGTCGGCTTTCACCTCACCCTGCGAATACTCCCTGACACCCTTGGCGCTAAGCACCAGATCTAGCCGGCTTTCACCGTCGAACACCGGTAGGGTCCGAGGGCAGACATCCTCCCCTTCCGCGATGATCAGGCTGCTCAACGGATCGAGAACCGCTTTGAGATGGGCTTCCGTAACTGGAACCCAGGACTTCGGCCGCGCCTTTGGCTTCGGCGTTATCTCGGACGACACAACGTCGCCGTCGTTGAAGCGGACGTTGTAGGTCTCGGTTTTTTTGCCCTTGCGATAGACAAGCCTGTAGGAGGTCGCTTGCAGGTTCTCATTCCTGACAACGCCAGAGACGCTGGTCTCGGCCGAGATGTCGGTAACGAGGTTGACGATGCCGTAGGATCTGAAGCTGCCGGAGATCGTGTAGCCGCGGGCCGCAAGCAACGTCAGGAAAGAAGCCTTGGCAATCGGAATACCGGCCAGCGAGATATTGTATTCGGTGCGTGACTGCACCTCTTCCGCCTGCACGAAGGCAGGCGACAGCCCCGCCATTGCCAAAGTGAGAGTAAGTGCGATCCGCAGCATGATGTACCGAGTGGCGGAAACGAACCGCTTCCGCTTTGCCTTTCCGACCTCTATCTTCCGCCAGACTTTGGCAAGAAAATAGCATGAATCGCAGGATCGCGCGGGAAAGGTCCTGGAATGGCTTGACTGGCCCGGCCAGTCTGACTATAGAACCGCAACTTTCCAATAGACGAGTTGGATTGCGGAACCGGCTTTGCCCGGCGTGACGATCCAAGACAAGAAGAATAGGTGCATCATGTCCCGCAGTTGCGAATTGACCGGCAAGGGCGTCCAGACGGGCAACAATGTCAGCCACGCCAACAACAAGACCAAGCGCAGGTTCCTGCCGAACCTCTGCGACGTCACCCTGATTTCCGACGTTCTCGGCCAGCGCTTCCGCCTGCGCGTTTCTGCTGCTGCCCTGCGTTCGGTTGAACATCGCGGTGGCCTCGACGCATTCCTCCTGAAGGCTTCGGAAAACGAACTCAGCATGCGCGCCCGCCTGCTGCGTCGCCAGATCGCCAAGAAGACGGCCGAAGCCGCCTGATACCGGCATTACAGTCTGCTCTTTGTAAAAAGGCTTGACGGACGCGGGTCCGACAAGCCTTTTGCTTTGAGCTCCATCCCTCCAACTGGTGGCATCACCCAGGATAAAAAAATGCAGATGATCCGCTATTTTATCGCCTACAGCATCCTGATGACGGCCGTCGTGGTCGCCTCGAACGTCCTCGTCCAGTATCCGGTCGACGCAATGTTTGCCGGCATCAACCTGGCCGACCTGCTGACCTACGGCGCCTTCACCTATCCGATTGCCTTCCTCGTGACCGACCTGACCAATCGCCAGTTCGGCCCCTCGATCGCAAGACGCGTGGTGTTCGTCGGCTTCCTCGTCGGGGTTACGTTGTCCTTCGCAACCTCCTCGCCACGGATCGCGATTGCATCAGGAACGGCCTATCTTGCCGGACAGCTGCTCGACGTTTCAGTCTTCAACAGGCTTCGGCAACTGAGCTGGTGGAAGGCGCCGCTTCTCGGTTCCGTCTTTGGTTCCATCCTCGATACGGTGATCTTCTTCTCGCTGTCGTTTGCGCCCGCCTTCGTCATGCTCGGCGCTAATGACGACTTTGCGATCGAATGGGCCCCTATCCTCGGCGTGTTCGCAACCGAGGCACCGCGCTGGATGTCATGGGCGCTCGGTGACTTCGCCGTCAAGATGATCGTCGGACTGGTGATGTTGCTGCCCTATGGGGCGCTGATGAACTCGCTGAAGCCGATGCCGTCGAGCCAGGCGGCCTGACCTTTCGACGATAGCGATGAGATTTGGAAAAGGCCCGCCTCGGGCCTTTTCTCATTCGAGCAGTCGGAACTCGAGCATGAGATTACGCTGCAGGATCGAATGGTTGTCATCGGATACCAGGATGATGCGGATCGAACCGTCAGCGTCCTTAACGACATCGATACCTTCCATGTTGTCGATCTCGTCGCGAAGATCGGCTTCCAGCAGAATCTCGCCATCGACCAGGGCTCCCGGCCTGATCGTTCTCCCGTCGATAAGGCGAATACGCATGCCGACACCGGTTGCGAGCGAAAAGCGGCGCTCAAGCAACAGGAGGTCGCCATTCGGAAGGAAAGCACCGTCGGTAACATCGAACTCGTCGCGGCGAACGACCTTGAACACACCCTTCATCGGACCGTCAACGATGCCGGCGAAGAGATGCCCATCATCGTCGACGCTGCGTTCGGCGACAGCAACCAGGGCGCCAGCCAGAGGACTGCTCTTCGGGGCGACCGCCAACGTCTCCAGCCCGCCATTACCCCTCAACTCGCGAATGGAGAAGGGAAGCTGCAGCGACCGCAAGGGGCGGCTCGATACAGGATTGTCGGCCGGATAGACGTCGATCCGGTGCCGTTGTTCGAAGCCGACCAGAACCTGCGCCTTTCGAAGCGCCAGGCTTTCGGCGTCCATGTTGGCTTTGCCGGGATTGCTGCGCCCTGCAGCGTCCGTCATGGGCGAAATTTCGGCATTTTCTATTCCGGAGATGCGCCCGTCTGAGTCACGGACGACCGTCCCGGTGAACCAGTGGCCGGTATCCAGCACTCCAATATAACTATTCCCTTCTACAAATCGGATCGAGGACCAGGCTCCGAACAACGGCTCCGCTGAAGAAAGTTCCATACCACCGACGAATTCCAGCGCACCGAGACGATTGTCGGGTACACCGGATCTAAACACGGTGATCGGAGTTGCATGTACCTGAACCGGCAAAGCCTGGGCGACACTTGCGGAGGAGAGCAAAAACGCCGAGGCGAACAACTGAAGTCTGCGTGCGAAGCAAGGCAAAGGGGCAATCCGGCTGAGAAGACAAGCGTGTGTCATACGGCAACTCGATGGGCGCGGCAACGCGTGGTCAAGCCCCATGGCGACGCCCAGCCACGGACAAGGCAGAAGGGGCAGATTCGCAGACAGCGATCAAAACGCAACAGGACAACACGTCATGACCAGCATCAACGCGGTGGGCAACGCCGCCATCTCTCCCACCTTCAAGCCTGCAACCGCAAACGATTTCGACACCTGGTTCCAGGATGTCCTGCAGGGATATGCGAAGAACGGCGGAGCTCCAGACAGCAATCTAATCTATGACGAATCGTCTGAGGGTGGGCTTTACGGCGATACGGCTGACCCGCTCGTGCAAGACCGGCGCGATCAGTTCGCCGAGTGGGTGAACATGTCGCTCGCCGAAAAGCTCAGGGCTCAATATCTCGAAGCGAACGGTCTGACCGAAGAGAGCCTGGAGGCAATGCCGCCGGAGGAGCGGAAGGCCATCGAGGATGCGATTACGGAATACATCGAGGAAGAAATGAAGCGACAGGCAGGGGCCGACGGAAGAAGACCCGACACCGACCCGGTCGCGGATTTTGTCGCGACAAACGCCACCGACGTTTAACGCGACCGGCGGCCGGCGCCGGCCTTGTCCTCGAACAGGGCAGCGAGTTGCTCTGTCATCGCGCCAGCAAGTTCGTCGGCATCGACGATGGTCACAGCGCGGCTGTAGTAGCGCGTCACATCATGGCCGATACCGATTGCCAGAAGTTCGACCGGGGAACGGGTTTCAATTTGGTCGATCACGGCACGCAGATGCCGTTCCAAATAATTCCCCGGATTGACGGACAGCGTCGAGTCATCCACCGGCGCGCCATCGGAGATCATCATCAGGATCTTGCGCTGCTCGCGACGGGCAATCAGTCTGTTATGCGCCCACATCAGCGCCTCGCCGTCGATATTCTCCTTGAGCAGACCCTCTCGCATCATCAGGCCGAGATTGCGGCGCGAGCGGCGCCACGGGGTGTCGGCCGATTTGTAGATGATGTGACGCAGGTCGTTGAGGCGGCCCGGCGTGGCTGGCTTGCCGCCGGCCAGCCACTTCTCGCGGCTCTGTCCGCCCTTCCATGCTTTTGTGGTAAATCCGAGGATTTCCACCTTCACCCCGCAGCGCTCCAGCGTCCGCGCCAGGATGTCCGCGCAGGTCGCGGCGACCGTGATCGGCCGGCCGCGCATGGAGCCTGAATTGTCGATCACGAGCGTGACGACGGTGTCGCGGAACTGCGTGTCGCGCTCCATCTTGAACGACAGCGGCTGCATCGGATCGATGACCATGCGTACGAGCCGCGCGCTGTCCAGATAACCTTCTTCCAGATCGAAGTCCCAGGACCGGTTCTGCTGCGCCATCAGGCGGCGCTGCAGACGGTTGGCGAGGCGCCCGACGGCGCCCTGAAGGTGAGCGAGCTGCTTGTCGAGGAAGGCGCGCAGGCGGTCGAGTTCTGCCTCGTCGCAAAGCTCTTCCGCGGTGATGATTTCGTCGAACTCGGTTGTGAAAACCTTGTAATCGACCTTCTCGTTGAAATCGTCGAACGGGCTGGCAGGGCGACGCATCTCGCCGGGTGTCTCGGATTCCTCGTCGCCCTCATCGGAAAGATCGTCGTCGGAAATCTCCGCGCCGTCCATCTCCCCATCTTCCATCTGCTCTTGCGAGGCCTCGCTGTCCTCCGCGGGCGCCTGCTCGGAACCGGCTTCCTCTTCCGCCGAGTTTTGGTCCTCCTCGTTGGAGCGGGGTTGCTCCTCGTCGGTGGTTTCCTCTTCCTGGCTTTCCTCGGTATCATCGCCGAGGTCTTCGGCCATTTCCATCGCGCTCAGCATGTGGCGGATCGCCTTGGCGAACGCCTGCTGGTCCTCCATGGCACCGCGAAGAGACGACAGGTCGCCGCCGCCCTTTTCCTCGATGTAGGGACGCCAGAGATCAAGGACCTGACCCGCGCTTGCCGGCGCCTTCTCGCCCGTCAGCGTCTCGCGCACCAGCATGGCAACGGCTTCGGCGAGCGGAGCGTCTTCCTGCCGAGAGATGCCTGCGAAATTCGCCTTGGCATACTTTTCGGAGTTCATGGCCGACATATTGGCGGCCATGCCGCTCATCCGCAGCGCACCGATCGACTCGACCCGGGCCTGCTCCACCGCATCGAAGACGGCGCGTGCATCAGCGCCTTGCGGAGCAAGAGCCGCATGGACCTTCTGGTCGTGGCAGGCAAGGCGCAGCGCCATGGAATCGCCGAGGCCGCGCGTGATCGCCAGTTCCTGCGCTGTCGGCCGCTTGGAGAGTTCCGGCAGCCGCACGCGTTCACCCGCAAGACCCGGACGTTCGTTGGCGAACACAACCTCGACCTCGGCATCACCCGCGATTGACCGGACGCAGCCGGTAACGGCGCGCCGGAATGGCTCTGTATCCACCATTGTACCGGGCTTCGCCCGTGTATTGTCACCGCGGCCTGCCATGCTTGAGATTACGCTCCCAGAACGATGTTGGCAGCGCTTTCCTTGAGCTCCGTGCCGAAGACGCGCTGGTACTGCTCGGCCACCAGCGTCCGCTCGAGTTCGTCGCACTTGTTGAGGAAGGTGATCCGGAAGGCAAACGACACGTCGCCGAAGATCTCGGCATTTTCCGCCCAGGTGATCACGGTACGCGGGCTCATGACCGTCGACAGGTCGCCATTCATGAATGCGGAGCGCGTGAGATCGGCAAGGCGAACCATCTTCGAGACCGTGTCGCGGCCGCCCTCATTTGCCGCGAAGCTCTTCACTTTCGCCAGGATGATATCGACTTCGTGCTCATGCGGCAGGTAGTTCAGCGTCGTCACGATAGACCAGCGGTCCATCTGTGCCTGGTTGATCTGCTGCGTGCCGTGATAGAGACCCGTTGTGTCGCCAAGTCCGATCGTGTTGGCTGTCGCAAAGAGACGGAACGCCGGGTGCGGACGGATGACGCGGCTCTGGTCGAGCAGCGTCAGGCGGCCGGACGATTCCAGCACGCGCTGGATGACGAACATCACGTCCGGACGACCGGCGTCATATTCGTCGAAAACCAGCGCGACATTGTGCTGGTATGCCCAGGGCAGGATGCCGTCCTTGAACTCGGTAATCTGCTTGCCATCCTTCAGGACAATCGCGTCCTTGCCGACGAGGTCGATACGGCTGACATGGCTGTCGAGGTTGACGCGCACGCAAGGCCAGTTCAGCCGGGCAGCGACCTGCTCGATATGCGTCGACTTTCCGGTGCCGTGATAGCCGGTCACCATGACGCGGCGATTGTGGGCAAACCCGGCGAGGATGGCGAGCGTGGTCTCGCGGTCGAACAAATAATCGGGATCGAGATCCGGCACATAGGCGTCGCCCTGGGAATAGGCCGGCACGCGGATGTCGCTGTCGATTCCGAAGACTTCCCGCACCGAAACCGTCGTGTCGGGAAGATTGGTGATATCAAGGTCAATTTTGCTCATCGTCACTCCACGCCGGTCGGTCCGATCGGCCGCCTGCAAAGTCCAATTCCTAGCTTTTTCGCTTAACAGAAACCAGCCTGCTTTAACAATTGATACGCCTGAATGACAGCGCGAAAACGCTCTTCCGAGCCACGATCTCCGCCATTTGCGTCAGGATGGTGTTTTTTTACCAACTCCTTGTAACGGCTCTTGATCTCGGTCGCTGTGGCGCTGCCGGCAAGCCCAAGAGTATCGAAGGCCTTCGCCTCGAGCGTCTTCAGCTTGCGCGCCTGCGGAAAACGCGGCGATGTGCCGCGACCCTGGCCGACGAAGCCGAAGGGGTCCTTAACGCGGGCGTTTGACGCGGCTGATCCGGAGCGCAGCGTAGAGTGCAACGGAGAAGATTTGGCGGACTTATTCACTCCGATCGTCCACGTTGGGCGATGACCCGTGATCGCCTCCTTCTGATAACGCGCGATCTCGGTATCGGACAGGCCGGAAAAATAGTTGTAGCCTTTGTTGTATTCCTTCACGTGCTCGAAGCAGAACAGAAAGAACTGCCCCTCGGCGTGCCGGCCGACGGGAGCACGGTGGACGCCCGGCCGATCGCATCCGTCCCATTGGCACGTGGGTTCGACAGGCTCCTGTTCGCGCTCAATCTTGCGGCGCGTGCGGATTCTGTCGAAATATTTCGAGTCGAGTTTCATCTGACAATTATGGTGCTTTGCCGAAAGGCCGACAAGAATTGACAAATCGGATTTATGTCGGCTTGGTGGGACGTTTGTGAGGTAGGTTGAAACGGATGTCGGTCAAGAACGCCATCGAAACAAAATTGTCTACGGGACTGGCTCCCGACCGGCTTGTCGTGATCGATGAAAGCGGTCTTCACGCAGGTCACGGTCCACGGATGGACGGTACCGGGGAGACGCATATGCGTATCCGTATCGTATCCCCCGCCTTTGCCGGGCTTACGCGCGTCGCGCGTCACCGCGCGGTGACTGATTTGCTGAAAGCGGAATTCGATGCGGGGCTGCACGCGCTCGCCATCGAGGCGTCGGCTCCCGGGGAGCCGACGCGCTGGTAACGTCCTGCGTCAGGCGGTCGCTTGGTCTTCAAGAGGACGGATCCGAATTCTGGTGATCCGGTTCCTTTCGCGTTTCATAACGATGAAGCGCTTCCCATGGAACGTGAAAGCCTGACGCTCGTCGGGAATAAGCTTTGATTCGTGGATCACCAGACCGGCGATGGTAGTTGCCTCATCGTCCGGAAGCTGCCAGTCCAGCGCCCGATTGAGGTCTCGGATCGGCACGGAACCGTCAACTACGATGGAACCGTCCGCCTCCTGGCGGACACCCTGAATCTCGATGTCGTGTTCGTCGGAAATATCACCAACGATTTCTTCGAGAATGTCTTCAAGCGTGACGATACCCTGGACTTCGCCATACTCGTCGACAACCACCGCGAAGTGTACCTTGCGCCTCAGAAAGGCGTTCAGCTGGTCCTTGAGGTTCGTCGTATCGGGAACAAACCATGGTCTTTGGGCAATCTTGACGATATCGAGGTTTTGAGGTTCCACCCCGGGCTCGGCCAGAGCGCGCAGCAAATCCTTGGCATGAACCACACCGATGATGTTGTCGGTCGAACCGCGCCAAAGCGGCATGCGCGTGTAGGGACTTTCGAGCACGGCACGAACAGCCGTCTCCGGCGAATCATCAGCGTTGACGGCGCGCATCGAGGTCCGGTGGATCATGACGTCGGAGACTTCCAACTCGCCGAGATCGAGAACACCGCCGAGGCGGTCGCGATCGGCCTTCACGACGGAACCCTCGCGATGAAGAAGATCCACCGCACCGCGCAGTTCTTCATGTGCGGTCAGCATGGATGTTTCGCGCGAGAGCGTATGACCGAACAGCGCCAGGATCGCACGAACAATGTAGTTCACCGCTGAAGACAACGGCCCGACCACGATCACGAACATGCGAACAACAGGCGCCACGAAGAGAGCAAACCGCTCCGGCGCGGAAATCGCCCAGCTCTTCGGAAGGACCTCTGAGAAGATCACGAGCAGCACGGTCATCACGATCGTTGCGATGGCAACGCCAGAGTCGCCGAACAGGCCGAGGAACAGGCTGGTCGTCAGCGAGGATGCGAGAATGTTGACCAGATTGTTGCCGATCAACAGGGCTCCAATCAGTCGGTCGCGCCGTTCGATCAGGGCATTGACGACACCGGCTCTCACGTCGCCATTGCTCTCGATCGTGTGCATCCGCGCGCGCGACGTCGCCGTCAGAGCGGTCTCGGATCCGGAGAAAAAGCCCGAAGCAACGATCAGCGCCAGGATGGCGACGACAATGAGCCAGTATTCGGCGACGAGCGACAAGAACCAGTCAGCTGTCATTGCGGATGTTTTTCCTCCAGGAACGTAACGACTTCGGAAGACGGAACGTCGTTGGCGACGAACGATTGACCAACGCCACGCGTCAGGATGAAAGTGAGCTTGCCGCCGGTGACCTTCTTGTCCTGAGCGATCGCACGCATCAGCACATCCGGCGGCGGCAGTTCGCCTGGAATATCGGACAGGCGAGTCGGCAGGCCAACGGTCTTCAGGTGCGATTCGACACGCTCGGCGTCGTCAGGGCTCGCGAGATTGAGGCGTGCCGAGAACTGATGCGCCAGCACCATACCGATCGCGACGCCCTCGCCATGCACGAGGCGACTGCTATCGTACTCGGTCGCTGCTTCCAGCGCATGCCCAAAGGTGTGCCCCAGATTGAGGAGCGCACGACGGCCCGTCTCGCGCTCGTCAGCGACCACGACCTCCGCCTTTGCCCGGCAACTTGTCGCGATCGCCTCAATCCGAGCCGCCCCGCCGGCGAACACGTCACGCCAGTTGCGTTCCAGCCAGGCGAAGAAGTCGGGCTTGTCGATCAGGCCGTATTTGGCGACTTCGGCGTACCCGGCGCGAAACTCGCGATCGCTGAGCGTCTGCAGCACGTCCGTGTCAGCCAGCACCAGATCCGGCTGGTTGAAGACGCCAATAAGGTTTTTGCCATGCCGCGTGTTTATTCCCGTCTTGCCACCAACAGATGAATCGACCTGCGACAACAGAGAGGTCGGCATCTGCACGAAGCGCACGCCACGCCGCACGATTCCGGCGGCAAAACCGGCAAGATCGCCGATCACGCCGCCGCCGAGGGCGATGACAGTGTCGTTGCGTTCGATCCTTGCCTCCAGAAGAGCATCGCAGACGCGGGTCAGATGCTCGAAGCTTTTGGTCTTCTCACCGGCAGGCAGAATGAGTGAGGTCGCGTCGATGCCGTCGGCTTCAAGGCCGTCCATAAGCGCTTCGAGATAATGATTGGCGACATTCTCGTCAGTGACGATCGCAGCCTTGCGACCCTTGATCCGCGTCGAGATCTCTCCGCCGGCGCGGCCGATCAGACCGGGACCGATCAGGATGTCATAGGCACGGTCGCCCAGCGGCACATGGACCAGGCGCTCGGAAGTCTCGCTGCTTTTCATGTCGTCTTCATACTTTCCTTCTTGAACGCCGCCACGGCCTCGAGAACCTCGTTCACGATGATCTCCTTGCGGACATCGCGGGACTGGATCGTGATGTCCGCGAGCCCATAGACCGGATACCGCTGGTTCATAAGGTTCTCCAGCGTCTGCTTAGGGTTCTCCGTTTTCAGCAGAGGCCGATGATCGCGCTTGTTGACGCGCTCCCACAGCACATCCAGATCCGCGCGAAGCCAAAGCGAGATGCCACCCTTCTCGATCTGACGCCGCGTGTTTTCGTTGATGAACGCGCCCCCGCCCGTTGAAATGACGCGAGGCCCCGACTTTAGCAAGCGTTGAATGACCCGGGTTTCAAGCGCACGAAACTCCTGTTCCCCGTAGGCCGCGAAGAGTTCACTGATCGTCATCCGCGACACGCGTTCTATTTCGGTATCGGTGTCAATGAACGGCAGCCCCATCTGGGTTGCCACCATGCGTCCGATCACGGACTTGCCAGCCCCCATAAGGCCAACGAAAACCAGGTTTCGCCGCCCGAGGGCATTCCGGGCCCTATCCCCGAGAGACAGGGCTATGGTCGAGGTCATGTCCGTCATCTGGCGTCTTTACGTCTCCACCCGAACGGTATTGTTGTTTCCGTCCATGCCGTCAAGCCGAGGCGGTGAAAAGAGCGCGCGCCTTGCACTCGCGCACGAGGTTCTTCATATACTCCAGCACGTCCAAAAGGTGAGCCGGATGCCCACACTGTTCCGCTTTCTGTTTTTCTGTGTCACCGCGGCGGCCGCGGTCTACGGGCTGATGTTTGCGCTCGTGGTCTTTGTCGAACCACGCGAGCGTGACGTGGTCGTGCGCATACCGTCTGAGCGGGTGAATCCGCAAAACCCCTGAGCCTCAAACTTCGGAAGGATGCGACTTGAAGGATCTCGGCGGAGCGCATATCGAGTCGTTTCTCGAAATGATGAGCGCGGAACGCGGGGCTGCCGGAAATACGCTCGCAGCTTATGAGCGCGACCTGGATGATCTCAGGGACTTCCTTACATCACGACAAGCCTCAGTGACCACCGCGAGCGCTCCGGACTTGTCTGCCTATCTCGGCGATCTTGAAGGTCGCGGCTTCGAGCCGACATCGCAGGCCCGGCGTCTTTCGTCCATGCGACAGTTCTACAAGTTTCTCTACGCGGAGGGTCTCCGGGAGGACGATCCGACGGCCACACTCGACGCCCCTCGGAAACGCAGACCTCTGCCCAAGACCCTCTCTATGGAACAGGTGGATCGGTTGCTTGCCCTGGCTGCTGAAGAGGCCCGCCAGCCGGGAAAGGGTCAGTTGCAGCGACTGCGTCTGCTGGCCTTGCTCGAACTCCTCTATGCGACCGGCATGCGTGTTAGCGAGTTGGTGGCGCTTCCAGCGACCGTATTGTCCCGCACGGAAGGCTTTCTGTTGATCAAGGGCAAGGGTAACAAGGAGCGTCTGGTGCCGCTCTCGCGTCCTGCAAAGGAGTCCCTTGCAACGTACGGTCATGCCCTGACAGAAGAAGATCCCGATCTCGCGGCGGAAAGCCCCTGGTTGTTTCCTGCCGCCAGCAAGGAAGGCTACCTACCGAGACAGGTGTTCGCGCGCGATCTCAAGGACCTCGCTGCACGCTCTGGCCTACCATCGGCCGCCGTGTCGCCGCACGTCCTGCGCCACGCCTTCGCGAGCCACCTGCTGCAGAATGGCGCTGATCTGCGCGTCGTGCAGGAACTACTGGGTCACAGCGACATTTCGACGACACAAATCTATACGCATGTACTGGAAGAAAGGCTACGGCAGGTGGTTGAAACCCATCACCCTCTTGCCAAACAGGCCAAAAAGCAGGATTAGGACCGCCAACAGCCGGTACCACGCTCCCCGTGCAGACGGGCCAAACGATCGGAAACGGATTTAATGCACAATTATCTCGACTTCGAAAAACCCATCTCCGACCTCGAGGGGAAAATCCGCGAACTGAAAAAGCTCGCGAGCGAAGACGAAAGCATCGACACCTCCGAAGAAATCACGCGTCTCGAAACCCGTGTGCGCGAGGCGACCGAGGAAATCTATTCCAAGCTGAACGCCTGGCAGAAGACGCAGGTCGCGCGTCACCCGCAGCGCCCGCACTTCATCGACTATTCAACGCGACTCTTCACGGAATTCACACCGATTGCGGGCGACCGGAAGTTTGCCGAGGACGCCGCCATCCAGGCGGGACTTGCGCGTTTCAACGGACAGCCGGTGGTGTTGATCGGCCAGGAGAAGGGCTCCGACACGAAGACCCGCCTGAAGCACAATTTCGGCAGTCCACGTCCGGAAGGCTACCGCAAGGCCATTCGCGTCATGGAAATGGCCGATCGTTTCGGCTTGCCTGTGATCACGCTTGTCGATACGGCCGGCGCCTATCCAGGTGTTGGCGCGGAAGAGCGCGGCCAGGCGGAAGCGATCGCCCGCTCGACAGAGATGTGCCTCAGCCTGCGTGTTCCGATCATTTCCGTCGTCATCGGCGAAGGCGGCTCCGGGGGAGCGATCGCGATTGCGACCGGCAACCGCGTCTACATGCTGGAGCATGCGATCTACTCGGTCATCTCACCAGAGGGTGCGGCATCGATCCTGTGGCGCGATTCAACACGTGCACGTGAGGCAGCCACGAACATGAAGATCACCTCAGAGGACCTGAAGTCGATGAACGTCATCGACGGCATCATCCCGGAGCCGATTGGCGGTGCGCACCGCGATCCGGAAGCGGTCATCGACCGGACCGGCGAGGTCATCGCAGGTGCTCTTAAGGAGCTCTCCGCAATTGACGGAATGAAACTGCGAAATGACCGCCGGCAGAAGTTCCTGGACATTGGACGGAACCTCTGATCGACAAGCTCAAGGTCGCCACATTCCTGCTCATTTCACGGGATAGTTGACGCAAATGTGTCCGAAGCTGGGCTGCCTTGGTTAATGATTTCTGCAGAAACCGCTCCTAATGTAGCGACAAGACACTTTGGAATGCCACTGAAGTTTGCGTAACACTGCCTGAACCGAGCATTTCTTCATGCGCTGGAAAACCTCCGCAATCCTATTGACAGCAGCCCTGGCGCTTGCCGCGTGCAATGCGAGCGAAACGCTAGAGAGCGTCGACGTGAGCAAGGTGCAGGACAAGGACGATCATCCGCTGTCGCCTGCAATCCTTGCCGACATTCGCGCACGGGGTATGGACCGCAATTCGCCGATCATGATCCGGATTCTCAAGGAAGAAGGCGTTCTTGAGATATGGAAGGCGAGACGCGATAACCGGTTTGAGAAGCTGAAGGAATACCAGATATGCGCCTGGTCGGGCCGCCTTGGGCCGAAGGTCAAGGAAGGCGACAGACAGGCACCGGAAGGCTTCTACTCACTGTCGCCGTATCACCTTAATCCGCGGTCCAGCTATTACCTTGCGATCAATACCGGCTTCCCGAACCGGTTCGATGCAGCAAATCGTCGAACGGGATCGAACCTGATGATCCATGGCGCGTGTTCGTCGTCGGGTTGTTATTCGATGACGGATGCACAGATCCTCGAGATCTATGCTTTCGCCCGTGACGCTTTCAAGGGCGGGCAACAGACGATTCAGCTTCAGGCTTTGCCCTTCCGCATGACAGCCGAAAACATGGCCCGTCACCGGCTGAGCGAACATAACGAATTCTGGAAGATGCTGAAGGTCGGATACGACCAGTTCGAGATTACGAAGCGCCCGCCGGAGGTAAATGTCTGCGAGAAGAAATACGTCTTCAATCAGCAGCCGGAAGGCAACGCCAAGTTCAACCCCACAGGCGCCTGTCCGCCGATGAGCACGCCTCCGGCACTTGCCTCGGCGATGAAGTCCTACGAACTCGCCTATGCCAAGGATTACGGCAAGGCAATGAAGAAGTATGACGGGAAGATCTGGTATGACCCGACCGAAGCCGAACGCAAGGCGTTGGTGGCAAAGCAGCGGAAAGCCAATGATCTGGCTTATGCCCCCACCGGTTCGGCGCTCAAGGCCGGCAAGCTGCTGAGCATAGAGGAATTCGAAAAGGCTGCGATGGCGAAGGCGGAAGCAGCCAAGGCCGCCGAAGAAGCACGGCAAGCGGCGGCCGTGCAGCCGAGCGCCGCGCAAGCCGCTTCGGTTCCCGTGCCTACTCCCAATCCTGTCAAATCCGAGACAGCCGCCGCGCCACAGCCGCCGAAGAAATCATTCTGGAACATCTTCGGAAGCGGTCGCCAGCAGGCTGCGGAACCTGCCCCTCAGCCTGCGGCTCCTGCGTCCGCCGCGCAGGCCTCGCCGCAATCCCGGCAACAGGATCAAACGCCCCAGGCGGTATCCGGCGTAGCAGTACCACAGCCAAATCCGACAACAACTCCCGAGAACCTTCAGACTGCGGCGAAGAAACCGTTCTGGAAGTTCTGGGTGACCCAATGACGGACGGAACCACCACGGTCTATGATCTTAGAGGCCTGAAGTGCCCTCTTCCGGTCCTGAAGACCAAACGCCGCCTTGCCCGGATGGCGGACGGTGAACTTCTGACAGTGGAAACGTCCGACCCGCTGGCGGTAATAGACATTCCCCATTTCTGTCGGGAACATGGACACTCACTGGTACAAAAAATTACGACCGAGGGTGGCCATCGCTTCACCATCCGGCGGGGGATGAACCCGCATCAAGAAATCAGAACTTGAAACCGGCTACGGCGAGCGGATTGTCTTCCAACGCCGCACGGTCAGGACGGTCGATGACCGGTTTGCCGACAAACGCATCAAAGAGATCCCGGACGTAGGCCTCTTCCAGACCATCGGTGATGAGGACCAGGCGTGTCCGTCGATCGGCCGGGTCAGGCCAAGCGTCGAGACGCTCCGGCCTGTGAAACACGGATTGAACGCCGTGCAGCACCAGCGGTCTTTCCGGATTGTCCGACAGCGCCACGACCGCCTTCATGCGCAGGATCTTCTCCCCATGCGTCGAGCGGAGCAGGTCTATGAACATCTCCAACGCTTTCGGATCGATCGGCCTATCATGCATCAGCGAATAGGACCGGATCGTATCACCATGGCGATTGATATCGTGATCGTGATCATGCTCGTGATGACCGTGGTCATGATCATGATGGTGATGCCCACGATGGCCGTGATCATGAGCCGCTTCATCCTTCAGCCAGCGTCCGACATCTGCCGTCTTGGTCGCGGGATCGTAGAGACCATTCTCGAAAAGGTCGACTCGACCGGCAGCCTCACCGTCGGCATCGACGAGCAATGCCTTGGGATTGAGCGCCTTGAGGCGAGTGCGAAGTGCGTCGACAGACGCTCCATCTGACATCGACAGTTTCGACAACACAATCTTGTCCGCCACAGCGACCTGTTTCAGCGCTTCGGGATAGCGCTCGATCGTGGCCAGACCGTTGACGCCGTCAACGACGGTGACCACGCCTTCAAGCTCGAAGCTTTCCGCAATGACTGGGTGTCCCATGACCGACTGCATGACGGGGGCCGGATCGGCAAGCCCCGTTGTTTCGACCACTACGCGTGACAGCGTCCGCATGCCGCCGGTCTGGATCGTGTCCATGATCATCGCCAGCGTATCGACAAGCGTCCCACGGATCGTGCAGCAGAGGCAGCCGTCGGAGAGTTCGATAATGCTGTCATCGGACGCCGTGACCAAAAGATGATCGATGCCGACCTCACCAAACTCGTTGATGATGATCGCGGCATCGTTCATCGCTGGATCCTTCAGCACCCGGTTGAGCAGCGTCGATTTTCCGGCCCCCAGGAAACCCGTTATGATCGACACCGCCAGTCGGTCGCGTCTTGGAGCCATCGTAGAAGTCCTTTTGGATCAGAATGAGGGGCGCGGGATCGGGATCGGGATATTCGCCAGTTCCGGCGCCCCACCGGATTTTCCGCCCTTCGTATCCACCACTTCCGTGCCCGGCAAGAGGCCGGCAAACACGTAATTGGGCTCGCGGGCCATCTCGCGAATATAGGGTGAGAACATCTTCATTCGCCCCGCTTCATCGCGGCCTTCGCTACGAACCTGACGCGCCTGTGGATTGCAGATTTGCGCGCTGACATCGGCGACGGTTTCACGCCCCTCGCCATAGGGTGCCAGCGCGTCAATACGAACGCCTGTCGATGGCGCGGTGGTGAGGCCCTTTTGCAGGAGATCGGCCGATCGGTCCGCTCGAGCGCCGAGACTGTCGGCCCCAAGCACGATCGAAACAACCGTTCGGCCATTGCGCGTTGCCGAGGATATCTGATTGAAACCGGAAGCGCAGATATATCCCGTTTTCATGCCGTCGGCACCATCAAAACGGCCGATCAGCAGATTGTAGTTCGGGTAGCTCTTCTTTCCGGTCGTGATGCCCTCAAGCGAGAAGTAGCCCGCATATTCCGGAAATTCACGCCGAAGTGCCAGCGTCAGCACAGCCAGATCCCGGGCCGTGGTATACTGGCCCTTGCCTGGCAATCCATGAGGATTGATAAACCGCGACGACGACATGCCGAGCCTGGCCGCCTCGGCGTTCATCCGCGCCACGAACCCGTCCAACGAGCCGCCGACGGCTTCGGCAACGGCGACCGAGACATCGTTCGCCGACTTGACCATCATGATCTTCAGGGCGCTGTCGAGCGTCATCTTCGCGCCGGGCTTGAAATACATCTTGCTTGCCGGTTCCGCTGCCGCGCGCTGGCTCATGGTCACGATCGTGTCGGTCGAGACTTCACCGGCCCGTATCGCACGGAAGACCGTGTATACCGACATGAGCTTGGTGAGCGACGCCGGATACCATTTGCGGAAAGCTTCCTCGTGTTCCAGCACACGGCCGGAGCCGACATCCACCAGCATCACCGGATTGGCATTTGCGTGTGCGGCGGTCCCCGCGACGAGCGCAGGCAAAAGGGCGATTATGATGCCGATTCTCTTGAGATCGGCCAACAGCCCGTTGTTCGGCCTCTGCACGATTAACCCTCCGTCGTCTGGATATGCCTCGTAATGTCGGATTATTTGTCCTAGATAGTCAACCTATCGCAAAGCAGGTCGAATGCGTCAAATATGCGGCTGGTTCAAACCCGGTCCGCCATAAAACAGGATTGTGATCATGCCGATACTGAATCGCGCCGCGGAATTGCAACGGGAAGTCACGGAGTGGCGCCGGCACCTGCACGCGAATCCGGAAATTCTCTACGAGGTCGAGCAAACGGCAGCCTTCGTCGCCCAGAAACTAAAAGAATTCGGCGTAGACGAGGTAGTCACCGGTCTCGGCCGCACGGGTGTTGTCGGGGTCATCAAGGGACGTGGAGAAAGCAATCGCGCCATTGGGCTGCGGGCTGACATGGACGCGCTTCCATTGGAGGAAATCAGTGGCAAACCATGGGCGTCGCAATCGCCCGGAAAGATGCACGCCTGCGGTCATGACGGCCACACGGCTATGCTGCTGGGTGCTACGAAATACCTCTGCGAAACACGCAACTTCAACGGCTCGGTGGTCGTCATCTTCCAACCGGCAGAGGAGGGTGGTCGCGGCGCGCTGGCCATGGTCGAGGATGGCCTGATGGATCGCTTCGGCATTCAGGAAGTCTATGGCATGCACAACATGCCTGGAAAGAATCTCGGAAGCTTCGCGATCCGCAAGGGCGGGATCATGGCGGCGCCCGACAAATTCTCCATTACCATCACGGGTCGCGGCGGACACGCGGCCGAACCGCACAATACGGCCGACACGATCGTGATCGGCGCGCAGATCGTCAACGCGCTTCAGGTGATCGCCGCACGCAATGCCAATCCACTGCGTTCGGTTGTTGTCTCCGTCACCCAGTTCCATGCCGGGACGACGCACAACATCATCCCTGAAGAGGCCATAATCACAGGTACGGTCAGGTCGCTCGACGAAGGCGTTCGTGATCTCGCCGAGCGCCGAATCCGCGAAATCGCCGAAGGCATCGCTGCCGCGCACGACGCGAGGATCGCCTATGACTACGAACGGGCGTGCCCGGTCACCGTCAACCACGCGGCCGAGACCGAGCATGCAGCGCGGGCCGCGATTGATATTGCGGGCACAGCCAGCGTCGACACCGACGTGGACGCCTCAATGGCCGGCGAGGACTTCGCCTTCATGTTGCAGTCGCGACCCGGCGCCTACATCATGATTGGCAATGGCGATACACCCGGCCTTCACAATCCAGCTTATGATTTCAACGACGAGGTCATCCCGTACGGCATCTCATACTGGGTTCGCCTCGCCGAACAGCGTCTCACGGACTGACCATGCCGCTTTTTCGCTTGGCGAGTCGATTTCGCTTTTGTATGGGTGAAGCCGAGTGGTCCCGTAGCTCAGCAGGATAGAGCACCAGATTCCTAATCTGGGGGTCGCGCGTTCGAATCGCGCCGGGATCACCATAGAACCTGTACCCCCATCCACAACCTCACCAAGACGACCTTGGGAACCCGAACCTTGCCGGGACGTTGCTGCCGTTCCAGCATTCACCGGAATGAACGGGTCATGGACAGCAAACCAGGCGGAATTTCACAACCTCGGGCTTTGGCCCGGATCGGGCTCGTTTATGTCAGCGACGAAATGCCGGGCATCTCGAGGCAGCGGAAGGGCCGCGGTTTCTGCTATCGGCTGCCCGACGGCAGCCTATTGAGGGAGGAAACGCATCTCGAGCGCATCAGGAAACTGGGCCTACCGCCGGCCTATAAGAAGGTCTGGATTTGTCTAGACGAGAATGGTCACCTGCAGGCCACGGGTTTCGATGACGCGGGGCGGAAGCAATACCGCTATCATCCGGATTGGTCGGAGTGGCGAAGTCGACAGAAATACGCAGATCTGCTGGCTTTTTCACGCGCACTGCCTCGCATCAGGCGGACAATACAACGTGATCTGGAAGCCAACTCAGGGGATGCGCGATTTCTACTCGCGGCGCTCGTCGCACTCTTGGACGTTACACACCTTCGGGTGGGGAACCGGTCCTACACGCTGCAAAACGGCTCTTATGGAGCGACCACGCTGCTCAAGCGGCATTTCACCTTCACCGATGACGGCATACGCCTGAGCTTTCGAGCCAAAGGCGGCAAGCGGGTGCAACGAACACTCCGGCATCCCAAACTGCAACGTATCCTGGAAGCGATCGCCGATCTGCCCGGACGCGAGTTCTTCGCGTGGAAGGACGATGATGGCGTTGCTCATCGTGTGGATTCCGGGCGCCTCAACGCCTATCTCACCGAAACGGCGGACTTGGATATCTCGGCGAAAACCTTCCGGACTTGGGGCGGGACGCTCGCGGCGCTCGATGCGGCCTGCGCGGCAATACGACAGGGACGGAAACCCACGATACGGGAGATGTGCCAGGCGGCGTCAACGGAACTCTGCAACACAGCGACGATTTGCCGAAAGAGCTATGTCCATCCCGCAGTACTCGAACTCGCCGCAGCGGATCCGGGCGACGATATGCCTTGGTGGAACGGGGATGGTGCCACACCCGGCCTGCGGGTCAGCGAGCGGCGCCTAGCCGCCCTTCTCGCGTCAAAGGATGATGCGTCTAGGAGTGGCGGCCGTTCGAAGCAGGCGTGAGCACCCGCAGCGCATTCAGGATCACGGTGACATCGATAAGCTCCTGCAGCAAGGCTCCTTGCACTGGTGGCAGAAAGCCGATTGCGGCAGCCACCATCGCTATCAACGAAAGCCCGATCCCGACCCACACGCTTTGCAGCGCGATCCGGCGGGTTCGTCGCGCGATACTGATAGTGTCGGCGAGCCGATTGAGATCGTCAACCAGCAGAACGACGTCCGCGACTTCAGCGGACGCCGCGACACCTCCGGCTCCGACGGCGACGCCGACATCGGCAGCCGACAGCGCCGGGGCGTCGTTGACGCCATCGCCAACCATCAACACCGGCCCATAGCGCTTTTCGTCCTGGACAATCGCGACCTTCTGGAGTGGCAAGACCTCACCGTGCGAAGCTTCGACGCCAAGCGTGCTGCCTATTGTGGCCACAATGCCGCGTTGATCGCCTGACGCCATCACCAAGCGCTGAATCCCAGAACCGCGCAGTGCCGCCAAAAGATCCTTCGCGTCGGCTCGCAACTGATCTGAGAGAAGGATGATTCCTGCGACCAGCCCATCGACCGCGACGGCAACCACGGCGGCACCCGGCGGAATATCCCGCCCCAGTTCGTGGGGATCGCCTTCCAACAAGCGTGACCTGACGAAGTCACTGCCACCGACCACGACGCGACGGCCGTCGACAAGACCTTCGAGCCCGCTTCCCGACGTTTCCATGACATCCGATGGTGAGGAAAGGGTCAGTCCCGCCAAATGCGCGGCCGCCACCAGGCTGCGAGCACTTGCATGCCCGGACGCCTGATCCAGCGAGGCGGCCAGACGAAGAACCTCTCTGTCTTCGAACCCGGTCACGGCGCGCACCTCCATCACGCCCGCCGATCCGGTGGTCATGGTGCCTGTCTTGTCGAGCACCGCGACTTTCACGCGTGCCAGCATTTCCAGCGCGGCACCGCTCTTGATCAGCACGCCCTCGGAGGCCGCGCGCGATAGCCCGGATATCAACGCGACGGGCACGGCCAGGATAAGAGGGCATGGCGTAGCAACAACGAGGACGGCAAGCGCGCGCTGCCGGTCACCGGATAGCCACCACGCCAAAGCCGCCGTAAGCAGGGTTGCACCCAGGAAAAACAGCGCGTACCGATCCGCGAGATGGACCAGTGGCGCGCGGCTCGCTTGCGCCTGTTCAACGAGGCGAACGATACCGGCATACGTACTTTCCGCCGCAGGCCGCAATACGATGAGGTCGAATGCCGCTCCGAGTGAAACGCAACCGCTCGGAACCTCCTCCCCCGGTAGACGCCGCACACTGGTAGATTCGCCTGTCAGAGCGGACATGTCCAAATCCGCAGACCCCTCTGCAAGACGACCGTCTACAGGGATAACCTCGCCGCAGCGAACGAGAATTCGCTCCCCGGGAACCAGACCATCGAGCGACACCTCGGAGAGTTCGCCATCTTGATAGCGGAGTGCCGTGCGCGGAACCCGTCCGAGAAGGGCCGTCATCTCGCGCCGCGCCCGGCCCTCCGCGAAGCTCTCCAGCAACCGACCTCCCGCATACATCAGGGCCACGATCGCAGCTGCCAGGGATTCGTCGAAAGCGATGGCTGCGCTGATCGATAGCGCGGCGATAATGTCGACCCCCGCCTGGCCACGCGACAGCGACCGCAGTATATCCGCGACCATGACGGCAAGGACCGGCAATGCACCCAGAAGCCATGCAGTGACAGACAACGCGGGATGACCTAAGGCGTGGGCTGCGGCGCCGGCGATCAGCGCGACGAGAGCCCACGCCGCAATGATTGGCCACGGATAGTCAACTATTCTACGCGCAGCTGGCATCTGTTTCATCTCCCTCGGCCGCCATCGCCCCTCGACGGTGCAAGCTTCTAACGGCCCAAAATGGCTTCACCGGTGGAGCCTTGCTGACCGCTGCTTTCCCTTGTAGAGCCTTACGGGAGCGAAGTATCAGCCGGATTTTCGAATGTTCAAGGAAGAAACCGCCCCGCATCGCCTTACGGTTCTGGGCTCGACGGGATCGATCGGCGTCAACACGCTGGATGTGATCCGGCATCTGGGCGGCCGCGATCGTTTCGAGATCATGGCGCTGACGGGAAATGGCAATATTACGCTTTTGGCGGAGCAGGCAAGAGCGACCGGCGCCCGCATGGCAGTAACCGCGGACGAAAGCCAGTATGTTGCCTTGAAAGACGCGCTGGACGGCACCGGAACCGTGGTGGCTGCGGGCCGGTCGGGTCTTATTGAGGCGGCAACTATGAATGCCGAATGGGTCATGGCTGCCATCGTCGGCACCGCCGGACTCGCTCCGACGCTGGCTGCAGCAGCGCGCGGGGCAACGATCGCGCTCGCCAACAAGGAGTGCCTCGTCTCCGCCGGCGAACTCTTCGTCCAGGCCGTTAAAAATGGCGGCGGTCGACTGATACCGGTCGATAGTGAGCACAGCGCGATCTTCCAGTGTCTCGAAAAAGATCAGCGACCTAGCCTTGAGCGGATAATATTGACCGCTTCGGGTGGTCCGTTCCGCACGCACAGCCGGGAGCAGATGGCGGAAGTCACGGTACAAGCGGCGCGGACGCATCCGAACTGGTCGATGGGTCTGAAAATTTCCGTCGGCAGCGCCTCGATGTTCAACAAAGCGCTGGAGATGATCGAGGCAAAGCATCTCTTCGATGTCGGGCCCGAACAGATTGAGGTCATCGTTCACCCGCAATCCATTATCCATTCCATGGTTGGCTATTCAGATGGCTCGGTCATCGCGCAGCTCGGCGTCCCCGACATGCGCACTGCCATTGGCTATGCCCTCACCTTCCCGGCGAGGCCTCAGCTTCCCGTCGATCGACTCGATTTCGCCCGGATTGCCCGCCTGGATTTTGAAGCGCCCGACGAAACCCGCTTTCCCGCCCTCCGCCTTGCCCGCACTGCCCTGCAGCGTGGCGGCGTGCAGGGCGCGGTGATGAATGCAGCTGAAGAAACCGCGTTCGAGGCTTTCGTGGACGAACGAATCGGGTTTCTCGACATGGCCGATATTGCCGAGACGGTCATGGAGGAAATGATCGCATTTGGTGGAGCGACGTCTATCAACGATGTGTTTGAGGCTGATGCAGAAGCAAGGCGCCGCGCAGTCGACGCGATCGCCCGAAAAGAAAAAGCCGCCTGAGTTCAGACGGCTTCGTTACTGCTTTGCTCAGTGTCGCTTAGGCTACCGCACGCGCGAGCGCGCAACGAGACCACAACTGGTGAAGCGCGCCGACCAAGTGTTCGATGTCAGCATCGGTGTGCAGCGGCGTCGGGGTGATGCGAAGACGCTCGGTCTTTTTCGGCACCGTCGGATAGTTGATCGGCTGGACGTAGATGTTGAAGTTGTCGAGCAGGATATCGGAAATCCACTTGCACTTGGCTGCGTCACCCACCATCACGGGAACGATGTGGCTTGGGTTGGGCATGTGCGGGATACCGCGCGCATCGAGCAACGACCGAACGCGACGAACGCGCTCCTGATGGGCGAAACGTTCGATCTGGTTGGACTTGAGATGACGAATGGAGGCAACGGCGCCGGCTGCAAGCGCAGGGGGCAAGGCGGTCGTAAAAATGAAGCCTGACGCGAAGGACCGGATGAAATCGCAGAGCGCCGCCGATGCGGCGATATAGCCGCCCATCACACCGAATGCCTTGCCGAGGGTTCCCTCGATAATGGTCAGACGATGCATCAGGCCTTCGCGTTCCGCGACACCTCCGCCACGAGGACCATACATCCCGACCGCGTGGACTTCGTCGAGATAAGTCATGGCGCCGTATCTGTCGGCCAGATCGCATATTTCCTTGATTGGCGAGATGTCGCCATCCATCGAATAGACGGACTCGAAAGCGATCAGCTTGGGCGCCTTTGGATCGGCGGCCGCGAGTTTGGCTTCCAGATCCTTGAGGTCGTTATGCTTCCAGATGACCCGCTCGCACTTTCCATGCTTGATGCCTTCGATCATGGAGGCATGGTTCAAGGCGTCGGAAAAGATGATCAATCCCGGAATCTTATGGCCAAGCGTGCCAAGCGTCGCCCAGTTGGAAATATAGCCGGATGTGAAGATCAGCGCCGACTCCTTGCCATGAAGGTCGGCGAGTTCGTTTTCCAGCAGCACGTGATAGTGGTTGGTGCCCGAGATGTTTCGGGTGCCTCCCGCACCCGCGCCACAGTTATCGATCGCGGTTTTCATCGCCTCGGTGACGAGCGGGTTCTGGCCCATGCCGAGATAGTCGTTCGAGCACCAGACCGTAACATCCTGGGTTCCGTTTTCGGTGTAACGCGTTGCGCGCGGAAAGTTGCCTCTCTGGCGTTCAAGATCGGCGAACACCCGGTAACGGCCTTCTTCGTGAAGACCATCCAACTCGCTCTTGAAAAACGCGTCGAAATCCATTTCCAAACTCCAGCTTCTGCGTCTCTTTTGGTTCCGAGCGCGCCGTCGGTCAACCCTACTTTTCTGGTTTCATTCTAAACTGCGACAAATCGCGCTGTTTTTTTGAATCCTTCCAGAAAATTGCTAACCGATCGTCTCAGTCGGAAATTTGATCTGCGTCAAGCATGCGGAAAAAAGGGCGCCCGAAGCCGCCCTTCCATTTTAGCTGTCAATAACATCACGCCTGGGCCACAGCGCGCTTGGCCATGACCCTGATGAGATTGGCCCTGTAGACGGCTGTGCAATGCAGGTCCTCCATCAGGTTCGATGGATCGATAGCCACCTCTGACAGAGCTTCCGGGGACCAACGGTCCGTCAGGGCCTGTTCGAGACCGGCATGGCGAAAGACGCCATCCGCGCCCGCTCCAGTCACCGCAACCCTGACCCGGCCACCCTTGTTTGCGACGAATACGCCCGTCATCGCATAGCGCGACGCGGGGTTCGCGAATTTGGCGTATCCCGCTTTTTCAGGCGCGTCGAAGACAAACGCGGTGATGATCTCGCCTTCCATCAGAGCCGTATCGAATAGCCCTTCAAAGAAGTCATCCGCCCCGATCTCGCGCTGATTCGTCACGACCGTCGCGCCGAGGGCCAGGATCGCGGCGGGATAGTCGGCAGCCGGGTCATTGTTGGCCACCGATCCTCCAATCGTGCCGATATGGCGGACATGCGGATCCCCGATCATGCCGGCGAGATTGCAGATAGCCGGACAGACGGATCTCAGTTCGGCCGAACCCGCGACCTCAGCGTGGGTCACGCCGGCGCCAATCCGCACCCTGCGCCCGCTGACGGATATTCCTTTCATCGCCTGGATATGCCGCAGGTCAACCAGATCCGAAGGCTGAGCAAGCCGCTGCTTCATTGTTGCGATAAGGGTTTGACCGCCGGCAACGAATTTGCCGTCCTCGGCCGCAGAGAGAAGTTTTACCGCCTCTTCGACGGAGGAGGCACGGTGATAGCTGACTGAATGCATGATCCTCTCCCTCTCTCAGTGCGCTGCCTGGATGGCATTCCATACCGCAAGCGGCGTGGCGGGCATGTTGAGGCTGTTGTGGCCGATGGCATCGGTGATCGCATTGATGAGCGCCGGCGGAGAGCCGATGGCACCCGCCTCCCCGCATCCCTTGATGCCCAGCGGATTGCCGGGGCAAGGAGTGCACTGGTGCGAAACGGTGAACGACGGCAGGTCGTCAGCGCGTGGCATGGCGTAATCCATGAAGCTTGCCGTCAGAAGCTGGCCAGTTGACGAGTCGTAACGCACACCTTCCAGCAAGGCCTGCCCGATACCCTGGGCCAAACCGCCATGTACTTGTCCTTCGACAATCATCGGGTTGATGATATTGCCGAAGTCGTCAGCCGCCACGAACTGGATGATGTCGGTCTTGCCTGTTTCAGGGTCGACTTCCACCTCGCAGATGTAACAACCGGCAGGGAATGTGAAGTTGGTGGGATCATAGAACGCACCTTCCTTCAAGCCCGGCTCCATGCCAGCTGGAAGATTGTGCGCGGTATAAGCGGCGAGCGCCACCTGGAACCAGGGAAGCGCCTTGTCGGTCCCGGCAATCTTGAGCTCACCGTTCTCGATCACCACGTCGCTCTCATCCGCCTCCATCAGGTGGGCGGCAATCTTTTTCGCCTTGGCTTCGACCTTGTCCAGCGCCTTGACGATTGCCGACATACCAACCGCACCGGAGCGCGATCCGTAGGTGCCCATACCCATCTGCACCTTGTCGGTATCACCGTGGACGATCGAGATATTGTCGATCGGCAGTCCGAAGCGCTCGGCAACCAACTGCGCAAATGTGGTTTCGTGACCCTGTCCGTGACTGTGTGATCCTGTCAGAACCTCCACGGTCCCAACCGCGTTCACCCTCACCTCGGCCGACTCCCACAAACCGACACCTGCACCGAGCGATCCCACGGCTTGCGATGGAGCAATGCCGCAGGCCTCAATGTAGCAGCTCATGCCGATGCCGCGCTTCTTTCCGCGTGCTTCGGCCTCCGACCGCCGTCCCGCGAAACCGTTCCAGTCGGCTGCCGTCATCGCGGCATTCAGCGATGCCTCGTAGTCCCCAGCGTCGTAACACATGATGACCGGGGTCTGGTACGGGAAAGACCTGATGAAGTTCTGCCGGCGAAGTTCTGCAGGCGAGACGCCGAGTTCGCGCGCAGCAGTCTCCATAGTCCGTTCAAGAAGATAGGTCGCCTCCGGGCGTCCAGCGCCGCGATAGGCGTCGACCGGGACCGTATTGGTGTAGACCGTGCGTACATTGCAGTGGATCGCCGGGATAACGTACTGGCCCGACAACAGTGTCGCATAGAGATAGGTCGGCACCGAGGACGAGAACAGCGACATGTAGGCGCCCAGATTGGCAACAGTATCGACCTTCAGCGCGGTGATCCTGTTGTCGCTGTCGAAGGCCATCTTCACCTTCGACACATGGTCGCGGCCATGCGCATCCGTCAGGAAAGCCTCCGTCCTGTCCGCCGTCCATTTCACCGGAACACCCGTCTTCCTCGAAGCCCAGAGACAGACGATCTCCTCCGGATAAATGTAGATTTTAGATCCGAAGCCTCCGCCGACATCGGGGGCGATGACCCGCAGCTTGTTTTCCGGCGCCACGTTGTAAAACGCACTCATGACGAGGCGCGCCACATGCGGGTTCTGGCTCGTCGTGTAGCAGGTGTAGTGATCCTCGGCCGAATCATAGATGCCGAGCGCTGCGCGCGGCTCCATCGGGTTCGGCGAAAGCCGATTGTTGTGGATCACGATTTCGGTAACGTGTGCGGCTGCGGCGATCGCCTTATCCGCCGCGCCGGCGTCGCCGATCTCCCAGTCGTAGATCAGATTGCCAGGCGCTTCGGGGTGCAATTGCGGAGCACCGGACTGCAGTGCCTCTGTTGCATCGGTGACCACCGGCAGCTCTTCGTAATCCACTTCGACCGCCTCGGCGGCATCCCTCGCCTCACCGACACTGTCGGCAATGACGACCGCAACCGCGTCCCCGACGTAGCGAACCGTGTCGTGCGCAATTGGCCGCCAGGCGCCCATCTTCATGGGAGTGCCGTCCTTGGAATGGATCATCCAACCGCAGATCAGGTTGCCTATCCCGTCCGCCAAAAGCTGCTTGCCGTCCAGAACGTCGATAACACCGGGCATCGCCTTGGCTGCGGAAACATCGAGACTTTTGATGCGTGCATGCGCATGGGGCGAGCGCACGAAATAAGCGAACTTCATGCCCGGCACGACCATGTCGTCCGTATACCGGCCCTTTCCGGTCAGAAAGCGTTTGTCTTCCTTGCGCGCAACGCGCGCGCCAATTCCTTCAACACCCATCTTCACTCCTCCAACGAGCAGGGGTCTAAAGTTTCGGCGTCAGGCGACGGCGGCCGGCATGAAAACAATCACGAGGCCGGCAGCCGCCCGCCGCCAGGTCACTCGGCAGCTTGGCGGCCGGAAGTCATCTCAGTATTGGCGGCAAGAACGGCTTTGACGATATTGTGGTAGCCCGTGCAACGACAGATATTGCCCTCCAGCTCATGCCGTACCGTCGCCTCATCCAGGTGTCCGCCATGGCGGTTGATCATGTCCACCGCCGTCATCACCATCCCAGGCGTGCAAAAGCCGCATTGCAAACCATGATGTTCCCTGAACGCCGCCTGCACGGGGTGCAATTCGCCATTCGCTGCCAGTCCTTCGATCGTCGTGATCGACGAACCGCTGGCCTGTACCGCGAGAATCGAACAGCTCTTGATTGACTTGCCGTCCATATGAACGACGCAGGCACCGCACTGGTTGGTGTCGCACCCGACATGCGTTCCCGTGAGTCCGAGATTTTCGCGTATGAAACTGACAAGCAGCGTGCGCTCCTCGCACTCGCCGCTCACTGTACGGCCATTCACCGTCAGCGTTACTTTCGTCATCTTGTTCCTCCTCGTGCTTCTCCCGAGCACGCATGCATCATTTGCCTTTTTCTTCAGACGATCAACATATACCGACGCGCCAGACAGATTTTTCGTTTCCGCGCCGCAACATGGAATTATCCCCTGTGACCGGACTCACACAGGCACCTGGGATAGGTGGTTGATGGACAGGTCACGCGTGGACTTTCGCGTTTTCAACGATATGCTTAAGTCACAGCGCGATCTGGCGGAAAGCAGGCGCCGCTGCGAGCAGGGAGGCTCGGACGGGCTTTCCATAAAAAGGTGGAGAAGACAGATGAAGAAAATTCTGGCTCTGGTCCTGGTCGGCCTTTCGGTCGCAGGCTGCACGCAAACGGAGAAGGGCGCGGCGATCGGCGCGACCTCCGGTGCAATCATCGGCGGTATTGCGACGGGCAACGTTCGCGGCGCTGCTGTCGGCGCGGCGATCGGCGGTGTTGCAGGAGCAGTGATCGGACGCGTGTCCGAACAGCCCGGTCAGTGCTACTATCGTGATCGTTACGGCCGTCGCTACGTTGACTCCTGCCCCAGCGGCTACTGAGGCATGAAAACGGGGTAGCCTCGGCAGCGCAGTTCGAGGCTTCCCCATTTTTGTATTCGGACCAGTGCGGAACCCGGGAATGATGGCGGCGTTGCCGCTTCCTCAGGGGCCTGAGCCGATCGGTGAGAGAAAAGCTGCGCATGAAGCGTGATTTGTCAGCACTAAGAACAAGCTCGGCATGTGGAAGAAGCGGTATCGTGCTGACCGTTGCCGCAAGCTTGCTGGCACTGAGCCCGATGCCGGCAGTCGCATTCGAGATTTTCGGCATCAAGCTCTTTGAAGGTAAGGACGAACGTCTGGAAGTGATCAACCCGGTCGACTATTCGATCGATCTGGATATCGATAGCGGCGATGCGGCTCTGGACGATGACTTGCGGCGCAGCTCGCTCCTTCTGCAAAATGAAGGCGAGCCTGTTTCGGGTGACCTGGGACTCGTGATCAGAGCCCGCGACGACCGCGACCGTCTTGTGGCGACTCTCTACGAAAATTCGCGCTACGGCGGCGTTGTCACAGTCCGGGTGGACGGGACACGGCTGGAAGAGCTGCCACCAAACCCGACATTCCGGAAGGAAGGACCTATCCCGGTGACGATTAGCGTCGATCCCGGCCCCTCCTTTGTGCTGGGCAAGTTCACTCTGGGGGGCGATGCGGCGCGGCTCGACCCGTCGGACTATGATCTCGAGCCAGGCGACGCGGCTGGGTCGGACAAAATTCTCGCGGCCGCAGAGAGGGTGGTGATCGACCTGAAGGCGGAAGGACGTCCGCTCGCCCGGCTCACCGCGCGCGACGTGATTGCGGACCACGAAAGACGTACCGTCGACGTAACCATCGCAGCTGACGGCGGACCGAAAGCGCCGATTGGCGATGTCAGCGTCTCCGGCACGAAAAGCGTCGAGGCGGATTTTGTCGCCCGCTACTCCCGGGTACGCCCCGGGCAGCCATACTTTCCGGAGCAACTTGACGCCGCGGCCAAGCGCCTGCGCGAACTGGGTGTATTCTCCAGTGTGACGATGAAGGAAGCTGATACACTGGCCGCAGATGGATCGCTGCCGATTGAAATCGAAGTCTCAGAAGGGAAGCACCGCTATTTCGGTCTTGGCGCGACTGTTTCAAGCATCGATGGTTTTGGGTTGCAGGGCTACTGGGGCCACCGCAACCTTTTCGGCCAAGCCGAGCAACTTCGGATAGAGGGCTCGATCGGGCGACTTGGCGACACCCAAGAGCTCGGCAATCTCGACTATGCGACCGGCATCTCCTTCACCAAACCTGGGGCATTTTTTCCGGCAGCGACCCTGAGTGCCAGCATACTAGGCGCTACCCGCGAAACGACCTCCTATGACATCAATACGGTTACGGCGCAGACTAGCCTCGCGTACGAAATGACGGATAGGGATACGATCTCAGGCGGTGTAGCGGTCGAATGGGCGAATGTTGATGATGCCTTCGGCGAAAACGAGTATCTGACCGTCTATACCCCGTTCGAATATGTCCGCGACGCCCGGGACGATACGCTAAACCCTACCGAGGGCTACCGCGCCTCCTTCGCCGCTTCGCCGAGTTATGAGACATTCGGCAGCACCCCCTTCATTTCTTTACAGGGAAGCGTCACCGGCTATCTGGGTCTCGGTGAGGAAGATCGTATTGTCCTCGCGGGAAAAATTGCCGGCGGGTCTGTTTTCGGGTCGGGCTCTCTGTCGGACATACCGACGAATCGCCGTTTCTTCGCCGGAGGCGGCGGATCGGTGAGGGGTTATGCCTTCGAGGAAATATCCCCATACAACGCCGATGACGATCCCACCGGTGGACGTTCGTTTGCCACGGCGTCATTTGAAGCGCGCATCAAGATCACCGAAGCGATCGGCGTTGTGCCTTTCATCGATGTCGGTACGGTCTCGGCCTCGAATTTTCCGGATTTCTCAGATATCCGTGCAGGTGCGGGTATAGGTCTCCGCTACGCGACACCATTCGGACCGATCAGGCTCGATGTCGCCATGCCTCTGGACCGCTATGATGGCGGCAGCGACTACGGAATTTATGCCGGGATCGGCCAGAGCTTCTGAAGCCTGGAGAAGGAAAACACTGACCATGGCCTTTCTGAAGCGCCTCGCATTATGGTCCATAAGGCTTCTCGGCCTGACTGCCGGCATCGCAATCCTGCTGGGCCTTATTTTGATTGTGGCCGTCGGATTCACGTCCAGCGGGAGCCAGTTCATCGCATCTTTCGTCAGTGGGCTGATTTCCTCTCCCGGTCAAAACATCACGATCAGCAACCTGGGCTCCATCCTAACAGGGAAGCTTCGCATCGAGTCCGTCACGCTCGCTGACAGGCGCGGCACCTACGGCAGCATCAGCGGCATCGAAATCGACTGGACGCCTTCCGCTCTTCTCGGGGCAAACTTCAGAGCCGAAAGGGTGTCGGCCTCGTCTATGACGATAGAGCGACTGCCTGAGACAGGCGAACAGGAAGCAACCACCTCTAGAAGCGGATTCCAGCTACCGGTAAAACTGGACATCGACACGATTTCGCTTCCTTCGGTTAGGTTTGGCGAGGAGGTTGCCGGACTGCCACTGGCCTTTTCCGCAAGCGGGTCATTGACGGCAGATGGCAACTCGATAGCGGCGTCGCTCGATGCCCAACGCCTGGACACCCCGGAAACATCTCTCGAAGCCCGCCTCGTCTACGCACCTGCCGACAACACCCTGATCCTTGACGGCAAGTACGCCGAACCCCGGGAGGGACTATTCGGCACCTTGCTCCGCATCCCGGGAGAGCCCACGCTGACGGTGCGCGTCAATGGTCAAGGTCCTCTGTCCGACTGGGTCGCCGAACTGAGCGCCGATCTGAACGGTGAAACCGTTCTTGCCGTAGAAGCTGGGCACCGGCTCCAGCAGGACGGCGATCGTCAGATTCGGGTCACGGGTGGAGGCGAATTTGCGAGCCTGATGCCGCCATTGCTACGCGAGACTTTCTCCGGCGAGACATCCGTTGATCTTTTCGCGTCTCTCAACGGAACCGACCGACTGAGCATAGAGACGGCCCGTCTCTCCACCGGCAATCTTCTTCTTACCGCGTCAGGGACACTGGATCGTAGCGGGGAGAATAACCTGCAGGCCAATCTGGTGAGTGTCGGTGGACCGATGGATATCCGTTGGCCGCTGCAGAACGGCGATGTAGTTGCTGCCATCGAGCGGATCGACCTGACGGCTGTTGGTCCTGCGCAGTCGGCGACGATCTCAGCTGGCGCGTCTCTGGCGCGGCTCAAGGTCCCAACCGCAGAGCTGGATAACGTTCGCTTCGACGCCCGGTCACGCAATTTCAATCTGGCAGCGCTCTCCGGCGACTTGGATGTCAACCTCGCAGTGGGCGGAGGCGATTTTCAAAACGCCAACTTTGACCGCGCGATCCGTACACCCCTGACAATCAAGGCACCCCTCACCGTCACCGATGAAAGCGTGGCATCGGACAACATCAGCATCGAAAGCCCCGCGGTCAACGGCACGATCGCGGCTCGATATGTGTTGGCCGACGGATCGGCTGCTGGCGCCGTAAACGTGCGAATATCGCCAACCGCGCTACCGGAGACAGTCGCGGAACGGTTCGACGGCGATCTCACGATAAGCGGCGACGTCGCCTACGGGATCGATGGGACGGTGGATATCGATCAGCTCGCCGTCGACTCCAGCCTCGGCACTATCGAGGGCAACGTCACCGTTGGACAAGGCGATCTCGCAAGCGAACTCAGCGGCACGATCACCAATCTCGGAAACCTGCTTACAAATGTTGAGGGGCAGGCATCGTTTACCGCAAATCTGTCTGGGTCCGTTGCAACGCCGCACGCAAGCGTAACGATGTCGATCGCCGACGCCATTTTCGCCGGACGCGAATTGAGCGACTTCACGCTTTCGGCGGCGGGACTTGTTGATCCGCAGGCGCCAGCCGGCACAGTCCAGGCCGAGGGTTCGATAGACGGCCAACAGATATCCATGCGGTCCTCCGTCAAGACAAGCGATGGATTGATACGCGTGCCCACAGTGACCGTGAACGTCGGCTCCAACGAACTCAGGGGATCGCTTGCATTTAACCGTGAGCGCGTTCCGTCGGGCGAACTGACGTTTGACTTTCCGCAGATAGATTTGATCGCGGCTTTCGTCGGCCAGCAGCTTTCGGGCGACCTGTCTGGTAATGTTCGCCTATCCGCCGATGTCACGGATGTGTCGGTCAATATTGAAGCGACGGGGTCGTCCCTCGCCCGGGACGGAACGACAGTGGTCGAGCCCCGGTTTGACGTCACGATCGACGATGTTGCGGACCTACAGATGAACGGAAGCATCAGCGCACAGTCCGTCGGTATCGGCGCAAACTCCTTAATGTCCCCAACGGTCACCTTCACCGGCAACTCTGACCACACAGTGGTTGAGATCACCGCACGCTACGACAACGCGCCGGTCAGGGCGACCGCTACCCTCTCGCGTTCCTCGCAGGGAATTGACATTGCTATGCGGGAGTTCGCCGCAGCACCGCGCGGCATCGACATTCGCCTCGCAGATCCCGCAACGATCAATATTGCGAACGGCACTGTGCGCACCGACGACCTGACGCTTGAAGTAGGAAGTGGTACAGTTGCGGTTCAGGGGTCTATCGGAACAATGCTGAACGCCAACGCGACGATCAGCGGAATGCCTGCAAGCCTCGTGAACAGCGTCGCGCCATCGCTTTCAGCTTCCGGGACAGTTGCGGGAACTGTGGAGGCGCGAGGCAGCCTCAGCGAGCCTATGGTGACCTATCGGCTGAACTGGAGCGAAGCCGCTGTTGCCCAGACCCGAAGTGCCGGTGTTCCTCCCTTAAACGTCGAGGCCAACGGTAACATTGCCGGTAAAAACCTGACGATTGAGACGAGCATCACCGGCGGCGCGGGAGTATCGATCAACGCCAGCGGTACAGTCACTATCGAGGGCAACACGCCTCTCTCGCTGCGGCTCTCCGGAAATATACCTCTCGGCCTGTTTGCCGCTCAACTGTCGGCGCAAGGACTGGTCGCCGAAGGAACCGCGACCGTCAACGCAACCATCTCGGGGCCGGCCTCGACTCCGTCGATCACAGGCAGTGCATCATTGAACGGCGGCACTCTCGTCGATGTCCGTCGCAATCTGACCATCGAGGCACTTTCGGCCAATGTCGCATTGAACGGCAATCAGGCGCAGATATCGGCTCTTTCGGGGCGCCTCTCCGGCGGCGGAAGCATCAGTGGCAACGGGACCGTCGGACTCTCTGGCAGCCTGCCCGCCGACATCACTCTCAACCTGTCAGAGGCTGCCTATGTCGACGGCACACTTGTTTCAACGTCGGCAAGCGGCGATCTTACTCTGCGCGGTCCTCTTCTCGCAGGCCCTACTCTTTCAGGTAATCTGGCGCTCGGGGAAACGGCCATCACCATACCGGAACGTCTTCCCGCGACACTCAGCGAACTGGACATCACCCACCGCAACGCGCCTGCCGATGTCCAGAGGCAGGTCGCAGCATTGTCCCGGCAGGGCGGAAACGGGACGTCAAGCGGAATCAATCTCGACCTGGGCATTACGACTCCTGGAAAGATATTCGTGCGTGGTCGTGGTATCGATGCGGAACTGGGTGGTTCGCTCACCGTTCGCGGAACGAGCACGACACCGGCAGTGTCCGGCGCCTTCACGCTGACACGTGGACGGCTTTCGATCCTGACGCGTCGCCTGACATTCACCAGCGGCACGATTACTTTCGGCGGCAACTTGATACCCCTCCTCAATCTGGAAGCCTCGAGCACCGCCGGAAGCACGACGATCACGGTAAGAATATCGGGGCTTGCAAATGATCCCGCCGTCTCCTTCTCCTCGTCGCCGGCCCTTCCCGAAGATGAAATCCTGGCACAGCTGATTTTCGGCCAGTCGCTGTCCAGACTTTCGGCGGTGCAGATCGCCCAACTCGCGGACGCTGCCAGCCAACTCGCCGGCGGCCGGTCTTCCTCGCTTTTCGAAACGCTTCGCGCCGGTCTCGGTGTCGACAATCTCGACATCACGACCGACTCGGAAGGAAATGCCGCGATCAGCGCCGGGCGCTATCTGAACGATCGCACCTATCTGGAGCTCCAGCAATCGGGCAACGGTGGCGGCAAGGCGGTGATCAACCTTGACATCGGGCGCGGCGTCAAGTTGCGCGGCGAAGCTGGTGGAGACGGCTCGTCGGGAGCGGGCATCTTTTACGAGCGGGAATACTAGCGAGGCGAGGTCAAAGACCCATCTTGCTCGTCTTCAGCAGGATGCTGGATTCCGTCGAGTTTATTCCCTCCACGAGCCTGATCCTTCGAAGAGTTTCATCGAAACGGGCCAGATCTTTCGTTTCGAGTTCGGCGATAAGGTCCCACCGGCCATTCGTGCTGTGAAGCGCCTTTATCTCGGGCATACCACGAAGATTCTGGGTCACCCTGTCCGCATACTTTCCGACGACTTCAATCATGACGACCGCCCGGACGCCCGTCTGCGCCAGTTCATCTCCGGTGCGTATCGTAAAGCCAGTGATCGTGCCGTTATCGACCATCCGCTGAATACGCATCGTGATAGTGGCGCGGGCAGCCCCGGTCGATGCGGCCAGCGAAGCGACAGGCAACCGCGCATTTTGCCGAAGCGCGGATAGGATGCTCCGATCCAGATCGTCAATGTTCGACATATTGAAAGGTTGTACCTACCATAACGAGAATTACATGCCGAATTCTGACACTTTTCCGTCTTTTTGCAACGCCTCCAATGCCTCAAGATCAGTGAGACAGGACGGGAGATTGAAAACGGTGACGGAAAACACGAACAAGCTGGCGCTGATTGGAGTGCCCCTTGAGGAAGGTTCAGGTCGCGGTGGCTGCGCAATGGGTCCGGCCGCACTAAGAATAGCAGGCATCGCCGATACGATGACGGAACTTGGATTCGACGTCGCGGACTTGGGAGACCTCCGACCGGTTCCGGCAGACCGCCTCACGTCTTCCGAAAAAGCCCGCCGCTTGCCTGAAGTTGCGGCGATGGCACGCGCACTTGAACAGGCGACATACGATGCGGCGACGAATGGAGCCATCCCGATCATACTGGGTGGCGACCACAGCCTCTCAATGGGAAGCGTTTCGGGTATGGCACGACGGGCGAACAATATTGGTCGGCCGCTTTTCGTTTTGTGGCTCGATGCCCACGCCGACTTCAACTCGCCCGAAACATCTCCATCCGGCAACATCCATGGAATGCCCGTGGCGTTTTTCTGCGGCAAGGCGGAATTCGCGCCAATCCTGCCGGCAGACCGGCCGTTGGTCGACCCGCGGCGCGTGTTCCAGGTTGGCATCCGCTCGGTCGATCCGATCGAGAGGCAGCTGATCGCCAAACACGGCGTCAACGTCTATGACATGCGCGCAATCGACGAAAAGGGAATGGCGGCGATTGTTCGCGAAATCATTGCTGCTGTGCGAGCCGAGCACGGTCTTCTCCACATCAGTCTCGACGTCGATTTTCTCGATCCGGACGTGGCACCGGGCGTCGGAACCACGGTGCCGGGTGGCGCCACCTTCCGCGAAGCACACCTCATCATGGAGATGATGCACGACAGTGGTCTCGTATCCTCGCTGGACCTCGTTGAATTGAACCCGTTCCTTGATGATAGGGGTAAGAGCGCCCGCGTCATGGTCGAACTGGCCGCAAGTCTTTTCGGTCGCCGTATACTCGACCGCCCCACCCGAGCCGCCTGATCGAGAGGTAACAATGTCTAACGCCGCACAACTCATCGCCACAGAACAACGCCTCGGCGCCCACAACTACAAGCCCCTCGATGTCGTACTTTCTCGAGGCCAGGGTGTACACGTTTGGGATACCGACGGGAAACGCTACCTCGATTGCCTTTCCGCCTATTCGGCCGTCAACCAAGGTCACTGCCATCCGAAAATCCTCTCGGCGCTGACCGAACAGGCCTCTAAGCTTACGCTTACCTCGCGCGCATTCAGGAACGACCAACTGGCGCTCTTCTACGAGGAGGTCGCCGCCCTTACTGGTTCGCACAAGGTCCTGCCCATGAATTCCGGCGCGGAAGCGGTCGAGACCGCGATCAAGGCAGTGCGCAAGTGGGGTTACGAGACCAAGGGCGTTCTGGAAAACAATGCCGAGATCATCGTATGCGGCGGCAATTTCCACGGTCGCACCCTCTCGGTGATCTCATTCTCAACCGATCCAGATGCGCGCCAGGGTTTTGGACCGTTTACACCTGGCTTCCGTGTCGTGCCGTTCGGCGACGCCGAAGCCTTTGCTATGGCCATTGGCGCTAACACCGTTGCCGCCCTCATTGAGCCAATTCAAGGCGAAGCCGGTGTTATCATTCCACCTGTGGGGTACTTTGAGCGGGTTCGCGAACTATGCACGGCCCACAACATCACACTCATTCTCGATGAAATCCAGACCGGCCTCGGGCGTACGGGGAAGCTGCTCGCGGAAGAACATGAAGGCATAGAGGCAGATGTTACACTGGTCGGCAAGGCATTGTCCGGCGGCTTCTATCCCGTTTCCGCGGTGCTTTCGAACTCGGAAGTGCTGGGCGTTCTCAAACCTGGCCAGCATGGCTCGACCTTCGGCGGAAATCCGTTGGCCTGCGCGGTCGCTCGCGCGGCACTTAAGGTGCTTGTCGAGGAAGACATGATCGGCAATGCGGAACGCATGGGTGCTTACTTCCTAGAAGGCCTTCGCCAGATCCGGTCCAACGTTGTCAAGGACGTCCGTGGACGTGGCCTGATGCTGGCGGTTGAACTGGTTCCGGAAGCAGGCGGCGCGCGCTCCTATTGCTACGCACTCAAGGATCGCGGCCTGCTGGCGAAGGACACACATGAGAACACCATTCGTCTAGCGCCACCATTGGTCATTGAGAAAGACCAGATCGACTGGGCCCTGCAGCAAATCGAGTCAGTACTCGTCGCGGCCTAGGCAAAACATTTATTTTAGAAATCGTGAATTTCCGGAACGAGATTTAGATTTAAGCAACACTCTTTCGCCATAGTGTCTGGAGTTCGATCGGAAGTCCGCTTGGCCGCACGGCCCAGATCGCCGGCTCGAAGCATTTTCGCCGATGTAGTCCGCGACGGAAGGTCCGGTCAGCAGGGCGCAGCAAAGTTGGGAAGAAGTTTTATGGCGACGACGATCAACTCGACCAATTTCGGTGGCGATTCTCTCGAGATCATTGCATTCCGGCTGCACGATCAGGAATTCTGCGTGAAGACCACGACCATCCGAGAAATTCGCGGATGGGCCCCGAGCACCCCGCTCCCGCACGCACCAAAGGACGTGATCGGTGTTATGAACCTTCGCGGCTCGGTCATTCCGATCATCGACCTTGCCTTCAAGCTCGGCATGAAGAGCACAGTCGCGAACGAGCGCTCTGCGATCGTAGTCGCCGAAGTCCACAATATGGTTATCGGCATGCTGGTCGATCGGGTGTCGGATATTCTGACCATCCCCGCCTCCCAGGTTCAGCCTGTTCCGGAAGTCTCCGCCTCCTTCGACAAATCCTTCTCCGAAGGCATTATCGCCAACGAGAACGGCATGATCTGCTTCCTGAATCTCTCCAAGATGTTCAAGGGTACCGAGATCGAGGAAATGGCGGCCTGATACCGTCGGAACCAATAGAGAATAAGTGAGAAAAGCGGCCTTGCGGCCGCTTTTCTGCTTTCACATCACTTCGGTTTCACCCGAACAGCACCAAGCTGCTCTTCAGCGTCACCCATACACCCCACAGCAAAGGAACTCCGACGACCGCCCACGCGAGCAGGGCCGGTCCTGTGAGACCACCCTTGCCGATACCGAAGGAGCCTGTAGGCCCGGCATTGGCTGCGGCTGTCTTCGCCTGCAAGGCCGCGACTTCCTCTTCCGACATGAACCATTTTTGCGAAAGCGGACGGATAAACGCGTTGGCGACGAGGCCGAGGGCGAGCATACCGGCGAGGATATACATCGTACCGGTGTAGAGTTCAGGCCCCGGAGCGACACCGGCAGAGATTTGAGCCTCGCGGATGTAGTTCACGACGACCGGACCGACAATACCCGCCGTTGCCCATGCCGTCAGCAGGCGGCCATGGATAGCCCCGACGAACTGCGTTCCGAAGATATCTGCCAGATAGGCGGGGATGGTCGCAAAACCGCCGCCGTACATGGACAGAATGATGCCGAAGGCCAGCACGAACATCGCCTTCGAACCGAGATCAGCAAGTGTCGGAGCCGCTGCATAGAGCACGATCCCGAGAATGAAGAACGTGTAATAGGTGTTCTTTCGCCCGATCTTATCGGAAAGCGAAGCCCAGAAGAATCGCCCACCGATGTTGAAAAGCGAAAGCAAGCCTGTGAACCCGGCTGCAATCGCCGCGATCTGACCTTTCTGCGCCGTATCGAGCTGCGAGAAAGACAGGTCTGGGAGACCGATCAGCGAACCCGCAAAAATCTCCTGCAGCATCGGCGAGGCCATGCCGATGACGCCGATGCCAGCTGAGACGTTAAGGCACAACACAGCCCATATAAGCCAGAACTGGGGTGTCTTGTGCGCGTCGCGCAGATGGACGTGACCATGGGTGATCATGGAAGACGCCTGAACCTTTGGGGTCCAGCCCTCCGGGCGCCAGCCAGCCGGCGGAATGCGGTAACCGAACGCTCCGCCCATCATGAAAATAAAGTAGATGATAGCCATCACGACAAAGGTCTGCCACACGCCAACAGTGAGGTCCGTGCGGAAATATCCCATGAGGATGTTGGCGAGCGGTGCTCCAATCATCGCGCCACCACCGAAGCCCATAATGGCCATGCCGGTGGCCATGCCGCGGCGGTCTGGGAACCACTTGATCAGCGTGGATACCGGCGAGATGTAGCCGAGACCGAGGCCCACACCGCCAATGACGCCAGCACCGAGCCACATCAGCCACAACTGATGTGTCATGACGCCGATCGCCGCGACGAGAATGCCGCCACACCAGCAGCAGGCGGCCACGAAGCCGGCCTTGCGCGGACCGGCACGCTCAAGCCAGCCACCCCAGATAGCAGCCGAGCAACCCAGAAGAACGAAGAACAGGGTATAGATCCAGCCGAGATCGGCCACGCGCCAGTTGCAGTCTGTCGTAAAAAGCGCTCCTGCCAGTGTGAGGCTGGCGCAGCTTTCGGGTGCACTCGGCAGCGCCTTCGACAAGGGCAGCCAGAAAACGGAGAACCCATAGGCCATGCCGATGCAGAGATGGATGGCCAAAGCCGCTGGTGGCACGAGCCACCGGTTGAAACCGGGTTTCGCAATAATGCGTTCCCGGTCGAGGAGGCCGCCACTATAGCCGCCCGCCAAAGTTTCCGTGGTAACCGTCATGTACACTCTCCTTGGATACATCGCTTTGCGATGATCTTCTCCCTCTCCCGTCCCGTCACAATCTTCCCCTGATCGCAGGACGAGGCCCGCTCGGAACGGCCCCTAGAAAACAAGGTCACCGCACCCCGTGAGCGGGTGAACAGTTAAATGCAACCCATGTGCCAGTAGCGAACTAAAACTTTTTCAATAACTTAGGGGAAGCAGATCAGCTACATCGGACAAGATGTCCGGAATTTCAGGACAAATTGTCCTTTGTCAAAAGCTAAGAAGCTTCCGGAAGCCAGATGGTAAAGACTGTACCCTTACCCGGCGAACTGACGACGGATAGGGAACCTCCCTGACGGTTCACCAGTGTCTGGCTGATTGAGAGACCAAGACCGGTTCCGTCCCGGCGTTTGGTTGTAAAGAAAGGATCAAAGATTTTCCCGATCACATCGTTCGGAATGCCGACACCGTCATCGACGACATCAATCGCTATTCCCCACCGTCCGGCACGTTCCTCATCTCGACTAACAAGGCGAAGCGTGCCGCCATTCGGCATCGCATGCAGGGCATTCACGATGAGATTGACCAGAACCTGCTGCAGTTCCGTTCTGTTCATCAGAATGAGTCGCGTCGCTTGATCATCACGGACGATGGTTATCTCCGCACGATTGAGGAGGTGGTGAACGAGCGGCAGGCAATCTGTAATAACCTCGGCAACCGTATGCCTTTCGACATAGCCGGCGTACTCCTCCGGTTTTGCGAATTGCAGGAGTTTCATGACGATCTGGCTGACACGATGGATCTGCTCGTCAATCAGGCGCAGTTCCGTCGCGACATCATTCGCCGCTTCGCCGATAACGCTGCGCACCACTTCCAGGTTGCCCTGCATCACCGCGATCGGATTGTTGATTTCGTGGGCGACACCCGCCGTGATCTCGCCGATGGCGGCAAGCTTTTCGGACATAATCAGTTGTTTGGTTGTCGCCTCAAGCTGCCGGTTAGCAAGCTCGAGATCCCTTGTCCGCTCCGAAACCCGGTTGTTGAGTTCGTCGTTCCAGGCCCTGAGTTCCGCATCGCGCTGCTGGAGTTGATCGAGCAGGTGGTCAAGATGGGCGGCGACGATACCTATTTCATCCCGTGCCCTTCCAAGACCGGTCCTGGCGCCAAGATCGCCAGCCTCCACTTTTTCGATCGTGGCCGTCATACGTTCGAGTGGCTTAAAGATCGCTCGTGCCCAGCGCAGGAAGATGGGAACCGTCACAATGGTCACCACAAGAAACGCGACGAGGATGCCGAGAAGCGTCTCGGTCTTTGCCCTGGTGAACGGCGCCTCCAGGAAGCCGACATACAGCATGCCGACGCGCCGCCCATGGCTGTCGCTGATTGGCTCGTAAGCGGAGACATACCAGTCGTTCACGACAAATGCGCTGTCGAGCCAGGTTTGGCCCTTACCAAGAACGGCATTGCGCACCACCTCCGACACACGGGTGCCGAGAGCGCGCGTGTCTTCAAACAATCTCACATTGGTGCTGACCCGCACGTCATCGAGAAACAGGGTCGCAGTGCCGCGGCTGTCTTCGGGAAGGCTGGCTTCGCGATAGACAAGATCATTGATGGTATCGATGAAAACGAGATTCCGGTTGAGCAGGATGCCACCGACGAGAATGCTTTCTCCCATATCGGGGAGATACACCGGACTGGCGGAATGCACGATCATTCCCCGGTTTTCGACAGTTCTATCGGTAGGGGCTGCGTTTGGTGTTGGGACAAGAGAAACCTGGGCGCGGTCCGCAAGGTCTGCGGAAATCGCTTCCAACTCGTGGGGGCCCATGACATCGATGGCTGTGCTGGCCTTACCCGAGAACGCCGAAATCCTGACGGGCCAGTCGGTACTGACGGTCGGCCTGCCGGTCGTCAATGAAGTGCCGATCACCCGACCCTGTCTATCGATGACAAGCAGGAAATCCAGGCCCAATCGCTGCTGACTGTCGGCGAGGAAACGGGAGAGCGTGCCATTGTCAGAATTAGCTGCTTCGAGAAACGCGACCGATCCGGCCAATGACTGGAGATGCTCTCCGGTGTTCTCCAGAATTCGGGAGAGATACTGGTGGGCGATTGTTAGGTCGCCATTGACCTTTGATGTGAGGAGTGCATCAAACTTGTCTTCCCAGCGCGCGATGGTCACTACCAAGAGGATCGGCAGGACCACGAACATCGGAAGCAGGGCGATCGCGAGCAGCCGGACACGAATTGACCCGGGACCAGACCCGCCCGTTTTCGCTTCGATCTCAGCCATTCCAAGCCGTGAGCTTTCGGTCTATGGTCTTGCGCGAAATCCCCAAAGCCTGCGCGGCGGCTTCCCGATTTCCGGCATGGCTCCGCAGGACCGAAAGAATATGCTGGCGCTCGATGTCATCGAGTGTTCCCATTGTGCGAGGCACAGGGATCGTGTCGCGTCCGAAATCATCGGGAAACCGCCCGAGAATGAGCGACCGTTCAATCAGGTTGCGGAGCTCTCTCACATTTCCCGGCCACGAATATGCCGCAAGACCGGCTTCCACCTCCGCCGTGATGGGCACGATCGGCATTCCGAGCTGCCGTGAAAGCTTTGCCATGAACAGTTGAGCAAGCTCGATCACGTCATTGCCCCGCTCACGCAGCGGTGGCAGCGGCAACTGCATCACGTTGATGCGATAGAAGAGGTCTGCTCTGAATCTACCATCCTGGACCAATTGCTCAAGCTTGGCATTGGTCGCAAAGACAAAACGCAGATCGACAGGGACCTCGCGCTCCGCGCCAACCGGCCGAACGCGGCGATCCTCGATGACACGCAGCAGCTTCGACTGCGTTGCCAGCGGCATTTCACCGATCTCGTCAAGAAACAACGTCCCTCCTTGCGCATGGAGGAACAGCCCGTCGCGGCGGGCCTCCGCACCGGTGAAGGCGCCGCGCACATGACCGAACAGCTCTGACTCGATGACATCAGGCGGAATGGCAGCGCAATTGACGGGTACGAAAGGCTTGGATGCTCGGTCTGACAGCGCGTGCAGAGATCGCGCAGCGACCTCTTTTCCGGTACCGGACTCACCCGTGATGAGTACAGTGGTCGGCAAGGGAGCGACCCGGGCGATCGTCTGCCGTACGTCCTGAATGCTCGCCGACCCGCCAATCAGCTTGTCGCGCAACAGGATATGATCGGCCGCAGCCCTGAGCTCATAGCGAAGAACAAAATTCTCGCGTTGCAGCCGGACCCTGTCCAGGCAACGCGCAACCGCGTTGAGCATCTGGTTCGACCTGAACGGCTTGAGCACGAAATCCACTGCACCGGCCCTCAAGGCCTGGATGGCTGTTTCCAGGTCCGCATAAGCGGTCATCAGGATTGCGTCGGCGAAGAAGCCGATGGAACGCTGCTCGTTCAACCAATCGACGCCGTTCTTGCCAGACATGATATTGTCGAGGATGACGACGTCGAAATGCCGCTGGTCTAGCTTGCGGGTCGCCTCCTCGGTATCTGCGGCCTCGTCGAGATGCTTGCAGCGGGGGCCGAGAGTGCGCAAGAGGAAGTTGCGCATGCCAGGTTCGTCGTCAACCACCAGAATGCTAGCCTGGGCGAGCCATGGCCCGAATTCCGGATCATGATCTGCATTCAGCTCGGCTCTTGAGGTTTCCGCCCTCACCTCGACATCCGCTCCTCGATATCCATTTTTTGTTATCAATAGCAGAGACGGCGGCGAAAGCCACCATTAGCGGTTCCGCTCTCAAGCGTCGATGGGACGCTTAATCAGCCTGGCTGCATCGAGCACGAGCGGCCTCAGGCCTTCGCCACCCGCATCGATATGTTCGAAGAGATGGCGCCGCATCCGTGGTTCCCAGAACTTATTGATATGTGTCGCAACTCCATCGGCCCGTACCGCTTCCGGTTGGGACTCGAAGAAGGTGGCGATCTGGTTCGCCATACGGATCAGTTTCTCATGTGTCTGGTCATGCGACATGAGCGGATGCTCCCTCGGAAATGCGGTCGGCTCTGGTGAAAATCTCGAACTCTTCGCCCCGCACTATGCCAACCAGGGTTATGCCGGCGGTTTCCGCCGTTTCGATTGCAAGCGCGGTCGGCGCGGAGATGGCGAGCAGGATGGGCGAACCAAGTGCGGCGGTTTTCTGGACCATCTCGACCGAAAGCCGACTGGTAACAACGACGGCACCATCGTGCCCGGAACGTCCCTGCCTGAGCACCGCACCGCTAAGCTTGTCGAGTGCGTTGTGCCGTCCGACGTCTTCCCGAACCGCGACCAACCCGTCACCCGGAATATAGAATGCGGCCCCGTGAACCGCGCGGGTCTGACGGTTCAGCACCTGCAGATCACTGAGCATTTGCACGGCTTCGGCAACTTGGCGAGGTGAAAGGATCAACGATGGTGAGCCGATGGGCTCAACTGAACGGGTCGCCTGCTCAATCGATTCGATGCCGCAGAGCCCACAACCCACTGGACCCGCCATCCGGCGACGGCGCGCAGTCAAAGCGTCCGCGTTGGCATCACGTAACTCGACCTGAACATCAATACCGCCGCCAGCTTCGTGCGGTTCGACCGCCAGGATATCGCCGGCTTCACGTATAATCCCTTCGGCAAGCGAGAACCCATAGGCAAAGTCCTCGATATCAGCGGGGCTCGCCATCATCACTGCATGTGTCGTTCCGCCATAGGAAAATGCAATCGGCACCTCTTCCGGCACCATCCGACTGGCCGAACCAAAGAAGCCGGTCCGTTTCTGTACTGTCTGAACAGAACGGCTGGTGCGCTTGTCGCTGATCACGTCTCGAACCCTAGCCTCTTCGCTTTATTCCATCACCCTGCACAAAGAGGGAGAACTTGCCAATGCAGCACTATTCCGCAGCCTCCAGCTTTCCGACAATCCGACGCGACCGGCGTGCGAGATCGTCATAATCCTGCTGCCATTCAGTCGGACCGTTGGACGGCGACACCTGGACTGCGGTCACCTTGTATTCTGGACAGTTGGTGGCCCAGTCGGAATAATCCGTCGTGATTACGTTGGCCTGCGTATCGGGATGATGGAACGTCGTATAAACGACTCCCGTTGCCACCCGGTCCGTGATGAGTGCCCTCAATGTCGTCTCGCCCGAACGACTCGCCAACTTGATCCAGTCACCGTCCTTGATGCCACGTTGTTCGGCATCATGCGGGTGGATTTCCAGTCGGTCCTCGGAGTGCCAGACAACGTTCTCGGTCCGTCGGGTCTGGGCGCCGACATTGTACTGAGACAGGATGCGGCCGGTCGTCAGCAGAAGCGGGAAACGCGGCCCCGTACGCTCGTCGGTCGCCACATATTCCGTGCGGATGAACTTGCCCTTGCCGCGCACGAAACCGTTGACGTGCATGATCGGGGAACCTTCTGGGAACTTCTCATTGCACGGCCACTGAACGGACCCCATTTTCTCAAGATAGTCATAGGATACACTGGCGAAGCTCGGCGTCGTCGCGGCGATTTCATCCATGATCTGCGACGGATGGGTATATGCCCAGTCAAGTCCCAGCGCCTGTGCCAGCTTCTGGGTCACCTCCCAGTCTGCATAGCCGTTTTTCGGACTCATCACCTTGCGGACCCGGTTTATGCGACGTTCCGCGTTTGTGAAGGTGCCGTCCTTCTCCAGGAAGGTCGACCCTGGAAGGAAGACGTGCGCATAGTTCGCTGTCTCGTTCAGGAAGAGATCGTGAACCACGACACATTCCATCGCAGCAAGACCGGCGGACACGTGTTTCGTATCAGGATCGGACTGAAGGATATCCTCGCCCTGAATGTAAATGCCCTTAAACGTGCCTTCGACGGCGGCATCCAGCATGTTCGGAATGCGCAGTCCCGGCTCGTTGTTGAGCTTAACGCCCCACAGCTTCTCGAAGATGTCGCGCGTCGCATCATCAGAGATATGGCGGTAGCCAGGCAGTTCGTGGGGGAACGACCCCATGTCGCAGGAACCCTGCACATTGTTCTGGCCACGCAACGGATTTACGCCGACACCGGGGCGGCCGATATTGCCAGTCGCCATCGCCAGGTTCGCGATTGCCATGACAGTCGTCGAGCCCTGGCTGTGCTCGGTAACGCCAAGCCCATAGTAGATCGCGCCGTTGCCCCCAGTCGCGTAGAGACGCGCGGCACCCCGAACGAGATCTGCCGGGACACCCGTGAAGCTCTCCGTAGTTTCCGGGCTATGCTGCGGATCGGCCACGAAGGCTGCCCAGTCCTCGAACTCCGACCAGTCGCAACGCTCCCGAATAAAGGCTTCGGCAAAGAGACCCTCGGTCACGATGACATGCGCCAGTGCCGTCATGACCGCGACGTTAGTACCGGGTTTCAGAGGTAGGTGATACGCGGCTTCGATATGCGGACTGCGGACAATGTCCGTGCGGCGCGGATCGATGACGATCAGCTTCGCACCCTGGCGCAACCGTTTCTTGAGGCGCGAGCCAAAGACGGGATGACCGTCGGTGGGATTGGCACCGATGACGACAACCACATCCGCGTGTTCGACGGAATCGAAATCCTGCGTGCCTGCCGACGTACCGAAAGCCTGTCCGAGACCATAACCGGTCGGGGAGTGACAGACGCGGGCGCAGGTGTCCACGTTGTTGTTGCCGAAGCCGGCACGGATCAATTTTTGGACGAGGAAAGTTTCCTCATTGGTGCAGCGTGATGAGGTAATACCGCCAACAGACTCGCGGCCATACTGGTACTGGATGCGCTTGAACTCCGACGCGACGTGCGCAAACGCTTCGTCCCAAGTCACCTCACGCCACGGATCGGATATCTTCTCGCGGATCATCGGATTGAGAATCCGCTCCTTGTGGCTGGCATAGCCATAGGCGAACCGCCCCTTGACGCAGGAGTGCCCACGATTGGCCTTGCCATCCTTGTACGGCACCATGCGGACGAGTTCCTCGCCACGCATTTCCGCCTTGAACGAACAGCCGACACCGCAATAGGCGCATGTTGTAACGACTGAGTGCTCCGGCTGCCCGATCCGGATCACCGACTTTTCCGTGAGGGTCGCGGTGGGGCAGGCTTGAACGCAGGCACCGCAGGACACGCACTCCGATTCGAGGAAATGCTCGTGCATGCCTGGCGACACGCGGCTGTCGAAACCTCGACCCTCGATCGTCAGCGCGAACGTGCCCTGCACCTCTTCGCAGGCACGTACGCACCGGGAGCACACGATGCATTTGGAAGGGTCATAGGTGAAATACGGGTTCGACTCGTCCTTTGGCATCCAGCGAGCGTTGATCTCGCCAACACCGTCCCGCGCTTTCACATGATTGTCGCCCTCGTAACCAAAGCGCACATCGCGCAAGCCGACCGCTCCTGCCATGTCCTGAAGTTCACAGTCGCCATTGGCGGCACAGGTCAGACAGTCAAGCGGGTGATCGGATATATAGAGTTCCATCACGCCCTTGCGGATCTGCTTCAGCCGTTCCGTTTGCGTGTGGACAACCAGGCCGTTCGCGACCGGTGTGGTACAGGAGGCCGGAGTGCCGTTGCGCCCCTCGACCTCGACCAGACAGAGGCGGCAGGATCCGAAGGCATCGACCATGTCGGTGGCGCAAAGCTTGGGCACCTGGATGCCGGCCTCCATCGAGGCGCGCATGATCGAGGTGCCTGCGGGCACGGAAACCTGCCGGCCGTCGATCGTCAGTGTTACAGTCTCTGAAGACTTCGAGGCAGGGGTGCCGTAATCAATTTCAGGAACGAGAGCCATTGTCTTACTCCGCCGCTTCAATGAGGGGGGTTGGGGCAAAATCTTCCGCAAAATGCGTCATCGCGCTCATCACCGGATAGGGTGTAAAGCCGCCCAACGCGCAAAGCGATCCAAACTTCATCGTATTGCAGAGATCGGCAAGCAGCGCCCTGTTTCGCTCCGGCTCGATACCCGCTGCGATCCGGTCGACGGTCTCGACGCCACGCGTCGAGCCGATACGACAGGGCGTGCACTTGCCACAACTTTCGACGGCGCAGAACTCCATGGCAAAACGCGCCTGTTTCAGCATATCCGCGGTGTCGTCGAAAACAACGATACCTGCATGTCCAATCAGGCCGTCCTTCGCGGCAAAGGCCTCGTAGTCGAACACGGTGTCGAAGAGGGAGGGCGGAAAATAGGCTCCGAGTGGCCCACCCACCTGAACGGCCTTAACCGCGCGGCCGGACAGCGTCCCGCCGCCAATGTCGTAGATCAGTTCGCGGAGGGTCAAACCGAAGGCCGTCTCGTAAAGTCCCCCATGCTTGATATTGCCCGCAAGTTGGATCGGTATCGTGCCGTGCGACCGGCCAACGCCGTAATCACGATAGAACTGCGCGCCACGGTCCATGATGACAGGCACGGACGCAAGCGAGATGACGTTGTTGACCACGGTCGGGCGACCGAAGAGGCCCTGAAGCGCGGGCAGCGGCGGTTTGGCCCGGACTATCCCACGCTTGCCCTCAAGGCTGTTCAGCAGCGAGGTTTCCTCACCACACACATACGCACCGGCACCCATGCGAACTTCGATATCGAAGGAGTAGGTCGAACCGAGGACCGATGGCCCGAGGATATGCTCGCGGCGGGCGATATCGATTGCAGTCTGCATGGTTCGTATGGCGTGCGGATATTCCGAACGGGTGTAGATGTAGCCTTTGGTCGCCCCGGTCGCGATGCCGGCGATCGCCATTCCCTCGATCAGAACGAAGGGATCGCCTTCCATGATCATCCGGTCGGAGAACGTACCACTGTCACCCTCGTCCGCATTGCAGACGATGTATTTCTGAGGCCCAGCGGCATCGGCGACCGTCTTCCACTTGATGCCGGTTGGAAAGCCAGCACCACCGCGTCCGCGCAGACCACTATCGGTCACTTGCTTGACGATATCGGCAGGCGTCATCGCCACAGCCTTCTCCAAGCCCTTGAGGCCCTGATAATGGCGATAGTCCGAAAGCGAGAGCGGATCTGTCACTCCACAACGGGAGAAGGTCAAACGGGTCTGTCGCGCCAGGAAAGGAATATCCTTAGTCTGGCCGCAGGACAGTACATGCTCGGCACCATCGAGGAACCCCGCTTCGAAAAGACCGGCCACGTCGGACACTTTGACAGGACCATAGGCAAGCCGCTGATGATCGGTTCTAACTTCCACCAACGGCTCAAGCCATAACATGCCACGCGAACCGTTGCGCACGATGGTGACGTCGAGACCGCGAGCCACTGCCTCTTGCTCGATCGCTTTCGCGACCTTGTCGGCGCCGACGGCGATTGCTGCAGCATCACCCGGAACAAAAACGACCACGCTCATCGGCGTACCTCGCCGGCTATGTCGGTAAGACAGTCTTCGTCAAGCCGCGCGATCGGCTGACCGTCGAGCATGCAGGCCGGCGCCATGGCGCACAAGCCGAGACAGTAGACTGGTTCTACCGTCAAGGCATTGTCGGGGGTTGTTCCATGCCAGTCGACACCAAGTCTAGCCAGAAGTGTTGCGGCAAGTTGTTCGCCACCCATCGCCTGACACGCCTCGGCCCGACAGAGCTTGAGCACATGTCTACCGGTCGGCTGAGCGCGAAAGTCGTGATAGAAAGTGATCACACCGTGCACTTCGGCTCGCGAAAGGTTCAACTCGTCCGCAATAATAGGCTTCGCTTCTTCGGGAATATACCCAAATGCGTCTTGAATGGCATGAAGGATTGGCAGAAGCGGGCCTTCGAGGTGGCGAAGATCATCGATGATCGCACGTATCTGCGAGGAAAGACTTCCCGCCGTCGTCCTGATATTCATGTCCAGCCCTCCCAAACCGACATGCGACAAGCATGGATTTAAGAAGACATCGCCGGAGGTCGCTGGTCAATAATGCTGTATCGTCAATTGATAGACAAAATCTATCAAAAGACTTCCCGCTCCGCCACTCTGCGCGCCTCATGCAACAACGCGGAAACGAGGGGGGTATAAGGTTCCCGATGCGTCGCGACGACACCAACCGTATGTTCAGCGTCGGGTTCGACAATCGGAATCATCTGTATTTGGGATGGAAAACCAAAAGCTTCCGCTACATTTCGTGGCATTATCGATGCCCATCGCCCCGTCCTTATGTGCGAGAACAGAACGATCATGGAGTTCGATTCGAGTGTGGGCTTGGGTATCACCCCGGCTTCCGCCATATGCTGGTTGATAATGCGACGGTTCTGCATATCGGCGGTCAATAGACAAAGCCGAAGGTCGGACACCTCCCGCCATGTCACCGATTGTCGATCAGCCAATGGTGCGCCGGCGGCGGTTATGAGGTGATAACGTTCAGAGTAAAGGGGTACCGACGTCACGCGGCCGAGGGGTTCATTGTCTAGGTAGGTGATACCGGCATCTATCTCGAGATTTTCCAGAAGACTCAGCACCTGAAGTGACGTGCGCGAAATGACTGAAAAAGTCACCTCGGGATGCTTATCCTGAAAGGGCTCCGTCAGTCGTGGCACCATGGCAAGCGCGGTGGGAATAACCGCGAGACGAATATGCCCGGCGAGACCGGTTCGCGCCGCCCGCATCTCCTCCCGCATCGTACGGGCGTCGCCGACAATTCGTCGCGCCCATTCCAGCACACGCTGACCTTCGGGCGTAAGTCCCTGGAACCGCGACCCGCGTTGCACCAGAATCACGCCTAGCTGGTCTTCGAGTTGGCGGATCGCGGCCGACAGCGTGGGCTGCGTGATCCCGCAGTCCTCGGCCGCACGCCCGAAATGCTTCTCCCTGGCAAGGGCAATGAAAAACTCAAGCTTGTCGATCATCCGCCTGCCCCGTTACTAAACGAATCGGTCGCAAGCGCACTCGGCAGACCTTCTCCAATCGAGGGGCAGGCTGGACGTCATTGGCCGTCATCACCCGCATCGGGGGCACAGTAAATCCGGTAAAGGACGGAAACTACCTCCGTCACATTGGGATTTGCGATGGAATAGTATATCGAGCGGCCATCTCGTCGCGTCTTGACGAGTTGCTCAAGGCGAAGACGGGCAAGCTGCTGCGAAACGACAGCCTGCTGCAAGCCGAGAATCGATTCAATCTCGCTTACGGTCTTCTCTCCCTGACTGAGGATGCAGAGAATGAGGAGTCGTGTCTCGTGTGATAGCGCTTTCAGCAATTCGCTGGCGACACGCGCTTTTGACATGAAGCCGTCTATCTGTTCAGGCATCTGCGCCAAGTCGGGCTTTGCTGGGCTCATGAGATATCCGCGCTATACATAACCATTTCCCTATGTTTACCGGATTTCTGCACTATTGTCCAATACCGCCAGTACCGGCAAGTCGATCCCGAGACAAGACGATTGACGAGAAGTGATCGCTAAAGAGGTACAGCGTCGGCACGCTCTTTCAATAACTCCGCACTTCGCCGCAGCGCCTGCCGTTCATCGGCGGTCATGTCCGGGACCAGATCCGACAGGACGCCCTGCGCTCCAACAATGCGCGGGATCGACAGGGCAACATCTCGCACGCCTGCAACCTCCCGCGTTACGATGGAAACGGATAACACATCGCGTTGATCCTGCGCGATTGCTTTGACGATCCGCGCGAGGCCGGAGCCGATACCGTAGTAGGTCGATCCTTTGCCGCTTATTATCTTGTAGGCGGCGTTTCGCACACCATCGTCAATCTGGTTGCGGATATCGTCGGTCAGAGGCCGGCCAACCTGCGACGCGAAAGACAGCAGCGAAACCGATCCGGCGCGTGCGCTTGACCAGCCCAACACCTCGCTATCTCCATGCTCCCCGAGGACATAGGCATGAACCGATTGGGGTGAAATGCCGAGATGGCGGCCGACGAGGCTTCGAAATCTGGCCGTGTCCAATATCGTACCCGAGCCGATGACGCGGCTGGCGTCGATACCCGAAAGACGAGTAGCAACCTGTGTCATGACGTCCACCGGATTGGTAGCAATAAGCAGGATGCAGCCGGGCGCAACATCAAGAACCTTGCCAACCACCTGCCGAAACACCGCCGCATTGCGGCCCAGCAATTCAAGCCGGGTCTCACCGGGTTTCTGGCTGACGCCGGCAGCCAGGATCACCACGCCCGCACCGTCGAGGTCTGCATATTGACCCGCCCGAACCACCGTCGCCGAGACAAAAGGCACAGCGTGCGAAATATCCTCGGCTTGCGCTATCGCCAAGGCATCATTCATATCGACCAGAACGATCTCATGCACAATGCCCAGCATAGCAAGGGCATATCCGGCAGCGCTGCCGACCATACCAGCACCTACGATTCCGACTTTCATCATTCGCTCCTTCGAGAAGAATCGCACCAAAACGGGCGTCGGCCGGATCCTACGACTTGAATGTGTAAGTGTGTTCATCCCACAAGGCTACCTTGGAAACCAAGTGGCGGTTAGTGGAGTGCTCTGTTTTAATAACGCACAAGAGACTTCGGGCGAGGCAATCTGAAATGACAACGAGGAGACTTCCGGCACTTTCCGCCATGAAAGTGTTCGAGGTGGTGGGGCAGACCAGAAGCTTCACCAAGGCTGCGGAGCGTTTGAACCTGACACAGAGCGCCGTCAGCCGTCAGGTACGCAACCTGGAGGATCAACTCGGCGAGGCCTTGCTGATAAGGCGACATCATCACCTCGAACTAACACCTTCGGGTCTGGAGTTGCTTGCCGCGCTGCAGCAAGCTTTCCACGATGTCGAAAGGACGGTTCGAAACATCACCGAGAAAAGGAATCGCAACAGACTTCGCATCAACGTTCCCCCCACATTTGCAAAGCGATGGTTAATGCCGAGGCTCGGCAAACTGCGCGCCTTCTTGCCGGACCTAGAAATCAGCATAACGACCGACCTGCAGGACAGCCTAACTGACCGCAGCGTCCTCGACTGCGCCATCCGCTTCGGCGACGGGGAATGGCCGACCCTCAATTCAGAACTTCTGATAACCGAGCGACACATTGCGGTCTGCGCTCCCTCTCTACTTACCGATCTCTCCGCGGAGACATTGCCAGACTTTTCGAGGCTCACGTTCCTTCATGTTCTGGCGGCAACGGATCAGCGTTACCTAACGTGGCAGCGCTGGCTGGACGCCGCGGGTATGGCAAACACGGACACCGGAGGCGGCTTCGAGTTTGACCTGCTCGACATGGCAATTGAGGCTGCCTGCAATGGGCTGGGGGTCACCGTCGCTGACCGCCACATGGTAGCACCTCTGATGAATGAGGGTCGACTGGTACGCGTGATGGATGTCGAGATTGAAGGGCACGAGTCCTATTGGCTCGTAACTCGCGCGGGTCAACGGGATCCGCAAAATGTCGCCGCTTTCCGGAGATGGCTTGCTTCGGAGATAAAAAGCGAACCAACGGCGGTCGAACCCTTGGCCGCACCCTGAAGCATTCGCTTTTTGAATGATCACCCTGAGAATATCTCACTTGCGCTCAAGGCAGGCCTTGTTTCCATAATCGTGGAGTCGATGCCGCGGGAGGGCGCATCGGGATCATGCAATGCCGGGAGATACCGATGAAGATCGCTTCGCTTGACACGCACGTTGTCGCCGTGCCACCGCCCTACATCGGCGGAATGTACTGGATATTCGTCGAACTGGAGACCGCTTGCGGGATCAGGGGTGTCGGCGAGATCTATTCGACCGCCTTCCATCCGACGGGACTGGTCCCGCTGATCGAAGACGTATTCACGCGTTATCTGGAGGGGCATGATCCCCACCGCATCGAGCGGTTCTGGCGAGCAGCCTATTCGAGCGGTTTTACCCAGCGGCCGGACCCAACCATGATGGGGATCGTATCCGGGCTGGAAATCGCATGCTGGGACATCATCGGCAAGTCAGCCGGGCGCCCGGTGGCGGATCTTCTGGGTGGCGTCGTTCACGAGAAGCTGCGAGCATACACTTATCTCTATCCGAAAAACTCCGCAGGGGACTACGACTACAACGACCCGGACCTCGCCGCCGAAGAGGCCGTGCGTATGGTCGAGAAGGGTTTCACGGCACTGAAGTTCGACCCCGCAGGCCCATACACCAACTATTCGGGACACCAGCTTTCCCTCGGCGTGATGGACCGATGCGAGGAATTCTGCCGCAAAATTCGTGCGGCGATCGGAAATCACGCGGATATCCTCTTTGGCACCCACGGACAGATGGTCCCCTCGTCTGCAATCCGGCTCGCCAAGCGGCTTGAGAAATATGACCCGCTCTGGTTCGAGGAGCCGGTTCCCCCGGGCCAGGAGGCGGCGATGGCGGAGGTCGCCCGCGCAACATCCATACCCGTGTCCACCGGCGAGCGGCTGACGACGAAGTACGAGTTTCACCGCGTTCTGCAGGAGGGCGCGGCTTCCATCCTTCAAATGAACGTCGCCCGCGTCGGCGGACTTCTGGAGGCCAAGAAGATCGCGGGCATGGCGGAGGCCTTCTACGCGCAAGTCGCGCCGCATCTCTACAACGGCCCGATCGGGGCGGCGGCCAGCATCCAACTGTCAGCGGCGACACCCAATTTCTTGATTCATGAAGCAATAAAGGACTTCGGCGATTTTCATGGGAAGGTGCTGAAGACCAAATTGCATTTCGACGACGGTTACCTCATCCCGTCGAGGGAGCCCGGTCTAGGCGTGGAACTCGACCACGAGGTCTTACGGCAGCATACGCCCTATAGAGGAGAACGGCTGCACCTGCAGATGGCCGTAGAGCCGGCGGACGTCAAAACCTTCATCGCGGCGAAGGGCTAAGCGGCGGCGGAAATGATCTCTGACTTCATCATAGTGGGGGCCGGCTCCGCAGGCTGTATCCTGGCAAACCGCCTTTCGGAGAACGGCAGATACAGTGTTGTCCTGCTCGAGGCTGGAGGGAGAGACAATTCTTTTTGGTTCAAAATCCCGGTCGGCTACGCCAAGAGTTATTACAATCCATCGGTCAACTGGATGTATTGGACCGAGCCGGAGCCGGAGCTGGATAATCGCCGTATCTACGTCCCGCGCGGCAAGGTACAGGGCGGTTCGGGATCAATAAACGCCATGGTTTTCGTCCGCGGTGCGGTAACGGATTTCAACGATTGGGCCGCAGCGGGAAATCCGGGTTGGGACTACGACAGTATCCTGCCGTACTTCAAGAGATTGGAGACGCATGCCGAAGGTGGTTCCGAATGGCACGGTGCAAACGGACCCATTCATGTAACGCCGATGCGCGGCAGCACGCACGCAGTTAGTGATGCCTTTCTCGCAGGCTGTAAGGAACTTGGGCTGCCGCTCAACGAAGATTTCAATGGGGCGACCATCGAGGGCGCAGGCGTTTACGACATCAACACGCGTCGAGGGCAAAGATCACACTCCAGCGCCGAATATCTTCGCCCGGCGCTGAGGCGCTCTAACCTCACCATCGAGCATCATGCACACGCCCGCAGACTGCTCGTCGACAATCAGGGAAAAGTGGAGGGCGTTGAGGTGTCGCAGAGGGGCGAAGCACGCACCTTCAAGGCCCGGCGCGAGGTTATTCTCGCCACTGGTGCAGTCGGCACCCCGCAGCTTCTGCAGCTTTCAGGCTTCGGTGATGGAGTCCTTCTGTCGCGCCACGGTATCGAGGTGCGTCGAGAACTGCCCGCCGTCGGCCGAAACCTCCAGGATCATCTCTGTGCCAGCTTCTATTACCGCGCCAACTGCCCGACCCTGAATGCAAGTTTCGCAAGTCTCTTCGGCCAAGCCACATTCGCTCTGCAATATCTGCTGACGGGACGGGGCCCCTTCGCAATGAGCGTAAATCAGGCCGGAGGTTTCTTTCGCGGTAAGGCAACAGCGGCACGGCCGAACATCCAGCTCTATTTCAATCCGCTGTCATATCGCATCCCGAACAATCCGAAGGCGGGGCTTAAGCCAGAGCCCTATCCCGGCTTTCTCATTGCCTTCAATTCGTGCCGCCCCACAAGCCGCGGTGAGATCTACATCACATCGCCGGATGCGACGGTGGCGCCGGCAATAAGGCCGGACTATCTTTCGACGGATCACGATATCGACGAGGTGCTGCAAGGCAGCCATCTGGTACGAAAGATCGCAGGGACCACGGCCCTGGGTGCCGTAACAGAGGAAGAGGTCTCTCCGTCACCGGCAGTCGATACCGACGAAAAACTTGTCGACTACTTCAGGGCCAACAGTGGTTCTATCTATCACCTGTGCGGAACCTGCGCGATGGGTCCTGATCCGCAAGGATTTGTCGTGGATTCAAGACTGCGTGTTCACGGCGTGCCAGGTCTTCGGATCATCGATGCCTCCATCTTCCCCAATGTCACGGCGGGCAACATAAATGCGCCGACAATGATGGTCGCCGAAAAGGGCGCTGAAATGATCCTTCAGGATTGGCGCTGACAAAGAAAAAGCCGGACCAACGGCCCGGCTCATATTCACCAGCGACAAGCCTGTATCAAGCCGGAATGATGACGCCGTTGAGGTGCGTCAGTTCCGCCAGATATTGCTCAAGGCGGGTCTTATGCTCGTGATTGTCCGCCTGGTCGATCTCGGCCCTGGCGGCCTCGATCCGCTTCATCAACGTCTCGCGATTGATCTCGCTGAGCGGAACGGCAGATTCCGCAAGAAGGGTACAACCGGTCGGCAGGATGTCCGCAAAGCCGCCAAAAACGACATACTTTTGGACTTGGCCGGATGCAAGCTTCACCGACACAACGCCCGGCTTGATGGTCGTCATGGTTGGGGCATGATTGGCCATGACGGTCATTTCGCCTTCCGTAGCCGGAATTACGACTTCGCTCACCTTTTCGGAAAGCAGCAAGCGCTCGGGCGAAACGAGTTCAAAATTGAAATGGTCGGCCATGACTCTTCACTTTTTTAAAGGAGAAGGAGAGGCGCGCGTACAACGCGCGCCAAGCCTGTATATTAGGCGGCTTCTGCTGCCAGCTTCTTGGCCTTCTCGATAGCCTCGTCGATAGAGCCCACCATGTAGAAGGCCGCTTCCGGCAGATGGTCGTACTCGCCGTTAACAAGTCCCTTGAAGCCCTTGATCGTGTCTTCAAGTGCAACCAGCTTGCCCGGCGAACCGGTAAAGACTTCGGCGACGAAGAACGGCTGCGACAGGAAGCGCTCGATCTTGCGGGCGCGGGCAACGGTCATCTTGTCCTCTTCGGACAGTTCGTCCATGCCAAGGATGGCGATGATGTCCTGGAGCGACTTGTAGCGCTGCAGCGTCGTCTGAACCTTACGGGCCACTTCGTAGTGCTCTTCACCGACAACCATCGGGTCGAGCATGCGCGACGTGGAGTCGAGCGGGTCAACGGCCGGGTAGATACCCTTTTCTGCGATCGAGCGCGACAGAACGGTCGTAGCGTCCAGGTGCGCGAACGAGGTCGCAGGAGCCGGGTCGGTCAAGTCGTCGGCCGGAACGTAGATGGCCTGAACCGAGGTGATCGAGCCCTTGGTCGTGGTTGTGATGCGTTCCTGCATCTGACCCATGTCGGTTGCCAGCGTCGGCTGATAACCCACGGCGGACGGGATCCGGCCGAGCAGAGCGGACACTTCCGAGCCTGCCTGGGTGAAGCGGAAGATGTTGTCGACGAAGAACAGAACGTCCTGGCCCTGGTCGCGGAAGTCTTCAGCGATCGTCAGACCTGTCAGAGCCACGCGAGCACGAGCACCCGGCGGTTCGTTCATCTGGCCGTAAACGAGAGCGGCCTTGGAGCCTTCGCCACCGCCGTGCTTGTTGACGCCCGACTCGATCATTTCGTGGTAAAGGTCGTTGCCTTCGCGGGTACGTTCACCCACGCCGGCGAAGACCGAGTAACCACCGTGCGCCTTTGCGACGTTGTTGATCAGTTCCATGATCAGAACCGTCTTGCCGACGCCGGCGCCGCCGAACAGGCCGATCTTACCGCCCTTGGCATAGGGAGCCAGCAGGTCGACGACCTTGATGCCGGTGACGAGAATCTGAGCTTCCGTGGACTGCTCTACGTAGGCCGGAGCATCCTGGTGGATCGCACGCTTGCCAGCGGTCTCGATCGGGCCGGCTTCGTCGACGGGCTCGCCGATGACGTTCATGATTCGGCCGAGAGTTTCCTTGCCGACCGGAACGGAGATCGGAGCGCCGGTGTCGGCCACTTCCTGACCACGCACCAGACCCTCGGTCGAGTCCATAGCAATGGTGCGAACCTGGTTTTCGCCAAGGTGCTGAGCAACTTCGAGCACCAGACGGCTGCCCTGGTTGTCGGTTTCCAGTGCGTTGAGGATCGGGGGTAGTTCGCCTTCGAACGCCACGTCCACGACAGCGCCGATGACCTGTGTCACCTTGCCGAGAGCACCGGTTGCGGTCTTTGCCGCCTTTGATTTTGGGGTAGCTGCCTTAGCCATGTATCTTACCCTCTTTTCCTTAACCTCAGAGCGCTTCCGCGCCCGAAATGATTTCGATCAGTTCCTTGGTGATCTGCGCCTGACGCTGGCGGTTGTAGTTCAGCGTCAGCTTGTGGATCATCTCACCGGCGTTGCGCGTGGCGTTGTCCATCGCACTCATCTTGGCGCCCATTTCGCCAGCGACATTCTCGAGCAAAGCCCGGAAAATCTGCACGGAAATGTTTCGCGGAATGAGGTCCTCGAGAATTGCACCGGCGTCCGGTTCGTATTCGTAGATGGCCGCAGCGGATCCCTGAGCTTCGGCAGCAACTGGCCCGGCCGTCGCTGGGATCAACTGCTGTGCCGTCGGGATTTGGCTGATGACCGACTTGAACTCCGAATAGAAGAGCGTGCAGACGTCGAACTCGCCCTTCTCGAACATGGCGATGACCTTGCGAGCGATCGCGTCGGCGTTTTCAAAGCCGACCTTCTTCACATCACGCAACTCAACCCGTTCGATAATAAGCGGTCCGAATTCGCGGCGAAGGACATCGTAACCCTTCTTGCCAACGCAGAAGATCTTCACCGTCTTGCCGGCAGCCAGAAGCTTGCGGGCATGATCGCGCGCAAACCGAGAAATCGACGAGTTGAAACCGCCGCAGAGACCGCGCTCGGCGGTGCAGACAACGAGCAGATGCACGTCGTCCTTCCCGGTACCGGTCATCAGCTTCGGAGCACTGTCGTCGCCGCCCACCGCCTGAGCGATGTTGGCGAGCACGGCACCCATCCGCTGCGAGTAAGGCCTGGCGGCCTCGGCCGCCTCCTGCGCACGACGCAGTTTCGCCGCGGCAACCATCTTCATCGCCTTGGTGATCTTCTGCGTCGCCTTGACGGAGGCGATCCGGTTTTTCAGATCCTTAAGTGAAGGCATCCGTTATCCGTCCCTGGCTTGAGCCTCGTTTACGAGAACGACTTGGAGAAAGCGTCGAGAGCCGCCTTCAGCTTGCCCTTCGTGTCGTCGCTGATCGCCTTGTCGGTTCGGATTGCGTCCAGAACTGCCTTGCCTTCCGAACGAAGGTACGTCAGCAGACCCTGTTCGAACTTACCGACATCGCTGACAGGCAGCTTGTCGAGATAGCCGTTCACACCGGCGAAGATAACCGCAACCTGCTCTTCAGTCTTGAGCGGAGAGAACTGCGGCTGCTTCAGGAGTTCCGTCAAGCGGGCACCACGGTTCAGCAAACGCTGGGTCGAGGCATCAAGGTCAGAGCCGAACTGGGCGAAGGCAGCCATTTCGCGATACTGAGCCAGTTCGCCCTTGATCGAACCTGCAACCTGCTTCATCGCCTTGATCTGGGCGGACGAGCCGACGCGCGAAACGGACAGACCGACGTTAACCGCCGGGCGGATACCCTGGTAGAACAAATCGGTTTCGAGGAAGATCTGACCGTCGGTGATTGAGATAACGTTGGTCGGAATGAACGCCGACACGTCGTTACCCTGGGTCTCAATGACCGGAAGAGCCGTCAGCGAACCGGCGCCACGCTCGTCGGAGAGCTTCGCGGCGCGCTCCAGCAGACGCGAGTGCAGGTAGAAAACGTCGCCCGGATAGGCTTCGCGGCCCGGCGGGCGGCGCAGCAGCAGCGACATCTGGCGGTAGGCCACGGCCTGCTTGGAAAGGTCGTCGTAACCGATCAGCGCGTGCTGGCCGTTGTCGCGGAAGTACTCGCCCATTGCGCAACCCGCGAACGGAGCAAGATACTGCATCGGAGCTGGATCGGAAGCGGTCGCCGCAACAACGATGGAATACTTCAGGGCGCCGCGCTCTTCGAGAACCTTCACGAACTGTGCAACAGTCGAACGCTTCTGACCGATTGCCACGTAGACGCAAAACAGCTTGTCCTGGTCGGGACCGTTGTCGTGGATCGGCTTCTGGTTCAGGAACGTGTCGAGGATGATCGCGGTCTTGCCGGTCTGGCGGTCGCCGATGACGAGCTCGCGCTGACCACGACCGACCGGGATGAGCGCGTCGATGGCCTTGAGGCCGGTCGACATCGGCTCATGGACCGACTTGCGCGGAATGATGCCCGGAGCCTTTACGTCGACGCGTGCGCGCTGCTTGGCATTGATCGGGCCCTTGCCGTCGATCGGATTACCGAGCGCGTCGACAACGCGGCCAAGCAGTTCCGGACCGACAGGAACGTCCACGATGGCACCAGTCCGCTTGACGGTGTCACCTTCCTTGATGTCGCGGTCAGAACCGAAGATAACGACGCCGACATTGTCGGTTTCGAGGTTCAGCGCCATGCCGCGGATACCGCCCGGGAACTCAACCATTTCGCCAGCCTGAACATTGTCCAGACCGTAGACGCGGGCAATACCGTCACCGACGGAAAGCACCTGGCCGACTTCGGACACTTCGGCTTCCTTGCCGAAGTTCTTGATTTGATCTTTCAGAATTGCGGAAATTTCCGCGGCGCGGATATCCATCAGCCAACCTCTTTCAGTGCAAGCTTAAGGGTGGAAAGTTTCGTGCGAAGAGACGTGTCGATCTGGCGCGAACCGACCTTTACGATCAGCCCACCCAGGATCGATGGATCGACTGTGACAGACACTGCCACGTCCTTGCCGGTCACGCCCTTCAGCGCGTCCTTCAATTCTTTTTCCTGCTCCGCAGTGAGCGAATGAGCAGACGTTACTTCAGCGGTGACCTCGCCCCGGTGACGCGCAGCAATCTGCCGATAGGCGGAGATCATACCGGAAACGGCAAACAAGCGGCGATTACCAGCGACCACCTTCAGGAAGTTGGCAACCATCGCGCCAAGACCAGCCTTTTCCGCCAAGGCGGAAATCGCGTTCAGTTGATCCTCGGCGGAAAACACGGGACTCAAAACGAGACGCTTCAGATCGTCGCTGGACTGGATCATAGCCTCAAAGCGACCGAGATCGGCGCCGACAGCATCGACGGCATTGGCTTCAAGCGCGAGCTCGAAAAGCGACGAAGCGTAGCGCTCGGCAACACCGGAAATGAGCTGGGATGTGTCTGCCACGGGCAAAAATTTCCCTGTTTATGATCCAAGATTTCAAGTCGCCCCGCATGGACGACTTATGAACTTGAAATCGTTTGTTTTTCCCCCAGAAGCGCAGAGGTCGCCCTCTTGCGTTTTCCGAATTTCGCGGTCCGTCTAGCATAGGAAGTCTGGACTCGCAACACGCGTAACACCGGAATAAGCCTTTAGGAGAAGGCTTATGACGCAAAATGCGGCGGTGCGACATCTGATCGCGTCAGCACTGCTGAAAAGGGTCGGCGAGGCTCAGTCAAAACAGCTGGAAAACATAACTCAACGGCAGGAAAGCCAAGGCGATCTGCACAACCAGAAGAAGGTAGTTTCGCATCTCGTTTGCTCCGTCCGACATCAGCGACAGAATGCGCGCAAAAGCGGAAAATGCAAAGGCAGCTCCCAGCGTTAGATAGATCCAGTCCTGCGCCAGCAGGATAGCGGACAGACCGCAGCCGACGTAAAAGCCACCGGTCGATCGGACTTCGCTGAATCCCTGATTTCGCGGTTCGCGCGGCTGCAGGCCGAGGAACGACATCGCCAAGCCAGGTGCGAGCATGATGAGGAGGCCAAAGACGATAGTGCCGGCCGCGCCAATAAAAGCAAGCCGTTCCCCCAGTTCCGTTGGAAAATAGAATTCCACTTCAATCCCCGACAATTTGAATGTTCTGGCGAGCAGGCAGCCATGGACTCGCACGCAACTTCGCATCGCCATTAGGGACTTGCGCTCCGTCCTGTCAACTAAAGGAAGCTCTGGGGGTCTATGTCCAGTTGAACGTGGATGGATCGCCTTTCTTTCGGCCCTCGTTCCAGCATCGCGCGAAGAAATGACTGGATGTCACTGTTGCGGCGCCCGTGGACAAGCAATCTGAAACGGTACCGCCCTCTGATAAGTGCGAGGGGTGCTTCGGCCGGCCCGAGAACGGAGATGCCGGCCTCGACAGGAGCCGCCTGGCGCAACTGTCGAGCATGCGTTTCAGCATCGGCACGATTGTCCGCCGACACAATGATAGACGCCAGCCGGCCGAACGGCGGCAACGCGGCGCGCTCGCGTTCCTGAACCTCCCGGTCATAAAAAGCTTCGGCGTCTCCCTCGACCAGGGCCTGCATCACGGGATGCTGCGGCTGGTAGGTTTGCAGAAGACCATGGCTTTTCCGCCCTGTGCGTCCGGCCCGCCCGGTCACCTGGGAGAGAAGCTGGTATGTCCTTTCCGCCGCACGGGGATCACCATTGGCAAGACCGATATCGGCATCGACGATCCCCACGAGCGTCATGAGCGGAAAATTGTGGCCTTTCGCAACCAGCTGGGTTCCGATGACGATATCGGCCTCGCCTTTCGCTACCGCTTCGAACTCCAGTCGCATCCGTTTCACACCGCCGATATCGGAGGAGAGCACAAGGGTGCGTGCATCGGGGAAATGTTTCTCGACCTCCTCGGCGATGCGCTCGACCCCAGGGCCACAGGCTACGAGGTGGTCGAGTGTGCCGCATTCAGGGCACGCGTTCGGCGTCGGTTCCGCATACCCGCACTGATGACACTGAATCTGACCGCGAAACCTGTGTTCCACCAGCCAGCTGGAGCACTGAGGACATTGGAACCGGTGACCGCAAACCCGACAGAGCGTGAGCGGTGCATAACCTCGACGATTGAGAAAGAGGAGCGATTGTTCCTTCTTCTCCAACGTCCGGCCGACGGCGCGTAGCAGGATCGGCGAGAGAAAACCGCCGCGTTCCGGCGGATGACGCCGCATGTCTATGAGGTGGAGATCCGGCAGAGCTGCTGCGGCGTAACGGGTCGGCAGGTGAATACGGGTATAACGTCCCTGCAGGCAATTGACCTGGCTCTCGACCGATGGCGTCGCCGAGACGAGCAGGATCGGAAAACCGCCGATCCGGGCACGAACGACCGCCATGTCGCGCGCATTATAGAAGACACGGTCTTCCTGTTTGAATGCGGGATCATGCTCCTCGTCGACGACGATAAGCCCTAGATCATGAAAGGGAAGAAACAGCGCGGAGCGGGCTCCGGCTACCACTCGGACATCGCCTGTCGCCGTCTGGCGCCAGACCTTTTCGCGCGTTCGCGCCGCAAGCTCCGAATGCCACTCCGCAGGCTTTGAGCCGAACCTGTCCTGGAACCGTTCCAGGAAATCCGCCGTAAGCGCGATCTCAGGCAGAAGAATCAGGACCTGCTTCCCACGCCTCAATGTCTCGGCAATAGCCTCGAAATAGACCTCGGTCTTGCCGGATCCCGTTACGCCATCAATCAGAGTGACAGAAAAGCCATCGGCTATGGCGTCCTCGAGTATGGCATCCGCGGCGTCCTTCTGCTCTCCATCGAGACGCGATGCCGCGTAGTCCGGATCGGGTTCAGCGACAATCGGCGGAGGCGGCAGAAAGACCGTCTCGAAAACCCCCTGTCCCACGAGCCCATCGATAACGCTCAGAGAAACACCGGCCGCATGCGCGAGCCCGCTCCGCGTCCAACTCAGGCCATCGCCCGCCAGTTCCAGTACCTTTTTACGCGCCGGTGTTATCTTCTCCGGCTCGACGCCGGAGAAGCGCAGCCCCTCAAGCATTGGCTCGGGATCGAACGCGTTGGGGACGCGCAATGCCATGCGCGCAACAAGACCGGGAGGCGAGAGGGTGTAAGCCGAAACCCAATCGAGAAACGCACGCATTTTCTCATCAAGCGGCGGGCAATCGAACAAACGCTCGATCGGTTTCAGTTTCTTTTCATCGACGGGTTTCCCGCCATGGTCGTCCCAGACGACGCCAATGACCTGCCGAGCGCCCAACGGCACCTGCACGATAGTCCCGGGGCGAACCTTTGCACCGTCCGGGACACGATAGCTGTAAGGCACCGGCGCAGGCATGGGTACAAGCACCGGCACGGACAGCGGTGTTTTATCGGCGGGGAATAGCTCGGGAGAATCGTCCTTCATCAGGCGAGCAACTTGCCTTCACCCTTCGAGAAAGGAAATGAAAATCGTCACCTCGAAGCATGGTGGCGAAAGTCAGCTTCCGTTGAGGGGCCGGAAAACGCTATCACCATCGTGCGCCAAGGCATGAACCGTATGGCTCTCCAGCGCCTTGGTAACGTCGGCAAGGTCGCCTTCCAGCGCCATCGGTTCGATCATCTGGCCGACTGTGAACTCGAAAAGGTCACCCTTCTTGTTTAGCAGTTCGTAGAAAACCGTCATATCCCGCAATTCGGTCGACCACTTCGCGAACCAGTAGAAGAGCCCGGAATTGCGAGCCTTCATATGGACGGGCAGAATCGGCAATCCATACTTGCGAGCCATACCGACGGCGGATGTTTTCCAAGGTCTTTCGTTGAGCCTGCCATCGGCCCAATACGCAATACGGCCCGAGGGGAAAAGGATTGTGGCCTTCTGCTCCTCGATCGCGCGGTTGGTGACTTGCAAGGTCTCACGCGCTTTCAGCTTGCTCTTCAGTTCCTCTCGCCACTCGACAGGAATGACGATTTCGACGAGCCTCGGATTGACGCGGATGGCATCCCGGTTGGCAAAGAACATCATGTCGGGCCGACGCTCCTTGAGCAGGTCGAAGACCGCCACTCCGTCGGCAATACCGGTCGGGTGGTTGCTGACCATGATGAAGCCGCCCGAAGCCGGAATGCGGTTTACATTGCGAACCTGGATGTCGAGCCGCAGAACATCGCTCAAGTACTCGAATACCTGAAATCCCGACTTGTTGGAGACAGCGTCCGCGAACTCGATCGCCTTGCCGTAGCGCAGCAGACTGTAAAGGAAGGGACGCATCACCGGCCATAGCGGATGCCGGACGATCTTCTGGCCACGCTCGGCGATCAGCTCATCGACGATATGGCCTGGCTGCCCTTGAGAGACGAGGGAAATTGTTTCGGCAAACTGCCCGAACATTGTCGTCGTGTCGCGACGAGCCATGGAAAACCCCGATGGTGTGTGTTCAGACTCTATCTCAAGTCAATATGATCCGACGATGACGACGCCGGCGGATATTAGCATTTATCTAACGGTCGTGGCGCACAGTGGCCCAGCCCTAAGTCGATGTAAAGAGAGGAAGACTTGGACGAATTGGTGACCCTTGCGAGTGACGATCTGCGCCTTGAGAGGCAGCAGTGGCTTCAGAGCCTTGCGGGCGAGAGGCGACTGGCGCGATTGACGCTAGATGCGTACGAGCGCGACACCCGGCAGTTTCTCCAGTTTCTGGGGCTGCATCTGGGAGGCCCTCCGGCGCTGGAGGATATTCGTCAACTGCGCCCCGCAGATCTGCGAGCATTTCTGGCGTCGCGCCGGAAAGGTGGTGCTGGTGCCCGTTCGCTGGCGCGTCACATGGCGGGTATACGATCACTGCTGCGGCACCTGGAAAAGAAGGGTCTTGTCAACGCGGCCGGGGCAAGTGCGATCCGGTCGCCGCGACAGCCAAAATCACTCCCCAAGCCTCTAACCGACGCGCAAGCCATCGCCGTCGTGGAAAGTCATGTGCAACCTCATGAGGAGCCCTGGATCGCGGCCCGCGACGCTGCCGTTCTGACGCTTCTCTATGCTTGCGGACTGCGCATATCCGAGGCACTCGGCCTGAGACCCTCGGATATTCCTGACGGAACAAGCACTCTTAGGATCGTGGGAAAAGGCGGCAAGACGCGCGTCGTGCCGGTGCTTCCCATCGTCAACACGGCTATCGCCGAGTATCGGAGACTGTGTCCCTATCACCTGCCGGACAATGCCCATCTCTTTCGCGGAGCGAAGGGTGGGCCGCTTCACGCGGCGATCGTCCAGAAGGGGATGCAGGTCCTCCGCGGCGCGCTCGGTCTGCCGGACAACGCCACGCCTCATGCTTTGCGTCACTCTTTCGCCACGCATCTCTTGGCGGGCGGCGGCGACCTTCGAACGATCCAGGAATTGCTCGGACACGCAAGCCTCTCGACAACCCAGGTCTACACGGGCGTCGATTCGAACAGGCTGCTCGAGGTCTATCGCCTCGCGCATCCGCGTGCCTAGAGGAGTTAACCAATCCCGTTAAGACAACATGAGCGCCATGGGATGTAGTTTGCTACATCGCAAAGGGATTACTGCATGATCGTCAGCACAATCGAGCAAGCGTTGAACCAAGGGACGCGAAGAGCAGCCGACGTCATTTTATGGCTCATGGCTGCGCTCCACGTCGCAATGGTCGCTAGCCTGCTGGTCGTCCTCACCTTCGCCGGTTCTGCGCGCGCCGACGACCAGACCTGTCGCGGCAGGAATCTTCTTCGGCAGCTGGAAACTGAAAACAAGGCGGCCTTTGACTCCCTGGTTGACGAAGCTGCGGAAGTCCCGAACGGGAAAGGTCTTTTCTGGCAAGTAGAGAAGCCCGGCACGCCGCCTTCCTGGCTCTTCGGGACAATGCATGTAACAGATCCACGAGTTCTCGCCATGCCCAACGCCGCGCGTGATGCCCTTATGAAGGCTTCAACAGTGGCGATAGAGTCAGACGAGATTCTCGACGAGAAAAAGGCCATGGCGGCCATGCTTATGAAGCCCGAACTGTCGATGTTCACAGACGGATCGACAATCGTCGATCATCTCGACGACACCGATGCGAAGATACTTGAGGAAGGTTTGCGAGACCGGGGCCTGTCTCTTGCGGCAGTCTCGCGGATGAAGCCTTGGATTCTGGCGGGCTTCGTTGCCCTTCCCGCTTGCGAACTTGCCCGCAAGGCGTCGGGTGCCTCGTTCCTGGACAAGAAGATCGCCGAGGATGCGGTCGCGGCAGGAAAGACGGTCAAGGGATTGGAAACCCTTGAGGAACAACTGGCGGCCATGGACGAACTTCCGCTTTCCTTCCATATCGAAGCATTGCTGGAGACACTCGCGCTCGGCGACCGTATGCAGGATGTCATGTCGACAATGACGGATCTATACGTCAGCGGAGACATCGGCATGACCATGCCGATGTTAAAAGCGGTGACGGATTCCCACTCCGGTTCCGACGGTTCCTACGCTGCGTTTGAACAGCGCATCGTGACCGACCGCAACCATGTTATGGCGAACCGGAGCATGCCGATCCTGAAGGAAGGAAATGCGTTCATCGCAGTTGGAGCACTGCATCTGCCTGGCGAAGAAGGCCTGGTCGAACTCCTACGAAAGCAGGGATTCACCGTCAGTCTGGTAAACTGAAGCGAGCTTCTCTGTGCCTTAGCCCTTGATCATCCTCTGGGCAACCGGCGTTTTCCAAACGAACTGATGAACGAGCACCGCGCCGATGTGAGCGATGATCAGCAGCCACATCAGTAGCTTAATTGGACCGCCATGCAGCCCTCCCGCTGTTTCAATCCCACCATAGTAAGCCAGCGCACCGCTGATCGGCATGACGAAGAAAAGCGCATAGAAGGTGCCGTGAGCGACCTTGGCGGCAAGTTTGCCGAGGGGCGGCTCCTCGGCAGGCGCATCGGGAGCACCGTGCGTGAACCGCAGGAGAAGACGCACCACCGCGAGGCACAGCACCGCGATGCCGACATAGGCGTGAATATTCGCCGATGCCATCACGTCTGGCGATGGGGACTGTCCCTCCTCAAGCATCTCCATCAACTCCTCCATCGCGTCGGCGAACAGAAGATTGAAGATGATGAGGGCAGCCATCAACCAGTGGATCAAACGCTGGGGAACGGAATAAGACGTTACGAGAGAGAACGCCATTTTCTTGCCTTTTGTCAGCTATCTGGGGCAACTACGTCCACATAATAAAAGCCGCAGCTTATGAAGCAAGCTGCGGCTTTTATTCTAGAAGAAATAGACTTCAGAAGGATTACATATGAATTGGCTTAAAGAAGGTCGCAAGAGCGGCCTCCTTCACAGCCTCAGACATCGTCGGATGTGCGTGGCACGTACGCCCAAGGTCCTCGGACGAGCCGCCGAATTCCATCAGCACGGCGATCTCGTGAATCATCTCGCCAGCGCCAAGACCGACAATGTGCCCACCAAGAACCCGGTCGGTATCCTTGTCCGCAAGAATCTTGACGAAGCCATCGGTTGCGAGCATGGCGCGAGCGCGGCCGTTGGCGGTGAACGGGAACTTTCCGACTTTGTAGGAGATGCCCGCAGCCTTGAGTTCTTCCTCGGTTTTGCCGACGGAGGCGACTTCAGGCTGGGTGTAGACGACGCCCGGAATGACGTCGTAGTTTACATGACCGTGCTGGCCGGCGAGGATTTCCGCGAGCGCAACGCCTTCGTCCTCGGCCTTGTGCGCGAGCATGGGGCCTTTCACGACATCACCGATCGCGTAAATACCAGCGACATTGGTCTTGAAGTGACCGTCGATTTCGACACGGCCGCGGTTGTCGAGCGCAACGCCAACAGCCTCGAGGCCCAGACCTTCGGTATAGGGCTTGCGACCCGTGGCAATCAGAACCACATCGGCGTCGAGCACCGTCGCATCTCCACCCTTTACAGGCTCAAACGTTACTTTCGCTCCGGACCCGGCCTTCGCAACCGCCGTGACCTTGGCACCCAGATGGAATTCCATGCCCTGCTTTGCAAGCATGCGCTGGAACTGCTTCGACACCTCCCCGTCCATGCCGCCAAGGATGTTGTCCAGGTATTCGACGACCGTCACCTTCGCGCCCAGTCGCTGCCAGACGGAACCAAGCTCAAGGCCTATCACGCCACCGCCTACGACGACCATCTTGCCGGGAACCTTGTCGAGGGAAATTCCGCCGGTAGAGGAAACGATAATCTTTTCGTCGATGTCTACCTTGACGCCCGGGATACCGGCCACATCCGAACCGGTGGCGATGACGATGTTCTTCGCTTCCAGTTCCTGAACCTTGCCATCGTCGCCGGTTATGGACACCTTGCCGGCGGCAGCGATTTTGCCCGTGCCGATAAACCCGTCGATCTTGTTCTTCTTGAACAGGAAGGCAACACCTTCGACGTTCGATTTGATCGTCGCCTCCTTGTGCGCCATCATCTTTTCGAGGTTCAGTTTCGGCGCCGCGACTTCGACGCCCAGCGCTTCCATCCCATGCGCAGCCTGATGGAACATCTCCGATGCATGAAGCAGGGCCTTTGACGGAATGCACCCGACATTGAGGCAGGTTCCGCCGTAGGTAGCCCGCTTCTCCACGACAGCGACTTTCAAGCCAAGCTGAGCGGCCTTGACCGCACAGACATAACCGCCGGGGCCGGAGCCAATTACCACTACGTCATAAGCCATGGTTCGTTCCTTTACGTGTTCTTGCATCCGCCGCGAGGCTACGATGCACAGCGTTTGAATTCGAAGACATCCCAAGGGGCAGTGTCGCGACCGGCCTCTACACGGGAGGCCATCACAGCCGGTCCGAAACCTGGCAGCAGGATCGCATCAGGCGCGTCAGCGCCCTCCGGCGGAATGAGATCGACGCGGCCAGTCGCTTGGTCGATTCCGTAGGGAATACCCTTCCAGACCGTACAAGCGTCAAGGTCCGCTCCGGTGACATCTCCTTCGGGACAGTTGTTCATCAACATACCGACCTGACGCTCTATCTCGGGATCGAACATCACATGCCCCTCAAGCTTCGCGTCACCAACGGTGCTGTTGAAGCCGTGCGTGACGGGGGTATTCTCACCGCTTGCCGCGAAGAACGTCAGCTCGATGCCGGTCTCCGCTTCGCCATAGATCGCCCTTTCAATCTTGCAATCGGCCGACTGGGCGGCAACAGGAAAGGCGAGAGCGCAGATAACAACCGACACAGCCGACGAACCCGCCATCACCCACCTCAGGATACGAGTTCCAGGAACATCAATCCCAACCCCGCCATTGAAGCGAGCCAGACGATCGAGCGGATATAGGGTACGCCCGCTAGATAAAGCGGATAATACCCAAGGCGGGCCACAAACCAGACCACAGCGCCAGTCAATCCCAGACCGTCGACCTGATCAGTGAACAGCAGTCCGGCCGCGAGGGCCACGAAAGCCGGATACGTTTCCTGAAAGTTCGCCGACGCCCGAGAGGCTCGCCCCGCGAGCTTTCCGGAGGGCTGTCTCTCGTCATCGCGGGGGCCGGCGTTCCATGCCGTTCCAAGCTCCTTGGTCGCCAGAACGCCCTGGAGCAGAATGTGCGCCAACAGAAGGACGACGCTCCACGCGAGCAGCAGAACGAGAGGTGAATCGGCAACGGAAGCCGGCTCCATCGGGGTGTCTCCCTCAGAGATCCAGAACCAGACGCTCCGGATCCTCAAGGCTTTCCTTCACGCGCACCAGGAATGTCACCGCTTCCTTGCCGTCGACGATGCGGTGATCGTAGGAGAGCGCGAGATACATCATCGGACGGATGACGATCTGGCCGCCGACGACGACCGGACGCTCCTGGATCTTGTGCATGCCGAGGATACCCGACTGCGGTGCGTTCAGAATCGGCGAAGACATCAGCGAACCGTAAACACCACCATTGGAGATGGTGAAGGTGCCACCCTGCATGTCGGCCATGGAGAGCTGACCGTCACGGGCAGCCTTGCCAAGGCGACCGATTTCCTTCTCGATCTCGGCGATCGACATCTGGTCGGCATCGCGGACGACCGGAACGACGAGTCCCTTGTCCGTGCCGACAGCAACGCCGACATGGCAGTAGTTCTTATAGATGATGTCGGTGCCGTCGATTTCGGCGTTGACGGCCGGCAGTTCCTTCAGCGCATGCGTGACGGACTTGGTGAAGAAGCCCATGAAGCCGAGCTTTACGCCATGCTTCTTCTCGAAGATGTCCTTGTAGCGATTGCGCAGGTCCATGACGGCCTTCATGTCCACCTCGTTGTAGGTGGTGAGCATGGCAGCCGTGTTCTGGGCGTCCTTGAGGCGCTTGGCGATCGTCTGGCGCAGGCGGGTCATCTTCACGCGCTCTTCGCGCGAGGCGTCGTCGGCCGAAGAGGCAGGGCGCGGTGCGGAAGCGACCGGTGCCGGCGCGGACGATCCCTTTGCGATCGCCGCGAGGACGTCGCCCTTAAGAACCTGGCCACGCTTTCCGGAGCCATCGATGTCCGCGGTCGAAATATTATTGTCTGCAGCGACCTTGGCCGCGGCTGGAGCAGCCGGCATAGCGGACGCGACGGGCGCGGGGGCCGCCGCGGCCGGTGCAGCAGCCGGAGCCGGAGCCGCTGGAGTGGCGGCAGACGGAGCGGCAGCCGAAGCGCCGGCCCCTTCGGCGATCTGGCCGAGAAGCGCGCCAAGACCGACGGTCTCGCCATTCTGTGCAACAATCTCGGTAAGGACGCCCGAAGCAGGTGCGGGCACCTCGACGGTTACCTTGTCGGTTTCGAGCTCGACAATGGGTTCATCTGCCTTGATGGTATCGCCAACCTTCTTGAACCAGGTACCGACGGTCGCTTCGCTTACGGATTCGCCCAGGGTTGGGACGCGGATTTCAGTGGCCATTTGTCAATTCCATTGATCAGGTCAGTTGTCGATAATGATCGTGTCGGGAGGCTCCTCAGCCTCCCAGCGCGTCCTCGAGGAAAGCTTCCAGCTGGGCGATATGCTTGGACATGAGGCCCGTTGCCGGAGATGCGGCAGCCGGGCGGCCGGTATAACGGACCCGCTGATACTTCGCGTCGATGTGTGCAAGCACCCATTCCAGGTACGGATCGATAAATGACCAGGCGCCCATGTTCTTCGGCTCCTCCTGGCACCAGACCATTTCCGCATTGCGGAAACGGCAGAGCTCGTTGATCAACGCCTTGGCCGGGAACGGATAGAGCTGTTCGATGCGAAGCAAGTAGACGTCATCGATACCGCGCTTTTCGCGCTCTTCGAGAAGATCGTAGTACACCTTGCCGGAGCACATGACCACGCGCCGAATCTTCGAATCCTTCTGCAGCTTGATCGGGCCATCCTTGATGACCTCGGCGTCATCCCACAGCAGACGGTGGAAGGAGCTTTCGCCGGCAAGCTCCGAGAGGCTTGACGTCGCACGCTTATGACGCAGAAGCGACTTCGGCGTCATCAAGATGAGCGGCTTGCGGAAGTCGCGCTTCATCTGGCGGCGCAGGATGTGGAAGTAGTTGGACGGCGTGGTGCAATACGCCACCTGCATATTGTCTTCAGCGCACATCTGGAGCCAGCGCTCAAGGCGTGCCGACGAGTGTTCGGGGCCCTGACCTTCGTAGCCATGCGGAAGCAGGCAGACGAGACCCGACATGCGGAGCCACTTGCGTTCACCGGATGAAATAAACTGGTCGAAGACCACCTGCGCACCGTTCGCGAAGTCGCCAAACTGGGCTTCCCAGAGTGTCAGTGCATTAGGACGCGCGAGCGAATAGCCGTATTCGAAGCCGAGCACGGCCTCTTCCGAAAGCATCGAGTTGATGACTTCGTAACGGGCCTGATTCGGCGCGAGATTGGCGAGCGGGATGTAGCGCTCTTCGGTTTCCTGATCGTAGAGAACGGAATGACGTTGGGAGAACGTACCACGTTCGCAATCCTGACCGGAGAGGCGGATTTTGTGACCGTCTACGGCAAGCGACCCGAAAGCGAGTGCTTCGGCCATCGCCCAGTCCAGACCTTCACCGGTCTCGATCATTTGGGCACGGTTTTCCATGAAACGTTGAATGGTTCGGTGCGCCTTGAATCCATCGGGAATGGTCGCGAGCTTGCGGCCGATCTCCTTCAACTGCTTCATGGGAACAGCGGTCTTGCCGCGGCGCTGCTCGTCGGCGTTGTCAGCGGTGCGCAGGCCCGACCAAACGCCGTCGAGCCAGTCGGCCTTGTTCGGCTTGTAGCTCTGTCCCGCCTCGAACTCCTGTTCGAGATGCGCGCGCCAATCAGCTTTCATCTTCTCGAATTCGCCGTCGGTGATCAGACCTTCGGCAATCAGTCGTTCGGCGTAGAGCTGGACGACTGTCTTGTGTTGGCGAATAGCCTTGTACATCTTCGGCTGGGTGAACGCGGGCTCATCGCCTTCGTTGTGACCGAAGCGACGGTAGCAGAACATATCCACGACAACCGGCTTGTGGAACTTCATCCGGTATTCGGTGGCAACCTTGGCCGCATAGACGACGGCTTCCGGATCATCACCGTTCACGTGGAAGATCGGAGCCTCGATCATCTTGGCGACATCGGACGGATAGGGCGACGAACGCGAGAACGCGGGATTTGTCGTAAAGCCGATCTGGTTGTTGATGATAAAGTGCATCGTACCGGCGACTCGATGACCGCGCAGTCCGGAGAGACCCAGAATTTCAGCCACAACGCCCTGCCCCGCAAAGGCTGCGTCACCGTGTAGCAGCAGCGGCAGAACCTTTGCGCGCTCCTTGAGCGGTATGATGTCGCCGTCCCAGACCTTTGCAAGCTGGTCCTGCTTGGCACGTGCCTTGCCCATGACGACAGGATTGACGATCTCCAGATGCGAAGGGTTCGCCGTCAGAGAAAGGTGAACCTTGTTTCCGTCGAATTCGCGGTCGGACGAGGCACCAAGATGGTACTTCACGTCCCCCGAGCCCTCCACTTCGTCCGGTTTGAAGGAACCACCCTTGAATTCGTGGAACACGGCGCGGTGCGGCTTGCCCATCACGTTTGTCAGAACGTTGAGACGGCCGCGGTGTGCCATGCCAAGAACAATCTCTTCCAGTCCGTCCTGACCGCCGCGCTTTATGATCTGCTCGAGCGCTGGGATGAGCGATTCACCACCATCGAGACCGAAACGCTTGGTGCCTTTGTACTTCACGTCAATGAACTGCTCAAAGCCCTCGGCTTCGATAAGCTTCGCAAGGATCGCCTTCTTGCCGTTAGGCGTGAAATCGACACCCTTGTCAGGTCCTTCAATGCGCTCCTGGATCCAATGCTTCTCATCCGGATTGGAGATGTGCATGAACTCGACCCCGATGGTCGAGCAATAGGTACGCTTCAAGATGTCAAGCATCTCCGGGATGGTCGCGTATTCCAGCCCGAGGACGTTATCGATGAAGATTTTTCGCGCGTAATCAGCCTCGGTGAAGCCGTAGGCCGCCGGCGAAAGTTCGTTGTAGTCGTCCACCGGCGCTGCGAGACCAAGAGGATCGAGGTTCGCGTGCAAATGGCCGCGCATACGATAAGCGCGGATCATCATGATTGCCCGGACGGAATCGCGGGTCGCCTGGAGAACCTCGGCTTCCGATACCGGCGCGCCGGCGGCCTCGGCCTTGGCTTTCACCTTCTTTTCGACGACCTTTTCGACTTCCGCCCAATTTCCATCGAGCGCCGAAACCAGTTCTCCCTGCGCAGGGATCGGCCAGTTCTTACGTTGCCAAGAGGGACCACTCGCGGATTTCTTGACGTCGACGGGGCTGTCGGCGAGGGCACGGAAGAAGGTCTGCCATTCCGGGGAAACCGACGAAGGATCCTCCTCGTAGCGCGCATAGAGCTGCTCGATGTAAGCCGCGTTCGATCCGTCGAGGAACGACGTGATCAGGAACTGCTCGTTGGCTTCTTGCCTACCCATGATTTTTTCGCGAACCTTCGTTCGCCTCCCGACTTGAGATGAAGGCCGCTCTTCGGCCTGCCGCCTATCCCGCCACTCGCGGGGCATCATATTCAGTGCCAAAATCAGGCAAGGCGATTGTGAACCAACCTCCCTTGCCTGACGCTTTCCTTATATAGGTCAGCCCTTGAGGACTTCGACCAAGGTCTTGCCCAGGCGTGCCGGCGAAGGCGAAACCTTGATACCGGCAGCTTCCATGGCGGCGATCTTCGATTCCGCATCGCCCTTGCCACCTGAAACGACTGCACCGGCATGGCCCATGGTGCGGCCCTTCGGTGCGGTACGGCCTGCGATGAAACCGGCCATCGGCTTCTTGCGGCCCTTCTTGGCTTCGTCGATGAGGAACTGCGCCGCATCTTCTTCAGCCGAACCGCCGATTTCGCCGATCATGATGATCGAGGTGGTTTCCGGGTCTGCCAGGAACATCTCGAGTACGTCGATGAATTCGGTTCCCTTGACCGGGTCGCCGCCGATGCCGACTGCAGTGGTCTGGCCGAGGCCTTCGTTCGAGGTCTGGAACACGGCTTCATATGTAAGCGTGCCGGAGCGCGATACAATGCCGACCGAACCCTTGCGGAAGATCGAACCCGGCATGATGCCGATCTTGCACTCTTCCGGCGTCAGGATGCCCGGGCAGTTCGGTCCGAGGAGGCGCGACTTGGACTTGTCGAGCTTGGCCTTGACCCGCACCATGTCCATGACCGGGATACCCTCGGTGATGCAGGTGATAAACGGGATCTCGGCGTCGATGGCTTCGATGATCGCGTCGGCTGCACCGGCCGGCGGAACGTAGATCACGGATGCATCTGCACCGGTCTTTTCCTTGGCTTCGGCAACGGTCGCGAAGATCGGCAGGGTTTCGCCCTTGGAGCCGGTCCAGCTTTCGCCCCCCTTCTTCGGATGGATGCCGCCGACCATCTGCGTGCCGTAATAGGCGAGCGCCTGTTCGGTGTGGAAGGTACCGGTCTTGCCGGTCAGGCCCTGAACGAGGACCTTGGTGTTCTTGTTTACAAGAATGGACATCGAATAGGTTCCTCAGATTAGCCGTTGATCGCCGCGACGATCTTCTTGGCAGCGTCGTCCAGATCATCCGCTGCGGTGATCGCGAGACCGGATTCGTTCAGGATTTTCTTGCCAAGTTCGACATTGGTGCCTTCGAGGCGCACGACGAGCGGAACCTTCAGGCCAACTTCCTGCACGGCAGCGACAACGCCTTCGGCGATGACATCGCACTTCATGATGCCGCCGAAGATGTTGACGAGGATGCCCTCGACCTTCGGGTCGGCCGTGATGATCTTGAAGGCAGCTGCGACCTTCTCCTTGCCCGCGCCACCACCGACGTCGCAGAAGTTTGCCGGCTCCTTGCCGTAAAGCTTGATGATGTCCATGGTCGCCATGGCGAGACCGGCACCATTCACCATGCAGCCGATATTGCCGTCGAGGGCAACATAAGCGAGGTCCCACTTCGAGGCTTCGATTTCCTTGGAGTCTTCTTCCGTCTCATCACGCAGGGCCCGCACGTCGTCGTGGCGGAAGAGCGCATTGCCGTCGAAGGACACCTTGGCGTCGAGAACACGCAGGTGCCCGTCTTGCATGACAATGAGCGGGTTGATCTCGAGGAGTGCCATGTCCTTTTCAGAGAAGGCCTTGTAGAGGATCGGGAAGAGCGACTTGGCGTCTTCCGCGGCAGCACCGGTCAGTTCCAGCGCAGCCGAGATTTTGGCAACGTCGGCTGTCGTGACACCGGCCTGCGGGTCGATCGCAATCGTATGAATCTTCTCGGGCGTGTCATGGGCTACAGCCTCGATGTCCATGCCGCCTTCGGTCGAAACGACGAAGGCAACCTGGCCAACGGAGCGGTCGACCAGCAGCGAGCAGTAGAGTTCGCGGGCGATGTCAGCACCGTCTTCGATGTAGAGGCGGTTGACCTGCTTCCCGGCTTCGCCGGTCTGGGCCGTCACCAGCGTGTTGCCGAGCATGTCCTTGGCGTGCGCCACGACTTCCTCGATCGACTTTGCCAGACGAACGCCGCCCTTGGCGTCAGGGCCGAGTTCCTTGAACTTGCCCTTGCCGCGGCCGCCAGCATGGATCTGGCTCTTCACCACGTAAAGTGGACCGGGAAGCTGCTTGGCCGCAGCTTCGGCTTCTTCGACCTTAAGGATCGCTACACCTTTTGCGACCGGCGCACCGAAATCCTTCAGGAGCGCCTTGGCTTGGTATTCATGAATATTCATCGTCGTGTCCCTATCCTGGGCCTATGGCACTTACTTGAGAGCCGGGGCGATATTGATGCAGGCTTCGCAGAGGCCAGCGACAGCACCGACAGACTTCTGGAAGGCTTCTTCCTCGGCCTTGTTCAGGTCGATCTCGATGATGCGCTCGACGCCCCCGGAGCCGATCACGACCGGGACGCCGACATACATGTCCTTCACGCCGTACTGGCCAGAAAGGAAGGCGGCGCAGGGCAGGACGCGCTTCTTGTCCTTGAGATAGGATTCCGCCATCTCGATCGCGGACGCTGCAGGCGCGTAGTAAGCCGAGCCGGTCTTGAGCAGGCCGACAATCTCGGCGCCACCATCACGGGTGCGCTGGATGATCTCTTCCAGGCGCTCCTTGGTGCACCAGCCCATCTTCACAAGATCAGTCAGCGGAATGCCGGCGATGGTCGAATAGCGGGCGAGCGGCACCATGGTGTCGCCATGACCACCGAGCACGAACGCCGTGACGTCCTGGACCGACACGTTGAACTCTTCCGACAGGAAAAGACGGAAACGAGCGGAGTCGAGAACGCCGGCCATGCCGACAACCTTGTTTGCCGGCAGACCGGAAAACTTCTGCAACGCCCAGACCATCGCGTCGAGTGGATTGGTAATGCAGATTACGAATGCGTTCGGGGCATACTTCTTGATGCCCGCTCCGACCTGCTCCATGACCTTGAGGTTGATGCCGAGAAGATCATCACGGCTCATGCCCGGCTTGCGGGCAACACCTGCGGTGACGATGCACACATCCGCACCTTCGATGGCAGCATAGTCACTCGCGCCAGTAAGCTTGGCATTGAAGCCTTCAACTGGCGACGACTGGGCGATATCAAGTCCCTTGCCCTGCGGGATACCGTCGGCGATGTCGAACAGGACGATATCGCCCAGTTCCTTCAGACCGGCCAGATGCGCCAGCGTGCCACCAATCATTCCCGAACCGATAAGTGCGATCTTTTTGCGCGCCATTGAAGTGCTTCCTCTTGGATCAAAACTCAGGCTGACAGGAGATTTGTGCCGACCTTTGTGGCAATTCGCTTACCGCTAAAGCAAGAAAATGGCAACCGATAATTTGAAAAGCTTATTTTTCAATCGGTTAGAATAAAAAATTCTTACGTAAACGTAAATTATTACGCTGGCTTATGCGACTTTGGCGGGATGCTTTGAAAGATAGTCAGCACTTCTCATCTCAAAAAGGCGCGAGATAGTCCGATCGAATTCGAACCCCTCGACCCCCTTCCTTTGTGGAAGAAGCTGCTCTGGCATAGCCTCCGCAGAAGCATAAAGACGCACGCCCTTGTCATAGAGTGAATCGATTAAGATAATAAAACGCTTCGTCTGATTTCTCTTCTCAGGTCCGAGGACCGGAATCCCCTCCAGGAATATCGTGTCGTAGCGATCGGAGATCTGAAGAAAGTCGGGTGCCCCAAGAGGCCTGTCGCAAAGTTCGTCAAACGAAAACCACGCCATGCGTCCCACGACACGACGGACCGGGATCGCCCTGCCCTTGATCGGAATTTGCTCCGACCTCTCAGCCTGGCCCCCAGAGAGGGCAATCCAAGCTTCATTCATTGATGCGCGCGTGCTCTCGTTGAGAGGCATCATGTAGACGGGCTGCCGATCCAACTTCTCCAAACGGTAATCCGTCGGCGAATCGAGCGAGACGACATCGACGTAGTTCTGCAACAAAGCAATGAAGGGCAGAAAAAGTCCGCGATTAAGGCCGTCGCTATACAGGTTGTCTGGTTTCACGTTAGAGGTGGCCACCAGAGTGCACCCGCGCGCAAACAATTCCGTGAAGAGCCGCCCGAGGATCATCGCATCGGCGATGTCCGTGACCGTGAACTCGTCGAAGCAGAGCAGGGTCGATTCAGAGAGGATAGAGGCAGCGACCGGCGGAACGGGATCAGCTTCACGCGTCTCTCCGTTCTTCAGTTTCTGCCGATGAGCATGAATTCTGCCATGCACGTCAGCCATGAATTCATGAAAATGCGCCCGACGTTTCTTCTCGGTCGGAGCCATCCTGAAGAACATGTCCATGAGCATGGTCTTGCCTCGACCAACGCTACCGTGGATGTAAAGTCCCCTGATCGGGGTGTCTGGCTTGCGACGCTTAGCAAACATCCAGCCGAGAGCACTGGACTTCGTCGCGGGACGTCTCTCCTTGAGGGCGAGCAGGACCTTGTCCAATCGGCGGGCGACATCCATCTGTGCCGCATCCGCCCGCAACGTTCCATCCTGATTAAGACCGTTCAACTGCTCTCCGACGCTCGTCGCATAGTCGGGAACTGGCTGCATTCGACACTCCGGATCGTCGTTGCTGAAGATACCGCTGGCTATCGGCTCAGGCTGACCGGTTGTCCATCATTCGTCGTACCGTCAAACCGAGCATCCGCTGTCTTGTACAGACGACCGATGACATTGCCGCCTCGGTCCTTGAGAACCACTTGTTTGCTGGCGACCTCCCAAGACCCCATGGAGGTTAGGACGCCAGCACAGCCACGTGTACCGCCACGTGAACCCGAACCAAGGTTGGTCAACGTCAGGAACATGTCGCATGAAGCACCGGCATTGGTCACACGCCAGTTCCCGACCATTTGCTCCTTAGTCACGTCCAGTGCCGTAGCCGGCGCGACGTCTGTAGCACCGGGAGTTGCCGACGCCGGTGCAGCCGGGAACTGGCTTGGATCGGCAGGCGCGCCTGGGGGCGGCAATTGCCCCGACTGTACGCTCGGCACTGGTTGCGCCTGGAGTGGTGGAAGTGAATCCGATGGACTGAGACCACTATAAGAGGTGCGCTGGCATCCAGCGAGGACAACCATAATCGCCACACCTGTTGCCACATAGCTGAACTTCATCGTTACACTCCCGCTTTTCCGCATCGCCAACCCCTCTCGGACAAACACGGCGAAATTTCGCCATGCTCAGCAAATCGGTAGGGTTCAAGGATAATGGGCCAGCCGTCAGCTTCAAGCCCAAGATCAAGAAATAACGCCGCCCGCCTCTGCAGGTTGCATAAGTTCTTTCGAGGTGGATCAGACGCGCCGCTCGACCATCATCTTCTTGATCTCAGCAATCGCCTTGGCGGGGTTGAGCCCTTTCGGGCAGGTCTGAGCACAGTTCATGATCGTGTGGCAACGATAGAGGCGGAAAGGATCTTCTAGATTGTCGAGTCTCTCTCCTGTGGCTTCATCGCGGCTATCGATCAGCCAGCGATACGCCTGCAGCAAAACCGCCGGACCCAGATAGCGGTCTCCGTTCCACCAATAGCTCGGACAGGATGTCGAGCAGCAGGCACAAAGGATGCACTCGTAGAGTCCATCCAACTTGAGCCGGTCATCATGGCTTTGCCGCCATTCTTTCGCAGGCGTCGGCGAAACAGTCTTGAGCCAAGGCTCGATCGAGCGGTGCTGGGCGTAGAAGTTGGTGAGATCAGGTACCAGGTCCTTGACCACCGGCATGTGGGGTAGCGGGTATACCTTTACGGTCCCGTTTATGTCGTCCATGCCCTTGGTGCAGGCGAGAGTGTTTGTTCCGTCGATGTTCATCGCGCAGGAACCGCAAATGCCTTCGCGACAGGAACGCCGCAGTGTCAGCGTCGGGTCGACCTTGTTCTTGATGTAGAGGAGCCCGTCGAGGACCATCGGTCCGCAGTCGTCGACGTCAATATAGTAGGTGTCGATCCGCGGATTGGCGCCATCGTCGGGGTTCCAGCGATAGATGCGGTACTCCCGGACATTCTTCGCACCCTCCGGCTTGGGCCATACCTTGCCCTCGGTCATCTGTGAGTTCTTGGGAAGTGCAAGTTCAACCATGTTAGTCTTTCCTCGCGTATGAGTCGAATTCAGATGTCAGCCGGTCGGTCCGGCGGTGAATGTCCGCGTGCTTCGCCACCAGTTCATGAGATTTGAACATGAACCTCTCCATTTTCAGCGTCACGGAGTGGGCTACAAGGCAAGCTTCTCCGCCCTTCTAGGTAGGCAGAGGTAAGACGAAGGGTATCCTGACGAGCGATTAAAGCGTCAGCGATCTGCGTCTCTCCTAAAGCGCTCAGGCTGACGGCATAGTGCTTAATTCGAGCATCCTTGACAAACGATGCGACCTTGTTTCTGTCCGTGACCGGATAGAGCAGACTTCCCGACAGGACCGACAATATGACTCCGTGCAGCCGATTGGTGACCACCAACTGGGAAGCCTTAACTTCAGAAACAAAGCCCTGCCAGGTCGACGGAGCCCAATAGCCGACACCGAGTTCTCGTCTCAGTCGTTCCAGATTTTCTTTGTCCTCGATCTCGCAAGTTGTGATTGCCTCAACCTTGTAGCCGGCTGATTTCAGCGTCGAGGCAGCAGCTGCGATATTCGCATAGTTTCCCGTAACAGCGAGAAGAACACGGCTTGCATCACGTCCCTCCGCAGGCGGGATTTTGGAAACTTCTGTTTCCAGCGCGAATACGCTGTCAGCACCGACCGCGGACGCTACGCCAAATTTCGCCAGGAAATCGGCGGAAGTGACGTCACGAACAACCAGCGGCTCACTTAGCAAGGAGAAGAGCTCCTTGATCTGCTGTGGCGAATAGAGTTTCGAAAGTTTCGGCTTTATGGAGAACGGAAAACAATAGACGGGAACGCCAAGCCCACGCAAAGCCTTCAGCGAAGCAAACATCAGGGCCCCGAGTCCGCGACCGTTCCATTGCTCGCCACCGGCCACATAGACGGCGCTGTATTTTGAGAAGCTGCGGAAATCCTTGGTCCACTTTTCTGCGGATGCACGGATGACGGCTGCCAATCCACCGGGAAGCACGCCCAGTTTCAAAGCCATCATTGTAAGCTTCCCTGGCTTCGAACCGTAGGACGGACCACAATATTCGTACGTCGGAGCAGCAAGACGGAAAGCTTCCATCCGCTTCGCATCGTCACGTCTCATGGGATGAGAGTAGACGTGAATGGAGGTGCCGGGGTTCTTATTCCCCAAACCAAGAAGCATGGCGTGGAGAATCGCGAAGTCGCCAAGGTTGCCCTTCATGTTTGCAAAGATAACGGCAATGGGCTGCTTGGATGTTTCGTCCATTTCCGTCATATCCGTTTATTCACCAAAGACGTTCGAACAGCGCAGGTCAGTTGATGCGTATCTGGATTGTTGAAACGGGCCTTCAAGGCGTTACTAACCAATGCATGGGTCTCGCGCGGGCTATCGCGACCCGCATTCCCTCCGAGATCGTCATCGTTCGAAAGACGATAAGGAGCAAGCGTATCCGCCCGTTGATCAACTGGGCACTGAACCACGGCTTCATCGGCTCGTCTCGGAACGATCTTCTGTCCCGCATTCTTGAATATCTGCTTTACAGAGGAACAACACTCAGGCTCGAAAAGCCGGATGTCGTCATAACTGCCCTTGCGCGTTCCGAATATACGGCTGCGCTCTTCGGCGGACAGCAAGGTGCCTTTACGATCCACATTGGCTGGCCGCTCAATCTCCCGGCATCCCGTTTTGACTTTCTCGCGCTGATCGCCGAAGAGAACGTCGATACAGGCTGCACGCCGCACGTCAAACTGCCCATCTACCCGACACCCGTCTTGCGTCGCGACATCGACAGCATGTCCACTAAGAACCTTGCCGACCAAAAGCGACGATGGGCGGTATTGATCGGTGGAGATGGAGCAGGATACCGATATACCAAGACGGACTGGGACCAAATAGCGAGCGGTCTGACGCAATTGGCAACGCGCCTTGACGCACGCCTTCTCGTCACGACGTCGCGTCGAACGGGCAACGACACTGAAAGGCGATTGTCCTCGGCTTTTCCGGCGTCGGTTTTCGAACAAGCTGTTTGGTATGGCAGCAACCCTGAAGCGGTTATTTCCACCTATCTTGCAAAATGCGAACTTGTCTTTTGCACGGCTGACAGCCGTTCCATGGTCGCTGACGCCATCGCCGCGGGCCGCCCCGTCTACGCGATCGATCATCCCGACGCAGCAAAGGACGCGATCCACCAAAAGTTCCTTGCCATCCATGAACAAACTCAACGCCTTCGCGCCATAGATGTTGGTCGCCTGGGGCAGATTGACGTTGATGCAGACCTTCTTCACCACTTCAAACCCCTGCCAAGCTGCTGGTCGGAAGAGTTTCTCGAGGCTCTCTTCAAAACCGACTTCCCTCGACGATTCCTCACAGACAGCACGTCCTATCGCGTCGACCAGCGGCATTGAGACGAGACGGCGCAAATGTTTGGCAGCCAGTCTGCATTTGCTTCCAGCCTTTGCGCAGCAACTCCATCAGTACACACGAGCCTTGGGCTCAATCTTCTTCGGATCGATGCCATCAGCGATCAAGTCGGTGTGAACCGGTCGATAATCTAGCTTGACGTCGCCCGCTTCCGAAACCCACGCCAGCGTATGCTTGCGCCAGTTCACATCGTCGCGGCCACCCAACGGGCCGGTCGCGTAATCCTCACGGGCGTGCGAGCCGCGGCTTTCCTTGCGGGCTTCAGCGCCATAGACCGTGGTAATGGCGTTCGCCATAAGGTTATGCAGTTCCAGCGTTTCGACGAGATCCGAGTTCCAGATCATCGAACGGTCGGTCACCTTTACGTCCGGCAGCTCCTTCCAGATCGCCGAAAGGCGCTTGCAACCCGATTCCAGCGACTCTTGCGTGCGGAAGACCGCGGCATCCTCCTGCATGGCCCGCTGCATCTTGTCCCGCAGCACGGCGGTAGGGGTAGAACCGCTGGCGTGCCGCAGACCGTCGAAACGCTCCATGATTTTGTCGCACGCTGTGGTGTTGAGAGCGGGAATCGGCTCCGACTTGTCAATGATCTGACCGGCGCGAATTGCAGCTGCGCGGCCGAACACGACCAAGTCGATGAGCGAGTTGGAGCCCAGTCGGTTTGCACCATGAACGGATGCACAGCCCGCCTCACCGACAGCCATCAGACCGGGAGCAATACGCTCGGGATTGGCGCTGTCGGCGTTCAACACCTCGCCCCAATAGTTCGTCGGAATGCCGCCCATGTTGTAGTGAACCGTCGGCAGGACTGGGATCGGCTCGCGCGTCACGTCGACACCCGCAAAAATTTTGGCCGATTCGGAAATTCCCGGCAGACGCTCGTGCAAAACGGCCGGATCCAGGTGGTCGAGATGCAGGAAGATGTGGTCCTTGTTCTTGCCGACGCCGCGGCCTTCACGGATTTCCATCGTCATGCAACGCGAAACCACGTCACGCGAGGCGAGGTCCTTCGCGGAGGGCGCATAACGCTCCATAAAGCGCTCGCCCTCGGAATTGACGAGGTAACCGCCTTCGCCGCGCGCACCCTCGGTAATCAGACAGCCAGCGCCATAGATGCCCGTCGGATGGAACTGGACGAATTCCATGTCCTGTAGCGGAAGGCCGGCGCGCGCGATCATGCCGCCGCCGTCGCCGGTGCAGGTGTGAGCCGAAGTCGCCGAGAAATAGGCGCGGCCATAGCCACCGGTCGCCAGCACCACCATCTTGGCCGCGAAACGATGGATCGTGCCATCGTCAAGGTTCCAGGCGACGACGCCTGTGCAGCGACCGTCATCCGACATGATCAGATCGAGTGCGAAATACTCGATGAAGAATTCGGCATTGTTGCGCAGCGATTGGCCATAAAGCGTGTGCAGGATGGCGTGGCCAGTACGGTCGGCAGCGGCGCAGGTACGCTGTACCGGAGGGCCGTCGCCATAGTTCTGCATGTGGCCGCCGAACGGGCGCTGATAGATCTTGCCTTCCTCATTACGGGAGAAAGGAACGCCGTAATGCTCCAACTCATAGACAGCCTTCGGCGCTTCCATGGCCAAATACTGCATGGCGTCAACGTCACCAAGCCAGTCGGAACCCTTGACAGTGTCGTACAGATGCCACTGCCAGCAATCCGGCGTCATGTTGTTGAGCGATGCTGCGATGCCGCCCTGCGCCGCGACGGTATGGGAGCGGGTCGGGAAGACCTTGGTGATGCAAGCCGTCTTGAAGCCCTGTTCGGCCATGCCGAGCGTCGCGCGGAGTCCTGCGCCACCGGCACCAACCACAATAACGTCATAGGAATGATCAACGTAGGTGTACGCCTTGCCGTTGACAGCGGGAGAAGATGAGCTTGCCATGATGAATTATCCTACGAACGCGATCTTCAGGATGGCGAAAAGACAGAGGCCGCCAACCAGAAGCGCGAAGAAAGTGTTCAGCATCAAAAGCAGAACCTTGATGCCTTCAGCGTGGATATAGTCCTCGATGATAACCTGCATACCGAGCTTCATATGAATTAGACCGGAAATCAGCACGAAGGCCATGAGCACGGCCACGATCGGATTAGCGAGAGAAGCGACGACATCCTGGTAGGGTGCGCCGACATGCACGAGCAGGAAGAGGACGAAGAAGATAATGAGCGGGACATTGGCAACCGCTGTCAGTCTCTGTCGCCAGAAATGTTCCGTTCCGTCCTTTGCGGAACCGAGCCCGCGGACTTTTGAAAGGGGAGTACGCATTTCCATGAAGAACGGCCCTTTTTAGCGGATGAGATAGCCAATGACCCAGATCAAGATCGTCAGAACGACAGAACCGGCGAGTGTTGCCTTGGCAAGCCGGGTTGAGAATTCCTTTTCGAATCCGTAGCCCAGATCCCACATAAAGTGGCGAATACCGCCCAGCATGTGATGGACAAGCGCCCAAGTATACCCGAACAACACCAATCGGCCGAGGATCGTACCAAACGCCCAGTTGACCCATTCGAAATAGCTTGCTCCCGTGGAGGCAGCGATAAGCCACCAGGCAACCAGAATGGTACCAAAATACAGCGCCCCGCCTGTGATGCGATGCATTATCGACATCACCATCGTGGGGATAGGCTTGTAAATTTGAAGATGCGGCGACAGGGGCCGGTTTTTTGTCACATTCGCCATCTAAACCTCGCGGCGTCTCGATGCGGTCCGAGATTTCGGACATTTCGGTAGCAAGTCACCAAGCTTTTGGTGCATCGCATCAGGGGGACGTTTAATCCCCGATCCCCTCGACGACAAGCACATTCGCCTGACGATTTCAATTTAATCGATTCGAGTGAATAGAACTTTAGCCTCACACTCCACCGACCTAGTCTTTACGAAAAAACCCAGCAAGTGGATGACTTTAGCAACCATATCCTGCATGGTGGCTTAACATTTTGTTAACCCTCAGTTAGAGGTCAGACCCATGCGCCTATCTTACTTTGCCGTTCTGTCGCTGGCCGTCATGTGTTTCTTGACAGCACCAATGACCGCAATGGCTACTGAGCGGCATGGACACCTTCACCGCGACGTGGCGGGCGGCAACGGTCTGCCGTCCGTCATCAAAGGTCTCGGCACATTCTCAGGTGCTATTTCTGCGACACGGATTAAGGGCAACGGTATCTATTTCTCTGTCCAGGCCTCGCCGCCGGCGATACCGCCCGCATACCGCGCTCCAAAGGCACGAATTATCGAGGTGTCCGCAGAGGAAGGCGAAGCGGCCTGTTCATTCGAAGCCGGCGTATGCGTCATTCGTCCGGCAAACTGAACGCTCAAGACGTATTAGCAGCCTAACTGAAGCGCCATACTGTTGTCTTCTTAACCTCACTATCCTCAAGCACGCGACTGACCGGTACCTCGTATACCGCAACGGCGGCGAGTCTGGTCTTCGGTAGATAGGTACGTCCCGGATCGCCCACCAGAATCTCGACACCTTTCGCTGCGAGGTATTCGAACCATGAGACTATCCGGCCTGCCAGCGCAGCGTCGTAGAAAACATCACCGGCTAGAACAACGTCGAAATCAACATCTTTTCCCAGCAAGTCATCGCTCGAAAAGGTAACGGAAACATCGTTCAGAGAACAGTTCAGTTTTGTCGCCGATCGCGACCAAGGATCAATATCCGACGCCGTTACGTCGGAGGCGCCCGCAACTGCGGCCGCAATGGCCACAAGACCGGACCCGCTTGCAAAATCGAGTACTTTCTTTCCTCGAACCTTCTCCGGATGATCAAGAAGGTAGCGGGCCAAACCCTGGCCGCCTGCCCAGGCAAAGGCCCAGAAGGGTGGCGGAAGACCGATCGCCTCGAGGTCCTCTTCCGTTTTCTGCCAGAGATCGTGAACCTCACTGGCCAGATGAAGCTGAATTTCCGGTACATGCGGGGGCGACAGCACGCTAGTGTTACCCAGAATGAACCGCTCCGGCTCTGTTCTCATAGACAGGTCAGCGCGGCGGGTTGTCGAGACCGCCCATTCGGCAAACCTCGATATACTCATCGTCCGTAACGGGTTGCACGGAAAGCCGCATGGACGTGACGAGCGACATTTTCGCAAGCTTTGGATTGGCCTTGATGTCTTTGAGGCTAACTGGCTTCGGCATGTCGCACACTGCGCGGATGTCGACACAATCCCAACGCGCGTCTCCGTCGGCGGTCGAGTCGGGATGGGAAAGAGCGCACACCTCAACGATACCGACGATTTCTAGGCCCTCGTTTGAGTGGTAGAAAAAGCCTTTGTCTCCAAGTTTCATGGCCCGCATGTTGTTGCGCGCAAGATAGTTTCGCACGCCAGACCATTCCTCGCCGGCCTCACCTTTGGCCTTCTGCATCTCCCATGACCATTTGAAGGGTTCGGATTTGTAGAGCCAGAAAGCCATCTCTTACGCCTCCGGATTGTTGAACACCCAGTTGTAGGGTTTGATCTCCACCTTGTCGAACAATCCGGCCTTGGCATAGGGATCTGCCTCCGAGATGGTCCGCGCCGCCTCAATGTTTTCGGCCGAAACGATCACGAGGCTACCACATGGTTTTCCATCCGGATCGAGGAACGGGCCGGCGATCTTTAGCGTACCAGCGGTATTCAGCGCGTTCAGCCATTCGACATGGGCCGGACGTGTGTCCATCCTGACGTTGAGATGCCCAGGTTTATCCGTGCAGAGAAAAGCAAACAGCATTCTATCTTCCTTCAACTGTATCATTCGGTCGTGATCGGCCGAGTCATCAATTGTTCGATTGCAGACGGTATATCCAATCGACCGTCGATGACGGCAGCCACGGCATCCGTAATTGGCATCGCGACTGACAGTCCGTCCGCAAGGCGCGCTGCGACCGTGGCGGTAAAAGCACCTTCGACGAGAATTCCGCTCGAGAAATCGATGGCGTCACCATGCCCGAGAGAAATGCCGAAGCGAAGATTGCGGGACTGATGGCTTGTCGCCGTCAACACAAGATCGCCCAGTCCAGACAACCCCGCGACCGTCTCCGGCCTGCCACCCTTGGCGGCGACAAATCGAGACATCTCCGCCAGCCCCCTGGCGATCAGGGCGGCACGCGCGGACTCTCCTAAACCCTTACCCTCCACAATTCCACAGGCGATGGCGAGGACATTCTTGAGCGCTCCGCCAAGCTGCGCGCCGACGCGATCCGGTGATGCGTACAATCGGAAGGTTCGACTTGAAAGCATCCGTGCCAGATATTCGGCTTTGCCGAGGTCCGTTGCGGCGAGAACCATGGCTGTTGGAAGACCTTTGGCGATATCGGTGGCAAACCCAGGGCCGGATAACACCGCGATGTCGTGGTTGGGGACTGCCTGCTCAAGGACCTCGGTCAACAGGCGCGTCGAGGTCCGGTCGATGCCTTTGGCGCACGTGACAATGCTCGCCTTAGGCGAAAAATAGGGACCGTATTGCAATGCTGCATCCGCGTGTGCCTGGGATGGGACAGCCATCAGCACGATGTCGGCCTGTTGTAGCACGTCTGGTTCGCTGGAATACTTGAGCGAATCAGGAAGGAGAATGCCGGGCAGCGCGGCATCGTGAACGCCTTCCATTCCGAGATCTGCCATCAGCGCGGCATCGCGTCCCAAAAGCGTAACGTCTGCTTTGCCTTCCAGCGCGACGACAGTTGCAAGTGCGGTACCGAATGCTCCGGCACCGATAATAACAATTTTCGGACGTGTGCTCATGCCTTGGCTCCACGCTTGCCATGGCCAAGGACCGATGGCGTTTCCATGTCCAGCGGCCATCGCGAACGCGGCTGGGTGTCGAGTCCATCTGAGCCGATCCCGAGAGCCATGCGCTCCAGCGCAGCCCAGGCGATCATCGCCGCATTGTCCGTACAGAGACGATGCGGCGGCGCAAGGAAGCGGAAACGGTACCGATCGCAAAGGGCCTGCAAGCCGGCTCGAAGTGACTGGTTTGCCGCGACCCCCCCGGCGACAACAAGCGCTGGCGTGTTATGCATTTCAGGAAATTCCGACCTGAATCGTTCGAGGCCCCGACCAACTCTGTCGTCGAGAGTTCGTCCGATGGCCCGCTGGAAAGAAGCGCAAATGTCCGACACGTCGCTGTCGGTGATGGGCGCCAGGCTTTCGGCGGCCTGACGCACAGCTGTCTTCAAACCGGAAAAGGAAAAATCCAGGCGCTTTTCGCCAACGAGTGGGCGAGGAAGGTCGAAACGAAGTGCATTGCCGCTTGCCGCCGCCTTCTCTACTGCCGGTCCACCCGGGTACGGAAGACCGAGCAACTTGGCTGTCTTGTCGAACGCCTCTCCAAGCGCATCATCAATGGTCGTGCCCCACCGCTCATAGTCGCCGACACCTCGCACGAGCACCAATTGGGTGTGTCCGCCCGACACCAGAAGCATGAGGAATGGGAAATGCAACTCGTCCGTCAGGCGCGCTGTCAGCGCATGTCCTTCAAGATGATTTATCGCGTAAAGAGGTTTACCGGACGCGCGCGCGATCGCCTTCCCGGTCATCAAGCCGACAATGAGTCCACCGATGAGGCCAGGCCCCGCCGTCGCAGCAACTGCGTCGATATCGCGCAATGTTGTCCCGGCCCGCTGCAGCGCTTCGTGAACAAGCGTATCGATCGCCTCAACATGAGCACGGGCGGCAATTTCCGGCACCACGCCGCCATAGGCTGAATGGTCGTCAAGCTGGCTCAGCACAACATCGGACACGATCTCTCCACGACCGTCGGGATGACGCACCACAATGGATGCAGCCGTCTCGTCACAGCTGGTTTCGATACCCAGAACACGCAGGAAGGATGCCATTTACGCCGGTCGTCGATTGCGATGAAATTGAAAGACGTTTACGAGGACAGTCGGTAACAACGGATGAAAGCGGATGCAAACAAAACCTTTTCGCATCGGCACACGCGGCAGCCCGCTAGCGCTCGCCCAGACATACGAGACGCGGGACAGGCTGATGGCTACCCACGGGCTGCCCGCCGACTCTTTCGAAATCGTGGTTCTTTCCACTGCCGGCGACCGAATTACCGATCGCGCACTATCCGAAATAGGCGGCAAGGGATTGTTCACCCAGGAACTGGAGGAACAATTGCTGTCGGGCGAGCTAGATCTTGCGGTACACTCGTCCAAGGATATGCCGACCAAACTTCAGGATGGGCTTCACCTTTGCGCGTTCCTGCCAAGGGAAGATCCCCGTGACGCTTTTGTCGGACGCACGGCCAAAACCTTGATGGAGCTCCCGCAAGGCGCAACGATCGGATCATCCTCGCTTCGACGCCAGGCTCTTATCCGCAGGCTTCGTCCCGACATCAATGTCATCACCTTTCGGGGGCTGGTCGATACTCGGCTGCGCAAGCTGGAGGAGGGTCAGGTCGATGCGACGCTTCTCGCCTATGCGGGACTGCGTAGGCTCGGCAAGCATGATGTTCCGACAGAACTGCTGGACCCGGTCGAATTTCCGCCGGCACCGGCACAAGGGGCCATATGCATCGAGAGCCGCGTCGGCGACCCCAGGGTCGAAACCCTCCTCGCGGCCATCAATCATCGAGAAACCTATGATGCGGTGAGCTGCGAGCGTGGGTTCCTGGCGAGCCTCGACGGATCTTGTCGGACGCCCATAGCCGGATTTGCAACTTGCGACGGCGAGGATATTCGATTTTCCGGGATGGTTCTGACGCCGGACGGATCGAGCCATCACAGCGTTACAATCGAGGGACGACGCTCGTCGGCGACAGAACTTGGAGTGGAGGCGGGTCGCCAGATTCGCGAAGTGGCAGGGCCAAGCTTCTTCGCGGCGTGGGGCTGAGCTTGCGCGTGCTTGTGACCCGTCCCGAACCGGCAGCGGCACGCACCGCAGCACGGTTGCGGGAACTGGGACACGACGCGGTGACGATGCCCCTCTCTGCCGCTAGGCATTTTCCGGAAAGCATCTCACAGGTGCTGTCGAAGCCCGCCTCCGGTCTGGTCGTAACCAGCGCTGAAGCGCTTCGTGCCATCGGTCAAACCGGAGATCTCGTCAGCATCTGGAAGAAGCTCCCCATTTTCGCCGTTGGCGCTGCTACTGCTCAGGAAGCACAAGCCCTCCAGTTTGAGAATGTCATTGCCGGGAACGGAGACGGAGCTTTACTGGCGGAAATTATATCCTCCCACGCCGCCGGCGAAGCGCTCGGTGCACCGCTTGTCTACCTCGCTGGGACCCCGCGCGCTCAGTCTCTCGAACAGGCGCTTCGGGAAGCTGCAATCCCGTTCGAAGTGTGTGAGTGCTACCGGATGGACGCGGTGCAGCCATCGCTCGACGAACAGCTACGATTTCTCCGCGGCCGCCGTCCTGACGCAGTTCTTCACTACTCATCCGAAAGCCTTCGGCGCTTTATGGAGTTGCAGGCGGTCGTGGAAGCACCGCAGCTGGCCCTGGACATCGTACCGTATTGCCTGAGCAGGGTCATCGCCGAGAAACTTCCGGGCGAGCTGTACGTTCGTGCCAAAATAGCGCCGAACCCTTCGGAGGAAAGCTTGCTCTCGCTTTTGCCGCCCGCTGGTTCCCGACCTCAGTCGGGCATCTCGCCGGCTTAAAATTGCGCCGAGGCCTTTTCTTCACGTTCGTCCCTGACTAGGTTCATTGCACTGCACGGAATGAGAGGTTGTTATGGCTACGGGAAAGCCACCGCGCCGTCCCAAGGCGCAAAGTGAGCCGGTCACCATCGATCTGCAAGCGGAAAGCTCCGATGCAGCTGGCCCCGACCAAGGCCTGAAGCCGGAAGACTTGCACGCAGACGAAGCGACGGCGGCTGCACCAGAAGGTCCCCCCATCGATAATCCCGATGACGCCAGCTCGTCCGATCCGCTATCAGACACCGGCGGGGAGGCTCCAGCCCAGGGCGAAAGGCGTAATACTGAAGCGCAGCCTCGCGGACCTTCCACGTCAAGTCTTCTGGCGGCCGGTATCGCGGGAGGTCTCGTTTCGTTGGCCTTGGCGGCGAGCATGTTCTACGCAGGGTTCTTGCCGCTGACATCTACGACAACAGACGGCGCAATGCCGGCGGAACTATCCGACAGGTTGTCGGCGGTCGAAGCTCGAGTATCGTCTCTCACCACAACGGGCGCGTCATCCGAGGCAACGGACCTTCAGCCTCGCATCGCTGCGCTTGAAACAGCGATCGACGCGGTTCGACAGGAGGCTTCCTCAGAATCAAATGAAGCGGCTATCTCGAGCTTGCGTGGCGAATTGACTGCTCTGGCGGAGACTCTTGGTCAGCTGAAGACGGTGGTGGAGTCCAACCGACAATCTGCTGAGACCACCGCTTCAAGGCTTGCCGAAGCGGAAAGGAAGATCGATGAGCCGCGAACAGACGTGGAAATGGCACGCGCCATCTCCGCAACCGCATTGAAAGCAGCGGTGGACCGCGGTGGCCCTTTCCTGGCGGAACTTGATACGCTCGCCGGTGTCGCTCCGGAAGATCCGGCGGTAGAAGAGCTGAGACCCTACGCAGCCACCGGCGTTGCCTCACGTGCGGAGTTGGTTCGCCGCTTTCCCGACGTCGCTAATGCGATCCTGGCGGCGATCCATCAGCCTGAGGAGTCAGACGGTATCGGCGCACGCCTTCTTTCAAGCGCATTTTCCGTGATCAAGGTTAGACCAGTTGGCAATGTCGACGGCGACACCCCGGAGGCGATCGTCGCACGCATGGAAGACAAATTGCGCAACGGCGACATCAAGGGCGCCTCCCTGGAGTGGGATACTCTACCGGAAGCCGGCAAAGCTGCGTCGAACGATTATGCAGAACTGCTTAAGAACCGGGTGACTGTCGAAACGCTGGCCGGCTCCGCAATGAGCAACGCCGTTAACACCAATGGCTGAGGAGAAGCGGCAGTGATCAGACTTTTAACGTTTCTGCTTCTCGTTCTGGCACTGGGCTTCGGCTTCGCGTGGCTAGCCGACCGCCCGGGTCAGCTTTCGATATTATGGGACGGCCAACTTGTAGAAATGAGCCTGACAGTGGCCGCGAGCTTCGCAGTGGCATTGGTTGCCGCCGTGATGATGACATGGTGGTTGGTCAGGACTATCTGGACGTCGCCCCACTCCGTTCGTCGCTACTTCAGGGCACGCACGCGGGACCGGGGATATCAGGCGCTATCCACCGGGCTGATCGCCGCAGGCGCCGGCAACGCTATCTTGGCTCGAAAGATGAGCGCTCGCGCTCGCGGCTTGCTGCGTGCCGATCAGGAACCGCTCATCCTCATGCTGGATGCTCAAGCCGCCCTCATCGAAGGCAAACAGGATGAGGCACGACGTCTCTTTCAGCAAATGTCAGAGGACCCGGAAACCAGAGAACTCGGTCTGCGGGGCCTTTACGTCGATGCGTCACGGCTGGGCGCGAACGAAGCCGCAAGGCAATACGCTGAGACAGCGACCGAACAAGCGCCGTATTTGCCTTGGGCTGCAAAGGCCACTCTCGAATACCGCTGCCAGAACGGTCATTGGGATGATGCGATCCGACTTCTCGACCAACAGCGAATTGCGCATGTCCTAAACCGCGCTGAAGCTGACCGTGTCAAAGCGGTGCTTCTCACCGCAAAGGCTGCCGATCAACTCGATGCGGAGCCAACAGCGGCTCGCGACAATGCCGTTGGCGCACTCAAGCTCATAAAGGATTTCGTGCCTGCCGCCCTCATCGCCGCCAAGGCTTATATGCGGGAGGAGAACCTCCGGAAGGCGAGTTCGGTTCTGGAGCAGGTTTGGAAGTTACAGCCCCACCCCGAAATCGCCGCCGCCTATGTCCGGTTGCGGAGCGGTGACAGTGCCGTTGACCGTCTCAAGCGAGCAGAGAAGCTTGAAGCTCTGAAACCGAACAATCCCGAATCGCTGCTGGCAGTTTCCGAGGCCGCCTTGGCCGCCACGGAATTTGGCAAGGCGCGTTCAAAAGCAGAAGCGGCTCTTCGCATGGAGCCGAGCGAGAGAGTGTTTCTCTTGCTTGCGGATATCGAGGAGGCGGAGACTGGAGATCAGGGACGAATACGGCACTGGATGGTGAGCGCGCTTAAGGCCCCGAAAGATGCGGCCTGGGTGGCTGATGGCCATGTCTCGGAGAAATGGTTGCCGGTATCGCCGGTCACCGGCCGGCTTGATGCCTTCGAGTGGAAGGTTCCTTTCGATCAAGTTGGCGACGTGTCCGACAGTCACGAAAAGGCCAAGGACGCAGTCGCGTCCTTGCCACCCGTCACGGTGACCGAGGAAGCCGAACCGCAAGTGACCGTCGCTCCCGGTGCGCTGTCTCCGATCGACACCGAGAGCGAAATGCACGTGGCGACCACCGCCTCCCCCGCGCCGGAAGAGACAAAGGAAATAGCCCCCCCCTTCTTTGGACGGCCGCCGGATGACCCCGGTGTGCGCGATCCGGATCGTCCCGCGTCGACCAAAACACGATTGCCGTTGTTTTAGAGGAAGCACTCGATGTTCGAACGCCTCCAGACCTTTATCCAGAGCCTGACGACGGACGACGACAAACTCATGTTCACGCCGGATGATCCGCGGGTCGCGGTCGCGGCTCTCTGCATGCAGGTGATGGAAGCGGACGGCGTGGTGAGACAGGCGGAAAAGGAAAAGCTTCGAAGCCTTTTGAAGGATAGATACAGCCTCACTGAAGCCGAACTTGACGCCCTCGTGCGGGCTGGGAAAAGAGCCGAGAATGAGGCGATCGACTACTACCGGTTCACAGCTGATCTGAAGCGTCATCTTGACGAAGGACAACGCCTGCAATTGGTGCGTGCGCTCTGGGACTTGGTTTATTCCGACGGGGAACGCAGCGAGATCGAAGATCACGTCGTATGGCGGATCGCGGATCTGTTGGGCGTTTCTGATCATGATCGCGTGCGGGAGAGACTGAGCGCTGCGGCCAGAGCGGAGGGGACCGGAGACGAAAATGCTCGATGATCCGTCCAGGCGGCCGGGCAAGGCACCCATCTTGATTGTCCTGCACCAGGAACGCTCGAGCCCGGGACGGGTCGGGCAATTGCTGGAGGAAAAAGGATATCGACTCGATATCAGAAGGCCGGTTCTTGGCGATTCCTTGCCAGATACGTTGGCTTCTCACGGCGGCGCGGTAATCTTCGGCGGGCCGATGAGTGCGAACGACCCGGACGAGTTTGTTCGTCGCGAGATAGAGTGGCTGGAGGTTCCGCTCAAGGAAAACAAGCCGTATATCGGGATTTGCCTTGGAGCCCAGATGCTTGTGCGTCATCTCGGCGGCAAGGTTACGGCAAACCCGGATCAGTCCGTTGAAATAGGATGGTACCCTATAAGGCCCACCGAAAAAGGGCGGCTCATTATGCACTGGCCAAAGATGGTATACCACTTTCATCGTGAAGGCTTTGACCTGCCACGCGGCTGCCAACTGCTGGCGCAGGGGGATACCTATCCGAACCAGGCCTTCAGGTTCGGTGAGAACGCATGGGGTATCCAGTTTCACGCGGAACTCACGCGGGCGATGATGCAGCGCTGGGTGGTTCACGGAGCACATCGGTTCACGTTGCCGAACGCTCAAATGGGACGCGAGCACCTCGAGGGAAGGATGTTGTTCGATAGCCCCCTGCGGTCTTGGCTGTCTCTCTTCCTTGACCTTGTATTCGAGGGCCGCGACGTTAAGGGGAACTACCTGGAAGGCGCGTCCAATGCGTCGATATTCCGCAATTGAGGAAAACGCGCGGCCCAGATGGCTGCGACCGCAAGGGTGCCGAGACCCCCGAAGACGACCGCTGCAATCGGACCGATGACCGAAGCCATCGTACCTGCGCGAAATTCGCCGAGTTCGTTTGACGCCCCGACGAACACCATGTTGACCGCATTCACCCGGCCTCTGACATCGTCCGGGGTCCAAAGAGCGATAAGCGTTTCACGGACATAGACGGACGCCATATCCGCTGCCCCCATCAGCATCAGCGACAGGATCGACAACCATGCGGTTTGCGACAGGCCGAAGATCACTGTGCCCGCCCCGAACAAGGCAACGCCGATGAACATGAAGGCACCGGCATGGTGTCGCAACGGAAAGGCGGCAAGCCAAATGGCGACAACTATGGCACCGACACCTGGCGCTGCCCTCAGCAGTCCCAATCCCCAAGGCCCCAGAACAAGGATGTCCCTTGCAAAAACGGGCATCAACGCAACGGCGCCGCCCAATAACACCGCAAAAAGATCCAGTGAAATGGCGCCGAGAACGACCTTTTCAGAGCCTATGAAACGAAAGCCGGCCAAGATCGACCCCCAGGTCATTCCCCTTGAAATGCTCCGTTGGGCAGGCTTGGGAACCATAAAAACAAGCATTGCAGCCGCGACGAAGAAGGCCAACGCAACGGAATAGGCAACGATTGGGCTCGCGCCATAGAGCAGACCGCCGGCCACCGGACCAACAATCGAAGCGGTTTGCCAAGACGAGGAATTCCAGGCGACAGCGTTAGGAAGATCAGCGGCTGGCACCAGATTGGGGGCCAGTGACTGAACAGCAGGCGCCATGAAAGCGCGCTCTATGCCAAACACAACCAGAACGGCAAAAACAGCAGCTGGCGCGAAGGTGCCGGTCGCGGTCAAGCCGAGCAGGGCTGCCCCACAAAGCGCGCTGACGACCAAACAGATCGCAACGATCGCGCGTCGGCTATAGCGATCCACAACCGATCCAGTGACAAGTATCAATACAAGCGATGGCAGGAACTGAGCCAGGCCGATCAAGCCAAGATAAAGCGTATTGCCCGTTACATCGTACATCTGCCAGCCGACAGAGACACTGACAATCTGCGTCGCAAACGTGGCCAGAAAGCGCGCCACAAAAAAGCGGCGGTAGGCGACGTGACGAAAGGCAGCAAAACGATCGACTGGGGAAACGGGTGACATCACTGACTTTCGGAACTGCCCCCGTCATCGTTCGCGACGGTTCGTCGGCGTTAAACATGATTTGCGAACCATTGCCCGGCGCCACTTGCCCGTTCAGTCGCCAATGTCTACATCACTGTCAACAAAGAAATGGAGAAGACAATGCTCGCGCTGTTTCAGACGATCGACCTCGCCTTGACCATCTTCACCTGGATCCTCATCGCAAGCGCCATTTTCTCCTGGCTCTATGCGTTCAATGTGATCAACTCGAACAACAGTTTCGTCAACTCGCTCGGCACATTCTTTTACAACGTCACTGAACCGGTCCTTCGCCCGATCAGGCGTTTTCTGCCAAACCTCGGTGGGATAGACATCTCGCCGATCATCGTGTTGCTGATCATTTTCTTCCTCCGCTCCTTGATGTGGAACACGATCTATCCGGCCGTTGCCTGACAGGCTCTGACATGCCCTACACCAAGGCGTCGGATCACATTCGCTTGAGAGTCCGATTGACGCCTAATGGAGGGCGGGACGATCTCGACGGTCTGGAGCGCAACTCCGCCGGAGAGGCCTACATTAAGGCTCGTGTTTCAGCGGCTCCAGAAAAGGGACGGGCAAACAAGTCCCTTGTCGAACTCTTGGCAAAGCGCCTCGGCGTTCCGAAGTCGCGTATCACCATGATATCGGGCGATACATCCAGACAAAAAATCCTCCGTGTCGAGGGCGACACGGAGGAAATTTCAAGAACTCTGAACGAACTACTTCAGGCCTGAGGCCTATTTCGTCTTGTTGTAGCGGTCGATCGCCTCAACGATGAGCTGCTTGGCAACGGTGACGTCCTGCCAGCCGCCGATCTTCACCCACTTGCCGGGCTCCAGATCCTTGTAATGCTCGAAGAAGTGCTCGATCTGCTTGAGCGTGATTTCGGGCATATCGGTGTAATTCTGAACCTTGTCATAGCGCTGTGTGAGCTTGTGCGATGGCACAGCGATGATCTTTTCATCCTTGCCGGAATTGTCTTCCATGACCATCACGCCGATCGGGCGCACATTGATCACGCAACCCGGAATTAGCGGCCGGGTATTGCAGATGAGGACGTCGATCGGATCACCATCTTCGGAAAGGGTGTGCGGCACGAAACCGTAGTTACCCGGATATGTCATCGGCGTGTAAAGGAAGCGGTCGACGATCAGTGCCCCAGCGTCTTTGTCCATCTCGTACTTGATAGGATGACCGCCGACAGGAACTTCGACAATAACGTTGACATCTTCCGGCGGATTCTTGCCAATGGCGATAGCATCGATGCGCATTTTTGACCCCGTGGGCGTGTTGAATTCCCCGGTTACGTAAAGCGAAAGATGACGCAATGCAACACGGCTTTCCGTCTACGGCGACTTTGCTCTACGACGGCCGTAAACGAGAGGGGCGAATGATGGAAAAAGCGGCACGACGCATCACTCAATGCACAATCTTGGTTTTGGCGATGCTCGCAACGCCGCTTCCGGCCTCAGCGAACGATAGCACCTATACGGACCTCGATCTTGATCGGTGCGAGACACTCGCAGCGGACGACATGGGAGCTTCCCTCAAGTGTCGAGGCTTCAAAAGCTATCCCGTCTACTTCAAGGAGGGCGACCTGCGCCAGAGCGTCTTTTACGGTTACGCTGACCAGCAATTGATCGACGGCGGCTTTGAATCGTTCGCCCCCTTCAACCGGGTGCACACGAAAATCGAGTGGCGGCTTGATGCGACCGGAAAACCTTTCGCGGCGATTCACCGCTGGTTTTTGGAAAACCCTGGACCGGATGGTTCGCCGACGGACGAAAGTACGGGTCAGGTTCTCGTTGTTTCCCGGGTAGCAAGCAAAGGAGACGGAGCCGCCTGCTTCGTGGCCTTGGTTGACGCTCTTGCCAACCCCGACGCTAACGCGTTGGCGCGCGAAGCCGCCGATGAACTTGCTCCCTCCTTTGCATGCGGAATGGAAGAGCCTATGTGGATAGGGAAACGCGGCGACAAGGCGTCTGACCGAACATTTTCTTGGCCTAAAGGATATGTCGTCGAGTAATCTGCCAGCACGTGCAGCTATTGCCAGATAAACCCAAGCTTTTTCAGCCTGACTTCATCAAAGTCCTCGTTCCCTTCAAGAGCGTCAATTCCTCCGTTCGAGCGGAAGAAGCGGACAGCGTTGTCGCTATCTTCAAGGCACCAGACAACCACCCCCCGGCACTCAAGGAACTTAAGGAGCCGCTTGGCCTCCGTGAAGAGTGTGTGCCCCAATCCTATCCCCTGATACTCCGGACGCATATAGAGCTCGTAGATTTCGCCCTCTTGAGGCAGGGCACGGGCCCTATTGAGGCCGACCGTCGCATAGCCAGCTATCGTTCCCGCTACGTCGGCGACAAGGACGGTCGCAGGACCGCGCACGGCTTTCCTCCACCAGGCTTCACCACGACGTTCGATCATGCGGGTAAGGGCACGATGCGGGATAATGCCCGCATATGCGTGCTGCCATGCGAGCCGATGCGCTTCTGAAATGTTCCGAGCATCCTGCGGCTCGGCAGGACGCACATCAATGGACAACGTCGTCATAACGTCACTCTGGTCCCGCGGTGGAAAAAGAGCCATTCCGCCAACTCACGGAATCCTCTCTACCCACAGACTTCTCATTCGGGCGAAGGCAAGAAGCTTAACGCTTTTTTAAAGACTGCCGCAAGGCCGTACCAGGCGCACAAACAAAAAGGCGGCCGAAACTGCGGCCGCCTTACATTAAAATTGGATGGATTTATCAGCCGGTGGCGGAAGCCTTGGCCTTTTCCATGCGCTTGCGGTCGTTCGCATCCAGGAACATCTTGCGCAGGCGGATCGACTTCGGCGTCACTTCGACCAGTTCGTCGTCCTGGATCCAGGACAGCGCGCGCTCGAGCGTGAACTTGATCGGCGGGGTGAGCTTGACGGCTTCATCCTTGCCGGCGGCGCGGATGTTGGTGAGCTTCTTGCCCTTCAGGACGTTCACTTCCAGATCGTTGTCACGCGAGTGGATGCCGATGATCATGCCCATATAGACCTTTTCGCCGGCGTCGATGATCATCGGGCCGCGGTCTTCCAGGTTGAACAGGGCATAGGCCACGGCTTCGCCGGCTTCATTGGCGAGCAGAACGCCGTTCACGCGGCCACCGATCTCACCCTTGTAGGGCTGGTAGTCGTGAAACAGACGGTTCATCACGGCCGTGCCGCGCGTATCGGTCAAGAGTTCCGACTGATAGCCGATCAGGCCGCGGGTCGGAGCGAAGAAGACAAGACGAACGCGATTGCCGCCCGACGGACGCAGCTCGACCATCTCGGCCTTGCGCTCGGACATCTTCTGGACGACGACGCCGGAATGCTCTTCGTCGACGTCGATGACGACTTCTTCGATCGGCTCCATCATCTGGCCGGTCGCTTCGTCCTTGTGCATGACGACGCGCGGACGCGACACGGCAAGCTCGAAGCCTTCGCGGCGCATGTTTTCGATGAGAACGGCGAGCTGAAGTTCACCGCGACCGGACACGAAGAACGAGTCCTTGTCGGCCGACTCTTCGATCTTCAGCGCAACATTGCCTTCGGCTTCCTTGAACAGACGATCGCGGATGACGCGGCTCGTGACCTTGTCGCCTTCGGTGCCAGCCAGCGGGCTGTCGTTGACGATGAAGGACATCGTGACGGTCGGCGGGTCGATCGGCTGGGCCTTCATGGCTTCGGAAACAGCCGGATCGCAGAAGGTGTCGGCAACGGTGCCCTTGGAAAGGCCTGCGATGGCAACGATGTCACCGGCATGGGCTTCCTCGATCGCCGTGCGCTCGATACCGCGGAAGGCGAGAATCTTGGAGATGCGGCCCTGCTCGATGAGCTTGCCGTCCTGGCCGAGAACCTTGACCGCTTGGTTCGGCTTGATCGAACCGGCAGCGATGCGACCGGTGATGATGCGGCCGAGGAAGTTGTTGGCTTCGAGGATCGTGCCGATCATCTTGAACGGGCCTTCTTCGACCGTCGGCGCCGGAACATGCCTGACCACCAAGTCGAGCAGCGGCTTCAGGCCTTCTTCCTGCGAACCGTTTGGATCGGTGTTCATCCAGCCGGAGCGGCCCGAACCGTAGAGGATCGGGAAGTCGAGCTGTTCGTCGGTCGCGTCGAGCGCGGCGAAGAGGTCGAAGACTTCGTTGACGACTTCGTCGATACGGGCATCCGGACGGTCGACCTTGTTGATCGCAACGATCGGGCGAAGACCGACCTTGAGCGCCTTGCCGACGACGAACTTGGTCTGCGGCATCGGGCCTTCGGCCGCATCGACGAGAACGATTGCGCCATCCACCATCGAGAGAATGCGCTCGACTTCACCGCCAAAGTCGGCGTGGCCGGGGGTGTCGACGATGTTGATACGGGTGTCCTTCCACTCGATCGACGTCGCCTTGGCGAGAATGGTAATTCCGCGCTCCTTTTCAATGTCGTTCGAGTCCATGACGCGTTCCATCACGCGCTGGTTCTCGCGGAACGAGCCGGACTGCTTGAGGAGCTCGTCGACGAGGGTCGTCTTCCCATGGTCAACGTGCGCAATGATCGCGATATTGCGGAGGTTCATATCCAAGATCTCTGATGGCTGGGGCGCAATACGGGAGAGAGGCGCCGATTTACTTTGGCGCGCTCATACCCTGTTTTTTGCGTTTGCGAAAGGGGTAAACACCCGAAACGCCGGCGATGGTTACCGCTGACGGCACATTTCAGGCGCCTGCAAACCTAAGCCGCAAGGCCTTTCTTCTTCAGCATCGCCTCAGGGCTCGGCATTTTTCCGCGAAAGGCCTTGTAGGCATCTTCGGGATCCACCGAACCGCCGGAAGCATAGATATGCGTTTTGAGCTTGTGGGAAGTTTCCGGGTCGAACGGATTACCGCTCTCTTCGAAAGCGGAGAAAGCGTCCGCATCCAGCACTTCCGACCACATGTAAGAGTAGTAGCCGGCCGAATAGCCATCACCTGTAAAGACGTGCTGGAAGTGCGGTGTCGCATGACGCATGACGATGGAGGCGGGCATGCCGATCTTTTCCAAAACCTCCGCCTGCACGGCCATCGGATCTTCGACAGCCCCGCGCGTGTGAAAAGCCATGTCAACAAGCGCGGAGGAAGTAAACTCCACCGTATTGAAACCTGCATTGAACGTGCGTGCAGCGAGTAGCTTGTCAAGAAGGGCCTGCGGCATAGGCTGCCCCGTCTTGTAATGAACAGCGTAGGTCTTCAAGATTTCCGGCACAGTCAGCCAATGCTCGTAAAGCTGCGACGGCAGTTCGACGAAATCGCGGGACACACCGGTTCCGGACACCGAGGGATAAGTGACGCTGGAGAGTATGCCGTGCGCTGCGTGCCCGAATTCGTGAAACAGTGTGCGGGCATCGTCGAGCGACAGGAGCGCGGGCTTTCCGGACTCAGGTTTGGCGAAGTTGCAGACATTATAGATGATGGGTAATTCGCCCTTCAAACCGTTCTTCAAAGAAAGCCGGTGCTGGGACTGGAAGCTGCTCATCCAGGCCCCCGATCGCTTCGAGGGGCGAGCGAAGTAGTCCCCCATGAAGAGGGCGACTAGGTTGTCATCGCCATCGCGGATTTCGAAGACGCGAACATCGGGATGATATGCCGCAACATTATCAAGGCGCACGGCACGTATTCCGAAAATACGCCGCGCAACATCGAAACAAGCCTCAATCACCTTTTCAAGCTGAAGATAGGGCTTCAACTCTGCTTCCGAAAAGTCATACTTCCGGGTCCGCAGCTTTTCAGCATAGTGCCGCCAGTCCCAAGGTGCGACGGCGTGGTTCCGCCCCTCCTCGGCGATCAATTGCGCCAGTTCCCGCTCCTCCTCTCTTGCCCGGGCAACCGCTTTCTCCCAGACCTGCATCAGTAGGCCGTTTACCGCCTCCGGCGTCTTGGCCATCGTGTCGTCAAGCTTGTAAGCGGCGTAACTGCTGTAACCGAGCAGCGCCGCCTTCTCCGCTCTAAGGCTCAGCGTTTCCGTGACAATTGCGCGATTGTCCGTCTGTCCGCCGTTTGCTCCACGCGAAACCCATGCGCGAAACGCCTGTTCGCGAAGATCGCGCCTTTCGGAAAACGTCAAGAACGGCTCGATCACCGATCGGGAGAGGGTAACTGCATAAGGGGTCTCGGCACCACGAGCCTTTGCAACGGCAGCCATCGTCTCAAGAAGAAAATCGGGTAAGCCAACCAAATCAATCTCGTGAAGGGGCAGGATCCAGTTCGCCTCGTCAGCCAGAACATTTTGGCCAAAACGCGCACCCAGACCCGCCAATGTCTCGTTGATCGTGGCAAGACGCTCCTGCTGGACAAGTGGCAATTTTGCTCCTGAGCGTACAAAGCCTTTCCAATGCCGCTGCAGGACCCGCTCCTGCTCCACCGATAAGGATAAGGATTTACGGACGTTCCAAAGTGCGTCGATGCGCGCAAAGAGGACCGCGTTCATCCCTATCCGGGAGTAGTGCCGTGACAGCTTGGGGGCGATATCGCGTTCCAGAGCCTGGATCACGTCGTTGGTATCGGCCCCTGCCCTGTTCCAGAAGAGCGCAGATACCCTCGACAGCCCGTCCCCGGCAACCTCCAATGCCTCGATCGTGTTCTCGAATGTCGGCTCGCTGGGGTTGCCTGCAATCGCATCGATCTCGGCCTGATGCTCGCGCATCGTGACCTCAAATGCGGGAGCAAAATCGGCGACTTTCACAAGCTCGAAACGGGGAAGTCGGTGCAAGCCATCCCAGTTTGTGATGGCTGGATTCTGAATTTGTGGCGACATAAAATTTCCTCGCGGCCTGTTTCTGGCATCGCTTTCAATATCGAAGATAGTAATCTGTAGGGTCGAGCGCAATCGTTGGCCTTATCGGAAAGCGGTGGATAACAATAAAGAACAAGAACGGGCACTTGGCGTGGAATTGCAGCAAGACAACGAGCATATTAGACTGTCGATGGTCATGACGACTGACGAGATAAATCCATGGAAATATACCCCCTCCGCTATACTGGCCTCCCGCTGCAACGACAGCCAGAGAAGAATGCGAAAGAGGAACTATTTTCCTACACCGAGCGAGCTGAACTGCAGGGCCTGCGGTTCACCGAACACCTCGAACAGGTCAAGATTCAATCCAATGTTCTTACCCACCGCGAATTGAAGCAGATTGCGCAATCAGGCTTTGAGAGTGGGTTGATTGAACTTGAGACTTATCGGCAGTTGGCAGCCCAATTGCCATTGGAGGCAGTGGACGCTCGCGGTCAGGTTGTCGATCTTTCGACAGTAACCGATGATACACCGTTCGACTTTGCTGAGTACTACAGAAATCAGATGGCAATCGCTCGAACATTGGGCGACGAGGAGTCGTACGACGTGCTGAAAGCGGCACTCACGTTCCTTGAAGGCTAGGACGCAGACCGGGAAATAGATTGAAGGACTGCGCGACTGCACCTAAGACGAATGCGTCTTCACGCAACCCGCCCCTCCTTTTAAAAGTTGTCTTGGTCATGTCAAAATCCGCTATGAGCGAACGTCGCACGTCACTGATCGGCGCGCTTCTGACCATGATCGGCCCCATCTCCATGTCGATTTATACACCTGCCATGCCGCAACTGGCCGACGCATTTGACACGAGTGATTCGGCCATAAAGCTAAGCCTGTCGCTTTACTTCGCAGGCTTTGCATTGGCACAATTGTTGTCCGGCCCCTGCTCCGATGCGTTTGGCCGAAAAAAAGCGACACTCGCATTTCTCGCCGTGTATCTTTCCGGAAGCCTGGTTGCCGCGTTCGCTCCTTCGGTCGAACTGCTGCTGGCCGGACGGCTTGTGCAGGGCGTAGGAGCATCGGTTGGTGTGACCGTCTCACGCGCAATTGTCCGAGATCAGTTCGCAGGCTCGGAAGCCTCAAGAATTCTGAACACGATCGGCATCATCTTGGCTATCGGTCCCGCCGTGGGCCCGACACTCGGTGGCCTTGCGCTTACGGCATTCGGCTGGCAGGCCGTCTTTCTCCTGATGATTGGCTTCGGGTTGTCGAGCATAGTCGTTGTCCACTTCGCAATGCGCGAAACGGCAATCGCGGACCCCCGGATGATCTCTCCCAGCCGACTCTTTGGCGGATACATGACGCTCCTCTCCGATGTCCGTGTGGTTTGCCCCGCCCTGATCCTAGGTGGTTGCGTCGGTGCTCTCTACGCACAGGCAACGATGTTACCATTCGTGCTCATAGACGAGGTGGGGCTAACTCCGGCCCAATTTGGTCTTGCGATGCTCATGCAGACCGGCGGCTATTTCGCGGGATCCGTAACATTACGCTTTGTTGCCAGGAAACTCCGGCCGGGACATGCGCTCAGATTGGGGCTTGTCCTTGCTGGCCTTGGTGGGCTGATGATCTTTCTCTCAGCACGCCTGATTGAACCGAGCTTCCTGTCAATCATGGGACCGGTAGCAATATGCTCATTCGGGATGGCCTTCGTGATTCCCGATATAACGACCGCCGGCCTTTCTCCTCATCCTGCCATCGCAGGCTTCGCCGCAGCATTGCTGGGTTTCGTCCAGATGAGTTGTGGCTTCCTTGGAGGCGTCGCAGCGGCATGGCTTGCCGAACCACTACAGGCCTTTGGAACGATCATTCCGCTGATGGAACTGATGGCTATCCTTGCCTATCTGTTTATGCTTCGCGCGACATCCGCTTAAGAAAAAGCCCGCCTCGGAGCGGAGGCGGGCTTTTCGTCGGCAGCAGACGCCGTCATCAGCTCATGTTGCGTTTGGCCAGCGTACGGAGGCGGAGCGCGTTGAGCTTGATAAAACCAGCGGCGTCCTTCTGGTCGTATGCCCCCTGGTCGTCCTCGAAAGTAACCAGCTTGTCGGAGTAGAGCGACTTTGGCGACTCGCGACCGATAACCATCACATTGCCCTTGTAGAGCTTGAGGGTGACCTCACCTTCGACATGCTCCTGGCTTTTGTCGATCAAGGCCTGCAACATTTCGCGCTCGGGCGAGAACCAGAAGCCATAGTAGATGAGCTCCGCGTACCGCGGCATCAGTTCGTCCTTGAGGTGCGCTGCGCCGCGGTCCAGCGTGATGGATTCGATCGCGCGGTGGGCCGAAAGCAGGATTGTACCGCCGGGAGTCTCGTAGACACCACGCGACTTCATGCCAACAAAGCGGTTTTCGACAAGATCGAGACGGCCTATGCCGTTGTCGCGACCATAGTCGTTGAGCGACGCCAGAAGCGCGGCAGGGCTCATACGAACGCCGTTGATGGAGACGGCATCGCCCTTTTCGAAGCCAATCTTTATGATGGTCGCTTTGTCGGGAGCGGATTCAGGCGAGATCGTGCGCATGTGCACGTACTCGGGGGCCTCCTGGGCGGGATCCTCCAATACCTTGCCCTCGGAAGAAGAGTGAAGGAGATTGGCGTCAACGGAGAACGGCGCTTCGCCCTTCTTGTCTTTGGCGACAGGAATTTGGTTCTTTTCCGCAAACTCCAGCAAATCTGTCCGGCTCTTGAATGACCAGTCGCGCCAGGGAGCGATGATCTTAATGTCGGGGTTCAGCGCATAAGCCGACAATTCGAAACGGACCTGGTCATTGCCCTTCCCGGTCGCGCCATGTGCGATGGCGTCAGCGCCGGTCTTCTTGGCGATCTCAATCAGGTGCTTGGAGATGAGCGGGCGGGCAATGGAGGTGCCAAGCAGGTACACGCCCTCGTAGACTGCGTTCGCCCGGAACATAGGGAAGACGAAATCGCGAACAAACTCCTCGCGAACATCCTCGATAAAGATCTCCTTGATACCGAGCATCTCGGCCTTTTTCCGCGCCGGTTCGAGCTCCTCTCCCTGACCGAGATCGGCCGTAAACGTCACGACCTCCGCGCCAAGCTCGGTCTGCAACCACTTGAGGATGATTGAGGTGTCGAGACCGCCGGAATAGGCGAGGACGACTTTTTTCACGTCTTTGATGGGAGCCATGATACTGTCCGTTCAAGTCTTGGAAGCGACAAACGCCGCAAGAGAATGGGGCGCACTTTTAGCGAGATTATCGCGCCTTGCAAGGCCGTCCCCCGAAAGGCCCCCGTGCTTGGCGGCTGGGGAAGCCGGCAAGCGTTTGACGGAGGAACGGTGCCCTCCTATCTCTTTCCACCAAGGCTACGTGAGGGAGATCGGGATGAGCCGGCGCGATGAGGTGTTCAAACAAGGGAAAGTGGCCGTAATCACCGGTGGAGCATCCGGGATCGGCTTTGCCGCGGCAGAAACATGCGTGGCGCATGGGATGCATGTGGTCCTTGCCGATCTTGGCGGGGAAAAGCTCACGACCGCGAGCGTCCTTCTCGCAGCCCACTCCAAACCGGGTACACGGGTCACGCCAATCGCGACGGATGTCGGACTTCCGGCCTCGATTGAGTCCCTGAAGCAGCGCGTTGGAAGTGAATTCGGTCCAGTACACTTTCTGATGAACAACGCCGGCATACAACCCGGAAGCGGGATTTTCGGCCCGACTGCGAACTGGGACAAGGTTCTTGCCGTCAACCTGCTCGGCGTAATCAACGGTTCGAGGCTCTTTGGACCCGACATGATCGCTCATGGCGAGCCCGCGATTATCGTCAACACCGGCTCGAAGCAGGGTATTACGACGCCACCGGGGGATCCCGCGTATAACGTCGCCAAGGCGGGCGTTAAAGCGTTTACTGAGGCGCTGGAACATGAACTGCGCAATCATCCGGAAGGAAAAGTGTCGGCACACCTGCTAATACCAGGCTTCGTCTTCACACCGTTGACCGCAGGCGATCGCACAGAGAAGCCCACGTCGGCATGGACGCCGCGTCAAACGGTTGATTTCATGATGGAGGGTCTCGATCGTGGGGACTTTTACATCCTCTGTCCAGACAATGAGGTAGACCGCAGGACGGATGAATTACGAATGAAATGGGCCGTTGGTGACATTGTCGAGAACAGACCGCCCCTTTCGCGCTGGCATCCGGAATATCAGGAAAAGTTCGCTGCATATCTCCGGAGCGGCAAATCCTGATTGGCACAGCGGATTGCGCAGTATAAGCCACCGCTACAGCACAGACTCCGGACCTTGGCCATGGATTTCATACCCAACCTGACGACGATTGCCTCGTTCAGTGTCGCGATCCTTCTTCTTGCGATTACGCCTGGCCCTGACATGACACTCTGGATCAGCAGATCGCTGAGGGATGGAAAAGGCATTGGCCTCATGACGCTTGCCGGAACCAGTTTCGGCATCTCCATCCACACTATGCTGGTGGCGTTTGGCATTTCCGCATTGATCGTCGCATCCCCGACCGCATTTGCGATTCTGAAAACCGGGGGCGCGGCCTATCTGTTATGGCTGGCTATACAAGCAATCAGGCACGGCTCCACCTTCGTCGTCAGCACCGACAAGCAAAAAGAAAGCAGCCTGACAGGGGCGTTCCTCAATGGTCTGGGAATCAACCTTTTGAATCCGAAGGTCATCATCTTCTTCATGACGTTTCTGCCGCAGTTCGTCACGTCCAGTGATCCTCACGTAACGGGGAAGCTGTTGTTTCTGGGGCTGTGGTCGATCGTTCTATCGCTGCCGCTCGGCATAGCGATCGTACTGGGAGCCAACTTCCTATCGACTTGGCTGCAACAGAACAGACAGTTCCTACGTGCCTTGGACTACACGTTCGCGGGCGCGTTTTCGATCTTCGCTATGAAGATTTTGACGACGCAGGCGCGATAAACAGAAGGGTGCTCAATCGTCCTCGCCATGATTTGCGATCATCATGGCCTCGAACGCAAGGCGCTCGGTCTTTCGCATCCGTTCGGATTCGGACTTCAACTGTCCACAGGCGGCGAGAATGTCCCTACCGCGTGGCGTTCGGATGGGGGAAGCGTAGCCAGCCGCGTTGATGAAATCGGCGAACTTTTCGATCTGCGCCCAATCGGAGCACTGGTAGTTGGTCCCGGGCCACGGATTAAACGGAATCAGGTTGATCTTCGCGGGCACGCCTTTAAGCAGTTGGATAAGGCCTTTTGCATCTTCGAGACTATCATTGACGTCCTTCAGCATCACGTATTCGAACGTGATCCGACGCGCATTCGACAGGCCGGGATAGTTGCGGCAGGCTTCTATAAGCTCCTTCAGCGGATACTTCTTGTTGATCGGCACCAGCAGGTCGCGGAGGTCATCCCTCACCGCATGAAGGGAAATGGCAAGCATAACGCCGATCTCCTCGCCCGTGCGGTAAATCTCCGGCACGACTCCCGAGGTCGACAGTGTGATACGGCGTTTGGAAAGCGACAAACCATCCCCGTCGGAAGCGATGAGGAGCGCTTTTTTCACCTCCTCGAAGTTGTAGAGGGGTTCCCCCATTCCCATCATGACAATATTTGTCACCTTGCGATCGCTAGAAGGGATCATGGCACCCTGCGGCACATCGCGGTCAGGAAAATCACCAAGTCTATCGCGCGCGAGGAGGAGTTGGGAGAGTATCTCTTCGGCCGTAAGGTTACGAACCAGGCGTTGTGTCCCAGTATGACAGAACGAACACGTCAAGGTGCAGCCGACCTGGCTCGAAATGCACAGCGTTCCCCGTCCTTCTTCCGGAATATAGACGCTTTCCACCTCGACCGGACGTCCAGCGCCTCGCGGAGGAAAACGTAAAAGCCATTTGCGCGTGCCGTCGTTGGAAATCTGCTCTTCCACAATCTCGGGACGCGCAATCGTGAAATGCCGTTTCAGAACATCTCTCAAATCCCGAGATACGTTTGCCATCGCATCGAAGTCGGATATTCCGCGAACATACAGCCAGTTCCATATCTGGCTTACACGCATCTTGATTTGGCGCTCCGGCACGCCGCACCCCCGCAGCGTTTCGCCCAACTGCTCGCGATCAAGACCGATCAATGATGGTAGCTCCGACGACGCGGAGCCGAGCGGCGGAGCTACTGGAGCCATCCTCGCAGCAAAGACCGTCTCTGTGGCCATCACATTTTCCTTTTTTTGGATCAAATCGAATTCTTATTCTTTGGCGCAAGGCCGGAATGACAGCAGGGTACGCAACGCAGCGGACAGTTCCGTCACTTTCATACGTATCTCGCTAGCTAACGTGGTTCCATTAGCAGCTATTGTTGGTTGGGTCACGTGGTAAGCCAAAACGAAAAAAGCAACCATGGACCTAGCCCATGGCTGCTCTTCGTTATTGTTTTCAGCGCTTACTTGCAGCTTTCGATTTTCTGCAATGCAGCCGAGATACCCGATAGCGAGTACGTATACGAAGTGGCGGTACCGCGCGCAGACGTTGCTTTCACACTCATCGAACGCCCCGACTTCATCGCGGAGACGAGAGCCGGCTCCTCAGCCGCGTTCTCGACCCAGGCAGCCGTATCCTTGGTGAACATAACGAAATTCTTGCCGTCGATGCTGACGTTGACTTTCGACGCTTCTTTAAGCGGATAGCCCATCATCGCCTGCGGTTCATACGAAATGTTCTGGCCAGGTCTTTGCGAGACGATAAAGAAGATATCCCCATGGTTCACCGATGCCGGCTCCTTTGCTGTCGGCACAGCCAGGACGTAACAAACGGTTCCGCCATTAGCCTTGTAGGAATAGGCGCCCCAAGCCTTGAACTGCTCTATCCGTGTCGGCGACTGGGCAATAGCCACGCCGAAGCTTGCCAGAACGATTGCGAGTGCGGTGGTGGTACGTCTTACAAACATGATTCCCTGCCGGTTGCTCTTCCGTCTGTCCGGTTTCGAATTCTCGGACCTCTCTTCGTCAAAACCGTCTTCAGCTTAGCTTAAGTTTGGTTAGCAAACTGTGAACGAGCCGAGGAAGACGACCACTGCGTCCCGTTTGAGGTCGATGAAGTGCGAAAACGGTGGCAACTCGACTCCCTTCGAGCGACCAATCAATGACACAGGCGATGGAAACAGAAGGAATAGGGCAAGAGTTTGACCTCGACCGCCCTCAGTTAGCTCGAAAGGCTTTCCTCTGCGAGCGCACGGTCAGCGGCAGTGTAATGCTCGGCCGTCATATGACCGCGAATAAGGGCGATCGCGGTGGTAAGCACGGCGATGTCGTCGGTAAATCCAACAAGAGCAAAGACATCAGGCACCACATCAAGCGGCAACACAAAATACCCGAGAGCGGCGAGCAATATACCCCTCACGCGAAGCGGTGTCTGCGGATCGGTTGCGCAGAAGAACGCAGCAACTAAATCTCGGCCAAAGGGGATTTGCCGGAAAGCGCGTTTCAAAGTCGGCCAGAATTTCGCGCGAACATCGCGCTCGCGACGGGTCTGGGTATCCTCATCACCCGGCAGGAGAATTTCTCCGATCTTGACATCGTCCATCAGCTAACTCCCGGTAAGAGGCTTGGATATGGTGCGAGCCGTCGAGAGTTTCAATCCGTTCGCCGAGCGGCATCCGTCATCGCGGAAGCAAGCTTGATGTCGAGTTCCGTCAATCCCTTCACGACATGTGTGGTCAAACGAACGCTGACGCGTGAATACACGTTGAACCATTCCGGGTGATGGTCCAACCGTTCGGCAACAAGAGCACATCTCGTCATGAATGCGAACGCTTCGGCGAAACTGCCGAACCGGAATTCCCGAACGAGAGCATCTCCATTATCGGCCAATTGCCAACCGTGCAGTTGTGACAATGACTCCCGCAAGGCTTCAGGCGTCAAAATTGCATATGCCATTTAAGCCTCATGACCTTTGGTCCCTGAACGTGGCAGGCTAGCTACGAATGGACTATATCATACTCTTGAGAGGCTCCTCAGCTCTACTGGAGAGGCCGAAGGCGGGAGCGGTCTCATGCAGGGGAAATACCTCCTCAGTCAGGTAAGGGCCGCCGCCAACGGAATCTCGAGAGGAGAGAAGGACGAACCGTGGTACGACGAAGGGTCCTGTATGGAAATTACCGCGACCGCTCAGATACTGTACGACATCATCAAGGCGAGTATTCTTCATCCGGGCCAGCGTGACATGCGGAGAGAACTTTCGCGGATCTGGCGGCAAGCCAATACGCTGGCAGATGCGCTCTATCTCGCCCTGCAGGGCAAACATCTCCGGCGTAGGAGAAACACCAGCCCATATAGAATGAGGTTTTTTTGATCCAAACGAGCCAATCCCGGTAAGTTCCAGCCTGAACTCCGGTCGCTCGATGCGATCCAAGCGGTCAACAATCTCGTCAGCGGTTCGTCCGTCCACATCACCGATGAAACGAAGAGTAATGTGATAGTTTTCGACGTCGATCCATCGTGCTCCGGGAAGACCGCCCCGCAAGAGTGAAAGGCTGAGCGCCGCGTGACGCGGGATTTCGAGGGCGGTGAATAGTCTCGGCATGCGAGATCTCCCCGAATCTTATTGCAGACGCTAACAGCGAATCACGCAACGCAAATTGCCGCAAGCACTTATTTGGCCTTTTCCAAAATCTCTCCAACGAATGTCTCGACCAGTGGCATCATCCGCTGCGTCATGACGGCGACCCCGTCGGCGTTGGGATGCATGCCGTCCTCCAACTGAAGCTCCGGTTTGGTGACGACGCCGTCAAGGACAAAGGGATACAGAGGAAGGCCAAAAGTGCTTGCGAGTTCCGGATAGATTGCGTTGAAAGCTTCGCCGTATTGCGAACCCATGTTCGGCGGCGCCAGCATTCCGACCAGGAAAACCGACATCCCGCGTTCCTGCAGCCGTTCTATGATTGCGGTTAGATTTGCCTTCGTTTCGGCAGGTGATAGTCCACGCAAGGCGTCGTTTGCACCGAGTTCCAGGATAACACCATCCGTGCCGTCCGGTACCGACCAATCGACACGCGAGAGACCGCCTGAGGTCGTATCGCCGGATACGGCCGCGTTCGCGATTTCCACGTTTAAGCCTTTTTCCCGCAGGGACTTCTGAAGCTGTGCTGTGAGGGACTCATCCGGCGAAAGCTGGTATCCCGCCATCAGGCTGTCCCCTAGCCCAACAAGCTTGACGACACGATCTTGCGACTTCGCGGGCAGCAGCCCCGACAGCAGGCAGAACGCTATGACGCCGATTTGAAGAGCCGAAGCTTTAAAAGCCATATCCGCTTCCCTAAATTCCTTGAGCAGCAAAACGCCGCGTTTCAGGTTCAGCACGCTATATAGGACGCCCAGGTTTGAGAAAAACGATCATCGAGCTGAAAAAAGCGGATCTCACCCTCGGTACCGCAGCATCTCGCGTGCACGTACTCAAGCAAATCGATTTGACGGTAGAAGAGGGGGAAGCTGTCGGAATTGTCGGTCCTTCAGGATCCGGAAAATCGACACTCCTTATGGTTTTGGCCGGCCTCGAGCGGTTGGATAGCGGGGAGATCAACATAAATGACGTACCGCTACATACATTTGGCGAGGACGAACTGGCGAACTTTAGGGGGAAGAATATCGGTATCGTTTTCCAGTCATTTCACCTCATAGCCAATATGACGGCGTTGGAGAATGTGGCTTTGCCTCTGGAGTTGGCAAACACGCGCAATGCATTCGATATTGCGCGGAAAGAGTTGGAGGCAGTGGGACTAGGGCAGAGGCTGACCCACTATCCCGGGCAATTATCGGGCGGCGAGCAGCAACGCGTGGCGATCGCCCGTGCCCTCGCCCCGTCCCCTTCCGTGCTGATCGCGGATGAGCCAACCGGCAACCTTGACGGCGAGACCGGGCGACATATCGCTGATCTTTTGTTCGCAAAACAGGCTGAGCGTGGCACGACGCTTGTCCTAGTCACCCATGACCCGGTCCTCGCAAACCGATGCACGCGCCAGATCAAGGTAAGGTCGGGTAGCCTGGAAGGTCCAGAAAGACGAGAGGAAGCCGTGCGGGAAATTCATCGAGCATGAGGAAATCACTCGCTCTCGTGCCCGTGTCATTTCGCATTGCGCTACGCGAAATGCGTGGTGGGCTCAGCGGATTTTACATATTCTTGGCGTGTATCGCTCTGGGAACGGCGGCGATCGCCGCGGTCAACTCGGTATCCTCGGCAATTACGGCCTCAATCACGTCCGAGGGACGAACCCTTCTTGCCGGCGACATCCGGTTTGAATTGAACAACAGAGAAGCGAGCCAATCTGAGCTGGCCTTCCTGCAGAAGTTCGGGGCTGTTTCGCAGTCTGTCGGACTTAGATCGATGGCGAGACTACCGGATGGAACAGACCAATCACTCGTAGAGCTGAAGGCTGTCGATGAGTCGTATCCCCTCTATGGTGAATTGACGACCGAGCCAGCCGGTTTGGCCGCAAGCCTCTTTGCGCCGCCGGAAGAGAGCACCTACACAGCTTTGGTCGCGCCACTGCTGCTTGACAGAATGGGCCTTTCGGCCGGCGATCACCTGCTTATCGGAGATGCGCGGTTCAGGATCGCGGCAGCCGTGGTTACGGAGCCAGACGCGCTTTCAGAAGGTTTCGGTTTCGCGCCACGTCTTATGACGAGCCTTGCCGGTTTGCGGGCGACAGGCCTGCTCCAGACCGGCAGCCTGGTTGAGTACACCTATAAGATCAGGCTTTCACCCAGCGCGCCCTCGATAGAGGACATACGGGAAGCATCACAGAAGGACTTTCCGAATGCGGGTTGGTCAATCCGCAGCAGTGACCGGGCAGCACCGTCGCTAACGGAAAACGTGCAACGCTTCTCGCAGTTTCTTACTCTTGTCGGCCTCACAGCGTTGGTGGTTGGAGGCGTGGGCGTGGCCAACGCCGTACGCGCTTTTCTAGACTCAAAACGGACGGTGATAGCGACTCTAAAATGCGTTGGTGCCCCCGCCGGGGCCGTGGTCATGGTCTACTTCTTCCAGATCGCGTTCATAGCACTAGTCGGGATCGTGATTGGTTTGGTGGTTGGAGCAGCGGCGCCCATGTTGGCAATGCCTTACCTTGCCCGTTTCCTGCCAATATCCGCGGGGCCCGAACTTCATGGTCAGGCCCTAGTCTTGGCGGCTCTCTTCGGCATACTAACCACCCTTGCGTTTGCCATCATTCCCTTGGGTCACGCACGGAAGGTCCCGGCTACCGCACTGTTTAGGGAACACGGGACCCAGTCGAAAGGGCTTCCCTCTTGGTCCTACCTAACGGCAACCGCAGTTACATTGCTAGCGTTGGCCACGCTCGCGATCTGGTCCGCAGAAGACCGTTTCCTTGCGCTTCTTTTTGTCGGCTCCATGGCGGTTGTCTTTGCAGTTCTTCGCTTCGTCGCCTGGATTGTGACGGAAATCGCCAGACGCGCACCGACGACGTCCTCGGCCGCGCTACGTCTCGCTATTGGTAACATCCATCGCCCGGGAGCGCTCACCGCATCGGTCGTGCTCTCGCTTGGATTGGGCCTTTCTCTCTTGGTCACCCTTGCATTGATCGACGGGAACCTTCGTAGGGAACTGACGGGCAATCTTTCGGAGCGCGCTCCGAACTTCTTCTTTGTTGATTTGCAGCGAGACCAGCTCGATCAGTTCCGTGCTCTGATCTCGGAAAAATCGCCAACGGGCGTTCTGGCGGAAGTCCCGATGCTACGCGGCCGCATTCTCGAACTCAACGGCATGGATGTTACCAAGATCGACGTACCACCGGAGGGGCGCTGGGTATTGCGCGGGGATCGCGGGATAACATATTCGGAGAAGCTGCCGGAAAACGCATCCCTGACGCAAGGCTCGTGGTGGCCGGAAAACTATCAGGGAGAACCTCTGGTTTCGTTTTCCGAGGAGGAGGCGACAGAGCTCGGGTTGAAGCTTGGCGATACGGTAACGGTTAACGTTCTTGGCCGAAGCTTGACGGTCAAGATTGCGAACTTTCGCAAGGTGGAGTGGGAATCGTTGTCCATCAACTTTGTGATGGTCTTTTCGCCAAACACCTTCGCAGGCGCTCCCCATGCTTGGTTGGCCACCCTCACTGATCCCACTGCGACGGCCGAACAGGAGGCAGATATCTTGCGCAGCGTTACAAACACGCTTCCGACCGTCACCACTGTCCGCGTGAAGGACGCCCTCGACACCGTCAATCGCCTCGTCGCTCAGTTGGCAATCGCGATCCGCGCGGCCGCTTCCGTCGCCCTTGTCGCATCGATTTTGGTCCTTTCAGGCGCGCTTGCTGCCGGTAACAAGGCTCGGGCGCGTGATGCCGTGATTCTGAAAACCTTGGGCGCCACCCGAGTGATGCTAATCAGGGCATTCAGCTATGAATACCTCTTGCTGGGGGCAGCAACAGCGGCATTCGCCTTGCTCGCGGGCGGCGTTGCCGCCTGGTTTATAGTGAGCAAAATCATGAATCTCCCGGCCACGTTCCTCCCCAGTGTCGCCATCGGCACATTGCTGGTGGCAATGATCACCACGATCGTTGTCGGACTGATAGGCACGTGGCGCATATTGGGACAGAAGGCGGCCCCGGTGCTCCGTGAGCTTTGAGACGGCTTTGAAACTCGCGGAATTTTGACCGGATCGACCTTGTTTGGGAGGGGAACTGGCATCATATTGTTAGCAGGCATGCTGGAGCTTCGCAGCGGCGCCTGGGCGTTTGCCCGACACCGTAACCAAATCGAAGCTTATAAAGAGGAAAATATGTCTGATTACCGCAATTATCCCAACCGGATGGCAGGCAGCGCCGCCTCGTCGACGATGGTCGATGAAGGACTGCGCGCCTATATGCTGAAGGTTTACAACCTGATGGCTCTCGGCCTCGCGATCACGGGTGTCGCGGCTTACCTTGCCTTTCAGTTCGCATTCGCCGATGGCCAACTGACAGCTTTCGGCCAGGCGATCTATGTAAGCCCGCTGAAGTGGGTGGTAATGCTGGCACCGCTGGCACTCGTATTCTTCATGAGCTTCCGCATTAATTCCATGAGCGTATCTGCCGCTCAGACAACGTTCTGGGTTTATGCAGCGTTGATGGGTCTGTCGCTGTCGTCGATCTTCCTGATCTACACCGGACAGAGTATCGTGCAGACGTTCTTCGTGACGGCAGCCGCCTTCGGTTCTCTGTCGCTTTACGGCTACACCACGCGCCGCGACCTGTCTGCAATGGGCTCCTTCCTGGTTATGGGTCTGTTCGGACTGATCATCGCTTCATTGGTAAATCTCTTCCTAGCGTCGTCAGCCTTGGATTTTGCGATCTCGGTGATCGGCGTTCTCGTGTTCGCGGGTCTGACCGCATGGGACACACAGCGGATCAAGGAATCCTACTATGAAGCCGACGGCGTGGATGTTGCCGGTCGCAAAGCCATCATGGGTGCGCTTCAGCTCTACCTCGACTTCGTCAACCTGTTTTTGTTCCTCCTACGCTTCCTCGGAAATCGCGAGTAACACAGCCTAAAGGTCACACGACGCAAAAGCCCCGGTCGCTCGACCGGGGCTTTTGTTTTGGAGATGATCGCGTGGCGACAAAGGCCGCTCGCCGGCACTACAACTATGCGTAACGTTATTCTTGAAGAAGCTGTATCCCTCGAGCGATGCCAACTGCATCGTCCGCGATACCAACCGGCTGACGGATCATCGTCATGAACTTCACAAAGTCCACGGAAGGATGTCTGGACGCGTAAATCACATCGCGGTTCTTGATAGGGAAGGTCTGGCCGATAATCAGGCTATCGGCAACCGACATGTCAAAGCGATAGACGATCGGATACTTGCCGTCTTTGTTCGGCTTCATGCCCTTAGCGACGAGATCGTGGAACCGCTCGGCGGAAAGCAGATCGGAAACGATCTCCGGTTCCTCGTAGCGAAATACGAAATAGCCCCTGGCGTCGGCACGCGCATCCGCCCCGCCACCAGCCAGCGCAATAGCTTCGAGAAGATTGACCTCGTTCGCGCCGAAGGGGATGCGACCATTCTTCCAGACCTCGCCCAGAACGGTAAACGTCCTCGGATCCCTTGATACGAAAATCTGGTCCTTTGGCTCGACGTAGATATTTTCAGACGGGTTGTCGAGCAGCGTTTGCAGCAGCACCGAGCCAGTTCTTTGACCGCGCACGAGAGTGACATACGATTCGTAAGGCTCAGCTTCCGGACCGCCTGCTCTCGCAATTACTTCGCTGATCTTTTCCGCCGTTAGGCCGAGCGGCACGACGGAAGGGTGTCCCACGGCGCCAGCAACAGCCACCGTACGCGAAGACGATTCCAAGGCATTGACGATAACGTCGGGTTCTACCGCCTTGTTGGCCAAAGAGCCGAGAACAGCCTGACGTGCTTCTTCCAGCGTCCGTCCAGCAAAAGTCACCATCCCGACGTAAGGAATGGCCGCCTTGCCATCAGGCTGAACGACGACCTCTATGTTGGTCTGCTTGGAGTCCGAAGTCGAGAAAAGACCATCAGCACCAGCCTCGAAGATCGTGATACGGAGTCGGTCACCAACGCCAATAACTGGTCTCGTCGCGGCACCACCCAATCCGAAGCGTCGCTTCAACATGCCCGTCGAAAACTCGGCAACCGTACGAGCGGCGGTGCTGTCTACGTCCACCACGTCAAATACTACCCCGTGGGCACGCTGGGTTTCCGTCAGCGACTTACCTGCTTGAGCATTGATGTCGGACGCCAGAGGGCCTGCACCGGGAACAGCCTCACAGCCTGCCAAGCCGGCACAAACAATCACAACTGCAATGCGCTTCAAAACCCGTCTCCCGACCTTCGTCCGCCAACCCTGTAACACGGGCACGCACGAAAACTCCACAACCCAATTACACTAAGGGCACTCAAACTAATAATTTAAGAACGGCACCGTCACCCTATTGCATCGCCTCAGGTCGAGCTTGGATGCCCTTTTGCCAAGTGAGTCTTGGCGGCGTATCAAGAAATCCACCGGGGAGATTGACCTCTCGTGCGACAATTCGCCGAACCATCTCGGCAATCGCGACGACTTTCCCCTCCCTATGATAAAAATTTCCTTTCACCTGTATGGTCGCCGCAAGCGCCTGCACGAGATCATCGACCAAAGCCGGATCGACCGGCGAAGGGTTTCGCCAGAAACTGTCTATGCCATCCTGATGCGTAAGCCCCTCCACGTCGTATACGGCGCAACCAAGCGCGATGGTAGGCTTGAGCGTTCTGATACTATGGATTCCAACGGTGGAATTGACGACAACGACCCCGGTCGCAGACTTGAGGATTGCGTTCAGATTTCCCTGTTCAAAAAACCGAACCCGCTCTTCCACCCCATAGCGCCGTGAGATTGAGGTGACCCTGCTACCCCATCGCTCGATCCCGTTGTCAAGGGGATGCTGCTTGATCAGGAGAGATGCATTCCTGTCGGCATATCTTGCAAACGAACCGATAACTTCGTCCAGCATGTCGGCCAAATGGACGAAACGCGAATTCGCGCGTATCTGGTAATCGCTTTGCAGCTGCAGCGCCACGAGAAAATAGGGCGTGAGACCGTTCTGAAGCTCCTCGGATGCCAGATGCCGGGTCGGAAAGAATGCTCGCACGACCCAAGGTAGGTAGTCCTTGAGAGCGGAGTAGTATTTGTCGTCTGAGAAGAAGGGGAAGAACGGGCGTCCGAAATACGCAACTAGATTGTAGAGTACTTCGTTGAATGCCTCCTGACCGAAGGTATGCGGATAGCGCACCGTAAGGTCCGGCGCGGCCACAGATCGGGCAATTGCCGATATTTGGGCTGGGTCCACCGGGAAATGAGAAAATCGCCCCATCCCGCCACGTTCAAGAGTCAGCCAGTCAGGGCGAAGATAGCCGTGTTCGACGGCGTGACATCGTACCCCCAACGTCTCCGCGACCTCCCAAGCGGTCCGATGATACGGAAGTTGGTCTGCATAGTAGAGGATGTCCGTCACCCCCTCCTTTTTGATCAAGGCTTCGACAAAACCCCGCCAGTGCTTTAGAGGTTTGCGGAAGTTGATGGCACCTCGCTTTCGCCAGAATAATTGATCTCCCAGCGAGAAATTGACTCGCAAGGTTTTGACACCGGCCAGTTCGAAGGCATCAGAAAGCTCCCGCCAGAAGACAGACGGTGGCCCCTGAAGGAACAGGATGACAGGCTTGGTTTCACGCGGCTGCTTCACAACGGACATCGTGCTTGAGATACTCTGCAATGGATTCGCAACCGGTCACCGATTCAGGATGCTTTCATGTGGAAAGAGCCGCGACTATAAGTGCCGTGTTGCCCCTGAACAAGTTGCTATGTGAGTCGAATGCGGCGTTTGTCACTACTCCTTCTGCAGGGACCTGCATCGCCCTTTCTGAAGCAGGTAGCCCACTGCGTTGAACAGCGCGGCGGCGTCGTTCACAAGATCAACTTTTGTCTCGGAGATGCCCTCTTCTGGTGGCCTCGATCAGGGGATTGGTTTCGGGGAGCGGATGGGCAATGGGCTGACTTCCTGAAGAATTATATCGCTGTGCATGGCGTAACCGACATTCTGATGCTCGGGGATGGACGTCCGAAACATGCTGAAGCACTGGACGTCGCCAGACAAATAGGGATTCGCGCCCATGTTTTTGAACACGGATATCTCCGGCCCGACTGGCTGACGCTGGAGCCGTTCGGCATGTCTAGCCAATCCTTGTTTCCAGCGGAAATCGAAGCTTTGAGAACATTGGCGTCAAGGCCTGTTCCGCAGCAGAGCCACTCGTTCAGATCGAGCTTTTTGACCTACGCTCTTTACGATCTCGCCTTTCACATTCCAAACGTTCTCCTCGGATGGATTGCCCATCCGAACTACCGCACGCACGGCCCCGTCCACCCTGTAGTCGAGTATGCCGGATGGGTTGGAAAGGCTTTTACGGGACGCCGGCGTTCCGGCCAGGCTGCGAAGTTGGAGGCCCACTACCTTGGGGCCAGTCATCCATCGTTTTTTCTCTTTCCGCTTCAATTGCCCGGCGACTACCAGATAAGAAAGCATGCACCGATCGGCGACCATTATCGCTTGGTCAGTGCGACGATGCGATCCTTTGCCAAGAACAGCGCCCCGACGGAGCGGCTGCTTTTCAAAGTTCACCCGATCGACAACGGGCTGTCAGGTTGGCGACGCAAGATCTTAAGCTGGGCTAAGGGTTTGGGGATCGGGGAACGCGTGGACGTCATCGACGGCGGAAATCTGGAAAAGCTGATTGCTGCCAGCGTCGGCATCGTGACGATAAACTCCACTGTTGGCCTGACAGCCGTCCTAGCCCGAAAGCCGGTTATCTCGCTTGGTGCATCGATTTACGATTTGCCGGGGCTGACGTGGCAAAAGAGCCTACGTGAATTCTGGCAGGAAGCCATGCCGCCCGACAGCGAAGCGGTCGAAATTTTCGAAAAGGCATTGATGGCGACCATCCAGGTCCGCGGCGGTTTCATCGGCAAGGAAGCAATAGCCACGGGCGCTTCCAATCTAGTGGGCAGACTCCTTTCGGATCCCGACTGGTTGGACCCCGAGGCCCAGCGCCACAGAAAGTTTTTTCGCTACGAACGCGAGCTGCTCCAGACCTGACAATCCGCACCTAGACAATATGCCTGGTGCGCCTCCTGAACCACCAATACAGCATAGGCTTCACCAAGGGACCAAAACGGGCGAGCAGCGTCAGTCCAGGGCCAAAATGAATGACGTCCGCACCTCGCGACAACAGTTGCTCGATGCGTTCTGCAACCCTGCCGGCTGTCCACGGGCGAACGGTTCCCATAACCGCAATCGCCTGGGGACTGCGAAGCGGCAATTCATTGGCAAACTGCGGCGTTTCCGTATCAGGCGGATAACATATGGAAACCTTTACTCCGTAAGGAGCGGACTCGACACGCAGTGCCTCCGAGAAGCCGACGAGAGCGGACTTCGACGCGCAATATGCTGTATAGCCGTGGATGCCGATAAGAGCCGCCCCGGAGGAGATCATCAAGATACGCCCCTTTCCACGCTCCTTCATCCCGGCGTAAACGCACCGGATGGCATTTGCCGTCCCGATCAGGTTCGTCTCTACCTGCGCAGAAAAGCGGCTGCCATCCAGGAGATCAAAAGCGGCCGGCTCCACGAGCCCCGCAGACGTTATCAGGATATCGCAAGGGCCCAAGGCAGCTTCCGCCTTTGCCGTTGCATCGCGAAGGGCGGGTTCGCTGTTTACGTCCGCCTCCAGCGCCATCAACCGTTGCCCAAAGCCCTCATTCAGAGCCAGTAGCTCCTGTTGAGCCGCCTCAAGTCTGCTTTTGGACCGCCCCACCAGTGTGACCGCCGAATCGCGCTCAAGATAGCGGCGCGCCAAGGCGAGTCCGATGCCACTTGAACCGCCGGTAATGATCACATGCATGCCGAAGAACGCACCCTGTCGAGTTGGCTGAGCAGGGGGTTCGGTATCCCCGCTTGAACCGTTCAGGCTTGGGCCAGCCGCGCCAACACCTGCATCACCTTGGCGGAACCTATGCCGAAATTTCGCTCTTTCAGTTTCGCAAGAATATCAGCAGTCAGATCGACTGCGCGCCGGATCTGTTCTTCCGAATGGGAACTGGTAATGAAAAACCGCAAGCGGGCGAGCCCCTCGGGGACGGCCGGATGTATGATCGGCAACACGTTCACCCCGGCGTCAAAGAGCTCATTCGACAGTTGCACAGCTCGCAAAGAGTCCGCCACAATCACCGGGACGACTGAATATCCCTGACTCAGACCCGTATCAAGCCCGCGCTCCTTTGCATACTCTAGGAACGTTTGGCTGTTCCGCCGAAGTGCGTGGACACGCGCAGGCTCGTCCTTCAGCACCGACAGGCTGGCCATCGCAGAAGCCGCAAGCACCGGCGCCAATCCCACGCTGTAAACAAAGCCGCCTGCCTGCGCCTTTAGCAACATGATAAGGGCCTCGCTGCCGGCGATATAGCCGCCGCAGCTGCAGGTCGTTTTCGATAGCGTACCCATCCAGATGTCAACTTCGGATGGCGAGACGCCAAAATGCTCGAAAATACCCCTTCCGGTATCCCCAAGAACGCCCAGCGAATGAGCCTCGTCCATCATGAGCCAGAAATTGAATTCCTGCTTCAGCCTGACGAGACCGGGCAAGTCGGCGATATCGCCGTCCATTGAGTATATGCCTTCAGCAACGACCAGAATGCGCTCGTAGTCACCGCCAAGCGTTCGGAGCAGCCGCTCAAGATCGGCCATGTCGTTGTGCTTGAAGAAACGTCGGTTGGCGCCAGAGAGTTTTATTCCTGACAAGGCGCTGTTGTGGATGAACTCGTCATGCAGCACGAGATCTCGCGGTCCCATGATACATCCTATCGCGGCAACGTTGGTCAGGTAACCGCTGACAAAACAGACGGCCGCTTCCGACTCGTAGTTCTGGGCGAGTGCCTCTTCGAGGGCGACATGGATAGTGCGCTCGCCCGCGACAAGACGGCTTGCGGATGCGGACACGCCGAACTGTGCAAGCGCTTCCTCTGCCCCAGCGAGCACGGCAGGATGTTTGTTGAGACCGAGATAGTCATAAGATGCGAAGTTGTCGTAGGACTTCCCGCCGATGAGGGCATAGGCACCACTTGCCGCCTCGTGAGCCCGATAGAACGGATTAGCCATCCCGAGTTGCTCACCAGCCATCTTCTGCACGACGACCTGCTTGTACTCGGCCAACTGGTCGAAGCTCGGCTGCTTACGCACCGCGGCCCGAACCACGGACGCCTCACCCGTACGGGATTGCCGACCTTGCTCGATCGTCTTATGAACGTTTTTCATACGATCCAAGAGATCCTGACGCTTATTTCCGGTCATTCCCATGCCTCTCCAGTCTATCGTCGACCGGGCGCCCGGTTTATCAGGCTGACCCGGTATGTCGACGGCTCAGTTCATCAACGATCTTGGCGTCCGTAGACGTCTCTCCATCGTTGTCCCCGCCACCGCTGCGAGCACTGACCTTCTCATAAAGCCGGCGAGTGACATCACCCACAGTTGCATTATCCGACAGGCTGCTTAGCGGCATGTCGAAACCAGTATTCTGTTCGAAGTTCATTCCAAGTTCAACGGCCATAAGACTGTCGAGCCCGATCTCTTTCAAAACGCTATCTTTATTCACGCTTTCAGGCGCCACGCGAAGGATGCTGGCGATCTCATTTGCGATGACCTTGAAAAGCGCATCTTGCGCTTCCGCCGGCGATTTGCCTTCGATCATCGCGACAAGATCGATTTCTCCACCCTCCGAGCCTCCCGCATTTTGGGAGGCTTTCCGTGTCACAATCTCGAACAGAGCTTCCTTTACGACCGGAAGATTGTGGGCCATCGCCCAGTCAAACTCCGAGATCATCACCACCGATGCGTCTACGCTGTCGGGCGCGATTTCGATATACTGTTCGACCAGATGAAGGGCATCGCGTGCAGGCAGGGCGGTTTTCCCGAGCCGTCGGTCCAGGATTTGTCCCACATCGGTATTGCGGGCGAGATAACCAGCGTCCGCAATGGCTCCAAAACCCACCGCCAGCGCCGGGAGGCCCTCCTCACGGCGAGCACGGACCAGTCCTTCCATGAAGCCGTTGGCGGCAACGTAGTTGGACTGTCCAGGATTGCCAACCATTGTGGTAACCGAGGAAAACGCTATGAAATGATCCAGGTTGTCGTGCCGTGTAAGCCGGTCCATGAGCGCAAGCCCCTTGGCCTTTACGTCGATTACTGGACGATTACGTTCTTCGGTCAGGTTGCCAACCAGAGCATCATCAAGAATCATCGCCGCGTGGACAACGGTCTTGAGCGGAGCGACCGTCCTCAGCTTTTCCAAGAGTTGCTGCACGGCGATTTCGCTCGTCACGTCACAAGCGTGAACGACGGCAACGACGCCATCGCGCGACCAACGCTGCATAGCCGCCTGCGTTTCCGCGTCGGGAATTCCTTTGCGGGAACACAATGCGATGTAGCGGGCGCCCTTTTCGACAAGCCAATCTGCGGCCGCAAGGCCAAACCCGCCGATGCCGCCCACCACCAGATGCATTCCGTTTGGATCAAGCTCAAGCTGGCGACGTGCCCGAACCGCAACCGGGTCCTTGCCGGGTACCGGCGGAAGCACGACAATCTTGCCTATATGACCTGAGTTTTGCATCAGCCGGAAGGCGTCACCAATCTCATCGTAGTGGAACGCACGATACGGAAGCGGCGAAAAGACGCCCTCCTCGAACAGACGACCGATCTCCGCCAAAAGACGACGCGAAAGGTCGGGCTGAAGCACAAGCAACTGATCGGCATCAATACCGAAATAGCTGATGTTTCGACGGAACGGACGCAAGCCGATTTTGCTGTCGGCGTAATAGTCGCGTTTACCGAGTTCCAGGAAACGACCAAATGGCTTCACCAATGAAAGGCTCTGCTCCATCGCCTGACCGAACAGGGAGTTGAGAACGAGATCGACACCCTCATCACCGGTAATAGCCCGCACATCGGCAACGAACCCGAGCGATCGCGAGTCGAACACATGGTGAGCACCCAGCATCTCGAGGAACCGTCGCTTTTCAGGCGTTCCGGCTGTCGCAATGACAGTGGCACCTACGTGTTTTGCGACTTGAAGTGCGGCCAGGCCGACACCGCCTGCAGCACCGTGGATAAGTACCGTATCGCCTGGCCGCATACGACCCAGTTCTATCAAGGCGTAGTAAGCCGTCAGAAATACAACCGGAATCGAAGCAGCGGCAACAACATCGACGCCCTCCGGAAGCCTTGCAACGCCATCACGCTTCACCACGACGTGGGTGGAAAACGCCGAGGCAGCGATCGCCATAACCCGGTCGCCAACGGCAAGATCGGTAACATCGCTACCCACTTGGACGATTTCGCCGGAGAATTCCATACCGATGGAAGCCCCTGCAAATCCGTCTTCCAAGGCCTCCTCAGGCAGCAAGCCCATAGCCCACATGACATCGCGGAAGTTCAGACCGGTCGCGGCCACACGCACGACCACTTCGTCCGGACCAGCGGCCGGAGTATCGGTGCTCTCCCAACGGATAGTTGAAACCTGAGACGGCACCTGCTGACGAATGGTCGCGGCGGCAAACTGCGCTGTCGTTCGCGCAACCGTCGTTAGTGCACCAGGGACGGCTCGGACCTCTCGTAGTGCCCCGTCCGCAACGTACCACTCGCGTACATTACCGACATCGCCCAGAACCCGGCTCATCACGTCGACCAACCCGCCACTCGCGCGGGTTGTCGGGTCGGCATCAAGAACGCGAATATCCGCGTAGTCGAACTCGTTGCGAATAACCCGCAGGTAGGTCCACAGACCAGTGTTGACAGGGCTCGAAGCGGCATTGCCATCGGTCTTGGCGAAAGGCGCACCGTTGGGAGCAAGAACCAGTAGCGGCATTCCCTTTTTCACGATCACCGTATCTCGGCAATCGGCAAACGCCATCGCAAAGGCATTGATGCCCATGACGCGTTGCAAGAGGACGTCGGAGGAATCGGAGCTGTTGTCTTCCGACACATAGACCATGGCCCGTAGATCATCGCCGTGTTCCTGCAACGCCGCGAGTATGAGTTCTCTGTCCCTAACGAGGTCCTTTCCAACGGACAAACTGGCGATCGGTACGAAGCGATCGCCAAGCCACTGCTTAACATCGGACGCTGCGATACTTCTGTCCGACAGCAGCAGAACCTTGTCAGCAGCCGGGGGTACGGTCGCTTGACCATCCAAGACGGTTTCGCGAGGCTTCACCGCCTGGACAGTGACGATGCTGCCACCCGACAACTCGCGTGCCGCGGTTCTGACCTGATCGAAACCCATTTCTTCGAAGATTTTGCCCCAGGCATCGGCAGTCTGGAACACGTTGATCTCGTCGACGAGACCGAACACAAAATCGGTAAAGACACTTGGCGAAGTGAAGGCTCCAAGAAAAGCCTGCGTACCACGCAACCATGCCGCAATACTCGCATCCGCGCGCAGTAGCGCCGAAAGAGTATCGGATGCGCTGACCACCAGATCCGCATCCCCCGCCAATGCGAACTGATCCGGCGACATCACCTTCACATGCGGATCATTCTCGAACTGCACCTCAAGATTACGCCTAGCACCGCCGTCCGCCTCACATATGACGAGCGAACCGCCTGCAGCCAGCACAGCATCGGCAATTCTCCGGCTAACATGGGCCGACACCGTTGCGACCTCGACGACTTTGACGCCTGCCGTTGCGTTTCCGATATCGCCCAAAACGCGCCGAAGCGCAACGATCAGCGTATCGGCTCGTTCCTTTGCAGTGACTGAGTGAACGGCATCGTGCGAAAGCGTTGCTTCGCTGACAAAAGCTTCGGTCCCGCGTTCAGGCACGTCGCCAACGCTGTCGCCCTTGATCAAAGCAAGCGCTTCCCGATGGCAATCGTTCAGCAATACAACGTCTACGCCACGATCAGGTGACGTCGCATAAATATCCCGGAGAAGCTCAGCGGCCAGCGGTAGCGATACGTCTTTTTCCAGCGTCCATGCACCGTCGTCGGCTTTCGCAAACCCGGCGTCGACCAACAACTGCAGACAGTTACTGAGGTATCGACGCGGCCCCAGTTCAACTGGTAGATCCGACACAGTGACCACATTGCCGCTCTTTGCGAGCTTTCCACATACCTCGTAGATCGCGCTGAACACGGCCGCTTGGAGCAGCAGGCTGTCGTTCCCAAGGCCGACTTCTTCGACATCGGAGAAGGCATCATCCACGGCGAGAACGGGACCGTGTTCCTTACGTCCATCGACTTTCGCGAGAACCGACTCGTAATGGAAGGAAAGTGCGTCAAGCGTCTTATGCTGCTTGAGGAACGTGCGCCGGAACCGGGCGTCGGCGAGAACAGCGATGCGCTTGCCGTCTGCACCAAAGATGTGGAAGTTCGCCTTTATCGACGTGCCACTAAGTCGCTCGATTTCGATAATAGCGCTCGAAACGGGCTCTCCAAGGCGTTCGATGCTGATCCGACCGAAGCGAACAGGTATGTAAGGCGCGCCGCCGCGCTCGCCGCTGAAGCGATCGAAAAGTGCGACAAGTCCGTGGAAAATCGCATCAACGGACAGTGGGTTGAGATTGAAGCTCAGGAGCGGATGCGCGATCGGCGCGGCTTCGTTGAGCTCCACGGCAACAATACGATCGCCATAGCTTGTCGCCCTCTTCAGAAGCTGGAAACGCGGCCCATAGTCCAAACCGAAATTGGCTGCCGTGCGATAGGCCTTGTCCGCGCCGACAGACACTGCCTCACCGACAAGCGCGGGAATAGGCGATGATCCCACCTCGACGGTCGCAAGTTTACGCATCCGGCCCACAACATGGACCGACCAGTCATCATCGGAAAGGCGCTCTCTGGACCGTATTTGGAAATCACCGGTCTCCGGGGAAATGAGCGTCGACAGCTCGAGCATGCGACTCTGGCTGAGCTCGAGTGGACGAACGATTTCGAGGTTCGTGATCTCGATCCGTTCGCTGTCAAAAAACTGCCGACCAGCACCGATGGCGATTTCGATAAATCCGCTTCCCGGCAGGATTGAACGGTTGTCGACGACATGCTCGGCCAAATCCGGAAAGAGATGAGCATCAACATGGTTCTTCCAGGCAGTGCCATTCGGGTCCGTGCGCCATCCGACGAGTGAATAGGGGTAGCGGCCGTTGCGACCATAAATGTCAACGCGATCGGTTGTGGCTTCGGGATGGAGTTCTGTTTTGTCAAACGGCAACACTGGTAGCGCTACCGCTGCATTACGCGCGCCGAAAATCTTGGAACGATCAACCGCAGCGCCAAATGCGATGGCACGCGACATTGCTCGCTCAACGGGGTCGGAAACGGCTGGAACGGTTTCTCGCGAGAGAGTCGAAACAACCGTGACTGCGGCAGACCGCTGCTCGGCTACATCATTGATATAGCTCGTCAGAATTGGTCGCGGGGAAACCTCGATAAAGATATTGCAACCAAGCGCGATGGCTTCTTCGACTGCATGCATGAACTTCACGGGCTGCCGGACATTCCGCCACCAATAATCGGGATTCAACGAATTCCCGGTTAGCACCTTACCCGTGACGGTCGAGATGAAGGCCTTCCCGCCGGACTTTGGATGGATCGGCGGCATATCGGCAAAAAATGCCTCTCGCGCCTGATCGATCAAGGGGTGATGGAAGGGATAGTTTATATCCAGTGGCTGAACTGCCACCTTTCGCTTCCTTGCCTTCTCACGAAGGCTCTTGATCTGGTCCACAGCACCGGAGATTGTCACAGAATTGGGCGCATTTATCGCCGCAACCTGCAATTCGCGCAGGTCCAGCGATCGCAACAACTCCTCTGCTGCCTGTTCACCCAGTTTGACCGCGGCCATCGTACCCTGGCCAGCAAGCACATCTTGATGGAGTGATCGCTTTGCGATGACAGTGACGGCATCCTCAAGGGTGAGGGCGCCGGCAGCATAGGCAGCTGCGACTTCGCCGACAGAGTGGCCAAATGTTGCGGCAACCTCGACGCCCATGGCGATCATTGCGTCGCTGAGGGCAACCTGAACCGCGAACAGCACAGGTTGCGCTAGTTTGGTGTCGGCGAGGCGCGTTTCGAGATCGGGATCCGCAAGAACCGACACAAGGTCGATATCGGAATACTTGGAAAAGAGTCGAGCAACTTCGTGATAACGCTCCCGGAACACGGCATTATGCTCAAGAGCGTCAACGCCCATACCTGCCCACTGCGCACCATTGCCTGAGAATACAAGGGCGACTTTGGGATCGCGCGAGATCGCCTCTCCCATTTCCGCTGCACCGGTGTCGCCTGAGGCAAGGAACCGATCAAGTGACGTCAGTATGGAGGCATCATCGCCCTTCAGGACGTACCTGTGGCGTAAAGCTGCTCGGTTCATACCGGATGCTGCGATGATCGCCGCACGGCCGGCATCATCAGCCAAGGCCAAACGATCGCGATACTGCTCCAGCAACCCTCGAAGGCTATCCGCTGTATGTGCACTGACCATAAAGAATGGCTGGATCGCTGGAGCTTCTGCGACGACCGCCGGACGTGGGTCGGCAATCACCACGTGCGCGTTAGCACCGCCGAAACCGAACGAATTGACACCTGCCAATCGCGCCTTCTCGCGTCGCTCCAACGTCATTCCGTCGCTGGCAACACGAACGTTGAGACCCTCAAAATCGATCGAATCGTTCGGAGTATCGAAATGGAGCGAAGCCGGAAGATAATCGTTCTCCAGTGCCAGCATAGCCTTCATAAGGCCAAGAAGGCCGGATGCAGGCTCCGCATGCCCGATATTGGTCTTGATAGATCCGATAACGATCGGCTGCTTGCGGCGGCGACCAATAACCTGACCCAACGACCACACTTCCGCCGGATCCCCAACTTTCGTGCCCGTACCATGCCCTTCGATGAAAGCGACGGTATTGGGGTCTATACCCCCGTCGATGTAGATCGACTTCAGAAGCGCAGCCTGGGCTTCGCGAGAAGGCAAAGAAATGCCGTTGGTCCGGCCTGCCGCGTTGGTGCCTGATGCAATAATGGTGGCATGACTGCGGTCACCTTCGGACGAGGCGCGATCACTGCGCCTTAGGACGAGAACGACACCGCCCTCGGCTCTCACGTATCCAATACCGTTATCGTCATACGCGCGGCAAAGACCGTCCTTCGACAACATGCGCGCCTGGGCAAAACCAACGAAAGGTAGAGGATGAACAAGGACATTCACTCCGCCGACGATAGCAGTGTCCACTTCGCCGGAGTTCAGCGCCTTGATGGCATGATCAAGCGCGACCAACGACGATGAACATGCCGTGTCCACTGTTAGACTCGGCCCATTCAAGCCAAATACGTGGGATATTCGGTTTGACACAATCGACAGCGTATTGCCCGTCATGAAGTGCGGCCCGGGAGCGGCAGGATCCTCGACGGATAGGTTGCCATGGTCGAGACTGGATGCGCCGACGTAAACCGCTACGTTCTGGCCTTGCAGGCTCGCGGCGGGAATATTGGCGTCCTCAAGCGCACGCCACGTCAGCTCCAACAGCACCCGCTGCTGCGGATCCATATAGAGGGCCTCGCGCTTGGACATGCCGAATAGCGCCGGATCAAAACGATCCAGTTCGTCGAGCACACCTGCCGCGTACGTATAGTACTTTCCAGGAACTCCCATCTCGGGGTGCCAGTAGCGGGCCAATTCCCAACGGTCATGCGGAATCTCTGAGATCATGCACTTTCGCGCAAGCATGATCTCGAACAGTTCCTCGGGAGAGTTCGCTCCTGGTGCGGCGCATGCACGCCCGATGATCTCTACGCTCATATACCCGTTCGCAAATTTGAAATCCTCGGGCATGAAACGGCAGTAAACATAACCCGACATTAGAAGTTTCTTTCCACAAGTCACTTAGACAAGCAACTGCGGACCGTCAATTCCGTTTGCCGTGCGAAAAAGAGAAGGTTGCCTCAATGTGACGCGGCAACCGCAGGCCGCGATTGGCAAAAGATTGAGCTCCCCGCAATTCTGCCATTTTGCACCGCGAGGTGTAGAGTGATAGAGCAAGGCCTCGTAATCGTTCCGCACGGACTAGAGAATGCACTGGATTACACATATCCGCATCGTGGCGGCACTTTTGATAAGGGAAATGTCGACTCGCTTTGGCAGTCGCCCCGGCGGATACATCTGGGCTCTGGTGGACCCGGCGGCTCATATCGCGTTGCTGACGATGCTTTTCCAGGTGATCGCGCGCGTACCTTCGCTGGGCTCCAGCTTTCCTCTTTTTTTCGCGACCGGCTACATCGGTTTTCAATTTTATCAGGCTTCAGCGACATATGTAAGCAGTGCGCTTTCCGCAAACCGAGCACTGTTGAACTATCCCAGTGTCGCGCCTGTTGACACACTTATAGCCCGTCTCGTCCTCCAAATCGCAACAACCGCTTTTGTCGGGGTGCTGGTGATAGGAGCCATATCCCACGGGCTTAAGACACCTTTGACGTTGAACTGGGCGGCGATATTGGAGGCGATTTTCGCCGCCGCGTTTCTGGCTCTTGGTGGAGCTCTAGCAAACACCGTTCTCTTTTTAAAATGGCCGTTCTACGAAAGTATCTATGGTATTATAACACGCCCTCTTATGTTGCTCTCGGGTGTTTTTTTTCTGCCCGATTCAATTCCCCATCCCTATCAGGACATACTGCTTTTGAACCCTGTTGTTCATATTGTAATCCTGTTTCGCAAAGGGTTTTATCCGGAGTATAGAGGTGAAGCGCTGAGTTTGGACTATCTGTACGGCTTCTCGGGAATTCTCCTTCTTTTAGGAACGGCGTTGTTCACGGCGTCATCGCGCGTGTTGAGGAATGAATGATAAGGCTTGAGCACGCCACGAAGCACATGCGACACAAGGGCCATCGGAAAACCATACTTGATGGCGTTTCGCTGGTTTTGAAAAGAGGACGTGGCATCGGCGTGCTGGGCCGAAACGGCGCGGGAAAGTCTACGCTGCTCCGCTTGATTGCCGGCACGATACAACTTGATTCGGGACGCATAATTCGGCGTGGCCGGATATCTTGGCCCCTAGGTTTCAATGGCAGTTTCGTCGGCAATCTCACAGGTGAGCAGAATGTCCGCTTCGTAGCCCGAATCTATGGGGTCGACACCGACGAACTCCTAGCCTACGTGGAAGAGTTCGCCGAACTTGGCCCTTTCTTCCGGGCACCTGTCAAGACTTACTCCTCGGGAATGAAGGCACGACTGGCTTTCGGGGTAAGCATGGGTGTGAAGTTCGATTATTACCTCGTTGACGAGACGACAGCCGTCGGCGATGTCAATTTCCGCAAAAAGTGCGCCGCTGTCTTCAACACCAAACTTGCCGACTCGGATGTTATCATGGTCTCCCACAGTACGAGCACGATAAGAGAATATTGCAAATGCGGTATCGTGCTCGAAAAGGGTAAGGTCACCTATTTCGACGACATCGAAGAGGCGATCCGGCAACACGATAGGAACATGGGACAACAGTAATGGCAAACCCATCAAACCCCGTTGGGGAAAAGACCGCAAGGCCGCGGCCGGTGGCACACCCGAACGTCCGGGTGCTGGAGGGCCTCCTGCAAACCAAAAAGAAGAAAAAAACGGGCCTTCTTAAGATTCGTCATTGGGTCATGATAAGCGGCTTTTTTCTTCTCGTGCTAGTTCCTACCGCGCTATCTAGCCTTTACATGAGCGTAATTGCTGCAGATCAATATCATAGCTCTACATCGTTCGCAGTGAGAAGTATCGACAGCGCGGCGATGACATCCGATATCCTCGGCATGTTTAGCCAATCTGCTTCCAGTAGTACTGTAGCTGACTCCTACATTCTTCAAGACTATATCCTTAGCGAAAAGATGGTATCCGAGCTCGATGCGGAGTTCGACCTGGAAACAATTTACGCCCCCCGCGGCCTCGACTTTTTCTTTGGACTGGCAAGTCATAGTCCCATTGAGGATCAGGCCAGCTACTGGAATCACATGGTTCAGGTAAACTTTGATCACGCTTCTGGAATTATACAGTTGACGGTTAAAGCGTTCGACCCTGAAACAGCTCGTAAAATTGCAGATTTTATCGTTAAGCGCTGTGAAAACCTGATCAATCAACTGTCAAATGATGCCAGGAGCGAGACCGTGAGGCTGGCGAACGAGGAAGTTCACTTAGCCGAAAAACGGCTCGCGGGAGCGAGGCTGGAACTCCGTCGGTTCCGCGACGTATCCCAGGAGGCAGATCCTGTCGAAGGAGCAAAACTGGCGACGCAACTGGTGGCTTCGATGGAGCAGGAACTGGCGCGGCTTAATGCCGACCTCGCAACGGCACGTCAGCAGATGGCGGAAGACACTCCGCGCATACGTGTCATCAAAGCCCAGATCAACAGCCTAGAGACACAAATCGTACAGGAACGCCAGAGGCTCGGCGCTGGTGAAGTTACCGCGGGTGCATCCGGAGAAACGGGAAGACCTGGCGTTGATTCTGCGGTCTCTGAGCGGCTTCAGGTATTTGAAGAACTTGAAACGCAGCGCGAATTCGCTCAGCAGAGTTACGTCGCGGCTTTAGCAAGCCTAGAAAAAGCCCGTATAGAGGCAATCAGCAAGCAACGTTATCTTGCGACGTTTATCCAGCCCACACTGTCTGAACAGGCTCAGTATCCGAACCGCTTCTTGAACGTGTTGCTAGTGTTTCTCGGAGGCCTTTTCTTTTGGGGCGTGGGCACACTAAGTTATTATAACATCCGCGACCGTGCATAACGGTGGAACAAAAAAAGGCGTCCTGAACGGACGCCTTCAGACTGCTGACAAACCCCTGGCTACATCCGGGGGTTTATGATTCACTGGGACATGTTGAAGAAACCTGCTCCCGAACAGACGGCTCTCGAGATGGTGACGC
>NZ_JAGFPK010000019.1 GCF_017599385.1 Ciceribacter sp. L1K22
TTTTCGTGATCTTAATCGGACCTGTGCCCTTATACCCAGGCTCGGTCCGGGGCCTTGCTCACTGCCATGGCGATCTTCTTGATGTTTTGGGCGCTCGCGGCCAGCAGGCATTGCCATTGGACTTTGATGAGGCCGCGGAAGCGGGCATAGCGATGCCCGTGGAGCTGTTTGGCATCGGCAAAGGAGCGCTCGACCGTCTCCTTTCGCCGCTTGTAGATCGCCTTGCCTCTGGCCGTCTTGCGGTGGGCATCAGTGCGCTCGCGGGCGTCGGCCCAGACATGGCGGGTGATGGTCCGCTCCGCCTTGGCGTTTGCGGTGCAGGAGGCAAGAAGCGGGCAGTCGCGGCAGAGGGACGGGTCCGAGCGGTAGTGCTTGTAGCCGTTCCGGTCGGTGGTGGCATAGGTGAGCAGCTGACCCTGCGGGCAACGATAGCCGTCGGTCTCGGGCTCAAAGACGAATTGCGACTTGCGCATCATCCCGTCCTTCGGCGGGGTCGGGTTGCGATAGCCGGTGACGCCGAGAATGCCTCTGTTCTCCAGTCCCTTGGCGATGCCCGAAGTGGCGTAGCCCGCATCCAGGCCGACTGCGCCAACATGGAAGTCGAAGCGCTGGCGCTGCCGGTCGAGCCGTTCCAGATAGACGATACTGTCATGCACATTGGCCGGCGTCACATGCGTGTCGATGATGATTGCATGGCGGCCATCGACCGTGCGATGATCGAGATAAAAGAAGCCCTTGGGCTTGCCGTCGCGCACCATGTAGCCCGCATCCGGATCGGTGCGGCTGACCTTGGTTTCCTTGACCTCCGGCTCGCGCTCCTTTTCCTTCAGCGACGTCTGCCCGTGCGCCGCCCGCTCGGCCTCGATCGCCCGGTCAAGATCGGCCCAGTAGTCGGCGCGTGACTTCGCAAGCATCTCAAGATCGTACTTGCCCTTGTTGGCATTGGCCTTCAGATGGGTCGAGTCCGTATAGAGCACCGTGCCATCGACCAGGCCGTGGCGGATCGCCTGTTCCACGATCGCATCGAAGATGTCCTGCGCCACCGACGTGTCGTTGAAGCGGCGGCGGCGGTTCTGACTGAGCGTCGAGGCATCGAAGACCGGATCGGTCAGCTTCATCCGCAAGAACCACCGATAGGCGACGTTCACCTCGATCTCGCGCACCAACTGACGCTCGGAGCGCACCCCGAACAGGTAGCCGAGGAACAGCGCCTTGAACATCAAGGTCGGGTCGAGTGGCGGGCGGCCGTTGTCAGCGCAGTAAAGACCGGAAACCCGATCATGGATGAAGGAAAAGTCGATCACCGCATCGATCTTGCGAAGCAGGTGATCCTTCGGCACAAGGCTGTCGAGCGTCACCATCTCGAGAGCCGTCTGTTCGGGAGCAGGTTTCTTCAACATGTCCCAGTGAATCATAAACCCCCGGATGTAGCCAGGGGTTTGTCAGCAGTCTGA
>NZ_JAGFPK010000020.1 GCF_017599385.1 Ciceribacter sp. L1K22
GGGAGTACACGGCGACGATAACCCTCAGCGAGGCCTCAACCGACTTCGCCGTCGGCGACCTGACGCTCGTCAATGCAACGGCAACCCTCACCGGCTCCGGTACCACTTACACCGTGACGCTAACGCCAGTTGCCGACGGAACAGTCTCCGTGACGGTCCCGGCTGGAGCATTCACCGACGGGGCCGGCAATCCCAACACTGCATCAAACACGGCGTCCGCGATCT
>NZ_JAGFPK010000021.1 GCF_017599385.1 Ciceribacter sp. L1K22
CCGCCACCAGCTACCAGGAGAGCCAGACCTATACCGTGCTCAGCGCCGCCGGCGGCATTACCGGCGACTTCGCCGACCTGCTCGGCGATTCCGCCTTTCTCGACGTCTCCTCGGTGATCTCCGGCAACGACGTGCTGCTGACCGTCGTCGTCGATCCGGATGACGATGGTGACGGTGATGGGGATGGAGACGGTGACGGTGATGGCGACGGCGACGGGGATGGAGACGGCGATGGGGACGGTGACGGAGACGGCGATGGCGACGGCGATGGCGGCACCTTCGTCACGGTCGCGCAGACCGGCAACGAACAGGCCGTCGCCCGGGCGCTCGACAGCCTGGAGCAATCCGGTCCGTCGCTGTCCCTCTACAACAGCCTTCTTCTGATGAATGCCGAGAATGCCCGCAAGACCTTCCGCCAGCTCTCCGGCGAGGTGCATTCCTCGACGACGCCGCTGCTGACGACCGGCACGCAGGCGATGAACGGCATGCTCAACACCCGCATGCGCGGTCTCTCCGGCGGTTCGGTCGAGCAGTCGGCGGCGACGGCCTACGGGCCGGAGGAGACCAATGCGGCGGCCGAGCGCTTCTCGGCCTTCGACGGCGAGACCGGGTTCGATGCCGGCCGCTTCGGCTTCTGGGCCAGCGGCTTCGGCGCGCGCGGCAGCATCGACGGCTCCGGCGGCACCGCCAGCA
>NZ_JAGFPK010000022.1 GCF_017599385.1 Ciceribacter sp. L1K22
ATTTTGTGCGGCGTTGGTGCGGGCTTTGGGAGTCCCAGTTGGCTGACCGCAAGAAGCCGGATTGGCGTGGTTTTTACTGCGATCCGTGATCGGAGAGCACGGCGGGCCGTGAATGGATCCTCGGGTCAAGTGTTCGGCCCTGATACATAGCTGACAGGTGTTCATAGACATGCCTGACACTTTCCGGATTGATTCTGGGAGGTGGCGATGACTTGGGAGACGAAGTCCGTGGT
>NZ_JAGFPK010000023.1 GCF_017599385.1 Ciceribacter sp. L1K22
AGGGGAAGCGGACGGGGTACCGGGGGCACCTCGTTAGTTTAGTATAGTGGTACCTTCCGGTACCCCGTTCGGCGGTTTTTATCCGCGACTTCGGCCTCTCTGCGGGAGCGTCGGGTTTCCGGTGGAGCAAGCTCCACCCCGCATGCGCCGCCGGGACTTGTCAGGTCCGTTGGCCCGCGCCGCATGCATACCCCGCGCTCCCTTGCGTGCCCCACAGGCACACCCGGCGCCCGGTT
>NZ_JAGFPK010000024.1 GCF_017599385.1 Ciceribacter sp. L1K22
GCGGGAGCGTCGGGTTTCCGGTGGAGCAAGCTCCACCCCGCATGCGCCGCCGGGACTTGTCAGGTCCGTTGGCCCGCGCCGCATGCATACCCCGCGCTCCCTTCCCGTGCCCCACAGGCACACCCGGCGCCCGGTTAGGGCTGGATGACGGGCCTGGCTGCAAACCCGTCCTCCCCCATGTCGCCGGAGGGAGACCATTTTCCGCGG
>NZ_JAGFPK010000025.1 GCF_017599385.1 Ciceribacter sp. L1K22
TGGAGGCCGTGTTGAGGTTGCCGGCACCGTCGGTGAAGGCGCCAGCCGGAACGGTGACGGAGACTGTTCCGTCGGCAACTGGCGTCAGCGTCACGGTGTAGGTCGTACCGGAGCCGGTGAGGGTTGCCGTTGCATTGACGAGCGTCAGGTCGCCGACGGCGAAGTCGGTTGAGGCCTCGCTGAGGGTTATCGTCGCCGTGTACTCCC
>NZ_JAGFPK010000026.1 GCF_017599385.1 Ciceribacter sp. L1K22
GTACCGGAGCCGGTGAGGGTTGCCGTTGCATTGACGAGCGTCAGGTCGCCGACGGCGAAGTCGGTTGAGGCCTCGCTGAGGGTTATCGTCGCCGTGTACTCCCCAGCAGTAGGACCGACTAGCGTCCCGATGCTGACGGTCGGCGGCGTCGCGTCAAAGATCGCGGATGCGGTGTTCGAGGCGGTATTGGTGTTTCCGGCGCCGTCGGTGAACGCCCCCGCGGGCACCGTCACGGACACCGTCCCATCGGCGACGGGCGTCAGCGTCACGGTGTAGGTCGTGCCGGAACCGGTCATCGTTGCCGTCGCATTCACCAGCGTCAGGTCGCCGACGACGAAGTCGGTCGACGATTCCGAAAGCGTGATCGTCGCGGTGTACTTGCCGCCGGCCGGACCGGAGAGGGCGCTGATAGTGACGGTCGGTGGCGTGGAGTCGTACGTGGCCGACGCCGTGTTGGAGGCGGTGTTTGCATTGCCGGCCGCATCGGTGAAGGCTCCAGCCGGGACCGCCACGGAGACTGTTCCGTCGGCAGCTGGCGTTAGCGTCACGGTGTAAGTGGTACCGGAGCCACTGAGGATTGCCGTCGCATTGACCACGGCGAGGTCGCCGGCGGTAAAGTCGGTGGAGGCCTCGCTAAGGGTGATCGTCGCTGTGTACTCCCCAGCAGTCGGACCGAATAGCGTCCCGATGCTGACCGTCGGCGGCGTCGTGTCATAAATGGCGCTGGCGGTGTTGGAGGCCGTGTTGAGGTTGCCGG
>NZ_JAGFPK010000003.1 GCF_017599385.1 Ciceribacter sp. L1K22
CCGGTGAGCGCGTTGGCGAGCGTGTTGCCGTTGCCGTTGAGGTTGCCTGCGCCGGAAAGGATGAGGTTCTCGACATTGGCGGCCAGCGTGTGGCTGATCGAGGAGCGGACCGTGTCGGTGCCGGCGTTCGCCGCCTCTACGACAACGTCGCCGGAATTGTCGACGTAGTAGGTATCGTTGCCCGAACCGCCTTCCATGCGGTCGGCGCCCGAGCCGCCGTTCAGCGTAT
>NZ_JAGFPK010000004.1 GCF_017599385.1 Ciceribacter sp. L1K22
AGTAAAAACCACGCCAATCCGGCTTCTTGCGGTCAGCCAACTGGGACTCCCAAAGCCCGCACCAACGCCGCACAAAATTATCTCCCAACAAAATCATACCCTTATCAGAAAAATCGCCTCTCCCTCGAAAAAATCTCACCGCTGCTTTCCCCCTTCTTTTCCACGCCCGTATCCTTGTTCCCGTTCCGTCGCGGATACACCACAAGGCGTTGTGGCGAGGCGGGGCCGGCGCTGGTGGTGGGGGAAGGACGCAAGAGCCTGCCACC
>NZ_JAGFPK010000005.1 GCF_017599385.1 Ciceribacter sp. L1K22
CGCCGATGAGCGTATCGTTGCCGGCGCCGCCGTCGAGCGTGTCATTGCCCGCACCGCCATCGAGCCGGTCGTTGCCGGCAAGGCCGCTCAGGGTATTGTTGCCGGAGTTTCCCGTGATGACGTTGGCGAGGCTGTTGCCGGTGCCGGTGAGGTTTCCGCTTCCTGTCAGCACGAGGTTTTCCACCGAGCCGCCGAGGGTGTAGGAGATCGAGGCGCGGACGGTGTCGGTGCCCTGGGCGGCCATTTCCTGGACCTGGTCGCCGG
>NZ_JAGFPK010000006.1 GCF_017599385.1 Ciceribacter sp. L1K22
CAAGTCATCGCCACCTCCCAGAATCAATCCGGAAAGTGTCAGGCATGTCTATGAACACCTGTCAGCTATGTATCAGGGCCGAACATCAAGCCCGAGGATGACGACCAGGAGGGGGAACAACGGTGCCCTAAGCAACGCTGAAACCGTTGACCTCTCTTTTGGCACCAACGGTAACCCCACACTCCGTCATCCTCGGGCTTGATGTAAAGCCCGGAGACATGCCTGACAGGTGTTCATAGACATGCCTGACAGTCATTGTCGTTTGTTGAGGTCGATAAGCGCGACCT
>NZ_JAGFPK010000007.1 GCF_017599385.1 Ciceribacter sp. L1K22
CCTGCCACCGGGGTCCGCGGAAAATGGTCTCCCTCCGGCGACATGGGGGAGGACGGGTTTGCAGCCAGGCCCGTCATCCAGCCCTAACCGGGCGCCGGGTGTGTCTGTGGGACACGGAAGGGAGCGCGGGGTATGCATGCGGCGCGGGCCAACGGACCTGACAAGTCCCGGCGGCGCATGCGGGGTGGAGGTTTATCCTCCACCGGAAGCCCGACGCTCTCGCAGAGAGGCCGAAGTCGCGGATAAAAACCGCCGAACGGGGTACCGGAAGGTACCACTATACTAACTAAACGAGGTGCCCCCGGTACCCCGTCCGCTTCCCCTTTGTTTCGAGTGACGGGGAAG
>NZ_JAGFPK010000008.1 GCF_017599385.1 Ciceribacter sp. L1K22
TCGAGAAAGGCGGAATCGCCGAGCAGGTCGGCGAAGTCGCCGGTAATGCCGCCGGCGGCGCTGAGCACGGTATAGGTCTGGCTCTCCTGGTAGCTGGTGGCGGCATCGAGCGCCGTCACCTGCATCGTGGCGCCGTCGATGACGGCGGTGCCCGCGACATTGGTGCGGTCGGCGGTGGCAGCCGAAACGTCGACGGCATAGGTCGAGCCGGCGTCAAGCACCAGATTGCCGGCAATCGTCAGCGTGCCCGGCGAAAAGCCCGGCGCCAGCGTGCCGCCGCTGCCGATGGTGACGGTGCGCCCGGCCGTGCCGAAGGTGCCGGTGCCGCCGAGCAGCCCGCCGCC